>CAVZCY010000001.1:0-111822 GCA_963773915.1 uncultured Acidobacteriaceae bacterium
TTTTTTAGCTGTCGTTACCGGTTCGCGCCAGGCGCCCACCGCTGCCACCACCAGTTCGATTCGAGCCTGGTGCGCGCGGGCGCTTACAACGTGAACGGCCAGCGCAGCATGTTCAACAACTTCCTGCTCGACGGCATGGACAACAACGCCTACGGCGAAAGCAACCAGGGCTTCGACAACCAGATCATCGCGATTCCGCCGGATTCGGTCGCGCAGTTCAGCGTGGTGACCAACAACGAGAGCGCCGAATACGGGCGCTCTTCCGGCGCCACCGTCAACGTGGCCTCGGCCAGCGGCACCAACGCACTTCCACGCCCTGCTCTACGATTTCATTCGCAACACCGACCTGAACGCCGCGGGCTTCTTCAAGCCCACGCTGGTCGGCAGCACCGGCAACACCGTCCCGTTTCAAAAGCCCGCATTCAACCGCAACCAGTTCGGAATGAACTTCGGCGGGCCGATCGTCAAGAACAAGCTGTTCTCTTTCTCGACTACGAAGGCTTCCGCCAGACGCTGCGGCCGCTCTATGTGCTACACGCTGCCCACGCAGAATGAAATCAACGGCATCCTGGTTGTCCCGGTCAAGAATCCGATTACCGGGATCACCTACCCGGCCGGTACGCCATCCCGTCCGGCGCCATCAATCCGCTCTCGGCCAAGATCATCAGCTATCTACAAGCCATATCACAGCCCGTTGCCCGTCACAGGCGTCGCCACCACCGGCCTCTACCAACGACTATGCCAAGGAAGTGCCTTTCACCGACAACGCCGACAAGGGCGATCTTCGCCTGGACTACCAGCAACAACCAGATTCCTCGTGGTTCCTGCGCGTCAGCGATCGCAAGGAAAACGGCGTCAACTATCCCGTGATCCCGCTGCCGCTCGACAGCACGGCCAACGGCAACATCCGCATCCTCGATCAGCAGGTTGCGCTCGGCTATACGCACCTGTTCGGCGCCAACAAGGTGCTGACGCGCGGCTCGGGCTGTCCCGCACCAAGGCCGGAAAATTCACGCTCTCGATCGGCCAGAACGTCTTCACGATTCCCGGCCTGACCAACAGCACGAATTCCCGCCGACCTCGCCGGCGGCCTGCCTCAGGTTTCCATCACCAACTTCACGACCTTTGGACGCCAGAGCACCAATCCCCAATGGCAGGATCCGGCGCTGCTCGATCCCAAGGTAACTTCACCTGGATCAAGGGCAGCACTCGCTCAAGTTCGGCTATGAGTACGAGCACATCTGGATGGCCGTCAACGACAACAATCCGCTCTACGGTTCCTGGACCTACGGCGGCGGCTACAGCGCCTGCCCACAGGGACGCAGTACAGGCCCGCCTGCATCGGCACCAAGGTCGCCGATGATTACTGGGCCGACTTCATGTTCGGCCTCACCAGCAGCTATCAGTTGGCCAACTACTTCGTGGTCCACCTGCGCCAGACTCTCGACTGCGCCTATGCCCAGGACGACTGGAAGGTTCTTCCCAAGCTGACCCTCAATGTCGGCCTGCGCTGGGAGTACGGCTCGCCCTACTCCGAGCAGAAAAATTACATCTCCAACTTCGATCCTGTAAACCAAGTGGTCGACACAATCGCTCCCGGAGCTGTAGCGGGCAATGGCATCATGCCGGTGACCGGCGGCGGTGTGTACGGCAAGACGCTCGTGAATCCTGAGTTGGGCGACTTCATGCCGCGCGTCGGCTTCGCCTATTCGGTTACGCCAAACACCGTCATCCGCGGCGGCTTCGGCACCGGCTACGTCCACTACACCCGTGCCGGCTCAGGCGATATCTCCGGCATCAACGCTCCGCAGGCCCAATTCGCGGCGGTTACCCAGCCCACGCCAACCCCGACGAATCATTGCAGCACGCCGGTTCCCGCGCAAATCATCGCCGTTGGCACGACGACCCCAAGCTGTTACGTCACCGCCGATCAGGGATTCCCCACCGGTCTCGTGACCACCTTCAACCCGGCCACCGACAACATACATGGGTTCCCAAGAACCAGCACGACAGCTACGTTGAGAACTTCTTCCTCAGCGTGCAGCGGCAATTGACCAAAAACACTCTTATTGACGTCGCCTATGTCGGCAATCACGGGCTCCATCTTGAGGGCTTTCTCAATGCAAACCAGCGAGTTCTCTCGACTCTCGGCACCACCAACGTCCAGAGGTACTACCCCAACTGGCCAAGCGACATCACTGAGGCCCTCAACGAGTTCTGGTCCAATTACAACTCTCTGCAGGTTCGCTATGAGCAGCGCTTTCTTGGCGGCCTTACTCTGTTGAACTCTTTCACATGGGAGCATTCGCTTGACAACGCCTCGGCGTCACTCGAGGGCAACACACCTTCGCCCCAAAATGGGCTCAATCTCGCAGCCGACTACAGCCAGTCCGACTACAACCTGCCCATTGCGAATGTAACGACCCTGGTCTACGACCTTCCCTTTGGGCATGGTCGTCACTTCGCTTCGAACGCTAACGGCTTCCTTGACACTGCCATTGGCGGCTGGCAGATTAGCGCAATCAACGTCACTCAAGCCGGGACGCCTTTCAACTTGACCTATACTCCAAACTCTACTCAGCAGGTTTCTCAACAGATTTCAGCCACCTACCGTGGCGCGAACGAATACCGGCCTGACCATGTGCCAGGGCAGGCGATCACCAAGGGCAAATCCAGCCGCGCGGCGAACACTGGCTACGTAAACTACATCAACCTCAATGCCTTTGTCCTGCCTCCCATCCAGGATGCGGCGCACAATTATTTGAGCCCCTTCGGCTCTTCCTCACGCAATCCGCTCGATCGCCGGCGTTCAATGAAAGCGACCTCGATGTTAACAAGAGGTTCAACACGCCCATCGAGTCCTTGAAGATTGAGTTCCGCGCCGAGGCTTACAACGTCTTCAACCACACAAACCTTTATCTGCCCAGTTCGATCAGCGGCACGCAGGGCACTACCACCGCTACCTTATCCACCGGAGCCACGCCGTCGCTTGGGCAAATCACTGGCGGCGTTCCGACCTCCGGCGGGCAGATCTCCTCAACCTTCGAGCCACGCATTCTTCAGTTCGCGCTGAAGATCATTTACTAGCCAGGAACGCGCGCATGCGCCAGCCACACTCAAGTGGCTGGTGCATCCTCGCTCCCGCTGGTTTCGCTCGAAGCTGCTTCGCAACGATTTGGGGGTGCTTTGCTTGCGGCGCCCCCATGCGACTTGAGGCAATTCAGCCTCTGGAAACACGCCCGAAGAGAAGAGATCTGGGCGGAAACAAAAGCAATTCACTTTGATCGAACGCAGCGAAACGATTCGCGGGCACATTCTGCGCATCTATTCTGCGACCGTCGAGCCACGCTTTGCCTCAGATCATATTGTTCGCCGTCGTCCGGCCAAATTTACCAAATTGAAAGGAAGGGAAGTGCGTGGCCTCAAGGCAGGAACTTCTCAGCCAACTCGGCGCCTCATCGCAGCCGTGGGACGTATTGGTCATTGGCGGCGGAGCCACAGGCTTGGGTGCCGCGGTAGAGGCTGCCGCGCGAGGATACCGCACCTTGCTCGTCGAGCGTTCCGACTTTGCCAAGGAAACCTCCAGCCGCAGCACCAAGCTCGTGCATGGCGGTGTGCGCTATCTCGAGCAAATGAATTTAACGCTGGTCCTCGACGCCCTTCGCGAACGGGGGCACATGTTGCGCAACGCCCCACATTTGGTCCACGATCTTAGCTTCGTCGTACCGGCTTACAGCTATCTTTCGCTTCCTTATTATGGTTTTGGCCTCAAGGTTTACGAGCGCCTTTCCGGCAAGCTGTCGTTGGGCCGGTCGGAGTTGCTCTCCCGTGAAAGCACGCTGGAAAAGCTGCCCGGAGTCACGCGCGACCATCTACGCGGCGGCATTCTCTATCACGACGGCCAATTTGACGACGCCCGCTACGCCATCGCCTTGTTGCGTACCCTTGAGGACCTCGGTGGAACAGCCATTAATTACGTTGAAGCCACAGGCCTGATTGAACGCGGCGGCAGGATTGTCGGAATCAAGGCTCATGACCTTGAAGATGGTCCAGTCTTCGACCTGCAGGCCAAAGTCGTCATCAACGCCTGCGGAGTTTTCGCTGAGGAAACACTCGCGCTCGATGGCCATGCGCGTAACTCGCTGCTCGCCATCAGCCAGGGCTCGCATTTCGTTCTGCCGCGTACTTTCCTGCCCGGCAATACCGCTCTCATGATTCCCAAAACGGCAGACGGGCGCGTTCTTTTCGCGATTCCATGGCACGGCGCTCTCCTCGTTGGAACCACCGATGTCCCGATTGAAAAAACGTCCCCTGAGCCGCGAGCCCTCCCCGAAGAAAAGCAATTTCTTCGTGCCCACATCGCCCGCTACCTGGGCCGCGCGCCGCGCCCCGAAGAAATCCTCAGCGTGTGGTCCGGACTACGCCCGCTGGTTCGCAAGGGCGGCGTGAAAACCTCAAGGCTATCCCGCGATCACACCATCCTCGTCTCCGCCTCCGGCCTCATAACTGTGACCGGCGGCAAGTGGACCACCTACCGCCGCATGGGCCAGGACACAATCGATCGCGCAACGCAGATTGCACCCCTCCCCAAGCGTCCCTCTCCAACTCTCGAATTGAAGCTTCACGGATGGACGCGTGAAGCAGCTACCGCGAACTCCCCTTGGGAAAGTGTCTATGGTTCCGATCTCCCGGCGCTTCAAGCTCTCTCAAAACAGGACGCGAGTCTCGATGCATTGCTGCACCCGCGGCTGCCATTCCGGCGGCGCGAAGTAGTCTGGGCTGCTCGCCATGAGATGGCGCGATCGGTCGAAGATGCGCTGGCCCGGCGCACGCGTGCTCTCTTTCTTGATGCGCGCGCCGCCATTGAAGCCGCGCCGGCTGTGGCGGACATTTTGGCCCGCGAACTGCACCGCTCCGACGAGTGGAAGGCTAACGACCTGCGCGCTTTTCAGGAAACGGCAAAAGGCTATTTATATGAGGAATAACTTACACGAGGAATTAGAGGCCCAACGCACCCTCGTTACGGTTGCACGCCCGGCGGGATCAGCAGCGTGAGCGAGTGGGGCACTACTTCGAGCCGCACCGGCAGAGAGCCTAAAACTTCTCCATCAGCCTCTACAAATAGCTTCTCGGCCGAGCCATTGCGTGCCCGGCATTCGATCGATGGCGAATCCATCAGCTCTACGTCGCGGTTGAAGGTGTGTCGCCCGGCTATTACCGCGAGCAGAAACGAGAGGTAGTGCAACCGGCTTTGCGTTTTGAAAGCCAGCATGCTTAGGCTGCCATTGCGCAGGCTTGCGCCCGGAGCAAGGGTGCGCAAAACTCCTCCAAATGAGCGCACGCGCACCGCCAGCAATTGCGAGACCTCCACCACGCGCCCGCCGCCGTTCCCATTCGATGGCAGTTCCGCCTCGAATAACGGGAAGGGAGAAGTAGCCCAGATGCGGAACGCTTCGATCAGATAGAGAACGTATCCCAGCCGCCGCTTCAGCCGCGAGTCAAGTCGCGACATCAACAATGCGTCGGCGCCGATTCCCGCAGCCACAATGAAATAGCGCGAGCCCGGATTTCCGTCGTTGTCCTCGTAGTGAATGCGGCCCACCGAAACTCGCGCCGGCGCAGATTCCAAAAGCTTGCGCGCCACTTTGGCCGGCGACGCGATCAATCCAAGATCGGCGGCCAGCGCATTGGCAGTGCCCAGCGGAACCACTCCCAGCGCCACATCTGTTCCCACCATGCTCTGCACGGCTTCATGGACTGTGCCGTCGCCGCCGCACGCCAGAATCGTATCGAAGCCGTCTCGGACCGCCTGCTCCGCAATAATCGTCGCGCTGCCCGGAGATCCGGTTTCAAACGCCTCTGATTCGACCCCTGCATCGCGGAGCACGGTCATGATCTCGCTGACAGCTGCGCTTCTCCGCGCGGAGTATTGGCCTGACGCCGGGTTGTAGATCAGCGCCACGCGGCGCATTGCGGATTTCACTTTGGCGGTGGTTCCTATCTGTCCAAAGTGCCCTCAGGCACACCTTGCCATCATCGCAGATTTGAAGATAGAAATGCGGATCAGCTCTCCCAATAGGTCACTAAATAAGTATCAATTTGGTGTGAAAAGAGGGAGATTCAAAGGGGGAATCGCTCACCTGCGCCCTGATTCGCAAGGCCGCGGCTATCATGCCAATCAGCGGCGTCTGCTCTCATGAATCCAGCGGCAACAACCGTCTCATTACTGGCGTCTGCACCGGAATGGGCCACGGCCTCGCTGAATCCCTTCACGCGCCCGGCAACCCGCTCTGATTTCCTAAATTTCCTATTCCGGCCTCAATCTTCACACCTCCCTCGCGGTCCGATTTTGTCCTACACTCTTTTCTATGGCCACCATCCCCGACCTCACCCTTGAAACCGGCCTGCCCGCCAACCTCGACGCGGAAAAGACCATTCTCGGCGCCATTCTTCTCGAAAATGCCGCCCACGCTGAGGCTGCCGAATTCCTCAAGCCCGAAGACTTCTCGCTCGACTCCCATCGCCGCATCTTCCTGCGCATGAGCGAGTTAATTGACTCAGGCCGCACCGTCGACATCGTCACAATTTCCAACGAGCTGGCGCGCTATAAAGAGGTCGAGTCCGTCGGAGGCGTAGCCTATCTGGCCTCGTTGACGGAGGGTTTGCCCCGCCGTCCGGTCATTGAAGACTACATTCGCATCGTCAAAGACAAGAGCATGTTGCGCCGCCTCATGGGCATTTGCTCAGCTGCTATCGCCAAGGCCGCCGACCAAAGCCAGGATGCCATCGGCGTCCTCGACGAGACCGAGTCGCAACTGCTCGAAGTCAGCGATTCCGGCCTCAACCAGGGCCTGCAGCCCATCGAAACCGTCGTTCGCGACTCCTTTGGCTCTATCGACAATCTCTACAAACATGCCCGTGAAATCACCGGTCTCGACACGGGATTTACCGATTTCAATCGGATGACCAGCGGCCTGCAAAAGGGCGAGCTCATCATCGTCGCGGCGCGTCCTTCCATGGGTAAGACCGCGCTCGCCATCAATATCGCGCAAAACGCCGCCATTTATCACAACGCCATCGTTGCCATCTTCAGTCTTGAAATGAGCCGCGAGTCTCTCCTGCGCCGCATGCTGGCCTCGCAGGCCTGGGTCGACCAGCGCAAGCTGCAAACCGGCTTCATCCCGCGTGAAGATCAACAAAAACTTCAGAGCGCGCTTGAGCAGCTCGTCGAGTCGCGGATCTTTATTGACGACTCGGCCGGCGCGACCCTCGCCGAGATGCGCGCCAAAGCGCGCCGCCTCAGGCAAACCGCTGGCGGCCTCGATTTGGTCGTCGTCGACTATTTGCAGTTGATGTCGGCGTCGCTGCCAGGGGTCAGCAAAAGAGGCTATGAAAATCGCGTGCAGGAAGTTTCCGCCATTTCGCGCGGCCTCAAAGCCATGGCCAAGGAGCTGAATGTGCCTGTAATGGCTCTCTCGCAGCTCTCGCGTAGCAACGAAAAACGTGACGACAAGCGTCCCATGCTCAGCGACCTGCGCGAGTCCGGCTCCATTGAGCAGGATGCTGACGTGGTTGCCTTCATTCATCGCGAGTCGTACTACAATCGCGACGAGACCGATTCCAGCGCCGATAAAGCTAAAGCGGAGGTCATTATCGCCAAGCAGCGCAACGGCCCCACCGGCTCGGTCGAGCTGCATTGGAACTCGTCCTTTGTGCGTTTCGATGGCGTTGATAAATCCCACGAAGCCAACTAGAGCTGCGCGATGTCCTTGGCCTCGGTCGCCCCCTATCGCGCCGTCATCGCCCCATAATCGCCCCTGACCAAAACATAAATGTGCCGCGCTCGCCTTGCGCCCGCTTCCCCTGCATGTCTATCTTTGTCCCAGCACCTTAGCGATCGCAGCAGACCTCTATGGACGTTCTCAAGCGCCTCTTCGAGCAGCACTTCCACTCGCCGCCCGAGCGCGTGCTGCCGCTCCAGGGCCAGCTCGGCGGCTCAGGTCGCGTCATTGTCCGCCTGGCGGGCGCGGGACACGACGCCATTGGCATTCTCTATTCCGTCCGCGAAGAAAATGTCGCCTTTCTCGAGTTTTCCCGCCACTTCCGCCGCCATGGCCTTCCCGTTCCAGAGATTTACGCCGACGATTTGAGCCAGGGCGCCTACCTCGAAGAAGATCTGGGCGACACCACCCTCTTTGAATTCCTCAGCGCCAATCGTTCTGGCGACACAATTGCCCCGCAGGTTGTCGAAGCCTACCGCAAAGTTATTACCGTTCTGCCGCGCTTCCAGGTCGAGGCCGGCCGTGACCTCAACTACAAAGTCTGCTACCCGCGCGCGAGCTTCGATCGCCAGTCCATCGCTTGGGACCTCAATTACTTCAAGTACTACTTTCTTCGCCTCGCCGGAATTCCCTTCAACGAGCAGGCCCTCGAGGTCGACTTCACGCGCCTGACAAAATTCTTGCTTGGCGCCGATCACGATTACTTTCTCTATCGAGATTTCCAGTCGCGCAACATCATGCTGCGCGACGGCCAACCTTGGTTCCTCGATTACCAGGGCGGCCGCAAAGGCGCGTTGCAGTATGACATTGCATCGCTTCTCTATGACGGCAAAGCCGATCTGCCGCCGGCATTGCGCCAGCAACTTCTGGATCACTACCTCGAATGCCTCGGCGGTTTTATCGGCCTCAATCGCGACGCGTTCATGGAACACTACTACGCCTTTGTCTATGTCCGCATCCTTCAGGCATTAGGCGCGTATGGCTTCCGCGGCTTTTATGAACGCAAAGCGCATTTCCTGCAAAGCGTGCCCTACGCGCTCAAGAACCTGCGCTGGCTCGCGGAGCACGTCAAGCTGCCCATCGCGCTCCCGGCTCTGCTCGAGGCGCTTGAAGGAATGTCGTCCAGCGAAAAACTGCAACAAACTTCCGCGCCCGCCGCGGGTCTGGTCGTCCACATCTTCAGCTTTTCCTTCCATCACTCCATGCCCACCGATGAATCAGGCAATGGTGGCGGATTCGTCTTCGATGCCCGCAGCCTGCCTAATCCCGGACGCGAAGAGCAATTCCGCTCGCTCACCGGCCGCGACACCGCCGTCATCGACTATCTCAAAAGCCAGCCGAGCGTCCGCGAGTTTCTCTCGCACGCCACCTCGCTGGTCGATGCCAGCGTCACCACCTATCGTCAGCGCGGCTTCTCCAGCCTGATGGTCTCGTTCGGCTGCACCGGCGGCCAGCATCGTTCGGTTTATCTTGCGGAACAGTTGGCAAAGCATCTACGCGGAACCACGGGTGTAGAAGTTGTCCTGCGGCACACGCAACTCGAAAAGATGGGCATGTTGTCGGAGCCAGTTCAATGAAGGCGATGATCCTTGCCGCCGGACTTGGCACGCGCCTGCGCCCGCTCACCGATAATCGCCCCAAGGCGCTAGTCACCGTCGCCGGCCGCACCTTGCTTGAACTCACCCTCAGCCGCCTGCGCAACTTCGGCGTCAATCAAGTGATTCTCAATGTCCATCATTTCGCAGACATGATCGTCGCTTACCTTGAAGCCAACCAAAACTTCGGCATGCGCATTGAAATCTCCCGCGAAGATGTCCTGCTCGACACCGGCGGAGGCCTCAAGAAAGCCGCATGGTTCTTCCTCGAAGACGGCGCCCCTAAAGACGAGCCCCTCATCGTCCACAACGTCGACGTCCTCAGCACCATCGATCTCGCTCGCATGGTCCGTTTCCACACTGAACACAGCGCGCTCGCCACACTGGCCGTCCAGCAGCGCGACACTTCGCGGCCTCTGCTGTTCAACGAGCAAGGTCAGCTCTGCGGGCGCCGGAATGGCCGCGACGCTGCACCCGAGTGGGCCCTCCCCGCCCAGCAAGTCGACTCGCTCGCTTTTTGCGGCGTTCACCTCCTTTCACCTCGCATCTTCGCCGACTTGCCCGAGCAAGGCGTCTTCTCCATCATTCCGGCGTATCTGCGTCTCGCCTCCAATGGCGAAAAAATCCTCGCGTTCCGTGCCGACGAATATTACTGGCGCGATCTTGGCCGGCCCGAGAATATCGCCGAAGCTGAGCGCGATATAACCAGCGGAAAATTTTCCGCGCATTGACGCCTCACCGCCCAGTCGCACATTCCTCGGCGCAATCTTGCGCAAATCGCAATTAAAGCTCATTCAAAATCAATGCAATCCTCCCCACCAGCAATTCGTTCGGCGACTCTTCCGGATCCACATCAATCAGGGCCACCGGAAAAGCAAAGTTGTAGGGGCGCAGCACAAGGCGGCCGGCAAGAAAATCCACATATCGAATCGTCAAGTGCGCGCCCTGCCGAATCGCGTAAAGATTCGCGCGGTCCGGGCGATAAGGCAGCAACGAAATGTAGTGCCGGTCAATAAGCGCAATCGCCTCTGGCACCATCAGTGGGTCCATCGGCGGGGTATCGGCACTCGACATGCGCACCGCGACAAATCGCTCCCATCCGCGGCGAGTGCTTGACGCTCGCGTGTGCGCCGATTCCAACACAGCCGCGGGCAATTGCAGCAGTGATTGAATGGCCGATGGCCGGACGACCGGCTCGAAAAGCGCAACGGCATGCGAGACAACCGGCACGGCGCTGACATCGTCGCCGCGTGGTCTGGGCTCGGTGCGATGCTCTGAGGGCAACAAGTCGGCGACCGTCAAATGCTGCACCGCCAGAATGCGGTCCATTGCATCCAGCGACAGTTGTCTCCGTCCATGCAGAAAATTTGACAGATGCGCCTGTCCAAACCCGCTTTGCCTGCCCAACAGTGACACGCTCACCGTCCCCCGCTGTATCCTCCGCAGCAGTTCCAGGCGTAAGCGCTCGTGCATTTGCGTAAAGTTCATCGGTGGAAAACTTGCCGCCAGCAATGGGACGAGATGCGGTCCCATTTCCTCTCGAAAAGTCATTTGGGCTTGTTGAACTTAATTCTGAGCGTTTTGCAGGGGATTTGCAGGGCACTGACCGGAAAGTGGTAGGCAAGCATTGACGCTGTGGAAATATATCCCTACATTGGGCTTACTGAATCACACTCTGACTTGTGGGAATCCTTTGGGAATCGTTCTTTCGCGCTAATTCAGGTGGGAGCGAAATTCTGCCCCTTTTAGCAGCGATTGAACTTTGCCGGCGCAAGCTAATTGAGCCGGCTTTTCCATCCCGCGCCGGTGCGCCTCTTTCGTGCGCGACGGAAACAGCATGTTCAAAGTTGGTCCGTGGAGGAAAGTTGATGCGCCTGCGTCGCTCTTTCATCGAGAAAAAGCAACCTTGCGCGATTTCGCCGCGGCACCGAAATTCTGAATCTGCTCAAGCCAGTCCCAATCATTCCAGGATCTGCGCGCCAAACGTCATGACAGAAAACAAGAGAAAACAGGCGGCAATCCCCCATCAGGACACAAGAAACCTGAGTTGTCGTACCTGGTTCTCTTCACCCCGGGGAACAACGTGCTTCACCAAATTCCGACGGGAGAAGAAGCGAATGCGGAGAATCAGTCATGGATGTGCGCGTGCAATTGAAAGTTTGCGAGGGGTGTGGTTGCCTTTGGTACAGGGCCCAAACTCAGGGGAGCGTGTACTGCAAGGACTGTGAATTAAAACTTAAAGACTTTCCATTGCCGGAGAGTCGTAAGCGGCGCGGACGTCCGAGCCGAAGGCGGCTTCCCAGGGTTATGGCAGTGGCTGAAGTAACGGGAGGTGCGCGATGAGTGCAGCCTTCCAGTTACCGATTAGATGGGAACCCGGCACTGCGGAACCAGCAGGGCATATAGAGCAAAGGAGAGGTAAACAGCAGGCTGCGGCGCGGCCTGACCCTGGGCTGGGAAAGCACGACTATAAGCCTCCGGCCAATCTGGCGTTTTATCGAAAGCACACAGAGAGCTTGCTGCGGCGCTTTCTATACGCTTCAATGCAGGTCGGCAGGGCGCCTTCCATTTTGGGCGATCCGGTCGGCCGGGGCTGGGCGTCGAGTCGTCCCATTCGCACCTTCGAGGACGCGGTCATCTTTGTCCTCGATATTGAAACCTGCCTGAGCAAGCTCGGCTCCCTCGATCGCGAGTTGTTGAGCCGTGTGGTGCTTCAGCAGTACACGCAGGACGAAGCTGCCTTGATGCTCGGGATGAGCATCAGAACAGTTGGCTACAGATTTCCGCTGGCTCTGGACAGGCTCACGGAGAAATTACTGGAAGCCGATCTGCTTTTGTTACCGCAGTAGTCCGATAAAAAGAACGAGCAGCGCCACAGGGGAACGCGCATCGCGTTTCCCTGTGCTGCTGTATCGCCAGAGAAATTTTAAGACTGCGCGCCTCGCGCCCGTCCCGCCGCTCCACTCCGTCGTCGAATCAGATTCGCCCTTTCAGTCAAGTCGAAATCCAGAAACGCCGATGCGGCGTGGTGGACGCTCCTTCACCCCGTCGTGACAGAATCCGTATCTGTTGAGCAAATCTCGCAAAGAAATCTCTAGAAGAAGCCTGCATCACAAGGAGCCACGTTCATGCGTCTAGCACTGCCTGCATTCGCTCTCGCTGTTTTGCTGGTGGCAGCCTCTCTGGCCGCGCAGCAATCTGCGCCCACCACTGCATCCCAGGCGCCCAACAGCGACACCAGCTACATTGACGCGCAGGGAACAGTTCATGTGACGCGCGTGGTCCCGGTTCCAGCCACCATCAGCCCCGAAGCGCAGCAGTGGCTCGGCCGCGTAGTTCCCGATCAGGCTCCGGCCGAGTCGCTTGCTGACCGTCGCATCCACACCGACGCAGGTAATGCTGCCGCGCGCATCGCCTGGACCAAACTTTGTCCCAATCGGATCGTCGAGGACAAAATCGCCGGTGTTCCGGTACACATCGTAACGCCCGATCCCATGCCACAAGCGAATCTCGACAAGGTCTTCATCAACTTGCATGGCGGCAGCTTCAACGCCGATTCCGGTTCCTACGGCGAATCCATTCCCATCGCCAGCTACGCAGGGGTCAAGGTTGTGGCTGTCCTCTACCGCCTCGCGCCGGAGAATCCCTTTCCCGCCGGCGTCGATGACGCAGTCGCAGTCTACAAAGAGCTTTTGAAGACCTACAAGCCCTCGCACATCGTCATCTACGGAACCTCGGCCGGAGCCATCATGACCGGCGAAGTGGCCGTAAAGTTGAAGCAGTTGGGCCTGCCCATGCCTGCCGCGCTGGGAATCTTCAGCGGCATCGGCGACTTTGCGCGCGCTGGAGATTCAGCTTCCATCTTCTCTTTGCGCGGCTTCGCAGGGCATCTCGATCCTGTGGCGCCCGGTCCGCATGATCCTTATTACATTGGCAACACCGATCCTGCTGATCCGGTGCTCTCGCCCATCTATGCTGACCTGCACGGCATGCCGCCCACGCTTTTCGTCACCGGCGAGCGCGATGCTCTGCTCAGCGGCACGAGTCAATTTGCATCGTGCTTTCCTGCGCGCAGGCGTTGACGCCCGCCTCGTGGTTTTCGACGCGATGCCGCACGCCTTCTGGTACAACGCGCAATTGCCCGAGTCAGTCGAGGCAAGCCACATCATGGCGGACTTTCTTCTTTCGCACGTTAGCCACTAGGCCCAGCGCTCTACGTCTATATATGTCGATTCACCCTAGACCACAGAGTTCCGTCGGATCGCTTCCCGGTACCACTCCGCGCTCAGCTTTGGCGTCCGCTTCTGTGTCCTGAAATCAACGTAATGAATTCCAAAGCGCTTGCTGTAGCCGTCGGCCCACTCAAAGTTATCCAGCAAGCTCCACAGGAAATAGCCTTTCACCGGGAAGCCCTCTGTCACGGCGCGGTGCAGGTGAGTCAGGTGGTTGCGCAGGTACATCACGCGATCGGTATCCTCAATCCGTCCGTCTGCCGTCATCACGTCATCGGCTGAGCAGCCATTCTCGGTGATGTAAAGAACCTTCGGATGCCACAGATCGCTAACATTGCGCACCGCCCAGTACATCACCTCCGGCCCGACAGCAATCCACGGCGAAGCCATGCGCGGATAAGACGTCTGCCTCGGCACCAGCTCGTATCCTTTCGCCGACCCATCCGCGCGAACATAAAAGGGCTGGTACACATTCAAGCCGAGAAAGTCGATCGGGCTCCCGATGGCTTGCATATCGCCCGCGCCAACTCGCGGCGCATCGGGTCCCTCGCGCTCCATTAAACCCTCAGTGTATTTACCTTCCATAACCGCAGTCAGGAATGGGGCATTCTCTTCGCGTGTGGCTCGCCGCGCCGCTTCAATGTTCTTCTCGTCTTCAATCACCGGCACAAATACTGTCGCATTTTCAGCCAGGCCCACCAGTGCTGTGGGCGCATTCGCGCGTATCGCCTGCACGCCGAGGCCGTGCGCCAGAATCGCGTTGTGGCGCACTTGATTCACACCGGCCGCAGGCAGCATCAGCCCTGGCGCAAACTTGCCGGTCTTGTACCCAAGCGTGGTAAATGAATCAAACTCGTTCATCGTCATGAAATGGTGCACGCGATCCGAGAGCTGCCGCGCCACGTAACCCGCGTAGTCGGCATAAGCCTTCGATGTGTCGCGCGATTGCCAGCCTCCGTCAAGTGCAGCCGGTAAGTCCCAATGGAAGAGCGTGACGTAAGGCGTGATTCCGTTCGCCAGCAAATCATCAACTACTCGCTTGTAGTGATCCATTCCCAACGGATTCGGCTGCCCGTTGCCATCTGGAAAAATCCGCGACCAAGAGATCGACATCCGATACGCGCGCGCTCCCAGATTCTTGATCAGCTGAGTGTCCTCTTTGTATCGGTGATAAGAGTCGTCGGCCACGTCACCCGTATCGCCGTTGTACGTCTTTCCCGGCGTGTGCGAGAAAATATCCCAGATCGACGGCTTGCGCCCATCCTCATTGACCGCGCCTTCAATCTGGTACGAGGCCGTTGCGCAGCCCCACACAAAACCTTCTGGGAATTGGAGGTCAGACGAACCAGACCGAAGCCCCGTCTGCCCGAATGAGAGCTTAGGCAGCCCGGCCCCAGCCAGTGCTGCACCGGCAGCTGCAACCTTCGCAAATTGGCGGCGCGAAAGATCACGCATCGTGAAATCACCCCTCTGAAATCAAAGGGCGATTATAGTCGAGTGACTTGGCAACGCTATTGCCGCTGTTTGTCGGCCGCCGCGTCTGCAAAAGCCTTCCAAACCTTCAGATTCCCGGCGTATTCCTTCAACATGCGCTCAGGATGAAATTGAAGTCCCACCATGAAAGCAGCGTCAGGATCGTAGAAGGCTTCAATCAAACCATCGTCCGCATTGGCCATCGGACGGAAGCGCGGCGCCAATTCGCGAATTCCCTGGTGATGATAGCTATTCACGTTCAGTGTCTTCCGGCGATACCACCGTGCCAGGGGCGTACCAGGAACGACCGAAACTGGATGGCGGTAAGTGTCATAGTTCCCTAAATCGATATGAGCGCGCTGCGATCGCTTTTCCTTTTGCACATCCCCGTAGAGCGTTCCGCCGTTCACAACATTCAGCAGTTGCGATCCGCGGCAGATTCCCAGGATCGGTACGTCGCCGCGCAGCGCATGACGCAACAGGCGAACCTCGATTTCGTCTTTGAGCGGAAGAGTCTTTTCGACGTATTGATAGTTCGCCTTCCGGGCCGCGTATCGCTTCGGTTCAACGTCATCTCCTTCCACCAGCAGAAGGCCATCCATTCGCTCCTTATATTGCGGCAGGCACGCCAGAGTTCCGGCGACCACCGGCACAATCACCGGCACTGCGCCCAGGCGAGCCAGGAGCTCGAGATGAAACTCGCCGACGTAATCAATCAGCTTGTCTTTCCGGGTAGCTCGGTTAGCGACGACAACAACAAAGGGGCGCTTCATTTGAGCAATGTCCGCAGCGCTTCCACCAGGCGCTTGTCCTTCTCGCGCCCTTGCGAGGCAACGCGAATGTGGAACGCGTCCATGCCGAGCTTGTTCGAGCAGTCGCGCACGTACATCTCATGCTCCACCAGCAGTTTCATCTGCAGTTCCCTGGCGGTCATGCCGTTCTGGATCTTGAAGAGCAGGAAATTAGCGCCAGTCGGATAGACCTCCAACTGGGGCATCGTTCGAAGATCATCGTAGAGTTGCTTCACGTCGCCGATCAGCCGCTTGCGGCCCTCGTGATAGGCGGCATCGCCGTCCGGCAGCAGAGAAAGAAAATACTGCGCCAGCGTATTCAAATTCCATGTCGGAAGAAATCTGCGCAGACGGTTTAGAAGGTAAAGATTCGAACTGTAGCAGTATCCCAGGCGCAGGCCCGGCACCCCGCAGTGCTTGCTCATGCTGCGCACGATCAGCAAATTCGTAAATTGGTCCGCAAGCGGCAACAGGCTTGGAATGGGATCGCCCGCAAAATCGATGAACGACTCATCGACGATTACAAGCTCCATATCCCGCGCGCGGTGCAGAAATTCAACCATCTCTTCGAGCGGGATGAACTGCCCTGTCGGATTGCCCGGATTGATCACCAACAGGCACGCGAGCTTGCGTTTGTTCACCCAGATTAAATAGTCATCGAGATGTAGTTGGTACCTGTCCTCGGGATCGAGCGCGTACAACTCCGCATCCCTCAGATCTTTCATCTTCTCGATATACTCGCCGAATGTCGGAATCGGCACTGCGATCCGGTCGATCAAGGTCAACTTGATCAACGCAATCAGCTCGGTCGCGCCGTTGCCGACAATCAGACGCTCCGGATCGACATTCAGAACCGCCGCAAGATGTTTCTGACTCCTCAGCGGGTTGCTCGACGGATAAGATTTGATCAAGTTGGGCAGGCTGCGTTGCAAGTCATCGAGCATTCCGGCAGTAGGGTAATACGGGTTGGCGATGAAGCAGAAATCAACAATGCCCTTCGCCTTTTCATAGCCCACCAGATCGGTGAGCGCGGGGGAATGCGAGGTTTCGTAGGAGAGGTGCTTCCTCAATTCAGTCGCGGATTCTGCTTCGATCACAGGGCCAACTTTCGTGACTTTCATCCATTATTCTCAGCTCTTATGGCGCACTCAGGCCGAGCCTATACCCGCTGTCCCGGCCCGTCAACCAATCCTAGAGCTTCAATCGTCTATCACCGATCGCATGTCTCGGGAGAATCCTGGAGTGCGTGGGTTCGGTCTCGACTGATGTGAAAACAAGGGAGCGCCGCGCCCTCGTGAAACTTCCGTGAAAAGTAGGCGTCAAGGATTGACGTGACGACAGATCGTTTCTAACGTCACACTCATGGATAATTTGAATTTCGACCAATTACTTAGCTCGTACAAGCAGGCAGTGGATCGCTGGGTCGACGCAATCCGCGCCGAGGAATCGCTCGCGACACCTGACCACTCAATGGTTCAGATGGAAAAGTGGGATGACGCCGGATTCACACTCCACGATGCGGAGTTGACCGCCAAGAAGGCACGCGACGCGTACAAAAATGCGCTGCGAAGGAAGAACTACGGCTTCTAAAGAAGCTGGGCGCAAGGCGGTTTCGCGGCCCGGGTTCCTTCAAGCGGAACTAAGGCCCAGATGGTTCGTGCACTCGCAAAGTTCGCTCGGGACTTGCGCTCAAGATCGCACACAAAAAGGCCGCAGCCTCTCTTGAAAGCTACGGCCTTTTGTTCGTGCCTTGGATCCAGTGAGGAATTGCGCGAAGCGCGGCTGCCCCACCGCAGGTGGTTACATTTCTTTAACGCCTTCCACAAACGCCTTCAGCTTGCGGCTCCGGCTCGGATGCCGCAGCTTGCGCAGCGCCTTGGCTTCGATCTGCCGGATGCGCTCACGCGTCACCTGGAAGCTCTGGCCAACCTCTTCGAGCGTATGCTCCGAGCCGTCCTCAAGACCAAAACGCATCTTGATCACCCGCTCCTCGCGCGGCGTCAACGTGCGCAGCACCTGCGAGGTGTACTCCTTCAGGTTCACTCCGATCACCGCCTCTGAAGGCGATACCGCCTGGCGATCTTCGATGAAGTCTCCCAGATGCGAGTCTTCCTCTTCGCCAATTGGCGTCTCCAGCGAGATAGGCTCCTGCGCGATCTTCAGCACCTTGCGCACCTTGGCCACCGGAATGTCCATGCGCCGCGCAATCTCTTCGCTCGAAGGCTCGCGGCCCAGCTCCTGCACAAGCTGCCGGCTGGTCCGGATCAGCTTGTTGATCGTCTCAATCATGTGCACAGGGATACGAATCGTTCGCGCCTGGTCTGCGATAGCGCGCGTAATCGCCTGACGAATCCACCACGTCGCATACGTCGAAAACTTGTAGCCGCGCCGGTATTCGAACTTGTCCACTGCCTTCATCAGGCCGATGTTGCCCTCCTGAATCAGGTCGAGGAACTGCAGTCCGCGATTGGTGTACTTCTTGGCGATCGAAACCACCAGCCGCAGGTTTGCCTCGATCAGCTCGCGCTTCGCCTGCTCGGCGTCCATGTCGCCCTGGATCATCTCGCGCTGCGTGCGCTTCAGTTCCGTGATCGAAACTCCCGCGTCGCCTTCGATCTTCTCCAGATCCGTCCGGCAATTTTTCTGCTGGCGCCGGTACTCCTTCTTCATCTCCTCGCTCTTTGAGGATTCGTACTTCTGCTCCAGCGACCGCACCTGGCGCTCCAGCGTGCGCATGGTGTCCACGGTCTTGTTGACCTTGTCCAGCAGCCGCTTGCGCTCCAGCGCCGTGTATTTCAGCTCCCGCACAATGCGCGAGATGAGCACTTTCTCTCGGCCAACGGCCCAGCGCAGCCGCCGAGCTTCCTTCACCTTCGCCTTGTTCGCCGGTGAAATCGCCGCTTGCTTTTCTTCAACCTGAGCAACCTTCTTCTGGTGCTTAACCAGCGTGTCGGTCTTTGCCACGGTGGCCTTCACGCGAGTCAGCACCACCTCTTCAGTGAGCTCTTCCTCGTCGAAGATCACCACTTCTTTCACGTTGCGCACGCCGCGCTTCAGGTCTTCGCCCAGCGCCGCCACTTCGCGAATCACGATCGGCGAGCGCGAAATCGCCTTCAGCACTCGGTTCTGCCCGCGCTCGATGCGCTTCGCGATCTCCACCTCGCCTTCGCGAGTCAACAGTGGCACGGTTCCCATCTCGCGCAGGTACATGCGCACGGGGTCGTTCGTCTTCTCGAGCGTTCCCGGCGTCAGGTCGAGCTCGACGTCTTCGCCCTCTTCCAGCTCAAAGTCCTTGTCGCCTGGAAATTTCGGAGTGTCGAGCAGGTCAATGCCCTGCGTCCCGATCGTCGTGATCAGATCGTCCAGATCGTCGGGAGAGCCAATCTCATCCGGCAGAGCGTCGTTCACTTCGCCGTATGTCAGATAGCCCTTCTCTTTGCCGGTCTCAATCAGACCGTGCACATCCTCTTCGAATTTGTCTTCAATGGCCAATGTTTTCCAACTCTCTTCAGCAAAACGCATTCACATAAAGCGTCTCGCCCGATTTCTTTCTTCGTCCCCGCGTCATCGCAATTGGACGAGCCAACTCACTTGTTCACGCATATCGCCCGATTCGCGCCCACCGCAAACTCGCGCCCCGCCCAATTTCAGGCGCGCAAAATGAAGACTCCCCGAGGGAAATCCTCGCTTGCATACACATCGGCAAGCCCGCAAAAAGCGGTGATATTTTTTCTCGGAACAGGATGACAGCGCTTCAGGTTTCGCCTGGGTCGCCCGCGAGCCGAAGCTCATGTGTGGGGCAAAGGGGCGCGCATCCTCACTGAGATCAATAGATTACCACAAATGCACTGGCTCGCACCAGCGCCAGGCCCAGCCGAAAAATCAAGCCCGGACCGATGGCTGCGACCACTTTGAACCAGCTTCCAGATACCCGTTCCCGGTCTCTTTCTTATCTATTAGACGCTCAAAACGGTCATTTCGACGCAAGATCAGCCCGCCTGAGTCAAGCCCCTGCCGTGGCCGCCTTAAATTCGCGCCACGGCCCTACCGTTCCGGCGCCTTCTGGCCATGCAGCCGCCGCAGCGCCCGGTCCAGTTCCAGTTTCTGCTGCGTCAGCAAAGCCAGCCCAGCAAAGTCGCCTTTCCTCTCGGCCTCGGCGATCTGTGCCCGCATATCCCGCAGCCGGCCTTCGATAGCGCGCTCCTGAACCTCCTGCACCGCGCTTTC
Source organism: uncultured Acidobacteriaceae bacterium (assembly GCA_963773915.1). Lineage (GTDB taxonomy): Bacteria > Acidobacteriota > Terriglobia > Terriglobales > Acidobacteriaceae > Telmatobacter. The sequence continues at coordinate 20,100 of CAVZCY010000001.1, forward strand.
CACCTCGTTTGCCTGCGGCGGCCGGCTCTCGCCCAGCAGTGCCTCGGCCAGCAGCGCCCGCTGGCCCGCATCGCCCACCGCCTCCATGGGATCTTTTGCCCCACGACTGGCCAGCGCCTGCATCGCTCCGAATGATCCCAGATGCTCAAACCACGTCGCGCTGTTGGTTACAGCCTCTGCCGCTACCAGCCGCGCCTCCGCGCCATCAGGATCGGTCACGGCAAGCGCCCGCAGCAGCACACGCTCCACTTCCGTCAGCTTTGCCGCTCGCTCCTCAACTCGTTCCCGCCGCTTCAGCGCCGCCTGCCGCAGCTCCTCGCGCAGCACCGAAGATCCGATCCCCAGCTTCTGCGCCGCATCCGCTGCAAACTGCTCCCGCGCCAGTGTCTCCGGCATGCGCCGAATATGCGGCAGCAGAAAGTTCATCGCCTTCACTTTCTGCTCCGCGCTCGCGCCAGGAAAAAGCATTCGCGCCCGCTCAATCAGGTAATCCGCCTGTCGCCGCGACTCGCGTAGCGCCTCTTTATAGGCCTCCACGCCCCGCTCGCGGATAAACCGGTCAGGATCGAGTCCGCCTTCAAGCGTCACAATCTTCACCGTGAACCCCTCCTCGGTCAGCAGCGCAATCGACTTCTCCGCCGCATTCGCGCCCGCCGTGTCAGGGTCAAAGTTCACAATCACGTTCGAAGTGTGCCGCCGCAAAATCGCCACTTGTTGCTCGGTAAAGGCCGTCCCGCTCGTCGCAATCACGTTCTGGATTCCAGCCAGAAACACGCTGATGCAGTCCATCTGGCCCTCCACCAGCAGCGCAAACTCCAGTGCGCGAATCGCCGGCTTCGCCTTGTCCAGGTTAAACAGCACCTGGCCCTTCGAGTAGAGCGGCGTCTCCGGCGAGTTGATGTACTTCGCTCCCGCCTTCTCGCCCGTCTCCAGCGTCCGCGCCGTGAACGCAATCACCCGCCCGCCTTCGTTCGAGATGGGAAACATCACTCGCTTGCGGAACCGGTCGTAGATCGGCCCCTGGCCTCCATCCCCCTGTTCCTTCGAGCTGAACAGCCCTGAAGCGCGCAGCGTCTCCTCGTCGGCCATGCTCCTCAGCCGCTCGTGCAGAGCGTGAAAGCCGTCCGGCGCGTACCCGATTCTGAATGTCTTGATCCCCTCGGCCGTCAGTCCCCGCCCAGCCAGATACTCACGCGCCAGCGCTCCGCCCGGCCCCCGCAACTGCTCTTCAAACCACGCCGCCGCCGTTTCATGCAGTTCAAGCAGCTTCGCTCGCAGCCGCGCTCCCGCAGCCTCTTCCGGCGATGAGAACTCCCGCTTGGGCAGTGGAATGCCGCACTTCTGGGCCACAATCCGTACCGCTTCGGGAAAACTCACGTTCTCAATCTTGCCCACGAAGCTGAACACGTCGCCCGACGCCTGGCAGCCAAAGCAATAAAAGAACTGCTGCGACCCTCCATTCACGTTGAACGAAGGTGTCTTTTCCTTGTGGAACGGGCACAATCCCGAAAACCGCTGCGCCCCGGCCTTGCGCAGCCGGATGTAGCTCTCGATCACCTTCACGATGTCGGCCTGCTGCTTCACGGATTGTGCAAAGTCGCTCATGGAAAGTCTGTTACCAAGCATAAGGCTTCGGCCCGGCACGCTCCGGCATGCAACCCCGCCCAAATACTTGTTGCAACGAATATCTAACTCCCGCATCCAAGTACAAGAAAGGAGCACCACCCCATGACACCTGACACCACCACCTCTACCTGGAACATCGATCCCGCCCACTCCTCGGCCGAGTTCAAGGTCAAGCACATGATGATCTCCAACGTCAAAGGCAAGTTCGGCGGAGTCACCGGCGTATTGAATCGCGTCGAAGCCGACCACACCAAATCCACCCTCGAAGTCTCCATCGATGTCTCCACCGTCAACACTCAGGACGAGAAGCGCGACGGCCACCTCAAGAGCGCCGACTTCTTCGACGCGGAAAAATTTCCCACAATGACTTTCAAGTCCACCCACATCGAGAAAAAGGGCGACGGCTTTGCCGTTACCGGCGACCTGACCATCCACGGCGTCACCAAGCCCGTGGTTCTGAACGTCGAAGACGTGAGCGAGCCGGCGAAGGATCCTTGGGGCAACACCCGCATTGGCCTTTCCGCTACCGCCAAAATCAACCGCAAAGACTTCGGGCTCGGTTGGAACGCGCCTCTCGAGGCCGGCGGCGTGTTGGTCGGCGAGGAAGTGGCCATCACCCTCGATGTGCAGTTGATAAAGGCTGCCTAAATCGAGGCCGCCTAATCCGGCGTCGCTCGCAGGCGTCCTTTAGTCGACGAATTACCTGTTGCAACGAATATCTCCCCCGCGCATCCAATACCAGTACGCTAAGAGTGGATGAGAGCATGTTTCTTCAAGCGGGCCGCCTGAAATAGGCGGCCCATGCCATTGCCCCTCGTTCCGCTCACCGGGAGGTTCACCATGTCACTCAGAGCCGTAAAAGAGATTCACCAAACCACGCCCACCATCGAGGGAGCAGGCGTCAAGCTTCAGCGCGCCTTCGGCTTCGGCAAAACCGCCGAATTCGATCCGTTCCTCTTGCTCGACGACTTTCGCAACGAGAATCCCGCCGACTACCTGAAAGGTTTTCCCTGGCACCCGCACCGCGGGATTGAGACCATCACCTATGTCCTCGCCGGTGAAGTCGCGCACGGCGATTCGCTCGGCAACAAAGGCCGCATGACCGCGGGCGACGTGCAGTGGATGACCGCCGGCAGCGGCATTCTCCACCAGGAGATGCCCAAAGGCGACGAGCGCGGACGCATGCACGGCTTCCAGCTTTGGGCCAATCTGCCCGCATCGCACAAGATGACCGACCCGCGCTATCAGGACATTCCATCCAACGCCATCCCCGAGGTCACCGAGGATGACGGAACCAAAGCGCGCATCATCTGCGGCGAGTTCTGGGGCAAAACCGGCCCAGTCGAGGGCGTTGCGACCGAATCGAGTGTCGCCGCGCGCTACGTCGACATCTCCGTTGCGCCCTTCAAGCGCAAGCGCATCAAAGTTGAGACCACGCGCAACGCATTCGCCTACGTCTTCGCTGGCGCGGGAACCTTCCGCGATGCATCCGATCCGCAGGCCGTGCTCACCGAGTCTGGAGTCGACCCCAACGCCGCTCCCGTCTATGACGCGAAAAACCATTCGCTCGTGCTCTTTGACCGCGGCGACGAGATTGTCGTTCAGGCCGGCCCAGAAGGCATTCGCTTCCTGCTTGTCTCCGGCAAGCCGCTCGAGGAGCCAGTTGCCTGGTACGGCCCCATCGTCATGAACACGCAAGAGGAACTGCGTCAGGCCATGGCCGAGTTGCAAGACGGCTCATTCATTCGTCACAGATAACCGCGCCATCGCCAAGTCGCGCCAGCCGCAAGCATCCTCGACGCCAAGCCGCGCAACTTCACTCTCACCCTTCATCTTTGCGTTTCAATTTAGTCGCAAAGGTGAGGGGTGCGGTGTGGTTTTCGCCCTGCTCATCCCCGCCGGTAAATACCGGCCAGTCTTGTGTTTGACGCCGTGATATGCTCAACCCAGATTTAAGGAGCATCATCCATCACCGCGCCATGGCCTCTTCAGAATCAAGCTCGCCGCCGCGGTCCAGCCGGCCCCCGCGGTCCCGCCTTGTCGTTCAAATCGGCGTAACTGGCCATCGGCCCAACCGGCTATCGCCCGATGCCGCCGCCGCTCTTCCCGCTCAATGTGACCAGATTCTGAAAGCTATCGCCGCTCTTGCCTCCAGCGCGCACGATCCTCTCCTTCATTCACCCGAACCCGCGCTTCTGCGCATCCTTTCTCCGCTCGCTGAAGGTGCGGACCGAATCGTCGCTATCGCCGGGCTCGCTCTCGGCGCTGACCTGCAGTGCCCGCTCCCATTCCATGAAGAAGAATACTGCCGCGACTTTTCAACCGAATCCTCGCGCGATGAGTTCCATGCTCTGCTCGCCAAAGCCTCCGCGGTCTTTCAGATCGACGGCACACACGATGCCGCGGACGTTGCATATGAGCGAGTCGGCCGATTGGTTCTTGAGCAATCCGACTTTCTCATCGCCATCTGGGATGGCGAGCCTGCCGCGGGCAGAGGCGGCACAGCTCAAATTGTGGAAGAAGCGCTGGAGCAGAACATTCCCGTCATCTGGCTGCATGGTTCTCTTCAGCAGCCGCCGTGCGTTCTCCTCATCGACGAATCGGGTGAGCGCCAGTTACTCCCGCTGGCAGAAGCTCGAATCGCGTTTCGCATTGCGCTTTTCGCAAAGCAAAGCCGGCAGCGACCTGAACTTCAGTCGCATTTACTGCGCCGAGAAGCAACCCAGGTTTGATTTTGGCCGGATCTTCCGCATCTTTCGCGATCTTCTCGCCAAGGGAAAAATTCGCAAAGGATCATGGAGAATCGCGGACTTCGAGCCGTCTGCCCGCGCCGAATGGGCGAAGATGATCGCTGCGCCTCCCGCTCCGCCAGAAGATACCCAGCGCTATCTCCTCGATAAACTCTGTCCTCACTACGCCTGGGCCGATGGCTTGTCAGGCTACTATGCAGGCCTGCTTCGCACCAGTTCGCTCGCCACTAATCTGCTCAGCGCTTCCGCCGTGTTGGTCGCTACGCTTGGCATGCTTGGCCACGGCTACCACCTTGAAGGGCGCAAAATCCCTGAATTAACTGAATTCGCGTTGATCGCCTTCATCCTGTTGATCACCTGGCATGGCCGCCGCAAATCCTGGCATGAGCGCTGGCTCAACTACAGGCAGCTTGCCGAGCTGCTGCGCCAATACTGCTACCTTTCGCCCCTCGGCTGCGCACTCGCTACACCCCCGCCGCCTGCTCACTTCGGTTCCGGCGCTGACCGTTCCTGGGTCGACGGCATGTTTCGCACTATCGCGCGCGATCTCGGTCTGGCGCCCGCCATTATTAGTCGCGGCTACCTCGCTTCCATCGGCAAGCTCATCGAGAGCATCCTTGATGATCAAGTCGGATACCACAAGGGCAACAGCGCAACCTTGACCAAACTCAGTCATCGTCTGCATCACATCGGCACATCACTCTTCGTCATCACCCTGCTCGGATGCGTTGTCCATATCTTTAGCAACCAGTTCAACCGGGATTCATTTTGGTTTCTCATGCTGGCAACCGTCCCGCCTGCCTTCGGCGCTGCTTTCTACGCCATCGCCAGCCACGGAGAATTTGCCCGCACCGCCGATCGCTCCCGCGCCATGGCTGCCGAACTCAGCTCTCTCCAGTCAATCGATCTCAAAAATGCCCTCGACTCCGAAGACGATGCCTTCGCCGACCTCCGCGAGGCCGCTCAGAGAATTGCAGGGGTTATGATTGCTGAAACCATGGATTGGAGCTTCGTCTTCCGCTATCGCACGTTGAATCTTCCCGGCTGATCGTTGCCGCCAATCGCACGGATAAACGGCATGCAGGAATAAACCGCCTGCACGGGATGAGCCGCTTGCAGAAATAAACATGGAAAAGCGATTCGAAAAAATCGTCCTCATTGGCTTCGCCATTCTTGCCGTGGGGCTCGGCACCTGGGGGTACGCCCGGGCTGGGTGGTACTACACCGTCGACTCGGGTATTCCGTTCGACCCCCACCACGTCTATGCGGCATTTCAAAAAGGCAACCCGTGGCTGCAGCTCTTCCGTTGCGTCATCTCGTCCATCGGGCTCATACGGCTCTACGACCTTTACCAGCCCGGTAGAGATCCCTGGCAACTCATCATCGCGCAGGTGCTGGTGCCCAGCATCGCGCTCCTCTCCGCCGCCCAACTGTTTATCACCGGAGTCAGAAAGAACCTACGCACTGCAATGGTGCGCCGCAAATTCAACCACACCGTGGTCTGCGGTATTGGCGATGTGGGAATGCAAGTCATCCAGAACCTGGGCGGGGCAGGGCAATACATCGTCGCGGTAGATCTGCAAGACGATTCGCCCAACGCCGCAACCTGCGAGAAGAGCGGGGTCCCGGTGCTCCAGGGCGATGCCAAGAATCCCCAGGTGCTGATCGCCGCCGGAATCCGCCGCGCGCAGACGGCGATCGTCTGCACCGGATCCGACAGCGAGAATATGGACATCGCTCTCCAGATCAAAGAGGTTTTTGAGCTCCCCGGCCATCTCAAATCGAGCCGGATTCAAGTGCTGGCTCAATTGCGAAACGACTGGATGCACAAAAGGCTGATCGGCAGCGACAAGGGCTCCATGGGATCGAGCAAAGTGGATCTTCGCTTGTTCAATCCATTCATGAATGCGGCCCGCATGCTGATCAAGCGCCTCCACCTGCCGCCCAGTCCGGAGTTTGAAGCGCGTGCTTTTGTGGTGGTCGGGTTCGGATCGTATGGCCAGGAAATCACGCAGCATCTGATCCGCGCCTGCCCGGTTGCGCCCGGCAAGACCCTCAATATTCTCGTCCTCGATCAAAAAGCAGATCAGGCAGCAGAATCGTTTCCCATTGCCAATCCTGTCGCGGCAGAGTCGGCGAATCTCGAATTCGTCACGGCGTCGGTTGCACCGGGCTCGCCCGACCTCCATCGAATCGTGGCCAAAAAGCTGGAAGCGGCTGAGCCGCTTCTCGGCGTCGCAGTGTCATTGGGAGACGACGAGCAATGTCTTTGCGCCGCGCTCGAAATCCGTTCCCTGCTCGATTGCGCTGGCCACCTGCACGTCCCCGTCTACGTGCGGCTCGAGCACTATCGCCGCCTGGGCGAACTGGTGCGCACAATTGAGGACATCTCCAACTTCGCCGATCGGCTCCAGATATTTGGCACCCTCGAAGAAACACTGAGCACCGATGTATTGCTCGGGTCCCACCTCGATGCTTTTGCGCAGGCTCTTCACGAAGACTACCGGCGGCGCTCCCGAGACAAGATCAACCCCCAGGCTGACGTTCCCTGGCACGAGCTGCCTGAATTCATGAAGATGTCGAATCGCTGGCGTGCCGATCACACGCCGCTCTATATGGAGTTGACGGGTTTGCACGTCGCGCGCAACGTGCATTCACCGGTCGTCGTCACGCTCAGTCCCGAGCAGATCGAGCTGCTTGCCGAACTTGAGCACCGGCGCTACACCATTGAGCGCCGGCTGATTGAATGGCGCCGGCCTATGCAGCGATTCAACACCCACCTCGACGAATGGGACCATCTCGCAGAGGAATACAAGGACTGGAATCGAAAGGAAGTTGCCCGGCTGCCTGAGATCATGGCGCGTCTGGGAATGGAGCTCCATCCTGTCACTAGGCTGCGGCTCTATGGCGAGCATCTTAAGGAGGCGGAGAGTGAGCTGAAAAAGGTGCTGGCTCAGTCAAAGCCCTCGCACTGCGCGATGATCATCGATCTCGACGAGCCAGAGGCGGTGCGTCTGGCGGCAAGCGCGCTGGCCTTCCATTCGGTCAGCCTTTGGCTCTTTTCCCGCGAGGAGCCGCAGGAGCTTTTCCAGCGCAAAGGAAAGAGCAAAGAGGACGAACGCGCCATCCTCATCCAACGCGCCGACGGCTGGTTGCCTCGCGATCGCGTCGCCCTCGAGCCTTAAGAATCGCCGCATAGAATCGACGCACAAGTGCCGACGAACGAGATTCGCCGCATAATCACTCTTCTTCCCGTCAACTGAGACTCCCGATCAAGCCATACTTTGTCAGCGGCTGCAATTTGCCGTGAGCCGCCATCAGTCCCGACGAAATCCGTTGACGTGCCGCGCCTGTTCTTGGAAGATGAAGGCACAATCACCGGGCTTCTCACGCCGTACGGTTTCTGGAGGGGTGCTATGCGTACATCCTCGTCATTCGTCCGTTGCCTTTCCCCGCTATTCGTTTCCATCGCCCTCCCGTTTTTGCTTCCATCCGTCCTACGGGGACAATCGAACACCACCCAGCTCGATTACACCGGCAGCCTCTACGGCTATTACAGAATGGAATATAACGAGCCGGACCAGAAGCACTTGCCGCCGGTGAAGGACTTTCTCGACGTATATCGCAAGTCCAATCCAGACACTTTGCTCGTCGGTTTGGGCGACAACTTCGGCCCGGAGCTTGGCGCTTCTATTCAGCTTGAGAATCTCGATACTCCAGACCCCTCCAAGGGCGGCTGCAATCTGCCTCAAACCATCGACCCAAATACAAAAGAAACCCGCCCCGAAAGCCTTTACAAAGACGACGGTCGCTTCGCTCCAAGAGCTAATTGCGACAACGTCCTCAATTTCCTGATGCACGCCGGGTTTCGCGCCGTGGTGCCCGGAAGCCAGGACTTCATGTACACCGCGCAATGGCTGCGCGTCGCGGCGCTGCTCCTCTCGGATGCCGACCATGACTCCCAATCTGCGGACATCGCCAATCACGACCACGCCACAAACCTGATCGGCGCCAACCTGCTCATCACTATGAAAGGTCAGCGCTGTCCACTGCTTTTCAGCCAGAACCCACTCGATAAAGACGCGTTCCGCTGCATTGGCAGCGGCGATCAGCTTCAGCCCGAGTCTCTCGACTGGCTCACTCGCCTCGATCGCCTGAGCCGGCAGTCCGCGAGCGGTTCAGGCAATCCCACCGTCCAGGCCATCCAGCAGCTGGCTTCTGAAAGCACCAATAAGGCGGCTGGAAGGCAATCGGTTCTCGATGAACTCGCCCGCGACGAGCTTAAGATCCTGCAATCGGCATGGGGCTCGCGTCTTCGTTCGCTGGTGCCGGCAGAGAACGACGCGTCCGGAAAATACAAAAGCGGCGCTCAGGGAGTCTTTGAGCTGCCGGCCTCGGGTTTGCTCAATCAAGAGGCCCTCCAGCAAATCCTCAGCACGTTGGGTAAATTGGACCTCGCCGCAACGCCGGAATCCCCTCTTAACTCCGCCGATCGCGCCGACTTCAACGCCTATAGAGCCTCACTAACCACAGTTATCGCCAACCTTATTAAGCTTGCCGATCCCAGCCTTCCCCCCAATCCACCCAGAGACGTCCTTCAAAAAATCCTTGGCGATTGCGCGCAGGTGAGTATTGGAACCTGCTTCGTCCTGTCGGCGGATGCGCGCGTTGCCGCGGAGAACGGCCTGCTCCGCAGCATCGCGATTGCAGAAAAGGACACCGGCTACGCGGTCGCGCAATTGGCAGACGGCAGCAATGTCCTCCTTGTTGGCGTCACTGGCCAGAACACCATGAAGGCCGTATCGCAAACCAATATTCGTCTGTGCCCCGGCACCGGCAAGGATTTCCTGAATATCTTCGGCGCTTGCGGTGACCGCTTCACCACCGGAGAAGGCACTGCGGTTGCCGTCGATCCTGTTCCGATCACCGAGGCCGTTGTGCGCGGCGCCGAGCTTCTGGCCGCCGACCAGGGCCAGCGCCCCTTCGACAAGATCGTAGTCATGGCCCAGATGCCTCACACCGAAGCCGAAGTTCTGTCGGAGCGCGTCTCGTCGCTGCTGAGGCTTGATGCCGCCGACGGCCGTCAATTCCATGTTGACGTCGTAATCAGCGAGGCCGAATCCGGATACGGCACTCTGCATGCCGCACTCAGTTATCAACTGTCCGCCAAGGACCCTTACTCCGCTCCAGTAGTGGCGCCGATTCCAAGCTACAACTCTCAGACCGGTGACTACCCCGGGAGAGTCTCGCGCCTAACCATTAACTCCCCGGTCGGCTTCCCGCCTGACATCCCGGCTAGCTCGACAACCGTTCAGAATTTCTCCCTCACCAACGATCCCGATAACATTTTCAAGCCGGATCCAGTCAAGGGTTCGAATCCCACCACCGTCGACCTGCTCTCTCAATTGATGACCAAGCTGCAGAACCTTCCAGTGCCGCCGACCCCCGTCTCGGGCAATCCCGTCTCGCGCAATGTCGATAAACGGGACCAGGCTAGCAAAGCTGAATTTACGCTCCTCAATGACCTGGAGAGAGCTGCGCACCCCAACGCCGACGTGGTCCTGTTGCAGAGTCGCGATGTGGAACTCGACGCAATGGGACCGGGATATCAGGACTATAGCGTGTGCGCGAATGAGACCGAGCATCCCGAGCTCTGCCAGTTGCGCGTTGCTCTCGATCGCATCTTCTGGAAGGGTGACTATATCGAATACGTCGCAGTCACCGGCAAGAGCCTGAAAAGTATGATCGCGTTGTCAGAGAGCCAGATGGCTCAGCAGTCTCAGTTGTCTGACACCGGCATCACGCAGGAGTGGCTCATCTCCTACGGCATTGTGCAATCGACTCTCACCAACCTCACCGAAATCAACCAGAACAACGAGCCTTTGTGGATTCCTGTCGATCCATCCTGCCAGGGTGACTCCCCGACTCAAAGTACCTATTGCATCGGCGGAACTCCCGTCTCCGACGATGCTTACTATTGGTTGGTCACAAGCGATCAACTCGCCGAAGACAAGGCTGTTTACGACACCCTCGAGAGTCTTCCCTCCAAAAACCACCTGAGAAAAGATGTTTATATTACGGCTCCGCTGTCGCACTACCTCTTGACGTCTCTTCACCTTCCCAGCCCCAGCTCCAGCCCGAGCACAAACACCAGCAGCACTACTACCGCCCAGGTTGCGCCACTGATCGCGCCCCTGATCCCGGCCTCCGGCACCGCGGAAAAAACCATTACCAGCCAGAACGAAATATTCCAGCAAATGCCGCTTTGGCAGATCGATTTCGCAAAGGTGATCGCCAGCTTCAATTCGCGCGGCCCAGTTGGCGGAAACGCATACGTTGGCCAAAACTTCCAGGGAGTTTCCGATCCTAGAGCCACCGCGCCGGCCTCGCAGGAACTCGATCTGGAACTCGCCAACAGAATTACTGGTACCTTTTTCAGGCCCGGAGACTCCCACGTCTTTACGCCTATCTCTATTGGCGAACAGACTAATTTTGCGTATGACCGATCAGTCCTCGGCAATCTTACCGGCAAGCCGATCAACGCCTCCTTTGCCTTGAACAATCTCATCGAAGGCGCGTTCTTGCAGATTCGGCTCAACGCCAGAAGCAAAGGAAGCAGCGCACCCAGGGTGTGGTCCACGCCGCGAAGCCTGTTGGTTCTTACGCCGCACCAATACCAGGTGAATATCGACACCCCATATTTGTTCTTCCCCTATTCGGCTGGCGTTGGCGAAGTGACCGTGCAGCTTCCGCGTGTCTCGGTTTGGAATGATCGCGCCGGCTTCAGGGAGGAGTTCGGCTCTAATCGCCCCAAATCCTTCTTCATGAATGGGAGCTATTTCGAGACGGGCATGGAGTTTAGCGTGCAGAACGGTAACCTGTCTTCGCTCACGCTCGAAACCAAACCTGGGGTCACTCCGGCCACAACATATACATGCAATGTCAGCGCCAAAATCACGCTGCAAACCTGCTTCTCAACCGCAAAATTCAATATCAATTCGAACATAATCGGCGTCCCGTCCGTCAAATCACTCCACACTCCCGGCTACTACTGGACTCTCCACTTCCAGAATCACCTCTTTGGCAAGACTCCAGCGACTCAGATCAATCTGGTTACCGATAGTTCGGGCGACTACTTCTTCGGCCGCCCCATTTCCGCTGAATTGCCCACGCAAACGGAGTACGCCATTCCGTTGAGCTTGGCCCTGGTCCTTCCGTCAAAAGGCAATCTCACCTTCGCTCCTACCTACTCCGGCTTCTATTACAAATCGCAGCAAAGCACCAGGGACCTCGTTGTAAATTCATTCTCAATTGCCGCGCGCTGGTACTTCGCGCGCGATGCTCGCGTGCCCTTGCGCCGCCAGATTGAGCTCCAGGGGCCCGCATCCACTGATCAGACCCACACCGGAAAGGGCCACTGAGAAATCGGCTTCAAGGATCTTCTGCGATCGTTACGGGCTGCACATGGTTGTGCGGCCTGTCTCTCAGGAAGCCGTTGCCCTTCGTCAGCCACGCCACGCCGAATGCAATCAGCGCCAGCGATTCGCAGGTCAGCAGCGGGTTAATCGGCCTGAGCAAGCGCTCCGCGCCCTCCAGGTTCAGGCTGACGAGCAGCGCGTCGCAGGCCAGGATCACCGTGCCGCACACCGCGTAGACCGTATTTCTGTGCTGCTTGCGTCGAGTGCGGCCTACCCCCGGCGCGCTCCTGCGGAACGGGCCCAGGCAGAAATACGCGAGGACGAGAAACATCTGCGCTGCAAATACCGTGTGCACAGTATTCAACTCCAACTGCAGCGGCGTGTGCACATAGTCTCGCGGGTTCACCGAAGGGCAGAGCGCAACTCCCAAAGCAAGAAACCCGGCGAGGTATCCAGTGATCTCATCCATCCAGTCGTACCCGCGAGAGCACATCAGGAAAGCCGCAATCGCGCACAGGCCTCCCACTTCGACATCCCTCATGGCGGTGTAGCGGTAGTCGCTGATCGATCGCTGCAGAAGAGGTTGCGGCAGCGCATGTCTGGGTCCAATGAGTGAGATCAAGATGTTCCCGCCGGCAAGAACGAAAGGCAGCAGCAGCGCGATCATGCCGACCATCCTGCGCATCGCGTGGTGCGACAGGACCGCGGGATTTTCGCGCCTCACGCGCTTCAACTTCGTGCCTTCCACGGCTGGATTCCTCAGGACGAAGCAGAATATCGCATTTGCTTCCATCTCGGCATCCGCCGGCTTGGGTCAGTTTGATGGGTATTCGCTTCAGCTCAGCGGCTCCATCCCGTAAAGCTGCGCCGTGTGTCGCACCGTCACCACAAGCGCCATCCCTGCCATTCCGATCGCCGCAATCACTCCGCCCACATCAAAGAGCAGCATCTTGTGCCCAAACACCGTCGCATACGGGTTCCGTAGCGCGGCAACACATCCCATCGCCAGCAGAATCCGAATCTCCGTCGGCCCAAAGATTCCCTGCGAAAGCTCAAAGCGCTTCAGCGTGTAGGTCGCCAGGTAGCTCTCGCTCGAGAGCACCAGAAACGCGATCAGCATCGCCATCGCCGTCTCCCAATGCAGCAACCCAGAGAAGCCTAGCCCGCACATCAGCGCCACCGATCCCAGAACGTCGACGATGTGATCCACATAGAACCCGTAACGTGGCCGCTCCTGCCTCCGCACGCGCGCCAGTGTCCCATCCAGGCTGTCGCCCAGCCAGTTCAGCGCCAGGCACACAATCACCGCGAGCAGAAATCTGCGGTCGTATCGAGTCAGCGCGAAGCAGACGCCCGCTCCAATCTGCGCGCTCAATCCCAGCACCGTCAGTTGGTCTGAAGTCACCCACTTCGGCGCGCGCTCCGCCATCCACTGCAAAGCTCGCTTCTCCATTCGCGCCGTCAACGCCTCGTTCACGCGCCGCGCGTTTTCAAAACCCGCTTCATTCTTCGCCGCCAGAATCTGTGCGCCCATCTTCTTCACCAATCCTTCCAGTCAAACTCCGGCCATTCAAGGCCGCGGAATCACTTCTTCAGCGCATCCCGCGTTGCCCGCAAGGTAAACTCCAGCGATTCTTTTGGCACGCTGTTCACAAACGGCCCGATCGCCCATCCCAGCCCCTTCGGAACCGCGCGGCTTAACGAGACCGATTCGACCTGGATATACAGCCCCCCATCCCCCTCTTCGTAACTCCAATAGTTATTCAACCGCCACAGATAACCGTGATCTTCACTTGCGCTCAAAGCGCGTTCCTTCGCGGTACCTGCTCCGTCAATCTCGGTGATTTTCATGCTCCGCGACAAGCTGTATCCATGCTGCGCGTCGAGCTTTCCGAACAAGGTGTCGTATGTCATATCCAGCACGACGGTGATGATGTGCTGTTGCCGGATGCGCATCGCAACGTGATAGTGATTGCCTTCCGATAACGGCACGCTGGCGCTCAACACCTCCGGCGAATAGATTTTCGGAAAAGCCGCAAAGTTCCTCATCACCCGCTCAAAGTCTGCGCCCGTGGCTCCCGGAACAAACGCCGTCCCGCGCCAGTCTTGCAATAGCGCTCCCGACAACTCCTTGGTTGCCGCCGGCGTCAAATGCTCAAGCACCACGTCACCGTTCTTCACGCCCGGCCGATCCGCGGGAGGCAGAAATCCCTCAGCCGACCGGTGCTCCTGCGCCAGCCGCGCCTCCACCTGCCCCACATAGGCGTTGAATTCAGCAACCGCAGCTGGAGTTGGCGCTTCGGCCATCGAAATCGAAGCCGTAGAAAAGAGCACCAACGCTCCAGCAGTTACCAATCTGAAGAAATAAACTCGTGTCATCTTTTGCACCCTACCCTTTCGATGATTGTCGCGCAATGCACGCCGCCTCATTTAAGGGTGAATCTTTCTCCCCGCGCAAGATGCTCCAATTAGTACACTTCGGCGAAATTCTCATTTGTCTGGATCACGTATCGGCCCAAATCTCCATCGACTACACTTGTCGAAAGATATGACAGACTTGGAAAGCGACCCTCGGCCGGCAAAACGCTATCGCTTTGGAGTCTTTGAAGCGGACGCCGCCACAGGCGAACTGCGCAGGCAGGGATTGAGGGTCAAGCTCAACGCTCAGCCCTTCCAGATTCTTCTTATGCTTCTCGAGAACCCGGGCCAGTTGCTCACCCGCGATGAAATCTCTCGTGTTCTATGGCCCGAAGGAACCTTTGTCGATTACGAGCACGGAGTCAACTCCGCCATCAATCGCATTCGAGAAGCTCTCGGCGATACAGCAGGCAGTCCGCGCTTCGTCGAAACCCTGGCCCGTCGCGGCTATCGCTTCCTCGCTCCCGTCGAGCTCATCCCCGCCGAGCGCAATGTAGAGCGCGTGCCCCTCGATCCCATCGTAGATCGCATCGATTCCCCCGCAGGCGCCTCGACCGTCCACGCCGCGAATCCATCCCAGCCCGATCCCCAACCGCGCATGCGGATTCTCTCCACTCCGGAAGACCTTCCCAAAACGTCGTTCCCGGTTGTGCAAACGCTCTTCGTCCTCTTTCAGCTCATGTATCTGGGTTTTTATTTCGGCGCGCTCGCCAACCTCGCGGAGATCGACGGTCTCGTTTCGCCATTGCCCTCATCCGCACTCGTCTTCCGTTTCATTTTCGTTTCGGCTGCCATCCTCATTCCCGCGCGCGCCTTCATCCTCTGCGCCGCACTGTTCCACGCGCCAGCATTCCGCGCAAAATTCCTCACCCTCTGGCCGTTCCTACTCGTTTTTGACGAGCTGTGGTCCCTCTCGCCATTCCTTCTCCTGCACCACATCAACTTCGGAGTGGCCCTCGCCTGCACCACGCTCCTCGTCTACTCGCCGTTTGCGCAGCGCTCCATCGTCCTCATGGGCGCCGGCGGAGCGCCTCTCACGCGGGAACTGACTCGCTAATCCTGACTCCCTTAGTCCCTCAGTCCCTAGTCCCATAGTCCCTGCTTTTCTCAAAAGTCCGTGTGGAACCGCACCGCGGAAACCGACACTGGCCCGCGTGTCTCGTTATATCCCGGATTATTCACGTGCTGAAAATCGTAAGACATCGAAAAACCTCGCCAAAGATGCGCTGTGTAGAACGCCTCGACAATCTTCTCCTGGCCATACGTTAACCCGCCATCGCCCAGCATGATCCCCACTCCGCCCAGCGCCAGATATTGCTGATGCGCCGCCACGATTCCGTTCACCACAAAAGCAACGCCCGCACGATCGTCGCTGCGCCGCCACAACGCGCCCTTCACAATCCCGCCCACTTCGAACGTCCGGTCGTCTTCGGTGTAGCAAAAGGCTTCGTTGTGCCCATCGCTCCAACCAAGGCGGCCAAAGACGCCAAAAATATCCGTAATCTCCTGCTCCAGGTTCAGGCCGAAGCCGTAGCGATGCCGTCCCTCCCGGCGTGTTGCGGTAATGTCCGGTGTCGCTGTCTCGCCGTCAAGAAATTCGGCGTTAGCCACTCGATAGCTCCCCATGTTGGCATGATTCAGATAACCCAGAACCCTCACCACGCCCTCGCGATGAGCAATGTGTTTGCCCCGCGCTTCCAGTTCCACATTCTCCGAGCGCGACCGCGCCAGATCGGCATCCAGAAATCGTCCAAACGGAAGCTTTGGCATCAGCGCTTCGGCAAAGCGCACTGAACGCGAGCGATCGTCGTACTCCACCGTCGCGGCGTCGGTGTAGCCTCGTGCGTTTGCGGCCACATCCCACGCGCCGTTGTCATCCACAGTCCAGTTCAGGAACTGCAGGTTGCTGTCCGAACCATATGTATTCACATCGAAGAAGTTCGTCAGGTCCATCTTGCCCACGCGCACTTCAATGCGGCGCGCGGGAAGCGATGTGGCCAGGTCCAGCTCGTCGCGATCGGCCGCCACTCGTTCGCTCGTCAGCGGAATAATCTCGCGCAGCATCAACTGCGCCACATACGGCGCATTCGCCCTTGGCGCGCCTGATATCAACCGCACCACATCCAGATTGACGTATCCCGCCAACCCGTTTTCGTTCCCGACGCCGTTACCCGTCGCGTCTTCGATATCGGCGAAAACTTCAGTCGTCTGCGAGAGCTCGTATCCGGTGTAAAGCGTCAGCAGGTGCGTCGTTGCGCTTTGCGCCCAGTTTGTCAGGCTATTCGGTCCGCTGTATTTGGCTTTGAACGCGCCATAGCCCTGAAGAACTACATTCACTTGCCCTGAAACCCAGTACCGCCCGGTCATTGTGTGCGGAAAGATTGTCTCGACATCGCTGTCCGCGTCATCGTCCTGGCTCGAGCTCGCGTCGTTCTTCGTTTGATCAGGTCCCCCTGCCTGCGCGCCCACTCGCAGCGGCCACCAGCACAAAGGCAGGGCAACGCCGCACAAAGCCCACACGACAATTCTGAGAGAGTGGCGCCGCATCTTGACTGAACCGGGCAAGCTTTAGAAGCTTCCCGTCACGAGTTCAGTAGATCATCCGGCTGCCGCATCCGTCGCCATGCGGATCGTGCAACTTCCGGTTTTGGCACACCTTCTGCCAACGCCCTGCCACGGAGTGCTTTCCTTCTATTTTGGGGGAGTCGCTTTTTGGGGCGTCGCCGGCGCAGAGCTCTGCGGCTGACCGTCGTTCGTCACTTCCTGCCCGTTGTAATACACCTTGCTCGATGACCCGAATCGCTTGTAGTCGGTGAATTTGATCGTCTCTTTCACATGGACATCCTGAGCCATGCTGCCATAGCCGCCGGCGAAGTGCAGAATCCCTTCGCCCTTTGAGTACACAGGAAACCAATAGTGACCGTCGATCTGCTGCCGCCAGGTCATGAAGGGTGCGTGCAAATCTTCACTACCCTTGCGCGTGTCGTCCGGAACCATGCGCCCGTCGGTCACCACGATCTGCAGGTCCGTCGTGTCCACCCAGATGCGCCCGTCGAAATACCGCTTACCCTTCTCGATCGTCTTCGGACTCGCGTCGAAAACGTAGCACTGTACCTCATCCACTTGCTGCCGACCGATGTATTTGATGTCATACGCGGGAACGTCCGCGGTGGTCAGCACAAACGAATAGCCGTGCTGCAGATCCTGCAGATCGGTCGGCGACATCATAATGTCTTTCAGCGTATTCGCGGGTGCGAAGTCCACTCTCTCGGTCCGTCTGCCTGTCTGGTCAAAGAGCACGTCGTCTACTTCGTACCACTCCCCGCTCACCTTGTTGTCGTCGTCGATCTCGTCGACGCTTGCGGTCCGCCGATAAGTGTAGTGAGCCAGCGCGTCCTGAAACTCCGTCTCCTTCGCTGAAAACTCCTTGATGATCTGTTCCGCGGGAATAGGCGGATCGGAGATATCCATCCGTCCGAAACCGGAATCGAGCGGCATCGGCGTAAACGAGTCCTTATCCTGCGCCGGAACTGTCAGGGCGCAGCCCGCAACCGCGATCGCCGCAATCAAGTGTCGAATTGCCACTTCAGTTCGCCTCCACACGCGGTTCCCGCGGCGGTCTTTTGGGGACTGTGAATCTCTGGTCCGATACTCCTACCCCTATGCAACTTTAGACGGATGTACTTCGCCATGGGATGGCTTCGATACTAGCTATGAACGCCTTGCGATGGCGCGATGGGCTGTCGTGCATCATCGCCAGGTACCGGTTTTCAGGCATAAACCGGCCTGAATCCGCAGGCTTCGATAGATCTGCATATTTTATTGATAGGGAAGGGGATTCGCGGCTTTCATGCCCGATTTATATCACTTTCCGGCCCTTATTCTGACGGCGCTCCTGTTGCCCGCCTTCGGATACCTCTATCTCCGTTTCCGTGACGCCCGTTCGCTGCTCTGGTTCCTGGGCTTCTCGTTTTCCATCGTCGCCATGGTCCTGCTCTACACCATGGATGGCTACCCCGGCTCGGGTTCCCCGTGGCTGGTGGTCGCCGGTCAAATCTTCATTCAGCTTAGCGCGGCAATGTTTCTGGGGTCGCTTTCGCCGCTGCAATTTAGGGTTGGACGGTTTCAGATTCTTTTCGTCGTCCCGTACGCCGTCTTTCTGGTCGTTTACGCCATTCTGTTCTATGGAGTCTTCGGCGGAGTTCAACCCACCGGCCCATTGTTTTTGATCTTTCCGGCATTGGTCGCCATGAGCTTTGGCGTCGGCGTCTTCTGGGGAATGACCAAAGGCACGGTACCCACCTGGGTGGGAGTTTCGTTCAGCGCCGTCCTCGGCACCTTCGCCATCTTGGTCTGTTCCCATCAAGGAGCTGCCGCAGGGCTCACCTTTGTCGAGTGCATCAACGTGCAGATGACCGTCGTTCTGCTCGTCTTCGTCTTCCGTCGCTTCTCCCCAGGCGTCTTCCTCAGCGTCGTCGGCTTTGTTGCCTGGTCTCTTGCCGCTTTGCGTATCTTTCATTTGGTAGGTTTCCACTCGCCGGCCGACCTGAACCTCATGCGCGTCATTGTCATGGGCAAGGTGGTCGCCGCCATTGGCATGATCATGCTCGTCCTTGAAGACCAGTTGAAGAGCAACAAAGTGGCCCAGGAGCGCGAACGCAGCGCCCGTCGTCAGCTTGAGGCCTACGCGAACCTCATGCTCACCCGTCGCAGGGTCGAAGACTTTGACCGCCAGGGAGCCGACGTCTGCGACACAGTCGTAAATAACAGCCGCTTCACCCAGGCCGCGTTGCTCCTCGAGAACGGCGGTCGCTACCGGTTGGCTGGCTGCGCCGGGCTTGAAGTCGCAATTTCCAGGCCTCTCGCTAAGCTCGCAAACCGGATTCCCGTTGAAGGTTTTCTGGCGCCGGGCTCAGCCCCTGTGGTCGTGGCAAACAGCAAGACGGTCCGCCTCGATCTCGCGCCCTGGCTCACACCAGGCGACGATCTCGAGCGACTTCGCTTCACCTCTGTCCTGGCCGTCCCCATGGTTGGCCGCTCCGGCGTCGATGGAGTCTTGTTGCTCAAGGGAATGCGCGCTGAAGACGGGCGCGTCGTTGACCACACTGCCGACGCGCCGCCGCTCGACGACCTGCTGCCCATCGAGATGCTCGTTGCCCGCCTTCAGGCCACGCGCAGTCAAACCATGCTCTTTGAAAAGCTCATCGACTCGGAAAGATTCGCCGGCCTCGGTCAATTGGCCGGCAACGTCACCCAGCAGTTGAACAGTCCGCTCACAGTCATCCTTGGCTACGCCTCTTTGCTCCAGGAATCCTCCGCGCTTGAATCTCACGATCTCAAGGCCGTTGACTCCATCGTCATCGAGGCCCGCAGCATTCGCTCCACGCTCGAAAGCCTCTCCCGCGTCTCGCACGCTCACTCTGACCAGCCTGCCGCCATCTCTGTCCCCGAGCTGCTGTCGGATATGGAGCAGCTTTATCGCCCCGAATTTCTTCAGCGTTCCATCGAATTCCAGGTCAACGTGGCGCCGGGAATGCCCCGAATCCTCTGCGGTGCGCAGCAGTTGCGCCAGGCCCTGCTGCACTGCTTGCAATACGCAATCGGCGCGGTAGATCACGAATCCCCTGGTTCGGCGTCCAGGGAATCCAGATCGATCCGCCTCGAAGCCGCCCGCGAAGGCAGCCTTGTGCATATCTCCATCACTCACTCCGGCCCCGGCTTTCTCAACCCTGAGCGTGCCTTCGATCCATTCGTGCCCGCCCGTGCCGGTGGCGAGACAGCCGGAATGGGTTTGAGCCTTTGCGCCACCATCCTTCGCGATCAAAATGGCCGTGCGTCTGCCGTCAACTTGATGCCGCGCGGCGCCGCCATCATTCTTGAGCTGCAGGCTGCGTAATGAGATTGGGAGTCCAACGCTCATTCCTCCGGCGCTGGCCGATCGCCTGCGTCGTCCTGCTGGCACTCCTGGCCATCGCCTCAGTCACCGCTTCTGCCGCCCACTCAAAAGCCCGCTCCATTGAGCCAATCGACGCCTCTTTCCAAGTGGGAGATGCTGGAACAATCGAGGCGAGTCTCGATCCGCCCATCCAGGGTGTCCTGCGCATCATCGTGCAGGCCAGGGAATCCAGCGGTGGTAGGGGCCGGCATCAGCGAGACGGCTCCGCTGCCGCAAGCCCACTCCGAAGCGACCGCCAGCCCCCGACACTCGAAGTCACTCAATGGGACCGGCCCATTCCCTTCCGGTTTGTTAGCCAGTCCGGCCGTCACGGTCTTTTCGGAAGCCGCCCCGCCTTGCTCGTTGCCGATATTGACGTCAACGACCTCACTCCGGGCGTGCCGGTCCGCGTCCGCGTTCACTCCAACCTCCCAGCCTCGCCGAATTCCGACCCACCCGATCTCGAAGGCCACGCCTACGCCGTCGTCTATTGATTCCGCCGCATTCCGTCTCTGCCGCCCGCACCGAGTAGCGACCCAGCTTTGAAGGGACGCGACTGGTAGGTCGGGGATTCATCCCCGACTCCGGGCGCGTGGTTTAGCTTGAAGGGTACGGGCTTTAGCCCGTACATAAGTGAGCTAAATGATCGAGGGCTTTAGCCCCCGAGGGAATGCCATGTCAATCTAGCCCGCAATCAAATCCGCCAATGCATTACTACCCGTAAAATAGAATCCGGTGGCATTCCCAATGCCTTTTTCTGAACAATACGATGTCGTTGTCGTCGGCGCCGGCCACGCTGGCTGCGAAGCCGCCATGGCTGCCGCGCGCATGGGCCTCAAGACCGCGCTCATCACCATGAACATGGACCTCATCGCCCAGATGAGCTGCAACCCCGCCATCGGCGGCGTCGCCAAGGGCCATCTCGTCCGCGAAGTCGACGCGCTCGGCGGCATCATGGGCGAAGTTGCCGACGCCGTCGGCATTCAGTTCCGACTGCTCAACTCCTCGCGTGGTCCGGCCGTCTGGAGCCCCCGCGCTCAATGCGACAAGCAGCTCTACCGCGTAAAAATGCGCGAAGTCCTCGAATCCCAGCCCGGCCTCCACATCCGCCAGGCCGAAGTCGTCGACCTCGTCATCGAAGAATCCGCTTCACGGTCAGCGAATCGAGTGCTCCCAGATCCCCGCCTTTGGGGACCGGGGATAGCGCATCGCTCGACCCACCAGAAATCCCCCGTCCCACTCGCCCCCACCGCCGCGTCCTCGGCCTCAAGCTCCGCGATGGCCGCAATCTCCTCGCCGGCGCCACCATCATCACCACCGGCACCTTCCTCAACGGCCTCATCCACTGCGGCGAAGAGCGCTATCCCGCCGGCCGCAGCGGCGAGCCCGCCTCCGTCCTCCTCGGCGAAGCGCTGCGCGATCTCGGCCTCCGCACCTGCCGCCTCAAAACCGGCACGCCTCCGCGCCTCGACGGCCGCACCATCAAGTGGGAAATGTTTGAAGAGCAGCCCGGCGACGCCGACCCCACGCCCTTCAGCTTCCGCACCAGGAAGATCGTCCAGCCGCAGATCTCCTGCCACATCGCCTTCACCACGCCGGAGACTCTTCGCCTCATCCGCGAAAACGTCCATCGCTCGGCCATGTACTCCGGCCGCATTCAGGGCATCGGCCCGCGCTATTGCCCTTCCATCGAAGACAAGATCGTAAAGTTTCCTGACAAGACCCAGCACCAGTTCTTCCTCGAGCCCGAGGGCCTCAACACCCACGAGGTCTACATCAACGGCATGTCCACCTCGCTGCCCATGGAAGTGCAGTGGCAGATGGTCCACTCCATCCCCGGCCTCGATCAGGCCGAGATGCTGCGCCCCGGCTACGCCATCGAATACGACTCCGTCGACGCCACCGAGCTCGACCGCACCCTCCGCGTCAAGAGCATGACGGGCCTCTATCTCGCCGGCCAGATCAACGGAACAAGCGGCTACGAAGAAGCCGCCTGCCAGGGCATCATGGCCGGCATCAACGCCGCGCTCTGGCTCAAGGGCCAGCCGCCCTTCACCATGGACCGCACCGAGGGCTACACGGGAATCCTCATCGACGACCTCATCTCAAAAGGCACCAACGAGCCCTACCGCATGTTCACCTCGCGCGCCGAGTTCCGCCTCCATCTGCGCATCGACAACGCCGACCGCCGCCTCACTCCGTACGGCCGCCGCCTCGGCCTCATCAACGACGAAGCCTGGGCCGAGTACGAGCAGAAACAGGCCCGCATGTCGGCGCTCGAGCGCCTGCTCACCACCGGCAAGGTCGATCCCGAAAAACTCCAGCTCGCCGGTTTCAGCGAACTTCCCGCAACCGCCGGCATCACCTGGGCTCAGCTCCTCAAGCGCCCTGAAGTCACCATCGAGCCGCTCCTCGCCGCCCTGCGCGACGACCTCACCCGCGATCCGCTCCTCGCCGAATTCATCACCACGGTCTGTCATCCTGAGCGACCGAACGCGACGCGGGGTCCCCACGGACAGGTCTTCGTCCGTGGGGTGGAGACGCGGGAGGAAGTCGAAGGACCTGCATTTGCTTCGAATTTAAGCGCAGCCGCCCACGTTAGCCTGGTTGCCCCATCCTATGCGGAGTCTTCCGAAGGACAGACTCCGCATAGGGTGGGAAAGCAAGAAGTCGCCCCCTCCATCGCCCGCTCCACTCTTCGCAACGAGGCTCGCGCCGTCGAAACCGAAATCAAATTTGCCGGCTACCTCGAGCAGCAGAAGAAATCCATCGAGCGCCTCAAAGCCGCCGAGTCCGTCACCATCCCCGATTGGCTGCAATACAGCGCCATCAGCGGCCTCTCGCGCGAGATGCGCGAAACCCTCGAGCGCGTTCGCCCCATGACCATCGGCCAGGCCAGCCGCCTTCCCGGCGTCACCCCGGCAGCGCTCACGCTCGTCCACGTCTCGATCAAGTTACAGGGCAAATCGCAATCAAAACGCCAGACGCCGAGCGCAAAGCCACCGCCTGACCGCATCTTGCCTTTGTAGCGCCGGCCTCCTGGCCGGCTGTCGTGTCGGCCTCTGCCCGCACATCGTCTCCTTCGCTAACTCCATCAACTCCGCTAGCCCCGCCAACCCCGCCAACCCCGCCAGCTCCGCTTATCATTGAGCCGTGATGAACCTCGACGCCATCCAAACAGCTCTGCGCGAATCCGCGCTCGACGGCTGGCTCTTCTACGACCACCACCACCGCGATCCCATCGCCGCGCGCATTCTCTCGCTCGACCCCAATGCCCACATCACGCGCCGCTGGTACTACTTCATTCCCGCATCTGGCGAACCGCGCAAGCTCGTCCATCGCATCGAGCAGGCCCGCCTCGACTCGCTTCCCGGCGACAAAACTCAGTACTCAAGCTGGCAGGAATTGCATGCGGGTCTCGAGAATCTCCTCCAAAACCAGAAAAAGATCGCCATGCAGTACTCGCCGAACAACGACATCATGTATGTCTCCATGGTCGATGCCGGCACCGTCGAATTCCTCCGCTCGCTCGGCAAAGAAATCGTCACTTCCGCCGATCTCGTCAGTCAGTTTGAAGCCGTCCTCACCGCCGATCAAATTGCCAGCCACTCCGTCGCGCAGCGCGCCATCGACGCCATCGTCGCCGAGGCCTGGCTCGAAATCGGCCGCCGTCTGCGTCCCGCATCCGGCCAGCCTCGCCCATTCTCCGAATACGACATGGTCCTCTGGTTGCGCGAAGCCATGCGCCGCGAAGGCCTCGTCTGGGAAAACGGTCCCGACGTCAGCGTCAACGCCAATACTTCCGACTCGCACTACGAGCCAACCGCCGATCGCGCCGCGCCCATCCGCGAAGGCGACTTCCTGCTCATCGATATCTGGGGCCGTCTCGACTCGCCAACCAGCGTCTACTACGACATCACCTGGACCGGAGTCGTTGGCCGCGAGCCTTCCCCAAAAGAACAGCTCGTCTTCTCTACCGTCCGCCGCGCACGCGATGCCGCCATCTCGTTGGTCGAGTCCGCCTTCGCCCAGAATCGCCCGATTCACGGCTTTGAAGCCGACGATGCCGCCCGCTCCGTCATCCGCGACGCCGGCTTCGCCGAATTCTTCACCCATCGCACCGGCCACAACATCGCCCACGAGATTCACGGCTCGGGCGCGCACTTAGACAATCTCGAAACCCACGACGTCCGCCGCATCCTGCCCCACACCTGCTTCTCCGTCGAGCCCGGAATTTATCTTCCCGAGTTCGGCGTGCGCAGCGAAATCAACATGATCACCGCCCCCGGCAAAGCCTGGGTCACCGGCCGCATCCAGCAGGAACTCGTGCGCATTTAAGCGGGAGATACATTTCCTCTACATTTCATAACGCTGGAGGCGGAAATAAATTGCCCTGAGAGCGCCTATCGCATGTTCGCCCCAATGACAGGAAAAGGAGAATCGCCAATTCCAAATCTGTTCTTCGACAGAAATTGACTCGGCTTCCCGCCCGGCTAGAACCTCATGTAGTTCGCGGTAGATATCTGCAATGTCGTCCGCTAGGCTCCCGACCAGAGCCTCTTTATCCTGGATTGGATCGAAGACTTCTTGGTAAGAATCCCAATCTCCAAGCAGTTCTTTCAGGAGATTATAGCGGCGTCGCCAATCCGGGTGTTTTCGCCGGGCGGCCCCAACTATATCTGCTGGTTCTCGAATTTCTTCAGCATCCTCATTGAGTTCAAGGTACGGCAGACTGATCGCTTGATCAATGAGCTTCGGGAGGAGCGGATAGACGTTGGCTAGGAAGGCAGCCCTGTCAAGGCCCGGTGCTTCGTCCACAACGCAACAGAACTGCTTAGCGAGAAGCGAGAATTGACTAGCAATTTCCGCGTTGTTGCGAACTGAGTCCAACAGCTGGCCCTCGCATCGAGATTGTTACGGATCGATGGTTGAAATGGTATCGCACCTGACCTCTCACTTCCACGATGTTGAAAGGCGCGAAGCGCTTCCTGGCGCCGAAAAGCTCCGCCAGCCCCGCTAACTCCGCTAGCTCCGCTGTCTTGTATAGTCAAAAAGGAATGGCCACCACCCCAAACAAGCCCGCATCGGGCAAACAAAAACAACAGGGATTCGTTTACCTTCCCCTCATTGCCGGGTGGCTCATCCCCGGCGCCGGCCATTTCCTCCTCGGCAAGTGGATCCGCGGCACGCTCATCGCCGTCTCCATCATCTCCATGTTCGCCCTCGGCCTCGCTATGCAGGGCAAGCTCTACACCAGTGGGCAAGACATCCTCGATATGCTCGGCGTTGCCGGCGATCTTGGCAACGGGCTTCTCTACTTCCTCGGCCGCGCAGCCGGCTGGGGCGCGCAGCCCGTCCAGACCACAGTCGCCGACTATGGGAAGATTTTCATTGTCGTTGCCGGCCTGCTCAACATCATCGCCGCCGTCGACGCCCATAACCTGCGCACCGGGAGGAAGTCCTGATGCATCCCTCCCACTTCGCGGCAGTCCTGCTCTTTGCGCTCTTCGCTTCCACCGTCTTTGGCATCACCATGCGCGACACCCCGCGCAAAATGTTCCGCTACGCCGCGTATTGCTTCGCGCTCTTCATCGGGTCGGTCATCGTCTTCAGTTGGGTTATGTTCCTCATCGCCCGCTAATTCTTCCGAGTCTCTCGTCCAAAACCAGAAAAAAACCGCCGTCCCTTTCGGAACGGCGGCACAGGTTTCGGCGGGAGTTGCCGAAAATCATCGAAGCCCTGCGGAGCTTCTGGAATTAAGAAACACCGTCACGCTGCGTAAGTTGCGGGGGGCTGGCCGCTAAATTCCGCGCCACGGCTTACAATCGGACTCGGACTAACAGGATTTGCGAAACGGAGGACCCGTGAAACGCCGCCATTTTCTCGCCGCATCCATTGCCGCCTCAACACTCGCCGCAGCCGGCGACACAATCGCTCAGGCCCCAACCAGTTCACGCCGCGAGTTCTACCAGTTGCGCCGCTATAACCTGTTGAGCGGTCCACAGTTAAAGCTCACTGAAAACTACTTCTCCAGCGCTTTGATTCCCGCGCTAGCTCGCTTGGGGCTTGGGCCGGTCGGGGCATTCAAGCTCGATATCGGTCCCGAAACGCCGGCATACTATCTGCTTATTCCCGGCCCGTCCGTCGAGCCGCTTGCCCAACTCGATCTGCGCTTGCCCGACGATGCGGAGTTCCTTGCGGCAGCCGCCCCATTCTGGAATGCCACCTCCACAGCGCCCGCATTTCAGCGCGCGGATATTTCCCTTCTCGCAGCCTTTCAAGGCTGGCCAAAACTTACCCCGCCCGCCGCTGCTGCCACCAAAGCCAAACGCATCTTTCAGCTTCGCACTTATGAGAGTCCCAGCGATGGCGAACATGTCCGCAAAGTCGAAATGTTCCACTCCGGCGAATTCGAGATTTTTTCAAACGCCGGTTTCCATCCCGTCTTCTTCGGCGATACGCTCATCGGCTCGCGCATGCCCAACCTTACTTACATGCTCAGCTTCGCCGACCTGGCCGAGCTCGATGCCAAGTGGGATGTCTTCCGCAACGATCCAGCGTGGAAGAAACTCTCCTCCAACCCGCGCTTCGCCTTCGACTCTATCGTCACCAATATCACCAACCTGATCCTGAGCCCGCTCGACTGCTCCCAGATCTAGAAACAGGGAATAGGGAGCAAGGAATAGAAAGGCAGTGGAGTTTCGCGTCGGCGCCTGCCTTGAAGGGTGCCCGCTGGGTTCCGATTTTGAAGTCCTTGCTTTTCAAGGCCCTTTAGTTCATTTCCTTCTATAATCTGCCCATGCGTCTCCACGCCGATTCGCGGCGCAGGTCGATCGTTCTGCTTACCGGCGGAGCCCTTCTGATCTTCGTCTTGCTCGGAACGCTGACATGGTTCAACACCTCCAACGTCAATTTCCTCAATCCGGCTACCTATGAGCAAACCATCGCCCTCACGGCTCTTGAGGTTTTGCTTTTCCTCTTGCTCCTTCTGCTCCTTGTCCTGCTCTTTCGCACCGTCCTCAAAGTCTACGTAGGGCAGGGCAGCAGCGGCCTTGGTGCGCGGCTGCGCTCGCGAATGGTCCTGGGCGCGGTCATCATCACCTTCATGCCCGCCGCGCTCATGTTCCTGTTCAGCTATTTTCTGCTCAACCGCTCGCTGGAAAGGTGGTTCTCGCCTAACGCCTCGCAACTTCGTGACGACTCCACCCGGGTTGTGCAGGAACTCGTGGAATATGTCGCCAGCAATGCGCGCAGCGAGGCGGAGTCGCTGGCGGAAAGCGGAGCGCCCGACGCGACCCCTCAGGCTCTCCAACAGGTCATGGCTTCGCACCGCCTGTCATTGCAGGGTGGCTTCCTGTTGGTCTACGGCCCTGACAAGCACATGTTTTCCAGCTTTCAGGCTCCGACCGAATCCAGTCGCGCCTCTCTTCGCGCGTCCACACCCGAGTCCGAATGGAGAGAGGCTCCGCTCCTCGGCCCTCTCTCGGCGGCTGTCCTCTCCGCCGCGCAACGAAATGACAATCCGGTGCTCGATATCGCAGGTCAGGAATACGCGCTCGGCAGGGCCGTCACTCCATCAGGCAAAATCGTAATCGCCGTGCTGCCCATGCCCAAGGGCCTCAATGCGACTACAGCGCGCATCCGTTCCGGCGCCGACCAGTATTGGCAGCTCTTCCGATCGCGCAAAATCATTCGCAACACGTTGTCCCTCACTCTGCTGTTGGTCACTGTTTTCGTCTTCTTTTCCGGCGTCTGGCTCGCAGTCTTTCTCTCCAAGCAGATCACCCATCCAGTCGAGGCTCTTGCCGACGCCATGGATGCCATCGCCGCCGGTAAATACGAGCAGCGAGTGGCCGATGTCGCCACTGGAGAGATGGGCGACCTGGTGCGTTCTTTCAATCACATGGCTGCGGACCTTGAAACCAGCCGCCAATTGGCCCAGACTGCTCAGGCGCAACTCACAGCGGCTAACCTCGCCGTTGAAGGGCGTCGCCGCGAGCTGGAAACCATCGTCGATACCATTCCCTCGGGTGTCGTCACGCTTGACGGCGCCGGCGTGGTGTTAAAGGCCAACCACGCATTTGCCGCGCTCATGGGGCTTCGGCTGGATGCGTCTTTGGCAGGTGAAAGCATCGCATCATTATTGCCTGCGGATTGTGCCGAAGAATTCGCTACGTTGATCCGCCGAGCCAACCGCATGGGAGCGGCTTCCACCGAGTTGGAGTTTACCGCCCACGGGCGCACTCTCTATCTCGCCATCACCAGTGCGCGGCTCGACCTCGGTCACGGGCAATCAGGATCGGTGCTCGTAGTCGAAGACACCACCGATTTTCTCCGCGCGCAGCGGCAGCTTGCATGGAAAGAAGTCGCTCAGCAGGTAGCTCACGAGATCAAGAACCCCCTCACGCCCATAGCTCTCAGCGCCGAGCGCATCGCCCGCTATCTCGATCGTGGGGTGCCCGAGTCCTCCAACATCATCCGCAAGTGCAGCGAGGTAATTCTCGGCTGTGTTACAACCCTCCGCACGCTGGTCGATCAGTTTTCCGCGTTGGCGCAGTTTCCCGCGCCCCAGCCTCGCCCATGCGATATCAATCAGATCGTTGAAGAGGCCCTCGCGCTCTTTGGCGGCAGGCTCTCCGGCATCACTGTGCAGCGCAATCTCGAGCCAGACCTTCCTCCGGTGCTTGCCGATCCCGAAGCCATCCGCCGCGCCCTCGCCAACCTCATCGACAATGCTGCTGAGGCCATGCAGGGCAGTCTGCTTCGTGTTCTGGGCTTGCGCACCGCTCTCAGCGAAGATCAGGCCGCAGCCGAAATCACCGTCTCCGACACTGGATCCGGGCTTAGCGACGAAATCCGTGAGCGCCTTTTCTTGCCCTACTACTCCACAAAGCGTCGCGGCACTGGCCTGGGCCTCTCGATCGCCGCCAAGATCGCTCAGGAACACGCCGGCTCCATCAGCGCTGAATCCAACCTCCCCAAAGGCTCGCGATTTCTGCTGCGTTTGCCTCTCGTCGAATCCGTCGTGTCGAATGGCTCAGCCGCAGCGGACACCGTAACGGTGAAGGACCTCGCCTCATGAATCACATTCTGGTCGTCGATGATGAGGCGGAGATTCGCAGTTCGCTCGAAGAGATTCTGCGCGAGGAGGGCTACGGCGTTGCCAGCGCGCCCGACGCCAACGAAGCCATGGTGCTGCTTCGCGACACGCCCTACGATGTGGTGCTGCTCGATATCTGGCTCCCGGGCCGAGACGGTCTTGAGGTGCTCGCCGAGATTCGCGAGCTCTCGCCCGAGATTCGGCCTGAGGTCGTAATCGTCAGCGGCCACGGCACCATTGAAGCCGCCGTCAAAGCCACCAAGCTCGGCGCCTACGACTTTCTTGAAAAGCCGCTCTCGCTTGAACGCACCCTCATCGCTGTCAAGAATGCCGTAGAGGCGCGCCGCCTCCGCACTCAGAACGAAGAGTTCAAGCGCCAGTTCAGCGCCGCCGCTGTTCTCACTGGTGAAAGCGTTCCGCTCAAGGCGCTCCGTCAGCAGATTAAGCTCATGGCTCCCACCAACGGGCGCGTGCTCATTTACGGCGAGTCAGGCACCGGCAAGGAACTCATCGCGCGTTCCATTCACGCCGAGAGCCTGCGCCGCGACGGAGTGTTTGTCGAGCTTAACTGCGCCGCCATCCCTGAATCGCATATCGAGTCCGAGCTCTTCGGCTATCGCCACGGCGCTCAACCCGGCGGTCCTCCCGAGCAGCGCGGCACCCTCGAACGCGCCGACGGCGGCACCCTCTACCTCGACGAAGTCGGCGATATGAGCCTCAAGACGCAGGCCAAAGTCCTCAGCGCCCTCGACGATCAGTTGTTCACTCCCGTCGGCGGAACACAACCCCTGCGCGTGGACGTGCGCGTCATCGCCTCCACCAACAAGGATCTTGAGGAAGAAATCGCCAAAGGCAACTTCCGCGAGGATCTATTTTATCGCCTCAATGTTGTGCCGTTTTTTGTGCCGCCGCTACGCGAACGCAAGCAGGATATTCCGCTCCTGGCTCGGGAGTTTCTCCTTGAATTTGGCCGTCAATACGGCCGTCCGCGCGTTGAAATCGGCGAAGAGGCTCTGGACGCCCTGGCGCAATATCAATGGCCCGGCAATGTGCGAGAGCTCAGGAACCTCATCGAGCGCGTTCTCATTCTCAACCCCCGAGTGCTGCGCATCGAGCGCAAGCATCTGCCGGCGCTCAGTCACAAAGCAAGCTCCCGCACTGCCGAGGAGTTCTCCAGCCTGCAGCAGGCGCGCGACGCCTACGAGCGCGAATATATTCTCAAGAAGATTGAAGAGGCTCACAACAACATCAGCCATGCCGCCGAATTGTTGGGCCTGGAACGCAGTCATCTTTACCGCAAGATGAAGGCGTTAGGAATCGCCGCTCGCGAGTAGTGGCTTATCGGTTATTGGCTTCGCCTGCGGCATCTCGCGCCGATCCTTCAGGTGGAAGCGCCGCTCCACTTTCTTGCTTCGGAAATCAGGCTTGCCCACGCGGCGGTCTGGTCTTCCCAGGCGTCGATCCTCCACTTGGCTCATCGAAGCAGGCAGAATGATCGGCACTGAATTACGCGGCGCTTGCGGGGCCTGATTTCGCTGGTCGGGTCTGGTAAAAATCCGTCTTGGTAAAGCCGCGTTTGGCTGAGCCGCGGCGACATTCGCTTCCGGCGCGACTTCCGCTTCCGGTTCAACATTTTCTTCACTGTGCCGCATTTTCGACAGGTCTTCAACGCTCGATCCCGATCCGCTGGTCAGCAGCTTGTTCAGGGTCGGCATATTCGTCCGCTGCGTCTCCACAAAGTCCACGCCATCCACCGTAAGCGTGTACTGCGCATTGTCTGCCTTCATGACGTATCCCTTACGCTGCAAATACCAGAGCGTAAAGTCCAGATAGTCGCGGGGAAATCCCATCCGCTCTTCGATTTCGGAAAGGTTCACTTCAGGAAAAGTTGGGTTTGTGCGTCGCCGGTAGTAAAGAACTGCCAGCACCGCCAACCGCCGGTTCAATTCGCCTTCCAACTCATCCATGAAATCGATTGAACTGGCAAGCGGCTCCGGAGGCGCCTGCGTCCGGCTCCGGGTCGCATCGTATTCCGCGCGGCGTCGCGGATCCGACAGGGCGTCGTAGGCAATTCTAAGCAGACGGAAGTTCTCTTCATGGCCGGTTTCGCTGTTATCCGGGTGCAGGCGGGCCGCAAGAAAGCGATAGACACGGTGGATCGTCTCAGCATCGGCGTTGGGGCTGATCTGCAGAAACTCGTAATAGTCAACCGTCGGCGTGCCCATGAATCTCCTCTATGTCCGTACAAATCGCCCGTTCAATTCGTCCGTTCAAAGTCTAACCCGCGTCAGAATCGGCCCGGTATCCCGCATTGGTGGGAGCCCGCTCGGCTGGTTCTCCAACTTTCGCGGACGTCATTCTGATTCTAATCCGCTCCCTAAGGCCTTTTCCGGCGAATCACTTGGGTCGAGACCATAACTTACTCGCTATCGCCCTATCATAAAGTCGAACCTCGCAAATGCGCCCGAGAATTCAGGCCCATTTCGGGCCGATTTCGGGCATCGCCCACTTTCGGGACTGCGCTCGGGAGTGCCCGCCCTCAAAGCCGCTCCATGCTACGCTAACCCTCATGCCACCAGCGTTACGGCCGGAAGCAGACTCCCAATCCGTGCCGCCGGCTCGCGACCGTCCCTGGCTCTTCGGCTTCCTCATCACGCCCGAGGCGATCATCTCCCTCGGCCTCGTCAGCGGCGCACTCACCTATCTGATGCGCGACCAGGGCGTAAACCCCGCGCGCGCAGCCAGCATCGCCTCTCTGCTCTCGCTCCCTCACGCCGTTTTCTTCCTTTGGGGCCCGCTCACTGACTTCTGGATGCGTCGCCGCACCTGGCTCATTCTTGCGGCTCTCGCCGCCGCCATTGCACTGGTCGCCGCTTTCCATCAGCCGCAGCTTGCGTCCCCGCTGGCGGTCGCTCTGTTGTTTTTGAGCGCCTGTTTCGGCGTCTTCGTCACCGCTGCCTGCGGCGGCATCCTCGGCACATTGCACAGCGAACTAAGCCGCCGTCGAGCCAGCAGCTTTTACCAGACCGGCTCGTTGGCCTTCGGCGCCATCGCACTGTACATACTTGTCACTTATTCCGGCCGCCTCTCGCTCAGTTCTCTCGGCTGGATCGTCGCCGCAATGATCGTCGTGCCCTCGCTCTTCGCCCTGTTGGCGCCGGAGCAGTCCATGATCCGCGAGCACGGCGCGCACCAAACTGCCGTCCGCATCTGGCATGAATTCAAATCCACTTTCCTGCGTTGGGAAGCCATTCCATACACGCTGCTCGTCGGTTGCCCATGCTGCAGCGGCGCCATGATCGGCCAGCTCCCGCAACTGGCCCGCGATTACCACGTCACCGGCCATCAGGTTGCGTGGATCAACGGCGTGGCCGGCGCGCTCCTCACCTCCGCCGGAGCGCTTGCCGCGTCGCTCATTCCCATCCGCGTGCGTGCGCCCATCGCTTTCTTGCTCGCGGGCCTTGCGAATGCCGCCACGCTGGCCATCTTTGCGTTCGGCCCTCTGCGACCCGCGGTTTACTTCACTGGAACCGTTCTATTTCTCTTCACCATCGGCGCGGGTTACGCCCTCTTCACCGGCGTCGCCCTCGAATTCCTCGGCGGCTCAGGCAAAAGCGGCAGCTCGCGCTATGCCATCATCAACTCCATCGGAAATCTTCCCGTCGCCTACATGACATATCTCGATGGTCGCGGATACGCCCTCTGGGGTCCGCGCGCCATGCCCGCCGTCGACGCAATCATCACCGCCGCCGGATGCCTGATCCTGCTCGCGCACTTTGCCATGCGCCGCCGCCAGAAGCAGCCGCAGCTTGTCGCTGAATAAATCCGTTTTACAAAGCGAATCTAGCCCGCCTCTATTAATTGCGCGGCTGCATCAGGATCGGCCCGATCGAATCGGGATTGTCTCCCAGCCGCGGGTCCACGCGAAAATCCCACACAGATTCGCTGATGTCCGACGGAGAGATAATCTCCACCAGCGCATACTCGCCCATCGTCAGCGGCTGCGTCGGTTCAATCTTCAGCCAATGCTTGCCCGGCAGCACTTCCGCTTTGGTGGGGATCGTGTCCTCATCCTGCGTCACCGTTCCCGCCGGGCTCACGTGAATCGCGCCCACAATGCGCACCGCTTGCCGCTCGTCCACGCGCACAATCGCGAATCCCGATTGCGCCGAGTGTGCGCCGTGCTTTCCGCCGTTCACCGCCTTCGCGCCGCCCGTATCCACCGTCATCGGATGCGACAGCACTGGCTCATTTCCCGCCTCCACTGCAAGCGAGAGATAAATCGCCGGGTCGTTCACATGCAGGTGCACCCTCGCGTTGGGGCCTTCCAGTTCCAGGCTCGCGTGCTGCGTCGCCAGTGGATTCAGCACTTGAATCCCCTTCCGGTTTTTCGTGTTCAGCGATAAATCCGTCGGCCTCAGTTCCACCAGCTCAGGAGTGCCGTTAAACGTGTCCAGCACATACACGCCTTCCTCGTCGGGCAACTCCAGTCCCGGCACTACCTCTGGCCTGCGCGCTTTCTCGTCGCTGCGCTCTTCGCTCTCCTCCGCGTCAATATCCGCGGCCTCTTTCATCGCTGGCGAAGCTTCCTCCACCACTTCGGCATGTTCCTTCGCCCACTTGTTCGTCGCATCCCAGTCCACCAGATCCGCGGGTAACTCCTCCCACTCGCCGCGCTCCTGCGACAAATAACGCACCCGATCGCCCACGATCTGGTAATCGCGAACCAATTGGTAGGAGCCGTCTTTCAGAATGAGCCGCAGATTCCTTCCCATACCGGGAACCGCAGGCTTCAGCGGCATTGGTTTTGAATTCTGTCCGCCCGCGTCCTGCGCCGGCTTGATCGGTTCCTGCTGAATCGTTACGTTCTGCGGTTCGCCCTGCGCAGCGAGCGTCACGCAGGCCGCAAGGAGAACGGCCAGCGAAAGCGCCGGAACGCGCCAACCTCGCGGAAATTGTTGAAAAGGAACCATGGCAACTCAGTTTAGACGCTCGCGCCCAGTCAGCGTTTTTTGAGCTCGAAGGCTCCGAATTGCAACTTCGGTGCAACCCTCCCGCTCCCAAAGCGTCCAAACTTCTGTAAGCTTTCTGTAGAATAGAAGTTGAAGGTCGCAAGGCAAGGATTGAGATTGACAGGCCCCGTGACGAGATTCGCCACAATTTTCCGCGGCAAACGCAGCGCCTCCACGGGCGTACGAATCCGTGCCGGAAGTCGCATCTCGTCCGGCCTTTTGCCCGCCGTCGCTGTCCTGTGCCTCATCCTTCTGGCGATGCTGGCCGTAGCCCAGGTCACGCATCTTCATCCGAACGATACCGACGCCGATCACTGCCAGTTGTGCATTGTCATGCACACAGTGGTTCCCGTCGCCGCCGCTGCGGCCGTCATCATCATCGTGCAATTGGGAGCTTCCACGCCCCAGGCCGAGCCGATAGTAGTTGCCCGCCAGCGGCAGATTCGCCTCTTCATTCGCCCTCCTCCTGTCTCCTGCTAGAGCATCATTCCGTTTCCATTCAGGCTTTCGCATTCACCGGTTGCTTCATTCACCGGACAATGCTTGGCCGCATTTGCACATCCAATTCTGAAGCGGACTGATGCTCCTCCAATGCACTGAGGACTCGCGGCGCCACATCCCGCGGTTAACACTTCTCATCCTTCAGCCATTCTTCAGGAGAATTTGCCATGACGTTACATCCCGGCGCATTTAGGCGCCTCCTACCTCTACTTGCCCTGGCCTTCGCGGCGCTCTCCGCGTCCGCCCAGAGCGGCAACGCCGGAACCATCCGCGGCGCCGTCACGGATCCTTCCGGCGCGGTCATTCCTAACGCCTCCGTCCATCTCACTGACAAGGTCAGCGGCTTCGACCGCACCACAACCTCCGACGCCACCGGCCAGTTCGTCTTCTCCAATGTCCCCTTCAATCCATACACGATCGACGCCTCCGCCAAAGGCTTTGCCCCTCTGAGCCAGAGTGTTGAGATTCGCTCTTCGGTTGGAGTCACCGCTAATCTCGTTCTTCAAATCGCCGGCGCACACCAAACCGTCACCGTCGAGTCCGGCGGCGACCTCATTGAGAGACGACCCGACCTTCCACACCGACGTGGACCGCGACCTGTTCACCAAGGTGCCGCTGGAGAGCGCAATCTTCCACGCCTGAGCTCGCTCGTCACGCTCAGACCACTCCCGGCGTTGCAGCAGACTCCAACGGCCTCTTCCACGGCCTCGGCGATCACGCCTCCAACTCCTTCTCCGTCGACGGCCAGGCAATCACCGATCAGCAGAGCAAGGTCTTTTCCAACCAGCTTCCGTCCAACTCCATTCAATCCATTGAAGTCATCAGCGGCGCGCCGCCTGCCGAATACGGCGGCAAAACCAGCCTCGTGATCGTGGCCACCACGCGCTCCGGCCAGGGCGTCACCAAAGCCCACCGGCAGCGCCTACGCCTCCTACGGCAGCTTCGGTTCGGCGTCCGGCGGGCTTCGATCTCTCTTACGGCGGCAAAAAGCTGGGGCAACTTCATTGAGGTTGACGGCCTTAACTCCGGCCGCTTTCTCGATCCGCCTGAGTTCACCGTCTTTCACGACAAGGGCAACGAAGAAAACATCTTCGACCGCATCGACTATTCCTTCACTCAGGCTGACTCGGTGCATCTCGATCTGAATTACAGCCGCTCCTGGTTCCAAACTCCGAACTCCTTCGACAACCTGAATGTGCAGAACTTGTGGTCAGGCGCAGGACACAAGCGCCAACCCAGTCTTCGGCAACGTGGGCAACACCGACCAGCGCTCCAAGATCGGCACCTTCAACATCTCGCCCACCTATACGCGCGATCATCAGCAACGACTCGGTCTTCAATGTGGGCGCTTTTGTCGGCGCGATGGACTACGACTACTATCCCAGCGGCAATCCGCTCGCCGATCTGGGCCCGTCGAACCTGCAAACCTCATCCATCTCCCAGTACCGCACCCTCACCAACGCCGGCGTCCATGCGGATTACTCCTACGTCAAGGGAATCAACAACCTCAAGATCGGCGCGCAGTACGAGCAGACTTTCCTGCGCGAGCACGATGACCTCGGCGTCGTCGATTCCACCTACGACGCGCCTTGCGTCGATGTCGGCGGAAACCCGCTGCCCGGTTACGCAAGTCAATCCGACTGCGACGGCGTCACATCGTTCCCGAACGGCAATTACCTTCCGGTTCTTGCTCCTTACGACCTCACCCGCGGCGGTGCCTTCTATCACTACTTCGGACACACCGACGTAAAAGAGATGGCCGTCTACATTGAAGATGAGATCAAGGCCGGCAACTGGGACTTCAACCTGGGGCTTCGCGAAGACCTTTACAACGGCCTCACCAAAGCCAACCAGGCCGAGCCGCGCGTGGGCATCGCTTACAACATCAAGCCCACCGGCACGGTGATAGCATCTCGTATGCGCGCACGCTGGAAACGCCCTTCAACGAGAATCTGGTTTTCTCCAGCGAAGGTTGCGCCAACGCGGTGCTTTCACCACTGCTTCTCTGCAAGCCCGGGCGTCTCCGGAACCCTGGACCCCGGCTATCCGCAACGAGTTTCACGCCAGCCTGCAGCAGGCCATCGGCAAAAACGTTGTCTTCAGCGGCGAGTACATCTGGAAGTACACCCACAATGCCTTCGACTTCAGCGTCCTTGGCAACACGCCCATCACTTTTCCCATCGACTGGCATAACTCCAAGATTCCCGGCTACGCGCTGCATGTCGAGGTCCCCGAGATCCACGACTTCAGCGCCTACACCGTCATGTCCTCCGTGGCAGCCCGCTTCTTCCCGCCGCAGGTCGGCCGGTGCCGGCGCCACCGCGGGCCAGGGGCGGACTCTATCCGTTCCGCATCGACCACGACGAGAAGTTCAACCAGACCACGCACGTTCAGTACACGTTGTCGCACGATGGCAGTTGGTTCAATGGTCTCTGGGGCGGCTTCAACTGGCGTTATGACTCCGGCCTCGTCGCCGGCGCCGTGCCCTGCTATAACGTCACCGACCCCAACAGCCTTTGTAATCGCGCGGCGGAGCCTCCATCACACTTCCCCGGCAACGTTCCGGGAGTTGACCTCAGCGGCCTCACCGCGACGAGCAGTTCGAAGCCGGCCTCACCTGCGACGGCGTCACCGCCACTCTTGCCAATGGAGGATTCACTTCCTGCGCTGCTTCGGGATACACCTCGAAGCTGGTGCAGATTCCTGCCCCCGGCACCGAGGACGACGACCATAACCCGCCGCGCATCGCCCCTCGCAACCTCTTCGACGTGTCGCTGGGCAAGAACAACCTCTTCCACAAGGAGCGCTTCAAGACCGACCTCGACCTCACCGCCATCAACGTCACCAACAAGTACGCGCTCTACAACTTCCTCTCCACCTTCAGCGGCACGCACTACGTCACCCCGCGCGCGCTCACGGCAAAACTAACGTTCAACTTCTAAGGATTCTCTTCGGTCGCGTATGCGAGACAGAGGACTCCTTCACCTTGGTCCAAGCAAGACAATTGGGTGCCCCCGGTCTCGATTCTGAGACCGGGGATGCTACGAACCTCAATCTCCGGCTCCGAACAAACCGGAGGGAACAGGGGCCTTTAGGCCCCTGAATTCCCGAATTTGAAGCCCCGGCCTTTAGGCCCGGAAATGCCGTTGCCCCATCCTTGGCGCGCTTTTGTTTTTGAACTGCTGGTTCGACATAAATGATGTTTGTGAATGATGGTTGCCCCATCCTTGGCGTGCTTTTGTTTTTGCGCCAAGGGTCGGATAGCTCAAACTCGGCAAGTGCGCTTCGAGTTCGCTCACAGATCCTTGGTGCCCCAGGTCCTTTGCATTTGGGGCCTGGGATAGCACAAACATCAACCTCCCGCTCTCAACTCAGCACGAACGAGGGGCATAGCAGTTCCGAAGATCTAACCGATCCCGTCGACCGCCCGTTGATACGCCTCATAAACCTCATCCCCAAAGCACGCAAAAATCACCTTATCTACTCCCACGCTTCTCGCCAGCTCTGCCCGCGTCTCCCTCACCGCAATCTCCACCGCCTTCTCGATCGGATACCCATAAACTCCGCAGCTGATCGCAGGAAACGCCACCGTCCGCAACTCATGTTCCCGCGCCAGCGCGAAGCTCGCGCGATAACAACCAGCCAGCAGCTCCGGTTCGCCGCGTTTTCCCCCGCTCCACACCGGCCCCACCGTATGAATCACAAACTTCGCCGGCAGCCCGTAACCCTTCGTAATCTTCGCCCGCCCCGTCTCGCATCCGCCCAGCAGTGCGGCACTCGGCCAGCAGCTCCAGCCCCGCCGCCCGATGAATCGCCCCATCCACGCCGCCGCCGCCCAGCAAACTCTCATTGGCCGCATTCACAATCGCGTCCACTGCCAGTGTCGTAATATCGGTCTTCACAACTTCGATCCTGCCCGTCATCGCAGCCCATCTCCTGAACCTTCGTAAACTAGGCCATCGTAAACCTTCCCGAGTCTCCCGACCGCCCCACCGCCGGCACCTGCCGAAAATCCCTCATTCCAGTATCGTTACTCGCCACGCAATCCCACGCACGACTAATTCAGCCGAAATTTCCTCTTTCCCCGCACCCAATTCTCTGCCATACTTATATGTGCCCACCAGGTACGGCCAATCAAAAAAAATCAATAAGAGGTTGCATTCATGTCGGCAAAGTATGTCTTCGTGACGGGTGGAGTTGTGTCCAGTTTAGGCAAAGGTCTCGCGGCGGCCTCCATCGGCTGCCTGCTTGAGAGCCGCGGCCTCCGCGTCAACCTCATGAAGTTCGACCCCTACCTCAACGTCGATCCCGGAACCATGTCGCCCTTCCAGCACGGCGAAGTATTCGTCACCGACGACGGAGCTGAAACCGACCTCGATCTCGGCCACTATGAGCGCTTCACCCACGCGCCTCTCTCGCGCGACAACAACTACACCACCGGCCGCATCTACGAGCAGATCATCCTCAAGGAGCGCCGCGGCGACTACCTCGGCAAAACCGTTCAGGTCATTCCCCACGTCACCAACGAAATCAAAAACGCCATGCGCAAAGTCGCAGCGAACGGGGCCGACGTCACCATCGTCGAAATCGGCGGCACCGTCGGCGACATTGAATCCCTACCATTCCTTGAGGCCATCCGCCAGATGCGCCAGGAGCTCGGCCGCGAAAACACCGTCTTCGTTCACCTCACGCTCGTTCCCTGGATCGCCGCCGCGCAGGAGCTCAAAACCAAGCCCACGCAGCACTCCGTCAAGGAACTGCTTTCCATCGGAATTCAGGCCGACGTTCTCCTCTGCCGCTCCGACCGCGCCCTCAGCCGCGACATCAAGCAGAAGATCGCCGCCTTCTGCAACGTCGAAGAAAAGGCCGTCATCGGCGCTAAAACCGTGCCCTTCATCTACGAAGTCCCGCTCGGTTTCGCCGAGGAGGGAGTCGATTCGCTCATCCTCAAATACCTCCACAAGGATGCGCCCGATGCCGACCTGGCCGCATGGCGCGAGATCGTCGACCGCTGCTACCACCCCAAAGACGAAGTCTCCATCGCCATCGTCGGCAAATATGTCGAATACGAAGACAGCTACAAATCGCTCAAGGAAGCGCTCACCCACGGCGCGATCTCACAAAACCTGAAACTCGAAGATTCACTGGATCGAAGCCGAAGGCCTCGAGTCCACAGGCCCCGACGACCGAAGCTACGAGTCGCAATTGGAAGGCTTCGACGGCATCCTCGTCCCCGGCGGCTTTGGCAAGCGCGGCATCGACGGAATGTTGAACGCTATCCGTTACGCCCGCGAGAAAAACGTGCCCTACTTCGGCATCTGCCTCGGCATGCAAACCGCCTGCATCGAGTTCGCGCGCAATGTCTGCGGCCTCAAAGACGCCAACTCGTCCGAATTTGACCCCGCAACCGAGCACCGCATCATCTACAAGCTGCGCGAGCTGCTCGGCGTTGAAGAAATGGGCGGTACCATGCGTCTCGGCGCATGGGCCTGCGAGCTACAGCCCGACTCGCTCGCCGCGCAAGCTTATGGAGTGACCGACATCAGCGAGCGCCACCGCCACCGCTACGAGTTCAACCGCGAATACGAAGCCCTGCTCTCGGGCGCCGGCCTGCGCATCTCCGGCGCCACTCCCGACCAGACCTACGTCGAGATCGTCGAGATCCCCGGCCACCCCTACTTCCTCGGCTGCCAGTTCCACCCCGAATTCAAATCCAAGCCCCTCGAGCCTCACCCGCTCTTCCGCGAGTTCATCATCGCCAGCTACAAAAACCGCCTGGCGCACACGCAAATCGAGTCAGTCGCCAGCCAGGTCGTCCAATAAAATCCAGTCGGCCTCGCAGAGGGCGCGCAATGTTCGATGACCTCGATAGCGCAGAACAAAAAACCGAAGGCGAGCAGAAGCGTTCAGCGGAAGATGATGACAAGCCCATCCTGGGGCTAGCGCGCTGGTCGCACGTCATCGCTGGGCTGGTCTTTTGTGTGTTGTACTTTCCGTTTAAGAGCCATTCTCTGGAGTTTGTACGTGGCCATCGCCTGCGCCTACTCGGTATTCGCTCTTGCGATCGCCATCGGCAATGCATTAGAAAATCTCGACGATATTTTCGGCGATCCGCGGATTCCACGGTATATTGCAACCTTGTTCGTGCCGCATTTGCCCGTATTGGGGCTGATCGTTCTGTGTACTTATCTCTGGCTTTATCTCAACGGAATCCTGCCCACATGGGCGACACTGTGGGGACGCAGGCCTTCGTTGTGGAGCGTTTGCGGCATCATTGTATTTTGGCTCGCCGGCACGCGCGAAGGCATATGGATGGCAGGAAAAATCAAGCGCCGCCTCAAAGAAACTGAGGATTGAGCCGACGTTCTTTTGCACCTCTCTCGCTGCGTCGTCGCCCCTCACGGAAACCCTATCAGGTCGTCGTCGCTTTCTTGATCGATTTCGAGCGCCTCAGGCTCAGCAGAGGGAGTCTCTCGCGATGCCAACCCAGCGCGGTCTGCCTTCCGATTCCGCATTACCGTCTCTAACCCCTCTAAAATGAGCGCCCGC
Source organism: uncultured Acidobacteriaceae bacterium (assembly GCA_963773915.1). Taxonomy (GTDB): domain Bacteria; phylum Acidobacteriota; class Terriglobia; order Terriglobales; family Acidobacteriaceae; genus Telmatobacter. Next base: position 61,409 of record CAVZCY010000001.1, read on the forward strand.
ACGGTCGACCCCTGTTCAGCGGCCATTACCTTGACCGCCCGAAACATTTTATCTGGAACGTCTACAGTTGTTCGCATATATACATATTAGCATATATACATAAATATTCTATATAGTCGACCTCAAGGCGCACTAGCGAGATTCTTGCGCCTTGGGAGCCTTTCAACATTCATTGGCCGTCCATCCTCACGGCTCCCTGATCAGCTCCGCTAGATCCGGCGCGACGCTCCGGAAATGCCGCACATTCCATGTGTAGATTCGTTCCGCACTAAACTTCCGCGCGCACGTCAGCAGCAGTGCATCGTAAATTGTGCCTCCAGCCACTCCTGATCCCGCCGCGCTCCTGATCGTGTCCCGGTATTCTTCGGCTGTAAGCGGAATCACTGTGACCCTGTCCGCAATCTGAGTTACGAGGCGCTCGGCAAGGTCGGGCCTTCGCCGTCTCCCTCCGGGCAGACGAGACAGCACGGCATATACTTCCGCGAGCGTGTGCGCTCCGCAGGCGCTTGTCCCGGGAGTAGCCGCCGCGAGCAGGCGCCTGCTACTCTCATGCCCGAGCTGTTCCGGGCTGCAGGCTGCTATCAACACCGACGTGTCGAAGAACTCTTTCTTGGTTTCGCTCACGGCTCATCCGATAGCCCAGAAACGAATCGCATCCGCCTCTCCCGCTGCTCGTTGATCATCTCGTTCACGTCCTCCACAGTCAGTGGCGGCCCGCCTACCATTACCAGCAGTCCGTCTCGCATCTCCAGCCGCGGTTCCGGGTAGTCCTGTTCCAGCACCAACCGGTCGCCGGCCTGCTCCAGCTTCAGTCGCGCTCCTGGCCTTAACCGCAGCGCGTCACGAAACTTCTTCGGCACCACAATCCGCCCAGCCTTGTCGATCTCCACAATGGCATTCATAATGCCATTTTACCATAGAAAATGGCATTTCTGTAAATTGCTCATTATAATACTGATATATGTCTAGATCAGTCCTGCCAGGGCCGCTTCTCTACACCCCGCGCGACCGCCATCGCGCCCCTTTCTCGTAACTTTCATCCCCAATCCATCCCGCCTTCAAACGAATTTCACCGCAGTCTCGTCTACTTCCACTGTGAATGCTCTTTTGGATGTCCTCTTTTGATCTATAAAATCCGCCGCTCCGAGCCATAATTCGATGAAATCGTGCCCCTATCACCGCCTTATGGGCCGTCCAATACGTGGCCGTCCGCATCTCATAGACCAGTCCGGTTCGCCCGTGCAAAAACCCCCTTACGGGTCATTGACAATGATTTCGCTGCGGGCCTATCGTGTGTGAGTTTTGTGAATGAAAGAAAGGAATATAAAGATGGTCGCCTACTTCCAGCTTCAGCCTGCTGAAGCGGAGTTGCAAGACTTGGCAGAACAGTATTGGCAAACTTCCGGCGAGAAAGAGCATGAGCTTGAGAAAGCCGCTTTTGAAGCCGGAGATGCCATTCGAAATGGGGATTATTCGCTGGCCAACCTGGAAGCGATCGTGCGCTGGAAGTCCGAGCGCGCTGTCCAGGTCCTCATCTGCAACAGCAACGAGAAGATCCGCCGCGCCTTGTCCCTCGCCGCGTCCCCCGAGTCTACAACTGAAATCGCAGTGAACGCTTTAACGGAACTGCATGGCATTGACATCGTTCTGGCCTCCGCTGTTCTGGCCGCGATCTTCCCCGAGCGCTATACCGTGCTGGACTTCCGCACCCTTGAAGCCCTCGGCCATGCTCGTCACGACGTCCGCTTCTACGAGGAGTATCTCGCCTTCTGCAAGCGCCTTGCTGAAAGCAATATCGTCACGCCGCAAAGCGAGCTTCCCGCTCCCACGCCTTTGCGCACGATTGACCGCGCCCTGTGGGAGTGGTCGCGCAGCCACACCGAGTAACCACCGCTGCTCGCTCATCGCGAGTTACCACCCTTAACGTCTGCAATGGCGAATCGTCGCGGACGTTAAGGGCAGGGAATCCAAATCCAAATCCCTGTCCGAACGCGCTAACAGCCAGAAGCTGGAAGCTGTCCAACGCCCTTCGCAGCTCCAACACGATAGAATCTCCCTCGTGAGTTCTTCGTTTGAAATCGGGCCGGTGCAGGTGGGCTCAGGGCAGCTTTTCTTGATCGCCGGCCCTTGCGTCATTGAGTCCGAAGCTCATACGCGTTCCATCGCGGAAGCCGTCCAGCGTATCGCCGCCGACTTGGCCATTCCCTTCATCTTCAAAGCCAGCTACGACAAGGCCAATCGCACCAGCGTCAAGAGCTTCCGCGGCCCCGGCCTCATAGAAGGCGTGCGCATCCTCGGCAAGATCGCCAAAGACACCGGCCTTCCCGTTCTCACTGACGTTCACGAGCCTGCCCACTGCGAAATCGCCGCTGAAGCTGCCGACGTGCTCCAGATTCCCGCGTTCCTTTGCCGTCAGACCGACCTGCTCGTTGCCGCCGGCAAAACTGGCCGCGCCGTCAACATCAAGAAAGGCCAGTTCGTCGCCCCCTGGGATATGAGCCACGGCCTCGAGAAAGTCCGCTCAACGGGCAACGAGCGCGTCTTCCTCAGCGAGCGCGGTTCTTCCTTCGGCTATAACAACCTCGTCGTCGACTTCCGTTCGCTCGCCATCATGCGCCGGCTCGCGCCCGTCGTCTTTGATGCAACCCACTCGGTCCAGCAGCCCTCAGCGGCCAACGGCATCAGCGGTGGTCAGCCCGAGTACATTCCTCTGCTCGCGCGCGCCGCGGTCGCCGCCGGCATCGACGGCCTCTTCGTTGAAGTCCACAATGACCCGTCCAACGCCAAGTCCGACGGCGCCAACGCCCTCGATCTCAAGCTCCTCAAGCCCCTGCTCGAAAAGCTCCTCGCCATCCACGCTTCGGTAAGTTAGGCAACCCCGGATTCAGACAGCACGGATCTCCAACGTCTTGCCGAGCGCCTTCAATGCCCCGGCGATGCCGTCGATCTTCGTCGTGTGACGCAAATCAATCAAACGCGTCACCTCCTGCGGCGTTACGCACAGCCGTCGCGCTAACGCTGCGGGGCGCACCTTTTGAGCGATCATTTCGTTCAGCAGAAGAACCTTTGCCGACACGCTGGCAGGCAGTTCAACCAGACGTTGGCCCCGCCGGGGCCGCGACGGCATCGGAACGCGCCGCCCCTCCTCAAAATAGAAATCGAGCGCGGATTCCAGAGCATCTGCTGCATGGATCATCGCGTCGCCAACGCCATCTCCCTGGGTAATCGCTTCGGGAATATCGGGGAACGTGACGACAAAGCCGCCTTCTTTAGCGCGGGTAAACTTTGCGGGGAATCTCATCTTCATCGTCTCCTATTTCAGTCCGAGCTGCTTCTTGATGCCCAGTTGCTTCTTGATGCCCTGTAGCGTTCCTGTTTTCATTTCCTTTGAATGCATAGGCAGCACGGAAATCTTTCCGTTTAATTCCACTCTTAGATGGCCGCCCTTGCCGGGCTTGAAGATTGCGCCCTGCGACGCTAGCCAACGCTTAAACTCACTGCTCTTCACGTACCGTCCTCACTATAAGCAATTTTGCTTATTCTGTCCAACGCCGGATATGCCATGAATCATGGCGCTCCTCCGCACCCCACCACCCCCACCGTTGTCCTCCCATCCAGCACAAAGCACGAAATCCCATTCACATCCGTGCGCAGCGTCCGCACATGCGCCTCCTGCAACTCCTCCAGCACCTCCTCGCGTGGATGCCCATATCGATTGTGAAGCCCGCTTGAAATCACCGCCCACTGCGGCGCAACGCGCTTAAGAAACTCCGGCCGAGTCGAGGTGATGCTGCCGTGATGCCCCACCTTCAGCAGCGTGCTCGCGAGCCCTTGCTCGGCGAGCATCGCCTGCTCAATCGGCGCCTCTGCGTCGCCCGTCAGCATGACGGATGTCGCGCCGTACGCCACGTGCAGCACAAGCATATTTTCGTTGGGGTGGGTGCGGCTGGCAGCAACACCCCGAAAAGGCGCAAGCACCTCAATCCAGGTACCGCCGAATGCAAACGCATCTCCGGCACGATAGGAGCGCACCGGAATATGCAGCGCGGCCGCCTCGGCCAAAAGCGCCAGATAGCGCGGAATCGGCGGATTATTGCCCACCCACAGCTCATCGGGATGAAAGTTGCGCAGCACCGCAGGAATTCCGCCCATGTGATCGGAGTCGGTGTGAGTGAGCGCAACCGCATCCAGGTGGCGGATGCCACGCGCCCACAGCGTCGGCGACACCACTTCTTCGCCGATGTCGAAATCCTGCGGAGCCGGGGTCCCCGCGGACAGATCCTCGTCCGTGGGGTGGGGAGCCTGCGTCGGCCCTCCGCCAAATCCCCCACCATCAATCAGCAGCGTCTTTCCGTCCGGCGTAATCACCAGCAGCGAGTCGCCTTGTCCCACATCGATCGCCTCCATCAGCATCGCGCCCTTCGGCCGCTCCACCGGCCGCGGCATCACCGCCGCCAGCGCCCCATAGCCAGCGCCGCCCACGCGCAGCGGCGCGTCCAATTTGCCCCGCGTGGCGTCCAGGGCGTCCCGCGCCTGAGCCAACTTTCTCCGCCGCGCAAACTCTCGTGTGCCAGCACAATCGCCGCCCCCAGCAGCGCGCAGAACACCGCCGACTGCCACAACAGCGGATTTGGAATTCGAAAATCCCCCAGCGTCATCGATCCGAACAAACGCACCAATCCCACTCCAAAATGCATCACCAGCGCCACCACCATTGCCGGAACCACTGCCGCCGCCGGCCATACCACCAGCAACAGCAGCGTCAGCAGAGCAGCCGGCATCAGCACCACCAGCAACGGCAAAATCAACAGATTTACCGGCAGCGCAAAAATCGTAATGCGGTGGAAGTAGACCGCCATTGGCAGCGTCATCGCCAGCTCCACCACGCACGAAATCACCACCAGCTCGACAAACCGAATCGCAAATCTCACGCCCCATGGAAAAATCCGCCACGCCAACCACCTATTCCCGACCCGTTCAATCCGCTCCGCAACCATCCGCATCATCAAGCGAAACTCCGCCAATCGCGGCGCGAGCTTGATGTCAATCGCAACGAGTGGCAGATCGCGCAGCGCCGTCAAATAGGGATGAATCGTCCCTTGAAGCAGCGGCGCAGCCACTCCGGCAATCGCAATCACCGCCAGCAGCGTCATCTGCAGGCTGCTGTCGAACAGGCTCCGCGGGCTCACCACCAGCAAACACAGCGCCGCAAATCCAATCGTGTTCAGCGCGTTTCGTTCCCGGTAAACCAGGCGTCCCACCAAGTAGAGCGTCACCATCCACAGCGACCGCTGCACCGGCGTAGCAAATCCGGTGAACATCGCGTACGCAAACGACGCAGCAATCGTCAACACCGTCGCCGGTATGCGCGGCATGCGCAGCCGTCGCGCAATCCAAAAGATGCACGCTGCCACTATCGCCAGGTGGAACCCTGAAACCACCAGCATGTGAAATGATCCCGTGCGCTCAAATCCCACGCGCAGTGCATGCGTCAGATAAGTACGGTCGCCCGCGACCATCGCCGCCAGCATTGCTGCATCGTCCTCGCTCAACCGCAGCGGCGCCGGCAGTCCACTCATCGCTGCGGGCAACGCCAGCAGCCGCGTGGTTGACGCGCGCTGCCACCCGCTCACCCTGCACGCCAAAAACGCGCCCGGCTCCTGGCCCAACCGCTCCACTCGATCCGACGCAACCGATGCCGTCGACGTAATTCCCTGGTCCAGTAAATAATCCGCGCGGCTCCATACACCCGGATCGCGATAAATCTCGGGCCGCAGCAATCGAACCACGGCACGCACCCGCTCGCCGCACAGAAAAGGAGCAGGCTGGCCTTCGCGCCGCCTTGCGCGCCATCCTGCGCCGCGCCATACTCACCAACCGGCCAGCGCACCGTTAGCCTTACTCCGCCGCCCACCGGTGCCTGCGCATCGCTTTCGTCGCTCACCACTTCAACCGTTGCCACGCGCAGATCGATCCTCTGTGTTGGCTCCGTAGCCGTTGGCTCGTCCACATTCTGCTCAAGCTCAGTGCGCACCGGTCCCGCATCCACAACCGTCCCTTCCACAGTGCGCAACAATCCGTCAGAAAGCGCAGCCAGCTCGGGCGCAGCCGCAGGTTGCGGCTCCATCTCCCCGCACCACGCGCCCAGCATCATCCACAAAACGGCCAGCGGCAGCCACGCAATTCGCTGCGTGCGCCCGTCGCGGCTAACGGCAACGCCGCACAGCGCCGCCACCAGCGCCAGCATCACCAGCAACAGTGGAGGCTCGATCCACACGCGGCTAGCCAAAACAATCCCCGCCGCAAACTGCCATGCCGCATGAAACAAAGGCACGGCTGTCAGGCCATGCGTGCGTCGCGCAGGGTCAAGGTTGTCTTGGTGCATCGGGCCCAGATTTGAAGATTGAATTTGCCGAAAAGCCTATCAGGAATTGGAAATTCCAGCAGTGTTGTCCGGCACATCGCCCATCATCGGCGCAGCCGCACCACCGTCTCCAGGTGAAACGTCTGCGGAAACAGATCCGCAAGCGTGATGCGCTCGATCGCATAACCCGCGCCAACAAGCGTCGCGCAGATCGCGTGCCAGCGTCGCCGGATCGCACGAAACGTACATCAGCTGCGGCGCGCCAATCCTTGCCAGCAACTCCGTCGTCTCGGCGCCCAATCCCATGCGCGGCGGGTCCACGACAATCAAGTCGGGTCGCTCTCCCTTTTCCGCATCGCGCAGAAACTCAAGCGTCGCCGCCTTCACCGCCATCGCATTCGTCCCTTTCAAGTTCTCCTTGAGCGCCGCCATCGCCGCTGTCGCCGATTCCACCGCAACCACCTGCCCAAAGCTCTCAGCAAGCTTCCGCGCAAACAACCCCACCCCGGCGAACAGATCCCACGCCAGCCCTCCGCCTAGCCAGTGCGTCACGCATCCCACCAGCTCGTCCATCAGCCACCGATTAACCTGAAAAAACGCGCCGTGATCCACGCGATAATCAAACCCAGCCGCACGGTAAGCAATTGAATCGTCACCAGCCCGCGCCACGGTTCTCGGCTGGCCTTGGTGCACTTCCACCAATTCCACGCCACGAAGCGAAGGAATTTGCGGAAATAACGCATCAAAATAATCGGTCAGCGGAACCTGCGCCACGCCATCCGTGAAGACGCTGGCCAGCATCGAGTCTTCAGCCGCATCGCAAAAGAGCGAAAGCTCGGCCGGCCGGCTTAGGACCCCGAACTTCCGGAACAGCTCTGCGGCGCTGAACCCAGCCCGCACCAGGGACGGCGCAGCGATCGGGCATTCTTCAATTGCAACCACCGCATGAGACCGTCGCCCGCGGTAACCCGCTCTTCCTTCCGCATCGAACGCCAACCGAATCCGATTCCGGTACGCCCACGGCTCGCCCGCCAGCACGGCAATCTCTTCCGGCGCGCGCACTCCGCCCCGCTCCAGCGTCTCGCGCAAGATCGCCTGCTTGTAAGCAAGCTGCGCTTTGTAGTCCGCGTGCTGATACTGGCAGCCGCCGCACGTACCAAAATGCCTGCACGCCGGCAAAACCCGCTCCGCCGCCGCGGCAACAATCTCTTCAACCTCAGCAGTCGCATACCCGCGCTTCTCTTCGATCACGCGTACGCGTGCCTGCTCGCCCGGCAGCGCCTGCGGCACAAACGTCGCCTTGCCTTCCACGCGCGCCAGAAATGCCCCGCCGTAAATTGGCTTTTCAATTTGAACCAGCTGCGCCGCTGCTGCGTTCCGCTCAGAAGTTTTCGGCGCAGCTTCCTTGCGCCGCGAAAATGACCGCGTCGGCTTCTTCATTGCTGGCTCATATAGAACAGGCTCAGTCTCGGCAAGTTGTAGTGCACCAGCAGTTGCTTGCGCTCAAACTGCTGTTCCACCTGCCGCAGTTGCACCGCGCCCATGCGGCTGCGGTAGGGAGACAGTTCCAGCGCTGCGTGCTCCTTCAGGCCCACAAGCAGGGCCTCCGGCGCAGCCGCCCTGATCGCTGCATACAATTTCTCTTCGAGCACCGTCAACGATCGCTCCAGTCCTTCAAGATTCACGGTCGCCGCCCCCTCGCCGCCGCCCCGCACCTCCGCAGCCAACTCCCTCAGCCGCGCCGCTGTCGCGCGGCAGGCTTCGTCAGCCACCGTCGCCCGATCCAGCGCTTCTGCCGCCGTCGTCAAATGCGTCGCCACGCGCTCATGCTCAAACCCTGATTCCTCCTCCACCGCCGTCGCCACAGCCGATCCCGTCGCGGCCTCATTCATCTCCACTGCCGCCTGCATCACCGCCTGCGCGCACCACGCCAACCCGTTTACGCGCTGCATGCGCGCCCGTTTTTGCCGTGCTTCATACTTGTCAAACGCCGCGTCAATCCCGCGCAACACCGCCTCCAGCGGAATCCCCGCCTCCTGCCACATCTCGATCAGCGCCCAATCCAGCGTCGAAAGCAGCAGCGCAGTTCCCCGCCTCCGCTGGAAGCGCTCCTCGATCTCGGTAAAATAGTTGAAGTAGTTGCGCACAGTCCCATCTTAAATTCCGCAACCGGAGACGAACGATGGCAACCGTTGGATTTGTCGGCCTCGGCATCATGGGCCGCCCCATGCTCAGGAACCTTCTCAAGGCAGGTCACACTGTCGTCGCCTACGGCCGCACTCCCGCCACGCTCGACTCAGTGGTCGCCGACGGCGCTCAGCGCGCCTCATCCAACGCCGATGTCGGCGCGCGCGCGGAAATCATCATCACCATGCTCCCCGACGGCCCTGAGGTTGAAGAAGTCGTTCTCGGCGCCAACGGAATCCTCTCCGGCGCAAAGCGAAGCTCTCTCTCAACCCGTCCGCTGATTATCGACATGAGTTCCATCAGCCCGCTCGTCTCGCAGAAGATCGCCGCAGCTTGCGACGCCAAAGGCGTCGACTTTCTCGACGCGCCTGTCAGTGGCGGCGAACCCAAAGCCATCGACGGTACCCTCGCCATCATGGTCGGCGGCAAGCCCGAAGTGTTCGCCAAAGCCGAGCCCATCCTCAAATGTCTCGGCTCCAGTGTCACCCTCACGGGCCCGGTCGGCGCCGGAAACACCACCAAGCTCGCCAATCAAATCATGGTCGCCTGCAACATCGCTGCCATGGGCGAGGCGCTCACTCTCGCCACGCGCTGCGGCCTCAATCCCGAAGTCGTCGTCAACGCCGTCAAAGGCGGACTCGCCGGCAGCGCCGTCCTCAACGCCAAAGGCCCCATGCTGATCGCGCGCAACTTCAAGCCCGGCTTCAAAATCAACCTGCACCAAAAAGACCTGCGCAACGCGCTCCAGACCGCCGAAGCCAACCACGTCTTTCTGCCTCTCACCGCGCAGGTGCAGCAGATGCTCTCATCCCTCATCGCCGACGGCAAAGGCGACCTCGATCACTCCGCCATCGCCACCTTCATCGAGACCGCCTCCGACGTCGAAGTCAAAGTACCGACGTCATAACGCGCACAATCTGCCACCGAATCGAAAGTGCGGATCCACAACCGAATCGGAAATGCGGGTTGCCCCATCCTTTTTCGTTCGTCCTGGCGAACGAAAAGGGTGGGTTCGCGCGACCCTTTATCCGGCACGAGAGATCTAGTCCCTACGTCCCTAGTCCCTTAGTCCCTCGCTTTTCCCATCCCCCCCGCCCGGCGTCTCAATCCGCAGCACATCACCTTTCTTAAGCTGGCGGCTACATTTTCCGGGCAGTTCAATCTCCTCGACGCTTTCGGCCTTCACAACAACTGCGCGCCCCGCAGCTCCGTCTACGCCGCCCTCCAACCCATACGGACGAAACTTCCTCCGATCCGCCAGCAGCGTCACCTCCGCATCGGTCAGCAACTCCACTTCGCGAATCAGCCCATTCCCGCCGCGAAACCTCCCCTCGCCGCCCGATCCGTAGCGGTACGCGTATCGCCGCACGCGAAACGGGTACGAATATTCCAGCGCTTCCACCGGCGTATTCAGCGAATTCGTCATATGCGTATGCACACCGCTGATCCCATCCATCCCCGGCCGCGCGCCCATTCCGCCCGCCGCCGTCTCGTAATACGCAAACGCTTCGCCTGTTCGCGGGTCCATCCCGCCAATCGTCAAGTTACTCATCGTTCCCGCGCTCGCCGCCGGAACCCGCTCCGGCACAGCCTTTGCCAGTGCCCGCATCAGCACATCCACAATCCGCTGCGACGTCTCTACGTTTCCGCCCGCCACGGCGGCAGGCGGCCGCGCATTCACAATCGATCCCTCAGGCGTGTGCAAAGTAAGTGGCCGCAAAATCCCCTCCGTCGCCGGTGCATCTTCACCCAGCAAACACCGCAACACATAAAAGCACGCTGAAAGCGTAATCGCGCGAACCGCGTTCACCGCGCCCGCAACCTGCGCCGACGATCCCGCAAAATCCACATCCATCGCTCCCGCCTCTGGATCGATCTTTAGCCGCACCGCAATCCTTCGCGGCTCATCCGTCACGCCATCGTCATCCAGCCAATCGTCTGCGTCGAAGATTCTCCCGCCGGCATCTTCTTCAGCTCCGCCCGCACCAGCCGCTCCGAATAATCGAGCAGCTCCTCGCCCCATGCCGTCAGCTTTTCCATCCCGTACTTCGCCGCCAGTTGCAGCACGCGCTGTTCACCCACGCGGCACGCGCCCATCTGCGCGTCCAGGTCGCCTTCACGTTCCAGCGGCGTCCGCACACTTCGCAAAATCCAATCCAGCACCTCTCGATCGACCACTCCGCCACGCACTATCCGCACCGGCGCAATGCGAATCCCCTCGTCTTCAATCGTCGTCGCCGGCCCCATCGATCCCGCAAACTTCCCGCCCACATCGGCGTGGTGCGCGCGATTCGCAACATAAAATTCCGGCTTTTCTGCGTCGTCCACAAACACCGGCAGCACCATCGTGATGTCCGGCAAATGCGTCCCTCCTGCGTACGGATCGTTCAAAATCCCAATGTCCCCGGGCCCAAAATCGATCGCCGCAATCGCCGCCTGCACGCTCATCGGCATCGATCCCAGGTGCACTGGCATGTGGTCGCCCATCGCAATCGCGCGCCCGCGTCCGTCAAATACCGCGCACGAATAATCGCGCCGCTCCTTGATATTCGGCGAGAGCGCAGTCCGCCGCAGCGCCGCACCCATCTCTTCCGCAATCGAGTGCACCGCGCTCTGAAAAATCGCGAGCTCCACCGGATCGGCCGCTGTTGTCTTCATGCGCCCCACGCGCTACCCAAACCGTCTGCGGTCGGTAGCCGAATGCTTCGATTGCCCACCTCAATCATCAAGATTGCCCAGCCCATCCACGCGCGCCGCGCATCCCGGCGGCACCAGCGTAGCCGCCGTGTACTCGGTAATCATTGCCGGCCCCGTAATCGAATCTCCCGGCTGAAGCAATTCGCGCTTGTAGAATCGCGTCGGCCGCCATCCGCCCTCAAACCAAACGTCACGTTCGCCAGTCTGTGCCGCTCTTCCATCGCCTGCGACCACCGCACGCCGCTCCGGCTCATACGGCTCGCTCGCCGCAATCATCCGCACGCGCACGTTCACAATCTCAACCGGCCTCGTCTCATCCGCAAATCCATACCGCTGCCGGTGCAAATCATGAAACGCCTTCATCGATCGCTCCGGCGCTTGCGGATCGTAACTCACATTTAATTCGTACCCCTGCCCTCGATAGCGCAAATCCACGCTTCGCTCCGCCACGCCGTTCAGTCCCTGCCGCCGCAAACTCCACCTTGCCCTGCTTTTCAAGCTCGCCGAAAATCTCGCCAACACGCTCCATCGCCTCGCCGGCCAGCATCACCGTCCGCGAAAAATCCCGCACTGTATCCGCCAGCAGAATTCCCACCGCCGAAAGCGCACCCGGCATCGCCGGAACCAGCACGCGCGGAATGCGCAGCGCCCGCGCCAGCGAACACGCGTGCAGCGGCCCTCCTCCGCCAAAAGCCACGAGAGTAAAGTCGCGCGGATCGTGCCCTCGCTCCACTGAAATCACGCGAATCGCCTTTTCCATCTGCGTCTCCACTACGCGCACAATTCCCGCCGCGAAAATCCTCCACTGTATCGAGCCCGCCCTTTTGCTCGCGCATCAATCGCAGCGTTCGCTCGCGGTCCAGCTCCACGCCTCCTCCCAGAAAACTCTCCGCGTCCAGCCGCCCCAGCACCAGGTTCGCGTCCGTCACTGTCGCCCGCTCACCGTGCCCAAAGCAAATCGGCCCCGGATCGGCGCCGGCCGACTCCGGTCCCACGCGCAGCATTCCTCCCGCGTCAAATCGCGCAATCGACCCGCCGCCCGCTCCCGCCGTATGAATGTCCAGCATCGGAACGCCAATCGGCACGCCAGCTACGATCGACTCGCGCGTGAGCTCGGCGCCCGTCGCCGCATTCGCCACAAAAACATCCGTCGAAGTCCCGCCCATATCGAACCCGATAATCTTGTCGAACCCGGCCCACTGCGCCATCCGGCATGCGCCCACCACGCCGCCAGCCGGCCCGCTCAGCACCGTGCGCACCGGCTCTTCCGCCGCCACGCGCGCTGCAATAATTCCTCCCGACGACTGCATCACATCAACGCGGCCTTTTTTGTGTTTCTCGGCGATCCGCTTCTCCAAAGCCAATAAATATTGCTCCATCCGCGGCGCCAGGTACGCATTCACCACAGTCGTCGATGCGCGCTCATACTCGCGAAACTCCGGCAAAATCCGGTGCGACGCAGAAACCGGAATCCCCAGTTCCCGCAATGCCGCCTCCACGCGCCGCTCCGTCTTCGGGTTCGCAAAGGCAAACAGCAAACTGATCGCCACTGCCTCAGCTCCGCTCGCCTTCACCCCTTCCACCAGCGCCGCCAGCTCGGCATCCGTCGGCTCGCGCAGAATCTCTCCCTCCGCGCTCACTCGCTCCGCAACGCCGAAATCGCAATTCTCTCGCCACCAGGCAAACCGGCACCGGCGCAAACCAGTCGTAGAGTCGCGCCCGCGCCTGCCGCCCGATCGCGATGGTATCTTCAAACCCCGCCGTCGTCACAAACGCGACGCGCGCCCCAGTCCGCTCGAGCATTGTGTTCGTGCCCACTGTCGTTCCGTGCCGCACTTCGACATTTTCCGCGCCGCCCAACTGCCGCACGCCTTCCAGCACCGCCCGTGAGGGATCAGCCGGCGTCGAAAAAATCTTTTTCACGCGTAGCTTCCCATCCGCCAAACAAACGCAGTCGGTAAAAGTGCCGCCGGTATCGATCGCAATGCGCAAATCCGCCCGCTCCTCTTGTGTGGAGTCGTCAAAACCGCTTCAGTTGTGGCTTGAGTCTAAATCCCAGCTACGACAAAAACTCCGCAATCGCTTTGACCACAGCGTTCTGCTCGTCCTCGTGCAGCTCCGGAAAATCGGCAGCGCCAGCACTTCACGCGCGGCTCGCTCCGCCTCAGGGAAATCTCCTTCGCCGTAGCCCAGTCCCTTCAGCGCCTCCTGCATGTGCAGCGGAACCGGATAAAAGATCTCCGACCCGATCCCTCGCGCCGTCAAAAACTCCCGCAATTCATCGCGTCGCGCCACGCGAATCACATATTGGTGCCATGCATGCTTCGCGCCCGGCGTCTCACGCGGCGCTACCACCCCATGCGTCGGATATGGCCCGTCCTCCGCAAGCCCAACCCTCAAAAACATCCTGCCATATCGCGCTGCCAGCTCACACCGCTCATCATTCCACGCGCCAATATATTTCAACTTCACGCTCAGCACTGCACCCTGGAATCCGTCCATGCGCGCATTCCAGCCCAGCTCATCGTGGTGGTAGCGCCGCCGCATTCCCTGGTTGCGCAGCATTTTCACTCGCTCCGCCACGTCGTCGCGATTCGTTGTCACCATTCCCGCATCGCCCGCCGCGCTTAAATTCTTCGTCGGATAAAAACTGAACGCCGCCGCATCGCCCAATCCGCCCGCTTTCACGCCCTGCCACTCCGCGCCCCACGCCTGCGCAGCGTCTTCAATGATCGCCAGCCCTCGCTTTTTTCCTATTCGCGAAAAAGCCGTCGCGTCCGCGCACAATCCATAGAGATGCACCGGCAGAATCGCCTTCACGCCCGCCCCGCGCTCTCCATCCAGAACCGTTTCCACCGCCGCCGCCGACAAATTGAACGTTGCCGGATCAATGTCCGCAAGCACCGGCGTCGCCCCCGCTCGAAGTATCGCGCTCACTGAAGCAAAAAAGCTGAACGGCGTCGTCACCACTGCTGCGCCTTGCCCGATTCCGGCTCCCGCCAGCGCCAGCCACAGCGCGTCCGTCCCAGACGAGCAGCCCAGCGCGTGCTTCACTCCCAGCCGCTCCGCTGCCGCCCGCTCAAAAGCCTCAACATTCTCGCCGAGAATAAACTGCTGCGTCTCCAGCACCCGCCCCAGCGCTTCCATCAGCTCCGCGCGCAACGGCTCGTACTGCCGGCTCAAGTCCAGCATTGGTACAGGCGTGCGCGCGCCCCCGCCGCCTTCAGCTTCGGCCCGCTCCGGTATCGCTGTCTTTTTCACAACCCCTCTTTCACAAATCGATGCTATCAGTCTTATCAATCGCGGAATCCGCGCCGCCCCGAATGTGTGTTGCCCCGAATCTGCCCCATCCCATCCCAGCCCTTCGCCCTGCCGCCGCTTTTCGCCTATTCCACGGCAAACACACATCTTCGCCACAAAACCTGCCTCCCGGCTAACCCACCCCGCCAGTTCCGCATCCCAACGTAACCAGCCTGAAAGTTGAAATAGGCCGGAAATCCCTATAAAGTTGACCCATTGCGGGGTTTGCCGGCGCCGGGCGTTCCGGAGCCGTCCCGCTTATCTGATTCGCGAAGCAAAAGCAGTACCACACAACTTCACCAAGAAAGTAGGAGATCGGCACATGGAGAACAAGCCGGCACAAAATATTCAGGACACCTTTCTGAACACCGTTCGGAAAGACAAATCCCCCATTACGATTTATCTGGTTAGCGGCGTCAAGCTGACAGGGAAGATCAGGTCGTTTGATAAATACTCTGTGCTCCTGGAAAACAACAGTCAGGAACAGTTGATTTTCAAACACGCCATTTCAACCGTAGTCAGCAACCGGAGCGTATTGCATAGCGAGCACCGTCCGGCTGCCGTGTCATCGGGCATCGGACCCTCCGCGGTTCCTGCGCCGGTGCAATCCATATCCCAGGCGACCGCTGAGCAACGCTAGCTTGGGAGCGTCCTCGCGCGGGGGCGTCCTCGATTGACACGCGAGGCGAATAGGCCGGGCAGCGCTCGTGGCCGGTCGCAATCCTCGGCTGCAGATCCTGGCCGCTCCGGCGGCGCGCCCGAACGTGCCGTCCTGGTCGCAGTGGACCTCGAGGCCCGCTCGCGTGCCAGTCGCGCCGGATCAAAAGGCGCGAATGCGACGACTGTGCGCGTCGACTCCGAGCCTTCTGATGACTCCGCGCCGGAATCGTATTCGTCTTCGAGCCGCGCTCAATCCTCATTCGAGCTCCGCTCAGCGATTCTCCCGGTCCCAACGCCCCCATTCTCGACGCCCCCGGTCTTGATGTTGAAGAATCTCTCGCCGAATTTCGCGAGCTGGTCCTCAGCGCGGGCGGCCAAGTCGCCGCCGAGCTCATCCAGCGCCGCCCTCGCCCCGATCCCGCCACCCTCATCGGCTCCGGCAAAGTCGAGGAGATCGCCGCCGTCGCCGCCTCCACCAACGCTGACCTCATCCTCTTCGATCACGACCTTTCCCCCACGCAGCTGCGCAACCTTGAAGCTGCGTCTGCCGTGCCGCGTCCTCGATCGCACCCAACTCATCCTCGACATCTTTGCCCGCCACGCGCGCACCCGCGAAGGCCAGCTTCAGGTCGAACTCGCTCAGCTCGAATACATGCTGCCTCGCCTCACCGGCCGCGGCAAAGCTATGTCGCAACTCGGCGGCGGCATCGGCACTCGGGGGCCCGGCGAAACCAAGCTTGAAACCGATCGCCGCAGCATTCAGCGCCGCATCGATCACCTCAAGCTCTCGCTTGAATCCGTCCGCCGCACCCGCCGTCAGCAGCGCCAGCGTCGCGAAGCCGTTCCCGTCCCCACCGTTGCTCTCGTCGGCTACACCAACGCCGGCAAAAGTACGCTCTTCAACGCGATCACCGGTGCGCAAGTGCTCTCTTCCGCGCGCATGTTCGCCACGCTCGATCCCAAACTTCGCGCCATCGAATTGCCCAGCCGTCGCCGCATTCTGCTGTCGGACACTGTCGGCTTCATCCGCAACCTGCCCCACACGCTCGTCACCAGCTTTCGCGCCACGCTTGAAGAAGTTGCGCAGGCCGAGGTTCTCCTCCACATTCGCGACGCCTCATCCACCTACGGCGCCGAGCAAAAGGCACAAGTCGAAAAAGTTCTCGGCGAGCTCGGAAGCCTCTCCAAACCCCGTATCGAAGTTCTCAATAAGATTGATTTGCTTCCAGAAGACGAGCGCGTCGCACTTACTTTCTCGCCGCAACTCTAGCCCAATGGTCGAAAGCTCCGCCGGAGCCGGTGAAGCGGTAGCGGTTTCCGCACTCACCGGCGAAGGCATCCCCGCTCTGCTCGCGGCAATCGACGCCGCGCTTCACTCCGACCCCATCGTCGAAGCTGAGCTGCGAATTCCTCAGAATGAGGGAGCGGTTCTCGCCGCCATCGATGCCGGAATGATCGTCCACTCGCGCGAATACGAAGGCAATCTCGTCCGCCTCAACGTCAGCGGCCCCACGTCGCTCATCGGCCGCATGCGTCGCTTCCGCCAGCGCGAATCTTGAGCAGCCCACTCTGCAAAAACCGGGTGCCCCCGGTCTCGATTTTGAGACCGGGGATAGCACTCCCTTGAATTTGTCATCCTGAGCGAAGCGAAGGACCTGCGGGTGCTTTTAGAATGGTCGACCAACAACCTACGCCGTCAAGTTGTAGATCAGGCCGTACGGATCCTTCACGTAGCACCGCGGAAACTCCGGCTCATCCTTCACGATCTCGCAGCCTTTGGCCACGAGCCGCATCTTCGCCTCTTCCACGTTCTCAACCGTCACTTCAAGAACCGGCCCCGCCGCCGGTCCCTCCTCGATGAAAAGGTTCACGCGCTTTCCATGCAGGCTGACCATGTTGTGATCTTCGCCGGTAATCTTGAACCCCAGTTGCTCCACGTAAAACGCAGCCGCAGCCTTCGGGTCCGGCGCTTGAATCAAAATATCCGTTCCAAATTTATTAGCCAATGCAAAGCCCCCCACTTACTTGGTGAAAATCAATTCTGAGTCTTCTCGGCGGGTACCCCAGGTCTCTTCGCCGCGGCGGATGAGACCCGGAATGCCACGTTGCTTCAATTCCAAATTCGCGAACTCTGCGATTTACCGCCCGCCCGGCCGCTTTCCCCCAAACCGCGAACCACTTCGACTACTGCCGCCGCCCGGCTTGCCGGTTTTCGAAAATCCGCCCGGTCTCGAAAACCGCCAGGCTTTGCAAACCCACCCCGTTCGCCCGGCCTTGAAGATGAGTCTGGCCTCTTGAAACCGCCGGACCTCGCGCTGCCGCCCGGCCTCGCCCCAAATGCAGGTCTCGTTCGCCCCGAGTCGGGCCGCGCACCGCCAGTAGGTCTCGCGCCAAAAGCGGGCCTCGTTCTCCCCGCGTCCGACCGCGCGCCGTACTCGGGTTTTGCCCGCTCAGCTCCAGACTCCATCGCGGGTCTTACCTCCCAGCGCTTCTTTTCAAATCCCGCAGCAGGCCTGTCTCCGCCCGCCGTCTGCCCGCGACCGTCTTCATTCCGACGCGCTGTTCGGCCTCGGCACCCATCTCGCCTTGCTTCCCGTGCGCCGGCCCGAGTCTCGTCCGCTGTCAAATCGTTTCGCCGGTCCCTCGCCCGGCTTTGAAAACGGCCGGTCACCCTGCGCGCGAAACGGCTTTCGCGCCGCTCCATCAAATCGTCCTGCCGGACGCTCACCCGGCTTGCCGCCAAATTCCGGTCCGCGCGGTTTCCATTCCTTCCGTTCGCAGCAACGGTGACTGCTCGGTCGCGCACCAAAACCTGAACCTGTTCTCGGCGGCCCACCTGTCCGCTTGTCAAACCTCGGCCGATCTTTCGCGCCTCTCGAATCCCCGGTCCCCTGGTCCCTGCCGGGGTCCGTCGGTCCCTTGGTCCCTGCTTTTCCCGCCGTCGCGTCCACCGCTAAAACCAGGCCGATCTCCAAACCCCGGCCGCGCTCCAAACTCCGGCTTGGCTCCAAACGGTCTGCTCGGTCGCGCGCCAAAACCTGAACCTGTTCTCGGCGGCCCACCTGCACGCTTGTCGAACCTCGGCCGCTCTCCGAATACCCGGGGCTTGCCCGCGAACCCGCCGCTTCGCGGCCTCTCAAACCTTCGATCTCCCGGTCCTCTGTCTTCTCGTTCCCTTGTTCCCTTGTTCCCTTGGTCCCTGTTTCTCTCGTTCCCTTGTTCCCTTGGCCCATGCTTCTTCCGTCCCGCTTCCTTCGGCAACGAGATGTCCAACTTCGTCCGCCGCGGCTTCATCTTTCCCTCGGCCGTCAAACGCAGCGCGTTCACCTCAGCTTCTGTCAGCTCGCGCACCTTGCCCGGCTCCATGTCCAGCACCAGCGGCCCATATTCCACGCGCCGAATCTTCTCCGCAAAGTGTCCGATCGCCGCAAACATCTTGCGCAGCTCGCGATTCCGTCCCTCTGTCAGCACCACCTCGTACCACGGATTCTCGCCAACCCGCACCAGCCGGATCCGCGCCGGCGCCGTCCGTACGCGCGCTGAACCAACCTCGCCCTTCTCAATCGTCACGCCCCCGCGCAGCCGTTCCAGCTCCTCTTCGGTCGGCTGCCCGGCCACCTTCACCAGGTAGACCTTCTCCACGCCCGACCCGGCCTTCGTCAGCAGGTTCGCCAGCTCGCCGTCGTTCGTCATCAGCAGCAGGCCTTCGCTCTGGTAGTCCAGCCGGCCCACGGGATAAAGCCGCTCGCTCGTCTTCGCAAAGAAGTCCATCACCGTCGGCCGTTTTTCGGGATCGCTCACCGTCGTCACGTAGCCCTTCGGCTTGTTCAGCATGAAGTACCGGTGCCGCTCGGCGCCCTTCAGCAGCTTGCCGTTCACGCGGATATGGTCGCGCCCCGCGTCGGCCTTGCTGCCCAGTTGCGTTACCACCTTCCCGTTCACCATCACCTGACCGGCAACAATCATCTCTTCCGCGGTCCGCCTGCTGGCAACTCCCGCTTGCGACAAAATCTTCTGCAGCCGCTCGAGTTTCGCCGGTGGCCGCTTCGCCGCAGCTGTATCTTTCCCTAACTGATCGTCGTCCTGGTCATCGTCCGCGCCGTCTGCCGAATCCGCCCCGCTCGCTGCCGTCATCCCCGGCCCATCTTCCAGCGTTCCATCAACCGCCGAAGCCTCCGCCTCCTCTCGGTACGCCTCCATCTCCACCTTGCCCAAGTTCTCCGGATCGCCCAGGTAACTCCGCGCCTCTCCGCTGATCACGTCGCCAATCGGATCCAGTACCGGCTCGCCAATCCGGAACCCTGCCGCACCGTTGCCTTTGGCCTTGAGTTTTTCCGTCTTCGCCCCAGCTTCCTTGGTTGCCGCCGCTGGCTTCTTTGCCTTCACCGCGCTCTTCACCGCCGGCTTTGCCCCGCTCGGGCTTGTCTTGACCGCCTCGATCTTGATCGTCTTGATCTTTTCCGCTTTGCTCGCGGCCGCCGGCGCCTTCGTCTTCACCGCTGCCGTCTTGGCCTTCGTGCTCTTCGC
Source organism: uncultured Acidobacteriaceae bacterium (assembly GCA_963773915.1). Taxonomy (GTDB): domain Bacteria; phylum Acidobacteriota; class Terriglobia; order Terriglobales; family Acidobacteriaceae; genus Telmatobacter. The sequence continues at coordinate 81,144 of CAVZCY010000001.1, forward strand.
CGCGCTTTTTGGCGCACGCTTCACCACCGGCGATTTCGCGCTTGATTTCGCCTTTGACTTCGAATCTTTTTTCATGGGGAACTGCCTCTGTTTCTTCTTACTCCGGGCCGCCCGCGGCTTCTTCTTTTTCCGGGGCGTCCTCGTGGGTGTTCGTTTCCGCGGCCTCTTCGCTCGCCGCCTCTTCAGTCTCTGCGCTTAAATCCGGATCGAACTCGGCCGCTGCCGTCTCATCTCCGGCTTCGCTCGCCATCTCGTCCAACTCGCTCGCCGCCATCTTTTCGAACTCTTCCATCGATGGCAGCTCTGTCACATCCTTCAGTCCAAACCGCAGCAGAAACTCCCGCGTCGTCTTATACAGAATCGGCCGCCCCACCACCGGCTTGCGGCCCGCCGTCACAATCAGCTTCCGCGCCAGCAGCGACCCGAACACTCCCGATGAATCCACGCCGCGAATCTCGTTCACCTCCGGCGCGGTCACCGGCTGCTTGTACGCAATCACGGCCAGGGTCTCAAGCGCCGGCAACGACAGCTTCAGCGCCGGCTTCAGGCTCTTCACAAACAACCGCACCGCGTCGTGGCACTGCGGCTTGGTTCCCATCCGGTACCCGCCCGCAATCTCGCGAATCTCAATGCCGCGCCCGTCTGCGGCGTACTCTGCAACCAACTCGTCCAGCACCTGCTTGATCGTGCCTCGCGCCTCGCGCTCACGCAGCTTAGCGACGCGTTTCGCTTCCGCCCCGCCAGCAGCATCGGCAGCGGCTTCATCGCCCGCGCCAGCCTCGCTCCGCTCCGACTCTCCGCTACCGGCTCCAACCCCAGATGTGGAAACGCCTCGTTCAGCTGCGGCAGCGCGGCGCTCTCAGCCGCACCCTCCGCAACGCGGGCCGCTTTCCACTCCAGAGCCTCATCGGCAAACAACCCGGCGAGTTGAGCCAGCGTTACCGGCTCCTCGGCGGCATAAATGACAGCTTCCAGCTTTGCTTTCAGGCTCATCCTCTTCGAAGCACCATTTTCTATGTTACCGGATGCGCCTCTTTCTTCGCCCGTTCATCCCTTCGCCTGTTCGTTCCTTGGCCGGGTGCCCCACCCTGCACAAAAAAAAGGCGTCCGCCGCAGCGGACGCCCTCATCGTTACTGCCTTCAAACCAAAACGATATCCGCTAATGCGATATCTGCCTGAACAGCCAGAACAGCGTCCCTGAAAGCAGCGCCGCCACCGGCAGCGTAAACACCCACGCCGCCGCGATATTCCGGATCGTTGAGAACTGCAAGCCGCTGTGGTTCGCCGCCATCGTTCCGGCCACGCCGGAATTCAGCACATGCGTTGTCGATACCGGCAGCCCGAAGTTATCCGCGGCCATGATCGTTCCCATCGCCACCAGCTCCGCGCACGCGCCCTGCGCATACGTCAGGTGCTCCTTGCCGATCTTCTCGCCCACCGTCACCACAATGCGCTTCCACCCGACCATCGTGCCCAGTCCCAGCGCCAGCGCCACCGCCACCTTCACCCATCCGGGAATGAACTTGGTCGCCTTGTTCACCTGGGTTTCGTACGTCGTCAGCGCAGCGGTTTCAGCCGAAGTGAATTGCGGGTTCTTGCTCTTCAGCATCAGCCGGATCGCCTCGCTGGCCACGTACATGTCGTTGCGCACGTTGGTCTGCTGGCTCGCCGGAACCGATTTGTACTCCTTGTAGAGCCCCACTTCGTTGCTCAGATCGTTCACCAGCTCCCGCAGCGCGAGCATCGTGTCCGGCTGCAGCTGCTTGGTCGCGATGTATTGGGTCACGGTCGCTCTCGCGTCAGCGCCCATCACAGCGGTCTGATCCGCATGCTTGTTAATCACCTGGTCGGCCGCCTGCGAAGACGTAACAAACGTCTGCACGTCCTTGGCGCTCACCGCGTGGTTCAGCGCGTACGCTGTCGGAACCGTGCCGATCAGGATCAGCATGATCAGCCCCATGCCTTTCTGTCCGTCATTCGATCCGTGCGCAAAACTCACGCCTGAGCAGGTGAATATCAGCAGAGCCCGAATCGGCCACGGTGGAGGAGCGCTGCCTTTCGGCGCGGTAAACAGCACGTCTGCGTTGTCAATCACGATCCTGGCAAACACCGCCACCAGGTACCAGCCGGCAATGCCAATCAGCACCATTGTCGCGATCAAGCCCGCCGGCGGATTCCAGCCCGCGAAAGACTTGATCGGCTGCCACACGGCCATGCCCGGAGTGCCGAAGAGGCCGAAAACCATCGGAGCCAAATATAAAAACGCGTAAGCCCCAGGGATTCCCGTGATCGCAATTGTGGGAATCAGCCACAGTGGCTTCTTGTGATTCGCATCGAAGGCGTGAGCAAAACTCTTCGCCCATTTCGTCAGGATGAAGAATTTCGAAATCAACAGCAGCGCGCCGGCGCAGACGAATCCAACGATCGGCGAGATCAGCAGCACCTGGAAAACTTTCGTCGCCTGTCCCCAGTCCACGCCCGAAGTTCCCGAGTGCACGCTCATCAATTGGTTTGCCACGCCCACGCCAATGATCGATCCCACCATCGTGTGCGAGCTCGAAGCCGGCAGCCCGAACCACCATGTGCTCAGGTTCCAGATAATTGCCGCAAGCAGCAGTGCGAACACCATCGCGAATCCCGCGCCGTAACTCACCTGCAGAATTAACTCCACAGGCAGCAGCGTAATCACGCTGAACGCAACTGCGCCGCTTGATACCAGCACGCCGGCCAGGTTGCAAAGCCCCGACCACACCACAGCGATGTTCGGATCGAGAGAATGGGTATAGATCACCGTCGCCACCGCGTTCGCCGTGTCGTGGAAGCCGTTCACAAACTCGAATCCCAGCGCGATCAGCAGCGCCACGCCCAGCAGCACAAAAGGCCAAGCACTGGCGATCGTCACATTGCTCAGGTCCTGCTGTATGTGGAAGCCGATGTAACCGAGGCCGCCCAGCAGCGCGACACCGACCACTATGCCGCTCACCCATGCCGAGCTTTTCTTCATTTTCTTGTCAAGCAGCGATACGCCTGCATGCGGACTATCAACTGTCGTAGCCAGATCGGCCATCGTCAAACTCCGAATTGAATTTTTATTGAATTCGAAGCTGGTGGGGGCAGGGAACTCCGAACCTCATCAGGGATAAACCACCTGCATGAATGCTGCATCAATGCCGTGTAAATTCGAAAGCCGTCCAGGCTCTTTGCCCCGCGCAAAAAAATGCGGCGCCTTCATCGCGTGAAAGCGCCGCCTCTTGCTGCATCGAAAGTATTTATTCCGGAATCGCGACCATTCCTTTTACCGTCAGCGTCCCCGTCACCCCGGCAGCTCCGGTCCCCGGCTGTCCGCCGCCCACGCTCACCGTGTAAGCGCCTTCGGCCTCGATCTGCTGGCCGATGTCTGTCACCATGCTCAAATCGCGCGGCTTCAGATCAAAGTGCACCTTGGTTGACGCTCCCGGCTCCAGATGCACGCGCTCAAATCCTCGCAGCGCAAGGCGCGGCGCGCCCGCCACGTCAGGAAACTTCAGGTAAAGCTCCGCCACTTCGTCGCCCGCCCGCGTTCCAGTATTCGTCACCGTCGCTTCCACCACCGTCGGATCTCCCGCATTCACCGTCCCCGTCGGAACCGTCAGCCCGCTATACGCGAACGTTGTATAGCTCAGCCCATAACCGAACGGGTAGAGCGGCTTTCCCGCGAAATACCGGTAAGTCCGAGCCTTCATCGTATAGTCCTCGAACTTCGGCAACTGGTACACGCCCTTGTAGAACGTCACCGGCAACCGTCCCGAGGGATCGTTCGTGCCAGAGAGTGTTTGCGCCACAGCATCGCCACCCTCTTCGCCCGGATACCACGCGTCCACAATCGCGTTCGCATTTTCGCTTGCCCAGTTCACCGCCAGCGCGCTCCCGTTCGTCAGCACCACAACCAGCGGCTTGCCGGCGGTTGCCAATCCGCGCAGCAATGTCTCTTCGGGCGCAGGCAAATCTAGGCTGCTTCTGTCTCCCCCCTCAAAGCCCGGCTCGCTCACCAGCATCTCTTCGCCTTCAAGCTCGCTCGTGATTCCCACCACTGCCACCACAGCGTCCGCATCCCTGGCCGCGCTCAGCACCGCCGGATCCACGGTGCGATCGATCTTCGCCCACACTAGCTTCAGATGCAGCGGTCGATTCCGGTCTGTCAGTTGATACTCCACCACCACCTGGTACGCCTGTCCCTTTTCCAGGTGCACCTGGCCTGTCCGCGTCTCAACGCCGTGAGGATAATTCGCCACCGTCACGATTTTGCCGTCCAGATACAAGCGGAAAAAGCCATCCGTCTCAATCCCCAGGTTGTAATCGGCCGTGTCGTCAGGTGTGAGCGTCGTGTCCCACCGTACCGTCAGAGGGGTCAGATTCGCCGCCTCGGCTGGGAGCGGGTCCGCGCCAAGGTCGATCGCCGGTTCAATCCGCGTCGCCAAAACTCCCGTGTTCTTGCTCAATTCGTTGGTAAATCCTACGATATTTTTGCTGGAAAAAGACTCCTGCGCGCCCGGCTTTCCATCGGTCGTCAGCAACGAGTTCGGCACCGGCCACGTGTCTTTGCTTAGATAATTCGTTCCCTTCATGTAGTTGATCGTGTCGCCCGCAAACTCCTTCTTGATGCCGTCAAGAATCGACACTGTGTGCGATGGTATTCCGTTGTAATTCCCCAGCAGCACCCGCGTCTGATCTGCCAGTGGACCCACCACCAGGATCTTTCTGCCTTTTGTTTCGAGGGGCAAGGTCCCGTCATTTTTCAACAGCACCATCGCTTCGTTTGCCAGCTTCAGCGCCAGGGCCCGATGCGCCGCGCTGTCCAGTTCGCTCGGATCCGTCTTCCCGTATGGCACCATCTCAGGCGGATCGAACATCCCCAGCTTGAATCGCGCCGTGAAGAGCCGCGTCACCGCTGTGTCAATGTCGCTCTCCTTCAAATAGCCTTCCTTGACCGCATCGAGATACGGCTTGTAGTCCGAGTTATCGGTCAGTAGGGCCCGGAAGTCGATGCACTCATTGTCCATCCCTCGCTGCAGGCTGATCGCTGAGGCCTGCGCCTGCGTCGGCTCGTAGTGGTGGCCTTCAAAAATATCGTGCACCGCCCCGCAGTCTGACACTACGTACCCCTGGAATCCCCACTTGCCGCGCAATTCGTCCTGCAAGGTAAATTCGTTGGCGCATGCCGGCTCTCCATTGATGGCGTTGTACGCGCACATCACGCTGTCCGCCTTGCCCTCGGTCACCGCCGCGCGAAACGCCGGCAGATACGTGTCCAACTCGTCGTGCCGGCTCACGTCCACATCTGCAAAGTGGCGCGTCGGCTCGGGTCCCGAGTGCACCACAAAATGCTTCGGCGTTGCAATCACCCGGTAATAACGCGGGTCGTCGCCCTGCATCCCGGTCACATACGCCACGCCCATTCGCGCCGTCAAAAATGGATCTTCGCCGTACGTCTCCTGCCCCCGACCCCACCTGGGATCGCGAAAGATGTTCAGATTCGGCGCCCAGAAGTCCAGCCCGCGGAAGATCGGGCTGTTGCCATTGGCATCCACCGCCTGGTCATGGACCACACGCGCCTCTGTTCCCGTGGCCACGGCCATCTCGTGGATTCCGGCCGTATCGAAGGTCGCAGCCAGTCCAATCGGCTCCGGAAACGACGTTACGCCACTGGTGTTGGCCACGCCGTGCAGCGCCTCGCTCCACCAGTCGTATCCCTTCACGCCCAGTCGCGGAATCGGGCGCGCCTGATTCACCAGTTGGCTCGCCTTCTCTTCAAGCGTCATCCGGTGCACCAGGTCAGCCGCGCGCTGCTCAGCCGGCAAATTTGGATTCAGGTACGCTGGTTTCTCTGCACCTTGTCCCCACATCATTGCCGCCGCGCCAACTCCCAGCAACGCTCCCGCAACTATCCGCATTCCACGCATCGAAATCATCTCCCTGATCGTCTCCGGTAGGTTCTTCCGGCTAAGTTTTTTCCTGCACGTCCGCAGCAATCTTTCGAGACTCGAAATTCCTCGCCCCTCAGCGGCCAACTCTAAATAGCACGACAAATGCTGTCAACACGCTCTCGCACTCGAAAAAGCGCTTTACAACCGCGTTTTCTCACTCAGCGCTGCGCCAGCTTCAACGCATAGCGCGCATGTCTGCGCTCGCCTTCGCTAGATTTCCCCGGATTTGAAGTTTGAAAGCTAGAAGCTCGAAGCCGTATCCGGCTCTTCCGCCTCAGTGGGCTGCGGCGCGCGCACAATTTGCATCACCACGCCTCCATCAAGCCAGTGCATCTCGCACCGTTCGCAACTCGACATCACGGCATGGCCACCGCCAAAGTAATAATGCGTGTCCATTGTCTGGTGGCACTGCGGGCAATTCACATGCCGATCCAAATCCGCCGCATTTGCCGCAGGGGCAATTTCGCTTCCCAGTTGTTCGGTCCGCATCCTCTCGATCAGCGCCTCGAAACTTCCCATCGGAACCAGCAATCCGTGGCATTGCTTGCACGCGTTGATCTTCACGCCGGCCAGCATCGCGTCCCACAACGCCACTGTGCAGTTTGGGCAGGTCAGTTGCTGCGCCTCGTCAACGAACTGAACGCCCGTCGCATCTCCTGCCACGGCCACCAGGGCGTGGCAATAGTCGCAGCGCATATTGGTGTTGCCGGCGGCCATACGCAAAGGCGCACCGCAGGAAGGGCAATTCATTGGGCTTTCCCGCACTCGGGGCAGAACTTCGCTCCCGAAGGAATCTGCTTGCCGCACTCCATGCAGAATTTCGTGTCCGCGGCAGCCGCTGGCGTCGCTCCACTTTCGCTCGCTCCGCCCGAAGCGCGTCCCGGCAACGCCTGGCCCATCATCGCTTGCGCCATCGCCGCGCCCGCGCCCAGGCCCACACCCATGCCAGCGGCCCCGCCCGTATTCTGCGCCGCTTCTTCCATCGACTCCGCAGTCTCAAACTGCGTCAGCCGTCCCAGGTCGCCGGCCATGTTCACGCCGATCCGCTGGTCCATCACCTTCTGCAGATCGTCGGGCAAGGATACGCTCTCCACCACGAACTGGTTCAGCTCCAGGCCCAGCGCCGCAAAGCTCGGCTTCGCGTCTCCGGCTAACTTGTCGGCGAGCGCACCCAGATTCGCCGCCATGTCCACAAACGAAATCTCGCTGTTGGCGAAAATCGCGGTCATCCGCGCCACGATCATCGTGGTTAGCTGGCCGTCCAGGTCGTCGGCAACAACCTCTTCCCTCGTGCCCGTCACTTCTGTAAAGAACTTCTTCGGGTCCGCGATGCGATACGCGTAGTTTCCGAACGCTCGCAATCTCACCACGCCATAATCTTTGTCGCGGATCGTGATCGGCGTTGGCGTGCCCCATTTCTGGTCGATCTGCAGACGCGTCGAGAAAAAATACACATCCGATTTGAACGGCGATTCAAAATCCTTGCTCCAGTTCATCAAATCGGTCAGGATCGGCATGTTCTGCGTGTTCAGCGTGTGCAGTCCCGGCTCAAACACGTCGGCAATCCTGCCCTCGTTCACAAACAGCGCAAGTTGAGATTCACGCACGGTCAACTGTCCGCCGTTCTCAATCTCCATGTCCGCCATCGGATAGCGGTACGACAGCGCGCCATCCCCGCTCTCATTCCACTGGATGACGCTAATGAACTGCTTGCTGATGAACTGTCCCAAGCCCACGGTGCTCTCCTTGCCCGCAAGATTAGCATCGTATCTCACGCAAGGTAACTACAACCTTCGTTGATTAAGGTTACTTTCCGGATGCGCTTGGGAGCGTCTCCAAGGTATGAAGGATTTCGGCAGCGCCAGGAACCCAGCTGCTTCAAAGGCACGCGCGTCGCAGCGACGTGATGCCGCTCAATCAACTGCGGACTGCGAGCTATGAACCGTGACCTAGCTCTTGAAGAAATCTCCCAGCCCCGCCCGCTCTGCATGGGCCGCCATCGTCGCCTGTATCTCGAGCGCCAGCTCTAGCGCCGCGCGTCCCTGCTTCGCCGTAACCTTCGGCTCGCGACGAGTCCGCACCGCCTCAAGAAACGAAAGAATTTCCAGCCGCAACGGCTCGCCCTCTTTCACTTCCGGCTTCACAAAACTCAGTCCCGGCCCAACACCATCCTGTGCCGCACCTAACGGCCCAGCCAGTCCCTTCGCAATCTCCTTCAGTTTTTCCGGATCGTTCTTCGCTGCGGCAATCTTCATCGCCAGCCCCACAGGAACTTGCCCCGAAGCCAGCAATTTCTGAATCACTGCCGAATCGAGTTTTCCCGTCGTCAAAAACTCTGCCGCCGCCTCTGCCAGTCGCGACTGGGAATCGGTTGCCCCATCCTTGCCGCGCTTTTGGTCATGCGGCAAGGGTGGGAACCGACCTTGCTTATCGGCTCCGCTAACTCCGCTAACCCCGCTGTCTACCCGAATCACCAGCACGTCGCGCCGCGCGTAATCAATCGACACATACTGCCGTGGCTCAAAGAACCTCAGCTTCCGTACTTGCTCTGTAGAAACCCGCGACGCAGTAAAATTCGCTACGCATCCCGACTCAAACTCCACGCGTACATTTGCAATGTCCACCTTGGGAGAAAGAATCGGCAGCCCCACTGCGCGAACTTCGCGCACCTCCGACTTCGCAAATGTCAGCACAATGTCCAGATCGTGGATCATCAAATCCAGCACAACATCCACATCCAGCGCTCGCGGCGTAAACACGCTCAGCCGATGCGCCTCAAAAAACATTGGCCGCTTCAGGTTTGCTTCCACCGCCAGCACCGCGGGGTTGAACCGCTCCAGATGACCGGGCTGCAAAATCCGCCCGCCCCGCTCCGCGCGTGCAATCAAATCATCGGCCTCAGCGAGATTCGCCGCCAGCGGCTTCTCGACCAGCAAGTCCAGCCCGGCCCCCACTCGCGAATCCAGCAGCGCCGCGGCAACTTCATGATGCTTTACAGTCGGCACGGCCACAATCGCCGCATCCAGCTTCAAATCCGCTTCAAGCAGCTCGTCAATCGTCGCGAAGACTGGAATCCCATACTGCCTCGTCGCTTCTTCCGCCCGCGCAGCATCCGGATCGACCGCCGCCACAAGGCCCACGCCCTCGCCCGCCGTCTCCAGTTCGCGCAACACGCGCAAGTGGTTGCGCCCGAAAGCTCCCGCCCCCGCCACCGCCACGCGCAACTGTTTTTCGTCCGCTATTTTTCAGCCCCTTTGCCTTCGACCGCCTTCAGGCACCGGCTATAGAGCGCCAGCAATTGGCTCACATGCTCGTCCGGCTTCGCGCCCGCCGCTCCGGCAAATCCAGTCGAGCCCACTGCCGCCTTGCCAACTCCCGCCGTACCCGCCACAAACTTCATCAAGTCCAGCGCAATATCTTCATTGCGCCGGGCTCCAAGTCCCGCGCTGCTCAAGGTTTCCATATGCATTTCTCCGAACACCGATGCTACCAGATCGGCCAATCGAAATTCTGCGCGGGCACCGACCCCTGTTTGCGACTATCGGCGCCCCATAGAGCCCCTTCTTCTTTGCTGCTTCGCTAAAAGGACAATGCAGACTTCCTCACTCACCGACCTGCCGCCTCACAAACTTGCTACTCTCATACCAGCATGCCCCTTGCATACATCGCCCTCGGCTCCAATCTTCCCAGCCTGGCCGGCCACCCCGATGCCACGCTCGCCGCGGCCCTCCCGCAACTCGCCTCCATCGGACGCATCACCAAGCGATCTTCTCTCTATTCCACTGCCCCCGTCGGCGTCTCCAATCAGCCCCAATTCCTAAACGCCGTCGTCGTCCTAGATACCGCGCTCACTCCCCGCACCCTCCTCGCCGCCCTCCTTTTCATCGAGCGCCTCCTCGGTCGTGATCGCGCCGCCGCAGTCCCCAACGGTCCCCGCACGCTCGACCTCGACATTCTTCTATACGGTGATCTCATCCTTTCTCAGCCCGGCCTTGAAATTCCTCATCCCCGCTTGGCGCAACGCGCCTTCGTCCTCGTACCCCTCGCAGAAATTGCTCCCGATCTCTGCGATCCGCGTTCCGGTCTCACCGCTGCACAACTCCTCGCCAATCTCGCCCCTGCCGGCTCTTCTTCAGACCCCGCTGTCACCCTCATCCAATCGCCGCTCTGGCCCTCCGCATAATTTCAACCCTCCTCTACTCCCGCCAAACCCACCATTACAGGTAACCGGCTTGGTTCTATGCCCATTAGTTGTTGCCGCATTCCAGATAAGATAACTCCAATGTTCGGCGTGCCGATGGAGCTTGCGGGCTCGTCGCGTGCGCAGGTGCTCGGCGCACCAAAGCAGGTTGGAGGTTAGTGTCATGCTGTTGCAATATTTCGGTCTCAAAGAAGAACCGTTCGGTGTCAGCCCCGATCCGCGGCGCTTGTTCCTCAGCCAAACGCATCGCGAAGCGCTTGAAGGGCTTCAGTCCGGCTTCTCCAGCAACCGCGGTTTCACCGCCATGATTGCGCCTCCGGGAATGGGCAAAACAACGCTCCTCTTCCGATTCCTCGAGGAAATCCGCAGCACCGCCCGCGTCGTATTTCTCTTCGACGTGGATTCCACGTGCGAGCCGCGCGAGTTTGTCTCCTACATCCTGCGCGACCTGGGCATTGTTCCCGCGCAGAGTAGCGCGGAGATGCACGATCAGCTAAGTGATGTTCTTCTTCAAGAGAATCATGCGGGGCGCAAATTTGTCATCGTCATCGACGAAGCGCAGAATCTCTCTGACGCCGTGCTGGAGCGCGTTCGCCTCCTTACCAACTTTGAATCCTCAAAGGGCAAGCTCGTCCAAGTCGTTCTCTCCGGCCAGCCGCAGCTGTCCGACAAGCTCCAGCAAAGTTCTCTCCTGCAACTTCGCCAGCGCATCTCCACCGTCTGCCACATCAAATCGCTCACGGTGGACGAAACGATCGGCTACATCAACTACAGGGTCAAAATGGCCGGCTATCTCGGGGCACCGCTGTTTACTGAGGGCGCGATGAGGTTGATCGCACAGGCCAGCAACGGCACTCCTCGCACCATCAACAACCTCTGCTTTAACGCGCTCACCCTGTGCTGCAAGCTCAAGTCAAAAGAAGTCGACATTGCTATGGTGGCCAAAGTCATCAGCGCCCTGCAGCTTGTTCCGCCATCAAGAGAATCGTTCGCGCCTCCCGCGGCAGTTTCCGCCGCCGCCGCTTCCGTCTCAAGCGCTGCCGCCACTCAGGCTGCCGAACAATCGAGAAAGCGCAAGGAATTCGTCGGCCTTCAATTGACTCCGCGATCGAGCGACTCCATCGCGGCGCCACCTGACGTCCCTGTGGCGGCTTCTATTGATCAAATCGCTAAGCGGCCCAGGAACCACAATGAATATGTCGGCCTCCGGTTGACTCCGCAATCCAGCGACCACATCGCAGCAGCCTCTGACCAAACGTCAGATCAGCCCGCCGAGCCAAAATTCTGGCAGCGGACAAAGCTGCGCATTCTGCATCTGCTTCCGGCCACTGCCGGCACCGTGATGCTCTGGGTTCCGGCAGCCGCGGTCATCCTTGTTATGAGCTTCGTCGGCGTTCTCCGCCTCACTGAAGTTTTGTCTCCGGCCTCTCATACCAGGGACTTCGATCAGACCACCGAGTTGTCTGTTCCGCCGCCCACTGACACCGACGAACCCGCCGCCACCGAATCTGTTCCGAGCCCGTCAACTTCAGATCACTCAGCCAGTAACCCTGCCTCGGCAACAGCTCCCGCTCCAAGGCCCTTGCAGGCCAATGTCACCATTCCCAAGCCCTCCCCAATTACTGCGTCGCCCGCTACCAGGCCGCTGCACGCCGCAGACTCCGTGCCTGCGCACTCGGCAGTCACAACGTCGCCCACCGCCCCAACCTCTAAGTCGCTCCGGCGCATTAGCTCAGCATCCATGCCCTCGGCAGCCACACAACCAGTCGTGACTGCGCCACAGGCCAATACCCAGCCGCCTTCCACCAGTTCCGTTACAACTCCGATCACGCCTCAGCAGGCTCCTGCCACGCCTGCCGCTGCCGCGCCAAAGCAAGTGCGCGCCGCGCTCGCCGGCAACACACCGGCGGCTCCAACTGCGGTTGCGCACTCAGCCACGGCGCCCAGCGTGCACGCAGCTCTGCCTCAACCCTGATCTCTTTTCCTTGATTTTGGCGTCTTGAATTCGCCCGGCTCAACGCGCTCTACTCGCCGCCGCCTGCAATCCAGTAACGAAGAACCTTATTTTCCCCGCCGTCGTAGCTGCAAACAAGTTCAACCCGCCGGAACACGCCGTTCGAGTCTTCAATCAGCAGCTTGTCTGAAACGCTCGTCGTAATCCCCGGCGCTGCGTGCACGTCTACTTCTTCTTTGAACTTTCCATCCGCCGTGGCTCCGTATAGCCATCTGAACCCGTCGCCCACAGTGGTTCGCAAATATTCATCCGCGCCGCTCGAACAACTCCGCGCCGCCGGCCCTCCATCGTCGCCCGGCGTGCCTGACTGTTGCCGCGCCGCGGCTGCCACTCGGCTTGCCCGCGTCGACTCCCATGCTCGTAGCCCCACGTAGATCCCAACCCCGCACAACGCAACAATCGCAATCGCCCCCGCAGGCGCCTTCCACTTCGCGCCGCTCGTCCTCATCAACTCCCATTCACTCGAGAATTGCTCAATGTCATAGAGCAGCGTGCCCGTCTCATCATTTTTCCGCCAGCGCACCGCCACCAGGTCCGTCGTCGGGCTGCTCACATAAACCTGCCCCACCAGGCCGTCTGCCTTGCGTTTTGCCTGCGCGCCTTTTGTGGGATACTTTCGCGAACTCACCTCGCATCCCTCCTCGCTCGCATCCGGTCATTCACGCTCGCAACCCCATCCCGCGCCTCGACTGCAACGGAATATAACACCCACCGCTCCCGCCCGCTCGCTAACGCGTCGGCGTCAGAAAACCCGCCCCGCTGCATCACAATGGTTGTGTAGCCTGTTTTCCTGTCACTGAGACTCCAACCGATGCGGCCGTTTGAATTCAAGGCGATTTTTCGCGCGCTGCTCCTGTTCGTTGCACTGTCGATCCCTGCGCTGTTGATCCCGTCGCACCTCGCCGCCCAATCCGCTCCGCAGTCTCCATCCGCATCCACCGCGACCCAGCCCGTGCCGCTCACCACACCGGTCGCCAAACCCGAGCAAATCACCGTCACCGCCTATCGCGCACCGCTCGGCGCTCTGGAAAGTCCCGTCACCACTCGCCTGCTCACCACCGAGACTCTTCGCTCCACCGCCGGCATCACCTTCGACGACCAATTGCGTCAGCTTCCCGGCGTCGAGCTATTTCGCCGCTCCAGCTCGCTCGTCGCCAATCCCACTTCGCAGGGAATCAGTCTTCGCGCCCTCGGTTCCACCTCCGCCAGCCGCACTCTCGTCACTGAAGACGATGTCCCTCTCAACGATCCGCTCGGCGGTTGGATTCACTGGCAGGAGCAGCCCGAGCTCTCCATCCAATCCGTCGAACTCGTTCGCGGCGGCGCGAGCGATCTTTACGGTTCCAGCGCCATCGGCGGCGTGGTCAACATGATTCCGGTCCGTCCCACGTCGAACCTCGCCGAACTCAGCTCTACATTTGGCGGCGAAGGCACCTACGACAACAGCCTCCTCGCCGCAACTCATTCAGGTCCGCTGGATCTCCTCGTCTCCGGCGGCCTCATCGGCACCGACGGCTACATTCAGGAGAGCCCATCCCAGCGCGGTCCCGTCGACGTCGCAAGCAATGTCCACAGCCAGAACGCACTCGTCCTCGCCGGCCGCGATTTCGCAAATCTCAAGTTCTTCGTCCGAGGCACCGGCTTCGACGAATCCCGCCACAACGGAACTCCGCACCAAATAAACGCCACTCGTCTCAGAACGCGAAGTTGAAGACGCCGGTGGCCCTATAGGTGAGGACCAGCGCCACCGCGATGATGGCGTACGTGCAGCCATAGGGGACGCCGGGAATGGCAAAACCCAAGAATTGCTCCATTCCCGACGTCCACCAATTCCCGCGGCGGTCTCGCTACGCCCTCGTTGTGCCGCTCAACCGCCCGGCGTGCCCGGGGGCGGCTTGATCAGCACGGCGTGCGTGTAGCTGTTGCCCGGACTGCTGCCCGATCCGTGCAGGATCGACCCGGACAGCCGGAAGCAGTCGAAGACCTGCGGCTTCTTGGCGAGGACCGTGACGTACTTGTCCCCCTGCACCTGAATGAAGGCGCTGCAGGTGTTGTTCGTGATGGGATAGGTGTGGCCGCCGCCCCCCGGGCTCCAGTTGGTGGGAGTGGTGAGACCATTGGACGTGTAGGCGGTCATCTTGTTGATGGCGTTGATGACGCCGAGTTGCGTCGGGTTCGGACCGGCCGCCTTCAGACCGGCCACCAGCAACGCAGCCGACTGCCAGCCCTGCAGCGCAACCTCGTCGTAGACCCATTTCGGCTCGTACTTCTTCATGGCGGAGACGTACGCCGCCAGCCCCGGGTAGTCCTTGAGCGGCGCGTCGAACGGCACGTGCTGGATGTTGAAGTACACGCCTTGCATCAGGTCCTGGTACTGGTTCAACGTGCTCTGGTCGTTTCCGTTCAACCAGAGCTGCTTGGCCTGGATCCCGTACTGCTTCACGCCGCGGGCCAGGCTGATGTTCCCTGTGACGTCCATGCAGCTGAGGATGAAGTTGGTCCCCGCCGCCTTCATGCGCTCCGCGTCCGGGATGACGCTGGCGCCGTAGCCGATGCTCGTGTCGACGTAGCTGACCTTGATGCCGGCGTCCTTGAAGGCCGCGACGGCCTGGTTGCACGACGCGTTGGAGGAAGCGATGTTGTAGGCCAGGACGGCCACCGACGGGGACTTCTGGACCTGCTTGGCCATGTAGATCCACGCCGGATCGCCCGCGGCGTCGTCCTGGACAGACCCACCGGCGGCGAAGAGGTTGGGGGGGCCGCTCCAATTCGCGGTCACGTTGTAGCCGAACGTCGGGGTACAGGTCTGCACGAAGTAGGTCGGCGTGAAGAAGGCGGTGGCCACTCCGGCGACGGCGAACACGTGGTCCTGGTCGACCAGGGTGTGCTCCAGCGCCGTGTCCTGGCTCGGGTTCCCGGTGTCGTCGGTGTTGTACGTCAGCTCGATCTTGCGCCCGTCCACACCGCCGTGGGCGTTCACATAGTCGTAGTACCCCTGAATCCCGGGCACCAGCGACTCGAAGTTCGAGGCGATCGGCCCGGTCAGGGTCGACATGGCCCCCGTGTTGATCGTCGTCGCCGTGACGCCGGGCGACTTGTTCGCCGACGCGCACGCGCTGCTCGTTGCGGCCAGCGGGCGCACCGCCGCCGTCGCGTTCGACGCCGGCCCGATCAACGCTGTCCCCGCGGCCACGATCAAGAGGCCGCAGGCGCCGGTGGCAGCCCGCGCAACGGCGCCCTTGCGCCTCGTTCTCATTGCCTCCCCCTCGTTCCTACCAGCCATCTCGTACCCCCGATCCGGCTCTCGCCGCTCATCCTCGACCGCAGGCGGTCACTGTAGTTGTAGGGCCTTTCGGTCACCGTTCACCCCTGCACCTTGTCGTTTCACGCCAGGAACAATCGCTGGCGGTCGAATTCCCGCAACGCCCGCACCTCCTGGGTGGTGACCGCGGAGAGCTGCTCCACCTGACGCGCCACCTCCGGGTCGTACCCGCACGACGCGGCGAACGCTCGCACGCGGTCCTCGACCGACCCCTCCCCCGCCGGCACGGCGGCGATGCGGAGCACACCGTCCTCGCGGCGCAGAACTCCCTTGTCGGTGACCACGCTCGCCACCCGCTCACCCGGCGACGTGACGTAGGCGGCGCTCCGGGGCAGGCGTTCCGGCCGGGCCAGCGTGACGACCACGCAGGCCGTGGCCCGGCTCGCCACGTCGTTGGCGCCCCCCGAGCCGACCAGGAACCGCCCACCGGCCAGCTGCGTCGAGTTCAAGCACCCGTCGCTGTCCACCTCTGCCGCGCCGAGGCATCCCACCGTCGTCGTCCCGGGACCGCCGATCACCATACCGAGGACGGCGGATGCGTCGGAGAGGTACGGAGTCGCCGGGAAGACCCGCTGGTTGAAGATGTAAGGGTCGGCCGGCGTCGGCTCGTAGCCCCAGAGTCCGAGCTCTGCCGTCAACACCACCCGGCTCCCGGCAGCCCGCGCCCGCGCCACGGCCACCCAGGCGGCGAGGTTGGCCACCCCCGCGCCCGCCAGGACCGCGTCCGCGTCCACGTCGGCGACGACGCGCTCGACCTCCCGCGCTCCCAGGGACGCCGCCTGTTCCCACGGCGAGACGACCGGGTCCTCGACGACGGGGTTGGCGTCGGCGTCGGCTTTCCACGACATCGGGTCGGAACGACCCTCGAGCCAGAGCAGGTGCTCCGAGCCCACCCGGGAGAGGTAGTCCTCATGCGTCGCCAAACCGAGAACCCATTCCTCGGCGTAATCATCGAGCTCGTCCCGGGCGGCGGCGTCGGCCACTGCGCTCCAATGCGCGATGTCCTCGCCATAGCTGCGAACGGGGATGCTCGGGGCATAACAACCGCCCGGGTGGGCGCCGTAGGGCGCTTCGACGACCGCCAGGACGCGGTGCGCGGGGACCCGGACCCGGTGCCCGAGCCCGTCGAGGTCGTCCAGCACGCGCTCGACCGTCGCCACGACACCACGCCGGGCGGCCCAGGCACCCCAGACACCGTCGAGCAGCGGCTCGGAGAAGACGAGGTTGCCGGCCGGATCGGCGGCCGCCGCGTGCACAAGTGCCACGTCGGGCACCAAGGGCTCGAGGAGTCCGAGGGGGCCGAACGGCGATTCGACGACGCGGAACGCCTCGTTCTCCGCCATGGACGACCCCAACAGCGAGCCGGTCACCGCGGCCGGCAGCCCGCGGGCAGCGGCTTCCAATCGCTGCGTGAGCGTCAGGATCGACCAGTGCTCCACCTCGACCTCGCCCGACTCGTACGCCTGACGGAAGACGGGATTCGGTGTGTAGGTGGGGAAGCTGTTCCCCGAGTAAGCGGTGACGACCTTGCGCACGAGACCGCCACGGAAGAACAGCGCTCCCAGAGCACCGAGACTGGTCATGACCAGTGTGAAACCCGGATCGGTGTCCCAGAACTGACGGGCCAGCTCCCGGGCCGATGCGGTCCAACGGCTGTGCCCCATCACCACGTGGACCGTGTCCCCGGGTCGCACATGCCGACGCACGGCGTCGGTCAGCGAGGTCACGACCGGGCCGGCCGGCGCGGAGGCTGCTGGCGTCACAGAGCCGGCGTCGCGTCAGGCCACGAAACGCGACCTCCCTGGTCCTGCGTCATTTTCTGCCCCAACCAAACCTGACCACCGTGTCAGGTTAGCCATTTCGACCAGGCCCGGCACTACGATCCACCGGGCATGGGATCGCCGAGAGTCCGACGTGACCCGGCATCCGCCGCCAAGCCACCGGCAGGCTCCTCAGGAGCCAAGAAACCGACCGCGCCGAGGGGATCCTCAGGAGCCGCAGCCGCCACGTCCACGCCGCCGGGCAGCTCCGACGGCCTGGACGGCCCGCCCCTCACCGACGGCGACGCCGTAGGCGCACCGGCGAGCAAGCGCGTGCTGCGCAGCCAGGGCCGTCGGACCATGCGCCGGCTGCTCGATGCGGCCATGATCGCCTTCGACAAACGGGGCTACCACGCGACCCGGGTCAACGACGTGGTCGAGATCGCCAAGACGTCGCACGGCACCTTCTACCTCTACTTCTCCAACAAGGAGGACCTGCTGCGGGCGCTGGTGACCGAGGCGGCCGGCGAGGCGCAGAAGCTTTACGACGCGCTGAGCACACTCCCGGCGCAGGGAGGGGCGCCGCAGTGGGAGGACGTGCACGGCTGGATCCGGGCCTACTCGGAGTTGTGGACCCGTTACGCTCCGCTGTTCCGCTCGTGGACCGACCTGGCCACCATCGATCCCGAGCTGATCGACGTGATCCGTCACACCTTCACGGTGATGTCAGGTGCGCTCGCCAACCAGATCGGGCCCGACTCCTCGGGCCACATCATCGATCCGGACGCAGCAGGCATGGCGACGCTGGCCATGCTCGACCGCTTCCACTACCTGCGCGAGTTCGTCGGTCAACCGATCGACGACGTCGCGCTCGAGACCATGACCACGATGGTCTACCGCGCGCTCTTCGACCCCCACGCCTGAGGCTTCAGGTCCGGTCCCCGGGTGGCGGGAACACCCGGTCGAAGATCCCGTCGACCCCCGAGCCGTGCAGGGTCAGCCCGCCGTCCACGACGAGGTTCTGGCCCGTGACGAATCGGGCCAGGTCCGAGCAGAGGAAGACCACGACATCGGCGATGTCCTCGGGCTCGCCGACCCGCCCGACCGGGGTCCCGCTGATGAAGCGATCCTCTTGATCGGGCATGAACTCGAACCACGGAGCGGTCATGGCCGTGCGGATCATGCCCGGCGACACTGCGTTCACCCGGATGGTGGGTCCGTACTCCAGGGCGGCCGACGCCGTCAGCGCCGCCACGGCCGCCTTGCTGGCGGCATACGGTCCTTCCCCCGCGGCCGGCCGCGTCCCGCTGATCGACGCGGTGCTCACGATGGAGCCTCCTCCGCCCGCGAGCAGGTGCGGCACGGCGGCCCGGATGCCCGCCCAGACGCCGGTCAGATTGACCCGCAGGACGCGGTCCCACTCAGCGGGCTCCAGTTCGTGGAGCCGGTTGAAGGCGGCGGTCCCGGCGTTGTTGTAGATGATGGACAGGCCGCCGAGCGCGGACGCCGCCGCATCGACCGCCACCCGCAGCGCATCGGGATCTCCGACGTCGACGCCGAAGGCGACACCGTCGACCTCGTGGGCGACGACCTCAGCCGATGCCCCGTCGACGTCGAACACCGCGACACGCGCGCCCTCCTCGGCCATACGTCGGCACGTGGCGCGCCCGATCCCCGAGCCGCCGCCGGTGACCACGGCCCGCCGGCCGTCAAGGAGTCCCATCCGCTGCTCCCCCCGATCGTTTGTCGCGGTGGAGCCACGATGGCGCCTCGAAGATCAGCGGCTCGTCGAGCTCACGGATCAGCAGTTCCTGCGCCATACTCAGGTGCAACGAGCCATCCTCCCCGTGCATGGTGGCGCGGATGGTGGAGCGTCCTCCGGCATTGACGAGAGCCTGCAGGTCGAAGATGCTCCAGGCGTCGGCCCTCCAGGGCCGGTGGAACCACACGGCATGGTCGAGGCTCGCGTCGGTGTGCGTCCCCCAGGAACCCAGGCTCAGAGGGCGGAACGCGGCGCCCGTCATGTCCGAGAAGTAGGCCAGCAGGCAGGCGTGAACGGCCGGGTCGTCCGGCAGCGCCTCGCGGGTGCGGAACCAGCAGCGGCGGGTCGAGAGGTAGGTGCCATCGCGCCGTCGCTCGGTGGTGCCCAGCTCGCGGATGTCGAAGGGGAACGGAGCCTCGAAGCCCTCGACCTCCCGCGGGGACGGGATACCCGGACCCACTGGGAGCTGGTACTCGGCGCCCTCCTCAGGGGCGTGGAAGGAGCAGGTCATGCGGAACGTCTCCTTGCCGTCGACGGTGCTCACGACCTCCCGGGTGCTGAACGATCGTCCGTCGCGCAACCGGTCGACCACATGGGTCGTCTGGGCGCCGGGGCTGGTCGGGCGCAGGAAATAGCCGTGCAGCGAGTGCACGTCGAGCCCCGGCGGGGCCGTCTGCAAGGCCGCGCTGAGGGCCTGCGCCACCACCATCCCTCCGAACGTGCGACCGCCGACCCACCACAGGGGGCTGGTCGTCGTGAACGTCGGCCGCCCGTCGGAATCGGGTCCCGTCTCTTGCGCCGTCATGGCGTCGACCAGGTCGGCCACTGTGGCCGACACGACCTCGGCTTCTTCGGCGTCGTCAAGCTCCACGGTCGGCTCCCGCATCAGTCACTGGCGTCACGACAGGTCCACCTCGAAGGCCATGCCCCGGGCGGCGAGGTCCATGCAGCGGTTGTCCTCGGCATAACGGAGTCCCTGCACGTTGAAGAGCCGTACCTCGGGCGCATCGATCGGGAACGGCCCCCAGTGCCAGGTGCCCCGGTTCAGGACGAGTGGCTCCAAGGGGTCGATCCGGAAGACGCGGATCGATTCGGCATCGCTCTCGTCGTCGAACTCAACGCCGGCGGGCGCCACCGCGATGACGGCCGGCACATTGAGGGACATCAGGGACTGGGTGTGGGTGTCGTGCCGGAACAGCATCTCGCAGCGCAGGCCGCGGGCCGTCCCGGGGACCTCGGCCCGGGCATGGCCGATGAGGTTCACGTGGGCGTCGGACCATTCGAAGGTCATCCGGTGCTCCCCGTCCCTGGGGTCGGTGTCGGCCACCGGGAGCCAGCCGAACGGCGACCAGTCGCCCTCGGTGAGGTGCCCGGGAGCCAGTGCTCTCGTTCCTTGTGCTGATCCGTCTGTGGACATCGCTCACTTTCGTCGTTGTCGACCCTCGTCACACGGCGGTGCGCCCAGGCGTCCCGCCGCCTAACCTGACACCCGAGTCAGTCTAGGAAACCTTTGGGAGGACCTCACGATGGATGTGCGCAGCATCGAGGCCAAGGCGCCGGTCGTCGAGCACAACGGCACCGTTCCGGTCTGGTGGATGATCGAATCCCGCGAGTTCAAGGACATCACCGACGGTGGCTACCTCGAGCTGGTCAACGAGTTCGAGGTGCCCGGTGGCGGCCTGGTCGACCCGCATTCCCACCCGACACACGAGTTCTACTACGTCATGAACGGCAAGGGGGTCATGACGATCGACGGCGAGGACCGCGACATCTCCCAGGGGGACCTCGTGTACATCCCGCCGGACAAGGTGCATTCGCTGCGCCCGATCAGCGACCACGCCCCGATCCACTGCTTCTGCTTCGCCATCGGCGTGAAGGGCGCCGGCGCCATCAATTACACGACCCACTAGGTGGCGCGCGTCCTCGTCACGCGACCACTGACGGAGGGTGGGACCGACCCGTTGCTCCAAGCGGGTCACGACATCGTGGTGCCCGACGTTCCTGTGACGGCGGACGAGCTGGTGCGATGGGCGCCCGAGTACGACGGGATCGTCTGCCATCTCACGGATCGCATCGACCGGGCCGTCCTCGGGTCAGGAAGCGCCGGGCGACTCCGTGTGGTGGCCAACGCCGCCGTCGGGTACGACAACATCGACGTCGCCGCGGCTGCCGACCTGGGTGTCACCGTGTGCAACACGCCGGGGGTGCTCGACGACACGACGGCCGACCTGGCGCTCCTCCTGATCCTCGCGGCGACACGACTGGCCACCGACGCCGAGCGGGATCTTCGGGAGGGCCGCTGGAAGGGCTGGGGATTCGGCACCCACCTGGCGCGTGACGTGCACGGCACGACGCTCGGGTTGGTCGGATTCGGCCGTATCGGCCAGTCCGTGGCTCAGCGAGCAGCGGGTTTCGACATGGAAGTGATCCACACCGCGCGGAACGACACGGGTCTGGCGGGTTTCGTCCCGACACTGCACGAGCTGCTGACGCGCTCGGACATCGTCAGCCTGCACGTCCCGCTGACCGACGCCACCCGCCATCTCATCGGCGCGCCGGAACTTGCGCGTCATGAAGCCGACGGCAGTCCTCGTCAACACGGCCCGCGGGCCGGTCGTCGACGAGGATGCGCTGGTCGATGCGCTGGAGGCCGGGACCCTCTTCGCCGCAGGGCTCGACGTGTACGACGGCGAACCCGCGGTGAACCCCCGGTTGCTTGCCGCCCCGCGGATGACGTTGCTTCCCCACATCGGCAGTGCGACGATCGACACGCGGACCCGCATGGCCCGCCTCGCCTGCCAAGGGGTGAGCGACGTCCTCGCCGGGCAGACACCGCCCAACATCGTCCTCCCCGCGCCGAACCCCGGTTGAGGGCAACCGTTCCCTCCGAGGGCGGTGTCGCCCAGTGAAATTCGAGGGATCGGGCGATACCATCCATCAGTCGCCCGAATGACTCTCCCGTCGGTTGGAGGAGGTGGCCGTGCGCACGGTCAGAGGACTCACCGTCGCTGTTCTCTCGACGGTCGTGTCGCTCCCGCTTTTCATCGTCCTGAGCACAGAGTTGTCTCCGACGCCAGCCGCGGCGACGACGCCACAGTGGGAGACCGCTGCCAGCTACGCCCCTTTGGCCAACGTGCGGGCCGTCTCCTGTGCACCGAGCTCGTCGGCGAGCTCGGCAACGTGCGTCGCGGTCGGTGACGACGGCGGCAGTGTCGCTTCCATCATCGTCACGAACAACGGCGGCTCCAGCTGGATCGATGCGGCGCCGCCGTCCGGCGTCACTACGCTGACGACGGTCTCCTGCCCATCCGCCTCGGTCTGTTACGCGGGCGGGGGCTCGGGGATCATGAAGTCGTCGAATGGCGGGTCGACTTGGACGGTTCAAGACTCCACGTTTCCGGCCCAGTCGATCTCTTGCTTCACCATTGACGAATGCACGGCAGTTGGCGGACTCGGCATCGATCGAGTACGGCAGACGGCAAGACTTGGAGTGCTCAAACTCCGCCGACAGGAACGAACGTCTTGACTGCCGTGTCATGTCCCAACGCGATCTTCTGCGTTGCAGTTGGAATGGTCAACAAGCAAGCCTCGATACTTGGATGACAACGGCGGCAATTGGACTGTGCTTGATTCAGCCACTCGTGACATTCGTTGTCTGGCGTGTCTTGCTCTGATGGATCCACT
Organism: uncultured Acidobacteriaceae bacterium; assembly: GCA_963773915.1. Classification (GTDB taxonomy): domain Bacteria; phylum Acidobacteriota; class Terriglobia; order Terriglobales; family Acidobacteriaceae; genus Telmatobacter. Next base: position 103,851 of record CAVZCY010000001.1, read on the forward strand.
TGCATCGCTGTTGGTCTGACTCAAGAGGCGGCGCGACGACACTCAGCACGTTCAACACTGGCACTTCGTTGGACAATCTCGACCTCTATACCCATCGGGACGCAGATCTGAATTCCGTTGATTGCTCGGCCTCGAAACACATGCATCGCGGTGGGCACCAACCTCGATTCGACTCCCTACGCCATCGGGACCTCGAACAACGGCTCTTCCTGGTCGCGCCAGCACCCTCCTCCGAACGCCGTCGATCTCACCGGGATCTCCTGCTCGAGCTACGTGGACTGCATCGCGGTGGGGAGCAGCGGCAACCCCGGAGCCGGCTCGACGATCATGGGAACGATCACCGGTGGATTGTCGTGGACTGCTCAAAACCCGCCTCCCGGCATAGGAACAGTGAATGCTGTCTCCTGCCCGAGTCCGGCCGACTGCTTCGCTGCCGGTGTCGACGCCGTTCTGAGCACGCAGAACGCCGGACACGCATGGGCGCCCGAACCCATTCCCAGCGAGGTCAGTGGCCTCAACGGGATCTCCTGTCCGACCACCACCGACTGCACCGCAGTCGGATTCGGGATATTCGGCTCCGCCGTCATCGTCGGCACCGCCGATGGGGGTGCCACCTGGACCGCGGAGACCGTGCCGTCCGGGGTCGGCGATCTGACCGCGATCTCCTGCGTCGACAGCTCCACCTGCCAGGCAGTCAGTGACTACAGCACGGGATCCGGCTTGCCCAGCATCATCGTGACCACCGACGGCGGGACCAGGTGGTCGTCCGAGAGGTTCCCGGCCACCGTCACGGACTTCAGTGGGATCTCGTGTGTCGATCCACTCCGTTGCACAGCGGTCGGCTCGTCGTCCAACGGACCGGGAGCGACCATCCTCAACACGACTGACGGCGGCGGTCACTGGCTGCCGCAGTCAGTACCCGCAGGCATCGCGACGCTCGACGGCATCTCCTGTTCGAGTGCCACCACCTGCCTGGCCACCGGATCGCAGGTGATCAGCACCAACGATGGCGGTTCACACTGGAACGATCTCGGCGCACCAACCGGGGCGACACACCTGCTGGCCGTCAGCTGCTCCGATTCGTCCACATGCACCGCCGTCGGGAGAACCGACATCGTGCGCACCACGGACGGCGGACAGAGCTGGGTCGCTCAGGACGTGCCCTCCGATGTCGGCAGCCTCGCCGGGGTCTCCTGCGCCGGTCCGGCCAATTGCGAGGCGGTGGGAGCAGGCTCGCGCTCCGGCGGCACGATCGAAACACTGCTCGCCCCACCCGCCGTGACGACCACGACGCTCACCATCGGGACCATCGGTGTGCGCTACACGGCGTCGCTGGGGGCCGCCGGCGGCTTGGCCCCCTACGTATGGAGCGTCTCCGGCGGTGCGCTGCCGCCAGGGCTCTCCCTCCTACCCGACGGCACCCTCAGCGGCATCCCGATCATCTCGGGCGAGTACACCGTGACCCTCACCGCCACCGACGCCAACCTCCTGTCGGGTTCGGCCGTCCTCGAGATCCCCATCAGGCCGATCGCCAGCCCGGGCTACTGGGAGGTCGCGAGCGACGGCGGTATCTTCAGCTACGGCGGAGCCCAGTTCTACGGCTCCACCGGAAGCCTGCACCTCAATGCACCCATCGTCGGCATGGCCGCGACGCCGGACGACGCCGGCTACTGGTTGCTCGCTTCCGACGGTGGGATCTTCTCCTTCGGGGATGCCGTCTTCTACGGCTCGACCGGAGGCATGCACCTCAACGCGCCGATCGTCGCCATGGCGCCCACGCCCGATGGTGGCGGCTACTGGCTGGTCGCGTCGGACGGCGGCATCTTCGCCTACGGGGACGCCAACTTCTACGGATCGACCGGCGGCACGGCGCTCGACCGGCCGATCGTCGGGATGGCCGCCACGACCGACGGGCTCGGGTACTGGCTCGTCGCGTCCGACGGCGGGATCTTCTCCTACGGGGACGCGGGATTTGACGGTTCGACCGGAGGGTTGCCGCTGCAGGAGCCGATCGTCGCCATGACAGCCGCCCCGGACGGCGGGGGCTACTGGCTCGTGGCCGCCGACGGCGGCATCTTCAACTTCGGTGACGTCTCGTATTACGGGTCGACCGGGGGCACGCCTCTGCGAGCACCCGATCGTCGGCATGGACCGGACCGTCGACGGCCGCGGGTACTTCATGGTGGCGCGGGACGGAGGGATCTTCGACTACGGCGATGCTGGGTTCTTCGGGTCAGCGGGCGGAATGACCTTGAACCGGCCCGTCGTCGGCATGGCCGCGATCCAATCCCTGTCGGGTCCGGCATGAGACCGGCCGGCGTCATGCCGTCGCCGCGCTCCCGTCCCCGGGACGGGCCTCTCCGGCCGCGCCCGCCCGGTCAGCCAGGTACACCATTCGTCCACACCCTCGCCGGTGCGGGCGCTCGCCATGATGACCTGAGCCGTCGGGTTCACCGCGGTCAGATTGGCCAGGAACAGGTCCGTGTCGAAGTCGAGGTGCGGGAGCAGGTCCACCTTGTTGACCACGACGGCCTCCGCCGCCCGGAACATCACCGGGTACTTCAACGGCTTCTCTTCGCCCTCGGTCACGGAGAACACCATCGCCCGGGCGTCCTCACCGACCCGGAACTCGGCCGGACAGACGAGATTGCCCACGTTCTCGATGATCAACAGGTCGAGGTCGGGCAGTGGAAGGCGATCCATGCCGGACCGCACCATCACCGCATCGAGATGGCACTCCCCGCCGAAGCCGGCACTCGTGTTCACGACGGAGATGGCGGCCGCTCCGGCACCCTCGAGGCGGTCGGCGTCAAGGGTCGTCGCGATGTCGCCCTCCAGGACGCCGATGCGCAGCGACTCGCCCAAGCGCCTCCAGCGTCTTCCGCAGCAGGGTCGTCTTCCCGGCGCCCGGGGACGACATGAGGTTCACCGCGCGGACGCCGACGCCGCCAGACGGCGCCCGTTCTCGTCTGCCACCCGGTCGTTCTCCGACAGCAGGTTCTCCAGGATCGTGACCCTCGTCTGACCCGTCTCCACGTAGCCGGAGTGGTCCCCGACGTCGACGTGCACATCGTGGATGCTCGTGATCGCTCCTCAGTCGTGATCGTGGACGTGCCGCGTGCCATCGGCGTGCAGGTGGAACCGGCCCACGGCTACGCGTCCACCAGGTCGATCGAGACCACCAGCAACTCCTCGCCGCTGAGGAGCTTCACGTCGAAGCCCTCACAGGACCCGCAGGCACAGGATCGGCAGGTCGAGCGTGGTCCGCGCGCCGCAGTCGCGCACTCGACGACGGCCGGTACCTGCTCAATCACCAGCTCGGCCTCCTTGAGCTCGGTGGTGCTCGAGACGACCTCCCAGCTGAATTGGAGGGCGTCGGGCACGACCTGGCGGAGATGCCCGATCTGGACGGTCACCGCCGAGACCGTCCGCCCGTCTGCGTGCTTCGCCGCCGTGCTCGCAATCGCGTTGCAGATGGAGAGTTCGTGCATCGCCGGGCACCTCTGACTGGAGCATACCGATCTGTGTGCCGGCGGGAGTCGGTCAGGCCGACATCACCTCTTCTCTCGGCTCGTGGACCAGCGCGGACCCCCACTTCTCCTCGACGCGGGCCAGTCGCCAGTAGAGGAGGGCGACCACCCATGTCACGACGAACAGGCCGACGATGACGAAGCCGGCCGTGTTGAGGTTGAAGCCGCGGACGAAGTCCCAGAACGGGGAGCTCAGGTTCGCCTCCTGCCCGATCAGGCCCAGGATCTCGATGGTGCCGACGAAGAACGCCACGGCGACCGACAGGCCGGTGATCGTGAGGTTGTAGAAGACCTTTCGGACCGGGTTGGCGAAGGCCCAGTCGTAGGCGAAGTTCATGAAGCACCCGTCGAGCGTGTCGAAGAGGCACATCCCGGCCGCAAAGAGCATCGGGAGCGACAGGATGGCGTAGAGCGGAAGTCCGCCGACGACCGCGGATCCGGCCAGCACGAGAAGTGCGACCTCGGTGGCGGTGTCGAAGCCAAGGCCGAAGAGGACCCCGACCGGGTACATCTTCCAGGACGTGTCGATGTGCCGGGCATAGCCGCCCAGCAGGCGGTTCATCAGCCCGCGCTTGTCGAGCTGTCGTTCGAGCTCGGCCGCGTCGTAATCGACCGGATCGCATCTGCCGGTACAGCTTGGCGATCGAGACGAGGACGAACAGGTTCACCAGCGCGATGAGGTAGAGGAACGTGCCCGAGATCGAGGTGCCGACAATGTTGGTCGCCGAGTGCAGGCCCGAGGACTGGTGGCTGACCTGGAGGTTCAGCGCCCGGATCCCGAAGTTGAGCAGCGACGCGCGAGCAGCAGCACGACGCTCGAGTGCCCCAGGGAGAAGAAGAACCCGACGCCCAGCGGGCGCTTGCCCTCGCCCGACCAGCTTGCGGGTGGTGTTGTCGATGGCGGCGATGTGGTCGGCATCGAACGCGTGGCGCATGCCCAGCGTGTAGGCGAGCACCCCGGTCCCGAAGCCGAACAGCTTCGTCTGCGAGACGTGGAAGTGATGCCCGACCGCCGTCGCCAAGAGCGCCCAGCCGACGACGTTGAGCACGATCGACGACCGTCGCCATGCCGCCGACCCTGGCCCACTCCCGGCGGTCAGCCCCGTGCGCCCGGGCTGCTGCGGCAGTCCGGCGCCATCGCCATCCGCCCATACCTCCCGTGCTCGTCGCTCTCGTCGGCACTGTAGGGTTAATGCGAGATATTCGCAATAGGGTGCTTGATGGCGACATCCGGCGCTGCCCAGCGGCCGTCGCCGGTACCATCGACGCTGTGAGCCGCCGCTCCCCGACCGAACCGGTGCGACAGGCCGAGGCCGGCACGCTCGAGGACGCCCTCGACCTCGTCCGCCAACACGGAGGCCGGGTGACGTCGTCCCGGCGCCTCCTCCTGCGTGCCCTGTTCGCCTCCAAGGGCCACCGGACGGCCGAGGAGCTCGCCGGCGAGGTGCAGGCGGAGGCCCCCGACATCCACCTCTCCACCGATCTACCGGAACCTCGACGAGCTGGAGCGCCTGGGCGTCGTCGTGCACTCACACTTCGGGCACGGCCCCGCGACGTACCACCTGGCCACGTCGGTGCACGGGCACTTCGTGTGCGAGGAGTGCGGCAAGCTGATCGAGGTCCCCGAGACGCTGTTCGACGGGCTGGCCGCGCAGGCACGAAAACGCTTCGGGTTCACCATCGACCCGCACCACTTCGCGATGTTGGGTCGGTGCGCCGATTGCGGCGTGACGGACGTCGGCCGCGGTGGCCGGCCACTCTCCTGAAATTGCGGGTCACCGAGCGTAGGATTGAGGGTCACAGAGCGGCATCGGGCGGTGGCCGGCCCGAATCGCATGTTCGACCGGTGCGACGACAGCCTCTTCCCAGAGCAGCGAGACCGGCCGGGAGTACGCAATGGGCAACACGGGTGACGAGACGGCAAGCGGTTCCCTCAGCGGGGTCGGCCCCGCCGACGTTCTGCTCTCCACGATCGTCGAGCTGACTGATGACGCCGTGATCACGTGCGATGCCGACCGCCACGATCACCTACTTCAGCGAGAATGCGGAGAGGCTGGTCGGCCGCGCTGCCCGCGAGGTCGTGTGCATCGCCCGGTCGCGCATCCTGTTCCCGTCGCATCTGTCCACCGAGATGAACGAGGTCTTCGCGACGGTGGCGGCCGGTGAGCGGATCCGACACTTCGAGACCGAGATCGTGCGGGCCGACGGGCTTCCAATCCCTGTGTCACTTTCCCTGGCGCCGCTGATCGATCGTCGAGCGGCGCGATCGCTCGGTGCGTCGGTCGTCGCCGCGGGACGTCACCGAGCAGCACCTCGCCCAGGCGACGCTGGCGGAAATCGATGCCCGGCTCGAAGAGGGCGAGGCGATCTCCCATGTCGGCAGTTGGCTGTGGGACGTGCGGACCGGAGCGGTGCAATGGAGCGCGGAGTTCCACCGGATCAACGGCATCGATCCGCTCGAATTCGCCGGCACGTTCGAGTCCTTCATGGACTGGATCAGATCCTGAGGACAGGGACATCGGTGCGCGCCGCGATGATCGAGTCGGTGCACACGTCGAGGCCGCTCGACCTGGAGTACCGAGTGGCCCATCCCGACCAGAAGACGCACGTCGTCCGGGTGCACGCGAGTCCGACGGTGGGCTCGGACGGCAAGGCGGTCGGCCTTCGGGGTGTCGGGCCACGATGTCGCGCGACCAGGCCGGGTCAACCGCGAGACGGCGCTCGCGCAGCCCTGACGTCGGGGCGGAGAACGTCGCGGACGTCAGTCGCGTCGACGCGCTGGGCCTCGGCATGGAACCGCACCCGGACGTCGGGGAAGATCCGCAGCATCAACATCGTCGGCGACGGGAACGGCGAAATCCCTGATGTCGAAGGCTTGTTCACCGCTGATCACGATCCGATCGTCGGACACGGCCTCGACGCAGACCGTCCCTTCCGCCCGCCGCGTGATCCCGTGGAACGTCAACTCGCCTTGCAGCCGGTACCGCGAGCCGGGCGCGCTCGGCGTGCAGTCACGGAGCTCCACCGTGGCCGTCGGGTAGCGACGGGCGTTGATGCGGCGCTTCAGCTCGGCGTCGTAGAGCTTGTTCCCCGAGCTCAGACCCGAGACATCGATGGTGAGCCCGCCGGAAGGGGGGACGTCGGTGCTCACGGCGCCGTCGACCATGGCCGCGTCCAGCGAGCCCTCCACGCCGGTGGTCGCGAAAGCTGATGGGCCCCACCGTCGAACGGGCATCGATGAGGACGGCCGACCGATCGGGGTCGAGGACGAACCGTCCCACGACCGGGCGCTCGCGCCGGCGTCCGACCCGGGCCGAGGACCCCGCGTCGACGGCCCGGCCGGTACTCGGCCTCTCACGGCACATGCAGGCGCCGCCGCCACAGGGAGGTCGTCGACACGGGCGACCAGGCCATGTCGGCTCGGGCATCCAGCCCTGCTCGACCTCCGCCAGCACGGCATCCATCGGTGCCCGTGGCCTGGTAGCGGCGGATGACCTCGCCGAGGTGGGCGTGCTCCTCCCGAACGACGCCCATCCACACCCGGAGGACCCGCTCGCCCAGCGGCGTCACCGAGTAGACCCGCCGGGCCTGGCCGGCGTGCTGCTCTGCGGTGACCCGCACGAGGCCGTCCTGTTCGAGCTGCGCCAGCGCCCGGTAGACCGCCGGACGGTCTACGTGGCCGAAGCGGAACTCCCTCAGGCGTGGCACGAGGCCGTAGCCGTATCCCGGTTGCTCGGAGAGCAGCAGCAGGATCGCCGGCAGCATGAAGCGGCGAGGCGGGGCGAGCTCGAACCGCGCCGCACCCTCGGCTGCCGGCGTCCCTGGAGCCAACTGTTCCGTCCCCATGGCATTCACGATCCTCACCCCGAGTGGACGAGGGTGTCAACGGCGCCACACGACGTCCATGCCCGGCCGTTGCGGGCGGTGCAAAAGACACTCATTTACACCGCCGGGTACCGGGCTGACACTGCAACCAGCCGCAGAAACCCGCGCGGCGAGAACCGGGGAGGGAACCTTGACGGCGACTGAGACTCCGACGGACGAGGCAGTGGTCCACGTACTCTGGATCAACGCCGGGCTCAGCTGTGACGGCGACTCGGTCGCGCTGACCGCCGCGACCCAGCCCAGCATCGAGGAGATCGCCTTGGGCGCCCTACCCGGGTTGCCCAAGATCGCGGTCCACTGGCCGCTCATCGACTTCGAATGCGGTCCGGTGGGCGGCGCCGACGACTTCATCGAGTGGTTCTTCAAGGCCGACCGGGGCGAGCTCGAACCCTTCGTCCTGGTCGTCGAGGGGTCGATACCCAACGAGGCGATCAAGAAGGAGGGGTACTGGTGCGGCTTCGGGAACAATCCCGAGACCGACCAGCCCATGACGACAAGCGAATGGCTGGACCGGCTGGCGCCGAAGGCTTGGTCGTGCTCGCCGCGGGCACTGTGCG
>CAVZCY010000002.1:0-22963 GCA_963773915.1 uncultured Acidobacteriaceae bacterium
TCGACCGGTGCCGACTGGCAAAATGCGCGCAGCACCGCGCTTGCTCTCCGTTTTTATGGCTCTGACGAGCGCTATCGCCAGACCTTCTCCAGCATTTCGAATCTCCCCAACTTCGGCGACGCGGCCTGCACGTATCGTTGCGGCGAAACGCCGAGCAAATTCTCCTACGTCCCCGACAACGAGCTCGGCGCATCCGCACATTGGAGCCAGCCCTTCGGCGCGGGCCTCTTGCTCGTCGCCGGAGCCGACGCGCACGACGTCCGCGTATGGGATCGCGAGCAAAGCTACACCGGCACCCACGCCCTCACCAATCTCGCCGACCATCAGCGCGACTCCGCCGCCTACGTTGAAGCCATGTGGACGCACAAAGCCTGGACGCTCGTCGCCTCATCCCGAATGGATTGGTTTCAAAATTACGACGGTCACGAAACGCAATGGAACGGCACGGCCTGGGCTCCCACGCCACACAGCCAGTCGCAAAGCGCAGGAAAATATCTTCGACCCGCGCCTCGGTCTTTCTTGCAAGCTCTCCGAGCACTGGGCCCTCACCGCCTCGGGATTTCGCGCCTTCCGCTCTCCCACGCCCAGCGAGCTTTATCGCTCCACGCAGGTCGGCAACCAGCTCACCCTTCCCAACGGCAATCTCCTCAGCGAGCGCGCCACCGGATGGGAAGCAGGCCTCGCCGCCCAGCGTTCCTGGGGCAGCATCCGTTCCAGCTACTTCCTCACCGAGGTCAATCGCCCCATCGCCGCACTCACCACCAACCCCACCTCATCGCCGATCCTGCTCATGCGCGAAAATCTCGGCCAGATCGAAAGCCGCGGCGTCTCACTCGACTACGAACTTCACCCCCGCTCCTGGCTCGCGGTCGACGGCGGCTACCAGTACGCGCACGCCGTCGTCTCGCGCGGCACGCAGGATCTCGGCAATTGGATTCCCGAAGTCGCCCGCAACATGGCCACTCTCAATCTCCGCGCATCGCGCCCGCGCCTCGGAACCATCAGCCTCGAAAGCCGCCTCAGCGGCCGCCAGTTTGACGACGACGCCAACGCCAATCTCCTCCACGGCTACTTCCGCCTCGACGCCTACGCCTCGCACAACTTCACGCGGAGCCCGTTCGGCAAACGCCTCTTTGGCTCGCAAATCGAAATCTTCGCTGCCGGCGAAAACCTCTTCAACCGTTCCATCGAGGTCTCCAAAACCCCCACGACCACGCTCGGCCAGCCCCGCACCGCCCGCGCCGGCTTCCTCATTCACCTCGGCCGCGATAGCAAATAGCCACGCCGCGACGTCTCTTTCTTCGAACACCCGATAGAATCGACACGTGCCCCCGCTCTTCCAACTCCTCGCCGAACCCGCCGCAACCGGCGGCCGTCGCGGTCGTCTCACCCTGCCGCACCAAACCGTCGAAACCCCTGTCTTCATGCCCGTCGGCACGCAGGGCACCGTCAAAGCCGTCCCGCAGGATACGCTCGAATCTCTCGGCGCAGAAATCATCCTCGGCAACACTTACCACCTCTATCTCCGCCCCGGCCACGAAGCAATCCGCCGCACGGGCGGACTTCACAAATTCATGAGTTGGCCGCGCGCCCTCCTCACTGACTCCGGCGGCTTCCAGGTCTTTTCCCTCAGTTCGTTGCGTAAAGTTACTGACGAAGGCGTCCAATTCCGCTCGCATTTAGACGGCAGCTCTCACTTCTTCACTCCCGAGCACTCCATCGATGTCCAGATCGCTCTCGGCGCCGACATCGTCATGGCTTTCGACGAGTGCACCGAGTATCCCGCCGATCGCGCCCGCGCAGAAGAAAGTCTCCGCCTCACCATGGCCTGGGCGCAACGCTCGCTCCATCACTTCCGCGCTCATTGCCACGAAGTCCCCTGGCGCAGATCGACTGAGCCGAGACATGGGATGCCAAACCCCGCAGAGGGTCCCAAGAAACCCACACCCAATCCATCTTCGGCATCGTCCAGGGCGGAATGCACCGCGATCTCCGCCGCCAGTGCGCCGAGCGTCTCGTTGAAATGGACTTCGACGGCTACGCCATCGGCGGCCTCAGCGTCGGCGAGCCGCGCGATCTAACGCTCGAAATGATCTCTGAAGTTCTGCCGCTGTTGCCCAAAGACAAGCCGCGCTACGTCATGGGCGTCGGCTATCCCGACGAAATCGAGCAGTACGCGCGCCTCGGCGTCGACATGATGGATTGCGTTCTGCCCACCCGTGCCGCCCGCCACGCTCTGCTCTTCACCAGCGAGGGCCGCCTCAACATCAAGAACAAGCAATTCGCAGAAGACCAGTCCCCGCCCGATCCCGCCTGTCAGTGTCCCGTTTGCCGCCGCTATTCGCGCGCGTATTTACGTCACCTGACGCAGGCCGGCGAACCGCTCTCCGCCACGCTCAACTCCATCCACAATCTCGCCTATTATTTGGGAATTATGCAGCGCGTCCGCGCGTCGCTCGAATCCCATTCCACTTCTGCCGTCTGAACCGGATCAACGACGCACAAGTGGCCAAGCGGCTACAGTCATTCGCCCGGCCCAACAGGCGTCCGCTCTCTTCGCCGATAGACTTTCCAGATTCTTGCTGAGAATAATCGCCGCCGTCACCCACAAAGCCACGCCCGTTCCCCCTGCGCAGATTGCGGAGCTAAGTGAACTTGCAGAAATCAGCAGCGAGCCAAACGCAGCCAGCGAAATCGCCGCACCTGTCCAGTAGTAAAGAGGTATTTTGAACAGTTTGCCGAGAGGCAAGAAGTGGATCCCCACTACCGCGCCGATCCATTGCCCATATAGCTCTGGCCGATGGAAGTGGCCCAGAATCGGCCCTCCAACAGAAATCGCAGCGCCCTCTGTCGCCACGATAAGCGCGTATCCAATTCTGTAAAACCTCACCAGCCGCTTATCCAGCACAACTCTCGGTTCGTGACGCAGCGCGACAAGATTAGCAATTCCCCAAACCACTAGAACAGCCGCAACCACCACGATCCCGCCAAACCAAAGTCTTCGTTCGCCCAAGGTCGAAGCATTGAATGCCGCCTGAGTCCACCAATACAGCGCATACGCGCCGAACCCCGCACACACAATCGCGCCAACCGCTCTGCCTCGCATGCGGATCAGTAAATCTGGTCCGCCGGGGCCAAGAATTCCCCCTGCCTCGCTCATTTCAGACTCCAATCCTTCGCCGGCAAGGGAACCCATCGATTCATTTTCCAAATCTCTTCGCACGAATTCCGCCCCTCAAATTGCCGAGCCCAACAGCTCCTTCAGCGCCGATACATACTCGCCCAGCGCCGCGCGCCCGGCCTCTGTCATCCGGTAGAGCGTCTGCGGCTTGCGCAGCACAAACTGTTTCTTCATCGCCACGTAACCGGCTTCTTCCAGCTTCATCAACTGCGCGCCCAGGTTCCCATCCGTCGAGCCGGTCTTTTCTCGCAGCCACGTAAACTCCGCCTCGTCCACTCCCATCAGCAGCGAGAGCACCGCCAGCCGCAGCTTCCCGTGAATCACAGGATTCAACTCCGGCAGCTCAGGCATTTACCGCCCCCTGCCTGCCGCCGGCAGCGCGACTCCAGGATCATCGCGTAAATTCCGAATAAAATCTGGCAGATGAAAATCGCCGCCAGAAACGCGATCGTGCTTTGCGTTTCGGTGCCAAACAAAGACGCCGCCGATGCCAGCCACCACACCACCGCGCATCCCAATCTGCGCCTTCCACTTCAGCAGCATTCCACTCGCGGCGTTTGCTGTGCCCAGCAGAGTCATCACCACCGCCAAAATCACCTGCTGGTCTGCCCGGCCGCTCAGCCCCAGCGGCAGCAGCAGCGCAAACATCGAAATCCCCATCGCCGCCCAGATCGAGATGATCGCCCGCCCCACTGTGGTCAACGGCGCATTTGCTCCTTTGCGCATCCGCGCCGCCAAACCCCAGCTCAGCAGCCACGTGGTCATCATGGTCACCGGCCATGCCATGTAGTGCTGGCCCCAGATGGGCCCACCAAACATCCCTGAAGACCACGCGATCGCCACGTAAAACGCCACTCCCCACAGCACAATCGACCATGCCCATCTCGTCGTGCTCCGCCTTCCCTCGACGATCATGCTCTCAATCAGTTCCAGCCGCTCCGTCAACTCCACTTTTTCAGCGCTCATAACATCCCTCTCCGTGCTCCATCGCTTTCGTGTCTTCTTAGTCCCTTAGTCCCTTAGTCCCTTAGTCCCTTAGTCCCTTAGTCTCGAGTCCTTTGGTCCCTTGCTTTCTTGTTCCCTTGTTCCCTTGTTCCCTGTCTCACGCGTACTCCCACCGTCTCGCCACTCTCCGCGCAACCACAAACAGAACCACTCCAATCCCCACCAGCACCGCTACCTGCGGCCACAACTCCGTCACCGGCAAATCCCGCCAGAACACTTTCGTGAATCCGTCGATCGCCCACGCATTAATCGTCAGCAGTCCCGCCTTCTGCATGCTCTCCGGCATCAGGAACCGCGGAAACATGCTCCCGCCCACCGACGACATAATCAGAATCACCAGCGTCGACAGCGCTCCCAGTTGCGCTCGCGTCTGGCACGCGCTTGCCAGCAGCATCCCGAACGCCGCCACTGCAAACGCCGTGCACAATCCCATCACCACAAACCCCGGCAGATGGCTGAAGAAGTCCAGCTTGAACACCGCCCATCCCCACAGAAACATCGCCACCAGTTGCACAAACGCCAGCCCCGTGTTGAACACCAGCTTTCCCGCCAGCAACTTGGTCATCGTCACGCGCGTGCTCAACACCCGCTCCAGCGTTCCGCTCTCCGCCTCGTCCAGCAGCGCTCCCGCCGAACTGCTCGCCGTGAACATCAGAAACATCACGCCAATCGCCGCCGCGTAAAACGAAATCATCGGGCTCTTCTTGTTCTCGCCCACCACCGCGCGCACGTTCACCGCCACAATCCCCGCGCCAACATTTCCCGAGCTCCCGCTCCCTGAATCTCCGCTCCCGGCTCCCGTCTTTCCGTCCGCCTCCAGCTTGTGCAGCGCCTCCAGCCCCTCGTCCACTTTTGCCTTTTGCGCCGGTGTAAACCCACCCACGTATTCGTCCGCGTACTTCATCCCCTCGTCCGCCATCGCCGAGGGCATCGAAGTCATCGCGACCTTTTGCAACAGCCCCACCACAATTTGCGGAGCGATCGTGTCGCTCTGGTCGTTCAGCAATTGCAACGTGCTTCCTCCTGCATCAGGCCCAAACGCAATCGGATGCTGCCCAAATCCCGCCGGAATAATCAGCGCCACCGGCGCGTCGCCCGCCTTCACCGCCGTCTCGGCCGTCGCTGCCGTGTAATCCGGCAGCGGCGGCGCATCCTTCTTTTCCGAGCTGGGCTTCATCATCACCACCAGCGACGACTCGTTCTTGAGCCCGCTCACCAGCGCCCGCGAAGCCCGGCTCTGGTCCTGGTCCACCACAATCAGCTTCACTGTCGGTGTTGAGCCGTTCGATTTTCCAAAAATCACCGCGAAGATCGAGAAAAACGCCAGCGGCAACACGAAACTCAACACCATCGCCCCGCGATCCCGCCTCAGTGCAATCAATGCCGTCCTTGCAACTTGAAAAATCAATCTCGTAACTCCCTTCCTGTCAGGTGCAGAAAAACCGACTCCAGATTTGGCCGCCGCAGCGTCAAATCCTCAAGCTCCAACCCCGCCTTCGTTGCATCATCCAGCAGCGGAGCGATCTCTCCGGCCTGCTCAATCGTGAACTCCGCCGTCTCATGCGTTACTCGCCCGCCGTGCTGCGCCGCCCACGCTTCAATCGCTTTGGTCTCTCCCGCAAACCGCGCCAGCACCTGGCTCCGTCTTCCAAACGTCCTCTCCACCAACTCCTCATTCGTCCCTTCGGCAATAATTTTTCCGTGATCGATAATCGCGATCCTGTCGCACAGCCGCTCCGCCTCTTCCATGTAGTGTGTCGTGTACACAATCGCCGTTCCCGCATCCCGCAGCGCCTCGATCATTTCGAAAATCCGATTCCGCGATTGCGGATCGACTCCCACCGTCGGCTCGTCGAACAGCACCACCTTCGGCCGGTGAATCATTCCCGCCGCCATGTTCAGTCGCCGTTTCATTCCGCCCGACAAAGTCTTCGCCACATCGTTTTGTTTGTCTTCGAGCGCCGCCCACTTCAGGCACCACGCAATCGCATTTTTCAGTTCCTGTCCCTTCAACCCGTAGTACCGCCCAAACGATCCCAGATTTTCCCTGCACGAGATCCGCGGATAAATCGACAGCTCCTGCGGAACCCATCCCAGCGCCATCCGCGCCTCAGTCGATCCCGCCGCCTTCCCCATCACCGTCACGCGCCCGCTGTCCTGATGCACGCGCCCCACCATGCTCCGGATCAGCGTGCTCTTTCCCGCCCCGTTCGGCCCCAGCAAACCCAGGCACTCGCCCGCGCGCACCGTCAGGCTCACCCCATCCACCGCCGTCAAATCGCCGAACCGCTTCACCAGCCCGTCAACTTCCAGCGCCGTCCCTATTTCCGTCCCCGTTCCCGTCTTTTGCTCACTTGCCGTCATCGTCCCTCGCTCATCTCCGCTCGCCAGCCACAAAAACCACTTCCTCGTTCCCGTTCGTTCCCTGGTTCCCTGTTGCTCAGTGAAGAGCACTCTATATTTTAGAGTATCTGATGTCAAGATAATTCTTCCGCATCCCGCGAATTTCTCCCGCGATCAAGCTAACTAATTGAAATGAATGTCCTTATATACCTGAAGCCGGCCCGGCGCCTGGCGTTCGGCGTGCCCAGATCGCACTCACTTCGGCCCCGACGCCGCCTTCCCATGACCCGCCACTTCCATCAACCTCGGCAGAATGATCTTCGCCATGATCGTATTCGGCGGAGTGGAGTCTGCGTTGTAAGCCGCCGCCCGTAAAAACGGCGACGAGGTCGTACTGGGGCACAAGATAGATCTTTTGTCCGCCATTCCCCTGGGCGGCCACTAAATTGACGTGTTGCGAGCCGGTCGGTGTCTCCACATTCAGCCAGGGACGCCACCAGAAGTAGCCATAGCTGACATTGTCCACATGGCTGTGTTCGGCGATCGCTGTGCGCGCCCATGATTCAGAAATGACCTGGCGCCCATGCCAGCGGCCACCGTCCGCAAACAAAATTCCAAGCTTGAGCATGTCGCGAGGGCGCAAGTGGATCTGGGAGTACTCCTTATCCGCGTTGGTCAGATCGTAGTTCCAAGTCCAGTCCGCACGCGCAATCCCCAGCGGTCCAAAGAGGTTTGCCTGTGCGTACTCCGGCAGCTTCATGTGAACCGCATTCTCCGTCATCCGGCCCACGACTGCCACGCCGCCCGAGCAGTAGAAGCCCTGGGTTCCAGGGTCATTGATCATCGGCAGATCGAGCGTAGCCTTCACCCAGTCGGCCGAATCATCCAGTACCGTCTCGCGCCCCGGCGAAGTGGAGCTATGGTCGTTGCAATCCAGCCCGGAGCTCATCGAGAGAAAGTCGCCCAGCGTTATCGCCGCCTTGCGCGCGTCAGGATGGTCATAGCTCGCATAGCTCATCAGCGGCAGCACGCGCTCATCAACTCCTTTCAGGGCGCCATGGTCGATAGCGATCCCCGCCAGTGTGCTGACGACGGTCTTGGTCGCAGAGCGGAGCTGTTGTGTGCGCTCCGCACTGTAGCCATAAAAGTACTCTTCGAGCACCAGCTTCCCGTGCTGATAAAGCAGCACGCTGTGCACATCCTTATATGTTCCATCGAGAATCGAGCGCACGATGTCGTTGGCCACGCTCACACCTAAGTCCGAGTGCGCAATATCCCCCACTGCAATTCCGTCATGCATGTCGGCCGGCGCCTGGTATTGATAGTCCGCGGGAGAATCCTGCCCTAAGGGCCGCGGCGTCGCCAGCGCGGCGGATTCCGGCGTCACGGAAGTAGACATGCGAGGATGGAACTTCCCATCCTGCTCGTATCCTGTCACCTCGCCGTTTGCGTCGCGTTGAAATACAACTACCGGACCAGCCATGGGCGAGAACTGATCTACACCCGAGGGGCGCAGCGAGTACTTGGCCTCGTCTAAGACCGCGAAGAGACCGTCTCCATCCACAATTTCAACCGTATGACCAGGCGCATCAGCGTATGTGCCAACATAGTCTGCTAACCGCAGCCCCACGAGCTGCTGCGCGTTGATCCCGCCCGCGAGCGCGAGCAGAAAAATCGAAAACACCGCCAGTCGCAAACCGCGCCTTACGTCACAATGGATCGCCAACCTTTAGCCTCATCCCTCTTTTGTCGAAAGAGGAATTGTACCTCGTCTACGTTCGCACCCCGCCCCCAATCGAGAGTCGCCCGCGAATCGCACTCAGTGCATCATCGCCGGCCCCGGCGTCCCATCGGACCACTTGGCTGCCCAGACCATGAAAATCGTCATCCGCTCTTCCGGATCGTATCCCGACATCACCGGCGAGCCCGGCAGGTCGGCTCCCCAACTCTTGCCCACGTCGCCCGCAGCGAAAACCATTACATGCGGATGCCAGTTCTTGACTCCGTCGTTTAAATACTGCTGCTTCGACATCATGTAACACATCGCTCCCGGCTCAAGCGGCGGCAGCTCTTTGCTGTCCAGTGCAGATGAAATGGCCGCGACAATCTCCGCCTTCGATTTTCCTTCGAGCACAAGTTTGGTTTTCATCAAGTAGATATGAACAATGCTCCTGGCCGCCGCCTCGTTGTAGCAGTTGGGAGCGCGCATTTTGGGATTCCAGTACTCCGCGGCATCAGTCGTCTGGGCCCACGATCGCTCCACGAAGCAGAGAAAGCCGTTCGTGCCCTCCACGGCGGTCGTGTATCCCTCCCTCCCCAGCACCATTACGGTGGCGTGGTCCGATATTGAGGCCGGCGCCGCGCTGCGAGCCAGCGCGATTTCGGAGCTCGCGTCGGCCATCAAATACGCGTCCAGGGGAGCCATGGCCGCATACTCAGTTTTCTCCGCCTGCGCCTGCGCCGGCCGCGCCGAATAGGCCAGGGCAACCTGCGCAAGAACGACGAACGCAATTATCTCCACTTTTCTTTTTTGCATTGGATCCTCCAAAAAAAGCATTCAGAAATTGCAAACAAAAAGCGAATCCGCAAAACGCATCCTGACTGGCTTATTCCTCGTCAGTCGTCGTAAAACTTAACCCCGTGCCTCTTGCGGATATTAGATCTGACGCGGAAGCAGCCATTTCGCATCAATAAAGGGCTCATTTCTCGTATTTCATTGGCGTTGCATTACGAAATCCGCTTGTATCTATACCCGCAGGCAATGGTAGTCTTGCGGTCTGATCATTAGCATTTCGGGGCGCGACAATCACCTCAAGAAATAGGATTCTGTCAGCCCCGAGAGGGTCATATCCGATGGCACCCGATCCGAATCCAGCGGTCAACGAGTCAGGCGGCGTAAATGCTGTCGCGCAGGCGATCGTCTCGCCGCTCACTCGCGCTGCCATCTTTCTGGTTGTCACCATCAACTCTGACCCTGCCAGCCGCGCGACCATTCGCTCGTTCTTTCCCGATTTCTCCGCGCTGGTGCGTGCTGTCGATTTTCGCGACGTTGAAGGCGGCCTTTCCTGCGTCATGGGCATCGGCTCTGACGCATGGCAGCGGCTCTTCGGCGATCCCCGCCCGGCGAACCTCCATCCCTTCCGCGAGATTCGCTCGGGCGCGCGCCACGCAGTCTCCACGCCCGGCGATCTGATCTTTCACATTCGCGCCAAGCGCATGGATCTCTGCTTCGAGCTCGCGACACTCATCATGGCCCGCATCGGCAGTGTCGTTTCGCCCGTCGATGAGGTGCACGGGTTCCGCTACTTTGACGACCGCGATCTGCTCGGATTTGTCGATGGTACGGAAAATCCGCGCGCCCAGGCTGCAAGTGACGCTGCCATCATCGGCGCTGAAGATCCGGCCTTCGCTCAGGGCAGCTACGTGATCGTGCAGAAGTACCTCCACAACCTCGACGCCTGGAATGCTCTCTCCACCGAGATGCAGGAACGCATCATCGGCCGCACCAAGCTGTCTGACGTTGAATTGGACGATGCCGTCCAACCAACTTCCGCGCACAGCGCGCTCAACACCATCGAAGAAAATGGAGTAGAGGTCAAAATTCTGCGCGACAATATGCCCTTCGGCCGCGCCGGATCAGCCGAATTCGGCACTTACTTCATTGGCTACAGCCGCGCGCCTCGCAGAATTGAGCTCATGCTCGAGAACATGTTCATCGGTCGCCCACCCGGCAACTACGACCGCATTCTCGACTTCAGCCGCGCCGTCACCGGCAGCCTCTTCTTCGTTCCCTCGGCGACATTTCTTGACAACGTAGCACCCGAAAACGAAGTCGCCGTCCCGCCCGCCCCCGCGGCGCTTTCCTCCGAGTCAACACCCGTCAAACCCGCTCCATCCGTCCCTCCGCAGAAAGACGGATCGCTCGGTATCGGTTCCCTAAAAGGAGAAATCCAACATGAATAATCTTCATCGCGAGCTCGCCCCCATCTCCGACGCCGCCTGGGCGCAAATCGAAGAGGAAGCAACACGCACGCTTAAACGCCATCTCGCCGGCCGCCGCGTCGTCGATGTGCAGGGCCCGGCAGGAGTAGGCCTGTCCGCCGTCGGCACCGGCCACCTGCGCAAGATCCTCACCCCATCCAAGGGCATCCTCGCCCGGCAGCGCGACGTCAAAGCGCTGGTCGAGCTGCGTGTTCCGTTTGATCTCGATCGCCAGGCCATCGACGACGTCGAGCGCGGCGCAAACGACGCCGACTGGCAACCGGCCAAAGACGCCGCGCGCCAAATCGCCTATGCCGAAGACGGCGCAATCTTCGAGGGCTACTCCGATGCCGGAATCGTCGGCGTCAGGCAGGGAACCAGCAATCCGCGACTCACGTTGCCAGGCGACGTGCGCAAATACCCCGACGCCATCGCGCAGGCGCTCAGTCAATTGCGTCTCGTTGGCGTCAATGGTCCCTACGCCGTCCTGCTCGGTGCCGCCGCATACACTGCGCTGTCTGAGACCAGCGATCAAGGCTACCCCGTGCTCGAGCACGTCAAGCGGCTCGTCGACGACAAAATCATCTGGGCGCCGGCCATCGAGGGCGCATTTGTCGTCACCACCCGCGGCGGCGATTTCGACCTCCACATCGGTCAGGACGTCTCCATCGGCTATTTGCGCCACACCGACGATGCCGTCACCCTTTACCTTCAGGAGACGTTTACCTTTCTGCTCCTCACCACCGAGGCAGCCGTCGCGCTGGCTCCCCCTCTGAAGTCGAAGAAAGGCTGAAACGCCAGAGTAGGTTTGACGCATCAGCGCTTCTCGACCGGCGCAGCCGAGGAATTTCTGTCTTTGGCGAAGCAACTATGACTTCACCAGTCACCACTGAAAATCGGGTCATTGGCAACACCGAGATGACCAATCGCATTCGTGCCCACGATTGGGCCGCCACGCCCCTCGGCCCGCTCGAGCACTGGTCTGAGACATTGATTGCGACCGTCAATCTCATGCTGCATTCGCCATTTCCAACCATCCTGTCCTGGGCACCGGAGATGGTCTTCCTCTATAACGACGCCGCAATTCCTACCTTGATGGGAAAGCACCCCAACGCGCTCGGCGATCTCTATTCCAACGTCTTTCGCGAGGCATGGGACCTCGTCAGGGATGATCTTGAAGCCTGCTTCTACCGTGGCGAGTCGCCGGTGCGCGACAACATGTTCATCCCCATTCTCCTGAACGGAGTCATCGAAGACCACTATTGGAGCTATTCGCTCATCCCAGTCTATGAGGACGGAAAAATCGCAGGCTTTTACGATGCGTACCGCAATATGACTCAGGTCGTTACAGGAGCTCGAAAACTTCGCGACAGCGAAACCCGGCTGACGCTCGCCACTGAAGTTGCGGAACTGGGAATCTTCGTGTGGCATCTCGCGGATGATCGGGCCAGTTGGGAAAATGACCGCATGTACGAGATCTTCGGCCGCTCTCGCGAAAGCGGTCCGGTAAACGGTCGCGCCTTTCTTGATGAGGTTGTCCATCCCGATTTTAGGGAATCATTCAAGCAAGCAATGGAAGCTACTGTCCAGAAGGAAGCGCCGTTTCGTTTCGAAGGGATAATCTCGCTTCCCAACAAGACGCAGCGCTGGATTGAAGTCAATGGACAGCTACAGGGAAAGTCGGACGATTCACCAGGGCAAATCCTCGGTACTACACGGGACATTACGCGGATCAAGGAAACGGAGAGAGCCCTCGAAGTCGGCTTAAAGCGCGCCGGTGAGCTCGCCGCAATCGTCGATTCGTCCGACGACGTTATCTTGAGCAAAGACCTGAATGGCATCATCACCAGTTGGAACCCCGCCGCTGTTCGCCTTTTCGGCTATTCGGCGGAGGAGATGATTGGCTCATCCATCCTCAAGATCATTCCTGAGCATCTGCACTCAGACGAAAAAGTGATCATCGAGAGTCTGCGCGCCGGCCGCCGCATTGAGCACTTCGAAACGGTACGCATGACAAAGGCCGGCCAGCTCATCGACGTCGCGCTCACCATTTCACCCGTGTTCGGCGAACGTGGGCAGGTCATCGGGGCGTCCAAGATTCTTCGCGATATCTCGGGCCGCAAGAAGCTCGAAAAATCTTTGCTGCAAGCTGAAAAGATCGCGGCGACTGGCCGAATGGCTGCCACAATCGCGCACGAAATTAATAATCCCCTCCAGGCGATAGTCAATCTGCTCAGCCTTCTTCGTCCGGCTGTCAGCTCGCCGGAAGGCATCGGATACCTCGATGCTGTCGAAAGCGAATTGACCCGTGTATCTCATATCGCCAGGCAGACACTCGGCTTCTATCGCGAAAATACGTCAGCCATTAACATGTCGCTGAGCGATCTCGCGTTGCACGCAGTCACGGTATACGAGCCTCGCTGCAGGGCACTCGGCATCGAAGTCAGGAAATCGCTCGATTCTTCAAAAGAAATCGCAATGCGTCGCGGAGAAATGATGCAGGTGATTTCTAACCTGCTCTCTAATTCGATTTATGCCATGCAAAGGGGGGGCGTTCTTTCCGTGTCTGTGAAAAATGCCGGCGCCGTTCCCCATGGAATCGCTCTGGCAGTCCCCAATAAAATCGCTCCGGCAGTCCGCGATGAAATCGTTCTGACGATTGAAGACAACGGCGTAGGTATCCCGGCCGGCACCCTCCCGAAAGTCTTCGACGCCTTTTTCACCACCCGCAATACCGTCGGTACGGGAATTGGGTTGTTCGTTGCCAGGCAGTTTGTCGAGGGGCACGGTGGTCGCATCGAAATTGAAAGCAGCGTTGACGCTGAAAATCACGGCACCATCGTTCGAATCTACCTTCCCGTATCTCCCGCGTAGCGCATCGTCGCCATCCAGAGAAAGCCGGCGCCGCTCTGCACTGCATTCAGTGCAAGGCGATGTTAAGTCGTTTATAATCAATGAAAATTACCAAGAATCGCGGCGAGAAAACGAGCAAAAAACGGCCCAAAATCGACGAAAATGGCCCTTTGGGACCCGAAAATCGAGCTCCAGCCACGCTCCCCAACTCTCCGTCGGCCGGTCCGCCTTTCAAGAGCACGCTCATGTCCCAGCTCCACAGCTCTACGAGCTCCGCTAACCCCACCAACCCCGCTAGCTCCGCTCACCCCGCGTTGACCTGATCTTCGCTTAACGATAAAATCAAAGAGTTTGGCGATGCACCCAGTTGCTGGGTGCGCGGGATGATTCGGGGCTCTCCGCTGAAATCAGCGTGTGTGCGGCCTGCCTCCCGGTGCAGTCTTCAGTTCTGTATCCGCCCCTATTGAGCACACGATTCGCGTTTGCGTCCTGGGATCCATGGCGCTGGAGGATTTGTTATGTACGCAGTCATTCGTACCGGCGGCAAGCAATATCGCGTCTCGCCCGGCGACGTGTTGAAGATTGAAAGCGTTGATTCAGGCAGTCCAACCGTCGAGTTCAGCGATGTGCTCGCCGTTTCCGGTGAGCAGGGAGCGTTGGCCAAGCCAGCCTCCGCCAAGGTCACCGCCGAAGTTGTCGGCCAGGGTCGCGGCGAAAAGATTCTGGTCTTCCACTTCAAGCGGAAGAAGCAATACAAGAAGCTCCAGGGCCACCGCCAGAACTTTACTGAAGTGCGCATCAAGGCCATCGTGGCTGACGGCGTCACCTACGACGCCGCGAAGAAGTAGTTCTCAGCCTTCAGTTTTCTCGTGGGCGCCGAAGCAGTGGATTTTGAGATGAATTAGCTGAAAGCTGACGGCTGAAAGCTGTTGGCTGTTCATAAAAGGGGATTGAATCATGGCACATAAAAAAGGTGGAGGCAGTTCCACAAACGGACGCGACTCAAACGCGCAGCGCCTGGGCGTAAAGGCCTTCGGCGGTCAGTTAGTCACCGGCGGAACCATCATCAGCCGCCAACGCGGCACTCGTATCAAGCCCGGCCCCAATGTCGGCATTGGATCGGACGACACGCTCTTCGCCAAGATTTCAGGTCGCGTCAAGTTCACTGACCGCGGAAACCGCGGCCGCTTCGCCTCGGTCGAACCCGTTACCGAGTAACCGCCGCGAATCTGCAATCAAGCGCCGTTCTAATTTCGCGCTGTCGCATCGAATACGCGCAACCGATTCCAAAATCAAAAAGCCACGGCACTCGCCGTGGCTTTTGTCTTTCCAGTCCCTTAGTCCCTCAGTCCCTCAGTCCCTAGTCCCTCAGTCCCTGTCCCTCAGTCCCTTAGTCCCTTAGTCCCTTAGTCCCTCAGTCTCTAGTCCCTCAGTCCCTGGCCTTCTTGTTCCCTCGTTCCCTTGGTCCCTTGTTCCCTGCTTCTATATCTCCGACTCCCGGCCCTTCATATTCCGCGCCAGCACCTTCTCCACCACACGCTCCACATCCGAAAGGAAGAAGCTGGTGGCGGGCTGTTGCGCGGCTACCTGCGTGCCCGTATGGCCCAGTGCCGAAGCAATTTCGTTCCAGCGATGGATCGTCGAGCTTGCCGGCATCAACACCGGCCTGCGAGCCGGCTCGGGAATGATGCTGTAAACCATCCAAGTAGCCAGAGTCGCGAGAATGAGCGCTTCGTAAACGATCTGCAGCGGGTTGGTAAGCGAAGTAGAAGTAGCGTGCGACATCAACGACGAAAGAACAAAGTCTGCCGAGGACATCATGCCGAAGCCCAATGCGATGCCAAAGGACAAATCGCGCACTGTCAGCCGCAACGCGTTCATGCTCAGGCAGAGAAAGGCGAGCAAGCACAGCTCAAGAACGCTCACCGAGTGCATCAGCCCATAGCAAATGTCCGCGATAAGATCGAGCCCCTTGTGCGCGTAAGAAATTGAAGTCAGGCTCACAATCATCGAAACCACGGCCGCCCAGCGGAAGATGACGATCGCCAACTTCGCGATTCCAGGAAACGCCGCCAGCGCCGAGCGGAAGACCTCAATGCAAATGAAAAACAGCAGGACCGTGCTCGCGAGGTAGGTCGCGAAAAATCCGAAATAGTAGATTTGGCCGGCGTGGATGTCTCTTCCCCACGGCTGGGTCTCGAGGTAGAGAACGAGCATCAGCAGCGGTGTCGAAATTGCGCGCAACGCGAGGTAGTAGCCCATCGCCGGGAAGCGGCGATTGAGTCCCTTGCTCAGGAAAAGAATGGCGAGCGCTGCCCAGAGGACAACTTCAGCCGCGCTCATCGCCGACATTGCAATGTTCAATGGCATAGAGGCTGGTTTGTAATCGTTTCAGCGTCCTCAGGATAGCGCCTATATGCCTAATGGCCCAAACACAAAAGGGTAACGCTCCGCTGGCACTTTCGTGCTATGCAGTACCCTTCGGGTTTTCAACGGATTGGGAATTCGTCCGGCTGTCAGCGAGTCGGCGCCGCCGGAGCGAAGCATGTGTTGTGCTCTTGGCATGAGATTGGACCGGGAAGGGTGATCAGAGGACCCGGATCGGTCACGGCAAGCGAATTGTGTGAATCGTGAGTTTTCGGGTTGGCTGGCGCAAGCGTTGCACAGGCAAGGCCGGCGACGGCAACGAACAGGGCAAAGAAGCGGATCAGGTTGTTCATCTTTGGTAACCTTTCGAGTTGGATTTTGAAAGGAGATCGCTCTCCTTTGTGATTAAAATCGTAACTCGAAAAACGAACGTAAGTACATTATTTTCATATAGATACTGATCATATACGGCACGAGATTACCGACGTAACTTCAGCGTCAGAACCCGATTCCGTTCGTAACCGTTTTCACCCTTTTTCCACGCCCCTCCAGCACACCTCCGCCGCATGGTAAAATAACCCTAGAGTAAACTCGCTTGATAGCCCTTCTTTTCAAGCGGTTACTCTCGCTTCGGCATCGGAATTCACCCTCGGCAACCCACAGCCTCACGGAACCCATTGCGAACGGAAGTTTATGGCGACTGAAGTACTGAGTTCGACCCCCACCCACGGCGATAACGACAGTTACACTGGCGACAACATCAAAGTCCTCGAGGGCCTTGAGGCCGTCCGCCTCCGTC
This sequence comes from uncultured Acidobacteriaceae bacterium, assembly GCA_963773915.1. Classification (GTDB taxonomy): domain Bacteria; phylum Acidobacteriota; class Terriglobia; order Terriglobales; family Acidobacteriaceae; genus Telmatobacter. The sequence goes on from CAVZCY010000002.1 coordinate 16,530, forward strand.
CCGCGATGTACATCGGCTCCACGGGCGAGATGGGTTTGCATCACCTCGTCTACGAAGTCGTGGACAATTCCGTCGACGAAGCTCTCGCCGGCTACTGCAAGAAAATCGATGTCGTCATCCACGTCGATAACTCCATCACCGTCGTCGACGATGGCCGCGGCATTCCCGTCGACATGATGGATCTGCCCGGCGGCCAGCACATGCCTGCCGTGCAGGTGGTGCTCACCAAGCTGCACGCGGGCGGCAAATTCGACGCCTCCACCTACAAAGTTTCCGGCGGTCTTCACGGCGTCGGCGTCAGTTGCGTCAACGCCCTCTCGCAGGAATTCAACGTCGAAATCTGGCGCGACGGCCACACCTGGGAGATGGATTTCAGCGCTGGCATCCCCACCAGTGAGCTGCGCCAGGCGGGCATCAGCAAGCGGCGCGGCACGCGCGTTCATTTCCTGCCCGACAAATCCATCTTCACCGCCACTGAATTCAACTACGACACCCTTGCGCAGCGCTTGCGCGAAATGGCCTTCCTCAACAAGGGCCTTGAAATTACGCTCACCGATGAGCGCACTGCCGATGCTAAGACCGGCGAGGCGCGGCGCGCTGAGTTCCGCTACGCCGGCGGCATCTCCGAATTCGTCAAGCACCTCAATCGCGGCAAGTCCGTCCTGCATGACAAGCCCATCGTCATGGAGGCACTGCGCGACGCCGTCGAAATCGACATCGCTCTCCAGTACAACGACGCGTATTCAGAGACTGTGTTCAGCTTCGCTAACAACATCAACACTGTCGACGGCGGCTCGCATCTCTCCGGCTTCCGCGCCGCGCTCACGCGCACCATCAACTTTGTCGGCCAGCAAATGGGCCTGTTCAAAGACATGAAAGAGTCGCTAAGCGGCGACGACGTGCGCGAAGGCCTCGTCGCCGTCGTCAGCGTCAAGCTGTCGCAGCCCCAGTTCGAAGGCCAGACCAAGGGCAAGCTCAACTCCGACATTGCCGGCACCGTGCAGGCCTTCGTAAACGAGCGCCTCGGAATGTTTCTCGAGCAGAATCCTCCCGTCGCCCGCAAGATCATCAACAAAGCAATTGAAGCGGCCCGCGCGCGCGAAGCAGCCCGCAAGGCCCGCGACCTTACGCGCCGCAAGGGAGCTATGGACGGCGGCGGCCTTCCCGGCAAGCTCGCCGACTGCAGCGAGCGCAACCCCGAGCGCTGCGAGCTTTACCTGGTCGAGGGCGAGAGCGCCGGCGGCACCGCCAAGCAGGGCCGCGATCGCAAGTTCCAGGCCATCCTTCCGCTCAAGGGCAAGATCCTCAACGTCGAAAAGGCGCGCTACGACAAGATGCTCGGCCACGAAGAAATCCGCGCCATGATTACCGCTCTCGGTTGCGGCATCGGCAAAGACGACTTCGACGCCGCCAAAGTCCGCTACGGCAAAATCATTCTCATGACCGACGCCGATGTCGACGGCTCGCACATTCGCACGCTGCTGCTCACCTTCTTCTTCCGCCACATGACGGAGCTCATCAAGCGCGATCATGTCTACATCGCGCAGCCGCCGCTCTACAAAATCAAGAAGGGCCGCTTCGAGCAGTACATCAAAGACGACCGCGAATTTGTAAAGGTGATGGTCAACCGCGCTGCCGAGGGCATGATCGTCCGCCACGGCGAGACCGCGGGAAAAATCGAAGGCGCCGACCTCACGCGCTTCATGTCCACGCTCAACGAGTATTTAGGTTTTGTCGAGAAAGTCGACAAGCGCATTCGCAACGAAAAGCTCACCGAGATGCTGGCTCGCGCGGAACTGACTCAGCGCGCCGACTTTGCCTCGAAAGAAAGCAAGGGAGCTCCGGAGAAAATCACTGCTCTGTATAAGCGGCTCGTCGAGCTTGCCGATGACTTCCAGTTCAAGCGGGTTGACAAGCCCCTCGAAGACGAAGAGCACCACACTTGGTCGATCAAGATCGTCGACTCCCAGGGCCTCGAACGCAACATCAATTGGGAGTTGGCCTCCAGCCCCGAGTTCCGCCAGATGATGGCCAAGTATTCGCTCATCAAGGAATTTTTAGAGCCGCCGTTTCTCGTCGAGTTCGCGCCCAAGGGCGCAGCCGCCATCGCCGAGGAAGAAGAGGAGCGAAGCCGAAGGCGCCGAATCCGCAGAGGCGCAGAGGCCAAAGCTGAATCGAAGACTGACGCCAAATCAAAAGGCCGCGCCGCGCGCGTCTTGCGCGAGCCGGTAGAGAAGCAGACCGCCCGCGATCTCTTCGCCTACATCGTCGAGCAGGGCAAAAAAGACTATCAAGTCCAGCGCTACAAAGGCCTCGGAGAAATGACGGCCTCGCAGCTCTGGGAAACCACGATGGATCCCGAGCGCCGCACCTTACTCGTCGTCAAGCTTGAGGACATCGCCGAGACCGAGGCCATCTTCACCACGCTGATGGGCGAAGACGTCGAGGCCCGCCGCAAATTTATCGAAGACAACGCCCTCGACGTCAAAAATCTCGACATCTGACGATCGGCCTTCCCGAACATGTTGGGTGCCCCCGGTCTCGACTTTGAGACCGGGGATACTACAAACCTAGACCGACGTCGCTCGCCGGGAACTCCGGCGCCCGTGCCCACCCCAAAATCCCGTCACCGCTTCAAAATCATTCCCGCCCAATCGACCCACGTGTTCGTCATCGCCAGCCTTCCCGCTGCCAAAGTCACCACCGCCATCACGGCCAGCCCCATGGCAAACGGGCGATCGAAGCTCCGCGTCAAAGCCGCGCGCACCACCAGCAGCAGCACTCCCAGCACCACAACCGGCGCGAACAGCGCCATCCATTGGTGACCCCCGAAGATCGAATTCACCTGCGCAATCCGCGCCGTCGCTCCGCTCACGATCGCGAGCGAGGCCATCAGCATCATCGCCCTGTGAATGCGCGGCCGCTTGCGGTTCAGCACGCCGATCGTAACGAACGTCGCGAACAGCGCAATCTCCGTAAACATCACCAGCAGAAACTGCGGGCCCGGCCAATCGAAAATCACCTGCTGCGGAGCCATCTGGATCGACCGGTAAGCCACCAGCGGCCCGGTCACCGCGATCAGCGCGGCAATCCCCACCACGCCCCAGCCCAGTGTCATGTGCAGCCGGCGATTGTGCGTAGAGATGAGCAGCGCCTGCACAAGGAACCCCACGAACCAGACAAAGATCGCGCTCGAGTGCGCCACCACAATGGCCAGCATCACCGGCGCAATCGGGCTGCCGTCAACATGCTTGCCATGAAAGATGTATTGCTGGAAGCCGAGGACGATGAGAACCAGAAAGATGGCCCCGGCGGCAGCGTAGAAAAAGCGGTCAGGCTTCATCCGCAATCTCCTCCTTTGATTTCAGCGACTCATTTCGAATTTCAGAAACTTGGGGGAAGTCGCGACACTTCAAATGTCGCGCTCAAATCTCAATGGGTCCCGTGGTCGGCCCAATCATACGATCTCATCGTCGGTTTCTCAACGGAAATCTGGATTGCCCCGACGAAATCGAGCCGCCAATCATCCACCTGCGGATCAACAGGCTATCGCGAGCGCCGTGGCGTCAAAGGCCGCCGCAGATTCTTCGAGGACAACGCCCTCGACGTCAAAAACCTCGACATCCGGTAGCGCGCCTCAATCGCTCGCGCCCCCCACAGAACTGTCATCCTGAGCGAGGCGCAGCGGAGTCGAAAGCCTGCCCTGAGCGAGCCCACTCAGCGGACGAGTCGAACGGGGACCTGCGGTTGCATTTGTCCTTCCCCTCCTCGCCTCAACTCCGCCCCTCAACCGACGGATCAACCGCATACCAGCCTTCGCTCAGGTCGTTCCACGTAGGGTTGCTCTTTTCGATCAATGCAATCTTCTTTGCGCGAATCCAGCCCTTCAACTGCTTCTCCCGCGCAATCGCGCTTTTGGGGCTGCCGAAGCGCTCGAACCAGACGAGCCGGTTGCAATTGTATGTCGCGGAAAATCCTTCATGAGTTTTCTGCTTATGATCGAATATCCGCTTCGACAAATTGCCCGTCACCCCGATGTAAAGTGTGTGACTCCGGCTAGCGGCAATGTAGGTGAAATAGGCTCTCTCGGCCATGGCGAGAATGTATAGCAGATTGCCGGCAGTCGCAACGAGCGCACGATCGTGGCTCTCATCGCCTGCCCATTTTCAAAATAGCTGTCATCCTGAGCGCAGCGGAGCGGAGTCGAAAGCCTGCCCTGAGCGAGCCCGCATAGCGGGCGAGTCGAACGGGGACCCGCGGTTGCTTTTGCCCTCCGCCGAATCAGCGAAGGAGTCGAAAGGGAACCTGCGGCTACCCTTATCCTTCGCAGAGCCAAGACCCCGCTCCACCACAGTACTGTCATCCACCCACAAATCTGTCATCCTGAGCGGAGTTTGGCGCGTACTTTGCGCCAAACGTAGTCGAAGGACCTGCGGCTGCACTTGCTTTTCGTCGGATCAGTAATCGCATTCCGCCGCCGGAATTGCAAACAGAGGCCGCCTGGAGAAAAGGGTGCCTACTTCTATGCCAAACCGAAATGCTTTAGGGCTATCGTGACAATTGCACTCACCACCACACCAGCTACGAAGAGCACGTAATCCCGCAAAGTACCCCTTTTGTTGTCTTTATTAACGAGTGAAGCAAAATATTCTGCCGCCGGAAGTGGTACCTGCTGCAATTCCTCGATTGTCTTCCTGAGTTGGCCCTCTTCCTGGGACAGCTTTCCCAGCTGTGTCTCCAACTTTGCCACTGCAGACTCGCGCATCTTTGTGTATGCCTGGATTCTCGAAACGATTCGATCCATCCTCCCGGAGGCTTCGGACAATTCGGCAAAGAGTAGTTCGGGGCTGTCCGGCGCCTTGTCGAGACCTAAGGCATCTTGAGACCGCCTTTCCAATTCGAGACTCGAAGAGCCTTTCGCCTTTTGGATTTTTGCGAAGGTTCCTGACCATCTCTGTCACTAAAGGCAACAGGCTTCCGACTAGCACCGAGACGATGCGGCGAAGAGGGGCTCTGAAAGCATTCGATGAGTATATTACGAATCCTCGTTACCGCTCGACGTCCATAGCCCTTCGTTAAGACAGTTTTGCTGGTACCATGATGGCGACCATGTCAGATTTCTTGAACAGCGTTGGGGGCTCGGTCGCAGCCGAGGTTTATAGGCAAGCGTTTGACTCCCCTCGCGCATCTCCTTAGCCACTGGGATGTGGCTACATCTTCGACCAAGGAGCGGCTCGAAACCGCCATCGCGGACCACGAGAAGGAGGTGAGGATTTGGTCGGAGGAGATATCGTTCAAGGATTTGCAAAGGCCGAAGGCAACTTCCCAGGTCTTCGTACCCCTCGAATCCTCATTTGCTGCCGCGCAGGCAACGACTCTCGGCCCAGGAAGAGTTCCATCCGCCCCGCTGTCGACCATCCTCGAGTCCGAGGACGTGGCTCATATGGTGGTGTTGGGCCAGCCGGCGGCCGGAAAAACAACAGCGATGAAGCACCTTTGCCAGCAAATGTTAACCGGGGCAGACGTTTTTCCGTCGCAGAACTTCCGCTCCTGATTCGCCTCCGCGATTTGAACAACGCGAGGACCGCGAGCGGCGATCTTGAGGATCTGGTCATAGAGCGGATTCAATCGATTCTCGACATACCCCTGACGTTCCCCTCGGACCTAGAGTCCGACGAGAACTTGGCTACGCGGAGGTCATTGAGAGAACGGGTGGTCGTCAGCGTGCTTGAGGCAATCCGGCCTCTTATTCTTCTCGACGGTCTCGATGAAGTGTCGCATAAGCTCAGACGTGACAGCATCGTCGCTGGTGTGCTGGGCTTGCGATTCAGCTCGAAAGTGCACGGATCATACTGACAGCTCGCACCAGGGAGTTTAGCTATCACGTCGAGAAGATGACGACCTACGAGATCGCCCCACTATCGCACGAGCAGATAGAGCGCTTCGCATATGGCTGGCTAGGTGCTTCGGACGCCATCGCATTCCTGCATCAGGTGGGGAACTCTCCCTTTGCGGATACCCGATCAAACCGCTCACGCTAGCCCATCTATGCGCAATACTACGAGCGCGTCCACAAGATCCCTGAAAAACCAAAATCGGTCTACAAGAAGATCGTGAGCCTCTTGCTGGAAAATTCGGACCAGCAACGCTCCGTTCAGCGCTTGTCGACGTACTCAGATTTCGAAGTGGACAGGAAGGCCGATTTTCTGTCTGACCTTGCGCACAACCTCACAACCTCGACAAGACCTCGACATTCACTAGGGGAAGATCTTCTGGAGAGCTACCAGAAGATCTTCCAGAACTATCGGCCTTCGCAGTTCGGAGGCGCAGCCCGTTATAAATGAGTTGGAAACTCACACCGGCCTAATTGTCCAGTCTGGACCGATCTGTTCGAGTTCTCCCATAAGTCGCTGCAGGAGTATCTCACGGCGGTT
>CAVZCY010000003.1:0-82032 GCA_963773915.1 uncultured Acidobacteriaceae bacterium
TCCTCTTCATTCAGGTCAAACTCCAGGCAGTTGACCTTCTGAAGGTTTCTCTTCCGCGCGAGCTCCCATTCCTCTAGACCCTTCAAGACCTTTCCGTCCTTCGCAATGCAAATTGGGCACCACCACGAAGGATCCCAAGTATCGGAAATTGCCGAGAGGCGAGCCACCGACAATCCAAGACAATACTCAGCCAGAATCGGATGTCGTATGAGCTCCCATGGCGAGCGCTGAACGATCCTGTAGCGGCAAGCAGCTTGGAAGCCGTCACTTTTCTCATTAACGTCATAAGGTGATTGCCTCGCGTCGAGATTTGAATTCGGTTCTTGCATTCATCGCCGTGTAGCTGGAACAGTTCCGCGCTCTATCAACCGGTCAATCGCGTCTTGTGCGATTCGCACTGAGCGCCCGATCCGCACGACCTCGATGTCTCGCCTGTAGATCATCGCCCAAATGGTCTTGGGGCTGAGGTTCAGGCGTTCTGCGGCCTCATTGACACGCAGCAATTTCGAACCAGGTGTCATTGTTTGGCCTCTGGGTTTTCGAATTCCTGCTTCCGGCGTATTGCCTTGGAAGGCAAATCGGGTGACTCTGTCTCGGTGGAATTTAAGAAGCCAGTAGAGGGATACCTGGGAAATGAGAACTCTACGTCCGATATGCTTCACTGCGAGCCTCCCGTTCGAGATCAGCCGGTCCACCAGCCGTAAGCTCAACCCAAGCGCCCTGGCGACTTCTTCCCTGGAATACATTAGCTTCTGAACCATCGCGTTCTCCTGGCTTGCACTGGCCTGTCTAGGGTCGTAGAATAGTGCGTGTACACTATTCTCTTAACCACACGCCGGAGACTAGCGCACTCTTGACCCCGTCACAAGTGAGGAAAACGTCGGCGAATTGAATGTTCTACGGATTTCTACTGGTGCGGAATTGCAGGGCACTTCGTCAAAGCTCAACTGACCCTTAAAGACTTGATATGGGCAAGAACGAACTTGGTCAAAGGCTCTGATGGTCGATGCATTTTGGAGCGCCAGCCTCGAAAGCAGATGCCCGTCGATCTCCCCGTACCCAGACTTTGTGACGCCGATGCGCGCTGGAAGATTTCTCGGACCGAACGACGTTCAGTTTGACGGCCGCCCACATCCTCAAGTGCAAGTAAGAATTGGCGAGCAATACGACTTTCGGGACGCGTTTCATCGAGCCCAAGCAGAGCGAGATCCTCAATTTGCCCCACACATTGGCTTTTTAAAGCTTGCTCCGGGAAATGATGCCGTTGCCCTCGGATTTATTCGGGAATGCGGACCTCTATTTCGGAAAACTTGGGACGCTGGCAAAACAGTGCAGATCGACCTGAATGACTTTTGGCTCAGGCACTCGAGGTTTGTTGCCATCGCCAAAATCTACGAGGCATTTAGTGATCCTGAAAGCCTGTACTCGGCTATGGCTGAAGTTTCAAAGAACCAAGATCAATTAGATGAGGCGGGCCCAGCGTCGATCGGTTGTATACCGGACAACGATGGTCAAAACAAATACACTCGGCTCGGCTATTTGGATCCTCCCGAGTTCTATCTGAGGAAAAATCCTGATGGAAGCTCGTTTCTAGAATTGGAGTTGGTTAAAAGTCAGGCACGGAAAATCTTGTTTTCGGAGCTGACCTTGCAAACCCATGAAGGCATTCGGTCTGGCTGGACCCTTGCGCAAGAAGTCGATAATGACCAAATTGCATTTCGCCCAACTCGTGTCCTGACATCCCTTTGGGCCGCGATATGGGAAATGCTTGGCTTTCCCGGAAACTTCTCAGGGGTGGGGCTGGAAATCATGCCGCATCTGCGCGAAGTATTTTTATCCACTTCAACGCAACAGCGATTGTTGCAAGCCGGAACATCAGGCACTTTGGAGCAAGCGACAGTACGCCAAGAGGCGGCGCGAATCAAGAACTCGCCGCGTCTGGGAGACGCCGCGAAATTAGCAAACATGATTGAGGAGATGAAGAAATGGCTATCTATAGAAGAGGGGGCATTTGGTGGTATGAGTTTGAGTTTCTTGGCCAGCGCATCCGGGAGAGCAGCCGTTCCGGAAGTAAGGCTCTCGCTCAACGGAGTGAACGGGAGCGTAGGCGGTCCCTCGAACTCGGCACAGCGGGCCTAAAAGAGAAAAAGCAGCCAACCATGTTCGGCGTCGCCGCACCAAGCGATTGGCTCGAGACCAACAAAGCCCACTGGAGCGAAAGCAACGCGCGGATCGAGCGATATAACGTCGATCACTTGCTGCCGTCTTTTGGCCGGCTCCTGCTATCAGACACCTCGCCCGATGACATTAGCCGGTACCAAGCGGCACGACGGAAGGAAGAAGCGAGCCCCCGCACCATCAACATGGAGATTGGCACTCTGCGCGCGATTTTGCGCAAGGCACGCCTTTGGGCTAACATTCAGCCGGACATCCGGATGCTGAGGGTCCGAGATGAGGTCGGACGTGCACTCTCTGACGACGAGCAGCACCGACTGCTCACGGCTTGCCGGGCGAGCCGATCCCGATCTTTGTATCCTGCTGTGCTTCTGAGCCTTCATACGGGCCTGCGAAACCAGGAATTGCGACTGCTTCGTTGGCGCCAGATCGATTTGATCGACCGAAAACTAATCGTGGGAAAATCGAAAACAGCTGGCGGCCACGGCCGCCAGATTCCACTGAGCGCAACCGCATCTCAATCCTTGCTCGATTGGCGGAGCAACTTTCCCGATGCAATTCCGGCTCATTACGTCTTCCCTTCCGAGCGATACGGTCTCGATGGAGAGAACGGGTACAACAACGGAACGGTGGTTCCTTATTCAGTCCGACCCGACGTTGCTATCGGCTCCTGGAAGGTTGCATGGACTGCCGCTCGAGTGAAGGCGGGCGTCGCCTGCAGGTGGCATGATCTGCGGCACACTTTCGTGAGCAAGATGGCGGAGGGCCAGGCATCAGACGCGACAATCATGGCGCTGGCGGGTCACCTAAGCCGCAAGATGTTGGAGCGGTATTCACACGTTCGCAACGAAGCGAAGCGTATTGCGATCTCGGCCCTCGATTCCCCAACTCGAGTGTCCGCTTGATCAGCGAAAGGGTTTGTTGGAATAGGTGACAGTCGGAGCTCAACATGTCTTTTAGGATCATTTTTTCGCGTCTATGCGACGCGCGGCATGGCACACCGGTCCCGACCACTGAGACATCGCGTCAATTACGCCCAGCTCGGACGATGATAAGGTCCGAGCTTCCCGACACGCAGCGTGCCGGTTGTGCACCCGACTGTTGGCCAACTCGCGGGACTTCAGGAAAACAGCAGTTGCTGAACCCCCGTCAGTCCCCCCTTTCTGATTCAACCGTAAAAATCAACCCTAAGCTGCGGCCAAGTGTGCCACACTCTGCTGTTTCTTTTAAGAAGGCAGTATCGCTCGCGAGACTTGCTAGAGCGGATCTTCGGCTTCAGGATCGGCTGAATGTCTGGATGGGCGACGGGCGGGAATCTCATGGACGCACGTTGGTTTCCCTAATTACTATCTGTGTCAGCCCTCGAATTAGCTTGGTTTAGGAGCGGAGTTGGCCGGCCGATCAAATGCGGCAAAGCAGATGCCGATTTGATCAGCGCCTCCTAATGATCCTCAAGCGTCAGGATCTGAGAATCCAGGGAGGCGCCGCAGACGCTTACCAGCGAGCCTTCGGCACGCGACCTCAGGGACGTGAACATTTTTTCAAGGCTCCAAACCGAAGAGGTTGCGAGAGGCACGACAGGCGAGATGGATACTGGGGTTTTGTTTGTCCCCAAATACCCTTCGGAAGACCTCGCGGTTTCTGTTCCGGCCGAGCCGATCAGTGTTCATACGAGTGAGGATCTTGTTCCTTCTCCGGAAGACAACAACCTCTTTCAGAGCCGGCCAGATGAAGAGGTCCGGGATCCTGAGGAAAAGTATGCAAGGCTGGCTGCGCCACACGTTGCAAGGCCTCAGAATGAGGAAATGGTGGGACCGGGTACTCCTGTTGATCTCCAGGAATTTTCAGAGACCGCAACACGGGTTCTGTCACCGGAATCGGCCGGAGCGGCGGAAGGAATGAGGGCGCAAGATACCGCCGTTGAAGGTCCCGCGCAGCCTCGGCATCGTTCACACTGCCGTTGGCGTTGCTCATTATCGCCGTCGTGGTAACCAGTTTCAACCAGAACCGAATCCGTTGGGAGTAGACACACCGATCGGCAGCTGCGGAAACTGCCAGGCTGTGAGTTTGAATCCACAGCTGGGCGCCACAATCTGTCCCGTGTGCCAGCAACCCACTTTCGCCATCGTCCCCGTCACACAGCCGAGAGCCTTCCGGACACTCTTCGATGGTGGAAGGGACTTCGATGGAACATTCGAATGGACGCCGCGCGCGTCACGTTTGAAAACAGATTCCGATACCTTGCCCATGAGGACAGTGGCCAATGTCGAGTTCTGGTCGGACGAGCATGACGTCTGCACCGTCAACGACAACGCGGGTCAACTGTTCCGGTTCGAGCGTCTGGTATCCGGCGAAAGCTGGGTAACGCGTGAAGCCGTAGACTACGCCCGCCAACAGAGCGGTGCGTTTGCGCCACAATATGATCCAGCGACGTCTCCCCGTACTGTTGGCCTCGGTTCGATCAAGCGCACCGACCTTTTGGTTCTGGGCTTTCATCATGTGCGCGCCGAGCTCGATCTTTCGCCGCTACGCGTTGAAGGTCGCGCCGCGCTTTACTCTTTCGCTTTCCTCGTTCGCCGCGCTGTCTCGGTTCTTCTCGATATCAATGAGTCGGAACTTCGAGTCGGCCTGCGAGTCGTCCGAAACCCACAAGGCCAGGTGGTCGGGCAGGCCTTTCTCTCCGACAGCCTCGAAAACGGCGCGGGCTACTGCTCGCAATTCGCGCAGCCCGCCGAACTGGAACGCCTGCTTCGATTCGTTGCTGATCCAAATGATTCGTTCTTGGGGGATATCCTCGCTCCACACCATTCCGGGGTAGACAATTGCCAAACGTCGTGCCCGGATTGCCTCCGCGATTATGCGAATCTTGCGTGGCACTCAATCCTCGACTGGAGGCTGGCCGTCGATATGGCCAGGCTTGCACTCGACGCAAATGCCCAAGTGGGTTTTACGGTACCGTACTGGCAGCCGATCCTTGCTGCCGCGACAACCTCTTATTTCAATGCTCTCGGCTCAACGCCCGCCTCGTTTGGCGGCTTGCCCACCGCTCGCTCCGGCGCACGCGGTGAGATTATTGCGCACCCCTTGTGGGCCCAGAACCATCCGGCCATTTTGTTCGCGCGAACCGAGGCAACCGCCGCCGGGATCACGCAATTTCTCCCTCTGAAAACCCTCTTTGAGCTTGTTCGCAGGCCGTATTGATGTTCATTTGCGGTCGAGTCGGGAATCCAGGACGGAAGTGCTCGAATCAAGATGCTGCATCATGCCCATGAGGCGGCTGCACGCGCATGGCTTCGGATCGAGACATCAGGTCGAGACGGTTCAAATGCCAAAGGCATTGCGCTGCACTGATGCGTGGAGATGCTCGGTTTCCGCGTTGACTTGGCTCGCCCGATATTGCGGGAGTGAAGTATCAGAAACGATTGAAAACTGTGCGACAGAATTTCGTGGTCCCCACAAAATCCCCCACAGTCACAAGTGGGCCGCCGCGATCAATTTCTCTAAGTGATTGATAGGATTTGGCTCCTCAGGTAGGACTCGAACCTACAACCCTTCGGTTAACAGCCGAATGCTCTGCCATTGAGCTACTGAGGAGTGTGTGGCGCTAGGGTTGTACATTCATTACGTTAGCAGAGCCCGCAAAGCCCGTCAAAAGCCCCGCCACCACCCCCTCAGGACCAAAACCCCATCCAGAACTTCCACGGAAAACAGCGGGAAACGATACCATGAGAAGGCACCACCAGGAGGCGCAATGTCCCGGATTTCCCGCCTCGACCGCAGCGAACGTGGCCCCCGAAATCGCCGCTCTTTACGACAAGGTCTTTGCCCTTCGCGGCAATGTGCCCAACATGTTCCGCGTGATGGCCCACCGGCCAGAAATCTTCGCCACCATGCAGGCGCATTTCGCCGCGGTGCTGAATACCGGCACAGTCTCGACCAAACTCAAAGAGCTGATCATCGTCCGCACCAGCCAGGTGAACGAAACGCCCTATTGCCTCGCCAGCCACACCATCCTCGCCCGCAATCTCGGCTGGACCGACGAGCAGCTTTCCCACCTGGCTGACTGGCCCGCCGCGACGACTTCACTCCCGCCGAAAAGGCTGCGCTGCGTCTCGCCGAAACCGTCACGCGCAACGCCAACGCCGTCACCGACGAGCAGTTCGCCGAGCTGCGCAGCTTTTATTCCGAAGGCGAAATCGTCGAGCTGCTCTGCGCCATCGGCCTCTTCAACTACTTCAACCGCTTCAACAACGCGCTCAAAATGGAGCCGACCAAGCCCGGCGAGGGCGGCGCATCGCAACAGACGCCCGTCGCCACTGCCTCAGCGCACTAATGTCGGTCGGCCCATCCTTGGCTGTCATCCTGAGCGACCGGCGCGAAGCGACGGGAGTCGAAGGACCTGCTTCTTGAATTCTGGCCAGGGTGGGAAAGTAAGAACCTTAACGAAAATCATGGTCCACTTCGGAACCCGATGAACCTCCACTTCCCCCCGGAACTTTCGCCGCCTATCTATTCGATTGTGACGGCACCATCGTCGACTCCATGCCGCTCCATTACATCGCCTGGAAACAGGCGCTCGGCGAGTGGGGCTGTGCCCTCGACGAAGATCTCTTTTACTCCTGGGGCGGCAAGCCGCCCGTCGAAATCATCGCCTCACTGAACCGCATGCAGGTCCTCAACATGCCCACCGAAGCCGTCGCCGAGCGCAAGGAGAATCTCTACTATGGGCTTCTCCCGCAACTCAAGCCCGTTCCTGAAGTTCTCGCGCACATCAACGCCCAACAGGGCCGCATCCCGTTTGCCGTAGTCTCCGGCAGCACCCGCGAGTCGATCGTCAAGTCGCTCACCACGGTTGGCCTGCTCGACCGATTCTCCATCCTCGTCGGCTCCGAAGACTACGCGCGCTCCAAACCCGCTCCCGATGCATTCCTCACCGCCGCTGCTCGCCTCGGCATTGCTCCCAAAGGTTGCCTCGTCTTTGAAGACACTGACATGGGCATCCAGGGCGCAACCGCCGCCGGCATGGCCTCCGTCCGCGTTCCCCAGCCGCGCGAGCGACCACAACGGAACCGCTCCCGCAGTGCTTGCGTAAACTGGACAGGAAGTGGAAAGACATCAGGAGACTGCATTGTCTCGATCGCCCTCGAAAAATCTTCCCCCGTCGCCGCCCGCAAGTCCGACCTCGCCATCCTCATCGCCATCGCCGCCGCCATCGCGCTCCTTCATCTCCTCACCAACAATCGCTACGGCTTTCATCGCGATGAGCTTCAGTTCCTCTCCGACGCACGCCATCTCGACTGGGGGTTCGTTCCCTACCCGCCATTCACACCATTCATCGAGCACATCGGCCTCGCGCTTTTCGGCGTCTCGATCGTCTGGCTCCGCATTTCCGCAGTCCTCGCGCAGGCCGCAGTTGTCGTCCTCGCCGGTCTCATCGCAAAACATTTCGGCGGCTCGCGTCTCGCTCAGGTCACAACTGCTCTTGCCGTCGGCTTTTCACCCCTCGAGATATTCGAAAGCCACGAATTTCAATACACTTCGTTCGATCTCCTCTGGTGGGTGCTCGCCGCCTACTTCATCGTCCGCCTTCTCAAGTCTCAAGACCCGCGCTGGTTCCTCGCCGTTGGCGCCACGCTCGGTCTCGGGCTTGAAACAAAATACTCCATCGTCTTCTACATCGCTGGCATTCTCGCCGGACTCATCCTCACCCCCGCGCGCCGTTACGCTCGCCACCGGCTGGTTCTGGGCGGGCGTCGCTCTCGCGCTCCTCATCTTCCTGCCCAATCTAATCTGGCTCGCCCGCCATGACTGGATTTCTTATACCTTCCTCAAGCACATCCATATGCGCGACGTCGGCGAGGGCCGCGCCAAAGGGTTCATCGCCGGGCAATTCTTCATCTGCGCCAACCTTGCCGCCGCGCCGCTCTGGATCGCCGGCCTCTTCGGATACTTGCGCGACCGCCGCTATCGCATGATCGCCTTCATGTATCTAGTCCCGCTCGCTGTTTTCGGTATCAGCAAAGGCCGCCACTACTATGTAGCCCCGGCCTATCCCATGCTTCTCGCCATGGGCGCAGTCCTCGCTGAACGCTGGCTGCGCACGCTTCCGCGCTGGGGCCGCTCTACTGTCACGTCCATCTATTTCGCAGGCTTCATCTTTATTTCCGTCTTCGAATGCGCACAGCTTCTTCCACTGGCCACGAGCGGCCCGCTCAAGCAGTACGCTCTCAGCCACAGCTACGACCTCCGCGAAGAAATCGGCTGGAACGATCTCGTCCGCACCGTCGCCCAGATTCGCGATTCGCTTCCGCCCGACCAGCAGGCGCACCTCGGCATCACCACGCGGCAATTACGGGGAGTACGGCGCCATTGACGTTCTCGGTCGAGCCTATGGGCTCCCTGAGCCGATCGGTACCACCAACTCCGAATGGTTCCGCGGCTATCCGACGCCTTCACCCACCACGCTCATCGTCATCGGGCTCACGCGCGAGCAAGCCGACTCGATCTTTACCGGCTGTCGATGGGCCGGCCACAACGGAAATTCCGAGGGCGCTCTCAATGAAGAAAGCCAAGACCACCCCGACATCTTCGTCTGCGGCCCTCCACGCCTGCCCGTGCAAGAACTATGGAAAGAACACCAGGACTTCGGTTGAGTTCTATTTTCAACTGACAAAATGAGCACCGCATTGGGGTGAACGATCCCAAAAGCGCACTTGGCATTTTTAAGGTACGGCTCGGCCGCTTTTTGTTCCCTTGGTCCCCGCCGGGGTTCCCAGCGAGCGATCTCTGCTCGATGGGGTGGCTTGGTCCCTTGTTCCCTTGGTCCCTCGGTCCCTGTTTTTCAGTACAGCAACACCGCCACCCGATACGCCGTAAACGACTCACCCGCCATCTGTGTCGGACAACTGCCCACCGCTGCCTGCCGATATTTGCCGCTCGCCAGTCGCTCCGCCAGCGCCTGCGGAAGTTGCGTCAGGTCCGCGTCCTGCCAGCGCATCACGAAACGCGCCATTGGTCCGCCATCAGGCCGCGGCATTCCCACATCGGTCAAACAAGCCTCCCGCGCCACGCTTGAGTCGCGCAAAATCGCCACTCCGCTCACGCGAATCAGAGCCGACAACCCGCGCCTCCACCTTCGAAGCGCTCAACTGCTCCACAGCCCGCGAATAATCGGCTACGGCATACAGCGAGCCATGAGCAGCCACAACTGCAATGCCCACGCGATCCACATCCGGGCTGAGCAGGTTGGCGCGATGCCCCGGCGAATGCATCCACTGCTCGTGAATCGTATCGGCCGAGGGCCCCATCGCCACGTTCTCCTCAATCACGCTGTAGTGTGCGCCCGCCTGCGCCGTCCGCGCGCTCACGTCCGGCTCGCCGTTGTACTGGTGCGAGATCGGCCCTTCCGCCGCCATGCGCAGGCAGTGTTGCAGCGCCGCATCGGCCAGCGCCGGATCCCAATCCAGCCGGCCCACTCCCTCCTGCGCGCGTGCCTCGTTAGCCAGTGCGAAAATCCGCCCGGCCTCCGCATGCATGTTGCCGCGTCCGTCCTGCGCCACGCCGGCCGCAGGCATCGCCAGCGCCGCAATCGCAAAAATCCCCTGTGCAAGAACTCTCATCTTCACTTAAACCCCATTCCCGCCCCGTGTCGCGAAATCCCGCATGGAAATGCGCCGCCGGGCCACATTTCCCCGTCACATTTCCCCTGTGACATTCCTAAGACGGGACCGGGTCTTCCGGCTCGGCCGGCGCGCTATCGAGAGCGGGCCTTCCCCCATTGAGATCGTTACGCCGCACAACCAGGGGGAAAAGAAGAAGTGCCGGCAGTCCCACGACGCTCGTCATCACGAAGAACCATTGGCCAGCCCATCTTTTCTGACAACCATCCCCCTGAGCCGGCCACAACGGTGCGGCCGAGCAATGTAATCGAGGAAAGCAGCGCGTACTGAGTCGCTGTCGCCGTGAAACCAGGCGAGCATAGGCTCGAAATATAAGTGATCAGCGCGGTCCCTGCCATACCGCCCGTGATGTTCTCGGCGGTGACACATAAGGCCAGATAGCCGATGTGATGTCCACCCACCGCCTGCAACACAAAAAACAGGTTCCCCGCCGACTGCAATATCCCGCAAAGGATCAGCGAGCGCAGGATTCCGTACCGCGTCGTCACCACTCCGCCCAGCATCACCCCGGCCACAATCGAGAAAAATCCGAACACTTTCGATGCGGCAGCGATCTCAGGTAGAGAGAATCCCAACGATATATAGAGAGGCGTCGACATCACTCCCGCCATCGCCTCGCCCAGCTTGTATCCGAAGATGGAGATAAGAATGACGGGCCAAAGCGGCCGCCGCATAAAATCGCGAAATGGACTGATGACCGCCCTCGAAAGCGCGTGGCGAACCGCATCCCAGCCCGATTCCACCGCGCGCGGCGTTTCCGTCGGCACCTTCGGCTCCGGAGCTAGCAAGAACACCACGAGTCCTGCCGCGACGAGCGCCGCCATGGTGGCATAGGCCGCGAACCACCCGGCATAGTTCGCGATCAAAAGGCTGCCCGCCCCGGAGACCAGCATGCCGACTCGGTAACCGGCTTGAACCATTGAAGCCCCGGAAGCCTGCTGATCCGCGTTCATGCTCTCTACTCGCCAGGCATCGATCACAATGTCCTGGCTCGCCGATAGAAATGCGACCACCAGCGCCAGCCCGGCCATCATGGGCAAGTTGTGTTTTGGATTGCTCGATCCCAGAAAAAGAATCGCGACAATTAGGAGAATCTGAATGGTGATTCCCCATCCGCGCCGCCGTCCCAATGGCAATGGCGGTGGCACGCGATCCATCAGTGGAGCCCACACAAACTTGAATGCATAGGGCGTACCAACCAGCGCGAAGGCGCCGATCGCCGCGCGCCGCACGCCGACTGTCGAAAGCCACGCCGAAAGAGTGGAGTAGGTCAACAGCAGCGGCAAGCCGCTTGAAAAACCGAGTGCGAGCACCTGCAAGACGCGCGGCTCGGTGTAAGCAGCCAGCGTTTGCCGCCAGTTGGTTCGGCCAGGCTTGGGTTCAGGTTTTTCGTTCATCGCAATTTGCGTATGTGCCTTCTCTCAGCCTACCTCCGCCGGCGCGGCTTATTCTTAAAACGTGAAGCTCGGAATCATCTCCGATACCCACGGTCTCCTTCGTCCTGAAGTCGCTCCCGCTCTCAAAGGCGTCGACCGCATCTTGCATATCGGCGACGTCGGCGATTTCTCCATATTGACCGAGCTCGCCAAAATTGCTCCCGTCACCGCCATTCGCGGCAATGTTGACCGGGAAGGCGCCTGCGGCAAGCTGCCTGAAACCGAAGTCGTGCTTATCGAAAACCCTCCACACGCCGGCCTCTACATCTATATGCTCCACGATCTCAAAACCCTTCACCTCGACCCGGCAGCAGCCAAATTCGCCGCCGTCCTCCACGGCCACACGCACATCCCGAATTACGTCACGAAAAAAGGAGTGCTCTACTTCAACCCCGGCTCCTGCGGCCCGCGCCGCTTTGAGCTTCCGGTGACGATTGGTCTGTTAACAGTGAGTTCAGATGGGAAGCTCGAAGCGAAAGTGGTTCCCCTGACCGTCAGTTAAACGGGAAATGATTCCCAATTGGCCAGCATTATGAAGTGGGAGATATCAGGCTGTCGCGGTCATCCGGTGCGAAATATGCTGCGCTAGCTCACCAAACTTAGTGAGTGGTCCCCGGGATAGAAACCATCGTCCGACGAATCCGCAACGTCCGTGACCGCAGACTTCCCTGCGCGAAGCAGCATGCCGCATTCTGCGCTCGGCACCGCCGGGCTGTACAAGAAACCCTGCATCTCGGTGCACCGCTGTCTCTTCAGGTAGTCAAGTTGCTGCTGCGTTTCCACTCCCTCGGCAACGCATTCCAGGCCAAGATTGCGTCCCAGGCTCAGGATGCCGCTCACCACCGCCGCTGCCGCGGGTTTTGTAGCCACGTCGCGCATGAACGATCGATCAATCTTGATTCGATCGATCGGGAATCTCCTGAGATAAGACAACGACGACCAGCCGGTACCGAAGTCATCCAGCGATAGGCCAACCCCGATTCGCTTCAGATCCCGCATCACCTTGACCGTAGCCTCTGAGTCATCGAGCGTCAGGCTTTCTGTCAGTTCCAGGTCCAGCCATCTGGCTTCCAATACGGTTTCGCGCAATGTCTTCTTTACGCTCTCCACAATATCGCCGCGGTAAACCTGCTGCGAAGAAACGTTCACCGTCACCCGAACCTTCGGGAGTCCTTCTCTTTGCCAGGCCGCGTTTTGCAGGCAGGCCGTTCTTAAAACCCAATTCCCCACCTCAACCATCAACCCCAGCTCTTCCAGTTGCGGTATGAATTCGCCGGGAGGGATCAGCCCCTCTTCCGGGTGATTCCAGCGCAACAACGCCTCAACCCCCGTGATGCGACCTGAACTCACTGAGACCAGTGGTTGGTAATGCAAAACAAACTCGCCGCGCGAGCATGCATGGCGCAGATCCTGGTCGAGCCTCTGCCTGCGTCGCGTCACCTCGGTAAGCTGGGGCGCAAAGAAACTGTAGATCCCGCGCCCTTTCTTCTTGGCTTCATACATCGCGGAATCCGCAAATTGCACCAGCGCCCCCGCCTTGTCTCCGTCCGCGGGAAATACCGAAATGCCGATGCTCGCGCTTATTTGTAGTTCGTGGCCTTCGATATCGAACGGATCGTTCATCGTGGCCAAAATCTTCCTTGCAACGGTTTCAATCTCCCGGTTGCCATCAGCCATTCCGATCCCAATCACGAATTCGTCTCCGCCCAGGCGCGCAATGACGTCGCTCTCGCGCAGGCAGGCTTGCAGCCGCACCGAGACCGATTGCAGAAGACGATCGCCCACAAAATGGCCAAATGAATCGTTCACGCTCTTGAAACGATCCAGGTCGAACATGAGCACGGCCACCGATTTTTCATTGCGCGAAGAGAGCGCAATTGCCTGGCCGAGACGATCTTCCAAAAGGACACGATTGGGCAACCCGGTCAGCGAATCGTGCAGCGACATGTACTGTAGCCATACTTCCGCCTGCTTCCGGTCCGTAATGTTATGCGAAATGCCCATGGTTCCAATGATCCCGCCGCGTTTGTCCTTCAGCGGCACCTTGGTAGTCAGCGCCCAGCTCTCGTGGCCATCCGGCCAGGTTTCCTTCTCTTCGATTCCGATCTTCGCCTGACCGGTTCGCATAATCTGCTGTTCGTCCTCGAAGGCCTCGCGCGCATGTTCCGCGCTGAAAATATCGCAGTCGGCCTTACCCACCGCTTCCGCCGGACTGGACAGCCCGATATATTTGGCCATCGCCCGACCGACGCGCACAAATCGGCTCTCGCGGTCTTTGAAAAATACATTGTCCGGAATATGTTCGAGAAATGCTTCCAGCATCTCGCGCTCCATCTGGTGGCGCCGTTCTCCAAGCGCATTCAGTAGAACGAGCGCGGCAACAACCAGCGCCAGAATTCCCAGAGCGGCGACCTCCGGAAAAGAAGCGCCTGACGCATGCGACCGGCCGCCGTATGAAATGATGCCGGGTGCAATCCAAAACGCAGCTCCTGCGCCCAACAAAATGGCTGGGATGGCGATGACAACGCCTGGAACTGCCGGAATTTGCCGTTTCCACTTCATAATTCGCCGACGGACTGAAACTTAGATAGTTAAGAGCAATCTAATTCCTTCGCGTGCAGAATGATAGGGAACGAAAGTTTTTCGCCGGCTACAACTTCAATGGCCGCTCACTAACGCTTTCGTAGTAGAAACCGCAATGGGAAGACGCGAACGAGTCTCCATCAGCAACAAGGAGTTTTCATCCCGCGAGGCGCGGGAGTTTTTAGGACGACATCCCCGCTTCCTTAGGTTCACCTATCGGTACACCGCGTCCGCGAAAACACCACGAGCGCAAACGCATGACGGTACTAACGGGGGAGTAAGAATACCCGCCGCAAACCATTGCAAATGATGATGAAGTTGCGGAATCAGGGCTTGGGCAGCCTCAAAACACCATCGCTGCAGGTTACCGCTGGAATGCGTTGGCCTGTCTCACGTAATGTGAAGGCTCCTCGTTTTGCTTGCCGATCCGCGCCCCACACACGATCCTGAAATCGGCAGTTCATCACCGGACGCGGTTTATCACCGGACGCGATTCATCATCCGGATACTGATCGTCAGAGTGGAACTGCATTGTCGGCTTGCAGCCATTTCCCCTACTTTTCGGTCTGCCGATTCACTATATTTTTTGAATTGCTGAGCCGCGCACTACGGTGCTGTGGCAGCACGCCCGGCAAAGTGATCGATCCATCGATGACCAATACTGATGACCAATATTGTCCATTTCTAGATAAACGAGGTTGATAGATGACGCTTCTCTCAATACAGTACATGCCCTTGGCCAACGCATATCTTTGCGAAGACTGCCACTGCGTAGGAAATTGCGCGGAGCAGTGCCCGGCTTGCGCCTCCGAGGCCTTAATGGGATTGGCCGGAGTCTTGAATCGCGGACAATCGCACGAAAAGATTGAACCTGCATTTCGCGTGAAACTGAAATTGTTCTCGCATCGGGAACGCGACAGGACGATGGATGACGACGTAGCATTCCCGGCAGCATAGGCGCGAGGCGTGTAAGGGTCTGCTTCATGGGCTCGCGTCAACCATAAATCAGGCGCGCGGCCCACATTTCGCAATTCCGAATCGACCGGATTGAGCTTTTCGTCAATCCCGCATTTGCACAACCAATATTAGTAATGTTGATCCCGTGGTGAAGAAGGTACGGTAACGTCCTCTCTCTCTGCCGTCGCAAGCGCAGCACGCCGATAATCGTAGGTGTGAATGCCCGAAACAATCTCGCCCTCTTAAGCGACTACGCCGCCTATCTTCGTGTGGAAAAAGGACTTCGCCCGCTCACCTGCGAGGCCTATCTCAGCGATCTGCGCATCTTTGCCGAGTTGCTCGAGGAGCGCAACACCGTGCTCCTTAAAGCAGTCGAGGCCGATGTCTCCGCATTTCTCGACCATCTGCGCAATCACAACATCGACTCCCGCACCGCTGCGCGCAAGCTGAGCTGTTTGCGTGGCTTTTATAAGTGGCTGCTTCTCGACCGCCGCATCCATCACGACCCAACCGTCAACATCGAATCGCCCAAAGCCTGGAAGGTCCTGCCCAAATCGCTTGCCGAGCCCGAAGTGGCAGAGATGCTCGAGCGCGCGAACATGGCGGCCACGCATCCCCAGGCCAAAGCCACAGCGCTTCGCGACCGCGCGATTCTCGAGCTCCTCTATGCGGGCGGCCTCCGCGTTTCTGAAGTCACATCGCTCGGCGTCAGCGATCTCGCTCTCGATTCCGGCCGCGTTCAGGTTCGCGGCAAAGGCGACAAGGAGCGAATCGTGCCTCTCGGCCGCTCGGCGATTCAGGCACTCGAGGAGTATCTGCGCGAGGGCCGCCCACACCTCGAGCGCATCAGCTCGGCACGTAGAAACAGAGCAGCAAGGCAAGGCAGCGCGGGCCTCTTCCTGTCTCTGCGCGGCATGCCTCTCACCCGCCAATGGGTCTGGAGCATGGTGAAAAGGCCGAACAAATCCGCCAGCCCTCACGGATTGCGCCACAGTTGCGCCACCCACATGGTCGAGCACGGCGCCGACCTGCGCAGCGTGCAGATGATGCTCGGCCACGCCGATATCTCCACTACGCAGGTTTATACCCATCTCGCCCTCGGCCGCCTGAAAGCCGTGCATCGCATGCATCATCCCCGCGGATCGCGGCATATGGCCGGCTCCGACGCCGATGCCGCCCCACTCCCCGGCCCGCGTCTTGTCGTGCCCCACAACGCCGGCGAGGAGACACCATGAGCGCAACCGCCGCGCCGCCTGTCGCCTCCGAACACCGCGCGCTTTCGCCTCCGGCCAGCCCCAAAACTGCCGCGCTCAAAATCGCAGAATTCAGTCGACGAATACCTGCGCGTCCTCACCGCCGAGCGCGGCGCATCCGCGCACACCTTGCGAGCCTATCGGCGCGAACTGCACGATTTCGCCGCCTGGCTGCACGCCCACCACCCCGCGCTTGACCGTCAGCCGCATCGAACACACGCACATCCGCTCTTATCTCGGCACGCTTTACGATCGTGGACTCTCCAAAGCCTCTGCCGCTCGCGCGCTTGCCGCCATCCGCAGCTGGTTCAAGTGGCTGGCCCGCGCCCACCACATCGAGCAGAACGCCGCCTCGCTGGTCGTCCACTCCGCGCCTGCCCAAGCATCTGCCGCGCGTGCCCTCCATCGAGCAGTTGAATCGCGCCGTCGACTACCGCGCTCGACGACGCCTCAAGTTGGCCCGCTCGCGACAAGGCAATTCTCGAGATGCTCTACGGCTGCGGCATCCGCAACGCGGAACTCACCACGCCTCGATCTCGACGACATTCACTGGGCCAACGAAGCGATCCTGGTCCGCGGCAAAGGACAGAAACAGCGCTACGTTCCATTCGGCGACGCGGCCGCCCAGGCGCTCCGCGCCTACATCGTCGAGCGCTCCGCCCGCCTGGCCGCCGCCGATGAACAAAAAACCCGCCAACGCCCCGCGGAACACGCCAGCGCTCTTTCTCAATCTCCAGTTGCGTGGCCTCGACAAAAGGCGGTCAGGCTCGGCTCACCACCCGCAGCGTCGGACGCATCGTCAAGCGCATCGCCATCCTGCGCGGGCTTTCATCTGACGTCCACCCGCACACCCTGCGCCACGCCTTCGGAACTCATCTGCTTGAAGAAGGCGCCGACCTCCGCGCCATTCAGGAGCTGCTCGGCCACGAGCGCCTCTCCACCACCCAGCGCTACACCCAGCTCACCACCGCGCAATTGACCCAGGTCTACGACCGCACCCATCCCCGCGCCCGGTAGCTCAACCCACGTACAAACGTTGTGTCATCCCGAGCGGAGCGCGTTCGGGGCCCCAATCACGCTTGCCGTGATTGGGGTAAGCGGAGCCGAGGGACCTGCTTCTGTTTTTCGATGTACACGTCTTGCCCCCGGGCTTGGCTTTGGCTCCTTCCCTTACAATCGTAGAGAAGAGAGTCATTTCGGCTCTCGAATCGTCCGGCTATACAACAGCAGCCGTTCCGATCACATCACATAGGTAGTCCAGGTAGGTAGATCCCAGTAGCGAGATCAAGGAGCAAGTTCATGACAAACATCTCAGTCGACAAACTATCGGTGGATGACATTCTCAATGACGCCAACCGCATCAAGTCAATCGTGACCGATGCCGTGGAAGATGGCATTCAGCAGGCGATCCGCGCCGTGAACAAGGGCCGCGATGTCGCCGAGGACGCGATCCACGACACCCGCCATGCAATCAAGAAGAACCCCCTGCAGGCCGCGGGAATCTTCCTTGCCGCAGGCGTCGTCCTGGGCAGCCTCATCACTCTCTTGACCGTGCGCCGTTCCTGAAAACTCAGGCCGGCCCAAGTCCGACCGGCCTGAATCTCTCTCATCGCCCCGCTCTGAACCAACGGTGTCGGCGCAATTGGACTCAAAGCCAGCGCCGGGGGCGAGTTTCGCTCAGTTCTAGGAGAGATGAGCGACGTGGACCGGGGTCCCCGCGGACAGGTCTTCGTCCATGGGGTGGAGACCGCGAGTCCACGAGCGACGAGCGACGAGCGACAACGAAATGAGCGAAACTAGCCCCGGCGCTAAGTCGAATAATCCGCGTTAATGCTAATGTATTCGTGTGTTAGGTCCGTCGTCCAGAAAACGCACGATCCGCTCCCCTGATTCAGCTCAATCGAAATCGAAAATTCTCGCTGGCCGATGTATGCGTGCGCGGCCGCCTCGTCAAACTCAGCCGCTCGCCCGCCGTCGCGGCAAATCTGTAACTCGCCGAAGCGAATGTCGATCCGTCCCGGATCGATCTGAGCGCCGGAGTACCCGATCGCGGCCACCAGCCGTCCCCAGTTCGGATCGCAACCGGCCCACGCCGTCTTCACCAGCGGCGAATGAGCAATGGCCTTCGCCACGCGCAGCGCATCGGCGTCATTGGCCGCGCCGCCAACGCGCAGCTCCACCACATGCGTCGCGCCCTCGCCGTCGGCCACAACCTGCCGCGCCATCGAAGTGCACACTTCCGTAAGCGCGGCCGCAAAAGCCGCGTCGCCCGAGCCAATCTTCACCCGCTCGCGCCCGATGCGAGCAGCAGCACGGTGTCGTTCGTCGATGTGTCGCCGTCCACCGAGATTCGGTTGAAGCTGACCTCGACCGCGGCGCGAAGGTAGCCGTCAAGATCGTCGGGCTCAACCGCCGCATCAGTCAGCACGTAGACAAGCATGGTTGCATGTTTTGCCGCGTGGGGTCAGAGCTGCGGATGAATCATGCCCGAGCCTTTTCCGAACGCGGCTATCCTCACCTGCCGCGCAGCTCCATCGCCACCCTTTAATTCGATCCGGGCAAAAGCCATCTTCTCCACCAGATCCGTCGTCAAAATCGCGTGGGCCGCTTCCGAAAAATGATTCGCATCGGATCCAAGACTCGCCGCCAGCTCCGGCAGCGCAGCAATCAGTTTCTCCGCCGGCAGTGGCACGCCGATAATCCCGGTCGACGACGGGAAAACTTCCTCCGGTCGGCAGCCAAATGTCCGAGCAACAGCCGCGCAGGTGGCCCGCGCCGCTCGCAACCCCGCCTCGCCCGCCGCGCAGTTGGCGTTTCCTGCATTGACGGCCGCCACGCGCACGCGCCCGCCCGTCACATTTAAGTTTTCTTTGTCGACGATCAGTGGCGCCGCAATCACCCGGTTCGACGTAAACGCCGCCGCCGCGCTCGCTGGCTCATCCGCCACAATCAGGGCGAAGTCGGGCCGTCCGCTGGCCTTCAGGCCGGCCTTCGCCGCCGCAAATCGGAATCCCCGCGGAATGCTCCCGCTCGATAAATCGCTCATGCTTTCTGCCCCATTTAATCCAGCCCATTTAATCTAGCAGGTGTGGGGCCGCTGGGCACGACCTGATGAATGGCAACGAAATCAATTCGCAAACCTTTCTTGAAATGCGCGCGGTCAACGTCGCGCGCGGCGATCGCATTGTCCTGCACGACATCAATCTCAGCATCCGCGCCGGCGAGCACGTTGCCATTCTCGGGCCGAACGGCTGCGGCAAATCCACGCTCATTCTCGCCATGACCTGCCAGCTCTATCCCATCGTTCAACCGGACATGCTCGTCCGCATCTTCGGCCGCGAGCGTTGGGATCTGACCGAGCTGCGCCGCCACTTCGGCGTCGTCAGCGCCGGGCCAATGGGCGCCGAACTTCCCGGCGAGCGAACTGCCGCCACATCCGGTCTCGATGCGGTAATCGCCGGTTTCTTTTCCGCCTCCACTCTATGGCCCAACCTCCATGTCACCGATGAAATGCGCGCGCGGGCGCGGGAAGCTCTCGAACGAATCGAAGCCTCGCATCTCGCCGAGCAACTCGTCGGAACAATGTCCGCCGGAGAAAAACGCCGCATCATGATTGCCCGCGCCCTCGTGCACCGCCCGCAGCAGCTCCTTCTCGACGAGCCTTCCAACGCGCTCGACTTGGCCGCACAGCGCGAACTGCGCGAAACTCTGCGCGGGCTGGCTCGTGAAGGCACGGGGCTGGTCATGGTCACGCATCACCTCGGCGATATACTCCCCGAAATCGCCCGCATCATCCTCATGCGCGATGGCCGCATCGTCGCCGACGGCCCGCGCGATGAACTGCTGACCGAGTCGCGGCTCAGCGAGCTTTTCCGCGCGCCAGTGCGTATCGGCCGCGATGCGGAGTGGTTGCATAGTTGGTAATGAAGAAAGAACCCCGACAAGAGAATCGCAGGTCATTGTCTCGGAAAAAATGATGGAAACCACTATAAAACCCGCTCGCTGGAAGATTCTCCTGGCCTTCGCGATTATCTATTTCGTTTGGGGATCGACTTTCTTCGCCATTCGCGTTGGCGTCAGCGAGTTCCCTCCGTTTCTCTTCTGCGCCATGCGATTTCTGGCCGCGGGCCTGCTGGTTTTTCTCTGGGCAGTCACGCACCGCGAGCGCCGGCCGACAGCCCGCCAGTGGCTTTCCGCGTTCCTGCTCGCGTTTCTCATCTTCGTCGTCGACTACGGCCTCCTCTTCTGGGCCGAGCAGCGCGTTCCCTCCGGCATCGCCGCGGTTATTCTCGCCACCATCCCCGGATTCATGGCGCTGTCTGAAATTCTCATTCTCCGCACGCAGCGCCTCACAATTCGCCTGGTTCTCGCCCTCCTTTCCGGAATCGCCGGCGTAGCAGTCCTCGTGACCCCGTCGCAACTTCTCGGCAATCTCGGCGGCGCCGCCATCGACAAGACAGATGCCATCGCCCTCGTCATCGCAGCAATCTCCTGGTCAATTGCCTCGGCGCTCTCGCGCAAACTGCCGCTGCCATCTTCGAAGGTCATGAGCTCGGGCGCGCAAATGCTCGCCGGCGGAATCATGCTCGCAGTCGTCGCCGCCCTGCGCGGCGAGGGTCGCGGCCTTCACCCGTCGGCTGTCTCCAGCTCCGCGTGGTTCGCATTGATCTACCTCATCTTCGCCGGCTCCATCGCAGGATTCACGGCCTACGTCTGGCTGCTGCACCACGAGTCGCCTACCAAAGTTGGCACCTATGCGTACGTCAACCCGGTTGTCGCCGTGTTGCTCGGCTATTGGCTGGGCGGCGAGCCCCTGGGACTCCGCACCATCGCCGGCGGTCTATTTGTTCTCGCCAGTGTCGTTACCATTACGACCATGCGCCCAAATTCCATGCGTTTAAATTCAAAGCCTGCCGCCGCGCAAAAAGCCGGATAGGCGAACGTCTGCGGACTGACAAAATGCCCGGCTCGCCCGCAAATTTCCCCGGGGATTTACCTGCGCCTTTTGAGAGCTGTGCTAACATTTTGCCAACTGGCCTGCGCACCTTTTCCCAGCGCGTGGAGGTAAGAATCATCATGCCGATTTCCAGACGAGCTTTCCTCAAAACTACCGCCGCAGCCGGCGCCGCAGCCGGCATAGGCAACCTGCCTCTGCATGCCGAGCGGGCAACCGCATCGAGTTTGGTCACGCTGGGTAAATCCGGCGTAAAGGTCACGCGTCTCGCCTTCGGCACGGGCAGCAGTAACGGCTACGTTCAGTCTTCGCTTGGGCAAAAAGAGTTCAGCGGCCTCGTTGCCTATGCCTACGAACGCGGCATCCGTTTCTTTGAAACATCGGAATCCTATACCACGCCCGCCATGCTCGGAGAAGCGCTCAAGCCCTTCCCCCGCGACAGCTACGTCCTCATGACCAAGGTGACCACCGATCCCGACGCCGATCCCGAGCAACGCTTCGAAGACATGCTCCGCACCTCCAATACCGAATACTTCGACATCATGCTTCTCCACTGGCAGCACACGCCCGATTGGGTCGAATCAACAAAGCCTTGGCAGGCGGGCATCGACAAATTCCAGGCCAAAAAGACCATCCTCTCGCGCGGCGCCAGCGTCCACGGCCTGCCCGCTCTCCGCCAAATGCCCGGCAATCCCTGGCTGCAAGTGGCCATGATCCGCATGAATCACAACGGCACGCGCATGGACGGGCCGACGTGGGAAGACAACAACAATCCGCAGTGCGTTCCCGAAGTCGTTGAACACGTTCAGCAGGTCAAGCAGGATGGCATGGGTGTCATCAGTATGAAACTGATTGGCGATGGCGCCTTCACGCAGCACCGCGATCGCGTCGCCGCGATGCGCTTCGCCTTCCGCAATGCAGGCGTGGACGCAGTAACCGTCGGCTTCAAGAACCGTCAGGAAATCGACGAGGCCATCGAAAACCTCAACCTCGCCTTCGCCTAACCCAGTCTCGCCTCATCACTGGCGCAAAAGCGAGATAAGCGCCGTGACTGCATTATCATTGGCTGCAGCGGGCCTGTAGCTCAACGGTTAGAGCAGGGGACTCATAATCCCTTGGTTGGGGGTTCAAATCCCTCCGGGCCCACTTCGGGATTAGCGTTCCCGCTGCTCCCGAGCGCCGCGCTGAGGTCATCCCCTTGAGGTCATCCCATGAACACGCCGCTCCGAAGCGTCAAGCTCGCCCAGGTTACGGAATGGGACGACGGTCAAATCCGTTCAGCCAGCGACGATCTCGCCGCTGAGGAGCCTCTTCAAATCCTCGCGTGTGGCAACCCGCTTGTCGTCACAATGCGCACTCCAGGCCACGACCGCGAGCTGGCTGCTGGCTTCCTCTGGACCGAAGGCCTCATTAAGAGCCGCGACCAAATCCTTTCATTCGGAGATCGGGAATCCGCGAACGGGCAAGCCGGCAAGACCATCGACTGCAACACCATCAACGTCGAACTGCGCAACGGCGTAGTAGATCCCAACAAACCCCAGCGCAATTTCCTTTCCAATTCAAGCTGTGGGCTCTGCGGCAAAACCTCCATCGATGCTGTGCGCACACGTGGTCTTCAACCGCTCGCCCCGGGTTTCAAGTTGGATGCCGAAACGCTCACTTCACTGCCCGCCAAACTGCGCGCCGAGCAACCGATCTTTGATCGCACCGGCGGATTGCACGCCGCCGCCCTGTTCGACGCCGAGGGTGAATTCCTTGCGCTCCGCGAGGACATCGGCCGCCACAACGCCGTCGACAAAGTCGTCGGGTGGGCGCTGCTGCAAGGCATGATTCCGCTCTCGAGCCACGTCCTTCTCGTCAGCGGTCGGGGAGGCTTCGAAATCGTTCAAAAGGCAATCGCCGCGGGCGTGCCTATTGTCGCTTCGGTCTCCGCACCCTCAAGCCTTGCTGTGCAATTGGCCCGCGAGCTGAACTTGACCCTGATCGGTTTTCTGCGCGGACGGCGTTTTGTTGTCTACTCGGGCGAGTCGCGCTGCCGGATGCAGCACTAAGGCTACAGCCTGGCGCGGTCCTGCATCTTATCCTTTTATTCGGCGACACCGCCGCACGCTCCTGCGTGTCGAGAGAAGATGCAATAATCGATGCGGCACATTTTTGCCGCCGATTCATGTGCCCGGATTTTGTGAACCTGGAATCAATTCCCCAACTTCCCCGAGGCTCTGTTAATCATGGCGACAATCACCATCGACAACACGATCCATTCATTTGAACCGGGCCAGTCACTGATCGACATCATCAACCGCGCTGGTGAGCGGATTCCTCAAGTCTGCTACCACCCTCAGCTCGGGCCCATCCAAACCTGCGACACCTGCATGGTTGAAGTCGGTGGCAAGCTGGTTCGTGCTTGCGCTACAGCCGCTGAAAACGGAATGATCGTCGCAACGGCCTCGCCCCGCGCCGCGAGCGCTCAGCGTGAGGCCTTCGATCGCATCCTCGGAAACCATCTTCTCTATTGCACGGTCTGCGACAACAACAACGGTAACTGCACCGTGCACAACACTACAAAGCTCCTCGCAATCGAACACCAGCAGACTCCCTACGCTCCCAAGCCCTACCCGAAAGATTTCTCCAACCCTTTTTACCGCTACGATCCCGATCAGTGCATTCTTTGCGGCCGCTGTGTTGAAGCTTGCCAAAACCTGCAAGTGAATGAAACGCTCAGCATTCGCTGGGAAGACGAACATCCACGCGTACTTTGGGATGGGGGAGCGGCCATCGGCGAATCGAGCTGTGTCTCCTGCGGCCACTGCGTCACGGTCTGCCCCTGCAACGCGCTCATGGAAAACTCCATGCTCGGCGAGGCCGGCTATATCACCGCGCTGCCCCAGTTGGCGCGCGAACGAATGATTGAAGTCGTCAAGGAACTCGAGCCTGAAATGGGCTACAGCTCCGTACTTGCTCTCTCTGAAATTGAGGCCGCAATGCGCGCCTCGCGCATCAAGCGCACCAAAACCGTCTGCACCTATTGCGGAGTCGGCTGCAGCTTCGATATCTGGACGCGGGACCGCCAGATTCTCAAAGTTGAGCCTGCTGAGGGGCCCGCAAACGGCGTCTCCACTTGCGTCAAAGGCAAATTCGGCTGGGGATTCGTTAACAGCGAAGACCGTCTCACCACCCCGCTGATTCGCGAGAACGGAAACTTCCGCAAGGCAACTTGGGACGAGGCGCTCTCGCTCGTTGCCCGGCGATTCAGTGAAATCAAGGCCGCCTCCGGTCCCGATTCGCTCGCCTTCATCTCTTCGTCCAAGTGCACTAACGAAGAAAGCTATCTGATGCAGAAGCTCTCGCGCGCCGTCATCGGCACTAATAATATGGATAACTGCTCGCGCTATTGCCAGGCGCCCGCCACTATCGGCCTCTTCCGCACCGTCGGCTATGGCGGCGATTCCGGATCGATCAGCGACATCGAGCAGGCTGAACTGGTCATCGTCATCGGCAGCAACACCGCGGAAAGTCATCCGGTCCTCGCGACACGCGTCAAGCGTGCTCACAAGCTGCACGGGCAAAAGCTCATCGTCGCCGACCTCCGCGAGCATGAAATGGCCCGTCGTGCTGACGTTTTCCTTCATCCCAAACCCGGCACCGATCTCATCTGGCTCTCCGCAGTCACGCGCTATCTCTTCGACAACGGCCTCGCCAACACTGCCTTCATGAAGCAATGGGTTGACGGAGCCGAAGAATATGTCGCGAGCCTCGCCCCGTTCACGCTCGAAATGGCCAGCGCTCGCACCAGCCTCCCGCGTGAAACTTTAATCAAAGTTGCGCACATGGTCGCCGAAGCCGGCAGCGTTTGCATCCTCTGGGCCATGGGCGTCACCCAGCACATCGCGGGTTCCGATACGTCCACCGCCATTTCTAATCTCTTGCTCGCCACCGGAAATTACATGCGCCCAGGCACCGGCGCCTATCCCACTGCGCGGCCACAACAATGTGCAGGGAGCCAGCGATCACGGCGCGATGCCGAATTTCTTTCCCGGCTATCAGAGCGTCGACGATCCGGCCATTCGCCAAAAGTTTGAACGCGCATGGAATGTCGCGCTCCCTCCCAAGCCCGGCCTCAACAACCATCAAATGATTGACGCCATTGAGGACGGCCGCTTGAAGTCGATGTACGTCTTCGGCGAAGAGATGAGCCTCGTCGACTCAAATGCGAATTACGTTTCTGAAGCAATCTCAAAGCTCGATTTCTTCGTGGTGCAGGACATTTTTTTCAGTGAGACTTGCCGCTACGCGGATGTCGTTTTGCCCGCCAGCCCGAGCCTGGAAAAGGAAGGCACATTCACTAGCACTGAGCGGCGCATTCAACGCCTCTACAAAGTCTTGGACCCGCTCGGCGACAGCCGGCCTGATTGGGAGATCATTCAGGACATCGCCAACCGGCTCGGCGCAAATTGGAAGTACGCTCATCCGTCGGAAATCTGCGCCGAAATCGCTTCACTCACGCCCATCATGGCAGGCGTCACCTATGACCGCCTCAGGGGCTACAAGTCGCTGCAATGGCCGGTCGCCGCGGACGGCTCCGACCAGCCGTTGCTTTACACAAAGCAATTTGACTTTCCCGGTGGCAAGGCAAAATTCTTCCCTCTCGCCTTTACCGAGCCGAGCAACCAGCCCGATGCATCCTACGATCTCCATCTCAACAACGGCCGTTTGCTCGAGCACTTCCACGAAGGCAACATGACCTATAAGACCGAAGGAATTCGCGAGAAAGCTCCTTCAACTTTTGTTGAGATTTCGCCCCAGTTGGCCGAATACCGTGGCATTCAGACCGGAAGCCTAGTTGAATTGAAGTCGCCCTTCGGCAGTGTGCGCGTTCGAGCACTGGTTTCCGACCGAGTCACCGGCATGGAGCTTTACATGCCCATGAATTCCATCGAGGAGCCCGTGAATCGGCTCACCAGCAGCTGTACCGACAAGGTCACAAGTACTCCAGCGTATAAAGAAGCAAGCGTCCGCATGGAACTGGTTGAAGCTGAGGGCGCCTCGCCGCTTCCCCGCGGAAACTCCCGCTTCGGCCATCCCACGCCGCAAAATGGAGTGGAAGTCGAACGCAAGTGGAAACGCAGCGACTACCGCATTCCCGGCGGTCTCGTTCAAATCCAAACCAAGTAACGGGAGGAACGCCGATGGCCCAACCGATCCCTCTTAACCTTCCGCCGCGCGATCCGCGCAAGGAACTTCTCGACCGCCTCGAAAGGGCTCCACAGGAGCACGCCGAAGCCTTGCTCGACGGCTATGAGCTTCTTGAGCAACTGCGGCAATCCGGAATCCTTCAACTGCTGCGCGGCACTTTGAGCGCGGGCGACGAGATTCTGGAACGCGTAGCAGGCGCAGCCACATCGCCGCAAGGCACACGCGCGCTGCGCAACTTGCTCATCCTCGGCCAATTACTCAGCGCCATAGACCCTGACCTGCTTGAGTGCTTCGCCATCGCTGCGGGCCAAACGCTGGGCAGCGAACGCAAGCCCGCCATGGAGCCTCCCGGTCTCTTCGCGCTGCTTAATCAGTTTCGTCAACCGGAATTGCGCCGCAGCGTCGCGCTTATCAATCGATTCCTTATGACGCTGGGCAATCAGCTTAAGACAACGGGCTCTGATCGCTCGCAGCTGTGAGCAATTCACTTGCAGCCGCGAGCAATCACCAGCCCGTCCGATTCAACGCGATTGGAATGAATCGTAGATGGTGGGCGAGGCGGGACTCGAACTTGAGCCGCTGTGCGGGCGTGAGCGAAGCGAGAGCCCGCGGGCGAAATCCTGAGCGCAGTCGAAGGACCTTGCAGCCTGTGGTGGGCGAGGCGGGACTCGAACTTGAGCCGCTATGCGGGCGTGAGCGAAGCGGGAGCCCGCAGGCGAAATCCTGAGCGCAGTCGAAGGACCTTGCAGCCTGTGGTGGGCGACGCGGGACTCGAACTTGAGCCGCTATGCGGGCGTGAGCGAAGCGGGAGCCCTGCAGGCGAAATCCTGAGCGCAGTCGAAGGACCTTGCAGCCTATGGTGGGCGAGGCGGGACTCGAACCCACAACCCTCAGCTTAGAAGGCTGATGCTCTATCCACTTGAGCTACTCGCCCACGCTCTTCATTGTAGCTTTTTCGTCGCCAATTCGGCATTTGCGCGCAGCCTCGAGAACCCGCGACGACAGCGCCTATCACTGCCCGAAGGGGCCGACGCTCACGTCAGCGCCAGATACTCGTGCGCCAGCCGCACCACCATCGATCCCTCGCCTACTGCCGACGCCACGCGATTCATTGCGCCGGCACGAAGGTCGCCCGCGGCAAATACGCCGGGAACGCTGGTCTCCAGAATCAGCGGATCGCGCTGCTCCTTCCAGATGCGCGCGTAGCCATCCGCTGCCATCACATCGCGGCCCGTGAGCACAAATCCTTTGGCGTCACGCAACACATCGGCGGCAAGCCAGCCGCACCTGGGGCTGGTACCGATGAAGATAAACAGCGCGTCCGCGTCCTCAGTTTGCATCGATCCATCCGCGAGTGATTTAAGCGTGACTCTCTCAACATGGCCCTCGCCCTCGACGCGCTCGATTTCAGTGCCGGGACGAAGGTGGATGTTCGGCGTCTTCTCGATCTGTTCAATCAGATACTGCGACATGGTGTCGCGCAAACTTTCGCGGCGAATTACAATTTCGACTTCGCTCGCGTAGCGCGCCAAATAGATCGCTCCCTGCCCCGCCGAGTTTCCGCCGCCTACAACCAGCACTCGCCGGTCGCGAAAGGCCGCCGCTTCTGTGGTTGCCGCGCCATAATAAACACCCGCGCCGGTGTGTTCCGCAATCCCTTGCGCCGGATGTTCGCGATACGACATCCCGGTGCTCGCCAGCAGCGCGCGTGCTACGATTTGCCGGCCATCGCCGAGCGTGAGCTGCTTGTATCCGCCCTCGATCGACATTCCGGTCACTTCCAGCGGCACCAGAAACTCCGCGCCCAGCCGCTGCGCCTGAGACAGCGCGCGCCGCGTCAACTCGCTCCCGCTCACGCCCGCGGGAAATCCCAGATAGTTCTCGATCCGCGAACTCGTGCCCGCCTGGCCGCCCGGCGCGTGGCGATCGAGCAAAATCGTTCGCAGCCCCTCTGACGCGCCGTACACGGCAGCGCCGAGTCCTGCCGGGCCTGCTCCGACAATTGCCAGATCGTACACTTCGAACGCGGCTGTTAACGGTTTGCCCAGCCGTTCCGCCACTTGCCGCGGATCCGGATTGCGCATCACCGGCGATCCGTCGTCGAAGAACAGCGCCGGAAGTCCCTCGGTGCCTACGCCGGCCGCATCGAGCAGCGTGCATGCGTCCGCATCGCGTGTCACCTCAAGCCAGCGATAAGGAATCAGGTTGCTCGCCAGAAAATCCTTGATTGCGTGGGATTGCGGAGACCATTGATGGCCTACCAGCCGGAGCCCCTTCGCCTCCGGCAATGACTCAGCCTGCCATGCATCCAGCAGATCGTCGACCGCCGGGAACAGCCGCTCTTCCGGCGGATCCCACGGCTTGGAAAGATAGTGATCGAGATGCGCTTCGTTGATCGCTTTCACCGCTGCGTCGATATCCGAGTAAGCGGTCAGCAAAACTCTGCGCGCCAGTGGGTAAATTGCGCGCGATTTCGCCAGCACTTCGCTGCCCATCATGCCCGGCATGCGTTGATCGCAGATCAGCATGGCCAGCGAATCGCCGCGGCTCTTCAGCTCGCGCATCGCATTCAGCGCATCGTCACCCGATGCCGCGCTCATCACCGTGTAGCTCTCACGGTAACGGGAGCGAAGATCGCGGCGCACCGCGGCAAGCACCTGCGGATCGTCATCCACAATCATCAGTACGGGCTTGTTCATCGCGCCATTCCTTCGGTTCCAGTCTCGGCAATCGGCAACCCGACTCGAAACTCCGTGCGCCCCGCTCGTGATTCCACTTCAATAGTTCCGCCGTTGTGGCGAACCAGTCGCCTCACAATGTCCAGACCAAGACCGGTTCCCTGCCCCATCGGCTTGGTTGTAAAAAACGGATCGAAGATGCTTTCGCGGATCGCCGCCGGAATGCCGGGTCCATCGTCGATTACCCTCACTACGACGCGCTCTCCCTCACGCTTCGCCTCCACTTCAACGCGGCCTCCATCCGGCACCGCATCCAGTGCGTTATCAATCAGGTTTCCCCATATTTGGTTCAGCTCACCTGCGTATCCACGCACGCGTGGCAGGCCCGCTTCCAATTCGATTTCAACCGCCGCGGACTTCTGCCCTGCTTTCGCCCTGAGCACAGTGACTGTGTTTCCCAGGCTCGGTCCCAGATCCACTGGCTCAGCCACCATCGCCTGATCCATGTGCGTGAATCCCTTGATGGCCATCACTAAGCCGGAAACACGCATCGCCGCCTCCTGAATCTCCATTGCCAGGGTCCGCACGGCGCAGCCGGCCGCAGCCCAGCGCAACACCCCGTCCAGCGCCGGTCCCTGCACTGCAGCCGCGAGCTGGTCGAGCGCCTCAAGGGTCACCTGAGTATCGGCAAGGCTTTCAGCGCTGGCGGTATCGAGAGCATGATCGGCAAGCCAGTCGGCAATCCCCTCTTCGCGATCCGCCTGTTGAACAGGTGACCGCACTCCTTTCGGTGCCTTCGAAATGCAAGCCGCCCGAATTGATTTCACGGCGGCCAGCTGCGCCTCGCTCAACCGGGCCGCGCCCAACGCTTCTGTCGCAGTCTCTGCCTCACCCAGCCGATCCTCAAGTAGCGCCGCGCTGCGCTCAATAGCTGAAGCGGGGTTATTCAGCTCGTGAGCCAATCCGGCCGAAAGCTTGCCCAGCGAGATCATCTTCTCGTTCTGCAAGTCGCCTGACGTGAACAGCCGCGCACGGTCAAGCATCGTATGCACCAAAATGCCGGTCACTACAAAGCATTCGCGGGTCAGAGCTTGAAGCTCTTCCCTTGGAATCGACAAAATCTCGGTAGGTTCCTCGGCTATAGCGTTCCCGGGCGCGCTCGTCATTCGAGAATAAGGCAACGTTCCCGACACTTCGCCCGTGCGCCACTCAATCATTTTTTGCGGGCCCGACCCTCGATCGACGGATAGCGAGACGTGACCGGCAAGGACGATATGCATGCCCTCAACTGGCTGGCCCTTGCGAGAAAGTACATCGCCGGCCTCGAGGTGGTGCAGCCTCCCATGCGACGCCAGCCAGGCCAGTTCCTCACGAGGCGCTGCGCCCAGAGCCTTGTGTTCCGCAAGCCGATCGATCAGATCCATCGCTGTCACCCACGCGTGCTTTCTTCG
The DNA here is from genome assembly GCA_963773915.1 of uncultured Acidobacteriaceae bacterium. Classification (GTDB taxonomy): domain Bacteria; phylum Acidobacteriota; class Terriglobia; order Terriglobales; family Acidobacteriaceae; genus Telmatobacter. The sequence goes on from CAVZCY010000003.1 coordinate 30,360, forward strand.
TTCGCAACGATGTTTGTTTTGCCCCGCTCCAAGGTAGCAGACAGATTGGCGGCCGGAAAACTAATTCGGAAACTTCGATTAGCCGTTCCGAGCGTTCACTTCCGTCACGCTCTCAAGGTAACGGATCACGGCGGCCTCGGCCCAGTGAACACCGTCAGCGGAACGGCGGCTGAGAAAAGCGCAGTGGCCTCCGTGGCGCGGTTCGATGAATTCGATGTGCGGATTAGCAAAAATTCGCTCGCGGGTTTCCGGAATGAGGCGAATGAACGGATCGTTCTGCGCGCGAAGAATGAGCGCCGGAACAGCAACGCGGTCGATGACACGTGCGCTGGCGGCGCGGAAGTAGTAGTCGTCCGCATCGCTGAAGTTGCAGTGGGGCGCGACTATCTTCTGGTCGAACTCCCGGATCGAGCGCACGGGACCAATGTTGTCGCTTCGATAAACGCCTGGAAACAGCGCCGCCTTGTAGTGGAAGTGCTGCATCAACGCGCGCAGAAAATGGCGTTCGTAAATCAAGTTGGGTGTCTCGTGCAGCGCGTCGGCGCAGTTGGCGAGATCAATAGCCGGGCAAACCGTGGCCACCGCAACAAGCGGCCGCCGAGAGCCCCATTCGCCTGCGAGCTTCAGCACCATGTTGCCGCCCATGGAGTAACCGACCAGCGCCACGCGCTCCAGCCCAAAGCGCTCAGTGAAGTGGCGAACTACCGCGCCCACATCGCTCGAGCGGCCCGAATGGTAAAGCGTAGGCGTCAGCGCTTCTGATCCGCCGCAGTTCCGCATGTTCATGCGCACGACGTTCATTCCCGCGTCCCAGGCCCGTGCCGCAACGCCCCGGATGTAGCGCGAGTTGGATGAGCCATTAAGTCCGTGCACCAGCACGGCAGTCAGTCGCTTGGCGCGCACCGGCTCAGGCTGCCAATGGCAATGGCACAAAACGCGACTGCCGTCGGCGGGGTCCACTTCCACGGTTTCCGCCTCGGCGGCCAGAGTAAACGCAGGGCGGGGTAGAAAATTACCAACAATGGTTTGAAGATGGCCGTTCGTCAGCCACGGATGCGGCTCAAATGAGGTAAGCCAGCTCGGTGGCGCCTCAGTTTCCTCAGCGAGCGTGTCTGCTTGTGTCACAGAGGCTTTCCCCCTGAATGCGAAAGTTCAGTCTTTGCCATTTTCGGGGGGACTTTTTGGGGCGGCTAGTGGGGATCGAACCCACGACATCCTGAGCCACAGTCAGGCGTTCTGCCGCTGAACTATAGCCGCCGTCTACCCTTTCGATTGTAGCATCGATGCAGTGAGCAAAAGATTGGCCGCAGAGGAGCGAAAGTGCCGCAGCGCGAACCAGATGCGACCTCCGCAAGTCGTCCGCACCAGGCCGATACGGCGACCGCTCCGCAGAGCGGCGCCGCCAATTTCGATCGCTGGAATCGCGGCGCCTGGATCTTCCGCGACGAGACCCTGCGCAAGCTCGAGATTCTGCTCGACGAAGCCTTCCCCATTCCCGGCACTCGCATCCGCTTCGGTCTCGACGCAATCGTCGGCCTTGTTCCCGGCATCGGCGACGTACTGGCGGGCCTCGCTTCCATCGTGTTTCCACTCGCCGGTTGGATTCGCGGCCTTCCCTATATCACCCTTGTTCGCATGGTGGCGAACCTTGGCATCGGCGTCCTTGTCGGGTCCATTCCGCTCCTCGGCGACGCCTTTGACATCGCGTGGAAAGCCAACCGCCGCAACTACCGCCTGCTCACGCGTCACCTCACCGAGCCTCGCCGCCATACAGGCCGCGACTGGGCCTTCCTTCTGCTCCTTGTCGCCATTCTCGGCCTGGTCTTCGCCATCCCCGTCGTACTGGTCGTGTGGCTGATCGCGTGGCTGCTGCACCAATAGCGGATCGGACAAACAGCCCATCCGGCACTCAACGGACCGACCCGGGCCCGACAAGAACCGCGATACAATCGATAAAGGTTATCGGGGCGTAGCGCAGTCTGGTAGCGCATCTGCTTTGGGAGCAGAGGGTCGGGGGTTCGAATCCCTCCGCCCCGACCATTCGAAGCTATAGATAATTCAAGCGATATGGCCGATTCCGGCCACGCATCTGCTATTTGCTGCTACAGGCCTCTAGTCGTTTTTGTGACGGTGTGATCCGTGTGGCCCACGGCCGGCCCTTTGGCTTTGGAACCAATGCAAGAAAGATTGCGAGCGGAGGCAGACGTGGATTTATTGATTCGCAGCCGAAAGGCAAAACGGAAATTCCGTGTGATGATTATTTTTCGCCTTGTAGGTCTGTTCGCAGCCTTACGCTCTCGCTTCGCATTCCCCCGTCTGTTCACGCCGTTCGATCTTGGGGTCGGCCTCCTAATTCTTTCGGCCTGCGCAGCTATCGGGTGTGGAGGCCACGCTGCGCAGGTTGCCCCGCCGGGTAATCCGTTGTCCATCACAAGCACTTCGCTGCCCAGCGGCGTAGTTGGGACTGCTTACAGCGCAACGCTCGCTGCCACCGGCGGTACGACGCCTTACACCTGGTCGCTGACCGCGGGCACGCTGCCCGCAGGCCTGTCTTTGAATTCAACTACCGGCGCCATCAGCGGCACTCCGACCGCAACGGCCAGCGCCACGGCGCTCACCCTCAAGCTCACCGATTCCAGCAGCCCCGCACAGTCGATGTCGGTAAACCTGACTCTGACGATTGCCCCGGTTCCACTGGTCATCAGTACTTCATCCCTGCCCAGCGGCGTAGTTGGGACTGCTTACAGCGCAACGCTCGCTGCCACAGGGGGAACGACGCCCTACACCTGGTCGCTGACCGCGGGCACACTGCCCGCGGGCCTGTCTTTGAATGCAACGACCGGCGCCATCAGCGGCACTCCAACCGCAACGGCCAGCGCCACGGCACTCACCTTCAAGCTCACCGATTCCAGCAGCCCCGCCCAGACGATGTCCGTGAACCTGACGCTGACGATTGCCCCCGTTCCGCTGGCCATCGGCACTTCATCTCTGCCCAGCGGCTTTGTTGGGACTGCTTACAGCGCAACGCTCGCTGCCACAGGGGGAACGACGCCCTATACTTGGTCGCTGACCGCGGGCACACTGCCCGCAGGCCTGTCTTTGAATGCAACGACCGGCGCCATCAGCGGCACTCCCACCGCAACGGCCAGCGCCACGGCACTCACCTTAGGCTCACCGATTCCGGCAGCCCCGCCCAGACGATGTCGGTGAACCTGACGCTGACCATCGCCCCCGCAATTACTGTTTCTGTCTCGCCGAAACGTGCCGGCGTTGCCGTTACTCAAACTTTGTCCGTAACCCCAACGACTGATGACACCGCCGGCGTCAACTGGTCCGCGAGCGGATCAAGTTGCAGCGGCAACGCCTGCGGCAGCTTCTCCTCCGCTCAAAGCGTCACAGGGGTAGCCGTCACTTACAGCGCTCCGTCCGTAGCCGGACTCTACACCATTACGGCCACCAGCATCACCGACCGATCAGTTTCTGCCACTGTCGCGGTTGCCGTCACAGATCTCTCCGGCGTTACCACATATCACAATAATGTCTCTCGCAATGGAGCGAATACGCAGGAATACGCGCTTACCAACACGAGCGTCACCACAGCGACTTTCGGCAAACTATTCTCGTGCACGGTCGATGGAGCAGTCTACGCGCAGCCTCTGTGGGTTCCGAACCTGACCATCTCGTCCACCAAACGAAATGTGGTGTTCGTGGCTACCCAGCACGACAGTCTTTACGCCTTCGACGCGGATTCGAGCACCAGCCCGTGTACGCCCCTGTGGCACACAAATCTTATCGATTCTGCACATGGCGGCATTTCTGGCGAAACTTCCGTGCCCTCGTCCGGCTCCGGCGCTCTCGTCGGTAGCGGCTATGGTGATATCGCGCCGGAAGTTGGAGTGACTGGTACTCCGGTGATCGATCTGACAACGAATACGTTGTATATAGTTTCAAAATCCGTGATTGCTTCAGGACCTTCCTTCCACCAGCGCCTTCACGCAATCGATCTGGCGACCGGCAACGAGAAGTTCTCCGGCCCTGTCACAATTGCCGCCACGTATCCCGGCACCCGCGACGGTGGCACAACAACGACTTTCGTTGCCCGCGGAGAAAATCAGCGCGCGGGTTTGGCACTTGCCAACGGAATTGTGTATATCGCATGGGCCTCGCATGAGGATACTCCACCTTATTATGGTTGGGTCATCGGGTATAACGCCAACGATCTAGCGCAGGCGAGCGTATTCAACGACTCTCCCAATGTCGGCTCTGGGGGCATCTGGATGAGCGGGGGCGCGCCTTCGATCGACTCCTCCGGCAATCTTTATCTCATTTCCGGGAATGCCTACTTCGATGCCACGAACTTGTCCGCCCCGAACAACGACTTCGGCGATTCGTTTCTCGAGTTGACCAGCGCCCTCAGCGTCTTTCAATACTTCACGCCGTCCGATCAGGCAACCGACAACCTCCAGGACAGCGATTTTGGCGCTGGAGGCGCCGCGATTCTTGTCGATCTTCCCGTGAATGGCACCAACCCCACACACCTAGTCATCGGGGGGGGCAAGGATGGCGCCTTGTACCTGCTTGACCGCGACAACATGGGCGGCCTGGGCGACACCAATGCCTGGCAGGAAACGAATGTCGGCGGCAGTATCTTCTCCACCGGTGCATTCTGGAACTCGAATTTTTATCTTGCCCCTGTCGGCAGCGCGCTTCATGCGCTTTCTCTCAGTTCCTCTACCGCCAAGTTGAGCTTCTTGTCTAACGCGACATCCACGTCGTTTGGCTTTCCCGGAGCAACGCCTTCAGTGTCTTCAATGCCAGACAACTCTAACGGCATTGTCTGGGCACTCGATGTCAGTCAGTACTGCACTCCTCAATCACCCGGCTGCGGCCCCGCAGTAATCCATGCCTACAATGCCACCAACCTCGCCACCGAGCTCTGGAACAGCACGAAAGGTACCGGCAACACCGCTGGAAATGCGGTGAAGTTTACTGTACCTACTGTAGCCAACGGCAAGGTCTACATCGGCACCAGGGGCAACAATGCCGGAGGCGCAGATAGCAGCACATCGATTCCCGGTGAACTGGACGTGTACGGCCTTCTGCCCAACTGATCTCCCTTCAACTGCAGGGCCGAAACGAAGCCAATCAAAGGTAGTCATTCTCGCTCACCTTCAACAGGGTTCAACAAGGTGTCAAAATTGGTTCGGGACAACGGGTCGAGAATTTGGGGTCGCTACAGTACCTCCCAAAGGGCGCTGACGCGACAACGTCTTCGTCGAGCGCATCCGGAGGAAGTCCATCAAGTACGAGCAGGTCTACCTGCATGCCTACGTCGCGGTCAGCGAGGCCAGAACTTCCATCGGCTGCTTCCTGGAGTTTTATGACTCCATCCGGCCGCACTCCAGCCTGAAAGCGCAAACGCCCGATCATGTATATTTCAACCGCCAGCCAGAATCTATGGCAGCCTAAAAACAAAAACTTCCACTTAAGGAAAAAGCAAAAACTCTCCGAACGACCGGGACCACGTCTCTCTGACGGTGCGAAGCTGTTTCTGTTGCAGCCGAATTCTGGCGTGCCCTCATGCGCGCAAACTGTTAGTTGATGGCGAGATCCCCCGGGAACTGATTTGTTATTGCCCGTGGTTCCGCTGAGCAACATCACCGACAAATTCATCAATGTAGTTGATTTTGTAGCTCTCAAAGCACCCAAGAGCCACATGGATCAACACGCATGGACAGACGTACAATAAACACTTCAATCAAAAGCGTCTATTATCTCCAGATTTCAATAGGATTCAATAAACCGTTGCATCTGCTTTGGCAGCAGCGGGCCGGGGGTTCGAATCCCTCCGCCCCGACCATTACTTATCAGCATTTTGCGAGTATCTCAGTCAGCCGATAGGCAGACCCTCCGCTTTCGCGACAGAAGACTTGGTGTTGAAAGCCGCGTCTTCATTGGGTTTTCTCTTCTCAATGGATGCAGGGACCGCTACAAAATCGTCTACAGTTCAAGATGGGAAGTCCTCTAACTCTTCATCCATGGCGTGATTTGAATACTGATGGGAATTTGACTAGACACAGTTGTTAATGTGACTCACCGAAGGCCCTTGGTAGGACGGACCGGCCGAATCTTCGAGCATGCAACCACGCCTGCGCCTTCTTCCACGCAATAGAACTGATCGGCCGCAAGGTTCGTCAAAGTGTCTTGGGCTCCCGAAGGCCAGACGATTTCTATCCTGTCAGCCCGAACGTGGTTTCCAAGGCCGAAATGCAGTCGTAAATCACTCTGCGACATATAGCTCCCGCCGCTTCGTACTTCGTCGGTCTGCGTTAGGGGGCCCGCGATGACTCTGACCTGCGCATTCAACGCGAGCCTGTTGCTTCTTGTTCCTTCCAACTCAAGGCTTATCCAGTGATTTTTTGGGAGCCCTTCGGGGCGAAGGATCATCGGTTGTCCTTCGAGATTTTCGATGACTAAATCGATTCGGCCATCGTTAAAGAGATCTCCTGCGGCCACACCCCGGCTTACTTGCGGAATCTGTAGAGCTTCTCCTGCAATTTTGCTGACATCTTTGAACTGTCCGTCGTGTTGATTCATAAAGAGTAATTTGGGTTCTTTGTACCTTGACACGAGGGGCTCAGTATCAACCTGCGGGTAGACATGGCCGTTCACGAGAAATAGGTCTGGCCAGCCTGTGTTATCGAGATCGAAGAAAACATCGCCCCAGCCGACATAGGGCAAGGTGCTCTCCGCGATGCCTGACTTATACGACACGTCGGCGAACGATAGATTGCCGTCATTCCGCCATAGTGTGCCGTAGTCCTCGCTGAAGTGGCTCACAAAGATTGACTCGCGGCCGGTGTGGTTATAGTCCGCCACAGCAATCCCCATGTTAGCTTGCTCATTGCCATCCTGGTTAAAGGCAGTTCCCGAGTTATAACCAATTTCCGAGAAGGTTCCGTCACCGTTGTTTCGGTATAAGTAGTTCGGGCCGCTATCGTTGGCTACGAACAGATCGATGTGGTCGCCGTTGTTAAAGTGAGACCAAACCGAACCGAGGCCTAATAATCCCTGCGCATCAGCCACACCTGCGCTTTGTGAGACATCGGTGAATGTGCCGTCACCGTTGTTGTGATAGAGCGCGTCCGGAGACCCCGGCAGCCCGCGCGGTCCACATTGAACTTTGATCTTGTGGTAAGTGCATGTAATCTTCGATCCAAATTGCGGAAGGGCCGAGAGATCAAGTTTGGCGTAGTGCGGAACAAACAAGTCAGCCCAACCGTCATTGTCATAATCACCAAAGGCCGCACCGGTCGCCCACCCCTGATCCTTATCCAAACCAGCCTGCTTCGTGACATCGGTGAAAGTTCCGTCTCCATTGTTGCGGTACAACACAACACCATTGAAACAAGTGACGAGAAGATCAGGCCACCCATCGTTGTTGTAATCGCCGACGGTGGCTCCCATGGCCCAGCAGGGAAAACCGACCCCGGCTTTGTCGGTGACGTCGGTAAACGTACCATCGTGGTTGTTATGAAAGAGAGCGCTTCGTGCCTTCTTTCCGGCCAGTTGCATTTCGACGTCAGGCGCGTTCGTGAAGTAGATATCGGGCCAGCCGTCGCGGTCGTAATCGATCAGCGCCACACCTCCACTCATCGATTCGACAATGTACTTCTTTTCCGGCGCAGATAGATGATTAAAGTGAATCCGCGTCGACGCCGTGATATCGATGAGCCGAGGGATTGTTGCATGAGCTTTTGATTCAGGCCGGGCGGAGGCTTTTTGAAGCGATGCAGAGTTATGCGACTGCTGACCGGGCGACGAAGCTTGAAACATAAGGCAAAGAATGCCGCAAACCACGGTCAGGATCAGTACGAGAGTGCGGATCTTTATCGCCACAGCATGCGTCTTATAACAAATTCCAGTTAATTAGTGTGTCGATGGCTTACCGTCGGTCTCGGCCGGAAGATCCTGCTGACGCATTTGCCGAAAAACCTTGCCCAGGCTATCTCTCATGGCCTTGTAGCGGGCAAATTCGTCCATTTCGTGCTGAGCCTCAGCCGTTTTCCCTTCTTGCCGGTAGAGTCCACTCAGTTGATAATGTGCCACGCTATTCGTAGGGTCGTCTTTCACCGCACTTTCCAGGAGAGATGTCGCGGCCTGGTTGTCGCCGCGCGCGACGAGTAACTTCGCAAGATCGGTCTCCGCATCGGAATCTTTCGGGAACAGTGCGAGAGCCTTCGTGTAGTCTTCTTTGGCTGCGGGGAAATCCCCCTTGTCCGCCATGATCTCTCCCAATCCGCGCCAGGCCTTTTCGTCGAATTGATTCGACGAGAGGGCGGTTCTGAATTCACGCTCCGCCTCGGCCTTCAGCCCAGGATCTGAAGATTCTTTAAGCTGCACGGCTAGTTCAAAGTGGACTCCGGGCAACTGAGGATTAAGACGGATCGCCTCACGATACTGCGCAATCGCATTGTCGGAGTCGCCTTGAAGCACAAATTCATCCGCCATCATCATATGCAATTCCGCGGAGTTCGGGGCGGCGAGCGCCATGCTGAGGAGCGTCTTGTCAACCGTCTGCAAGGAGATCTGATATGCGGCAAAGAGAATTTGAGGGTCTTGTGGTGCGATCTTCTCAAGCTGGACTACAACTTCAGCGGCCTGGTCCAAATCTCCGGACGCGGAAGCTATCTCGATCAGTTCGAGGCCAGTCTGCTTTTGAATTTTTTCGTCGTCGAGATTAGGGAATGATTGCTCCAGGTCTCTTTGCGCCGCTGCCAGGTCTCCTGTTCTTTTTTCGGCAGTCCCGAGCAGGGCCTGAATCCTCCACAGCTTCTGATTGAGCTGCAACGCTGCGCGCATTTCCGAAATCGCTTCAGCGTAGTTGTTTTGGAAGAACAACAGCACCCCCAGGTTCCCCCGGGCATCCACGTCTTGCGGATCGAGCAAAATGATCTGCCGGAAGATGGGAATGGCAAGCTGCGGCTTTTGCTCCTGGAGGTATTGCAGCGCTTGATGCTTCAGATCATCGATCTTTTGTTTCGGAGCGGAAGTATCTTGCGCAGCAACACAGATTGAGGCCCAAGAAACTAAGATGCAGAAGAGAATCCTCATAGTGAAACGCTTCATTTCTATCACTTACGCCTCAGCGGCATTCCGCGCCGCGCTCTTGCCGCAGCATTTATGGGATGGGTTAACGTCCAGTGCTGAGCGCGAGAATACAGGTTGCAACATCCGAAGTCCAGACACCCAAAACCTATTTTGCGCTTGACAGTCGGAGCGTATGTGGCTAACGTGCTTTTTCTGAAAGCGTTTTCTTAGCGTGTCCGTTTTGAATTTCCTTTGATCCGCACCTGCCGGCGGCAACTGAGGAGTTCGGCGACACCCAACGGCAAACGATTCGAGCATCAACGAAGGGAGAAGTAACTTTGAAATCGAAATCAGAAGAAACTCTTTTGCTCACGCGCCGCGACGCCCTCAAGCTTTCCGCAGCAGCAGGATTTGCTTCGGCACTGTCCAGTCCGGCTCATGCCTCCGACAGCATCAAAACCGGGGTTCATCAGCAAGAGCCTCCCTACTGTTCTACACCTCGCACTGCCATCGCGAATACGCAATATGGCAAAGTGCGCGGCTTTGTTTCAGGCGATGTTTTCACCTTTAAGGGTGTTCCTTATGGGGCAACGACCGCAGGTGAGAACCGCTGGCTTCCAGCGAAACCTCCAGCTTCATGGAATGATGAGTATCCCGCTTTAGTCTACGGCGCGAACTGCCCACAGAATCTGCACACCTGGACCGGAAATGAGCAAACGTTCATACAGGATTGGGACGATGGCTGGCAGAGCGAAGACATGCTAAAGCTGAACATCTGGACTCCGAGCCTCTCCGGTAAACGCCCAGTGATGTTCTACATCCATGGCGGCGGGTACAGCTTCGGGTCTTCTTACGAATTGCCCTCGCATGAAGGCGCCAATATGGCGCGCTACCACGATGTCGTGCAGGTGTCGGTGAATCACCGCCTTAACATTCTTGGATTCTTCGATGTCTCCGAGATAGGCGGCTCTGCCTATGAAGATTCGGTCAACGTCGGCATGACGGACCTTGTTGCCGCACTTCAGTGGGTCCATGAAAACATCGCCAACTTCGGCGGCGACCCCGACAGGGTGATGATCTATGGCCAGTCGGGTGGCGGATCGAAAGTGACCACGCTGATGGGCATGCCTTCGGCTGCGGGACTCATTCATCGAGCTTCGGCTCAATCCGGTGGCGGCGGTAATATTCCCACCAAAGAGCAGCAGAGAGAAGTAGCTCGTCAATTGATGAAAGACCTCGGCTTGCAGCCAAACGACATTGCCGCTCTGCAAAAGATGGCGTGGCCGCAACTGGCGGCTGCGGGCAATGCAGCTGTCGCGAAGATTAATCCGCCCGGACCACCCATGATGGGGCCAGGTGCGCCCGGCCATCCGCGTGTGGGCTGGTCACCGAGTTTAGACGGCAAAGTCATCAACTGCCGTTCGTTCTTCGATGTCGCACCCGATATTTCGAAGAATGTGCCTATGCTCGTCGGCTCGGTGAGTGAAGAGGGCAACCACATGAGCTCGCGGCCCACTGAAGAGCAGTGGCACGCAAACCTCGCAAAAGCCTACGACGATGACAAGGCAACCGCGATCATTGCCTCTCTGAAGAGGGCCTACCCACAGAAGGCGATCCAGACTCTGTCGTATATCTGCGGAGGCGCCGGCGGTCTGAATGGCCTGGGAATGCGGAATAACGTGGTAAAGATGGCCAAGTTGAAGCATGACTTGAACGCTGCGCCAGCATACGCGTACTTCTTCCAGTGGCAAACGCCAATTCTCGATGGCTTACCGGGCGCGTGGCATACCGCGGAGCTCCAATTCTGCTTCGATAACACCCTGCGCTGTGAACAGGGCACCGGCAACACGCCCGAAGCACAGGCGCTGGCGAAAAAGATGGCGGCTTCGTGGGCGGCATTCGCAGCGAACGGCAACCCGAACATCCCAGGCTTGAAATGGGAGCAGACGGACCCAGACAGCAACAAGACGATGGTATGGGATAACGAGATCCGTATGGAAAACGATCCCCTGGCGGAAGCGCGCAAAATCATTTTGAGCTGAACGCGGGCGCGGGGGCAGAAGCAAGCGGGTTCACGCCTCCGCGCCAGGCTTTCTTTCGCGCGCAATGGTCGAATTTCAAATAAATTCATTGACCGGAGTACTGCTTCATCTGACAACTCTGCAGGCGGCTTCCGCCTCTCGCCATCGGAACGCTGCGCGGTGCGTAGACTCTCAAAGCGTGTGGAAGGCCTGCGATGTTCCATTACACCCAGATGCAGCACGCTGCTACCGGGAAGCGGGATATCTGAAGTGAGTTTTGCAGGGACCGGGCGATTCGCTAAATGGCACGGAAGCCAGCCTTAAATAACTTCTACATCTCGATTCCCGCCCAGCCTGTCTGCGAGATAGTTCTTTTCTCGGCCTGCGGTATCGAACTCGCGAAGCACCAGAAACATGCGAGCAAAGCGTTCGCCGCCCATGGGAAGCCGCAGTCCCACTATTTCACCGGAGGCAAGATAATTTTGGATTCTGTAAACCGGAAGCCAGCCAAAGCACATACCGCTGCGCACAGCCTCGATGGCTGATTCAATCGACGCGACAGACAGGAACCGCTGCGATGGTGCATGGGGTTGGCGTCTGTGCTCAGGGTCTGTGGCTCCTTCGATGAGCACGGCAAGACTTTGCGCCAGATCCATTTGAGTTAATGGGCGTTTGCTTGCCGCGAGTGGATGATCCGGCCGGGCAACAGCTCTCATTCGGATGTCCAGGATTGGCTTGATTATGTTCTCGCCCGTGGGTGTACCCGCGATACAGATGTCGGCGGCGTAGTTTGCGAACTCCAAGGCTGCCGAAAGCATTGTGCCCCGGTGAAGCTTGAGATGAACGTGCCCAAATAGCTGCGAGAACTCCCCGAGAACGGCGAAAAGCCGGTCATCCGGGAAGACACTATCAACGGAGAGATGAATCTGAGTTTCACCTCCTGCCGCGAGGGATACGCCACGCTGCTCAAGTGCGCGAAACCCGGTCAGCAATGGTTCCGCGTCGGCAAGCAATGCTTTCCCAGTTTCAGTGAGATGAGCTTTTCTTCCCTTAAGCTCGAGCAAGGGTACGCGGAAGTGTTCTTGCAACCTTGAAACGGCATAGCTGATCGTCGATTGCGAGCGGTTCATCTTCGTGGCAGCGGCGGCAAAACTTCCCAATTCGACGATCGCTTCCAGAACCTCCCACTGGTCAAGGGTTGTATTCATGAGATTGTCTCCTGAGGTGCGCTTTGCTGGACCGGATACTACACGATACATCGAAAATATCGAACAGAAAAGTTCGAGAAATAGCTCTTGTCAGTCATATTTTCTATGAATACTATCCCGTTTGACTCTGAGAGGGGAGTTGGCAAGCCCGCTTTTGTAAGCGTTTTCTCAAAACGAAAACTCCTCACCCCCGACTGAAGTTAGCAAGAATCCCCGGCTAGCTTCAGCCGAAATTTGGCAAGGAATTGTAAAACGATCTGGAGGCGAACATGAAAATCAACATAAGCATGCCGGCAGTGCTCTTGGCGCTTTGCGCGAGCGCGGCCTTTGGACAAGCCACAAACTCAGCCGATGTTACGGGTACCGTGACCGACTCCACAGGAGCGGTGGTGCCAGGGGTCACGATTGCCATCAAGGATATCGACAAGGGCGAGGTGCGCACCATTACCTCGAACGGAGCCGGAGCTTACGATAGCGGCCCTATCGTCCCGAACGACAACTACACGATCACATTCAGCAGAGAAGGATTTGAATCCCTGCAGCGTGGTCCTATGCAGTTGCAGGTCGGACAAATCGGTTTAAACGTGCAGTTGGCTGTGGGACAGGCCACGCAACAGGTTGTGGTGAACGAGAATGCGCCGCTCCTGCAGACGACCAGTGCGGAACTTTCAACGACAATTCCGACCGATACACTGCAAACGTTGCCGCAGTCGGGGAACCCGGATTGGCAGTCGTTCCTTCTGTTGCTGCCGGGTACCTCAGGAAACGCGGGAAGCCAGGCGAACCCCGGGATGGGCAGTTTGGCCGCAAACGGAAGCATGCCGTTTTCTACAGCCATGCTCGACGGCTCTACGATTAGCTCACCAATGAGCGACAACGTAATCAACACGCCAATCTTCGATGCCATCGGCGAAGTAAAGATGAGCGACTCGAATTTCTCTGCGCAGTACGGCACGGGCGGCGTCATCTTCAACCAGATCAGCAAGGGCGGCACGAATAGCTTCCACGGTCTGGGCTACGACTATTTTGAAAACAACGCTTTGAATGCCGCGAGCTATGGGTTTGGCTTCGGCAAGGTTCCCATTCTCAAACTAAACAATTTCGGCTGGCAGGCCAGCGGTCCAGTGATCAAGAACAAGATCTTCTTCCTGATTGACTGGGAACACAGAATCCAACACGGCGCTGGGGCGGTCAACGTGACCACCCTGCCGACCGATGCCATGAGAACAGGTGACTTTACTGGGACCGGGCTGAACACTCTCTACGATCCAACAACACAGACAGTGAATCCGGTCACCGGGGCTGTCACTCGGCAATCCTTCATCAGCGAGTATGGCAGCAACAAGATTCCGGCTGGATTGATCGATCCGGTCGCCAAGAATATCGAGGCGCTCTATCCCGACCTGCCATCAACGAGTTTTGCAATCAATGACTTTAAATACGGCTTACCAGCCGTCCCCACGACGGAGCAGAAATGGTTTGGCCGTTTCGACGCGGACATTACGCAGAATAATCGGCTGACAGGGTCGTCGGCTTATAACTACCCTACGACGTTCAAGCCGGCCAGCATTGTCTTTCCACTTAACGCGACGATCGTCGATGTGGAGAACATGAGCGGCCAGCTCTCTGACGTTCACACCTTCAGCGCGCGCACCATCAACGAGGCGCGAGCAGGGTGGATGGGAGAGTATGACCTGCTCAAGTCCCCAACAATTGGCGAGGGTTATCCTACCAAGCTAGGTTTGCAGTATGCCAAATATGACATCATGCCGACGATCAACATCACCAACTACTACGGCCTTGGACCAAACTCTCCCAGTAAGGCGAACTACAGAGAAAACATCTTTAACGAGTCGGACGTGGTGACGATGATCCGCGGCCGACACACCCTCCACCTCGGCGGCGAACTTGTCGCTTTCCGCGCCGACTCAACGCAATGGGGCAACCTCAACTCGGCCACACTCGGGTTTACGGGTACCTACACGGAGTCAAGTAATGCTTCTGGAACCGGTGGCGATCCATACGCCGACTTCCTCCTTGGCTATGTCCAGAACTGGTCAGCCGGTGTTACGCCCACCTACTACGGCAGACTGAAGAGCCCGGCGTTCTTTGTTCAGGATGACTGGAAAGTCACTCCGAAGATGACGGTTAACCTTGGCGTGCGCTGGGAAGGCAGAACCGGTTGGTCGGATAGAACGAACAACGAGCGTGCCTTCGACCCGACAATCATCAATCCCGCCACCGGCGCAGGGGGCGCCATGTGGTACGCATCCACTCACACCAATGGCAGGACCCAGTTGCAACAGGATCAGTGGAACAACTGGCTGCCCCGAGTTGGCGTTGCATATCAGCTCGGCTCCAAGATGACAGTCAACGGTGGCTTCGGAATGTACACGTTCCCGTGGAATGTGGACAACTATGCCAGCTGTTGCCTGGGCGATGCGATCGCTCAATCTGGTAACGAAAATGATTCCACCGGTGGCGTCGCGCCCGTGGCTCTCTTGAGCGGCACCGGCAATGAGAACCCCCAGGGAGCGAAGGGCGCTAGCGTCAACACACTCTATGTCAATTCTCCAACCGCCCCACAGGCCTACAACGGCCAGAATGTCTCGTATATGCTGTACCATCAGCCGATCCCGCGTCTTTACAACTGGAACGTGACCGTCCAACGCCAGGTCACCGGAAATATGGTGGCTCAGCTTGGCTACGTCGGCGCTCACGGGACGAATCTTCTCTACAACAACGACATCAATCAGATTCCGGCGAGCGAACTGAGTCCGAACGATGCCAGTTTCCGCCCGTATCCGGAGTTCCAGGCCATTAGCGGATTCTCGTATGCTGCTACTTCGGATTACCATGCATTGCAGGCAGTCGTCGAGCGCCGCATGAGCAACGGCCTGACGTTGAACGCCAACTACACCTGGTCGCACATGACAGACGCCCAGGATTCTTCGGGCTGGGGATCGGAACAAGGAACTTCTGTGTTTCAGAATTCCTATAGTCCCTACTCCAACTGGGGCGCCGCGAACTTCGACGTTCGCCAGATGTTCAAGGCGTTCGGCACCTACGAGCTGCCTTTTGGCATCGGTCGCAAGTATCTAAACTCCAACCGGATATTGGATGAAGGTATCGGCGGATGGACGATGTCTCTCACTTTTGTGGGGCAAGGCGGGCATCCATTCACACCGGTTATGGCAAGTTCAGCGCTTTCCTATGAGAACACGGGGGCAGGCGACTTCAAATGGTATCCGAATCAGGTAGGAAATCCTATGGCATCGGGCCAGAGCAAAACCATCAGCCAGTGGTTCAACCCTGCTGCGTTCGCGCAACCCACTCCAGGTACTCTGGGAAACAATCGCCGTAACGATGTTTATGGGCCGGGGTTGCATGTAATCAACGGTTCGCTCCACAAGACGTTCACGATCTATGAGCGGGTGAGTTTCGATTTGGCTGCAAATGCAACGAACCTCATCAACCATCCATCGTTCTCCGATCCTGATCTGAACATCGGTACGGGTCACCACGCCCAAATCACGGCCGTAAACGAGGGCGGGCGTATTGTTGAACTCGTTGGCAAACTCCGGTTCTAGGGAGCAATCCAAACCAGGCATGAACTTCGAGTGGCCCTGCGGAAAAGGGATACTGCACGGCCACTCAATCCTTCACGTGAGACCCAGCGAGCGTGGGCGCGGCCAACGTCGCCTCCGTCCAAACCTAATCAGCAATGGCATCGGATAGCGGACATCCTTCTGTGGGCCGATGCTCGTCGACACACGTGACATCTATCAAGTACAAGGCTTTGCGGGCTTTAAAATGAATGAATTTCGAAGAAATACGGGGGGTTCAGCTGTGAAATTGCGAATCGCTAGTTTTGGTGCAGCGTCGTTCTTGCTTGGCCTTGGGGTTGCCACGGCAGCACAAGAGCCGGCGCCAAATGTTCCGGATCATTTGATGGTCACGGTCGATACTCAGCAAACTGCCGATCCAGTTTCGAAGTACGTATTCGGCAGCTTTATCGAGCCCATAGGGAACCTTGTCTATCGAAGCATGTGGGCGGAAATGCTCGATGATCGCAAGTTTTATTTCCCGATTGTCTCCAAGGATCCTGACACCGGACAGCGTCCGCAGGGCAACCCGATGCGCATGCAGTCTCGTAAATGGCGTCCCGTGGGTCCAGACGAAGTGGTCGTCATGGACAAAGAACGACCGTTCGTGGGCGATCAGAGTCCGCGCGTTGAGCTCGATCCTTCGACCCCACATGGGATTCGGCAGTCGGGACTGGCTGTGGTGAGCGGAAAGAAGTACGTGGGCCGGATTTACCTCCGCGCGACACCGGGCGCAAAAATAAAGATCTCTTTGATCTGGGGCCAGGGCGAGGGCGACCGCGAGACGATTGCGATTGACGCACTCACGAGTGAGTACAAAAAATTCCCGCTGAGCTTCACAGCAAAGGCCGATTCGGCAGACGCCGCTTTGGAGATTACTGGAACAGGAACCGGAGATTTTCATATTGGGACGGTTTCGCTGATGCCTGCGGATAACGTTCAGGGTTTTCGGCCGGACACGATCGCACTGCTGCGCCAGTTGCACTCAGGCATGTGGCGTCTGCCCGGCGGAAACTTCCTCTCCGATTGGGATTGGCACGAAGCCATCGGGGACATCGACAAACGTCCGCCCATGTTTGACTATGCCTGGAATGCCATGCAGGTTAATGACATGGGCATGGACGAGTTTATGACGTTTTGCAAGCTGATCGACGTCGATCCCTACGTGACCGTCAATGCAGGGCTCGGCGATGCGAATTCAGCCGAAGAAGAGGTCGAGTATCTGAACGGCGCGGCAAGCACGTACTGGGGTGCGATTCGCGCCAAGAATGGGCATCCCGAGCCCTACCATATCAAGTACTGGAATATCGGCAACGAGCCGTGGGGCACCTTCCAGATCGGATATACCGATCTTAAGTATTACGTCATCAAGAATAATGACTTCGCCAAAGCGATGCGAAAAGCGGACCCCACGATCACGCTGATAGGCTCCGCAAAGATGATGGAGCCGATGTGGCTGAAGGGAGAAGATCGCGCGAAATACGTCGACAATCTTGACCCGATGTTTGGTTCCGACTCTGACTGGACCGGCGGCCTGCTGGCAAAAAGCTGGGGAACCTTCGACGGCATCGCGCAGCACTGGTACGAAGGGGCCGGCCGGCACTACGACGTGAATAAAGCCAAGGCTCTGCCGCCCGATGCGCCAAATGATGGCGCAATAGTGACCTACAATCCAACAACGCTGGAATATGCGCGCTACGCCGGAGACGTGGTGCGCCGTCATGCTGAAGAGTGGGAAGGGTACCAGAAGCGATTTCCGCAGATGATCGACAAGAAGATCTTTCTCTCGATCGATGAATACGCCTATGGTGGTGGCGGTGGCGGAAGGGGTATGGGTCCGAATCTCAAGTCGGCGCTGGCATACGGAATGCTTTTGGATGAAATGCTGCGGCACACAGATTTCATAACCATGGGCGCGCATACCATGGGCACGTCGTCGCTCGATATCAGCCCAACGGCCTCGACCATAAACGCAGTCGGGCTGGTTTATGAAATGTACGGTGAGCAATTTCCGGGGACAATACCCGTTGCCCTCTCAGGTAATTCTCCACAACCGCCAACGCAGAATCCGCCCTTCCTGGACGAGCCGAAGACCAGTTCCGGCAGCCCTACCTATCCGCTCGACATGATTGCTTCGCTCACGCCGGATCACAAATATCTGAAACTGGCAGTGGTAAACGCAACAGAAACAGAGCAGAAGTTCGATCTGAGTGTAGCGGGAGTCAAGCTTCAGGGCCCATCAAAATTGTGGCAGCTGACGGGGAGCAGTTTGGATGCCGCAAATCATGTCGGACAGCCGTCGCAGGTGGAACTGAAAGAGATCCCCATCGGCAACGCTCCCGGAACAATTACAGTTGCGCCTATCAGCGTGAATATTTTCGAGTTCCCGGTGATGAGCGGGCAATGACAGCATCGCAAATGGGCAAGGATTGATTCGCTAGCCGGGGAATTGAAGGGGCCCCGGCGGAAGAAAAGCGACGCCGAAAATCAGGGGAAATGATGACGAAACGCAGGTTCTCTCGTGTGTTGATTGCGTCGGTAGTGTTGATTGCCGGCAGTTCGATGCGCGGACAGGCGCAAGTACAAACGATAGTGCCGGATGTCGTTCCCGATGCGAGACCGGTGACTGTAGAACAAATCAAGATTCATGGCAAGTCGCTTGAGGGCAACCTGGAGGGCGACGACGTCGATCGCGATGTCTTCGTTTTCCTTCCGCCGAGCTACCAGAAAGACAAGCACCGCCGGTATCCGGTCGTCTATGCGTTGCATGGTTATTCCATTGGGGCCGAGCAGTGGTCGCACGAGATCCATGTGCCGCAGACGATCGAAGGAGCGTTTGCTCTGGGCGCGAAAGAGATGATTGTCGTGCTGCCCGATTCCAAAACAGTTCACAACGGGTCAATGTACTCGAGCTCCGTGACAACCGGCGACTTCGAGCGCTTTATCGCTCACGATGTGGTCGAGTATATCGACGCGCACTACCGTACCATTCCGAATCGGATGAGTCGCGGCTTGGTGGGGCATTCCATGGGAGGGTATGGCGCCAGCCGCATTGGGATGAAGTATCCCGATATTTTTGGCAGTTTGTACATCATGAGTCCGTGCTGCCTGTCGGCGAGCGCAGTGCGCTCATCGAATCCTGACAACGACAAGCAGCTCGAGGCAGTAAAGTCACGGGAGGATTCGGCAAAGCTGCCATTCCTTCTGCGCGTACAGCTTGCCTCTGCCGCTGCTTGGTCGCCAGACCCGAAGAACCCTCCTCTCTATCTTGACCTTCCCACGAAAGACGGCGTCGTGCAGCAGGATGTGTTGGCAAAATGGGCAGCCAATGCGCCTTTAGCTTTTGTGGATCAGTACATCGGGAATCTGCGGCAGTACAAGGCAATTTCGATGGATGTGGGCGATCAGGATGGCCTGAGAGTCGATGCCGCCAAGCTTCACGACGTATTTGATAAGTACGGAATCGCGAATGGTTTCGAGATCTACCACGGCACCCACACCAGCGCGGTGGCCGACCGATTTCAAAATCATGTGATGCCGTTCTTCAGCCGGAATCTTTGTTTCCAATCAACCTGTCAATAAGTTCGTAGTCGCTGGACAAGTTCAAACCGAAGAATCATCAACCGGCAATCTTCGATACACATTCGAGAGGGGAAACCAATGAAGAAAACGACGATCATACTGCTATTTCTGGCCTCAGGAATCTGCTGGGCGCAACCCCCGGCCGATTGCAAACCGTCTTCGTTAAACATTCCTGGCGCGCCGTATCCATGTGTCTTCCCCGATCATCGCGCCATGTTTCGCGTAGCCGCGCCCGACGCGCAAAAGGTTCGGGTGCGTGTTGGAACCGGTTTCGATATGGAGAAGCAAGCGGATGGACTTTGGTATGTGACTACTACACCGCTCGTGGAAGGATTTCACTACTACATGCTGAACATTGATGGCGCGAGTGTGTCCGATGCCGCGACAGCGACATTTTTCGGCGGCGGCGAGTGGAGCAGCGCCATCGAGATTCCCGCAGCCGATGCGGATTTCTACAGCCATAAGGACGTGCCCCACGGGCTGGTGCGCGATCAATGGTATTTCTCCACGGTTACGCAACAATGGCGCCGTTGCATGATCTATACGCCTCCCGATTACGATACGAATGCGACGGCTCGTTATCCGGTTCTTTATCTATTGCACGGCTGGGGAGAAAACGAGTTGGGTTGGACTTTCCAGGGTCATGTCGATCAGATCATGGACAATCTCATCGCCGCGGGCAAAGCGAAGCCGATGCTGATCGTGATGGACAACCTCAACGCCGTGAAGCCCGGTGAAGATGGGACGATTTACAACGCTCGAGGCGTTCTGACCCAGGCAGTCCCGCAACCCCAGGCGCCAATGGGTGGAGCGCCAGGCATGCCCGGTGCGGGTCCGGGTGGCCAGCGCCCTGCCTCTGCGACAGCTGCGCCGCCGACTCGGCCGGCGATTCATTTGAGCGGGACATTCACCGAGATGATGCTCGTCGATCTGATCCCGATGGTTGAGAAGAACTACCGGGTTGCGCCGGGCCGCGAAAACCGCGCGATGGCGGGTCTTTCGATGGGTGGTTTCCAGACGTTCACTACGGGCCTGCAGAATCTCGACAAATTCGCCTACCTCGGCGGCCTAAGCGGCAACTGCAGCGGCTTTGGCGGCGGCTCGTTCGACATCAAGACGGTTTGCGGCGGAGCCTTTGCGGACCCAGCCTCGTTCAATAGCAAAGTCAAGGTGCTGTTTCTATCCACAGGCTCTGTCGAAGGGCCCCGCGTAAAGCAATTCAGCGATGCGTTGACGGCTGCCGGCATCAACAACGTCTATTTCGAGTCGCCAGGAACCGCCCACGAGTGGCTCTCCTGGAGGCGAGCTTTGGCTGACTTCGCTCCGAGACTCTTCCGCTAAAGTTGCTCGAGCTTACCCTGAATGGTCCTCAATTGCCGATGAAATAAAGAATGACGACCCGAGGAGAGAGTCGATGCCAATGAATCGACGCGAGTTTATCGCGGCATCTGTGGCCGGAGCCGCGGTGCTGCACGGGGAAATGAACGCGTTTGCCGCTCCTGCGGGAACCATACAGGTGACGGTCGATGCGACCAGGAGCGGCGCGCAAATCAATCCCATGATTTTTGGCGGCTACATGGAGCCGGCGACAACGCAGGTGTGGGCGGAAGTCTTGACCGACCGAAAATTTGCCAACGCGATTACCAGCGCGCCGACGCCGCTGCCGGCCAATCCTTTTTTCCGGCGCTTCTTTGGCGAGCCCTTCAAGCCGGTCGGGCCAGAGGGGACTGTCGAAATGGATCATTCGCGGCCCTTCGTCGGGGAACACAGCCCGCGCGTGAAGCTTGATCCCTCCGAGCCGCGAGGCATTCGACAATCCAAATTGCGCATAGGTGGCAAGCCTTACGAGGGGCGCGTGATCCTGGCCGGCGATCCGGGCACGAACATTACAGTTCGCTTGGCCTGGGGGCCCGGCGCCGCCGATTCGGAAACAGTCAAGATCCCTTCGTTATCTGGCGAGTACCAGAAATTTCCGCTCAAGTTTACGCCGGCTGCTGACACCGAGGAAGCAAGCCTGGAAATACTGGGTACCGGGACAGGCGTATTTCATGTGGGCGCAGTGTCCCTGATGCCCGCTGACAATGTGCAGGGGTTTCACGCTGGGATGATTCGGTTCATGAAAGAAGAAGGCTTCAAGATGTTCAAGTGGCCGGGCGGCAACTTTGTTTCTGCGTACGACTATCGCGATGGCCTTGGCGATCGCGACAAGCGCCCGCCGCGCCTGCAACCGATGTGGTCCGACAGGGTGGAGTCGAACGACGTCGGTCTTCATGAATTCATCGGTCTGTGCCGGCTGGTCGGAGCTGAGCCCGACCTGGCAATCGATAGTGGGTTCGGCTCGGCTCGCGAGGCGGCTGAGCAGGTTGAATACTGCAACGGTTCCGTCGAAACCCGCATGGGCAAAATGCGTGCCGAGAACGGCAGCCCCGAACCATTCAATGTTCGTTGCTGGACCATCGGCAACGAGATGTATGGTCCCTGGCAGTACGGCCACATGTCGCTCGACCAATATTGGGTAAAGCACAACTACATCGTCGAAGCGATGAAGGCAGTTGACCCGGACATCAAGGTCACCGCCTCCGGAGCGAGCATATGCGAAAAGTCAGTGGGTGGCGCTGAAAAGAAAGGGAACTTTTTCCCAAGCATATGGGAGCCCGCCATCACCGAAAAGCTGCCTTACGAGTTCGGCTCAATCTACGACTGGGATGGATGGCTTCTTCAAAAATGCGCCGGCAATATCGACTACCTTTCCGAGCACACATACGCTTATCCCGACCTGGCCTTCGACGAAGATAAACAACTCTATGTGGATCGCGAGGACCCGCTGCAGTTTAGCGCTCGCAGGCTTGCGAATCGTATCGGCGGCGCCTTCGATTGTTGGAACAATTACATCGAAAAGATGCCATCGTTGAAGGAGAGCAACATCAAATTCATCTTCGACGAATGGGGCAACCGCGCTCGATCGGCAAGCAGCCAGAACCATCCGTTGCCAGGAATGCTTAACGCCCTTTCCTATGCGCTTTGCCTCCACGAAATGTTCAGGCACTCCGATCAGATCGCGGCCAGTTGCGCCACCGGAGGTCTGCGGTTCCTTACCGATATCACAGGAGACGCCGTCGGGTTTCCCGCTGAAGGAGTCGTCATGAAACTGATGCAGACGCTCTTTCTGAATGCGTTCCCGATTTTGGTCGACGGAGATTCGCCCCAGCAACAAGTCCCCGGCACCAATTTTGTTGACAAAGGGCCCACGCCCACTGGAAGCCCGACTTATCCTCTTGATGTTCTCGCCGCGTTCTCGGGCGATCGTAAGCAATTTCTTTTATCCATTGTGAACCCGACGGAAAACGCGAACAGCTTTATTCCACGGCTTGGCGGTGTCAAGCTTCGCGAACGGGGCAAGCTATACCAGATCGCGCCTCCCAGCGTGAATTCCGCTAATGAAGCAGGTAGAGAGCCGGTGGTCAAAGTCGTTGAGACCGAGCAGCCTGCATTTCCGCAGACCGTAGAGGTCCCGCCCGTCAGCGTGAGCCTCTACCAATTTGAAGTGGAGATGGGTTAAACGGGTTGACAGAATAAACGCAAACCAAAACAGGACCTGGTACATGTCTGTCAATCGACTCGAATTTCTCGCGGCATCTAAGCCACTAATTTCAATAGGTTTCCACAAATGATTTAATCTGCTTTGGGAGCAGAGGGTCGGGGGTTCGAATCCCTCCGCCCCGACCATTGTTTTTCAATACTCTGCAAGTGTTCAGCCAGATCATAAAGTAGGGCATCCGTTATTGCAGCAGATGCTCCACCGCAGAAAGGCGCGTCTTTATTGGGTTTTCATTGCTCGGTGGATGCAATTACCGTTGCAAAATCGTCTACAGGCGGAGTCTAGCGATGCTGTGAATTCAGCCATACGCAATTCATACAAAGACCTCGACCGACTGCCTATGTTTCCATCATCATGTTCTGAGAGCGAAAGCACTGCACGAGGAATTGCGGAGTCGGACCGGCACCAGATCAAAATCAGGAAACACTGCGGCGTTTATGGGGACCAATCCTAGATGCCAGACCAAAAACTGGCATAAGCTTGGTCCATCCCCGTTTCTTCAAAGTCGGCCGTGTCGACCGGTTCGGCCACGTCATGCAATGGCGACTCTCGCGACCAAGCAACCGATTTACGCGATTCTACCGTCAAAGAGATTGAATGCTCCCTAACTGGACAGCGCGGTCAAAGGTTGCGTCTGTCGAATATGTTAGACTTCGATCGGTGTCTCTGTGAAAGCACAACACTGGACTGCAACTCGGTCATTCAATCTCCTGGGAATCCTCGCATCCCTCCTGTTGGCTTTCTGTGTGTTCGCATGGGGTCTGCAATATAAGCTTTCCCTTTACGATCCACCTCAGGCAGCTTCTCATAAGATTCCGCAGGCCAAGCTCCTCTCCAGAAATGAGCGGGCCGGAGTCGCGGAAAGCCCGGTGATAGTCAGAACGAAAACCTCCACCACCGTTAGCTACACCGTTCCGACTGCTGCTGTCTTCTTCCTTCTGTCGCTGACCCTGAACATATTAAGTCTGCAAACGTCGCGACAAAGAAATCAGCGCACGAGTAGTGTCTGGCGTCTTCAAAGCGGCTTATTCAAGGTCTTCTTCGTTCGTCCCCCGCCCATTCTCGTCTAGTTCTTCCTCTCCACATAAGATTTGACGCATCTCACTCTGGCTAATTGGCCGAGTGTCCCGCGTCGTTTTCTCCACTGACAACGTGCCAGGCCATTCCGGCCACGGCAGTCGCAGAACTTTATTTACGAGGTGCAATCGAGATATGCGAAGGCAGACCTCCTTGATTCTCGCCCTTGGATTGGCGTTTCCGGTGGCGACCACTTTAGTTGCCTGTCACACGGCAGATAACAAAGCCGCAACTGTTCCATCCGCAAAAGTTGCCGCAGCGCAGCGGGGCGACATTTCTCATGTGCTCACGCTGGCCGGTCAGTTCCAGCCGTACCAAGTAGTCGATGTGCACCCAAAGGTTAGCGGCTATATGTCGCGCATCAATGTGGATATTGGCGACGTGGTTCATCAGGGCCAGACGCTGGCGGTGCTTGAAGTGCCGGAGTTGAAAGCGGAGTTGCAGCAAACAGTATTTCAACTTCAGCAAAGCAAAGAACAGATCACGCAAGCGCAGCACGAGATCAATCGCGCCGAGGCGGAGCACGCGGCCCTGCACGCTGCGTCAGATCGGTTGAAGCAGGCGGCCGAGGGCCGGCCGGGGTTGATTGCGCAACAGGAACTGGACGACGCGCAGGCCAAGGACTTGTCGTCGGAGGCGCAGGTAGATGCGGCCAAATCGGCGATGGCGGCGGCGCAGGAACATGCAAACGCAGCGCAGTCAGACAATCAGCGCATCCAGGCGCTGGAAAACTACACCAACGTCACGGCGCCTCTGGATGGAGTCGTGATCTGGCGCTATGCAGATACCGGCGCTCTGATTCAGGGCGGCACCAACTCCAACGACCAGACGCTTCCCATCGTCCGCATATCGCAGAGTAATCTGCTCCGGCTGCGCATTCCGGTGCCTGAGGACGATGTGAAGTACGTTCATGCCGGCGACCAATTGCAGGTGCGCGTCGATGCGATTGGCCGATCCTTCACGGGAAAGATCGTGCGCTTTACGCGCGACGTGAACTTCGAAACCCGCACCATGGAGACCGAAGTCGACGTGGAGAACAAAGATCTGTCCATTGCGCCGGGAATGTACGCCAACACGCTATCTGCAACTGGGGCATGTGACCGGAGTCGTGACGATTCCCGTTGAGGCGCTGGTGCTAAATGGACAACAGGAAACGGTCTATGTGCTCGACGACAACAATCGTATTCATATTCGCAACGTCACCGTGGGCCTGCAGGGATCGAAGCTGGCCGAGATCACCAGCGGGCTCAACCCTGGCGACCGAGTGGTGATCGGTGGCCAGGATAAGTATCAGGAAAACGAAGAGGTCAACGCGCTGCTGACCCCCGAGCCCGCATCGGAGACCGCGCAGCAGACGGGCGGCATGATCGACATGAAGGCCGAAACGAGCGATGGAGGCGCGCACTAATGCCGAAGTTTGCTCTCAGATTTCCCTACTTCATCATCATGCTGTGCCTGCTGGTTTCGCTTGTCGGTGCAGTCAACATCGCTCAGATGCCGGTGGACCTGTTTCCCAAAATCGATATGCCGGTCGTGGTGGTGGCGACGTTCTACAACGGGATGCCCCCGCAGCAGATTGAAGCCGACATAACAAATACATTCGAACGATTCTTCACTCTGGGCGCCAACATCGATCACAGCGAGTCACGCTCGCTGACCGGCGTGAGCCTGATCAAAATCTATTTCAAGCCGGGCACCGATCCGAATGCGGCGCTGAGCAACATCGCCAATCTGGCCATGGCCGATCTGCGCCGATTGCCGCCGGGAACGCTGCCGCCGGTGGTGCTGGGCATGGACGCATCAACGCAGCCAGTATGCCTGGTCACGCTGAAGGGGCAGGGACTGAACGAGACCAGCCTGAAGGATCTGGCGCAGTTCCAGGTGCGCAACCAGATTTCGAACGTGCAGGGCGCTTCTGTGCCGCAGCCCTATGGAGGAACCTACCGACAGATTCAGATTTACGTGGATCCGCTGAAGATGGAGGCGCGCAACCTGAGCCTGAACGATGTGGTGACATCGGTGAACAGTTCGAACCTGATTTTGCCGGCAGGCGATGTGCGCATCGGTTCAAAGGACTACAACATCTACGCCAACAGCCAGTTTCCCGATGCGAATTCAATGAACCAGATGCCGCTGAAGTCGGTCGGCAACTCATCGGTGCTGGTGGGTGACATTGGCAAAGCGATCGACTCGGGCGCACTGCAATACAACATCGTGCGCATCGACGGACAGCGATCCGTTTACGTGCCGGTCTTCAAGCAGGGCGGCGACAGCAACACCATCACCATCGTCAACGGAATGAAAGCTGCGATCAAGCATCTGGTCGACATTCCGGAATCGCTGAAAACAGCAGTCGTATTCGACCAGTCGGTGTTCGTCAAAATGGCGATCGAGAATGTTTCGAAGGAAGCGCTCATCGGACTGGTGCTGACCGGAGTGATGATTCTGGTCTTCCTGGGCAGCCCGCGCGCCATGATCGCCGTGGTTCTCTCCGTTCCGCTCTCAATGGTGGTCTGCCTGCTGATCACCGATTACACGGGCGGCTCCATCAACACCATGATTCTGGGCGGACTGGCGCTGGTCTTCTCCCGACTGATCGATAACGGCGTCATCGTGCTTGAAAACATCTTCCGGCACATGGAGATGGGTAAATCGCCTGAGGTTGCGGCGGAGGTGGGCGGAACAGAAGTCTCGATGGCGGTGCTGGCGGCCACATTCACTACGTCCATCGTGTTTTTCCCAGTGACGTTTTTCACCGGCGTCAGCAAGTACATCTTCACGCCGATGGCGCTGGGCGTTGTGCTTTCGATCTTCGCATCGTACTTCTTCGCCATGAC
This sequence comes from uncultured Acidobacteriaceae bacterium, assembly GCA_963773915.1. Lineage (GTDB taxonomy): Bacteria > Acidobacteriota > Terriglobia > Terriglobales > Acidobacteriaceae > Telmatobacter. The sequence goes on from CAVZCY010000003.1 coordinate 57,378, forward strand.
AGTGGTGCCGCTCTTCTGCGCCAAATTCATCCGCCTGCACGGCGACGTTGAAGGCGACCGAATCCAGGCATAACTTCTTCACGCGCTTCGAGACCAAGTTCAACGAAAAGTTCCAGGCCATGCTGAACTGGTACGAAGGCCTTGCCATGCGGGCGATGGAGCGGCCTGGCTTTACCGCCGCGGCGATCTTTGGCGGCGTGGTGCTGCTGCTGTTGGTGACGGTTCCCTTCATCGGCCGCGCATATTTCCCCGCACTGATCCAGGCCAGTTCATCATCGACGTGCGCATGCCAAGCGGCACGCGCCTTGAAGTGAGCAACGACTACATCGCAAAAGTTGAAGACATCATCCGCAGCGTGGTTCCTCCCAAAGATCTGGGGATGATCGTTTCCAACATCGGCGTCTATCCCGATCTTTCGGCGATCTACACCACCAACGCCTCGATGGACACGGCATTTGTGCAGACCAGTCTCAAGGAGGGCCATAGCGTCGGCAGCTATGAGTACATTCGCCGCGTGCAGGAGAAGCTGTCGCGCGAGATGCCCGAGCTCTCCGCCTATTACCAGGCAGGCGGATTGGTGGATTCGGTCATCAATCAAGGACTGCCGGCTCCCATCGACATTCAAATCAAATCGCAAAATATGGATAGCTCATTTGCATTGGCCACGCAACTGGCGGCGAAGATCAAGGCGATGCCCAACGTGAGCAATGTGTATATCCCGCAAAGCATCGACTATCCCGGTCTCGCGCTGAACATCGACCGCGAGCGAGCCAGCCTGATCGGGCTTTCTGCTAAAGACGTGGTGGACGACGTGATTACTGCGCTCACCTCAGACGGCATGGTGGCCCCCAGTTATTGGATCGATCCGAAGAGCGGCAACAACTACATGGTCACGGTGCAATACGCGAACAGCTGGATTGACAACATGTCGATGGAGGATGTGAAGAACATTCCGTTGCGCGGCGTTCGCCCTGCCGGCTACAGCCCAATGCAAACGGGCGGCCAGGCGGATCCATCTGCAACGCAGATGCCCGGCAGCGACAACTCGGCCGGCTACGTGCCGCTCGGGGCGGTTGCCGATATCCAGCAGATCAACACGCCCACCGAAGTCGACCACAACCAGATTCGCCGCGTGATCGATATTTATGTGGCCACCAAGGGCGAGGCACTGCAAGGTGTGGGATCGCAAATCGATCGTCTACTGGCTGATACAAAGCACGACAAAAACACGGTGATCGATGTCAGGGGTGCTGTGGTGAGCATGAACCAGGCATTCCACGACTTCGGCATCGGCCTCATCATTGCCATCCTGCTCGTCTACCTGATTTTGATGGCTCAATTCGCTTCGTTCATCGATCCTTTCATCATCCTGATGGCCATTCCGCCGGGGCTTGCCGGCGTCGCGCTCATCCTCCTCGTCACCGGCAGTTCGCTGAACATCATGTCGCTGATGGGAGTGATCATGATGGCCGGCATCGTGGTGTCGAACAGCATCCTCATCGTCGAGTTCGCTGGGATTCTTCACAAGCAGGGCATGGGGTTGAAGGCCGCGGTAGTGGAGTCGTGCAAGGTTCGTCTGCGCCCCATTTTGATGACCTCGCTGGCCACGCTGCTTGGCATGATTCCGATGGCGTTGGGACTGGAGGCCGGCAGCGAACAGTATGCGCCATTGGCGCGCGCCATCATCGGCGGATTGGCGCTTTCCGTTGTCGTCACCATGTTCCTCGTTCCAGCGGTGTACCTGGTGATCCATGGGCGCGACGAAGCAAAGGCCGCAGTCGCGGAGGAACAGGCATGACTGAACACCTAAGAAGAAAATCGTTCCCTGCCACATGCACATTTCTGTTACTGATCTTGTTGCCGTGCGCAGTGCATTCGCAACAGGCGCAGGCGCCAGCGGTGCCAATGCCTTCGCTGCAACTTCCGGCTGCTCAGTCGCCCACTGAGCCAGTTGCGCCCTCGGGACCGCGGCTGACGCTTGCGGATGCAGAGCGCATGGCGATTGCGCACAACCCAAACATCAGCGTGGCGCGGCTGATAGCGCTGGCGCAGGCGCAGGTAACGCGCGAAGTGCGCTCTGCCGAACTGCCCACGGTACAGGGCGACCTGACCGCCGTGGGCGCGCACGAAAACAGCCGCATCACCGCGGGCCTGCTGAATAATCCATCCGTTTATAACCGAGCGGCGGGCGGCTTGTCGGTGAGCCAACTCATCACCGACTTCGGGCGCACGCACAACCTGGTGCTCAGCGCGCAATCGAACGCCAAGGCGCAGCTTGAAAACGAGCGAGCCACTGAGCTCGACATCACGCTGACGGTGGATCAGGCTTTCTATCAGGCGCTGACGAGCCAGGCGGTTCTGAAGGTGGCGGAAGAAACCGTAAACCAGCGCGAGGCGACCGTAGATCAGGTTGGCGCTCTCGCTAAAAATAAGCTGCGGTCGGATCTCGATCTGAGTTTTGCTGATGTTCAACTCTCTCAAGCAAAATTGCTTTTGCTTGACGCCCGGAATGATGCTGCCGACGCCATGGCCAGCCTGAACACCGTGTTGGGCTCCGAACAGGATGAGCAATATACGCTCGTGGATGAAACTACTGCCAGTCCTGACCCTGCGCCCGAGGACGCCGACGCTCTGCTGCAAACGGCGTTCACCGCGCGTCCCGATCTTGCCGCGCTCAACTATAACTACACGGCTGCCCGCCACTTCAGCACCGCTGAGCGCGATCTATGGATGCCGACCGTCTCGGCATTGGCTGCGGCAGGAGCCACTCCGGTGCGCGCGGATCAGATTCAATCCTCGTGGTACGGCGCAGCCGGCGCAAACATCAGTATTCCAATCTTCAATGGATTTTTGAACAACGCCCGCGCACAGGAGGCAAAGCTGCGCGCGAAAGCAGCCGGTGAACAAGTGAGGAACTTGCGCGATGTGATTGCGCGCGATTTACGCACCGCGGTCCTGAACGCGCAGAACGCATTCCAGCGCATCGGTGTCACTCAGGAAATGCTGAAAGAGTCGAATATGGCTCTCGATCTTTCACAGGCGCGGTACAAGATCGGCTTGAGCGGCATCGTGGAGCTTACCCAGGCGCAACTTGCACAAACGCAGGCGGAGATTGCCTATGCCAATGCCCGCTACGCCTATCAAACCGCGCTGGCGGTAGTGCGATTCCAGACCGGCCAGTAGCGTCGTGAGGATTGCCATGTCATCTCCGTCGTCGTTGGATTCTACCTTTTACCGGAACGTATCCATATCTCCGCGAGAGGCAATCGTACCGATCATTCTGATGTTGAACTCTATTTCGAGGAGATTGCCACCATGCCAGTGATTGGCGACAGGCCCGAATTGAACCTGAGAAGCGTTATCTATGCGACAGATTTTTCTCCTTGCTCCAGGAACGCGGGCCTCTACGCCGCTCGCTTGGCCGCCTATTTCTCAGCGAAGCTTGTGGTGACTCATGCCTTCACACTGGAACAGGCCGCGATGGAAGTTGAAATTGGTGACAGGCAATTAAGCCAGCAGAGAGAGAGCTTGACGCATCATCTGTGGACAGAGGCAGATCTTCTGGGAGCACGTTCAATCGATATCATTCCCACGCTCCTTGAAGGCGCTCCGGAGGATGTGATTCCAGCTCTGGCGGACAGGCTTGAGCCTTCCATGATCGTTCTCGGGACGCATGGCCGAGGCCGGCTCGATCGGGGAATCATCGGTTCGACCGCGGAGAAAATCCTGAGGTCCACCCGCTGGCCGGCGCTTACCGTGGGACCTCACGTTCAGCCCTTGTCCTCGCAAACGTTCCCTTTCGAGAGAATTCTTTTTGCCACCGACTTTACTGAGACGGCCGCCAATGCTGCCACCTACGCGGTTACATTCGCTGAGGTTTTTGCGGCGAAGATCGATGTGCTCAACGTGATTGAGGACGACGTCATTAAACATCCTGATCGCTTATCCGAACTTCAGTCCCGCTTCTTCAACGCTCTTGACGCCCTTGTGCCGCAATCTGCCAGAGAGTTCTGCGATCCAAGAACTTTTCTAGCCGTCGGCGGGGCGCACGACAAAATCCTTGAACACATCAGGGAGCGATCGATCGAACTCCTCGTGCTTGGCATCCGGAAGACTTCGCATATCGGCATGGAGATGAGAACATCCGGAGCCTTTCGGATCATCGTAGATGCTCCGTGCCCGGTTCTGACGATCAGGAGTTGAGGATCGAATTGCTTGGCGGGAGAATTGGATGGCAACGCGGAAGAAGCGGCCGAGTCACGAGTATCACCACACCGCGATAACGCTGCTTGTCGCACTGTTTGGGGGTGCCTGCGCCTTCTTTGCCGTTGAGATATTCCTTCCCGACCTCTTGGAGTTGTACGCGAGTCAGATAGGCATATTCCCGAGATGGCAGATTCATATGGGAGCGACGTGCGTTGACGTCATCACATTCTTCGTGTTCCTGTTCTTTCTGGAATTGCTCGAAACAAGGTCGCGCTTAACAGCGTGGCGAGCGAGTGCACCGTGGTTGCCTCTCGTCGGGCTCACCTTGCTGGCAACAATCATCCATATCCCCTTCTACATTGTGATCCTGGCAGGAACCATCTACGGCGTATGGGCCTATCGCCAAACCTCAAGCGTGCGGCGCTCGGCCCGCCTTTCGTGAACCGAGAGCGTGCCCATATTTATCGCGTTATTGGTCGCAAATCGCCGAGGGCTTCCTTAAGACGCGATCAATTATTTGGGATCATTTTCAGCTACTGTTGTATGTTATCTCCCTACCATGAACTGAGCTTGTGTTTTGTGGCAGCCGCATCGAGATGGAGATTCTTGAGCGTTTTGGTGCGTTCTTCGGGGATCATCGGCCGTCCGTCAGTCACTACTTGGGCAACAACTCGGAACCGTGGCCGTTCACGTTAAAAAGATCAGTACTGATAAGTCGGCTTAGCGGAAGGAATATGACGAAAATCGTGAATTGCACTGCTTGAAAAGTACCCGAACGGACGCCAACCGAGAATTCCAGCTGTAGTCAATTTTGTGCCCGTCAAAGCATCCAGAAGCTACAAGGATCAACAGGGATCGGCATGAGTGCGGCAAACTTTTCAATCAAAAGCGCTTATTTTCGCTCAATTTCAACAGGTTTCCATAATTGTTATGATCTGCTTTGGGAGCAGAGGGTCGGGGGTTCGAATCCCTCCGCCCCTACCAATACATCGTAAAGTATGTCTCCGACAAATATGCCAGACTAAAGACGCCATGGTCGAAGTCGCGACCTGCGCGAACTGCGCCGATATGCTTGCACTCCAAGGGAACAAGGAGATCGGCAACAAGATCAGCAAGGTCATCGCGAAGGTCGCTGAAGCTAACAATCAATGTGGCGTCATCGATCAAACTGATTTCAACGATCCCGTAAATCAGGCAGCCGGAAAAATATTGTAGACCGCCCTTCGAGAGCGTGGTATCAGAATGTCGCAATTCAGAAAGGCTGTATGAGCGAGATGAGGCTAGTGAGTCTGACGGAATGGTGGCAGTCCTACATCGGCGATTGTGGTTGTGAGAAACCATCCAGGCTCTCTCAACTTCTGGCAGAAACCATTCCCGCCGAACCACGTACAAAGAAGCTATTGGATATCGGCTGCGGCACCGGGATTATCGGTATCTACTGCCTCGTTGAGAAGAAGGCCGGCTTTGTCACCTTCGTTGACATTCTGCCTGAATGGATTGACATCACTCGCTCCAACGTCAGACTTAAAATTGACGAAGGCGCCATTACTCCATCACAAGTCGATGTCGTGGATGCAATGCCCTTCGATCGAATCCCCCCGGAAGTCGTGGCCCAACACGATATGGTCGTTTTCAGCCTCCCGCAGTTTCCCGAGGACTTCGCAAGCCCAAGTGAATTGTCCAAAAACCGAGCCGATCCTATTCGAGCCAGATACCGTTTAGCTGGCCGAGACGGGTTAAAGCTGGCGCGCGACTTCTCCCAGTGGTATGCCCGTCTCAAACCGCCAAAACCTGACGCCGTCGTCGTCCTGTGGTCGATCCTTGGGAAGCGGCAAATCGAAGAAGCGCTCAAAGCGGACGGTTCTCAATGGGAGATTATTCAGGAAACGCCGATTCCTCTCAAGCCTGAGTTTTCTCGCGTTGCTGCGGAATTCTTTCAGGACACTGAAGAAAGAGACAACAGAATGCTCGCAGGGGATGGGAACGGCTGGACGAACCGTGCGTTAACAATCAGAATCAGAGACGCCTGAAGCCGCGAACGCGCCTTCGATCGCGGCCGGATGTGTTTGGGGTTTCAGCAGGCTTGCCGCACCCAGCCAGCACGAAACGGTGACTGTAGTGCGAAACATGTCAGGGAGGGTATCGACAGCCAGTAACATGGCCATGCCCTCAAGTGGGATACCCGCGGAGGCAAGCATGGGCGACATCACGATAATGGCGCCGCCGGGTATGCCCGGGGTGGTCATGCTAACGGCGATGGCGTTCAGGGTGAGCGCGGCGAACTGCGTGGGGGAGAGAGACACTCCGTAAAAACCTGCCAGGAAGCAGACCCCGACCATTTGCACGATGCAGCCGCCCACGTGAAATATCGATGCGGCAAAAGGGAAGAAAAAAGCGGAGACGTCATCTGGAAGATTGAGGCTGTCGTGTCCCGCCTTGTACGAGGCAGGCAACGCGGCGAGCGAGGAGCGCGAAGTAAAAGCAATCGCCTGCGCCGGAGCGCTCGCTCGGATAAATTTGGGAATGCTCAATGAGCCGAAGATCGCGACACTGGGATAGAGAATGGCTGGGATGAACGTCGCGGTGATGAAGCACATGGCAACCACGTAGCTGACAAGCCAGCTCGCGCCACTTACTCCAACGGATGCGCCGAGACCTACGGAAAGACAAAAGACTCCAATCGGAACCGTTTTGAGAATGCCGCCAATCAGAATGGTGAAGCCATCTGCCAACGCGCGGAAGAAACGGGTAAGAAGGACGCGCTGAGAATCTGGAAGGTGCGAAATGGCGATGCCCAATGCGACGGAAGAAAGAACCAGAGGAAGAAGGGCGCCGTCCTGAGCGGCCTTGAAAATGTTGGCGGGTACGAGGCCGACGAGGAAGGAGCCAAATGTGGGAGCGGCGACGGCAGGGATAGAAGATCCGGCGGTGGCGATGGACCCGCGGCCAATAACGTGTGACAAATAGTGAAAGAGAGCGAATGCAATTCCTCCTGAAAAAACAGCCGACGCAACAAGGTAGGCGAGAATTATCGTTAGCAATCTGCCCGCGAGACGGCCGAGTTTGGCAGAGCTGGTGACGGCGCATCCAGCGATGAGGCTGGTGGTAACGAGGGGAATGACGCAAATCAGGATCGCGTTGATGAATAGGCGCGCAAGAGGCTCAATCAGCGCAGGGATATCGTGCATCAGGGGGAAGGGGCTGCGTTTGCACGCGTATCCCAGAAAAGAACCGAGCACCAGAGCCATAAAGACGCGGACGGGGGAACTCATGCGCCATTCCTGGTCGAGCGGCCCCTTCGTCTATAAGAATGAGCCATTATGTATTCGCTTTTAGGCGTAGCGGCCCTCCAAAGCTCATGGCGCGATGGCTGTCGATAATGGCAATACAGATGGGTGCCCGTCCTGTCTCGGCTTGTTCTCACCTGCTCAGACCCAATTAACCCGTGCACCAGGACAAAAAGACAATCGCCAGGAAGCTGCCCGCAAACGCTTCGTTCAAAAAACGCTGCGGCAGCACCCTGGCGAATCCAGAGACCCATTTAGCGCGACCTAAAAGCTCAACTTAATTGCGCCCTGGAAGATCCTCGGGCCGTAAGTCGCCTCAGACGTGATTTCCCCAAAGGTGCTCGAGGCCAGTGAAGCGCCAGGCACGTTAAAATTCGGGTGATTCAGCACGTTGAATGCCTCCAGCCGCAGCATCATCTGCAATCTCTCGCGTATAGGGAACGAGCGAACCAGCGCGCTGTCGAACTGGAAGAACTTGGGCCCACGGAATGCATTTCTTCCCAGGGTGCCAAACGTACCCAGCGGGGATGTAGAAAATGCCCCTGCAGTCTTCGGGCTTAGGTATTGTGCGTTAGTGGCTGCTCCAGCCCGAATTTTGGTGTTTGTATATACCAGCGATCCGTTGGCCAGGTCTGGACGGTCTTCCCCCTCGGCGGTCAAGGAGTTGTCGACACCGAGCGTCACATTCAGCGGCGTGCCATCGGTAGCATGGATCAGAGGAGAGATTTGCCAATCGTTGACTACCGTTGACAACAGCCGGTTGCTGAAGCTGAAGTGGCTTGAGGCTACCAGGCTCATATTAAATACATGCCTGAAGTCAAAGCCGCAGTTCGCCTTATCTCCCTGGATATTATTCGGGTCCTGCACTGTAGCGCCTTCGGTATCTCCCTGGCTATCCTCGACGTCGATGCAGTGAGAATAGGTGTAGTTCGACATGAAGACAAAGTTCGCTGAGCGGTGCTGGATGGTCATGATGAGGCCCTGGTAGCTCGCGTTCGCTCCGGTTAGCACGTACTCCGACTTGGAGCCTCCGCCGGCATAGTACGGGCCCCAGGTTGGATTCTGCAGCGTCAAATAGTAACGCGACGCGGCATTACTCGGTGTCGAGCTCCCCGGAATATAGACAGAATCGTTCATCGGATAGGAATAACTATTATGCGAAGTCCGGTTCCCGATGAAGTCGCCCTGCAGTTGCCAGTTGCGGCCCAGTTCCCGCTGCACGCTTAATGTGTATTGCGTCATAAGCGGCGGATGGAATTGGTTCGCGAGGATGATGTACTGTCCCCCCTTCGGAAATGTGGTGGAGTGCGACGGCACCGGCGGTCGCGGAAACGGATTGGTGGTGACCGAGCCGTTCGACCAGGGCGCCGAGAAAGCCAAAGGTTGGCCGACTGGAACAGTGCTCGATGCCACGGAGAACGGGGGATTTTCGTTCATGTTCTGGCCCATGAAGAAACACACCAGGTCATAAACCATTGAGCCACCCACCCGGATTACTGTCTTTCCCGTTCCGGTCGGATCGTAGGTGATTCCCAGGCGTGGTGAGAACTGCGGCAACGAGCCGTGTGTAAACGCCTTTGGAACTCCGGGATCTCCCCAATATAAGCTCCCCGCCGGCGCATTTACGTACGTCGTGCTCTGAACGCCGTTCACAAAATTGTTGAAGTTGAACGTCGAACCGCGGCCGTACAAGTCCGTGGGGAAATACTCGGGATCCCAGCGCACGCCGCCGGTGAGCACCAGCTTCTTGCTGGCATGGTAGGTGTCCATCGCATACAGCGTTGGAATGGGCGCGCGCAACGCATCCAGCTGTGGAGCGCTTTGCGAGTAAGAAGACATCGCTCCGGTCAGGAAATCGAGATTTGCGTCTTCCCCGGTGCCGGAAGTACCGGCTTCGGTGGGACCATACTCCGAGAAGACACCGCTGAACGCAAACACCCCATTTCCCTGGTAGACGTTGTTCTCATTGAACTCAGAGCGCGTAAATTCTCCACCAAATCCAATCTGGTGTCTCCCCATCATCCAGCTTACGTCGTCGGTAAACGAGACCGTATTTTCGGCGAAGAAAGCCGGAGCTCCGTTGTAGAGCGTCCATTTGTTCGTTGCTGAAATCGGCAAATAGTTGGGAGCCGACTGATAGGCGTCGACACCAATGGTGTCAGCGTTGATGCCCGTCGCCGCGGGACCGCGGAGGATATCGCGCAACGTAATCGATGCGTGTGCTGAATTTACAAATCGCGACGTAGGCAACCAGGTTTCGCCTAACGCAAGACCCTGAACCGTCTCGAAGTTGCCGCTGGAGTCGGTGATAAGAATGTCGGTTGGCGAATAGAACGATGGGTGCTGATAGTAGTCGCGGAAGTAGCGGCCGTAAGCGCTGTGTTTCTGATTGATCGTCCAGTCGGTACGAGTAACAAACTGGTTTTCTTCGGTTTGGTTGGGGATAGCAAACGTATAAAGCCCGCAGGGATCGGCCGTCGTTGGAAAGTACTTGAGCAGGGCCTTCGCCTGCGAAGTAAAGTAACTCGGGTCGATCTGGTCCCCATTCAGCGCCGCGCCAGTCCACGGGTTGACAAGTTGGATAGCTCCACCTTTAATGCACCCCGCCCCGTCAACCGTAGAAAAGTCTCCGGTAAGCATGGCCGCCGTAGGAATGTAAGCTTTCGTGTCCGCCGAACTCTGATCCGATTTCGTGTGCTGAAATCCCGCGAAAGCGAATAACTTGCCGTGAATGATCGGGCCGCCGAAGACGCCGCCATACTGGTTCTGGTGCAATGTGTCTTTTGACACGGAGAAGAAGTTATCCGCGTCGATGAAGTTGTTGCGGATGAATTCGAATGCGGTGCCGTGATATTGATCGGCTCCGGATCGCGTGACTACGTTGACCAGTCCGCCTGGATGCAATCCCTGGCTCGCGCCCAGGTCCGTTGACTCCACGCTGAACTCCTGCACCGCATCGGGGAACGGAAAGGGCAAATTGATGTTGGTCATGTAATCGTTGTTGTCAACTCCATCCAGCCGGTAATCGGTAAAGTTCCCCTGTCCGCCGGCAATGGAGATGACAACAGAGCTGTAAAAGGTTTTGGACCCCACTATATCGTTACCAGGAGCGGCGACAGCTCCGCCCATAAGCGTGACCAGGTTCGTCATCTGTCTTCCATTTAACGGCATTTCAGTGAGCGTCTTTTCATCAACGGTTTGCTTTAAGGTGCTATCTTCAGTCTGCAGCTGCAAACCTTGGGCCTGGACCTCCACGGTTTGCGCCTCGGCGCCGACCTTTAGCGCAATATTGACGGCGATGCTGCTTCCAACGTCCAGAGTGATGCCGGATTGATGATAATTTGAGAATCCTCTGGCCGAAGCGTCAATGCTGTAGCTCCCAATCGGAATGTTGGGAAAGCTATACAGACCGAGGCCGTCGGACAGCGCAACGTGCTTTACGTGTGTCGCCATATTGATGGCAGTAACCGGGACGTTCGGAATGACGGCCCCGGAGTCGTCCGTGACAACGCCTTGAATGCTCGCGGTTCCTGCCGTTTGTGAGGGCAATAGCGCAGCGGCGGTGAATACGGTGACTGCTGCGCAAAAGATTGGAATCCACCGGAAGAAGTGCGGCTTTCCACTCGGAACGAGGTTACGCATGTGGCCTCCTTTAGAGTTTTGTCGGGACGTACGCGAGAGGCAAATTGACCTCCCCGGCAGATCCAGTGCAGTTAGCGATGCGAATATTGTCGGGACATCCGCGGGAGGCAAGTTGACCTCCCCGGCAGATCCAGTGCAGTTAGCGATGCGTGTTTTGTCTGCTAAACCTGTCTGCTAAAGCTGGCTGTACATTGGAGCGTCCATGATCTCTTCGGTCTCTGGATTCCAATAGAGCTTCTTGCCGCTCCAATAGGAATGCGCGGCCATGATAATCACGATCGAGTGCGCGAATCCAAAGTCCACGTTTGCGTTCGGGATTTGCCGGGAGCGAATCGAATTGAGCCAGTTCATGATGTGAACAACGCTGTCATCTCCTGGCCCGCGCCCGTCCCCCGCCTTACCGTCCACCATCACTACCTCTTCCCCATCCGATGGTGGAGAGACAATTGGCACGCCAGTGTAGTCGACAGATCCGCCTGACTCCTGCGGGCCGCCCTCTTTGCTGACTGTCCACAGAGAAGCTCCTTCGCCGCCATAGTTGACCATGGTGCCTTTGGTGCCCATAATTCTCGAGAAACTTCTGTAGCTGTTTCCAAAGACTGTCTTATACGTGTAGAGAAAACCTTTGGGGTAGGTGACCGCTGCGACAGCGGTATCGGGATTCTCGCGGCCGTCCCTCCAGGCATATATTCCGCCGTTGGCCACCACGCTTGTTGGATAAAGCGAGTCGGTGAACAGATGCACCAGGTCGCAGCCGTGGCTCATCCATTGGTCGAATATCCCGGAGGAGAATTTTTTGTAAAGCCTAAATTCCAGGTACACGTGAGGATCGAAAGGCTGGTAAGGTTTGCCGAGCAGGTACCTGTTCCAATCCGTATCTTCCTCTTTGAGCGCCGAAGGTTTGCCCCAGAGTTCCTGCTGCCAATCGGCGTACTTGGCCAGCTCGCGTTCACCCATTTGGCTGCGTTGGGCGCGATACTCCGCCATCATCTTCTCCCGCTCCTCGGGAGAGGCGGCGGCGAATTTCGCCATCATCCCTGATCGACTCGCGGAGGGGCCTCCGCCGGTATCGGCGCCCACCCACCTCCACCGCTCCATGTTGACATTCCATTCCTGTTCGATATGAACAACGTCGCCTATGCGGCCGGAGCGGACGACATCGCGAGCGGCCAGTTGGAAGGGCTCGCTGCGATGCTGCGATCCCATCTGCACCATCTGCTTTGAGGCCTTGACGATGTCGCGGGTTTCCTTGGCCTCGGAAAGCACGTTGGCAAACGGCTTCTCCACGTAGCAATCCTTTTCAGCCTTAACCACCTCGGCGCAAAGCTTGGCATGCGCAAAATCGGGGGTTGCGATCATCACGGCGTCAATATCTTTATTCGCCAGCATCTGTTCGATGTACTGGTACGATTTCGGTTCGTTATTGAAAGTTGCCTTGACCTGCGCGCCGCGCGCCTCGCGGGCCAAACTCCAGAGGTCGCAGACCGCCATCGTTTCCACGGGCGTTTGCTTGGCTGCCTCCTGGACCATGTGGACATGTCCCGAGCTGCGGCCTCCGCAACCCAGCTGCCCGATCAGGATGCGATCGTTCGCTCCGATAATTCGCGCATAGGAGCGCGCCGGCATTCCGGCTAATCCTGCGGCAATCACCGTGCCTGCCGCCTGCTTAAGGAACTCTCTGCGGTCACTGTTGGGGATCGATTCGTTGCTCATTTCCCAGTGTCTCCTCTCCGGTTTGCGGTTCGCCCTGTTCTGTTGACTCCTTCAATCGTTTGCATCGGCACTAATGGGTTGTCAGAACTTCGTCCAACTCATATGCGGACTCTGGATCCAAATACATGGTTACATTGGGATGAGTGCGCAGGATGGTGGCTGGACATTCCGTCGACAACGGTCCGTCGAGAGTGCTGCGGACAATCTTCGCCTTGCGCCTGCCCGGAACGCTGACAATCAGCTGCGGCACACGGAACAGTGCGGGAATGGTCAGCGTGATCGCACGCTCGGGAACTTCCTCCACCGTCGAAAACCATCCCTCTTCCACCTGCTGATTCCGGCAAACTTGATCCAATTGCACGATCTTTACGTCTGAAGGGTCCTGGAAATCAGCCACCATGGGATCGTTGAAAGCAAGGTGGCCATTTTCGCCAACACCAAGAAGGCACAACTGCGGGTCTGAAGAGCTGATCTCTGCCGCATATTCGCGACAGATTTTCTCCGGGTCCGGCGCCTCTCCATCGATTTCAAAAAACTCCTTCATTTTCACCTTTGCTGTTAGCCTGTCACGCAGATAGCGGCGGAAAGATGCCGGGTGATCCTGAGAAATGCCAATGTATTCGTCCATATGAAAACCGCGAACCTTGCTCCACGGGACATCCGGGAGGCTGGAGAGTGCGTCGAGAACTGCCAATTGCGAAGCTCCGGTTGCAAATATCACTCCTACGGTGTCTCTCGTTTGCGCCAGCTCTGCCATTGATTTCGCCGCCGCTCGTGCTGCTTCCAGGCCCGCTGCTTTGCTACTGGGATAGATCTCGACCTTTAGAGTTCCAAACTGAAGCCGCTTGACTGATACACCTTCCACAATCTCTCCTTTTTGCTTTTCAGTTTCTATGTGGTTCGCTGGTTCGGCCGGTGCAGCCGCTGAAAAAAAGTTGTTCTAACTAGGCCTTGCGTTGACCTGTGCGACGTTCCCACAACTCGCGAGCCGGGAAGAGGAATTAGTTGAGCCTTGGCGCCTGAAGAAAATGCAGATTCCCGACGGAAATCCTCACCCTTTCCTTCGAATCGAGTATTTCCCCGCCACCCCTGAGGAAACTCCTCCGTAGTGGATGTACGCAACATACCACGGAGAATATTTCTCGTGCAAGAGAAATTTTACACAGATCAGGAAAATATTCAGCCGGCTCATAAAAATGAGCTTCCAGGACTTGATCTAGGTGAGCCAATCAACACACCGCTGGCTGTCTCTCATCAGAACGAATGTCCAACTGCCGCATAATCCTCTTTGGTTACGGGCGATCCTCATCACGTCCATTATCGCGTCTGAGTGAATTCAAATGGCCGAGGCTGTCGCAAGCGCGGAAAATTTTCTCGCTAACTTGAAATCTTCTTGACACTTCCGCGATTCGTGTTTAATGTGTCCCCATCGCTGGTAATTCGCCGCAAGCCATCCTTTTCCAGCGGCGGCACTTGATTTCGGGGTTCGTTTCAGGTTTTTTCATTTTCAGCAAAGGATGTGCGTCGCATGGCCTGGGTCTGCCGGCTGAGTTCTTTGGACTCGACCAATGGCGGTCTTCCAGGAAACTTTCCCGCCGAGATGAACCGCGGTGGACGAAATCGCGATGAACGAGATTTCTATCCTGCCCGTGTCGTCCCTTTTGACGCGTCGGCATAGGAAATAACCGGGGTTTTGTAAATCGATAGCGATTCGAAATTGATCCGAGTTTTGAGCGCCCGCACCCTCGACAATCCACCAGGATTTCATAGCAGATCATCCATAATTGGCGGACCTCCTGAATGAATCAGACTCCTGTCGCGCAAGTTACGGTCACTCCGTCTCCCACTGCCGCCGTCGGCCACCTTCGTTGGTGGATTGTCTGGACACTATTTCTGTCCACCGTCACCAACTACGTTAGCCGCCAGACCTTTTCCATCCTGGCGCCGGTTATTACTGCGAAGTTTCATCTCAGCCACACCGACCTGGCCACGATCCTCGGAGCGTTTCAGATCTCCTACGCGTTTACCTGGCTGTTGGGAGGCATTGTTCTTGACGCGGTGGGGACGCGAATCGGCCTTGCGTTGGCCGTCGTTTTCTGGTCTGTGGTCAATATCTTCACAGGTCTTGCAAATTCTGTTTTCGGCTTCGCTGCATTCCGTTTCCTGCTTGGCATCGGCGAAGGCTTCAACTGGCCGGGCGCCAGCAAGACCGTCGCCGAGTGGTTTCCCAGCCAGGAGCGCAGCATCGCCGTCGCCATCTTCGATAGCGGTTCCAGCGTGGGCGGTGCGCTGGCCGCGCTCATTCTTCCCCTGGTGGCATTGGCTTTTGGCTGGCGCGCCACGTTTGTCTTTTCCGGCCTGCTGGGCTTTCTCTGGCTCGCCGTCTGGCTGCGCGTCTATTATCCACTCGCCAGCCATCCCCGAGTTTCTCCCGCTGAGGTCGCCTATATTCGCGCCGGCCAGGATGCCCCGGCCGTATCCTCGCGCGGCGGTGTGCAACGCTGGCTGCAATTGGCGGCCGACCGCAACGTGTGGGGCATTGTGATCGGCCGCGCACTCACCGACCCGATTGGATGGTTTTACGTTTTCTGGCTGCCACAATATCTCAGTGACGCCCGCGGCTTCAGCTTGCAGCGGATCGCCATGTTTGCCTGGATGCCTTTTGTCGCCTCCGACATCGGCAACTTTACCGGCGGTTGGATCTCCGGCTATTGCATTCGCCGCGGAATGTCCGTCGTCCGCGCCCGACTCTGGGTCTGCGTGTTCAGTTGTGTGCCGATGCTGGCCGGCATCCCCGCCGCGTCTGTGCATAGCTCCTATACCGCATTGGCGCTGATCTGCCTTGCGCTGTGGGGATTTGCAAGCTGGTCCACGATGGGCCTCACGTTCCCCTCTGACTTGCTGCCGCAGGATGTGGTTGCCACGGTTACCGGGCTTAGCGGCCTGGCGGCCGGTTTGGTGGGTGCCGCGTTTACCTTCGGCGTCGGCATGATTGTCGACCGGTTCTCCTACCGTCCCGTATTCCTGGTCGCCGGCATCATGCCGGTCTTCGCCACCGTCTCTGTTCTGCTCCTGATCCGGAAGCCGCGCCCGGCGCCAGCCCAGGAATCGTAGATCGCAGGGCGGTGCGGCTTTTGCCCGCGAGCAGCAGAGATTGGCGGCCATTTTAGCTGCACGCAATTGAAGCCAGACTGTGTTTTGAATGCGGTAATTTAGGCAAAACCGAAGTGAATACGGAGAATTTTCTTGCAGCGTCAGCCGCCCCATCTTCTATGGAGTCGAGATTTGGGCCAGTGAATCGTTGGCTAATCCGCCAGTCAATGGCACCAGGGACCGGCATGATTCGCGCATGATCAGCTCGGTCGGAATCGTTACCTGCTGAGGCTCCAGCGTGGGATCCGCAATCCGATTGAGGATCATCTCCACCATCCGCTTCCCGATTTGTTCAGGAAATTCGCGGATCGTCGACAGTCTAGGGAAAAGCAAATTACCGATCGTATCGTCGCAGCCTGCCACGCTGATGTCATCGGGAATGCGCAGTCCGCTATCTCGGATTCCTTTGTATACGCCGTTGGCGGCCTGGTCGTTTCCTGCGAAGATGGCGGTGACCGGATCACTGCGGCCAAGGATAGACTTCGCGCCCAGGTATCCGCTTTCGTTGTCGTCCTCTGAGTCGATGCTGCTCTGTTGTGGTGTCAGACCCGCATCCACCATGGCGCGAGCGTAGCCCTCGTAACACCGTGAGAACCACGGCAGACGCGTGTTGCCCACAAACCAAATCTGACGATGACCCAGTCTGATCAAACGGCGGGTCATGTCCTGGCTCCCCTGAATGTCGTCGGAGAAAACAGTGTCTGTATTCAGGTGCTCATGTTCGCCGAGGACGTTGTTGCCCAACACGACGTGCGTGATGCCTTTGTTGTTCAATAGCTCGAGGAGATTGGTGGAGGTGCTTCCGGCGAGGATTACAGCCCGCACCACGTCGCGGTGCTGCATAGCTTTGGGAAGGTGCAGGTCCTTCCACGGCACATGGCTGGAATAAGCGAAAGACAGGAACACCATGTCCCAGCCGCGCTCCGCGCAGTAGGCTTCGGCGCCCAGCAGGACGCGGGAGTGGAATGAGTGCATGACCGTACGATTGCTGAGCAGAAAAGCCAGCGTTTTGGCCTTGTTGCGCTCCGAAAGGTCCACACCCAGCCGCGCGGCGGCCTTGAAGACCTTACGGCGCAAATCCTCGTTGACACGATTGCTGCCATTGAGAACCCGGGAAACGGTTGCAACACTTACCTGGGCGTCGGATGCAATTTCACGAAGGCCGAGCTTGCCGCTGCGGGCACGGACAGGTTTCTTGCTCACTTGAGTAGCACGCCTCTATTCTGAGATTACCGCCCCAAATCCAACGGTTCCCAAACGGTAGACGGATCATGAATCCATCTGGCCATAACCAACAATGAGCCTAACATCAGCCTCGGCTGGTCTGGGGTAAAATTTCAGATATTTCAAGAAATCGCCGCAGGTACGGCGGAGACATTTTCCGAAGGATGAAATGGCGAAGTTGATCGGCCACCTGCGACGGCTGCGAACCGCCCGTTCCAACAAACAGCGATAACGTAACAGTATGTCTCATACCTACTGGTACCGATTTCACCAGGCAGTCCACCCCCAGGCGCCCTGGAACGACTAGGCCACCATGCCTCTTCTCGTTGCTAAAGACCATCATTGCCGGTACGAGAGCATGTCAACCGCGCCAAACACACTCTAGTCAAACGAAGAGCGGATTTCTGACAGAGCGTTTTGACTGTAGTCGAATTTGTAGCTCTCAAAGCACCCAAGAGCCACCAGAATCAACAGGGATCGGTACTGGCGCGGTAAACATTCTCAATCAAAAGCACTTATTTTCACTTAATTTCAACAGAGTTCCATAAACGCTCTGACCTGCTTTGGGAGCAGAGGGTCGGGGGTTCGAATCCCTCCGCCCCGACCATTATTCTTAGATATTGTGCAAGTCCTGG
Source organism: uncultured Acidobacteriaceae bacterium (assembly GCA_963773915.1). Lineage (GTDB taxonomy): Bacteria > Acidobacteriota > Terriglobia > Terriglobales > Acidobacteriaceae > Telmatobacter. The sequence continues at coordinate 75,238 of CAVZCY010000003.1, forward strand.
ACGGACCCAAAAAACATCTTCTGTTCTTAAGGCAGATGCTCCACGGGTCTAAAAGCGCATATTCACTAAGTTCTCGCCGCACAACCGATGCGATGACCGCTGCAGAGATCGTCGGCGACCTCAGTGCGGATTGGGATAGTTGCGTTATGCCACCAGGTCCGCGTTGAAAAACCTCCCACTCAGGCGCGATCGGTGAGTCGTATACTGGCTTGTCATTTTATTTCGAGCATTTTTCCGGTCTATTTCCAACGGCCGCCAGCAGATCCACTTTCAGTGGTCTTTCATCGGAGGTAAGAATGAAAGCGTTATCTCGTGGCGGACTGCTGAATGACAGGCTTCTCGCGCGGGCGCAGGAGCGCGCCTCTTCGCGGAAAGGCTGCTGTTGACGGATTCAGAGTTCCATAGCCAGTCAAAGCTGCCCAAACGCCGCTGGCGAATCGCTTGGCTGCTCGGCATAGGCGTGCTCGTGAATTACTTTGACAGAGTCAATCTTTCCGTTTCACACGCCTCTCTGTTTGCCGCATTTGGAATTTCGGATATCGCTTTCGGATATCTCTCGGGCGCATATAACTGGACCTACGCTTTGTGCCAGCTGCCCATTGGGGTATTACTCGACAAATTCGGCGTTCGGCGTATCGGGCGCGTCAGCACATTCCTGTGGAGCGTCGCCTCGTTCGCAGCCGCGGCTGCTCCAAGTGTTGGCGGTTTATTCGCTGCCCGGTTTGCGCTCGGAGTCGGAGAAGCGCCGACATTTCCCGCCAATGCAAAGGCTATTGGCTACTGGTTTCCTCAACAGGAGCGCAGTCTCGCCACCTCCATTTTTGATTCAGCTGCAAAGTTTGCTTCTGCTATCGGCGTCCCTCTCATCGGAATTGTCTTGATTAGCGTCGGATGGCGCTGGAGCTTCGCCATCACCGGCATTGTCAGCTTTCTGTACTTTCTGCTCTTCTGGCGAATTTACCGCGATCCGGAAGAGGATCCTGCGCTAGGCGAGTTGGAGAAAAGTTATATCGCCGCGGAAGATGGGATCCCACCCCTGAATACAGTTATGGCCACTGAACCAGACTCGCTCGGCTATCTTTTGAAGCAGCGCAAAGTAATTGGGTTGGCCATTGGAATGGGTTCGTATAACTACGTTTTCTATCTACTATTGACGTGGCTGCCGAGCTATCTTTCCATAGCGCTCCACGTAGATCTTCTCCATTCGTTTCTATACACAAGCGTCCCGTGGCTTATTGCCACGTTCCTTGACATTCTGGTGGGCGGCTGGCTGGTTGACGCATTGATTCTTCGTGGTTGGGACGCAAGCCTCGTTCGCAGAGTGATTTTGATTGCCGGGACCACCTGCGGGCTGGGCATTTTCGGCGCGGCTCATGCGCATAGCGCCCAACAGGCTCTCATCTGGATCAGCCTTTCGATCGGAGGCCTCTCCGCGGCATCGCCGGTTGGCTGGTCAATTCCATCGCTCATCGCGCGCAGAAGCAACGTCGGAAAGGTGGGCGGCATCGTGAATTTCTCAAACCAGTTGTCGGGAATCGCCGCGCCGATTCTCACCGGTTACCTGGTGTCGGCACGGCACTCCTTTGTTTGGGCGTTTGCAGTGCCGGCGATCTATCTGACACTCGGAATCGCCGCATACGCGTTTTTGCTCGGCAGGATTGAACCGCCCAGCGAACGGCCGCCGGCTTATGCTCTATCCTGATTGGTTGCGAATCAGGATCGACTTGCAGCGGCGGATAGATTGGAGCGGATCGGTTTCTCCACTTCGCGGAACGGATCTAGCCCAGGCACGACACGGAGATTAAATGAAGGCGTTGTTGCTTCCCGAATATAAAAAGCTCGACATCGTCGACCTTGCGGCCCCGCAGCCCGACAAGGACGAGTTATTGATACGCGTCCGAGCCTGCGGCATTTGTGGAAGCGATGTGCATGGATACGACGGCAGCACTGGCCGTCGGCTCCCTCCCATCGTAATGGGGCATGAAGCCGCGGGTATCGTTGAATCCGTCGGCAGCTCGGTCGGGAACTTTCATGCGGGCGACCGGGTAACATTCGACTCGACGGTATCCTGCGGCAACTGTTTTTACTGCCGGCTGGGCCAGATCAATCTCTGCGAGCATCGCGAAGTCATTGGCGTCTCGACCCCGGCCTTCCGGCGCATGGGTGCATTCGCGGAGTTCGTTACTGTGCCCGCGCGCATCGCCTACCACTTGCCTCACAGCATGCCTTTTCCGCACGCCGCGATGATTGAAGCCGTCTCGGTTGCTGTTCACGCTGTGTCACTTACCCCGATAGCGCCCGACGACACAGTGGTCGTAGTTGGCGCAGGCATGATTGGCCTGCTGACTCTTCAAGTGGTTCGCGCGGCCGGCGCAGGAAAAGTGTACGTCCTCGACCTGGATGACTCCCGCCTGGAAATCGCGCGGAACTTCGGCGCGACACAGACATTCAACTCCCGAGGCGCGGATGTTATTCCTCACATTCTCGATCTGACATCAGGCCGCGGTGCTGACGCCGCATTGGAGTGCGTGGGGAGTACTGCCCCCGTCAAGCTAGCTCTGGACAGCGTCAGGAAGGGCGGCTGCGTAACATTGATTGGAAATGTCGCGCCAACCGTCGAGCTCGGCCTGCAATCGACAGTGACACGGCAGATTCGCCTGCAAGGTTCGTGTGCCTCTTCGGGGGAGTATCCCGAAAGTATCTCGCTGATGTCGAGCGGATCCGTTCGCGTGGAGCCGTTGATCTCCGCCGTCGCCCCGCTTGAGGATGGCGCGTCGTGGTTTCATCGTTTGTACGAACGGGAACCAGGTCTGCTCAAGGTTGTGCTTGAACCCTGAACGACATACTTACGAGGTAGTAAGTCATGAGTTACTCATTGTTTGACTTATCCGGCCAGGTCGCACTGGTAACTGGGACAAGTCGTGGCCTTGGCCAATACTTTGCTCGAGCACTTGCACGCGCTGGCGCAGACTTAGCTATAACCAGCAGGACAAAGAGCGACCTAACAGGATTCGCCGAAGAAATTCGCGGCCTCGGACGGCAAGTCTTCTGTGCAGATTTGGATGTGCGCGACTACACCAGCATCCAAAAGGCCATCGCCGCGATTGAAGATCATTTCGGTAAGATTGACATCCTTGTTAACAACGCCGGTTGCAATATTCGCAAGCCCGCGATTGAAGTCAGCTGGGATGACTGGAACACAATACTCGATACGAATCTGCGCGGCTCATTCTTTGTTGCCCAGGCAGTTGCCCGAGGCATGATTCAGCGCGGTTACGGCCGCATCATCAACATAGGATCAGTCACCAGCGTGCAAGGATACGCGGGGCTCGGCCCCTATGGCGCAAGCCGCGGCGGGATACGGCAGCTTACGATGAGTCTCGCTGACGATTGGGGCAGTCGAGGAATCACCGTGAATTGTCTCGCGCCAGGCTGGTTCAAGACCGAGCAAAATCGCGTGTTGTATGAAAACGCGGCATGGGTTGAATATATTTGCGATCGCATTCCTTTAAAGCGGCCCGGCCGGCCCGACGATCTCGATGGGGCCATCGTTTTTCTCGCCTCGGAGTCAAGCCGGTACATCACCGGACAGACACTTTTGGTGGATGGAGGCATTTCCACGGGAGCTACCAAGGCAACCGTCTAGGCTTCAAAGGCTTGTTTTTTCTAAGCCTCTCTGCGCGATACAAATGCGCCCACTGCCACGAAATCGTCCGCATTTACATCGAACCCCTCTACTCAAGCCGAATCAGCGCAGCCGAGTAGGCCCGAACCCCAACGCGCACCTTTCCGGAACGAGACTCAACTAACTCGCCCGCACGCGGGTGAAAATGTCCGTCGCTTCCTACCGAGCTTCCCTGCAGCGTGACTCCATCTTTCGCGTCGATTGCCGAAGCCTCCAGGCGCCCAACTGTGCCTCGCTTGAATCTGCCTGAAGCTTCACCAATCGTGACCGCGGCATCGCGCTCATCCTTGTTAAAAACGGCAACCAGGCGCGACGCCGCCTCCCCGCCGGCCGCGTAGGCTGTAATGTTCGCTCCCTGTGTTTCGAATGTTGTCCTCTTCAGCGTGCGCCCCGCAAACTCCTGCGCCAGCATCAAGCCGTAATACTCCGGTCGCGCACTGAAGCCGCTCGCAATGGAGCCCACAATCGGCGAGTAGTAGCCGTTGGCTCCTCCGTGCAAATTGACGCCTACGCAACCTAGTGAAGCCATTTGTAGGCAGAAATCTCCCGCCCACAATGCAGATGCAAACGTATCGCTCACCCCCGGCTTGCCGGCATTGAAACAGGAATTTCCTTCCGCCATTCGAAACGGCAACCCGGCTGCCTTCGCCGAATCCATCGCTTGCCGGCAAGAGGAGTCGAACCTGGCTCCGGGGCGCAAGAGCCGTTCAATTGTCATCGTTGGATCGGTCGGCGGCCCCAGCGAATAGTAGTGGCTCGTTGCAAGCACAATTTCCTTCGGAACAGCCTCGAGAAACTGCTTCACCCACTCCTGGTTGTAGGCAGTGTCCGGCCCCGCCACCGAAACCTGCGGCAATTTTTCATGAAACGCAGCCCGAAATGTCTTCCACTTCGCAAGGTATTCGTCGAATGTCCACGGCTTGTTTCCTTCATCCCTATGCTTGAAGAGATCAGGTTCATTCCCGAATTGCACTGCGATCAGTTGCCGTCCCAGTGTCCTGGCCACATATCCGCCTTCGGCAAGCGCCTGCTCCACAGTGCCTCCGCCAAGATTGAGGCCATAGATGCATCGCCAGCCCGTCGCGCTCAGAAATCCCTGCAGGTTGCGAATGGAATGCGGCGTAATAGTAAAGGTCCGCGGCTCGCGATGGCCCGGATCGGGCCCGACCAATCCGTTCGGATCCGGCGGAGTCGTTGGTTCAACTTCAGACCACAGCGTAAACTCGCTCAAGTTTCCGCCCAGCCGCAGCACGCCCGACGGGTTCAATGTGCGAAACATCTGAATCAGAGTCGTATTTCGCGGTGAAAAAAAGTCAGGATAAGCCAGTTGCCCGCTCTCGTAGCTCAAGCCCATGTAATCTTCGGGCACTCTCGCAACGCTCGTTGCGGAGTCGATCTTCAGCTCGACTTCAAGAGCTGGGGCCTGTGCCATCAGCCTGCGCGATCCAACAATTGCCGCTGCGCCCAGCGCTGCGGTCGCCACGGTCCCTGCGGTCTTGGAGCAGAATTCTCTTCTCGATAGTTTGTCCATGGCGCCTTCCTTTTCTCGACTTTCCTCTTCTCGATCTAACTTGATTTTGTCACTCCGCGGGCTTGGCAGCCTAATCTCGACCGGTCCGGCTTCGCGGAACTCGACTTCCGTCTCGGACCGCCAACACGCGCCCCCCAGACCCGCCCCCCAGACGCGCAACCAAAGCCCGCAACCCGATAGGTCTGTAAATACATTGAGAAGCGCTTAACAAAGTTGCGCCCGCTCGAAATTGAGCGGGCGCAAAAGGAAAACTGCAACAGCAAGCTTAGAAAGTCAGCCTGCCACCGACTTGGATCAGGCGCTGGGTGCCGTCGCCGACGTGATTTGCCGTCGGTGCCGGACGAAGGCTGGCGGTGGGGTTGTAGAGGTTCACCAAATTTAATGCATTGGTGGATTCGCCGCGGAGCTGGAACGCGATTCCCCGCTCGAAAGTAATATTGCGGAAGATCCCTAGGTCGAGGTCTTTGAAACCGGGACCAAAGAGGGAGTTTCGCGTGGACGTTGCCGTCGGCGCCGCCAGGGCCAATGCCGCCAGCCACGCCAGGCCCGTTCGGTATGAAAGCTGCCGTATTGAACCACGCGCTCACCTCGTTCGCCCCGGAAGCGGAGGTGCAAACGCGGCAGCGATGGTGGTTGAGCACGGGGTTCACGCCGGCAACAGCATCCGGGCGCTGTGCGTTGGAGCTGTCAAAGCTATTGTTGGCCCCTGTGGTTGCCGAGAGCACCCCGCCGCTGGTCAGAATGAGAATCGGCGAGATCGTCCAGCCATTGACCAGTGTCTTGACGATGTTATTGTCGCCGTGGAAGTAGTCGATGTTCCATGTGCCGGACACCGCGGCGCTGTTGCGATGGTCTGCGTTCATCGGGCCGTATTCCTCCCGAATTCCGCCGCCGAGGGCGCCCAAAGAGTTGTTGCTGGCTGTGAAGGGAGCGCCCAGGTAGCCGGAATCCTGCGGGTTCGCAATTCCATCTTCAGACCCTTCGAAGCTATCGAGCGCGTGGCTCCACACATAGTTTCCGCCGACGCTGAAGCCGCGGGAAAGCTGCTTCGTGGCCGAGACTTGCAGGGAGTGGTAACTGCCTGTCAGGTCCGACAGCAAATCGGTGATCGATGCTCCCAGCACGCCGGTGCCGCTGTTGATAGCGGCCGCGCCAGTGGGACAATTTCCGACACAGGGATCGAACTGACGCCGCTCGGAGGTGCCTACTTTGCCGGCGCATCCGCTAGCTTGGTCGGTCGATCCAGAGCAGGGCGGCCCCAAAACGGTTGAATATGGCGCGTAGTTGGCGTCAAGAAAGGTGGACAGTTGGTGCGATAGCGCGCCTACATACGCCGTCGTCAGTGTTACCCGGCCGGGGAACTGCTGCTGCACTGAAAAATTGAACTGGTAGACGTACGGATATTTGAAACGCGTGGAGATGGCTTCGGTTGCGCCGCCGGGCCCGGAAATGAAGGTTGGATGGGCCGCCGTATAGGTGTAAGGGAAGAGGCCGCCTCCCGGCGCGGTAGAAGGGAAATCTCCCGGCGTCGGTAGATATTGGTGATGGAGCTGAGGGCACCCTCACCGGTCTGTGGCCG
>CAVZCY010000004.1:0-12843 GCA_963773915.1 uncultured Acidobacteriaceae bacterium
GCCAACAGGAGCCGCGCATAGATCAAGGAGCCGCGGAAGAGACGACGACGGAAACGCCTGCTTCTGCTGCGCAAAACCAATCGGGGACGGCGGAGGAATCGGATGAAGCCGGTTCACGGCGCTTCAGAGGCCGGCATCGCCGCCGTGGAGGCCGCGGCCCGGGCGATCAACGGTCAGCCCCAGCCGAATTCGAGCGTGGCTCCGGTCGCTCGGCAGAAGCACCTTCCGCGCCTGCATCGGGACAGGACGCGGCGATTCATTCATCTGAAGCGTCGCCGGCGGCGCGCGGGCAGCATGCGCCTGCGGCATTTGTGCTGCCGGGCGAGTCGCTTTCGAGGTATGGCGGCACGCCTGCCCCTGACGCTGAACCCACTGCGCCGCAGCCTCCCGCGCCGCCGCGGCCAGCAAGCAAATTCAAGCCCGCTTCGCTTGTCGAAGCTCCGCTCTCATGGGACGGAAGCGGCTTGCTTCCGGGAGAATCTCTTTCACTGCGCCGGCGAGGGGCAGAAGCGCCGGTCGAGGAAAGCCCAATTGAGGCCGAGCGCACTCGAGACGACCAGCCATGAAGCACCGAGCGAATCGGCTGCCGCGTCGCCAGCGGAATCTGCGCCCGTAGAAACGGTGGAGGAGATCGAGGAGGAGTTTGTTCAGCTCCCAAGCGAGGCAGAGACGGCCGCGCGAGAAGAAGCGGAACTCGAATCGGAAGACGAATTTGAAGAAGATGAATTAGAGGAAGACGAATTCGACGAAGAGACCAATGAAGCTGAGGGTGATGCGGAGGAATCCGATGACCCAGGTGTGGATGGATTTGAGTCCAGTGAGGAAGAACCCAACGCTTCGGGTGAGACGGCTTCAGAGGGCGAAGAAGACGCTGATGCCTCGCACCGTGTCGATCCTTCGGCTCCCTCGGGCTTCAAGCTTTTCGGTTTCGGAAAAAAGAAGAAGGACGCCGAGGCGGAGGCTGCCAGCAAAGCTGCAGTAGCTGCCCCGGTTTCAACCTATGCGCCGGGCAACGGCGTAGTCGAAGAAGAACTGATCGAGGGCGAGGAGTTTGACGCCGCGCCACATGGACGCCGGCACAAGGCGGACGATCACGATACAGACGATTACGAAGAACAGACGCTGCCCAGCAACATGCGCACAGGTGACCTGGGCGAGATGCTGCAGGAAGCTCATCTCGATCACCGCATCCAGATGAACTTCGATGAAAAAGGCGTCGAGGAAGATGAAGCGGAAGATGGAGAAGGAACCTCAGCGGGGACACAGCCAGCGCCTGGACGCGGAGGCCGCGACCGCGGTCGCTCTGGGCAGCGTGGCCGCGGGGCCCCGAACAATCGACGCGGACCATCGCGCCGCTCGGCACAGACGACAGACCTGCCGATCATTTCTGATTTGCTGAAGTCCGGCCAGGAAATCCTGGTGCAGATCGCCAAGGAACCGATCGCCAAGAAGGGTGCGCGGATTACCAGCCACATCGCGCTTCCCGGGCGATTCCTGGTCTTTATGCCCACAGTGACGCATGTGGGCGTGAGCCGCAAGATTGCCTCCGAAGAGGAGCGCCATCGCCTGAAGCGGATCCTGATGCACGAGCGTGGCGAGTCTACCGGCGGCTTGATCGTGCGGACGGCGGCAGAAGGCGCCTCAGAAGAAGAGTTGCGCGCCGACCTGCGCTTCCTGATGAATCTTTGGAATGACATCAAGCAGCGTTCGGAATCCTCGAAGTCACCTGCACTGATTTATCACGATCTTTCGCTCATCGAGCGCATTCTGCGCGACCAGGTAAGCTCCAATTTTGCGAACATCTGGGTCGACACAGAGGCTGACTACGAACGCATCGTTCGCTTCCTCAATCGCTTCTCGCCATCATTGGTGCGCCGCGTAAAGCTCTACACGAAAGAGACGCCGCTCTTCGAGCACTTCGGTATTCAGGATGAGATTTCGAAGGCGCTGCGATCGAAGGTGTGGCTGAAGTCGGGCGGGTCCATTGTGATCAACCAGACCGAGGCACTGGTGGCGATTGACATCAACACAGGAAAATATGTGGGCAAGTCAGCGCGGCTTGAGGACACGATTCTGAAAACCAACCTCGACGCCGTGCCGGAGATTGTGCGCCAGATTCGCCTGCGCGACCTGGGCGGCATTATCGTAATCGACTTCATCGACATGGACGAGCGCAGAAATCGCTTCAAGGTGATGGCCGCGCTTGAAGAAGCGCTGAAGAACGACCGCGCCCCGACAAAGGTGCTGCAGTTTAACGATTTCGGACTAGTGGCCATTACGCGCAAGCGCGTGAAGCAGTCACTGGAACGGACCTTGAGCGTTCCCTGCCCCGTTTGCCAGGCGACCGGAATGGTGAAGAGCTCCGCCACCGTGTGCAATGAGATTTATATCGAGATGCGCAAGATGCGGAAGCATTTTGAGAGCGCCGATGTGATGTTGCGCGTTAACCCCGAGACGGTGAAGGTTCTGAAGGCGAACAACAATCGCTGGCTGACAGACCTTGAAGAATTGGTAGGCAAAAACGTACTGGTGAAGAGCGATCCAACTCTGCATCCGGAGCAATTCGACATTCAGGGGTAAGCGGAACTGGCGGTGTACGGAGAGGGGTTAGGGCCGGGGCAAATGCTCCGGCCTTTCGTTTTGGCCCACGGCGCGACCGACTCGTGCGCAAGGTGACCTGACTCGGCCGTCCAGATGGCCACTAGTTCGACCTTTGGAATATTGCCCGTCTCATCCAAAGGGAATCTGCAGTGCAGCAAAGGCAACCTCTAACGATTTTCGGTGTCTAATTTCATTGAAAGGCATTTCCCTTCCCGGAAGTTGAACAAAATTCAGTATTTGAGGTGGTTTCAATGGCCTTCCCCCTTTTGATGACGACCATGCGGCGCGCCGGTTTGATTGCGTTCGCGGGTCTGTTCGCAGCCAGTTTTGCCAATGCCCAGTCAGCTTCATCGCAAGACCAATCCGGCTCGAGCGGTTACTCTTCCAGCCAGGCGGGACTGAGCGCCTCAGGATTGCAACTAAGCGATTTCTCATTGCCTGGCAGCGCGGATTTCGGCGGTCCATCTTCTGATGGTGCCGGCGGCGGCCAATACGGCCAGGGCGGCGGTGGCGGCGGCCATCATGGGTTATTTCATCATGGCCTCGCATTTGAAGCCGGTGGCGGGTTCAACGCCCCTATTGGCAACGACACGCCATTCATTACATGGGGCGGGAACTTCACGTTTGGCGCTGGTTTCCACTTCTCCAAAGTGCTGTCTGCGTTGCTCGAATATCAGTTTATGGACGACAAGTTACCAGGAGGTCTCATTGCGACGGCGGGCACCACTGGCGGTGACGCACACATCAACTCGATTACCGGTTCTCCCGTGATCGACCTCACTCCGAAGTGGACGAACGGCCTCTATCTGGTCGGCGGCTGGGGCTACTACCACAAGTCCACGAACTTCAACGAATACGAGTGCTGCGACCTTTATGGTTACGAAGTGAATGTAACCGTCGGCTCTTTCACCTCCAACCAGTGGGGGGGCAACGCCGGTTTAGGGATTTACCACCGACTGGGCAGCGACGCCAGCATGTACGGCAACGATGGCGAAAACCATTCCGAAGTATTTGCCGAAGCGCGCTACACATTTATTCACACGCCGCCGATTTCTCAAAACAACGGACTCGGGACCACGGAACTGATTCCTGTCACGGTCGGCATTCGATTCTAGTTGTTCAGAGAGATGGCCCCTCAATCCCCGGGCAATCGGTTCGCCTGGAGATTTGAGGGGCCTTTCACGACTTGGATGCGATTGCCTTTGCCGCACGCATCTACCACGGCAGCTTTTCGTTTGTCGGCGCGCCGACTTCGCCGCGTTCGATTCGCTCGAGAAATGCGCGCGCCAACTTGCGCTCGCCGGGATGGCTCTCGCCATGGATGGTGCACAGATCAAGGAATTCGTCGCAAAGGGCGTTGCGTTCTTCGTGCTGGGCGAGAATGTTTTGCAGGGCGACCGCGAGCTCACGCAGCCGGGCCGCTTCAGGCCAGGAGTTTTCATCCAAGTCGTCAACCAACTCTGAGAAGAGCCCGCGCCGCCCACGCGCGCACTCGTCGAGACATGCGAGCAGTTGCTCGCTGAAGACGCGGCTGAGCGTTTCGAGTTGTTCGGGAGGCATGGCGTCGCGCGGGTCGAGACTCATTTTTTAACGCTCCGCGATTCATGTTTCTGCTTCGCGGTTCATTCTTGCGTTTTGCGATTCATCTTATCGCTCATCGCGTTGACTTTCATTTTGCTCGCATCGCCGCTTCAATCTCATCGGCGGTGTGGGGCAGCGCGGCATCGAGATCGATCAACTTGCCATCGGCGCCGACCAGGAAATCGCACTCAATGCGGACGCCGAGCCTTTCTTCCGGAATATAGATTCCCGGCTCGATCGTAAAGACCATCCCCGGCTTGAGGACGACCGGGTAGTTTGCGGGATCATGCACATCAATGCCCATCATGTGGCCGAGTCCATGCAGCCAATACTCTCCGAGGGGTTGACCGTGCAGGTCTTTTCCGTGCGTGTTGATGTAGTTGTATGCGGCCGTGTCAAGCGAGTTCGGGTCCTGGCGATCGCGGTCGTTGATGGTGGATTTGCCGGCCACAAAAGCATCGATGGCCGCCTGTTGCGCGCCGAGAACGATGTTGTAGATTTCGCGCTGCCGCGCGGTGAAATGCCCGTTTACTGGAACTGTGCGGGTGATGTCGGCGGCGTACATGGAGAACTCGCAAGCCGCGTCGACGAGGAGAATGTCGCCGTCCTGCATGGTGCGGTCGTTGGCGGAGTAGTGCAGGATTGTCGAATTGACGCCCGAGCCAACGATGGGTGCATAGCTGGGACGCTCGCAGCCATTTTCCATCCAGACGGCAGTCATGGCGCCGGCAATGGCGCGCTCAGTCATACCCGGCTTGACCCACCACTGCATCATCACGCGCTGCGCAAGGACAGATGCTGCCGAAGCCTTCTTGATGAGCTCGATTTCGCCTTCGTCCTTGATCTGGCGCAGCGGCATCACCAGACTGGTGACGTCGTGCTGCGGGGGAGCGGTTGACGATCCCAGCGCAACGCCGGTAAAAGCTAGCAGCGCCCTGGCAGCGTCGGAATCCGGTTGTGACCAGAGATTTGCGGAAAGCGAGTGGTCGGCGGATAAAAGCTGGTTCAGCTCCACGGGAAGCTCGGCCATCGACTCGACGTGGTCGACGCCCGAGGCTTGCTCCACACCCGGAGTCACCGCGTCCATTTTCACGCCGGTGTACTTTTCCATGCGCAGATTGCGCGCGGGGAGAAACAGAACTTCCCTATATACCCGGGGCGAGGCTGCCTGCGGCGCATCGCCGACGATCATGAGAGCGGCGCCTGGCTCCGTCCAACCCGTGAGGTAATAGAAATCCGAATCCTGCCTATAGGGCATGAAATCGAGTTGCGATTCTTCTGCCGCAAACAAAACGGCCACGCCGCCGTGCAGCTTAGCCGCGAGCGCAACACGCCGGGCATGGAACACGTCTGACGACTGTTTAGAGAGAGCGTGCAGCCGGGGCAGCGCCGAGCAAGAAACAAGCAGTGCAAGGGCAGAAAGACGGAACAACTTCATCCACCTATTGTCGCGCCACGCCGCGCGCCGCGCAAAGCAAATCACGAGAGTTGATACAACTTTGGCCGCGAATAAGCGAGCGACGTGAGCGGATGGAAATCCGGTGTAATTCTGGTCTCGATCACCGGGGATCACGCGTCTACTGAAATCGCGGTCCCCATTGAATTTCCCGGCGATTCGCGGTATTCTGGCGGTGCAGACGAATTTGTCCGACAGGGTTTTTTCCGTGTGCACACCGGCTGGCGGAGAGAGGAGTGGGCTTATCGCCCACTTTTTATTTGCGGCAAATTGCACCCGGAAATCACCTGAAATCAGCGTGATACGAGGGAAAGACGGCTGCCAGTGGGGCAGCGGGGATCGATGGCGGTCAGTTTGGATGAAATCCGGAAAGCGGCACAGCGGGTAGCCGCCTCGCACGGGCTCGACGTGGTGGATATCGAGCTTGCCGGTTCGAAGAAGGACCGCACACTGCGCGTGACGCTCGAGAAGAACGCCGAGGGCCGGGCGCGATTAAAGGCAGAAGCTGAGGCCGGCGCTGAAGGCTTGCCGGAGAAACTTTTGGAAGGTTCGCTCGCGGTGGAGCAGCTTTCCGGCTTGACGCACGAGGATTGCGCGCGGTTCAGCCGCGATTTTGGGGTTTTACTGGACGTAGAAGATCTGGTTCCCGGCGAAGAATACACGCTGGAAGCCAGTTCACCTGGTCTGGACCGAAAGCTGATCCGCCCGGAAGACTTCGAGAGGTTTGCGGGTTGCCTGGTAAAGGTGCAGACCTTCGAGCCGATCCGCAACAACCGGCATTGGCAGGGAAGGCTTTTGACGGGGCAAGGTTCGAAGGCTGAAACCGGGACGATCACGATTGATCTTGCGGCGGTGCAGCAGAACAGCAAGAGCCGCAAGTCGGGCGTGAACACGGTGGAGATTGCGCTCAGCAACATTGAGAAGGCGAATCTAGTTCCAGAGATTTGAAGAAGGACAGGGGCGAGCTGGACCTGCCGCTAGCTCCTAGCTTCTAGCGTGAGTGCGCAAGCTGAAAGCTGTAGTCGGCACAAGGGCAGCAAGAACGGCAACGCCGTTAGAAGGCAGTATTCAGGCCGGGCGGCGCGGAACGAACAAAAAATGCAAGGCGAGAGAGTTTAAAACGAGTATGGCCACAAGCGTTTTGTATCAAAGCATCGAGCTGTTGAGCCAGGAAAAGGGCATTGACCCCGCCATCGTTGTTGGCGCGGTTGAGGAAGCGATCGCCCTGGCTACGCGCAAGTTCTACAAGACCCAGGAAAACATGCGCGGGGAATTGAACAAGGACACCGGCGAAATTACTGCCTACATCTATAAGACGGTGGTTGGCGATGAGGATCAGATCGAAGATCCCGTGAACCAGATCACGCTTACGGAGGCCAATGAAATGGCCCCCGGCGCCGAAGTGGGCAGCGAGATTCGCATCTATCGCGACACCAGCCCGCTGGGCCGCATAGCGGCGCAACTGGCCAAGCAGATCATCTTCCAGAAGGTGCGCGAAGCGGAGCGTGACACAGTCTTCCAGGAGTATGCGCATCGCGAAAAGGAAGTGCTGAACGCGACGGTGAAGCGCCTCGAGGGCCAGGACATTATTTTCGATCTGGGCAAGGCTGAGGCGCGCTGCCCAAAGCGCGAGCAGTCGCGGCTGGAGCAATTCAGCGTGGGTGAGCGGGTGCGCGTGGTGCTTATCAAGGTGGACCGCGCGGCCAAGGGGCCACAGGTGATTGTGAGCCGCGCCGCGCCGGAACTGGTATCGAACCTGTTCCAGTCAGAGGTTCCCGAAATCTACGACAACACTGTGTCGATCCGGGCGATTGCGCGCGAAGCCGGCGAGCGGACCAAGATCGCCGTGCAGAGCCGCGACAAGGATGTGGACCCGGTGGGCGCATGCGTGGGCATGAAGGGCATGCGCGTGCAGTCGATTATTCGCGAGCTTCGCGGAGAAAAGATCGACATCATCGAATTCAGCGATGAGATTACGACCTTTGCGGAAAAAGCATTGCAACCGGCGAAGGTCAGCCGCGTGTCGATTACGGACCTGACGGACAAGCAGCTGGAAGTCATCGTGGACGACACGCAGCTTTCGCTGGCGATCGGCAAGAAGGGCCAGAACGTGCGCCTGGCTGCGAAACTGCTTGGCTGGAAGATCGATATCAAGAGCGAGGAAGAGAAGCGCCAGGAGGTCGAGCAACAAATGCAAGCCTTGGCGGGCGCTCCCACCACGCCAATTGAGCAGGTGACCGAACTCGGCGAAGGCATTATTCAAAAGCTGATTACAGCTGGAATCACGACGGTTGAAGGACTTGCCGACATGACTCCGGAGCAATTGGAAGAGATACCGGGCATCGGCGAAAAGACGCTGGAGAAGATCGGCATTGCTGTTCGCAACTATTTCAGCCGTTTTGAAGAGGCAGCTCTGGCGGCCGAGGGTGACGAGAGTCTGGCCGCGACTGCGCCGGTTCCTGAAGCTGGGGAAACGACCCTACTAGAAGGTGCGTCGGAAGAGACTCCGGAAGCCGCTGAAACCTCAGCTGCTGGCGCGGTGTTGGCGGAAGATTCGATCGGTAACGCTGAACCTCCGCTGGCCGGCAAGGAAACGGAAGAGATTGCTACGGAAGAAGCCGAGGCGGAGAACTCAGCCGAGGTAATTGAAGAGGCGGTAAGCACAGGGGATGCGGAAGCCGAAGAAGAGCATCCGGCCAAAGAGGACGGCGTGTAATATGCGCGACGTTCTTGATGGTCACGCGCTCGAAAACGGAACTTTTGAAAACGGACAGTGCCGCGGAGTGGTTATGACCGACTAACGGCCTGTTGGCGACAAACATTGAAAAGAGGCGGATGAGTAAGGTTCGTATTAACGATCTCGCGAAAGAGCTGGAAGTAAAGTCTCGGGCGATTCTCGACGTTCTTCCAGGAATCGGCGTTCCTCCGGGCAAGACGCACTCCAGTTCGCTGGAGCTTGACGAGGCTGAGAAGGTTCGTGCGCATTTTGCGCGGGAAGCGAAGCGCAGCACGCACGCGGGGACAGCGTCTGGCCGCCACGGCGCGGAACCCGTAGTGCCCAAGATCGATCTCTCAAACATCTCCAAACCCGGCGATGTGATGAAGGCCCTGCTGGCCAAGAAGCAGGAAGAGGAAGAAGATTCGCGCAAGGCGCGGGTCCCGGTGAAGGCGTCTGTCGCGGCGCCAGCGAAGGTTGCCGTGGCCGCTGCACCAGCCGCCACAGCTCCGGTTGCCGCAACACCTACTGCGGCGCCCGCCCGGCCGGAACCACGCAAGATTGTTCCGCAGCCACGCTCAGCGGCTCCGATCGTGGCTCCTCCACCGGCCCCACCGGCCATCGCTTCACGTCCTCCCGCCGGCGCAGTTGTCGCCAAAGCTCCCGTTGGGGCTGTAGTCGCGCGTCCGATTATTGTTGTGGCGCCACCTCCGGCTGGTGTGGCCGTAAAACCGCCCGCAGCCCCGGCTCCGCGCGATGAGAAGATCGCTGTCAAGCCACCGGCCACTGCTGTTTCTCCAGTCGCTGAAGCGCCAGCGGGTGCGACAGCGCAAGCCGGATCGGCGCCCCATGCCGAAGCTCCTACAGTTGGGACACCGGGTGCAGTTCCTTCAATCGCCGCAGAGTCGACAGTCGGTCAGGCGAGGCCCGCCAAGGTCATCGAGCCCGTCGCTCGCAAAATGGTTATGCCGCAAACGGGGCCGCGGCCGGTTTATAAGGCATCCATCGTTGCGCCATCTGCTCCCGCGACAGGGACCGGATTGCAGCGCGGAAAACCGATCTTCGATCGCAGGCCAGCAAGCGGACCCGCAGGTCCGGGACAGCGCTTCCCTGGCGGACCATCTGCGCCCGGCTCTTATGCAGGCGGCCCCCGCCCCAAACATCCCACGCGCACTGGAACGGGCGGATTTGCAGGTCCGGGAGGCGCAGCAGCACCGGGTGCGCGACCCGGATTTGGCGCACGCCCTGGATTTGGAGCGCGGCCAGGCGCGCCAGGAGCGCGCCCGGGCGGCGCACCTCCGACCGGTGAGGCTCCGCGCCCGCAGCGCGCCAGTTCTCGGGGCCGCGGACGCGGCAAGCAACAGTATCCCAAGACCAAAGAAGGGCCGATGAAGGGCTTTGTGCCGCCGCCACGCTATGGCGGCGCACAATACAGCACCGAGCCCATGCCCATCACCCGCGAAATTACGGTGACCGAGGGCATCAGCGTGAAGGACCTCGCGGAAAAGCTCGACGTTCGCGCCAAGGATTTGATCGCGACCCTACTGATGGGGGGCGTATTTGTGACTGTGAATCAGTCGCTCGACGCCGAGATGGTGAAAGATGTGGCGGCGAAATTTGGCGCAGCGGCCACCGTCATCAGCTACGAAGAGGAGATTGCCAACCAGGCAATCGAAGAGGTGCTCGAAGCCGAAAACACCGGCGAACTCGAGGTGCCGCGCTCACCGGTGGTCACGGTCATGGGCCATGTGGATCACGGTAAGACTTCGCTGCTCGACGCCATCCGCGAGACGCACGTTGCGGCGGGCGAAGCGGGCGGAATTACTCAACACATCGGCGCGTACAAGGTGAAGTTTTCCAAAGAAGGCTCGCCTGCATCGGGCCGCGAGATTGTCTTCCTCGACACGCCGGGCCATGAGGCATTTACCCGCATGCGCGCGCGCGGCGCCAAGGTCACGGACATTGTGGTGATCGTGGTTGCCGCAGACGATGGCGTGATGCCGCAGACGCTTGAGGCTATCGATCATGCCAAGGCGGCAGAAGTTCCCATCATCGTCGCAGTGAACAAGATCGACAAGCCGGAAGCTAATCCCGACCGCGTGAAGAAGCAGCTCGCTGATCGCGGCCTGATTCCGGAAGAGTGGGCGGGCGCCGGCCAGCAAGGTACGGTGTTTGTCGAGGTTTCCGCAAAGAAGCGTTTGAACCTCGATCTGCTGCTGGAAATGATTTGCCTTGTAAGCGACATCAAGGCGCCCAAGGCCACGCCCGGACGCAAAGCTTTGGGCAGCGTTCTTGAGGCCAAGCTCGATCGCGGCCGCGGCGCCGTTGCAACTGTGCTGGTGCAGGATGGAACTCTGCGCCTGAACGACAGCTACATCGTGGGCAACACTTTCGGCAAGGTTCGCGCCATGTTCGACGATCGCGGGCGCCCGCTGGAGGAAGCCGGCCCGTCCACGCCGGTTGAAGTGCTGGGCCTTGAAGGTATGCCGGACTCCGGCGACACGTTCCTGGTGGTCGCCGACCGCGAAAGGCCAAGGGCATCGCTCAATACCGAAAGATGAAGGAGCGCGATGCGCAGCTTGCCAAGAGCTCGCGCGTGTCGCTGGAAGGATTGGCGGAACAGGTTCGCCAGTCGGGAATCAAGGATCTGCCGCTCATCATCAAGGGCGACGTGACTGGCTCGGTGGAGGTGCTCGCAGATTCACTGGTGCTCATGTCGACGGAGAAGGTGCGCGTGAAGGTGCTGCACTCCGGTGTCGGCTCAATCACCGAGAGCGATGTGCTGCTGGCAACTGCATCAAACGCCATCATCATCGGCTTCAATGTGCGCCCGGAACGCAAGGCGGCCGAGCTGGCGCAACAGGAGAGCGTGCAGATTCGCCTGCACTCCATCATTTACGAGCTGCAGGACGAGATTCGCCTGGCCATGCTGGGATTGCTCGAACCTGCCTTCAAGGAGAACTACGTTGGCCGCGCCGAAGTCATCAATGTGTTCCGCATTCCCAAGGTCGGCACCATCGCCGGCTGTCGCGTACACGACGGCGTGATCCGCCGCGACTCCGAGGTGAGGGTGATGCGCGATGGAGAGCAGGTCCACAAGGGCAAGATCGCCTCGCTGAAGCGCTTCAAGGACGATGTGCGCGAAGTGACCAACGGCATGGAGTGCGGCATCGGCATCGCCAACCTCACCGACTTGAAGGAAGGCGACACCATAGAGGCGTTCAGCACGGAAAAGCTGGCCGCGGATCTGGGTCAGCTGACGTCCGCAAAGGCGTAGGTCTGGCGGGAAACCAAGGACAAAGGCCCGTCTTTCCCAGGAGAGATGGGCCTTTTTCTTTGCAAACTTAGATGGGGCTCGCTTACCTTTCTTGCTCCCCCTCAGCAAGTCGCTAATGGCGAAATCGTACTTTTCCGGTTTATCGCCCAGCGACGCATTGATCGGTGACGCGTTTATCCCGTATTGCTTGATTTCATGCAAAGCTTTGTCGCGTTCGGATCGAGAATTGCAATTCGGAGCCTCTCATTCGAGATTGCTGCTGCTCGAAAACGCATCAACACGTCATAGTCTCGGAAGGAGTAGCCCACCACGAGGCAAAACTCCGCATTCGATAGGCACTTCCTAGGTAGTCGTAACATGTGAAGAACGGGTCGGTGATGGCGACCTTCTTTGTCGCGGGATAAATCATGCATTCGTCGGAGCCACCCTCCGCTTCTGTCGCGTGGATCGAAACGGATTTGACCATCCTCCCTGAGTCGGAAATCCAGTTGGTCGATCCGTGAATCTTGAAGAGCACCATCGTCGGTTCCGGGGAGCTCTTAAAAGTATCAAAAACACCTCTATTCCACGAGTATTCTTGACGCAAAGCATCGTGTTCAAACCCGTCTACAAGTCGCCATTTCTTGTTGCGGCACAATGTCTCGATACTCGGATCATAATTTGTAGTGAATACGACCGCGTATCCCGACGCCACGCTCATGCGGGTAACGATTCCTTCGAGCAATCTATCCGCGCCTGCATATCCAGATTCCGGTAATGATAATAGACTTCGTGTTTGACCCACTGCAGCGCGCCATCCGCAAGCGCAGCGAGTTTCGCAACTTCAAACTCATCGCCGGAATCTGAAGGCTTCTCCATCACCCCTCCGAAACCAATGCGTGTCACCGAAATACCGCTTAGTGAAATCTCTTCCAGCTGCTCTATGAGGAACTCCAGATCATGATCTTCGCGAGCGATAGCCCTTAGTTCTGCATAAGGTCGGTTGGAAGTTTGCTTCATCAAATATTCGACGAACTCTCCCATGAGCATCTTGCCAAGAGGCTTGCTTGCGCCAGCACCTAGGAACAAGAGCCGCGAAGATTCAGCGATCTCATTTGTGGCCATGTTGGATTGATCTTATTCAGGCGGGATTTAACAAGTCAGTCTGTTGCGGGCGGCCTGATGCCCCATGTCTCGACTTTGAAGCCGTGGAGAATGGCAACCCTCAACTCA
>CAVZCY010000005.1:0-655916 GCA_963773915.1 uncultured Acidobacteriaceae bacterium
ATACCGGTAAGTTGTGCGTCTCCGACATCGGCATACCCCAAAAATTGATGGAGACAGCTTCAGGATATGATTTTCTCGACGAGGGGATCATACGCCCATTGCTTCACCGCCGCGATCGTCTGGCCCACAAGGGACATTTCGGTCACTGCCTGATTATCGCAGGTTCTACCGGAAAAACCGGTGCAGCGGCACTTGCCGCTAACAGTGCCGTTCGGGCTGGGTCCGGCCTTGTAACGTTGGCTGTTCCAGAGAGTCTGAATCCTATTCTGGAAATCAAGACCACCGAGGCCATGACCGCTCCGCTGCCAGATGGCGGCAGTGGCTACCTGGCCAGCAGCGCCTATCCAGCCATTGAAAAACTTATTCAAGGCAAGGACGCAATTGCTGTCGGTCCTGGCCTCGACCGGCGGTTAGGGACTGTAACCTTGGTACAGACCTTGGTTGAAACTGTCGATATTCCAATGGTGATCGACGCCGATGGGCTGAATGCGTTGGCAGAAGACATAACTGTCCTTCGACGCAAAAAATCCGCTAATATAGTACTCACACCGCATCCAGGCGAGATGGCTCGCCTCCTAAGCACATCCATCCCAGATGTAGAGGCCATCCGAATCTCGGTAGCCCAGGAATTCGCCAGCAATTATGGCATTTATCTGGTGCTCAAGGGGGCTCGCACCATTATCGCTTCCCCGACCGGCGTGGCTGCAATTAACAGCAGCGGCAATCCCGGCATGGCTACCGGCGGCATGGGGGATGTGCTGACCGGCATTATCGTCTCGCTGCTCGGTCAAAGATATTCCACTGAAAATGCCTGCCGCCTGGGGGTTTTCATCCACGGCTACGCCGCCGACCTGGTGGTGGAAGAAAAAGGCGAAATAGGTATCAGTGCCTTGGATGTCCTGGAAAAATTGCCCTTTGCATACAACAGGCTGATCAAAAAAGTTGCTGGCCACTAGCTTTTAGCCGCTTGACTTTTATCACTGGATCAAAAAGGAGATTACCCATATGCAAAATGTAGCTGATATCATGACAAAGGATGTTGTTTCAGTGAAGCTTGAGACCACCGTGCGCGAACTGGCAGAAATCTTTGAGAAGCACCGTTTCGGTACTCTTCCTGTGGTGGACCAAGAGCAAAACCTAATCGGGATCGTGACCGAGTCCGATCTGGTTGAACAAGGGCGTAATCTACACATCCCAACGGTCATTTCACTGTTCGATTGGGTTATCCCTTTAGGCGGAGAACGAAGCTTGGCGCGCGAGCTGCAAAAAATGACTGCCCAGACAGCAGGGGAAATTTTTTCAACTGATGTGGTGACTGTGAGCCCATCCGATCTCGTCAGTACGGCGGCTGACATCATGAGCAGTCGCAAACTCCATACTCTTCCGGTAGTTGATGGCAGAAAACTGGTCGGGATTGTCTCCCGAATAGACATTATCCGCAATCTCATCAGCCAATGAAAAAAACGGCCCTTACCTCTCGCTCGCCCCGCGAGACCGAGACTCTGGGGCGTCAATTGGGTTCGCTCCTGGAACGGGGATCATTTGTTGCCTTGCATGGTGAGTTGGGTGGTGGTAAAACCTGTTTCACGCGTGGTATTGTTGCATCAGTCGCACCAGAAAGCGCATACCTAGTTGCAAGTCCAACTTTTGCAATTATGAATGAATATCCAGGCCTGGCTCCGGTATATCACTTTGATTTTTATCGTTTGATAAACGGTCATGAGATATATGAACTCGGTTTTGAAGATTATTTTCAGGGTGATGGCATCTGCGTTGCCGAGTGGTCAGAGCGGTTGGGTGAGCTCTTGCCAAGGGATCATCTCAAAATAACCTTTGTACATGCAGGTGGAGACGAGCGGCGTCTTACTTTTGAGGCTGTCGGATTGGGGGCTAAAGATCTGCTCGCCAGGTTTGTCAAGTTGGTGGAATCAAATTTTCCTTTGACCTGACAGTCCATTATCTGCTATAGAGCTCAATCTATTTACAGTTGTCTCTTTTACAATCACAAGCGAAGGAGAGCAGCATGGCACTTGTAGTCCAAAAATACGGGGGCACTTCGGTCGGGACTGCCGACCGTATCAAAAATGTCGCGAAACGAATCATTAAGACCTATGACGCCGGGAACGACCTTATTGTTGTTGTATCGGCCATGTCGGGCGAGACCAACAAACTGGTTGCCCTGGCAAATGAAATGAGCGAAATCCCCGATGGTCGTGAGTATGATGTGGTGGTTGCAACCGGTGAGCAGGTAACCATTGGCCTTTTGGCCATGCACCTCAAGTCGCTGGGTTACAAGGCCAAGTCCTATCAAGGCTGGCAGGTGCCGATTGTTACTGACGCCACTGTCACAAAAGCACGCATCGAACGTATCGATGACAAAAATGTCCGTGCCGACCTCAAAGACGGCTCAATAGTTATTGTTGCCGGCTTTCAGGGCATCGATGCTAACGGCAACGTCACAACTCTGGGGCGTGGTGGCTCCGACACATCGGCTGTTGCCCTGGCGGCAGCCCTCAAGGCCGATGTCTGCGAGATCTATACCGATGTGGATGGTGTCTACACCACTGACCCCAACATCTGCAAAGAGGCCCGCAAAGTTGAGAAGATTTCTTATGACGAGATGTTGGAACTTGCTAGTCTGGGTGCCAAGGTCCTGCAGATCCGCTCTGTTGAATTTGCCAAAAAATACAACGTGGACGTGCATGTCCGTTCAAGTCTAAATGAAAATACCGGTACAATGGTAACCAGGGAGGATAAGGATATGGAAGGGATTCTCGTTTCAGGTGTTGCGTATGACAAGAATGAGGCCAAGATCGCTGTAATGGGGGTTCCCGACAAGCCCGGCATCGCAGCTAAGATCCTCACACCGTTATCTGACGCCGCAATTTCAGTGGATATGATTGTTCAGAACGTCAGTGAAGGCGGATTAACCGACTTTACCTTTACCGTGACCAAGGCTGATCTTAAACAAGCTCTTTTGATCACCAACGAGTCTGCTAAAGAGATCCAGGCAAAAGAGGTTATTTCCGACGAAAATATCAGCAAGGTATCAATTGTCGGACTCGGCATGCGCAGTCACGCCGGCGTGGCAACTAAGATGTTTGTCGCACTAGCTCAAAACAGCATCAACATCCAGATGATCTCAACATCTGAAATCAAAATTTCTGTCGTGATCGATGAAAAATACACCGAGCTGGCCGTACGGGTACTGCACGAGACCTTTGGGCTGGCTGGATAATTTTTCAATTTAGCATAATTATGTAACCGTGGGGGGAAATGATTATGATCGTTTCCCCCTATTTCATGAATAGTATATAATTACGCTTATCGCGGACCAATTATGAAGACCACTCAAAAAACATTTTACTCACTAAAAAACGGCGCTCTTACATCGCTACACGGCGATGTAGTACGAGAATTCCCCTTACAACTCATAGTTAATGGCCGGGAGATCGCCACTCTGATATCCTCACCTCATGAACTCCGTTTTCTGGTTGCCGGTTTTTTGCGTCTTCAAGGTTTTGTCAAACAACTCGAAGACTTCGAGATGCTCAGTGTATGCGAGGATCTTGGCGCTGCCAACGTGCGTATCAAGGGTGAACTTCCGGAAAGACTGAAGCCGGTCTTGACGTCCGGTTGCGGCACTGGCGTGTGTTTTGAGCTGCCATTTGTGCAGGCTTCGTCAGTCAAAACATCACTATCATTTTTGCCCGTGAAACCGGCTGACATATTTTCTCTGATGGAAGCACTTGCGCAGCAGGCCAAAAGCTACCGGGCACATGGTGGCATCCACTCGTCGGCCATTGGGCGGGGCGGGAAGCTGCTGCTTCATGCCGAGGATTTGGGCCGACACAACACTCTGGACCGTATCGCAGGAGAAGCCTTGTTCAAAAGCATAGACCTTACCGGGACAACACTTGTCACCTCAGGGCGGATCTCCACCGAGATGGTTGCCAAGGCAGCGCTGCTGGGTGTGAGGCTGATCGCTTCACGCACCTCTCCGACCGATATGGCGGTGAGGCTATGTGACCAATGCGGCATCTGCCTGACCGGTTATGTGAGAGGCGACAAGTTCACGGTTTACAGCCATCCCGAGATGATCGAACAGTATCCGGATCTCAATAAGATAGACGGAGTAACAGGTGTAATCCTGGCTGGTGGGAGTTCTAGCCGCATGGGGTGCAACAAGGCCCTGCTTGAATTAAACGGCAAACCGTTTATTGAGGCCGTCTATCAAATACTTGCCAGCATGTTCCGAGAAGTCATTATTGTTACCAGTAACCCTGATGAATATTCCTCCATCCCCTGCCGAAAGGTTGCGGACATCTTTCCTGGTGTCGGCTCCATCGCCGGCCTGCATGCCGGGTTGTTCAACAGTGCTACGGAACGGATCTTTGTCGTTGCTTGCGACATGCCGTCGCTCAATACCGAATTGATACGCCGTCTCTGTGCTGAGGCTGGTGATTGGGATGCTGTTGTTCCAGCAAATAGCAAAGGCTATCTAGAACCTCTTCATGCGCTCTATTCTCGCTCATGCATAGACCAGGTGCAAGATTTTCTCGAGCATGGCGATAAGAGCATCCTTTTGTTGTTAGACAAAATCAGGGTGCGCAAGGTAGAGTGGGAGGAAATCAAGGATGTTTCCGGGGCGTCCGCATCCTTCAGCAATGTTAATACGCCCAGGGAATACGGGGAGCTTACGCAGAAATATTCTTGTTTGCAAGGCTCTTGCGTTTGCGAAGATCGCTGAAAAAACCGCTCAACAGCGATGAGCATTCCTTTTCCATTACCTGCGGAATAAGCTCCACGCGGTGATTCAGTCGCGGATCATTCGAGAGATCGTAGAGTGTGCCGGCCGCCCCGCCTTTAGGGTCAAAACAGCCAAAGACAACGGAGGGTATTCGGGCCAGGATGATGGCCCCCATGCACATGATACAAGGTTCAAGGGTCACATAGAGGGTAGTATTGATGAGTCGCCAGGAAGCCAGTTTTCTGGAGGCTTTTCTTATAGCGATCAGTTCTGCGTGGGCCGCCGGGTCTTGGGATGTTTCCCGCAGGTTGTGGCCACGGGCAATTATCTTACCGTCGCGGACGATTATGCAGCCAATGGGCACCTCATCCTTACCCTGGGCTTTACTCGCCTCGGCAATAGCCCGTTTCATCCAATATTCGTGGTTTTTTCCTGGGATCATGATCGGAATCTAGCATAATAACGTAGCTTGGGTAAAGGAAATGCCGTAATTGCGGCGGATTAACTCCAACGGAGGTACTGAAGCTACAGAAGCAAGCTTAAATATAATGAACTGCCAATGCTATGGTGTTGATTGGAGAGTAGATGGCCAACCAACATCTTGGCCCAAATCGTCCAGACAGCGCTACCACCCGGCACTAATAGCAACACAATTTCTCAAGCTACGCCTGAGAAATTTCAAGTAGAACGTTTATAGCCGACTTTTTTATAAGTAGCTGTCGGCATGATATGAACTTCGCACATAAGGACCGCTCTCCACGTGTGAAAAGCCAAGCCTAAGAGCGGTGTCCCGATAACGATCAAACACCTCAGGCCTCACAAATTCCTGAACCGGATAGTGTTTTCTGCTAGGAGCCAGGTACTGGCCAATACTGAGATAGCTACAGCCAACCATTCTTAAGTCATTGAAAACCATTAGGACTTCTTCCTCCGACTCTCCCAACCCCAACATTATCCCTGATTTGGAATGAAGATCAGGTGTAAGCTCTACACATAACCGCAGCACCCCCAATGAACGCTGATAGTCGGCACCGCATCGGATGTTGTAAAGCCGCGGCACGGTTTCCAGGTTATGGGCAATGATGTCCGGCCTTGAGGCAAGGACATGTGCAATATTGGCATCGTTACCCAGAAAATCTGGGATCAACAGCTCGACCTTCGTTTGGGGAGATGACTCACGTATAGCCTCCACCGTTGCGGAGTAGAGTGCAGCTCCACCGTCTGTCAGATCATCGCGGGTCGGGCTAGTAATTACCACATGTGATAGTCTCAACCGTGCTACGGCCTCAGCCACCCTCCCCGGTTCTTCAAGATCAACCGGGAGCGGTGAAGACTTTTCAACATTGCAGAAGGAACATTGACGGGTGCAATTTTTCCCAAGGATGAGGAAGGTTGCTTGACCGCATTGAAAACACTCCGAGATGTTAGGGCAAAGCGCCTGCTGGCAGACAGTATGAAGCCTTAACTCACCTAAAAGCCTAAGCATTTCGGCCTGTTCACCAGGATTAATCCGTTTTTGTAGCCACTCAGGCTTGCGTTGTATCTTCACATCCCCTCTCCTTCCAGGTTCCACTTGTTTGATAAATACTTTTGAACAAGCAGTTCCCCGGCCAAACTACGTTCATCGTCGCTAAGCTCGTCTTGAGAGAGTCTCGCACTGAAATGTCTCGCAAATGCCGATACAAGCCCTTGTCGCAACGTCTCAATTGACATGAAAATTCCACATTCCAACAGGCTTGCCATATCCTCGGTCTGCACCGACGTCGGTTCCCTCATGTACGACAGCCCTATTCGAGCACGGTTAACCAGGGGGATTGACCCATGCTGAAAGATTATTCCCTTCTGCCTGCGCTGGGCGTTGCCGCCAATCTTGGCAACACCGTTTACGAGGATATCAAAACTCTCTTTGCCGGCAAAACAGAAGGCTGTCCGTTCACCCAGTCGCGTCCCGATTGACGCAACATCCAGCGCATAAGCCACCTCAAGGCCAAGATTGCGATAGAAGTGAAGCAGGAAACCTGTCAGCACCCGGAAGGAATCCTTGATCGATGATGCCACTGGGATCTGCCCCGGGGCGCAGACGATACTGTATGTCAGTTCGTCAGCGTGATAGATGGCTCCTCCACCAGAGATTCGCCGCACAATTGGAACGTTATGCGCGGCGCAATGTTCGAGGTCCAGAACTTCCGCCCCCTTTTGGAAACGCCCCAACGACAGGGTGGCAGGTTCCCACCCGTAGATACGCAGCACGGGCGGCGAGTTTACCGGATCAAAGGAACGCAAAAGCGCCTCATCGATGGCCATATTTTGCGCTCCCGAAAGAGAGCCGGTATCGATGAGGCGCCAGGATGTTGCAATGTCACTCATAATATTTCAATCCATGAGACCTTTTAGCTATTGGCAGCAGACGTTCTGCTCCCTAGCTGCCTTGGTTTCGTCAAGTCGTGAGATCGGCATGGTCAGCGGTGCTTCCTGAAGCGCTTGGGGATTAGTCTCTGCGGTATAAGCGGCCTCAATCATCACTTCGATAAAGGCGTCCAGGGTAGCCTTGCTTTCTGTCTCGGTTGGTTCGATCATGATAGCCTCCTTGACAATAAGCGGGAAGTAAACTGTGGGTGGATGGTACCCCCGATCGATTAGATACTTGGCGATATCGATGGCATGCACGCCATGGGCAAGCTGTTTGGAAGCAGAGAAGACACACTCATGCATACAGGTCATGTCATAGGGGAGATCATAGTAAGGCTTAAGCATTTCCTTGATATAGTTAGCATTTAGCACCGCCTGTTCCGATGCCTGGATCAGCCCCTCACGCCCCAGCATGATGATATAGGCGTATGCCTTGACCATCACACCAAAGTTGCCAAAAAAATTGGCGGTCCTGCCGATGGAACGAGGATTGGCGGTTTCAAGCGAGAACAGGCCTTCGTCATCCATAACGATTCGTGGTTGCGGCAAGAACGGGATCAACGGCTTCTTGACCCCGACCGGTCCTGAACCGGGGCCGCCGCCGCCATGGGGGGTGCCAAAGGTCTTGTGCAAATTAACATGGAT
The DNA here is from genome assembly GCA_963773915.1 of uncultured Acidobacteriaceae bacterium. GTDB lineage: Bacteria > Acidobacteriota > Terriglobia > Terriglobales > Acidobacteriaceae > Telmatobacter. The sequence continues at coordinate 7,805 of CAVZCY010000005.1, forward strand.
CACGTCGAATCCCACATCGCCCGGCTTGACCTTCCCCATGATGGCGTTCAGGTTGGCTCCATCGTAGTACATCAATGCGTCGTGAGAGTGAGCGATGTCGCTGATCTCCTTGACATGTGGATTAAAAAGACCAAGGGTATTGGGACAGGTCATCATCACCGCCGCAACTTCTTTGTTCATGGCCTGTTTGAAGAGTTCGATATCCATGTCGCCATATGAAGCGGTCGGAATAGTGATAATCTCGTATCCCGCCATGGCAGCCGAAGCAGGATTGGTGCCGTGAGATGAGTCCGGTACCAGCACATACTTTTTCTTGTTTCCTTTGGCCTTGTGATAGGCGGCGATTAGCATGATGCCAGTCATCTCGCCATGTGCGCCAGCCAACGGCTGTGTGGTTACCTCGTCCATGCCAGTGATGTCGGCCAGCATCTGTCCGAGGTCAAAGAGCATGCCCAACGTTCCCTGGCAGAAGGTGGCGCCATTCGGCAGCAGCGCAGTCATGGGATGGAATGGTGCGAATAGTGCTGCCACGTTCTCCAGCACTTTGGCGTTGTACTTCATCGTGCAGGAGCCGAGCGGGTAGAAGTTGGTATCCACCGAAAAATTGCGGCGAGAAAGATTGGTAAAGTGACGAACCAAGTCGAGTTCGGAGATTTCAGGCAACCCGGCTGCTTCCTTCCGTAATAGATTTTCTGAAAGTGGGGCAGCGGCAGGCACATCAGAAACGGGCAACTTAACGCCAAGCCGTCCAGGAACGGATTTTTCAAAGATTAACTGCATAGTAAAACCTCCAACTCCTTGGCCAAGTGATCAATCTCCTTTTTAGTCCTCTTCTCGGTTACTGTAACCACCAGGGCATTGTCTGAATTCTCATAGTAGCTGCCAAGCGGTACACCAGCGGCGATACCCTGCATTAACAATTCCGCCACGACAATATCAGCGGCCTTGGGCAAAAAGATCGTGAACTCGTTAAATGTTGACGCAGTCTTCAACACGGTTACGCCCGGGATCTCCGCCAACTGCGCCTTGGCATACTCGGCCTTGTCGCGGTTGAGGTGGGCCAGATCAGCCAGCCCTTGTTTGCCTACGGACGCCAGAAAGATCAGGCCACGCAAGGCGTAAAGCCCCTGGTTGCTGCAAATATTGGAGGTAGCCTTGTGACGCTTGATGTGCTGCTCTCGTGCCTGAAGAGTCAAGACATAGCCACGCCGACCCTGCTTGTCCACTGTTTCCCCAATAATCCGGCCCGGCATATTGCGGATTAAGCTCTTCTTAGCAGCAATGAAGCCAAAGGAAGGACCGCCGAACGAGAGAGGATTGCCCAGACTCTGTCCGTCACCTACGGTGATGTCGACCCCCATCTCGGCAGGCGACTTGAGTAGGCCAAGTGAAATTGGGTACACCGAGGAAACCAGCAGGGCGCCTGTGGCGTGAACCGTCTCCGCTAAGGCGGTAAAATCCTCGACGCTCCCAAAGAAGTTAGGGTTTTGCACCAACACAGCAGCTACGCTGTTATCCAACACATTTGCCAACTCTTCCCGATTGAGGAGGCCGTCAAGTGGAGCGATTTCGACAATATCTACGTCCAAATTGAAGAGGTAGGTCTTCAACACCTGTCGGGAGAAAGGGCTGACACAGCCGTCTACAACGATTTTGTTTCTGCCAGTCACTCGCAAGGCCATCAAGACGGCTTCGGCACAAGCCGTGGCACCATCGTAGAGAGAGGCATTGCTTACATCCAGCCCTGTAAGGCGGCAGATGGCGGTCTGGTACTCAAACAGCGCTTGTAATGTTCCTTGCGAACATTCAGGCTGGTAGGGGGTGTAGGCAGTATAGAACTCTGACCGGCCTGAGAGGTGGTCGACCACGGAAGGGATAACATGGTCATAGTAACCGCCGCCAATGAAATAGACCATGGCCTCGCTGTTCTCGGCGATAATGGCCCGCATCTTTGCATGGGTTTCAAATTCGGACATACCTGGAGGAATATTGAATGTCTTGGCCCGCAGTTCCGAAGGGATCGAGGCAAAGAGGTCATCGATGTTAGAAACACCGATGGCAGAGAGCATTTCACTGATCTCCTCAGGCGTGTGAGGGCAATAATGGCTATCGTTCATATCTATTAGTCTCCGACAAAATTTTTCACGATTCAGTTTATCTGAAGGAAATTCTATGTTTGTACTCTCTCAGAAATCACAAGGTTCACGAAACAAAGCATAAGACCTAACATTGCATTTAACGCCTTGTAAACTCTTCGAGCTTACGTGTCCTTAAGTAGTGAGTGATTGAGAAAAAAATTTATTGGGTCTTAAGAAATCCCTCGTACTGTTCCTTTGTCATCAAATTTTTAAGTTCAGCTTCGTCGGCGATCTCGATCCAGGCCATCCAACCAGCATCCTCAGCACTCTCATTAACGATCTCTGGTGCGTCGTTCAAGGCTTCATTGACTTTGATTATCTTACCTGAGACAGGAGCGTAGATGTCGCTCGCTGCCTTTACCGATTCAATGCTACCAAGCACAGCAAACTGTTTGACCGCAGCACCCACTTTGGGTAGTTCCACAAAGGTAACATCCCCTAGTTCATGGGCGGCATGCTCACTGATCCCGACTGCGCCGACCCCTTCCTTGACATTCACCCACTCGTGTTCTTTGGTGTAATAGATGCTCATGAATGTTTCCTCCCGTTGATTTTATTATTTTCGTTTTCCAAAACTGAAAACATTGTCACAAAGACGAGGGAACACAGAGTTGGTGAGTTGTCGAGGATTCTCCGTGCCACTGCGTCTACTTGGCGAATCTGTTGTGGACCACATTAAGACCTGAGCGATCCCCCTCTGTAGAAAGGCAGCTCACAGACAGTAGCATTCATATCGATCCGCTCGTGGAAGATGGTGAGCGGTGTGCCAATCACTGCCACGTCAGGCCTGACGAATCCGAGGCCAATACCACTGCTGCACATGGGTGAAAAGACTCCACTGGTCACGCTGCCGACGGTTTCTCCAGAAAAGCCGATCTCGTAGTGGTGCCGTGGAGAACGCCGACCAACAACCTCGAATGCCACCTTTTTCCGAGTAACGCCCTGTTCCTTCTGCAGCAGCAGCGCTTCTTTTCCGACAAAATTCTTTTCGAAATTGACGAACCCTTCCAGTCCCGCCTCCAATGGAGTGGTAGTTTCATCGATATCACTGCCATAAAGGGAGTAACCCACCTCCAAGCGCAGCACGTCCCTTGCGCCTAGTCCAGCTGGTTTTACCCTTTTATCGGCCAGTAACAGATCCCACAGTTCCCCCACCTTGGCCGCAGGCAGGAAGATTTCATACCCCAATTCGCCGGTGTAGCCGGTTCGGCTGATAATGGCTTCGCAGCCTAGAATCTCCATGGTTGTGAACTTGAAATAGGGGAGTTTGGTTATCTCATCGCCAAAAGCCGTTGTCAGGACATTTCGCGAGTGTGGTCCCTGGATATCGAGTTTGCCTGTTTCAGCAGAGACATTTGTGAAAATGCCACCATGAAGACGGGATTTGATTACATTATAATCATTGTCTGCCGTAGCAGCATTTACCACGATCATAGCCTTGTCCTCGGCCATCCGGAAGACAATAAGATCGTCGATGATCCCTCCCTGTCTGTTTAGGAGAAAACCGTAACGGGAACGTCCAACTGGAATGGAGTGAACCGAAAAGGTAAAAACATCCTCCAGTCCGCCTGCCACTAAATCCCCCTGGAACAGAAACTCTCCCATATGGCAAATATCAAAGAGCGCGGCCTGTTCGCGACACCACTTATGCTCGGCAATGATTCCTTCATATTGAATCGGCATGTTCCATCCACCAAAAGGGGCCATCAGTGCTTTGAGCGCCTCATGTCTGTCGCAGAGTAGCGTTGACTTGAGCAGTTCCATGTTTTTTCCTCTCCATCAGTATTTAATAGAAAACCCTATTCTTTATAGTAATTCTTCTTAGCTCTAAGTTTTACTTTTTTCGGGGTAAAGCCAATCAGGTTGAAACATCATTCCGTTTTTTCTTCCAGATTCCCTACCAGGTCCACCTTCCAACCCACCCGTTACATATAGGGTGACACTCCCGGTACTATTTTCGTCAATCTCCCTGAAATTTCCATTTTCCCACTCCATTTTTCCACACATTGGTCGGCCAGAAGCCTCACATATCCCGCGTACCATGTGCCTGGGTGTCTTGCATAGAGTGGTAATTTCTTCAGGCTGACTGTAATGACCCTCGCCACACAGATCAAAGATTTCAGATCTGTTTACTTGCTGGTTAGTCATGGCAATTTTTGCATGTTAGAGCAATTGCCGCCTCGGTGCAACCCGAAAAATTGCATTATGTGACATCGACATGTATCGGCCAGTTATTCTTGTTAAAATTAAAACACGCGAATATAATAAATTCATATTGCCACTTGGAGTGTCCTCCTATGACAAGCCAGGATGAATGCTCCCGCAACTTCCGTCAGATCGAGAATTTCTATCTGAGGAATCAGAAGCATCTGAGAAGAGATAATATTTTAACAAATCTTCGACTAATTTAATCTTGACAGTTGTTGATCCTCTGTGTACTAATCACTCTATGATCAATAATTGCTATAACAATGCTCAGTATTTCTGGTTCTGGTTCGGCTTTTATTTTAGGCCGTCTGCCTGGGCGGAAGTGCGAGCGGTATAGCGTACCAATCGACACATCCGAAAGCCGGGGCAGACGAGCGAGTCTCCCCGGCTTTTATAATTCTCAAAGATAACAGAGAACCAGGGCCAGGGGACAACCTCCGGCCCTTTGTTATTCGGGAAAGGGGAAAAAGATGATTATCGTGATGAAGTCAGGGGCTGCAAAAAAAGAACGGGACGAGGTGCTGAAGGAAATCAGGAAACTGGGTTATAAACCGCACGTGATCCATGGAGCGACCAGGGATGTGATCGGGGCTGTAGGAGACGAACGTGGCAAACTCGTCTTGCAGGCGCTGGAATCGATGAATGGCGTGGAGAGTGTGTTACCAATCCTGCAACCTTACAAATTGGCATCCAGCGAGGTAAAGAGGGAACCGAGCCTGGTACGTATAGCCGAGGGAGTCGAGATCGGTGGCGAGCGTATTATCATCATGGCTGGCCCTTGCTCCGTTGAGAGTGAAAAGCAGATTATCGAATCTGCTTTGGCTGTCAAAGCTGCCGGGGCTCACGTCCTGCGAGGTGGCGCCTTTAAACCGCGCACATCACCCTATTCTTTCCAAGGTCTGGAAGAGGAGGGCTTGAAGCTGCTTGCCAAGGCCCGCCAGATAACTGGCCTGCCGGTGGTGACCGAAGTAATCAACCCGGAAACTGCCGAACTGGTAGCCCAATATGCCGACGTCCTGCAGATCGGAGCTCGTAATTCACAGAACTTCGCTCTTCTCAAGAAGGTAGGTCAGATCGGCAAGCCGGTGTTGCTAAAACGCGGCATGTCCATGACAATCCAGGAGTTCTTGATGAGCGCCGAGTACATTCTCTCCGAAGGCAACCAGTCTGTAATACTCTGCGAACGCGGCATACGTACCTTCGAAAACGCGACCCGCAATACTCTGGACCTTTCGGCAATACCGGTCCTGAAGGGGAAGACCCACCTGCCTGTGGTCATCGACCCCTCTCACGGCACCGGCAATCATCACTACGTAGCGCCCATGTGTTATGCGGCGGTGGCTGCTGGCGCCGACGGATTGATCGTGGAGGTTCATCCCGATCCAGAACACGCTTCAAGCGATGGCCCGCAATCCCTGAAACCCGCAAAATTCGAGACTTTGATGAAAAAGCTAAAGCTGTTTGCAACTGCAGCGGACAGGACGTTATAATAGAACTGAAAAAGGCCGCTCAAGTGGGCGGCCTGGTAATAATATTAATTATCTACTTTATTATACTGTAAGCTCGTCGGCCACCTTTACCAAATTAGGTAGATCTGGTTTGGTCAGGATATGATTGGCACCAAGTCCCATCCACTTGCGCTTGTTATCATCAGATGCCAGGGATGAAAAGATAACCACCGGTAGATCCTTGAGTGAATCCTCGCGACGAACCAAGGAAGTTAGATGAAGGCCATCCATCTGCGGCATTTCAACGTCCGTGATCAGGAGACTGGTAAGATTTCTGAATGTTGATCCATCCCTGGAGCAGCGGCTCATTTTGTGTTTTATGATATCCCAGGCTTCTGCACCGTTTTCCGCCTCTTCAACCATATAACCGGCGCTACGCAGGGTGTTGCACATGGTGGTGCGAATAAATTGGGAATCATCAACCACCAGTATAGTTTTTTGTGCGCGGACTTCGCACGACATAGCCCCTTCCATCAAGTCAATATCATTAATCGGCTTGAGGGCACTCTCAGAGCAAAGTTCTGCGACAATCTTCTCAAAGTCCAGCACTAGAATGATTCGATCGTCCATTTTGACCAGGCCGGTCACTTGTTCGCTGTGTACCGACTTTGAGGGCGGCTCGACATTTTTCCATGATATGCGGTATATGCGGGAAACAGAATGAACCAGGACACCTACCATGAGGTTGTTGAACTCAAGCACCACTACCCTGTCTGCCACCATGTCCCCTGTTTCCTTGCCGAGCACCTTGGCAAGATTGATTATGGTGATGACCTTGTCCCGCAATTTTATCATGCCTTCGATGCCGTATTTGGCATTAACTACTTTGGACATCTGCGGGAGACGGATTATCTCCCGCACCTTGGCCACGTTAACGCCGTAGTGACAGGGCACAACATTACCGTGACAGTCGACCTCGTCAATTCTGAACTCAACAATTTCCAACTCGTTGGTGTCGCTCTCCAGCAGAATATTGGTCTGTTTCATAGCATTACCCCTTACCGATTAATGGCGGGAGTATATCATGATTCCGAACGAATTGGAAGTTTAATAAATTAAAAGGCCTACTAGTGAGTAAAATCCGACGACCTTGACACCATACAGAGCGTGTGTTAGTTAGTTTTTACCTTGAAACATACCGGAGCCACTATGTTTTTACCTAACTTCGACAATTTCCGCGCCCTTTCCAGCAAGGGCAATCTCATACCGGTCTATCGCGAGATCATGGCGGATATGGACACGCCTGTCACTGCCTTTAAAAAGTTGGATGACGGTCGTTATTCCTTTCTTCTGGAGAGTATCGAGGGCGGCGAAAAATGGGCGCGTTACAGTTTTCTTGGCTCCAGCCCATCCTTGATCATTCGCTCTAAAGGAAACTCCGTCGAGATAATTGAAGACGGCACCACGTCGACACTAACAACCGATGACCCGCTAACATGCATCCGAAATCTTCTGGCCCGCTTCACTCCTGTCGAGGTTGAGGGACTTCCCCGTTTCTTCGGTGGCGCTGTCGGTTATCTCGGATACGACATGGTACGCTACATTCGAGCGACTGTCTGCTGGCAAGAAGGCCATCATCGACGCTTACGACGCCTACTTCCTGATTACCGATACCATCGTTATCTTCGACAGCATGCACCAAAAGATCAAGGTCGTCTCCAATGCTCATCTTGATGGCATCTGCACTCCGGAACAGGCTTATAGTAAGGCCACCGAAAAGATCGAGGCCATTATCCGACGGCTGCGGACACCGCTCGCAGACCAAACCTCTATGATATCTGGCAAAATGGTGGAATTCCACTCCAATATTACTCGTAATGCTTTCGAGGCATCAGTTGAGAAGGCTAAGGAATACGTACGAGCCGGGGACATCATCCAGGTGGTGCTGTCACAGCGTTTCAGCGCCGAGCTCACAGCTGATCCTCTAGACATCTATCGTGTTCTGCGCACCCTTAACCCATCCCCTTATATGTTCTTCCTGCGACTGGATGATACTGTTGTTGCCGGAGCTTCGCCAGAGGTGATGGTGCGCAAGGAGGGCAAACGGGTGGAGTTGCGCCCCATCGCCGGAACCCGCCCCCGCGGGGCGACTTCAGATGAAGATGCCCTGCTAGCCGAGGAGTTATTGGCAGACCCCAAGGAGCGAGCCGAACATGTCATGCTTGTGGATTTGGGACGGAATGACTTGGGACGTGTGTGTGTTACCGGCTCGGTCAAAGTATCTGAGCTGATGGTAATCGAACGCTACTCCCACGTCATGCATATTGTCTCCAATGTCCAAGGCGAACTTGAAGGTAATCAGGATGCCTTCGACCTGGTGCGGGCCACCTTCCCGGCCGGGACCCTCTCCGGGGCTCCCAAGGTCAGGGCCATGGAGATCATCGACGAGCTGGAGCCGGTGCGGCGTGAGATTTACGGTGGTGCTGTAGGATATTTCTCATTTTCGGGAAACATGGACCTAGCAATCGCCATCCGCACCTTGGTAATCAAGGATGGCAAGGTGCATCTGCAAGCTGGGGCTGGCATTGTAGCCGACTCTGATCCTGCAGCTGAATGGCAAGAGACCATCAACAAAGGGATGGCAGTCATGAAGGCCATCGAAGTAGCCGAGAAAGGATTGGAATAATGCTCCTGATGATCGATAACTATGACTCTTTTACATACAACATTGTCCAGTACCTCGGACAGCTGGGCGAGGATGTTCGTGTTTACCGTAACGACCGGCTTACATTAGATGAGATCGCGGAGATGAAGCCTGAGCGGATAGTGATTTCACCAGGTCCTTGTTCGCCGGAGGAGGCAGGCATTTCCGTCCCTGCAATCAAGCACTTTGCTGGCCAGATACCCATCCTCGGGGTATGCCTAGGGCACCAATCCATCGGCGCCGCTTTTGGCGGCAACGTGGTACGCAGTGTGTCACTGATGCATGGCAAAACCTCCCCCATTTATCATAATGAGAAGGAGCTTTTTGCCGGACTTCCCAACCCCTTCCAGGCAACCCGTTATCACTCGCTGGTTGTAGAACGTTCAACCTTGCCTGAGTGTCTAGAGGTCACCGCCTGGGTAGAAAACGACGAGATTATGGGGTTACGCCACAAGGGGCTTCCCATCTGGGGGGTGCAGTTCCACCCCGAATCGATCCTGACTGAGAGTGGGATGGAGCTGTTGAGGAATTTCCTGGTGATCAGCAGGTAAAAAAAGAAAGATAAGGCCGCTAAGACAACTCAACTTGTTCATAGGCTCCTCAGCGCGGAAACCACTGATTTAAATCGGGGAAGGAAGCGCATGTAATTGACATAATATCCGCTTTCTGTTGGTATTCGCCTATGATTAAGCTTGCTGAGGCTATCCAGTGCTACATTGAGCGAACCGAGCACATCAAGGGAAGGCGTTAAAATGAAGCGGACGCTTCTGGTCACCATATCCGGCGTAACTAGATTCCTCCTTAAGACGTTCTTCCAGAAAAAACCCAACACATTAATTAAGTAATCTTGCCTATCTGCCATCAAGCCAACTTGACCTGCCTCGCACTGAAGGTAAAATAATTGATATCAAGTAATAATAAGGAGGTAAGTCATGTTGAAATATATTCTTGTACCTGCATTACTCCTCAGTTGCGCCTTCAACACCGAAGCTGCGATAAAGACAAAGATCATCGAATACAAGCAAGGCAATACCGTGTTGGAAGGCTATTTGGCTTGGGATGACGCCAAGCCCTTTCAGAGGCCAGGCATACTGGTGGTGCACGAATGGACCGGCCTGGGACCGTATGTGAAGAAACGGGCCGAGATGCTGGCAAAGCTCGGTTACGTGGCTTTTGCCGCTGACATCTACGGTAAAGGCATTCGGCCCTCAACACCGGCTGAGGCCGCTAAGATTGCCACCATCTACAAGGACGACCGGCCTTTGATGCGGGCTCGAGCTAGAGCCGGTTTGGATACACTTAGGGGCCAGAAGTTTGTTGATCCAAATCGAATTGCTGCTATTGGTTACTGTTTCGGCGGAACAACCGTTTTGGAGTTGGCGCGCGACGGCGCCGATATTAAGGGAGTGGTCAGCTTTCATGGCGGCCTCGCAACTCCCAGGCCTCTGGATGCCGAGAAGATCAAAGGCAAGGTTCTGGCGTTGCACGGCGCTGATGACCCATACGTAAAGGCAGACGAGGTGGCTGGCTTTCAGGATGAAATGCGGAAGGCAGAGGTTGACTGGCAGATGAATATCTATGGAGGTACTGTACACAGCTTTACCAACCCCGATGCTGGCACAGACAACAGCACGGGGGCTGCTTACAACGAAAAGGCAGACAAGCGCTCGTGGGAGGCCATGAAACAGTTCTTCGCTGAGATTCTGAAATAGTACCTGAACATTATATCGTGTTTTTTTCAGGGGGATGTTGCATAATCCCCCTGTTTTTTTTATAGTGTTTTTTTTCGAGATTTGACTTAAGAAGCTCGATGATAATAATTTCTTGAGATAACAAATGCCAGACAATAAAGGAAACTGCATGACCAAAGAACTCGCCAAGGGATACGAGCCTCACGACGTTGAAAAAAGATGGTACGCCGAATGGGAAGAGAAGGGCTATTTCCATGCTACAGCGACCTCAGACAAAAAACCATATTCCATTGTCATCCCGCCGCCCAACGTAACCGGCGCCCTGCACATGGGCCATGCTCTCAACAATACCCTGCAGGACATCCTCTGCCGCTGGAAACGGATGCAGGGATACAACGTGCTCTGGATGCCGGGCACCGATCATGCCGGCATCGCCACCCAGAATGTCGTCGAGCGCCAGCTGGCAGCTGAGAAGAAGGACCGCCACGAACTGGGACGGGAGGAGTTTATCGAGCGGGTCTGGCAATGGAAGGCCGAGTCAGGCGGCCAGATCAATCGGACAGCTGAAACGTCTGGGCGCTTCCTGCGACTGGGAGCGTGAGCGTTTCACCATGGACGAGGGACTTTCCAAGGCCGTGCGCACCGTCTTCGTCAAGCTGTACGAAGACGGCCTGATCTACCGCGACAACCGCCTGATCAACTGGTGTCCCCGCTGCCATACCGCCCTGTCGGATATCGAGGTCGAGCACGAGGACAAGAAGGGGCATCTCTGGCACATCCGTTATCCTGTGGCTGGCGAGACCGGCAAGTACGTGGTGGTGGCCACCACCCGCCCCGAGACCATGCTGGGCGATACGGCCGTGGCCGTGCATCCCGAGGACGAGCGATACCAGGCCTTGATCGGCAAGAAAGTGATAATACCGCTGATCAATCGCGAGATCCCGGTGATTGCTGATGAGTATGTCGATCGGGAATTCGGCGCCGGGGTCGTCAAGATCACTCCGGCCCACGATTTCAACGACTTCGAAGTCGGCACTGCGCCACGGACTGGACAAGATCAACGTCTTTGACGAATCCGGCGTCATCAATGCTGCTGGCCGTCAGTACGAAGGGACTGGAACGTTTCGAGGCCCGCAAGCAGATTGTAGCAGACCTGGAGGCCGCCGGCCTCCTGGAGCAGATCGAGGATCACTCTATGGCGGTCGGGGTTTGTTATCGCTGCAAGACCGTGGTGGAGCCATACCTTTCGCTGCAGTGGTACGTCAAGGTTGCTCCACTTGCAGAACGGGCTTTGGCAGCGGTCAAGGAGGGCGAACCCGCATCATCCCCCGCCAGTGGGAGAATACTTACTACGACTGGATGGAGAATATCCGTGACTGGTGCATATCGCGCCAGATCTGGTGGGGGCACCGCATCCCAGCCTGGTTTTGCGACCATTGCGATGGGGTCACCGTTTCAATGGAAGCTCCGTTCGACGTGCGCCAAATGCGGCAGTGATGAGATTCGCCAGGAAACAGACGTTCTGGACACCTGGTTTTCTTCCGCCCTGTGGCCCTTCTCGACCATGGGCTGGCCCGAAGAAACGCCGGAACTGAAGACCTTCTACCCAACCTCCTGCCTGGTGACAGGGTTCGACATCCTCTTCTTCTGGGTGGCGCGGATGATGATGATGGGGCTGCATTTCATGAACGAGGTGCCGTTCAGGGACGTCTACATCCACGCCCTGGTGCGTGACGCCCAGGGACAGAAGATGTCCAAGTCCAAGGGAAACGTGATCGATCCTCTGACGGTCATCGACCAGTACGGCACCGACGCTTTCCGCTTTACGCTGGCCGCCTTTGCTGCACAGGGGCGCGACATCAAGCTGGCCGAGGAGCGTATTGCCGGCTACCGCAACTTCTGTAACAAAGTCTGGAACGCGGCCCGATTCACCATGATGAACCTGGAAGGGTTCGATCCTGATTCGACTAATTTCGAAGATTTGACTTTTTCCGAAGGGGACAAATGGATTCTCCACCGCCTGAACGAGACCGCCCGCATTGTGGATGAAACCCTGACAGGCTACCGTTATAATGAAAGCGCCATGGCACTATACCAGTTCACCTGGAGCGAATTCTGCGACTGGTACCTGGAACTTTCAAAACAGGACCTATACAATGGTACTTTGGAGAGGAAGCAAACCGCCCAATATGTGCTCTGGTACACCCTGGAAAATCTCTTGCGGCTATTGCATCCCTTCATGCCTTTCATCACTGAAGAGATCTGGCAGGCACTCCCGGGAACCAAGGCTACGCCCAGCATCATGCTGGCAGACTATCCAGAAGCATGCAATCATCGTTCGTTTTCCGAGGCCGCTGCTAATATGGAGCGGGTGATGGCAGTTATCAGCGGCATCCGCAACATCCGCGGGGAGATGGAGGTGCCTCCGTCGAAGGAGATCGCCGTGCTTCTCTCTTGCGGAAGTGAGGATTGCCTCAAGCTCATGAAACACAATGAAGGCTCTATAATAGGTCTGGCTCGTGTCTCCGACCTGGCAATCGGCATCGGCATCGAAAGACCGGAGGACGCATCGATCCAGGTTGCCGGTGAAGTCCAAATATTTGTACCGCTCAAGGGATTGGTTGATGTCGAGGCTGAGGAGCAGAGGCTTTTGAAGGAGATTGGCAAGATAGAAAAGGAGATCGACCAGTTCTCCAATAAGTTGAAAAACCCCAGCTTCGTTGATCGTGCCCCAGTCGAAATAGTCGCGAAGGAACGGGAAAAGTTGGCTGAGGTTACTGGCAAGAAACAGGTTCTGGAGGAGAGTTTGAAGAAGATTAGGCGACTGAAAGGTTAACCCATGCAGATACAGAACGTTGCCATATTTGCCAAAATGCACGATCCAAGTTGCCAAGGGGTTGCCAGTGACCTGATCAAATGGCTGGAGGGGAAAAATTGCCTGCCGCTTGTTGATGCTGATCTTGCCCTTCACATCGGATATCATAAGGGCCTTCCAGCTAAAGAGATACGTGAGCAGGCCGAACTGGTTGTTGTACTGGGGGGTGATGGTACCCTGATCTCGGTGGCCCGACTTTTCAGTGGTAAGGATGTCCCAATTTTGGGTGTCAATCTAGGGAGCCTCGGATTTCTCACGGAAATCACCGTGGAAGAGCTCTATCCGCGCCTTGAACGTTGTCTGCTTGGCGATCCGCGTGTCTCCGAGCGCATGATGCTTGAGGTGACAGTCCACCGCGATGGAAAAGAAATTGAGAAAAACCACGTCCTAAATGACGTGGTCATAAATAAAGGGGCCCTGGCCCGCATAGTTGACCTGGAAACCAAGGTAAACCGCCACTTCTTAACCACGTACAAGGCCGATGGTTTGATCGTCTCCACGCCTACAGGTTCCACAGGCTACTCCATGTCAGCCGGAGGCCCCATCATTCACCCCTTGATGTGCTGCATCGTTATTACCCCTATCTGCCCACACACCCTCACCAACCGTCCGATCGTGGTTACCGAAGATTCTATTATCTCTATCACCATAGCATCTTCATTTGATGAGAAAGTTTTTCTCACCCTGGACGGACAGGTAGGATTCAAACTCATGCAGGGTGATACGATCGAGGTGCGCCGTGCCTTGAAGACAACCTCTCTGGTGATGTCGAAAAAACGTGACTATTTCGAGATCCTGCGGACCAAGCTGAAATGGGGCGAACGTTGATACTATTATGCTGACCGACCTTTCTATTAAAAACGTTGCTATCATTGAATCCCTTCACCTCACTTTCCGGGCCGGCCTCACCATGCTGACTGGAGAAACCGGGGCCGGCAAATCTATCATCATCGATGCTGTCGGTCTGATCATGGGATCTAGGGCATCTAATGACTTGATCCGCTCAGGCGCTGAAGAGGCTGTGGTCGAGGCGATATTCGATATCTCTGCCCTTCCGATGCTCAGGCAACAACTGGAAGATGCCGGTCTAGAAGCAGGCAGCGAGCTTCTCATCAGACGCTCTATTTCCCGTTCCGGCAAGAATCGGATCTTCATCAATGGCGGTATGGCCACCCTCTCCCTTTTGTCCGACCTGTCACGCTGCTTGATCAATATCTATGGCCAGCATGAATCACAAACACTGCTCAGGCCGGAAAATCATCTGCTTCTACTGGATGCATTTGCCAGTAGCTCTGCATTACGCGTCGAATTTGCGCAGAAATTTGGCCAATTGCTGTCAGTGCAGAAACACATGGAGCACATGGAGGAAGAGGAACGCGAGGCCGCCCGCAAACTAGATCTGTTGTCATTTCAATTCGCCGAAATTTCAGCGGCAAATCTGCAACCTGGTGAAGAGGCGGAACTGGAGGAGCGCCGCCAGGTTCTGGCCAGTGCAGAAAAACTGAGGGGTACCTGCGCAGATGCCTTCGAACGACTCTATGGCGGGGATGGCGCCATACTAGGGCAACTCAGACGCATAACCAGCGCAATTGCCGACTTGGCCATCATCGACCACACATTGAGTGGATTGGCAACGAACATGGAGAATTCTTACCTACAACTCGAAGATACCTCCCTTAGCCTCCGCGACTATGCCTCGCGCATTGAGGCCGATCCTGGAACCTTGCAAGTGACCGACGACCGACTTGATCAGATCAGTCGCCTAAAAAAGAAATACTCGCTAAATGTTGAGGGCCTACTGGCTTTAAAAAATGAGATCGATGCTGAGTTGGATCAGCTTCGCGGAAATGAGCATGACCGGCAAAACCTGGATACTGAACGCGGCAGACTGGCAACCGAACTACAGACATTGGGCGCTGAACTGACAAAACGTCGCACTACCGCTGCGAAGGCGCTGAAAAAGGCCCTCGAAGTAGAGGCGCACCAGTTAGCCATGAAGAATGCCGTCTTCGAGATCGCCCTTGAGCCGCTTAGTGAGGCTCGCACGACCGGCTTCGAACGGATCGAATTTCTCTTTTCCCCAAACCCGGGTGAACCGCCCCGCCCACTTGTCAGGATCGCTTCGGGTGGCGAACTTTCGCGTCTGATGCTGGCAATCAAACAGGTCCTGCCCGAAGTAGAAGTCCCCACCCTGGTATTTGATGAAGTGGACAGCGGCATCGGAGGCGCAACTTCTGAATTAGTGGGAAAGAAGCTGAAAAATGTAGCCACCCGACAGCAGGTACTCTGCATTACTCATTTGCCACAAGTTGCGGTCTTTGCAGATCATCATCTACGGGTCGAGAAGCTGGTGGTTGACAATCGGACTACGACGCAAGTCCTTGTTTTGGAAGGAGCTGCACGTACCAGAGAAGTTGCCCGCATGCTGGCAGGTGCAACAATCACTGAATCCGCCGTATCCCATGCCGCTGAAATGCTGGCTGCGGCAGCATCCTCAGTTGGTAGCCAATAGCATTGGCGCCTGTTTCATTCGCCACTCAATTCCTTCCGTTTTGCCGCTTGACTTTGTCATTCTGCCTATGTTATTTGAATATCTCTTTAAATTCAATATGTTAAACTTGCTTTCTTTTGATTTCGTCAAATTTATTTTATTGTGGAGGCGTATATGTCACAGCAGATTGCACTCACAGTTGGCGGGCTATTGGACGACATGGCACGACGTTATCCCGACAACGATGCGCTAGTATACCCCGAGCGCGGCCTGCGCTATAACTATAGGGAGTTCAACGAGGTCTGTCGTCAGGTTGCTAAGGGACTCATGAAGTTGGGGATTAGGAAGGGTGACAACGTATCCATATGGGCGTACAACGTGCCGGAATGGGTCATTCTTCAGTTTGCCACTGCCAAGATCGGTGCCATCCTGGTGACTGTCAACACCAGTTACAAATCAGCAGAGCTTGAGTATATCCTCAACCAGTCTGACTCAAATACCCTCTTCATGGTCAAGTCCTTCAAGGACACCGACTATATCCAGACACTCTTCCATGTTGTACCAGAACTAGCCGCCTCAGAGCCAGGCAAATTGGCCAGTTCTAAACTTCCACACCTTAGAAATATCATATTTGTCGGCGATGAAACGCCTGCCGGAATGATAAATTTCAAGAGCATCGTCGAATTAGGCAAGCAGATTACTGACAAGGAATTAAACACTGTGGAAGCTGGCCTTAACTGCCACGAGGTTATCAACATGCAGTATACCTCCGGCACTACCGGATTCCCCAAAGGGGTAATGCTTACCCACTTCAATATTATCAATAACGGCTTCAACATCGGAGAATGCATGAAATTCACCGAAAAGGACCGCCTCTGCATCCCGGTGCCGTTTTTCCACTGTTTTGGCTGTGTGTTAGGAGTTATGGCCTGCGTCACCCACGGATCCACCATGGTGCCGGTGGAGATATTCGAGCCACTCAAGGTGTTGCAGACCATTGAGAAGGAGAAATGTACCGCAGTGCATGGTGTTCCCACCATGTTTATCGCTGAACTTGAACATCCTGAATTTTCAAAGTTCGATCTCAGCAGCCTGCGTAGTGGTATTATGGCTGGTTCCAACTGTCCTATCGAGGTGATGAAAAAGGTGATCAGCGAGATGCACGCCAGCGAGATCACTATCGCTTACGGCCAGACCGAATCATCGCCGGTTATTACCCAGACCCGCACCGATGACCCGATCGAGCTACGCGTAGCAACCGTAGGCCGAGCACTACCGGATGTGGAGGTCAAGATCGTTGACATCGAAACCGGCGCCATCTTGCCTCCAGGTAAACAGGGCGAGCTCTGTACCCGTGGCTATCTGGTCATGAAAGGTTATTACAAAATGCCCGAAGAGACAGCCAAAGCCATAGATCCAGACAAGTGGCTGCACACCGGCGACCTGGCCATCATGGATGAAAATGGCTACTGCAAGATCACCGGCCGCATCAAGAACATGATCATCCGCGGCGGTGAAAACATCTATCCCCGCGAGATCGAAGAGTTCCTCTATACCCATTCCAAGATATCAGACGTGCAGGTCTACGGCGTGCCTGATCGTAAATATGGCGAGCAAGTCATGGCCGCCATTGTCCTAAAAAAGGGGGTGGCTATGACTGAAGATGAGGTGGAGGATTTCTGCAAAGACAAGATCGCCAACTACAAGATTCCACGATATGTAAAGTTCGTTGAAGGTTATCCGATGACTGCAAGTGGCAAGATCCAGAAGTTTAAATTGAGGGAAATGGCTATCAAAGAGCTTCATCTGGAGGATGCCGGGGAAATGGCTTAGATCGGGCTGAAAGGGGGCCGGCTATACACAGCCGGCCTTTTTTTGTGACGGATATATACTATAATCATATAATCGCCGCTAAAAAATTTTACGAAACGGAGGGCGACTATGCCGATTGCCGTTTTCGATGCGCTCAGGGGCAATATTAAATCATTTCTCGGCGGGGCCGAGGTGGACCTGATCTTAGGCGATTCCGATATCGTGGTACGGGAGGGGACCATCAACTTGTTGGTCTTGATCGACGACCGTCCTTACCGTTTTTCAGCTCATAGGTCAGTGCTGCCTTTTACGCGCAGTGAAGAGGCCTTCTGCCGGGAACTTCTGACTGCCTTCTCGGGCCTCTACAGCGGCTTTCGTCAAGAAGGTTACACCGCCCACTTCCGCACAGCGCTTTTGGCCTCGATTATGGACATAACCGTAGCCCGTTCATTGCGAGGCGACCATCGCAAGGGGTTCTGGCCTATCCAGCAGTTGATCCAACTTCTCAAGAACCTCTCCTACCAGCGCTATGAGGGAACACCTGCAACCACCGGGATTATCATCCATCGCACCACGCTTAGTGGGCTGCGAAAGCTGGTGCGAGATCGCCATCACACCTTGATTCTCCTGCAACCGCATGAGGATATCTCTCCAACTTTTTTCGACAATCCGCTGACTTACCGCTTTGTAGACGGAACCAATCTTTTTTTTGTCGCTAATATACAAATGCAGGTGACCGGCGTCATCCGATCGTCGCCAGCGGTTTTACAAACCGATGTGGAGCGGCTTACTCAACGGGAGATCTTTTCGATTGTCCGGCGTGCCGGTCGTGGAGCCTTTGCTGTAACGGTCAATGAGGCTTCAGAGATCGAGGTACTGAACAGTCCGGCCAGATTGCTGGTGCGGCGCAAGGGAGGATGCGGCCATCTTTGACCCAGATATCATTCGTTATTTCCTGGCAGGAAGTAGTGATGCCGAGTCTGTCGGATGAGCTGCTCTGGACGGTCTACGCCCTTTCCAAGACCCGGCACGGCACAGTGATCCTGATTTACAGTCTGGGAGCGCGACAGCTGGCAGCGCTAAAGAAGGGATCGGTTGGCGGTGACGACCCGGTCGGTCGGCTCCTTGTCGGCAGGGTTAAGGGGAGGACCATAAAAGATTTGAAACAGGCGGGGATCCTTCTGCGGATCCTCTCGGCCGACGGCATGACGGTCTTCAACAAAAATGGGAAGCTGATGGAAACTGGTTTCATCATCGACACCTCCCATGCACGGGAGGTGGTCACTGGCGGGGGACGGACCACTGCTGCCAGCGCCGCGTCCTATTTCGGCAAGGTGATCAAGGTTTCCCAGGATGGTCCCATTGATCTCTATCAGGATGGCCGGCTGATCTACCGTTTCGGGTAAGGTTTAGTCTGGCGCACCACAAAAAAGGACGACCAGATGGCCGTCCTTTCCTTTTTCCATTAATTGTATCATGAGTCACTTAACGGCCCCATCTATCGCCTTGACAACCTTAAGCAACGCCGGCAATTCATTAAGGGGGATAGAGTTGGGACCGTCGCAGAGCGCCTTGTTGGGATCTTCATGCACCTCCATGAATATGCCGTCGATGCCAGTAGCAACAGCTGCCCGGGAGAGATACTCCACATACTCCCGCTGGCCACCCGAGCTATCTCCTTGCCCACCGGGGAGCTGTACGCTGTGAGTGGCGTCAAATACCACCGGGTAGCCACTTGAGCGCATAATCGGAAAGCTGCGCATATCCACCACCAAGTTATTATAGCCGAAAGAGACGCCCCGCTCGGTTAGGATGATGTTCTCGTTGCCACTGGCTGCGGCCTTGCCGGCCACGTTCTTCATGTCCCAAGGGGCCAGGAACTGCCCCTTCTTGATGTTTATCACCCGTCCGCTCTTGGCGGCCGCCACTACCAAGTCGGTCTGGCGGCAGAGAAATGCCGGGATTTGAAGAATATCAAGCACCTCGGCAGCTGGGGTAATCTGCTCAATCGAGTGAATGTCGGACAGTATCGGCACACCGAGCGACTCCTTGACCTTTGCCAATATCCTGAGCCCATCTTTGATACCTGGTCCACGGAATGAGTTGATCGAAGTGCGGTTGGCTTTATCGTAAGATGCCTTGAAGATGAGCGGTATCGCAAGTCCATTACAGATGGTCATCAACCGTTCTGCATGTCGCAGTGTCGTATCTTCTGACTCGATGACGCATGGGCCGGCAATCAGGACCAGAGGACGGTTGCCGCCTATTTTGACATTTCCGATGACAATTTCGCGGGTCATGTCTTACCTCTTGTTGCGGTTAGCTAACGCGGCTCCGATAAAAGCCTTGAAGAGTGGATGCGGGACCAACGGTTTGGACTTGAATTCCGGGTGAAACTGGCAACCCAGGAACCAGGGATGATCCGGAATCTCAACAACTTCAACCAGGTCCTTTTCCTTGTAGACACCGGAAAGCAGCATACCCTTTTGTGTAATGATCTCTCGATAACTGTTATTGAATTCGTAACGGTGACGGTGCCGTTCAGAAATTTCGGAGGAGTTGTAGGCGGCCTGGGCGAGAGTTCCCTTGGTTAGAACACATGGATAGGCCCCCAGACGCATGGTGCCACCTTTCTTGCTTACTGACTTCTGTTCCTCCATCAGGTGGATTATCGGATCAGGGCAATTCTGCCTGAACTCACTGGAACAGGCTTCAGTCAAACCGCAAACATTGCGGGCGAACTCTACTACCGCCATCTGCATCCCCAGGCAGATACCGAAAAAGGGCGTCTTGGAAGTGCGTGCGTGTTGAATGGCAAGGATTTTACCTTCGGTGCCACGCTCACCGAAACCGCCGGGGACAAGGACGGCATCAACGTCGTCAAGATGGCCTTTGATACCATCCTGCTCGATCTTTTCCGAGTCGAGGTACTTGAGATAGACACGGCAGTCGTTGGCGATGCCGCCATGGGTGAGAGCCTCGGCCAGAGACTTGTAGGATTCGGTCAGATCTACATACTTGCCTACTATGGCTATCCGCACCTCGCCATGACTGGGATGATGTAATTTTTCGACCACGTCCTGCCATTGGGTCAGGTCTGGGGCCTTGGTCCAGATGTTAAGCTTTTCCACCACCTGTTCATCCAGCCGCTCCTTGTTGAGGGCCATGGGCACAGCATAGATATGCTCGGAATCAACTACTTGGATGACATCCTTTACCTCCACGTTACAGAAGAGAGCGATCTTGCCTTTCATATCCTGAGGCAGTTCGCGGTCGCAGCGACACAACAGGATATCAGGTTGTATGCCTATCTTGCGCA
This sequence comes from uncultured Acidobacteriaceae bacterium, assembly GCA_963773915.1. Lineage (GTDB taxonomy): Bacteria > Acidobacteriota > Terriglobia > Terriglobales > Acidobacteriaceae > Telmatobacter. Next base: position 28,491 of record CAVZCY010000005.1, read on the forward strand.
ACTCCATGACGGAGTGCTGGGTCGGCTTGGTCTTCAGCTCGCCGGCAGTGCGGATGAACGGAACCAAGGTCACATGAATGAAGAGGGTGTTGCCGTGTCCCCGGTCATGACGGAACTGGCGGATGGCCTCCAGAAAAGGGAGTGATTCGATATCCCCCACCGTGCCGCCGATCTCCACGATTGCCACATCCGCACCCATGGCATTATCAAGGATCTTGGATTTGATCTCGTCTGTGATATGTGGAATAACCTGCACCGTCCCGCCCAAGTAGTCGCCACGTCTTTCCTTCTCAATGACGGAAAAATAGATCTGGCCGGTGGTAAAATTACTCTTCTTGGACAACGTTGCACAGGTATAACGTTCATAATGTCCGAGGTCCAAATCGGTCTCAGCGCCGTCGTCGGTCACAAAGACTTCTCCGTGCTGAAAGGGGGACATGGTACCAGGATCCACGTTTATATAGGGGTCCAGCTTCTGCATGGTCACCCTGAGTCCTCGAGCTTCCAATAATGCACCAAGCGAGGCGGCCGAAAGCCCTTTGCCAATAGAAGAAACGACACCGCCGGTAATGAAGATAAATTTAGTTTTCATGCAAAAACTCCTGAGGGAGAGAAATTACTTATCGAGGTTTTTGAAACGTTCTCTGGCCTTGGTCAGATCGTCAGGGGTATCTACACCGATGGATTCAAACTCGGTTTCAACCACTCTGATACGTACTCCATTCTCTAATGCGCGTAACTGCTCGAGTTTTTCGGACAGTTCCAGAAAGCTTGGAGTCATAGCTGCGAATTCTATTAAGAAATCACGGCGATAAACATAAAGTCCAACATGCTTGTAACAGAGTAATCTGCCGCTGGAAAAAGACTCATCTTTCAGGTCCTGCCATTTGTCCCGGAAAAATGGCAGGGGCGATCGGGAAAAATAGAGTGCATTATTATCCCAATCAGTGACCACCTTGACTACATTGGGGCTAAGAAAGTCATGCAGGCTCTTTATACGCGTCTTAAGCGTTCCCATCCTGAGAGAAGAATCTTCCAGAAAAGGCTGAAGGGCTTGATCAATCATCTCTGGTGCGATAAGCGGTTCGTCCCCCTGAACATTAACGATGATATCGGCGTCAAGACCCTCGGCAACCTCGGCCAGTCGGTCTGTGCCGGTTTCATGTTCGGCCCTGGTCATGCGGCAAATGCCGCCTATAGCAGTCACAGCCTGGCAAATGCGCTCATCGTCAGTTGCAACAATGACGTTGTTGACAAGCGTGGCACGGGCGGTTCGCTCATAGACATGCTGAATCATCGGCTTACCACCGATCTCGGCCAACGCCTTGCCCGGGAAACGAGTGGATGCGTAGCGGGCGGGAATAACGGCTGTAATGTTCATCTGGGTTGTAACCTGTAATAGAGGCAAATTGTGGATCGTCCTGTGGTAGGACATGTTAGGCTACATCAAAAGCAATGGGGTGTCAAGGAGGGAAACCAATGGGATTTCGAAGTCAAGCTATTAACAAACTACTCGTGTTTGGCAGTATTAATAGTGGCCATCCCCGCTTCCTTAACATTGGGACATCATATTTACACGCCAGTTGAAGGCTTCCAACTGTGCATTCAGCAGCTGATCCAGAGTTATTTCACATTGGTCGAGCAGTAATGTGACGGTATCGAAATCGGTGATTTCCAACCTCTCCGCCAAGGTGAGTAGTTTACCCAACGCCCCTTCGCGCAAGAGCAGTGCTCCGCTTATCTCATCGGTCAGGTTCAGGCCTGAGATAATCTCTTTCATTGGGGCTTCAAAAAGCACATCCAGCAGCGAAAGAATGCCTGTCATGAAGGCCGCTTCCGACTGCTCGTTCGTAACATGATGTCGTTCCTTCTGCATAATGAGGATCTCCATCAGTCGTCCCCGCACTGCGGCCATCTCCAACAACGGGTTATTTATGCCGCGAGCGTCATTTCCTGCAAATAACGAAAGTTGGATCCAGCGGCGAATTTGATCGATTCCAAGCATCATGATGGCATGTCGGAGGTTTTTTATCTTTTCACGCATGCAAAGGCCAACGGAGTTTACCAAGCGCAGCAGATTATAGGAGAGGCTGGGATTAGCCTTGAAGGTCTGCTCTATCTCATTGATATTGGTATCCATTGTAAGTTGTTGCAGAAGCTTGAGCATGGCCATCCCTGAAACGTCAATGCGTTTTTTGTTAAGCACCACCGGTCGCTCAAAGAAATATCCTTGAAACAGATCAAAGCCGATCTTATAACAAGTTTCAAACTGTTCAAACGTTTCAACCTTTTCCGCCAAGATTTTAATTGGCCAATGTCGCAATTGCTCGATGACTTTAGGAAGATGTTCAGGATCATACTGAAGTATATCGACTTTGACGATGTCGATGACATCATAGATGGCAGCATGGTCAGGGCTGTATTCATGGTCATCCAGCGCCAATCTAAATCCGAGCTGTTTGAGTTCACGGCAGCGGTCTATGACCTTATCATCGATTTGGATAACCTCAAGCAGTTCGAGGACCGATTGGTTAACAGGAAGTAGTTCCAGCATCTCAGAGAGCAACAAGCCTAGATGGACGTTGATAAATCCGAACTTTCCTCCCAGCACCTCCTCGATGCCAAATGCAGCCAGGGCATTGGTAATCACACTGGCGCTTGCATGGGAATAACTATCGAATTTTGCATAATCAAGTCCGGCCGATCTAAAAAGGAGTTCATACCCAACTATCTCCTGACGCTGTCGATAGTGACGCTAGTGGGACAATTTCCGACGAGGGGCATCCAACTGACGCCGCTCGGAGGTGCCTACTTTGCCGGCGCATCCGCTAGCTTGGTCGGTCGATCCAGAGCAGGGCGGCCCCAAAACGGTTGAATACGGCGCGTAGTTGGCGTCAAGAAAAGGTGGCAGTTGGTGCGAAAGCGCGCCAACATACGCCGTCGTCAGTGTTATCCGGCCGGGTAACTGCCGCTGCACGGAAAAATTGAACTGGTAGACGTATGGATACTTGAAATTCGTGGAGATGGCTTCGGTTGCGCCGCCGGCCCGGAGATGAATGCGGGCTTGCTCGGCGTATAGGTGTAAGGGAAGAGGCCGCCGCCCGGCGCCGTGGAAGGGAAATCTCCTGGGTTGAGTAGAAATTGGTGATGGAGTTGAGGGAGCCCCACCGGTCTGTGGCCGTAGGGCGAACGGAATGGCGTTTCCGGGCTGGTTCCACTCGTTGCCGGCGACAGTGCCGAAGAAGATGCCCGCGGCGGCGCGAACTGAGGTCTTGCCGTCTCCAAACGGATCCCACGCGAAGCCGATGCGTGGCGAAACGTGGTAGTACTTTGTGGAGATGATGCCGCGGCCGACGCCCGTGTCCCCGGGAACACAATGCCCATGGGCGCGAGCGGAGCCACGGTGGATTGCTGGCCGGGGATAAACGACTCCGTCCGGTTATGGGGATCGACGGGAGGCGTATCGATGTCCCACCGGATCCCAAGGTTGGCCGTGAACCGGGGCGTGATGCGGTAGTTGTCCTGCAGCAAACGCCGCGTAGTGCCATGTGCTCAGGTGCGTGGTGTAAGGCGAGTCCTGCTCAAACGCGGAGGCCTGGCCCGTAACCCAGTCCGAAGTCACATTGCCCGTGCAAGTGGGCGCCGAGGTGGCAAAGCTGATGCTGCCAAAGTTCAGCAGATTGGCATCGAACATGGTCTTGTCGAGAGCGAACTCGCCGCCAATGAACAGGCTATGTTTGCCCTTGACCATGCTGACCATGTCGCGCAGCTCATAGTTGTCGGAACCCGTGAACGGACCGGCGTTGGTCGCGGTCGCTGAGAAATTGGTCTCTGAGATGGTGGGCAACGAGGGCGGTCCCTGGATGAGAAAGTTCGAGCCGTACGATGCGAGGGTCTGCGACGCCGGGCCAGGTCACCGGCAGGTTGACGCGTCCGCCCGCTGCCCGCGTGAACGTGAGCCATGTCTGATTGGCTGTGGTTGGGCTGAAGGTATGAACGTCGCTCAGGTTGATATTGGTGCCGGCCGAGACGTTATTGTTGATGGTCCAGGGGATGTTGCCGCCCGGGGAGTTGCCCAGCACGTTCTTCGAATAGAAGTAGGTCGCGGCCACATGGTCTTTGTCGCCGAGGTTCTGGTCAAACTTGCCCAGATATTCGTTTTCCGTGGCCGGGATGGGGAACAGACCCGAGTAAGCGCCGCCCCCTTTCGCCGGGTTGAGCGGCGCCATTGGGCAGCGGGATGGAAGAGCCGATGGTATTGCTTACGTTGTCAAGGTTTGAAATGGTCGTGTCCAGCAGGGCCTGGCGGGATGCAGTTCGAGTGTGGCCACCTGGCAATTCGGGGCCGCTGTTTGTTCCATCCACCTGGTTTGCTCCAGCGCCGGTATGTTGGGGCCCGGCGTGTAGACCTTGAAGGTGTCTGCGGTGAAGTCGCCCAGGCGCTCGTTGGCCGTGGGCGTGATGGCGCCTGTAAACACTGATCGCGTTATCTGGCGCAAGCCGGCATAGCTGAAGAAGAAGAAGGCCTTGTCGTTCTTGATCGGCCCGCCGACGTTACCGCCAAACTGGTTGCGGTGGTAAGGCGTAACAATGATCTGGCCGCAGCGTTCTGGGCCGGGACCCAGCTGTTGGCGTTGAAGTCGGTATTGCGGTTGAATTCGAACAATCCGCCATGAAACTGGTTGGTTCCCGACTTGGTGATCACCGAGACCACAGCCGCGGAGAACTGGCCGTATTGCGCGCCGAATGCGCTGGTCTCGACGCGAAACTCCTCCACTGCGTCGGGGTTAGGCGACGGGTTGCCGTAGTTGCGCATGCCGGTGATGTTGTTGCCGCCATCGAGATAAAAAGCCACCGCCGCATTGCCCCAGTCGATGGAGCCGTTGATCTGCACATCCTCGATGTACAGCCCAGTGGCGAAAGTGGGGGTGCCGGTGGGGTTCGCGGTGGAGCTATTGTTGTTGGCCATCACTCCGGGCGTGAGGGAAACCTCGGAGTAGATGTTGCGGTTGACCAGCGGCAGACCGACGATATCGCTCTGGCTCGATGGTCACTGCCCAATACCGCGTTAGACGTGTTGACCGTCGGGGGAGCCTCGGTGACCGTGACGGTCTGAGTCTGCGCGCCCACGGCCAGTGTGATGTCAACCGTCAGCTCCTGGTCCACGTCGAGGGCGATATTCTGCTGCACAAAGCGTTCAAAGCTGGCCGCCGTCGCCTCGACGGTGTACTTGCCCACGGGAAGGTAATCGATTCGGTATTCCCCATAGCCGTTTGTCGGGCGCCGAGCGGGTGAACCCGGTATCGACGTTGGTTGCCTTCACAGTGGCCGTGTTCACCACCGCGCCCTGCTGATCCTTCACCGTCCCGACGATGGTCCCGGTGATCTGCTGTCCAAACATGGCCGTGCTGCCGGCGATCATCAAGACCACCGCCATTACCGCTAGCGCCCTCGCGCTTCCTGCCATACTGCGTATGTTCATGTTGCCTCCAAAGTGTCGCCTTGTTTGCGATTTCGTTAACTGTCTGGTTGTGTACTCTGCGCCACTTGCTTGAAAGCGCGAGCTTCGTCGAGACCGCAGCATTGTCGAGACCCCACCATCGTCGAGACTGGATCGGCACCGCCCACCTCATGGCCTGTCCCGACGAGCCTTCACACACCACGAGCTCGACTCGCAGTCTGCACTCCGTCTTGCGCCGTTTGCCAAAACGGGCCAATACTCGGCTCTGCAATGTCCCACTGGCAAGTGACTCACCGTTTGGCCCTGCATGCTGCAGCTATCTCTATTAAAATTAGATAGTTGGCGTTTTCGCGATTCTTGTGTCAAACGTTCTTGCAAGCCGCGAAACAGGCGAGTATGATGCCTGAACTGAGTGGGAATGAACAGAACCGACATAGCGACCGATGGATGGCATCCGCAAACTCAACAGGAGCGCGACGCCGTTCTCCGCGAGTTGCAGACCGTTTTGGCCAGCCCGCATTTTGCCGCCAGCAAGCGCTATCCGGCGCTGCTCAAATACATCGTCGAACACACATTGGCCGGAAAATCAGATCTGCTCAAGGAGCGGACGCTCGGTGTCGAGGTTTTCGATCGCCCGGCCACTTACGACACCAACGCAGACACCGTTGTGCGATACACCGCTGGTGAGGTGCGCAAACGGCTCCAGCTCTTCTATCACGAAGAAGGCCGGCACTCCAGCATTCGCATCTCTCTTCCGGCAGGCTCCTATGTTCCCGTATTTTTGCGGGAGCACGACAGGCTTGATGACCCGGGAGCTGGCGCAAGGCACGAAGCGGAACACTACCCGAGTTCCGACGGTCCTGCGGATCTTGCAGCGGCAACGCCGGAATTCAGAACGACGTCAAGGCCATCGTCGCTAACTTGGCCTCCAGCCGCGCCATGGCCACCGGAGCTCATCGTGGGCCCACGCCGCGCACGGCGCAGCGATGCCGTGGGGCATCTGCTGGTGCTGGCTCTGGCTGTAACGCTTGCGTTCGGCGCGGGATTCTTCTGGACGCATCGCCCGACTAATTCCAATTCCGTTGTGGACGACTTTTGGGCGCCCCTCACGCGCGATCAGCGGTCGGTCATTCTCTGCACAGGTAGCGTAGTCTTTGCGCAGGATAAGTATTCAGGTGTCATCACGGCGGGAACAAACGGCAACGTCGATTATCCGTTCGTATCCATCCAGACCGCTTCAGCGATCGCGCAGATTGACGAGGCTGTCGAGCGCTCGGGAGCGGATACGCCGTTGATTGCCGCTCCATGGACCACCCTTACTGACCTGCGCGAGCATTCGATCGCGCTGATTGGTGCATACAACAACCAATGGACGCTCCGCCTCCTGGCTCCGCTGCGTTTCCATTTCCTACCCGACCCGCAGGCAAGAATCGTAGACGGGATGAATCCAACGATCGGCTGGGAGCGCGATCAATCGATTCCCTATTCAAGCGCCGACGACTACGCCGTCGTTGCGCGGTTCCGCGACCCGAATGTCGACGGATGGGTCATGGCGCTGGCCGGGCTGGGCCGCAACGGAACCGAAGCTGCCGCGCAGTTTGCGACCAGTCCGCATTACCTGGAGATGCTCGAGCAGCAGCTCGGCAGCAAATTTGGAAACCGGAATATCGAGGTCGTGCTCAAGGTCGGCGTGATCAACGCCAAAACAGGCGCGCCATCGATCATCGCGGTTCATGCCTGGTGAGAACCGCCTGAGCGTCAGCCAGGCGAGTCGAAGTTTCCAATTCGCCGGCTAGTTCGAGTTGTTCGCTTGCGGGGCCTGCTGCGGGGACTGTTGCCGCGGAGTCTTCACCGGCTTCTGGCGGCATGATTTCAGATAAGCGATCAGGTCTTTCAGATCACCCGGCTCGAGATCGTCTCCGAAGGCCGGCATGACCTTGTCGCCGAAGACAATCTGGTGTTGCAGTTCCGCCTTGTTTTTCCGTCTGCCCACACCCGAGAGATCAGGCCCCCGGTGTCCGCCGACACCTTTGATGCTGTGGCAGTGCGTGCATCCGGTATCCGCGAATACTTGAGCGCCATGCGCCCGCTGGCTGCGGGAGGATGCAAATGCACAAACAGGAACATGTCAGGATCGACGCAGCGATCAACGGAAGCACTTTCACTATGGCATTCTCATTGGCCCGTACCGCCAGCCTGCTTTTCATGATCGTCCGCCACATTGCTGTGAACGTGCCACGGCACGCTCTCCGAAGTTACCTCAGGATGTTTGCTCAGGAACTCCAAAGCATAGCTGTTTGCGGTCGGATCGTCCTTTTGATCTGCAAAGGCCGCAGCCTCGCGTGCCGCTTCAGCCTTCATCCCCAGCCGGCGATAGACAATCGACAAAATGTAATGCGCGGATAAGTCGTCGGGATCGATCGATTGCACCGTCTCGTATTCAGTCCGCGCCTCTTGATACTTGTGCTGTTGATAGAACGAGAATCCCAGTTCGCGGTGCGCGTCGCGGGAACGTGGAAACTGCGTAATTACGTCAAGCAAATCGGCAACGGCAGCGTCGGGATGCCCTTGAATGCGATCAACCAGCGCAAGATAATAAAGCGCTCGGGCATTATGCGGAGCGAGCTGCAGCGCCTTCTCCAGATTGGTGCGCGAACCGTCGTAGCGCTGCCACGAAAAATCGGCGATCGCAACATTGGTATAGGCGTCGGCATAATCCGGGCGCAACTTGACCACTTGCTCGAACGCCCGCTCGCTCTCTGCGTATTGCTGCGCATCCAGCAGTCCGATTCCATAATTATTCCAGCGCATCCACACTGGATTGTCCGCGGGATCGGGAGGCGTCGCAGGATTGGGTCCCAAAGCCAGCGTCCGCGTCCGCGACGTGATCTCCACTTCCGGCATCTCATAGTGCTTGCCGAGACCGAAGTCCATGAAGTGCTGGTTGAAGCGCCGATAGTTGACCTTCGCAGTGATCGTAATCGGCCCCGTCGCATTTTCCGGAACCTTGAACTGATAGCGCACGATTTGCGATCGGCCTGACTGAATAGTGTTGTTGTATGCAATAACGCGCGTCTGCCACACCTGATGCAGGTCGTTCAGCGTGCCGCGATCGTTTACCAGGCGGTTCGTAAAGCTATGCGCGGTTGGATCGAGCGCGCCATTCGGCCCCACCGCGCCCGAATCCATCAACATGTTCCCTGCGGCGTCCTTGGCCTGGAACTCAACCCAGCACTCGTAAAAGTCGCGCTGCTCGGGAACAAGCGTATGGCCAATCCCTTTGTTCTGGATCACCACCGAAACAGTAAGAACGTCTCCCGCGGCGATATCGACGGGGGCAGTTCCGAGAGGCGCAATCGGCTTGCCGCCATTGCGCTCAATTGCGAACAGATCCACGTTAAGAACTCCGGAGTTGTTAAATCCGGTCTGCATAAAGTTGATCGTCTTCTGCAGTTGCTCATCGTAGCCGTAGTACTTGTACATCACCGTATTCGCGCCCAGCCAGCGGTGCGACATCAGCTTGCCTGGCTCCGTCCCATAGTCCTGCTGCGTGACCGCTTCCTCGGGCATGTGGCAGGTTTGGCACGTCGATACTACCGGCTTTACGTAAAAGGGTAGCGGATTCTGCTTGCCGAACGACGCCTGCTGCCACTCGTCATAAAGAAAGATCGCGCGCTGCCATTTGTACCCATTCAACATTCTGGGCAAAGCAGCCTTGTGGCAAGCTCCGCAGAATTCGCTGGTGCGATAGAAGTCCTTCATCACCGCTTTGGAGTGGCGATCCAGGTGCGCCAGAATCTCCTTGTCTGGCACTTCGCCATAGATCGGCTTGCCGTCCGCATCGACCATCACCGTCGGCACGCCCAGTACGTAGCTCCCCGTGCCGCGCTGATCCACCTTCTGGATCGAATGGCAAACCGAGCACGTAATCCCGTCCCCGTCGAACCTGCGACTGATTGAAGAGTTCTCCGTCATCGCGCCCGATGTCAGCGCAATGGGATTATGGCAGCCCTCGCAGTGGCGCGCATACTCAATCCCTTTTCCCTTCATCAGAATATTTACGTTCTTGATGTACCAGGGAGCGCGAAACGAATTCGCATGCGCCGTCTGGCGCCATTGCGCATATGCAGCCTGATGGCAGTGCCCGCAATACTTCGCCGTCGGAAAGCTCTTCGGATCGATGAATTCTCCGTTATCCGTGGTCGCGTTCGAAGGCAGAAACGGCTTATCCGCGCCAAAGCGATAGTTGTAATGGTGATGCGACGTCCCGCGAATATGCAGACCGGTCCGCCGCCGGGTCGTCCACCGCAAGCGCCGGCCGCGTCCGCCACACCATCACGCCGCAGGCAATGGCGCCCATCAGCAGCACACAGCTGACCACGCGCAGAATTCGATTGGTGATAGATTGCAGAAACATCGCGCCCCTATCTTACGGACTGAAAATCAACTCAGCATCAACCAAAAGGTTGAGGTCGCGGCGGCTGTAGCCACCAGACTGGAAGTAAGTCCTTCCCGTCTGCCACCAACCCCACCCTCGCTTCGCATTACTTCCCCGCTACCTGCCCTTGTCCTTCGGTAATCGTCACAATCTGGTCCACGCCCGGCACCGAGAAGTGCTCCACCTTGCCGCTCGGCCAATGTACTTCAATGTCATCGACCTTCGTCGCCTGTCCTAATCCGAAATGCGGCCTCGGATCGTTAGTCGAGGCGTAGCCTGCCACCGCTCAGCACGTCCTCGCGCTGCTTCATGCCGTTGGCCGTCACGTACACCGTCGCGCCCACCGCATCGCGCGGGCTCTTCGGGCCGCCCACCAGCTTCATCTCCAGCCAGTGGTTATTGTCCGGCGATACATTCCGCAACAGCACCGGATGCCCGTCCATCACATTGATCACCACATCCAGCTTTCCGTCGTTGAACAGATCGCCCTCGACCATTCCGCGGCCGCCGATCACGTCCGCCAGCCCCGTTCCCTGCACCGCCGGCACAACCTCGAACTTCTTGCCGCCGATGTTGTGGAAGAGCAATGGCCGCTGCGCCCAACTCGTTCCCCATGGGTGCTGATCTACCTGCGGATAAACGTGACCGTCGGACATCATCAGGTCTTTCCAGCCATCGTTGTCATAATCCAAAAAGGCGTCGCCCCATCCGAGAAACGGCACAGTAACATCGGCGATGCCCATCTGGTAGCTCACGTCCGTCATGTTTCCGTCGCCATCGTTGCGATACAGCGGCTTGTAATCGTCGGAGAAAGTAGTATTGAAAACGTCTTCCCTTCCGTTGTTCTCAAAATCGCCTGCCGCAATTCCCATTGACGCAGTCTCGCGCCCGGCCTCGTTCAACGCGAAGCCCGATGAGTAGCTGTCGTCCTCAAACGTCCCGTCGCCTTTGTTGATGTAGAGGTAGTTCGGCGTTGAGTCGTTGGCCACCAGCAGATCGACCTTGCCATCGTTGTTCATGTCGACAAAAAGCGAGCTCAAGCCGTAGTAGCCCGGTGTATCCGCCACTCCCGCCTTCGCGCTTACGTCGGTAAACGTTCCGTCGCCGTTGTTGTGGAACAGGTGGTCCGGCTCGCCCTTCAGTCCTCTTGGCCCGCAGTTAACTTGCACGCCGCGGAAGACGCAGAACGTATCCGACACTGCATTCGCTCCGCCCGTTGGCAAGTCGCTGCGGTCGAAATGGACGTACCCCGGCACAAATAAATCCAGGCGCCCGTCGCCATCGTAGTCGCCCCAAGTCGCGCCAGTTGACCAGCCCCCGACCTGCACGCCGGCTTTCTCTGCAACATCGGTAAATGTTCCATCGTGATTATTGTGATACAGCCGATTCTTGCCCCAGTTGGTCACGTAGATATCCGGCCAGCCATCGTTGTCATAGTCCGCAATCGCCACGCCAAAACCCCAGCGATCGTTCGTTACGCCGGCCTTGGCTGCAACGTCTGTAAATGTCCCATCGTGATTGTTATGGAACAGCGCCGCGTGCGGCGGCGTCTCTTTGCCGTCCAGGGCATCGAAGGTCGAGCCGTTCACAACATAAATGTCCAGCCATCCGTCGTTGTCGTAGTCGATCAGGCCAATTCCCGACCCGTTGGTCTCGATAATGTATTTCTTCTCTTTGCTGCCCATCTTGTGCGTCCAGTGGGTCAGCCCCGCCTTCTCCGAATCGTCCTCGAAAACCATCGGCCCCGTCGGCACAAATCCGCCCGCGGTGATCGGCCGGTGTTGCTCGTCAAATTGGGCCGGCTGCGGCGGTCCGCTGCTCACTCCGCCCGCCGCGGAACTTGGCGCAGGCGCCTGTGCGGCCGCTGGGGCCGTTTGAGGTTGTTGACCTGAAACTGGAGTAGCAGAATTTGTGGCTTGTGCGGCGACAAACGGGGAAATCCCTCCCGCCAGAAAGTCCGCATAGAATGGCAGTGCGCAATTGCTCGAACATGGCAGCAAGTATACGATTTGGGATCGTTGGCAGTATCGACCGAAAGGTGGAGAGATCCCCTCCTGAAAACCCCTCTTTCGAGACCCTCGCCTCGCGGCTATTCCTCGCCCAATTTATAAGGAATCCCAAACCGCCCAATCTGGATCAGCGCCTTTTCACCCGGCGGCCAGATCCGCAAGCTCTCTACCCGGCTTGATCCAGCAATCCTGTGCGCATCCGTCGTCCCGACCAACGCGCCCGAATTCGCCTGGTTAAAGTGCACGCTCAGCGTGTCTCCACCAGCCTCCCGTGTCCATCCAAAGGCATATTCGCCCGGCCTGAGCACCACGCCTCCAATTTCTACCGGCGCTTGCACAATCAGGTAGTGCGAATACTTGCCGTCCGCCGAATACCCCGCCGTAATCAGCACTACTCCCGCAATAAAGCGCCCGTGCTCATCCACAATTCCCGATGCGGTGCGCATCTCCGTCTCGATGTGCTCGCCCTCCACCGGCGCCCGCGATGGCAGTACCGACGCCAGCTCGGCCGCCGTAGCCTGCCGCCACACCGCCCTTTGCGCCGCCAACTGCAACGCCGCCAGCGACAGAAAAACTCCGCAGATAAATCGCGCATCGCAAGATTTTCATCGTCAGGATTTCTGCCTTCTCAGGGATTCCATCGGAACAATCCCCCGTTGCAGCGCCGCTGTTGCCGCTTGCGTTCGGTCGCTCACGCCCAATTTGCTCAGCAGACTGTTAATGTGCGTCTTCACGGTCGCCTCTGAAACCTCCAGCTCGGCCGCAATCTCGCGGTTGCTCTTGCCGTGCACAATCTGCTCCAGCACATCGAACTCACGCGGAGTCAAATCCTGCGAGCCCATGCGCTCCGCCAGCCTCTCGGCAATCGCCGGAGGAATATGCGATTTCCCCGAATGAACCGTGCGAATCGTGCTGATCAGATCCTCGCTGGTCATTCCCTTCAGCAGGTACGCCCGCGCGCCGGCCTTCAGCGCGCGATAAATGTCTTCATCACCGTCGTAGGTCGTCAGCACGATAAATCGCGCCTGCGGCGTCTCCATGCGGATACGCTCGATCGCGTCAACTCCGCTCAATCTCGGCAGTCTCAGATCGATCAACGTAATGTCCGGCTGATGCTTGCGATACTGCGCAATCGCCTCCACGCCATCCGCGGCCTCGGCCACTACTTCCAGTCCTTCCGCCACATTCAGCAGCGCCACCAGCCCCTGGCGAACCACGTTGTGGTCTTCCACAACCAGCACTCGAATCGATTCCGTCGTCACAGTTGTTCTCCTGCTCGTTCTTCTGTCTGCCCACGCGCTTCACTTCGCGCCGGCACACTCAACCGTATCGTAGTCCCCTCGCCCGGCGCGCTGCCCACTTCCAGCGTTCCTCCAATGGCCGCCGCGCGTTCGCGCATTCCGGTCAGCCCAAAATGCCCCTGCGACGCGCCCGTGGTCCGCTCCAAAGCGCCTCCGCGTCCATCGTCCCGCACTTCAAGCGCGACCGTCTCCGGCCCGTATTCCAACTGGACCCACATCTGGCTCGCCTCGGCGTGCTTCTTCACATTATGGATCGCTTCCTGCGCCACGCGCATGATTTCGCGCTCCGTCTCCGCCGGCAGCGGACGATAAGCCCCAAACAGACTGAAGCGCGCCGTCAACGCATCGCCCCCGGCAGCTTCCGCAATGCGCCGCAGCTTCACCGGCAGCGTAGTCTCGCTCGAATCCGGCGTGCGCAAAGCCCAGATCGACTGCCGCGCGTCAGCCAATCCATGGCGTACATGGTCGCGCGTCTGGTCAAGTTGTTTGGCCGCATCCTCTATCTTGCGCTGGCGCAACAGCTCCGCAAGAACTTCCAGCTGCACCGAGACGCCCACGTACCCTTGCGCCAGCGTATCGTGGATCTCGCGCGCGATTCGGCTCCGCTCCCCCAGCACCGCTTTAAATTCCCGCTCTGCCCGGCGCAGTCGCAACCTCAACAGCAGCACAACCACTGCCGCAATCGCCGCCAGCAGCAAAACATAAAACCAGATCGTCTGATAAAAATGCGGTCGCAGCTCAAAGCTAAGCGCCGCGCCGGTCGTGTTCCAAAGGCCGTCGTTGTTCGCCGCCTGCACGCGGAACGTGTACTTTCCCGGCGGAATATTTGTGTAGTATGCGGCCCGTCGAGTTCCGGCATCGGTCCAGCCGTGGTCAAACCCCTCGAGCATATAGCGGTAACGCACCTTCTGCGGCGCAACAAAACTCAAACCTGCGTAGTCGAACTCAAAATGAACGCGCCCCGCCGCGACCCTCAACCAAGAGCCCGCTCCATGCAATGGCTGCGTCACATCGTCCACCTGAAGCCGCTCCAAAGCAACCGGAGGCGGAAGTGTGTTCACAGGAAAATGCGCCGGGTCCGCCTCCACTAATCCCTTCGCAGTCGCAAACCACAAACGTCCGCTGCGCGATCGCCACGCCGACGGGTGGCTGTTCGTCGCCGTCTCCCGGCTGTGCAGCCCATCGGCGGTCCCAAACTCCATCCACTGCGAACAGCTCATCGCGGCTCTCGTTCCGCCCATCTCAACGCAATCGCCGCGCGCAATACCATCGCCCGTCGCAAACCAGAGATGCCCGCTGCCGTCGTCCAGAATCGCGTGAATCGTCGCCTGCTCCAGGCCGTTTTGCGTCGCCCTGGAAAATCTGCTTCCGTCCCAAATATCCCAACCGTGGTTTTCTGTGCCAATCAGCAGCGTCCCATCGGCGCGAGCCAGCAACGCCGTCACCACATTGCTTGAGAGGCCGTTTGCAATCGTGAAGTTTGAGATCGTGTCTCCATGCAGCCGCGACAACCCAGCCAATGTCGCGATCCACAGGTCGCCATTTTTGTCGCGAGCCATCGCGCCCACCAGGTCGCTGCCCAGCCCGTTCGCATGCGTGTAGGTCTTCATCGCGCCGCCGGAACCCGACCCACTCTCTCCTGGCCCGCTCTTCCCAACTGCCCAGTGCGTCAGTCCACGTCTGGTGCCGATCCAGAGCGACCCATCAGCGTCGATCAGCAGCGAGCGGATGAAGTCATCCGGCAGTCCATCGGCCGATGAAAACGTCTCTACCTGGCCTCCGCGAATCCGGCTCAGCCCATCCGGCGTGCCCACCCATAAATCGTCGTTCGGCGCCGCCGCCAACGAAAGAATCACGTTACTTGCCAGTCCATTTTTCACTGAAAAGCTGCGCGCCACACGCCAGCTATCCGTCGCTTCGTCGCGGCTCAGGGAATTCAGTCCGTCTTCCTGCGTCCCGGCCCATAGAGTGCCGTCCGCGTCTTCTACAACAGTCGTAATGCGATCGGAATTCAACCCACTTCTCGTATCGATTGTGCGGAAGCGCTGATCGCGCAACACATCCATCCCGCCGGTCTCCGTCCCAATCCAAAGATCGCCTTCGCGGTCTTCCATCAGCGCCAGAATCGACGCCGTCGCCAGCGAATCGGTCTCAGGAAATCGCTCGACCTTGCCATTTACCCACCGCACCAGCCCAGCATTTGTCCCAATCCACAGCGCGCCCTCCCGATCGGCAATGATCGTT
This sequence comes from uncultured Acidobacteriaceae bacterium, assembly GCA_963773915.1. Taxonomy (GTDB): domain Bacteria; phylum Acidobacteriota; class Terriglobia; order Terriglobales; family Acidobacteriaceae; genus Telmatobacter. Next base: position 43,944 of record CAVZCY010000005.1, read on the forward strand.
TGTATCCTGCTCCCCGGAATCTCCGCGCCAATGGTCAACCGCGCCGCCACAGTGTCATTGCGAAACACCAGCACCGTGCTCTTGCTGCCAATCGCGAACTGACCTCCATTCATTTGTGCGGAGTACTCGATCGCATCCTTCGGCAACACAGCTTTTGAGCCTGGCCGCGGCCCGCGCCCACGAGCCGCAAGAAATTCTTCAACCGTCACACCCACGAAGCGGTCACCGCTGAGTTCCGCCGCGCCCGTATCAGTCGAGACCAATAATTCCCCGTCGGAATTTTCCTCCAGCGCCAGAACTCCATTCCCCGGCAATCCATCCTGCGAGGTGAACACCGTGACCGCTCCATCCTTCCATCGCGCCAGTCCCGCGTTCGTCCCAATCCACAACGCGCCGTCCGCACTTGCGAGCAGACAGCGGATATCGTTTCCCGGCAACGCCGGACCCGGTAACTGAATTGGAATTGTGGTCGTAGGTCTGGAATTCAACGCCGTCAAAGCGCACCAGACCGGCCTCTGTGCCCAGCCACAGAAACCCATCGTTGGTCTGCGCTAACGCCTGAACGGTGTTTTGCGGCAGGCCATTTTCCATAGCCCATGCCTGTCTGCCATAATTCTCGAGCGATGTCGTGGGTTCAAGCGCCGCGGCCTGCGATGTCCCGCTCACAAGCAAAGCCGCCGCCGCAAACCAAATGATCTGCCGGAATAAAATTCTACCCGCGGACGCCCGCAAGCTTTTTTCCTCGCGGAAATTCGGCTGTCGCAAGCTCACAGCCATTCGCCTTACCGGCTGAAGTGCACGTAGCTCCGCCCGGCATAAAGGCGGTAGCCGCCGGCTGCATCGTCGGTCACTTCCAAGGGGCGGGGCCGCGTCATCTCGGTGTCCTTCATCGTGTGCGCGGTAAGCACGTCGCCGCCGCCCAAATCGGTCACCAGCAAACGATCGCCGTCCAGAAAGCCAAATCCATACGCGCCCGCTGGCAGATGCTTCCCTTCAATCCTGATCGGAACCTCTGTGATCAGGTACCCCTGGTACTTCGCCGCTACGCCCGTCGAGTACCCGCTCGTGTCCACCAGGCTCGCCAGCACGTAATGGCCGTCGCCGAATTTCACGCCGCCCGAATTGCGAATCTGCGCTGGCGCGCTCTGTCCCGCGTAATAAACAGTTGCCGGAAACATCTTTTCCAGGTCAGCCGGCTTCAGCACGGTATTCACTCCGGACTGCGCCGCAACCAGACTCGTCACGCAGAGCGCGGCAAACATTGTCGCGCCGGCTAAAACTCGATTCATTGTAGGCATACGCATCGTCTTTCTCCTGTTTCTCGTTGCACTTGGAGTATAGCCCATTCAATCGTTTTAGGTCGCACCATTACGGCTCAATTCATCCATCTCCATCCGCCGCGGAACCGTGTCCCTCTAACTCTCGCGCGCCCATTCGCGCTCTCAAATCCTCTCGCTCAGCCGCGATAACATCGCGGAGGCCTTCGAGTAAAATTTGGGTATGACGATTCAGTCATTCCCGTCGGCGCCAATTTTCAGAGTCCCGTTTTTGAGAGTCCCGTTTTTCAGAATCCCCTTTTTAGAATCTTGGCACTATTGCTTGTCCCGTCGTTCCTCGCCGTTGGCCAGATTCATTCTCAGGGCATGGGCCACCCTATCGCGCCCCCGCCGCCTCCCGGCGCCAAATCTGCAAAATGCACCAAGCGCCCCATTCCGCAGTTGCAGGATGTTACTGCCAAAGCCGGAATCACGTTTACCCACACCTCATCCAAAGACAAGAAATTCATCTACGAGTCGATGACCGGCGGCGTCATCATCTTTGATTACGATCGCGATGGCTGGCCCGACATCTACTTCACCAATGCGCCAACCGTCGACATGGCGCAAGCCGGACAAACCAGTCTCGGCGTTCTCTATCACAACAATCACGACGGCACATTTACTGACGTAACCCAAAAATCCGGATTAACCAAACCGTGCCTCGCAATGGGCGGCGCAGTCGGCGACTACGACAATGATGGCTGGCCCGACCTGTACATCACCTGCCTCGGCGGCAACATTCTCTATCACAACAACGGCGACGGCACATTTACTGACGTCACCGCTAAAGCCGGCGTCGCCGATGGCCGCTGGTCCGCCGGCGCATCCTTCGGCGACTACGACGGCGATGGATATGTCGATCTCATGGTGGCAAACTATGTCGACTTCCATCTCAACGATCTGCCGCAGTTCGGCAGCTCGGCCTATTGCATGTACCGTGGCGTCGCCGTCCAGTGCGGCCCACGCGGATTGAAAGGCGCCGGCGACTCCCTCTTCCACAACAACGGAGACGGGACCTTCACCGATGTCTCCAAGCAGGCTGGCGTCAACGATCCCAACGGCTACTACGGCCTCGGAGTTATCTGGGCTGACTTCAACAACACCGGCCGTCCCGACATTTACATCACCAATGACTCAACCCCAAAATTTCTCTACCGCAATCTGGGCAATGGAAAATTTGAAGAAATCGGGTTTGAGTCCGGAACCGCCCTCAGCAACAATGGCTCCGAGCAGGCATCCATGGGCATTGCAGTCGGCGACTACAACCACACCGGTCGCCCTTCGCTCTACGTTACGAATTTTGAGGATGAGAATTCTGACTTATACCGCAACGACGGCGATTGGAACTTCACTGAAGTCTCGTATCCATCCGGCGTCGCCATGGCTTCCTTGCCTTGGGTCAAATGGGGAACCGCATTCGTCGATCTCGATAACGATGGCTGGCTCGATCTGCTCACCGTTAACGGTCACGTCTATCCGCAAGTGGATTTGATTCCTTCCGATCCAGGTTATCTCCAGCCAAAAGTTCTCAATATGAATCAGGGCGATGGTACCTTTTGCGATGCCAGCGATGAAGCCGGCCCGGCTCTCGAAGAAAAACAAGTCTCGCGTGGTCTCGCCGTCGGCGATCTCTTCAACGACGGCAATATGGACGTTGTGATTAACAACCTCGATGGCAGCCCTATGCTATTGAGAAATCATGGTGTTCCAGGACGTCATTGGGTCAGCTTCGAGCTCGCTGGAACCAAAAGCAACCGCCTCGCCCTCAACGCCCGTGTCAAAGTTGTCGCCGGCGGAATGACGCAAACCGATGAAGTTCACAGCGGCGGAAGTTATCTTTCGCAAAACGATCTGCGTCTGCACTTCGGTCTCGGCTCGGCCACCAAGATCGACAGCGTTGAAGTTCACTGGCCTTCCGGAGCCGTCGATCACATCGGCCCTCTCGCCGCCGATCAGTTCTACTCAATTCTCGAAGGCCACGGAATTGTTCCCGCGGATCAAATTCGGCCCAGGCTCAAACATGCCGCCGCCTCCAGCAACTCACTAAGCTGACTACTCGACTAATTCGCTTATGGCCTTGGACTCTGCTGCCCAGTCGATGGTCCGGCGCCATCGGCGCCACCGGCTTTCCAGACGCCTCCGCATTTCAACTCGGCCTTGTTCAGTTGGAAATGTGTCTCCGGATCGGTTGCGTTTAGCTGGTTGGCTTCATTCAACTCCGCAATGGCCCTCCGGCAGTCGCCCTGAAGTTCCCATACCTCGCCCAATGCCCGATGTACCTCCGCAATCTCCGGGTGCGCCTTCTCCAGCCCTTCAAGGCGCTCTTTTCCTGGCGAAACCTCGCCGGTCTTTACCAGAGATTCCGCGTAGATATATTGCATCTGCGGAATGGATGTGACTCCTTCTCTTGCTCCTTTGAGCTGGTCGATGCAGCCTTTGTAATTCTGCGTCATAAATTCGCTCATTGCCAGCGCGCCCCGGATGCTTGAATCTTCCGGATGCAACCGAAGATAGCGGGAGAGCGGCGGAATCGCTTCAGAAAACTTCGCCGCTGTGAATGCGGCTCGTCCTATGTTGTAGTCCAGCCCCTCCATCGATGGGCTCCACGCTTTCGCTTGCTCAAAGTATTTCAGCGCATCCGCGTAGTTCTGTTCCGATGCCATGATCGCGCCCAGATTGTTGTAGCTATCCGCGATGGCCGGGGTGAGCTCTTTTTCGAACGACTTCTGCTTCGCCGCGGCAACGGGATCCGCCGTGTGAGCGGCGGCCGGCCCCATCGCCGCAGCGTCCACATGCGTATCCGCAGGCCCATCGCCGGCAGGCCCATCGCCGGCGGGCTTGCTTTCGAGCATTCCCGAAAGATTGTTTCGGTCCTTTGACAACGAGTTTTGTGTCAAGGTTTGCGCAATCTTCATCTCCGCATGCGCCTCGTCTTCATGATGCTGCTGCATCAGAATCCTGCCCAGCAGAAAATGCGCCTTCTGAATTTGATAGTGGTTCCGCGAAGGATCCGTCGTCAGTTTAATCGCCTGGCGAAGATCGGCTTCCGCCGCCGTCGGCCGGTTCGTATCGAAGTACATTTGTCCCTGGTAAAGAAATGCATCAGGGCTCTTTGGATTAAGAACGATGGCTCGTTTTAAATACCCGTCAGCCTCGGGATACCTGTGATAACTTGCTTCAATCTTGCCCAGCGCGGCGTAAGCCAAAAAGTCGTTCGGAGAAATTGCCAGCTCTTCCTTCAGTTCCTCCTCGGCCTCCTGTAACGTCTTCTCGTCCTCACCCGCCGCCAGCAGCGCCGCGGCCACGCAATAGTGCGCATTCGGATAGTGCGGATCTTCCGCGATTACTTTCTTGAACTCCGCTACCGCCCTTGGCGTAAAGTCCGAATTCCCGTACGCCCGCCCGAACATCATATGAAGAGCTGGGCTGTCTCCGGCGGACGCTTCAATCCCATCGAATATCTGCGTCGCGCATTTGTCGTCGTCGAGGTCCAGGCAAACGAGGGCCAGGTCGTATTCATTTTCAAAGCTGGGATTGAGCGCGGCAGCGGTCTCCAGCTCTTTCCTCGCCTCTTGATCACGGTTCATCCTGTGCAGCGTGCGCCCTAGAATCTGGTGGACCTGTGCAAGATCTTTGGGGGCGTTCGGATAATCGTTCAGAAGCCCTCTCGCCAGCGTCTCCGCGCGCTTCAGGTCGCCGGCCTCAAGCGCCGCGCCGGCGTAGTCTCTCTTGAGAGACAGCGAATCCGGATTCAATGCGTGATGCTTCGTCGAACAATGCAAAAGCCCCGCCGAAATCGCCAATTTGGGCGTGACTGTTCGCCACTTCCCTAAGCGCTTCAGACAGGAAAGTCCGATAATCTCCTGCGGCTTCGTCCAGATCGCCGCTCTTCTGGGACCGCAGAGCGGCAGCATAAAGGCTCTGCAGCGGCGCGGCACTCGCTTGCGCGCCTGCCTGCGCATCTGTTTGCGTGTCTGCTTGCGAACCCTGAGGAATTCCCTGTGCGCCGGCGGCAAAACAAAACGCGGCCAGAACGCCGGAAATGGCAACTTTGAGCATGGCTAACCTGGCATGCTGGCGCTATTCCAAAATGCCCCAGCATCGCGCGAACATCATCATTCTGTCATAGACGGCTACTGAAGATAAGTGTGCGAATGTCTCGCAACCAGCACGGTAAACGTGACCCGCATTACAGCAATCGCCATTGGGCGATCACCGCCAATTTTGGCCGCAAAGAAAAAGCGGGAGAGGGCTGATAAGCCCCCTCCCGCTGTGATGCAGAGTTGCGATTAGAACGAGTACTTCACGTCCAACTCCATCACCCTGGCGTACGGTAATGCCGACCTTACGGTCATCACACCGAACACAGGAGCGCCGGGCTTGTTAAAGTTCGGCGTGATGGTCTTGCTGGCATAGTCCACGTTGTAGTTCACCGACGTTGGTGTGCCGCCGTTGAACGTCAGCAGTGAATGGTTCAGCCAATCGAATGCGCTGATCCGGAACTGAATCTGCTGCTTCTCGTAGATGTGGAACGTCCGGTATACAGCAAGGGCATTGTTGAAGTACGGCGTCATGCTCATATAAGGCCATGCCTTGCCGCCTTGCGTTCCGACTGCCGGAGCGCTAAAGCAGGCGCCGTTCAGGACCTGGTGAGTTCCCAGGTTGCTGGTTGGGTTGCAGGTCAGCACCGGCCGGATCGGAATACCTTCATCCGTTCCGAAGTACGTCTTGTCTCCGATGCTTGTGGTGATGCCGTTAGCCGCCGCGGTCGCCGGCAAACCGGTGTACTGCTCACCCAGGCCGAAGTTCACCGAGCCCACAGCCGGAATGTAGCCGCCCTTCTGCCACGTCGAGATGCCGGTGATCGTCCAGCCGCCACCTAACGCATTCAGAACGTTGTTCCCGGTATGGAGCGTGCCGCTGTTGTAGGCGTACGTCTCGTTGAAGACGAACGGCCGGTCCTCTTGTGTGGGTCCGTAGTTGCCACTTTCGTTGTATGGATCCTGCTGGAGGGTTGTCCCCAGCATCTTTGACCACGTGCCGTTCAAGTTGAACGTCAAGTGACCTGTGGTCTTGACCCATGCCACCTGCAGACCGTTGTAGTTTGCGATCGCCGTGTTTTCGAACACGTCGGTTCCGTTGGTGCCGTACGCAATGCCCAGCGGATGGTAATCGGAATAGCTGTTGCCCGTCGCCACCTTGCCGGCTCCGGCGGGATTAAACGAAACGTTCTCCGGATTGGTCGAAAGCACGCCGGTGATCGGATCTGGAGCGAACAAGGCGCCTTTGGGCATCTTGTTCACGTTGGCCAACTCATTGTAGTTACTGGGCGCGATGTCTTCGCCGGCGTCCACCAGCTGGCTGCTCTGGCTTCCTACGTACGCCACATCGAGCTGCGAGTTCCAGGGTAGCCTCTGGTCCACGGTCAGGTTATAGGCAATCGTCATCGGTTGCCCGTAGTCGCTTGCATCCAGGCCGGTCTGTCCGCCCTGCACACCGCACGGCGGGGGTACCGCTGCCGATGGGCATGCACCTGGCGCCTGCTTGGAGATGTTCTGCATTTGCAGAATAGTCCCACCCGGCTGGCCGTAGGTCGGAACATCGTCCGCAGTTCCCTGCGCCGAACCGTTGGCCACCGTGTTCACCTGAGTGACGTAACGATACACGCCCCATCCGCCGCGGATCACGGTATCTCCGTGCCCTAGCAGATCATAGGACATGCCAAAGCGTGCATCGGGATACACAAAGCGGTTCGGTTGCCCGCTCAGAGGTACGCCCGCGTCGATCCCGTGCCAGTAGTATCCAGGAGCGTACTTGCCGGTGAAGTAATCCTGCAATACGCGACCGGGGTAGAATACCGCCAGTCCAACGTGGTCACGGTCGTACCAGTGGCCCACGTGCTCCAGGCGGATGCCCAGTTCCAGTGTCAGGCGACGCGTCGCCTTCCATGTGTCATCCACGAATGCCGCTGTCGACTGTTGTGCCACATCGCCGATGGGCGCATTCGCATTCTCGCCGTAGCCGCTCAACATACCGCTGACGAACTGCGCGACTGGGTTGAATGGCGAACCAATCGTTGAGCCGGTAACCGGTTTGCCCACGGCGTTGGTGCTTAGGAGCTCGTTGTTCTGGCCGGCACCGAAGCTCATGCTGCCGTCTTCGTTGTAGCCGAACGAGCTCTGGACGTTATCCGTGGTCTGCGTGAATCCACCGATCTTGAGGGTGTGCGATCCCCACACCTTGGTCAGCGTATCGCCGAATTGCGGCGCTTCCTTCTTCACCTCATAATGTCCCACAGGGTTCTCGAAGATCGAGGCCTGCGAGAAATCTGGGATAAATCCATTGCTGTTGTAAGCAGGAATGTTCGCCGACGGCGTTTTGAACACCTTGCCGTAGGTGTAGCCGTTCGCAGATCTCGTCGCAGCCCCGGGGTTCGGGGTTGTGAAGGGGTAGCTGCCGAACGCCCACGCGGCCAGGAAGTCGTTGGTCGTTGTGGCGTTGAAGGTGTGCACAATGTGGCCGGCCATCACCTTGCCGTAGTTATTCTCAACTTCTCCGCCGCCCGGGAAAGGAATCGAGTTGCCCGGTGTCCAGTAAAGGTGGGCGCCATTGCCGCTCGCCAGTCCCGAACTGAATGCTTGCTCGTAGCTGCCGTAGATCTTGGTGTTGTCGCCCAACAAGTAATCGATGCGCGTACGCCAGATCCACCCATTGTCGACGTTCACGATCGCCTTATAGTAGTTGCAGCCGTTGCAAACACTTGCGCTCGGGGTCCTATAGCCGGCCGCAGGATTCGGCGTGCCAGCGCTGGAGTATACCGTAGGCCAGATCTTGGCCAGGGCCGCCGAGCCCGGATCGAGGAATCCAGCGGGAAATTTCTGTCCTGCATCCGTGGGGACGCCGGCGAATGTTCCGGTCTGGGTCGGGGTCGGAAGCGGGGCCGAGTACTGCGAGCCCGGCGCGTTAGACGCATTCGCCAGCACCGTTCCGCCCAGGTCGCTGCACCACCCACCGCCGCCGTAGCCCGATGGGGGCGCGCCCTGGAAAAATCCATTCGGGCACAGCGCCAGGTTATCGGTGTTGTCTGTCGAGAAGTCGCCCGCCATCATCTCCGGCGAGGGAATATAAGACGTCAATATGTTTGCGTTGCCTTGGTTCTGCAGCCACTTCTCGTAGCCGCCCCAGAACAGGAGCTTCTTGTGCGTCCCTGGAACCGGACCGCCAAAGTTGCCGCCAGGATAGTAGTAGCTTTGCGGACCTAGCGGAGTGTTCGCGTGGTTTTGCTGCCAACCGTTCGCATTCAACACGTTGTTGCGCGCGTCGAAATACGCTTCGCCGTGATAGTTCGAGCTGCCCGAACGGCTGATCGTGCTCACCACCACCGGGCCGAACGCCTGGTCGGCGCTCATGTTCGATGTCGATACGCTGACTTGCTCCGTCATCTCGGGGTTAATGACCACCAGGGACGAGGCCATGTCGCCAATGTCGATGGTTTGTGCGCCGTCAACTTCGATCGACGTGCCGCCGCGGTAAATCGAGCCGCTCAGGTACACGCCGCTGCCCACAGCAGCCTGATCAACGGTGACGTTCAAGTCGCCGTACGAAGGAGCAGTGTTGGTAAGGCCACCCGAAGCAGTTACGGCGCCGGGCAACGTTTGCATCAATTCTGTCGTGTCGCGGCCTTCAAGGGCCATGTTGTCGATATCGGCACGGCTAATGACGTCTTGCCTCTGGCCGTTGTCCACCGGAATCATCTCCGACGTCGCGGAGATCGTGACCGTCTGAGTTTCTGCGCCCACCGTCAGGCTCAATGCGGGAATCGTCTTTACGTCGCCCGCGTTCAATGCGATGTCAGTCACTTCCGCGGCCTTGAATCCCTTCGCTGTCGCCCGGATGTCATACGTGCCAGGGGTCAGCGACGGAAACGCGTAAAGTCCTACTGAGTTGCTCGTGCCTGCTATGGCGAATTTCGTCGCCTCGTTGGTCAGCGTAACCTGGGCTCCAGGAATCACGCCGCCTGACTGGTCTTCTACTGTTCCGGTAAGCGTCGCCGAAACCTGCGCGTGCAGGCTCTTCGGCAAACCCATTACCAGGATCGCCAACACAAATAGCGGCAGAACCGCCATCCACTTTTGGCTCCCCTTCAAAAGACTCTGTCGAATCATCACTTGTTTCCTCCTAAAGGTCTTAGCTCTCACATCATTTGTCGAGCCGATCACCGCAGACTTTCGCCGCTGAACGCACAGCTACTCATATGCGTCACGAACTATAGACATCCAAAAGATTCCTTGTCAATCGAAAAGTTGATTACCCCCGCAAAAAAAGCGATTTATTAAATGCTTCACTCGTCTAATGTTTCCTCCAGGGCTCAAACAAAAGCGTTTTAGTAGGTAATTGCCTGATATGCCATGACTTAGCTGCAAAGAAAACCGATTTATTTCTATGCTTTACTGTAATCAATAAGTCGCAATCTCCGGGATTGTGGAGTTCTACTCGAACATGTTTCAAAGGGGAATCTCGCCCGGTACACAAAACGCCAACAACGCAATTTGCGCCCTTCCTTCCACAGACGATTGTGTCCAGTTCTCGGTCATTGGCGTACCGGCGTCCAGCTGCGTCGCGCCCATCTGCGTCGCGTCCAGTTCGGAGCAGGGGACAACGCGCGCGCCACCCCGGCCACGCGCTTACTTCTCACTCCAGCCAAACGCGTTTTCGAAGTGCGCAAATTCCGGAGTCGCTCCCGGCAAAAGATATACGCCGATAACGTCGAAGCGCACTTGCGTGGCGGTTTCGCCGGGGAGTTGCCTCACGTACTGTCGTGCCAGGCGGCGCAGCACGTTGCGTTTGTGTGCGTCGATCGCGGCCTCGGCGGGCGTCATATCGTGCGCCGTGCGCGTCTTCACTTCGATAAAGCAAAGCAGCGGCCCTTGCCACGCAATCAAATCAAGATCGCCCGGCAAATTCCCGCTCGACCATCGATGCGCCACCACAATATAGTCCTTGCGCTGCAGATACGAACGGGCTGCATCCTCGCCTTCGATTCCCGTGAGCAAATGTGCTGCCCTATCCCGTGTCTGGTTCCCACCCTCGTCCTCGGGCTTGTCCTCCGTCCGGTCCAAATCCCGGCCTTCGCGCGCCGCAACCCGGTCCAGGCCCGCAATCGTCACGTCCAGGAGTCCATTTCGAATCTGCGCTACCCATCCCACGATTCACCCCGCAGGCTCAATCTGCCCACCTGCATCGCGTTCCAGCGCAATTCTCTTCCCCGCAGCCTCGTTTACGCCGTGACAACCGGCACTGCGCTTTGCTCCATCTCTTTCTCCGCGCAGATCAGCACATCTTCCAGGATGTCGAGCGCCACCGTGGCTTCCTCCCTGCTCACGATGAGCGGAGGCGAAAGCCGCAGCGATGTCTCGCCGCAGCCGAGCATCACTAGACCGCGCTCGAACGCCATCGTCTCGATGCGGTTGCGCAGTTCCACGGCCGGCTCGCGCGTTGACTTATCTTTCACGATCTCGATGCCGATCATCAGGCCGCGCCCGCGCACTTCGCCCACCGTCGGATGACTCTTCGTCCAGCCGTGCAGCCGCTCCAGCATGAACTCGCCCACGCTCGCCGCATTTGCCATCGCCTCGCGCTCAATAATCTTCATCGTCGCCAGCGCGGCCGCGATCGATATTGGATTCCCGCCGAATGTCGACGCATGCGACCCCGGCTTCCAGTCCATGATCTCCGCACGCGTCATGCAGATGCCCAGCGGCATTCCGCTCGCGATGCCCTTGGCGATGCACACGATGTCCGGCTCCACGCCAGACTCCTCGATGGCCCACCACTTCCCCGTCCTTCCACAACCCGATTGCACCTCGTCCGCCACCAGCAAAATCCCATGCCGGTCGCAAATGGCCCGCAGCTCGCGCAGAAAATTCGCCGGCGCAGGCACAAATCCTCCCTCGCCCTGAATCGGCTCAACAAAAATCGCCGCCACTTCTTCCGCCGGCAAAATTGTTTTGAAAAGCTTCTCCTCTATATAACGTGCGCAGCCAAGGCTGAAGGCCTCCTGCTCCTGCGGCCCTCCCGTGCAGCCGCGATAAACATACGGATAGGGGACGTGCGTCACGCCCGGCATCAGCGGCGAAAAGCGGCGCTTCTGTTGCGGCTTTGAGCCGGTCAGTGAAAGCGCGCCCATCGTGCGCCCGTGAAATGCGCCAAAAAACGAAATGATATGCGGGCGTCCGGTGTGATAGCGCGCCACCTTCAGCGCGCATTCGATCGCCTCGGCTCCGGAGTTGCCATAGAAGAACCGGTGCGGCCCCGGCATCGGCGCCACAGCCGACAGCAGCTCGGCTAGATCCGTCAAATGCTCATCGTAGAAATCCGTGCCCGAAATATGAATCAGCTCCGCCGCCTGCTTCTGAATCGCCGCCACCACATCGGGATGGCAATGGCCTGTCGAAACCACAGCGATTCCCGCCGCGAAGTCGAGGAACTCGTTCCCATCCGGGTCTTCAATGCGCACTCCACGCCCGCGCTTGGCCACCAGCGGATAGGAGCGCGTATAGCTCGGCGAAATCAGCCGATGATCGGCTTCAACAACCGCGCGCGTCTTCGGTCCCGGCAGCGCAGAAACCAGTTTCGGTCCAAACTGCGCATACATCTCTTGCTTATTTTTCGCTTCTTGACTTGTCGAATGTTGACTCATCGCACATTCTCCTCGGCAGGTTCGGTTGCGGCGGCCTTTTTCATTTTTGTTGATCGCTTTGCGCATTCCGCTTCGGATGCGGCGCGGCCGCGAATCCCATCAAAACGGGATCGCTCATATTTCATATCGGTGGCTCCGCTCAGGGGCCACTGCAGGCGAGGAACTTCGGCGGAGGGTTACTAATCGCCGCCGAAGAGGCTAGGTCGTGTGCGGGTAGGCAGCACGCGCAGGTGCTTCCGCGGGCAGATGCAACGCGCGCGCGACCGCGACCACCGCTTTGTAGCCGGCGTGGCCTGAAACTCAAGGTGTGTGCGCATTTGCATGGATTCTCCGCTGATTCCGAGGATACCACGCAGCAAGGAAAGCCAGTTTCGAGAAGGTCTCTTGTTTGCCGGTCTGTCCACTGCCGGCCACGCCCGCCTGAACAACCGCGGCGCCAATCCAACGCTACTTCAGAAAGAACGCCGAAGCCGCCGCCAGTACTCCCAGCACTGAAACACCAAGCCCCAGGTGCCAGTAAACGCGGCTATGGGTCAGCAGCGTGATCGACACGATCACCAGCCCAATCTCCAGCAGCACCTCGCCAAGATCGAAGCGGTCTGCTTTCGCTTCGCCCTGGTCCACGCTGGTTTGCAGCGCCTGCGCAGCCGCCTGGTCCTGGCTCAACTCCGTCGCCCACTTCTTCTCGTGGTCCGCATAACCCTTGGCGATTTTGGCGGCAGCGTCTTTGTTGTCGAGCGTAACCACGGTCATCAAATCGGATTCCAATTGCGTATCGTAGGCGCGAATCTTTTGCGCCTGATACTCATTCCACTGGTCCGTCGCCTTGTTCTGGTTCAGCACCGCGTCTTCATGTGTGCGGCCGCCAAGCACCGTCGTCACCGCCAGCAGCACCGCCAACACGCTCATGGTAAAAGCCACAGGCCGCATCGGCTCATCTTTCGCGCCCTGCTCCAAATTGTCCTTGAGGTCCTGAACTTCGCTCGCGTCCATAAGTTTGCGCCTTTTCATCTTGAATTTGCGGGGATCCACCGACAGCTTCAGAGATCTTCCGGCTTCAGACCGGTTTGCTTCGCAATTTTGGAGAGCATTTTGGGCCCGATCTCCTGGTTCTCGTGAAAAGCCCAGGTGAATTCATATGGATAGCTGGGGTTTTCCAGTTGCTTATGAGAACCGCCCTTGCTTATTCGGGGTTTCTCTCGCCACCCAATCCGCAGCAATGCACGATAGACCTTCTTAGCGCTCGATGCCGGAAACTTCCCCATGTCCACAAATCATCATATTTGGATGGAATTGCGCAATAGGTTAGTTCACACCGGTCGGCATTTGCAGCACTTTAGCATTCGCTCATTGCTTAGAAGAGTATCGCCTGTCGGCTACTGTGGTCGCCTCACCTTATACGACCGCAAAGCGAACTTGTTCTGGAGCACTCTGCTCGACCTCAATACGGTCCGCCACTACGCGCAACGCCAGCGCCTCGACCTTCGATTGAGCTTCCAATTGGGTAACCCCATACGCAAGCACTCCGGGCAGGCTCTCGATCTCCGCAATCCAGCGGCCATCATCTTCTCGATCGAAAACGATCTCGAACTCCATGGGAATCCTCCGTGAAAGGCGGTCGCCTTCTAGTTTACGCGATTCGCTTTACTTGCGCTTCCACCGCACCCCGTCCTTCGAATCCTCAATCACTACGCCCTTCTCGGCCAGCTCGTTGCGAATCTGGTCTGCTCGCGCAAAGTTGCGCGCCTTTTTCGCCGCCGTCCGCTCCGCCACCAACGCCTCGATCGCCTCATCCGTCAACGACTGCGCGGCCAGCAACTCCGGCGCAACCTCCGCCATTCTGCCGCTTTCCTTCGCCCAATCAAGCGCGCGTCGCGTCACCTCGGCATCGCGATCTTCAATCACATCGAACACCGCGTCGAAGTCCCTCAGCACCGGCAGAATCGCGTCGCGGTCTCCCGCAAAAAACTGTCCCTGATCAATGGCCGTATTCGCCGCGCGAACCAGCTCAAAAATCGGCGCCAATGCATCGGCAGTATTCAAATCGTCCTCCAGCGCGGCCATGAAGTCGGTCCGCGCCTTCTTTGCCGCCTCCTGCATCGCAGAATTCTCGCCAACCGCAAACTTCCCTTCCGTCAGCCGCGCCTTGAACGTCCGCAGCCGCTCGATGGCATTCGTCGCGTCCACAAGGCTATCGAAGGTGAAGTTGAACTGCCGCCGATACGGCACCGCAATCAGCGCCAGCCGTATCGCCGAAGCCTTAAATCCCTTCAGCAGCAAATCGCGTGGCGTATAGAAATTGCCTTCGCTCTTCGACATCTTCCGCCCGTCCACCAGCAGAAACCGCACATGCATCCAATGCCGCGAGAACTGTTTGTGCGTCGCCGTCTCGCTCTGCGCAATCTCGTTTTCGTGGTGCGGAAACATCAGGTCTTCGCCGCCCGCATGCAGGTCCAGGGTCTCTCCCAGATATTCCATCGCCATCGCCGAGCACTCGATGTGCCAGCCCGGCCGCCCGCTCCAATCGCCGTCTCCCACGACGTCTCGCCCGGCTTCGCTGCCTTCCACAGCGCAAAATCGCGCGCCGAATCCTTCTCGTACTCGTCCACATCCACGCGCGCGCCGTCTTCCATGCCGCTCAAATCTTTCTTGCTCAACTTGCCGTACTCCGGAAACGCCGCCAGCCTGAAATACCACGATCCGTCTTCGGTTTTGTACGCAGCTTTTGCCTCGGCCAGCTTCTCCACCAGCTTCACCATCTGCGGAATATTCTCGGTCGCCCGCGCAATCTGTTCCGGGCGCTCGATCCTCAGCGCCTCCATATCCTCGAAGAACGCATCCACGTATCGCGCCGTGTATTCGCCGATCGGAATCCCGGCCTCGGTCGAATTGCGAATGATCTTGTCGTCCACGTCTGTAATGTTCATCACGTGGCGTACGCGCATTCCGCTCAGCAGCAGAAAACGGCGCAGAACATCCATTTGCAGAAATGTGCGGAAATTCCCAATGTGGCCGTAGTCGTAGACCGTTGGCCCGCACGCATACATGCGCAGCGCCTTGCCATCGGCAGGCTCCAGCGGATCAATTTGTCCCGTCAGGGTATTAAAAAGGCGGAGGGTCATTGCTTGTTGGTCTAGTGTATCGTCCGGCTCGCCATTCAGCCCTCAAATCCCGGCCGAACTCATCCCATCATCGCGGCTTCATCATCGAGGGGTGCCCCCGGTCCCTCGCATTCGGGGACCGGGGAAACCACCACCGACTCACCTAACTCGTAATCGCCGCAATACCCACGCCAAACAGCACAAAGAGCGCCCACCATCCGAACACTGCAATGTAGCCGGAACTGCGCTTCGTTCCCGCAACCGTCGCTACCCCAATCCCGAGCAGCACCAGCGTCCAGATCGTGACCGCATCCAGCGAAGTCGCCAGCGTGTACAACGCCTTGTTCGTGTCTACAGGATCAAGAAACGCGCCCAGATTCGTCGGCGCATAATTCTTGATATTGAACGACTCCGGCGCCATTCCTGAATAGATAACAATTGTTCCCAGAATTGGTTTGATAATCTGCGGCAGCCACGCGTAGTAAAACACCGCAAAGACGCTGCCGAACTTCGCCTTCCCGCCAAAACCAAAATTGATCGTGGCCATCAAACCCGCTGAAAGAATCGAAACAAAGATCATTCCAACCAGAGGACCAGCAGCGAAGACACCCTCTGTGATTCCCAAGGCAACCTTGTTGCCCATCGCGCGCTGCTCCGGTGTCGCATTCGCCATCCGCTCCTGCGATTTCGGGTCCAGCCGAACCTGATTGTCCACCACCTGCTGCATGCCGACCTTCGTCACCACCGCGAAGAAAAAAATGTACGTGAAGATCGCGCCAATAATCAGTGGCAGCCACCAGCTCTTGTTCCCGCGCTTGATGTCTAGAAACGTCTTTGAAGGAGCCGTGAATGTATTCGTCACCCGCTGCCACTGGCTCAATCCGGGGCCTTCAGTCTCTCCCGTGGCCACTGCTTCAATTTGATCGCTCATGATTCTGCCTCCCAAATATGATTCCAAAACGCGAACACAACCCCGCGCCCGCGATTGTACCCTGCGCAGGCATCTGTAATCGAATGAATTTTGGGTGGCGTGATGGAGCAACGCTGGACGCGCTACGCTCCCTGCGCTTCAGTCTGCTCTACTGTCCTCTGCGTCCCACTGGGCGCAACCGCCTTCGCCGGCGTCGCCGCGCCAGCTTTCCTCGCCGGCACATAGTTCTTGTAAACCGTAATGTGGAAGCATGACTGCTTGAATTCTTCCTCCACATCGATCTTTCCAGCCGTCTGCAAGTCCGCCAACCGCCGCCGCATCCAGGCAATCTCGTCTCGAGTCAGGCCCTTCTTCGCAATATCAACGGTCGCGCCCGTCAAGTGCGGGCTCACCAGGTCGCCTTCAGCCGGAGCCGCATTCCCATTCGTCTCCATCAGCCGCTTTTGATACTCCACCGTCCGCACCGCCGAGCTCACTTCAATCGACCGATGAAACGCCGCCTCATGCGCCCGCGCCAGGTCTGCCAGAAACTTCGCCGTCCATGGCCGGCAATAGCGGTGATTTTCCTCGAGGTCCGGATTCACTGTCAGCGCAATCGACGCCGGCAAAGGCACCAGCAGCTTGTCGGCGATGCGCGCCGACAGATCCGCTTCATCCTCAATCCGCTCCAGCCCCTCCGCATCAACCCGATCGTTTTGCCTCTGCAATGACGCAAGCGACCCTCTCAGCGGAGCCGGCATCCTGCTCCTCGGCGTCAGAAGTGAAGCTACCTCGTCCCCCGTCCTTGCGCCGCTCGCGGAATCTCTCGTAGCTGCCCTTTCGTCCCGTTGGCTCGCATCTTCCGCATCGGCTGCGTCGTCTGCATTCGCTCCTGCGGATTCATCCGGTCTCACGCGCTCCGTCGGCGCTGTCTCCACATCCGCACTTTCCTGCGGTTGGCGAGGTTCAGCTTCGTCAGTCTCCGCAGTTCTCGCGTCTGGAACGGGGTTGTCCTCTGGCGCCTCATCGATCTCGTAGCCTGGCGTCGCCCCTCGCGTCACTGCTGTTCATTTCAGACCGCAACGCAGTTCGCTCGAGCCGCGGTCTCATTGTGTACCGTCGTCCGTATCGTTGCGCGCCCCATCCGCGCCGCAGCGCCGCTTCGTCCCGTGAGCCTCAGCGCGCGTTGTTCTCGGATCGCAAGCCCCGCCGAGCGCCCAACCTCATCGGGCGTGCGCCTGCCTGCCGCGCTCATGCTCCCCGCGCCGCCGGAATATCTTCCAGAATGTATTCCTGAATTTGTCCCAGAACGTGTTCCAGAACGCGATTTGGAATGAACCGGACTAGCAGGCACATGCCTCTGCGCCGTCGCAGCAGTCCTGCGTTGCGTCTTCGCCGAATGGGTTGCGTGGGCGTCCTGCGCGCCGGCAGTTGTTGCCAAAGCCAGCGCGACCGCCATAAGTGCGGCCCTGTGCATGAGGGAGAGTGCGGACAATCGAGAGCTTCTCCAGTCTATGTCTATTCGCAGCTTTATCCGAGTGCCTTCGCGGATTCGGGTTCGTCTGATAATTAGACGCGCCAGCCGCTCTTTCCGCTCCACTCACCCAATCTCAGCCAGCCTCAATTCGCCGGCGCTGTCGGCGTCGATTCCTCACCTCCAGGTTCCTCAGTACTGATAGGAACAATCGGCTTAGCGCTCGGTTTCAACACAAACCCCTTTCGAACCAGCGCAAACCCCGCCTGCGGCAGCTCAGCCTGCAGCAACTGATTATCTGGTCCTGAAAACAGCTCCGTGTTCGCCCCTCCAATGGTCGCCACCAGGTGATGCACCGCGATCGGCTTTCCCTCGAGCGTGCCCTCCTGGTCCGGATAAGTGGCCAGCGTCACCGGCTCAACAGACCCTGCTTCCTTCGGCAGAATCGCCCACAGATCGCGGTTATTCTGTGTCACTGCAAGCGCCAGCAGCGTCTCCAGCGCTCCCGCGTCAAAATCAGCCATAAACACCGCGCCGGGGTGTGCCTCGAGCCGCGTCGTCGAGCTCTTCCCGCTCGCTGAAATGTTCAAGAGCAACTGCGCTGCATCCGGAGTCGCCACCACATTCACCGCCTCGCCATTCACCGTGGCGCTCAGGATCACGTGCTCCAGTTGGTTAGCCGCGGTCAGCTGTTCATCTTTTGAGAGCGAGTAGTCAAGACCTTCCATCGCCACCTTCACCAGCGACGTCGAATCGTAGCCGTCCTTCGTCGCAGTGAACTGAAAACTCGCCGAGCCCACCGTCTTGCCATGCTGCGCGATCTCAAATTCGCCGGCCTGCGCCCGCGCAGCAACCGGAATCGCCACCAGCATCAAGGCAAACAATCCCGCAAAGCCAAAGAATCCCGCGAACGGAGACAAAATCATTCGACGCATGTGTGTTCAGATCCCCCGTCGAATTAGACACCGCTCCGCCCCAAGGGTTACGAAGCGCAATTCGCAACGCCGTGTGCCTGAGTGTACCGGGACATGCGTTACGTTGTGGACCTGAGACATCCGTTACAGGCCCTTTGCGGTGGCGAATGGTTCGAGCTGAGAGGGCGAACGTGAGATTGCCGTCTTCCTCAATGCGTGCACAGAGTCAGAACGGGCCGTTCCCGCCGACTTCCGCCAATCTTCCGGCCGCCCGAGTGGCTTTGAGCATAGTATCCCCTTATGGCCATCGACCTGGCGGAGGTAAACCGAGCGCTGGAGAACGGAGAGTTCCTCCCTTACTTCCAGCCTCAGGTTCAGCTTCGCAGCGGCAAACTTACGGGCTTTGAGGTTCTCGCACGGTGGAACCATGCGACCAAGGGGATAATCTCGCCCGATGATTTCATCCCTCTGGCAGAGCGAGACGGATGGATTCACGCACTGACATCCCAGATATTGCAGAAGGCCTTTAGTCTGGCGCTGCCATTGCCCGGTGCGTTGCAGCTCTCCGTCAACATCTCCCCCATCCAGTTGCGCGACCGCAGCTTGGCAAAACAATTCGAAGAGGTCGCGAGGCTAACTGGATTCTCGCTCGAGCGAGTCATGGTCGAAATCACAGAGAACGCGATGACAGACAATCCGGCGCAAGCCCGCCTGACTGCAGAGGAGTTAAAGGAGTTGGGCTGCAAGCTTACCCTCGACGATTTCGGCACCGGCTATTCCAGCCTGCGGCATCTGCAATCTCTGCCCTTTGATGAGTTGAAAGTCGACAAGAGTTTTGTTTTCACCATGGCGGAGAAGCGAGAGAGCCGCAAGATTGTGGCTGCCGTTGTTGGCCTGGGGCAGAGCCTCGGGCTCACCACCGTGGCCGAAGGCGTGGAATCCCGGGAGCAGGCTGAGATGCTGCTGTGGCTGGGATGCGACACCGGCCAGGGCTGGCTTTTCGGAAGGCCGCAGCCCGCGGAATGCCTTCCCGCCGTTCTGGCTGCTCCCCCGCAGAAAATTGCCACCGGTATCGCGTTTCCGTGGAAGAACCTGTCGATTGGCAGCATGGACGGGCTGCCGGCGCAGAAACTGGCCCAACTGCAAGCGGTCTATGACGGGGCCCCGGTAGGGCTTGGCTTTCTCGACCGTAGCTTGCGCCACGTAAACCTGAATCGCCAACTGGCCGAGATGGGCGGACACTCGGTCGAGGAATACCTGGGTAACACAGCTCAGGAGATGGTGCCGGAACTGTATGCGAAATTTGAGCCGTATATCAATCGAGCGCTGCGAGGCGAAGCCATTGCTGGCTTTGAGATCGATATGCCTGCTACCGGGACCAGGGGCGCAAGGACCTATCTGGTTTCTTACCAACCGGCGCGCGATGAGGCCGGCGAAGTTGTGGGTGTATCGGTTGCCGCGCTTGACTTCACCGCGCGCAAGCAGGCTGAAGAGCAGCAGCAGCGCTACGAGCGCGTGGTCGAGGGCCTCGAAGAAATGATTCTGGTGATTGACCGGGAATATCGGTGCGTTCTTGCCAACCGGTCGTATCTGACTTATCGAGCCACGACGAGGGAAAAACTCCTGGGGAGTTTGCTCTCGGATTTCTTAGACAAGGAAATCTTTGAGAATGTGGTAAAGGGAAAGCTGGACGAGTGCTTCCAGGGGAAAGTCGTCAATTACGAATTGAAGATTACTTTTCCAAATCTGGGCTTGCGAGAAATCCAAGCAACCTACATTCCGATCGAGGTATCCGGGGGCGTAACCGGAGTTGCGTGCGTCTTGCGCGACATGACTGAACGAAATCGAATGGCTCGGGCCGATCTCGATTGGCTGAAGCGTATCGAATTGGCTCAGGAGGCGGGCTTAGGCCTCGGGTTGTGGGACTGGGACCTGGAAACAAATACCGTGCTGTGGTCCGATGAGACCAGCCGTCAGTGGGGATTCGCGCTAGGTACATTTTCCGGCCGTGTGGAAGACGCCACGGTCAGGATTCACCCGGACGACCTGCCAGGAGTCGAGCATGCAATACAAGAGGTGTTGTCGGGCGGAAAGGGCCGGTATGCAGCCAAATATCGCGTCTTGCGCCCGGACGGCACGACTTGTTGGATCGACGCGCACGGGGTCGTTATGCCTGATCGCTCCGGCCACATGGTAGGCGTTGGGGTCGACATTACCGACCTCAAGAATATTGAGGAGTCTCTTCGTGAGAGCGAAGAGAAATACCTGCTGTTGCTCAACTCTACAGCCGAAGCGATTTATGGAATCGATATGAACGGGAATTGCACGTTCTGCAATCCCACTTGTTTGCGTCTCCTTGGCTACACAAAGAGCGAAGAGTTACTGGGCAGAAATATGCACGCGCTTGTGCACCACTCCCACGCCGACGGTAGTCCGTATCCAAGTGAAAAATGTCAGATATATGTCTCTATTCGCAAAGGAGAGGGGACCCACGTCGCGGACGAAGTGATGTGGCGTCACGACGGAACCAGCTTCCCCGTCGAATATTGGTCTTATCCCCTGAACAAGGCCGGCGCGCTCGTCGGTGCCGTCGTCACATTTCTTGCCGTTTCGAATCTTTCCATTTCGAACCCCACGCTAATGCATAGCACGGCAGTTGGGCACTCTGTGTAAGATGATTGCCTAAAGGCGGATGGCCGAAATTGCATTGTTGTTCGAGATGCAAGTGCGTTGGAGTGCGGCTTAATGCAAAGCGCTGTAGTTACGATCCCAGCCGTGAAAGCGCTAAGTACGATTATGTCCTCGGTCCCTCGTACTCGGGGACCGCGGACTCCCACTCCAAGCGGGTTGCCCCACCCTAAGCTCGCAGCATCGCGGAGGGCTTAGGGTGGGATCGCGCAGCCCTCAAACCAGCACAAAAAAGCTAGTGGCTGGAAGCTAGCAGCTAGAAGCTGTTTTTCAGAGCACTCCCAGCTCCTCAAGTTCGCTCCGCAGCGCTTCCGCCCCCGTAAACCGGATCCCCTTCATCCGCGCTGCCTCTGCGCCGGCCACATTCTCTTCCCGATCGTCAATAAACAGCGTCCGCTCCGGCGCGCTGCCCAAGATGTCGAGCGCCCGCCGGTACATCGCCGGATCAGGTTTGCGTAGGCCCACATAGCACGAACTCAGCGCCACTTTAAAATAGCGCCGCAGCTCGAATTTGCCAAAGCGATAGTCGTTCGTCTCCCGCGCTTCATTATTCAACGCGCCAATCAGATAATTCCCCTGCGCCGAAAGCTCTTTCAGGATTTCCATCGCCCCATCCGGCAGCAGCTTCGACTGCGCCAGTACGAAAGCAAAAAAATCGCCGCGGGAAAACTCGCGCGGTTTATAAAAAACCGTCTCGTTCAGGTAAGTCTTGCCCGTTATTGCGCTGCTCTCCCACGCGGGGTAAACGGCCTCGTGCCTGGCCTCAAAGTCCGCCGCATCCAGCCCGAAACGCTCTACCGCCGCCGCGCGCTCGCCATGGTCCCATCCATTCGTCAGCAGCACTCCGCCCACGTCGAACAGGATCACGTCGAAGGGGAACATCGGCGACTCTTTCCCGCGCAGCGCGCGTCAGGCAACTTGTCATTTTGAAGGCTGAGGATGCCCCATCCTAAAGCTTGAAGCATCGCGGAGAGCTTTAGGGTGGGATCGCACACCCGCCGACTCGCTGACTTGCTTTTCTAACTCCGCGAGCTCCGCTAACACCGCTAGCTCCGCTGTCTTCTACCGCATGTACCTGGCCTCGATCGCCAGCACCTTCTTGAACCGCCGCTCGAATCGGCTTTCCTGCCCCTGGAACTTGGCCCCGATAAACGCATGCGCCAGCTCAAACGCCAGCGCCGAGCCGATAATCCTCGCGCCCATCACCAGCACATTCATGTCGTCGTGCTCCACGCCCTGGTGCGCAGAATAAGTGTCGTGGCAAATCCCCGCCCTGATTCCCGGAATCTTGTTTGCCGCCACGCATACGCCCACGCCCGATCCGCAAATCAAGATCCCGCGCTTCGCTACGCCCGCCTTGATGGCCTCGCCGACCTTCTCCGCAAAGTCGGGATAATCGTCCTCGGGCTCGCACTCGAACGCCCCCAGGTCGACCACTTCATGTCCCGCCGCCGCCAGATTCGCGCGCATTTCTTCCTTCAGCGCAAACCCCGCATGATCAGATGCAATAACCAGCTTCACAACAAGCCTTTCTCGCGAATCAGCGGACTTTGATTGAGCCACTCAACAGCTACAGCCGGTAGGCACTAACTCCGCTAACACCGCCAGCAACGCTAACTCCGCTGCAAAAGCGCTTTTGCTTTTGCACACACATTCTCCGCCGTGAATCCCAATTCCTTCATCACCACTGGCCCCGGCGCCGACGCGCCAAACCTGTCCAGCCCAATCACGTCACCGTTGGTCCCAACATATTTCCACCACCCCAGCGTCGCGCCCGCCTCAACCGACACCTTGGGCACTCCCGCCGGCAGCACGCTCGCCTTGTAAGCAGCCGTCTGCTCCTCGAAGATCTTCCAGCTCGGAAAACTGACCACGCGCGCGCTGATCCCCTCGGCCGCAAGCAGCTTGGCCGCGCCCTGCGCCAACTGAACCTCTGATCCCGTCCCAATCAGAATCACCTGCGGATTCGCGGCGTCTTCAAGCACGTACGCTCCCTTGCTCGCGCCCGCATATACATCGTGCTTCGTCGCATCGATCACGGGAATATCCTGCCGCGTCAGCGCAAAGAAGCACGGTCCCTTCCGCTCCAGCGCCAACCGCCAACAAGCCGCCGTCTCGTTCGCATCGCCCGGTCGAAAATCCGTCATGTGCGGCACCGCGCGCAAAGCCATCAGGTGTTCAACCGGCTCGTGCGTCGGTCCATCTTCGCCCACGCCAACCGAGTCGTGCGTAAACACAAACGTCGACGGAGCCTCCATGATGCACGCAATCCGCAGCGCAGGCTTGGCGTAGTCCGAGAACACAAAAAATGTTGACCCGAAGGGCCGCAATCCGCCATGCACCGCCATTCCATTCACCGCCGCGCACATTCCCAGCTCGCGCACTCCAAAAAACACGTTGCGTCCCGCGGGATCGTCGGCAAAGTGCGGGCTGTTCTTGAAAATCGTCTTCGTCGAGGCCGTCAAATCCGCCGCCCCGCCAAACAACTCCGGCACGCTGTCGAAAATCGCGTTCATCACCACCTGGCCGGCGTTGCGCGTCGCCACCGGCTTCTCCGCCGTGAAGCTGGGTATCGACTTCTCCCAACCCGCCTTCAGTTTGCCCGCCTGCGTGCGCTCAAAGTCCGCCGCCAGATCGGGAAACGCCGCCTTGTACACGGCGAATGAGTTGTCCCATTGCGCCTCCTGATCCGCGCCGCGTTTCACTGCCTCGCGCCAGTTGGCCAGCGCGTCCTCCGGCACGTAGAAGCTCTGGTCCTCAGGAAATCCGAAAAACTTCTTCGTCGCCGCCGCATCTGCCGGACTCATCGCCTCGCCGTGAACCTTGTTCGTTCCCGCCAGCGGGCTGCCGAAGCCGATCACCGTCCGCACCGCGATCAGCGACGGCTTGTCCGTCACGCCCTTCGCCGCCACAATCGCCGCTTCAATCCCATTCAGATCGTTGCCGTCCATCACTCGCTGCACATGCCAGTGGTAGGCCTCGAACCGCTTGTACACGTCTTCCGTAAAGCTCCACTTCGTCGGCCCGTCCAGCGAAATCAAATTGTCGTCATACAGCACGATCAGCTTTCCCAGTTGCAGCGTCCCCGCCAATGATGCCGCCTCATGCGACAGCCCTTCCATCAGATCGCCGTCGCCGCACAGCACGTATGTGTGATGATCCACCACGTCAAAGCCCGGCCGGTTGTAGGTCGCAGCCAGATGCTTCTCCGCGATGGCCATGCCCACTCCCATCCCGAATCCCTGTCCCAGCGGCCCAGTCGTCGCCTCCACCCCGTCCGTCAATCCGTACTCTGGATGACCCGGCGTAATCGACCCCCACCGCCGAAAGCTCTTCAAATCGTCCAGCGTCACCTTGTACCCGCAAAGAAACAGCGTTCCGTAAAGCAGCGCCGACGCATGACCGTTCGACAGCACAAACCGGTCCCGGTCAGCCCACTTCGAGTGCGCCGGATTGTGCTTCATCAGCTTGTGAAACAGCAAATAGCTGATCGGCGCGCAGCCCAGCGGCGCTCCCGGATGGCCGCTGTTGGCCTTTTCCACCTCATCCAGGGCGAGCAAGCGCAAGGTATCGATCGATAGCTGGTCGAGTGAGAGTGACGCTATGCCTGATGCCATAATTTTTCCGAAATCCCTTTCCCTTGAGTGCCCGGTCAAAGCCGCGAAATCACTTTAAAGGCGCATCCGCCTTGTACTACGAATTACGCGCTTCCCAATCCCGAGCTACCCAATCCCGAACTACGCAATCTTGACCTTCACATTGTATCCAAGCCAGGTGTCCGATTCCGTCCAGTGCATCGTCCATTCCAGCTCCTGGCTGCCCGCCGCCGGCTTCACATCCGCGCTGAATCCCGCGCTGCCCAACCCCCGGCTGCTGGTCTTATTCGTGGTCTTCCAACCATCGTCCGTCCACACCACTTCAAAACGCCCTTCATCCAGAATCCGCAACGTGCCGCCCGCGGCTATTTGCTGAACCGGCCGTACCCGGGTGTAAATCTCCAGCCCCTGCCGGCGCTTCTTCCGCCCTTCCTGGTCGCTGTACCGCTGGTAAACGGGATCGATGCGATCAAACACCTTCCCGTCCACAGCCGAGCGCAACAGCTTCAGATACTCCGCATGCGCCCACACCAGCGGCACCGCTGACCCATCCGGTTGTCCTTTCGTCATGCTCTTTTCTGGCAGATCCGCCTCGTCCCACAACTGCTCCGGCACCATCTGCCCGCAGCTCGCATACTCCTCGTACGTCTTGATCAGCTGGCTGATGTCGTTCCCCGCCGCCAGCTCGCGATGAGCGCGTTCGCCCGTGAGCAGCGGCCATACGCGCCCCTGTCCCCATCCCTCGAACGGCCCTCCATCCGGCCGTTGCCCATAGCCGTCGTTGTTGTAACGCAACCATCCCGGCCCCTGCGGCAGTTCGCGCTTCAGCACTGCATCCACTACCTTCAGCGAATCCGCAACCAGTGGATCGTCCGCCCGCCGCACGCCGTACCGCACCAGCTCCAGAAATCCCGCGTCGATAATCTCGCGCGCCTCAAACTCCGTTTGCGCGCCAGGCGGCCGGTTCTGGATGTGAATCATTTCCTTCCCGCAGTCCTCGCGCGCATAGGTCACGCCGCACTCCGGCGGCCTGATCCGCATATAGTGCCGCTTCACTTCCTTGAGCAGCACTCCATCGTTCGTAACCGTCCAATCTTCGAGGTGCCCTTCAATCCAGTCGGCAAACTCCTCCAGAAACTCCGCCAGTTCGTCCGATTGATGCGCTCGCGCCATCTCCGCCGCGCAAATCAGCCCGCCAATCACCGCCGCCAGCGTCGACGGCGAATACCCCGGATTCTCCTCCCATCTCTCCTGGTGCGTAATCGGCGCCTGCCGCACCAGGCATCCCACCGCCCGCTCCACAAACGGAAACATATGCAACTCGCCAAGGCCGCCAATCTTCCAAAGCCGCCACGCAAGAATGATCGGAAATGCCACTTCATCCAGCTGCTTGCCGTCCCAGTACGGCCTTCCGTCAATCCAGAAATTCTGTGCAAACCCCCCATCCACCTGCTGCGTGCACGTCAGGTACACCAGCGCCCGCCGCGCCGTCTCCGCGCGCCCGCAAGCAATCAATGCCGTCGCCGTCTGCACCATATCGCGCGTCCACACCAGGTGGTACCCGCCCAGATCGTCATCGCCTTTTACCTGTCCCCACGGAATCGACGCCGACGCAACAAACGCTCCCGAAAACATCTTGTCCTCATGCGCCAGCAGTACTGCGTGGCTGGCCCGCATCAGCTTGCCGCCATCCTGCGACTTCGCCGCCAGTTCATCCGGATGCTGCGCCCGCTTCCATTGCGCGATGAATCGCGCCCGCTGGTCCGCATACGGCGTCGCCAGCGCGCTCATCATCTTCTCCAGCGCCGTATGGTGCCCTTCGCCAATCCCGATCCCCAGCGTGAACTCCCGCACCGCCATTCCGTTTTCAACCTTCGCCACAACCTCGCCGGCCACTCCTTCGCGCGCGCTTTTCAGGTCATCGGTGCAATTCAGGTCAATCTCGCCCATCATCGCCACGTTCCCGTTTGTCGCCGACCCGTACTCCCAGGTCATCTTCATGTTCTGCATCAGGTCCTGCCAGCCGTCGCTCAGGCCCACAAACCCGCAGCTCATCCGCCGGAACCCGCAGCTCGCCGTCATCGCCATCGACCACATGTTCTTCCACGCCAGCAGCACGTTGTGCCCAGCCAGGTCCAGCGCCCGCGCCGAGTTTCCCGCCCCGCCGCCATCCAGATGCGGAGCCAGCAGCGCATACAACTTCAGCCGCGGCATCAAATCCTCGCGCGCTTCAAGTCGCACCCTTTGCAGCACCACCCCGTGGTGCGGATCGCAAATGATCTCCTTCGTCAGGCTGTACCGACCTTCAGGATCGCGGTTCACATACCGCACTCCCAGCGCATCAGGATCGATGTACTCGAAGCTCGACTTCATGTGCCGCTTCTCTTCGTGGACAAACGTTTCCTCGTCGGTCACGAGGAACCCCATATCCCGCACCTGTGGGTGATCGATCCTGGGGAAATAAATCTCATTCAGAATTCCGTGCGAGCACGTGAACCATATCCGGCTCGATCCCGAATACGCCGTCACCACCGCGTCCTTCACGCTTGAAGTCCATCGCGGCTCATGGCCCGGCGCACCAAATGCCTCGCCCTGCTGCTCAAGCCACCTGTACATGGGCTGATCGCTCATCGCTTATCCGCTGTTCTCCGAATTCTGCAAATTCAACCGAGTGTTGCGATTCGAAAGCTCACATATCGCAAGTCGAAAGCTCCCACAACATGAGGCAGTCATCCCTGGCGATGTTTGGCGCGCTTCTTGCGCCAAACGGAGTCGAAGGACCTGCTTTTTCGACGACGTACCTGCATTTCGATGAAACTGTCACCCTGAGCATGAGGCAGTCATCCTGAGCGAAGTTTGGCGCGCTTCTCGCGCCAAACGGAGTCGAAGGACCTGCTTTTTCGACGACGTACCTGCATTTTCGATGAAACTGTCACCCTGAGCATGAGGCAGTCATCCTGAGCGAAGTTTGGCGCGCTTCTTGCGCCAAACGGAGTCGAAGGACCTGCATTTCTGCAGAATCACCCCGCCCTCGCATCGCGCCGGCAAATCAATTCTGCGCTTTGACGAAGCCGGACAAAAATTTGCGTTCCAGCGCTTACGATCCTTGCGTTTCTTAGCCTGCCACCAGTAATTGGATGCTAACTCGCCCACCCCACCCAGATTGTCAACACAAATTCAAATCTCCCGCCGTCCGCCCGAGAAATTCGGGTGCCCCAGGTCTGGATTTTCAGACCTGGGACAGCACGAGTCTCAATCGGCCGCCCCTGGTCTCACCAATTGCCGACGGGTGCCCCATCCTTGGCGCGCCTTTGTTCTCGCGCCAAGCGTGGGGCAGCAAGCCCCTCACTCCACGCGTACTTCGGCTAGGAGCTAGAAGCTAGCGGCTAGAAGCTGTCCTCGCCCTCACCAACATATATTTCACTCCCGCCTCCAGCTCCGCCGCCGTCACATCCTCCACCACGCCCGCATCGCCAATCCCCACCGGCAGCACGAACCGCCTCACCCCGCCCACATTCTTCTTGTCGCTTCCCGTCGCCGCCATCACGCGCGCCGCCGTCACCTTCAACTTCGGCAGCGGCCCGTAGCGATAAATCAACTTCTCCATCCGCTCCATCTGCCCGCCGGAAATCGTTCCCCGTCTCCGCGCTACCGCCAGCGTCGCAACCATCCCCCATGCCACGGCCTCGCCGTGCAGCATCGCCTTGTACTTGGTCGCCTGCTCAAGCGCGTGCCCCACCGTGTGCCCGAAATTCAAAATCATCCGCAACCCGCTCTCGCGCTCGTCCTTCCGCACCACCTCGGCCTTCATTCGGATCGACGCCGCAATCACCTTCTCCAGAGCCTTCGGCTCCCGCGCCAGAATCTCCTCCGCGTGCTCCTCCATAAACCGCACCAGCGCCCGGTCGCGAATGAACCCCGCCTTCACGCTCTCCATCAACCCCGCGCGCAGCTCGCGATCGGGCAGCGTCCCCAGCACGCCAATATCTGCAAACACCGCCCGCGGCTGCAAGAAATTCCCAACAAGATTTTTCCCCTCGGGCAGGTTCACGCCAACTTTGCCGCCCACGCTCGAGTCCACCTGCGCCAAAAACGTCGTCGGCACCTGCACATAATTGATCCCGCGCATAAACGTGGCGGCCACAAACCCGCCCACGTCGCCCACAATCCCGCCGCCAAAAGCAATCAGCAGCGAACCCCGATCGCCGCCTGCCCGCACCATCTCGCGCAGCAGCCGCTCGACACTTTTGATTGTCTTGTGTTGTTCACCGGGAGACAGAAACAGCGTCACCGGCGCCTCAAAATTCGCTTGGCGTCCCCGCGCCTCCCCCGCCATTTCCTGAAACGACCTTAAAAACTTCTTCCCCCATAAGGCCCAAATCTCCGGAGACGTCACCACAAACACCCGTCGCGGCAGCCGTTTCACCGCGCGCTCAATCCGCGGCGCCAGCTCTGCCAGCAGCCCACTCCCCGCAAATACGTCATACCTCGCCGATGGCGTCTCTACACGTATCGTCTGCACAATGAATCCATTCTAGTTTGGTGCCCCAGCAGAGCTCCCGAAGGGAGCGCAAGAAATTAGCCCAGGGCAAGGGGAGCGCAGCCCTGGGAACAGCCCGGAGAATCCCCTAAGCCCCGTAGGGGCGACAGAACCCTCGCCTTCAACTGGCCCATTCAGTGCTAGACTTTTTCCGCCAACCTTGGAGCATCTCTATGCGCCGCGAATTCGCCGCCCTTCTCTTCGCATTTCTACCCGATCCCTTCGCCGCCGCCCAGCAGACGACTCCACCCGCCCCGCACGCCAACACAACGGCCCCAACCCAGACCAACGACGTCACACCCAACACTGACGGCTCTTCCGGGCCTTACAAAATCGGTGGTAACGTCTCGCCGCCCCAGGTCATTCACTCCGTTGAGGCAGAATTCTCCGACTATGCGCGCCGAAACAGAATCTGCGGAACCAACCTCATCCGCCTCACTGTCGACGCCAACGGAAATCCGCAAGATCTGCGCGTAATCAAGAGCCTCGAGCCAAGCCTCGACGCCAAAGCGCTTGAGGCAGTCTCGCAATACCGCTTCAAACCCGCCATGAAAGACGGAACCACGCCCGTTCCAGTCGAGATCACCGTCGAGATTGACTTCCGGCTCTATAAATTCCTCAGGACTGCGGGTTGCTCGCCCCAGTCCCCCGCCGCGGTCAATGCCGCGCAAGGCCAGGTCATTCCTGCTGTTCTCATCTCGCATGTCGAACCCAAATACACTCGCGATGCACGCAAGAACAGAATCACCGGCACCTGCACGCTTCAGTTGACCATCGATACCAAAGGCACTCCGCAAAACGTTCACGTGATCAAGGGTCTCGATCCGGGCTTGGACTTGAGCGCAGTGAAAGCCGTCGAGCGATGGCGCTACCGACCCGCCATTAAGGACGATGTCCCGGTCTCGGAGGCCTCCACCGTCAATGTCGAATTCAAACTCGATTGAGCTCGCTTAAAACCCCGGCAGTTTCCAGCCCGC
The DNA here is from genome assembly GCA_963773915.1 of uncultured Acidobacteriaceae bacterium. Taxonomy (GTDB): domain Bacteria; phylum Acidobacteriota; class Terriglobia; order Terriglobales; family Acidobacteriaceae; genus Telmatobacter. Next base: position 74,162 of record CAVZCY010000005.1, read on the forward strand.
TCCCTCGCTCCCTTGCTCCCTCAGTCTCTAGTCCCTCAGTCCCTTAGTCCCTCAGTCCCTCAGTCCCTTAGTCCCCTAGTCCCTCAGTCCCTCAGTCCCTTAGTCCCTCAGTCCCTCAGTCCCTTAGTCCCTTAGTCCCTTGTTCCCTTGGTCCCTTGGTCCCTTGCTCCCTGCTTTTAACGACGCCACCCCGCACACCGCCAGAATCACTCCGATAATCACCAGCGACAGCGTCACCGGCACATCGATCCACCGCGCCGCCAGCATCTTCAGCGCCGCAAAGGCCAGCAGCGCACCCAGCCCGTAGTGCAAATATTTAAATCGCTCAAGCATTGCCGCCAACCCAAAGTACATCGAGCGCAGCCCCAAAATCGCTGCCACATTCGACGTGTAGGCCACAAACGGATTGTGCGTAACCGACAGCACCGCCGGAATTGAATCCGTCGCGAATAAGAGATCGGTCACCTCGACCGCCAGAATCACCGGCAGCAGCGACCCCTTCGCCGGCTGCAATCGCACGATCCACTCTGGAATCGCCGCCCGCGCCGACCCGCCGCGCACCAGCCGCCACGCCGCGTACAGCAGAATCAACCCGAAAACCCACGTGACCCACTGGAAGCGCTGCAACAGCGTCACGCCCACGGCAATAAACGCCGCGCGCAGCACAAACGCGCCCCACACTCCCCACTGCAATGCAGTGTGCTGGCGTTGCGCGCTGATCCGAAACCCCTCAAACAGCACCAGAAAAACAAAAAGATTATCGATGCTCAGCGACGTTTCAATCGTGTAGCCGGCCACAAACTCAAGTGCCGTCTGTTTGCCCATAGTCATCGCGATCCAGCAGGCAAACCCGGCAGCAGCCAGCGCCAGACCAACAGTCGTCAGCCAAACAAACAACTGCGTGTGGCGGGACTCGCGCCGGTGGCCCGGCATCAGCGAGTCCGCCAGCAGCACCGCTGCAATCACCGCGTGGAATCCCACCCACCATTCCCACGACACTCCCGCAATGGTCAGGCCCGCGATCGATGTGCTCGCAATGGCCATACCCGCGAAATTCGCGCCCGCGATCATAGCAGGATGCTACAGTACGCCAGCAGCATCAGCGCGCGCGGCCGCGCACGGAGTAAACAACAATCCACCAGTCCCGCGCAGTGGCACGGTCCACACCCAATCCCTGCCACCTCCGCGCCTGTTCGCGCATCATTAAGTAAGAAGCATTGAAACCAAATCTGAGGCGGAAAGGCCATCCGTGACCCAAGAGACGGCCGAAACAAGGCAGCTGAATCAACCCGCAATCGCGCCCGCCGCCACTACGCCCCAGGCGCATCGCCCCCGCGTCGTCATCGTCGGCTCTGGTTTCGCCGGCCTTCAGGCTGCCAAAGGTCTCAGGCACTTGCCGGTGGATGTTACGGTTGTCGACCGCAAAAACCACTACACCTTTCAACCGCTGCTCTACCAGGTCGCGCTGGCCGAGCTCTCTCCCGCCGACATTGCTCAACCAATCCGCTCCATCCTGCGCCATCAGCACAACACTCAGGTGGTCATGGACGAAGTCGTCGGCATCGACGCCGCCGCGCAGCGAGTCTCCATGGCCAGCGGCGCAAGCGTCGGCTACGACTACCTGGTGCTCGCCACCGGCGCCACGCACTCCTACTTCGGCAACGACCAATGGGAGCCCCTCGCCCCCGGCCTCAAATCCATTGAAGACGCCGTCGAGATTCGTCGCCGCGTGCTGCTTGCCTTCGAGCTGGCCGAGCGCCAGATGGTCGAGCAGGGCTGGCACCCTCCGCTCAACTTTGTCGTCATCGGCGGCGGACCAACCGGCGTCGAGCTTGCCGGTGCCATCAGCGACATCGCCCAGCTCTACATGCGCCACGACTTTCGCCACATCGATCCCGCCAAGAGCCGCGTGCTCCTCCTCGACAGCGGGCCGCGCGTGCTTGCCGCTTATCCCCCGGATCTGTCCGCCAAAGCTGAAGCTACGTTGCAACGATTAGGCGTTGAAGTCCGTACCAATACGCAGGTCACCGCAGTCGGCCCCGGATGGGTCGAAGCCAACGGCCAGCGCATCGACACAGTTGTTACGCTCTGGGCCGCCGGCGTGCTCGCCTCACCCCTTGGAAAGCTCCTCGCTGCGCAGCCCGCCGCGAATCCCAAAGTCGTTCTCGACCGCCGCGGCTGCGTCATCGTCGACAACCATCTCAACCCGCCCGGCCTGCCTCAGGTATTCGTCCTCGGCGACCTCGCCCACTTCGAGCAGGATGGCCATCAGGTCCCCGGAGTGGCCCAGCCCGCCATGCAGATGGGCGATCACGTAGCCAAAATGATCTCCGCCGACCTCGCCGGCAAGCCTCGCCCCGCCTTCCGCTACTTCGACAAAGGAGACATGGCCACCATCGGCCGCATGGCCGCCGTCGCCGACGTCAAGTGGCCCTTCAAGGCGCACATGAGCGGCTTTCCCGCCTGGTTCACCTGGCTCACCGTCCACATCTTCTTTCTCATCGGCTTCCGCAACCGGCTCTCCGTCATGGCCGCCTGGGCCTGGACTTACTTCACCTTCACGCGCGGCGCCCGCCTCATCACCGGCAATCAGACCCTCCCCGGCTGGCAGAACAAGCCGCCCCCGCCGCCACAAAAATAACGGCATCCGCCACCGCAGAGATTTACCAAAGTGGGGTGAGTTTGGTTTGTTGGCGCTGGCTTTGAAGGGTACGGGCTTCAGCCCGTACATAAAGCCAGCAAATTATCGGGGCTTTAGCCCCCGAGGAAGTCTCTTTAAGACCCCTGATCCCTCCGCCATTCCCTCCCACATCGCTCATCTAAAATGATGCAGTATGCTCGATCTGCAATTCGTCCGCAGAAACCTGGAATTAGTGGAAGAAAAACTGCGCCCCCGCGGGGCCGACCCGGCCGCGCTTCTCGGCGACTTCCACGTCCTCGATAAGACCCGCCGCGAAGCCATTACCGCCTCCGAGCAGCTGAAGGCCCGCCGCAACGAGTCTGAGCCAGCAGGTCGGCGCGCTCAAGAAAGCCGGCCAGAATGACGAAGCCACGGCCGTCATGGAAGAGACCCGCGCAGCTCAAAGACAAGCTCGACGAACTCGACAAGACCGCCGCGTCGCTCGACGACCAGCTTCGCCTGGCGCTGGCCCGCGTTCCCAATCTCACCCGCGACGAGGTCCCCGCCGGCAAGTCCGAAGCCGACAACGTCACCGTGAAAACCTGGGGCGAGATGAAGAAGTTCGATTTCACCCCAAACCGCACTGGGAGATCGGCGAATCGCTCGGCATTCTCGACCTCGAACGCGCCGCCAAGCTCTCTGGCGCGCGATTCGCCGTCTACATGGGCGCCGGAGCTCGGCTTGAGCGCGCGCTCATCAGCTTCATGCTCGACTTCCACACCGGGAAGCACGGCTATACCGAAGTCCTGCCGCCGTTCATGGTGAATTCCAAAGTCCTCTTCGGCACCGGCCAGTTGCCCAAGTTTGCCGAGGATCTCTTCCGCTGTTCTGACGCCGACGCCGAAGCCGTCGCCCGCGGCGAGTTCAAAGACAGCGACCACTGGCTCATCCCCACCGCCGAAGTCCCCGTCACCAACCTCTACCGCGACGAAATCCTCGACGATGCTCGCCTGCCCATCTGCTTCACCGCCTACACGCCCTGCTTCCGCGCCGAAGCCGGCGCGGCCGGCAAAGACACGCGCGGCATCATCCGCCAGCATCAGTTTCAAAAGGTCGAGCTGGTCAAGTTCACGCGTCCCGAAGAATCCGACGCGCAGCACGAGCGCCTCACCCGCGACGCCGAAGAAATTCTCGAAGCCCTCGGCCTTCCTTATCGCCGCGTTCTTCTCTGCACCGGCGACACCGGCTTCTCCTCCGCGAAAACTTACGACCTCGAAGTCTGGCTGCCCGGCCAGGGTCTCTATCGCGAAATCTCTTCCTGCTCCAACTTCGACGCCTTTCAGGCCCGCCGCGCCAACATCCGCTACCGGCCTGCTGCCGCGCCGGGCGCAAAGTCCAAGCCCGAGTTCGTGCACACCATCAACGGCAGCGGACTCGCCGTCGGCCGCACCTGGCTTGCCATCCTTGAAAACTACCAGCAGGCCGACGGCTCCGTGCTCATCCCCGAAGCTCTTCGCCCCTACATGGGCGGCATGGAAAGAATTGTCATTGAGAAATGATGGCTTCCTCCAACCCAGCCAGCGCGGTCGCGCAGCCCCGCCGCAGCGTCGAAGCAGGTCCTCCGCAGCTACTTCTACTGGACCTATCCCGCGGCTCGTTCCACTACGACATCATGGTCACGCTCATTCTGCTTTTCATCTTCATCACCCCGCATTTGTGGGACTACGGCGCTAAGCCTTCGCCAATCGCCGCCACCAGTCATCCTATTCAGGTGATTCGCAAGCGGCCACGGCGTCATCATTACCGTTGCAGGCTTCCGACGTGATCGTTCCCGCCGGCGCTTCCAATCCGGCAAGTCAAAAAGGCTCCTCCGCAAAGCCATCGAGCCGGTCACCGGCGACGACGTCTTCATCGAGCACTGGGAGACGCGTCACCGACGCCCAGGGAAACCTCGCATGGAAAGTCTGGGCGCATCGATAACATCGACAGCCCGAAGCAATATCGACAATCCTGATTAATCCTGCCGATTATCGAATCCCGCGGGCCAAATCCAGAGTCCAATAGGCTGAGACCGATGAAATCTATGCGCATGCGATCGAAAGCCGTCGTGCTTACCCTCTCCGCCCTCGCGTTACTGCCGGTTGCCTCCGCGCGCGCCGAGGATCTCGCCAGCGTTCTGTCCAAGCTCGACTCCGCTGCCAAAAACTTTCATACCACCACCGCCGCGTTTGAATTCGACACCATCCAGACCGATCCAATTCCTGATACGGATAAGATGACCGGAACCGCCTACTACGAGCGCACCGGCTCACACTTCCAGATGGCTGCCCACATCAACCGCGACAACGACCGGCCCGCGGCAAAAGCGTATATCTTCTCTGGCGGCGTGCTCCGCGAATCCGACACTGGAAAAGATAGCGACGCCAAATCCTACACGCAGGCCGGAAAATACGAGAGCTACCTGATGCTCGGCTTTGGCGCCAGCGGCCACGATCTTGAAGACAAGTGGACCATCAAGTATTTAGGTACCGAAAAAATCGACGGCATCAATACCGACAAGCTCGAACTGGTTGCCAAAGATCCCGCAGTCCGCAAGAACATTCCAAAGGTCACCATCTGGCTTGACACGGCGCGCGCCGTCAGCCTCAAGCAGGACTTCGATGAAGGTGAAGGACAGTCGCGCGTCTGCTACTACAAAAACATCATTGTGAATCAGCCCTTGCCAGGCAACGCCTTCAGCTTCGACAAGTAGATCCTCTCAACAGCCCACGCAATCGCAATCCCTCCGCCTGCAAACAGCATCGGAAAACACTCCAGCGTGTACCGCGTCTCCGGCGCTTCCACGGTAAGCAGCAGCGCGCTGCGCAATAGCACATAAGCCAGCAGCACTCCCCAGAACTGTGGCCGTATGCACAACCCGGCAATCCCTAAAACCAAATACAGCGCATTCAATCCCGCATACGCCCAGCTGAATTCCGTCTCCAGATGATGGTGCGAGTAGACCCACCAATCCAGGTCGATGGGCAAATTCTCCACCCTCGGCCGCAGCCACATGTCGGCCACGCGGCCCAATGGCAGCCACGCATAATACCGCGCTGGATCAGCCGCGATGCGCTCCTCGGCCAACTTCTCAAAGCGCGCATCGATCTCCGGCGTAATCTCCATGCCTTGATTGTTGTAGTCGGCGGCCAGCGCGGCCGTCTCTGCGTACTGCGCAGGCGAGTCGAACGCGCGGCTGGGCAGCTCGTTCACATCCAGCTTGTCCCAAGGCACGTTCCAATAGATTTGATACGTCGAAATAAAATCGAGGCACCAGCTCTTCACCCAGCGCTCCCATCCGGGGTTCGAGCTTTCGCCGGGATCGTTCGCCAGCCGCGGTGCCAGTGGCTCAAAAACCTGAAACACGCTCCAGTTGCGCGCCGTCCAAATCGCAAACGGAGCCAGCGCCAGCAAAACGCAAACCGCCGCCATGCGCCAGATTTTACGCCGCGAGATTTTGCCGGGCCCGTCTCCCCGCGGCAACGCAATCAAAAGTGCCGGTGCAAACGTAATCGCTGCCAGCGCGCCATCCGGCCTCAGGAACGCCGCGCACGTCACGGCCAGCGTAAACCACACCGCATTCGCCCACTTCGGTTCGTCGCGGAATCGCGCCATCGCCCACATCGCCAGCGCCAACATAAACAGTGTCGGCGTCTCGGTCAGTGGTTCGGCCGTGTATGAAGCCGTAAACGGACACAGTGCCGCCAGCCATAGCGTCGCCAGCGCGGCGCTCCGGCCCAACCCGGCCGGCGCAACGCGCCACACAAATGCGGCCAGCAACAGGCAGCCCGCCAGATCAATCACAATCTGAATCCATGCGGCGGAGAAGTAATTCTCCATTCCGAAAAGCCGAAAACAGCCGGCCAGAAAGATCGCATAGCCCGGCAGCCGTATCAGAGTTGGGTACATCTCCCCGCTCGGCAGCGTCAGGTCAAACCGCCCATGCAGCAGCAGATTGCGGGCCAAATCCCCGTAGATCAGCGAGTCTCCATTGACCTCAAAAAGGCGTCGCAGCATCCACAATCGCAACGCCAGGCCCGCCGCCAAAGCCAGCGCCACATGCAACCAGGGCCGCGCCAAATGCAGTCTGGCCCCCGCCACACGTAAATTTCCCCGCGTCCCGCTCGCAGGCTCAGCCGCGCGCGCGCTCAAATGACTCTGCGGCGTCAATTGACTCTCTTGGCCAGCTTCCATACGATTTTTAATGTACAGCGTACGGCACATCCAGGCCTTGTCTATTTAGCGCCAAGGCCGTCGCATTCGCGGGTTGCAACTGCCTTTTGGCGCTGGTTCTCCGGAGCTGTGTACACCACAAAAAATGCCCGACCAGCAAATCTTCTTCGACCCCGAACGCAAGCGCTGGAAGCGCCTTCGCCGCATCCTCGATGCGGTTGCCGTAATCTCAACTCTCGTCGTCGTCGGCTTCATCTTCAACGTCGTGCGCAACCAGCAACTGCCTGAATTGCTGCTCCCCAATCCGAAACACAACTATCGCGCCCTGCCTGAGCCAACCATCCTCGAACGCAACGGCAAAAATCAGCATCCCGCGCGCCGCAAAAGCGCACGCAAACCCTCCGACATTCCTTTGAACACCGGTGAAGGGTTGCGCGCCGCCTATTACGTCCAGGACGACCCCGCCAGCTACTCCTCGCTCAAGGAGCACATTCACCAGATCGATCTCTTATTCCCGATGTTGCTGCATGTGGATTCGCCCGACGGCACGCTGATGATGATGAGCGGCGACCACCTCAGTGAGCTTCCGGTAATCGTCGGCGCCACCGTGCACGACCCCGACTACCAGGACAAGGTCAAGAAAGTCATTCAAGAGGCCAAAGAAGACACCGAAATCTTCCCCGCAATTAACAATTTCAATCCGCACACCAACCGGTGGGATACCGGCGTCGGCGACGTGCTCATGGATCCCGGCCAAAGCGCAGCACTCCTCCAGCAAATCATGCGCTTCCTCGATACTTACCCGGCATATCGCGGCATTTCGCTAGACTTCGAAAGCCTCCCCGACGCTGACGAGCAGGCTTACCTCAACTTTATTCAGGCGCTTTACTCGCAGATGCATCCACGCGATCTGCGCCTCTACGTAAACGTGGCTGTCGCCACCAGCAACAATGACCTGAAAGCCATCGCCGCCAACTCCGACGGCATCATTCTGATGAACTACGACGAGCACCAGGACACCAGCGATCCCGGTCCCATCGCCAGCCAGCAGTGGTTCGTCGGCAATCTCGTCCGCGTCCTCAAAATCGTGCCCAGGGAAAAAATCATCTGCGCGATCGGTAACTACGGCTACGACTGGACACTTTCCATCCCCGGTCCAAAAGATCGCAACCGCAAGCCGAAGGTCCTCTATACCGACGATCTATCCGTAACCAATACCTGGGAGCGCGCCTCCGACGCCGATGCCGATCTCGATCTTGACTACGACAAACTCAATCCTCACTTCGAGTACATTGACGAGGACAGCAACCAGCGTCATGTGGTTTGGTTTCTTGACGCCGTCACCGTCCTGAACGAACTGCGCGCCGCCCGCCAACTCGGTCTACAAACATTTGCCTTGTGGCGTCTCGGCGAAGAAGACCCCTCGTTGTGGAACATCTGGGACCACCCCAGCGATCCGGCCTCTTTGCAGGCTCTCGGCACAGTGCAGCCCGGCAACGATGTAGACCTCGAGGGCGACGGCGACATTCTGCGCATCACCGGCCTGCCGCAACCCGGCAAGCGCACCGTCGACGTTGACAGCGATGAGCCCGACCCGCGCAAAAAGCTCATCGACGACGAGCATATGGATGTCTATCCGCACCCTTACACCGTGCAGCAATATGGCTACCATCCCAATGAGGTTGCGCTGACCTTCGACGATAGCCCCGATCCCGAGTGGACACCAAAGATCCTCGACATCCTCAAAGCCAAACACGTCAAAGCTGCCTTCATGGCCATTGGCTCTCAGGCTGCCGAGCACATCGGCCTCATGCAGCGCATCGTGCGTGAAGGCAACGAAATCGGCAACCACACCTGGACTCATCCCGACATCAGTCTCATCTCGCCGCGCCAGGTCGATCTCGAAATCACTCTCACCGAGCGCCTCTTTGAGAGCAAGCTTGGCGTCCAGCCGCTCTACTTCCGCCCGCCTTACGACATCGATGAAGAGCCTGACACCGACGACGAAGCCGGGCCTGCGTGGCGCATCCAGCAGATGGGCTATACCATCATCGGCAGCAAAATTGATACCGACGACTGGGACGAACATCCTCGCAAAACCTCCGCCGAGATTATCCAGTCAGTCTTTGCGCAACTTGAAACCATGAAGTCCAAGCCGCAGTTCCGCGGCTCCATCATCCTCATGCACGACGGCGGCGGCGACCGTTCAGTCACCGTGGCCAGCCTGGGTCCGCTTATCGACGCGCTCCGCGCCCACGGCTACGCCATCGTTCCCGTCTCCGCGCTCATGGGCAAAACCACCGCTGAGGTCATGCCGCCGCTCACCTTCTGGCAGGGCGTGCGCACCATCCCCGATTCCATCGCCTTCTCCGCGGTCGACATTATCGGCAACTTCATCGTCATGGTCTTCTTCGTCGGTGACGTGCTCATGAGCGCGCGCCTCATCATCGTTGGGCTCTTCGCGGTCATCGACCGCTTTCGCAAGCCTAATCGCCTCGCCTCGCCCGGCTTCAACCCGCGCGTCGCCGTTCTCATCCCCGCCTATAACGAAGAGACCGTCATCGTCCGCACCATCCGCTCCGTTCTCAACTCTGACTACACCAATCTCCACGTCATCGTCATCGACGACGGCTCCTCCGATCGCACTCCCGAAGTGGCCGCCACCGCATTCGCAAAAGAGATCGCCGCCGGCCGCGTTAAGGTTCTCACCAAACGCAATGAAGGCAAAGCCGCCGCGCTCAACTACGCCCTCGGTCGCATGAAGGAGGAGATCTTCGTCGGCATCGACGCCGACACCGTCATCGCCCCTGACGCCATTTCAAAACTCATTCCTCATTTCGAGGATCCCAGAATCGGCGCAATCGCCGGCAACGCCAAGGTCGGCAACCGCGTCAATCTCTGGACGCGCTGGCAGGCCCTCGAATACATCACCAGCCAGAATTTTGAGCGCCGCGCTCTCGACCTCTTTCACGTCGTCACCGTCGTCCCCGGCGCCATCGGCGCATGGCGCACCGCTCCCGTCAAAGCGGCCGGCTGCTATCCGCTCAACACTGTCGCCGAAGACGCCGACCTCACCATGAACCTGCTCGAGCAAGGCTTGAGAGTTGATTTTGAAGACCGCGCTCTCGCCTACACCGAGGCGCCCATCGATGCAAAAGGCCTCATGCGCCAGCGCTTCCGCTGGTCCTTCGGCACCCTGCAAGCAATCTGGAAGCACCGCGCCGCATTCGTCCGCAATAAAGCCATGGGCCTCTTCGCGCTGCCCAACATTCTCGTCTTCCAGATGTTTCTTCCGCTGGTCTCGCCGTTTATTGACGTCATGTTCCTCGCCGGCGTCATCAACTTCCTCGTCGACCGGCACTATCACCCTGAAGCCGCCTCAGCCGCCAGCTTTGAAAAGCTCGTCGTCTACTTCCTCGGTTTCCTCATCATCGATTTCGTCACTTCATCCATCGCCTTCTCGCTCGAGCGCCGTCATCCCGCCAACAAGGGCGACGGCTGGCTGCTCTTCCACATCTGGCTGCAGCGCTTCGCCTACCGCCAGGTCTTCTCCATCGTGCTCTTCAAAACACTCAAGCGCGCCATCGACGGCAAGCCCTTCAACTGGGACAAAATCGAGCGCACCGCCAAATGAGCAAAAGCACCGAGATCCTCACCGAAGCCGCCCGCTAAACCGTCCCCCCGTCTCTCCGCCGCAAACCCCGCCTTCTTATTTCGCCTGCGCCAGCTCCGCAACAACCGCGGCAACCTTATCGAGTACCTGGTTCCAGCCTTCAAGTTGACCGCTGTTTTTCGCGCTCTCCATGGGTTCATTTCCAATGTGCGTGAGTTTCGTCTGGCCGTTTCCAATATCCTCAAAAAGTGTCACGTCGTACGCGCCTTCTATCGCCTCATGTTCTATTCCATAGGCCTCAGCCTCAACCTTGTTTCCCTTCGAGTCCGCAAAGTACATCGACGAAACGATCTTCTCGGGCGGAACAATCTCGTGGTATTCAATCGCATTCCAGAACTCCTGCCCATCCGGCGACTTCATGCAGCAGAGAGATTTTCCCCCAACGCGAAAATCCATCTCGCAAAATGGCGAAGTAAAGCCCTTCGGCCCCCACCACTGCATCATGTACTGCGGCTCTGTCCACGCCTTCCAAACTAATTCGCGTGGGGCATCAAAAACTCTTGTCACAACCATCCGCTCCGGCTCGTTAACCGCATCTTTTGTCATCTCTCATCTCCTTTGTCGTTTCTCAACCCCGTTTTTTGTCGTCTCTCATTTCAGCCTTCTTCATTTGATTCACAACCACTTCCAGCTTGTCGAAACTCTCTTCCCAGAATCGGCGGTAATAAACCGCCCAGTCACTCACCGTCTTTATCGTCTCTGGCCTCAGCCTGCACACACTCTCTCGTCCGCGCTTGGTCTTGATCACAATCCGCGCCCGCACCAGGTAGGCAATATGTTTTGAAATCATCTGCTGTGACAGTGGAAAGGGTTCCGTCAATCCATGCACGCTGGCTGGCCCATGCGACAGTCGTTCGATCATCGCCCGCCGCGTCGGATCAGACAAAGCCGCAAATGTCGTACCCAATCTATCCACAACCAAATGGTAGTGGATTATCCGTCAATGTCAAGTCCGAATTTCGCGATCCCTGATTATCCATGCGGAGCACAAGGCGCTTTGCAATAAGGGCACGGCTTCAGCCGGGCCGTAAATGCCGCAACCGGAGCGGGGCTTTGTATCAGGGCACGACTTCAGTCGTGCCGTAAATTGCGTTGAATGATTGAGGGCTTCAGCCCCTGCAGCTCCCGTAGGGAGCGCAAAAAGCTTGCCCAGGACAACTGGAGTGCAAGGAGCTTTGTAATAAGGGCACGGCTTTAGCCGGGCCGCGGATGTCGCGTAATCATCGGGGCTTCAGCCCCTGCAGCTCCCATAGGGTGCGTAAGAAGTTAGCCCAAGACAAACGACAACCCCTACCCGGAGCGCAGCGAAGGGGAAGGGGCAGTCCTGGGCAAAGAACCCAAAAAATCGCCCGGCCCCGTAGGGGCGACAGAACTTTATCGAAAGGTGCGGGCTTCAGCCCGCAACACGGGCCGCTTGCGCATTGGGCGAAGGCTGCGACAGCAGCCAGGGGGCGACGGGGCGGCTCGAAGAGCCTTGGGTCGCCCCAAACCGCCCAAGCGGCCCGGTACCCAGGTCTCTCCGCCGCAGCGACTTTAGTGAATAGTGCGACGATCGTCGAATAGCATTACGCTCAAGGGATAGAGGCTCGCCAGACATTGCTCGATGCCGCGGTGAAGGGAACGTGGTGTTAGACCGGACAAACAAAATGCTTGGCACCGGTCGCTTTGAAAATAGATTGCAATTTGGATTTTACTAGCCCTAGCGAACCAAAATATGCCTCTGACGTAGCCGCATCTTGAAAGTGCGAAAGCAGATTATTCTTCAGAATCGCGAGGAGCGCTTGGCGAACGATGGAACCGACTGCCTCAGAGAGTGATTCAATCTTATTGATCGGTCCGTTAATACCCTGCCGCCCGGTCGTCCGAAAATAATAGTCCGGGACCTTGTCGCCATGGGCAATATGATTTCGCAAACAATAAATCTCGTCGATGACATCTTCAACTGTGTGATTGGGATCGGCCTCGTATGTCGATAGGTCGCCGGCGGCATAGATAAGCGCCCTCGGGCCGATAAGATGTTTAATGCGCTCTTTGGCGACAAGACTCCCTCGATGCTCAGCGCTCGTGTGCGAGGTTACGAGCGCTTCCATGGCTGCGGTCCAAAGAAAGAAACGAGCCTTCCAGTGCGTCTGCTGAAAGTATCCTGACTGGAACATATCCACAGACATTCGAAACTTCCAATCGTTTGCCGACATAGCATCCCGAAATTTAGGAAAAATTATTTTGAGCTCTTGAGCGTCTTGCGTTCTGATTGCCATTAGAATCTGGCTTGAAAGCGAAGAGAGAAAAGGTATCGGGTGGTCGAAGTGAATATGGCAGAGACGTCCGTTCTCGCCAATCGATCCCCCTAGGAATTGTGGATACTGAACGAACGGCCGGATCAATCTAAGACATGCCACGACCTGCTGAATGAGGTCTTGCGACTCTTGGGCTAACTCAGCTTCAAATTTCATTTCGCCACTAGCTTCTTCGACCTGGAAACTCGGATAACGATGAATCAACGCATATGTAATGTGCTCAAGGTGCTTTATGACATTTTTCCCGAGATCTTCCTTGCAGTAGTCGAATTCATCCTTAGCGATCAGATGCGAAACATCTTCAATGAATACGCCCGGGAATACCTCGAAGGGGAACAGTGATTCATCAAAGTAACCGTCGAGCAATCCGCGCCAAGAAGTCGCTATCTTATCGAGAGGGAACATTGAAAATTTGAAATCGACCGCGGGAGCTGGCATAAATTAACCTCCTTTCGATTTTCAATGCGCGCGGAGTGCTATCCGGTCGCGGGCTAACACGAATTCGTGCGCGCTGTTTTCATGCGACGATAACGGGAAATCAGTCGACGGTGCCAAGGCGCTTTGTGATCACAGTACTCACGGCCGAGGCTGTCATATGCGAAATACGTCTCAATGTCAGCCAGATCGTTAGCCATAGGAACATAAGCGCTTATGGATTGGCCCTCTGTTAGTTCATGTGGTGGCTGGGGGCGAATATCTAAGAATAGAAAATTTGTGACGGTATCAAGTCGTCGCGCCGCAATCCCTTCAATCCTGACTGGCCGTCTTCCTCGGTTTATCGCGTTAATAACCACCAATATCCTTTCGGGGGCATCTGAGAAAACCATATTCATGCGTGCCTTGACGATCACATCGGCGCGGTCTTTTCGATGGGTGACGAACTGGATGATCGAATTGATGGTGGCTAGCAGCGCGCCATATATTGCAATGCAGATTCCGAGCTTTTCGTTTATTGTGAGTGGTGGCATTCTTACGAGATTCTATTTCAACTTCTGACATTGATCTTCATTCAAATTGAGCCATACTCCGCCGCGGCCGATCTCGATCTCAAGCCGAATCGCTTGCTCGGTTTCGAGGTTGTTGATGGCGCCGCCCCGGCAAGCGTTGTGCCCCAGAGGCCCCAACTTGGCCCCACCCAAACCCCTGTCAATCCCCTCCGCCAAAATAAATCCACGCGCGTCGCGTAAGCCGCTCATTCCCTGATCCAAAATCCCTGGCCCGTGTCCCCCCAACTTTGCCGATAATTAACCCCTTCCGGCGCACAATAGTCTCATGATCGAAACCAAACCAAAATCGATCCCATGCTCCCTGCCGGGGTCCCCAACGACAGGTCTTCGTCGCTGGTGTGGCTCGGTCCTTTGCTCCCCCGGTCCCTGCTTCTGGCCCGAGGTATGGAAGGTATGCATACGGTATGGACGAGGTATGGAAAAGGTATGAACCCCTCCCGTAACTCCTTTGCAATCAAATATGGAGGTATGACATACCGGGGGGAGGGGTAGGGGGTGACTAAAAGATAAACAAACATCGGACCGCGGGCCTTATCATCAAGACTTTCTAAGTCCGCAGGCTCCGTCGCGCTGACTCGCTGACTTGCTGCGCTACGGCCCTAGATACAAGCTCACGCCCGGCGGCGCAAAGCTCAACTGCCCGGTCTTCGGATCGTAAGCCAGGTTCAACGCGTCGCTCTTGCGATCGTTGATTAGCACAGCCACCAGCAAGCCGTTGCCATAGCGGCCGGCCAGCGCAATTTTGTGGCTGTGAATAGGGCCGTACTCGTTGTCCGGGCTTGTCGGTCCCCAATCGTCCTGAAAGCGGCTGAAAGGATAAGTGGTGTACTGCGCCGGGTGCTGCTGCCAATTCTTGTCGTGCTCCCACACGCCATACGCCTTCGGCAAATCGTTAGCCTCAAGCGCGCCCAGAAAATTGTTCACCGCCGCGCGCCCGAATACATACCGGCTCCAGTTCCATGGCCAGTCCACCGGCCGGCCGCACACCAGCCAGCCAACGATAATCAGAACCAGCAGCGCGCCCGCGCTCAACTGCGCAATCAACTGCTTGCGCTTTGACCGCGCAGCATCAAACTCTGGAGCATCCAGCAAAGTCATCGCAATCGTCCCTCAAACTCAGAATAAGACCGCCATGCAGCAAGTGGACATAGCACCCACCCAGGAGACAGCACCCCATCAATTAGACACCGCAACCCCGCTCCCTGTTCCCTTGTTCCCCCGTCTTCTTGGTCCCTTGTTCCCTTGGTCCCTTGGTCCCTGCTTTTTCACTCTTCCCTGCTATAAACCGTCCGCGCCTTCTCCGCGTGCCGTTCCAGCGCCAGCTCGATCAATTGCGTAATTAGCTCCTTGTAGCTCAGCCCCGTCGCCTCCCACAGCTTCGGATACATGCTGATCTGCGTAAACCCCGGCATCGTGTTCACTTCGTTCAAGTAGATTCGTCGCTTTCCATCCGGCTCCATCAGAAAGTCCACGCGCGCCAATCCCGAAAGATCGCATGCCTTAAACGCCGTCACCGCCATCTCGCGAATCTTCCGGCTCTCGCTGCGCGAAATCTTCGCCGGAATCACCGGCACAGATCCCTCCGACAGATACTTCGCCTCGTAATCGTAAAACTCCTTGCCCGGAATAATCTCGCCAACCACGCTGGCCTTCGGGTCATCGTTGCCCAGCACAGCAACTTCAAATTCTCTCGCCCGCGCCGCCCCGCCGCTCGCAGCTCCGCCACGCGTCGCTTTCCCTGCCGACACCCTGCTCCACAATCAATTTGCGATCGTACTTCGCCGCCAGCGTCAGCGCCGGCCCAAGTTCCGAGCGATCGTGCGCCTTCGAAATTCCTACCGACGAACCCAGGTTCGCCGGCTTCACGAAAACCGGATACTTCAGCGTCTTTTCCACCAACGAAATTGCCTTGCGTGGCGACTTCTCCCAATCCGCGCGCAGCAGCGTGACATCCTTCACAATCGGCAACCCGGCCTCGGCGAACAGCCGCTTCATCACGTCCTTATCCATGCCCGCGGCCGAGCCCAACACGCCGGAACCAACATAGGCAATTCCCGCCAGCTCAAACAGCCCCTGAATCGTCCCGTCCTCGCCAAAAGTACCGTGCAGCACCGGAAAAACAACGTCAATGGCCTTCTCAGCGTGGCCCTGAAACGCCGGCTCCGGCGCCATAAGCGTAGGAATTCCTTCGCTCAACAACCTCGCCCCCAAAGTCGCCTCAGGATCGCCCGCTCGCAGCCGACGCCCCGCCGCGTCCGGCATCGCCATTCAACAAACCACGCGCGTCGGCAGCCGCCAGCCAGCGCCCTTCCTTCGTGATTCCAATTGGCGTTACGTCAAACTTGTCGCGGTCAATCGCCCCTAGAACCGATGCCGCCGAAAGCAGCGAAACTTCGTGTTCGCCGCTCCGCCCGCCAAATAGTATGCCAACCCGCAGTTTCTTCGCCATATCTCCTTCAAATCGCCGCTTTTCCCCGCCCAAAACGGCCCGCAATCAGTGTAGTGCCCCGCGACGAAAATGGCTCTATGAACGCCGTTACAAACGCCGCTTTATGGGCCAGCGACGCTCGGATCCGCTCCGATAAAGCCTCCCTCAAATGCCTTGATCTCCGCCATTTCCAACCCGAAACTTTTCCCTCACGGATGCCAGGCCAAACGCTCGGCCGAGGTAGCCGGAACCGGCACGTTAGCACACCGAAAGTGTTATTCCCAACCGCTTCACCCTGAGTAACATAGGTCCAAGGCACTTCACCCAAAATTGCTCCTGTTCGCGCAACTCCTTTTCTCATCCGGCGCGACCGAATGAATCACACGGCCGCCAAGGCCCAAAAAAGGGGCATTTGAGCGCGGAAGAAACATGAAGGCGAAGTGAGCACGTAGCGATGAAACGATTTCTTTTGCCGGCTGTTTTCCTCTTTGCAATTGTTCCGATTGCGTCGGCCGCGACTCCTGCGCCCTCTGCCTCGGCCCCTCCTGCTCAGCCCCTCGGGTTGCACGCCGCTGCCACCCTCACCAATGCACAGGCCAGCCAGCACCCGCTCGCCGCTTTTCAAGCCACCGTTACCTACTACCGCTCGTATGACAAAGATCTGTTCGTGCAAGACGGTAGCGACGCCATCTATGTCCATCCCAAAATAAGTTTCAATCTCGTTCCCGGCGATCGCGTCTTGGTGCGTGGAACCATGCACGAAAGTTTCCGGCCCTATGTGAATGACGCCGAAATCACCGTGATTGGGCACGTTCCATTACCCAAACCCGAGCAGCCAACCTTCGAACAACTGATCCGTGCCGAAGTCGATTGCAAGCTCGCCACCGTGCGCGCCGTCATCCGCTCCGCCGACATGGTGCCCGACGCCCGATCGACCACGCCCGCCATCTTTCTCCGCATGCTTACCGATGGTGGACCCGTAGACGCAAACATCGACAGCTCAGATCCAACCGCCCTTAAGGACCTGCTTGATGCGCAGGTCGAGATCACCGGCGTTGTCTCTGGGCACTTTGACAACAAAATGCAGCTGACCGGCATCCTGCTCCACGTGCAGTCGATGTCAGGGGTCACGATTCTCAAGCGCGCCGGCTCTGATCCCTGGTCCTTGCCCGTCACGCCCATGGATCACATCATCACCGGCTATCGCGCTAACGATTTTTCGCTGCGCATGCGCGTCCACGGAACCATCACCTACTATCAGCCCGGCACGGCATTGGTGCTGCAGAACGGACCCAGAAGCCTGTGGATTAACACCGACAGTTGGAGCCCCCTGCGCGTGGGAGATATCGCCGACGTAGTGGGATTCCCCACCGTTGAAAACGGCTTTCTCGCCCTTAACCGCGGCGAGGTCCGCGACAGCCTGGTGCAGGCGCCGGTTGCCCCTTCCCTCTTCACCTGGCGTCAACTTGCTCTCGGCGGCAATGAGGGACACAGCCATGTATTCGACTTGGTCTCCGTCGAAGGCCAGGTAATTACCGAAGTACGGCAGGCCACTCAGGACGAGTACGTGCTCGAGTCCGACGGCCACCTGTTCTCCGTCATACTGCGTCATTCCGGCGCCTTGACTCCCGCTCCGTTTCCTCCCATGAGAGACGTTCCTCTGGGCGCGCGCATCCGCGTCACCGGGCTCTGCATGCTCACTGATGCAAACCCGTTCAACGGCGAAGTACCATTCAGCATCCTGCTGCGCAGCGTCGACGATATCGTCATCGTCGCCCGGCCTCCGTGGTTGAATGTGCGCCATCTCGTTTTTATTGCTAGCATCTTGTTCGCGCTGCTCATCGCCGTTGGCATTCGTGAGTTGTTCATGGAGCGCAGTAACCGTCGCCGCATCGGCTCCCTCGCTTATGTCGAGAGCCGCCGAAGCAAGATTCTTGAAGCCATCAATCACTCAAAGCCTCTCGCTGACATCCTGGAACGGATCACGGAGTTGGTTTCTGTCAGGCTTAATGGCGCGCCCTGCTGGTGCCAGGTCGCCGGCGGCGCCGCCCTGGGCAATCGCCCGGTTCAGCTTGAATCTTCGTCGCTGCGCACTGTCGAGTGTCCCGTTGCTGCGCGCTCCGGTCCAGCGCTCGGCTCCATCCTCGCCGCCTTCGACGCTCGCACCAGTCCCGGTGCTGTGGAGATAGCCGCTCTTACCATGGGAGCGGAGTTGGCAACACTAGCCATCGAGACTTCGCGCCTCTACTCCGACCTCGTGCATCGCTCTGAGTTCGACCTCCTCACCGACGTGCAAAATCGCTTCGCCATGGAAAAGACTCTCGACGCGATGATTCAAACCGCCCGCGAAACCGCCGGAATCTTTGGCTTGATTTATATCGACCTCAACGAATTCAAGCAGGTCAATGACCTGCATGGGCACCAGGTGGGCGACCTGTATCTCCAGGAAGTCTCCCGCCGCATGAAGAAGCAACTCCGCCCCTGCGACGTGCTCGCAAGGCTCGGCGGCGACGAATTTGCCGTCCTTGTTTCTGAAGTGCGCAACCGCGACGAGGTTGAAGAGATCACCTCCCGCCTCCGGGCCTGCTTCCATGATCCCTTCGTCGGTGATGGATATTTTCTCCAGGGCACGGCAAGTTTTGGCGTTTCCATCTACCCTGAAGACGCCGACTCCGCCGACAGTCTCCTGCGCGGAGCTGACGCCGCCATGTATGTGGCCAAGTACACCCGGCTGGCGAATTCCCATTCCACTGAGGACCAGCCCGAATCCGAACTGGCGCCGGAATCTCGCTCCTAATCCTCGTTCCTAGTCCTCGTTCCCAGTCCTCCCTCCTGAACTTCCCTCCAAGTCCCCACTCTCAGGTCGCTGTTTGCCCCACCCCTGCAACTTGCCCCTTCCGCAAGATTTCCATGCCCGCGCCTGACATTCCAGTTCATAGTCCTTGATCCCCTGCCGATAAGAGTTCATAGGGTTGGATCGTGAGTCGTCCAGCCTTTATGAGCCGCGCCCATGAAAAGGTTGTTCATCCTCTTCGCGTTGATTTCACTGTGCGCCTTGGGTGCGTGGGCACAGCCGTCCGGCCAAATCACCGCGGTGCAGGCCGCGGACGCCCTCACCAACGCCCAGGCCAGCCGGCACCCTCCCGTCGACTTTGTCGCTACGGTCACCAACTACCGCTCCTATGAGCACAATCTGTTTGTCCAGGACGGGGACGCGGGCATCTACGTGCACCTCACCGGTATGTACAACCTCGTTCCCGGCGATCGCGTTCGGGTGAGAGGAACCATGCACGACAGCTTCAGGCCGTACGTGGATGAAGACAGCATTGCGATCCTGGGCCGCGTCGCGTTGCCCAACCCCCAACATCCCACATTTGCGCAAATGATCCACGCCGAAACGGATTGCAGTCTGGTCACCGTACATGCCCTGATTCAGTCCGCCGACCTTGTGCTCAACACCCAGGCCCCCGTTTTGAACACTGAACTGAACATCCTGCTACAAGGTGGCCAAGCCAAGGTCACCATCGACAACGATGACGCGGCTCGCTTGCAGGGGTTGCTCGACGCCCAGGTGGAGATCACCGGCGTTCAATCCGGCATCTTCGACAACAAGATGCAGCAAACGGGCATTCTGCTTCACGTTTCGTCGCTCGATCAGGTGAAGATCCTGACAACCGCCAAAGTCGATCCGTGGTCAATCGCCATAACGCCGATGGACCAGATTTTGATTGGCTACCACCTTCAGGACAACAGCGATCGCGAACGCGTGCACGGAACCGTCACTTATGATCAGCCCGGCGTGGCTCTGGTTTTGCAAGACGGCGCAAAAAGCATATGGATTACCAGCGATAGCGCCACTCCGCTGCACTTGGGTTACATGGCGGACGCGATCGGATTTCCTGCCGTGGAAAACGGCTTCCTGACCCTGACCCACGGCGAAGTCCACGAGACCGCGACACTGGCGCCGGTCACCCCGACGCTCTTCACCTGGAGTCAGCTGGCGCACGGCGGCAACGACGGCCATAGTCACGTCTTCGATCTGGTCTCAGTTGAGGGCCAGGTCGTGACCGAAGTGCGGCAGGCCACGCAGGACGAATATGTGCTTGACTCCGACGGTCATCTGCTCTCCGCTCTCATTCGCCATCCCGGCTCGGCAAGCAAGGCCCCGCTTGAGCCTATGTACCAAATTCCCGTGGGCACGCGTATTCGGGTCACAGGCATCTGCCTGCTCACGGATGCGAATCCATTCAACGGCGAGGTGCCCTTCAACATACTCATGCGCAACGTCGGCGATATTAAAGTGGTTGCGCTGCCTTCGTGGCTGAACGTGCGCAATCTCATATTGCTTGTCGGCCTGCTGTTTGCTGTCGTCATTGCCATCGCAATCAGGAGCTGGGCCATGGAACGGACCATGCGCCAAAAGGCCGCGGCACTGGCGTATATCGAACAGCGCCGCAGCCGCATACTTGAAGACATCAACAACTCTCGCCCGCTCGGCGAGATCATTGAAAACATCACTCAAGTCGCCTCCTTCCGGCTGCATGGCGCGGCCTGCTGGTGCAAGATTTCCAACGCGCCATCTCTCGGCAAGCGGCCGGCATCGATCACCAGGCAGAGGATCATCCAGCAGGACATTCCGGGCCGCTCGGGAGCCGTTTTGGGAACAATCTTCGCCGCCATCAACCGGCTCAACAAGCCCAGCGCGGAAGAGTCCGGGGCGCTGGCTCTCGGCGCTGGCCTGGCCAGCCTGGCCATTGAGACTTCATACCTCTACTCCGACCTTGTGCACCGCTCGGAGTTCGATCTTCTCACCGACGTCCCCAATCGCTTCTCCATGGAAAAGCACCTCAACACAATGATCGAAGGCGCTCGGCTGGCTGCCGGCATCGTCGGTTTCATCTTCATCGACCTCGATGAGTTCAAGCAGGTAAACGACCAATACGGTCACCAGGTGGGTGATTTATTCCTGCAAGAAGCGGCGCGGCGCATGCAGCGCCAGTTGCGGCCGGGCGACATTCTCGCGCGTCTCGGTGGCGACGAGTTCGCGGCCGTTGTCTCTACCGCGCACAATCGCCCCGACGTGCAGGAGATTGCGCTTCGCCTCGAACGCTGTTTCGACGAGCCGTTCGCGGTCGGCGGACGTGCGTTGCACGGCTCCGCAAGTATCGGCTTCGCAATTTATCCTGAGGACGCCCCGTCCGCCGATAGCCTGCTTAGCGCGGCCGATGCCGCCATGTATGCCGTCAAGCAATCCCGGCAAAGCCCCGATCCCGACGTGACACCGATCGCCGCCGCCCTGGTCCTGGCCACCCCGCACCTGGCCTCCAAAATCTTCGCATAAGAAAATTTGCGCATAAAAAAGCCCGGCTTTTGGCCGGGCCTGTAGTCGAGTTGATGAATGCTCCAAAAGGCTGCCGTACCGCACCGGGGTCCCCAGGAAATGATTTTGGTCTCCTGGGGTGAGGTGCTTACTCCGCCGCCATCTCCTCGGCCTCGCCTTCCTGCCGCATCAGTTCCAGTTCGCGCTCGGCGGCTTCGATCTCGGCGTGCACTTCCTGCTGCACGCGAGCCGCGGCCTCTTCAAGCTCCGGCGAGAGCTGTACGTTGCGATAGTATTCCAGGCCCGTGCCCGCGGGAATCAATCGGCCCACGATCACGTTCTCCTTCAACCCGCGCAGATTATCAATCGCGCCGTTGATGCTGGCCTCGGTGAGCACGCGTGTCGTCTCCTGGAAGCTGGCTGCCGAGATGAAGCTATCGGTTGAGAGCGACGCCTTCGTAATGCCCAGCAGCAGTGGACGGCCAATCGCCGGGCGTCCGCCGTTCTGGAGCACGCGCTCGTTCTCTTCCGAGAAGCGGAACCGGTCTACCTGCTGTTCGAGCAGGAATCCCGTGTCGCCCACTTCGTCGATCCTCACCCAGCGCAGCATCTGCCGCACAATCACTTCGATGTGCTTGTCCGAAATCGCCACGCCCTGCAGCCGGTAGACTTCCTGAATTTCGTTCACCAGGTAAGCCTGCAGCTCCTTTTCGCCCAGCACGGCAAGAATGTCGTGCGGGTTCAGCGGACCATCCATCAGCGGATCGCCTGCGCGCAGCCGTTCGCCTTCCTGCACGTTCACGTGAATTCCGCGCGGCACCGAGTATTCCTTCTCGTCGCCGTTGTCAGCCGTCACGTAAATCTTGCGCTGCCCCTTCGAGACCTCGCCGAACCGGACTACGCCATCGATTTCGCTGATGATCGCAGTCTCACGCGGCTTGCGCGCCTCGAACAGTTCCACCACGCGCGGCAAACCGCCCGTGATGTCCTTGGTGCGCGTGCTTTCCTTGGGAATCTTGGCCAGCACATCGCCCGGGCCCACGTTGTCGCCGTCCTGCACCATAAGGTGCGCGCCGCGAGGCAGCAGATAACGCTTGCTGGCTTTGGCACTCTTGATCGCAATGGCCGGCTGCCGCTTCTCGTCGGGAGAATCGGCAACTACCCAGCGCGAAAGGCCGGTCACTTCGTCCACTTCTTCATTCAGCGTGATGCCTTCCTGCAGATCCTTGAACTGCACCGGGCCGCCAATCTCGGTAAGAATGGCGTAGGTGTAAGGATCCCATTCGGCCAGCAACTCGCCCAGCTTTACTGAGGAGCCCTCGCGAACACGCAGGCGCGCGCCATAAACCACCTGGTAGCGCTCCTTTTCACGGCCGCGCTCATCCACAATGGCCAGCGATCCGGAGCGGTTCATTGCCACCAGTTCGCCTTCCTTGCTCTCAACCGTGTTCAGGTTGATGAAGCGCACGAAGCCGTTGTTCTTCGCGTCCAGGCGCGACTTGTCCTGCACGCGGCTGGCAGTGCCGCCCACGTGGAAGGTACGCATCGTCAACTGCGTTCCCGGCTCGCCGATCGACTGCGCTGCGATCACGCCGCAGGTTTCGCCCAGCTCGACCATGCGGCCGGAACCCAGGTTGCGCCCGTAGCACAGCGCGCAAACGCCGCGCCGCGACTCGCACGTGAGCACGGAGCGGATCTTCACCCGTTCCACGCCCGCGCCCTGAATCGCCGACGCAATGTCCTCGTCGATCGGCTGGTTCACTTCAACCACAACGTTGCCGTCGTAGTCCTTGATCCGTTCCAGTGACACGCGGCCAATGATGCGGTCGCGCAGCGGCTCGATGATCTCGCCCGACTCCACGATCGAGCCGACGTAGATTCCTTCGAGCGTGCCGCAATCAGGCTCGGTCACGATCACGTCCTGCGCCACGTCCACCAGACGCCGCGTCAGGTAGCCCGAGTCGGCCGTCTTCAGCGCCGTATCGGCCAGGCCCTTGCGCGCGCCGTGCGTCGAAATGAAGTACTCGAGCACTGTCAGCCCTTCGCGGAAGTTCGCGGTGATCGGCGTCTCGATAACTTCGCCCGAAGGCTTGGCCATCAGTCCGCGCATACCGCTCAACTGGCGAATCTGCTGCTTCGATCCGCGGGCGCCCGAGTCGGCCATGATGTAAATCGGGTTCATGGCTCCGTCGTCGTCCGCCTTCTTCATGTTCGAGAACATCTCGTCGGCAACCTGGTCCGTCACCGCCGACCACATCTGGATCACCTTGTTCGAGCGCTCGCCGTTGGTGATGGCGCCGTCCATGTATTGCTTCTGGACCTCGATCACCTTCTTGTCGGCGGCGTCGACCGTGGTGTACTTGCTCGCCGGAATCACCATGTCGTCCAGGCCCACGGAAAGGCCCGAGCGCGTGGCATAGTTGAAGCCCAGCGACTTGATGCGGTCGAGCATGCCCACTGTCACTTCAAGCCCGAGGTTCTGGTTGCAGTAGTTCACCAGTTGCCCGATGCCCTTCTTCTTCAGCAGGCCGTTCACGAACGGCATTCCCGGCGGCAGCGCGTCGTTCAGAATCACGCGGCCTACGGTGGTCGACAGGTACTCCTTGGCAAAGTCCACCGGCTCGGTGTGCGTCAGATCCTGATCGTCGTAGGCGTTCGCCATGTCGAGCACCTTGCCCGTGTAGCGAATGCGAATCGGCGACAGCGTCTCCACTTCGCCGGCTTCGAGCGCCATCAGGATCTCTTCGGTGTTCGAGAACACGCGGCCTTCGCCCTTGCCGCCCTTCTTGGCCTTGGTCAGGTAGTACAGCCCCAGCACCATGTCCTGCGTCGGCACGGTAATCGGCTGGCCGCTTGCCGGCGACAGAATATTGTGCGAGGCCAGCATCAGCACGCTGGCTTCAATCTGCGCCTCAGGCGACAGCGGAATGTGCACTGCCATCTGGTCGCCGTCGAAATCCGCGTTGAACGCGGTGCAGACCAGCGGGTGAATCTTGATCGCCTTGCCTTCCACCAGCACCGGCTCAAACGCCTGAATGCCCAGGCGGTGCAGCGTTGGAGCGCGGTTCAGCATTACAGGATGGTCCTTGATCACTTCCTCAAGGATGTCCCACACCACCGGCTCCTGCATCTCCACCATTTCCTTCGCTTGCTTGATGGTCGTGCACTGTCCGGTTTGCTCGAGCCTGTGATAGATGAATGGCTTGAACAGTTCGAGCGCCATCTTCTTCGGCAGCCCGCACTGGTGCAGCTTCAGCTCCGGACCCACCACGATCACCGAGCGGCCCGAGTAATCCACGCGCTTGCCCAGCAAGTTCTGGCGGAAACGGCCCTGCTTGCCCTTGAGAGTATCCGAGAGCGACTTGAGCGGGCGATTGTTCGCGCCCCGCAGCACGCGGCCGCGGCGGCCGTTATCAAACAGCGCGTCCACAGCTTCCTGCAGCATGCGCTTCTCGTTGCGCACAATCACTTCCGGCGCGTGCAGGTCCATCAGCTTCTTCAACCGGTTATTGCGGTTGATCACGCGGCGATAAAGGTCGTTCAAATCCGACGTGGCGAACCGGCCGCCATCCAGCGGCACCAGGGGGCGCAACTCTGGGGGAATGACCGGCAGCACGTCCAGAATCATCCAATGCGGCTTGTTGCTCGACTTGCGGAACGCCTCCACGACCTTCAGCCGCTTGGCGAACTTGATCTTCTTCTGCGCCGAGGTCTCGGTCTTCATCCGCTCGCGCAGTTCCACTCCCAGCTCGTCGATGCTCACGCGCTTGAGCAATTCCTTGATGGCTTCGGCGCCCATCATGGCCTTGAAGCCCGAGGGCCGGAACTGCTGATCGAGCTCGCGGAACTTGGTCTCGTCCTTGATGATCTCGCGCTCGCGCACCGGCGCGTCGCCCGGATCGATAACTACATACGACTCGAAGTAGAGAATGCCCTCGAGATCGCGCAGCGAAATATCCAGCAGGTGGCCGATGCGCGAGGGCAGGCCCTTGAAGAACCACACATGCGAGCACGGCGACGCCAGCTCAATGTGGCCCATGCGCTCGCGGCGCACCTTGCTCACCGTCACTTCAACGCCGCACTTGTCGCAGATCACTCCGCGGTGCTTCATGCGCTTGTACTTGCCGCACAGGCACTCCCAGTCCGTTACCGGGCCAAAAATGCGCGCGCAAAACAGGCCGTCGCGCTCCGGCTTGAAGGTGCGGTAGTTGATGGTCTCCGGCTTGGTAACTTCGCCATGCGACCAGCTGCGGATTTTTTCTGGCGACGCCAGCATGATGCGGATAGCGTCGAAGTCGGTAATGGGGCTGGTAAGCTCAAACGGGTTCGAACGGAACAAGGCGACCCTCCTTGGCAAGCTCTCTATTGCCTGCCGCGGTTACTTCCCGGGATTCTTTTGGGATCCTTCCTTCCCGGGTAGCGGCGTTTACCGCTTTCAAGAAGGACCCGAAAAACCAGCTATCAGCTTTCAGCCGTCAGCCCGCAGCATGTTTCCTGACCGAGCCGCTTTCACAACTTCCAGCTAACAACAAACTCCACTTTGCTCCGGCCGTCAGTTCAACCTCGATAAAGCTGAAGGCTGAAAGCTGACGGCTGAGAGCTGCTCTTAGTCCGCCACCGCCGCCACTTCCGGCGCCGGCAGCTTCTTGATCAGGTCCGCGCGCTTGATCAACTCCACGTCCAGGCAAAGTGATTGCAACTCGCGGATCAACACGTTGAATGACTCCGGCACGCCCGGCTCGATTGCCGCTTCGCCCTTGACGATGGCCTCGTACAATTTGGTTCGGCCATACACGTCGTCGGACTTTGCCGTCAGCAGCTCTTGCAGGATGTATGCGGCGCCGTATGCTTCCAGTGCCCACACTTCCATCTCGCCGAAACGCTGCCCGCCGAATTGCGCCTTGCCGCCCAGCGGCTGTTGCGTGATCAGCGAGTACGGCCCGATCGACCGCGCGTGAATCTTGTCGTCGACCAGGTGCGAAAGCTTGAGCATGTAAATGTAGCCCACCGTTACCGGCTGCTCGAACTGATCGCCCGTCAGGCCGTCGAAGAGCATGGTCTTGCCCGAAGACGGCAATCCCGCCGACGCCAGCAGAGCCTTGATTTCGCTCTCCTGCGCGCCGTCGAACACCGCCGTTCCGAACCAGATGCCCTTCTTCATGCCCTGCATCACGCGGACCAGCATCTCGTCGTCCAGCTCCAGCAATAGCCGCAGCACTGCGGTCCCGGCAAACTCCTTCTTCGCCATCTCGCGTGCATAGTCGGCGGCGGAGTTGGCCTTCAACAGTTCCGCCACTTTCTTGCCCAGCTCATGAGCGGCCCATCCCAGGTGCGTCTCCAGGATTTGCCCCACATTCATACGAGAAGGCACGCCCAACGGATTCAGCACAATCTCCACCGGCGTTCCATCGGGCAGATACGGCATGTCTTCCACCGGAAGAATGCGCGAGATCACGCCCTTGTTTCCGTGACGGCCGGCCATCTTGTCGCCCACGCTCAGCTTGCGCTTCATGGCCACGTACACCTTCACCATCTTGATCACGCCCGGAGGCAGCTCGTCGCCCTTTTGCAGCTTGGCTACCTTCTCATTCGTGATCTTGCGCAGCACTTCAATCTGCCGCGACGTCATCTCCTCGATCTCGTCGATCTGTTCGTTTACCCGCGGATCCTTGTCGGCATAACGAATCCTCTTGAGATTCTTCGTCGAGATGCGCTCGATCGTGTCGCGATCAAGCAACAAGCCCTTGGTCAAGAGGCGCTTGTTGGTCCGTTCGTCGTGCAGGTCAGCCAAAACTTCCTTGGCGCCCAGAATCGCTTCAAGCCGCTTCAACCGCTCGTCGGTCAAAATACGAATTTCGTCGCCTAGATTTTTTTCCAGTTTCGACACGTATTCGGCCTCGATCAGCTTCGCGCGCTCGTCCTTCTCCTGGCCCTTGCGGCTGAAGATGCGCACGTCCACCACCGTGCCCTCGATGCCCGGAGGGCAAGTCAGCGAAGCATCGCGAACGTCGCCGGCTTTTTCGCCGAAGATCGCGCGCAGCAGCTTCTCTTCCGGCGTAAGCTGAGTCTCGCCCTTCGGCGTAACCTTGCCCACCAGAATGTCGCCGTGCCCGATCTGGGCGCCGATGCGGATCACTCCGCTCTCGTCCAGATCGCGCAACGCGTGCTCGCTCACGTTGGGAATGTCGCGCGTGATTTCTTCCGGCCCCAGCTTCGTATCGCGCGCCTCGATCTCGAACTCCTCGATGTGCACCGAGGTGTAGTAGTCCTCGCGCACCAGTTGCTCGCTGATCAGGATCGCGTCTTCGAAGTTGTATCCGCGCCACGGCATAAAGGCCACCAGCACATTGCGTCCCAGCGCCAGCTCTCCGTGCTCGGTGCAGGGACCGTCAGCAATCACCTGCCCCTTCACCACGCGCTCGCCCTCGCGGACCACCGGCTTCTGATTGATGCAGGTGTTCTGGTTCGAGCGCTTGAACTTGATGAGCTGATAAATGTCCGAACCCACTTCGCGCGAAAGCTGCATCGGGTGGTGCTCACCCTCCACGCGCACGATGATGCGTTCCGAATCCACCGAGTCCACAATCCCGTTGCGCTTGGCCAGGATCACCGCGCCTGAGTCGCGCGCTGTCACCCCTTCCATGCCCGTTCCCACCAGCGGCGCCTCGGCCACCAGTAACGGCACGCTCTGCCGTTGCATATTCGCGCCCATCAGCGCGCGGTTGGCGTCATCGTGCTCCAGGAACGGCACCAGCGACGCAGCCACTGAAACCAACTGCTTCGGGCTCACGTCGATGTAGTCCACATCGGTGCGGTTCACCAGCACAAAGTTCCCCTGACGGCGCGCGTTCACCAGGTCCTCGGTGATCTCGCCCTTGTCGTTGAACTCGATGTTGGCCTGCGCAATGGTGTGCTTGTCCTCTTCCCACGCCGAAAGGTAGAAGCTGAAGGGAATCGAATCGATGCTGCGCTTGCCATCCTTCTTCAACTTCGCGTTCAGCTTGTGCGCCTCGTCCTTCTCGATGTGGTCGCCCACGCGCAGGCCGCTTTCGCCGGCGTTCACGATCTCCACAAAGTCGAGAATCCGCGAGTCCTTCACCTTGCGGTAAGGCGACTCGATAAATCCGTATTCATTGATGCGCGCGAAACAGCTCAGCGAGCTGATCAGCCCGATGTTCGGACCTTCCGGCGTCTCAATCGGGCAAATGCGTCCGTAGTGCGTCGGGTGAACGTCGCGCACTTCAAATCCCGCGCGCTCGCGGCTCAAACCGCCCGGCCCAAGTGCCGAAAGACGGCGCTTGTGCGTAATCTCCGACAGCGGATTGGTCTGGTCCATGAACTGCGACAGCTGCGACGACCCGAAGAACTCGCGGATCGCGGCCATCACCGGCTTGGCGTTGATCAGGTCGTGCGGCATCGCCGTGTTCAGTTCCTGATACACGCTCATCTTTTCCTTGATGGCGCGCTCCATGCGCACCAGCCCGATGCGGAACTGGTTCTCCATCAGCTCGCCCACCGCGCGCACGCGGCGGTTGCCCAGGTGATCGATGTCGTCCACCATGCCGATGTTCTTGCGCAGCTTTAGCAGGTATCGAATCGTCGCGTAGAAATCCTCCGCCGTCAGCGTGCGGTGATCCAGATGCGTCGCGTCCTGGTTCTCATAAAGCTTGATGTTGAACTTCAGCCGGCCCACGCGCGAGAAATCGTACTTGCGCGGATCGAAGAACATGCCCTCGAACAGCGCCGTCGCCGTATCCAGCGTCGGCGGATCGCCCGGCCGCAGCTTGCGGTAGATTTCGATCAGCGCTTCCTCCGGCTTGTGCACCGAGTCGCGCTTCAAAGTGTTCGAGATGATGTTGCCCACGTCGTCGCGGTCGGGGAAAAATATCTCAAAGCTTCCCGCGCCGGATGCCATCACCTTGTGCAGCCGGTCAGCGGTCAACTCCAGGTTCGCTTCCACCACCACTTCGCCGGTATTCGTATCCACTACATCGGATGCAGTCAGCGCGCCGTCCAACTCCGCGGCCTCAACTTCCACCTTCTGGATGTTGCTCGCGCGCAGCGCCTTCAACGCATGCGGCGTGACCTTGCGTCCAGCAGTGCGCGATCTCTTCGCCGCCATGCTTGATGGCATGCGCCGGCTTCGCGCCCACCAGGTGCGTGCCCTTGGTCGCATCGTGCTGCACTTGCCACATCAGCTTGCCGTCGTCTTTGTGAATCCGGTCAACCGTGTAGAAAGTCTTCAGAATCTCCTCGTCCGAGCGCAGCCCCAGCGCGCGCAGGAAGATCGTTCCCAGAAACTTGCGCTTGCGGTCGATGCGCACATAGAGCGTGTTCTTCTGGTCGTACTCGAACTCCACCCACGATCCGCGATAGGGAATGATCTTGCCCAGGAAGTAGGTGCGATTGTTCGCAGTCTCGAAAAACACTCCCGGCGACCGGTGCAGCTGCGAAACGATCACGCGCTCTGTCCCGTTCACAATGAACGTTCCGTTCGGCGTCATCAACGGAATATCGCCGAAGAACACCTCTTGCTCTTTAATGTCGCGGATGGTCTTGTTGCCCGTCTCGGGGTCCTTGTCGTAAATGGTCAGCCGCACCGTCACCTTCAACGGCGCCGAGAACGTCATGCCCCGCTCCTCGCACTCCTGCTGGTCGTACTTCAACTGCAGGCTTACGGGGTCGCCGCACTTGTTACAGAAGTCCGGCGTGTTCTTGTTGTACGTGCCGCACTTCTGGCAAAGCACGTCGCTCGACATGAAAGGATCCGTGATCACCATCGCGCCGCAATGCACGCAGGCCGTGCGCAGGTGATGCAGCCCTTTCAGGTGGCCGCACTTGCATTCCCAGTTGCCGATCGAGAAGTCGACAAAATCCAGCTGCGAGATGCCGCGGAAGTCCATGATCGGGAATACCGACACAAACACCGACTGCAACCCCGAGTCGTCGCGCTCGTTGGGCAATTTGTCCATCTGCAGAAACCGCTCGTAGCTGCGGCGCTGCACTTCAATCAGGTTAGGAATCTGGGTGGCTGTGGGAATCTTTGAAAAATCGAGCCGGCTGCGAATCGCGCGCTTCTCGTTGGGCATGTTCACTCCTGAGCCTCGTCGTTCCGGCGCCGCCATTCATTTCGTGGCTCGACCGGCCCGGCGCCCGAGTCTCATTGGCGCCGGTTTGGTTCCGTAATAAACCGAAGTTGCGTGGTAGCGGGCATTGATTGCCCGCCCTTCTGTTGTCGGCGGCCCCGAGACTGTATCCCGGTGCGCCGGATTGAACCCGGATCAGGAGGGTTCTGTGAGAACTCGGTCAATAACGCGCGGTGGGTGTTGCGTGCTTCGGGCAGGTGCGCTAGACTGCGCACAATTGGAAGATGCGAGCACAACGGCTGAACTCTGAATTACGGGAGAAACCGTAAAGGAAAGTTGTGCGCATATGGCTGCCAGGGCCTAAAGAATTCCCCTTGCAGCACACCGGGAAGACACGAAAAGCTCGTAAGGACGCAATGCCTCACGAGCGCGGCTCAACGCCAGTGCTCCCATCCGA
Organism: uncultured Acidobacteriaceae bacterium; assembly: GCA_963773915.1. Classification (GTDB taxonomy): domain Bacteria; phylum Acidobacteriota; class Terriglobia; order Terriglobales; family Acidobacteriaceae; genus Telmatobacter. The sequence continues at coordinate 105,262 of CAVZCY010000005.1, forward strand.
ATTTTCTTCCATTGCCCTCGCCGATCGCCAAACCCGCATCCGCCGCGAATTGCCAGCTGCCCTGCCACCATCAACGGCCACCCCGCCTGACCCAGAGAAAACCGCTGACTCAAATGACTGACTCAAAAGAACTTAGCCTCAGCGCCCACCCTCAGATTGCTGCTCTGAGCTGCGGCCGCTTGCGTCACTACCACGCCCCGCATTTCGCGCTGCCTGGCCGCTTCCGGCGCTAGACCTATAGAGCAGAACCGCCAAGACGCGCACCCTCTATCTTAGCGCGTCTCGGCGGCCCTTGCAAGTCCCGTGCCGTTCGTTTATTTCGCCCCAATTACTTGGACCCGGTCTACTTGACCTCAACCGTCGCGACGCCTTCAAACTTCTTCTGGATGGCTGCCGCTTCTTCCTTGGTCGCGTTTTCCTTGATCGCCTTGGGCGCTCCGTCCACCAGGTCCTTCGCTTCCTTCAAACCAAGCGACGTGACCTCGCGTACGGCCTTGATGGTGTTGATCTTATTGGCGCCGGCATCCTTCAAGATGACCTGGAATTCGGTCTTCTCTTCAGCCGCTGGAGCTGCCCCGGCGGCCGCGCCGCCGGCAACTGCCACCGGTGCCGCTGCTGCCGCTGAAACGCCAAGCTTCTCTTCCAATGTTTTCACAAGAGCCGCCGCATCCAGCAGGCTCAGGCTCACGATTTCCTCAACTAACTCCGGACGAACTGCCATGTTCTTCTCCAATCAAACGTTTGAATTTGTGGCCGAGCCAAAACCCTCGTCCAAAAGGCTGCCCCACGCAGTAGAAAGTTTCCGATGCGCCAGACCCGCGCACTTTCAACTTGCCGTTCAGCCAAAACCCTAAAAATCTCTCGAAACCCGGTTGCCCCATCCTTTTCCGCTGTTTGTTGCGGAAAGGGTGGGAAACCAAACCTATGCCGCCGCTTCTCCAGCCGCAAACTTTTCCTTCTCGACTCCCTGTCCAATCACCACAGCCAAATCGCGGCCTGTCGCATTGATGACCGTCGCCAGCCGCTGTGCCGGCGAATTGATCAGGAACAGCAGCTTCGAGAAGATCTCTTCCTTGCCCGGCAAAGTCGCCAGCGCCTTTACGTCATCCACGCTCAGCAGCCTGCCGTCCACAATGCCCAGCTTGAAATGGAACTCCGCTGCGTTCTCGCCGGCCCACTTGGCAAACACCTTGGCCAGCGCCACGGGATCGCCCGCTGTAAACGCCACCGAGTTCACGCCCTTCAAGCCCTTCAGCGCCGCTTCAACCTGCGTGCCCGAGCCCGAAATCGCCGCCAGCTTGTTCTTCACCACGCGGTACTTGCCGCCGGCTTCGCGAATCACCTTGCGCAGCTCATAATCCTTCGCCACGGTCAGCTTGCTGAACGTGCCCACAATCGCGGTAGTTGATGAAGCCAGCTCAGCATGCCAGCCCCTTTACCTTCTCCGCTTTTTTCGTTTTCGAAATCGCCATTTTCGTCCTGCTCCCTCGTCGGGTCAGCGCCACTCAATCGGCGCTCTATCAAATCTTGTTTTCTCGGTCCCTTGGTCTCTTGGTCCCTTGTTCCCTGTCTTTCTACTTCTTCACTGCCGCATCCGCCACAGCCGTATCCAGCGGAACGCCCGGCCCCATCGTCGAGCTCAGCGTGACGCTCTTGATGTACTTGCCCTTCGCCGCTGAAGGCTTCGCGCGCACGATCGAAATAATCACCGTCGTCGCGTTGTCAATCAGCTTTTGCGGTTCGAAACTCAGCTTGCCCACCGGCACGTGCACCAGGCTGGTCTTGTCGGCGCGAAACTCCACCTTGCCGGCCTTGATCTCTTTCACCGCCGCGGCCACATCCATCGTCACGGTCCCGGTCTTGGGATTCGGCATCAGACCCTTCGGTCCCAGCACCTTGCCCAACCGCCCCACAACCTTCATCATGTCCGGCGTCGCAATCAGCGCGTCAAAGTCGGTCCAGTTTTCCTTCTGGATCTTTTCGACCATCTCTTCGCCGCCCACAAAATCCGCGCCCGCCTCGGTCGCTTCCTTCTGCCGGTCGCCGCTCGCAATCACTGCCACAGTCTTGGTCTTGCCCAGCCCGTGCGGCAGCACGACCGTACCGCGAACCATCTGGTCCGCATGGCGCGTATCCACGCCCAAACGCAGCGTCAGATCGACAGTCTCGTCGAACTTTGCGTATTTCACTTGCTTCAGGAGATTCACTGCTTCAGGCAGCGGAAACGCCGGCTTGTTCACAGCGGCGCGCGCCTTCGCAATATTCTTGCCAGTTGCCATGCTTCCCTCGTCTCCCACCGCCTTTGCCAGCCCGCTTTCGCGGGACCCCAAACCGGGGCCAAAAGCCGTGGTGCCATTGACAGCGCAGGAAACTCCCCACGCGTATCCATTCATGTTAGCGAATTGGCCCCGGAAGTGCAAGTTATAGAAGGCTAGAATTACAGAAGAGACCCAACCGCCACGGAATCGCTGGCAAGCTCGATTCTGCGGCGCAGAGGCGTGAGAAACTTGACTTGTGTACACAATTGTGTTTACATGTAAAGGTACGCGATGGCCGAGCATGAACTCGAGTTCGAGTGGGACCAGGCCAAAGCCAAGAGCAACCTGGAAAAGCACGGCGTCTCGTTTATCACGGCTGCCGCGATCTTTGAGAACGAAAGAACTGAAATTATCGATGACCGCCTTGATTATGGAGAGGTCCGATGGATTTCACTGGGATGCGCCGGAATCGATATCTACCGAGTAGTGTTCACATGGCGAGGCAGCAAACGCGTCCGGATTATCAGCGCACAGAAGGCAAATCGAGATGAAAAAGAAATCTACTATGGTGAGATATTCCCTAAGTGATATTAAGGCTATCCGTGAACGCGGCGAAGATCCCACGCGTCCCGATGCACCCGAGGCCGAATCCCTCGGCGCGGATTTCTGGAAGTCCGCGCGCGTCGTGATGCCTCCCGGCAAGACCTCCGTTCACCTGCGCCTCGATCGCGATGTAGTGGAGTGGTTCCGAGCGCGCGGCAAGGGTCACCTCACCCGCATGAACGCCGTCCTTCGCGCTTACGTTGAGTCTGAAAAGCGCAGCGCATAAGAGTTCCAGGCAACCGGCCCAAAAGAATAGGGACCGCCAGCCCTCCCCCAGGTCCGGCGATCCCTGGGCGCTTAATAGCCTGCTCAAAGCGCCCAGCCCAACTTCAAAACGCTTTCAATCCAATCCCCTCACTTCGATCCCATTCACCTCAATTTTCGATTCGACGCCTCAGTCGTCTCCAACAACCCCGCAAACGGCAGCTTGCTCACGCTTGAATAAAGCTTCGGCTCGAGTGCTTGCGGAACTCCGCCCACCCAATCCGGCTGTGGAATCGTCTTGCCGTCCTTCAACCGAAAAAACTCCGACGAGCTCTCGGTAAACACTCCGCTCCTCACGGTCCCTTCCACGCGATGCCCCCATCCCAGCGTCGTGCGAATCTCAAAGCTCACTGATTCCAGCTCGCCCACTTCATCAAAGCAATATTTTGTCGCAATCTCGAAATCTTGTTCCGGCTCGACCAGCGTCACCGATTGTTTTCGATATTTGGGATGCCAGACTTGCGCCGACATTCCGCCTGCGATGCTCAGTTCGGGAACCGCATCGAGGCTCTGATATTCCTGCCAATCGCTTTGATGGTTGACTTTGGCAAATGTGCGCGCACCCGCCGGCATTCTCGCTTTCAAGCTGCACGCCGGCGCAGCGAATGCGATCGCTGAAAATCCGATCGTCACAAGGCAAACAACCAAACCAACAGGCAGCCGAAACTTCCCCATGAGTTGCATCTTGTCATGCAGCCTCAATGTGATAAATACAACGCGCGTTGCAACGCTCGCTCACCCACCGGTGCTGGCTCGGCCGCTGTTGGTCACCAGGATTTCGAATCTCTGGTAATGGCCCGCAAAGCATCGCTCCTGTATCCTCTGTTTCGCGCTGTCGCGCTCAGCAGCGCACCCCGCCCGAACGTTACACTAGAGTCAGGAACCTGTCCCCACAGGACTCAACACTTTGCATCCTCTTCTCGACCATCTCAATCCCGAACAACGCGCCGCGGTTGAAGCCGCTGAGGGCCCTCTGCTCATCCTCGCTGGCGCCGGATCGGGCAAAACCCGCGTCATCACCCATCGCATTGCCTGGCTCATCCAGGAGAAAAACGTCGCGCCCGATTCGATCCTCGCCGTCACCTTCACCAACAAAGCCGCCGGAGAAATGGCCGAGCGCGTCAATCAATTGCTCGGCCACTCGTCGCTCGCGAAGCCGCTCATCTCTACCTTCCACTCGTTCTGCGTGCGCGTTCTTCGCCGCGATGTCGAGGCCCTCAAAGTCGGCGACAAGGGTCTCACGCGCTCATTCACCATCTTCGACGAAAACGATCAGCAGGGCATCGTCAAGCAGATCATGAAGCGTATGGGGCTTGACACCAAGCAGCTCACCCCGCGCACAGTGCTCAGCCGCATCTCCTGGGCCAAGAATCACATGGTCGATCCGCAGGATTACTTCCTCAGTTCGAAGGACCCCGCCAGCGAGCGCGTCGCTCACATCTTCAAGGCCTACCAGGTGGAACTGCTCAAGAACAACGCCATGGACTTCGACGACCTGCTGCTCGAAGCCGCGCGCCTGCTCAAAGTCTCCAAAGAAGTGCGCGAGCGCTACCAGCATCGCTATCAATATGTATTAGTCGACGAGTACCAGGACACCAACCGCCCGCAATACGAGCTGATGAAGCTTCTGGCCGGCGAGCACCAGAACGTTTGCGCCGTCGGCGACGAAGACCAGAGCATTTATTCCTGGCGCGGCGCAGACATCCGCAACATTCTCGAGTTCGAAAAAGACTTTCCCAACGCCCGCATCGTCCGCCTCGAGCAGAACTACCGCTCCACGCAGATCATTCTTGAAGCTGCCGGCGCGGTCGTCGCCAACAACATTCGCCGCAAAGGCAAGAAGCTCTGGACCGAGCGCCAGGGCGGCTCGCTCATCGGCTACTACGAAGCGCCCGACGGCGAGAACGAAGCCCTCTTCATCGCCGACAAAATTCAGGCGTTTCTCCGCCAGGCTCAAAACTCCTCCGAAACCCAAGACCCCGGAGGAGCCGCAACCGGCCACTGCGCCGTTCTCTACCGCACCAACTCGCAGTCGCGCCTCGTTGAGGAAGCACTGCGCCGCTACAACATCAGCTACACCATGGTCGGCGGCTTCAGCTTCTACGAGCGCGCCGAAATCAAGGATCTGCTCTCCTACCTGCGCCTCATTCGCAATCCCCACGATTCCATGGCCCTGCAGCGCATCATCAACACGCCCGCTCGCGGCATCGGCAAAACCACCCTCGAAACGTTAGAGCGGCTCGCTCTTGAAACCGGCCAGTCCACATGGGACGCCGTCGCCGCGGCGATCGCCAACCGCCTCATCCCGGCGCGCGCGCTTGCGGCGCTCGAATCCTTCCGCCAGCTCATCCTCGACGCGCAGGCCATGATGGACCCCGACTTTGCCGGCAAGCTCTCCGCCGATGTTGCCGAATCCGCAAGCGCCGACACCGGTTTCGGATTCGGCGAAGTTGCGCCCGAAGAACCCACCGGCGCCAACTCAAACATCAGTTTCGATTTCGGCGATGCTCTGCCGTCTCAAACCACAAACACTGGGGTGCCCCTGGTCTCGATTCTGAGACCAGGGAACGATGGCTCCATCAATGGCAAACCAGATTCTGAAGGAGACTCCGCTTTCCGTTCTCCCGGCGACTCCGCCACGCTTCCCGAGCTGATCCGCTTCATCATCGATCGCACCGGCTACATTAAAGCTCTTGAGACCGAAGGCACACCCGAAGCTTTCAGCCGCATTGAAAACCTGAAAGAGCTGGCCAACGCAGCGCACGATGCCGAAGAGCGCGGCGAAACCCTCGCTGATTTCCTCGACCACGCAGCTCTCGCCTCTGACACCGATAAATTCGACCCCAATGCTCGCGTCACATTGATGACTTTGCACGCCGCCAAAGGCCTCGAATTCCCGCTCGTCTTTCTCGCCGGCCTTGAGGAGGGTCTCTTCCCGCATTCGCGCACGCTCTCCAGCCCCGAAGAGCTCGAAGAGGAGCGCCGCCTCTGCTACGTCGGCATGACGCGCGCCATGAACACGCTCGTCCTTACTCGCGCCCACTATCGCCGCCGCTATGGCGCAGATGTGCCCGAGGCCAGCGTCCCTTCGCGCTTCCTTGAAGAGGTTCCCTCGCAACTCATTGAAAATCTCGGCAGCCGAAATCCTGCCTGGTCGACGCCATCGTACTCGTCCGCCTACAGCTCAAATCGCCGCCACGGCAGCGCGTCCGCCTCTCGCGAATCGCACTTCAACTATGAAGATGAGAGCCAGGAAACTCCTCATGCGATCGCCGCTCGCGATCTCTCGTCTCGGCAAAGCTCTGCTCCAAAACGTGAAAGCGCGGGAGCGCCAAAAGATAAAAGCGGGCGAACGCCGGGAGCGCCCCCACCATCTGACGGCAGTGTCGACAACATTGCCCGCTTCTTCGGTGGGAAACCTGGCGTCCGGCCCGGCTCCTTCGCCCGGCCGACCATGGAAATTCCCGCGACCAACGGCGCCTCTGGCTTGAGAAAAGGCCAGCGTGTGATGCACGCAAAGTATGGCGAGGGTACCGTACTCATGCGCGAAGGAGACGGCGAAGACGCCAAGCTCACCGTGCTGTTCTCGCGCCACGGCATGAAAAAGCTGATGGAAAAGTTCGCCAACCTGCGCAAACTCTGATCGGCGTCGCTGCGCGAATTCTCGAGAACGCGCCCCTACCAGAAAAATCGGACCGGCAAAATAACCGAAATCGCCCGATGAAAACGGCCCTATCCCTACTTCTTTTCGTCCTTCATCTCGGCCATATCAAACAGCGCGTCCAGCGTCTCCGTCTCTTCCAGGCTCTCCGGAGTCGCTTCGAAATAACTTGCGCGCAGGCCCCGCCTGAGTTGCTCGTGCTTTGAATTGTCGCTCGCAAACCCCGGCATGAAATACGTCTTGAAGCCTTCCACCTCGCGCCCATACGTGATCGGCGTCTTGACCATGAAACAAAGAAACGCCGCAACAAAGTACAAAGCGTCCTTGGCTTTCTGCGTCTTCAGTTCCTTCTCCAAATCTCTTTTGCCGAAAAACCCGGCCTTGATCACAATGTTGGCGCTCGACTTGTTCATCCGCGCCTGCATCAGGGCCTGCACCAGGAAATCCTCGTCGGTGTCGTCGAATCTCGGGTCGTGGAGAATCTTGTTCTCTTTCAGGTATTCACGAAAGAAGTTCATTGGCTTCCCTCTATATTTGTACGCACGCTTATTGTACGTGCGCAGCGGCCCTCCGCGTGCTCCTTCGCTCCTGCGCCGAGCCTAAGATCATGTTTAGAACCATGAAGAAATTGGAGGGCTAGTCTAACATTGTGAAATGCAGAGATGGCTGCCAAAGTCACTTAAGAGAGCGCTCATCACTCTTGTGACCACCTATGTCGGCTTCAACATCTACTGCATCGTAGGCTATGCGGTCGCAAAATCTACCGTTGAACCTATCCCCTCCTTTATCGTTGGAATACCGGTGGCATTGATCATAGCGACCGTTGTCTTCATTTTCTCTGCCGTGCGAAATTCGAACTGAGACGCAACCCTCCGGCATTTCGTCCCGCCGCTGCGTTGCATTCGCGCTCACCCCGCGCGTGGCCCTGTCCTGCGCCGCTCCATTAGACTGAGAGCGTCATGCAATCGAAAGAACATCGGCGCGCTCACGCGCGATCCGCGGCGCTTTTCGGCGCGACTATCACCGCCTTCGCAGTCGCATCAGCCCTCGCCGGCTGCGGCATGCCCGGCGCACCATTGCCGCCCTCGTTGAACCTTCCCGTTCCGGTAAACGATCTTTCCGCTGTGCGCACTGGCGGCCAAGTGGCCCTCACCTGGACCATGCCCGCAAGAACCACCGACAAAGTCCTGCTCAAGGGCAACATCACCGTGCGCGTTTGCCGTAATGAATCCGCCGCCACGCGCTGCTCCATCGCCACTACGTTGCAACTCGCTCCAAAAGCGGACGCTTCCTTCATCGACACTCTGCCTTCGCCGCTCGCCGCCGGTCCGCCACGCGTGCTCAGTTATTTTGTCGAGCTCGTCAATCGCAAGGGCCGGTCCGCCGGACTCTCGAACAGCGCGGCGATCCTCGCCGGTGAGGCGCCCCCCGCAATCGAAAACCTCACCGCGCAAATGCGCAAAGACGGCGTGCTCCTTCACTGGGCGTCCGCTCCAACCGAATCTTCTCCCGTCGCCGTTCGCCTAGTCCGCCGGCTCATCTCGCCGCCCGCGAAGAAATCCAATCAAGGCCCGTTGGCGCAGCCTGCCGAGCCGCTCGAGCAAACTCTCCTCGTCGAAGCCGCCTCTCACACAGATCATGCGCTCGACAACAACATTCGCTTCGGCCAAACCTACGAGTACCGCGCCCAGCGTGTCGCCCGCGTCGCTGTTGGCGGCTCAACTCTCGAGTTGGCCGGGCCACTATCCCCTCCCTTGCGCATCGACGCCATCAATGTGTTTCCTCCCAGCGCGCCCAAAGGCCTCGCCGCGGTCGCCACCGCGGGCGAAAACGGCTCCGGCCCTTCAATCGACCTCAGTTGGCTGCCCGGCGCCGAGTCCACTCTCGCCGGCTACATCGTCTACCGTCGTGAACTGGGGGCCCCCAACGACAGGTCCTCGTCGTTGGGGTCAGAATCCGTCGGCGCCGCCTGGCAGCGCATCTCTCCCGCGCAGCCCGTCATCGGGCCCGGCTATCATGACCCCAACGTGCTGCCCGGCCATACCTACTCGTACGCCGTAACCGCCATCGATCAAAATGGTCTTGAGAGCGCTCGTTCCGCCGAGGCCACCGACACCGTGCCCGCCTCATAGCTGAAAATCTTCCAAGGAGTCACGCCCATGAAATATTGCCGCTTCTCAATCAACAGCCAGACTCACTACGGATCGGTAGAAGACCGCAACAGCGAACTATGGATCACCGCGCTCGCGCCCGCGCCTGCCGAGGATCTTGGCCTACCGCCTGGCGCTTGAAGAAACCGGCGCAGGCAACTTCGACTTCGCGCCCATGCCTCTCAGCGCCGCTCAACTTCTTCCACCCGTCACGCCATCCAAAATCGTTTGCGTCGGCCGCAACTATCGCGCGCACGTCCGCGAGCTGGGCAATGAAATGCCCGTCGAGCCGCTGATCTTTTTGAAGCCGCCATCGTCGTTGCTCGCGCCCGGCGGCGTCGTTCGCATGCCCGCTGTCTCTCAGCGCGTCGATTTTGAAGGCGAGCTCGCCGTCGTCATTGGCCGTCGCGCCCGCAACCTCAAACCCGGCGCGGGCTGGCGCGACGTCGTGCGCGGCTTCACGCTCGCAAATGACGTAACCGCTCGCGACCTGCAAAATAAAGACGATCAGTGGACCCGCGCCAAGGGCTTCGACACCTTTTGCCCCATCGGCCCCATCGTTAGCGATGAGCTCGACCTCGACGCCGGCCTCAACATTGAAACGCGCCTCAATGGCGAAGTCCGCCAGCACGCCTCCACGCTCGACTTCATTTTTTCGCTCTCCGAGCTTCTCGTTTTCATCACGTCCGTCTTCACGCTCGAGCCCGGCGACCTGTTGCTCACCGGAACCCCTTCCGGCATCGCTCCGCTCAAAGCTGGCGACCGCGTCGAAGTCTCCATCCCCGGCCTCGGCACTCTCGCCAATACCTTCGAGGCCGAATAGAGCAGTCAGAATCTCGAGCCTAGCCCGCTCCGCTTTCGCGGTCGTGCCTGAAATCTGCGTTGAAGGCTTAAGCCTCGGCAATCGCCGCAATTGACACCCTCAAGCCGGGGACGCGAACCGGTAACTTCGCACCTTGCCGCGCAGGCGGGTTCGTCGGAAACCATTTGATCCACTCTTCATTCATTCCAGCGAAGTCTGCTTCCTCAAGAAGGATGACCGTGGCGCTCACAACCCGCTCCAGCGAGCTGCCTGCTGCTTTAAGAATGGCCGACACATTCTCCAGGCACTGTCTGGTCTGCTCCTGGATCGTATCCCCAACAATCTTCCCGGTTACGGGATCGTGCGGCCCCGTACCTGAGACGAACACAAGCCCAGCCGCCCGTACCGCTTGGCTGTACGTCGCCGGCGGGGACGGGGCGTTCGGCGTTCGAATGATGTCTCTTGCCATAAAGTTCCTCCCGTGCTGAAATCTTCGTGAGAATCGCCTTTGCCGTTCCCCACATTGTGCTCTTTTCCGGATTGTCACTGACCGCCGTCGCCAGATGCAACCGAAACTCTAGGCTGTCTGTTTTGGCATCAACGCGGACTTAGACCTCGTCCGCGTTCAGCGCATCTTAATCATCAAGAGGTACACTGGAGCTGTAGAATGCCCCGCAGGAAGCGAACCGAAAGCCCCGCGTTCCCTTTGGCGAAGAATCAATCTGAGGAGGAATCATGCCCAATCTTCTAGAACAGTTGCGCAAGTTCACCGTCGTCGTCGCCGACACCGGCGACATGGAGGCCATGGAGAAATTCCATCCCCAGGACGCGACCACCAATCCCTCCCTGATCACCGCCGCTGCTCAGTTGCCCCAATATCAGCCCATTGTGGATGGCGTTCTGAAAGACGCGCGCAACGAATTGGGCGAAGGCGCAACCGATCAGGCCGTCGCCAACCTCGCCTTCCAGCGCCTCGCCATCGCCTTCGGCAAAAAGATTCTCGCCATCGTTCCCGGTCGCGTCTCAACCGAAGTCGACGCGCGCCTCTCCTACGACACCGACGCCACCATTAAGCAGGCGCGCAGCATCATCGCGCAATATGACGCCGCGGGCATCGGCCGCGATCACGTGCTCATCAAGATCGCCTCCACATGGGAAGGTATTCGCGCCGCCGAAGTCCTCGAGAAAGATGGCATTCACTGTAACCTCACGCTGCTCTTCGGCATTCATCAGGCCATCGCCGTCGCCGACGCAGGCGCTACGCTCATGTCGCCCTTCGTCGGCCGCATCCTCGACTGGTACAAGAAAGACACCGGCAAGGACTATCAAGGCGCCGACGATCCCGGCGTTCAGTCGGTCACGCGCATCTACAACTACCTCAAGAAATTCGGCTACAAAACCGTCGTCATGGGCGCCAGCTTCCGCAACCTCGGCGAAATCACCGAGCTAGCCGGCTGCGACCTGCTCACCATCTCGCCGCAATTTCTCGCCGAGCTTGAATCCACCCAGGGCGATCTGCCCCGCAAGCTCGATCCTGCAAATGCCAAGGGCATGCAAATCGAAAAAATCGCCATGGACAAAGCTACTTTCGACCGCATGCACGCGGCCGACCGCATGGCCTCCGACAAGCTCAAGGAAGGCATCGAAGGCTTTTCCGCCGCTCTGGTCAAGCTCGAAGCTCTCCTCGCCAAGCGCCTCGCCGAACTCGAGCAACGCACCCCGGCCACGGTCTAACCGCCGCGTTTCATCCACCCTAGAAAACGGTTGCCCCATCCTTGCTGTCATCCTGAGCGACCATCGTCCGCCACAGCGGACGATGGGAGTCGAAGGACCTGCTTCTTGTAAATCTGGCGAAGGGTGGGAAACTACAAACCCGTTCTTCCGCGGTTCATCCACCGAGAAAACGGTTGCCCCATCCTGGCTGTCATCCTGAGCGACCATCGTCCGCCACAGCGGACGATGGGAGTCGAAGGACCTGCTTCTTGCAAATCCGGCAAGGGTGGGATAGCACAACCCTCGTGTTTTCCAGTCCAGGTTCTTGCCGTCCTTCGCACTCGCCCCTCTCCTCTGCCAACAAACTTGATTCCCCCTCTTGCAAACCGCAACTGTTCGGCTAATCTCAGTGTTAAGAATTTGTTAATCGAGCCGTCGCTGGCGACTTCCCGCGCAGCATCAATGGGAACAGCAGCGGTTTCATGCGCCGAACCCGGCTGCCCGCGCACAGCCGCTTTGGCTTTCGGAGTCGATTGCAATCCGGCTCCGCTTGGGAGGTGTGTATGCAGGCCCAGCCTCATCCGCTCGAACCCTTCTTCCAGCAGATCGTGCGCAATAGTTATGAAGGCAAACTCGGCCTGCACGATCCCGATGTCACCGCCTACGTCGCGCGCATCCTCTGCAATTTCTCCCAGTCCGATAAGCTCTACAGCATCCGCGATGCCGAAGGCCGCCCCATTGAGCACCTTGAAGAGATGGAGCGAGCCGCCGACCCCGTCCACGGTTCCGCGTCTTCATTTGATGCCGAGCGTGCGCTGCGCAAATACATCGGCGACTATTCTCTCTTCGTCGCCGGCATGTACCCTGAGGCCACCGGCTCCAACCGCCGTCATCGCCGCCACCAGCATGGCCCGCATTCCAGTCCCAGCCCGGGTCCCACCCCGAGTATCGATGAGCTCATTCGTGTCGGTAAGCACAGTTACTTCATCGTCAGCCAGTTCAATCTTTTTGAATACGAGCAGGAAGCGCCGCTCTTCGCGCGCCTTTCCTCGAGCTTCGAACGCTTGCTTCTCGGCCTCACCCTGGTGCGCGACGATCTCGGCCCCCGCAAGCCCCTCCAGCTTCCGCCTCGCATCAACTGAGCGTCGTCTCAGAAGTTTGCGTAGAGTCTGGCTCAAAAATTCGCGGCAAGAATGCCTGTTGCCCCATCCTTTCGCGTTCTTCGCGAAAGGATGGGAAAGCACAAACCTGTACTTTCGCGCTCTATTCACCACGAGAATGGGTGCCCCAGGTCCCTCGCACTCGGGGACCTGGGATCGCACAAACCTAACTCCGCCATCAGCGACCTAGCTCGCTTGCGCGCCGCTCATCGCCTCATCGATACTGGATTCGTTTGAGGATAACCATCCATGACTGAATCAGTAACTCTCCGCGCAGCCGACGGCCACGCGTTCAACGCCTATGTTGCCCATCCAGAAGGCGACCCAATCGCCGGCCTCGTCGTTCTTCAGGAAATCTTCGGCGTCAACGCCCACATCCGCTCCGTCGCTGATGGCTGGGCGCGCGACGGATTCCTCGCCGTCGCCCCCGCGCTCTTCGACCGCATCCAACCCGGCGTCGAACTCGGTTACGATCCGGCCGGCATGCAAACCGCAATGAGCCTTTTCCCAAAATTCGACATCGATAAAGCAGTCCTCGACATTGCCGCTGCTGTCGACTATGCCGCCGCCGCGACGCACAAGAAGGTCGGCGTTATCGGCTATTGCCTCGGAGGCACCATGGCCTGGCTCTCCGCCACGCGTCTTCATCCCGCCGCGGCCGTCGGCTACTACGCTGGCCGCATCGGCAATTACGCCGCGCGAAAATCCCACCTGCCCCGTCATGTTCCACTTCGGCAGCCAGGACACGCACATTCCCGCCGCCGACGTCGAGAAGGTTCACTCCGCGCACCCTGAAGTTGAAATCTTCTGGTATGACGCCGGCCACGCCTTCAACTGCGATCCGCGCCCAAGCTACAACGCTGCCGCAGCCAAAGAAGCCCGCCAGCGCTCCCTCGAATTCCTCAAGAAGCATCTGACCTGATCAGCGAACCCGACCACAATGAGCCTTCTCCCTGTTCCCTGTTCCCTGTTCCCTGTTCCCTGCCTTTTCACCGTCCCACCTGCACCGCCACTCCACCCATAATCGTCCTCGGCGGCATGTTCACGCCGGTAATCTCCTGGTAGCCGGTATTGCTGGCATTCATGAGTCGCAAATACGGCCGCACCTTCCACGCATTCGCGCGTCAGCGTCGCATCCCACACCGGATAAACCGTCTGCTGATATCGCTGGGCAAGCTGCACCGAATTCGTCAAGAACAATGTCGTGCCCCATCGCCCAGCTCCACGACGCGTGAATATTTTCGACCGGATAATTGAACACGTACTCTGACTCAAGCCCATGCAGCGCGGTCTGCGCGCCGTGCAAAGCCGTCCACTCGATCCGCACCTTCTGCGATTTCTTCGGAATCCACGTGAAACTCGTCTCCACCCCCGCAAAGTGCAGCCCATTCAGATTGTCCGCGCACCAGATGTTCGTCGGGCAATTCGCCGGGAGATACGGATTCGCCGTCGCGCTCTTCACATAGTCGATGGTGTCGATGCTGCTGCGAATAGAATCCCGTCGCCGAGAGCTCATCTTTGTCGAAGGCGCCCAATCCGCGCCTCCATCCCCGGTCCATGCCGACTCCGGTTTTAGATTCGCATTGCCTAGCGTCGACGGATCGGAGTAATAGAGATCGGTATAGGTCGGAATCCTGAATCCATACCCTCCGCGTCGCGCGCAGTTTCAGATTGCTCGCCACGCGAAAACTTCCCGCCAGTCTCCGGCGAAAACACCGCCTGCGCTCCTCCCGAAAAAATCTCCTCGCGCGCGCCCGCCGACAAGCTCCAGCGCTTCTTCGCCGGCCGCAGATCAACATCCACGTAGCCCGCGCCGCGATTCCGCGCATGAAGGCCGAGATTGTTACTGCGAATGCTGTCCCCGTCCGCCTCCAGTCCCATCAGCAGCAGCGCGCCTGCCTGCAAATTCTCCGTGCGCCGCAGCGATCCCTGCCACGATCCGTCAATATGGTTGTTCTCGTAAAACGCCGGGATCGTTGCGCAACAGCACGAATTCATCCGTGTGCCGCCGATATCCGAACGCCGCTTCGGTCTGGCTTCCCAGTTCCTGCCGCGCAGCCGCGAACCACCCCTTGGTTCGCTCCCACGAGTTATAAGAGCCATAAAACTGGTTCGCCCCAAACGAGCGGTCGCTCCGGCAAAAAGCAAATCCGTCACGCCCAGCCGCGTCCCCAGCCAGCTCTCAGCGGATGCATCTTCGTTGCGGTAGTCGCGGTCATTCAAGCAATAGCGATTCATTTGCGATTGTGTGCAGCCGGGGGCGTATGTCGGTGCAATGTATGCAGGCGTGGCCACAAACCCCGTAGAAAAGTTCCGCTCCGCGGTCGCGCGTCCGCTCCAATCGCCCGCGCGTCGCCCCGGCCAGCAGCGTCTCCTCGTTCGCCTCGAAGCTGCCCTCGCCGCCGCGCAAAAAAATCGAATCGTGATCCGGCGCCGCCGTCAAAAAATCCACCACCCCGCTCAGCGCATCCACTCCGTGCAAGCGTCGATCCCGCGCCTTCCAGCACCTGGATCGACTCCATCGCCTCCAGCGGAACCGGCAGATCGAGATTATGGTGCGAAGTCTGCGCGTCGTTGATGCGGAATCCGTTCAGCAGCACCAGCGTCTGCTCAAAGCTGCCGCCGCGCAGCACCAGGTCAGCCTGCCCTCCGCCCGCCGCCGCGCTCCTCCAGAAATACCGACGAGTCCTGGCGCAGAAAATCCTGCGGCGACTCGGCCGCCAGCGATTCTGCCTTCACCGGCAGAATCTCCACCGACCGCTGCGACTCAGCCAGCGGCACCGGCGTCGCCGTGCCCAGCACCACCATGGTCTCCGTATTGCCCTTTACCGTTGCAGTCGGCGGTGCCGGCGAATTCTGTGCGGCCGCATTTTGCGCAGCGACATTCTGCGCAGCCACGCATCCTGCGCAATCGCAGCTCGCACAGCCCCCGCCACTAGCAGAAACGAAACACTTCGACAGAGATGAATCACTTGTTTTCGGCGCATCAGTTAAAGAATCGCCGCCGAATGCCGCCCCGCGCAACAACGATTTTGTATCGTTTCGAATAGTTGAGCTGTTAAACTAACTCGCTAGCACCGCTAGCTCCGCCAACACCGCTCAATCATGCGCATCGACGCCTTTCTCCGCGAAAGCCCAATGTTCGCCGTCAACCGTGCGGCGCGCCGCTTCGAGTCGCTCGCCGCGCGCGTCCTCGCGGCCGACGATCTCGGCTTTCTTGAAGCTCTTGTCCTCGCGGCTCTCTTCTTTGAGGCGCCGCGGCAGGTCAAGCCCTCTCAATTCGCCGAAACCTTCTCGACTACGCGCGGTAACCTCAGCCATTGCATCTCCTCGCTCGAAGCCAAAGGTCTTCTGCAGCGCAAAATCGACCCTGCGGACGCGCGCGCTTATTTGCTCACGCTCAAGCCGCACGGCAAGCGCTGCGCCATGCGTGTCATTGCCGCCCTCGACCGAATGCAAAGGGAATTCGAGCGCGAAATCGGCAAATCCGAGCTCGCCGACATGCTCAAATCCCTCCGCAAGCTCGAGGCGCGCGCAACAATTCGGTAAGAAGACAAAATTCCCCCGTCACTGCCGCCCAGCTCACACCGCTTCCCAATTCACCGGCTCAACGCGCCGCACCAGCAATGCCCACGACATTGCACCAATAATCGCCACGCCTCCTGCAACCACAAACGCAAATCGTGCGCTCCCGAGTCTCTGAACAATCAGCCCTGCCAGCCATGGCGCTACAATCCCCGCAAAATTCGCGATCCCATTCTGTAAACTCGACCATCGCCCCGCCATTGCCGGACCCGCCAGAGTTTGCGCGATCGCCCAATGATTCGAGGCGTATCCTCCGTGCCCCACGCACGCAATCGCCAGCAACCCCAGCGAAACCAGAGGATGTCCATGAATCAGCGCGAGCCCAAGCAGGCTCGACGCCATGGC
Organism: uncultured Acidobacteriaceae bacterium; assembly: GCA_963773915.1. Taxonomy (GTDB): domain Bacteria; phylum Acidobacteriota; class Terriglobia; order Terriglobales; family Acidobacteriaceae; genus Telmatobacter. The sequence goes on from CAVZCY010000005.1 coordinate 121,803, forward strand.
CTGCCCGCCTATCACCAGTCTCAGCCGCACTGCGGTTGCCGATTTCCCGCGAGCGATCAACCGATCCGAGAACCATCCCGACAAAAGTGTTGTGCAGGCAATCAGCGAGAAAATCGCCGCCGTCAGCCTTGACATGCTTCCAATCGAAAGCTTCTCCTCCTGCACCAGGTACGTAGGCAACCACGCCAGCAGAAAATAGTAGAAATAATTCCCGCTAAAGTGCCCAATCGTTGTTCCCCACGCGCACCGCAACCTCACCATCTTCGCAATCGAGCCCGTCGATCCAGCTGCTCCAGCCGTCGCCGAAGCCCCCGTCGCCCCACCAATCCGCTCCGCATTCCTCTCGCCGCCCGCCGCATCCACTCTCGGCCCACCACGCGGCATCGCAAAGTACCACGGCACCATCCACACCAGCGCGCCCACTCCAAAGATCGCGAACAGCCAGCGCCAGCCCCAGTGCACCAGCACCAATCCGCCCACAAACGCGCCTCCGGCCGGCCCCAGCTTCGTCCCCGCGTCAATAAATGCGTTCGCCCGCCCGCGATGCTCCTGCGGCATCGCAGCAAAGATGCGCGAATAGCACGGATACGCGACAGACTCGCCCAGCCCCAGCACCAACTGAAGCGCGAACAGCGCCCCGTAGCTCGTTGTCATTCCCGTAAACGCCGTGGCCGTCGACCACAGCAGGTACCCAAGCATCAGCACCCAGCCCACGGGGAAACGGTCCGTCAGCTCGCCCGCAATCCCAAACAGCTGCACCAGCGCATAGGTCCAGAAGAATGCCGACAACAACTCGCCGGCGCGATAAGCCGAAAACGAAAACTGCCGCTCCAGCAGCGGCATCGCCAGCCCCAGGTTGCTGCGGTCAACGTAGTTGATCACCACCGACAGAACCAGCAGGAGAATGACGATCCATTCGCGGCGCGTAATCCGCACCGCTTTCGTATCGCGGATATTGTCCGGAGCCGCCCCAGCCATCAACTCCTCGCAGTCTCCGCAAATCCTACCACGCGCCCAAATGTCCGGCATTGTCGCCCGACGCGGTCGCGCAATCTGCCGCTGCCGCAATCGGCCGCCATCACGGCACCGGCGGTTTCACCGTCGAGCTGCTCACGTTCGTGATCCCGGTAATCAATCTTTCGCGCGCCACATTAAGTACATTCGTCAGCGACTGCGCAGTAAAAGCCTGGTTCAGGAATTCAGGCTGTCCCGCCACATCGAGTGCATAATTCAGCACGCCCCTCGGCACCGAATTCGGCGCAAGATTCTTAATCTCGTCAACCGTCATCACCATATCGGGGTCGTGAATGATCGCCTTCATCGCATTGCCAAGATTCTGCAGCGAAAAGTTCCCCGGATTCACGTCGAGCAGCACGTAGCCGCGACCGGCGATCTGGTTGGCCGCGTTGTTCACTGCATTCAACACTTGGCTTTGTTCGGCTGCGTTCAGCGTGTGGTACTCCGCGTTCGAAAGTTGAAAAGCGCCCGGATATTTCTGCGGCACATTATCCGCAACTAGCGTTGTGGGCTGGCTCGTTCCGCCCGGCTCCAGATTCGACACGTTCGGAGTCTCAACTCCCGCCCCGCTCACCCGTCCCGCACCCGTTGCTTGCCCTTCAAGTGACTCCGGACCGTACCCCATCGTCTGGGGATTATTCCTGCTAAGTTTCATCACGCTCGCTTTGCCATATTTGAAAACGCTGGCAAAGCTGCCCTGCCCGGCATAAGCGCCCAGTTGCACCGGCCCCTTCGGCGTCTGCACCCATTTGTTCGCAATCGTCTTCGGCGCGCTGTTGATCGCGTCTTGCAGCGCCCCTCCCTTGATCGGATTAGTAAACGTCGATCCCGGAGAAAGCGCCCCACCCGCAACAGTGCCAATTGCCTTCACCGTGCCCGGAATCGCCGCGTATGCGCAGAGCCGCCGCCCGGCCGTCACTCCCTGCTGATAGGGCGAAATATTTTGCCCCACCACAGGAGTGGTCATCTCGGCATACATGCCCTTCAGCACAATGGACTGGCCCGGCGAAAGTCCCCACGCCTTCGCGGCATTCACAAAATCGCCCTGCGCAAAAAATCCCGCGCCCGCCATCAGGCTGCCGATGCCATTGCCTAATCCCTGAATGCAGCCGCCAAATCCGTCCACCACGCCCCGCAGATAATTCCCCGCATCGGCTATCGGATTGGTCTGCGGCTTCTTCGTTTGCGGCGTCTGTTTCGGCGCAGGATTTTTGCTGCACTGGCATCCCGCCGGCAGATGTGCTCCCGGCCCGTTTGCGCAGTAGTCATATCCACCCGGCCCAAACGGCAGGCACGGGTTCGTTCCCGGCACATATCCAACCCCGCCCGCTGGTCCCGGCTGCGGCGCGTAATTCGGCGGCGGACCACCTTGCGGCGGCGCCGGCGTTGGCGGCAATCCCGGCCCCCCGCCTTGCACCACCGTGCCCGGCGGTGGGCTGTACGTGTTCCCGCCGCTGCATATCGCCATGCACGCATCGGCTTGATCCTCGCCGCACCTGAATCCCTGGTTGTCCGCCGCGCCCACCTGGTCCATCGGCACGATGATCGTGTTCGGTGGCGAAGTAATCGGCGAGCAGTAGTAGCAGGTGTTGCCCTCGTGCTTCCACACCTTCATGCCGCCCAGGCTGCATTGTCCCTGCGAATCCGTCGGCGCCATCACTCCGTAGCAGGTCAGCGGGTCCATCCCCGTATACGGATTATTCTCGTTCTGCTTCTCGCAACTCTCTGAGGATTGGTCCTCATAAGTTATGCCGGTTTTCAACGTCGTCGTCTTCTGCGGCGTTGATGGCGACTCCTGCGCCCAAGCTCCGGTAGTCATCAATGCGCTAAATGCCAACGCGCCCGCTGCTACCCGAACGCGAGTTTCCCAAACGCGGCTTCGGCTCTGCTTCGTCATCGCAGATTTCACCTGATTCAGATTTTCGGGGGGAGGCTTGCTGTTCCGGATTCTATCGCAATCATTGCAAAATTCGCCCGGCGTTTTTCCTCGGCACTTCGCAAATCGTTCGCGTCGCATCCATTCCCGTCTTCGGCAACTCCCCAACTCAGCCGGCCTCATTCACAGCTGAAGTTGCGCGCGTCATTCGTATCGCCATGTCCCGAGTACTGGGCATGTTTGGGGTACGCGCACAGCGGCCGGCTTCGCCCCGGAAATGCCTTTCCTGTGGCAATCACAGCTTCCGGCGCTTTCCCTTTCTCCACCCAGTTCTTCACCGCGTCGAGCATATCGAATTGGTCCAGAGCCGGCCCTCCTCCGCAGTGGCGCATCCCCGGCACTAGGAACATCTCGCTCCATTCGGCCACCTTCGCTGCGCCGCCGTTCGCCGCTGCAAGGGATTGATAGTACCCGAGCGTGTCCAGAGCTGAGAACCAGGGGTCGCTGTCTCCGTGAAAGAAAATAATCTTCCCGCCATTGGCTGAGAAAGTCGACAGATTCGTCAGTGCCGGCTCAACCAGCGGGTCGGAGGCATGCAAAGCTTCCTTGTCGACATCGATCTCCGTAGCCGTTGGATACGGTCCAAAAAGCCCGCGACTCCCAAGAGCAAGAAGCCCCGGAAGCGGTCCCGTATCCGCGATATCTGCGTCATAGAGAAATCCCGGATACACCTGCGTTCCGTAAGAGTTTTTCGGGCCCGCCAAATGCCTTCTTAATAGCCGCGACCTTCTCCGGCGCAATGCAGCCTTCGCTCTGCCCGCTCTTGCACGCCACCTCCGCGGGATCGAAATCACATCCCATCGGGTCGGAGATCATTCCGTCAACCACTCCGTCTCTTCCATCGCAGCGATTCATCAATGCATCCATAAAAATCTTGCGTTCGCCATCGCTGAGAAACTTATCCAGCTCCGGCTTTCCTGAAGCGTCTTTCGGGGCCGCCTGGTTATACGCCACAGGAATCCATTGGCTGATCGCAAGATTCGACATTCCGGTCCGCATCGCCGGATCGCCGGATACGACCCCATTAAAGACCGTGGGATAGCGCTGTGACAGGATCATTCCTTCGCGTCCGCCCGTCGAACAGCCCACGAAGTAGGAATACGCCGCGCCCTTGGCGAAGTATTGCGCGATGATCTTCTTCGCCACCCCGGCCACTTCGGCGTTGGCCTGGTACGCAAAATCCAGATACGCCTGCTGATCCCGCATGAAACCAAAATCGAAGCCGCCGTTTTTCGCCGTGTGCCCCGTATCCGTGCTGGCCACGGCAAACCCGCGCGTCAGGGCCGGCTGGTCGCCGGTGAACGATGCTCCGGCCGGGTAGGACACGACACCATTGCCGCCCCCGCCTCCCTGCATCATGAAGTCCCCGTTCCACGCCTCTCTTTCCGGTAGCGCCACCGCAAATCCAATCCCAAACTCTTCCCCGTCTGCGCCCTTGCGCCGGTTGATCACGCCGTTCACCAGGCAGTGCGCGGGTAATGGGCCGATCGACGAAGCGCCGGGATACGGAGGAGGAATAATGGTGCCGGCGGGAATCTTCGCCGCCTTCGTGATCTCAACGCCGTCGATCTTGAGATTGGCGATTCCCGCGCACGAGTCTGCCCGCTCCGATTGCGCATTTGCAACCTGACCCGCTGCAACTTGACCCGTTGCAACGGCGCAGCCCGCCGCCAATAAGAAAATCGCCACCGAACGCATCGCTTTTTTGTCCTCTGATCTTCCGGGAAAGATCGAATACAACGGCGATATGCCGCCGAATTCACCGCCTTCACTTGTATCACATGCCCGCGAATCGACGCTTTCGCTCGCCCTCACCCAATCGCCCTTCGCCCAATCTCTCTCGCCAACCCGATCCGCCATTCCGTCTCGGCCCCACTCCTTCCGAACTCAAAAACAAAAAGGCCAGGAGATTTTTCCTGGCCTTAATCGTCCCCCAAATTGTTTTAATCGCAACTCAACTAAACTGCACCCACTCTCAAGAGCAGCCCGACGTCGACCCGCAGCTCATGCACCGGTAGCAACTTCCGTTGCGCACCATGATCGCTCCACACGTTCCGCAACTCGGTGCGTCACCCATGTCGTACATATCGCGCATGGCATCGGCCGCATGATACAGCCCGCGATCGTGCATGCTCGGCACCTGCGGCGCACTTGCCGCCGGCGCTGAGTTCGATTGTGAGTGTGCCTGAGCCTCGGTCATCCGCCGCGCTCCGCCCGCTCCCGCCGGTGGCTCCGGTGCGATGCCGCCGCCAGAGTGCCCGCCTGTGGTCGCCGCCCCGGTCGTCGTAACTTGATTCAGCCGCTTGGCCACTTCCTCCACCAGCTTTGCCATTTGGCTCTGCGCAACCGCCGGCTCATCCTCGTCCACATCGCTCTCTGGCCTCAGGCTCGGCGGCGCGGCCAGTTGCGGTGCCTGCGGAGCCAGCCCCGCGAACAGCGTCAATTGCTGGCCCGAAAGAAAGCGCAGGCTCAGCCAGCGGAAGATGTAGTCCATCAGGCTCTTCGCGTATCCGATCTGTTCGTTCTGCGTCCAGCCGGAAGGTTCAAACCGCGTGTGCGCGAACTTCTCGCACAACACCTTCAGCGGAACGCCGTGTTGCAGCGCCAGCGAAATCGAAGTCGCGAACGCGTCCATCAGCCCGCTCACCGTCGATCCTTCTTTGGCCATGCGGATGAAAATCTCGCCCGGCTGGCCGTTCGGATACAGTCCTACGGTGATGTAGCCCTCGTGCCCGGCGATCGAGAACTTGTGCGTAATCGACGCGCGTTCCTCCTGCAGCCGGTGACGGATCGCGCGCGGCGGAGCATTCAGATCCTGCGATTCGCGGGGAATCTCCGTCGCGGCACTCATCGCCGGTGCCTGCGTCGCCGTCAGCACCGGCACTGCCGCTGCCGTGGCAATCTCCTCGAGCGCCTTCTGGAATGCCTGCGACACTGCGAGCAATTGCTTCGCGCTCACCTCAACTTTGTCAGCGCCGTGCGCCTCCATCAACTTCACATCGGCTTCGGCCGCCGCTTGTGATGCCGCCAGATGGCTAAGCACGCGCCCACCCACCGCATCCAGCGCCGAAGGTTCCTTCTTCACATCCATGCTCACGTTCAGCGGCTGCGTGCCCTTCGAACCGTCGCGGTAAATCGCCACCGCCTTGATGCCCTGCCGCCAGCTTTCCGCGTAGGCCTCGGCCACATCTTCCACCGAGGCCTCGTGCGGCAGATTCACCGTCTTCGAAATCGCGCCCGACAGAAACGGCTGCGTCGCCGCCATCATCTTGATGTGCCCCATGTAGTGAATCGACCGCGTGCCCTTCGCCGGCTTGAAGCTGCAATCGAACACCGCCAGGTGCTCCGGCTTGATCCCCGGCGCGCCTTCAATCGTCCCCGTCGCATCGATGTAGCTCACAATCGCGTTCACTTCTTCGTCGTCGTAGCCCAGCTTGATCAGCGCCGCCGGCACCGTCTTGTTCACGATCTTGATCATGCCGCCGCCCACCAGCTTCTTGTACTTCACCAGCGCCAGGTCCGGCTCAATGCCCGTCGTGTCGCAATCCATCATGAAGCCGATCGTTCCCGTCGGCGCCAGCACCGTCACCTGCGAGTTGCGATAGCCATAGCGTTCGCCGTAAAGCAGCGCCATATCCCAGCACTCGCGGCTGGCGTCAATCAGCGCCTCAAGCTGCGGCACCATGAACGGCTCTACCGCGCGGTCCGTCGACTTGCCGATGTTGTTCACTTCCGCGCGATGCATCCGGATCACATCCAGAAACGGCTCGCGGTTCACGTAGTAGCCGGGGCAAGCTCCGCCCTGGTGTTCTCCGCTCGCTGTCAGCGGAGTCGCCGAGCTCAGCGGCGGGCACTGCTCCGCAATAATCGCCGACTGCAGGTACGCCTGTCCGCACATGATCGACGTCATGCTACCCGCCATATCGCGTCCAGCCTCGGAGTCGTACGGCAGCCCCATCGACATCAGCAACGCGCCCAGGTTGGCATAGCCAAGCCCCAGCGGCCGGTAATCATGCGAGTTCCGCGAGATGGCCTCGGTCGGATATCCCGAGTTGTCCACCAGGATCTCCATCGCCGTGATCAGCACCGAGATCGCATGCCGGTACGCCGCGATGTCGAACGTCCCCGCCGGCGTCACAAACCGCATCAGGTTCAGGCTCGCCAAATTGCACGCCGAGTTGTCCAGGAACATGTACTCGCTGCACGGATTCGATGCGTTGATCCGCGCCGTGTTCTTGCTCGTGTGCCACTTGTTGATCGTGTCGTCGAACTGCATTCCCGGATCGCCGCACAGCCACGTCGATTCGGCGATCTTGCCCATGATCTCGCGCGCTTTGTAGTTCTTCACCGGTTGGTGGCCCTTCACCGTATACGTAGTGAAGTCCCCATCGGTCTCGTAGGCGCGCATAAACTCGTCACTGACCCGTACCGAATTGTTTGCGTTCTGGAAGAAGATCGACGAAAAAGCCTCCGAGTCCGGCCCGCTTCCGTCGTAGCCCGCCTTGATCAGCGTGAAAGCCTTCGCCTCTTCCTTCGACTTGCACTCAATAAAGTCCACAATGTCCGGGTGATCGACGTTCAGGATCACCATCTTCGCCGCGCGCCGCGTCTTGCCGCCGCTCTTGATCACGCCAGCAAACGCATCAAACCCGCGCATAAAGCTCAGCGGTCCGCTCGCCGACCCGCCGCCCGACAACAATTCCATTGACCCGCGCAGTGACGACAGGTTCGACCCCGTGCCCGATCCCCACTTGAACAGCATGCCTTCCGTCTTCGCCAGCGTCAGAATCGACTCCAGCGAATCGTCCACCGAATTGATGAAGCAGGCCGAGCACTGCGGATTCCGGTAGCCCGTCGCCGAATACTGCACGCCGCCCGTCACCGGATCCCAGTGCCAGTTCTGTCCGTCCGACTCTGGCTCCAGCCGGTCGCAGCCCACGTTGAACCACACCGGCGAATTGAACGCCGCCTTCTGCGTCAGCAGCAGATGCGCCAGCTCGTCGTGAAAAATTCCCGCGTCCACCGCCGTGGCAAAGTATCCGCCCGCAATGCCCCAGTCCCGCACCGACTCCGCCACGCGCGATACCAGTTGCCGAACGCCCGTCTCGCGCTCCGGCGTGCCCATCTGCCCATGCAGATACTTCGAGGCCACAATGTTTGTCGCCGTCATCGACCAGTCCACGGGAACTTCCACGTCCTTCTGCTCGAAGATCGAGTTCCCTTTCGTATCGGTGATCGATGCAGTCCGCTTCTCCCATTGCATCTCGTCGTAAGGGGAAACGCCTTCCTTCGAAAAGCGCCGTGAAAAGGTCAGGCCCTGCGCTTGGGTGGTGGTGGGGAAGGCTGCGGTCGAAGTCTGCACGTGCGTCTCATTCATCTTGTTACTCTCCCTGAATCAAAATCGGCAAATCTGCAAATCGAAATCAAACTAAAATGCCCAAAAATCAACGTAAAAAGCCCATCACCGGCCAGCCAGCCGGAGCGCGGGTACAACCCGCAACTATTTGGAAACCAAAGAAAATCGGAAACCGAACTTCGCGAACCCTGGCGTCTTCAGCGGTCCCTCAGTCACATCCAGCTCTTACCTTGTCGCCGTACCCTCTTCGCCGTACTTTCGATCCGTTCTCGCTGCCTGCTAATTTGATTCGTTTACCCGCTAGCGAGACGCTGGATGGAGCACCTGAACTCGGGATTTGCTCGGTTTTCGCCGGTGTTTTTTAACCGCCTGTTTACAGCCGCAGATGAAAACTTACCGCTCTCTATGGTGCGTGTCAAGAACAAACCACAACATCTAGTATTTTCGTAACATTTCGGGCATCTGCTCCCTAAACATTGGCATTTGCCTGTGGAAACTCTGAAACGCCCTCGCCGGTCGCGGGTTTCCGTGGCCAGTTTTGCCTCAAATCCGAGGCAATCCGGAGGCTGGCCCGTCGGGGCAAGCTGGAAGCCGTCCAGAACCTCCAATCCCACACCTCAACCCTAGCCCCGCCCAGACCCCGGCACAAGGCGCAGTAGTGGTGCAGTTCTACGGCAATCCTGTTCAAGTTGTGGAGATTGGGGAGCAATTCGGATCGGGATTGCCGCTAAGGCTCAAACCGCGACCTGCCCGGAAGCATTCGCTGGTGCAAAACGCGGGAGATACGGATCTCGCCGGTCACAACGCGATAAAACACGACATGCTTCCCATGTTCGAACCGGCGTAAGCCTGGACTGACCATGTCGCAGGCACGACCGATCCCAGGATTCCTTGCGAGGCTCCGAAAGCACTCCCTGAGCCCCGCGCCGTACCGCAGCGCCTGATCTGCACTCCATTGGGTGCTGGTGTACTGGATGATGCCGCGTACATCGGAGCCCGCTGCATCGGATAGTAGATATTTAGGCAATCTTCTTGCCGTTCTGTTTCGCTGGTCCTTCAAGAGAAGCAAAGACTTCGTCGAAGAACTCTTCTCCATCAATTGCGCCGCCGGCATCTCCCTCGGCAATCGCCGTCCGCAGCGCCACCATCTTCTCCTCAAACTCCCGTTCTTCTTTTTCCAGCAGCCGCAACGCCGTGCGCATCACCTCGCTGGCATTGGCGTAACTTCCGCTCTTCACGCGGGTCGTGACAAACCGGTCGAGAGCTTTGGGCAGGTTCACATTGCGCGTCGGCATAAGAGCACCTCACGTCCATCTTAGACAAATTGGCAAACTTTGCCAATCCGCCCGCCTCCAAAGTCACCCCTTCAGATGCACCGTTGGCTCACGGTTTTCTAATCCCAATGCTCATTCCGAGCACGACTATACCTTTGTATAGATTGACGATGCATGAGCGCCCCAATACCGTGAGATCGATTTCAGAACGTAGCCGAAGTCTTCCCGGAAAATTAGCCGGAGATCTCAACTGCACGACGCTTTGTCCGAACGGGCCTCATGACACTTTCCTTCCGATTGGCGGTTCTGGCTATCCACGTCGTGGAGTTCATTTTCTTCGCCGGCATCATCGGCTGCTCTGTGGCCATCATCTTCAGTTGGGTCTCCATCGTGAGAGAAGTCGTCTCAAAAGACGACTGAATGCCCCGTCGCTTCTCCCCGGCCCCAGATACAAATCGGCCCCGCGCGCCGTGGCGTGCGAGGCCGAATCAGTTCTGCTAACAGCCCTTGGAAAGGGCCGAAAAAATAAAAATCAGTTGCTTTCCTTGGTATCAATCCTCATTCCATAGAACGATCGGTGCACAAAGAACACTGACACCAAAAAGAACGCGACTGCCAATGTAGTCGTCAGCACCGGGTTCTGCGCGCTCAGTGACACGGCCAGCTCCACCGCAAGCAATCCGAACAAGGTCGTGAATTTGATCACCGGATTCAGCGCTACCGACGAAGTGTCTTTGAACGGATCGCCGACGGTATCTCCGATCACCGTTGCATCGTGCAAAGGCGTGCCCTTCTGGTGCATGTCCACCTCTACAACCTTCTTCGCGTTGTCCCATGCGCCGCCGGCATTCGCCATAAAGATCGCCTGGTACAAGCCGAAAATCGCAATCGAAATTAGGTAACCGATAAACAGGAACGGCTCCATGAACGCGAACGCCAGCGTGGCGAAAAAGACCGCGAGAAAGATGTTCAACATTCCCTTCTGCGCGTACTTCGTGCAGATTTCAACCACCTTTTTGCTGTCCGCGACCGACGCCTTCTCCACGCCATCCAGCTTGATGTGCTTCTTGATGAACTCCACCGCGCGGTAAGCGCCAGTGGTCACCGCCTGGGTTGAAGCGCCGGTGAACCAGTAGATCATCGCTCCGCCGCAGATCAGCCCCAGCAGGAATGGCGCGTGCAGCAGCGAGAGCTTATCCACGTCATGAGTCAGTCCACCGGTCAGCGCCATGATGATCGAGAAGATCATCGTCGTCGCGCCAACCACAGCCGTTCCGATCAGTACTGGCTTTGCCGAAGCCTTGAACGTGTTGCCGGCTCCGTCGTTCGCTTCCAGCAGATGTTTCGCGCGCTCGAACTTCACGTCAAATTTGTAATCCCTCTTCAGCTCGGCTTCGATTCCCGGAACATTTTCAATCAGCGACAATTCGTAAACGGATTGCGCATTGTCAGTCACCGGCCCGTAAGAATCGACGGCAATCGTCACCGGGCCCATGCCCAGGAATCCAAACGCCACCAGCCCAAACGCGAAGACCGCTGGAGCCAGCATCAATTGCACCATCGACGTGCCCGTGCTGAAGTAATAGCCCATGCTCATCAGCGCCACCATGCTCAGTCCCAGCCAGTAGGCGGAAAAATTGCCCGCCACGAATCCCGACAGAATTCCCAGCGAAGCTCCGCCTTCCTGCGCCGATTTCACAACTTCTTTCACATGGGCCGATTTGGTCGAAGTGAAAACCTTCACCAATTCTGGAATGATCGCCCCCGCCAGCGTTCCGCACGAAATGATCGAAGCCAGCTTCCACCACAGCGTTCCATCGCCGAGATTGGGAATCATCATGTACGTGACGATGTAGGTCAGGATGATCGATGTGATCGACGTGATCCACACCAGCGACGTCAACGGCGTCTCAAAGTCCATCTCGTCTGAGTTCGCGTATTTCGCCTTGGCAATCGCGCCGTTCAGGAAGTACGCGCCCGCGCTCGATACCAGCATGGCCACGCGCATCGTGAAGATCCAAACCAGCAGTTGCACTTGCGTCGTCGGATCCTTGACGGCCAGAAGAATAAATGTGATCAGGGCCACGCCCGTCACGCCGTAGGTTTCAAAGCCGTCCGCGCTCGGGCCTACTGAGTCGCCCGCGTTGTCGCCCGTGCAGTCGGCGATCACTCCCGGGTTGCGCGCGTCGTCTTCCTTGATTTTGAATACGATCTTCATCAAGTCGGCGCCAATATCCGCGATCTTGGTAAAGATGCCGCCCGCAATTCTCAGCGCCGCCGCGCCCAGGCTCTCGCCAATCGCGAACCCGATAAAGCACGCGCCCGCATAATCCCGCGGCACGAACAATAGGATGAACAGCATGATCAGCAGTTCCACCGAGATCAGCAGCATGCCAATGCTCATGCCGGCCTTCAGCGGAATTGCATACACCGGATAGGGTTTGCCGCGCAGGCCCGCGAAGGCCGTCCGTGAATTCGCGAATGTATTCACGCGAATTCCGAACCACGCCACTCCATAGCTGCCCGCGATGCCGACCAGGCTGAATGCCAAAATAATCGGCAGCGTGACCGCAATCGATTTCCCCGGCACCGGCGCCAGATAGCCGAAGTAGAGCGCGATAATTACCGCGATGAAAGCCCACAACAGAAGAATGAACTTGCCCTGCGTCACCAGGTACGTCTTGCACGTCTCATAAATCATCTCGGAAATCTCGAGCATCGTGCGATGAACCGGCAGATTCTTTAGCTGCACATAAATCGCCAGCCCAAACAGCAATCCACCGGCGCAGAACAGCAATCCAATCGTCAGCAGCGCATGTCCGTTCATGCCCAGAAAATTCACCGTCGACAAATCCGGCAGCGTCAGGTTGGCTTCGCCTCCGCCCGCGTGCTCCGTCTGCCCAAATGCGAATCGTCGGCAAAAGCAGGCCCGATCGCAGTCGCCGCGGTCTTTATACCGCATTTTCAGCAGCGTGCTTGCGCCTTCCTTCATCGCGGCGAAAGCCTTCCGCATGCTCGCCGTCCCAATCACAAACCCGATAACCTGCCGCGCAAAAATCACGGCAACCATGAGCGATAAAACGCTCACGCAGAGAAAGAAGTTCATCCAACCCGATACAGTCACATACCCTCCACATCTAAAGTTTTGTTGTCGTGGCACATACGGCCACGAACCCGGACTCCAAAATCCCCGGGGAATTGCCAACGGAAGGCTATCATCCGTATACACCGCTGTCGAGTGATTGCAGTCACGATGTGAAAGTGCCTCATTCCGGCAAGGAATAACTCCTCGCGGATCGTGTTCACAAATCAAGTGGCGATCAGGAATCGGCGCGGATTCGCTGCGAGACCTCCGCCGATAGCTCGCGCCTTCGTCGCGGAATCCCCTCTGTTTTCAGTTGTCAGATGAATGTTTGTCCCTGGCGAGTTGTCCGTTCGAGCACCTCCGCGTTTCCCTCGGTCTCTTGGTCCCTCGGTCCCTTGTTCCCTTGGTCCCCAGCTCTCTGCCCTACTCCACCGGAACTTCAATCCGGTCGTCTGGCAACACCCCGCTCAAACTCGGATCGCCGGCGTCTCTCACCTTCCCGCCCGGCAGAGGATGCAGTTTGAACAACACCAGCACATTGCGGTCAGGATCGTCGAACGCCGGAAAGCTTGCCACCTGCTCCAGCGAATACCTCGTATGCAGATCCGTCAGCGTACTCGGGTCGACGTCGTTCCATGAAGAAAACCATCCCGGCTCAAATCGCCCCAACTTCTCCGCCAGATCCTCAGTGCTCAGCTCGTCGCAGATCGTCGGCAGGTGTGTCACCAGCGTGACCTCGTCCCCGCTGGTCGATACCATCAATCTTTTCCCATTCGGATGCGTATCAATATAGTGTGTCAAATCGGTCGCCGCGTTCACCCACGAATATTCCGGATGCATCGCATACCTGATCGTCCCCACCCCGTGAACTCCTGCCGCTATCGCAACCGCCGCAATCACCGCCCATCCCACTTTGCGTCCCCATCCGGCCTGTTCCATCAGTGCCGCCGCGCCCATCGCCACCACAATAAAAACCAGAAACGCCGGCACTACGAAGTAACGCGGCTGGGGATGGTCCTTCATCGTCATGAACCCAATCAGTCCAATAATTCCCAATACGGCCGCCCCAAAAACCGGATCGCGCCACAGCCTCCGTGCCCAAGCAGTTCGCCAAGCCAGCACCGCGCCCAGCGCCACCGCTACCGCCAGCGGCGTCAGGCTGTGATCGATCCAAAGCAGCCCGTGAAACGACCACCAAAAAGCTGCCAGCGGCCAGCTATATCCGTGCGGCGCGGGGTAGGCATTAGCAATGGAAAAGAAATAAACATAATCCCCCATCAATCCATCTCGCGCGATCAGCGCCATCCACGCGCCATAACCAACGGCCGCGCTCGCCGCCGCCGTCAGCGCGCACTTCATCGCCAGCTTTCGCTTCTCCCAAAGCGACGCCGCCATCGCCCAACCAACCGCCGGAGCCAGAAATGCAGCCGTCGTTTTCGTCAGCAACATCAACGCAAACAGCAGCCCGATTCCAATCGAAACCATCACCGGCCGCTTCATCTTCGGCAGGCGCACCGCCAGGTTCAGCACGACCAAAGTCAGCGCGGTCTCCAGCGGCTCCAGAATTGCCAATCGGTTAAAGCAGTAAAGATAAGGGCTGGTCACCGCCAGCGTCACCGCCAGCAATGCCATCCACTCCGGGGCCCCTGCGGAGAGGTCCTCGTCCGCGGGGTGGGACCGCGGTCCGCGCCCACGCAGCAACAGGTACGTCAGCGCCAGGCTCAAAAAGAAGCAACCTACCGCCAGTCCCCGCGCCGCATCCACCGTCACGCCCGTAAAGAAAAACAGCACCCACTCCGCAAACGGCCATACCGGCAGCGCCACCGCCGAATTGAAATCCCCCGCCAGATACCAGTGCCCAAACAAGTGCGCCCGTATCGCCGCGGCCCCGTACCAACCTTCGTCAGTAAACTTTGCCCAATCGAATACCCACGGCGACCCATTGGGAAAATCGGCCTTCAGGTGCCACGCATGCAGCACTGCGAATCCAGCAATCGCAGCCACCCACGCCGCAACGCCCCCTCGCCGCAGCCTGGCAGTCCGTCCTCTCCGCGGTCCTTGCTCGTCCACAACACACTCCTGCACTCGACCGATGCGCCCCTGCGCCCGCAGCAATCCATCCCTGCATCCCTCCATCTCTTTGACGGAGTCATCGCTGGCAGTCCTGCTCACTCAGGTTCTGCAAACAAGAAATGCTGGTTTTGGAATTCGCTCCGGCTGGAATGTTTGAGTATAACCCGCTTCAGGACCGCGCTTCCCCAGTCCCTAGTCCCTTAGTCCCTCGTCCTCGTCCCCGTCCCGAGTCCCTCCGTCCCTTAGTCCCTTAGTCCCTCGTCCTAGTCCCCTCAGTCCCTCAGTCCTTTAGTCCCTCGTCCTGGTCCCGAGTCCCTCCGTCCTTTAGTCCCTTAGTCCCTTCGTTCCCTTCTTCCCTTCGTTCCCTTGTTCCCTTATTCCCTTGTTCCCTTGTTCCCTTGTTCCCTTGTTCCCTTGTTCCCTTGGTCCCTTGTTCCCTTGTTCCCTTGGCCCCTTGTTCCCTGCCGGGGTCCCCAACGACCGGTCTTCGTCGTTGGGGTGGCTTATTCCCTGCCTTATTCATGTTTTCCACCGCCCCGCCGATGAGAGTTGTAATGGCTAGGCGTTTCACTCTTGCCTGGCAAGAGAGGCAAGTTGAGATTCATGCAGACTTCCGCTCAATTTTTCGCGCAGCCTTCCGCTTCCGGCCTTGCGCTCGTGGAGCTCGAATCTCCAACTGCCTCAACGAACGTTGTCGGCGTAAGCGCCGCGTGGCGCAAGCTCCTCATGCAGGCCGAGATGGCCGCGCCCCATCTCCAGGTCGCCGCCATTGAGGGCGAGTACGGTTCCGGCAAGCACACTCTTGCCCGCTATCTCTTTGAACGCTCACCTCTCGCCGCCACTTCCTTTGAGCGCCGCGACGCCCGCGAGTGGCTGGCCACTGACGCCGATCCTTCCACCCTCGCCGGTTTCACCTATCTCGATCGCGTCGATCTTCTCGCTCCTCACGGTCAGAGCCTGCTCCTCGGCGTCCTCAAAGGCCTTCAGGATCGTCCGCCCGGCCGCGCCGTCATACTCGCATCTTCGCAAGTACCGCTCCGCCACATGGCCGGTCAGGGCATGCTGCTCCCCGACCTTGCTTTTCGCCTCACCGCGATTCGTTTTGCCGTCACTCCTCTGCGCCAGCGCCGCGAAGACATCGCCCCGCTCGTCCACTTCCTCCTCGATCGCATTTGTGCCCGCTATAAGCAGCGCCCCGTCATTCTTGGGCCGGGCACGCTCGCTCGCCTTCTCCAGCACGCATGGCCCGGTAATGTGCGCGAGCTTTCAGGCATCCTCGAGAATGCTCTTCTCCGCGCCGACAACGGCGTCATCCGCGCCTCCGACCTCGCCATGCCCGACGTTTTGCAGCCTTTATTCGACTTGCCGTTCAGCGCCGGCTCCCCTGCCAACCCGCTCGGCATTTCCGTCCCCAATCCCGCTCACCAATCCGGCACTCAACCCGGCCTTCAATCCCCATCTCCATCCTCAATTCAATTCCCTTCTCAATAAGTGGTCCAACCCCTCCACCGGCGGCGCACTTATGCTTGACCCGCAAGTCGCCCGGGTCGCCGATCTCTCGCTCGACGCCATCATCCGCCAGCATGTCCACTTTGTCCTCGACCTCAACCGCGGCAACAAACTCCGCACCGCCCGCCAGCTCGCCATCAGCCGCTCCACCCTCTACCGCATCCTCGCTAACGAAAGCCTCCTCACCCGCTAGAAACAAAAAGTCCCGAGCGGCTGGATATATGAGTCGGCTTGAATCCTTGGTTGCGCCTTAAAAGGGCATGACGTTAGTCGTGCCTTGATCGCGGAAATATGACCGTGGGCTTCGGCCCCTGAGGCAATGTCTTTTCGAATTGACTCGACACTACGGTCGCTTCGCTCCTGCGCTTCATTCAATGCACTTGAGCGCCCTCACCCCACCGGTCACCGCCGCCGTCACCATGCGGCGGTCGAACGTCGCCAGCTTCCCCCCGTGAGCGCGCGCCAACGCCAAAAGATACGTATCGGTTACCTGCTTCGAGTCAAGCAGCCGCGAAGTGTCCACGCGTTCGGTATCAAAAAGCGTCGCATCGTCCGGCCAGAATTCGTGGCCGCCGAGAGCAAGAAGCCCGGTCATCAGCTCCGCTACCGCCGCGGGAGTTCCTGGCGAACTCGGGTAGCGCGGATGCCCAACGATCCTCAGCACTCCATTTTCCGTCAGCGGGCAAGTAGCCCACGCGTCGCGGCCCTCTGCCGCGAACCACTCGTGCGCCCGGTCGTGCTGCACATGCACCGGATCGATCAGTGCGATAAGCACGTTCACGTCCAGCAGAAAGCGCGTCACTGCAACTCTTCCTGAAGCTGCCGTACAAGCTCTGACGTCACTCTCGGCGCGCCTGCACGCACTGGAAGAAGCGGGACTCCGTTTCGGCTTTTGCGCTTCGTGGCCGCGGGTCGTAGCGCATTGCGCGCCAACTCGCTGATTACTTCACCCACGCTTTTTCCCTCGCTCGAAGCCATCTCCTTGGCGGCGGCCAAAATGTCGTCATCGATTGCCAATGTCGTCCGCATTCATCCCACTCCTTATGCGCATCAAACATCAATCATCATACATCACACCGATGCCCTAATCCAATTCGGCCGAGTCCAGCGCGGTGTGCTTCTAAGCGCGCCCGGCAGCCGACCAACCCGTAGCTGCCGCCTCGCCCCAGAATCGCATTAGTCCGATTTCTTGCGGCGCGGCCTTTGTTTTTTTGAGATGGATCGAATGACCAGTTTGCCTTTGCCGCTCGCAGGCAATGGCCGCTCACCGTGTTTGATCGCGGCGGCGATAAGTTCCTCAACCTCCGGTCGCTTCAGCGTTGCCGCCGATTCGATCCTGATAAACCGGTTTTGGCTCCCGCTGCCGAGAAGCAATTTGTGCGGATCGGGTAACGCTGCTCCGTAGTAGAACGACAGCCCAACTCCGTTTGCCCCTGCCGCAATGGAGAGGATGCAATCGGACGGTCGCTCGGTCGAGCTGTATCCAATCACGAAGAAGTTGTAATTGTCCCAGACCAGCTCATTGGCTGTGGGCAGGCGCTTGCGCATTGCTTTGCGCACCGAACGAATTAACGCCGCATTTTTCGAGTCAAATTTTTCGATAAAGCCCGCAAGTTGCTGCTCGCCTGTCGCATCCGCTTGTGAAGCTGTTTGTTTGGTGGTCTTCATCTCACCATCCTACTGCTGCAGCACCACCTGCTCGCCTTCCTTCACGCCGCTCGTAATCTCCGTCACCGACCCGTTCGACAGGCCAACCGTCACCGGAATCTTCCGAAAGCCCTCTTTCTTGCTGCTGTCCGGAACCTCCACCGATGCATTCTGCTTGTTGTCGTAGATCACCGCGTCTTCCGGCACCGTCAGCACGCCCTTGTGTTCGTCCAGCAGGATCTCGGCGTTCGCCGTCATATTGGCCTTCAACTCGCCGCCAGGATTGTTGATCGACACGCGAACCTCAAACGTCGTCACGTTGTCTTTCTCCACTCCCATCGGCGCAATCTTTGTCACCTTTCCTGAAAACGTGCGGTCGTGAAAACTCTCCACCTTGATCCGCGCCTGCTGGCCCATGTATACGTGCGCAATATCCGCCTCATCCACCTTGCCCTGCACGTACACCTCGTGACGTATCGCCCTCGGTCATCACCAATGTCGCTGTCGACCCCAGCACCAGGATCGAGCTGACCGCATCGCCCATCTCAACATCGCGCGACAGAATCACGCCATCCATCGGCGCCACAATCGTCGTATAGGAGAGCTGCTCTTCGAGCTGCTTCAAACTTGCCTCGTTCTGCATCACCTGCGCTCGCGCCTGCTTCAGCTTCGCAGTGTCCACGCCAATCTGCGCTTTCGCCGAATCGCGCCTTGTCAGCGCCGCCAGGTAATCCCGATCCGCGTCGTCCAGCGTCTGCTTGCTGACGATCCCATCCTTATTCATTTCAATGTTCCGATCGAGAGTCGCCTTGTACATCGGCAGGTCGGGAGCCGCGGCATTCACTCTGTCCTGCTCGATGTTGGCCTCGTAAGTGGTCACGTTGGCCTCAGCGCTCGCCAGTTGCGCATGCTGCGCGTCCACCTGCGCCGAAATCTCCTGCTGATCCAGTTGCGCCAGCTCCTGGCCCTTGTGCACTCGGTCGTTAATGTCCACAAGCAGCTTTTCCACGATCCCCGAGGCCTTGCTCTTCACCTCAACCTTAACGATCGGCTGGATGTCGCCCGTGGCCACCACGGACTTGGCCACGTCGCCACGGGTCACCTTGGCCAGTCGGTTCGCGTCAATCGGGTCTCCTTTCGCGATATGAACCGCGGCAAAGGCCGCCACAATCAGCACGAGTCCGCCCAGACTGCCAACCCAAATCCAGAGTTTCTTATTCTTGCGCGACGCTGCCACGGTATCCCCCCAAAAAATCGCTGAAGAGCGCTGCTCCCCGAGCGTACGTTGCCGGAAAATGACCTTAGTATGTCCGAAACATGAAAATGATCTGCAAGTTCAGACGGTGCCTGAGCGCCGTTGTAACCTGCCAGCCTGTACTACGCAAGACAATGCATCCTGGTTCCCTATCGCCGCCCCGTATCGCTCGAAATCGCCGCCCCATATCGTTCCACATCGCAATTCCACAATGATGTAAAACCCTCTCGCGCTGGGTCCAACCGGCCCGCCTGCGGGCCCAGCGGAGCCGTTAACGGGATTGAAACGTCCTCCTGAACACGCGACCATCCCCTTCTGCGGGAACCACTCGTCCTCTTTCGTCGTATTGTTCATATAGAAGAAACAAGCCAAGCCGTTTCCGGGCCGTCTCACTCTTATGCGCAGCTTTTCTGACACTCTCGCGCAGGTACTCCGCGCCATCTTGGCCAACAAGCTGCGCAGCATTCTCACCATGTTCGGCATTGCCTGGGGAGTCGGCTCGCTGCTCGTTCTCGTCGGCCTCGGCGAAGGCTTCCGTTCGGGGCAACGCAAGCAGCTTTCGCAGTTCGGTAACGACGTCGTCATGGTCCAGAACGGCACCATCCCCGCCATCGCCAACCAGCACACCGGCATGCGCCCCTATGAACTCACGCTCGGCGACGAAGCCGCCATTCGCGCCTTGCCCGAGGTCCGCGCCGTCACCGCCGAGCTCGCTCGCTCCGATCTCAACGAAGTCAGCCAATGGAGCAACACTTCGGCCCATCTGGGCGGAAACGAGCCCAGCTACACCGTTGTCCGCTACCTTCCCATTGCTGCCGGCCGCTTTATCGATGATGAAGACGTCCGTGATGCTCGCCGCGTTGTTTTTATCGCGCAAAAATCCGCGGCCCTCCTCTTTGTCGGCCATCCTATGATTGGCCAGACCATTTCCATCAGCGGAATTGATTTCACCGTCATCGGCATCGGTGAGAAAGTCGGCCGCGGCAACAACACCTATGACGACGAAAAAATGTACATCCCCATCACCACGATGCAGGAGTATTTTCCTCTCAAGGGCGACAACATTCCTCAGGATGCGGTCAACTCCATCCAATACAACCCCACCAAAAAGAACGACAACACAGCGGCGAACATCGCCGTCCGTCGCGTCATCGCCGAGCGCCACGGCTTCGATCCATCGCTCGACGACGCTTTTAATGAGTTCGACACCATAACTGAAGCCAACACCATCGGCATCATCTTCACCGCCATGGATGTTTTTCTCGGCAGCGTCGGCGTTGTCACCCTCGGCTTGGGAGCAGTGGGCATCATCAATATCATGCTGGTCTCGGTCACCGAGCGCACCCGCGAAATCGGCGTCATGAAGGCCGTCGGCGCCACCAAGCGCAGCATCCTCGCTCAGTTCTTCTGGGAAGGCCTCCTGCTCACCGCCATCAGCGGACTCATCGGCATCGCCGTTTCCTGGGGCTTTATGGCCTTGCTCCAGTCTGCGCTCACTGACAAAATGCCCGGCTTCGATCCGCCGAGAATGGTCCCGTGGTCCGCGGCGCTGGCTCTTGTCTCGCTCACCCTTTGCGGAATCGCTGCGGGTCTCTACCCCGCCGCGAAAGCCGCGGCTCTCGATCCCATTGAAGCACTGCGCAAGGAGTAGAACGATGCAGCTCTTAGCTACTAGCTTTTAGCTGCCAGCTTGAAACCGCCAGGAACGAACAGTCTCGATTGATGCGAGCGACGAAATGCTTTAACGGTTTGACTCGAAAGGTTTGTGAATCGGCTGATAGACCTACCGGAAAACTGGCTAGGGGCTGGAGGCTAGAAGCTAGAGGCTACTTTTATGTTGAAAGACATTCTCGGCCAAGCCTGGGAAGCGATGCTCTACAATCGCCGCCGCACCTTCATCACCACCATCGGCATGGCATGGGGAATCGCCACTGTCGTGCTGCTCCTTGCATACGGCAACGGCTTCTCCCACGCCATTGAAGCTATCTTTGCCCAGTGGGGCACCAACACCATCGGCTTTTTCCCCGGCAAAACCAGCCAGCAGGCCGGCGGAGATAAAGCCGGTGTCCAGGTCCGTCTTACCCTCGATGACGTTGACCGCGCCACCGCAGCCCTGCCTGAAATCATTCGCATCTCGCCTACCGTATACGACGATATCCCGGTACAGAACGACCTTCACACCTACACCTGGACCGTCGTCGGCTCTCGCCCTTCCTATGCCGACATCATCAAGCTCGACCCCGATCAGGGTCGCTTCTTCAATGGCGCCGAGGACGATCAGCGCGCCCACGTCTGCGTGCTTGGCTCTGAAGCCAAGACCAAGCTTTTCTCGGGTGGCTGGGCCATCGGTCAATCCGTTCGCCTCAACGGCATCAGTTTTACCGTCGTCGGCGTCCTCCAGCCCAAGATGCAGGAGTCGAATGACGACATTAATCGTACCGTCTATATTCCCTTCAACACGATGGGCGATATCAAAGACACTACCTATATCGGCGGCGTCTGGTTCAGCTATCAAGGCGACTACCAGAGGATCGAGAAAACCCTCCGCGAGACCCTCGGCGCCGCGCACCACTTCCGCCCCAGCGATCACGACGCCATGCATGTCGCCAATCTGCGCACCCAGCTTCACCAGTTTGAGATTCTTACCATGTGTCTCCAGGTGCTTCTCTCCATGGTCGGCGCGCTCACCCTCGGCATCGCCGGCATCGGGCTCATGAACATCATGCTCGTCTCCGTGCAGCAACGCACTCGCGAAATCGGAGTCGAGAAAGCTCTCGGCGCGCGCAAGCGCCATATCCTCATTCAATTTCTTGCTGAGGCTCTGGCCATCACCGGTGTCGGCGGCGTCGGCGGCATCGCCCTCGCCTGTCTGGTCTCCGTATCGGTCGGTCGCATCACCTTCTACAGCGCCATCGCAAAAAACGCGCACGCCGCCGACATACGCCTCATCATCACTCCCTCAGCTCTCATCGTTTCCACTGTGATCCTCGTCATCACCGGCCTGGTCAGCGGCATGATCCCCGCCATCCGCGCCGCCAATCTCGACCCCATCGAAGCCCTCCGCTACGAATAGCGCCGTTAGCCCTCTCACCCTCCCACAGAAAATAGTTGCCCCATCCTTCGTGTCATCCTGAGCGACCGGAGCGCAGCGATGGGAGTCGAAGGACCTGCTTCTTGGAAATCTGGCGAAGGGTGGGATACCACGTCCCCCACCGCCCCAACTCCCGTAGGGAGCATAGATGTTAGCCCAGGGCAACACGCTTTTCGTTCGGCGAAGCGAACGAAAAGCATTGGTAGCCCTGGGAAAGCCGATCAAGAGATGCCGCAAAGCCCCGTAGGGGCGACAGAATCTTGCTCCCTCGCTGGCCTTTCTCCCCGCCTCCCGCGCTACCCTATTGATGTCGCCATGCCCGCGCCCGCTGACCTCAATCGCGAATCCATCAAAGTCTCCGCTGGTCCGCGCCTGCGCATCGCCATGATCCTCGCCGTCGTCGCCGACATCCTTCAGATCGCCGTCTTTCCTTTCGTCCTCGAAGGCGCCGCATCTCCCCCCGACGACGTAATCGACCTCTGCGTCGGCGGCCTGCTCACCTGGCTCCTCGGCTGGCACTGGGAGTTCCTGCCCTCCTTCGCCGCCAAACTTATCCCGGGCGTCGAATTCGTCCCTCTCTGGACCCTCGCCGTCGCCAACGTCTATCGCAAAGCCCGCGCGCAGGTCTCCGTCGGCGCGGCCGCTCAAAATCAGCCCACCGGGAGCAACACACCAAACTCTTAGCAAGAAACCGGAATCGGTCCCGGACCACTCCGTGGCACAAAAGCATGGGTGCCCCATCCTGGCTGTCATCCTGAGCGACCGGAGCGCAGCGATGGGAGTCGAAGGACCTGCTTCTTGGAAATCTGGCGAAGGATGGGATAGCGCGAACACAGATTCACAGGCTTTGTATCAGGGCATGGCTTCAGCCATGCCGAAAACGACGCGCAAAAAAATCACCGGGCTTTAGCCCCTGATATTCGTGGCCTTCTCCTGAGCCCTCGCCTGCTTCTGCCACTTCTGCGCGTTCACGCCCATCGCCAGCAGCCAAAGCATCAGCAATCCCTCCGCCGCAACGCCCAGCACTTCAATGCCGGTCCCAAAATGCTTCGCGACCGCGGGAATCAAAAATAAAATCCAGCCGATTCCAGCCAGCACCATCAATGCACCCAGAATCTGCGGCAGAAATTTCGATCCCAGAATAAGAATTCCGAGCAGCAGGCAATAGGGCGCGAAGAAGTACAGCACATTCACATGGTGGGTTGGCAGATCAAAAACGCCGAGCGATCCAGCCACGCATCCCGCCAGGCTCACCATCGCCGCTATCAGTGAGAGGCGCCTGTCCACAGGCTTGAAAAGGTTGTAAAAAAGCAGCGTTGTGATCGCGTAAAGTGCATACGCCAGCAGGTTGCCGGCTTCTCCCGCTGCTTTAGAAATGTGGCTCTGAATAATCGCCGTGATGATCGTCGTCGCAAAGTAAGCGAGGTAGACCGCGCCCGTCAGCCTCGCCAACGGACTCCGCTCTACCTCACCAGCCTGCTTCGCCATGAATTACAGTCCGGCAGCTCCCCTAACCCCGCTGCCCCGCGCCGATCTCAATTGCCGGCCGGCGTCACGGACACAATGCCGCAATTCACCGTGTTCACGCCCTGCGCGATCGCTCCCGCATTAAATGAACCGAATGTTGCGTTGTTACCCGGGACAAGCGGCGGGTTGCTCAGCGTCAAGTTGGTTTGATTTTGCGCGATAACCGCTTGCGCCGCGTTGTATTGGTCGCACTCCAGCACCGCCGTCTGAATGGCGACGTTCGACCCGTTCACCCATTTCCCGTTCTGCACCTGGACCTGCCCGTTGGCCGGCTCTTCCTGGCTTGACCACTGCTGCGCCTGAACCAGCGCCGCGTTCGGTCCACCCGGTCCCGGCCCTCCCGGCTGCACAGGCGCCGCTGGCTGCACCGGTGCGCCGCCGCCGCCTGGTCCGCCACCTGGTGCGCCGCCGCCCGGCTGCGTCGGGCCGGCAACCGGCTGCGGAGGATTGATTGCAGGCTGTTGCGTCTGCTGATTATTGTGGTAGTAGTACCACCCACCGGCCGCAGCTACGATTGCGATCACTGCCCACATCATGTTGTTTTTCTTTGGCGGTGCCGGCGGCGGCACGCCCATCACCGGAATCGGTCCCGGTGCTCCATAGCCCTGAGGCGGAGGAGCCGCGAAATTTTGCGGTGGTGGTGCCACCTGCGGTATTGGCGCCGCCGCAACTGGCGCCGGAGCAGCTGCTGGAACTGCCCCTGCCGCCGTCACATCGTGCCCGCACTTCACGCAGAAGCGCTCATTGCCTTCCAACTGTGCGCCACACTTGCTGCAGTAAACTGCCATACGCTTTCCCTCTCCTCGAATGTCGTTCCCTGATACCTGTTCCCTGTTCCTTTCCCTGTTCCCTGCTCTTACGCCACCGGCGCCGGTTGCATCGGCGGCATGGGCGGTCTCACCGTTCCCAGTCCCAGCGTCGCTTCCACATTCGCAAGGGTGCCCTGCAAATGCGCAACCTGCTCGTCCTTCACCTGCTTCAACCCTTGCTGCACCAGGCCGAACAGAACATACCACGTGATCAGACCGGTAACTGCGGGCAGGACGAACGCCGCCAAAATAGTCGGCATCGTTGGAATAAGGATCGACAGATCCCAGGTCGTGTGCATCAGGACCGGAATCGCGAACGCCTTCAGAAACCGCCCGTCCAGCAGCATCGCCGGGCTCGCCGGCTTGGCTCCCTTGACCCGCCAGAATGCGCCCGCTGCAATCGCCGTCCACGCCACATGCCCCAGCGGCGCTTCAACCCCGCGCAGCACCAGGTTTCCGATCATGTTCTCGACTGCGGCCGAAATCCCTGCCGCCGTTGGGAATCCGCCCGCCACATTCCCGCCCTGGATAACCTGCGTCAGGGTCTCGAGAATCTGGTCGAATCCGTAGCCGCACGTTTCAAAACATGCAAATCCCGCGCCCACAGTCGCCCCAAACAGAATTCCATTCAGCTCGTACTTGTAGCGAAGGCTACGCGCCACAACAATCACGGCAAGCAGCTTTGCGCATTCCTCAACGATGCCCGGCACGTTTCCAGCGATCGGGATCATATAGGCCAGCATTGCCGTGGCTAATCCCGTCAGGCCTCCAACGATAAACAACTTCCCTACCATCACCATCGAAACGTTGCGCGGCGTGTTCATCTCGAAAATCAACACCAGCGTCGACAGCGGCACCGCGAAAGCGCCCAGAAACAGGATCGCCGGAACCGTTTTCTCGTTCATGGTGAAGTGGAACAAGATCGCCAGCGCAACGAACCCGATACCCAGGATTCCCAGCAGGCGGAAGAACATCCACGGATTCGGCCAGCCCGTCTCCACTTGCTCAAGCGGCGGCGTGGTCTTCGACGTGCCCACCATGATGTACTCTTCCACCACATCCACGCCGTGGTGTTTGAACACCTGGTTGAACATCTCTTTCAGGCTGAATCCTTCCAGAGCGTCCGTCGACGACAGCATCCGGATGCGCGAGCGAAGACCATCCAACACCCCCGACTGCGCGTGTGGGTGCGCCGCCGATGCCGGCACGTAATAAACCTGTTGCGGCCCTCCAGGGTACGCCTGGTACATCATCGCGACCATCCCTGCCGGGGGTTGCTGTGGCAGTCCCGCTGCCGGAGGAGCCGTTACGCCCGGCGGTGGTGGTTGTGGTGGCGGAGCCTGCCACTGTGCAGCCTGCGGAGCCGCTGCCGCGGCGCCCGCCGCTCCCAGCGTCGATCCACAACTCTTGCAAAACTTGTTCTCCGGCGTGTTGTCGGCGCCGCAGCGTGGGCAAAACATAGTTTTTCTCCTGTCTTCCTGGGGCGGGGGATGCAGATCAAAGTAGCATCTTTCCGCGCATTAAGTAAAGCGTTCTATAAGACCGTTGCCTGTTTTCATCGAATGGCTTTTCGTCGCATCGCTGTTCGCTTTGATCCTGCCCCGAATGCTCCGCTTCCAAACCATCCGCTTGCTTACTTGCCGGCTCGCCTATTTTTGCAAGCTCCGCGGAATTGCTGTCTTCCTACCCCATTCGCTATTCCCTATTCCCTGCTCCCTGTCTTTTCACTTCACCTTCGTCAAGTGCCCCAGCATTCCATCCGGAGGCCCGTCAAGAGACCCATCGTCGCCAATCGTAAACACCGTCGTGTCTCCCTCGCATAGCAGTGACACCTGCTTGCCGCTCTGCGTGTAGGTGCACTGTGACGACATCGGACCCATGCTCGTCACGGCCTTCCCGCCCGATTGGAATTCGATCGTCACCCCGCCACCAGCTACACCGTAGGTGTGGCCGCTTACATTGTTTCCGCATCCCACTGCGCTCAGGCACATCAGCGCT
The DNA here is from genome assembly GCA_963773915.1 of uncultured Acidobacteriaceae bacterium. Classification (GTDB taxonomy): domain Bacteria; phylum Acidobacteriota; class Terriglobia; order Terriglobales; family Acidobacteriaceae; genus Telmatobacter. The sequence goes on from CAVZCY010000005.1 coordinate 148,380, forward strand.
GCCGCAGCTGCAATCCATCCACTTCGCATCCCAATTTGCGCCATCGTCTTCACCTTTCTTGCCGCTTTCACTTGTCTTGCCTCCTGCTCCGCCTGTTCCATTCGACTTGTTCCGTCACTGGCCCCACCTGTTGCTCACCTGGACTGCCCGCCGGTCGCCTCGCTCGCTAGACACAAATGCCCCGAGTCGCCGCATTGCACGAAAAACCAGCCACTGATCACTGTTTTTCTGCCGCCGTCTCCGGTGTTAATTGTCCTGGGGGGGAATACCGCTCCACAAACTCTAACCACGCGCTATTACTGTAGGCAAGTTATTTCTTCTTGCCCGCAGGACCCAGCCCATCCGGCCAGGTCTTACTGCCGGCCCTCGCCGCCGGCCCAGCCCGACGCATTCCGGCACATCTCCCGGAAAACGCCGTCCACCGTCACCAGCCCATCTGCCGCATTCGCTCCAAAATCAGCCCGCTGTACCGATCCATCCGCTCCGGCCGCCGCTTCAGCGGAGCCGGCAAAATCGCTGCCAGCCGCGACCCCTCTTCCCGGTCAATATTCGCGGCCGCCGTTCCGTAGTAAGCCCGGCTCGCCGCATCCACGCCGTAAATTCCCGGACCCCACTCCACCACGTTCAGATAAATCTCCAGAATCCGCTGCTTGCCCAAAACGAACTCCGCCACCGGAACCAGCGTCGCCTCCGCGCCCTTGCGCACAATCGACCGCCCGGTCCCGAAAAACAAATTCTTCACCAGTTGCTGCGTAATCGTCGAGCCGCCCCGAATCCGCCCGCCTTCCATATCGCCTTCCGCGTCGATCTCAATCGCCTGCCAATCGAATCCGTGGTGCTGGTAAAACCGCGCATCCTCCGCCGCAATCACCGCATGCTGCAAGTCAGGCGAAATCTCTTTCAACGGAATGAACTTGTAGCGCTCGTGATAAGGCTTGCCGTGAATCCAGGCCTCTAAGCGCCGCTCCATATGTACTGCGGTCGTCGGTGGGTCAACCCACTTCATCACCACCAGCATCAGCGCGCCCAGCAGCCACAGAGCCACCACCCCGGCCGCCAGCCACTTCACTATCGCTCGCAGCAACTTCTTCCGCGGCGCGGCTTTTCGCGTTTTCGGCGGCCCTTCAGTCACACATGCAGAATAATCGCCTCACCTCCGTCGCCTCTCAGTCCGGCAGTCTGCCGGTTTGAAGGGTATGGGCTTCAGTCCGTACAAAATCTCCAGCAATATGATCGCGGGCTTTAGCCCCTGAGGGAAGATGTTGCCAAATTAACTCCAACTCACCTCGGTCAAGCTAGCGGCTAGAAGCTAGCAGCTAGTAGCTGCCTCATCCGCCCCATCCCAAATACAATCCAATCAACGGCCGCCGTTCCCAATTCTCCGGCCGCCACACCGACGGAGACCCTCAATGCGCACCCTCGCTCTGGTTGCCGGCATCCTCCTCATCATCACGGTGCTCTTTGACGCCTTCCAGACCATCATTCTTCCCCGCCGCGCCACCGGCCGCTTCCGCCTCACCCGCCTCTTCTACATCTCCACCTGGAAGCCCTGGACCTTCTTCGCCCGCAGCCTCCACCATCCCCGCAAGCGCGAAACCCTCCTCGGCTACTACGGCCCGCTCTCGCTCATTCTTCTTCTCGTCGTCTGGGCCGCCGCCATGGTCCTCGGCTTCGCTCTCATCTACTTCGCAATCGGCAGTCCATTCATCGACCCCGCGCAGCCCTCCAACTTCCACACCGATCTCTACGTCAGCGGAACCACGCTCTTCACCCTCGGCCTCGGCGACGTCACACCGCACAGCCCGCTCACGCGCTTCCTCTTGATTCTTGAATGTGGCACCGGCTTCGGTTTCCTTGCCGTCGTCATGGGATATTTCCCCGTCCTCTACGCCGCCTTCTCGCGCCGCGAAGTCAACATCGCTCTCCTCGACGCGCGCGCCGGCTCTCCGCCCTCCGCCGCCGAGCTCATGCGCCGCCACTCCTACGACGGAGCCGCGCAAGCCCTCTCCGTCCTCCTCATCGAATGGGAACGCTGGTCCGCCGAGCTCCTCGAAAGCCACATCTCCTATCCGCTGCTCTGCTACTTCCGCTCCCAGCACAACAACCAAAGCTGGCTCAGCGCTCTCACCGCCATCCTCGACACTTCATCGCTGCTCATCGCCGGCGTTCAAGGTCAGGAAGCTCGCCAGGCCCAGCTCACCTTCGCCATGGCACGCCACGCGCTCGTCGACCTCTCGCAGATCTTCAATCTCAGACCAATCGCCGCCACTCGTGGAGATACTCCCGCCGGCGACCCTTCCGCCGGCGGCGTGTCTGACCGTCTCCCGCCCGCGCGCTGCCACGAGCTTTATGACATGCTCACCGCGAGCGGCATCGAGCTTTGCTACAACGAAGCCTCCCGCGACCGTCTCCGCCAAATGCGCTCTCTCTACGAGGGCCACGCCGAAGCTCTCAGCCGCTTCCTCCTCATGCCGCTTCCGGAGTGGTTCTACGCTCAGCCGCGCAAAGACAATTGGCAAACCGTCGCCCGCCTCCGCGCCCAAACCGAAGCGCCCAATTCAGCGGACCGCGATCCAGCCAGCCCTGACCCAATCAACCCCTTCCAATCTCCGTTCGCTTCCGATGCGCGCGCCGCCAACCAAACGAATTCCGACTCCTCCAGCGGCGCCTCGGCCCTCGCCCCCACGGTTGTTGACCATCCCCACGATTTCTGAGCCACCCCGCCATCGTCGATAGCCAGACATCGACGCTCTTCGCGATGCATTCACGAGCTATTACCCATTTATTCGTCGACCCCTAAAGGTCTATTCACATCGCGGGCAGATTGTAGGTTGGGCGCGGGTATATGTATTGTCTGTAACCGGCGCTCTCCAAACTCAAATTCGAGAGGTCTGCCTCAATGCTCAGAAAAGCAGCAGCATTCAGTCTCGTTGCCGGTGTGCTGGCAACGGCCGCATCCGCCCAGGACAACCGTAACCTCAGCGGCATTCCCCGCCTTGATCATGTGTTTCTGATCATGATGGAGAATCACGGTTATCAGCAGGTCATCGGCAATCCGAACGAACCCTACTTGAACAGCCTGATCAATTCCGGGCAGGTGAATCTTGCCACCAACTATTTCGCTGTCGGGCATCCCAGCCTCACCAACTACCTTGAAATCGTCGGCGGATCGAACTTCGGCGTCCGCAGCGACAATGCTCCTGACTGGGGCAGCACGTCGTGCTCGCCAAACATCGCCACCGGCGTTGTGAATGCCGACGACGGCCTCGGCACTGCGCCGGTTCCCGTGGACACAGGAAATATCTGCCCGATTGCCGGTTCTGGCACCGACGCCGAAACGCCAGCCGTAGATACATGGAATGAGATTGCAGGGCCTTTCATTGCGCTCGCCGATCTCGATGGAGTGAAGTCTGTGGCCGCCGCTCCCACCGAGGGCAAGACCATTGCCGACCAGCTCGATTCCCATGGGAAAGGATGGAAATCCTACCAGGAGAGTCTGCCGCTCGGCTCGGTCTATGGAGTGAATTACAGCAATGGCACAGCGACCAACCTGTCGGATTTCACCAATCTGGCGCCCCTCACCACGTCCAGCATCGTGCAGCTTTATGCGGTCAAACACAACCCGTTCGCTTATTTCGCAAACGTCCAGCAAGGCGGCGATCGCGACAGCAGCCTTGCCAATGTAGTGGGGTTTGACGGCTCGCATGGCCTCTATGCCGATCTGAAGAGCGGCGACGTGCCGGACTTTGCTTTCATCGTGCCTAACCAGTGCGATGATCAACACGGTCGCGGCAACAGCGACGCATTCTGCGCCTACGACTACGGCCAGAACAACAGCGGATACACATACGGCACGCAGGTTGGGCTCAACCCCGGCCTCATTCAACAGGGCGATACGACCATCGAGCGGCTCGTAAGAGCAATTCACGCATCCTCGGCGTGGCAGGAGGGACGCAACGCACTCGTGATCGTTTGGGATGAGAACGACTACAGCGGCAGCACTACTCTGCTCACCGGCCTTTATCCCTCGCAGAACCAGAACCGCGTGGTCCTTACAGTCCAAACCAACTATGGAAAGCAAGGAACCCAAAGCTCGAATTACTACACCAGTTACTCTTTGCTGAAATCGATGGAGGCCGGCTTCGGACTGCCTTGCCTCAATCACGCATGCGACTCCAACGTTACTGTCATGTCTGACCTTTTCGGCGGTACGTCGGACGGCGATGATCGCCACCACTTCTAACTACATAGGTTCTAGCTGAATCGGAAAGGGGGCCTCCACGACTTGCTAAGGAGACCCCCTCTCCAACCAATCAATGTTCCGTTCCGGCGATCACCACGTCCCGCGCCTCACACAGTGGGAGTACACTTAAGCGATTGCAACCGGCCAGATCATTTGAAGTTTTAGATCGTTTGCAAGCAAGGAGATCGAATGAAATACGTGATCAGTTGGAACGAACGCTCGCAGGGTTCCCCCTTGGAGTACGAAAACGCACAGAAGAGAATCCTTGAAGTATTTGGTCAGTGGAAGGCCCCCGCAAACTTCAAAATCGAGTTCTTTGTGATTCGCGTAGGCGATTGGGGCGGCTACCTGTTGGTGGATTGCGACGATCCCCTCACGATTCACAAGTTCTGCTCAATGCTTCCTGCATTTGTCTTTGAGGCGCGCCCCGTGGTTCCCGTCGAGGACGCGGTCCGGGCTGAACTTGAAGTGATGGCCTGGCGCGATGGAATAAAAGGCAGGTAATCTCCTTCAGGATCAAAAGGTGCCCCATGTCCCGAGTTTGGGACATGGGATCGCACGACCTCCGCGCCGTAGGCGCAGCGTTCGCCAGCCCCGCCCTTAAGCGTGGGGAACTTGTGCGCATAAATTTTTAGGAGTCCCGTAGGGACGGCCCACTCGGCCCTCTTACACCCTCGCCGGCAACTCGCTCTGCTTCGTAAGCGTCGCCTTCAACCGCTGATCCGTTCCAGGAATATTCCCCGCAAGCTTGATCTTGTCTCCCTCCACCGTTCCAGCCAAATCCAGATCAAACTCATTCCGCCCCATCGTGTTCATCAATCCAGGCGCAATCTGCTTCACGTGGAGCTTAACCGTCACCGCGTCGCCCTGCCGATCGTATGTGCCCGTAAACATCACGGCGCTGTCGCCGCCCAATACGTGGCCGCCAATATAGACCGCAACGCCGGTACCCCATCCCTGCACGCCAACAAATTGAACCGTGTAAAAACCTTCCATATTCAGCCTCAACTTTCCATCGCGAAATATCGAGCGACCCAGGGCCAGATCCTGCCCTCAGCAAAACCTTGCAGCCTACTATATCGCTTCATGCATCCGGACAAAGTAAATCGCCAGACATTTTTCGGCGATCAACTGCCTCCCACTGACAAATGGTTGCCCCATCCTTCGCTGTCATCCTGAGCGACCGGAGCGCAGCGATGGGAGTCGAAAGCCTGCCCTGAGCGGAGATCGCGAATGCGATCGCAGTCGAATGGGGACCTGCTTCTCGGTAGTCCAGCGAAGGGTGGGATAGCACGAACCCATATTTTTCCGGTGTCATCCTGAGCGACCGGAGCGCAGCGACGGGAGTCGAAAGCCTGCCCTGAGCGGAGATCGCGAATGCGATCGCAGTCGAATGGGGACCTGCTTCTGTATCTCGTTTTGTATCAGGGCACGAGTTCACTCTGCCGAAACAAATCCAAAATAAACGCGGGCTTCAGCCCCTGAAGGAAAGCCCCCTCACTCCTCCCCATCCACTCGTCGTAATCCCACGCCCGCCACGCCCCCTTCAAAACCTCTCCCACGGCGCTCTCCGCTCGCAATGTCAACCCTCCCCAACCCCTTCATCCTCCGCATCCCGCTGAAAACATTCCGCCAAAATTCTTTCTGAAGTTTGCCGATTAATTCCGTGAAATCGCTAACCTTTGAAAGATAGGAGCAAATGCAATGACCGAAGCCTCGAGCATGCAACCAGCGAACTCGCGCGCGAGTTGTCTCGCCATGGAAACGCCGTTGCGCAGCGCATGCGTGGCAACCCGACCGGCTCAGCACTCAGAAATCTGTGCGGAGAAATCCGCTCCGTCCGCTCAGAAATTCCGGCAAGGAGGAAAAATAATTAAAAAAAATTTTGGGCACTCAAAGCGCCTGTTTTTGGGCCGCAACTCCTTTAGAATTTCAAAAAGTGCCTCAAAATTGGTGCAAAACATCCAAAACTAGCTGCTAATTAGTGGTTAATTACGCGCTAAATACCGCCGCCCGGCGGCGACTCTCCGTTCCCGCGCCCAATCCCTGCCTGTCACCGCTCGACCCACCGACCCCGCTGCCCTTTGCTCTAAACTCGACGCAGGGCCATCTTCCCCAAAAGGAATCCTCTCCCGTGAAAAAAACCACCCTCCTTGTTCTGGCTACTTCGGCGACCCTCTTCTCGATATCGCTCGCGTCCCTCTCGCCCGCGCTCCGCGCCCAACTCTCAAGCGCTCCTGCCGCTCCAGCGTCTCTTGCCGACCGCCGCCAGGCCCTCAACGATCTCTTTCACGACTACTGGGAAGATCTGCTCAAGCACGATCCCGAGTTCGCCTCCACCATTGGCGACCTGCGCTACAACGACCAGATCAGCGACTTCTCCGTCCAGGCCATCAACGATGGGCTCGCGCGGGAGCAGCGGTTCGAGCTTCGCCTCGCCGCCATCGACCCAACCGGTTTTACTGATCAGGAAAAGATCAGCCAGGAGCTGCTGCTGCGTCAGTTCGACGAGGACCAGCAGGCCGCCGAGTTCAAAGAGTGGGAGATGCCCCTCACTCAAATGGACGGCATCCATTCCCAATATCCGCGCCTCGTGGCCGAGCTCAGCTTCAACACGGTTAAGGACTACGACGACTGGATCGCCCGCCTGCACGCCCTTCCCCACGCCTTCGATCAGGTCACTACCAATATGGAGATCGGCATGGAAGACCACCGCGTGCCGCCCAAGTATCTCCTCCAAAAAGCTCTGGAGCAGGTGAAGCAGTTGGCCAATCAAAAGCCTGAAGACTCGCCTCTCGCTCTTCCGCTCAAGAAATTCCCGGCATCGATCTCAGCCACGGAACAGGCCCGGATCAAAAGCGAAACACTCGATGCGATCTCAAAAGAAGTTCTTCCTGCCTACACGCGATTCGCCCGCTTCCTTGAGGTCAGCTACATTCCCGCCGGCCGCGATAAACCCGGCATTGACGCACTGCCTGACGGCGCAAAGTACTACCAGTTCCTCATCAAGCGCACCACCACGACAAATCTAACCGCAGCTCAGATTCACCAGATCGGCCTCGATGAGGTCGACAAGGACGAGGCTGAAATGACGGCCATCGCGCAGAAGCTTGGCTTCAAAGATTTAGCCAGCTTCCGCGCCACCCTCAAGTCCAATCCAAAACTCCATCCGGCCTCGGCCGATGCGCTGGTCGCGGCCTACAAAAGCTACCTCGGGCCGATGCAGGCCCGTTTGCCCGAGCTTTTCGGCACGCTCCCCAAGGCGCCGTTTGAAGTCGTCACAGTTCCCGACTACGCTGCCGAGACCTCGCCGCCCGCCTACTATGAGCCGGGCACGCCCGATGGCTCCCGCCCCGGCCGCTTATTCATCGACACATACGATGCCACTCACCGCAACCTCTACAGCGTCGAATCGATCGCCTACCACGAGGGAATTCCCGGCCATCACCTGCAGATATCCATTCAGCAGGAGCTGCAAGGCGTCCCTGAATTTCGCAAGTTCGAGCAATACACGGCCTACACCGAGGGTTGGGCCTTTTACTCCGAGCACTTAGGAAAAGACATCGGCCTTTATCAGGACCCTTACTCCGATTACGGCCGCCTTGAAAACGAAACCTGGCGCGCCATCCGACTCGTCATCGACACCGGCGTCCACTCCGAGGGCTGGACTCGCGACCAGATGGTCCAGTACTTCCGCGCTCACTCCGCCATTGACGAACCAAGCATGCAGGCCGAGGTTGACCGCTATATTGCGTGGCCCAGCCAGGCGCTAGCCTACAAAATCGGCCAGCTCAAGATTCTCGAACTCCGCGACCGCGCGAAAAAAGCGCTCGGCGATAAATTCGACATTCGCGCCTTCCACGATCAGGTCATCGACTCCGGCGCCTTGCCTCTCGACGTCCTCGAGCGCCGCATCGACGACTGGCTGGCGTCGCAGAGCTCAGCCGCCGCACCGGCCGCCGCTCCCGCAACCCAGAAATAAATGGCTCTAAGCAGATAAGTCGTCTCTCAAATCTCCGCATCTATGCGGAGATTTGAGCACTCGTCTTCGTGGTCCGGATGAAATGAAGAAGTGAAGGGTGGCTTACTGCGGAGCGGGAAGATACAGATCCAGGTTTCTCGCGTGGTTCAGCTTGAGAGTTGCTGCGCGGTCAACCGCGCTCATTGAAATGCGCAGGTGCCTCTCGTCAGGGTCGACGTAATGCAGGCCGTCGTCAGAGGAGAAGACGGAGACGGCGGAGAGGGTTGAACCGTCCTTGAGAACAATGGCAAAGGCCTGCGGCTCGGAGTCGAAGGTTCTGGAGCGCGCTGCGGCAGAAGAACCCGAGCCTGCGGCTGGCCATTTGTACTCTGTGATCACAGGGTGTACCGGCGGCGCGACGACGGGCGGCGCAGGCGGCTGGAGGTACAGGACCGGCTGCTGAACAAAAAGAGCCGGTTGGGTGAAGGCCGGCTGGGGCGCGTATTGGTACTCGGCGCCGGAGTCATAGGAATCGGAGGGCAGGTAAGAGTAACCGTACCTGTAGGGCAACATGGCCCGGGCGCGGCTGAAACCGTAGCCACCCCGGCCGAAGCGAAATCCCCCTCCGCCGCGGTGCTGTGCACAGGCACCCTTGGCAGCAAATACACCAAGGAGCGCAAACAAGCCGAGTAGGATCGTCCGCCGCATGGCTGGCCCTCGTGCGGAGAGCTTAACATCCGGGCCCGCGATTGTAAATTCTGTTGCCGCCAGCGTGATATTCTTTCCGGTTCGCGCTTGCGGCCTTCGTTCCGCGAGCAACTTTTTATCGCTCCCGCCGATTCGAGCGGACGGAGAACATTGATGAAGAAGATTTTGATTCTGGCTTGCGTGATTTCATTTGGATTCGGTTGCAACTTGTATGCGCAGGCTGCGGCGCCTGTGGATACGACGGTGTGCGATGTGGTGAAGAAGCCGCAGGCGCTCAACGGGCAAATTGTTCGCATCAAGGGAACAGTAATCGCCGGATTTGACGAGTTTGTGATCACGGACTCGACGGATCCAAACTGCGGCTATCCCGTCAATGCGATCTGGCTCGCTTATCCGCCAGGAACCAAGGGCAAAGCGGGCCCGGCTGCCATGGTGGTTGTTCAGCCCGCGAAAAACTTCACGGGAACTCTAACGCCGCCGGCGCGCGCTGCTGTGACGCTGGACAAGAGCAAGGACTTCAAGCAGTTCGATTCCCTGCTGGCGCAGAAGCACGAAAAGGGCGCGGACATGTGCCTGGGCTGCACGCGCTACAAGGTTACGGCAACGCTGGTTGGCAGGCTTGACAGCGTGGCCGACGCGACGCTGGAGCGCGACGCCTCAGGCAAGATTGTGGGCTTCGGCGGTTTTGGAAATATGAATGCCTATCCCGCGCGCCTCGTGCTGGAGTCGGTCTCCGATGTGACGCCGAAGGAAATCGATTTCTCAAAAAACGATGACGAGACGAAAGGCGGATCTTCGGGTGCGGGATACGTAGACAATCCGTATGGCGGTGGCGCAGGCTACGGCGGCGGCAGCATGACAGGGGGCGGCGGAAGCGGAATCGATCTGAATGGCGCCATTGCCGCCGCGCAAAAGGCGGCCAGCGGGCTCGCCGCGGGTCCGCCGAAGGACGCTGCAATCAGGGCATCAGCGGTATACGGAAAAGCGGGCGACCATTCGACAGGGGTCTTTACCGCCAACGGGCCGTCAAACGAGGCATCGCCGGCAGATGAGCAATTGGGGACAAAGGACTCCCCGGACGGCGTGCTCTTCAATTGCACATTTAACTCTGACCGCCTGCCGGGAGATTCGCTGACGAGAGCCGTAATGCACATGGGCGAGCACATTTCAGAATTGCGCAATCCGGATCCGGGAAACGAAGGCGCTCCGCCCTACATCCTTGAGTCCGACGCCTGGGTGGTGACGGCAGTTTCGGCGGCGCTCAGCGGCCAGAAGTTTTTGTCTCTGCCCGGCGGCTACGTGATTTGGGACTCCAATTGGTCGGTGGCCGACCGCACTGACAAGATGGAATCAGTGCTGAAGGATTTTCTGGTCAACGAAGCTGCTCTTAGTCGCTAGGCGAACGCGCCCAAAATTGAGGGAAGATCCGCGCATATGTTGGCTCAATCGTTGAATTCCCTGAATCCGGCTGCCGATCTCGAGAAAAATCGATTCCAACGATAGGGCGCGGTTTCGCGCCCAACGCGAGTATCCTTAATAGATACAGGGAAAGATGCAGCGGAGTTTTAAGCCAAGCTGCGCGCCAAGAGCTTCGCGGGCGCTCAAATCAACTTGAATGAGGGGAAGACAAAGTATGAGCGAGATCGCCGTCGAGGCACCGCAAACCCCTGCGCAGTTGCCTCAGATCCGCGTGGCGGTTCTGGGCGCAGGCAAGATGGGTGGCATTCTGTTGCAGGCGTTTCTGAAAGAGAACCTGTTCGCCACCGACAAGATTCGCGCTACCGTAGGCCACGCTGAGCGAGCGCTTGCGCTCAGCACGCAATGGGGCGTCGATGTGAGCACCAACAACCTTGAGGCCGTCAAACAGTCGGATCTGATTCTGGTGGGTGTAAAGCCGTTCCAGGTTCCGGATCTGATTGCGGAGATCAGGCCCGCGCTAACGCCGGCGAAATTGCTGGTCTCGTTTGCCGCATCGGTCAAGACGCGTTCCATTGAGGAAACTGCGGGAATGCAAATTGCTGTGGTGCGCGCCATGCCCAACACTCCCTCGGCGCTGGGGGCCGGTGCGGCTGCGCTGTGCCGGGGGCGCTTTGTGAGCGATGCGCAGATGCAGTTGGCCCAGCGGCTGTTTGAGACTGTGGGCCGCACGGTGCTCGTCGATGAAAAGCACATGGATGCGGTGACGGGACTATCCGGGTCCGGCCCGGCGTATCTCTACATCATCATTGAAGCGCTCGCCGAGGCCGGCGTGAAGGTAGGCCTGCCACGCGACGTTGCCACGCAACTGGCCGCGCAGACTGCATACGGCGCTGCCAAGATGGTTCTCGAGACCGGCTATCACCCGGCGCTGCTCAAGGATGCCGTGACCACGCCTGCGGGATGCACCATCGACGGCATTCTTGAATTGGAGGAAGGCGGCTTGCGCGTGACACTGATCAAAGCGGTGATGCGGGCTACCGAACGAGCGCGGCAGTTGGCGGCGGGATGAAACGGCGCTGAGACGGTGACTCTCCGGCAAACGAACTTGCCCATGCAACGTCCATCCTGGCTTCCCACTTACCTGCCGGAACTCGACGGGCTGCGCGGCCTGGCGATTCTGGCGGTGGTTCTCTATCACTGTCATCCTCGACTCGAGGGAACGTGGCTCTATTACGCCAGCCTTTGGGGCTGGGCGGGCGTCATCCTCTTTTTTGTGATGAGCGGTTTCCTCATCACCTGCATTCTGCTGGGAACTCGGGACAAGCCGCACTACTTCCATCAATTCCATGCGCGAAGAGCGTTGCGCGTATGGCCGGTGTATTTGCTTGTCTTGGCGGTCGTCTACCTGAACGCGGATTGGTTCGTGGGCGGCCCTGTATGGCATGCGATCAAGACAGCGCCTTGGCTGGCTTACATCTTCTGCGTGCAGAATCTGTTTCATCTCGCCTTGCCGCCCGCCCTTGGACCGTCATGGGCACTGGCCATTGAAGAGCAGTACTACTTTGTGTGGGCGCCGGTCGTGCGATTTCTGCGTGCACCGTGGACTCTGGCAGTGGTGCTGGTGGCTGCGCTGGTTGCATCGCCAATACTGCGCCACGCCAATCTCCATTGGATGACGCCAACGAACACGCTTATTCATCTGGACGGGATCGCGCTGGGCAGTTTGCTGGCGCTCGCGTTCTACACGCTTACGCTCAGCCGTCGAGCATGGCTCGCAATCGGTCTCTCCGCACTTGTGCTTGGCATCACGGCAGCGGCCACCATCGCCGGTGGAACATCACTGTTGGATTCCGCGCTGGCGGTGGGTTTTGCCGGCGCGATGGTTGCGGCCATCGCATCGACCGGAGCACGCAATCCGATTAATGCATTGTTGCGGCGAGGGCCGCTGCCCTTCTATGGCCGCATCAGTTACGGGCTATATATGACGCACATTGCGGTCTTCATCTACTTCGGATGGTTCGATCGGGCGATGGACGCATATGGAACCAGCGGGAATCTGGCGATTGTAGGATTCCGACTCCTAATGAGCACCTTGGTGGCGACCGTGCTCTGGTACGGATTCGAATCGCAGATTCTCAAATTGAAGCGGAGGTTTTGAACCATGTCCAGTTTGCCGATTTTGGTTTTGAACAGTGGTTCTTCTTCCATCAAGTTTTCAATATATGAGGCCCGCGAAGACAAGCGGAAGCGGCTCCTTGAAGGCGCGGCCGAGGGCATTGGCACCGATCAGGGCAAGTTCTGGATCACAGACGCGTCGGGCAAAAAGCTAATCGATCAGGCCCCGTCGCTGCCGAGCCGTGAGGTCGCGTTCAAGCTCGTGGCCGACGCGCTCAGTTCCGGTAAATTCCCTGCTCCAGCAGCCATCGGACATCGCATGGTCAGCGGGGGCCCGACGGTGCTCGATAACCAGCGCATCACGCCGGCACTTATCGACGAAATGGAGCGCTACACCGCATTCGCGCCGCTGCACACGCCGATCGCGATCTTTATTATGCGCGAGGCGCAGCGCCTCCTGCCCGGCATTCCGAACTTCGTGATTCTCGATTCCTATTTTCACCGAACGATGCCGGAGGTTGCCCGGCACATGCCGATTCCAGAGGAGTATTCGGCGATGGGTGTGCGGCGCTACGGCGCACACGGCATCTCTTGCGAGTCGATTGTGTACCAGTTGCAACCCGACGTGCCGGAGAAGTTGATCGTGGCGCACCTGGGGAACGGCGCGTCGATCACTGCGATTCGCAATGGCGAAAGCATCGATACGTCGATGGGGCTGACTCCCACAGGAGGCATTATCAGCGCAACGCGAACCGGCGATATCGATCCCGGCGTGCTCCTGTTTATTCTGCGTAAGATCGCGGAGACGACCGGGAGCGTGGCGGCTGCGGCCGATCAACTTGAAGTAGTAGTCAACAACAAATCCGGCTTGCTGGGCATGAGCGATTTGTCGAATGACATGCGCGATTTGCGCGAAGCAATCGCGAAAGGGAACGCCAAAGCGCGACTTGCCGTGGACAAATTCTGCTGGACCATCGCGCGCTGGATCGGGAGCTATGTGGCGGAGTTGAACGGTCTCGACATGCTGGTTTTCACAGGCGGCATCGGCGAAAACGACAGCGCTTCGCGCGCCGAAATCTGCGCCGGACTGGGGGCGCTTGGGATTGTGGTCGACGAGAAGCGTAACCACACACGCGGGGCAACGGTCATTTCGGCCGAGAACTCTCCGGTCACCGTGCGCGTGATTCCGGCTCTCGAAGACCTGATGATCGTGAATCATGTGGTGCGGCTGATGGGCGAGTAAGCGGGCCGGTCCGCGATGGCCGGCCCGGTTGGTATCTAGGCCGAGTGCCGCGGCAGAGCTAGCACTTTCAATTGTTTTCCGAGTTTAGCGAAGTCCGGATCCGCTGTGACAAGCGTGGCCCCTGTGCGCATTGCCAACTCCGCGGCAAAGCTGTCGGCAAGCCCAAGCTTGTAGCGAAGCCGCAGCACAGCCGTATCCAGAGCTTGGCGCTCCCATACCGCTACAATCTCTATTGCCCCGCGCGTGGCCTCGATACATCTGAGAGCCTTGTCTGTCCCAAAATACTTTGCCAGCACACAGGCCGCTTCGCTCAAATTGATGACTGAAATTGCAAGGTGGGCATTGCCCGATCTTGCCTGCCGGATCAGATTCTCAACGGTTCCTGCTCCCCGCGCATCGCGATATAGGCGCACCAATGCGTTCGCGTCCAGCACGTACTCTTTCACTGCATCTCCCGGTACTTGGATTCCTCGCGCTCACGATCTCTCCGACGCTCTTCCATCATCAGGCCTTCGACGTCTTCTTTCACATGGCTTAAACACCCTCGAAGAGCCAAAAGTGCTTCATACGGGTTTGGAGTGAGAGTGATCTGTCCATCGCGTTCGTTCACGGCAACACGGGTTCCGCCCTTTATCCGCAATTTCTTCCGGATCTCCGCGGGAATCACCAGTTGGCCTTTTGAACTGACAGTGGCCATGTGCGCCATGCGTCTTACCTCCGAGTAAGACACAGTATACGCCCGAGCCAGGCCGTGTTCCAATCGGTGAGAGCGATCTCGTGTTCTACACTGGTGAGTTCGCATTGGAGTCCCGCATGACTACCGTCGCCGCGCCGGCGCAAACTCGTCGTCTTCCCTCGCTTGCGTTGCGGCGATTTGCGTGGGGGGTGCTGGCTTACTTCATCGCCGTGATTTTGTGGGGCGGGTTGGTGCGCGCTACGGGCTCGGGAGCAGGATGCGGCGATCACTGGCCGCTTTGCAATGGAACCATGATCCAGCACTCGGCGCGAATCGATACGATGATCGAGTTCACGCATCGCATTACGAGCGGCCTCTCGTTCTTCTCCGTCGTTGCACTTCTTTGGTGGACGTTTGCGCGCACGCCGCGGGGCCATCTTGCGCGCGGCGCAGCAATCGCCTCCGTTGCGTTCACTTTGGTCGAGGCGGCGATCGGAGCCTTTCTGGTCAAGCTCGGGCTCACGGCACAGAGCCAGTCGCCATTGCGTGCGCCCTACTTGGCGCTGCACTTGACCAATACTCTGCTGCTACTCGCCGCGCTCACTCTGACTGCGCATCTGCTCAGCCGCCGAAATGGATACATGCGCAAGCAGGTTCGGTTCGTCGCACCTTTCGGGGCAATTGCATCTATCGTCGTTGTGCTGATTGTCGGCGTTACCGGATCGTTGGCCGCGCTGGGCGACACGCTTTTTCCAGCTACTTCGCTGGGGGCGGCGCTGACGCAGGATTTTTCGGCTACGAGCGGATGGTTGGTGCGCTGGCGCTGGACGCATCCCACAGTCGCGGTTTTGGCGAGCGTTTTTCTCGTCTGGCTGCTGGTGCGCGCCGCAAAGCAGCGCACTCACTGGGATAATCGGCGTCTCTCAACGCTCGTACTGATTCTCCTGGCGGCTCAGTACGTGCTGGGGGCTCTCGATGTAGTGTTTCTGGCGCCGGTTTGGCTGCAGATCGCACACCTGCTCGGTGCAGACTTGCTATGGGTTGCGCTCGTTGTACTGGTTGCGCGGCTGACGCTTGAGCCGGCTGAGGGCGTAGAGCAAACTTAGTTTCCGCCGATGCAGATCTTCTGAATTACAGAAAAAGGCCCCTTTTGGGGCCCTTTCTTTTTGGCATTTTCCAAAGATCGACAATTACAGGCACTCGGCTATTCTTCGAGCGCAGGATGATAGTGGCTCTCCCAGCCCAGGTAGCGCGCGGCCTCGTGCACAGACTTCGACACGTCGCTGAAGTTCGCGGCCACATGATGTTCGAAGCCCTCGCGGCAGATGTACTTGAGAAGCTTCTGCAATTGTGGTATCTCCGCCACGCCTGCGCCGCCGAAAGTTTCAAGTGGATCGTCAGTGAATCGGCCCGCGCCGGTGTAGCCGCGGATCACGCCACGCCGGTCGTCAGTGGAGAAACGCGCGAAACTCATAGCGCCGGGCCTGATGACGCCTTCGCAAGTCCCGTAGGTATTTTCTTTGCCCACGGTCCCGGCGATGATCTGCTGGAAATCCATCCTGACTTCCTTGAAGAAGTGCTTGGGCAGGTTGGAGCAGTGGAAGCAGACGCACTTGTTGGGATCGCTGCCGTAGTTGTTGTTCCAGTCGAGCAGCGCGGAGGGCGTGCCGCTGGCGAGCGCCATCATGTACATGCTCAGGGTGCCTGGCACATCGACTTCGCAGGCTGAAGGGATGAGTTGCTCCGACATCATGCTCATGATGGTGCACGGCACCACACCGAAGAACTCCTCCATCGATGTCCAGCACTGCACTGCGCTGATTGTGCAATGGGTCTGCTTCATCCAGCCATCGACGACCGCGCCCAGTTTGGCCATCTTGAGCAGTGCGGCTTCAGGAATGCCGGCAGTCGTGACATATTTCTTGATTGCTGCCAACTTCGCCTGCGCAGCGTCGTCGTTGTCTTTCATGCGATTGATGCGGCCGAATATCTCCGAGAGATCGATCGGCTCGACCGAGATGCCAGCCGTCTCGAGGATGCGCTCGGAATAGCGGACGGTGTTGAAGGCCGCTGGTCGCGCGCCAATGGAACCGATCTTCAAGTTTTTAAGGCCCTTGACGATGCGACAGACTTGAGAGAACCATTCGAGATCGGCTTTAAATTCGGCCGAGTTTACGGTCTCAGTATGCAGCGTCGTAAGCGAATACTTGATGCCGTACTGCATCATGTTGTTGCAGGCGCTCATTTTGCCGCAGAAGCTGTCGCGGCGCACAGCGATGGTCATGTTGTCGGATCGGTCAGGCGTAGCCTGCACCAGCACAGGAACCTTCAGGCCCGAGAGTCGTATGGCGTCGACAATGCCACGCTCCTCACCAAAGTTGGGCAGCGTGACGATAATGCCATCGATCTCTTCAGCGTGTTTCTTGAACAGTTCGGCGCAGCGCTGCGACTCCGCGTAAGTTTCAACCGCACCGTAGTTTGACTCTTCCGGACTGAGCACGATGGGCCGCGCGCCCGCTGCTTCCAAAGCGGCGATAATCTCTTCCCGGCCGGTCTTGGCCAAATGGTGGGGGAAAAAGCCGCGATTTCCCACCACGATTCCAAACGTCATCTTGCGTTCCGTTGCCATCTATGTGCTCCTTGATTCCGCAATCAATGCTTAACCGTTGCGGCTCGGGCGAAATCGTAAGCTATAAAAAATGCCGAGAGACAACAGCAACGCGCCCCACCACACAGGTGCATGCAGGTTGGCCAAAACAACATTGGGGAGATGCCCTGTGACGAGTTCGAGGACCCCTTCGCCCAGGATCATTGCGCCATAAATCGTCAAGAGCACTCCGATAAAGAACCAAATTGAGATATGCCCGGAATGCATGCGGTGTCTCCTTACCAGAAGTAGATGTTGAGGCCCAGGAACAGAACGATTGCAAGCGCTGTCCAGGCCCACTCGTTCTTGTAGAAAGGCACCGGCTCTTCTATCGGCAGTTTTGTCGCGCCGTAGACTACGCCGTCCAGCTCCGCCAGTGGTTTGGGCTTAGTAAACAGGCTCACCACTAAGGTGACCAGCACGGAGGTGATCACCGACCACAAAGCGCGGTACATGTCTTCGGCCATTGCCTTGGCGTCCGAAGAGAGGGCGACATAGCGCAGAGCCGCGGGATAGAAATGGACCCATGCCCACAGGCTTATTGAGGTCAACGTGCCGATCAGCAATCCCCAGAAGCCGCCCGCTTTGGTTGCGCGCTTCCAGAACATGCCCATCAACACCACGCCCAGCAAAGGTGATATGAAGAAGCTGAAAAGCGCCTGGACATAATCCATGATGCCGGCCGCGGACATCACCAGGTACGCAGTCCCAATAGAGACGATCACGCCGAGAAGCGTCGCCCACCGGCCGACGGTGACGTAGTGCTCGTCTTTGGCGTTCTTGTTGATCAGCGGCTGGTAAATGTCGTAGGTCCACACCGCGGAAAATGCGGTCACGTTGCCGGCCATGCCGCTCATAAAGCCGGCGATGAGCGCTGTGATGCCAAGGCCCAAAAGACCAGGCGCACAATAGCGCACCAGCATCAGCGGCAGCACCTCGTTGTAGCTGTGCAGTCCAGATCCCGGAGTGGCCAGGTTCTCAGCCACAAGGTGCATTAGGCTGCCATCGGGATTCTGCAGAACAACCAGGCCCAGCAAGCCGGGCAGAATCACGATAAAGGGAACCGCCATTTTGAAGAACGAACCAATGACCGGCGCCATGCGGGCAGAGCGAAGATTGTTGGCAGCCAGAACTCTTTGCACGACAAGAAAGTCCGTTGTCCAGTAGCCGAAGCTGATGGCGAATCCCAGGCCGAAGACGATGCCCGTCCAATGAATTCCCATCGGGTTGTCGGCGAAGTGGCCCATGCTGCGCCACATGTGCGTATAGTCGCCATTTGCAACGGCGCCCGTGGCCATGTCGCGAGCAAGCTTAGCCTTGAACCCCGTCCAGCCGCCGGCCTCTACGAGGCCAAGAATCGGCACCAGCAGCGCGCCGCCCCAGATGAGCACGAACTGCAGAACCTCATTAAAAATTGCGGAGCGCAGACCGCCAAGTGCGACATAGACTGCCACTGCGAGCGAGGAGACGATGATAGAAAAGTTCAGGTTCCAGCCAAGGACAACCTTCATCACCTCGGCCATGGCAAACATATTCACACCGCTCATGAGCACGGTCATGAAGGCGAATGAAAACGCGGAGACGATGCTCGCGCCCTGGCCGTAGCGAAGTTTGAGGTAGCCCGGCACGGAGTGGGTTTTGCAGACGTAGTAAAAGGGCATCATCACCATGCCCAGAAAGAGCATGGCGGGGATGGCGCCAATCCAATACCAGTGCGCGGCCAGGATGCCGTACTGATACGCAGATCCGGCCCAACCCATCAGTTCCAGCGAACCAAGATTGGCGGAGACAAAGCTCAATCCCGCGATCCAGGCGGTCATCTCACGGCCGGCCATGAAGAACTCTTCGCTGGTGTTGGCCTGCTTCTTGAGGTAGAAGCCGATCCAGAGGACCATCGTGAAGTAGATGGCGATGACGGCAATATCGAGCGGGCTCAGGCTCGCGAGCGGGCCAGCGCTGAAGGCAAGCAGGCTTGGCACAGAGCCAAGATATCCCCCGGCAACGGAGGCTGGGACTAACCCGAACATGAACATCACCTGAAACGACGAGAATACGTCTGAAAAACCGCTGCTAAACGTTCGCCCCTAAGTAAATTGCTTTACTCGCATACTTGTCAAGCAGAACGCGCCTTTAGGGGCGACCCCCCGCTTTTGGATGCTTCCGAGGTCACAGTCTAGACCGAAAAAATGCCGGTTTCGCGGGTTGAGTAAGCGTTTACAAAGGGGAGTGTAGCATACCGCATTTGAGGGCGACTAACGCGCAATATTATGATCCGTCGAGCAGAAAGGCTGTCGGCGGCGGGCAATATGAAAGCGTCAATTAATCGTTGCCGACGGCGACCTCATGAAGCCAGCCCGGAGCCTTGAGTAGCTCGCGGGGACGCGGGCCGTCTGCTGCGCCGACAAGGCCGTCGCGCTCCATCAGGTCGATCAGATGCGCGGCACGCCCATATCCAACGCGCAAGCGGCGCTGCAACAGCGACGTGGAGGCTTTGCCGAATTCGAAGACAAGGCGAACGGCATCGTCGAACATCGGATCGTCTTCATTCGCGTCTCCGTTTTCGCCGTCCATGGATTTGTGCTCATCCTTGGGCGACTCGAGGAAGCCCTCGACGTATTCCGCCGTGCCTTGCGACTTCCAGAAGTCGACCACGGCTGCAGTCTCTTTCTCGCTCACGTAAGGAGCATGCAGGCGCATTAAGCGGCTTGTGCCCGGCGGCAAAAAGAGCATGTCGCCGCGACCCAGCAGCGCTTCAGCCCCGTTTGTGTCGAGAATGGTGCGAGAATCAACCTTGGTCGCGAGGCGGAAGCTGATGCGGGTGGGAACGTTGGCCTTGATAAGGCCGGTGATGACATCGACGCTCGGCCGCTGCGTCGCGAGGATGAGGTGAATTCCCACGGCGCGCGCCATTTGCGCGAGGCGCGTGATCGATTCTTCGACGTTGGCGCGGTCCAGCATCATCAGGTCAGCAAGTTCGTCGATGATGATGACGATGTAGGGCAGCGGCTCTTCCTGCTCGCCCTCGTCGAAGAGCGAAGGCATCGAGCCCTCGAAAAGCTTGTTGTACTGGTCGATATGTCGCACGCTGCGGCTGGCCAGAAGCTTCAAGCGGCGCTCCATCTCGCGTACGGCGTTGCGCAGAGCATTGGCGGCCAATTTGGGCTCGGTGATGATCGGCGTAAAGAGGTGGGGAATGCCCTCGTACATACCGAGTTCGACGCGCTTGGGATCGACGAGGATGAGCCGCACCTGATTGGGCGTGGTGCGATAGAGCAAGCTCGTAATCATGGCGTTAATGGCCACGGATTTGCCTGCTCCGGTCGATCCTGCAATCAGAATATGCGGCATGGAGGCCAGATCGGCGGTGACTATGCGGCCATTGATGTCTTTGCCCATCGCGAGCGTGAGGCGTGAACGCGCCTTGATGAAAGTATCGCTTTCGATCACGTCGCGCAGGTGAATGGTTTCGCGCTCATGGTTGGGCACTTGAATGCCCACCGTGCTTTTGCCGGCCATGCGTTCAATGAGAATGCTTTCGGCGCGCATGGCGAGGCAGAGGTCGTCGGCAAGTCCGGTAACGCGCGAGTATTTGACGCCGGCCTCGGGCTTGAACTCGAAGGTTGTGACCATGGGGCCGGGATTGATCTGCACCACCTGGCCGCGCACATCGAACTCCGCGCATTTCTCCACCAGGATTTTGGCTTCTTCTCGAAGCTCGTCCTCTCGCACCGATTGCGGCGCTTCACCTGCGCTCAGCAGCGTGCTCGATGGCAGTTTGAAGCCGCTCACGTTCTTGGGCGCAATCGTAACCGTGCGCAGTTGCGCGTCGGCACGATCGTGAATGGCGATTGCGTCCGCATGAGGTTCCGGCAAATCGTGAATCGGCTCCGGCTTCACGGCCGGCCATGGATTCATCGGCTTTACGGCCACAGGCTGGCTTGGCGCGGAAATGGCCTGCACCGAAGCCGCGGCAGTCGGCTGCGCTGCCATTGCCGGTTCCGAAAGCTTCCGCTCCCAAATACTCGGCCTGCGCTGTGTAATCGGAATTGCTTCCGCTGCAGGTTCATCCAATTCCTGAGGTATTTCCCTCCGCTGGTAGGCAGGAATCTCATCGAGCGAGTCTTGCTGCGGCGCGCGCCGGCGCTTGAAGAACGAAAAGAGGCGGCTTAGCCGGCCAGCGCGGAGGCTCTGATTCCTCTTCGGGACCGTCAACGGTGACGAGCCTCGGGAATGGCACGGGGGCGTTCCGTTCCGCGCTCGAAGTCTCGCTCTCCGCCCGCTGTTCCGCGCGCGCATCGCGGCGCTCGCGCCATCGGTCACGGAAGGAGCAGAATTGGGCCCAGCGCTCCGCGAAGCTCTCGCGGATGACCCAGAAGCTGATCGCCGAAGCAAAATAGAGACCGCAGGCGGCAAACGCAGCCGCGACCAGCCAGGCGCCCTGAATGTTCAGATAGACCACCAGGACTCCGGCTACGAGCCGTCCGACCACGCCTTCGACAGGGACCATGTGCAGCCATCGCCAATGCCAGGGCAGCAGTCCAAAGACCGTGGGCAGAAAGACCAGGGCGAACACTGTACCCATCCAACGCAGAATCGGCGAGCCTCCGGGCCGGGATTGCAGCCACGTCCAGGCAACGCCGCCCATCCAAACCGGCAACAGAAAAGCCGTCAGACCGAGCGTTTGCAGCAGCACATCGCTCAGGTACGCGCCGAATAGACCGACCCAGTTCCGGGCCGTCGCGGAATCTGAGGCCGTGTTCAGGGAGGGGTCAGAAGAGTGATAGGTTGCCAGAGCGAGGAAAAGAAGAAGCGAGACCAGAACCAGCATCACCCCCAGAAACACGTTCAAGGGGCGGCTACGGGTAGGCGACAGAACAATGCGGATGGGCTTCATCACAAGGGCGGTTTCGCTCACCGTCTTTCGGCCAAGGCTTTATTGGCAGAACTTTATCGGCAGAACACGGAAGAGCAAGTAAATCATCCCAGAGCAACTTCTATTATCGGCGTATGGAGGGGCGCGCTAGAGCAAAACAGGGCAAAACCGCGGCGGGGGAACCACCGACATTAACCATTGATCCGTTGATATGTGGAAAGAAATTTCGAGCTGAAGCTTAGGCTAACCCGATTCAGTGCGCGATCAGCCTCGCGCCCCATATCAGAAGCGAAATGCCCAACAAAATGCGGTAGATGGCGAACACGGTGAAACCGTGCTTGCGCACCCAGTGGAGGAACCACTCGACAACCCCCAATGCCACGATAAACGAGACGACGGTGCCGATGATCAGCACCAACCAGCGCTCCCCATTCATAACCACATGAGCGGTGGCAACAGCGGCATTGGCCGACTTGGAGGGATGAACTTCTTTGATCAAATCCCAGCCGGTCGCGGCAATCATCGTAGGGATGGAAAGCAGAAAGCTGAACTCAAGCGCCGAGGGCCGATCGAGACCCGCAATCTGGCCGGCGGCGATGGTGGACATCGAGCGCGACGTGCCCGGAAAGATGGCCGAAAGGGCCTGGCAAATTCCAATCCAGATCGCTTGCGGGAGAGTCATCTCTTCAACGTGCGTGGTGCTCGCCTCATGACGCTCGCTCCAGGCGTCAACAACCCACATGACAATCCCGCCGGCGAGCAGCGCAATGGCCATGGCATTCATGTTGTCCAGATTCTTTTCGCTCCATTTGCGCAGCAGCAGAGCAGGGACGGAAGTGAACGCAAAAGCGATGAGCGTGAGAGAGATGGGGTGAGTGAGCCAGGTACGGTCCCCGCTTTCGCCGTCGGGAAAGGTGCGGAGAAAGTTGACGATCCTTTCAAGGAAAAGCAGGCATAGCGCCATGATTGCGCCCACCTGGATGACGATCGTGTACATATTCCAGTAGGCGACATCCTGAAGGCAAGCCGCGTTGCCTACGGAACAAGCAGAATCGCCCAGCGGGATTTTCATCAGCGCTTCGGCAATGCGCAGGTGCGCCGTCGAACTAACCGGCAAAAACTCAGTCAAACCTTCAACGATTCCTAAAAGAATCGACAGAATATACGGGCTCAAGAAGCCTCCTGGCTTTCTCTCTGATGCGTCTCGCAGCGCGACCGGGAGGCCATGTGCTGCTCACTCCCGCTCGATGCCGTAGACAGGAACCCCTTCATCCAATTTGTACACCAGTGCGCCGGCCTGCAAGGTGTAGTCTGAGTCCGCAAAATGGGCTTTTAATTGCGCAGTCACAGTGCGCGCCTGGTTGTGGGCGTTTTCGCTCTTCTTGTCGTCCCCGTTGGCGTCATACATATCTTTCAAAACCGCGAAACGATAGACAGCCTCATAGAGGGCTCGCGCAGTACGAGGGCCGTCGGGGTATTCGTCGGCGTATTTGAGGTAGATGTCGGCTTCTTTTTCCGGGCACTGCGTTGAACCTTCCCAATCGCCACAGAGCTTGTTGTCAATCAGGTCGAATGCCGCAAATGCTGCCCAGCGCGAGCGGGGATAGTCTTTGATGACCTTGCGCAACGCGTCTTCGTCCATGCCCATGCGGAACGCCGGGTCTCGTTCGCGTGCCGAAGGCAGGGTGGCGGCGTCGGCTTTCTCCACTTGCCACTGAATGTCGGCTGCACGCCATGCGGCTTCGGGCGCGAGCGGCGAATTGGGGAACATTTCAGCAACACGGCGATACAGCAAGCCCGCATTCTGAGCAGCATTTGCCGGACCGCGCGGATTCGTCGCCAGTGCCTCTTGATTGGCGGCTGCACCCATAAGAATCTGATCGCCGCCGGGCGTCGTTTCTTCCACGATCCCCTTGGCCTCAAGCCACCCCGAGACCGGTGGCGGCGTCTCGTCGCTGCCAACCATCGGCGTATCCCTGTCATTGTGCTGCTCTTCGATATCGGTGTTAGCGAAGACGCGCATCCACGCGCCGTTCTTTTCTGCGACGACCATTTCACGGCCGATTTGCACCTTCTCGACCTTTTGCGAGCCGACGTCGGGCGAAATGTACAGCCAGGTGACGCGCAGGACAGTAGCCCGCGGACCGGCCATGGGTTTCACATCCTGCTGCGGCTTCTTGTCGGCGTGCGCGGGCCATGCAGCGCACACGAGCGCGGTTCCTAATAAGAGAGCAAGAGGCGCATGTTTCCGCGGATTCATCGTATGCAAAATCATAGTTGAACGACGTTACGGATTAGTTTCAGTGAGCACCTGGGCGAGCAGCGCCGGATCGACGTTGCCTCCACTCACGACGGCTACGGCTTTGCGATAGTTTGGCAATTGATCCACATGAAAGAGCAGTGCGGCTGCCGCGACGGCCCCGCTGGGCTCTGGAACGAGCCGCGTGGCAGCCACAATGGCGCGCATGGCGGCGAGGATTTCGGCCTCAGTCACAGTAATAATGCCGTCAACGAAGGCCTGGATGTGGGCGAAGTTGCGCACCCCCACGCTCTGCGTGCGCAAGCCGTCTGCAATTGTTCGGCTGGTTAGCTCTGCCGGCCAGGTGACGATTTTGCCGGCGCGAAAGCTCTCGGCGGTGTCGCCGGCCAGCTCCGGTTCAACGCCAAACACCTTGGTTTTAGGGCTGAGTTGTTTCACCGCCGCAGCAACTCCGCTGAGCAGGCCTCCGCCGGAAACCGGCGAGACAACGAGGTCAACGTCGGGCAGGTCTTCGACAATTTCCAGACCACACGTTCCCTGCCCGGTAATAATCTGCTCGTCGTCGTAGGGCGGAATGACGACATAGCCGTGTTTTTGTACGAGTTCTTCAGCAACAGCAAGGCGCTCACTCGAGGCCAGGCCTACATCGACGACCTCAGCGCCGAGGGCAAGCGTGGCCGCGCGCTTGATGGCGGGTGCATTCGACGGCATGACAATGACCGCTTTAGCCCCAACCTCGCGGGCTGCGTAGGCCACGCCCTGAGCATGATTTCCACTCGAATAGGTAATAACTCCGCGAGCAATTTGTTCAGCCGTCAGTTGAAGAATCTTGTTTGCTGCGCCGCGAATCTTGAATGCGCCTATCGGTTGCAGGCTCTCCGCCTTGAGCCAAATCTCCCTGCCCGTGCCGTAGCCGGACACTCCAGGAAACGCCGCGCGCACCAGCGGCGTCTTCATCGCAATCGGCGCAATACGCAACGCGGCAGCGCGAATGGCATCGATCGAGACGAGGTTTTGAGTTTGAATCGGCACGGCTCACTCGACGGGTCCGCACTGCGCGGAGCTCCGCCTTTAAGTATCGCTGATTCTCCCTAGCCGAAGGAATCTCGAGCGCTGCAGGAATCGCTATGAACAGACGACAAAAAGGGCGGCAGCCGAAGCCGCCGCCCTGTTGATCTGCATTGACGACGTTTAGAAGAACAACTTTGCTGAGAACTGCAATTGGCGCGAGCCGTAGAGAGTACTGGTGTTTGTGGCTGAGGTTGTGCCGAAGGCCGTGAGCCCTGTGCCCTGGTAGGGCACAAAGCACCCGGAGTCTCTGGAGCCGACAGGCGGCGTGATCGCAGCGCAGGTATATTTCAGACCCGTGGTTGCGTTCACCGTTACACTCGCGCCTGGCGCCAGGAACGTTGTGTAGGTGCTTTGCACGCCGGTGATGACAGTATGATTCAACAGATTGAAGGCTTCCGCGTTGAACTGCATGTGGATGCTTTCGTGAATCGGGACATCACGCGTGACCCGGAAATCGAAATCGTTGAATCCCGGCATGGAGATGCTGTTGCGCCCGATCTGCGGGGGATGTCCGCTGGTAGCACCACCTGAGCCGGAACTGATGGCTCCGCCGAAGATACCTCCCTCATCCGCGTAGCTTGATGGACTCGTGTTCCCCGAGTAGATTGTGCCGGAAACACCGAGGAAGATGGGCTCGCCTCCCGAGGCGATCTCCGCTCCCGAAAACTGGAAGCCATCGACGATATATTTCATCCACACGTTACCCTCCATGATCTCGGGTTGATAAACAAAGGTGAGCGATCCGCGGTTGCGAATATCGATATCGGATGGTCCATTGTCGAATCGCAGGTTATTGGGGTCTGACGGGACGTCACCGCCATAAAAAGTACCGTTGTTGCCCTGAACCTGGCCGGTATCTGTTGCGTGCGCCCAAGTGTAGTTGCCAAGCACTTCGAGCCCGTTTGCAAACGGCCGGCGCACAGTGACGGCCATGGAGTTGTACCAGGTATTGGCCACGCTGAAACCGGTATTGAAGCTGGAAAGGGCGGTGTTCCGGCGATCAGTGGGCAGATAAACCGGAACGGTAATGGTTTTGGTTACGGTATTGGTTGCATCCTGAACCGTGTAGGTGGCCATGCCACTGGGTTTCTGGCCAATCAGGTTTGAATCGACAAATACCGGCAGGCGCATTCCGCGCGTGCCGACATAACCTACCTGCAATGAGAGCTTGCCAGGCAACGATTGCTCCACGCTCAGGTTCATCTCATGAGCGTAAGGCGGCACAAAGTTTGGATCCAAACCGTGGAAGCTGTAGCTGACCACCGAGGTCGCCGGCAGATTGACGGTTGGCGCGGCGCCTCCACTTGGGTAAAGCGCCGCCGACAGGGCTGGGCCAGAAGGCTGGTAGGGAAGGTTCGGGTACTGCAATCTCGAACCGGCTGCAGGAGGAGTGGGGCAGACTGTGTTGGGTGGTTCCGTGCTTGAATAGCATCCGGCGAACGTGTAGTTCAACTGGACCACTCCGTTTTCCACGCGCATTGCGTAGTAAGTGCTGCCCTGGTTGAGCGCGGAGAATAATCCGTAGCCGCCGCGAACCACTGTTCCGTTATATGGCGACCATGAGAAAGCCACGCGCGGCTGAACACGATCCAGCACATTCTTGATGGAGCTCGTGTATTCCGCGGAGATCGGATCGAATAGGTGGTTTACCAAACCGGGATTGGGAGTGAGCTGGACGTCGTAACGCACGCCTGCCGTCACCGTGAAGTTGCGTGCCAATTTCCAGGTATCTTCGGCGAAGCCGTCGTACATCTTCATCCAGAAGTCGTCCTTGCCCTGTGTTCCAGGAGTTTTGTTCAACTGGTCCACGGTTTGGATCAGGGTTTTGTAGTGGTAGCCCGCATAGGGATCGGTGTCGCCGGCCTGGCCGGCAAAGGCATCCTGTATCCAGTCCTGGAAGTTGGCCTCGTTGTTTGATTCACCGTAGCTGTATAGACCGCCACCTTGGTAGAGGTTGATCATGACCTCGTGGACGATATTGGCGTCGCCGCCGAATTTAAAAGTGTGCCGGCCGTGGGTCGTTGAGAAGACATCACTCAACTGAATTCGATGTTCATCCGGCTCTGCCGCGCGTGGCAATGCGTTGGGCATGCCGAATGCGTCCGCACCCATACTTACATTCGGTCCTGATGCATAGGCTCCCGCAGTCTCCAAGTCGCGCCCCCATTGCCCATGGAACTCGTTCACGCTGGCGCTGCCAATTTGCGTTGTCCATCCGCCCACGATAAATCGCTCGTGGTAGAAGGTGGGTCCATTGGTGCTGGGCGAGCTGTTGGTAAACGTCACACCTCCGGCATAGCCATAGGAGGATTGATAGTTCACAAAGTTAAAGTCAGCAAAAACATCGTTCTTGCTGTTGAGATGGAAGTCCAGGCGCGGAAAGAACAGATCTTCTTTCTGGAATCGAGATGGCGCTGCGGTTGATTGGCTGATCAGAAATTGAATGCCGCTGGTGCACTGCGTCGCGGTAATCGTGGTGGGGCACTGCGTCGGTGTAATGGTGTTGGTGTTTGGAGTGCCAATGGAAGGAGTCGTCGATATAGTGTTCGTGTCCGTATAGAGGGCTTTGCCGACCTTGCGGAACCCGTCATAGGTAAAGAAGTAGAACAGCCTGTCTTTGATGAACGGGCCGCCTGCGGACCCGCCGAACTGCTGCTGCTGGTGGGTAGGTTGCGTCAAAAGGAACGCAGCGATCGTGGGGTTCGACTGATTGTAGAGCGCAGAGTACTTGGTAAACGGATCGAGAGCATTCAGCGTCGGATAGCGCAGAAAATAAAACAGATCGCCATGGAGGTTATTGGAACCGCTCTTGGTAATGGCGTTCACCTGGCCCCCCGCGGCCTGACCGAATTCGACGGAGTAGTTTGAAGTGTCTGCCTGGAACTCCTTGATGGCGTCGATGGAGTAGATATATGGAGCTCCGCTGGCGCGGCCACGGGCTTCAGAGAACAGCATCTGATTGTTATTGGCGCCGTCAACGTAGTTCTGGTTATAGAGGCCGCTGATGCCATGGAAGCTGACTAGCCCGCTGCCGCCGTCCTGCGTCACATTGGGAGTGAGAAGAACGAAGTCGCTCCAGTTGCGCGCGTTGACGGGCAGATTTGCAACCAAGTGCGTGTCGACGACTTGAGAAACCTCAGTCTTCTCGGTGTCGAGAATTTCGTTGTTGGCTGAGACCTCAACAGTCGTGTCGGTCCCGCTGACTTTCAGGATGAGATTGATCGTAAGTGTCTGGCCCACGAGGAGCGTAATGCCTTTTTCTTCGACCTTGCCGAAGTTGGGAGCTGTGCCATCAATCTCATAGTGCCCTGGAATGAGGAAGGGAGCCGAATAGAGCCCGGCCGAGTCAGTCTTGTAAACATGCTCGATGCCGGTATCGACATCAATCACCGTCACCATTGCCGTTGGAACTACCGCTTCGTTGGCATCAGATACGGCTCCGTTGATGGTGGCCGACCCAGCGTTCTGGGACCGCGCGAATACACCTGAAAATGCAACGAAAGACGCCGACAATACGAACGCGGCTAGAATTCGCTGGGGGCAGATACACTTTTCCTTCGTCATGGGCTCTCCTTTTAATTTTGATCGGTTGCTCTTGCGTCTCCAGAAGGATGGAAATCAATGCCGTGCAACATAGGCGGCAGATGGAGCCTTTTCCGGGGTCCGCTCAAAGTCTCTGGGACCAGACGCCTGCAGATGGAATCTCGCGATCGCTCAGCCCTTCGATCGAATCAAGCAAGTTCAGGCGGTACAGCGAATCGTGAAATTGAAAAGGCCCTGCACAACTAGAAGTGGCGCAGTTTCTGGAAATGCGTGTGATGTAGCGATACTAGCAAAGGTTAAACGCGGACTCATGAAGATCGTATAAAGAAATGCCGCAAGACAAAGAGAGACAATGCGTTCGCTATTCGTACGCCAGCGCATCAATCGGATCTTTGCGGGCGGCCATCCATGCGGGATAGAGCGCGCCACAGAGTGATCCGATAAAGGCGATCAGCGCAGCATAGGCAACCCAGGTTCCCGTGATTTCAAATGTCTGCGTGGGAAAGAAGTGCGTCATCACAGCGCCGAAGCCATACGTTCCCGCAATTCCGACCAGGACGCCGGCAGCTGCCAGCAGCGCGCACTCGCGAAGCACCGCGGTTACGATCGTCAATTTTGACGCGCCCATTGACTTGAGGATGCCGATCTCCCGGGTCCGCTCAAGTATGGCCGTGTACATGGACTGAAAAATCACCAGAAAACCAATAATGACGGCGATTCCGGTCACGATTTCAAGCGCCAGGTTGAAGCCGGGAAGATTGTCGGGTGTCATCTGATCCATCCAGCTGTCGACGGTCAGCAGAGTGTTGTTGCCAAAACCTCGTATTCCGCGAATCTCATCCATGACTGCGTCGTCGTTGGCCGGGTTGTCACATTTGATGTAGAAGAGGGAGGCCTTGCCATCGGCGCCCATGAGTTCTCCCATGGTTTCAAGCGGGATCAGCTTTCGGCCGCCCTTGCCCTGTTGGACAATGCCGGAGACGCGGAATGGCTGGCCAAGAATCTTCACCGTGTCGCCCGCCATGTAGGGCTTGCCGGTCGCGGGATTCTTGCTCGCGGCAAACTTGTCGTCAATGATGGCGTCGTTGGGGCCCGCAAATTTTCCGCCACTTAAAAAGACAAACGGCTTGAGCGCATTGAAGCTATCGAAGTCGATCCCGTAGAGAATCTCGATGCTCCCATTGGTGGTGATCCTCTGAATTGCCGGCGAAACTACCTCGACGTGCGGCAGCTTCACCAGGACCTCCTGATCCCGGATTGGCATGGACGGGCTGCCGAGACCATTGAATACGCTGGCGTTTGAGGGCAGCAGCATCAGGTCGGCGCCGATGCCGTTGGTGCGCTCTTTCTGGCTGTCGAGCATGCCCATGAAAATGGCTACAATCGACAGAATCATGATGACTTCAATGGCCACGGCCAACACGCTGATAACCGAGCGCATAGGGCGGTGGAGCAGGTTGGCAAAGATGAGCTTATTCATGTTCGAGCCTGGTACTAGCGCGCATCGCAGTGTCGCGAAGCCTACTTATCAAGGGTAACAGCCGAGCTTGGGCGGGACGGAACAGCAGAAAGCAGGGTTTTGCCGAATTCGCACTATTACAAAAGTGTATTCAAACCCTCAAAAATAGAGCCTTTAGCCAAGGAATCGTTTTGACCCGCGGTCAAAGCCGGTTTATCGTGAAGTTGAAATTCCTCCATGGGTCATTGACCCATGTATGGTCGCCGATGGGAAGTTTTGGAGAAGAACTGCGCAAGGAGCGCTTAGCTCGCGGCTTTGCGCTGGAAGACATTTCGGCGGTCACCAAGATCAGCCAACGTCATCTGACTGCGCTGGAAGAGGAGAAGTTTCGCCTGCTTCCGGGTGGCATTTTAAGCAAGGGGATCGTCCGAGGGTACACCAGCGCAATCGGCCTTGATCCGCAGGACTGGACCGAACGCTTTCTTGCGGCTTCCAACACTTCAGGCCAGATGGCGGACGGCGACAGCGGTTGGACGACCTTTGCCTCGAACGTGGGCAAGGCGCGGATTCTTCGCCGCGAAGCGCTTGAGATCCGTTTGCGCTGGATCGGCGCTATCGTCCTGCTATTTGCGGTGGCCGCGGCAGCGTTCCTCACCGTGCGTTACTACGGCGTGCGCGAGGGATGGTGGCGGACAATGCTGCCGATAAACGGAGTCTCCATGGCGTTTCGTGGAGCTTGGTCTTCGACCCGCGGTCTGGTCTCACACATGCTTTCCAGGATTTGAGCCTGATTTGAGCCTGGGCCAGCCTCCCGGCTCAACGGGTCCAATCCGCCGTTAGGGGCCCATTGCTTGCCGTACGCTGCATGTCTTTGCCCCCAGCCACCCGCCAGAATTAACATATAGGGTGAAACATCGGGCTTGAGCCTGCGCGTGCAGGCGATCCGAATCGAGGGCCGAAAGTTGGCCCCGGATCAATCAGGGACTGGGCGACTATTTAAGCACCACATCCCGAAGTGAACGGCCACGCGGCAAACACAAAGTTGAGTCCCAGTAATGGGAAGGAGTTTTAAAGTTGAGCGATCGTTTCTTGTTTACTTCTGAATCTGTCACCGAAGGCCATCCTGACAAGATTGCCGATCAGGTCTCCGACGCCATTCTCGATGCCTGCCTGGAGCAGGATCCATACAGCCGTGTGGCGGCAGAGACCCTGACAGCCACGGGCCTGGTCGTCATCGCGGGCGAGATCACCACCAAGGCCTACGTCGATTTCCAAAGCCTGGTTCGCGGGGTGATTGCTTCCATCGGCTACGACAACGCGCTTTACGGCTTCGACTCCAACACTTGCGCGGTGATTTCGAGCATCAACAAGCAATCGGGGGACATTGCACAAGGTGTTGACACCGGCGGCGCTGGCGATCAGGGCATGATGTTCGGCTACGCGTCCGACGAAACTCCAGAGCTGATGCCGGCGGCGATCTCGCTGGCGCACAAACTCTGCCGCCAACTGAGCGCGGTGCGCAAGAGCGGCAAACTGCCCTATCTTCGCCCGGACGGCAAGAGCCAGGTGACGGTGGAATACGACGAAAACGGCAAGCCGGCTCGGATTGATGCGGTAGTCATCAGCAGCCAGCATTCTGAGGCTGTGAGCAACGAGGAGCTGCACGCAGATGTCCTCAAACACGTGATCCAGGCGGTTCTGCCTCCTAAATGGCTCGACGAGCACACCAAGTACCACATCAATCCCACTGGCCGCTTCGTTATCGGCGGTCCCATGGGCGACACCGGCCTGACCGGACGCAAGATTATTGTGGACACGTACGGCGGCATGGGCCGGCACGGAGGAGGCGCATTCAGCGGCAAGGACCCGACCAAAGTCGATCGGTCGGCAGCCTACATGGCCCGTCACATTGCCAAGAACATTGTGGCCGCCGGGCTGGCCAGCCGCGCAGAGGTACAGCTGGCATATGCTATCGGCGTCGCCGAGCCGGTGAGCGTGCTGGTGCAGACCTTCGGCACGGGTAAGCTGAGCGAGGCGAAGATCACGGAACTGATTCGCAAGAACTATTCCCTCACGCCCAAGGCAATCATCGAGCACCTTAACCTGCGCCGCCCCATCTACCAGAAGACTGCGGCGTACGGGCACTTTGGCCGCTCGGAGCCGGAGTTCACCTGGGAAGGTACCGGCAAAGCTGCCCAATTGGCCGAACAGGCTGGACTGACGGCCGCTGCCAAAGCACGCTGATAGCGTTCCGGTAGTTGGGAAACTGACTCGTTCAATGATGGGACCTGCTGCTTGCAGGTCCCATTGCTTTTGGGGGTTTCCGCATTAATCCTCGCATCAATGCCCGTGGCGATGCCCGGACCAATGCCTTAGAATTCTCCGAGGCGCCTAAGCCCTGGTCTGAGCGGAGATACCCATGCGTCTTTCTTTCGTTGTTGCTGTTATGTTCGGCATTGCGACTGCCTCCGCCGCGCAAGACGGAGCCAAATGGGCTTACGAAGGAAAAACCGGTCCGCTTGTCTGGGGAAAGCTCGACCCGGCGTATGAAGCCTGCGCTAAGGGCCACGAGCAGTCGCCAATCGACATCCGCGGGGCGCGCCTAAGCAAGGCGCTTGAGCCCCTCGAATTCCACTTCATTGCCGGGCCGATGACGCTCGAAAACACCGGGCGCGGCATCGTCGCTCAAGTGGACCCCGGTAGCGTGATGGTTGCCAACGGGGTGCACTATCGCCTCATCGAACTCGACTTCCACCATCCGAGCGAGCACGCGGTAAAGGGCAAGCTCAGCGATATGGAAGTGGACATGGTCTTCCGCAGCGAGGACGGCAAGACGGCGATGGTCGCTGTTCGCCTCAACCAGGACCGCGGCTTTCCCAATGCAATGCTGGCGATCGCTTTGGCCGCATCTGCCCACAAAGCCAGGCGCGACCGAGAAGGTCACCGATATGGTTAGCCCGGGCGGCCTTTTACCCGAGGACCGCGGCTATTGGACCTACCAAGGCTCAGAAGTCGCTCCGCCATGTACCGAGGAAGTCCGCTGGTTTGTCTTCGAGCAGGACTTAAGCATGAGTCGCGACCAGATGCGCGCCTTTGCCGCTCTCTTCAAGATGAACACGCGCCCGATTCAGGACACGCACGGGCGGAAGATTGAGGCGAACGAGTAGAGCAGATTCTGGCTTCTAGCTTTTCGTCGCGACTGTGGGAAGGGGCGTCAATTGAATCACGATCTCGTCGCCTGCCCTCCCTATGCGAAGGCCGGTCAAGTCGCGCACCAGATAATGCGCTGCAGCCAATGACTCGGCGGAATGCGAAAATGTGGTCGCCACAACCGTGCAGCCCGCGGCGCGCCCGGCCTCGACTCCTGAGGGCGAATCCTCAAAAACAACGCACTCAGCCGGCGCCATGCCAAGCAACGCAGCTCCAGCCAAAAACGGCTCAGGATCGGGCTTGCCGCGCTTGACTCGGTCTGCCGTCACAAGTTTTTCAGGCACCGGAATGCCGGCGGCGGCCATGCGAATCCGCGCCAACCGGTCCGTGGCGCTGGTCACCACGGTCCATCGGCCCGCAGGCAACGCCGCGAGTAGGTCCAGCACGCCGGGGAGTACTGTAAGCCCTTCGTTGTCGCCGACTTCAAGGTCTTCAATCACCTTCAACTCGGCCGCGTTATCGAGGTCAGGCCGCAGCTTGGCAATCGTCTCTACGGCGCGACGGCCATGCGCGGTTTCCCGTGCCAGCGCGGGATCGACGCCACGCAGAAGGGCCCATTTTGTCCAACTGCGCTCGACCGAGCCAATTGACGAAATGAGAATTCCGTCCATGTCAAAAAGAATTGCTTTGCAATGAATTCGAACGGGGGAAGGCGAGCTCGATGAGGCCATAAGTCGATCTTAGTTTGGACGGCATCCACCGGCGATTGGCCGGGATCTACGGCCTTCCCTCCGCGCGCGTTTCCTTAGGCGCGGGGAAGCTGAGCTGGGGTGGGTCGCCGAACGTGATCGTGGCCTCGACTGACTTCTTGCGGGAGCCAGAGGTGATCTGGTTCTGGCCGAGCTGGATATCGCCGTTCCCGATGGTGGCGTCGGCCGTCCAACGATCAAAGCGGGTCAGTGCATCTGGAATAAGCGGAGGCTTGGATGGGGAGCCAGCAGCTGCGGGCTTCGCAGCAGCGATAGTCCCGCGCCGGACCTCGAAATGCAATGTCCCTTTAGCCGATGCAGACAGGTCATCTCCGGTGTAGCCCGACAGATTGAGCGTGCCGTTGCCGCTCAAAGCCTCGCCGGTCCAGCGCAGGCCCAACAAGTGGCCCACATCTGCTGCGTTGAGCTCTTGGAAGTCTCCCCCCATCGAATAGGACAGCTTATCCCGATCTGTCGCCGGCTTGGTGAGTGCTCCCGTGAGATGCAACGTGCCACCAAAGATGTTTGCATCAAGGCTCGATATTTCAGCACTCGTGGAATCTATTCGCAGAGACGCCGAGACCCCCTGAAGCGTGACCGGTCCAAGAATGAGCGAGTCGGCAGTCGCGGTTCCCTCAAGCTGAGGCCAGGGCGGCGCCGATGAGGGATGGAGGCGGTCGATGAGATCAGACAGCAGAGTTCCCTTTTCCCGTGCGCCGAGCAGCGCGCTCTCCAATGCTGCCGCGTCCAGATCAGCAAAGTGCAGTTGGAATTGAGCCGGGCATGGCGATGGCGGAGTTTGTTCCGGTGCGCAGGTCGATGGCACAGTCAGGCTTGCCGTTGCTTTGAGAGGGCCGTAGGTAAAGTCCACGGGGTCCCAGCGAAGATCGCCGTTCTCAATATGAAGCGTGGCCTGATTCACGACAATGTGGCCAGCCAGATAATCGGCCTTCCAATTTGCGTTGCGAATGCTCACAGTTCCGGCCAGAGTATCGCGGACAGGGGGTTCGGGTACTGAGCCGATCGTCGGCGCAGTTGTCGGCACTGGTTCCGAAGACTCCGGTTCGCTAACCGGTGCAGCTTCGGCAGCAGCAATACTCGCCAGGGGAATTTCTTCGGCCGGCATCCACGGTCCTTCAGCAGTTAGGTCTACCGCGATGGGATCGCCCGCAAGGGTCCCGAGCGCGTCTGACGCTGGAATTCCTGCCGCGTGGGCGAGCTCCCTGGCGCGCGCATAACTTGCCTGTCCTCGAATGCCAATCTGGTAGCCCGTGACTGCGAAACGCACACTGAGGGTGATTGGAAAGGCTCCGCCTGCAGGGACAAAGATAGAGCCAGCGAGAGCTTGCGCAGGGTTTCCCACTATTGACGGCGGCTCCGCTGCCGAAGACTGAGGTGCCGCGGAGACGATGGCCACAGGCGCCAGCGTAAACTTCGGAGCCTGAAGGGGTCGGCTGAGACCGTCGCCGCTGAGGACGAGGCCTTCGACAGTAAAGCTGCCGGTCAGAGGACCGGCAGGGCCGGCGGGGCCAGCTTGACCAGCGCCAGCAATCGTCGCATGTTTCCTCTTGAGCTCGGCTATCGAAATCGGTTTGGCGGGCGCCGCGTTCGCTTGAGTGCGAGTGTCGTAGACGATTTTTCCACTTACCGTGCCTTTGGCTTCAATATCCGGCGCAAGACCACTGCGGAGAGTTCGCAGCACGTCAAGGCCAGCAGTTACGGGAATGTGATCGAGTTCAACAGAGAAGCGCGGCGGTGCATCTTCGCCCGGTTTTTCTCCGGTGACGTGAACGCGGCCTTCGCCGAGGGGTGAGTCGCAGTCCATGTTTTCGACACTCTGCTCCGCGTAGTGGTAGATCAGGTTGCAACGCGCGTCAAAATCGAGAGGCGCCGCGGGGGTGAATTCGGCGCGATGCACGCCAGTAGCGCGGAGCCGCATGGCGACTTGCGCCGCATCGGGCGTACCGTCGAGGTGAAGTTCGCCGGTCAGGTCTCCGCGCCAACCGGGATCGGAGCCCGTTATGAGACGGGCGAGCTGGCCAAGCTGCGCCTCCTGCCAATCGACATCCAGATGCAGAGGCATTTGGCGGAGTGCGGGAGTACGCCTCATGCTGGCCTCCACGCGCACCACACCGGTTTCTTCAAGGTACAGACTAACGTCGGTCCGGGCCGGCTGTCCGCGCAGGCGGATGCGCCATTCGCCGGGACTCTCCTGCCACAAAGAGAGATCGGCATTGACCAAAGAAAAGGGGAGCTTCTCTGCACCGTTCTTGAAATTAATTCGAGAGTTGGTAGCTTCAAGGTAGGGCAACGGCGCAGGCCGGCGCGTACTCGATAAGGGTTGAGATTGCGCGGCGGCGGTGCGAAGAATTGAGTCGAGGTTCCAACGGCCCGGCCCGGCGCGCACCAGGTTGAGACTGGCCTCGTCGACGCTGATCTTGCCAATCTCCACGCGGCCGCCAAACAGTGCGAGCAGCCGGATGGAAGCGGTGAC
Organism: uncultured Acidobacteriaceae bacterium; assembly: GCA_963773915.1. Classification (GTDB taxonomy): domain Bacteria; phylum Acidobacteriota; class Terriglobia; order Terriglobales; family Acidobacteriaceae; genus Telmatobacter. Next base: position 184,991 of record CAVZCY010000005.1, read on the forward strand.
CCTGCTGGCGTGGAGCACAGGTTCGGCGCCGTAGGCTGGATCCTCCGCGACGCTCAGATCCGAGATTTCAAATCCCGGCCATGGCAGAAGCTGCGCTTGCACCGATGAAAGACTCACAGGCCTGCCCAGAGATCGCGAGATTAGCTGCGTGATCTGGCTCTTAAAGCGACTCACGCTTATGAGCGGAGGCACGACAAGCACAAGCACCAGGATCGCGATGGTTGCGAGCGCCATCCGCAGCCATCGGCGGATTCGACCATTGCCTCCGTCGCTTTCTGTCATTGCTTATAGATTCTAGCTGCTTGTTTACCGCGTCACGTGGAAGGTGCGGCTCCAGCGTGTCCCAGTGAAGAAATGCAGCACAACGTGTCCCATCCAAGCCAGGCGCGGGCCAATTCCTGTTTGGTCGTATACGGAATCGGGAGTAACGAACGACCAGTAATTGAAAAGCGTGCGTCCCATAATGTTCTGTCGGGGCACAAACCCCCAGAAACGCGAATCAAGGCTGTCATGCCGGTTATCGCCCATCATGAAGTACATCCCGGGCGGAACCACCAGATCGCCATCGACAACATGATTTGGAAAGTCGACTGCCCAACTCTCGGTTGCGCCCCCTGGTTGCGGATAGGGCGGCTCAGACGGAAATTCGTCGAGAAACTCTTGATAATTATCGGCCGTGGTGGGTTGGGCGTACGGTTGTGCTTGCGCAACCCCGTTCAGGATCACGATGCCGTTGCGCAGATGAATGTGGTCGCCGGGCACACCGATGAGGCGCTTGACGAGAATGGTGTATTGCGGCTTGCCATCGGCATCCATCGCATCGAGGCCGGGCTGGAAGACTGGCTTGTAGAAGACGACGATGTCGCCGCGCTTGGGCTCGCGGTAGTGAACGAGGGGCATCCACTTTGCGGGCGGGGCCAAATTGATACGATCGACAACCAGGTGATCGCCGACAAGCAGCGTATTTTCCATCGATCCGGAAGGGATGACGAAGTTCTGCGCGATGAATGTGAGTATGAACAGCCCGACCACCAGGACCGAGCAAACGCTCGCAAGAGCTTCAAAGGGAGTCTCTTCCACTCTTACGGGCTCTGAAGCCGATTCCTGAGGTTTCTGGGCCGGCTCTTTGGGTGTTCGCGGTCTATTCTTCGTCATTGTGCTGCTCTTTGCTTAAGTAGTCCGGCGTCTTAAAGCGGTTGCGAAAACAAATCAATGTACGACGTGGAAGATGCGCCGCCAGCGGGCAAATCCTGCGATACGTTCGACCAGTTCGCGTTCGTGTCCGAGTCTATCATCCGCAGGCTGCCGCGCTTCCGCGGCTGGTTGCGGAGCTATTTGGGCGATCTGCTGAACGTCAGTAGAGTAAGGGCGTGAAACCGAAAAATAGATCACCAGTGGACGCGCAATGATCGCCTTACTCGGCACAAAACCCCAGAAGCGGGAGTCATTGCTGCGATTCCGGTTGTCGCCGAGGACGAAATACTCGCCTTGCGGCACCACAAGTTCACCGTCCCGAGTCAGGCCCTCCACTTGGCGCCACCAATCAGGATCGACCTGCATTCGAAAATCCGGATCGCTCAAAATATCGCCAGGAAAGTTATCGCGCGCGGAGCTGTTCGGCGCCGATTCGAAGGCCGCGTATGGCTCGTCGAGGGCCACGCCGTTCACGATGACGTGGCCGCTGGAGATGCGAAGCCGGTCGCCGGGAACGCCTACCACTCTCTTGATCAGCATTGGCGGCTGGGAGTGGTGGAAGACGATGATGTCGCCGCGCCGAACAGGCTGATAAGGCAAGAGCCATTTGCTGAAGCGGCCTGCGGGGGCATAGATCTGTTTATTGCAGAGCAGGAAGTCTCCAACGAGCAGCGTGCGCTCCATACTTCCAGAGGGAATCAGAAATGGTTGAAGCACAAAGGTGAGCACGAACAGCGCCACAACGATTGTTTGCAACAGTGACGCCAGCGCATGCGGAAGCGTTGGCAGATGCGGATGGATATGCACCCACCGTCGTAGAAACGGACCAGGCGCTCGAGCGGGGGTGCTCATTGCGCGCCTTGCTGCTCAGTGTCAGCGCCAGCCGGAATGCCATGACGGGAGCTTCGCCGGCTGCCGACATTGCCAGATGAAGGCGAGCTGAATCCATTCGACAATAGGTCGAGCGCTCTACGTGCTGCATCCTGCTCAGCGTCTTTTTTGGTGCGTCCCATTCCACGAGCGAGCGCCTTCCCTTTCTGCCCGGCTTCGCCTTTCTGCCGCACTTCAACCAAAAAGCGCTTGTGATGATCGGGACCGCTCTCGCTCTTTACGAGATAGACCGGCGCTCCAGCTCCAGCTGCCTGGAGCCGCTCCTGCAGCGCTGACTTGTAGTTGCCCAGCGCTTCTCCAGAACGCAATTCGACCGCAAGCCGTTCGGCAGCTTCGCCCATCACTTTGCCGCGGACGAAGAACCGCACGGGCTCAAGACCTCCATCGAGAAAGAGCGCACCCATCACAGCTTCCATGGTATTCGAGAGCACGGTGCTTCTGCGGCGCAGGCCGCTGCTCTCTTCACCGCGGCTGAGACGCAGATGCTTGCCCAGGTCAATCTTCTCAGCTACTTTTGCCATGTGTTGGCGGCTGACCAACCCGGAACGAATCCGCGTCAGCTCACCTTCGCGCCACTCTGGATGCATTGCGAATAGCATCTCAGCCACCACAAGACCCAGAACAGCGTCGCCGAGATATTCGAGGCGCTCATTGTCGGCAGGAGCAGACTTCTTGCCGGTGTCTGCCTGCGCGAGCTGGTGCGCCAGTGAGCGGTGCGTGAGCGCGCGCACCAGCAGCTCGGGGCTGGAAAACTCGTGCCCCAGTGCTGCTTCAAGCTCATTGATGTCTGCTTTCACTCCTGCCCCACTGTTGACCGTTGTTCACAGCTTTAGACGCAATTCGTGCGCCGCTTGAGGCGCCGAAATAAGACCAGACAACTTGGGAGATTCGGCGCCGCCCTTCAACTTCGGGATATCACGGGAGGCGCCAGGTGAAGATTACTGCGGCTTCGGTACGCTGTCCTTTGTCTGCGATTCTGTTTTGGCCGCTCCTGCGCCGGTAGGTTTTGCGGTAGCGGACTGCCCGGTGAGCCCGGGTTGCTGAGGTGAGGCACCGGGTGCATCGTCACCTGAATCGTCATCGCAATCATGCTCGTGGCCCCGCTGCACGTAGGCCGCTTTCACGCCCCGCTCGGCGGCCAGGCGCGTATCAACTTGACCGTCGCGGACAGCCAAAGCTTCGTTGTATTCCGCCAAAGCCTCGTCGCGCTTGCATTCCAGGTCCAGCATCCGGCCAAGGTAAATGTGCGACCAGGCCAACAGCCTCTGTTCCTTACTCGTGGCAAGGGTTTTCTGGAAGTCATCAATCGCTTCGTCAGGATGGCCAGTCATTAAATCTACTCGGGCCAGGATGAAATGGGCTCGGGCTGCATCGGCAGTTGAGGCAACGGTATCGGTTTGGCCTGCGAGTGTCTTTTGCGCGATGGCAGTTGCCGCCGGAATATCTCCACTGGCGAGCTTGGCCTCGGCGAGGTCGAGTCCCGTCAGAGGTTGCGGTTTGCTTTGCCGCAAGACGTCTTCGTCTCCCACTTTGTCGAATTCGACCTGGCGCGCACGGTGCACTTCCTGATCCACGTCCATGCCATACACCATCTCGCCGATGGAGTCTTTCAAGCTGGCAGGATCCCTTTCAAATTGCAAAAGCTGCTCATAAAAGTATTGCGTAAGGACATATCCCTGCCGCATGTCATGCGCGACGGTTGCCAATTTCGCTGCGTCCACTTTTTGCTGGTAGAGCTCGCGCTGATGCTCGTAGATCGGCAACTGCGAACGGTCCACATTCGTCGGAATTTTATACTCGGGAATTCCTGTATCCATGGTGCGCGCTTCAATGGCCTTGATCAGGCATTCAATGGTCAAAGAAACAGTGTCAGAGCGGAAGCGGAAATCAAGAGGCGCGTCGTGAATTTCCTTGAGTATCGGCTGCTCGCGGTCGATGGCGTTGGACCTTTCGTAAAGCAACGGGTCGATCACATAGTGCAGGTAGGTGTGGCGCACGTCGGTCATGGGAATCTTTCCATCGACCGGTGAAACCACCACCACGTAGTCGGTTCCGTAGATGCGCGCGTTGACTACGGACGGAGAGAGCTGTGGCTCGACGACTACGATGAACCTGCGGCCATCATAGGTCGAGGCGGGCATCTTGAGGTAGAGGTTCACGCTGACGATCATCTGCGAGATTGGATCGTGCAGCTTGTCAATTTCCTCGTCGTAGGCATGATGCGAGGTCAGCCAGATGCCGTGAAGATCTACCGCGGCAGTAAATGCGCGAAGCGCGGGAAGAACTTCCACCACCTGTGTGGAATCGGGGGGCATCTCGGTAAGGTCCGCTGTGACTTCAAGCTCCGGTGGTGGCGTCAGGTAAAGGGCCAGCGAGATGTACTGTGAGATGTCGCGTTCCGAACCCGTCATGCGGTGCTGGGCAATGTACAGGCAAAGCGCGTCGCGCTTGGTGCGCGCATCCTCGCTCTGGGCGAGGGCCTGATTGATCTCGTCCCGCACGTGCTTGCGGATGGGCCCGCTCTGTTCCAGACCCTCGTCGTAACCGCAGGTGTTCAGCGCTGCCGACATGATGAAAACCTGCTCGGAGGGGATAAGCGAGATGGTCGGCCCCGCCGGATCGATTAGCGAAGGCGCTTTTTCCCGCGCATACATCGGCCCCGATGAGGAACTTTGGCTGGAAGAAGAGCTGCTGGAGGATTGAGCTGGAGCGGACGAGCGGGGACACTCCGGCCAACAAACATAGAATCGCGGCAGGAATGAAAACGGAAGACTGCAATTGGCGCGTCATGAGGAAACCCTGCATGCAAGTCTAGTTAGACGCAGGGGCAGGGTCAAACGTAAGGACGACGGGAATTCGAGGCGCGAGCCGCCTTATCCCCGCACCGACACGCCGGAGAACGAGAGCACCGCCAGGCCGCGGACGGGCTGGCCGTAGAAGCGGGCCGGCTCAAAGCGGCTGAACAGGAGCAGATCCTCTACCTGCGAGCGCGTCACGCCGTCGGTGGGGCCAGAAACGATGCGATAGTCGTAGACTTGGCCCTCATCGTTGACGTATGCCTCGACCACGACCGGACTGGAGATGGCGCTGGCCTCATTGTTGCCCTGAGCGTTCGAGAAATAGAGCAGACGAGGAGCGGTCGCATCGCCCAGAGGTTCGTCGGGTGTTGCCTGAGCGGTCTCCGGCTGCGCAAACACGGTCACCAGCAAGACGACGGTTCCCAACAGCAGAACCGCGCTGGCGAATCCCGCGCCTGCCTGCAACAGGAACGGTCCCACAGTGTTCTTCCAAGCCAGTTCCCAGGCAGTGAAGACGCTGCGGCGGCCGCGTGCCCTTTCCTGGCTCACCGCGACGCGAATTCGCAAAGGCAGATCCGGCGGCTCGGGCGCAGGTCCCAGTTCAGCCAGCGAAGCCTGCAACTGCCGCATCGACTCCCACTCCCGCGCACAATCGCGGCAATCCTGGAGGTGTGCGTCGATCTCCTGCATCCCTCGTCCGGTCAAGCGGCCGTCTAAATACTCCGTCAATCCACTCCGCACTTCGTTGCAGCCGTTCATCGCGCCTCCTCTCTCAAGGACATCTTCATTCCCGCCGGCGCTATAGACCGCGACGCCGTCAGCGATGCCTTCAAAAAGGCGCGTCCGCGAACCAGCCGCGACTTCACCGTTCCCAGATTGACGCCTTGCATGGCCGCCACTTCCTCGTAGACGAATCCTTCAATATCGCGAAGGATAAGCGTCGTGCGGAAAGGCTCCGGCACCTCGCGTAGCGCGAGTTCCACCCGCGCGCGATTCTCCTCGTGCAGGGCCATTTCGTAGGGCGACTCCGAGGGATCGACAAGCATGTCCTTCAACTGCACCGGCCGGCCACTCTCTCCCCGTGCCATCTCCTGCTCCATGGCAATTTCCCGCTGTTGATGCCTCATCCACCAGCGACGCTGGTTCGACGCTTCACGCAACGCAATCCGATAGATCCACGTGCGCAACGAAGAATCACCGTGAAAACCGCGAATTCCGCGGAAGACTTTCACGAATACTTCCTGGGTAAGGTCGGCAGCGTCAGCGGAGTTGCGCACCGTGCGCGCCAGCAATGAGTAGATTGGCTGATGGTAGCGCGTGATTAGCCACGCAAACGCTTCCTCGGAGCCGGCTCGCAATTCCTCAACGAGAGCGGCCTCGTCCGATTGAAGCGTAAACGCGCTGGCAAGATTGCCCATGGTGAGGTCCGTCTGCAATTCTGTGTCCTCCCACGTTACCGCAAATCAGCCATCCTGTGCACGTGCACCTATCCCACCGCGACATGGGTCAAGAGCTAAACCGATCATTTTAAGCGACTTGCATTCGTTTCAAGCCGCTGGTCAGCCAATCTGTGCAATCTTCGGGCCCAAAACTGCCTACTCCCCTTAGACACCGAGCCACAGTGAAGTGTTCCCAATCTTGACTGACGAGGATTTTGGGGGTATGGAAGTTTTGTTGATGAATTCAACACGATGCCCTTCAGTCAGGTTGGGAAGGCGAGGCCGCGGCCTTTTCGAGGCGATCTCATGGAATACCCAGCAGCTTGTGCGTTTGCAGGCTCAGCCGCCAGCGCGGATGATCGAGGCAATAGGCCAGCGCAAGGGTTGTGTTCAGCTCGCGGTCAGGACCATCCATGGGTTGCAGGAAGAAATGACGAAACGGCAGTTCTTCGAATTGCTCCGGTTCGGCTCCCGCCTGCGGATAGATCAACTTCAGCTCGTCGCCATTTAATTGCTTGAGCCTCGCGCTGGCCTTTGGACTGACGCAAATCCAATCGAGGCCGTCAGGGGCGGCGATGGTTCCGTTTGTCTCAACTGCAATCTCGAATCTGCAGGCGTGTAGCGCATCGATCATCTCCTTGTCGAGTTGCAGCAGTGGCTCGCCGCCGGTGCAAACGACAAATCGGTTCGAGCCCTCGGCGTGTGCAGGCCAATTCCGTTCGATGGTCGCCGCCAGCGCTTCGGCAGAGGCAAAGTGGCCGCCGCCACGGCCGTTGGTATCGGCGAAATCGGTGTCGCAGAACTTGCAGATCGCCGAAGAGCGGTCCTGCTCGCGCCCTGACCAGAGGTTGCAACCGGCAAATCGGCAAAAGACCGCAGGCCGGCCCGTCTGCGCGCCCTCGCCTTGCAGGGTGTAGAAGATTTCTTTGACTGCGTAACTCATCGCGATGCCCGCGCTTCACGGCTTCGCAGCGGATCATCGACCCCATTTTCACTGAAGCCCTTTTGTCTTAGGAGACAGGAATCGCACTGGCCGCAAGGCACGCCCATGGGGTTGGGATCGTAGCAACTGCTGGTCAAACCGTAATCGACGCCCAGACCACGCCCCAGGCGGATGATCTCCGCTTTGGAAAGCGCGATGAGGGGCGTATGAATCTTGAGCATCTGACTGCCCTCCACACCGGCCCTGGTCGCCAGGTTGGCCATTTTTTCGAAGGCAGAGATGTATTCAGGACGGCAATCGGGGTAGCCCGAGTAGTCGAGCGCGTTCACGCCCAAATAGATGTCGTTAGCGCCCAGCACCTCCGCCCAGGCCAGCGCATAGGCGAGAAATATGGTGTTGCGCGCGGGTACGTATGTAATTGGGATGCTGCCGGCCATCTCCTGGGTTGTGCGGCCCTTCGGAACGGCGATGTCATCTGTGAGAGCCGAGCCTCCAAAGACGCGCAGATCAATGGCCACGGTGCGGTGCTCCTCGACGCCGATCGATGCGGCAACGCGCTTGGCTGCCTCCAATTCCCACGCATGGCGCTGGCCGTAGGAAAACGAGAGCGCATTGAGCGCATAGCCTTCGCTCTTAGCGATGGCGAGCACAGTCGCCGAGTCAAGACCCCCGCTCAAAAGAACGACTGCGCGTTTGAGGTTGTTTTCCATGGTCAGATTGATTTTCCGTAGGCAAAGACGAGACTACTTGAGATCGCCACCGCGACCGATATCCATCGACGGCGAAATCGGATTGCGCTCGTCGATGTAGGCCTCGATGCATTGGTCGAGCACGCCCTTGGCGTCCAGAATGAACTCGACCGCGTCGCGCGCCCCTCCATAGCCGCCACCGTTTGGCGTTATGTAATGCGCCTCGGCCTTCACGCGCTCGCGCGCGTTGGCGACGGCCACTGCGAATCCAACTTCGCGCATCGCCGGCAGATCGATCACGTCGTCACCCACGTAGCAAATCTCCTCAAGTGCGACGCCTTCTTTGGCAATAATCTCGCGGATCGCCTTCATCTTGAAGGCGCATCCCTGGTAGACGAATTCGAGCTTCAGATCGCGGGCGCGCGTGGCTACCGTCTCGCTGATGCGTTTGGTAATCACTCCGCACTTTAATCCGCCTAGCCGCGCCAGCGAAATCGCCGTGCCGTCGTGCGCGCTGTACCCTTTGGCCTCAACCATTGTGGTCGATTGCACGCCAAAGCCGATGTTGTCTTTGCCGCGAAGCTCATCCAAAACTCCGTTTTGCGCAATACCTGGCACAAGCCAGATCGTGCCGTCGGTCCATACTCCATCCACATCAAAAAGAATGATCTTGATTTTGCGGGCGCGGTCTTGCGCGGTGAGTGCCATGAGTTGATTTTACCGGGCGCGCCCGATCGCCAGGCTACGAAATGCCACCCGTTCGCGAGAGAATACGAACGTGGAGCAAGACCCTCCCACTACCGAGCCGCAGCCACCACCAGGACTCGCCCCCGAAGACTATTACTTCGACGGGCCGTATCTCGTCTTCACTGCCGCGTACCACCTGAAACGGGGCACTTGTTGCGGGTCTGGGTGCCGGCACTGCCCCTTTCCGGAAAAGACTGTCTCGGCGCCTGATCCGATGCAACCAGAGTGAGGTTTATCGGACGCTCAGCCGCGCGAAATTTCTCTCTGGCTGGCCCCACCCCGGAAGTGCTATAACTCCAGACTTGCGACTCCGGGCAGCCTAACCTTCGCGCTGTGAAGGTTTCCCCAGTTTCCCTAGTGCTGCCGAAACAAAATTCGTCCAGGAAATCAACTTCACGAAGAAAACTTCAGGAAAACGAGGGAGGGAAAAATGGGAATTTTTATGTGGATTCTGGTCGGCCTGGTTGCAGGCTGGCTGACGGGCAAGATCATGAAGGGGTCCGGCTATGGCTTCATCGTGGACATTCTGCTGGGCATTGCCGGTGCATTGATCGGCGGCTTTATCGCGAACCACCTCGGGTTGGATGCGCACGGCGGATTTATTCACAGCACGCTGATCGCCGTTGGCGGCGCGGTCATCCTTGTGGTCATTCTCCGCCTGATTAAGAAGGCTGACGCGCTGACGGCTGCCTGCCCCTTTTGCAGCGGCAACACGGGAGGGGCGGGCGACCGTGTTGGCCTTACCCGCGTAGATTTTATTCTGAGCCGCTAGTTGACGATGGTTGTGCCGGAGGCGTCGTTGTAGCTGGCGCGGCCGCCGGCGCAGCTACCGGTTCACGAACCAGGACGGCAAAGCGCGGAAAAGCGAAGCTCCCGGCCGCATCGTCAATCACGTTTAACTGGCAAACGTACGGGCCGGGCTTGAGCCCGCTCAAGGGCACGTCGAGTTCAATTGAAACTGCATCGCGCCCTTCGACATTAATCGACTTCGCCCGCACGATGGGCGTTTCGTACACCTTGGTTGATCCCTGGATCAGTTCCAGGCTGCTAAGCAGATCGATCGCGGATTTAGCTTCCTTCGGCGCTCCATCAGCCGCTTTTTCGTGCGCCGGATCGTAGATTTCATAGAGCAGATACATGTGCTGGTCCTGGCGAAAGACGTGGCTGATGTTGGGCACGTATTCCTCGCCGTCCCGCACCAGCGGATCGTCTTTCTTGCTTGGCTGGCGCTGCGATGCCAGCACGATGGAACTCATCTTCAGCGGAACCTTCTTGAGATCGGGCAGCGTAATGTCGGCAATGAACGAGCCCATGCGCCCAGTCTGGTTTTCGCGCACTACGAACTTGAGTTGATACTTGCCCGGCGGCAGGTTAAAGCTGGTGGTGTACTGGATATTTTTCTGCCTCGCCTGCAGCGACGGATCAAGATTAAGTTTGACCGTATCGCGAATGCGTCCCACTGGCCGCTGAGTTTGGTCAAGCACCGCTCCGATAATGTCCAGCGTCGCCTTGTCCTTGTCGCCGCCCTTCACGAACGGAATCTGCGAGCCGGGAACGACCAGCGAAACCGGCATGAAGAAACGATTTTCATCGAGAAGGAAGTACATGGCGTTCATGTAGACAGCCATGTCGGTGGCCGGCAGATCGCTGGCCAGCTGATCCTGGAGCTCCTGCTCGCGGTCCTCATTGCCGGAGTGCTTGAAGTCCGCGGGCGCGTAGTATCCGGGCCGGTAATCGAGCTTGACGCCGGGACGATTGATCTTCACCGTAAGCTTGCGGTACTTGCCATCGCGCGCGGGATTCGTCGAGTGAAAGCCGATGGCATAGTAGGCCGAATTATCTTTCTGCACCTGCGCAAAAGCCGGCGCAAAGTCGTTGGAATCAAAAAAGGCCTTGCCGCCCGTGTCGTTGGACAGAGTGGCCATCACTTCCTGGCTCTGGAAGTTCGCGTTCATGTTCGCCGTGAGCGCGCCGCCGTTAAACCCGCTCTGTCCGCGCAAACTGCCGGTGGAGGCGTCGCCCAGCGGCGTCACCGCCTGCAAGCCGCGCGTATCCACGCTGTAAATGGCGAGGTCGGCGCGCACCGCAGCGTTGATGGCTGAACGCAACGATGCTTCGTTTTCGATTCCGTCGCGCGAAATGCCGCCGGAGAAATAGAGTAGCGACTTCTTCTCATTGATCTTTGCGAGAGATTGAGAGATTGCCCTCAGCGCAAAGAGCTCGCGGTCCGTGTTCAGGTCGTTGTATTCACTTTCGTCGGGCGTGTAGGCGGTCGTGTCCTCCACCTGGTTGGAGTTGGAGTTTGCGCCCTGGGCAAATCCCTGGCCCTCGGTTCCGTTGTAGGCGCCAACCTCGCTGATGAGCGCATTCTTGTCGGCAGTGAAATCCTGATCGACGTTGAGCGTGTCGCCGAGCGAGACCAGAGCCACAAGATCGGCTGGCTGCATTTTGGTCCGCAGAAAAGCCTGCGCCGCGTCGACGCTCCTCTCGAGGTCTTCAGGCTGCATCGAGGTCAGGTCGAAGAACATCACTATCAGCCGGTGATTGCGCAGCTCCTCCGGTTTTGCGACGACAACAGCCTTCGATCCGGTAGGGCCTGCAGCCAGCCCGCTTACCGTGGCTTCCTTGAGGGGCGTGGCCATGTCGACGCTCTCAAAATCAAAGCTGTCGATCTGCTGCTCTTTTCCGTTCTCGAAGATCTTGAAGTCGCTTTGCTTCAGGCCTCTGATCGGCTCGCCGGTCTTGGCGTCGCGGACAATCACGTTGGTCAAAACGAGTTCGGCGTTTGCCTTGAGCGTAAAACCACCCTGTGGCGTGGACGAAATATGGGTTTCCGACGGATTATCCGAGGCAGGAGTGTTCGACGTTGGACCCGAGGCTTGCGCAGGGATCGGCGGCGCTCCCGGCGCCAGAAGCGCCAGCAGCCCAAGAACCGCGCTCAATCTCTCCACCAAACCCGTCATAATTCCCTTTCGCACGTCGCCCGCCGCTCGCGGGTTTGCCGACTCGCGGCCCTTTAAAATCTGAATCTTGCTAAAAACTGGAACGACCGCATCGCACCCACCGAAGTCACTTCGCCGAATGTTGGCGAGCCGTCGGTCGTGTTGACGCCCGAGTACTGAACAGTGTTGAAGACGTTGTTAATGGTGGCGCGAATTTCCATGCTGCGCGTCTCGCCCATGTTCATGGTCTTTGAAAGCGACATATTGTTCGTAACCGTGCCGGGCCCTTCAATCGAATTGCGCGGAGCGTTGCCGAAGTAGTCGCAGAATCCCGGCGTATTGCTCGGCTCCGAATATGCCGCGGTGTTGAACCATTGGCGCAGGTGACCGCCGCCGGTAGTCACCGACTGACCCGTCAGATTCGGCCGCAAACCGCTCGAGTTCCCACACTCCACGCTCTGCGAAGTTGGCTCGAACCCCGGAGAAAGCCACGATCCCGTGGCGAAGTTGAAGCTGCCGGAGATGGAGAAGCCCTCAAGAATGTGCGAGCCCACGCCAGAGGTGACCCATGATTTATCTGGCCCAAAGGGCAGCTCGAACAAATACGTCCCGCTCACCTGGTGGCGAATGTCGAGGACCGAATGCCCTTCCTGACCGGCAAGATTCTGCCAGTCCTGGATAACGGATGCTGACGTGCCATTGAGCGAAGAGGCATCGTCGATCGAATGGCCATACTGATAGTTGGCCCCCATGGAGATGCCCTTGGTTAGCCGTTTATTCACCCGCACTGTTCCTGCGTTCATTTTGTAGTACGCCGCAGCCTCGTCGTAATTGAACTGGATTGGCAGATTCGTCACTGGGTTGGACGGATCGGTGCCAGGGCTATTCGGCAGCGCGCGAGGTGCGCGCTCAACGTCGAGATGATTTGAACGCGATCCGTTGTAGCCGACATTCATCACGATGCCCCAGGGCAGCGTCTTCTGGATATCGAGACTCCATGCCATCACGTAGGGCAATCCGTAATTCGGATTGAGTGCATAATTTCCGACGATAGCCGGTGCGGGAAATCCGCTGGCTAGCGTGAAGCAGGTCATGGGCACGGCCTGCGCACAAGCCAAACTTGCCGTGTTTCCCACGGCTTCCTGATTGGTCTGCTCATCGGTAAAGGGAGGTTGATGCGCCATGTTAGTCGCAAACGTCGCGTACTCGCCAACGTTGTAGTTCGATCCAAACCCGGCTCGCACAACGGTCTGCTTGATCTTCGGCACGCGCCAGGCCAGCCCGACGCGCGGCTGGAAGGCCTTATGCCACGGGAAGACAAGCGAGTTTGGCAGGCCATTCGTTCCGGCCGACTGCTCGGTTTCGCTGCTGAATCGCCATCCGGGTTGGTAGCCACGTCGGCCAAGTGGTTGTATTTCTCGGTATAGGGCGCAAAGAACTCCCAGCGCACGCCGAAGTTGAGGGTCAACGAGGGCAGCAACCGCCAGTCGTCCATGGCGTAGGCGTCGTAGACGTTATCGCGCAGATAGCTCTTCGCCTCCGACGAGTTGAGCGTTGTGGACTGGGGCAACCCGAGAAGAAAGTCCGCAATCGACGAACCGGTAGTTGGGTCCTGCGCCGGCATCCTCTGTAAACAAGCCAGTGAAAGCGAAGTTCCCTGTAGCATTTGAGCCGGCGAGAAAGTCACGGTGCACACGCCTGTAGTCACCGCCGAAACGCAAGTTGTGTTTGCCGTGAATCCAGCTCAGGACCTCGCTGAACGCGATAGTTTGCGCGATGGAGAAGCTCGGCTGCGTTTCGCCCAGGCCCTGGATGCCATTGCTGAGCGAAATATCGGGGATGCCGTAGTTGAGCGGTACGTTGTTGGGGACCGCTATGTCTGCGGCTGCCGCGGGATTGTTGGTGGTGTCGGTAAAGAAGTTCGTGGTGCGGCTGTTGCTGCGATTCCAATTGACATTCGAGATGCTTGTGAAGCGGTGGTAGCCGACGGTGTAGCCGGCCTGCAGAGAGTAAGAACTCGAAGCGCTCTTGCCGCCCAGGTCCGGAATCAGATTCACCAAATCCGAGGCCGAGTGTGACCAGTTGTAGTTGAGGTTGATGCTCTGGCGAAGGCCTTGCGTTTGCGATCCACCGCGTCTGCCGCCGCCCGATCCACCGCGGCCGCCGGGCTGCGTGGCGTTTGCGCCGAGGCTGCGGTTATAACGAACGCCGGCCTGCGTGCTGTTCGACTGCGCTGTCGTCAGCAGGTGGTAGTTGTAGCCATTGATGGTGCTACCGGCAGGCAGATTCGGGTCAGGAAAGTAGTCTAGGAGCGCCGTTGCCTGTGGAGAGATCGACTGTCCCGCGGCTCCCGTGGGCGGAATAACATTGAGCGTGCCGTTGTAAATGAATTGTTGGCCGGTGACTGGATCGTAAATAGGCGGCAATCCGGCAGCGGAAAAATCGCCGGTGCGCTCGGCGTAGGTGGGGACGGTGGCGTAGAAATCCTCCGGGTTGGACGAGCGCGTGCCGCCGAGCGTCAGAAAAACTGTGTCCTTGCCGCTCGGTTTGGTCAGATGCGGAATATATGGCGCGCTCATGAATGTGAGCGTAAAGTGATTGGTTCCGTTGACGGGTTGGTTCTGTTCTTGGCCCAGCAACGCAAATGGCTGCGCGTTGAAGTACGAAGTCGTCCCATTCCAGGCGATCGCCCCATGCGGCTGGCCGGGATTGAAGTTGCGGAAGTTTCCCCGTCCACCGCCTCCTCCACCACCGCCTCTTCCGCCAAAACCTCCACCCCCCCGCCGAATCCCCGCCGTTGCCGCCAAAGGCTCCGCCAAATCCGCCACCACCGCCGTATCCGCCAAATAGGCCGCCCTGGCCAGCGTCGCCGCCTTGGCCATTCAACGCCTGCCCTGGTGATGCGTGCATCGCGCACCCGGTCGGGATCGAGGCCCGCCATCGCGCTCACCTGCCCAGCCTGCCCGGTGATCGCCACCGACTCGTCACTGAAATCAGAGTTGCCAGCGATCGATGGCAATGCAGCGCCGCTGGCTCCCGCCGTTCCGGCTCCGGTGTCGGTGTCTGCACTCAGCGCAGTTGTCAGGCTTAGATTTTCAGGCGAATTTCCTGCCATTTGGCGAACTGCCGCCGCAACATTGCCCTGCTGGTTGGCCTGTTGCTGATCCAGTGCCGCCTGCCGCGAAGCAAGAATTAATTCAAAGTTCACTAACTGGTCGTGGCTGGTTGCATTGAGAATTGCCTCCTGAGAGCCCTGCGCGAAAGCAGCGAACTGGGTGCGGATGACATAGCGGCCATTTTGCGGGATGTTCAACTGCCACGAGCCAGTGATGTCGGTCGTGGTGGAGTAGCGCTTGCCAGTGAGCGTGTTCTGCGCGATAACAGTAACGCCGGGCAACGGTATGGTTCCGCTCTTAGCCACGCCGTGCAGCCTGCCGCCGGCTACGGTTTCAGGCGCGTCCGACGCCGCCGGCGCTGGCGGAGCCAGATTTGAGGGAGTTTGATTTGCCGGAATTTGATCTGCCGGAGTCTGAGACGCCTGAGCCTGCGGCCATGCCGTGAGACAAACGGCAAAGACATACCCCGCCGCTCCCGCACGCATGATTGATGCCTGCCGCATTGCGCTGCCCAGCCTCTCTTGCCAGTACTGAGTCTGACGGGCCTTCCCGCGTAAAGGTTTACGGATGCGCCGGCGCGAACCCATGCGCTGCGAACGCCAGCGTGGTTGATCACTTGATTGCGAAGAAGAGTTTTGCACTTGCACTCCCCCGCTGCCCCATGTTAACTATCAAGCTAATAGTTCTTTGATTGCTACCGCGCTAGTAAACGTCAGCGGGCAACAGACAGGGATTGAAAAATGAGCATTAAGATCGGCACCACGATTCGCGCTTACCGCCTGCAAAAAGGGTTATCGCAGGGAGATATCGAAAAGAAGACCGGGCTGCTGCGCTGCTATCTCTCCCGCGTGGAGAACGGTCACACCGTGCCATCGCTGGATACGCTGGCCAAGATTGCTCACGCGCTCGACCTGCCAATTGCGCAGTTCTTCGCCAGCGACACGCTCGCTCGCCAGATGAACACGCAGAATCTCACCGATGATGAGTTGCGCTTCCTCACTCAGCTTCGCCGCTACTCCACAAATCTGAATGAGAGCGATCGCAAGCTGCTTCTGGCTATGGTGAAGAAGTTTTCCGCGACAGCGACGCGGTAGCTAAGCTGGCGTCAACTCTGTGGCGGCGGTATGTGGGCCACATAGAACCCAAACAATACCAACAAGAGCACCACCAGCCCAACCGTCAAGCGCAGCTTGAACTGAAATTCACTGCGCGGCGAGCCGATGCGCGGCACCATAGGAACTGCGAAAAGCAGGCCGCAAAGGAAACCGCCGATGTGCGCCGAATTGTCGACTTCGACGCCGGTAAATCCGCTTCCGAAGTTGATGGAAAGACCGATCACTAGATTGATCGCGGCGAAGTAGATGACGGACTTTCGCAGCTTTCGAACCTCCTCTGGCGGCACAGGCAACAGTTTCGATCTCAGCAACACGATCAGCGCGCCTGCGATGCCAAAGACTGCGCCCGAGGCTCCAGCGCCCGCCTGAAAATAGAGCGCCCCGGAGGCGTCGTGAATCGGAAACATCCAGTTCTTGGCCGTGGAAAGCAGATTTCCGGCGGCGCCCGTAAGAATGTAGACCGCGAACAAACCGAACGATCCCATCAGAGGCTCGGCGAGCAATCCCAGGTTCCAAAGGCACCACATGTTTGTGGCCAGGTGGAGAATGCCCACGTGTACAAACATTGCGGTGACGATGCGCCACCACTCCCCGTTGACGAGCACGTTGTTCGGTCTGTCCGCCCCCCAGAACATCAACTGGTCAAGAGTCGGCATCCAGAAGCTCGAGCCGCGAGCGACCATCGCCAGAAATACGCCGCAGTTGATTCCAAGGAGTAGATAAGTGGCTGGCGCAGCCGCCCACGCAGGACGGCGCCGGCGCGGAGGAGGCGGAGCGAACTCGCCGACGGGTGGAAGAATCTCCGGCTGGGGTGTCGAGGGATAACTTCCCATATCTCCACTCTAAAGCATTCTCGACTTAAGAAGATGTGAAGATTCCGCATGAGGGATGCGGCATCTGAAGCGGGCCGGGCAGGCTCGCTCATCTGTCCACAATCCGGCCCCGGCCTTCCAATGTAGTCTGGAATTTGCTCCGCGGACAGCGGCCCATCGGAATAGCAATGCAATTCCGCGCGGATTCCGGGGCAAGAAGGCGAAATAAGGAGCGGAGTTTGAATTCGGAAATCGATGCAACTGAAACAGGCGCAATTGGAAATGGCGCGAAGCCCATTCGTCGCGCGCTGCTGAGTGTGACTGACAAGAGCGGACTCGTCGAATTCGCGCAGGCGCTTTCGAGCTTTGGCGTCGAGCTGATTTCGACCGGCGGCACTGCAAAGGCGCTGCGTGAAGCCGGCCTCGCGGTCAAGGACATCAGCGAGCTGACCGATTTCCCCGAGATGCTCGACGGTCGAGTGAAGACGCTGCACCCGCGTGTGCACGGAGGCCTGCTCTACATTCGCGGTAACCCGGAGCACGAAGCCGCAGTGGGCGCTCACGGCATTCAGCCCATCGACATGGTGGTTGTGAATCTCTACGCATTCGAGAAGACGGCAGCTCAGCCGGGGGTTGCCTTCGGGCATCTCATCGAAAACATCGACATCGGCGGCCCGTCAATGGTGCGCTCCGCCGCGAAGAATTTCGAGGATGTAGCAATTGTGACCCGCGCGTCGGAATACCCGGGGCTCATTGAAGAGCTGAAGAGTAACGGAGGCGGCCTTACGCGCGCAACGCGCTGGCGTTTGGCGAAACAGGCATTCGCCCTGACCGCTGCCTACGATTCGGCAATCGCGAACACGCTCGATCAGATCGCTGACGCCCCTGCTCCCAAGTCGCCGGCCAAGTTGGATAGTGCGTCGTTGCCCGCCACGCTGCGCATTAACCTTCCCCTGGCGCAAGCGCTGCGCTACGGCGAGAATCCGCATCAACGCGCGGCGCTCTACGCCGATGGCTCCGGCCGGGGCATTGCCGGTGCAACGCAGTTGCAGGGCAAGGAACTGAGCTTCAACAACCTCGTCGATCTGGATGCTTGCTGGGAATTGGCGCAGGAGTTTGAAGAGCCCACTGTCATCATCGTCAAGCACACGAATCCCTGCGGCGCGGCCACAGGCGCGACAATCCTCGAGGCTTATCAAAAAGCTTTGGCGGCTGATCCGGTTTCAGCCTTCGGCGGCGTCATCGGCATCAATCGCGAAGTGGATGGCAGCGCAGCCGAAGAGATCGCCAAATTGTTTGTTGAGGCGATTGCCGCGCCAGGTTTCTCGCCCGAAGCGCGGGAGCGCTTCGCCGCGAAAAAGAACCTGCGCCTCGTGGAAGTTCGCGCCGCCGAGCCCCGGCCGGTGGTAAAGCAGGTTTCAGGAGGGCTGCTGCTTCAAGACGCCGATACCGGCCGCGTGACGGAATCCGAGCTCAAGGTAGTCACTTGGCGTCCGCCTTCAGCCGAGGAACTGCGCAGCCTGCTTTTTGCCTGGCGCGTATGCAAGCACGTCAAATCGAACGCCATCGTCTACGCGCGCGACGGCCAGACAGTGGGCGTGGGCGCAGGACAGATGAGCCGCGTCGACGCCGCGAAATTCGGCGCCATGAAAGCCGTGCTTCCGCTTAAGGGATGCGTGGCCGCCTCCGACGCGTTTTTTCCCTTCCCTGACGGCCTTGAAGCTGTTGCACTGGCAGGCGCCACCGCAGTCATTCAGCCAGGCGGCTCGGTGAACGACGACAAAGTGATTGCCGCAGCCGACAAGCTAGGTCTGGCCATGGTCTTTACCGGGATCAGGCACTTCCGGCACTGACCGGAACCAAATGCGTAACGCGGTAGAGACCCTCAGATTTGCCGTGAAGTCATTGGTGTCTGCGGCGTCCCACTTTAGTGTCGGGAAAATCCCGCAATCTGCCGCGCCTTTGCGACTAATGACGGGTAAAATCGTCTGTAAGAGTAGGCAGGCGCCCTCGAAATACACCGCCTGTGCCGCGTTTTGTTGTTTATGAGCTTTGCGGCTGAGAGATGATGGAATTCCCTTGATGATGACAAAAGACCTTCGAAAATCGATCCGCGCATCCTGGTTCGCCGCAGCCACTCTCATCTTGCTGCCCCTGGCGCCAATTTGTGCCCAGAATTCCCCTGCAAACAGCTCCTCGCCAAGCCCGGCAAATGACAAGCAGTCTCAGCCGAATGTGGCCCCAGCTCAGGTAGCCCCGGTGGAGACAGCGAGCGCCAATTCGGGTGCGAAAACGGTTAGTGCTGCGCCTGACTCTGCAGTCGCCGGAGAGACGAGCCGCGCTCAGGCGTACTTTCATCTGGCACTCGCCAGCGTGTACGAGGATGACGCTGTCTCAGAAGGCCACACGGATGAAATAAACCAGGCGATTGAGCAGTATAAGCTTGCGCTCGATGCCGATCCCGACTCTGCCGAGCTGAGCGACGATTTGGCCGATCTTTATTTTCGCGCGGATCGCGTGCATGATGCCGAGACTGCGGCGCGCACAACGTTGAAGTCTCATCCCGACGATATTGACGCGCACCAACTGCTGGGCCGCATTTACTTGCGCCAACTGGGCGAGGGTCAAAACGGAGGAGCGCCAGCCGCGAACTCCGCCACCGTGCTTGACCAGGCCATTGCGGAATTTGCAAAGATCGTCGCCCTGCAGCCCAGGAGCGTAGAAAACCACATGGTGCTGGGGCAGCTTTACACCGTCAAGCACCAGCCGGAAAAGGCGGAGTCGGAATTCAAAACTGCTCAGGCAATCGAACCCGAGTCAGAAGAGGTAGTGCTGAACCTGGCCCGGCTGTATGCCGAGAGCGGCGATGTGCAGCATGCTGTGAAAGCAATTGAGGCTGTTCCCGAGGATGGACGAACGCCCAAGATGGAGTTCACTCTGGGCGCGCTCTACGACCAGTTGAAACAGCCGAAGGATGCCATCGCCGCCTATAAGCGCGCGGACGATCTGCAACCCGGCGACCTTCAGACTCTGGATTCGCTGGCCGCAGCGCTGCTTAGCGACGACCAGCTTGACGAGGCACTCAAGCAGTATCAGGCGCTTTCTGAGGCCGACCCCGAAAACACTGAAGCACTGATTCACATCGGCGAGATTCTGCGCCGCCAGGGCAAGTACGAAGATGCGCTCGCCAGCATTCGCAAGGCCCGTAAAATCGATCCGACATCATTGGAAGCAGGCTTTGATGAAGGCCAGCTTCTCGACATATTGGGCCGCTTCGACGACGCCGTTCAGACTTATCAGGAGATGGTCGACGCTACCTCGCACGCCAACGGCGCTTACACCGAAGATGAGAAAGACAAGCGCAGCTTCTTTCTGGAGCACCTGGGCGCGGTTTACCTCGAGGAGAACAAAACCGATCTTGCACTCGCCGCTTACCAGAAGATGATCGATATGGGCGGAAGCTTCGCTTCGCGCGGCTACGGGGGGCAAGTGGACGCGTACCACGATGCCCACGAATATGAAAAGGCTATCGACGTCTCGCGCAAGGCGGTGGCCGCCGATCCCAAAGATCGCGATCTGAAGCTGATGCTTGCCGGAGAACTGGCCGACCAGAATCATCCCGATGAAGGTCTGGCAATGGCCAAGAGTCTGCTTGACGGCGCCACGCCAGATGAGCAGCGCGGTGTTTGGATTGCTATCGCCCAGATGGATGTCCGCCTGAAGCGCTGGAAGGATGCCGAGGATGCGCTGGACCAGGTCGAGCCGCTGGCGACCAAGAAGGAAGACCGCACTTACCTGCTCTTCCTCCGCGGCGAGTGGGCTGAGCGGCAGAAGCACGATGACCAGGCCGAGGGGTTTTTCCGCCAGGTATTGAATCTGGATCCGGAAAACACCATGACGTTGAACTATCTCGGATACATGTGGGCCGATAAGGGAATCAAGCTGCCCGACGCGCTCAAGATGATTCGCAAGGCTGTCGACCTTGAGCCCATGAACGGCGCATATCTCGATTCGCTGGGCTGGGTCTACTTCAAGATGGGCGAATACGAACTAGCCGAAGACAACCTTCGGCAGGCCGTGAATCGCGACCAGAGCGATCCGACGGTGCACATGCATCTTGGCGATCTTTACGAAAAGACCGGGCGAATCCGGCTGGCCGCGGCGCAGTGGCAGCTTTCGCTGGATAACTTCGCCAAGTCATCCGCTGCCGACATCGAGCCCGGAGACGTAGAGAGGGTCCAGAAGAAGCTCGAGGGAGCCCGCGTAAGGCTGGCCAAAGAAGACAGTTCGGCGGGTCAGGCCAAACCGGAATAAACCACCTCAGGGCGGAAGTCGAATCCTCGCAGCGAACTACGATTGTTCGAGCCGGCGATCCTGAAGCCTTGCTACGCAAGTCCATCAAGACTTTCTGACGGGTGAATTGCGCTTGCGCGGTCTTCATTCCAGGCTCACTCTTCCATTATTTGCGGTATAACCAGACCTGAGGAGCGAGATTCGCGGTCGCGCAGAGAGGGCTGGTTCGGATGGTTGCGTCAGAGTCGAATTGAACTCCATGTTGCCTACTGGAATCGCTGTCGGTGGTGCGGACGTCGCGCTTACGCGCAGACTCCATCCCGAGCCACCGCATGCCTATCGCACGCCATTTGGACGCGACGCTGCCCGCGTCCTTCACTCGCGTGCATTTCGCCGCTTGGCCGGCAAAACACAGGTCTTCACACGTCTGCCCGCCGAAGGGCTATCCGACCATTTCCGCAGTCGTCTCACACACACTCTCGAAGTCGCCCAAATCTCGCGCACCGTGGCCGCAGCTTTGGGATTGAATGTGGAACTTGCCGAAGCGCTGGCTCTCGCCCACGATATCGGACATCCGCCCTTTGGCCACGCTGGCGAGAAAGCCCTCGACCACGCCCTTCGCGCGCACGGCCTGAGCTTCGATCACAACCTTCATGCGCTGCGCATCGTGACCTGGTTTGAGGAGCGCTATCCGGCGTTTCGCGGGCTCAATCTTACTTTGGCCGTCCGCGAAGGCATCGTGAAACATTCGCGCGACTATTCCGCCAAGGACCATCCCGAGCTTGCCGAATATTTTCTCGATCGATTTCCGCCGCTTGAGGCCCAGCTCATCGATTTGGCCGACGAGATCGCCTATCTCACTGCCGATCTGGACGACGGGCTGGATTCCGGCGTTTTGACGCTCGATGAGGTTCGAAATGCAGCGCCGCTCTTCCGCGGCTTTCACGATGCTGCGCTTGCGAGCTTTCCCAACGCTCCGCCGCGCCTGGCGGCTTATGAGGCGCTGCGGCGTGTTCTGAACGCATGGGTCACCGATCTGATCGAGGAAGTTCGCAGCCGCGTGAGACTGCTTGGCGCTACAACTCTTGACGAGATTCGAAGCGCACCGCAAAGGCTCGTGGCACTCAGCTCGCAAATGGAGGCTGAACGCATTGCGGTCAAAGGTTTTCTCTACGCGAACCTTTACAACACGCCCGCCCAGGAGCAGGAACATGAGCGCGCCCACGGAGTGGTCCTCGATCTGTTTGCAACTTTAATGTCCGATCCAAAGTTGATGCCGCTGGACCATCAGGCACAAATTCCAGCTGAGGGGTTGGCTCGGACGGTAGCCGACTACATTGCCGGAATGACTGACAGCTACATTGTGCAGTTGTGGCAGCGGAGCGGCGGGCAGTGAATCACTGCACCTTGCCATGCGGACGTATGCGCCGGAGATCGAGCGCGCACAGAACGGCATTCTGGGCATTCAAGCGCAGATTGTCGGTCGCAGCCCACAGCCAGAATCGCGAGGTTTGATTGGAGTTGCGGCCCAGCGGTTCTGGCCGTAGCCGCACCAGGATGTCGTTCTGACCCGTCGCGGCCAGATTCGAAGGAGAATCTGTATCTTCGAGCACCAACTCAATGTGCTCGCCGGTCAGGGCCTCTTCGAGAGCCACAATCTCCACCGGCCGCTCTAACTCCACCGCAATCGAGAATGTGTGACCGTGAAAGACCGGCGCATGAATCACCTGAAGCGCCAACGACGGGCCGCGACCGGCGGTCAACGCCTCGTAGTGTCGGCGAATACGCGCTTCTACATCGGAAAGGCTCACCTTGGAGCTTTCTCCCATGCCGCCGAGCAGGTTGTATGCCACCTGGGCGTCGTAAATTGCCCTCGGCATGGACTGGAAGCTGAGCAGGCTAACGGTTTGCTGGTGCAGCTCGTCCATTGCCGCGCGGCCAAATTCGCTGGCCGGCTCCATCACTGTGGCGGCGGCGAAGCGCAGCGGAACAGTCCTGCTGTAACCGCTGGAGTAGCAGCGCAAGCGCGACAACGGCAGGGTGTGCAGGCACCACTGCCGGCGTGAATAGATCGACGGTTGACGCCTCTGGGCCCAGCCACGGTGCTCGGACCACGACTCCAGCCTCCCGATCCAAAGCCGCTGTGAGATCCAGCACGGTCGATCCGGCGCGCAAGGCCTGCTGCCAGTGCCGCCGCGTGAGGCTCTCGCTGCCGCAGAAAAATGTGAAGTCCGTGTGGTCGAACGAATCGCCTTCGATGGGCTTGATGAATGTGACCTCGTCACCCACCTGGTCCAACTGTCCATGCGCGTCCGCCTCGTCGAACAGTGAAAAGGTTGACGAGGCCAGGGGCGATTCGGAAAGGACTTCCTTCAACTCGCGGCCCGCAAGGCTCGAAGCACCGGCAATGGCAATCTTGTACACAGGCATCCTTTAGCTTGCTTGGAAGTTCGACTATGGTCTGGATGAGCCGGGCTCTGCTGCCGCCGGCGAGGGGGCAGGTGGATCGAGCGGCCTTCTGCGCCGCCGCCTCGACCAACCATATGCCGCGCGAGCCCAAATCCCGGAGAACATGTAGGCCAATGCGAGGGGAAACATGACGACATTGGAGTACCGCAACACGATGTAGGCGACGACCGCCAGCAGCACCAGCAACTGGAAGGGGTGGCGGCGGGAAAAATTGATTTCTTTAGCGGACCAGAAGCGCCAGGTGCTGACCATCAGGAAGGCAGTGAGGCCAACGAGAATCAGCCAGGGAACGGCTACCCACCACTCCTCGACGGGATAGGCGTTGAAGAAATGAACTGAAGCGGCCAGCAGGCCCGCCGCCGCGGGAATCGGCATGCCCACGAAGTATTTTCGGTCCGGACGGCCCGGGTTTCGCGGCTGCGCGTCGGGGCTGATGTTGAAGCGCGCCAAACGCGAAGCGCCACCCAAGAGAAAAAGAAAACAGATGAACGCGCCGGCCTGCATAAGGTGCTGCCGTAATTGCACATTCATGGAATCGGGAAGAAAATGGAATCCCCAAACGAACGCAAGTAAGCTGGGCGCCATGCCAAACGTGATCACATCGGCCAGGGAATCCAGTTCCCTGCCGAAGTCGCTCGCGGTATTGGTCATGCGCGCGATGCGGCCATCGAGCGCGTCGAAGGGAATTGCAAACAGAATGGCAATTGCTGCCCAGTCCAGATGCATGTGCGCCTGGCCGCTGCCATCCAGGGCCGCGATGGTCTGGGTGACGGAGAAGTAACCGGCGCCGAGGCTGCCGGCGGTGAAGAACGAAGGCAGCAGGTACATCCCTCGCCGCAGGCGCGGATGGGGTTTGCCCGTTGACCGTCCCGGACTTGTCCGCTCTGGAACGAAAGAATTCACGAGCTTTCTCCGCGAGGCATCGACGCTAAAACGCTGGCCCCGCCTTTGACCCGCTCCCCTACCTTCACAAGCAGCGCTGCGTTGGCCGGAATCACCACATCGACACGGGAGCCGAACTTGATCAGCCCCACTCGCTGCCCGCGCTCAACAGATTGGCCTTCGTTGCAGCGAAATACGATGCGGCGCGCCAAAAGGCCGGCAATCTGCTTGAAAGTGACCTCGAATCCCGCGTCCGCGCCCTGGCCGCGCACGGTTACCGTGTTCTGCTCGTTGCGCTCCGCCGAGGCTGGATTCATGGCGTTGAGAAACTTGCCCTTCTGATAGCGCACACGGCTAAGGACACCGCCAATCGGCGCGCGATTCACATGAACGTTAAAGACGTTCAGAAAGATGCTGATCCGCTGGCGGGGGCCTTCCGGAGTCGCGATGGAGACTGTTTCAGTCACCACGCCGTCGCCAGGAGAAACGATCAAGCCCTCGCCCAAAGGAATCGTGCGTGGAGGATCGCGAAAGAACCACAGAAAAAAAGCCGCAAGAAGGATCGGCGCCACGCCCCAAATCCAATTTCCTGTAAGCCACTTGAGCAATGCGGCTACCGCCAGCAAGCTAAGCCCGTAGATGTAACCGTCGCGAACCATGGTTCTCAACGATTATACGGTCAGTGAGGAGACGGAACCTCTGCGTCGGGGTAACGCAGAACAGGGTATTACACCTCACGCTGCCCAACGGTTACGCTGGGCAAGCGAGCCGCAAAAGCCCAATACCTCAAGACCTAAGCCACTGCGAGACTGCGGCGTTCCAGCGCGAAGATCAGGTCTTTAGCATGCAGCTTGAGCTTTTTCAAGCGCACTTCTTCAAGTTGTTCGTCTTCGGAAAGGTAAGGCTTTTGAAGCAACTCTTCCAGGCGCTGAGCGTAGCGTTGATGTTCTGCGTGCAGGCGATCAATCTCTCCGCCCAGCGTGGAACCTTGTACTTCGTCCATCAAGCACCTCCGGTTCGGCGATTCGGATTGGCGGTGCCGAGCCGCCGATTTTCTTCGGACATTTACATATATCGCCGTTCCGGGTGAATCCGCAAGTAAGAAAACCACCGAAAGTCACTTCGCCCTGTGAATATCGCCGCTGACATTGGCTGCCCGCGCTGCCGGTCACGACTCAGGTGCGCCTGCGGCGAAAGCTCCTTAAAGATCGAGCCGCATGATCACCGCATCCTCAACTGGATCAGCGTAGTAGGCCCGGCGAGTGCAGGTTTTGACAAAGCCGGCGCGGCGGTAAAATTCCAGTGCCGCGTGGTTTGACGCGCGCACCTCAAGGGTGATCTCAATCACGCCCTCAGCGCGCAAATCATTGAACAGTGCGTCGAAAAGCATTCGGGCAAGACCGCGTAGCTGGCTCCCGGCGGCCACGGCAATCGATTCCAGCTCTGCTTGCGGCGGCAACAGGCTTGCCACGGCAAACCCCTCAACTTCTTCAAACCCTGCAGCAACCAGGGCGATGCGGCGGGGTGTCGATTCGGGATTCAATGCGTCGAGATAGGCCGATTCCAGCCAACGCGGCGATTCCGGCAAACTGGCGGCAATCTCCAGCACTCTCGCCACGTCGGCGGCGGTCATTCGCCGAATTTGCACGTTTTCAGCGAGGTGCTTCATGCACTTTCTGACACCACGGCTGAGGACTTCCGGTCGACTTCCGTACCAAAGATCTCCGCATCCGACCGGCGCAGATAATGGCCGTCAAGCAGGGCCACGTCAGCGAAGATCCCAGAGGCTAGACGCGCTTCTCCCATACGGAGCACGTCCGCCGCCATC
The DNA here is from genome assembly GCA_963773915.1 of uncultured Acidobacteriaceae bacterium. Lineage (GTDB taxonomy): Bacteria > Acidobacteriota > Terriglobia > Terriglobales > Acidobacteriaceae > Telmatobacter. Next base: position 211,149 of record CAVZCY010000005.1, read on the forward strand.
GGCGATGGCGTTGCTACCAGTTGCGTCCCTGGCCATGCAGCGGCCAAAAGAGCCGATGTTTCGTCGTCGCACACTGCCACTCGAAGCGGCTCGGGACGAATCGCCGCAAGTTCTCTGGCGCCGGCGAGAAATTCGATCGGTTGGGAGTCCATGCGCTCGAGCCTCAGAAAGATCTCGCCCCGATGCGCGTCGAGAGCCGACGACGGTACGCCAGACTTGCGCGAAAGTACTCCGAGGCGCGAGAACGCGACCACCGGAATCTCCGTCCCTTCAACCAGCCCCTTCACCGCGCTCAGACCTACACGAACGCCCGTAAAGCTCCCCGGCCCGTTGACGACAATGATCCCGCCAAGTTCTCGGAGTTCGATCCCGGCCGATCGCAGTAATTCGCCCACAGCAGCCACCAGCGTCGTCGAGTAGGTCCGCGAAGCAAGCTCGATTTGTCCCAGAATCTCCAGATCGCGGCCAGGTAACCGGCCCAGTGCGACCGAACCCGTGGGGCCGCAAGTATCGATGGCGAGAATCGGCTGTCCAAAGGACACAACGCCTCCTCAGACCGCGGCCAGCGCCTGGTCGAGGTCGGCGATCAGGTCTTCCTTGTCTTCTATGCCGATCGAGAGTCGGATTCGCCCCTCGTTAATCCCCATCGAACGGCGCACTTCCTCGCTGACCGAACCGTGTGTCGTGGTGGCCGAGTGCGACGCCAGCGATTCAACACCGCCGAGCGATTCCGCATTGAGGAATATCTTGATCGCTTTCAGGAAACGCGCAGCTTCGTCCCGCGACTTGAGTTCGAAGCTCATCATCGAACCGAAGCCTGCCTGCTGTTTCACCGCCAGCTCGAATTGTGGATGCGTCTTCAAGCCCGGATACGCCAGCTTGCTCACCTTCCGATGCGTGGATAGAAACTCTGCCACTGCGCGGCCATTTTCTTCGTGCTGCTTGATGCGAACGGGCAGCGTCTTGATGCCGCGCAGCACGAGAAAACATTCGAAAGGCGACATGACGCCGCCAGCTGCCTTCTGGACGAAACCAAAGCGCTCTTTATGCTCCGGCTTCGATCCGATCAGCGCGCCGCCCAGGCCGTCGGAGTGGCCGTTCAGATATTTCGTGGTCGAATGCATGACGATGTCCGCGCCTAGCTCCAAAGGGCGCTGTAACGCAGGCGACAAAAAGGTATTGTCCACGCTGACCTCGACGCCGTGAGCGTGCGCGATCTTCGCCACGCCGGCAATGTCGGTCAGCACCATCAACGGATTGCTGGGCGTTTCAATGTGCACGAGCTTCGTGTTCGGCTTTATCGCCGTTTCCACTGCGGCCAGATCGCTCGTATCCACATACTCGATCTGGATGCCATAACCACTCACGATCTGATCGAACAAGCGCACTGTGCCGGCATACACGTCGCGCGAACAGACGATATGATCGCCCGCGTGCAGCATCGCCACCAACGCTGAAATTGCGGCCATCCCGGTGGTGAATGCATGCCCGCTTGTTCCGCCCTCGAGCGCGGCCAAAGCCGTCTCCAGCCGGTCGCGCGTGGGGTTACCGGCGCGTGAGTAATCCCAGCCGCGATCAGTGCCGATGCCGGTGAGTTCGAAAGTCGAAGAAAGATAGACGGGCACATTCACGGCCCCAGTAAGAGGGTCTGGGTGCTGTCCGGCGTGAACGGCAAGGGTCGAATACTTGTATTGAGACATGAAGTTGCTGTCAGCTCCTGGCTTTTAGCTATTAGCTTATCGCGCGAAGCATTGGGACGGGCCAGCGAATCCATCGGATGACGAAATGCGCGCGCTGAAATGCATTAAGGGCCGTCAGACTGCAACCGGCAGAGCGCTCTACTTCTCTACCGACGCCGCTTGTTTCGCCGTGCGCACCACCGGGAAGTAGCCGGTGCGGGTGCGAACTGTCAGCTTGCCCGATCCCTTGGACTCGGCGGTGACTTCTACCCTGCGAAAGCCCGGCACCGTTGTCGGCTTCGTTGAGTGATAGCCCAGCGTGTACTGGCTTCGGATGTCGCGCGCCACCTCGGCGGCGATCTGGTCGATCTGGTCGATCGACTTGGGGAAGAATGCCATTCCACCCGTCTCCTGGGAGAGCATCTCCAGCGCACGCCTGGCGTGCCGCACTTCCGCGCGGCTCATTTCGTCTCCGAAGAGGAGTCCGATCGAGTAAATGACGGGGCCGGAAAGTTGTTGCACGCGCGCAATCGTCTGCTCCAGGTTTAATGTCGACGCGTTATCTTCCCCGTCGGTGATCAGGATGAGGACCTGCTTGGGCCGCTTGGCATCGGCGACCAGCTTGTCTGCCGAAGCCACCACTGCATCGTAGAGCGCTGTGCCGCCGCGCGAGTCGATGTGCGAAAGCCCGTCGCGCAGCTTGTTGATATTCGATGTAAAGTCGCTATCGATGAATGCTTCATCGGAAAAGTTCACCACGAAGGCTTCATCCTGCGGATTCGAGGCCTCGACCAGGTCGAGCGCGGACTTGTTTACGGAGGGCCGCTTCTTGTACATCGACCCAGAGTTGTCGACGACCAGGCCCATCGAGACGGGCAGATCGGTGTGCTGAAAGCTGATGAGCGTCTGCTTCACTCCGTCTTCATAGATGGTGAAGTCATCCTTGGTGAGGTTTTCAACGAGGTTGGTCCCTTCGAGGACGGTGGCGTTGAGCACCACTTCCTCCACATCGGTGTGGAGCAAATAGCCTTCACCCTCTTTTTTCAGTGTGCCTGAGGTCGGAGCTGGAATCACTACGTCAGGCGACCGGACCGGATCGGTATCGACGGCGGGCGTTGAGGGATTATTGACTGGCGCCGCTTGACTTGCCTGCGCGGCGCTTGGCGGCGCGGACGCCTGCTGCGCGGACAAAGCAGCACCGGCGGCGACCAGAATCGCGGCTAAAATCGCGTTATTGCAGAGGCGCATAGTAGCCCGTGCGAGCATAGACCGTGAGTGGAGGCAGTCCCGGAGGCGGATTCACTTTCACCTTCACTTTACGCCACTTGCCATCGCGGGTCAGATCCTTGGGCTTGTAGCCGATCACATACTGGTTGCGCAGTTCAGTTGAGATCTTTTCGGCAATATCGCTCATCTCGTCTACATCGTCGACGCGAAATAGCCGGCCACCGGTAGCGGAACTGATGTCGTCAAGTAGCTGTGGGCCAGTACGCTCTTCAGGTGTGGGCGCGTAAGGATCGAAGATGCCGATCGAATAGATCTCCACGTCTGCTTCCCGCACTTCAGCCCGCACCTCACCCTCTGTGTAACGCGAACGGTTGTCGCCGCCGTCGGAAACAACCAGCAATGCCTTCCGCTCGTGGTGTGCATCCTTCATTTTGGCGATGCCGTAATAGATCGCATCCAGCAGCGCAGTGCGGTGGCCCGCTTCGACTGTAGCCAGCCGTGCCTGAATGTCCTCAACGGAGCTGGTAAAGTCCTCAATCAGCTCCGGCCGGTCGTTGAATCCGATGACGAAAAATTCGTCCTGAGGATTGGCAGTCTTGATGAACTGCAGAATCGCCTCGCGAGCGCGAACCAGCTTGGATGACATGGAGCCGGAAAGGTCGAAGATAATTCCGATGGAGACAGGCGCGTCTTCTGAGGCGAAAGTTACGATCGGCTGCTCGCCATTGTTCTCGTAAACCTGGAAGTCTTCCTTTTCCAGGCCCGTCACGAGCCTGTTCAAGGGGTCGGTAATCGTCACCGGGACCAGCACCATGTCAACATTCATGCGGATGAACGAGCCCGGATGGATGTGCAGCGATGCTGTTCCAGTATCGGGAGCCGCCTCAGCCCCCTTTGGCTCGCTCGCCGGCGCGGAAGAAGGGGCCGAAGGCGGCTCGACGTGCACCTTATTCAGTTGATCGTCCTGCGCCCGCGCCTGCGCGAGGCGAAAAGACCGCAGCCAGCGCGCACAAGCACGCGAATCCGCGAAGCCAAGCGACAGCGCCCAGCCAATTTGGATTCACGTGCTGGGGATAGGTCGTCATGAAGCACCACGGAAGATTGAAGGCGATATTACCATTATCGGCGCGGCTTTGCTGTCAACAGATTGTCACTGCGGCGTGGCACATTGCAGGATTCGCTCGGCCTAGCGGCGTTATGCGCTGCGATACAATCGAGGCTAGGCATTCCGGCTTTCACCATCAGGCACCACAACTCAAGCTGGGCCGAAAATTCCAACATTTAACGGGGAGCAAGACCTTCCTCATGGCTCGTATCTATCCCTTTCGTGCCTGGCGCTACAATCCCTCTTCGGTTCGCCTGGAAGACGTGGTCACGCAGCCCTATGACAAGATCACGCCGGCCATGCAACAGGCGTACTACCAGCGCAGTCCCTTTAACCTGGTCCGAATCATCCTGGGACTGCCTGAGTTATTTGACGCGGAGAAGGGTGAAAACGTCTATACCCGCGCGGCACATGATTTTCGGGCCTGGCGCGAACAGGGGGTATTGATCCAGGAAAATGAGCCGTGCATATTCGCTTATGCGCAGCGTTTTACGGTTCCCGGAACTGAAATCGTCAAGGAGCGGCGCGGTTTTATCGCCCTGGGCAAGCTCCACGAATACGCTGACGAGGTTGTCTTCCGCCACGAGCAGACGCTGTCAAAACCCAAGAGCGACCGGCTGAACCTGCTGAAAGCCACGCAGGCCCACTTCGGCCAAATCTTCATGCTCTATTCTGACCCGGCTGGAAGCGTGGAAAAGATTCTGTACGAAGGCAATGGCGCGGCAGATGCAGAAGTCGCCGATGAATACGGAGTCGTGCACAGGATCTGGCGCGTGAACAATCCCGCGGCGGTCCGTTTGTTGGTAACGGCGATGGCCGACAAGAAGCTAATCATCGCTGACGGCCACCACCGCTATGAAACAGCGTTGAAGTATTCCAAAGAACACCAGAGCGGAGCCAACGGCAAAAGCACATCAGGCACACAGCAGTTGCCGCAGCCTGAATTCCCCGAGGCGGCCGTCATGATGACTTTCGTCAACATGGATTCGGACGAGCTGGTGATTCTGCCCACCCATCGCGTCGTACACGGTCTCAACGGCTTCTTCGCCACGGCATTCTTCAAGGCCGCCGAAGCGTACTTCACAGTTCAGGCGCTGCCGCCCTTCGATGCCTCCGCGTTCATTGAAGATCTAAAGCGCGAAAAAGGCACCGCATTCGTTGCCGTTACCGTGGCCGGCGCATTCCTATTGCGCGCCAAGCCGGATGCGATGGCCGCAGCATTGGCCGACGTGCCGGAGCGCCAGCGGCAGCTAGACCTGACCCAACTGCATTCCGTCGTTCTCGAGAAGCTTCTGGGCCTGGATGCCGAAAAGGTACGCGAGCAGACCAACCTGCGCTATCTGCGCGACGCCCAGGAGGCGGTAGAGCTGGTGCGCAGCGGCGAGGCCGACATCGCTTTTCTCACCAACCCCGTGACCATGGAGCAGTTGAAAGAAGTCGCATTCGCCGGCGAAGTGATGCCGCAAAAGTCAACCGACTTTTTCCCCAAGCTGCTCAGCGGCTTGGCTATCTATGCGCTGGATTAAGACAAAACGACCGGATCCATCGGACTCGAGCGCATCATTTTCATTCGCGCTGCGCGCGGCCCTCCCGGTGCCACAATTTGCCGGCAAAAAAAGCGCCACAAATCCAAATCTTCAAAAATTATTTCGCGCCTCGGCCACCTTTGTCGCGATAGCGGCTTGTGCCGCAACCTTCGCACAAGCCCCGCCTGTAGCATCGCGGTTTGTGGTTGTACTGGACGCTGCGCATGGCGGCGACGACGCCGGCGCCAATCTGGGCAGCGGGGCCGAGAAGGATTACACATTGGCGTTCAGCGTGAGGCTGCGCTCACTGCTGATGGCGCGCGGTTTTACCGTGGTGATGACGCGCGAATCCGACGATGCCGTCGAGCCTGATCACCGCGCTGAGATTGCCGACCACGCCAATGCACAGGCCTGCTTGAGCCTGCACGCCGCGGAGAGCGGGTCGGGAGTGCATCTGTTCGTCTCGTCGATGGCGCCAGTTCAGGACGCCCACTTTCTCGCGTGGAAGACCGCCCAGGCGTCGTGGATCTTGCGCAGCCTTTCTCTTGCCGGAGTGGTTAACTCGGCGCTGTCCCACGCCACCGTGCCAGTGACCTTGGGACGCAACGCACTCCCTGGGATCGACAGCATGACCTGTCCCGCAGTGGCCGTTGAGGTCGCGCCGGATCGATCGCCCGATGCCAATGACTCGGCCGGCCTCGATGATCCCGGCTACCAGGCACGCGTGGCGGATGCGCTCGCAGCGGCGCTGGTCGAGTGGCGATCGCAGGCTCCCGAGGGAGGCCAGCAATGATCCCTCGCCACCAAACCGTCCTCTTCATCGTTCTGCTCGCAGCCTCCGCAATCATGGGCGTCTTGCTTTGGAATCAATTGCGCCGCTCTCACGATCGCCTGCTTCATGGTGACGATTCGGCGCCGACTCAGGCGCCCGCAGGTCGCTGCCGCCGAGCAGGCCACTCTGATGTTGGCCAACGATGCCGACAACACCGTGCAGCCACGGCTCCTCACGTTGCCGTTGCCACAGAATCCTGAGGCCCGCGCGCGCGCCATTCTGGGGAAGCTGCTCGATCTTTATGCTGCTCCGATTGCAACGCATCCCGTGCCCGGCGGCGCAAACTCGATTTCACAGGTCTTTCTTGTTCCGATCGCGAATTCCAAAGGGAGCGCGACTCCCGATGGTCCCGAACTTGCGGTGGTCAACCTGACGGGCAGCTTTGTGGCCGCCCATCCATCGGGCCTTGAGACGGAATCGCTCACGGTGCTATCGATCTGCTCCACGCTCGGCGCCAATCTGCCTCGCGTGAAGGAAGTGCGATTCCTGGTCGATGGCCAACCGCGCGCGACTCTCGCCGGCCACGCCGATTTGACGCGCACCTATCTGACCAACGAGGACGCGGTTGCAGCCGGAGGTAGCCGGCCGTGACGCGCGCAAAAACGATCTCCGCATGGGCTGCGCTACTCGGATCTGCTCTCGCCCTGCGCATTGGGCTTGCGGTGGGCTCGCCAAACATTTTCTTCCCCGATGAGATTTTCCAAACGCTCGAACCGGCGCACAGGCTGGTGTATGGCTATGGCGTGATCTCCTGGGAGTGGCGACTTGGCATGCGCTCCTGGGTCCTTCCTACTTTCCTCGCCGGAGTAATGCGCGCCAGTGCCTGGCTTTCGGTATGGGCTTCAAAATCGCCGGGCTCGGCATCGGCGGGATACCTCCTGGGAACTACGATCGCCCTCTCTCTCATCTCACTCGTCGCAGTCTGGTTCGGGTATGCATGGGCAAAGCGAGCAAGCGGAACTCCCGCGGCCATTATCGCGGCCCTGGCGTGCTGCTTTTATTTTGGCTTCGTCTACTTCGCGCCTAAAGCGCTGTATGAAGTGGTCGCAGCCCATGTCTTGCTGCCGGGGCTTTATCTTGGCGTCTACGGCGAGAGGCTGGGCGAAAGAAAGCGGCTATTCTTTGCCGGACTCTTCTGCGCACTAGCCGCTTGTCTTCGCATGCAATTGCTGCCTGCAATTGTCTTCGCGATGATCTACTTTTGCTATCCGCGCTGGCGGGAAAGAATTCCTGTCGTGGCGGCCGGAGCATCGCTCCCCGTGCTTCTCTTTGGCATTACAGACTGGATCACATGGTCCTATCCGTGGCAGTCATTCGTCCTCTACTACAAAGAAAATGTGGTCAGCGGGCCGGGCAAAGAATTAACAATTGTCCAGCCGTGGTACTGGTATGCGCTGGTTCTTCTTGTCCTGCTTGGGCCCGCAGTCCTGCTTCTCTTTCACGGCGCGCGGCGAAGCCCGTTTCTGGCCATTTTTTGCGCCATCATCGTTGTTTCGCACAGCGTGATTCCGCACAAGGAGATCCGTTTTATCTATCCGATTCTCGCGCCCGCCATCACTCTTGCGGCTATGGGAATTGTCGATCTGCTTCAGGAGATCAAGCACGGATTGAGCTTTCTCGACAATCCCAGATGGGTCGTGGCCATCGGTGTTGCGTTTTTCCTTGTGTCATCGGCGCTGCTCGCGACGAACTGCGCGGACTGGTACAAGACCCGCTGGGGCGACGGCGCATTCGATCGTCTTAGCCGTGAGCCGGCAGTATGCGGAGTTGGAATCTACCGAAGGATATGGTGGGAGTCGGGAGGGTACACGCACCTTCATCGCGATGTCCCAATCATTGCAATGGAAAGCGCTGCGCAGCTCGCGAACGACGCCCCATCCTTCAACGCTTTGATCGCGCCGGCCGGCTCGCCCGACCTTCCCTCAGGATTCACGCAGTCGCAGTGTTGGCAGGGGGTCTGCCTGTCTGAGCGACCGGGCGCGTGCGCACCTCCCCCTGCGGGCGAAGAGCTGAATGCATATCTCAAAAGGATTGGGCATTGAGAGGACCATCGCGCGTTTTGAATAAGGCTGCATGGATTCGTAATTCCCGTAAAGGCAACTCCGGCTCATAGAGGCTACTCTGGAACATATGGCACCAACGATCGGCGTATTCGATTCCGGCTTTGGCGGATTGACCGTGCTGCGCGCGCTTGTCGAGCGGCTTCCCGGTGCGCGTTTTGCGTTTCTTGGTGACACGGCGCGCCTGCCCTACGGCTCCAAGTCGCGGCGCACCATTGCCCGCTATGCGGCGCAGAGTGCGCAATTTCTGGTTAACGAGCAAGGTGCCGAGTTCCTCGTGATCGCCTGCAACACCGCCAGCGCGCTCGCGCTCGATGCTATTCAGGATGCCGTTTCTGTTCCCGTGCTGGGCGTCATCGAGCCCGGTGCTGCCGCCGCGCGCGCCGCATCCGGCACCGGTGATGTGTTGGTCGTCGCCACCGAGGCCACGGTTCACAGCCGCGCTTACACTGCCGCCAGCACCGCTCACGGTCTGCGCGCCATTGAGAAAGCCTGCCCACTGCTCGTTCCATTGGTCGAAGAGGGCTGGACCGATCATCCAATTACCGCCGAACGTCATTGATATTTATTTGGGTGAGCTTCGCGCCGAGGCCACAGCTCGTGGCATGAACCCCGACACACTCGTCCTGGGCTGCACGCACTATCCGCTCTTGCGCCCACTTTTTGAGAGGGCCGTGCATCCCGGCATCAAAGTTATTGATTCAGCGGAGTCCGTGGCGCAGACTGCCGCGCAACATCTCAACAGTGGCGCTGCATTTGGTCTCGGCCAGCTCTGTTTCTGAAACAGAAATTCGCTGCTTCGCTACTGACTCGGTCGAGAAGTTCGAGCGCCTCGGTCCGCGTTTTCTTGGGCGTCCCGTGGGACAGGTCGAGTTAATCGATCTTGGTGGGTAACTCTGGCTTGGCGGCTAAACCTGCTCAGCGGGTGAACCAGGCTTCATGCCTCGACGCGAAAATCGCTCTGTTATTCTGAATTGCGGCGCGATGGCGACTCCGTCGTTCCTCTTTTTGGATTAGAGTTCTGGAGGGTTCAAAGCAGCATGATCAATTTGGCAGGTAAGACAGCCGTGGTCTTCGGGCTGGCAAACAAGCGCTCCATCGCATGGGGCATCGCCCAGAAGCTTCACGAGGCCGGCGCCACTCTGGCCATCTGCTACCAGAACGAGCGCATGAAAGCCGAAGCCGAAGATTTGATTAACGATCTCTCCGGCGCCAGCGGCTTCCAGTGCGACGTCTCGAGCGACCAGGAAATTGAGTCGCTCTTCGCCGCGCTTAAGGCGAAGTACGGAAAACTCGACATTCTCGTGCACGCAATCGCCTACGCGCCCGCGGAGGACCTGAAAGGCGAGTTCATCAACACCAGCCGCGAGGGTTTTCGCATCGCGCATGACGTAAGCGTCTACTCGCTGATTGCCGTGAGCCGCGGCGCCGTGCCCTTGATGACCGAAGGCGGAAGCATCATCACTCTTACCTACTACGCCGCCGAAAAAGTCGTGCCTCACTACAACGTGATGGCGCTGGCAAAGGCCTCGCTCGAATCGGCCGTCCGCTACCTCGCCTTCGAACTGGGCCCCAAGAATATTCGCGTGAACGCAATCTCCGCCGGCCCCATCAAAACGCTTGCCGCGCGCGGCGTGGGCGCACTGGGCGAAATGCTTAAGGCACACAGCGACCGCGCTCCCCTGCATCGCAACGTCGATCAACTTGAAGTCGGCGGCACTGCCCTCTACCTCGCAAGCAACCTGGCCAGCGCCGTCACTGGCGAAGTGATTTACGTCGACTGCGGCTACAACATCATGGGGTTCTGAGCGGTTTGGATTCTTGCTCATCGGCCGACTACATCGCAAGTATCTCGGCCCACACCGCAGGCTCAACCGGCAGGCCCAACCGCGTATTTTCCTCTCGAATGCGCAGAGTCTCTTCGCCCGGATAGCGAACCTTGCTGCCGGGCTTCGCCGGCGCACAGTTGTGCAACGACGCGACAACCCCGTCTGCGATTCTCTCCACTTCAGGCGCTGGCCCAAAGGCCTCAGGGTTGAGCGCGAGAAACATCTGCGAGATTCCGGTCTCAAGCACCGGGTCCGAGGAGATCTGGTAGGTCGCCTTGCCCAGCGCCATCATGGCGGCGATCATGTCCAGCACCACCGCGAGGCCCGACCCCTTCCAGTACCCAACCGGCAGCGGTCGCCACGATTTCTCGATTGCCGCCGGGATCGCGCGTCAGGTTGCCATCGGCATCAAACCCGCCATCGACCGGAAGCATCTCGCCGCGCTTCCGATAACTCTCAAGTGCGCCATAGGAAAACTGCGACATGGCCATATCGAGCACCACCGGTCCGCTTGCGCGGGGTACTGCAATGATCAGCGGATTGTTCCCGATCACGCGCTCTGCTCCACCCCACGGCGGCAAGTTCGGCATGGTGTTGGTCCAGCAGATTCCGATCAGCCCCGCTTCCGCGGCCTGCCAGCCATAAGTTCCGCCGCGCATCCAGTGATTGGTATTGCCCAACGCCACGCATCCCACACCGTGCTCGCGCCCCAGCGCGATCGCACGCTCCATCGCAGCAAGCGCTGCCAGGTTTCCCGGGCCTCTATGCCCGTCCCAACGCTCCAGAGCGCCCAATCGTGCTTTAACTTCAGGCTCGGCGGCCGGATTCACGCTGCCTGCACGAATCGCGGCCACGAAGCGTGAAAAGCGGTTGATGCCGTGCGTGTAAACTCCGTCGCGCGTTGTCTCGCAAAACAACCTCGCGCAAGTCTCGGCGCGATCGTCGGCGAATCCCAGCTTGCGCAACACTCCCGCCAGCGCCGCCTGCACTTCTCCAAATGGAATGCGATTCATGATTTCCTAGATAAATTTGTATCAGGTGAATTTGTATCAGGATATGCGAGAGAAAGAGAATGCTGCGCGACGCCCGTGCAAAACCCACAATGCGAAGGCTTCCAGTTGCCGAGCGGCCTGCTATTCCTTCAGCGTCACCGTGATCTTGCGCGCGTCGCCGCCCTCGGTTGATATCGAGATCTCTCCCGTTGCGCGCTTTTTAATGCTCTTGAACTTTTCGCCCCACTCCACCACGACGAGCGAATCCGGCGTCAGCAGATCGTCCAGGCCCAGCGTCTCCAACTGACGCTCGCTCTCCAGACGATAGACATCCAGGTGGTAGAGCTTCACCGGCTTGCCCTCGCGCGAGCCGTCATATTCGTGGATCAGCGTGAACGTAGGACTGGTGACCTCTTCAGGCTCGGCTGCATCCAGAGCCTGCGCAATGCCCTTTACCAGCGTCGTTTTGCCCGTTCCCAGATCGCCGCGCAACAGCAGCAATTGCGGAGGCTTAAGAATACCCGCGAGTTTGCGGCCCACGGCAATCGTGTCCGCGCTGCTTTGCGTGGTGAACTCGTACATTTTGCCTTCCGCCAATGTTGCGGCTTCGGTCATCGCTGAACCTCGTCGGGAACAGCCGCGCGCGCTCTTAGTCCGCCGCGTGCAATGCCCCTTGCAACCAAACATACCCGTTTTTGCCGCCAGCATCAAAATCATGGGCGCGCGACTGATACGCCTTCGCCAGTTGCCTGAGAGAATCGGTGGCCAGCAACGTGTGCTCGTCGCCTTCGCGGACCGCGAAATCCGCCGCCAGCCCGTGCAAATAAACCGCAGCCTCTACGGCTTGCGCCGGATCGTGAGGGATACTGCGCCAGCAGTCCCGCAATCAACCCGGTGAGCACGTCACCGCTGCCGCCTTTGGCCATGCCCGGATTCCCTGAAGTATTTACGGCAACGCGGCCATCCGGATGCGCAATCAGCGTCCGCGCGCCCTTGAGCACCAGCGTCACGCCCATGCGCTCGGCAAAGTCGCGCGCGGTCTCCAGCCGGTTAGCCTGAATCTTCGCATATGGTGATTCCCGCGAGCCGCGCCATCTCGCCCGGATGCGGCGTCAGCACCAGCGTCCGTCCCTTGGCAAGCTTCTTCAGCAGCGCCGGCTTCGCCGCCAGAATATTCAACGCGTCTGCGTCGATCACCGCCGGAATCTTCGTCGCGCTCAGCAATCGCTGTCAGGAACTTTGCAGTCTCCGCGCCCTGTCCCAGCCCCGGCCCAATGGCGAGCACAGTTTTTCCTGCCATCAGCGCGGCCATCCGTTTCTTCTCGACATTTTTTGCCGCAATCTGGCCGGCTCCGGTCACCGCGAGGGGCAATGTCATCAACTCCGGCGCGAACGATGCCACCACGGCCAGCGCCGGAGCCGGAACCGCCGCCGTCACCAGCCCTGCGCCTGCCCGCATAGCAAAAAGGGAGGCCATTGTCGGCGCCCCGGCTTTGCCTCCGGCGCTTCCAAATGTGCCGCCAAGTACGAGCACATGTCCGAAGTTGCCTTTGTTGGCCGCCGCCGCGCGGGGCGCCTGTGCCAGCGCCAGCGACGAGCCGGCCCACTTCAGCTTGAGCGCAGAAACGATCGCCGCCTCAGGCGAGCCAATGGGCGCGACCACGACTGGTTGATCCCAAAGCCGCGTCAACTGGCCAAAAAGATGCGCCGGCTTGGGCGCGGTAAAAGTGATCACCGCGTCGGCGGGAAACACAGGCCCCGCCGCCGTCGCGCTTGTTTCATCGGCAGGCCAGCCGGAGGGCAAGTCAATCGCCAGAATCGGCGCCAAAGTCTGCCTCAATGTCGGAGATTGCCCGGCACGCAGCCATTCCAGCGCCTCCAGCGCCAGCCCCTTGAGCGGAGGCTTGAACCCTGTGCCCAATACCGCGTCTACAATCAGGTCGGCGTTGAGCGCATCGTTGTGCATGGCCAGCGCCTTGGCGTTCGCGACCACATGGATTTGTCCGCGCTTCGGGTTGTTCAGATTATTCAATTCGCTCCAGGCAACCGCGGCATCGCCTGTCAAGCTTTCCTGTGCGCCCAAAAGCAGGGTGGTCACTTCGAGGCCGGCATCGGCGAGCAGCCTCGCCGCCATCATGCCATCGCCGCCGTTGTTGCCCCTTCCGCACAGCACCGTCACGCGGCGCGTGCGCGGAAACTGCTGGCGCGCAAAGGCCGCGACGGCAGAAGAGGCTGCCCGCATCAATTGAATCGATGGAATCCCAAACCGCTCCGTGGTGGCGCGATCGCAGGCCTGCATCTCGGCTGCGGACAAGACTTGCATCGCAACCATGGTACTAGAAGTGTATGAAAGAAACCGGCGGAGAAAGGTGAACCGCGCCTTCTACCTGATCAAACGCGCTTGAAGGGAGGAGCGCGAATTCACTCGAGTAAGGACACAGGCGCCGTTCTTGTCACAGTGAAAATGCACGGAGGCAGGAAAAACTGTCCATTCGGCCGTGCGGTTCCGCAATCCGATTACTCCGACCATAAACACGCGGCCTCCCTCAGTATCGAGGGTTCCGCGCTGTGGATTTTCTCCCACGATCACGTCATCGTCCTCAATCGCCGCGGGTAGGTGCAGGCTCCTTGCGGAAAATCCCGAGCCACCGTCTCCGGGACGGGACTTCTTGCTCGCCGCGGCATCGGTCAGCTTTTGGTGTTTCAGCCAGTTGTCCTGATCGTCTAGCGAAGGAAAGTTGGTGTAGAACTCCCAGGTCTTAATGCTCTGATACTGCTTAAGCGAACACGGCAAGCCCCCGGTAACGGTAATCTCCGCAATTTGCCCGTCGGGACCTGCAATATTCTGGATCATGTCTCCGCCGGCCGTCTGCATCGGCATCAGTGCCTGCGAGGTATTGGAAGAGTCTGTAATCGGCGCGGGCGTGGGAAGCATAACTTCCTTTTGGCAGGCGACGGCGCCTGTGGAATCAAGAAGCCTGATTACAACCGAAATCGGGTGAGGCGGGTTAACCGCCACGGCTTGAAAACCCGCCGCCTGCTGCGGATCGAGCGGATCGATGTAGAGCTGATATGCCGTGCTTCCTTCCCATCGCGCGATAAGCCGCGCTCCCAAACCGGCCGAATCGAACCTTTGGGTTCCCAAATCAAGGTACTGAGGCGGGGCGTTTGACTTCATCAGCTTGGGGATGATGAGAAAAGCAAGCGTGGCTAGTACCAGGATCATTAGGATCGGCAACAATGCCGCCGCCCGCTTGGACTTTGCCCCTTTCGGATCCGCTTCCTTTTGCTCCACCGGCGGGGGCTCAATGAAGGCAGCGCGGAAGCCGTAGAGGTCCTCGTGACTGGTGCCACCGCTGGGAGCGACGACCTTGTAAACCCGATCCGCCACACCTGTTTGAGTTTGTGCGCTAGCAGACGTAGCCGTTTCATTTGCCTCGAGTTGGATTACATCACCCATGAGCAGGTCCCGGTCCTTTGAATTGGGAGACCAAGCCGAACGAAGTACTGACTATTGGACCATGCCCCATTCCGGGGCCGCAATAACTACTCTGTGTGATAACTTGCAGGGCAACCCAAAGCGGGATGCGGCGCCAAAAGGGCATTCCGATCGGCGCGCAAGTCGTCTCTACTGAGACCTAAGGCAGTCATCTTCAGAATTCGATCCGTCCTTCAAACGCAATCATACGCGGCGAAGTGTCTCCGCCAAGACCCACACCAAGCAGCCCGGTCGGCGGCGAGGTCATGCTCTGCAGAGTTCCAAATCGTGCCGGAACCGAACCGGGCACGCCGGCCTGCACCGTGCTGGGCAGTGCGAAGTTGGGATGGTTGAATGCATTGAATAACTGACCGTCGATGCGCAGCTTGAGTCCTTCCCGGATTGGAAAAGACTTGGTGATGTAGATATCCGAATACGTGAAGTGCGGTCCACGTACCAAGTTGCGGCCGGATTTGCCGAACTGACAGACGGTTGGATTGTCGTTCTCCACGCCCAGCATGCCGGTAAAACAAGCGCCCGTCGTGGGATCGACCACCGAGACAAACGCGCCGGGGTTTAGCCACTGCTTTGTTCCAGCCACCGTAACGCCCGGATAGGGAGACTTGCGATAGAGCGGCGCGCCGGGAACCCGGTTCGCATATTCCGGCGCGGCGAACTGGACAGTCTGCGCTGGATTGGATGCCTGAAGAACGCCGTTGCCGTTGGCGCTGTATTGCTGGCTCAGCACGCTGAATGGCAGTCCGGAATGAAGGAACGCCGTTTCCGAAAATGACCATCCCCCGAGAACCTGACGGAGGAACGGATTGCCGGAGTGGAACGGTACCTGAAACACCCCGAACGCGGAGATATTATCCCGCACATCGTAATCGCAACTGGCGTATTGCCGCCTTAATTCTCCGGGCAGCGGAGACTCCAGCCCCTGCGAGGAGAAAGCCAGCAGGCCTCCATTCGATACTTCGTCCAGGCAGTGGCTGAACGTATAGTTGCCGCGCAGCGTCAAGCCGCCGAATTGTTGCGTGTAGACGGCCTGCAGTCCGTTGTAAATGCTGTGGGCGCCGGTCTGGAACTCAGTGACGTTCCCAAAGCGCTGATCGAGCGGCTGGTGGTAGGGGAACGGAGCGAAGCATCCCTCGCAGACGTTTTGGTAGCCATTGAGCTGCACCTGGTAGGGTTCGTGCAGTCCGCGCGTGCCCTCAAAGTCGACGCGCAGGTTGCCGCGGGAGCCGATTTGCTGCTCGATCCCGAGGTTGTACTGGTAGTAGTACGGGGTCTTAAGCGTTCCCGTGGGGAAAGTATTCAGGCTGACGGCCAGCGGACAAGTCGGAGCGCCGGGTTCGATTCCGGTGCAGGGCGCGCCGCCGGAACTGAACGCTGCATGAAACAGAGAATCGGCGTTGGCCGCCGCGCCGACAGCGCTGCCAGGAACACCTGGCGCCACTCCCAGCCCTCCCGCTGGTCCCCCGATGCCGCCGGTGAAAGAGGGATCGTTGGGAGCGTTCATCAGCCCGCTGTCGGCAATCTGTTGCGGGATGATGTCATTGAAGACGCCGAAACCGGCATGGATTGCGGTGTGCGCGAGAAACTGGTACGCGAACGATGCGCGCGGCTGATACGCGAACAGCGGTGTCGCCGCAAACAGGTTATGCACGCGGCTCAGAATAACCTGGTTCAGCGGCTGATCCGTTGCGTGCGAGGCGTCGAGGAAAGAGCCGGCCATGCGGCCAAACAGCTCGTGCGGACTCGTGACATTAGTGTTCCAGGTCACGCGCATCCCGTACGTAATGGTCGCCTTCGTCGAAGGCTTGTAGGTATCCATCCCGTAGTATTCGAGGTTGCCGGACGCCACTCTTTCCTTAAGGGAGACGGGAAAACTCTCACTGGCCGAATAAGCGGCTCCGTAGGTGAACTCCGCCAGATCGTTGTAGGTCACCGTCGGCACAGTGCCTTCTCCGAGATCGTAGTCGCTGGTGTCGATGCGCCGCGTATTGACGCCGAAGTGCAAGGTGTGCCGTCCGCGCGTCCAGGTCAGGTTATCGTTGATTTGCCACTGCGTGACCTTGCGCCCCTGCGGAAACGTATCGTCCAGGCCGCCGATAGTGGTGAAGGGGACGCTGTCACTGCCCGCAACGAGCATGATGGGGAAGGACTGCAGCGCATGGGAGAAGTTGTTCGGCTCGAAGATGCTGGAGTACCAGTCTGCTCCGGGATTGAATTGATTCACCAGGGCCGGACTGAACAAGTGCGTGTATCCGATGACCAGTGTGCGCTGCGGCTGCGGCGAATAGGAATTGAAGATGGAGTCGATCGGATCCGTCCATTCCGCCTGCAGCCCCGAATCCTGCTGAAAGCGGTACCATATGCTGTCTTTGGAGTTGATCGTGTGATCGATCTTCACCACGATCAGGTTCTCGGAGTCGCTGTTGTTCAGGGACTCCTGCCGCTCAGTGGCGCATCCGCCCCCATCGAGCAGCGTGCCGTTTGACGGAGCGGGCAACATACTCCCGGATGTGTCCAACGGGCAGGACACAACGGGCACCGGCGTGCCGCCTGGCGCTGGCAGAAGCGAGAACATGTTTGCATAGAATGGAATCTCTGCGGGCTGCGCCGGCAGATTCTGCCCCGTGATGGAGTCATAACCGCCAGTGACAAGCTGCCCCAGCACATACTGCTGATATGCGGGGGTCGGCAAGGTTGTTGGCGTGACTAGCGGCAATGCGATGCGAATGCCTTCGTAGTGGGCGAAGAAAAACAGCCTATCCTTGGAGATAGGCCCTCCCACGCTGACGCCGAATTCATTCACCACCGAACGCGGCTTTTTGGCGATGTTCCCCGGCGTGTCATTGGCATGGAGAAAGTAATCCTCGGCATTGAACAAGGAGCCGTTCCAGGTCTCGTAAAGATCGCCGTGAAACTTGTTGGTTCCCGACTTGGTAAAGTAGTTCACTTGCGCCACGGCATAGCGGCCCTGATCTACTGAAAACGAGTTGGTGTTCACCGTCGCCTGATCCACCGCGTCGAGCCCTATCACAAGGTTTGTAGAAAGGCCGATGTTCAGGCCCAGCCACGGATCGTTCGAGTCGTAGCCATCGAGAATGTAGCCGTTCGAGGTCGCGGGCAGGCCATTGAACTCAACGTTGCCGTAACCCCCCGCGGCCTTGGCATCGCTCGATGAGCCTGCTGTATTCATCAAGGCGCCTTGCGAGAATTGCGTAAGATACGTGAGGTCCTGCCCCGGATTGGGCAGGCTGGCGATGGTCTTGGATTCCAGCGTCGTCGTGGTATTCGGATTCCCCAGGGACAACAAGCCCTGTTCGCCCTTCACTTCGACGGTCTGCAAGGTCGCGGAGAGTGTGAGATTGAAGTTCAGCGTAACGGTGCGTCCCACTTCAACAACAACTGGGAGTGACTTCTGTGTTGCAAAGCCGTTGGCCCGCACCGTCACCGTATACATTCCCGGATTGACCTGGGAAAAGAGGAAATGCCCGTCGCCGCTCGTTGCTTCTGTGCGGACCGAACCTGTGTCGACGTTCGTGGCCGAAACTCCGGCATTGGGCAGCACCGCGCCTGACGCATCCGCAACCGTTCCGGCAATTGCGCTCGATGTGCCGCTCTGAGCAATCAGAAAGCCGCTGTTAACCGAAGTTAACAAAAGCCAGAATCCCAGAAGGCCGCAGTTTGATCGATTGTAATTCGTCTCAGCCTCCTGATGGATCGGGGAAGTGTTCGAAAAATCAGCGTCCCATCGCCGTCTCTACCAGCAGCCACACATTGAGCACCACAATTACCGCCGCGGTGAACCAGGCCAGCCCCTGCAGCAGTCGTCCATTCGCAAACTCGCCCATCTTCGCGCGGTCGCCGGTGAACATGACCAGGGGAATAACGGCAAAGCTCAGCTGGAAGGAAAGAATCACCTGGCTCAGGATGAGCAGCTTTTCAGTTCCCTGCTCCCCCATGAGTGCAACCACAATGATGGTGGGAATAATCGCCAGCGAACGCGTAATCAGACGCCGCAGCCACGGCGAGACCCGAATGTGGATGAACCCCTCCATCACCACTTGGCCGGCCAGGGTCCCGGTAATCGAGGAGTTCTGTCCGCTTGCCAGCAGCGCAATTGCAAACAGGGTGCTCGCTCCGGTCACGCCCAGCAGCGGGCTCAGCAGCTTGTAGGCGTCTTGAATGGCCGCGACCTCGAAGTGTCCGCTGCGAAAAAAAACGGCCGCGGCCACAATCAGAATGGCTGCATTGACGAATAGAGCGATGGTCAGCGCCAGGGCCGAGTCGACGTTGGCCATGTGCACCGCCTCGCGCTTGCCCTTCGGCGTGCGCTCGTAATTGCGGCTCTGCACGATGGACGAGTGCAGGTAGAGATTGTGCGGCATCACCGTCGCGCCCAGGATTCCTATGGCGATGTAGAGCATGGCAGGGTTGGTCACGATCGAGGGCGACGGCACAACCAGATTGCGCAGGATCGGCCAATACTCGGGGCGCGAAAGAAACATCTGCGCGCCGAAGAGAGCGATGATCGTGCCGATGAGCGCGATCACCAGCGCTTCAATGTAGCGGAATCCCCAGCGCTGCAGCATCAGGATCACGAGCACGTCGAGACCGGTAATCAGCACGCCATAAAAGAGCGGAATGTGGAAGAGCAATTCAAGCGCGATTGCCGATCCGATCACTTCGGCGAGATCGCAGGCCGCAATCGCGATCTCAGCCATAATCCACAAAATAAAACTCGCCGCGCGCCCGTAGCTTTCGTTGCAAAGCTGCGCCAGATCGCGTTCAGTGGCCACGCCGAGCTTGAGCGAAAGGCTCTGCAGCAGGATCGCCATCAGGTTCGACAACATGATGACGAATAGGAGCGTGTAACCGAAGCGGGCGCCGCCGGCAATGTCTGTTGCCCAATTTCCGGGGTCCATGTAGCCGACAGAGATCAGAAAGCCCGGCCCCAGAAAGCCGAGCAACCGGCGCCAGTAGTACGGCGAGCGCGAGACGCTGACGCTCGAATGAACCTCTGGTAGAGAGGGCTCGGCGACCACGGTTCGTGATACGGCTTCTGTAGACATGGCTTTCCAGGGCGAGAGCCCGAGAGGACCCTCAACCTTAGTATGCCACAGCTTGTTAATTGCGGTTAATGAATTCTTTTAGATTAAATTACGATCAATGGTTTGTACCCATGCTTCTAGATCCCGGCTCACCGTTCCGGCCGTAACCAGACCGCTTCTGCAGCAGGCCGCCCCAGGATTGCATTCCCTGTAGGTAGATCAATCAAAACGGTTTGATCATAATTCTGGCTCATTACGCGCAGGCTCTTGCCGGGCCCAATTCCGGCCGCGTGCAGAAACTCAAGCAGCTTGGGATCGCGCTCGTGCAGGCTGACGACGGTGTAGCGCTTGCCGACCGGGGCTTGGGAAAGCTGCATCTCGCCCCTCTTTTTCCTTTCGGTCGGGTTGAGTGGAAGAACGGAGTTCCCGTGCGGGCACGCGCCGCCTTCGCCGAGCTTTTCTCTCAACTTTGTCTCGAAGGCCGGCGAAACTGCGTGCTCCAGCCTCTCTGCCTCCTCGTGAATCTCGTGCCACTCCATTCCAAAAACTTCGCTCAACATGCGCTCAATGAGGTGGTGCCGCAGCGCCGTCCTGTATGCCATCTCGCGGCCTGCTGCAGTGAGGCGCACAATGCCGTCGTCGCCCACTTTAACGCAGCCGTCGCGCTTGAGCCGCTTGAGCGCCATGGTGACGGCCGGCGCGGAAACCTCAAGCCAGTGCGCGAGCATGGCCGGAATTACCTGGCGGCCCTCGGCCTCGGCCTCAAGAATGGCCTTGAGGTAGTTTTCCTTCGAAACGTGGATTGCGTCTTTCATGGCTGCGCTCGAGTTCAGTCTAAATGGATTCACATCGGTCGAGTCGGGCAAATCGGCGGAGTAGTCTGGTTGGGGAGAAAATCGATGGCGCGGCTCAGAATTGCCACTATAACGACCTTGTTTCTGTTCTTGATCGGGGCCAGAACGGCCGATGCTTTGGGCGAACCAAAGTACGTGAGCAATGTCTCTTCGCAAGGAGCCTTTGTGCTGTCAGCGAACGGAAAAACGGCGCCCCTCGTAGTGAGTGACGAGGATTGGCCCGGGGTGGTGCGAGCTGTTGCCGACTTAAGCCAGGACGTGGGCCGAGTGACGGGGCACGATGCGCAGGTGATGAAGATTGGAACATCGGCCAACAAATTTCCAGCCAGCGTTGATGTTGTCGTCATCGGGACGATCGGCAGAAGTCCATTGATTGATGAGTTGGTGCGGAAACACAAGCTGGATGTGAGCGGGATCGATGGGCAGTGGGAAGCGGCCGTCACAACTATCGTGGAGCACCCGATGCCCGGGGTGCGGCGGGCGCTGGTGATTGCCGGCGCGGATAAACGCGGCACCATCTACGGGATCTACGACCTGTCAGAACAGATTGGTGTTTCGCCATGGTACTGGTGGGCCGATGTTCGGGTGGCGCATGCGGATGCTTTGTATGTGCAGCCGGGACGATATGTGCAGGCGGCGCCTGCTGTGAAGTATCGCGGGATTTTCTTCAACGATGAGGCCCCGGCGCTTTCAGGATGGACAATAGAGAAGTTCGGCGGGATGAATCACGAGTTCTATACAAAAGTTTTCGAATTGCTGCTGCGGCTGAAAGCGAATTTCCTGTGGCCGGCGATGTGGAACAACGCGTTTGCAGCCGACGATCCCCTGAACGCAAAGCTGGCCGATGAGTACGGGATTGTGATGGGGACCTCACACGAGGAGCCAATGATGCGCGCGGAGAAGGAGTGGACGGCGGGACACCATGGCGCGTGGGACTACACGACGAACCAGAAAGAAATTGACGAGTTCTGGCGCTCGGGGATGGAGCGCGACAAAAACTACGAAGAGGTGGTGACGCTGGGAATGCGCGGCGAGGGCGACACGCCGATGAGTGCCAGCGCGAATACTGACTTGCTGGAGCGGGTTGTCGCGGACCAGAGAGAGATTTTGAAGCAGACGGTGAATCCGGACCTGAGCAAGGTTCCGCAGGTGTGGGCGCTCTACAAGGAGGTGCAGGACTACTACGAAAAAGGAATGCGCGTGCCGGATGACGTGACTCTCCTCTGGAGCGACGACAACTGGGGCGATTTGCGTCGACTGCCCACTCCGGAAGAGCGGAAGCGATCGGGCGGAGCGGGAATCTACTACCACTTCGATTATGTCGGGGCCCCAAGATCGTACAAGTGGCTGAACACGAATCCGATTACGAAGGTACAGGAGCAGATGAACCTGGCGCTCAAGTACGGTGCAGACCGGCTGTGGGTAGTAAATGTGGGCGACGGAAAGCCGATGGAGTTTCCGATTGAATTTTTTCTGGATTACGCGCGGACGCCCGAGCGTTGGGACAAGGACCACCTGGACGAGTTTACAAAGTTGTGGGCGACGCGAGAGTTTGGGCCGGAACATGCCGACGACATTGCGACCGCGATGGAGGATTACACGCGATACAACGGCAGGCGAAAGCCGGAGCTAATCGACCCGTCAACCTTCAGCCTGGCGAATTACGGCGAGGCGGCTCGCGTTGACGCGGAGTGGAGCACGCTGGCCGGCCGCGTGGACAAGCTGGCCGCTGAGCTGCCGGAGAACGAGCGGGCCAGTTACTTCGAGCTGATTCAATATCCGGTGGACGCGTGCGCGAACTGACTGAGATGTATATTGCGGCGGCGCGAAATGCAGCAGATGCGAAATTGGGGAATCCCGAGGCGAACGCGGAGGCCGACGCGGTGTGGGCGATGTTCCAAAAAGATGCGGCGCTGAGCAACGAATATAACCATGGCGTGCTGAGCGGGAAATGGGATCACATGATGGACCAGACGCATATCGGTTACACGGCGTGGAACGATCCGCCGGCGAATGTGATGCCCGCAGTGAGCTGGATTCAAGTGCCGGAAGCGGGATCGCTTGGTGTGAGCGCTGAGGGCGCGACGTTTACGCGAGCGGGAGGGCGGTTTGGATTTTCGCTGGGGACGATTGATTCAGTTTCCAACAAGACGCGAACGCTGACGCTTTTCGATCGTGGCAGGACGCCGGTGGCATATACAGTACAGACGAGCGCGCCTTGGATTGTGGCGAGCGAATCCGGCGGAGAGGTTGGGTTGATAGAGGAGAAGGTTGTGCTGCACGTGGATTGGAGCAAAGTGCCCACCGATGCCGACAGCGCGGAAGGAACGGTTAGGTTGAGCGCGGGCGAAGGACGGCCGATGACGTACACCCTGCACGCGCTGCGGTTGCCTGTGACGCGCGCGGACACGCGCGGATTCGTGGAGAGCGACGGGTATGTGGCGATAGAGGCGGCGGATACTTCTGCGCGCACCGCCGACGGCGAGACACACTGGGAGGAACTGCCCGGCTACGGCGAGACGCGCTCAGCGATGACGGTGTTTCCGGTGACAGCGGAGAGCAACACCGACTCAAAGGCGGCGTTGGAATACAAAATCTACTTGTACGACAGTGGCGACCGTCAATTACAGGCCACGCTGGCGCCGACGCTGAACTTTGTTCCGGGGCGCGGGCTGCGATTCGCGGTGTCAGCCGACGGTGGCCCGAGAACGGTCGTAGACGAGCTGGAGCACAACTCGCAGACGGACTGGGAGCAGGCTGTGAGCGACGGCGTGCGGCGCGTGACAGTACCGCTGACGATTGCGAAGCCGGGATACCACACGCTGGAGATATGGGCGGTCGATCCGGGAGTGGTGTTGGAGCGCCTCGTAGTGAGCCATGGTCCGCTGCTGCCGAGCTATCTGGGACCGCCGGAGAGCGCGCACTTTCCCGAGTAATCGATCACGTTAATCGCGGTTATTTCACGCGCACCTTTGGCTCCACGGAAAGCCCCGGCCGCAGCTCATGGTGCGGGTCTTCATTAGCCAGATCGGTAAAGTCAATGCGCACCGGAATGCGCTGGACGACTTTGACGTAGTTGCCGGTGGCGTTCTCAGGCGGAAATAGTGAGAGCACCGAACCCGTGGCTCCGCCAATCTGCGTGACGCGGCCACTGTAGTCTTTACCAGTTGAGTCGGCGTGGATTTTTACTGACTGCCCGGCCCGCATGTGTTTGAGCTGCGTCTCCTTGAAGTTCGCCGTAATCCAAAGGTCCTGAAGAGAGACCAGAGTAAGCAGATTCTGGCCCGCGGCCAGGTTCTGATCGACCTCAACGCTCTTGCGGGTGATGATGCCGTCAGCCGGGGCGACGATCTTGCAATAGCTCAGGTTGAGTTTGGCCTGATCGAGCTGCGCCTGAGCCTGCTGCACCTGGGCGTCTGCCTGCTTGGCCTTGGCGTTCTGCGCAGCCACTTGCTCGGGAGCTGTCTCGGCGGAATTGAGGCTGGCCTGCGCCTGCAATTCTCGCTCGTGTGCAACGCGAACGCCGTCGGCAGCGGCCTGCTCATTCGCAATCGCATCGGCGACCTGCGCTTTCGCGGAGTCGGCTGCGGCAACCGCGGCATCAAACTGTTGCTTGCTGATGACATCCCTGGCGACGAGCGGTCTATAGCGCTCGAGATCTGCCTGCGCCTTGGTGTTGTTCGCCTCAGCCTGCGCAACTAGGGCATGCGCTGCCTCGAGCTGCTTTTCCGCCTGCGCAACCCCTGCCTGCGTGCCGCTGACATCGTGGCCCGCCGAAATCAGGGTGCTCCCTGTACTCGCAGAGGTGATGGGCACATTGACGCGCGCCGCAAGAGCATTAGCCTGGGCGCTGGCCAACGCGGCCTCAGCGTTTTCGACGGCAACCTGGTAGTCGCTCGGGTCGAGCTCGACGATTGGGTCGCCCGCCTTCACAGACTGGTTCTCTTCCACATCAACTTTCAGCACCTGTCCGGAGACGCGCGCGCTTACCTGAATGAGGTGGCCGTTTACCTGCGCGTCGTCAGTATCCTCGCTGAAGGTGGAGTGCCACCAAACACCGAGGGCAATGAGCGCGACGACCACGATGGCGACAATGATGATGCCCCTGCGGCGAGACGGCGGCGGCGCCGCTATCTCAGTCTCTGCCGATTCTTTGGGTTCCGGTGTTGGAGCTGTTGCTGGGGTTTGATCCGCCACGTTCACTTCCCTCCTAAGTATTTCTTGTAGTCCTGCCCGTCACCGAGCGCGCGAGCGAGGCTGAGCTTGGCCACGTTGTCGCGGTAAAGACTGACCACATATTGGCTGTCGGCCTGCGCCACGGATTGCTGCGCCTGGCTGACGGCGAGGTTGTCACTAACGCCGTTAGCGTAGCGCTCCTGCGCTTCTTTGAGAGCTTCGCTTGCGAGGTCCATGCTGGATCGCGCGACCTCGACCTGTTTTTGCGCGGAAGCGATGTCGAGCAGAGCGTCGCGCACGTCGGATTCAACCTGTGCGTTTTTGTCGCTCAACTGTGCCTTCGAGGTGTCGAGCTCCGCCTGCGCCTGCTCGGCCTGGCCGCGCAAGGCGAATTCCTTAAATACGGGCACGCTCAGCGAGGCTGTGGCGTCTACGGTGCCATGCGAATGCGCCAGCGTGGTGCCGATGTCGCCATAGTCAGCGTCAGTCTCGACGGTGGGGAAACGCGCGGCAGTAGCCGCTTTGCGCTGGTCAGATGCGGCTGCGACTTCTTCGACCAATGCAGCGAGATCTTTGCGATTGGCCTTGGCTTGCTGGATGAGTGCGTTGGCATCGAGCTGGTCAAAGGGCGCGTAGGGCGCCGTGTCTGTGAGATTGAAACTCTGCGCCAGTGGCAGACCGATGGTGCGCGCCAGGGCCAGCTTGTCTTTTTCGAGCGAGTTCTGCGCGGTAATCAATTGCTGTTCCAGCGATTGGTAGTCAACCCGGGCGCGCAATTCGTCAAGCAGCGGCGCTGTGCCGGCTTGATGATTGTCGACGGCCTGATTGAGCGAAACTTTCGCCGTATCCACCTGTGCCTGAACGCTGCTGACGTTGGTCTGGTCAGCAAGGACGAGTAAATACGCGTTGCCTACGGTTAGTACCACCATGTCACGCGCGTCTTCGGCAGATAACTGCGCGGCGGCAAAGTTGTGCCGGGCAGCCAGATAGTTGCGAAGCGATTGAACGTCGACAAGCGACCAGGTCAGCGAGGCGCGAACATCGGTGTAACCGAACGGCCCAATGATCTTGGGAAAGCCCGGGATGCGAAGACCTTCGGCGGGCAAGTCAACTTGCTGCGCGGCTTCCTTGGCGGTAAAGTCGATTCCAGGAAGCAGCGATTGCAACTGGCTGAGGCGCGCGGCTCGGGCCCCGGCCGTATTTGTGCCGCTTAAAATAATTCCAAGGTTTGACTGCAAACCGCGCTGGATAGCGTCGTCGAGCGATAAATCGATGGTCTGCGCGGATGCCGCGCCTTTGATCACGCTGCCCTGATAATCCGCAGACGTTGGCGGCGATGGCGCGGTCGGGGCCGGAATCGCCGACGACTGCGCGGTCGCGGCCGGGCCCGAAAGACACGCGACAGTTGCGAGGGCCACGGCGCAAAAACGGATTGGGCTTCTCATGGATTGGTTTGGCAATTTGGACCTTGAGTAAGAGCTGCGAATGGGTGCGCCCGAAAATGATGATCGCACTACAAATGGATGCGTTTGAAGAGCGGCGCGGTTCTAAATCTAGTGTATCGAATGCGGGGCTTTCTGTGCCCATCGCCCACGTTGGCTCTGGATTGCAGGATTTTCAGGGCTCGGGATTTGTTCGCCTCGAAGTTTCAGTACGTTCCGGGCTGTCGGTAGGGTGATCCGGCAGCGTAACGGCGCTCATCGCCGCGCGGGTCTTTTTCGATATGCGGCGCGCTGTCCCAGATCATCGTATTGCGCTGGTCGAGGTCGTAGGCCGGCCATATCGGTAGCCCCGGATGATTAGGATTGCCCGTCATCGCATAGTGAATGAGCATTCCAGACATAATGTCGGCGAGAGGTTGTGCCGCGGCCAACTCTTCGGGTGAAGACCCGATCTGGCCGGGTGCTGCGGCGAGATTGTCGAACATGAAGGGGATGTCGATGGTGTGCACGGCGCGCGCGCCGGGGGCGTCGCGGTGCCAGTTCATCTGATAAACCCAGGTGTGAGGCTGGCTGATGGGATTGCCGGCGCGACGCTCAGCTTCAAGTACCTGGCCGGGCCACGCGCGAAATGCAGTAGCGGCAGCAATCACAACGTCGATGGGCGATTTATCGGGATAGATTGTGCGATATTTTGCGATGACTTCTTCGGCCGAGTAAGGCCCAAGATAAATAGCGACCGCATTGCGCAGCGCCGCGGGGGCATCCTCCCATGCGAGCGTGCCGGGCTTTGGAATGGGAACAGCTGTTTCGTCGTGCACGTTGCCAAGAATCATGGGGACATTCGCAGAGAGCGGGGGCGCATCGGGCGTGAATGGGTCGCGCGATAGCACCACGCCATCGACAACAGGGAGCCAATCGGAGCTGGTCGCGGCTGCAGCGGCCTGAATCTTCTCCCATGGCATGGTCTTGAGATCGCCTAAATTCGCACGCGTGACGCCGAGTTTGCCCAGCATGATTTCGGTGCGCTTGGAAGCAATGTCGATTGAAGCGCCCTTCACCTGCTGGCCGCTCATCGTCATCACGCGATGGAAGAGGCCGTGAGCCGCAGGCATGGCCATGAGCGTCGCGCATTTGGCGCCACCACCCGATTGGCCAAAGATCAGGACGCGGGACGGGTCGCCGCCGAACTCGGCGATGTTCTCGCGCACCCATTCGAGCGCGAGCACCAGGTCGAGCATACCCACATTGCCGGAATCGGGATACTGTTTGGGATCGATTGCGCCGAGATATAGAAAACCGAAAGCGTTGAGCCGGTGGTTCACGGTGACCACGACAACATCGCCGCGATTGCAGAGCCGCTTGCCGTCGTAGAGCAAGCTGTTTACGGAGCCGTTGTTGTATGCGCCGCCGTGAAAGTACACGAGGACAGGACGTTTGCGATGATCACGCATGGCAGGAGTAAAAACGTTGAGATGCAGGCAATCTTCACTTTGCACTCCGCTTTCAGGAGCGATCCGAGGCGGTGCGCCCGCAGTCGCGGAGCCTGCCGAGCCAAGACTTGGAGATGAATTCAGGCTATCGAGGCCTCGCAGCGCGGTAAGTTGCGGCGCGCGCGTTGTGAACGACTCGCACGCCCGCACGCCGGCCCAACGCGCAGGAGGCAGCGGAGCCTGGAAACGCATGGGAGCCGTGTCCGCGCCATAAGGAACTCCGCGAAAGACGTTGATGCCGTCTTCTCGGGTGCCGCTGATGGAGCCGTAGCGCGTTTTGGCAACAGGCGTGGACGCAGGATCTGTTGGCTGCGAGGAGAGTGCGAAGAGGGATCGCCTCAATGCGACCGAAACAGCGGCCGCTCCAGCGGAACGTAAAACAGCGCGGCGATTGACGGGATTCATGGGGGGATTCAAGGGGGGATTCATGGGCTGGCCTCCAGTGGGCGATCTTGCCACGGCCAAAGTGGTCAGACCATTTTAATTGCGCCGCCGGACTGAACGGCTTGGTTGAGGGGCTTGAGGCGGGGTCCAAGCAGATCTGGGGCCGGCGATTACATCTCTATTCTTCTCCGTTTAACGTAGAGCGGCGGCCTCGTCCTGTATCAGTTCCGTATGTGTGTTCGACCAGGAGACGTCCCCGCACGCCAGAAATAGCCCGAAAGCGATAGACTGCAACACAGCGAATTGGATCGGAAAATGGCCAGAAGTACACCAAAAATCAAGCTTTTCAACGGGCGCGACCACTCCTGGATGCAGTTCAACCGGCGTGTGCTCGAAGAAGCTGAAGACGCCGGCAACCCGTTGCTCGAGCGCGTCAAGTTTCTCGCCATCACGGGGTCGAATCTCGACGAATACGTCGAGGTTCGGCAAGCCGGGCTGATGCAACGCATCGAAGATGGCTATCGCGAGCCCGGATATGACGGCCTGCGCCCCGACGAGTCCCTCGCCGGCCTCACCGCCGAGATTCACAAGTTTGTGGCCGCGCAATACCACTGCTGGAATAAGCAGCTTTTGCCGGAGCTACGCAAGCAGGGCGTTCGGCTGCTCGATTGGGATGAACTCGGCGAGCACGCTCTCGAGTTTGCGCGCGGCTACTTTCAGCGTGAGGTCGATCCCCTGCTGACGCCGATTTCGATCGACCCGGCGCACCCGTTTCCGCGCGTGCTCAACAAGGCGCTTTGCCTGGCGCTGCTGCTTCGCGCCAAGCGGCGCAGCTCCGGGCCGCAGGTTCTGGGAGTGGTTACGGTACCTCGTGCCTTGCCGCGCTTTGTCCGCCTGCCCAGCAGCCATGGCCATCATGACTATCTACTGCTGCAAGACCTGATCGAGCAACATCTCGGCGGAATGTACCGCGGCTACGAAGTTCTTGCGTCGGCATCGTTCCGCGTTACGCGCAACTCAAACCTCTACTTCGAAGAGGAAGAGGCGCGGTCGCTGCTCGAGACCATTCGCGTGGAATTGCACAACCGCCGCAAGGGCGACGCAGTGAGGCTGGAGATCGAAAGCGAGTCCGATCCAGAGATCATAGAGCGCCTGCGCGTGAATTTCGAATTGGATGAGGACCAGGTCTTTCGCTGCGAAGGCCCCGTGAATCTATCCCGCCTTATTTTCTTTTATGGCGACGTGCAGCGGCCCGACTTAAAGTTTCAGCCTTTCACGCCTAAACCGCTGCTATTGAGCCGCAAGGCAACTGGGCTCTTCGATGAGCTGCGCCATCGCGACATTCTGCTTCATCACCCTTACGATGCCTATGATCCTGTAGTCGACTTCATCCAGCAGGGCGCGCAGGATCCGGCCGTCGTCACCATGAAGCAAACGCTTTACCGCACCAGCCATGACTCGCCCATGTTTCAGGCACTAACTGAGGCAGGCGCCACCAAGGAAGCGACGGTGGTGGTGGAGCTGATGGCGCGCTTCGATGAAGCCTCGAACATCCGCTGGGCTCGCAGCATGGAAGACGCCGGAGTGCAGGTGTTTCATGGCGTCGTTGGACTAAAAACGCACTGCAAGCTTGCTATGCTGGTGCGCCACGACGAAGACGGCGTAACTCGCCGCTACTGCCACCTGGGTACAGGGAACTATAACCCTGACACAGCGCGCTTCTACACCGATCTGAGCTTGCTGACCAGCGACCCGCAAATTGGCGAGCGCGTGCACATGATCTTCAACTACCTCACGGCGCACGCCGAGGTCGACGACTACAGCCCGCTGCTGGTAGCGCCGCTGACCATGGCGGAAAGTTTTCTGGGCCTGATTCGCCGCGAGCAGGAGCACGCGCAAGCCGGAAGACCGGCGCACATTGTTGCCAAGATGAACGCGCTGCTGGAGCCTTCAATCATTCAGGCGCTCTACCAGGCTTCGCAGGCGGGCGTAGAGATCGACCTGGTCATTCGCGGACTGTGCATCCTGCGGCCCGGAGTGAAAGGACTATCGGAGCGGATTCGCGTACGGTCGATCGTCGGCCGCTTTCTGGAGCACTCGCGCATCTACCAGTTTGCTAACGGCGGCAGCGACGAAGCGTATATCGGTTCGGCCGATTGGATGCCGCGAAATCTGTTCGAGCGATGTGAAGTAGTGTTTCCGGTGCGCGATCCCGCCGCGCTGGCGCGCATTCACGATGAAATTCTGCCTGCTTATTTGGCCGACACTGTGAAGGCACGCTTGCAACAAGCAGACGGTACCTACCTCCGCGCCAGCAAGCTCGTGAAGGATGCGCCTGCGTTTTCGGCACAGGAGTTTCTGATGCAGTTGGCGGAGGGGAAGATAGATTTGGACGCGCTTCCCGCGCCGGGCACAAAACGAGACGCGAAAATCGCAGAGAAAGCCGCGACAGCAGCCGACTGAAGAGCGGAATTTACGGCGTCGTCTGTTGCGGAACAACTTTGATCCCAGTCCGCCTGTATTGAAATTCCAAGGTCCAGTTGCTTGGCGCGGCGTGGCCGTCAACCTGTGCAGGCTTGAACTTCCAGTGACGGGCAGCCTCAAGCGATTTGCCGGCGAAATAATTGCTCGGCCCCGCCGAGGCAAGGGTGGCGTCGGTGACGATTCCGTTTTCATTCACCGCCAGCCGCACCGAAACTTTGACGGTTCCTGAGATTGTCCTCATTGCGCTGGGAATAATGTCGGGCAAAATCTGGTTCACGATCGCTGGATTTATGGTTGCGGGTGCGGGAGAGAGATTGTCCGTCGCCTGGGTGGCCTGGGCGGCCTCTGAGGTTTGATTGGCGGCTTGAGGCGGCGGAACGGTTGCAGATACTGGGGCTGGGCCGGGGGGCGGAAGCGTAGCTTTTGTTGAGGCCGGAGGCGTAACAGTTGTTGATGCCGGCGGAGTGGCTTGCGCAGGAGTTGTGGTTGCGGTTTCGTCTGGGGTAGCGGTCGCAGACGGCGTTGCAGCGGGCACCGGTGCAGGCGCCTGTACCGGTGCTGCGGCCGGGAGATTTTGAGCTTTCTGAGCAGGCGAAGCCGGCTGCGCTTGGTGCGACAGCGCGAACCAGATTCCGGCTCCCGCCAGAACTAGAGCCACTACTGCGAGCGGGAGCGCGATACGACGACGGTGATGCGAATCTGATGCCGGCTTCTCTCGAATACGCGAGGGAGCTTTGGCAGGATCGAGGCGCGCGGCGATTTCGTCGAGCGTAATGCGATGAGCAGGATCGGAGCGCAGACACTTCCGCGCGATAGAAGCAAACGGCTCTGGCATGGATTCAGGTACCGTCGGTTCCGCCGTTTTGGCGCGATTCCATTGCGGCGGATATTTGGTGAGCACCTCGACTAGTGTGGCTCCAAGAGACCAGATGTCAGAGGCCGGCCTAATCGGGCCAGATTCGGTCTCCGGCGCATCGCAAACAGTTCGCGTTGAACTGGACGTGACTGCCGCGCCCAACGAACAAACGCTGTAAGTGGTGAGTTTGAGGTTGTCGCCGGCAGCCATGATGTTTGAGGGGTTGAGACGGCCGTGAACAAGACCGTTGGCGTGCAGATAGCGGAGCGCGTTCAGGGCGGGGCCGAGCATATCGCCAGTTTCTTTTGTTGTCAACGGACGCTCGAAAAGAACTTCGGCGAGAACCTCGTCGGCAAACTCGGTGACAACATAGAGGCAAGGAACGTCGTCGATTTCGCAACGACCGTGCGTGTACACCTTCATCAGATTGGGATGGGAAAGGGTCGTTGCCGCTTCCCACGCGGCGGCGCGCGCCTCGGCTTCTTCGCCTTCTGCGGGGACAAGTTTGATGACAGCTTTCTGCGGCTGGTCAGTCAGGTCCCAGTCGTCTGCGAGATCAGTGAGAAACACACCGCTGGGTTCAGACCCGCCGAGCCATCGAAGGAGCGGATATCTCCCGTCGGCAACGCGCCCAACCCACTCGCGGCTGATAGCCGCTGTACTCATGGCTTCGATCATACGACCCGGCACCAAGGAACACTTTATCCTGAAAGCGCGGATTCAAACCGGGTTGGAACACACTTTAGTAAGGGTCGGGTTGAGGGCATTTTTGCCGTTTGTTTTCCCGGCGCGGTGCAAAATGGGATACCCGAGGGCTGGGATGCCGGAGCGGCGGGAGGGGAAGCAGGAACGGGCTGAAGTGCCCGACTGCGGGCGCGATGCGGAGTCTCAATTTCGGCGGGCTTGCCGGCTCTCCTAAAATCGAGACAATGCAGCTTTCACTCGAACAGCCGGTTCAGGATCAGATTCAAGTTGGCGCTCGCCGTTGCAGCGACGATTCAATCCTGGTCAATTCGAGCCGGCAATTTGACGCTCCGCGTGCCCTCGCTCTGTGGCACCTGGCCAGCCTGGATGCTCCCACTGTCGCCGTGATCTGGTCGCTCGCGTTTGCATGGGCGGCCCGGATTCAACTTTCCGGCCGGGTGGTGCTGGCTCTGGCGTTGGCAACGTGGTTCGCGTATGTCGGCGATCGAATTCTCGATGCTCGAGTGTTCGGGGTGCGGGGTGGAGGCGGACCCAACGATGTGGCCGGCGCTGCGGGAGCGCCATTACTTCCATTGGCGCAATCGCCGTCTGCTCGTTCCGCTGGCCGCGGTTGCCGCTTGCGCAGCCGGGGTTTTGGCACTGACTTTTCTTTCCTCGTTCGTGCGCGAGCGAGGTTTCATTCTTGCCGCGGCCGCGCTGACATATTTTTCGGGCGTGCACGCAGCGCCCTGGCTCAAGCAAAAGCGGCACTCGCTTCCGAGGGTGGTCAGCAAGGAATTTCTGGTTGCGGTGTTGTTTACTACGGGCTGCATTCTGCCGGCGTGGTCGCGTTTTCACGCGTCCGGGGCACAAGAATCCCTAGTCTGGTCGTTCTGGATTCCGGGAATCTACTTCGCAGCGCTCGCGTGGTTGAATTGCCGCTTTATTGCAGGGTGGGAGGGAGAAAAAAGCGATCGTAAGGCCGGCGCGCGACGCAGACGCTTCTCGGCTTTCAAACTTTTCCCTGCTCATTCGACAAACTTTTCCGTGGCTGTACTCCTTGCTTTCGTCGGATTCGCGCTGACGTATCTCGCGGCTGGATCGAACTCGCGCGCGTCCGCGCTGCTCGCAGCCGGAGCCTTGAGTGCCTTGTTGCTGGCGATGCTCGACAGCTTACGGCCGCGGATGACGGCGCTTGCTCTCCGCGCCGGCGCAGATTTCGTCCTGTTGACACCACTGCTGCTTTTTCTGCGATGAATACGATTGTCAATTCCGAGCCCTCGGCGAATCGATCCGGCGCGACTGAAACCACGCCGTTCAATTGGGGCAACCAATCCCCCAACTTCGACCGGCTCGCTAAGATTTACCGGTGGATGGAACTCTTCACCTTCGGCCCGTTTCTCTCGCGTTGCCGCGAGACCTTTCTCACTGAGCTTGTACCGGTGCGGCGAGCAGTTGTTCTCGGTGATGGAGACGGGCGATTCACATCGGAACTACTCCGCATGAATTCTCAAGTCCGAATTGACGCCGTGGACGCGAGCCCCGCAATGCTTCACGCATTGCTGCGTAGAGCCGGCCGGAACGCGAGCCGCGTCTCAATTCACTGCGCCGACACCCGTAACTGGCAGCCCGCAAATCCGCCTTACGACCTGGTCGTGTCTCATTTTTTCCTCGATTGCCTAACGACTAAAGAGGTTCGCGCTCTGGTTGTGAAGTTGCACGGCGCCGTCTCACCTTCCGCAATGTGGATCGTCTCCGAGTTCGCGATTCCGCATAGCTGGTTCGGCCGATGGATCGCTCGTCCGCTGGTGTGGCTGCTTTATCGGGAATTTGGGTTGCTTACCGGACTCAAAATTCGCAGCCTCCCCGACCATCAGGCCGCCATGCGCAGCGGGGGATTCACTCTCACCCGACGCCAATGCTGGTTGCGCGGACTACTGGTAAGCGAGATGTGGCGCTGTCAGGAAGTAGAAGGGGAGGCGTAGAATTGCGCTGATTTAGATTTTGATTTTCACGACGATTCAAAGGTCAGGAATCCTCACATGAAAATGAATCCACTCGCGATTGTGCTCTGTCTGCTTACATGCGGGGGCGCCACGGCGCTCGCCCAGCAACCAACGTATCCGTTTAACGATCCATCGCTGGCGATGGAAAAGCGGATCGACAATCTGCTTTCGCTGATGACCATCGACGAAAAGATTAATTGTCTTGGCACAAATACCGGCGTGCCGCGTCTCGACGTGATGAACTTCGGAAACTCCGAGGGTATTCACGGAGTAGTGCAGCGCGAGGCCAGGGGCAAGCGCCAGCCGATCACGACTACGCAGTTTCCGCAGCCCCCGGGAATGGGTGCATCGTGGGATCCAGATCTGGTGCGCGAAGCGGCGGGCGTCGAAGGCTATGAAGCGCGTTTCATCACGCAAACGGCGAAGTACGACCGCCAGATCCTGATGCTGTGGGGGCCGCAATCGGACCTGGGTCGCGATCCGCGATGGGGCCGCAGCGAAGAAGTGTACGGCGAGGATCCGTTTCTGAACGGGACAATGGCCGTCGCGTTCACTAAGGGGCTACAGGGCGACGATCCAAAATACTGGCAGGCCGCCGCGCTGCTCAAGCATTTTTTGGCCAACGAGAATGAGAACAACCGCAACGGTTCGTCTTCGAATTTTGACGACCGGTTGTTCTGGGAGTACTACTCGGTACCTTTCCGCATGGCCTTTTTGGATGGTGACGCTAAGGGGGTTATGGCCTCCTACAACGCGTGGAACGGCACGCCGATGGCCGTCAATCCGATTCTCAAGAGCATTGTCCGCGACCAGTGGGGCGTCGACGTGATTTCGAGCGATGGTGGAGCAGTCAAGCTGCTGGTAGATCCACGCCATCTTTTTCCTGACCAAAAGGCTGCGGTGGTCGCATGCCTGAAAGCAGGGATCAACCAATTTCTCGATGTCTATAAAGATGAAACCAAGGCCGCGCTGAAGGATGGCGAAATTTCAGAGGCTGAGATCGACGCGTTGCTGCGTCCAAAGTTCCGGGTAACGATTCGGCTCGGACTGCTCGATCCGCCGGAGATGGTGCCGTATTCCAAAATAAAAGACTCACCAGAGCCATGGAATACCGACAAAGATCGCGACGTTTCGCGGAAGCTTGCGCTTGAGTCTGTCGTGTTGCTCAAGAACGAAAACAGTATTCTCCCCCTCGACAAAGACAAGATCAAATCGATTGCCGTCATTGGTCCGCTGGCCGACTCTGTGCATTGGGATTGGTACGGAGGTACACCGCCATACGCTGTAACGCCCTTGCAAGGAATCAAGGACGAGGTCGGGCCAAATGTCAAAGTGAACTACGCTGCCTATGACACGCAGGCTGGAGAGGACGATGCAATGAAGGCGGCAAGCGAGTCGGATGTCGCGGTTGTGGTGATCGGCAACGATCCCACGTGCGGTGACGAGGCGCATGCGTGGTACAACTCGCCGGGTAACGGCGGCGGCATTACGCTGCCATGCACTGTTCCAAGCGATGGCCGCGAGGGCCGTGACCGCGAGAGCATCGACCTCGCTCAGGAGCAGCTCGTGAAGCAGGTGTTCATCAAGAATCCGAAGACGATCGTTCTTCTAATCTCGAGTTTCCCATTCGCAATCAACTGGACCGAGGCGAATGTGCCTGCCATCCTGACCATGGCGCACTCGTCCCAAGATGAAGGAACTGCGCTGGCCAAAGTGCTCTTTGGCGACTACAACCCCGGAGGCCATCTGGTGAGAACCTGGCCGAAGTCGGTCGATCAGCTTCCGCCGAGCATGGACTACAACATCCGCGACGGCTACACGTACATGTACTTCAAAGGCGAGCCGCTTTATCCCTTCGGCTTTGGCTTGAGCTACACCACTTTCAAATACTCGAACCTGCGCACGAGCTCTTCTGAACTTGCGAAAGACGGAATCGTCACCGTCAGCGTGGACGTAACCAATACCGGCGGCCGCGCCGGCGACGCCGTGGTGCAGATGTACGTGAAGCATCTAGGCTCGAAGGTCGAGCGGCCGCAAGAAGAGCTGGACGGATTTAAGCGCGTGACCGTACAACCCAACGAAACAAAGACTGTCGAGATTCCGCTTAAGGCTTCGACGTTGGCGTGGTGGGACCAGAAACTTCCTGGGTTCCGCGTGGAAGCCGAGCCGGTTCGCGTGATGGTTGGGAACTCGTCGAGCGACATTCAAGCGCAAACCACCGTGAAAGTGCGATAGAAACAAGCGCGGTCAAAAATCGATTTTCTTGCACAGGCTCAAAGACCCGTGATCAATCGCGGCGCGGAAGCATCGGGCTCTGCGCGCGCAATCGAATGTTACAAATCTGTTAAAATAAGGATGCAGGAGTTCGGCAAGGCCGCTTAAACCCCACCGAATCAATCTCATGATCCTTTATCTGATGCGCCACGCGAATGCCGGCACGATTCGCGAGAACCCCGTTCTCGACGCCAAGCGGAGCCTCGTGAAAGAAGGCAAGGAGCAGTGCATGCTGATGGCGCGGGTTCTCGGCGCCCTGAAAGCGCCAATCGACACAATCGTATCAAGCCCTCTCAAGCGCGCGTTGCAAACCGCGCAGCTTGTCGGCACCGAGCTGGGATTTGATGGGAAAGTCGAAATCAGCCCAGGTTTAGGATTGAGCGCAAGCTTCGTCGATTTCCAAAACATGCTGGTGAAGTATTCGAACCGTGATGCGGTTCTGGCGGTGGGGCACAATCCCAATATCTTTCAGTTCCTTGGCCGGCTTATCACCGGCAACGGGGGCGCCGCCATCCGCATGAGAAAGGCATCCATAGCCAGGGTTGATGTGAGCCAACATCCGCCGCGCCTGCAGTGGCTTCTCGATCCGCGCACGGCCCGCGCGATTTATGCAAGCGTGACGAAAAGCTCGCGCCCGAAGACCTCGCGGAAGTAGCCGGCTTCCTTGCGCAGCGACCACAACTCCAGCTCCGCGCCAGAGCGCCCCGGGCGCAGTTCTAAGATCACCCGCTTGGGGTAGACCCGCGCGCCGACGCGCAGAACATCCGAGGCGCGATCCTGATTCAATGCCACCGCGAGACGCAGCAAGACCACGGCGCGTTGCACGTTTTTATGCTCGTCTGCGGGAATATTGCGCAGGGCGCGATCGCCAGGCTGCGGGCGGCTCTTGCCCAGATAGCGAGCGATGGCGGAGACCAGCGTGCGGTGCAGTTGAGTGTAGCCATAGATCTCAGAGCTAGAGATGATGTACTGCGCGTGCCGGTGATGGCCCTGGTGGTTAATAAATTTGCCGGTATCGCGAAGCATGGCGGCGGCGGCCAGCCAGCTCTCGTACTCCGGCCCAAGGGCGTGCATTGACTTAAGCTCGCGAAAGAGCTGCACGGTGTGGGCGCGCACCGGCTCCGCATGGCGAAGATCAACGCCGTAGCGCCGCGCAGTGGCCAGCACGCTCTCCCAGCGCTCGTGTTCGAACTCGCGGTGAGCCTTGGCGCGGGCATCCTGCTCGGCAAGCATCTGCGCCAGAATGCCGTCGCGCAGGCCAAGCGGCGAGTAGCGGAATCCTTTCAGGCCGAAGCTCTCAAAGATCTCGGCGTAGACCTCCGCGCCGGCAACAATAATCTCGGCGCGGCGCGGGCCGATGCCCGGAACAGCTTCGCGCTGGGGGAGCGACATTTTGGCCAGCTTGCCGGCCAGCTTGCGCACGGCCCGGGCGGGCACCATCCCGGCCAGAAGGGCAGCGCGATCTTCAGCGCGGCCAGAGCCCGATTTCGCGCCGGATTTTGCACCCAGCTTGCCTGATTTCTTTGTGCCCGGTTTGCCGTTCTTAGTTCCCTGTGCATAGGCGGCTGAGAGCGCAGCAGCCGTGCCGGAAGTTGCAATGACCAGCGGCGAGCGGCCCGGCTGGATTCTCCGATGGGCACGGCGCAGCTCGCGCGCAATCAACTGCCGCATGCGTTTGAGGCCGTCGCGTGGAGCGGGATCGTCCGACAGAAACTGCTCGGTGAGGCGGACCGCGCCTAAGGGCAGACTTATTGTGTCTTTGATGTGCTTGTGCTCGGAGAATGTGATCTCGCAACTGCCGCCGCCGAGGTCGAGCAGCAGCACGCGGCCGCCGGCTCCGGGCTCGGTGCCGCTCACGCCGAGATGAATCAGCCGGCCTTCCTCGAGGCCGGAGATGATCTCCATATTCCAGCCGGTCTCTGCTTTTACCCAGGCCTGAAATGCCGCGGAGTTGCGCGCGTCGCGCATGGCCGACGTGGCCACCACGCGAACGCGGTCGACTCCGTGCGCCTGCACCGCGCGCTGAAAACGCTTGAGCGCGCGCAGCGTGGCCGCCATGGCTTCAGGCGAAATGAGTCCGGTGTCGAATACGCTGCCGCCGAGGCGCGTGACTTCGCGATCTTCAGCGAGAGTCTTGAGCCGGTGCGCGTGCACCCGGGCGATCTTCAGTCTGCAGGAGTTGGAACCGATGTCGATAGCGGCGAAGGTGGGCATGAATTATTTCGGCGCGCTCCGTAAAAAGAATCGACCCATCGCCAAGATACACGAATGCGGTGTACGGAAAGTGCCGTGGGTTCCACAGGGGACGCGGCTTGTTACCTCGGCTACGGCTTGACGACGGTCGCGAGCAGCGAAGACAGCCCATTCCATGCGATCTGGACGCCGATGCAGAGCAGGATGAAGGCGATCACGCGCAGGATTCCGTGGGCCGTGGAGGGTGGGATCTTCGTGGTGATCTTGGGTGCGTAGGCATAGCAGAAATAAACCAGCACGCTAAGGACAACCACCGCGAGGAAAACTCCCAAGTGCGCAAGGAGGTTATGGGTGAGAACTTTGTCGTGGATGTGCGCGGTGACGGTGAGCAACGCGACCAGCGTGCCTGGCCCCGAGGTGATGGGAAAAGTGAAAGGGTAGAAGGCGCTTTCTTCAAGATGGCTGGCGTCGGGAGTGTGGCCGACGGCGGGGACCTGATTTGGTCCGGGATGGCTGCTTTGCCCAGGCTCGTGGGTTTGGCCGGTCTCCTCTTCTTTGTTGCGGGAACCTGCACTGGCGCTGCGCTCGTTGAGCACGCCCCAGCCCATGGCGGCGACGACCATTCCGCCGGAGAGCTGGACGATGGGCAGAGAGATGCCGAAGAAGTTGAGAATAGTTGAGCCCGCCAGCTCAAAGACCCCAAGGAACACAATGTTGTTGATGGCAATGCGGCGCGCGAGGGAGCGAAGAACCTTAGGCGGGGCGTCACCGACGAGGCCGAGAAAGACGAGCGCGGAGCCAAGCGGGTTGATCAGCGGAAATAGCACGCTGAACGCGATGAGAAAGGCAGTCCAAACCGGCAAGAGAGTTCTCCTTCGCTGAATTTTAATGCGTCGGCGAGCTGATGAGGCCATCGATTATGGCCGTCGGCCATGGCCTGCGTCGTAACACGCGCGGTGCGCTCACGCGCCTTGCACTGTGAAACGCGGCAGGAATGCGACTGGTATTCTGAACGCAATGGCCAGAATCGCGAATCGCGCAGACATGAACCCGCCAAACTTGAATCCGATCGATCGGCCACGGCAGGCGCTGTCCACGCGCTCGGTGTGGCTGGTTTTCGCCCTCATGTGGTTCACGATTTATTTCGCGTCGTTGTTCACTCCTCCGCTGATGGACGACGTAGATGCTTCGCACGCGCAGGCCGCGCAGCACATGGCCGAGAGCGGCGACCTGATCACCGCGAAGACCAACGGCATCCGCTACATTGAAAAGCCGCCGCTGCCCTACTGGGCAGTTGCCGCGATGTACAGGATTTTTGGCCAGAATACTTTTGCTACGCACCTGCCGAATGCGCTGGCGATGTTCGGGCTGACTTGGCTGGCTTGGGTGTGGTCGCGGCGCGCGTGGGGCGAGCGCGCGGGGTTCTACGCCGGGCTGGGTGTATTGACTTCGGCAGGATGTTTTCTCTTCACGCGGTTCATTATTCCCGAGGCGATCCTGGCGCTGTTTTTGCTGATTGCCCTGTACGCGCTGATCGTGAGCCTGGAGGACAATCGGCCGGCGATGATCTATTGGGCGTGGGCCGGGGTCGCGCTGGCGCTGATGACGAAGGGCTTGATCGCGCCCGTATTCTTTTGCGGAGCGGCGATTCCTTATCTGCTGCTAACTGGTCAGTGGCGTCGCTGGAAGGCGCTAAAGCCGGTGAGTGGAATGCTGCTGTTCCTGGCCATCGCTGCCCCTTGGCACATTGCGTGCGGCATCATCAATCACGACCAGGGGCATCCCATCGGCAATCACCCGACGATTGGCAATGTCCACGGATTCTTCTATCAATACTTCGTCAACGAGCACGTACTGCGCTTCTTCAACCTGCGCTATCCGCACGACTACAACAAAATGCCGGCGGCCTGGTACTGGCTGGGCGAATTGATATGGATCTTTCCTTGGAGTCTTTTTCTGGGAGCCGTGGGCGCGCTGGCATGGAAGACAAGGCGCAGCTGGCTGAAACATCTGCGCCACGATGCGGGCGATACAGTGGATTTCTACCTGGACCATGCCATGCGCGAGGATGTGGCCAGCTACGTGCGGCGGATCAAGTTTCGCACCCGGACTATCTGGCTGTTGAGTCTGTTCACGGCATGGACGCTCGTGTTTTTCTCAATCTCGACGAACCAGGAGTACTACACGTTTCCGGTATGGCCGCCGCTGGTCATGCTGATTGCAGGCGTGGTGGCGGGGATCGAAGAGAATAGCGGCACTCAGGGCGCTAAGCCGGCGCTTTCAACCGCGTGGCTCACAGGCGCGCAAGCGGTATTTGCGGGGACCGGCATTGCAGCAGCCGGAGCATTGGCGTGGGGATTGTGGACCTCGCGCAATCTGCCCTTCGTCGCTGACATTGGGACGGCGCTCGCGCATCGCGGCGTGGGCGATTACACGTTGTCCATGTCGCACCTGTTCGATTTGACCGGCGAATCATTTGCGGCGCTGCGGTTGCCGGCAGCGATGGCGGCGATTGCGCTGCTGATTGGACCGCTCGCGGGCCTGTTGCTACGGCTTAAGAAGAAGCACATCGCGGCCACGGTAAGCATGGCGCTGACGATGACAGTATTTCTTGTGGCGGCGCACATTGCGTTTGCGCGCTTTGAGCCGATGCTCAGCTCGAAGCAGATGGCCGACACGATTATGCAAGACGGCACACGAAATGATGTCTTCATCATTTACGGCGAGCAATCGTCAGGGTCGTCGGTGATCTTTTATACAAACGACTTCTTCGCGGGACGGCCAGCGATGCTGGTGATACCGCGCTGCGGGCAGCACAACGAGGGAACAACGCTGCTGTGGGGGTCGTGCTATCCCGATGCGCCTGACATTTACCTGAGCCCCGCAAAGCTGGCGGCGATTTGGGGAACCGGCGAGCGCAAGTGGATCTTTGCCGAGGACCCGGACCGGGATAACGTGGAGAAGGTGCTGGCTGGCCGGCTGTATGAGGTGCAGACGCTCGCCGATAAGACGCTTTGGACGGACCGGCCGGTGGAGTAAGACAGCTCTTCGCACTTCAATGTTCGCCGTCGCGCGTTTCTATGAGCGAGCCTCGCGCATTTTTCCGCCGGGCAGCAACTCGAATACGCGTCCACGCCACAGGATGCGGTTACCCGCGTAGCTGGCGACCCAAAAACAAAATCCCATGAAATCGCGGATCGGGTAGAGCACGAGCAAGCCGAGCCAGCTTTTGTCGCCAACTACGCAGCGGCCAACGGCGATCGAAAGCGCGAGGCGCGTGGCGATGCTCCAGGCGAAAAGGCCGACGCCAAAAATAGGGTGGCCAAGCCAGACCGCCGCAGCAAGCGCGAGCAGACCGAAGGGAATGCTGAAGGTGAGCGCGGTGCCGAAGTGGCCTTTGGGTCGCGAGAAGCGCGTGGACTTCATCCAGCGAACCTGGTGCTTGAGCGAGCCGACGAAGTTCGAGTGCAGGACCATGTGGTCAATGGCGTGGTGACTGAGAAT
Organism: uncultured Acidobacteriaceae bacterium; assembly: GCA_963773915.1. Taxonomy (GTDB): domain Bacteria; phylum Acidobacteriota; class Terriglobia; order Terriglobales; family Acidobacteriaceae; genus Telmatobacter. The sequence goes on from CAVZCY010000005.1 coordinate 253,287, forward strand.
GACCGTCTGGCCCAGCTTATGTGTCTCGTTGCCGAGGATGAAGTCGTCTGCGCAATATTCAGCCGCGACCTTGAAACCGCCCATTTCGCGGATAGTCTCGCGACGGAAGGCCATCGTGGGACCGAGTGTAAACTGCATTCCCTCCATCGAGCGCGCGGCGAGTACGCCTGCCGACATTTCGACGGACATGCCGACAGCCTCAAGGTGCGCCCAGAGGCCGCCTTCGACAGCAACGCCGCGATAAAGACAACACATGCCGCCGACACCGGGATCGGCAAATGGGAGGGCCACGGCACGAAAATAGTCCGGCGAAACGCGCACATCGCTGTCGCTGATGACGAAAATTTCGTGCGCGGCCTCGGCGGCCATCTTTTCCATGGAGATGACTTTGTCGTTGATGTAATCGGGCACGCCGCCGGTGGAGAGGAATTTGACGGGGACGCCGGGGTGGCGCGAGGCCACGCGACGGGCAGTTGCGAGGCCAGCGTCATTTGCATCGCGGGAGCAGAAGAGAATTTCGTAGGCGGGGTAGTCCTGCCTGAAGAAGCTTTCGAGGTAGGCTTCGAGGCCGGGGTCGGCTCCGTGAAGGGGCTTGAAGATTGACAGCGGTGGGGTGAAGCCTGGTCGCGTTGCCAGCGCTGCGAGAGCCAGCCGGCGCTCACGCAAGTAACCGAGGACAGCCCAGAGCACGATGCCGGCAAATACCGTGGAGGTGATAAGGCCGAAGACGGCGAGTGCGAGAAGAGCGTACGGCATGCTCGTAACAGCATAAAGGGAGAAGGCGCGTAAGTGAGAAGCGGCGACTGAGAGAGCGGAGCCAGGGAATCGAGTCAGCCAGAAAATGGAGGACGCAAAAAGAACCGCTGCGTTACGGCTTGCGTGGCGCGCTGCGTGTTGTGGGCAGCGTTACCGGCTTGATCACCGGCTTGCGGATAGGAACAATGGCAGCAGATGAGCCCGTCGCTGCTTGCTGAAAGCGCGAGAGCATTTCACTGCGGACGTATTCGACGAAGCTCTGCATTTGGCGGTTCATCTCTTCCATGCGCCCGCGCATCTGCAAAATGATCGCGATGCCGGCGATATTGACTCCGAGGTCGCGAGCGAGATTGAGAATGAATTCTAGGCGTTCCAGATCTTCATCGGTGTAGAGGCGCGTGTTGCCCTCAGTGCGTGAGGGCTTGAGCAGGCCTTCTCGTTCATAAAGGCGCAGCGTCTGGGGATGGATCTCATACATCTCGGCCACCGCCGAGATCATGTAGGCGCCTTTGGATTTACGTTTTGTGGCCATCGTTTCTTCCTCTATCAGCCTGACCAATCCATTTGTGGCCTATCGTTGCTTCCGAACAAATCCTAAAGCTTCTCAAAAAGCGTCTTGCGCGGATCGTCGGGGTTCAGCTTGGCGAGTTCGCGCATGATCTCGCGGCTGCGCTCATCGTTCAGGTGCGGCACAGCAACCTCGACAGTGACAATTTCATCGCCGCGCTGGCCGGGGTGCGAAGCGCTCTCAACGCCGCGCTCACGCATGCGCAGCTTTTGCCCGCTCTGCGTGCCGGGCGGAATCTTCAATTGCGCGCGGCCGTCGATGGTGGGCACTTCAACCTTGGCGCCGAGCGCGGCTTCGGCCACAGTAATGGGGACAGTGAGCTGAATGTCGTCGCCCACGCGCGTGAACACTGGATTGGTCCCGGTACGCACAATGAGAAATAGATCGCCAGCGGGACCGCCGTTGACGCCCGCGTTCCCTTTGCCCTGAAGGCGAATGCGCTGGCCGTCGCGCGTTCCCGGCTTGATCCGGAATTCGACCGTCTCGGAGCGGGTCACGGTCCCTTCGCCATGGCAAGTGGCACAGTCGTTCGAGGTGTGGCCGCTTCCATTGCAGCTCGGGCAAGTGATGTTGAATTTCATGCGGCCGCCCATCTGCGTTACCTGCCCGGTGCCATGGCACTCAGGGCACTGCGCACCGCCCGTGCTCGACTGGCCGTGGCAGGTGGGGCAGGCTTCCTGGCGATTGATCTGTATGCGCGCCTGTCCGCCACGGATGGCAGTCCAAAAATCGACCGTTGCCTGGTACTCGATATCCGTGCCCGGCTGTGGACCACGCGGCTGCTGGTGCCCACGTTGCGCGCCGCCGAAGATACCGGAAAAGATGTCTTTGAAGTTGCCCGAGCCGAAGTTGCCCGAGCCCGTCTGCTGGCCAGGGTCGCCAGAGAAGCCTGAGAAGTCGAAGCCGCCGAAATCAATGGGCGGCTGTCCGGAAGCGTAGCCGGGACGCTGGCCGCCGGAGCGCTGCTGTCGCGCGTAAGCCTCAGCCTGTGCGGGGTCAATTTGATCCGAGTAAAAGCCAACCTGGTCGTAGATTTTGCGCTTCTTCTCGTCCGAGAGAATGTCGTTAGCCTCGGAGATTTCTTTGAACTTTCTCTTCCGCGCGCTTGTCATTGGGATTGACGTCGGGGTGGTACTTGCGCGCAGCTTTGCGGAAGGCCTTGCGGATCTCCTCCGGCGTGGCCGTCTTCTTGACGCCTAGCGTTGCGTAATAGTCTTTGTTGGCGGTTGTGGCCATGGGTGCTTTCTTCCGTCACCTTCCATCATAAGAAACCGGGGTGAACGGCATCGCCGCCCACCCCGTTCAAGTTCGCGCGCACTCAAGTACAGGCTTACTTTTTGTCGTCGACGTCGACGTACTCGGCGTCGATGACTTCGCCTTCTTTCTTGGCGTCGCCTGCTGGAGCCGCACTCGCATCGGCTGGCGCATCCGACGCAGCAGCCTGCGCGGAGCTAGCTTTGTACATCGCCTCGGCCAGTTTGTGGCTGGCCTGGGTCAGCTTTTCGTTCGCGGACCTCAATTCAGAAGTCGACGGCGCGCTTTCGAGCGTCTTTTTCGCATCGGCGAGTGCCGATTCGACCTCGGTCTTGTCGGCGGCCGCTACCTTATCGCCCGAGTCCTTCAGCATCTTTTCGATGTTGTAGACCATACCGTCAAGAGCGTTGCGAGCCTCGATCTCCTCGCGCTTTTCCTTGTCTTCTGAGGCGTGAGCTTCTGCTTCTCTCGCCATCTTCTCGATCTCCTCTTTCGAAAGGCCCGAGCTCGAGGTGATGGTGATGCGCGTGTCCTTGCCGGTGGCGTTGTCCTTCGCGGTCACGTTGAGGATTCCGTTGGCATCGATGTCAAATGTGACCTCGATTTGCGGAATACCGCGCGGCGCGGGCATGATGCCGCCGAGCTTGAATTTGCCCAGAGTGCGGTTCTGCGCCGCCATGGGCCGCTCGCCCTGTAGCACGTGCACTTCGACCTCGGTCTGCGAATCCGCCGCCGTCGAGAAGGTCTCGGTCTTCTTCGTCGGGATCGTGGTATTGCGCGGAATCATCGGCGTAGCCACGCCGCCCAGAGTCTCGATCGACAATGTCAGCGGTGTTACGTCGAGCAGCAGAAGATCCTTTACGTCGCCGGTGAGCACGCCCGCCTGTACCGCAGCTCCGATTGCAACCACCTCATCCGGATTGACGCCGCGATGCGGCTCTCTGCCGAAGAGCTTCTTAACGAGTTCCTGAATGCGCGGCATGCGTGTTTGCCCGCCGACCAGAACAACTTCCTGGATCTGGTTGGCAGTGACGCCGGCATCGGCCATCGCCTTCTTGCACGGCTCGATGGAGCGCTCGACGAGATCCTCGACCAACTGCTCCAGCTTGGCGCGCGTGAGCTTGCGGACCAGGTGCTTGGGGCCGGAAGCGTCGGCGGTGATGAAGGGTAGGTTGATCTCGGTTTCGAGGGTGGTCGAAAGCTCGATCTTGGCCTTTTCCGCGGCGTCCTTCAGGCGCTGCAGGGCCATTTCATTGCCCTTTGAGGTGAGGTCGAGGCCGTGCTCCGTCTTGAACTCGGAGATGAGCCACTCGACGATGCGCTGGTCCAAATTGTCGCCGCCAAGGTGAGTGTCGCCGTTGGTCGACTTGACTTCGATCACGCCCTCGCCGACTTCGAGGATGGAAATATCGAATGTGCCGCCGCCAAAGTCATAGACAGCGATGGTCTCATCCTTCTTCTTGTCGAGGCCGTATGCCAGAGCCGCAGCGGTGGGCTCGTTGACGATGCGCTTCACGTCGAGGCCGGCAATTCTGCCCGCGTCCTTGGTGGCCTGGCGCTGTGCGTCGTTGAAGTAGGCCGGAACAGTGATCACGGCCTCACTCACCGTCTCGCCCAGATAGGCTTCGGCGCTCTTCTTGAGCTTTTGCAAAATCATTGCGGAGATCTCGGGCGGGGTGTACTCCTTGCCCTGCGCCACAACGGCCACGTCGTCGCCCTTTTTTACAACTGTGAAGGGCACCATCTTCATCTCATCGGTGACCTCGTTGTAGCGGCGGCCCATGAAACGCTTGATGGAAAAGATTGTGTTTTCGGGGTTGGTGATGGCCTGGCGCTTGGCTACCTGGCCGACCAGCCGCTCGCCGCTCTTGGTAAAGGCGACGATCGAGGGGGTAGTGCGCGCACCCTCTTCATTTGGAATGACTTTTGGCTCGCCGCCTTCCATAACGGCGACGCACGAGTTGGTGGTTCCCAGGTCGATTCCGATCATTTTACTCATGTTTGTGTTCCTGCCTTTGGAGTCAATCTGACGGGTTAGCCTCTCAGATTGAGTGTAGTATTGTCAACTAATATGATGTGGATTTCGTCATTAGGATGCATTTTCGGGGCGGTTTTGGGGCGGGGGCGGTGCGTGGCCGACCGGCCCTTCCATTTCAAAGGGTTTAGCCGCCGACTGCGGCCAAAGCGGCGGCGAGGACCTCTCCGGGTTCGGGACGGACCCGGAAGTCGGCGTGGGCTTGGGCATATACGACGCGGCGGTCGCGGGCGAGGACGTAGGTGGCGGGGAGGACCAGGCGCCAGGTCTGATCGCCGTTCACGAAAGGGATGTTGACCAGGATGGAGCGGTAGTAGTCGCGGTGATACTGAGGGATGGTGTAAGCGAGGCCAAACTGCTCGGCAAGGGCGCAGCCGGCGTCGGTGAGGACTGGAAACGGCAGGCCGTGCTGGCCGACCATGAAGTCGCTCTGGCGGGCAGTTTGCGGGCTGATGGCGGCAAGCAGCGCGCCTGCCTCGCGGAGGCTGGGGTAGAGGTCGCGCCATGCCTCGAGCTCGGTGACGCAGTAGGCGCACCAGCGGCCCCGGAAGAAATTGAGGACGAGCGGACCTAGCGCAAGAAGATCAGCTGACCGGACGGGTCGGCCCGAGGCGTCTGGCAGGGTGAATTCGGGGGCGATGGCGCCGACGGGGAGGATCCGGCTCTCGATGCCGGAGTTGAGAAGCTCCTGGACTGCTCGCTCGCTGACGGCCATGCGCTCCGGCTGGACGAGGTTGCGCGTGTTAGCGGTGATCTCGTCGAGATGGTCCTGGAGGACGGTCATGCTAACCTCGCGACGACACTGCCTCAGGATATTCGTCTAGATTGGCCAGGAGGTGCGAACCTAAATCTCTGCGCTGTTAGTATGCTCAAATGCTTTGTTCGTAGGCTTGACTCCGACATCGATCGCAGCAAGCCTTCGTGAGACTCATTGCCGGAGCTCTCTGCATCGTGCTGTCGGTTCGAAAAGACTCCCCTTGTCGAAATAACGGCTATTCAAACATGCGAGCTCGCGAAGCCGCAGTTCGCCAACTCGCGATCTCTTTTGACTGCGAAATGCCGACTACTCGTCCAAGGCCAACGCGTCATGAAGAAGCTCCAGAAATGCGCGAATCTCGGTAACTGCAGCGTCTGATAGGCCTCCAATCTTGCGACTCATTCAGGAACGCTTCTGGCTAGTTCGGAGCGAAGCAACTCAGACCGAGAGAGTCATCTTTCGCCTCTCGAATGCTACCGAAATCGGATATCGCACGGACCTACCGCCCAAACCGCTGCTTGCTGCCCATTCCCGCCAGCCCGCCGCGCATCATGCTCTTAGCCAGGCCGCCGCGGCCAACCTGCTTGAACATCTTGGCCATCTGCGCGTATTGGCGGAGGAGCTGATTCACATCCTGCACGCTGGTGCCGGAGCCTGCGGCGATGCGCTTGCGGCGCGCGCCGGAAATAATCTCGTGATTGCGGCGCTCGCGAGGCGTCATGGAGTTGATGATGGCCTCGAGGCGGACGAATTGCTTCTCGTCGACCTGTCCTGCAGCCTGCTGCATTCCGGCGAACGGACCCACAGACGGCAGCATCTTCAAAATCGATTCCATTGAGCCGAGCTTTTTAATCTGCTGTAGCTGGTCGCGGAAATCTTCGAGCGAGAAGCCGTCGCCGAGGAGAGCCTTCTTGGCCAGCTCTTCTGACTTCTTGCGGTCAAGCGTGGATTCGGCTTTCTCGATGAGCGAGAGCATGTCGCCCATGCCGAGAATGCGGCCCACGATGCGATCGGGATGAAACGGCTCGAAGGCATCGGGCTTTTCGCCCACGCCAATGAACTTGATCGGCTGGCCGGTCACATGTCGAATAGAAAGCGCCGCGCCGCCGCGGGCGTCACCTTCCATTTTGGTCAAGACGACGCCGGTGAGCGAGAGACGGGAGTGAAAGTCCTGCGCGGAGTTGACGGCGTCCTGGCCGGTCATCGCGTCGGCGACAAAAAGGATCTCCTGCGGGTTGAGAAGTTTTTTGAGGCTCTCCATCTCAGCCATCAAATCTTCGTCGATGTGAAGGCGGCCAGCGGTGTCGACGATCAGCGTGTCGCAGCCCATGATGACGGCTTCACGTCGCGCTTCCTTTGCCAGGCGCTCCACCAATGCAGGGCCTGCGGGTTCGCCCTTCTGATCGCCCTCGTAGAGGCGCGTTTCAACCTGCTTGGCGACGACTTTGAGTTGCTCGCGCGCGGCGGGGCGGTAAACGTCGACCGAGACGAGCATCGGACGGTGCCCGCCCTTCTTGAGCCACGCAGCGAGCTTGCCTGAAGTCGTGGTTTTGCCAGAGCCCTGCAATCCAGCCATGAGAATGACCGTCGGCGGCTTGGAAGCGAAATTGAAGCGGGCTGTGTCTTTGCCCAGCAGCGCTACCAGCTCGTCGCGAACGATTTTGACAACTTGTTCAGATGGAGACAGCGCGGTGAGGACTTCTGAACCGACGGCTTTTTCGCGGATGTGCTCGAGGAGGTCGTTAACGACTTTGAGGTTTACGTCGGCGTCGAGCAGGGCCACGCGAATCTCGGCGAGAGCTTCGGCGATGTTCTCTTCAGTAAGCGTGCCTTGGCCGCGAAGGCTTTTGAAGACACGCTGCAATTTGTCGGTAAGGTTTTCGAACATGGGTCTCTTTCAGTGTATCGGATGAGAGATTGCGCGGAAATACCGCCTAATTCCTCGCGAGGTTAGTCCGCGTTTGGAACCACGAAAGATCAGGCTTCCGCCGTGCGCCTATTCGACGAAGAATCCCCCGCAGACTTGTGTTGCGCCGCGTATACTCGCGCATACCGGCCCGAATGCCGTCCCGGCATGGCTGACCAGCCCAAACATGGATGGTCTTGCGGTTCACTCACTCTAACGAACAACAGAACAAAGAAAGAGCCCCGTATGAAGAAGTGCGCAAGTGCGTTCGTAGTTCTCGTGTGTATGGCTGCTGCGGCGTGTAAAGCAGCGCCGTCAAACCTTTTGATCGGAACCTGGATGGTCGACAAGAGCGGCGTCGCTCCCAACCCGGGTTGCCCGGAACCAATGACGTTCGGCGAAAAGACGCGCACAGAACCCGAAGGGAATGGCCAGAGCAACACGATTCCCGTTACGTATGTGGCTGGGGAATCCACGACATTTCCCACAGTGGTCTATGTGATGACAGATGCCGGAGTGGAGTTCCACACGACGTTCCGGTTCCTGAGCAAGGACAAGATGATTATGGATACGGCTGCCCAGTGCCCTTATGTGAGGCAGTAGAACTGCGCGGACGTATTGGAGTTGCAGGCGCTGGAAATAAGGAGGGGTTGGGTCGCATAAAAAACCAGCGAGACATTCAGCCGACGATGTGGGAGATGATCGGGCCCCAGAAGGCGAGATCCGGCTTGCGGAAGGGTTGATTGTGCGTGAAGTTGGGGACAATGATCAGTTCGGCCGGAGTGGGGCAGCAGGCGGCGAGGTCGCGAGCCATCTGGACGGGAAACAGGCGGTCGTTTTCACCGTGAACGACGAGGACTGGGACGCGACAGCCGCGGAGGGACTGCCGGGCTGACCATAGCGGAGGCACTAGTGGAGTGAAGCGGTCTGGAAGCCCGAAGGAGCGAAGAGCGTCACGGAAGGACGTGAACGCTGCGCAGAGAATGAGGAAATCGGGCGCTGCAGTGTTGGCGATTGCGGCGGCGGGGCCGCTGCCCAGTGAAAAGCCGAGAATGGCCGTGGGAAGCGGTTCGGTGAGACGCCGCAGTTCCTGGAAAGCTGAAAGCGCGTCGAGATCGTATTGCACGGCGCTGGGACGTCCGGTGCTGCGCCCGTAACCGGAGTAATCGAAGAGCAGCGTGGAAACACCGTTGGCCGCAAAGAGCTGTTGGACGGGGAACCAATGCTCGACGGTTTCGCCAATGCCATGGCACAGGAGCAGGGCGGCACGCGCGGGGCTTGCTGTTGGCCCAACGAAAATTGCGTCGAGGCGATTAGCGCCGCTCGAGATGGTGAGCCGCTGGGTTGACAGACCTGAAGTGTCGCGCAGGCCAGAGCCGACCCAGCCGAGGACGCGGTCGCGCAGGATGAGCGTCTGGCTAATGCAGGTGAGCGCGACGGTGAAGGAAAGATTGTAGTGCCGCATAAGCGTCGCTATTCAGTCGGCTCGATCAGGTACTGCTCCAGCTTGCCGTCGGGATAGGTGTATGTCGTGAGCCGTAGCCGGCGGCCAGGATAGGTGATGTCGAATGCGCGGAACGTCATGCCGCCGCGGAGTTCCTCGCTGGACTGGCGCAGACTGAGCGGCTCGCCAAGCGGCGCGAGGCTGGATTCAAAGTCGGTGATAGCCTGCGGCGTAAAGTAGTCGTTCAGATTCGGTGCAAGCAGAGAGCGGTCGATGCGGCCCTGTTGCAGGCCGCGATAAATTTCGAGGGCTTGCTGTTCCGGAGCGGTGATGGGGTAGCCAGCGACGAGCGGCGCGGCGAGTTTTGCAATCGTGGCGGCGGCGCCTACGGCGTCCTGGTTGGTGAGAACGGCCACGGCCGCGCCGTCATCGATCAGGACTTCATTGTCGGAGACGAAGCCGGAAACTTCGCCCGAGTGTTCAATGGAACGATGGCCGTTGCGATCGCGCACTTCAACACCCAGGCCGTATTCAGTTCCCTTTCCATTTTTCAGCTTGACCTCTGCGAACATTTGTTTGTAGCTGTCAGGTTTGAGGAGCGATTGCGCAATCAGGCTTTCGTCCCAAAGGGCGAGGTCGTGCGCGGTCATGGCCAGCTCGCCCGCGGCGAACATCCAACCTTCGCCTTCTTTGGGCGCGGGGCGCAGAGGGCCAAGCGCGTGGCGATAGTATGCTGTCGCGTCGGCAGGTTGCAGCTGTTTCGCATCGGAGTTCCAGACGGAGGTCATGCCGAGCGGATTGAAAATGCGCTCCGTGAGAAATTGAAAGAGCGGCTCGCCGGAGACGATCTCGACGATGCGGCCAGCGATGACGAAGTTTGTGTTCGAGTATTGCCATTGGGTTCCGGGGTCGAAGTCCAGCGGCTTTTTGGCCCAGGTGTCGAGGATTTGTTGCGCGGTTTCTGGCTGGAGCATCGGCGTCATCAAGTAGTCCTCGGGCCAATAATCCTGGTAGCCGGAGGTGTGGGAAAGGATTTCGCGGATTGTGACTTCGTCGCCGCGGGTGAGGCCGGGAATATATTTGCCGACAGGTTCGTCGAGGCTCAACTTGCCCTGCTCTTGCAACATGAGAATTGCGGCCGCCGTAAATTGTTTGGAAATCGATCCGATGGAATACCGCATTTCCGGAGTAGCTGCGACGGCGGAAGTGGAATCCGTTCCGAGACGCGCAAAACCGTAGGCGTGCGTGTAGACGACCTTGCCGTGCTGGACGACTGCGACTGATGCCGACGGAACCCCCGTGGCTTCGAGGACCTGCGCGGCGATGTGGTCGATACGGCTGCGGAGGTCGGGCGAAATTGTACTGACCGATTGGGCCGGGACGCACCGATCGGCGAGCGCCAGCATAAGAACGGTGCAAATCGCTGATCGAGCAAAACTTTGAAAGCAGACCATGCGAGATGTTTCCTCCCATTCAGAATAGACGTGACGAGCCGGGTAAAGCGATGAGCCTCGCGCATGCGATAGGCTGTGCAGAGGCGATTCATCACGAGTCTCAAATTGGATGAATTCGCCGGAGGCAAGAATGGAGCCGCTGAGCAAGAATGCAAAGGCTGATTGAGGGACACAAAAAATTCCTCACCGAGGTTTTTCCGGTGCGGAAGAGCCATTTTCACCTTTTGGCGGAAGGGCAGGCGCCAGAGTGGCTGTTCATCACCTGCGCCGACTCGCGCGTGATTCCGGACCTGATTCTGGGGTCGGAGCCGGGTGATCTTTTCATTTCGCGCAGCATCGGGAACATAGTGCCGATCACCAGCCAGGATGTAGACGGCGTCACGGCGACCATCGAGTACGCGGTGGAAGTGCTTCGCGTGAAGCATGCCATCATCTGCGGCCACTCGGACTGCGGAGCGCTGAAGGCGGCGCTGGATCGAAAGAGCCTGGAGAACCTGCCCAAGGCGCGGCGCTGGCTAGATCATGTCCAGTCGGCGTTCGCTTATCGGCAACCGCTGAATCTTGCCGATGGCGAGAGCGCTGAGTTGGCGTCGCTCATCCGGGGCAATGTGGTGGCGCAACTCAAGAACCTGCAGGCGCAGGTGCCGGTGCGACACGCGATGGAGGAGGGCCGGCTGTCTGTGCATGGTTGGTACTACGACATTTTGACGGGGCAAATCGAGGAGTACGACGAGGACCAGAAGAGGTTTTTGGCGCTGGCGCGGTAAGCCGTCAGTCCACTCCCGGCATTGCGCAGCGTTGCCCGCCGGCTTTGTGAACAGCCCTGGCGACTTTGCGCGCTGTTCGGGGCGCGCTGTTCGGGGCGCGTTGTTCCGGGCGCGTTGCTCCGGGACTGACCGGATCGTTGTCCCGGAAACATTGCCCAGCTTGACACAGCCAGCCTGGCCCTTGATGCTGTACAGTTCCGGTCTTTGAGGTTGTGTCGCCAGGAGGGTCCTCCGTGTTGCGAGTTCGCGTCTTCTATCACGACAAGTGTTTTGACGGAGCTTGCTCGGCCTCCCTGTTCACGCGCTTCCATCGCGAGTGCATCAACCAGGACGCGACCTATGAGTATCACGGGCTTGTGCATCGCGCCGGAGCGCTGTTCGACGAAAGCGAATTCACGGGCGACGAAAACGCGATCGTCGACTTCAAGTATTCGCCGTCGCCCAAAATCACCTGGTGGTTCGATCACCACCAATCGGCGTTCCTGACGACAGCGGACCACGAAAACTTTCTCGCCTGCCAGCGCGATCCGGACTGCGCAGCCCGGAAGTTCTTCGATCCTGACTACACGTCGTGCACGAGCTTTCTCGCTCATATTGCCAGCACGCGCTACGGTTTCGACACGGCCCCGGTAGCGGAGCTGATTCATTGGGCCGACATCGTGGACGGCGCAAAGTACGAAAGCGCGGAAGCGGCGGTCGAGATGGCGGCGCCCGCGATGAAGCTCACGCTCATCATCGAGGCAGCGGAGGATCCGGCGTTTATTCCGCGGCTGATTCCGCTGCTCACCAAGCTGCCGCTCGAGGCGGTGTTGACGCAGCCGTTTGTGGCCGCCCTGCTGCCACCGCTACTCAAACGCCATGAGGAAGCGGTGGTTCTGATCCGCAGCCGCGCGGAAGAGCGTGAAGGAACGATCTTCTTCGACATCACTGACCATCCGCTCGAAGGCTTCAACAAGTTCATCCCCTACTATCTCTATCCGCGGGCCACTTACTCGATCGGACTGTCCAAGTCGAGTTTCCGGACGAAAGTCTCCGTGGGATCGAATCCATGGACCAAGGCCGACCCGGAAAAGTTGGTGAACCTGGCGCAGATTTGCGAGCGCTACGGCGGCGGCGGGCACGCGCGCGTGGGTGCAATCAGCTTTCCGCCAGACAAGGAAGCAGAGGCTCGCGCCGCGGCGAAAGAGATTGTGTCGGAGTTGCGGGCGAAGAATCCGCTCTGAGTCACGGCTTCGCTTGAGTTCCTAGACCAATTCGTGACCGAGGCTTATCTTTTCCAAACGCATCTTTTTTATGAGCGACTATCTTTTTGCCTACGGGACTTTGCAGCCCGGTCTTGCGCCGACCAAGATTGCGCGCGTCGCGGCCAAACTGCGGCCCATAGGCGAAGGATTCGTGCGCGGCGTGCTCTACGATCTCGGCGGCTACCCCGGCGCAGTGGCCGATCCAGACGCGAATGGCAAGATCCTCGGGACAGTGATGGAGCTACCGGAAGACGAAGGCCTTCTCGCGCGGCTCGACAAATATGAGGGATTCGATCCGCAGGCGCCCCAGACCAGCGAGTACATTCGCGAACGGCAGGTTGTGGAGTTGAAGGCCGGCGGCGCAGTGGAGTGCTGGTTCTACCGGTACAACCGGAAGCCACGGGACGCCGACAAAGTCGAGAGCGGGGCGTGGGGAAGGTAGACGAGAAGGCCCTCCCATCTTCAGACCTCACAACCCAAGCTCACCTGCCCTCTTCTTCATCGCCTCAATGCAAAACCCAATGTGCGCATCGAGCTCGACGCCAAGCTCGGCCGCGCCCTGCACGATGTCTTCGCGGTGCACTCCACGGGCGAATGCCTTGTCCTTCATCTTCTTCTTCACGCTCGAAACCTCCACGTCCGCGATGGCCTTGCTGGGTTTGACCAGGGCGCAGGCGGTGAGGAAGCCGGCCAGTTCATCGCAGGCAAACAGGGCTTTGGCCAAATGCGTCGTGCGCGGCACGCCGGAGTAGAGCGCGTGGCCAAGAATCGCAGTCCGAAGGTCGTCAGGCCAGCCCAGGCGCTCCAGCTCGCGGACGCCGACGAAGGGGTGCTCTTCCGGCGTGGGATGGCGCTCGTAGTCGAAATCGTGGAGCAGCGCAGTGGTTGAGTAAAGCTGGATCAGCGCGGCGCGGGCGTCGCCCTCAAGCCCGAGCCTGACCGCTTCCTGCTCGCCGTAGGCCACCACGCAAGCCTCGACAGCCAGCGCGTGCTTGCGCAGACTTTCGCTCTGCGTCCACTCAGTAAGAAGTTGCCATGCCTGCTCTCGATTGAAGCTGCGGCCAAAGTTTGTGTCGACGCTCATTTTGCTCCCTGTTGATCACCATGGTTCGCGTTTCGTCGGGTTTTGTTGGGTCTGATCTGGCTTTTTTCGGGTTGACCCTGAATTTCTACTTGACAATTATGGTTCGTTCGTAGAAAGTAGCACCAATCAAGGTGCAGCGATGCACTTGGAGTCCCACGCTCTGGCACTCCGCGCATCCCAAATGGCAACTTCTATCGTTAGCGTGGAAACACGCGAAGTGGTGCGGTGTGAGTACTGCAGACTAATGCAGTATAGGACCAGCAACTCTCTATGCCGCAAGTGCCACAGGCCACTCGATATCGAGGAACCTGTCTTTCTGGCCCCACGGCTGGTAACCAGCCCGCCTGTGCCGGTTAGCGGTGGCGCCGGTATGCAAGTGGCATCGCAGGTGCGCGAATTGCGCCGTGCGCGCCACCTGAGCCAGCGGCAACTCGCGGGTAGGATGCAGGTACCGCGCACCTACATCTCGAAGATCGAGAACGGCAAGGCAATACCTACGCTGGGTTCGTTGGAGCGGTTGGCCAATGCCCTTGGCGTGGAGATGCGTCAGCTTGTTCGCGATGAGCGCAGCCTCCGCGATGAAGAAGTGGAAGCGATCCTGAACGACCCGTTCCTGGCCGAAGTTGCCCCGCTGCTGCAGCACCTGGATTCGCTGCACCGGACGCTCTTCTTCGGTGCGGTAAGGGACGCGGCAGCCGGCCGTCGCCGGATCGCCTAGCGCCAAAACCAGGCACGCCCCGATCGCTCTGTGGAGCTTCAGGGCGCATTTCCTCGCCGCGCGGAGGTCGCTGCCCACTGATCGCGGATTCCCTGGGGGCAGAGCCTCATCGCGTCGGCGCGCGGGATGATTTCGGTGCACCGGCGCATGTGCTCTGCGACGTTGCAGAATCCCCCAAAATGCTTTACGGTCGAAGATGGGTCTCCCCGGATCCGGTCGAAGGCGTCGCAGAAACCGGCCGGAGCTTGATTCACGCAATGAGCGGCCTCTCATCTGCGCCGTGCGTGAACTCCGTCGGCCACACTTTGGGGAAGCTCTCCGGTCCCCGCGTGGAAAGCGCAAATGCTACCTACAGTCGAGTCCTCGTCTCCGTCTCCTACGTTGCGCATCGATGAACTCAGCACCGAGGAGCGCGCGGTGTATGCGACCCTGAAGCCGCAGTGCTTGCCGCGCCACGTCGCCATCATCATGGATGGCAATGGCCGATGGGCCAGCCGCCGCTCGCTTAAGCGATTCCTGGGTCATCAACAGGGAGCCAAAGCAGTGCAGCTGGTAACTGAAACGGCTTCTCGCATCGGCTTGCCGTGGCTCACGCTTTACGCGTTCTCTCTCGAAAACAATCTGCGGCGGCCCCGCGCCGAGGTCAGCTTCCTCATGCGCCTTTTGAAGACTTACCTCGAAAGCAACGTGGAGCGGATGATGCGGAACAATATTCGCTTCCGGTATGTTGGGCGGACCCACGAGTTGGCGCCCGATGTTCAGGACAAGATGGCCTGGGTCGAGGAGACTACGGCGCAGAACACCGGCACTACGCTGACGCTCGCCCTGAACTATGGCGGACGATCGGAATTGGTGGACGCCTTCCGCGGCCTGATGGCGGAGCTGAAACAGAAGCATCTTGGGCCGGAACACATCACAGAAGAAGCCATTCACAACCATCTCTACACGGCGCACATGCCCGATCCCGATCTGCTCATTCGCACCTCGGGAGAGCAGCGCATTTCAAACTTCCTTCTATGGCAGATCGCGTACACCGAGATCTTTGTCACGGAGCGGTACTGGCCAGACTTCCGCGGGATTCACCTGCTGGAGGCCATCGCGGATTTCCAGCGCCGCGAACGCCGCTACGGCGGCATCGGCGAAGACGGAGGCGAAGTGGAAGAGAATCCCGAGCGCATCAGGATCGCGGCCAGCTAAGGAGAACTTCCCTGTTTGCAGCGCAGCCAGGCCTCCAAATCTTCCGTAACCAAGGCTATCCGGCCCCGCCAGTGTATCCTCAACGCTGAATGAAACGCCTTATCACTGCTGCTGTTCTGATTCCGGTTGTTCTTGTTCTGGTGTTTCTCGAGCCCCGCTGGCAGTGGCTGTTTACGCTGGCCGTGGCGGCAGTGGCGGCGCTCGCGGGGTGGGAGTACATGGCCCTGAGCGGGCGCTGCGGCGCTAACCCTCCCCGGGTTGCGACGATGACGGCCTTGCTTGCTCTCTTCGCAGTCAACTTTGAATGGCCCGACCTCACTCCCGCCCTGTTTGGAATTCTGGGCCTGGGATTGCTGGTCTATTGCACCTTCTTCAAGCCGGTTGAGGAGACGATTGCCGATGCGTCGGCATCAATCTTCTGCCTGCTCTACACGGGCCTTACGCTGATTGCTTTGACAACGCTGCACGAGCAAGCCAACGGGCCCTCGCTGGTGTTGTTTTTGCTTTTCGTGGTGTGGGCGGGAGACACGGCCGCTTATTACGCAGGTCGCGCCTGGGGCCGGCACAAGATGGCGCCGAAGCTGAGCCCAGGCAAAACCTGGGAAGGCGCAATTGCTTCAGTGGCCGGCAGCGTGGTGATCGCCGCAGCGCTTGTGAGCCTCGCGTCTCTCATGCAGGAGCCGGCTAACTCGGCAATCCTGTCGTGGCTCGAGCGCACATTTCCTTCCGCGGTGTTGTCTTATCCCGATGAGATCTGGTACTGGCTCGTGCTGGCCGCAATCATCAATGCAGCCGGACAAATTGGCGATCTGTCTGAGTCGGCGCTGAAGCGATCGGCCGGGGTCAAGGACTCAGGCAGCCTGCTGCCAGGGCACGGCGGAGTCTTGGACCGCATCGACGCGCTGCTGCTGGCGGGTCCAGTTCTCTGGTACGCGCAGGTCATTCACCAGAGGTTCTAAAATAGATTCCAGCCACTTTGAAGAGACTCGCCATTCTCGGTTCTACCGGCTCCATCGGGCAGAGCACCCTCTCGATTGTTGAGCAGTTTCCCGAGCGCTACGAAGTCGCTGCGCTGGCCGCGGGCCGCAACGTGGACGAGGCCTTTGCGCAAGCCGTGCGCTGGACGCCCCGCATCGTGTCTGTTGCGACAGCCGAGCTGGCCGGCGAATTAGCTAAGCGGCTGCGCAATGCAGGCGTGAGCGGGGTCGAAGTGGTTCACGGAACCGCGGGCACGATTGCCTGCGCGACTTTGCCTGAGGCCGACTTTGTCGTGTCAGCGATCGTGGGTGTGGCGGGCCTCGAGGCAACTCACGCGGCCATCCTTGCCGGAAAGCCGGTGGGCCTGGCCAACAAGGAGTGCATGGTGGCCGCTGGCGAAATTCTGATGGCTGCGGCGCGCGAGCGCGACGTTCCCATTCTGCCCATCGACAGCGAACACAACGCCGTCCA
Organism: uncultured Acidobacteriaceae bacterium; assembly: GCA_963773915.1. GTDB lineage: Bacteria > Acidobacteriota > Terriglobia > Terriglobales > Acidobacteriaceae > Telmatobacter. Next base: position 269,920 of record CAVZCY010000005.1, read on the forward strand.
CCAGTGCCTGCGCGTGGGCGCGCACAACGAGGTCAAGTCCATCTGGCTCACCGCCTCCGGAGGGCCATTCCGCCAGCTTCCGCTGGACCAATTCGCAAGTATCACGCCTGAGCAGGCCCTGAAGCACCCGACATGGGTGATGGGGCGGCGCATCACCATCGACTCGGCAACCATGCTGAATAAGGGGCTTGAAGTCATCGAGGCCTGCCGGCTGTTCGACGTCACGCCCGCGCAAGTGCGGGTCACCATCCACCCCCAATCGACTGTGCACTCGATGGTTGAATTCGTCGACGGTTCCATTCTGGCCCAGATCTCGGTCACCGATATGCGGCTGCCGATTCTGTATGCACTGGCGTGGCCGGAGCGGCCCAAATCCACGCTGACGTTCGACTTAGCGGCGCTAAGGCACCTCGATTTTGAAGAGCCGGATTTCGAGCGCTTTCCTTGCCTGCGGCTGGCCTTTGAAGCCGCTGAAAAGGGTGGCGCGCACTGTATCGCCCTTAACGCGGCCGACGAAGTGGCCGTTGGAGCGTTCCTCGAACGTCGTATTCCCTTCACAGGCATCCCAGATACAATTGAAAAAGTACTCGTTGCAACCCCGGAGGCTCACCCCGCCACCATCGCGGAAGTGCTTGCAGCCGATCAGGAGGCGCGAGAACGGGCCCGGGCGCTGCTCGCGCCAGCTCAATGAGCGCAAGCGGGCAAGTCGCGCTTCGCCGAAGGAAAAAACCGCTCAACCATGCATGAATTTCTGGTTTCTGTCGCTGCCTTTATCGTCCTCGTTGGCGTCATGGTGTTCGTGCACGAGTTGGGGCACTTTGTTGTAGCCAAGCTTTGCGGGGTGCGCGTCGAGGCGTTCTCTTTGGGCTTTGGACCGCGCCTTTTCGGCTTCAAGATCGGTGAGACGGACTACAAGGTCTGCCTGCTGCCGCTCGGCGGCTTTGTGAAGATGACCGGAGAAACCGAGTCTGGGCTTACCGGCAATCCATCGGAAGACAACACCCCGGAAGCAGTGAATGATCCCAGGGCATTCACCGCCCGCCCGCGCTGGCAGCGAATGTTGATCGGCGTCGCAGGCCCATGCTTTAATTTTCTGCTGACGCTCGGGCTGATGTGGTTTTACTTCGCCTTCATTAACGAAGTTCCGGCGGGCATGGTGAAATCCACAACCGTTGAATGGGTGACGCCGAACTCGGCAGCGGCGGTGGCCGGAATCCAGTCCGGAGACGTGATCGTTCAGTTCGACAGTGTCAAGAATCCAGACTGGGATGCGGTGCAGGAACAAGCGGTGTTAAACGCCAATCAAATGGTGCCTGTCGCTGTCGAACGCGCGGGAAACACCCTTCAACTGAGCATGCACGTCCCCGCCATCGCAAAGAGTGACACTTTTAGCTTGAGCGATGTTGGACTATCTCCACAGTTTTCTGACGGACCGATCGGTGTGTTGCGAGTGCAGCCGGGCACACCCGCGGAGCAGTCCGGTCTACTCGACGGCGATGCCATCGAAGCCGTTGACGGCCACGCATTCCATTCCGTGAATACACTGCTGGACTACATGCAAGCTGGGGCGGGCAAACAGATGGCCCTCACAGTGATGCGCAAGGGCGTCACTCTACAGCTTGTTGCGACGCCCGCGAAGCTTGACAGCACCTCATGGAAACTCGGTTTTGCTCCTGTACCGATTCCGATACGCGACGAGCCCCTGTCGCTCGCATCTGCAGGCGGCAAGTCGCTGGTCTACTTCAAGACCAACGCGCTGCTTGTGGGCGAGATACTGGAGCGGCTATTCACCCATCGGCTGTCAGTGAAGCAGATGATGGGCCCCGTAGGAATTGCGCAGGCGGCCGGTGAAGTAGCGGAGACGGAAGGGTGGCAGCCCAAATTCCAACTAGCCTCACAGATCAGCCTGCAATTGGGCATCCTGAATCTGCTTCCCTTCCCGATCCTCGATGGAGGCATGATCCTGCTGCTTCTAATTGAGAGCGTGCTGCGCCACGACATCAACCTCGTCATCAAAGAGCGAATCTATACCGCCGCCTTTGTGGTGCTTATGGCCTTCGTCGCCTTCACGATTTTCAATGACGTGAGCAGGCTGCAACTTTTCACGCACGTCGTTAAACCATAGAGATAGTTGTCGGTTCACATTTGTCAGCTTTTCACTTGAGAGAGAACACCGAATGCCGGTGACCACCGAAGCACGTGTGCGGTACGCCGAGACCGATCAGATGGGCATTGTCTACTATGCCAACTACCTGGTCTGGTTTGAGCTGGGCCGCGTGGAGCTGTTGCGCTCCCTTGGGCTTTCTTACAGCAGCCTTGAAAAGGACCACGAGTGCATTCTCCCGGTGATTGAGGCAACCTGCCGCTACAAATCTCCGGCACGCTACGACGACGAAATTCTGATCGAGACACGGCCGGCTATGCTGCGCGCCTCGGTGCTCAAATTCGCATATCAAATCCTGCGCAAGTCGCCTCACAGCGATGAGCGGACGCTCCTGGCCGAAGGCGAGACTGTGCATGTTGTCTGCGACGATCAGTTGAAGCGCAAGCCGCTGCCCGCGAAGTATGAGGCGGCGATAAAGGCGCTGATGGAAGAAGACGCTGTTTAGCCCGCAGCGCAAGGCGAGTTAGCGCAAGACTACCGCCAGTGCGAATCCATCGAGGCCCTTGGCGCCCACGGTCTGCAAGGCCACTGCGCTCAACCTCGGCTCGGCGGCCATCATCTCAAGGCAGCGGCGCGTGCCAACTATGTCGGGCTCGGAGCTCTTCGCCTCGACAACGCCGCCCTGGCGCACAACGTTATCGACAATAATCACCGTACCGCGGCGCGACAGCTCTAGCGCCCACTCGAGATAGTGCGGGTTGTTCTCTTTGTCAGCGTCAATAAAGATCAGGTCGAAGGGACCAGCGCCTGTTGACTTCAAAACAGGAAGGCTCTCGAGAGCAGGACCCACACGAATCTCGACGCGGCTTAGCAGGCCGGCGCAGTGCAGATTCGCGCGAGCTACCTCTGCGTGTCGAGGGCTAAATTCGAGCGAGACGATGCGCCCGCCTTTAGGCAATGCGCGCGCCATCCAGATCGTGGAGTAGCCGCCGAGCGTGCCGATCTCGAGCACGCGCTTCGCCTGCGTCATCTGAATAAGAACGTGAAGAAATTTGCCCTGGAGCGGAGTGACATCGATAGCCGGAAGTCGGGCCTTGCGATTGGCCTTGACGACGGATTCGAGCTTTTCGTCAGAGGGCGCGAGCAGGTCGCCGAAATAGCGGTCGACAGAGGCCCACAGGGGCTCGACGACTACTTTGCGCGGCATCTACTTCTCCCGCGCCACGACGAAATCGGGCACCCAGAGCAGTGCGCGCTTGAATTCGCTTTCGGCGAACGGCGCCAGCGCCAGGCGCGACTGCTCGGCATAGCGATCGGCAGCAGCCATCGCGTATTCGACAGATCCGTTGCGCACCAGAATTTCTCTGATCTGCTGGCGGCTCACGTTCTCGAAGCTGCGGTCGTCAAGCACGCGCTGAATAGCTTTGCGATCGGATGCTGTCCCATGGTCGGCAGCGTGAACCACGGCCAGCGTGGCCTTGCCTTCGCGCAGGTCGCTGGCCACGGGCTTGCCCAGTACCTCTTCGGTGGCAGTCAAGTCGAGGACGTCGTCGACGATCTGGAATGCCAAACCAACAGCCCGGCCGAATGCGCCCAGGCCGGATTCCTCGGCCTCGGTGGCGCCGGCCAGGACCGCTCCGAGGCGCATGGAGATCGAGAAAAGGCAGGCGGTCTTGCGAAAGATCAGGTCGTAATATTCAGCTTCGGAGACCATCTTGCCGAGCTTTTGAATTTGCAGCAGCTCGCCCTCGACCATTTGCTGAGTGAGGCTGATGAGCAGATCGAGAACGCGCAGATTGCGCTCTTCGAGTGCTACTTTAAAGGCCTGCATATAGAGCCAGTCGCCGGCAAGAACGCACTTTTCGTTACCCCAGGTGGTGTTGGCGGAAGGGCGGCCGCGGCGAGTATCGGCGCCGTCGATGATGTCGTCGTGGACCAGCGTGGCCGTGTGCACCATCTCGACAACCGCGCCGAGGCGAATGGCGCCGTTGCCAAAATAATCCAGTTGATGAGCGGCCAGCAGCAGAAGCGACGGCCGGATGCGCTTGCCGCCGCCTTCGCGCAGGTACTCGGCAATCTCCGTGATGGTGCTGACGCTCGACGCCGCGTCGCGGCCGAGTTCCTGCTCCACTGCGACGAGGTCTTCCCTCAGCAGCTCAAAGACCTCTCGCGCCGAGACTATGGTGAATGTGCTCAAAGTGCTCCGATTTTAAAGCATCTACACGGGGAATGGCGATTTGTTTGCCCGGAAGGCCAGTCGTAACCGCTGCGGCAGCTCGTGTTCGCTGGGCCGGCCATACCGCCTCAATCAGTTGGTGCGATAGTTGGTGAACTGCAATTCCACACCCATGTCTTTGCCGCGCAGCAAGGCGATAATCGCCTGCAACTCGTCGCGGTCCTTACTGGAGATTCTGACGGTGTCGCCCTGGATGCTGGCCTGCGCCTTCTTCTTGGAATCCTTAACCAGGCGCACAATCTCCTTCGCCTTCTCCACGGGGATTCCCTGCTGAAGGCTGATCTTCTGGCGCACGCTCTGGCCGGTGGCCGGCTCAACTTTGCCGTAGGTCAGGTTTTTGAGCGAGACGCCGCGCTTGACCAGCTTTTGCGCCAGAATATCCTTGACCGCCTCAAGCTTGTACTCGTTGCTTGAGGCTAACTGGATAGTGTCCTCGCCTTCGAGGGCGACCTCGGACTTGGTGTCCTTCAGGTCGAAGCGCTGGCGAATCTCTTTCATCGCCTGGTCAATAGCGTTGCGGGCTTCCTGCATGTCAATCTTGCTCACGACGTCAAATGAATTTTCCTGTGCCATGTTTTTCTCGTCCTCAAAACGACTGGCTAGCTGCCGCCGGCAGTGCCACTATCAGTTTCCCACGTCTGGCTGCAGCTTAAACAGCCGGAAGAAATTTGCGGTGGTCGCGGCGGCGATTTCATCGGGCGTAATCTTGAGCAGGCCGGCCAGAACCTCGGCCGTCTCGGCCACCAACGCCGGCTCATTGCGCTCTCCGCGATGAGGGGCGGGCGCGAGCCAGGGCGCGTCGGTTTCAACGAGAATTCTATCGAGCGGCAAGCGGGCCGCAACGTCGCGGAGCGCCTGCGCCTTGGGATAAGTGAGATTGCCGGCAAACGAAATCAGAAATCCAAGGTCGAGCGAGCGGCGCGCCTGCTCCCAGCCACCGCCGAAGCAGTGCATCACGCCGCCAAGGCCGGTGCTCCGCCAATGTTCCTCCAAAACCGGGAAAAGATCGTCCCATGCGTCGGCAGACTCGTTCGTGCCGCGGCAATGGATCAGGATCGGCCGCTTGCGCGCCGCGGCAATTTCAAGCTGGCGGATGAGGCCCGCCCGCTGCACGTCGTGCGCAGCGCCTTCGTGGTAGTAGTCGAGGCCGATTTCCCCGCATGCGATGACTTCCGGCTCGGCCAAAAGAGCGTCGAGCTTGGCGAGAGCGGCGTCATCGGCTTCAGAGGTGTTGTGTGGATAGATCCCCGCGCTTGCGTAGAGCTTGGGAATTTTGGCGCCTGCCTGGCGTCTTCCGTTGAACTCGCGGCAAAGGTCGAGCGCCTGGTGCATTTCGGCTGGCCCCTCGCCGATTCCGATGGAGAGAACAACACCAACGCCTGCCTCACGCGCTCGAAGAAGCATCGCCTCACGATCCTCCGTGTAGCGCGGGCTGTCCAGGTGGGCGTGAGAGTCGATCAGCAAAGGGGCCTCATCGTTTGCATTGAAGAATCGGCGTGACCAATGAGCAGCAACAATGCCCAATAGCAACGCCGGTAAACAATGATTAGTCTAGTGCAGCCGAAGCGTTGGGCAGAATTGACGCCAAGCTCAAGCCGCAAGCCCGGCGGCTCATCTACCATCGGAGCAGCAGATGCCTTTGAAACCCAAGCTCGGACAGAATTTTCTCGTGGACGGGCAAGCCGCACAGCGGATCGTCGCGGCTTTGGGAGAAATTGCCGGCCACACAGTCGTTGAGATTGGCCCTGGTCGCGGCGCGATTACTGAATCGTTGGCGGCGCGCGCTGGGCGCGTGTTAGCCGTTGAACTCGATCGTGATCTCGCGGCGGGTCTGCGCGCACACTTCGATCCGGCGCGGGTAGAAGTGGTCGAACAAGATGTGCTGCGGTTTGACTTTACGGCGGCAGCGGCGCAGGCCGGTGGACGGCTTCGCGTGGCAGGCAATCTGCCCTATGCGATCACTTCGCCCATCCTGCTTAAGCTGGCGGCAAGCCACGTTTCGCTCGACCTGGCCGTGTTGATGGTGCAGCGCGAAGTGGCCGAGCGAGTCAGTGCAATGCCGGGCACGCGCGAATACGGGCTGCTCTCCGTAACGATGCAGATGTACGGGCCGGTTGAGCAACTGTTCACGCTGTCGCCGGCGGCATTCTCGCCGCCGCCGAAGGTCCATTCCACTGTCTTTCGCTGGCGATTCGCGCCGCGCTTTGCCGAGCTGGGCGTTACGGAATCTGGATTTCTGCGTTTCCTGCGCCAGATCTTTGCGCAGAAGCGCAAAACTCTGGCCAACAATCTGCGCGCTGCCTCGGTTGCGCCGGATGCGGCGGCTGCCGTGATGACAGCCGCGGGAATCGACCCGCGAGCCCGCGCCGAGGCCGTACCGGTTGAGGCTCTCGCCGCGCTCTGGCGCCAATTGGAGGAACGATGACCACTCGCCGCAACGGCGGGTTCCCTGCCCTTGGGCGTGCAGGTAAGCTATGAGATAGGCTTGCAGGCCTTGAGACAGGGAGGAGTAAGTGCCCGGCCTCGGCATTGCTTTGCGGCGGAATTCCGGAACCCGCAGGGCGCCGTCGAGAGTCTAATTGGCAAGAAAGCGATGAACCCCGCCATCCAACAAGAACGCGAAAAGCAACGCAGCGACACCTTTCAAGAGACGCTGGTAAGCGCGCGCCGCACCATGCTGATGAGCGAGATCCTGAAGCTGGCCGGGGACAGCTTCCGCGCCAGCAAGATGCGCTTTGCACTCACCGCGCTGGGCATGGTGATCGGCACCGCATCCGTAATTCTGGTGGTGACCATCGGGTTGACGGGCAAGCAGTACATCCTTGAGTTGATCCAGAAGATCGGCACCAACACCGTAGAGGTGGAGTATTCGGGAGGGGGCGCCACCGCGGCAGAGCGCGTGCGCTACAACGACTTCCTGACGCGCGAAGACGAAAAGGCCGTGGACCAGCAGGTACCCGGCGTGATGTATTCCTCGCCCGTGCTGACCATGCACAATCGCATCAACTTTCCCGGCGGCATCCAGAAAGACACGGTCGTTCTGGGCGTGTCACCGGAATACCAGCAAATTCGCAACTTGATTGTCACGGTTGGCCGCTTCTTCGATCAGACAGACGATTCAGCTCACATCAAGTGCGCAGTAGTAACGGAGCAATTCGCCGAAGAACAGTATGGAAGCGACGACCTGGCTATTGGCCAGACCTTTCAGGTTCTCGGCATTCCCTTCACGATCATCGGCGTCTTCAAAGAAAGCGTTTCGGACTTTGGGCAATCGGAGATCCAGGACGAGACTGTCCTGGTTCCTTATACGGTAGCGCGCTACTTTACCGGAACCGACAGAGTGAACCAGATCTATTTTTCCCTGCAAAGCATGAACGAAGTGCCCGACGCCGCGAGAGAGATCGTGCATGTAATCAGTACTAGTCCCCAGCACCGGTCGGACTCAACCTATAAGGCGCAAACGCTCAGCGACTTGCTGGTGACAGCAGCGAAGATCGCCGACGCGCTCACCGCGGTGCTGGTAATGGTGGCGGCGGTGACCTTGGCCGTTGGAGGCGTGGGCATCATGAACATCATGCTGGCCAATGTGCGCGCCCGCATCCGCGAGATCGGCATTCGCAAAGCGCTCGGTGCCACTAATCGCGAAATCAAGCTGCAGTTTCTCACCGAGGCTGTTCTCATCTCGCTCGCGGGCGGCATTGTGGGCAGCATCGTCGGCCTTGCGATTCCGTTTTCCATCCGCATCTTCAGCGGCTACGACTTTCCCATCTCGTGGCTGTCCGTAGTAATCGCCCTCGCCGCGGCAACGCTGGTTGGCGTGGTCTTTGGAACCGTTCCCGCAACGCGCGCCGCGCAGCTCGATCCGGTGGAGTCGCTCAAATATGAGTGACGACGCGCCCCCGGACCGCTCAGAATTCGACCAGCAAGACCCGTCGAAAGATGAGCTGGCAAACGAACCAGCCAGCGGCCCTAGCCTCACTCTTCTCTATACCCTGATCGCACTCGCCTTGGCCGCCGCCATCGCTCTAGCCGCGCTCATCGTCCGGCCATTCTACTTGCGCCATTAGGAATGTGAAGTAATTCCTTGCGATTGAATATCTTTCTCGGGATGGTGGGCAACCACGCGTCCCTTGCTCAGCATCTATCGACAGGTCTCTTGAAGTCCCATGAAAAGGAGGCGTTTGATGAGAAATTTCGCTTCAGTTCTCCTTCTTGCAGCTACCCTGGCTGCCCCGGCGCTGTGCACGGGTTGTACAGGCAGCGTGCGCGTATACGATCCCTATTACCACGACTATCACCGGTGGAATGGCGAAACCGCCTATTACGCTCAGTGGGAAACCAATACCCACCGGGACCACAAGGATTTCAACAAGCGCAGCGACGCTGACCAAAAGGAATATTGGGACTGGCGGCACAGCCAGCACTAGCCCGCGATGCGAACGGCTCTCAAGATTCCTCGCCTGGCCGTCCCGCACGCTCGACGATCATCACAGGGATGCCATCGACAATTGGATAGCCGCGGCTGCAGGCCAAACAACGCAGCCGCGCGCCTTCAAGACGCAGCTCGCCATAGCAGGCGGGGCAGGCCAATTGCGCAAGTGTGGCTGGGTCTAGCGTGTCTGGATTGTCGCTGGAAGGATGCGCCGGCTCGTCAGTCATGGCATCCACACATCATTGATTACTGAATGGTAGCGTCGGTGCCGGCGGCGTGGTCGGGCTTCGGCTTGGGCCGGCCGGCAAACGCCTGTTCGATGCGCAAGTTGGCGCCGGACCGCGAGAACTCGTGCGCAACGCGTATGCCGTTGAAGATGGCGACTTCATTCGAAGACCCGTGGCCGATGATGCAGACGCCGCGCACGCCGAGCAGCGGCGCTCCACCGTATTCGGTGTAGTCGAGGCGGCGGCGAAAATCATTGAAGGCACGGCGCGAAAGCAGCGCACCCACCTGCGCGGTGACGGTGCTGGTCAGCGAGGCGCGAAGTACGTCACGCACAAACCGGCCGATGCCTTCGCTGGCTTTAAGAGCAACATTGCCCACAAAGCCGTCGCAGACAATCACGTCGGCGTGGCCGTTGAAAATGTCGCGGCCCTCTACGTTTCCGATGAAGTTGATGGGCAGAGCCTTGAGCAGCGGAAAGGCTTCGCGGGTAAGCTCATTGCCTTTGGACTCTTCCTCGCCGATCGAGAGAAGGCCCACGCGCGGCCGCGCGATCTTGAGCACGCTGCGGGCATACATCTCGCCCATCACGGCAAACTGTTCAAGGTTTTGCGCCTTGCAATCTACGTTAGCTCCCACATCCAGCAGCACGCAGGGATTGCCTTTTGACGTTGGCATTGGCGTGGCCAGCGCCGGACGATCGACGCCAGGGAGGGCGCCCAAAACACCCTTTGCCGTCGCCATAGCCGCGCCGGTATTGCCTGCGGTTACAAAGCCCGCACACTTGCCCTCGCGGACCAGCTTGAGGCCGACTCTAATCGAGCTGTCGCGCTTGCTGCGATAGGCGTGCGCCGCTTTCTCGTCCATCCCGATACGCTCGGAAGCGTGGTGGATGACGATGGGCAGGTCTTCGCCTTCATCTTCAAGATGCTCATCCAGCAGGTCGCGAAGTTCCGGCTCAGGCCCGATGAGATGGACCCGCACGGGCAAGGTGCGGCAAGCAAGAATGGCTCCCCTGATCTCCGGCTCGGGAGCCTTATCGGTGCCAACTGCGTCGAGCGCAATGTCGGTGAGCATGGGGGTTACGATTTACTTCGCTTCTTTCACTTCAAGCACTGCACGACCCTTGTACGCCCCGCATTTGGCGCAGGCATGATGTGGCAGCTTCTTTTCGTGGCAGTTGGGACACTCAGAGAGCCCCGTAGCAGTCAGAAAATCGTGAGAACGGCGGAGAGCGGTGCGGCGCGTGGAATGGCGCCTTTTCGGATTCGGCATGATGCAATTCCTTTCAAATATGACCCGCTGGCGTGCCTTGCGGGCGCCGGTACGGGAGCGCGTCGAACTTCTTTCGCCCGGCTCATTGCGCCCAGCTCATTGCAATGAACGACGCCCCGAGTACAAAGGGCTGAATTTTCAGGACTTGATCCGGCTGCGCAACCCAGTCAACGCCTCCCAGCGGGGATCTTTCGGACCCTCTTCGCAGGAACAGGGCTGGGTGTTGCGATTGGCTCCGCAGCGTGGGCAAAGTCCTTTACAATCAGGCTTGCACAGCGTTCTGGCCGGCAGGGACAATAGCACCTGTTCGCGCAGCACATCCTCAAGCAACAGACTGTCCCCTTGATAATACCCGATTTCGGTCTCCGACGCAGTTATCGAGCGTTCGGGAGGGTCAACATCGGCTCCAATGGGCCGGAAGATCAGGTCGAATTCCGCTTCGAGAGGAATCTCGACCGGCTCAATGCAGCGGGCGCAGGGGACCTCAAATCTACCCTCAAAGCGGCCCTTCAGGCGGATGTCGGCAACAATCTCCCTGGGTCCGCGGTGCTCGTGAATAACTTCGGCCTGGCCGGAAGTGTGCAGTTCACCCATCTGCTCGGCTTCTTCGCCGAAGTCAATCGCACCTGGCTTGAGTTCCAGATTGAATTCGACCGGCTCACGCTCAAGCTCAACGATTTTGAATTCCATAATACGAGCGTAAAACATTTTTCTCCTGCCGGGGAGTGATTGGCGGAATAACCGACTGATGGACGACACAGATGCGTGTAGGACCACTGCGGGAAAACTGCCCCGTCCTCAAGCAATGTAGTAAGGAAGTTTTCATATCCCTTACGCACCCGCCGTGTACAGTTATTCTGGAAACACAGGCACCGCAGCTGTGGAGCCTCGACCCATCCCTGTAATAAGCCCAAGGCAAGGTTCAACCGCGGAGAGAGATTGGCATGAGCGCGCAACAGTATGACCTGGTCGTGATCGGTTCCGGGCCGGCGGGGCAACGTGCCGCCGTGGCTGCTGCCAAGTTGGGCAAGCGCGTGGTCGTGGTCGAGGCTCGCTCCATGGTTGGGGGCGTGTGCGTCAACACCGGCACCATCCCTTCCAAAACCATGCGCGAGGCGGTGATGCACCTTTCGGGGTACAACTACCGCTCGGTCTATGGCGTCAACTACCGTGTGAAGGAAAAAATCACCATGGCGGATCTGGCCTTTCGTGTCCAGGCCGTGATCAAGACTGAAGTGGACGTGACCGAGGCCCAGCTTTCGCGCAACGGCATCGATGTGGTGCACGGCATTGCAAGCTTCGTCGATCCGAACCAGATTCGCGTTGAGGGTCCGCAAGGCGATACAACGCTTGCAGCCGGTCAGATCATTATCGCCGTGGGCACCAAGCCTGCTGTGTCAGACAAGGTGCCGGTAAACGGCAAAACCATCGTCAACAGCGACCAGATTCTCGGCCTCGAAGCGCTACCCAGAACGCTCGTCGTAGTGGGCGGCGGCGTAATCGGCGTGGAGTATACCTGCATGTTTGCCGTGCTGGGCGTGCGCGTCACGCTGATCGAGAAGCGCAACCGGCTGCTCGAGTTCGCCGACCAGGAGATTATCGAAGCTCTCAGCTACCACCTTCGCGACAGCCGTGTAACCATGCGCCTGGGCGAAGAGGTTGAGAGTGTAGAGGAGCCGACACCGGGCACGGTGGTTGCTAACCTCCAAAGCAAGAAGAAAGTCTCAGGGGATGCGCTGTTGTACGCGGTGGGCCGCCAGGGCAATGTGGATGACCTGAACCTTGCGGCCGCCGGACTGGAAGCGGACAAGCGCGGCCGCATCGCCGTGGACGAGCACTACCAAACCAAGGTCGATCACATTTATGCCGTTGGCGACGTCGTGGGCTTCCCCTCCCTGGCATCCGTATCCATGGAGCAGGGGCGCGTCGCGGCGGTACGCGCATTCGGTGACAAGGCAGCGAGCTCCAACCCCAGCTTTTATCCCTATGGCATCTACACCATTCCCGAGATCAGTTTCATCGGCAAAACTGAAGAGCAGTTAACCGGCGAAGACGTGCCCTACGAAGTTGGCATGGCCTACTATCGCGAGGTCGCTCGCGGGCAGATTCGCGGCGATACCACCGGCAGGCTCAAGCTTATCTTTCATCGCGACACGCGCAAGGTGCTGGGCGTGCACATCATCGGCGAAGAAGCCAGCGAGATGGTGCACATCGGCCAGGCAGTAATGATTCTGGGCGGCACGGTCGACTACTTCATCGATACCGTGTTCAATTATCCGACGCTGGCGGAGTGTTACAAAGTGGCGGCATTCAATGGCCTGGGCCGGTTGCACAAGTACCAGTCAGAGTAGGCAGAGAGTATTCACGCCGGGTGAGAGCTGTTCCCCGCGAAGATCATGGCCACGCAAACCATCTCTCCCTTTCGCAAGGAGGGCGCAATGACTACGGCAATCGGCGTCGTGATGACTAGCCATATTGTTGCTGGCAGGCTGGAAGATCAGCGGCTGACGGGCAAATTGCTCCGCTATCCCGGCAATGCTGAAGCAGCGAACGATCTCGATGCCATTCCAGGCAGCGATCTCGTCGAGATCCTGGCCGAGCATATCGGCGCTCTTGCAGGCGCAAAAGCCAGTGGCCCTGGAAAACCAGACGCGATCGGCGTTGCTGTGCCGGGTATTGTCCGCTCAGGAGTGATCGAGGAGTCGCCAAATCTAAAACAACTGAAAGGCATGCGCCTGGCCGAAGAGCTGGCCAAAGCATTGGAGGGCCGCGGAATCGCAGCGCCGGTGCACATCGCCAACGACGCCGACGCCATCGCCGCCGGAGTGGCAGCCACTCGCGGCAAGCTGGACAAGCTCACCCGCGTTTGGACCATCGGAAAAGGCATCGGCTATGGTCGCTGGCCCTATGCGGATGGCGTTTGGGAGGGCGGGCACATCACCGTGACGCTCGACCCTAAAGAACGCTTCTGCGGCTGCGGCGGTGCTGGCCACCTTGAGGGCATCATGGGCCACCGCGCCATGCGCCTGCGCTTTCTTGATCTTGAGCCTGAAGAGGTTTTCGCCAACGCCAAACAAGGCGACGCGCGTTGCCGCGAATTTGTCGATCTATGGCATCGCGCGCTGGCCGCGGCGACATCGTCGTTCATTCACCTGGCCGGACCGGGACGCTTTTATTTCACCGGGAGCAACGTCGGCTTCCTGGATTTGGACCGGCTTCGCGGCCACCTGGAAACCATGGTGCGCATGAGCCCGCTGCAAAGCTTCTCGCTGGAGATTCTGCTTCCAGACGACGAGACAGCCCTGATCGGCGCAGGAGTGAGCGCGCTAAGGGCGCTGGCCAGCTAGTCGCTGCGGTTGGCCCGCCATCACAACGATGAGTCAGGAAGATTAGTCAGGCCCAATTCTCGATTTTGAGACCAGGAACGCGTTTGAATTCGCGAGTGTTGTTGGTCACGAGCGTCAAACCAAGAAATCTTGCGTGGGCGGCGATGAAGAGATCGTTTGAACCAATCATCACCCCGCGACGCTTGAGATCCGCACGTATCAGACCATAGTCGCTTGATGCTCCAGCTGGATAGTCAAGTACCTGCATGTACTCGAGGAACTCACCTAGCGCTGCCTGGTCTTTCGGGCGGCGTGGCGAAACTGCAATACCGAATCTCAATTCTGACAGGACAACAGCCGAAATACCTGTCGCCTCTGTAGGCAGTTCTTGAAGTCGGCGAATCGCTCCAAGGTTCACTCGCTTCATGATGAATGACGCGATATCCGTGTCGAGCATATAGATTGCCATTAGAACGACCGCTCTTGCACTGGTAGATCTTCAACTCCCTCCATGAACTCTTTAGAGGCAATGGCTTTCGACGCGAAATAGCCAGACCAATCCTTCGGCCGGGGCGAAAGAACCACTTCATCACCCTGCTTGCGGATAAAAACTTCCTTAGTTTTGAACTGGAATTCCTTGGGAAGGCGAACTGCCTGGCTCCGGTTATTCATGAAGATTTTGGCGGTTTTCTGCATAAGCACCTCTGGCATATACATTAGTATATGCCAAATGGCGTCGCAAAGTAAGCTGTTCGACGAATTGGCAAGAATTGCCGGAAAAGTAGAACGGCTGAAGCCTTCACCGCATCCGCAGATAAGTCTTCGACAGGCGATCGTGCCAGGTAAGGTGGGCGTCGTCAAAGAGAGCCCAGGCCACGCCCAGGCCAAGCGGCAACACCGACAAAAGGAGCGCCGTAAGACGTCCGCATCGTTGCGCGCGGCTGGTGTGGCAGCCGTCTAATGTGCAGAGCGCGATGCCTGCGTACCACATGCCGGGCGTTGCTCTGACCAACGTAAGGAACAACGCCTGATAAGCGGCGGCGATGGCGAGCAAGGCCAGCGCTGAGCAAAGCTCGACTATTCGCGGGCCGGGCAATTGCCGGGCGTGAGAGGCAAACAATAGCGCGAACGACAGAAACGTCGCGAGGATCAGGCTGGCGTCGACCATAAGAGCCATGATGCGGCGACTAAAGGGCGCAAGTTCGATTCGCTCTGTCGACAGGGTCTGAGGCGCAGGCTCTTCGAAAAGATTCACTTCCCGCTTCGGCTTTACCTCGATGCCCGAAAAGTCCGCTCGCATCCACATCGGCTCGGCAGACTCGTTGACTGCGGGCGCGGGCTCGTTCGAGATGTTCGAGATGCTTAGGGGGTCAACTTCGAAGATGCTTAATTGGGAATGAGGCCATACGGTAGCCAACGGTCCCTCGGCTCGCGTCGGACGCATTCTTCGTGTAGCGACCATCGGTCGCGGGAACTGAATGAGATTCGGATAAATTGGCTCGGCGGTGACGGCCTCGCGAAAATCTTCTGCCCCCTCCGCGAGAGTTTCCTGCACAGGCCAGCCTTCCGCGCCCTCCCGTGTGGACCCCGCGAGCCGCGAGGCCTGACCAGGCTCGACGGCTGGTGAAAACATCGGATTTTCGTCGAAGAAGAGAGATTCGTCCGTCTCGTGTGGAACGCGCGCTATGGCCACGATCGCTTCGTGCTGCGGTGCTTCAGGCGCTCCAGCCTCCAGGCCATCCAGCATGTATTGCACCGCGGCTTGCGCCTTTTGGGCCGCAATCGATGCGGCTTCGGCAGCTCGCACAGCGGCGCGAGCTTCCTCAGCAAGCATCTCGCCGTAGCTGGGGGCTTGGGCATACCGCTCGGCCACGCGCGCGGCGGCCTGGGCGGCGCGGCTGCCCTGTGCCGGTCGGTTCGTCTGGATTGTCCTGGATTGGTTCGTAGACTGCGTCCTGTTATTCAAATGTTCGGCGACGCGCCGATTGACTTCCTCCTTCCAACCCGGAAAGAGCGTTGCCCGCGTCGTTGCCGCTGTCGTCGCCGACGTTGCCATATTTCCCGAAGTGCTCAATATTCGCGTGTCCCTTCCGTCGCGGCAGATCCTGCTTGCTGACTCACATTGCAGTTGCAGCCTCGCAGTAGCCCGAGTTTCCGTCGGAGCAATACCGGCATTGGTCTAAACCCAAAGGAAAGGGGATGGCGGATCACTAAAGATGTCACCACGGGATTTGGACCCGTCCGCGTAAAATCAACCCAAAAATTTCTAAGTTACCAGTGCTGCTCGGTACACGTCCCAATCCATGCAGGCGGTTTTGCTATTCTGAGCCTTGCACCGGTCATGGACTTGGATGCGCTTTCGTAACTTAGTATGTATCACGCTGCTAGCCGTCTGCCACCTGCGACTGGGCGCACAGACCGCTCCGGTGTTAACTAGTCTGGTACCCTCCCCGCAAAGTGAAACGAGCGGTGCCGCTGAGAGCCAAACCGCTCCGGTTTCCGATGCGTTGCCCGACGATCCCAGTCAGGAACTTGTGCCTTTGGCCAAGCCTGAGCCGGCGCCCGCAACCGGAACGCCAGTCGAGTGGCAGGCAAAGCACCAGGAGTGGCAGGGCGATACATTGACCCTGACCGGTGCCGTGGTAGTTCATTACGAGGACTACATCCTTCGCGCCGACAGCGCGGTCTACAACCAGAAAACGACAGAGCTTGAGGCGGACGGCAATCTTCAGTTGACCGGCGGACCTGATGACGTGCTCATCAGGGCCACCCACGGCGAGATGCGCCTGAACATGCACACCGCGCGCTTTTACGATGTGAGCGGCTCGCAGGGCGTGCGCACGCTGGGTCACACGGTGGTCTATTCGACGCCGAATCCGCTGCTGTTCTCAGGCCGAGTCCTTCTCGAGACGGGCGAAGGCAAATTCAAAGTGATCGATGGCTCGATCACCAATTGCCGGCTTCCGCATCCTGACTGGCGGGTCATCGCGCACGCCATCGCGCTGGACAATGAAATGGCATCGACTACGAATGCGTTTTTCGAGTTTCTTGGTATTCCTGTTTTCTACCTTCCCTACTTGCATCATCCTGCCAACGAGACGGGCCGAGCCAGCGGGCTGCTCACGCCTGTCGTCAGCGTCGGATCTTCGATTCGCGGCTTCACGCTTGGCGAACAGGCGTACTGGGTTATCAACCGCAGCATGGATCTGGTGGTCGGCGCCGAGTACTACAGCAAACGCGGATGGGCGCCCAATGGCGACTTCCGTTACAGGGGGCCGGGACTCGATCACCTGACCGCCCGTTGGAATGCGTTGCTTGACCGCGGAATCGAGGAGCCGATAACCAATACGCAAACCGGCGTGGTCACCGATCAGCTCGTCAATCAGGGCGGAGTGGATGTGAGCCTGTTGGGGCGCAAAGATTTTTCGCCTTCGACTCGAGTAGCCGGCACCATCGAGTATTTGTCAAGCTACGTCTACCGGCTGGTCTTCAACGACAACTATTCGCAGGCCACGAGCTCACAGGTGTCGAGTGAAGTGGTCCTGACGCACAATCACAATGGCGTGATGCCATCCGCTTGGCTGGACCGCTTCGAGTCATTCGCCAGCACCACAAATGGCGACGAAGTGAAAATCCTGCGCCTGCCACTACTCCGCTTCGATGTGCTGGACCGGCCCTTGGGAAGCTCCCCGCTCTACTGGGGGTTGGGATCGTCCATGGGCTATCTGAACCGCTCCGAGCCGCTCTTTCATTCTCGCAACGTGGGTCGCCTGGATTTCTATCCACATCTCTCCATGCCATTCACAGTCGGGGGATGGAGCTTCGTTCCCGAAGTTGCGCTGCGCGACACGGCTTATACCATCAGCCAGGTCCCTACGTTGACAGGCACGTCTGTAGTTCCCAAGATCAGCCACAGCGCGCTCAATCGCGCAGACCTTGAGGCGTCGGTTAACATCCGGCCGCCCGCACTGGAGCGCGACTTCGAGTTTCCGCTCTGGCATCGCGAGCTACGCCATGTGATCGAGCCCGAGCTGACGTATCGCTATGTCGGCGGAATTGGCGCGCAGGCCCGCGACGTGCTCCTTTTCGATTCCACCGACATTGCCACCAACGTGAACGAAGCCGGCTTCTCGCTCACGCAGCGGTTCTACATGCGGTCGACCGCTGAACACCACTGCAAAACGGACGATGACCAGGCCGCTGCCGATGACAAGGCCGAGAAGCCTTGCTCGAACACTGCGCGCGAGTGGGCATCCTGGCAAATTGCACAGGAATACTTCATCGACCCGAACTTCGGCGGCGCGCTCATCCCGGGCAGGCGAAATGTCTTCGATGCAACTCTGGATTTGATGGCGCCGGCATTTCTAACCTCGCCCCGCAACATCGCGCCTGTCGTGTCGCGCATGCGCTTTGAAGCGATTGATAACCTGCGCGTGCAATGGGACCTGGATTACGACTCAATCCGCGGGAATATCGCCGCGAACAATCTCTTTGCCGGCTACAGCTTTGGCCGCACCACGCTGGGCATTGGCCACGCGCTGCTGAACGCGGTCGACGAGGTCGGCAGCAACAACGGCACTTCGACGACCCTGAAAAGCCAGCAATTGCAGCCCTTTTTGGAGTTTGGTAAGCCGAGCGGAAACGGGTTCAACCTGGCAGCGAATGGCGGCTACGATTTTGTGCAGCACCAGGTGCAATATGGCGGCGTGCAGGCGGTCTATAACTGGAACTGCTGCGGTTTGGCCGTTGGCTACAGGCGCTTCGAGCTGGGAACGGTGGGCTCTACCAGCCGCGACGAGACGCAGTGGCTCTACAGCTTTACGCTGGCCAACTTCGGCGCTGTGGGCGATATCCGGCGTACCAACTCGGTCTTCCGCGATCCCACGCTGCCGCCCGCCTACTAATCTCGGTTGCCTTTGAGTCCAATCCGCGTCCCTCTATTGCGGCCGGAGAATCGAGCGCACCGGCCCGTAGGCCATACGCCTCACTGGGGTATCCTTTCCTGAGAGGAAAACACCTTGTTGCGATTTCGCTTTTTGGCCGGACTGCTTGTCCTGGCCATGGCAGTAGGTTGTAAAGCGCAGAACACTTCGGCCGCCGGCACCGCCCCTGCCCCTGACGCTGCTCTTGCCCGCCGCATTGAAATCTTAGTCCGGTCCGAGTACGACATGCCGCCTGATGTGACCATCAGCATCGGCGCCCGGACTCCGAGTCAATTCACGGGCTATGAGACGCTGCCTGTCACCATCACGCACAACTCCAAAACGCAGGTGGTCGACTTTCTGATCTCCACCGACAACACCAAACTCGTCCACCAGGATACGTTCGACTTGACGAAAGATCCCGCCGATGCGATTCCGATAGCTGGACGACCCATTCGGGGCAATCCCGCAGCCAAAGTAACCGTGATCAACTTCGACGATCTCGAGTGTCCGTATTGTGCGCGGCTGCACCAGGAGCTTTTTCCCGCCACGATCGAGCGTTACAAAGACCTGGTCAGGTTCGTCTATAAGGATGATCCGCTCACGGATATACACCCCTGGGCGATGCACGCGGCTTTAGATGCCAATTGCCTGGCCGCGCAGAGCGGCGACGTTTACTGGACCTATGTGGACTACCTTCACGCTCATGGAGATGAGGTCACGGGCGATGGTAACGACCTGGCGAAGAGCGTTGCTGCATTGGACCGCATCGCCCGGCAGGAAGCAACGCTGGGCAAACTGAATGAGACCGCTCTCGATGGCTGCATCGCCAAGCAGGATGAAACGGGAATTCGAGCGTCGGCAAAGCTGGCCGAAGACCTTGGGATCGATGGAACTCCGGCAGTGTATGTCAATGGCGAGCGCGTGAATGGCGGCGCTGTTCCCAGGGATGAGATTTGGATGGCCATTGACCGCGCGGTGCGCGCAGCGGGCGAGCAGCCCCCGCCCCCGGCTTTGCCGGCTCCGGCAACCCCGGCGCCAGCGGCCCCGGCGGGAGCAGGAGCCGCCAAATAGCGAGTTCTGGGACTATCCCCTGGCCGCTGCCGGGATTTATCCTAGAAGGCCGAGGGCTTTGCAAAAGTCCATAGGAGAGGTCAGCTTGCAAGTATCATCGAGTTTTCGATCGCGCGTTTCGATTGCCGTTATAGCTGTCGCTGGGTGCGCTTTGTTCTCAGCCCTGGCGGCCTGCCACCGATCGCCCTCCGCTGACGTGGTGGCGACGGTTAACGGCAAAGAGATTCTACGTGCCGAGCTCGAGAGGAACTACCAGAGCAGCCTGGGAGATACCCCGCAGAAACCATCGCCTGAGGAAGCCGACATCCGGCGAATGGGCGTGCTGCACCAGATGATCCAGCAAGAGATCGTGGACCAGCAAGCTGCCAAGCTGAACCTGACCGCCAGCGACGAGGACGTAAACGCCAAGCTGACGGAGATCAAGGCGCCATACACTGACGAGCAGTTCAACGAAATGCTCAAGCAGCGCAATCAGTCGCTGGACGACCTCAAGCGCGATATCCGGCGCGGGCTGACCGAAACCAAACTGATGAACAAAGAGATCGAGTCGAAGATTGATATCACCGATGCGCAGATCGCGGCTTTCTATGCGGCGCACAAGGCGGACTTTGACTGGATCGAACCGCAATATCACCTGGCGCGGATTGTAGTTACCACCGCTCCCGCTCAGCAGCAGGGCAATGGCCAGGGCAATGCCCAATCGGGCGAAGCTGACGCTAAAAGGAAAATTGAGGCGGCGTACAGCCAGCTCGAAAGCGGCGAAGATTTCGCGACCGTGGCAATGAACCTCTCGGAGGATCCGAACACCGCATCGAACGGCGGCGATATGGGCTTTGCACCTGAATCGCAACTTAAGACCGATCCCGCACTCTATGACGCAATCAACAAGCTGAAACCGGATCAGTTCACCGATGTCGTTCCCGTGTACGAATCAGGCCCCGGAAGCAAAATCGCCGGTTACGCAATCTACAAGTTGATTTCGCGCGAGCCTGCGGGGCAGCGGGAGCTGAGCGATCCGCGGGTGCACCAGACGATTCACCAGTCGCTCCATGACAGCCAGAAGCAGCTTCTCCAGACTGCATATCTCGAGACGCTGACGGATGACGCCAAGGTGCGCAACTTCCTCGCCGAGCAAATTCTGAAGCAGGGCGCCCGATAAACCCGCGTCCACCCTTTATCTTTCTAGAACTTTGCTTCGGTTTTAGATCCGTCGTAATGGATCGTCTTGTCGGGCGCCGCAGTCGCGTCCGGTCCCACACCATGACCAGAAGAAACCATTACCACATTGAAGGTGTGACCGGCAGGCATCCCCGTATAGCTTCCTTCGCGGCCGCCCAGAGTAAGCGTGCGCGTTGCATCATCCCAATGAATTGGAATCGTAGCGTGGGCGCCCTTCTCGTAGCGGAAGCTGTCGCCCTCGTCTTCGTAGAGCGTGAAGTTGCCATCGGCGCCGGGATAGATGCGCAGCTCAATAGGATCGGTGGCCTGGCCGGCGTATTCGATAACCGGGCCAAGTGGCAGGATCGATCCCGCGCGCACATCAAGCGGGATGCGGTCGAGTGGCGCCTGCGCTGTGATTGACGCGCCGCCCGCGGTGCGGTCCCCGGTCCAGAAGTCGTACCACTCAGCCCCCGCCGGCAGATAGGCGATGCGGGAAGTGGCGTGCTCCGTGAGGACCGGGCTCACAAGAAGGTCAGGCCCAAACATGAATTGGTCGCCGATCTCCAAAGTGGCCGGATCCTCTCTGAAGTCCATCACCAGTGGGCGCTGGATGGTGTAGTCATCGCTGGTGACCTTCCAGGCCAGTGAGTAAACGTACGGCAAGAGTCGGTAGCGCAGGCGGTCGACGGCTAAAAGAGTGGGAAACACCTGGTCATAAACCCAAAGCTCGTTGTGATCGCGATGACCGTGGGTACGGAAGACGGGGCAGAAGGCGCCGTACTCGAACCAGCGCGCGTAGAGCTCCTGATAGCCCGGCGGCATAGTCTGCGCATAGTTCAGCGGATGGTAGCCGCCGATGTCCGTTGTCCAGTAAGGGAAGCCGGAGAGCGCGAAGTTGAGGCCGGCCGGAACTTGGCGTCGCAGAGCCCACCAACTGCTGTACACGTCACCTGACCAGACCGTTGCGCCAACGCGCTGCTGGCCCATGAATGCCGAGCGTGTGAGAAGAAAGACGCGCTTCTCGGGGTCAGCCTGCTTCCAATGCTGTGCGACGTTCTCGGTATGTTCCAGCGGAAAGACGTTGGTGTACTCCAGGCCGCTGCCAATGTGCAGCTGCTTGTCGCGGAGAATGGCGTCACCAACGTGCGGCCACGCCTCCTCGGGCTCAGAGCTATCAAGCCAGAATGCATCCCAGCCCTGGGCGAAGAGCTTGCCCACAAACTGATTCCAGAAGAAGTCTCTGGCTGCCGGATTTGTAGGGTCATAGGCCTGCGTATCGTCGATCTCATAGCCCTTCTGGACCATCTGCTTGAAGTTTTCGCTTGTCGAATCCATCAGAGCCCAGGCCGAGATCATGGCGTGGACGTGCTCGTCGTGGAGGGTCTTCAGTTCCGCGGGAACATCGGTGTAGCCGGAGTTGTAGACGGGGTCGCCCTTGCCGCCGTTATTCCACCAGAACCAATCTTGCACGATGGCGTCCATCGGAATGTGTCGCGCGCGATATTCGGCCGCGATCGACAGAATCTCGGCCTGCGTTTTGTAGCGGTCCTTGGATTGGAACAGACCGTATGCCCACTCGGGAAACAACGGGACGTGACCGGTCATGGAACGGTACTGATGGACGATCGCGTCCATCTGCGGCCCATAAAGAATGTAGTAATCGATCTGCGGAACAGCCATCGACTCCAGATCGAGATCAAGCGGGAAGCGATTGTCAAAGTAGCTGAACGATGCCGTGTTCCACAAAATGGCATATCCCTTGCTGGAGACGACGAGGGGAATTGCAACGTCGGTGTTGTTCTGGCCGAGCTCAACGACGCTGCCCCGATAGTTGAACATCCCGCTCTGGTGCTGGCCTAGCCCGTAAAGCGCCTCGGTCGAGTCGGGGCCAAAGCGATCCTCGACATGAAGAAGCCCGGGCGCCTCAGAGGGACGATAAGTGCGCGGCAGGTTCGGCCGCTCGTGCAAGAGCTCTTTGCCCTCGGCGGTACGGACGGTTAGATTGCCATCCGCCTCCGACAAGGAAATCTTGAGCTGTCCCGTAGTCAGGCTAGCTGAACCGCTAGATCCGGTCCCTTTCGACTCGCCGAACTGGAAAGCAGCGCCGGGGCAGACTTCGGCCGCCGGCAGCATCCAGGGCTGCACCTCCGCCGAAGATGCAGCGCCCGCGGGCCGCGCCGTGACGTGGATCAGG
Organism: uncultured Acidobacteriaceae bacterium; assembly: GCA_963773915.1. Classification (GTDB taxonomy): domain Bacteria; phylum Acidobacteriota; class Terriglobia; order Terriglobales; family Acidobacteriaceae; genus Telmatobacter. Next base: position 292,869 of record CAVZCY010000005.1, read on the forward strand.
GTATCGCCACAAACCGTCACCTCAAGCGTTTCATGATCATTGGTCGCAACAAGGCCGCCCGAGGTCTGGACAACCTGCATCGCGGAAGGGTGCGGCGCCACTCCCGCTTCGGGCTGAGGAGCCGTCTGGGCAGACGCGCAAAGGCCGCCGAACGCGAGAAAAACAGACTGCAGGGCAACAATTCGAGTGATGCGGTCAAGCTTGATCAATGTACACCTCAGGAAGAGCAGAGTTCGGTTTCAAGAAAAACGGCCTCCGCGCGGAGCAGAGGCCGTCTGGTGTCGCTGCTGCATAAGAGCGTTCCGCTTAGTGCATCTGGCCGTTTGAGTCGATGGTGATTCCGCCGGGGCCCTGGTTCTTCTTCTCTTCGTTTTCCTTGCGGGTTCCCATGGCCTTCGCGGTCCACTCGTCCGCCATTGCCAGATCCTCGGTCACTGCGGCGCTATTGCCGTAATCCACATCCGCCTTGCCGCGGTAAATCAGATTCAGGTACTGCATGGCATCGTCGTAGTTGGGTCGATTGTTGACCGCCATGGTCAAATATTTCAGGCCCTCGTCGACCAGCGGCGCGTTCTCCTGTGCCAGCTGCTCCATGATCTTTTTCGGAGCCTTCACATTGCCCTTGCCATCGTCGTTCAGGCCGGCTTCCTGAAGCGCCTTCAGCTTGTTTTCATGCGACTTGGTCCAGTCAATCACGCCGATCGTATAAGCAGCCTCGGGATCGTTTGGATCCACTGCCAGAACCTTCTTCTGCCAATCCTCGGCCTGGTCCAACTCCTTCACGCTGAAATAAATGCCTGCGATCTGCTTCATGCTGTTCACATCGTTCGGCTTTTCGGCGAGAACCTGCTCGAAAATCTCGATGGACTGGTTAGCGATCTTCAGGTTTTCAGGCGTCGTAACCCCTGGGGCTACGTTCTGTGCAAGCGCCGTCGCCAGGTAGGTCTTTGCCATGGGCAGGGTGGGATCGAGGTCGGTGGCCTTCTGAAAATGCTCAATGGCCTCATCGTAGTGACCGTTCTTATAGGCGTCGACTCCCTTGTTCAACTGATCGCGGGCCATAAGCTGGTTACATCCGCTCATTCCAACAACCAAGCCGGTCAAAGTCACCGCGAGCGCCCAAAAACGTGCGGTTCCAATCATATTCGTACCCTTCTCCTTCAGGTTTGGGCCAGCAGGCCTCGCCTGGAAACTTAACAGCCGATTGCGGTTAAAACGGACCGCGGTCAGGGAAAAAATTATACTCGTCCACGCATCCGGATTAAGCGCTTCGGATACGGCCAGCCTATTGGCCGGCTTGAATCTTGGGCGTCATCAATCCGATATGGTCCACATTCGCGGCCTTGCCTATATCGATGACGTCGGCGATGTATTCAAAGTTCACATCGTCGTCGCCTCTCACAAACATCACGCGCTCGGCTCGGTTCGCATAAATGTTAGTCAGTCTCGCCTGAAGATCGGAATGTTGCACATCGTCTTCATTGATCTTGTACGACGGGGCCTGATTGGGGCGATAGATGACCTGGACCACGATGGTGCGGTCGTTCGGCTGCTGCTGCTGCTGCGGATTCTTTGGCGGCTGGGGCACCAGCGCATCCAGTCCCTTAGGCGTAACCGGTACGATCACCATGAAGATAATCAACAACACCAGAAGAATATCGATCATGGGCGTGACGTTGATCTCGCCCATCGCTCCGCCGCTGCCGCCAGTGGAAAATGCCATGGCTCAAACTCCTCTTATTCCTGAAAATCGTTAAACAACACGGCCACCTGCGCTACTGGCCCCCGATTTGATTGCCTTCTCGCCTTTGCGTCAACAGTCCAACTTCTTCAACGCCGGCAGTGCGCACATCGTCGATGGCGTCTTCAACCACCTTGTATTGGGCGCGCTGATCCGCGCGAACATAGATCATTTTGTCGGTCTTGTCGGCGAGTTTATCGCGCACCATGCTGCCAAGCTGGCCGGGATCGACCTTGTTCTGGCCGAGGTAGACGGCTCCGTCGCGTGTAACCGCGACAACAATGGCGTCTTCTTTGTCGGCGTCGGGCATGGCCTGCGGATTTTCCACCTGCGCCAGGGTAATTGCGACTTTATTCTGCAGCATGGGCGTGATGACCATGAAGATGATAAGCAGCACAAGCATCACGTCCACCATCGGTGTCACGTTGATGTTGGAGTTAACTTTCTTGCCTTCGTCGCGAATTGCTACTCCCATAATCGGGACTCCGTACTTCTGAATTTTTTCTTGCCGCATGCAATCCGGCGCTGCCTGAATCCAGCAACCCAGGCGAGGATCAAAGTGCGGGGCGGAAGAGGTTCATTTCTTCCGCCCGGCAAAAAGCTCGCTCGTGCCAGGCCACTGCGCCTTTTAGCGCTTGTGGCTTTGCTTGATGAAGTAGTCCACCAGCTCGCTGGAGGAGTTGTCCATCTCCACGTCGAAGCTCTCGACGCGTCCGGTGAAGTAGTTGAACGCCATAACGGCGGGGATGGCCACGAACAGGCCGAACGCCGTAGTGACCAGAGCTTCAGAGATGCCGCCTGCAACCGCGCCGATGCCGGCGATCTTCTGCGTGGCGATCTGCTGAAAGGCGTGCAAGATGCCGATGACGGTGCCGAGCAATCCGACGAACGGCGCTGTTGCGCCGATGGTAGCCAGCACGGACAGGCCTCTCTTCAACTTGGCGTGGACGATGGCCTCGGCCCGCTCCAGCGCGCGGCCGGAGCTGGCGATGGTTTCATCGGTAGCCGTGCCCGACGAGGCGCGGAACTCCTGCAACCCGGCCGTAACTACTTCGGCCAAATGCGACTTCTTGTTACGGTCGGCAATCTTGATGGCTTCTTCGAGCTTGCTCTCCTTCAACGCGCCGGCAACCTTGGGCGCAAATTCGCGCGACTGCTTGCGGGCGGCGGAGAAGTACAGGTAACGGTCGATCATTACGGCCAGCGACCAGATCGACTCAATAAACAGGACGATGACTACACACCGTACCAACCATCCCATGTTGTCCCAAAGTTGGATGGGGCTGAAGCCAACGTTCTGGCCTTCATCCTGAAACATCGCCAGACTGTTGACCGTGTGCGAAGCGAAATGTGCGAGCTGAGCGAGAATCACTGAATCGTTCCTCCTAAGGAGATTCTTTTTGACTGAATTAAACCCGGCGCGCCGGGGAGGTTAAGTTCCGGGGAATGCGGCCCAACGGGAAATCGCATTCGAGCTAAACGCGACGCTCCCTGCCATTGACGCGGCAGAGAGCGGAAAGTAGTATCACCCACCCAGGGTGAAAATCACCTGAACGGAGGTCTCGACTTCGACCGGTTCGTTGTTAAGCAGGTAAGGCCGGTACCGCCATTGCCTCACTGCATCGAGAGCCGCCTGCTGAAGCATGGCCGGACCGCTGACAACCTTTAGGTCCTCAATCGTTCCTTGCTTGGAAATGGTCGCCTGTAGAACAACGGTTCCCTGAACGCGAGCCGCCTTGGCGATCGGCGGGTATGTGGGCGTGATCTTCTGAATCAAAAGGCCCAGTTCTACGCCTGCTGAGATGTTCACCTTCTTGGGAGGCGCGGCCTTTACCTGCGGGCCAGTGCCGCTGCCAAACATGCTGCCCATCACACCTGAGTCACCACCGCCCATGCCGCCAGCCACGCCGAAGTTCGTTGCCGGCGCTTCCTTCTCTGTGACCATTGCGATGTTGTGCGGAATCGTCCTCGGCGCAGTCAGCTGATTGTTCATCATCTCCGACTGCACATGCACCACCTTTATCTCGGGTGGCGGCGGTGGCGGCGGTGGCGGTGGCGGAGGGGGCGGGGCAGTTAATATTGTCGCCATCAGTGCCGACGGCAGCGCCTCGGGATAGATGAGCGGAATCAGAATGAGTAGAACGAGGATCCCGGCATTGATGCTGCCGGTCACCAGCATCCAGCGACCGCTCTTCGTCTTGATCCTACTGCTGGATTCAAATGTGGAGTCTTCAAACATGGCCAGCCTCGGTAATCGGGTTTCGTTGCTCCTATTTTAGACACCGAGGGAGGGGGAATTGTTCCCGACGGTAAAAATCCCACAACGGAGCGAGTAAACCTTATCAGAACTGCACTCCCACTGCCAAGAGTGCTTTAAAACCGGTGCAACCTCCAAGTTCCCAAAGTACCTCCGGAAAGTGACCGCCGGCTGCTGCGGCGGAAAACTTTCAAGAGTGGACCCACACTCAGAATGGATGCAAAAATCGGGCCTCGCGGCCAAGGTTCCTAGTTTTTCGACTTTCGCGCTGCCGGTAGCGAGGCGGCCTTGCCCTTCCCAGCGCGACTTTCTTGCCAGGCCACCAGCATCGGCGCCGCAACTGCGATCGACGAGTAGGTTCCGATCAAGATCCCCACCACCAAAGCGAAAGAGAAATCATTGAGCACCGGCCCGCCAAAGATAAACAGGGCCAGCACGGTGAGAAAGGTCAGGCCTGAGGTCAGCACGGTCCGGCTCAAGGTCTGGTTAATGCTGCGATTTACCAGATCGGTTAAGCTCTCCCGGCGGCTCAGCCGCAGATTCTCACGGATGCGGTCGAAGACGACGATAGTGTCGTTCATCGAGTATCCCACCAGGGTCAGGATGGCGGCGATCACGGTCAGGCTGATTTCTCGGCCAGTGAGGGCAAAGGCGCCGACCGTGATGAGCGTGTCATGGAAGCACGCCACCACCGCGGCTACGCCGTAGATCAACTGGAAACGGAACCAGAGATAGATGAGCATGCCCAGCATGGAATAGAGCGTGGCCAGCGTGGCCTGTTTCTCAAGCTGATGGCCGACAGTGGGTCCCACCACGTCTACCTTCACGCCCGTAGTGGGGTTGAAATAGTTGTTGTAGCGGGCTTGGAGCGCCGATTCGATCTCCTGGCGCCCTGTGTCAAGCGCAGACTCATTGGTCTGCACGGGAAGGCTGATGAGTACCCGATGTTCGGCTGCCGGCCCGAAGTTCTGAACGCCCGCGTCTTTGACGCCCGCCGCCGCAATGGCGTTGCGGATGGCATTGATGTCCGGCGGATTGGTGAACTGCACATCCACCTGCGTACCGCCCTGAAAATCCACTCCCAGCGGAACCGGGCTGCCGATGTGCGAGTAGTTCCAGCTCATTTTTATGATGCCGGCCACGCTGAAGATCATGGAAAAGGCGAGGAAGTACCACTTCCATCCCAGCCAATTCACATTCGGGTTGCGAAAGAATTCCACTGCTTGTTTTCTCCTACCGCCGCATCATTGGTTCTAAATCGAAACCATTTCGCCGGCTTTCAACTTGTTCAAATGCGCCTCAAAGATCACTCGCGAGACAAAAACGGCCGTGAAAAGATTGGCCGCGAGACCAACGGTCAGCGTGGTGGCAAAGCCCTTCACCGGACCGGTGCCGAAGATAAACAGAATCGCCGCCGAGACGATGGTGGTTACGTGGGTATCAACAATCGTGAGCCACGCGCGCGCAAAGCCCTGATCCACCGCTGCTGAAGCCGCCTTGCCTGCGCGGATTTCTTCGCGGATGCGCTCGAAGATCAGAACATTTGAATCCACGCCCATACCGATGGTGAGAATGACTCCGGCAATGCCGGGCAAGGTGAGCGTCAGCACCAGGCCTCCGCCGCCCGAGGCGCTCGAAATCGCGCTGGAGAGCCCCATGATTCCCAGCAGAATAATCAGGTTGAAGATCAATGCCAGATCGGCGTTGATGCCTGAGCCCTTGTAATAAACCAGCATGAATGCCATCACGACGACGATGCCGACAATGGCTGCCGTCACGCCTTCGCGGATGGAATCGGCGCCAAGCGTCGCGCCCACTGTACTCTCGTTGATGTAATTGAGCGAGGCTGGCAGCGCGCCCGTGCGCAGCAGCTTGGAGAGCTCCATCACTTCGTTCTCGTTGAAACCGCCCTCAATCAGGCCGCTATCGCGAATAGGCTGCTTGATGACAGCTACTTCGCGCACTGTGCCGCCCATCACCACCGCCATGTACTTGCCGACGTTGGCGCTGGTGAAGTCCCAGAACTTGTCGCCGGCTTCGTCGGTGAGGGTAAAATTCACCTGTCTTTGTCCGGTGTTTGAATTCACGCCCGGATCGGCGGAGCGGAAATCGCTGCCGGCCACGATTGCGGATCGCTGAATGACGTAATAAGAAGTGCCGTTTGAACCGCCCAGATCGCCCGAGAAAGGCAAAATCTCGTCAGTGGGTGGGAGCGCGCCGTTTACGCTTTGCAGGGCTGCGTCCTCGGTGGGAAACGGACCGCCGTCCACGGCGTGAATCTCAAGCCGGGCCGTGGACCGGATGATGCCCTCGACCTGGTTAAGGTCGCTTATGCCAGGCAATTCCACCAGAATCTGATTGGCGCCCAGGCCATATTCCTGGATCAGCGGCTCGCTCACACCCAGCGCATCCACGCGATCGCGAATGGTTTCAATGGCCTCGTCCACCGTGCGCTTGTCGAGATCATTCTCGAAAGGCGCCTTCATGGTCAGCGTCCAGTTGTTGTCCGTACCGCCGGAGACATCGTACTCGTTGGCATACTTTGGGGCGCCGAGCATCGAGCTGACGGCGTCGTTCTGAGCGGCAGTGGCTCCCTCGACGCGAAGGACATCCGGCTTATTGGGGTCCGGCTTGTAAACCTGAGAAACAGTGATGTTGGCCTTTTTCAGGTCTTGCTGGATCTCCTGCACGGTGTTGTCAGTCTCGGCGTTCACTGCGTCCGACACCTGAACTTGCAGGATCAGGTGCGCGCCGCCCTGCAAATCCAGACCCATATGAATCCGGCTGGATAGGGCGCTCAGCAGCGCCTTCCCGCTGATCCCCGATGGGATCCCGAAGATTCCATAGAGGCAGATCAAAAGAACCGCAATAATCAGGGCAATCTTATTTCTGAGATTTTTCTTCATTGGTTCGTTTCTCTATTCCAAAGGGTAGGAGCCCGAAGGCCTTAACAGCCTTGAAGGTCTTACGAGTCTTGAAAGCCTCAGGAGTTCGAAGCATCCTCCTGGGTGACCGAAGCAATCGCGTTCCGGGCCACTTCCAGCTTCAGGTTGTCGGGGGCAACGCGAATCACCATCGAATCTTCTTTCATTGAGATGATGGTGCCACGAATGCCGCCTGTCGTTGTAATCTTGTCGCCCGGATTTGATGCTGGCCAGCATCTGCTGCCACTGCTTTTGCTTCTTTTGTTGCGGACGGATCATCAGCAAATAGAGCAGCGGAATAAACAACAGGATGGGCAGCATCATGGACAGGCCGCCGCCAGCTGCTGAAGCGGGCGCAGCCGCCCAAAAGGCAAAACTTGTGGCTTCGATCATCTTTGGCTTGCTTCCCTTGCTCGCCCCTGCGGCCGGGGTTAGCCGGCTTCAGGACGCAGGCCTAACCGGCGATTTCTGCCGGCGCCCGATAACAGATTTGTCTCCGGGAAAGGTTCTTGAGGCCTTGGTTTCGTCCGGCCCAAGCTTTGGAAGGAGGGTTTGGTAACAGGGACCGGAACGGGATTCCCGCCCTGCCCACTCGCATCACAGAACCCAACCGCCGCATACTTCCTGTTCGACACAGCATCCTTAAAGGCTTCCAGACGCAAGGTAGGCGGTTCCCGCCACTTTCGTCCCGCCCGGGATTCCCAAAAAGAAGGCCTAGAAAGATAAGAAATGCGCAGCCGGTTCGGTGTCAAGGCGAACCGCCGGCTGGAGCCTGGTGACACGCCTTCAGGTCTTAACAAATCCCTTACAAATTGACTACCCATTTCTTACGGGATAGGGAGTCATCTGGATGCATGAGGCCCTTCGGGTCGGCCTGCGATGCATACCGCGGGCCGGAGGGCGGAAGGGGAATTCCCTCCATGACTATTGAAATTCATGAGCAGACACTTTGGCTGATTCCCGTAAGTTCGGCAGTCGGCTTTATGGTTTGGGTGCTTTGGAATTGGTGGCGCGAAGAGCACCACGTGGCTGACCGGCGCATCGGGGAGCGGCGCCTGGAGGCGCGGCACAACCGCGCGATCAATCTCCCGGCGGAATCGGCTCCCAGTAGCGAAGCTCGGGATTGGCACAGGAAAGGCAAACTGATTCTCCCGCTTCTCCGTTGACCAGACTGACCCGCGCAAACCGCCCGAAGTTCACTCCCTCGCCGCAGCGCGGGCAAACAACTCGCTCATGGGATTGTCCGGGCAAATCGGCGGGATCGATCACAACGCGCACCCACTGTTCGCTGAACAGCTGCGAATCGGTCAGCTCGCGATAGGCCAGCAACTGGCGGCGGCTCTTGTTCTCTTCATGCGGGTAGAGCTTGCGCGCCAGCTCGCGGGAATCTTCGAGAGCGACGATGCGAACGGCGCGGCCTGAGCCAAGATCGACAAAAGTCGCCGCCATCTTTCCCCAGTCTCTGAATTTAAGCGCCCGCTTTCCCAGCCTGCAGCCGGTGACGAGCGCGATTGCGTCGGTGGCACAGCGATCGATTTCGACGTAAGTGACCAGCCGCTTGCGGTCGGCGCCGCGCGGATCGGCAATGTCCAGGCGCGAAAGACCAAGCAGTGCCATGCGCACGCCGAGAACCTGGCCGGCGCACAGGTGCCCATGCGCGACCTCAGCCTGACGCAACAATTCATCAACCGATTCCATGCCATTCTGCCGATCTGTTGACTTGCCCCCGCCGATTGCCGTGCCCGTTATCGGCACGACGCTCTGAACTGCTACTTCGTCAGTGCCGCGCTGGGCGTCTCATCTTCGTCGCCGTTGTCTTCGACCAGCAGCGCCGAGCCCGGGACAATGTCGTAGCTTATCGCATTTGTGCCCGATGGATGAAACGCGATGCGCAGCGGCTCGCGCTGCCAATCAGCCGGCGCGCAAACCGGGTCGGGATGATTGTCCGCGTCGAATGCCGCAAGCTTCTTGGCGAGGACAGGCTTGCGCGCGGCGATCTGCGCCACTACGGCATACAGGCTCTTGCCGCTCGCCGTGACTCCGCAGTAGGCCGCGTAGTCTCGGAACCAGCTCACCTGGCTGACGCCGGGGTCATAATCGGGCAGCCGGAGCGCGGTTACATGGCCTGCCGCGCGATCAACCAACAGCCACGGTCCGCGCTGCCATACCCAATGGCTTACCTTCTCCGCAGGCTTCTCTCCTGGCTTGTCCCCGCCGCCGGGCCTGTCTGTGGGCAACGCATCATTGAGCCGGATCACGCGACGAACCACAAAGCTCCGGTCCGTGACGTCGTGGGCGTCGCCGGTAGTCCATTCTTTTAGGGCGCCGTCGACCAGGAGTGCGCGTATATCCAGAACACTCTCGCCCGCAGCCGCGCTGGCCGGATCGCCCGCCTTGGAATAGGGCACATGCCTGACCGCGCCGAGAACGACCGTGTGGGCCTTGCGCGGAGCGGCGCTGGCCGACAGAGTCGCAAACAAGGTCAAGGACAAAAGGCTTGTCAGGCCAGCGAAACGAAGCATTGGGCAGGCTCCCGCAGAGGAATTAAACATGGGGAGCAGCGATTGATGCAGTGAGATGAATCACAGGGGCTTCGTAGTGCGGCGACGGTGCATTACTGAATTTCCGCAGCCTCTACGGCGCGCGCCACGCGGAACGCCGTGCTCTCGCCAAAAGGCCGCGCAAGAACCTGCATGCCCACCGGCAGCCCGGCCCGCGTCGCTCCACAAGGAACAGATACGCCGCAGATGCCGGCCAGGCTCGCGGTGACAGTATAGATGTCGGCCAGATACATGGCCAGTGGATCGTCCGTCTTCTCGCCAAGCTTGAATGCGGGGACGGGTGACGTGGGCGTAACGATCGCGTCAACCTCGGCAAAGGCATGCAGGAATTCCTCGGCCAGAAGCCGCCGCACTTTTTGCGCCTTCGAGATAATAGGCATCGTAGTAGCCGGCCGAAAGCGCGTAAGTGCCGAGGAAAATGCGGCGCTTGACTTCGGCGCCAAAGCCCTCGTCGCGGGAGTGCGAATACATGTCAGAGAGCGTGGCAGAGTTCGGCGAACGGTAGCCGTAGCGCACGCCATCGAAGCGGGCAAGGTTGGCGCTGGCCTCCGCCGTTGCCACCAGATAGTAGGTGGGTACGGCGTATTTCGTGTGCGGCAGCGAGACCGGCTTGACCGTGCAGCCGGCAGCCTTGAGCGCGGCAATTCCCTTCTCGACGGCGGCGCGCACTTCGGGATCGAGACCGTCGCCAAAATACTCTGCCGGAACGCCAATGCGTAGCCCCGCGGCGGGCTTGTCGCTTTCGGCAGCGTAGTCGGGAACAGGAGCCGATGAACTCGTCGCGTCACAGGGGTCATGGCCGGCGATAACGCCGAGCATCGTCGCGGCATCGCGGACGTTTGCTGCAAAAGGACCGATGCGGTCAAGCGAGGATGCAAAAGCGATGAGGCCGTAGCGCGAAACGCGGCCATACGTGGGCAGCACGCCAACTACGCCGCAAAAGCTTGCCGGCTGGCGAATGGAACCACCTGTATCGGTGCCGAGAGTAGCGACTGCCAGGTTGGCCGCCACGGCCGCGGCCGAGCCGCCGCTAGATCCCCCGGGAACGCGGTCTGTGTCGACAGGATTGCGCACCGGCCCGTACGCCGAATTCTCATTTGACGATCCCATTGCAAACTCATCGCAGTTTGTCTTTCCCAGTACTACCGCACCGGCGGCATCGAGCCTCGCGACGGCGGTGCAATCGTAGGGCGGTCGATAACCTTGAAGGATTTTGGAGCCTGCCGTCGACGGCGCTCCCCGCATCACCATCACATCCTTGATCGCTACCGGAACGCCGGCCAGCGGCGGCAGCGGATCGCCTTTGGCGGCGATGGCATCGATGCTTGCCGCCCGCTCGAATGCGCGTTCTTTGGTCAGGCTCAGGAAAACATTCAACCGCGGATTGAGCTTCTCTATGCGCTCGTAGTAGCCCGCGGCGAGGTCGGCGGCCTTCGTGTGGCCCGACGCAATCTCCTCGCGCAAAACAGCGAGAGTCTTCGGCTTCTCCACGTAGCTGTCGGCTGTCTTGCTCTCGTTTTGCAAACGATCTTCCTTTTTGGTTTTGTCCCCGCACTGGCGAGCGGGCGTTCGTGCTCTTTATCGATCAATAACTTTGGGAACTTTGAAGAAGACCCCGTCGGTCTCCGGAGCCTCGGCCATAACAACTGCGCGATTGAGCGAAGGCACCAGCTGGTCGGCGCGAAGAGCGGGAGCTGCCTTGCTCACCAGCTCGCTCACCTGATCGAGCGGGAGAACGTTCGACGTGTCCAACTCATTCAATTCGGCAATGTAGTCGAGGATGGCGTTCAGGTCGCGCAACATGGGCCCCACCTCATCCGGTGCAAGCTTCAAGTGCGCCAGTTGGGCCACGCGTTCGACATCTTCGACGGTTACTTTGGCTGACATTTTGGTTTTGGTCTCGAACCTCAAGTCCTGGCCCTGAAGATCAAGTCCCGAAAACTAAGTATAGAGTGGTTCACCCCAGTCCGGTGGTCGCTTCTGCATCGGGAAATCTGCCACTCTCAGTCGACTGTCAAGGTTACGTTGACCGATCGCGTGATGCCCGTCGATGTGACGCTGATTGGAATCGTGTATGTCCCCGGCGGCGTGTTGGAGCCGCCTCCTTTGCCGCCGCCACCGCCCGTGCCTCCACTAGAGCTGACGCAGCTGGAGACGCCGCAGGTGAAAAATGCCGCCAGCACCGCGAGCAAAAACATCTTGCGGTATCTGCGAAATGCCAAAGGAATCAGAAACAGCCCGCAGGCCAGTGGTAGAGCGTGCCACAAGTCAGGTCGGCCACCGGAAATTCTGACGGAACTTGGTTTTTCAGCGCTAAGCCTCGACCCATTCGGCGTTGCAGAATCCGGGCTCTCAACACTTGCCGCCGCAGCGTTGCCGGTGGAGATTTCGACCAGGAAATTACCTTGAACGCCGGCGTTGAGTGTCTGCGACGTGGGGTTGAGGATGCAGACCGCGTTCGTGGGCAATGCGCCGCACTGAAAGGTGAGGGTGCCCCCGGCGGGCAGAGTCGGATTCAGCGCGCATCCGCCAGTGCCGCAGATCTGTACGGTGTAGCTCGCGGTCTGGCCACTGGCGACGCTCTGGGTTCCCGAGCCGGTGATGCCTAGGGAGAAATCGAATCCGGTCCCCGTCAGCGCCACGGTAACAGGCGCCGCAACCGCGGATGAGTTGACCGTGAGAATTCCGGATGCGGACCCACCAACGCTCGGCTGAAAAATAATCGTCGCTGTGCAGTTGGCCCCTGCCGCCAGGCTTCCGGTGCACGTATTCTGCGAGATGCTGAACGGCGTGGCAACTGCAAGCGAAACCGAGCCAATCGCGTAGCTCGATGAATTGGTGATCGTCAAAGTCTGCGCTGCGCTCGACTGGCCGATCCCCACCTCAGGAAATGCAATCTGAGACGGATTCACTGAGAGTCCGCCGGTGAGCTGCCCCGAACCATTCAGCGGCACCGAAACCGGAACCACTCCGAGAGTGGACGAAGAGACGGCGAGCGTCGCCGCAATTGCGCCCGTTGCGCTGGGTGTAAAAACAATCCCCACTGTACAACTGCTTCCATTGTTGAGCAGCGCTCCGCAAGTGTTAGCCGCAATGGAGTAGCTTGATGCCGCGGCGCCTGTGATCGAAAAGCCGATGTTCGCCATAGGCGATCCGCCAGAGTTGCTAATCGTAACCGTTTGCGGCGCACTGGGCACGCCAGGCTGCTGGTTGGTGAAAGTCAGGCTGGACGGGTTGACACTAAAAGCCGGCGCCGCAAGTCCCGTTCCGCTCAAGCCTACCGTCTGAGGCCGCAGGGCATCCAAAACAGTCAGCGTGCCGGTAATCGCGCCGCCTTGAGTGGGCGCAAAGATCACGCTGATCGTGCAAACCGCGCCTGCCGGCAGTTGTGTACCGCAGGTGTTCGTCGTCTGGAATTGGGCGCTCGTCGAGATCGATATCGCCGTCAACTCCACGCCGCCTGAATTTGTCAGCGTCACAGATTCTGCAGCGGAAAGCTGGCCATCCGGCGTCGATGGGAACGATAGCGATGTGGGGTTCAGTACATCGGCAGGCGCAGCGACGCCCGTCCCGCTCAGTCCCACGGTCTGTGTCCCCGCTCCGTCAACAAAAGTCAGCAGGCCGGTCACCGGGCCGGTTTGCGTGGGTGCGAACTCCACGGCCAGCTGGCAAACCGAGTTCGCTGACAAGCTGGCCGTGCCACAGGAGTTGCTGCTCAGGCTAAACGGCGGCGTGATGGAGACGCTGCTGATGGGAACCACTACCGCGCTGCTGTTGGTCGCCGATACTTGCAGCGGCGACGACGTAGTCCCCACTTCCACCTGGCCGAACGGGACGGAGGCTGGCGTCAGGCTTACTGCACCTGCCGGTCCGCCGGTTCCGGTGAGGTCAATCGTGAGTTGACCACCATAAACGTTGGCGAAGATAGTCATTTCGCCGCTCAGCGGACCGGTAGCCTGCGGCGTGAACGTAACCTGAATGGCGCAGCTGGCCCCCACTGCGACCGGCACATTCACGCAGTTGTCGGTCTCGCCGAAGTCTCCGCTCACGGAGATGGACGACGTCGTGAGCGCGAGGCTGCCGGTGTTATTCGAGAGTCACGGTCATCCGCGCTGCTGGAGGTGCCGAAGACCTGGCTTGGAAAAACGAGCGACGAAGGGCTTGCGGCCGCGGCGGTCAGGCCCATCCCCGCGCTCCACAGCGGGGTTTGCCAGATGCCGCGCCCGTATGTGGCAGCCACCAGAACCGGCGTGGAGGCACGAAGCCGGAGTGGCGCTGAGCGCAACAGCAGGAGCGCCGGGCAAACCCGGAGCCAAACACCGCCCAGCAGCCGGATGGCAATTGCGCGCAATTTGCCACTTGAGTGGTGAAGTAGACGCCTTCGTCCGTAGCAATGTAGACCGTATTGGCGTTCTGCGGGTCGATGGTGAGACTGTTGGCTGGCGCGACCGGCAGGTTCGCCGCAATGTCGTCCAGGTCGCGCCTCCGTTCGGTTGAGCGATACACCACCTGGACTGGCTCAAGGGACTTTCAATTCCCTGCAACGGTCACATACACCGTGTTGCCGGTGGTGTCGTGGGAGTCGATGGTGACGCTGGAAATGTCAAAGCCGTAAGCATTCAGCGCGCGGGTGTCGTTGACCACCGTATTCAGCGTCAGATCGTGCCAAACCGGCGCGGCGCTGGAGGAAGGATTAATCGTCGCGCTCAATACATGGCCGGGCAGATTGGCGCCATTGCTGGCGGCGCCATACATGCCCACGTAGATGACTTCGCTGCCGCAGAGAGCGCCAGCGCGGCCATCGAGCGAATCAGCCCGTCGCCGTTGCAAGGAATGCCCGTTGCGCCGCTATCGAGAATGGGGCTGATTGCGTTAGCCGCGCTCCAACCGCTGCCGTTGGCCGGCCCGCGCCACACGCGGCAGGTTCCGATGAGCAACTGAGCTATCGTCGAGCGGGTCCACTAGAAACGGAGCCGGCGTCGGCATCGTGTCGCCATCGCCGCCGACATCCGCATCGTCGACCACTGGGCTCGACGCCGAAATCGAGGCGGCGTGCAGGCGAGCCGCTTGCGCGCACCGATAGATGGCGACTCCCTGCCTGGTCGTTCACATACCAGTTGTTGCTGTTACTGGGGTCGATGGCCACCGGGCCGCCATAGCCGCGAAGAATCTGCGGCCAGTCAGCAGTCGGCACGAAGTGCTCTTCACGCCCGCGGTCCCGTTCACGCCCAGCCCGGCCATCAAGGTGTAAGGCGACGTCGGCGACCGCAGACATGCTCACCACTTCGGCCAGCGAGCCCAGGCTGCCGTTCAGATTCTGAAAATGGCTGGAGTCTGTCGCAGAGCACGCCGGTCCGGTCTCGCCGATGGCGTCGGTCGAGCGCCACAGCCCGCTGTCGTTGCCCACAAAAATCTCCAGCGGATTGGCCGCGTTCCAGGCCAGCGCGTGCTGATAATTCCGCCACCTGCGCGCTCATGCAGGTGGTGGAGTTGGTGGTGTTGCGCCACGCGCAGCCCATCGGCCAGGCTGCACTTCCACAGGTCGTTAGCGCCGGCCAGCAGCAGCGTGTCCTGCCCGCGAGGGCACCGCCGCCAGGGTCAGGTTGTAGTCGCCGTCCGCGATGGTCGCCGCGCCCTCGCAGGTGTTGGTCTCCAGCGCCGCCGTGTTCCATTGCTTGGCGAACGTGATGGTCGGGTTGCCGCACGTCCCGCCGCTCGATCGCGCACATGTCCTGCCACAACCCCTGGTCCTGATCGTTCACATCCACGGTCCAGGCAAAGGTGTCGCCGGTGTGCGGATTCACCGCCAGCGCGCCGCGATAGATGGGGCAGGCGATGGAGCCAGTCTGCCCGGGTTGGTGGGGCACATGGGCGTGGTCAGCCCGGAGCCGGGCTGCGCGGCCATGCGCGTCCAGGTGACGCCATCGGCCGACTGGTAATAGCCGTGATAGCGCACTGCGGCCATAAACAGCTGCCGCACCGGATTCCACACCACCGACGTGGCGGCATTGCCGTCGGCGTGGCGATGGGACCGAGCGGGCCCTGGACATCGCCGCCGCTGCCGTCGGTGATGGTGGCCAGATGCCAGCGTTGCGCCGCTGTCCGAGGAGTAGTAGAGGCCCTCGTAAGTCGTCGGCGGCCAATCCGCATCCACCAGCGTGCCTTCATAGGCCTGCGAAACCGCGGCCACCACCAGCTGCGGATTGACGGTGCTCCAGGCAAAGCCGGCAAAGCCCTGCGCCGGTGAAACTGCAGTCCTGAAGACGCTCAGGCCATCCTCCCGATCCACCGTCTGCTGGATCAGGCTCCAGGTGTTTCCGCCGTCGGTCGAGCGCAGAATGCCCGCGCCGTAGTAGGAGTCGAGCACGTCGTTGGGGTCGCCGGTGCCGGCCAGGATCACGCCGGTCCCGCCCGGCTGCACGCGTCAGCGCGCCAATGCTGATGGAGGCGTCCGCGGCGCCGCCGAGAGCCGCCACCGCGTCGGTGAGCGGAGTAAAGACGATCGAAGACGGCGTCGAAACGGCCGGCATTGTTCGCCACCCACACTCCGCCGCCGGTGGTGCCCAGGTAAAGCCGATTGCCGGTCGGGTCAGAGGGATCGAGGGCAATAGCAGCCACGCGGCCGGTGACCAGGCCAAAGTCCGGGGTTTGGACAGCGGAGGGACCTAGAGGCTGCCACGTATTTGCGGAAGCAGCATTCGCGAAGGGCGTATCGCCGGTCCCCGTTCCGCCCGTGCCCGGTGCGCCCATTGCTGCAACGCCCGCGTAAGCGCCAAAGGCCCTGGCGGTGCCGGCTCGCGGAATCATCCTTTGACCCGGTTGCCACCCACGCTCCCTGAGAAATCGTTGCGCCTCTAGAACTCGCGGCGCCTCAGGAAGTCGCGCTGTGACACGCTCGGGCCCGGGTGCTTGCCGGGGCTTCGACGCCAGCATCGGAGTGGGATTAGCTTCCACGACTGGATTTTGCGTCTGCGCCACGGCCGCCGGGCCTGCAGCAAACAACGCGAGAAGCCACGCCGCCGGGGCTACGCCAGCCCACGCGCCACGGCCTTCATGCCCGCCGCGAGTTTCGGCTCGCTTCCCTGCCCTGTCACCGCGAACGGGCCACTTGTGCTTTGGATCGAAGAGCTTTGGATCAGACATTGGATTCGTCACGCGTAGTCGGACTTCGACTCCGGTTTCCCCATTTCTGAAAATCTTCTAATGGGATGAACGCGGAATCCATTGGAAAACGCTGAACGAAACACGCAAATTCCGGGAATGGGTTGGTGGCCCATTTTAGGACAGCTTTCACCGCCTCAGGTGTGACGCCCGATACACCGCGTGCGCGGGATCAGCGGGCAATATAGCGCAGTTCACCGCACCTGCGTATATAAGCGCCAGCGTCGAACTTCCGGGAGATCGATTTTCCCGTCATCGACCGCACCAGCCCGAAAACCGGGCGATTGAACCAGGGCCGATCGAGTTTGCCGACGATGGCCCAGGCAATCCCCGCATAGCCACTCGGATCGCGCCCGTCGAGTTCATACCGATCGTTCAGGATCACTGCCCAATCGAAGGCCGTCGCCGGGTCTGGCGCCCATTCCAGAATCTTTTTCGCCCAATACATCCGCATGTAGTTGTGCATCCACCCGGTCGCCACCATTTCGCGCTGGCCGGCGTTCCAAAGGTCATCGTGCGTTTCCGCCTTCTCTAACTGCCGCAAAGTGTAGCGGTATGGGCGTGGGTCTGAAACGTGTTCGAGAAGCGAGGCTCGCGCCCACGGCGCCGCGCACTCCCAGTTGTCGTAGTTAGGTTCGTGGCGAACGAATAACACCGCCAGCTCTCTCCAGCCGATCAGCTGATCGAGAAACCGATCGCCCGTTTCCGCGGTAACCTTCCCGTCGGCAACAGCTTTCGTGACGGCGAGTGCGATCGTTAGCGGCCCGATGTTGCCAAAGCGCAGATAAGGCGACAAACGACTCGTGCCCGTCACTTCGGGGTGGCTCCGCTTTTGATCGTAAGCGGCCAGATCGTTCCTGATGAACGTCCGCAACCGCTGGAGCGCGGCGTGCGTGCCGCCAGTAAATGTATCGACGGGCTTAACAGTGCGGTCGAGTTTTGTGAAACCGGCGGTGATGTCTCCGGAAAGCTCGAAGGTTGCGAAGGTTCTACGCGACTGCCAGCGATGAAGAGGCTCATTTTTCTTTGGTGCAACGAGAAAATTGGGCAATTCGGCCCGCAGGCGCGGCCGAAAGTGGTGCAACAACGCAAAGCTTCGGCCGAAGATGCGCGAAGGAACCACGACATCGGCATCGACCGTCCAATAGGGAATTCTGAGGCAGCGAGCGAGAGCCTTGCGCCGGTGCTCGGGCTCGCGGCACGGATTTTCGTCGCCGATGAGGAGCGCAGCCTGCACCTCCTCAAGAAATGCCTCCAGCGAAGCCTCCGGTGTCCGCCGAACAACGAATCCCACGCCCCGCTCAGCCGCATCCTCAGCTGCGTCCCGCAATCCCTGCTGCAAAAAATGGTATTGGCGAAGCGTGGCGCTGGAATCGTTGGCAATGAGCCCGAAGTAAACAACAACGGGAAGATCGAGAATATTGGCCGCCTCAATCGCTACATCGAGCGCAGCGTTGTCCTTAATTCGAACAGAGCGCTCCATCCAGTAAACAACCGAGCGCGCACCTCTGCGCGGAGCGTCGGCGCGGCGCACTAAAACGCGCGGCTGCCGCATCAAACGATCCAGCTCGAATGGAATTTTATGATCCACGCGCACGGAGTCCACTCGCGACATCTCCTAAAATCTGTTGCAAGCGCCGCCTGATTCGTTGCGGCAAATGGTTGGCAGAAACTTCATGCTAATGCCCGGCCGCCCCAATTAGGATGGTGTGATTGCGCTCAAGCTGTGCAAGCTCCTGCTCGTTTCCATGCAGTTGATCTTTGTGCCCGGGGATTTTGATGAGACGAATTCTGTTCGCTTTGCTGCTGGTTTCCGTATGCTCCCACGCTCGCGCCGAAGACTACACCCTCGGCCCTGATTCACAGCCACAGACCGGCGTGCCCAAGGGCACGGTCACCAAATTCATACTGGCGCCGGGCAAGGACTATCCCGGCACGCCGCACAACTGCGCCCTCTATGTGCCTGCGCAGTACGAAGCCAGCAAGCCCACGCCGTTCATGATTTTTCTTGACGGCAGTCAGGCGCTCGGCGACAGCATGCGCGTCCCGGTGGTCCTGGATAACCTGATCGCCAAACACGATCTGCCGCCGATGATCGCGATCTTCGTCGATCCCGGCATTTTGCCGGTGGTTTCAGATCCATCGCATCCGGATATCGCCCAGAACCGCTACAACCGCATCTACGAATACGACTCCCTCACGCCGCGTTTCTCTGATTTCCTGCTCAACGAGCTTATTCCTGAAGTAGCAAAAACCTACAATCTGTCGAAGAATCCTGACGACCGCGGACTGAGCGGCGTAAGCACGGGCGCTGTGGGCGCATTTGCGGCGGCGTGGAACCGGCCCGATCAGTTTCATCGCGTGCTTTCGCTCATCGGCACCTACGTTTCAATGAAAGGCGCTGACGCGCTGCCGGCGCTGGTGCGCAAGACAGAGCCCAAGCCAATTCGTATCTTCATGCAGGACGGGAGTGCCGATCACATCGTTCCTAGCGAACCCTACGGAGTCGCATTTGCAGGAAGCTGGCCAATCAATAACCAGGTGATGTATGAGGCCCTCGAGTTCGAGGGCTACGACGTAAAGCTGGTAATGGGCACAGACGGCCACAGCACGAAACAAGGAGGCGCGATCCTGCCCGACGCGCTTCGTTGGCTATGGCGCGATTATCCCGCGCCGGTCGTCGCGCACGAACCGGAAGCTGCTCAGCAGGCGGGACGGGATTCTTCGGCGTCAGTCTTCTCAACAATCTTTGTCGACAAACCGTGGCAGCAGGTTGGCGGTTTCCTCGACACCATTACCAGCCTCACCGCCGATGCGAACGGCAATGCCTACTTCGCCAGTGTCGCCATTGGAACCAACCGCGTTGATCAGCAGGGCAAGATTACACAATTTGTCGAGCCGCCAAACGACACGTCAATCGTGCGCATGGGCGCGAACGACCGACTGTATGCTTACTCTCCCTCGCGTCACGACATCGTTTCATCAAGCACTGCAACCGGCGTGGCCAGCGATCAGAAAACCATTGCGCGCAACCTCGTGGTCCCCGTCGGCCGCGTCGTCCCCGCCGACTTTGTCGTCACAGCGAGCGGAACCATCTATTTCCTGGATCTTTCAACGCTCACCATCAGCGTCATCGATGCTACAAGCCAGAGGCGCGTGGCACTGTCAGTGGCCGCGATGGCAGCCGACGGTGACGAGGCTCCGGTACCGCAAGGGCTCGCCCTCTCACCCGATCAGTCCATGCTGGTCGTCACCGACTCAGATTCGCGCTATTGCTGGTCGTTCCAGATTGCCGCCGACGGCGCCCTCGAAAATGGCGAACCGTTTTACCGGCTGGAGTTGCCGGAGACCACGGTAGTGAGCAGGCTAAGCGGAACTAGCGGCGCGGTGGAGGACGTGAACGGAATGGTGTATTTCGCTACGCCCGTGGGAATTCAGGTCGCGATGCAAAACGGCCGCATTTCGCAAATTCTCAACCCGCCGATTCCCGGCGGCGGGCCGCTCACCGCCATCACTTTTGACCAAATCAGCGATCAAAATTGGCTCTACGCAGCGCAGGATGGCAAGCTCTTCCGGCGGCCAGTGAAAGTAACTGGCGCCAATGCGTGGACCGTAGTCAAGCCGCCCAAGCCGACCCTGTAGACAGGCAAATCAGCAAACTAAAAAGGGCCGCCCGAAGGCGGCCCTTTTCTTGCTGGAAGCTAGGAGCTAGCGGCTAAAAGCTGTCCTCTACCACCGCCCCCAAGCGCGCGTGAAGTAGTCCGTCATCGTCATCCCGATGAGCGCGATGAAGGTGAAAAAGCCGCAGGCCACGGTAAGCTTGGTCAGTTTGGTGCTGTATTTTACATGCATAAAGAACAGCACCACCAGCGTCATCTTGGTGCAGGCAATGGCCAGCGCAACCACAGGATTCCAGTACAGCGTCAGTCCCGGAGCGATGTGCCATGCGCCGAGGTCGATATACGACGCCCAGACTGTCAACCCAGTAAAAACCAGCAGCGCGCCAAGAATCATCAGATAAATGACCGGACTGACAATGTGATGTTCCTGGTCGTGTTCATCTTGCTGGTGCAGATGGTCCTGTTGTTTGTGTTCGCTCATTCCTTTTTCCCCTCAATACCGGCTTATCAAATACAGCAGCGGGAACAGAAAGATCCAGACGATGTCGACAAAGTGCCAATACAGGCCAAAGTTCTCGACATAGGTCACGTGTCCTGTCGTGTAGGCTCCGGCTCGCGCTCGCACCAGCATGAATCCCAGAATCGAGATGCCGATAATCATGTGCAGCGCGTGCATGCCGGTCATCGCGAAATAGAGGAAGAAGTACATCTCCGTCTTCGCTGCCATGTCGGGCGCCAGCGGCTTGTCGTGGTACTCCTTGTAAACCTCGGGATCCGACGCGGGGTTGACGAAGCTGGCGTCGCTCCAGTTGAGCCCGGGAACGTGGTGCTTCTCCCATTTTTCGTGATACTCAATGGACTTGATTCCCAAAAATGCCAGGCCGAGTACAAACGTGATCGAAAGGAAAAGCAGCAGCAATCCCTTCTTGCGCATCTCGGCAGACCATACGCCCATGGCCATGGTGAAGCTGGACAGAATCAGGACCGCGGTGTTCGCGGTGCCCCAGCCTACGTTCAGTTGATGCGACGCCTCAACGAACGCCGGGTAATACCAGTTCCGCATGATCAGATACGACGTGAACAACCCGCCGAAGAACATGATCTCCGTAAGCAGGAACAGCCACATCGCAAAGTTCGTCGTGTCGAACTGCTGCTCGACAGATTCGAAGTGGTGGCGCTGATAGGGCGGGTGCTCATGGTGAGCCTCAGCTACGGCGCCGCTGGCAGTTACGCTGCTATCCGACACTCGCCACCTCTTTCTCTTCCTGTTTCTCCAGCCAATCGTAGTCGTAGGCTTCGTGATCCATGATGGGGATCACGGGGAAGTTCTCCGTCAGCGGCGGCGACTGCGTCTGCCACTCCAGCCCCGTTGCCTGCCAGGGATTGTTGCCGGCGACGGCCCCGTATTTCAGCGACCAGGTAAGGTAAATAATCGGCAGCAGGTAGCCCACGCCAAGAATCGTCGCGCCCGCTGTCGAGAAAACATTCAGCGACTGGAACTCCGGCGGGTAAGCGGCATAGCGCCGCGGCATGCCCAGCGTGCCCAGAATAAATTGCGGGAAGAACGTGAAGTTGAAGCCGATAAATGTGACAATCGCGGCCAACTGCGAAATCTTCTCCGGATACATGCGCCCGGTCCACTTCGGCCACCAGAAGTGAATGCCCGACAGGAACGCCATCAACATGCCGCCGACCATGACGAAGTGGAAGTGGGCCACAATGAAGTAGGTTTCCGTCAGGTGAATGTCGGTTCCCGTCGCGCCGAGGAATACGCCCGTCATGCCGCCGATGGTGAACAAGCCCATGAATCCGAACGCGTAAAGCATCGGCGTCTCAAACGTGATGGAGCCTTTGTAAAGCGTGAACGCCCAGTTGAAAATCTTGATGGCCGAGGGTACCGCGACAAGCATCGTGAGCAGCGAGAACACCAGCGCCGCATAGTTCGAAATGCCCATGATGAACATATGGTGCGCCCAGACGAAGAAGCCGAAAACGGCAATAGCCACCGAGGAAAACGCAACCGCCGTGTAGCCGAAGACACGTTTGCGGCTGAAGGTGGAGACCACCTCGGAGATAACTCCCATGCCAGGCAGAATCATGATGTAGACGGCCGGGTGCGAGTAGAACCAGAACAAATGCTGAAAGAGAATCGGGTCGCCGCCATAGGCGGGATCGAACACGCCGATGTGCAGCGTACGCTCCAGAACAACCAGCACCAGCGTGATTGCCAGCACCGGCGTACCCAGCACCATCAGAATGCTGGCCGCGTAATTCGACCAGACGAACAGCGGCAGCCGGAACCAGGTCATTCCCGGGCAACGCATCTTGTGAATGGTGACGATAAAGTTAAGCCCGGTAAAGATGGAACTGAAACCGGCCACGAAAATGGCCAGGCCCGTCGAGATGACGTGAGTATTTAGATAATGAGTCGAAAGCGGAGTGGTAAAGGTCCAACCCGTGTCCACGCCGCCCGCCGCCATGGTGTAGATCGCCATGCAGCCGGCAATCACGTAGAGATACCAACTGAGCAAGTTGACCTTGGGCAGCGCCAGATCCCTGGCGCCCACCATCATGGGAATCAGGAAATTCCCGATCGTTGCCGGAACCGAGGGCACCAGGAAAAAGAAAACCATGATGACGCCGTGCATGGTGAACACCTTGTTATAGGTGTCGGCGGCCATCAGGTCCGTCTGCGGAGTCAGCAATTCCAGGCGAATAAGGCCGGCAAGCGCGCCACCGATAAAGAAGAAAAACGTAATCGAGATCAGGTAAAGCGTGGCGATCCGCTTGTGGTCGCCCGTCAGCAGCCAGCTGAGCAGGCCGTTCTCTTTGGTCAGGAAGTTCATCTTTGGGATCCTGGCCGTGGACTGATCGGGAAGGCTGACGATTGTGGCAGCGCTCATGGTTTGGCCTCCTTCTGCGCCGCGGGCTTCTGGCCCGTTGTCGGCGCTTTGCCGGCCTGGCCCTCAGGAACGAGATCGGTAGTATTGAGAGTCTGCTGGACGCGGTAATCGGAATCGAGATTCTTAATGTATTGGACCAATGCGATCACGCCTTCTTCGCTCACCTGGCCCTGATAGGTAGGCATGATGGGCGCATAACCTTGCGTGATGTGCTGCGAGGGGTTCAGAATAGCCTGCCGCAAAAAGGCATCGTCGACGGTGGTGGTTTCGCCGTTGGAAAGCGTAAGCGTGGAGCCATAGACGTTGGCGAGGCTGGGCCCGCGTGCGTCGGGCCTCGTGTTATGGCAAGCATTGCAGCTCAGGCTGGCGAAAAGCCGCTCGCCGTCCTGCGCCAGCGAGTTGCCGCTGGTTGAGCCGTCCAGCCACTTCTTGAAGTCGTCCGGCGTCATCACCACCACGTCGCCAATCATCTGCGAATGGTTGGTGCCGCAGTATTGCGTACAGAAAAGGTGATAGGTGCCCGGCGTTGTGGCCTCAAACCAGACCGTGGTATAGCGTCCCGGAATTGCTTCGCGCTTCACTCGGAACGCCGGAATCGAAAAGCTGTGAAACACATCCTGCGATATCAGGGTCAATTGGACGGCGCGGCCCGTTGGCACATGCAGTGCATTGATCTCGTGCTGCCCGCCCGGATGCTCCACCTTCCACATCCATTGCTTGCCCACCACGTAAATGTTCATGGCATTGGCCGGCGGCGTGTATATGCGGAAGTAAAGCAGCGCGCCCCACACGAACATGATCAAAAACAAGCCGAGCGGAATGATCGTCCACGTAGCTTCCAGAATCGTGGACCCTTCGATCTGGATCGCTTTCGGATGGCGTTTCTTGCTATAGAGAATCGAGAACCCGAGAATCAATAGAACGACAAGCGTCAGCCCCACCAGGCTGACCAGTGCCATAAAGAAATAGAGCGCGTCCATTTCGGGCGCAATTTTGGATGCTTCGGGCGGAAAGAGCGCGAAGTGCGTCAACCATTTGACGAGAAACTGCCACAATACTGGGCTGATGTGGTCCATTCTCCCTTATCCGTTCACTTTCTTTGCCTTATCCAAAGTTGCTGTTCCCGCCAGATGCTCAAGTTTGTAGTCGCGCCGGAACATCACCAGCATGAATCCACCTAGAAACACAAGCGTGAGCAACCCTCCCAACTGGATCACGCGCGCAATTATCAAATCGTGAGTATTGGTGGTGGGATCGTAGTGGTAGCAATAAGTAAGAATGTTTTCGACCGGCGATCCAATGCGATTCGATGAAGCCTCATCCAGGCCGAGCATCATGTCCTTCGGCGAGTACTCCACTCCCATGTAGTACTGCGCCAGTTTGCCCTCCGGCGTCACAATCTGAATCGAACTGGCGTGCGCGAACTGTATCAGATTGCTGCCCGGCACTGTGAGCTTCACGTAGCGAAAACCGACTGCCTGGGTCAGCGCATCGATGTTCGGCTGCGTGCCGGTCAAAAAGTGCCATCCATTCGCCGTTTCCGGGCGGCCATAGCGCTTCACATATTCGCGCTTCTTCGCCGCGGCCAGGTCCGTTCCCTCTGTGGGATCAATGCTGACCACGACGATGTCAAAGTCCTTGCCAGGAACGAACCGCACCATCTCCAGCGCGCTGGTCAGGCCGTCGAGTTCTTCTGAGCAGAGCATCGGGCAGCGATAGTAAACCAGCGCCAGAATCGCTGGTCGCTTGCCGAAGTAGCTCGATAGCGCCACCTGCTTGCCTTGATCGTCAGTGAATGTAAGGTTCAGCGGCAATTGCGTGTTCAGATGCTGATCGATGCCCACGCCGCCGAGAATCGAAGGCGGTTTGTCATTGGTCGGGCCGGCTTGCTTGTCGCCGTAACTTGAAACCTGCGCGGTCAAAATCGGCGCTGCAAGGCAAAGCAAAATTGCGCCGGCCGATGCCGCCGCGCCCAACCAACTTCTCCACGCCCAGTTTCTCCGAATTGTCTGTCGCGATTCCACGGTTATTTCTGCTCTTCCTGCTGTTTGAGTTGGGCTGCTTGCTCCGCCTCATCCTGCTCATAGCTGGTGCGTGCAAATCCGTCGGTCAGCGGCATCGTTACACTCGGCGCCATTTCGCCGGTCATCGGCGCCTGTGTCGTCACCGCCGGCGCCACCGGCAGCCCGCGTTGCGCGATCAACTGCATCGCCTGCTCAATGGGAATCCTGACCGTCCCCTTCGATTGGTCGACCCAGCTGTAGTTCGAGAGCAGCAGGTCCTCGCGCGCGTGCAGATCGGCCACATCCTGATCGCCATCGTCGATCAGCAGGCGCGGCGTGGGAAAGGTCTGCGTAATCTCGGCCATCTTGTTTTGCAATTCGGGACTCGAGGGTAAATTGCCCAGTTGCCGCACATCCACCGTCTTGGTCCATTTGCTGTTCGGCCCGTCTTCCCGATTCATGCGTGCGTTAAACCAGCCGCCGATTCCGTAGCAGAGCATCCCGATCACCGCAACAAAGATAAGCAGCGACACCAGGAACACCGCGATTCCCGTCACGCTGGCATCGCTGCGCTCATAACCCGCCGACGCGTCGACGTCGTGCTCCTCCGGCTCCGGGCTGGGATCGAAAAGGTTATGCGTGGGCATGTTCAGGCTCCAGAATCTCCGCGAGATGCGGGTCGTTCACCTGCACCAGCGGCCGCTTTTTCAGCTGCACGCAGAAGTAGGCCACCCAGAAGGCAAACATGGCAACGGGCACCGCAATGTACTCGAGAATTCCCCAACTGAAATGCAGGTTACGCGCGGCGTCTTTGTAATTCGGCTCGATCAGCCAGAAGAGATTCAGCAAAACGGCGACGAGCATGATCTTGCAAACCAGAGTCAGCCGCTTCTTGTTGCGCTTCAAATCTCTCGAAAGCAACAAGGTGAACGGGATCAGCCAATGGCAGATGAAATCGAGGGTGATAATGACCCCCCAGCCGCCGCGAATCCGGTCGAGATACCAGTTGATCTCGTCGGGTAGGTTGCCCGACCAGATGATGAGGAACTGCCCGAAGGTGAGGTAGATATTGAGCATGACGAAGGCGAAGGTGAACTTTCCCAGGTCGTGCTGTTCGGTCTGGCGCAGGACGGTCTTGAAGGGCTCGGCTTTGGACAGCGAAAGCGAAACAATAATGGAGAAAGCCAGCACCTGGAAGCCCTGCTCAACAAGAAAGAGCAGCCCATAGACCGTCGAATACCAGGTCACGTCCATCGACATCACCCAGTAAATTGCCGCGGCGGACATGGTGACCGCGTAAACCACGATTCCAGGACCGCTGATGTTCTCGAGTTTCTTGATCCAATATGGAGTAGTCTCGGGCCCCTCAGTGTCCCGCTTCAGCCCCAGCGAATTCAGACGCCACGCGTAGAAGCCCCAGATGGCGAAGCAAAGCAGGCCAATATACCAAAACGAATTGGGATTGAGCATGGCCCGCTTGAAGTCAATGCAGTGGACCTGAAGCTCGGAGAGAATACCCGATTTGAGCGCCCTGGCCGTGTCGGCCTCGCTCGGGAATTGCGCCCAAAGGTAAAGCCGCTTCATAAAGATGGCGACAACAATCCAATAAACAAGGATCAGCGGAAGCGTGCGGCTCATCGCTTCGAGCGGACGACGCAGAAGCAATCCCCATTTTCCGCCAGAGCAATATTGCACCATAAGCATGGCCAGTCCGCCCACGGCGAACCCGAAGGTCAACATCAATCCCAGCACCCATGCGCGCAACAGGTGATCCCAGCCCAGGTGCTCCGGATCTTGCGTCTGCCCAAGGAACGCCAGAATCACTGCAACCACAGCAAAGACTCCCGCGATTATCAGAGCGCGACTTCTCCAGCCGTCAACAAACGCGGGCGCGCTCAGATCTGCCGGAAGCGTCTTTGCTCCATGTGTCGCGGATTGTGAGTCGTGTGCCATTCTTTGTTTCCTTACTTCTTGGCCGCCGGGGCCGAGTTGCTTGCGGGAATCGAAATCTTGGGATCAGCCGGATAAGCCGGAGCCATACCCGGCGTTCCTTCGCCGGCGATCGGCTTGTTCGCGTTCACCGCCGTTGACGGCATTGGCCACGGCTGCGCGTATTCGGGATGCCCTTCATCCGCGGCCAGGTCGCTGAGCTTCTTTATCTGCGCGCCGGCCGGTACATCCTTCGCCGTTGCCGCTTGGCTCAGTTGCAGTGCGCGAATGTAAGCCGCCACCGCCCAGCGATCGGCTGGCGGCAATTGCGCCGAGTAGTCGGGCATGGCGCCGTATCCGTGCGTCATCACATAGAAGTAATGCGAGAGCGGTTGCGACATGCGCACCTGGTCGTGCAGATTGGCTGCCGGCTTGAATCCGCGCTGCACAATCTCGCCTAATCCGTTGCCCACACGCGAATGGCACGGCGTGCAGTAGATGTTGAAGCGCTCCTGCCCACGCTCCAGCACTTCAATAGTCACCGGAATTTCGGCGGGCATCGCGTCGAGTTCCTGCTTGTACCCGTTCGGCCCCTGCACTACCCCGGTATAGAAGTAACTGTCATCATGCAACTGGCCGCGGGCCACGGTGTTCAGCACCTGCGGACGCGCGCCGCGATGGTCGGCAAAAAAATCCGACCCGCGCTGCGGAACCATCCTCGGCTGGTTCTGCATATCCTCACGGCATCCGGCAATGAGCAGAAGGCAGGCAAATCCGGCAAAGGCGAGCGGCCTCATACCCTTCCGCGAAAATCGCGAAAAAGCGAGGCGCCCGGACTGTTCCCTGATCCCTGATCCCTGTTCCCTGCGCATCAGTACTCCACCTCCACAACCGAGTTCGGAGCGAATTTCTGCAGGTATGCCTTCGTCTCCACCAGATCGAACTTCGGATCCAGCGCCTCAAGGCACAGGAAGAATTTGTCCGTCGTCGCGCCGTTGCGGAAGTTGGGCGCGTTGAACAACGGATGGTAAAGCGACGGCAGGCCATTCAGTGCCAGCATTCCGAAGGCCGCCGATAGACCGGCCCAGAGAATGGTCCACTCGTAGGCGGGAATGAGAAACGCAGGCCAGGAGTATGGGGGGCGTCCCGCGATGTTCAGCGGATAGGCAAGCGTTGAAATCCATGTCTCCAGCGAAAACATGGCCGCGCAGCCCATCAGGCCGCCAATCAGCGTGAGCAGCGGCACCTTGTTGCGGTGGAACCCGATTGCTTCCGCCGCTTCCTCCACTGGATAGGGCGTGTAGCAGTCCATGCGCCGCCAGCCGTCCTGGCGCGCCTGCTGCGCGGCCCTCACCAGATCGCTCGGCGTTTCGAATTCGGCCAGCAGGCCGTATGTTCCTTCGCGTGCGGGCATTAGTCAGCAGCCTCCGCCACCTTGGGCTTGATCTTCGCCCCCGGCAGCAACATGCGAATTTCGTTCATCGGAATCATGGGCAGGAAACGCACAAACAGCAGGAACAGGAACGTAAACAATCCCAGCGTGCCCACAAACGTCATGTAATCCCACTTCGTCGCGCGGTACGTACCCCACGAGGACGGCAAAAAGTCGCGATACAGACTGGTGACGACAATCACGAAGCGCTCAAACCACATGCCTGTATTCACGACAATCGAAATGAAGAACATGAACGGGATAGACGTGCGCAGTTTGCGCGACCACAGTGTCGTCAGCGGAATTGCCAGGTTGCAGGTGACCAGCACCCAGTAGGACCAGCCCATGGGCCCGAACGCTCGGTTCCAGAACATGAAGGCTTCCCAATGGTTCGCCGAGTACCACGACATGAAGGCTTCCATACCGTAGCCGTAGGCCACGATGAAGCCCGTCGCGAGCATCACCTTGCCCATGTTGTCGATATGGCGCTCGGTGACCAGAGCTTCAAGGTGATAGAACTTGCGCAGCGGAATGGCCAGCGTGAGCACCATGGCAAAGCCGGAGTAGATAGCGCCGGCGACAAAATACGGCGGAAAGATCGTCGTGTGCCAGCCGGGCAGAACTGCAACGGCGAAATCGAAGCTGATGACCGTATGCACGCTGAGCACCAGCGGAGTCGCCAGGCCGGCCAACAGCAGCGAAGCCGTCTCGTAGCGCATCCAGTGGCGCACCGATCCGCGCCAGCCCACGCTCAGCATGCCGTAGAAATACTGCCCAATCTTCGACTTCGAGCGATCACGAAGCGTCGCCAGATCCGGCACCATGCCGATGTACCAGAACACCACCGAAATTGTCGCGTAGGTCGAAACCGCGAAAACATCCCACAACAGCGGCGACCGGAACTGCGGCCATACCGTCATCGTGAAAGGCAGCGGAAGTAGCCAATATCCCAGCCACGGACGGCCAACGTGAATCAGCGGGAACATGCCGGCGCAAACCACGGCAAAGATGGTCATGGCCTCGGCGAACCGGCTGATGGCGTTACGCCAGCCTTGCTTGAACAACAGCAGAATGGCCGAGATGAGCGTGCCGGCATGGCCGATACCGATCCACCAGACAAAGTTGATGATGGCGAATCCCCACGCAACCGGCTGCGTGATCGCCCAGATTCCCACGCCCTTCAGAAACAGCCAGGTCACGGCCACCAGCAGCATCGTGGCGCCACCGCCGGCAACCGTGAAGAGCGCAAACCAGCCCATCGGCGTTGTCGGCGTCAGCACAATGCGCGCGATCTTCTCTGTGATCGACAGAAAAGTCTGGCCCTGGCCAATGACCCGGAATTCTCCGGTTGCCGGGTCGATCATCGGATCGGCGGGTTTTACTTCCTTCGTCGCCATCGCTGGTTCAGCCCTTTGCCGGCGCAAATTCCGTCGGCGTCTCTTCAAGTTCCTGATTCACATTCAACACTTCGGCCAAATACTGCGTCCTCGGACGCGCATTCTGGTCCGCAATCACCTGATAGCTGCGCTGCTGGGCCCTGAGTTTCGACACGCGGCTGTTCGGATCGTTCATATTGCCAAAAACGATAGCTTCAGCCGGGCACGCCTGCTGGCACGCCGTCACGATTTCGCCGTCGCGAATATTGCGGTTTTCCTTGTCGGCCTCGATCTTTGCCCCGTTGATGCGCTGTATGCAGTAGCTGCACTTTTCCATCACGCCGCGCGAACGAACGCTCACGTCGGGGTTGCGCATCAGCTTCAGGCTATCGGTTTCATAGTCGGAGTAGAGCAGGAAGTTAAAACGCCGCACCTTATACGGGCAGTTATTGGAGCAGTAGCGCGTGCCCACGCAGCGGTTGTAGACCATCATGTTCAGGCCTTCCGGCGTGTGCACCGTCGCGCCCACAGGGCAAACCTGCTCGCAAGGCGCATTCTCGCAGTGCTGGCAGTTCATGGGCTGGAAGTGCGCTCGCGGCGCGGAAAGGTCGCCCTCAAAATACGTGTCTATGCGCAACCATTGCATGTTGCGGCCGATGCGCACCTGCTCCTTGCCGACGACAGCGATGTTGTTTTCGGCATAACAGCTCACGATGCAGGCATTGCACCCCGTGCAGCTGTTCATGTCGATTGACATCGCCCACGCGTTGGCCTCGTTGTAGGGCCAGTTGGGAAACAGCGATGTATCGCGCGTTGGCGTGTCGTGGCCTTCGCCCTCGTGGGCGAAATTCGGGTTGGCCCTGAATTCGTCGAGCGTGGCGTAACGGATAATGCCGCGCGGGCCCAGCGCTTCGTCGGCTTCAAGCGAATTGTTCCCAGTACCCTGCTGACCGAACGTCGCGCCGCGCTGGTCTTGATAATGGCTCTTGGTAATCGCAATGCCCCATTTGCCCTCAAGCTTGCGAATCGAGCCAGTAGCGTACAGCGGCGCCCAGGTATTGCGAATCAGGGAGGCGTTGAATCCCTGGCCCGATCCTACGCGGCCTGCGAACTCGCGTCCGTAACCGAGATAGACCGTAACCGAATTGTCGGGATGGCCCGGTGCGACAATCACTGGCGCCTTCACGCGGCCATTGCCTACGGTGATTTCGACAATGTCGTCTTCCTCCAGGCCAAGTCGTTCGAGCGTCGCGCCGGAGACGATCGCGGCGTTATCCCAGCTCAGGTTCGTCACCGGCTTGGGCAGCTCCTGAAGCCAGCCCACATTGTTCCAGCGGCCATCGTAGATATTCGGATCGGGGCGGAAGATGATCTCGAGCGAATCCTTTGGCGTTGGCGTGGGAACGTTGCCAGCGCCTTTTGCGCCGTTTGCGCCCTTCGCGTAGGCCGTGTCCGCAATCCAACCGTCGTGCAGAGCCTTACGCCAGCCAGTTTCGAAATCACCCTTGATGTTCGCCTTCTGCGTCTCGCGCACCGCGTCGTACGGGCTCACCATCGGGTCGTCGAGAAGCGCCTGAAACACGTGGTGCGACGTATGGCCGCCGTAAAGCGGATCGATCATCGGCTGCACAATCGATACCGTTCCGTCGTAGGCGCGAGCATCTGACCAGAATTCAAGATAGTGCGCGGCGGGAATGTGCCAATGCGCCTGATGACCTGTCTCGTCGTAATGCGATCCGAGATGCGCCACAATGTTTGCCTTGTTGAAGGCGTCGGCAAAATCCAGATCGGCGGGCGCATCGTAGATTGGATTGGCATTCAGAATCACCAGCCAATCCACCTTGCCCGCATTCAGATCCGCAACCAGCGACTTGAAATCGCCAAGCTGATCGCTGGGAACGGGAATCGCCGGCTCGGAAGAAACGGTGACCGTTTTGCCCACATTGCCCAGCGCCGTGTTGATCGCGATTGCCAGCGCCGCAACCGACGGATCCTGATACAACCCTGGAAGAACCGCGCTCTTGCCCGCATTGGCCTTCAAATCCTTGGCCAGCGCTGCGAGAAATTTCTGCTGCTCAGCGGTCCACGCGTAGCTCGGAGCATTTACTCCCGCCGCGCCCACAGCCGCCGCCAATGCCGCTGCAAACGCCGGAACCTCGCTCGCGCGCAGTCCCAGCCGATGCTCGGCCTTCATGCCGGTGGTCGTCGTCGTGCTCTCCACCGCATAGAGCCGGTTCATTCCGTTCTCCGGCTGCTTGCGCCGTGCGGCATAGTCGCGCACCAGCCTGTGGAAGCCGGGGTAGCTTGCGCCCGAAAGAAAATCCGCATCCAGCGAAACAATCACATCGGCGCCGCTCAGGTCGTACTGAACATTCACGCCGCTCGCCAGAAACGTTCCGGCCAGCGCGGGATCGTACTGCACCAGCTTCGCCTTCGGCCACGCCGTCTGCGCTTCCTTCCACTGCCGCGCCAGCGTGGGCGACGTAATGGTCGCGCTCAGGAAGTAAATCCCGGTTCCATCTTTGCTCGAGTTGACCTTGTCGCGCAGCGCCTCGGTAAACTCCGCCCAATCGCGGCCCTCGCCGCGATACGTGACGTGCTGCGAGCGGTCGGGATCGTATAAATCGAGCAGCGTCCCCTGAGAGTACGGATCCGACCCGCCCTGGTTGTACGCGTGCTCGGGATTGCCGTCAATCTTGATCGGCCGGAACTCATCGCTCTTCACCAGCAGCGGCACCGCGCCCGTCGTGAACGGATGCGCCGTGGCAAAGTACATCGGCTTGCCCAGAACCAGATCTTCCGGCGCCTTTACATACGGATAAATCGGCTCGTCTGGCTGCTTGGTGCAACCGGCCAAACCCGCCAGAGCCATCGACGCGCCCATCAATTTAAGAAAGCCGCGCCTTGAAACCGGATCGACCCACTCCTGCGCCGCCGAAGGAAACTCGCGCTCCACCGCGGCCTGGAACTCCTCTGTGTTGGCCAGCTCATCCAGCGAGCGCCAGTATTTCTTGCCCTTCACGCCCTTCAGCTCTCGCCGAACGGCTTCGAGCGTCATGGGTTCAGCACTCGCAGCGGGCTGCGCGCCATTGACTGCGCTTTCCACTGGCTTCTCCACCACCGGCGAATTGGTTCTCTTTGCGCTCATCGGTGGCACACCTCGCAACTGGTCAGGTCCTTCGGCGTGCGGATCTTGTAATGATCCACCAGGAAAAGCCCCAGCGCTTCCTGGCTGATGAACTTCTGATAGGTCGGTGCCGCAGCCGGCATTGCCGCAGCTGCAACATCACCCGAAAGGCTCTTCGCACCCGATGCCGGCAACCGCAACGAGGCAACTTCCGCTCCCGCGCCGCCAGGGTCATTCTTCGTGCAGCTCACGCTTTGCGCCGTCGGCACGCCCGACTTATCGTCAGTCGCCGCACACCATACCGGGCGGTCGCCGCTCGGCGCTTCCCAGTCCATGTTGTAGATCTGGCTTGTCGGCCGCAGATTCTTCGCCGGATTGCGATGGCAATCCAGGCACCACTCCATTTGCAACGTGTTCTGCGCGTACATCAGAGGCATATCGTCCACTTTGCCATGACAGCTTTCGCAGCCGATGCCTTTGTTCACATGAATCTCGTGGCTGAAGTAGACGAAGTCGGGCAGGTCGTGCACCTTAATCCAGGGAATCGACTGGCCCGTGTTCCAGCTCTCGCGCACCGGCTCTAACAACTGAGCATTCGTCCATATCTGCGCGTGGCAGTTCATGCAGGTGCGCGTCGGCGGAATCCCCGCATAGCTCGATTTCTCAACGGTCGTATGGCAGTACTGGCACTGTAATCCGAGCCCCTGAACATGATGCTTGTGGCTAAAGGGTACCGGCTGATCCGCGCGCTGGCCCTGCCGTGTGACCCATGGCGAGCGCTGCAACTGATCCAGCGTTACGCCCAGGGCAATGACGATCAACCCCGTCAGCACCAGGCTCGCTCGTGCCAGTGCGTTGGAGCTGCGATCGAAGATTTGCGCCATGAATGAATCCCGGTTTGACTTTTGTTTTTGTATGCGCCCGTGTGTTGGCGGTCACATAGCCCATGTACAACTAACGGTTAGCAATAGAACTTCGGGAAAGCGGGCGGGGTCGCCCGAAATTTCAATATATCAGCCGGAGGCCCTTTGCCATCAACAGTCGTGTGCCACATCGCGAAAATCTCTTGTGGGAATCTCGCTGTGCAACCGCCTGAAAAGAATATCGCTTGTGACCGGCATCACCGACAGGAAATCACCGCCGACCTCCTTGCGCATTGCATACCAGAAGTTGGGATATTCAAAGAGATTTCATGCAGCCAATTGGCGATCCAGTTCTCGCCCCCGGCTCGTTGCTGACAATGCCAGCCTGGCTCTAGCTCTCTTCTTCACTGTAGGGCCCCCTGCAACATGCCGCGCACGACCCTGAACAGGATTCGCCGAAGGAGCTGTCCGGGGACGTTCGCGGCCAGCCTACGATCACCAGAAAAACGTCAAGAACAAACAAAGCGATCGCAATGTCGTTGAACAATCCTGCCTGCGGCAGATTCGGCCAGAACTGATTGGCTGCCCAGAAGAGAAATGCAACAGCCAGCATGATCGCCTTCAACAATTCCATCGCGGGTGGCCGATGCGCAGTCTGGTAGACCAGGTACGCGAGAGCGATCATGGCCAGTGAAAAAGCGGCAAGAAACTCGTGACTTCCGGATGGGAACAGTCTCGGAGCGACGTCCCAGGCCAGCAAAGCAGCGACGCCCGCCAAGCGTAACCGACCCGAGAGCGGCAGCAAAGAGTCTCTTGCTTCTGACAAGACGCGTGTACATAAAGAGTGATCGCCTGCTTCTTAAAACCTGACGATATGGCCCTCGCTCGGTGCCTGAAGAGGCCGCTCGGCCCCTGAAGTGGTCGCTCAGGTCGATGCTAACAATTGGATCGTTTAGAATTCATAAGGACGTAACAACCGCCCCCAACAAGATCTCAACACGCGGGACTCATCGGCCTGTCTCCGTGGGAAAAGCTCCGTAGAAACAGTTCCATCGATTGCCGCCCGCAAACCGCCCGTAAGCGAACGAAAAGGATCGTGAATATGAAGTACGCCGGACTGCTGGTGATGCCTGCCGGATTCTTTCTGACGATCGCTGCGCTGGCGCTGTTTCCCGACCCGGGGCGTCGTTTGGCATTCGTGATCTGCGGTTTGGCTGTCATCGCCATGGGCCTGGTGGTTGCAGTGCGCGGCCATATGCTTCCGCGCGGGGCTAACCGCCCATGAATGCGATCCCTCCCATGGTTCCTTCGCCGGTCGCGACCCCAATTCCAGTAATGACCGATGCCGCCTTCGCGCTTACGCTCGGGCTTCTGCTTGCTTGCGCCCATGGCGATCGCCGGCGTCGCGCTCATTAATACCGGGCTTGGCCGCTCGCGCTCGGCAGCTCAGGCAATGCTCGGCAACCTTGCCCTCATTGCCGTTGCCGCCATTGTTTTCGCATTCGTCGGCGCCTCCTTTGCCGGATCACTGGGACCAGCAGAAGTTGTTCTGCATTTGGCCGGAAAGCCCTGGAGCGTGCTCGGCCTCGGGTCTTTTCTTCTCCACGGCCTCAATGCCGCTGCGCCGCAATCCCAGCTCGCGGTCTTGTTTGAGTTTTTGTCAGTCGCAATGGTCGTGCTGCTCCCGTGGGGCTCCGGAGCGGATCGCTGGAGGCTCGCAGCCGGCTGCGCTTCCGCAGCCATTCTGGCCGCCATTGTTTTTCCTCTCGCCGCGCACTGGATTTGGGCTGGCGGATGGCTTGGAGCTCTGGGCACAAATTTCGGGGTCGGCGCAGGCTTTCTTGACGCCGGCGGCGCGGCCACCGTGCATGTGCTCGGCGGCCTGAGCGCACTGGCCGTGGTCTGGATCGCCGGACCGCGCCGCGGCAAATTTCCCAAAGAAGGCCTCTCCACCGCCATGCCCGGCCACAACGCCATCTATGTGCTCTTCGGCTGCCTGTTGGCGCTGGTGGGTTGGCTGGCCTGGAACGCCGCAGGCGCAATCCTCTGGGTTCACGCTCCGCTTGCCGCGCTGCCGCGGACTGCGATCAACACACTGCTTTCCGCTTCGGGCGCGCTGGCCGCCACGTATTCCGTCACGCGCTTCCGCTTTGGCAAACCCGACGCCAGTCTCTGTGCAAATGGCTGGCTCGCAGGTCTTGTCGCCTCGAGCGCATGCGCCGCCTTCGCCTCTCCCGTGGGATCACTCTTCGTCGGAGGCGTGGCCGGCGTATTCACTCCGCTTCTTGTCGAGGTGCTCGAGCTCGCGCTCTCCATCGACGATCCCACCGGCGCCATCACGGTCCATGGCGCTGCCGGGCTGTGGGGACTGATCGCCGCCGGCTTCTTCGCTCCGCAGCCGGGGCAACTTCTCGCCCAGCTCATCGGCGTTGCCGCGCTCCTCGGCTTTGTCTTCCCGCTCATCTACCTTCTCTTTGCATTGCTCAACCGCATCGTTCCCTTCCGCGTCGATCCCGACGGCGAGCGCATGGGCATGGATCTGCACGAAATCGGCGGCGGAGCCTATCCGGAGTTCGTGATTCACCGCGACGAATCCTACCGCTGAGCAGGAATTCTTTCAGGGCCCCCGAAGATTCGCATTAGGATTAATTGCGCATGGGAATCCTCGGCTCGCTGTTCTACCCTTGGGGACTGCTGTTGCAGGCGGCGGCCATCATCCACTTCATCCGCCGCCGGCCAGACACCTATTGGATCTTCATCATCGTTTTCCTCGGGCCGCTCGGCGCGCTGATCTATCTATTTGCTGAGGCCCTGCCCGATCTCGGCCTGCTGCGTCAATCCTTCAAATCATTCCCGAGGCGCAAGCGCATCGCGCGATTACTCATTGAGATTCACGACAACCCCTCCGCCGGAAACTGGGAAGAGCTTGGCGACCTATATCTCGACGAGGGCAAGCTCCAGATGGCCCGCGACGCCTTCAATAAAGCAATCGCCGCCCGTCCGTCCATCCGCTCCGATACTCCCGATTGCTTCTACCATCGCGGTGTTTGTGCCATCCTGCTCGGCGACGCACCAGCCGCCGTGCCCGACCTCGAGATGGCCGTCAAGCGCGATCCCAGCCACGACTTTTATCGTGCCGTAGGCCTTCTCGCGCAGGCTTACGCGCAAACCGGCCAAACTGAAAAAGCTGAAGTGAATTTTCGGCTGGCGGTTGAGCGATCGACCTTATCGGAAACTTATTTGAACTTCGCCGATTTTCTGGCGTCGCAAGGGCAGAATACCGAGGCCCGCGAATGGGCAAAGAAAGTGCTGGATAAACGGCCCACTATGCCCGGCTATCTGCGCCGCCGCGAGCGTCCTTGGTTTCGCCGCGCCAAAGCTCTCCTGAAAAAAGTGCCGGCGTAAAATCCCGCCCCAAAACGCCGATTCGAAATCAGCGCCGCGCCAGCAGCAACATCACCACAAACAACACCACCGGAACCAGCGCCAGGGCCGCATAGAGCGCCATTTTCCGGCGGTCCATCGCAAACCGCCTCAGCCCAACCGGGCGGTGCCCGCCGTCTTCGGCGTCAACAAGTTCCTGGTGCTCCAGTTCCCACGCCATGTCTGAAGCAGTTGAATAGCGATGGCGGGGGTCTCGCGCCAGCGCGCGAAACAAAATCTCCTCGAGCGCCGGCGGAATCTCCGGGTTCAACTCGCGCGCCGGTGCAGGATCGGCAATCAAACGCTCGTTCATCACCACCAGCGGGCTTGGCCCGGTAAATGGCGGCTGGCCGGTCAGCATTTCGTAGAGCATCGCGCCCAGTGCATAAATGTCGCTGCGCTGATCGCCATGATGCCCTTTCACCTGTTCGGGGGAAATATAGTCGGGCGTGCCCAGCGCTGGCGTCAATCCCGTCTGCGTAATGCGCCGCGCATCTTCCTTCAGCGCAATTCCAAAGTCGATAATCTTGATGCGGTCGCCATCGCACACCATGATGTTTTCCGGCTTCAGATCGCGATGCACCACGCCATGCTTGTGCAGGTTATCCAGCGCATCGCAAATGCCAACAGTCAGCGCCACCGCGCGATCGACGGGCAGCTTGCCTTCCTCATTCATAATGGCGCGCAGCAGGCGTCCCTCTACCCACTCAATCACCATGTAACGGCGGCTGCGCTCTTCGCCGTCAAAAGTTTTTACTACTCCCGGATGGTCGATCTCCTGCCCAATCTGCTCCTCGCGCCGGAAGCGCTCCAGAAGAACCGGGTCGGCCTCCATCTCCGGATGCGGAACTTTCAATGCCACCGGGCGTCCGGTGCGCAGATCGGTCGCACGAAAGAGCGTGGACATGCCGCTGCGCGCAACCTCCGCGTCCAGACGGTAATGGTCCAGCGTGTCTCCGGCTTGCAGTTTTGTCATCGCTTCAGTCAGCATCGCAGGTTCGATTGTTGCACGCAATTTGTAAGAAAATCGCAAGGATCGGCCAACCCCGCATTCGAGTGAAAACAGGCATTTCGAGCGATCCCGCCCAGCTTGAATGGCTGCGCCGGCCTTCAACAAGTCTCAAATCTCGCCGTTTGCGGGTCCAGCCAGAAACTTCCGTCAACCCTGTCCGGAATCGTTATGATGATTGGCACGATGTCGCGCCTACTCCGAACGTGCGCAGCCTGCCTGGCGCTGGCTTGCGCAGTGTGGCCTGCCTTTGCCAGTCGGATCCACAGCCAAGTCTCACCCGGTCCCACCCGAACCCCCGCAGGACACCGGCTTCCTCAACCGGCGCATCGTGCTCCAGGGCATCACGTACCGTTTTCAGGTCTACCTGCCAGAGGATTGGCGCCGCGACGACGGCAAGAAATGGCCAATCATTCTCTTCCTGCACGGCCGCGGCGAGCGCGGCTCTGAGGGAATGTGGCAGACGCAGATCGGAATCGCCGAAGCAGTGCGCAATCATCCCGACCGCTGGCCGTTTGTGATCGTGATGCCGCAGTGTCCGCAGACCGCTCACTGGACCGACCCCGACATGCTCGAGCTGGCAATGGCCTCGCTCGATCAGGAGTCTGCCGAGTTTCACGGCGACCCTTCGCGCACCTACCTCACCGGACTTTCATTGGGCGGCTACGGCGCCTGGGAGCTGGCGCGCCTTCATCCGCATCGCTGGGCCGCGATCGCTATTGCCGCTTCGGGCGTCTTTTGGAGCTACGAGCCGGATCGCTGGCAGTTGGCCTCCACTCTGCCCGCCGAGTACGCTCGCGCAGTTGGCCGCACACCCGTCTGGCTCTTTCACGGCAGCCTTGACCCAATAGTGTTGCCCCGGCAAAGCGAACTGATGTACGACGCTTTCAGGGCAGCAGGAGGCGACATCCGCCTCTGGATTTACCAGGGGATTGCGCACGATTGCTGGACGCGCGCCTACGACGAGCCGGATCTGCCGCACTGGTTCCTGGCCCATCGCCTTCCACTCACGCCTGAGACCCTGGCAGAACGCATCGTGATTCCCCTGCGCCCACCTACCATCAAGCTTTCATCGACGCAGCTTGACAGCTTCGCCGGCGAATACCGGGAACCCAACGGCCACGCTATCGGAACTATCTTCCGTCAGGGCGATCAGCTCTTTGAAAAAAGTCCCACAGGCGATGTCGTTGGCCTTGAGGCGGAGTCGGCCGACACCTTCTTCCGACCCGTCGATCCCACCGGCGCGCATAACGTTCAATTAACTTTTGAGTACGATGTCAGCGGCCAAGTCACCGGCTATCTGCTCCAGGACAATCGCCACCAGGAGCGCTGGATGAAGCTGGGTGCCGCCAGCAAGTAACGCAGCTTCCCGTGGCCGGAGCCCACGCACTGGCAACCGGAACATCCCGCCCCTTGGCTGCGTATGCTTACTCGTACACGGAGGAGGCAACATGTTTTGCAGTGGATGTGGCCGTACCTTGGAACAGGGGCAGGTCGTCTGCCCGCAATGCAACCGCCCCGTGGCGCCGCAATTGCCTCCCGTGCCCGGCTATGAGTTTGTAGTGGCGGGCTACGCCAGCAAAATCAGAGTGCTCGGCATCCTGTGGCTCGTCTATGCCGGAGTCAGTCTGATCTTCGGTGCCGTGGGACTGACAATCGCTCACTCAATTTTTTCTACGGGCGGCGCTCCCTGGGCGCACGGACCTATGTCGCACATGGATTTCCTCCCCGGGCTTCTGCGCTTTGCCTGGGTGTTTCTGGTGGGCAGATCAATCCTGGCAGCCGTGGCCGGCTGGGGTTTGCTTGAACGCGCGCAATGGGGGCGCATCGTCGCCATTGTGGCGTCAATTTTGAACTTCTTTCATTTCTTCCCCTTCGGGCTGGCCCTCGGCATCGCCACGCTCATCATTCTTGTCGGCGCGCGCAATTGGTCGCTCTATGAGGAGCTGTAAACAGCATCTTTCAGTTCTTCGCTTCTCAAAATCCGGCGGGAATCAACTCATCGGAATGAGCTGAAGGCTGAGAGCTTACGGCCGATAGCTGTCTTACAATCAATTCGTGACCTTCCCTGCCAACCGGATGCGGCGTATGCGCAAGAGCGAGCCTTTACGCGCGCTGGTGCGCGAAACTGCGCTCTCGCCCGGCGACCTGATCTATCCCCTCTTCATCTGTTCCGGCAAAAACGTCCGTAACCCCGTCAGCTCCATGCCCGGCGTCTTCAATCTCTCCGTAGACGAAGCGCTGCGCGAAGCTGAAGAAGCCGCGCGCCTCGGATTGGGCGGCCTGCTCCTATTCGGCCTGCCTGAAACTAAAGGACGAGCAAGGCACCGGCGCCTGGAATGAAAACGGCATCGTGCAGCAGGCGCTGCGCGCGCTCAGGCAATCTGAA
Organism: uncultured Acidobacteriaceae bacterium; assembly: GCA_963773915.1. Taxonomy (GTDB): domain Bacteria; phylum Acidobacteriota; class Terriglobia; order Terriglobales; family Acidobacteriaceae; genus Telmatobacter. The sequence goes on from CAVZCY010000005.1 coordinate 333,587, forward strand.
GCCTCCAAAAAGCTGGTCCTCATCGCCGACGTTTGCCTGTGCGAATACACCAGCCACGGCCATTGCGGCGTGGTCGTCAAGTCAGGCGACGGCCCCAATGCCAAACTTCGACGTCGCCAACGATCCCACGCTCGAGCTGCTTGCGCGAACCGCAGTTAGTCAAGCCAAAGCCGGCGCAGACGTCGTCGCCCCTAGCGACATGATGGATGGCCGCGTCGCCGCAATCCGTCGCGCACTCGACGAAGCAGGCTTCGCCGAAACGCCGATTCTCAGTTACGCGTCGAAGTTCGCGTCCGCGTTCTATGGGCCGTTCCGCGAGGCGGCCGATTCCGCGCCGCAGTTTGGAGACCGCAAGACCTACCAGATGGACGGCGCCAACCTCCGCGAGGCCCTGCGCGAGATCGATCTCGACATCGAGGAGGGCGCGGACATGATCCTGATGAAGCCCGCCATGCCTTATCTCGACGTCGTGCGAGCGGCCCGCGAGCGCGTGGACGTTCCTATCGGCGCGTACCAGGTTTCCGGCGAGTACTCCATGCTGCAGGCTGCGTTTGAAAAAGGCTGGCTCGATCGCGACCGCGCCATCATCGAGTCTCTGCTCGGCATTCGCCGCGCCGGCGCCGACTTCATCGTCACCTACTTCGCCAAGGAAGCCGCCAAGCTCCTCGCCTAAACTCTCGCCCGCATTGAACCAGCGAGAAAGGAGTCCCACTACTATGAAGATTCTGTTCGCGACATTCACACTCGCCGTGCTCTGCGCGACATCCGCCGCCCAATCAGCTCCGCAAGTGATTCATCTCTGGGAAAACGGCGCGCCCGGCTTCGAGAGCCGCAAAGACATTCCCGAACAAGCGCAGGATTACTGGGTGCGAAACGTAAACGATCCCTCCATCACCGTTTTTCTGCCGCCAAAAGATAAGGCCAACGGTACGGCAGTCATCATCGCGCCCGGCGGAGGCTTCCGCGAACTGGTCTTTAACGCGGAGGGCGTGCAGGCCGCGCAGTTCCTAAACAGCATCGGCGTAACGGCTTTCGCGCTGAAATATCGCCTGCCCGGCGAGCCGAACTCGCCATACACCAAAGAAAACGTTCGCCAGGATGCGTATCGCGCCATGCGGCTCGTCCGCAGCCGCGCCAGCGAATGGAACATCGACCCTCACCGCGTCGGTATTCTCGGCTTTTCCGCCGGAGGCGAAGTTGCCTCGATGATCGCCTATGCGCCCGGAGCCGGCGATCCCTCCGCGTCGGACCCCATCGACCGTCAGAATGGCAAGCCGGACTTTCAGATGCTCGTCTATCCCGGTGGCGGCGTGCCCGATACTGTTCCGCCGGATGCTCCGCCGTCCTTTCTGCTGGTCGCCAACGATGACCAGTACGGCTGCGACAAGGTAACGCTCCAGCTCTACGAAAAGCTCCATGCCGCGGGAGTTCCCGTCGAGGCAATTTTTCTGCCCCAGGGAAAACACGCATTCAATATGGGCGACCGCTCAAAGTTGGTGACCGTCAACACTTGGCCGCAGCGAATGGCGGATTGGATGAAGGACTGCGGGCTACCTGACACCATCCGCGGCATCCCCAACTCCGCCTTCGCCATAAAACGCGCCGAGGATTTTTGCACTCACCGCGTTTCGCCAAATTCCTTTCATCCACCTGGCGCCAGCCAGGCTCCCGTTCACAATTCGCTTTGTATCCGCGCGGCAGTGTGTTTTTCTAACTAGAATCTGCTATGCGCAAGCATCTCGAATCCTATTTCGAATTTGCCCGTCTGGAAACCAACTGGCGCACGGAGATTCTCGCCGGCGTCACGACGTTCCTGACCATGGCCTACATCGTGCTGGTGAATCCAGCCATCCTGGCCGATGCCGGCGTGCCGTTGCCCGCGGTCACTGCGGCTACCTGCCTGTCGGCCGCATTCGGCTCCATTTTGATGGGCGTCATCGCGCGCTATCCCATCGCGCTCGCGCCGGGCATGGGCCTCAACGCCTACTTCACCTACACGGTCTGCATCAAGATGCACGTGCCCTGGCAGACGGCGCTGGGCGCGGTGTTTCTCTCCGGCGTCATTTTTCTCGCGCTCACCACCGTCGGCATCCGGCAGATGATTCTCCGCGCCATTCCTCATCAGCTTTACGCCGCGGTCGCCGGCGGAATCGGTCTCTTCATCGCATTTATCGGCTTCCAGCACGCGGGCCTGGTGGTGGCCGACCCCAACACGCTCGTCGGCATGGGCAATATCCGCAATCCCACCGCGTACCTCACCCTTCTCGGCCTCATCATCATGGTCGCGCTTGAAATCCGAAAGGTGAAAGGCTCCATCCTCATCGGCGTGTTGACGATCACCGGCATCGCCTGGGCGTTTCACATGGTCCACTGGACGCCATCAACCGGCGGCATCGGCTCGCTCACCCAAACGGCATTCAAGCTCGACATCAGAGGCGCGATCAACAAAGGGCTGCTCGAAATCATCTTCGTCTTCTTCTTTGTCGATCTCTTCGACAATTTAGGAACGCTCGTTGCCGTCACCAAGCGTGCAGGCCTCATCGCGCCCGACCACTCCATTCCACGGCTGAACCGCATTCTGTTTGCCGACGCAACCGCGACCGTCTTCGGCTCGCTCACCGGAACCTCCACCGTGACCAGTTACGTGGAGTCCACCGCGGGCGTGGCCGCAGGTGGCCGCTCCGGCGTCACCGCCATCGTCACCGGTCTGCTCTTTTTGGGTGCCATCGTCGCCGCGCCCTTCATCGGCATCGTGCCTCCGGCCGCCACCGCGCCGGCGCTCATCCTGGTGGGCTCGCTCATGCTGGCCGCCATCACGGAGATTCACTGGCACGATCCGCTCGTCGCCGTCCCCGCATTTCTCACTCTCATCCTGATTCCCTTCACCTACTCCATCGCCAACGGGCTCGGCTTCGGCATCATCGCCTGGGCAGTTCTGCACCTGTTCGCGGGCAAAGCTCGCCGCCAGGATTGGCTGCTCTACCTCCTCGCCGCTCTTTTCCTGGCCCGCTTCATCTACCTCGGCGCAAGTTAGAGCCGGCTGCTCGGCGCGAGTTAGCATCTATTTGTTTGTATGTAGACTTTGTGTTGGAGAGACAGCCCTATGCTCATTGTCCACATCATTGAATGGTTCTTCGGCGGCGTCTTCCTCGCCAACTCCGTGCCCCACATCGGAAACGGAGTCTCCGGCCGCCCATTCCAATCGCCGTTTGCCAAACCGCCGGGCAAGGGACTGTCTTCCTCGCTCGTCAACGTGCTCTGGGGATTCTTCAATCTGGCCGTTGCTTACCTTTTGCTGGTTTGGCTGGGCCACTTCAATATCCACTACTGGTGGCAGCTGGTCACGGCCTTTGCCGGCGCGCTTGTCATTTCCATCATGCATGCTCGCCACTTCGGCCAATTCCATGGCGGCCGCTTGTAAGGCGGATTACCGGGCTGACCCGGCCCATTTCCCTATGCGCATCTCTACCATTTTCCGCACATTTGCTGCCGCCATTCTTCTCCTGGCCGCATCGCTCGCCTTTGCGGCCGATGGCTACCGCGTCGTCCACACCTATCCGCACGACCCGCAGGCCTATACGCAGGGGCTTCTCTACGAGGATGGCTACCTTTATGAGAGCACCGGCCTCAATGGGCGCTCCTCGCTACGCATGGTCGATCTTGAAACCGGCCGCGTCCTGCAAAAAGCAGACGTCCCGTCGCAATACTTCGCCGAGGGACTTGCTCCCTGGGGCAGCACGCTCATTCAACTTACATGGCAATCGCACATTGCCTTCGTCTATGACCGCTTCAGCTTCCGCCTGCTGCACACCCTTAACTACGACGGAGAAGGCTGGGGCCTCACCGAGGACGGCAAGAATCTGATCCTGAGCGACGGCACCGCGACCCTGCGCTTCTTCGATCCAGCCACGTTCCGCCAGGTCCGCCGAATCGTGGTCAAAGACCACGGCTCACAGATCACCCAGTTGAACGAACTGGAATACGTGCACGGGGAGATCTACGCCAACGTCTGGCACACCGACCGCATCGCCCGCATCTCGCCCGCTTCAGGCAAAGTGCTCGGCTGGATCGACCTCACAGGCCTTCTGCCGCCGGGCCAGGTCACCGACCCCGAAGCAGTGCTCAACGGCATCGCGTACGATCCAGCTCACGACCGGCTCTTCGTCACCGGCAAGCTCTGGCCAAAACTGTTCGAAATCAAAATCGTCCCCGAAGCTGCAAAACTCGTCCCCGCAAATCACAAGAAGTGACAAATCGGAACCAGCGGCCAGCCCCAGGCAAAAGCCACAATGCCGATTCATCTGAACGCTCGCAAACTAAATGCGAACAGCCCACTCCCTCACATCGCCGGGTTCAACGACGTCACGCGCGCCACGGCCTTTGTCAGTCGCGCCTCATGTGGCCTTGCGCCCTTCCGCTCTGACTTCGTATAGATGTGTTCGATAGCCTCAACCAGGTAGGCGCCCGGCAGAAAGACCGAACCGTTTCCAACTCCGTCGCCCGGCAGTAACAGCACATCGCCTTCGCGCGGCAGCGAGTGCAGCGTCTCCAGCGGCACCAGGTTGATGCATGTACCATCCCCGGCTACAAACTCCAGGCAGTTGGCGCTATGCATCGTTCCTTCAAGTGCGCGCTTAGCCTCCTGCCGTGCTTTGAACGATTGGTAATAGGTGGCAGCCACTGTCGGCAGCCCAATCATGAATCCAACAACACTGCTGTACTGCGCAATAAGGTTCATCAAATGGTGTGGCATGCGGTCGATCGCCTCCACGCCAAGGTTAACAAGTTGTCGCTATTGTCCGACAGACCCGTTTTGGTGGACCCGTTCGCCTCGAAAGAAGCGGTGATGCACCATGCTGATCCCAAGCATCAGGACGACGGCGAAAAAAAGCGCCACGAAGACGATCGTCACGACCTGATATAAGGATGTTTCCGGCTCCGAATTGGGCGACGGATTCGCGGCCTTTGTCATTTGAATTGCCTCGTTCGAGGCTCCAGCGGAGTATGCGGCGCCGGCACATCTACACCGAACTTACCAACTTCGCTGAACCTGATTCGCTGAACCCTGCTCGCTGAAATTGGAACAGTTACAGCATTCTCGTGCAATCGATCCACGTACCGGATTGAGTTTAGCTCCGCTTAAGCGGATACGCCAAGCCGCAAATTCTCCCACAACCGCAGCGTGGGCCTGCCCGATTGGCTGAGATGGTTCCGCGCCTCTGCTTTCATCGCACATCGCGATTGACAACCCCGACGGAGTGAGAGAGCATCGACTCCGAAAATCACTCTATGCAAGCCATGTGCCGCAAATGCTTTGCTCCGCTCGCCCCGCGCGCTTTAGCGTGCGACCAGTGCGGAGCCCCCGTCGATGATCCGGCCCCAGCCCCGGTCGCTGACGTTCAACCGTCAATGGCCGTTGCTCCCGCCTATCCCGACTTGAAGACTCGCGTTGATCCCGGGTCAGGCATTCGCAGTCACCTGTATGGAATTGGTGGCTGGCTCATCCTGGTCGCCATCGCCCTTTTTTTGTCGCCGCTCGGAGATGTTGCCAGGATTTATGCCGATCTCAGCACCTTATATGGCGGCGGATTGGAGCAGGTGATCTCTGACCACCCCGGCGTAACCAATCTCATGGTCTCTCAAATCGTCGCCGACACAATCTTTTTTATTGGTCTTCTCGCTTTGAACTATCTCTTCTATCGCAAGAACAAGATGTTTCCCCGGCTGATGATTGTTTATTTATGCGTGCACACGATTTACGTTCTCTTTCGCAGCCACGCCAATGACGCCGTGTTGGGCACGCACGATTTTGAAGCCAGCGCTGCAAGCGCTACCGCGGGTGCTTCCATCTGGATCAGCTACCTCGTTAGCTCAAAACGCGTCAAGGCCACCTTCCTCAGCTAACGGTCAGGGCCGCATCGCACCCGCGCCGTTACCGATTCGCCGGCAGCCGCAAATTCTCCCACAACCGCAGCGTAGGCCCGGCCTGGTTGATGGTGTAAAAATGCAGCCCTGGCGCGCCGCCCTTGAGCAGCGTCTCGCACAGCCGCGTCACCACGTTGAGCCCGAATTCCTGCAGCGCGGGCTTGTCATCCTGATGCTCTTCCAGGCGCAGCCTCACCCACCGCGGCATGTCCGCGCCGCATCCCGCGCAGAAGCGCATCGTATTGGCGTAACCGGTAATCGGCATAATGCCGGGAACGACAGGAACTTTGATCCCCGCCTTCTCGCAGCGCTCCATGAAGTCGAAGTATGCGTGGGCGTTGTAAAAGAGCTGGGTCAGCGCGGCATCCGCGCCCGCCTCAACCTTCCGCCGAAAGTGCTCAAAGTCTTCGCTTGGGCTGGCGGCCTGCGGATGCATCTCAGGGTACGCGGCCACTTCAATCCGGAAGGCATCGCCGTGCTCCTTGCGGATAAAGCTCACCAGCTCGCTGGCATAGTGAAACTCGCCTGGCGCGGCAGCGCTCATCGCCGTCGCCGGCAAATCGCCGCGCAGCGCGACAATCCTCTTGACCCCAGCTTCGCGATAGCGTTGCAGCTGTGCCGCCACATGGGAGCGTGTCGAGCCAATGCAAGTGAAATGCGGCGCGGCGTCGATGCCAGTCAACCGAATCACCGACATGATGGTCTCGTAGGTCCCCTCCTGCGTAGAACCTCCGGCCCCATAGGTGACTGAGAAGTAGTCCGGCCTGACTTCGGCGAGGCGCGCTATCACCGCCGGCAACTTAGCCTCGGCCTCCGGCGTCCGCGGCGGACCCAACTCGAACGAAAATGTGTGCTGCGAAGCCATCGACGCTCTCTCTTTAACTTGATACGAAAATTGCCGGCCACCCCATGCTTCTGAGCGACCGGCAATTGACGTGCATTTCCTAGTCCCTTAGTCCCGAGTCCCTGGTCCCTGCTGTTTAGTACCGGTAGCTCTCCGTCTTGTACGGCCCTTCCACCGGCACGCCGATGTAGTCGGCCTGCTTCTTGGTCAGCGTAGTCAGCTTCACGCCGATCTTCTCCAGATGCAGCCGCGCCACTTCCTCGTCCAGCTTCTTGGGCAGCACGTACACGTCCACCTTGTAGCTGTCCCTGTTCTTCCACAGATCGAGCTGCGCCAGCGTCTGGTTAGCAAAGCTGTTCGACATCACAAAGCTCGGATGGCCCGTCGCGCAGCCCAGGTTCACCAGCCGTCCCTCGGCCAGCACAAAGATCGAGTGCCCATCGGGGAACGTGTACTTGTCCACTTGCGGCTTGATGTTGGTTTTCACCACGCCCTTCGCCTCGTTCAGCCGGTCGATCTGGATTTCGTTGTCGAAGTGGCCTATGTTGCAGACGATCGCCTGGTCCTTCATCTTTTCCATGTGCTCGAGCGTGATGATGTCCGTGTTGCCCGTGCAGGAAACGTAAATGTCGCCCCGGCCCAGCGTGTCTTCAACCGGCGCAACTTCGAATCCTTCCATCGCCGCCTGTAGCGCATTGATCGGATCAATCTCCGTGACCACAACGCGCGCCCCCATGCCGCGCAGCGAATGGCTCGATCCCTTGCCCACATCACCGTAACCGCAAATGACTGCGACCTTGCCCGCCACCATTACGTCCGTCGCGCGCTTGATGCCATCAGCCAATGACTCGCGGCAGCCGTAAAGATTGTCGAACTTGCTTTTTGTAACAGAATCATTGACGTTGATTGCGGGCACCAGCAGCTTGCCCTGCTCCATCATCTTGTAAAGCCGGTGCACGCCGGTGGTCGTCTCTTCCGACACGCCGCGCCAATCCTTTACCAGGTTGTGCCAGTGCTGCTTGTCCTCGGCAAGAACCTTCTTCAGCAGGTCCTTGATCACCTGCTCCTCGTGATTGCCTGAAGCCGTATCGACCCAGCGATCGCCATTCTCCAGTTCATAGCCCTTGTGAATCAGCAGCGTCGCGTCGCCGCCGTCGTCGACGATCAGCTCCGGCCCTTTGCCGCCCTTGTGCGTGAGCGCGCGATAAGTGCAATCCCAATAATCTTCCAGAGACTCGCCCTTCCACGCGAAAACCGGAACGCCCGCCGCCGCAATCGCCGCCGCCGCGTGATCCTGCGTGGAGAAAATGTTGCAGCTCGCCCAGCGCACTTCGGCGCCCAGGCTCACAAGAGTCTCAATCAGCACCGCCGTCTGAATGGTCATGTGCAGTGACCCGGTAACGCGCACGCCCTTGAGCGGCTTTTCTGCCGCATACTTGTTGCGGATCGCCATCAACCCCGGCATCTCCTGCTCAGCAATTTCGATTTCCTTGCGGCCCCAATCGGCCAGGCCCAGGTCTGCCACCTTGTATTCGTTATCGAGCTTGCCGGTTTTCGTTCCTTCGAGGGTTGCGGTTGCCATTCAGATCTCCTTTTATCGTCGTATCGTGATATGTTGATATGTAACAGAATTCTCCCATGCCGTCAATCATCAAAACGTTAAAGGTTGTTGCCGATCCCAATCGGCTGCGCATCTTGTTGCTTCTAAAGGGCGAAGAACTCTCCGTCGCCGAGCTTCAGGAGATTCTGGCCATGGGCCAAAGCACCATCTCCACCCATCTTTCACAGCTCAAGCAGGCCGAATTGGTCGAAGACCGGCGCACAGGTAAGAGCAACTTCTATCGTCTCGCAGTGGCCGATGATTCCCGTCCCGACTCCGTTTTGCTTCGCCTTCTCTCCCAGGCCGAAACAGAAATTCCTGAGGCCGCGCACGACCAGGCCGCCATGCGCCGCGTTCTGCGCAAGCGCAAAGACAAGATGCGTGCGTTCTTTGACAGCGTGGCCGGCCGCCTCGGCAAAGATTACGTTCCCGGCAAATCGTGGAAGAGCCTGGCCGAAGCACTTCTTCGTTTGCTGCCGCCGCTTGTTGTTGCCGATCTGGGCGCTGGTGAAGGCGCCTCCGCATTGCTGCTTGCGCAGCGTGCAAAAAAAGTCATCGCCGTTGACAGCTCCGCCAGAATGATCGAAGTCGGCCGCGAGCAAGCGCTGCGTCACGGCGTGAAGAACATCGACTACCGCCTCGGCGACATGGAAGAAATTCCCATCGGCGACGGTGAAGTCGATCTGGTTTTCTTCTCGCAGTCACTCCACCACGCGCTGCACCCCGAACTCGCACTGGCTGAAGCCGCGCGAATTCTTGTCCCCGGCGGCCGCATCGTAATCCTCGATCTGGTTCGTCACCGCTTTGAACAGGCGCGCGAGCTTTACGCCGACGAGTGGCTCGGCTTTAGTGAATCAGACCTCGAATCCATGCTCGAAAATGCGGGCTTCATCAACGTCGAAGCGACCGTCGTTGACAAGGAGCCGGAGACGCCGCAGTTTCAAACCCTGCTCGCCACCGGCGACAAGAAGCCGTAATCTCTCGCAGCATTCCGGGCGCCCGATCCTCCGCGCCGCACATCCGTGACCAGCCATTGAGCCATCGCTACCGTCACAGATGCTCGGCAGTTTGAAACTCATTCCGACCGGCTAACGTCATTTGCAAACGGGGGATGTGCCGCGCGCCAGATTCTTTTCTTTCTGTCTCACGGAAAGTGGTATTATCGGGGTCAATCAGCGGAACAGACGCAACAACACCCTGTAATCGAGTATTTCGTTGTTCCGGCGCTATCCGCAGATTCAGGTCCCCCCCAAAGAAAATTGGAGGTACGGAATGAGTCAGGTACTCAGGTTTTTTGCGCCTATGCGGAGCCCAATCGTTCTTTGTGCGGTACTCACACTGAGTGTCGCGGCCTTTGCCGGGTCCAAGAAGGGATCCGCGCAATCCTCTAAAGGATCGGGATCGGGTTCGAGTTCTTCCGCGCCGCCGCAAGGTGATGCCAGTGCCGCAAATCCGGAAGGCTTTGCCATCGAATCGGAGATGCTCACCTACACTGCGATGGACTCCGAAGCCATTGCGCTCAGCTGCGGCATTGGGCGCAACGTCGGCGCAGCCGACTCCGCTTGTAGCCCCCAGGCAATCAGCGGTCCTCCCGTGGGCGTGGTGGTGGTCGCCGGAGATTCCAGCGCACTCTCCGAGTTCCAGCTCTGGCGCACTGACATTTCCACCATGGACATGCTGACCCTTCGCGCCAATCATTATTGCGCTCCAAGCGCATCAACACGAGCGGCCACGACGCTGGCCGGCACCATTATGGGGATGTTCCCCGAAAGCCAGGCAGCTGAATTTGCCGCCTCGCTGCTCAGTGCCACCGCCGAAACAAAGCCACTCGAAGGCAACATCCTCGATCGCACACTTGTCGATGACGTTGCCGGGCACTTGAGATCGCTCGGCGTCGATGTCGTAATCCCCGACGACTACATGCCCTATTCGCTGAGCGCCATCGACGCGAATCATTCGCCGTTCCTCACCAAGTATGTTGCGCTCATCAAAGCGCGCAATTGCGTCGCGCCAAAGGAAGATGCGGAAGCATCGCCTTCCGCCGAACCAGCCGCCGCCGGTACTGGAGAAGCCGATTCGCATGCGAACGCCGACAAGCACGCAATTGCGGACGCGATCGACAGCTTCCTGAAATCGCTCACCGAGCCGGATGTCTTCGACGCTCCTAAGCCGCCTGCAGGTGCGCCGCCGCAAGCGCAAGCCCCGGTGATCTCGCATCTCAATGCCGTCCTCAGGGCCGATGGCTTGGCACAGGAACTTGACGCGGCTTCGCCCGACGCTCGCTCCGGAGCAAACGGCGTCTGGTATGTGCTCTCCCTCAAGGCGCTCGAGTCCGGCGGAACTTTGATGAAGTCAGGTAACGGAATAACCGGCACCAAGACCAGCTACAGCGGCGGAGCCGTTGGAACCTACGCGCTCTTCCATCTCAACGGGAATATCGCGTGCTCCGGCGTCTTCTTCAACTACGAGCCGCCAACACTCACCGCCAAAATTCCAGCTTTGCTCACGACTCCTGGAGCGGCCGGAGGAAAACTGGTCGGCGGCTGCCACTAGGATCAACAGAATCAGATGAGATGGGCGGGCATCTGGCCCGCCCATTTCTTTTCTGCGCGATTTCTTCAGAAGTTTTCCCACTGAATCGAATCCGACGATCTTCAATCTAAAATAAGCTTCGATCTAAAATGGGTAGCAACCCGTAGCGCGAGGAATATTTTCCGATGCCAGTCGCCCTAAAACCCGCACGAGCAACCAAAGCCGCGAAGCCCGCGCGCCTCAACCAGGCTCAACGCGCGCTCGTTCTCAAGGCGCTGGCCGATCCGCGACGCTTCGAGCTTCTGCAGCAAATTGCAAAAGCCGGCTGCCCGCTTGGCTGCTCTCAGGCTCTCGCTGCATTGCCCATCTCCGCCGCCACGCTCTCCCACCACATCAAGGAGCTGGAGACAGCCGGCCTCATCGAGGTTCGTCGCGAGGGCAAATTCGCCTATCTCTCGCTGCGTCCGGGAGTTCTCAGCTCTCTGGCCGCCGGTTTAACCGCCCTCGAGCCGGCTTCCTGTACCGGCAGCTAACCGGCCCCAAAAAGATTTCCACAAACCTTCTGAATCCTCTTCCGCGTTCTCCGAATCAATTCGACAGTTATCGAAATGTCGAACCGATGGCATTTCGGCAGGGAGCAGGCAAATGAAAAATCTTCAAGGCAAAGTGGCGTTGGTTACCGGCGCATCCAAAGGCATTGGCGCGGCCATCGCCCGCGAATTGGCGGCTCGCGGAGCAGCCGTGGCAGTTAACTACTCGGGCAGCAAGGCTGGCGCGGACAAAGTGGTCGCGGAGATCAAGGCCGCCGGCGGCAAAGCCGTCGCGTTCCAGGCAGACCTGTCGAATCCCGACTCCGTCGGTCCCTTCGTCAAGTCCGTAGCCGAGCAGCTCGGCCCCATCGATATCCTGGTCAACAATGCCGGCATTTACGAATTCGGCGCGCTGGAACAGATCACGCCCGAGCATTTCCACAAACAGTTCAACTTAAACGTCCTTGGCTTGCTTCTCACGACGCAGGCTGCGGTCGAGCGCTTCAATCCTGCGGGCGGAAGCATCATCAACATCGGCTCCGTGGTTTCGTCCGGTTTCGCAAACGCCGCGGTCTATAGCGCAACCAAGGGAGCGGTCAACTCAATCACCGGTTCATTTGCCAAAGAGCTCGGCCCCAAAAAGATCAGGGTCAATGCTCTGAATCCGGGCCTGGTCGAAACAGAAGGCACTCATGGCGCGGGCTTCATCGGCAGCGAATTCGCACAGCACGCCGCATCTCAAACTCCGCTTGGCCGCATCGGGCAACCGCGCGATATCGCCGAAGTCGCAGCCTTTCTGGCCTCAGAGGATTCCGGCTGGCTCAGTGGCCAGACCGTCTACGCCTCCGGCGGCTACACCGGCTGAAGTCTGTAGCGGCTGAAAAGTGCGCCGGCCGCGAACGGGACTTGAGAATTGTTGTGGGCCTGAGATTTGTTCGTTCAGGCCCGCTCAGCCTTCAGCAGCTGTCGCTTGCGCTCCACGCCCCAGCGGTAGCCGGTGAGCGAGCCGTCGGCGCCCACCACGCGATGGCACGGCACTAGCAATGCAACCCGATTCGTTGCGCACGCTCGAGCCACGGCGCGCGTGGATTTTGGATCGCCCATCTCGCGCGCCAACTGCGAGTAGCTCCGCGTTTCGCCGCGTGGAATCTGTCGCAGCGCCTGCCACACGCGCAGTTGGAAAACCGTCCCACGCAAGTCGAGAGCGTCTGACCGGCCTGCGCGGCCGGCTAGGTCATTCCCCTCTCGCACGCTCTCAAGCGCCGCATCTACAAGCCGAGAAAGCGAATTATCGCGCCGCAGCGTCGGCCGCTGGAAACTCCGCCCGCAAACTCGCTTCCGCCTCGGCCGAAGTCGACCCGAGCGACAACCAGCACAATCCTCGTGGCGTAGCTCCAACAATCACCCATCCAAAAGGCGTGCGAGCCGTTGTAAATGCAATGTGCTCGCCTTTACCGCCTTTCGCAAACCGCGCCGGCGTCATGCCCAATTGATTTCCCTCGTAGGCGCGGCTCGATGAGCCAAATCCTGCGGTATAAATAGCATCGGTCACGCTTTCTCCCTGCTTCAACGCTCCGCGCAGCCGTCCCGCTCGCATCGCGCGCAGGTACTGTAAAGGGCTTACGCCCATCTCGCGCTTGAACAGCCGCTGCACGGTGAAAGGGCTCAGCCCTGCGACGCGGCCCAGTTCTTTAAGGAGCACCGGCCGGTCGAGATTCGCTTCAATATGCGCACGAATTTTTTCCAAAGGTCTGCCCCACGCAGTGGTGGCGCAGCGTTTGCACGCGCGAAAGCCTGCGCCGTGTGCTTCCGCGGCCGTCTCGAAGAAGCGCACGTTCTTGCGCATCGGCCTGCGGCTCGCGCAACCCGGACGGCAAAAGACGCCCGTCGTCGTCACGCCGTAAACGAAGCGCGCATTCCGGTCGCGGGCGACCAGCTGCTTCCACGCGACCTCAGGATCGAGCGTCGAAACCGCAGGTGCAAGTGAGTTCGTCGGCAGAGTCATAGTCACAACATTGCTAGCAGTCAGAATGTCTTTTGCATGAATCGCGATTTGCTGATAGCTACTCATGAACTTCATCGTCGCCCATCAGCGCCGCAGCCGCACTCCGATTCTTGCGCGCAATTCACTTTCCCGACTACACTCCTAGTTTTCGCCCCAACACTCTTAAGAAATTCCTCCGCCCTCGCCAAATCCTCCTCCGTATCCACGCCAATCGTGTCTCTCGGCGCTTCCGCCACATAAATGTCAATGCCGTTTTCGAGCAGCCGTAGCTGCTCCAGACGCTCCAGTTTCTCCAGCGGCGTGGGCGGCAGCGCCGCAAACCGTTCCAGCGCCGCCTTGCGGTAGGCATAAATTCCCAGATGCTTTCGATAGCCCGCGAATCCCACTCCGTCGCGGTCAAATGGGATCGTCGCCCGCGAGAAATAAAGCGCGCGGCCGTCCAGCGCCGTCACCACTTTCACCGCATTGGGATTGGTGAATTCCTCCGGCGGACAACGAACCGCAAGCGTAGAAACCTCAACCTCCGGCCGCCGGAACAAATCCAGAAGCGGCGGAAAGAAGTCCGGCGTAAGAGTCGGCTCGTCACCCTGAATATTGACGTAGATGTCTGCGTCGATCTGCCCGGCCACTTCCCTCACCCGATCCGACCCGCTCGGGCAACTCGGCGAAGTCATCACTACCGGAATCGCCCGCGCCCGGCAGGCCTCCGCAACTTCATCTGCATCGGTCGCCACTACAACCGGATCCATCAGGCCGCTGGCGCTGGCCGCGCGCCATACCCACTCCACCATCGGCCGCCCGGCAATCGGGCGCAGCACCTTGCGCGCCATGCGCGTTGATCCCAGCCGCGCGGGAATCACCGCGGCGATGCGGAGCGAACTCATGCAGACGAGTGTACATGGGCGCAAAGGGGCTAATTCGGAGCTGTGATCGGAGCCACGACAACGCGCCCTCTGCGCAGCCATCGAGCGCCCGCCCCGTGCGTCGTTTGACCTGCCATTCTCGTCCCCCGTATCATCAAATCTGGCGTTGCTGTGCGTTGTTCTTCAGCCAACGTCTCCCTCCCGGCGGAGTAGCTCAGATGGTTAGAGCGTGGGATTCATAACCCCAAGGTCGGCAGTTCGATCCTGCCCTCCGCCACCAGCCTTCGCCCGCTTCGGGCAAGCTACGGCTCGGCAGGTCGGCAATCGTGCCAGAGCGTTTTGCGCAGGCGGACCCAATCCTTCCACTCCTCTCAAGTCTCATCGATGCTGCATGTTACAATTTGCCCACATTGAATCTCATGCAAGTGGTATCCCATGGCTGATCATTCCTCGCAGGCCGAAGCCACACTCGAAGTCCTCGCCCCCGACGGTTCGCGAGAAAATGTCGACCTGACGCATGAGCCATTCAACATTGGGCGCGGCGGCGTGGGTGACAACGCGTTGCAGCTTTCCGATGGGCGCATCTCTCGCAATTGCGCGACCATTACACCAGAGGGCGCAGGCTTCCGTTTGCAGGATCGCGGCAACCGCTATGGCGTCTTCGTGAATGGCGCCAGAATCGATCGCCACATGTTGCGCAACGGCGACACGATCACCTTCGGCATCGAAGACAGTTATCGAATCGTCTTTCATGGGGCATCGACTCCGGCCGCGTCCGCGCGACAGACCTCGCAAGTTGCCAACCTGCTTACGCGCATCGGCTCCATCTCCGACTTCACGGGCACGACGGGCTCCGGTGGGTTGAACAAGCTCAATCTGCTGCTTGAAGCTACATCGCTTCTCCACTCGCAGCTTCCTCTTGACGCCGTGCTGGGCACGATGCTCGATCATGCCATCTCTGTCACGCATGCCGACCGTGGCCTGCTCATCGAGCCTGATTCGACCGGCGCGCTGCGTGTTCACCAGGCCCGCAGCAACAAAGCCGAGGACCTGCCGCCGGAAACACTCAATCCCAGCCAGACCGCGATTAACCAGGCCATCAGCAAACAAGCGGCCGTGATTACTGAAGACCTGAACCTGGCCGGCCTTGATTTAAAGGCCGCGGAAAGCATCGTGGTTCAGGGGCTGCGCGCGGTGGTCGCCATTCCGTTGTATGCCTCGTCGCGCTCCACCGCCGACACGGGCGCCGAAAATGAGCGCGGCCAATTGCTGGGCGTGCTCTACCTTGACTCGCGCCGCATCGCTGGGTTTTCCGCGCTCGACCGCCAGATTCTCGATGCGCTCGCCGTGCAGGCCGCCAGCATTATGGACAACGCGCGCCTGGTAGAGCGCGAACGCGAGCGCCAGCGGCTGGAGCAGGAGTTGTCGATCGCGCGCACCATTCAGCAGGCGCTTTTGCCGCAGAATCTCAACGAGTGTCCGCATTTGGCCGTGACCGGGGTCAACTATCCATGCCATGAAGTCGGCGGCGACTATTACGATGTCGTTCCAATGAGCGAGGATCGCACCGCAATCCTGATTGCCGACGTCAGCGGCAAAGGCCTGGGCGCGGCGCTCCTCACCACCATGCTGCAAGGCGCGTTGTCGGGCCTGACCATGGGCGCCGATCCCGTAAAAGTCTTCAATCACGTCAACCGCTTCCTTTGCCGCCACGCGGAAGTCGGCCGCTACGCCACCATGTTTATCGGAATGGTCGGCGCCGACGGCACGCTCGAATACATCAAGGCCGGCCATCCGTCGCCGCTGCTGCTTCGAAAGGGACAAGTGAGCGAACTCTACACCGAGGGATCATTCCCCGTTGGCCTAATTCCCGAGGCGGAGTTCACGTCGGTGCGAATCCAGCTTGAGCCGGATGACACGCTCGTTCTTTTCAGCGATGGCGTTACTGAAGCCGAGGATCCCGACCATGAACTGTTCGAGGTCTCCGGGCTAACCAAAGTAATGACCGGCCGCGATCCCGAGTCGATCGAAGATCTGCAAGCGGCCATCCTCGATGGAGTGCGCGACTTTACCAGGGGCGAGCATCAGTCAGATGACCTCACGCTGCTGGTTGTTCGCTACCGCAAGGCTGCCTGACCCACCCGCCTGAATCCGCTTGCCAAAACACACCGGTCCAGACCCGCTCCGCGGGTTGACGTTCTCACCGCCGAATCTGCTGAAGACTGCCGCGCGGGATTGGTACAATCCTCACCATGGGCGACCCCAAAGTCATTGGAAGGTATGAGATTGTCGAGGAATTGGGCCGCGGGGCCATGGGAAGCGTCTTCAAGGCCCGCGACCCTGCCGTCGGCCGCATCGTCGCTCTCAAAACCATCCATACTACCGCGCTTGAAGGCGCTCAAAGCGAAGAATACAGGACGCGTTTTTATCGCGAGGCGCGCGCGTCTGGCGTGCTGGCGCATCCCGGCATTGTGCCTGTCTTTGACGTGGGCGACGATGCAGGTGTGCCTTTCCTCGTCATGGAGTTTGTCGAAGGCAGAAACCTCGCCGACGTCATCAAGAAGGGCGAGCGGTACACGCTCGATCGCGTGTCTGAAATCATTCAGCAAATCGCCGAAGCTCTTGGCTACGCGCACCGGCAAGGCGTGATTCACCGCGACATCAAGCCCGCCAACATTCTCATGACTTCAAAAGCCGTTTACGGCAGCGAGCGGCCGCGCATCACTGACTTTGGCATCGCCAAGCTGGCGTCCAGCGACATCACCACCACCGGGCAGTTGCTGGGCACGCCTTCGTTCATGCCGCCCGAGCAGTTCACCGGTTCGCCCATCGACGGCCGTGCCGACCTTTTTTCACTGGGTGTGATTCTTTACTCCCTCGCTACTGGCGAGCAGCCATTTCCCGGCGAGACCATGACGGCCGTCTCTTATAAGGTCGTCTACACCGAGCCGATTCCGCCGGCAAAGCTCAACCCCGCCATTCCCGCTCGCTATGAAGCGGTCATTCTCAAGGCCCTCGCCAAGAGTCCCGCGGATCGCTTCCAGACCGGCGAAGAGATGGCCCAGGAACTGGCCGCCTTGCGCACTGGTTCCGGGAATACAGTTTCTCAATCCGCTAATTTTGCTCCTCCTCCGGTAAACTCTGACGTCACTCTCGGTCCCGGACCCGCAGGCGCATTCCTTCCCCCGGCACAGGCCGTCACGGCCGCTAAGACCACCAAGACGGGTCAAGTGCCGGCGGCGAAGAAGCCCTCAAAGCCGATGCAGTTTGAATCGCTCTTCGGAATCGGGTTGCTTTCTGTTGCGGGTCTGGCGGCTGTGATTGCCGGCGGCTGGTACTGGCTCGCGCATCGTAAACCGCCCGAGCCGACGCCGCATCCGGTGGTCACGGTTCCCGCTCCCCAGCCCCAGCAGAATCCTCCTCAGCCTTTTACCGGCGGCCAGACTCCGCCTGCTCCCATAACCGTTCCTGTCGCCACGCCGGCAAAACCCGGTACTGGTCCAGAAACCAAGCCCGGCACGCTTCCAGACAATTCGCCAAAGTCGGCTAAACCATCCGCGGGCAAGCCCGCTTCCGCCAAAACAACCGCCCCGCCGCAGCCTGTCGCCGTCACCCAACCGTCGGCCCCTGCGCCCAAGCCAGCTCCCGCCACCAACCCCACGCCGGCAAAAACCCAACCGCCCGCACCCGCTACGCCAACTGCATTCGATCCCCGCAAGGCTGATCCGAACAAGAACGGCAAGTTGAAGATCGACGTCAGCAAATTCCCCAAGGGCCTTCCCTTCACCATAGCAATGAACAACAAGCCTTACATTCACTTCATCACCGGCGATGGCAGCAACCTCGACAATTTGTTTGCTCCTCCCGGAATGCAGCAGTTCCAGGTCTCGTTCAAGAGCGGCGGCCAGGAATGGGACTCCAAGCCCCTGAGCAGCGATTTCAAGGCTAAGAAGGGCAAGACCCTCAAGGTTCAACTGCTCGAAAACGGCTCAGCGAAGTCGAAAATCACCGTTCCCATCTCCAAGGACGCCGTACTGTCGATCTCCTTCAACACCAGCCTCAGCGATCTGTTCTGATCTTTTGCGTTTGTAACAGGACTGTCACAATCCGCCGGTACCATCGGGTTCGTAGATTCCCGAATATCGCTCAAAAGAAAAGGGCAATCGAAATGCAACTCTCCACGCAGGAAATGGACGGCGGCATCACCAGGGTGGAACTCGATGGACGCATGGACATCGGAGGCGCCGCCGCTGTCGATATGAAGATGAACCTGATCGCGGGTAGCGCAAAGAAGCTTCTGATCGACTTGGAAAAGGTTTCCTTCCTCGGTTCCATGGGTCTGCGGTCCATTGTGCTTCCCGCGCGCGCGGTGCTCAGCAAGGGCGGAAAAGTCGTCATCTACGCGCCGACAGAAATGGTGGAATCGGTTCTTAAAGCTAGTAATATCGATTCGCTTCTGCCGATTCACCACGATCTGGCCGCGGCAACGGCTGCACTGCAATGAACGCAATTGTTTTCCCGGCGGAAACCATGCCCGCAGAAGACACAGTCAAGCCCGTGTCCCGGCTGACCCTGAAAAGTCAGCTCGACGATATGGCCGCGCTCTGGCCTTGGATCGAGGCCATCGTCGCAGAACACGCACTCTCGCCTGACACCGCGTTCACGATCCATCTCTGCCTTGAAGAGGCGATTTCCAACGTCATCCGCCACGGCTACGGCGGTCAACCCGGCCACACACTCACCGTCGAATACGTCTCGCCAAACGCGCACGAACTCATCTTCACCATCGAAGATCAGGCTCCCCCATTCGATCCTCTCACTGCTCCGTTAATCGAGGAACAGCCCGCGCCCTCGCCAGAGGACTTGCTTCGCCCCGGGGGCCGCGGAATCCTGCTCATGCGCAAATTCGCCAGCACGATCGCCTACCAGCGCCTCGAAAACGGCACTGAGGGCGGCAATCGCCTCACCATCGGCTTCGTCCTGCCTCAGTAGACTTTTCCCGCGGGCCGCCGTACCGATCTACCCCGCTTCAACCCCTCCAACCCTTTGTTTCAGTTACTTCCGAGAGCTCGTCACGTTTTCTGAGAGCTACTTGGGGTATCATTGCGTCTATAGAGTGTGCGCAGCTGGCGTCCGTTGAATGCTGCTTTGGTGGTGTGAGTGTCCCGATTTTTCCAGCGTTTTGTCTTTGCAATCTCCCTTGTGATCTTCGCCGGCCTCGGCATCAGCTATGTTCTGGGCGAGCTCGGCTGGATCGGCGTTCATGCCGGCGACGAACAGGATGCAGCCTACAAGCAGATGCGCGTCTACGCCGAGGTTCTGCGCAAGATTCAGAACTACTACGTCACCCCGCCCGACATTCCCGCTGTCACCACCGGCGCTCTCCACGGCCTTCTCGACTCGCTCGATCCCGATTCCAGCTATCTCACTCCAGCCGAGTACAAAATCTATAAAGACCGCCCTGCCACCGATAATGCGCAAGTTGGACTCACCATCTCCAAGCGCTTCGGCTACGCCACGGTGGTCAATGTGCTGCCCGGATCGCCCGCCGACCAGAATCATTTGCACGATGGCGACGTAATCGATCTGATTGACGGCCAGTCGACCCACGACCTGCCGCTCGCAATCGTTCGTTTCATGCTCACCGGCAAGCCCGGCACCACAGTAACAATCTCGGTGGTCAGGCCCTTCAAGCCCGATCCCGACTCCATCACCCTCACGCGAGGCGTGATCGCTACCCCGCCGCTGGGAGAGCAGTTCTACGAGAACGCAACCATCCTCTATCTCAAGCCGGGCGTTTTGACCTCAGCCCGCGTCGACGACATCGCTGCCCGCATCAAAGCCGCGGGAAAAGGCCACAAGATCCTTCTCGACCTCCGCGACACCACCGGCGACGATCCAAGTCAGGGACTGCGCCTGGCCAACTTCTTCATAAAACAGGGGACCTTGGCAACGCTCGAGGGCCAGAAGTATCCGCTCCACACCTTCAGCGCGGATCCTTCCCTCTTCCTGACCGATGCGCCGGTAGCAGTGCTGGTAAATCGCGGCACCTATGGCGCGCCTGAGCTCACCGCCGCTGCCATTGAAGACCTCAAGCGCGGCGACGTAGTCGGCGAGCACACCTTCGGAGAGGGGACGGTCCAAAAAACCATCGACCTGCCCGACGGCGCTGGCCTCATGCTGACCGTGGCCAAATACGAAGACCCCGACGGCAAAAAAATTGAGGATGTTGCGGTCACTCCCAACGTTGTCGTCGCTTCTCCTCAGGATGATGGCGAGCCGCTGCCTCCATCTAATGGCGACGCGCCGCTCAATCAGGCCCTGTCGCTGCTGAAGGCCAAGAGCTAATAGGGACCAGACTCTTAGGAACCGGACCCAAGGGACGAGACTCGGTCGGCTGATCGTTAGCCCGTTCGCACGGACTGCTGACCTGTCTGAACGCAATTCCTTCCAATCTTTGATCGATCTTGCAATTTACGAGCCCGCCCCGTTCGCTCCTGAATCGCTCCCAACATTATGATTATTCTCAAAAGGCCCTGAGCAAAAATCCGTGAGAACGCGGATCGCCTGATGAGAACAGAGACCCCAAACATGAAGGCCAATGAACCCAGCCGCACAGCCCTGATGATCGCCCGGCAACGAGCCGCTCATCAGCTGCTCGATCGTGGCGCAATCCTCTACGATCCATTTGCCCTGAGAATTCTGCGTGAAGACGAAAACGCAGCGCTTCAATTTGCGAACGCGCACCCTCTGGCCAGCATCGGACGACTGATCACCGCCGCGCGAAGCCGAATTGCGGAAGATGCACTGTCAAGAGCTGTCGAAAAAGGGACTCAGCAGATCGTAATCCTTGGCGCCGGACTCGACACTTTCGCTCTCCGGAATCCTCATGGCGCACGACAGATCAGTATCTATGAAGTGGACCACCCCGCGACGCAAGCATGGAAAGTCGAGCGCTTGACCGAGGCTCAAATCGCACTTCCGCCATGGCTCACTTTCGTTCCAGTCGATTTCGAACAAGACGATTTGGGGGATAAGCTCGTCGCCGCGGGCTTTCAGCCGAACTCACCCGCGTTTTTCTCTTGGCTCGGCGTTGTGCCATATCTCACAGAGGACGCTATCGGTCGCACGCTGGACTACATATCGTCAATCCAGAAGTCGGAGGTGGTGTTCGACTACATGGAACCACCCGAGGCATTCTCAGAAGAGCTGAAGCGAATAGAAAAGGCGCGGGCCGAAATGCTTGAAAAAATCGGCGAGCGTTCGGATAGGCGTTTCGAGCCGGATGCGATAGCAGCAATTCTTCGCTCACACGGATTCTGTGCCATTGAAGACAGCGGTTTCGAGGAGATCGCGTCCAGGTTCGGCCGCGCCGTCCAAGGGCTCGCGCCCGGTCACGCCGGTGTTCATGTCGTCCATGCGAAGCACTGATTGAACGCGATCATCTATTGCTCTTCGAGCTCAAGCTCCGGGTAGGGCCATTGCGGGAAGGATTAAGGCGCGTCTTCCCACCGTTGACGGAGGTAACGCGGGCCTCAAAAGCATCCCGTTTTCCAGAGCGAACCAGTGCTAGCCTTAGGGTGAGGCACTCCTCCGCCTCGCAAGGCGGAGGCCTGCCCGTGAGGCCATCCCCGCCTTGGCAACTACGTCCAATCAGCCGCCCAAAGAGCGGACCCCGAGCGCGCAGCCCCTGGGCACGCAACCCCTCGGCGCGCAACTCGGCACGCGCTCGTCCGCCCGGCCACGCCGATCTTCCGCACCGCAGCTCCCCGCGCGCAGTCGTCACAAAATAGCCGGGCGCTCCGCCATCGCTGCGTTGGTGCTGCTTGCTGCAATTACTGGCTCGCTTGCCGGCCTCACGCTGGTCTACTCCGCTGACCTTCCGCAGATTCAGGATCTCGAGCATTTCCGGCCCTCCACCATCACCGATCTCTACGATCGCAAGGGCCGCATCGTCGGCTCCTTCGCTCTCGAGCGCCGAGAGGTGGTTGGCTACGACGGATTCGCCCCTGTCTTGCGCCAGGCCGTGATCTCCATCGAAGACAAGAACTTCGAGTCGCACTGGGGCATCAACGTCTTTCGTGTTGCCGGCGCTGCCTGGCATGACATCCGATCTCATGGCCGCGCGCAGGGCGCATCTACGCTCACCATGCAGTTGGCGCGCAATCTTTTTCTGTCCTCTGACCGCACCGCCATGCGCAAAGTGCAGGAGGCATACCTCGCCATCCAGATCGAGCGCGCTTTCACCAAAGAACAGATCTTCACCCTCTACGGCAACCAGATTTATCTGGGCAGCGGAAACTACGGCTTTGAAGCCGCGTCAGAATATTTCTTTTCGAAACACGCTCGCGACCTCACGCTGACTGAGGCGGCTTTGCTCGCCGGCCTGCCCAAAGGGCCGGTGGCGTTTTCGCCGTTGCTCTATCCCGAGCGCGCGCTGCGCCGGCGCAACCTCGTGATCAGTGAGATGGAATCCGATGGCGCCATTACCCACGCCCAGGCTGATGCCGCGCGCAACGCTCCGCTCGGCTTAGAAATGGCGCGGCCCGTCGGCCTTGTCGCGCCCTGGTTTCAGGATGCAGTCCGCGAGGAACTCGACAACCGCTTCGGCGCCGAAGAAGTTCATGAAGACGGCCTGCGCGTCGATACCACGCTCGACCTCGACTTACAAAATGTCGCCAATCGCTCCGTTGTAGATGGGGTGGCTGCTTATGAGCGTCGTCACGGCTGGCGCGGCAAGCTGGAAAATGTTCTTGCCGGCGCTACGCTTGAAAGCTATCGCCATCCTGACTGGGCAGTGCAGGCAAGCCCCGGCGACTATGTCCACGCGCTTGTAACCCGTGTTCTTCCGCTCGAGATTCATGCGCGCATTGGCCCAGCAGGCCAACCCGGCTCCGAGATCTTGCTGTTGCCTTCTGATTGGCAGTGGACCGGAATGCGCTACGGCGATGCGGTTGCCAAACCCGGTGACATCATCTATGTCCGCATGACTGCGGCCATTGAAAGCGGTTCGCGCCGCGCATCCCTCGAGCAGGACTCCGGCGCCGAGGGCGCGCTGCTGGCCATCGACAACACCAGCGGCGACGTGCTCGCTATGGTGGGCGGCCGCGACTACGCGCTGAGCGTCTTCAACCGGGCAACGCAGGCAGAAAGGCAAACCGGTTCCAGCTTCAAGCCCTATGTCTACACCGCGGCTATCGAGGACGGCGTCAAGCCTACCGACATCATCGTCGACGGGCCGGTGCGCTTCGGCGACTACGTGCCGCACAACTATGAGAATGACTACAAGGGCGCGATGACCGTCGCCAATGCCTTCGCCGAGTCGCGCAACATTCCCGCGCTCAAGCTCGCCGCGCGCGTGGGCATTCGCAAGGTCATTGACGTGGCCCATCGCTTCGGCGTCACTTCGAATATTCCGCCGTATCTCCCCGTGGCGCTGGGCGCGGTTGAGATCACGCTTCAGGAGCAGGTTGCCTCATACGCCGTCTTTCCCAACGACGGCATCCGCGTTGCACCGCACCTCATCCGCAAGGTCTCCAACGCCGACGGAATTGTTCTCTGGCAGCAGACGCCCGCCGTCGACGAGGTGCTTGACCAGCAAACGGCGCGCACCATGATGACGCTGCTGCGTGGCGTCACCGACCACGGCACCGGACAGGCCGCAGCGCAGTTGAATCATCCGCTCGGTGGCAAAACGGGAACCACCAGCGACTTCACCGATGCCTGGTTTTTGGGTTTCTCGCCTTCCGTCACCTGCGGCGTGTGGGTGGGCTATGACAGTCGCGAATCGCTGGGGAATAAGGAAACCGGCGCTGTGGCCGCGCTGCCCACATGGATCAACTTCATGCGCGCCGCCATCGCCGGCAAAGACGACGAAAAATTCCCCGCTGACGAAGATTCCGGCACGCTCGATCAAGCCTCATCCAATCAAGCTTCACCTAATCAGCCTTTGACGAAACCGAAGCCCAGGCTCTCGCCAGCCGGGCAGCGCGCAAAACCTGGCAGCACTCCCATGGCAAAAGCAGCACGATTCGTTCCGAGGCCGTCGCAGAACCGCATCGTCAGGCCCGCTTTGCCCTCAAACCCCTGATGCGAAGCCGAACAGGCCGAACTTCTTTTTCTTCCGTTGCTGTTCGTCGGGGAGCCCCGACGCGAACCGGGCCATCTTCTGGATCGCCTGCTGAATTCTCGACTCCTTCAGGGCTAATGGCGTTGCGGTGGTTTGCATTTCCATCACTGCCTCGTAGTCGTTCGGAATCCGCCAATCGGCCTGCCGGGTAAGGGCCTTCTCAACCGCATCGGACTCCATGCCGAACTTCATGTCCTTATACCGGTTCAACACGACCTCGAGCTTATGCGCATACGGCTGCAGGCATCCGGTAATCAGGCGATTGGCGTTGCGCAGCTCGGCGACGCCAACCTGAGTGACAAGATAAATCGTCGAAACCATATCGAACACGCGAGTCTGCGCCAGATCCCACCGGGAGCCGGCATCCACGACTACATATTCGAATGTCGCCGAGGCGACCTCGATCAGCTTTTCGATTCCCTCGCGGGTCACGGTTGACTTAACAAACTGACCCGGCGCGCCAAGCACATACAAGCCGGAACTGTGTTGAGCCGATAGTTGCCTGAGAAAAGTGGAATCGAGCCGGTCGGGATCGTTCAATGCGTCGACAGTTGAGAATTCGCCCGCGACTCCCAGGACCAGGCCCGCATCGCCCAGCGGCAAGTCGAGGTCGATCAGCAGCGTTTCCTTCTTCGAATCCTTGGCCATCGAGACTGCAAAATTGCACGCGGCGGTGGTGCCGCCCGAGCCGCCTTTCGCCCCAATAAATACGAAGCTCCTGCCCACCACCTTCTTTGATTCCGGTTGTAGCATGCCGCGGCCACTCACCCGGATGAGAGCGGCTTCAACCACCGCCGGAGCAAATGGATAGACCAGAAACTCTCGCACGCCCGCCCTGATGCAGTTGATCAGCAAGTCGTCATTCGTGGATGGCGAGTAGCCCACGGCAATGGCCGAGCCGCTGCTGCAGACGGTTTCAATCGTCGCCATGGCCGCATTCGCATCTCCGTCAACGGCCACGAATACGATCCTGAATTCCTGTTTTGTGAGCGAGCGGAAGTCCTCGAGGTTCATCAGCGTCGTCACTCTCGGCTTGATCTCATGCGATCCCAGCCCACAAAGAACGCCGGCCACTGCGTTGCGGCGCTCAAAATTCGGATCGAGGATCGCAATCGACAGCAACTTGGCGCGGCCACCCATGGCCTCCGGCCCGCGAGCGTCGCCGTTGGGGCCTATCGACCGCATGTCGTTGCTCATTTCGATAAAGTCTTGGGAATCCATGAGCACCACCTTTCCTGATTTCACTGGTCCTGGCGAGTCTGACCCTGGCTTCTCTGATCCCGGCGTCTCTGAACCTGCTTCGCTGGCCTGTGCAATCCGGCCGCGTTGGATAAATAAACCTCGCCCTCGACGACTGATCGCTTTCGCTTACACGTCGACGGGCCGGCTGGTCGAAGGTCTTCTAGTGCTCGACACAAAGAAAAGTTTTAAATACTTGAGAGCTATCGGGTGGGGGAGAAACCTAAGCAGAGTTTAATCTGTGTATCGTTTCAAGTCAATCAATCAATTCCGGCCTGAGGGGCCAGTTTGTATGTGCTTTGAATGGGTCGAAATCGCATTCCTCAACGCCTAAACGCGATTCGCTCCAGCCAGCCGGAAGTATCGCTTCGCGCGCGCCACATCCTTGAATATTTGCGCTTTCAGTGCTTCCGGCGTTGGCCATTCATGCTCGCCGCGAAGGCGCAGCAGAAATTCAACCTCCAGCGGCGTCTTTTCGCTCAGCTCCACCGGCTCAAAGTCAAGAATGTGCGACTCGACAGCAAACGACGGCTCGCCGAATGTCGGCCGGTTTCCCACATTCGTCACCGCCTGAAACACGCGTCCGGCTACCTTGAGCCGAGTCACGTAAACGCCGAAAGCCGGCAGCAAGCCGTCGTAGTGCGCGAGATTCACCGTCGGCACCACCAGCCGCGTGCCGATGCCCCGGCCCGGCGCAGGCGTTGAGAGCACGGTGAACGGCCGCCCCAGCATCCATCGCGCCCGCCGAATGTCCCCCGCGCTAACAAGCGTGCGAATAGCCGAGCTTGAAACCTCCAGCCCGTGCACGCGCACCGCGTCCTGGACGTGAACGGCAAAGCCAAACTCCTCGCCCAGCACAGTCAGCTCCCGCACGCCCGCAGTGGCGCCGTGCCCAAAGCGGAAGTTTTGCCCTTCATGCATAGCGCGCACGCCGAGCGCCTCAATCAGGGTCCGCTGCACAAATTCGCGCGGTGACAATCGCGCGAGAGCGGCATCGAAAGTCAGCACGAGCGCCGCATCGATCCCCGTTTCGCCCAGCAGCCGCAACCGCTCAGGCAAAGGCGTGATCAATCGCGGTGCCCGCGCCGGTCGCAAAAACTGCTCGGGGTGCGGGTTGAAAGTGATCGCTACCGATCGCGCACCCGTATTCCGCGCCTCCGCCGCCGCTGCGGCAAGAATCGCGCGATGCCCGAGATGCACACCGTCGAAGTTGCCCACTGCGGCCACCGTTGGGCCAAACCCGGCGGGAATCTCATCGAGCGAACGAAAAACTGCAAACGGACCGCCGCGCGGAGTCATTTTGTCGCCGCCCGGCGTTGCCGCTGCTCCGCGCCGTCTGACTCGCTACTTGCATCGGCTTGCTCGTCATAGTGTCACCGGCACGCTCAGCCCGTCGTACGCCAGCTTCACGCCTTCGGGCAGCGCGCGGTTGGTCTCTTCGTGGCCCAGATCGTGAGCAATGTGCGTAAACCAGGTTTGCTTCGCGCCAATCCGCTTTGACCACGCGATCGACTGCTCCACAGTGGAGTGGCTTGGGTGGGGCGTGTGGCGCAGCGCGGAAATCCCCAACACTTCAACGCCCTCGAGCAGCGCGAAGCTCGTCTCCGGAATCGCGCTCACGTCGGTCATATAGGCCGCGTTGCCAAAGCGGTATCCGGCGATGGGTTGCTGGCCATGCAGCAGCGGAATGCGCACGAACTCCACGCCGAACAATGTGTTCCGCTCCTCAAGCGGCACTAGCTCCACGCGCGCTCGATTCAGATAAGTCGCCTGCGGCGAAAATGTGTAAGCAAATGTTCGCTCCAGGGCCGCTGCCACTTCTCGATCGGCGTAGAGCGGAATCGGGCCGCCCCTCTTCGCAGCAATAAAGCTCAGCGGGCGCAGATCGTCCATCCCCAGAGTATGATCCGCGTGCGCGTGGGTATAGAACACCGCGTCCACATGTGTAAGGTGCTCGCGCAAAGCCTGCTCGCGAAAGTCCGGACCGGTATCGATCACCACAATGCGTTCTGCATCAGTGGCAGGTTCGGTCCAGCGCAACATCACCGAGGGCCGCAGCCTGCGATCATGCGGATCGAGCGATGTGCACACCGGGCACTCGCAGGCCAGCGTCGGAACCCCCATCGAGGTTCCCGTTCCCAGAAATGTAAGTGTGCCTTGCATTCCAGCTTCTAGCCTCTGGCTTCTAACTTCGACCCGCCGTTTTTTGGGCGATCAGCCGACGAGTTCCCACTAATGCAAACCCGAGAATTGATTTGACTGCAATAACAGCCATTGAAGTGAGCAGATCTGTTACCAGGGCAGGGACTGCTAGAAGCTAGGAGCTAGCGGCTAGAAGCTGTTTCCCTCACTTCTTTACCGGCGGCACGGGCGGCGCTGCGGCCACGCTCATCATGCTGGTCAGCTCCATAAAAGCCATCCGCGCCTCGAAGAGCACCGTCTGCAAGATGCGATCTTCCGCGGGCGTCAGATTGCCGCGCGTCTTTTCCGCCAGAACCCCAAGCAGATCAATGGTCGCGCGCGCGCCCATAATGTCCACGCGCGGTCGCTGTCCCTCCTGCGTGCCTGCGCCCATCTGCAACATCGCCGTCACGTAGAACTGCTGCACAAGCTGGTCAAATCCCACGGGGGGCTGAGGTCCCGCCGCGGGATTCTGCGCGCGAACCAACTCCTCCAGCCGTTGTGCAGAGGCATCATATGCGGTCTTCTGCTCGTGGCTCTCCGCGGCCGTCGGCGCTGGAGGCAATCCGTCCAGCAATTCTGCCTCTGCTTCCGCGCCCGCATCATCTGTTATTGCGCCAGATTTCGACGCGTCTTCGCGACCCTTTGATTTTTCGCGACTTTTGTCTCTTCGCGAACAGCCTCATTCACAACCAGGCGCGGCCCGGCGACGGCTCTCCTGTTGCCGCGGGAGGAGCGGCCGGAGGCGCTTTCGCCGGCTCCTGGGTCGTCGTATGCGCACCCTCTTTCTCCTCATCCGCTTTCATCTTGCGGCGGTCAATCACTTCAAATTTTGGCGTGTCGCTCATGCTTCTAGTCTCTCATTCCTGCCCTTGGCATTTCAGTTCCTGCCGCTCCCAATTCCGCGCTCCCGGTTCCGCGGCTCCCAGTCCCGGCGCTGCTTAGTTTTAGCGTTTCTTGCCCAGCTTCGGCGGCGCTTCTAGAATTCGCGCCGTGCCAGCAGCGGCTCCCGCCTTATATGCAAACACTTGCTGCTGCGACTCTGCTTCCGATCGCACCATCCCCAGCGCGAACACACGGTTTCCAGTCGCTAGCGCCAACTCCGCCGCACTCCGGATCTGGCCGACGCCAGCTCCCGCTCCAGCAGCAGTCCCATCTTCCAGAGTCAACTCCGCGCCGCCTTCCGGCACTGTCCCTGAAAGCTCCAGCGGCCGCAGATGCTTGTGCACATTCCCGCGCGAGCGAATGCGCTCCACAATCTCCTGGCCCAGGTAGCAGCCCTTGGCAAAGTGCAGCGCGCGCATCTGCGAGGTCTCTTGCGGCAAGTCGCGCTCCACCATGTCGACCCCGTACACCGGAATCCCCTCGGCAATCCGAAATGCATCAAGCGATGCGCAACCAATCGGCGTAGCCCCGCCCGTGCGCAGGCACGACCACAACTTCTCGAGGCCCGCCGATGGCAGCCAGAATTCGTAGTGCTGCGCCATCGCGCCATAGCTGCGTCGAATCGTCAGATTCCAGCCGTTCCACTCCACGGTCGTCCCCGCCATCGCGCTCGTGATCACCGGCAGGCCCACGCGTTCCAACACTTCGCCCGCCTCGGGTCCGGTCATACCGATTGCCGTCTCCGACCCCGTCTCTCCCACCTGCTCTTCCCCAAGCGGAACCAGTTCCACATCGTCCATGATGATGAACTTGTTCAGGTGCGCCAGCAGTTTTTCAAACTGGTCTGCCGCAATCTCCAGCTCCAGCTCGGACTCCCCGGCAAACGGCGTTCCCAATAACGGGTCGCCACTCCCCCCCTTTGCGCTCGCCCCCGCGCCTGAAGCGATTCGCCGTTGCGGCGAAGGCTCCTCGCCGCCTCGCCACACAGTCAGGTCGCCTTGGATGTGGCCCTGCGCGTTCAGCACCAGATTCCAGGCGCCGGTGTTGGGAAAAAGATCGTTGACGGTGTTGGTTACCATCCCGCTCAGCCACCGGAAGCGGTCGGCTCCGCGCACGGCAACCCGCCGCATCCAGCCCAGGTCGTGCAGGCCCGCTCCGAAGGCCAGCGCCGCCGTTTCCACTTCCGGCGCGTCCAACTCTCGTGGGGTCAATGCTCCTCGGTAAACAGTAAGCTGGTGCGGTGTATGTCCGGATTCAAGCATCGCGGCCAGCGCTGTGGCCTGCAGGTTTTGGGCAAGATCGGTTTCAGGCATGAGGAATCTTTCGTGGTCCGGCTATGTTCCGGGTACGTTTTGGCGCTCGATTTTCTCTTTAAACTTGGCGTCAAACCGCATCCTGATTATAGCCTTGAAGTGAGAAGCTGGAATCCTGGCGCTTGAACCCGGAACTGCACCCAATCTCGCGGGGAGAATCGATGGGAATTAGCGACACCAAAGCGGCACTTACCGGACGCTGGGGAATCTTCGCCCTCATACTCTCCCTGGCGGTGGCCACAACGGCGGCCCAGTCCCAGCAGCCCGCTCCCGCGCCCCAGCAGCCTTCGCCCGCTCCGCCCTCCGCCTCGGCAATTGCCTCCCCGGCCAACCAAGCCCCCAAGTCTTCCGGCAAAACCGTCACTAAGATCACCCCCGAACAGGCCAAGCAGCTTTTCGCCCTTGTTGACGAGCTCATCAAATTCTCCTCCGACGAAACCGGGCTGCCCATCAAGAGCACCGTCAAGCGCACCCTCACCACCCGCGCCGCCGTAGAAAGTTACCTCGACGAAAAGTTCAATGAGGACGAAGGCGCCAAGCGCCTCGAGCGCGATGAGGTCGTGCTCAAAAAGTTCGGCCTGCTCGACCGCGACTTTGAGCTCAAGCCCTTCCTGCTGGCGCTGCTCAAAGAACAGATCGAGGCCTACTACGACTCCAAAACCAAAACCGTCAACATTCTCGATTGGATCGACCCCGACGAGCAAAAGCCGGTGATGGCACATGAGCTGACTCACGCCCTGCAAGATCAGCACGCCAACCTTGAGAAGTGGGACGATCAAACTCCCGACGATGTCTCGCACGATGCAGCCGGCGATCAGGATCACCTCGCCCGCGACGAAATGGACACCGCGCGCGACGCCGTCGCCGAGGGCCAGGCGACAGCCGTAATGATGGACTACATTCTCAAGCCGCTCGGCAAGAGCCTCGTCAAGGATCCCGAGGTGCTCGATGTCGTCCGCGCAAGCATGAACTCCAACGAGGACTCGCCGGTCATGTCCCGCGCTCCGCTTCTGCTTTCGGAATCCATGCTCTTCCCTTACCGCGAGGGCCTCAGCTTCGAGCAGGACATCTGGATGGACCAGGGCCAGACCGCAGCCTTTTCCGGCGCGCTTGATCGCCCTCCCACTTCGAGCTGGGAGATCATCAATCCCCGCGTCTATGAGCAGAAAAAAATCCCCGCCATTCCCCTGCTGCCCAACATTCATCCCCTCGTCGATCCGCTCTACGTGCCCTACGACATCGGCCAGATCGGCGAGCTTGACGTGCACATCATCACCGAGCTATTCGGCGGCGACGCCGCATCCCGCGACCTCACGCCGGCCTGGGACGGCGGCCTCTACTGGGCCGGCCAACTTCGCAGCGCCACCACGCCTGAAGAACAGGCCAGCACAAAATCCCTCGGCCTCTTTTATCTTTCAGTTTGGAAGAGCGCCGACTCCGCGCAGGTCTTCACCAAGCTCTACGCCAAGAATCTCGGCCGCAAATATTCCAGCCTTCAATTGCAAACCTCTGCCGATCACTCGGCTCCCTCCGATGACGGATCGCTAAGTGACGGATCGCCAAGTGACGGATCCATGGAGCAGATCTACTCCACTGACGAAGGCCCCGTCGTCATCACCACGCGTGGCAAACTCGTATTCGTCGCGGAAAGTTTCCCGCTCCCGTTGGCGCGCAAGCTCACTTCGCTCATCCTCGACGCCCAGGGCGGCGGCGCGATGCGCATGACCTCCGTTCCTGATCCGTCCCCTTCCGTATGCTGCCGCGCAAGCATCTGCCGCCCAAGCATCTGCCACATCCGCCGTCGAGCCTCAAACACTCTCCGGCGACCTCGTTCGCTTCTTCGGCGATTGCGGCGTAATGAAGGCCGCCGTCGATGCCGAACTGAGAGCCGTCGCAAGATAACCCGCAAAAAGATAAGCCGCGGCGCAGTCCGGCAAGAAACAGCGCAAACCGCGCCGACGCTCCGTCACACTCCCGTTCTCCGCCGCGTTATCATGAAAATCCGGAAGGCGCTCCGCGCTTTTGCGTTTTGGAGCTGATTCCGGCTCGAACAAGGAGACTCACGCTTGCAAGGCAAACTCGAACTCATGATGGGCCCCATGCGCAGCAACAAAACAGCCGAGCTGCTGCGCCGCGCCGATATGCGCCGCCAATACGCCAAGCAGCATGTACTTGTGCTCAAGCCCAGTGATGACACCAAAGGCGGACCTGGAGTTGTGGAAAGCCGCAACCCCAACGGCGGCGGCAAAATGAGCGCCATTGAATTCCAGGCCAACAATCCCTGGGAAGTCCTCACCGCAATCCGCGAAACCGAGCAGAAAATCGGCAAGCGCGTGGAGTGCATCGCCATCGACGAAGGCCAGTTTGTCGATCAGCTTTTTCTCTTCGTCAAGCACCTGCTCGACTCGGGTCACGACGTTCTGGTCGCCGGTCTCGATCTCGACTTCCGCGCCGTGCCCTTCGGCGAGATGCTCAACCTCACCTGGCTCGTCAACGCCTACGGCGGCAGCATCACCGAGTGCATGGCCTATTGCAGTTGCGGCGCACGCGCTCTCTACTCGCAGCGCCTCATCGACGGCAAACCCGCGCCCTTCGACACTCCCATCAAACTCCCGGGCGACTCATACGAGCCACGCTGTTCACAGCACTTCGTCCTCCCCGGCCGCCAGCGCTAAACCGCACGCCGCAAAAAGCTAGGCGCACGCATCAGTCGCGTCTCGAAACGCATGAATCGAGCGAAGTAAATGTGGTCTCTTTGGTGCCGGGAGGGGAGCGCACCTTATTCGATATGCGCTGGCTCAACATTGCAAGGTATATACTTTTCGAGGGGTCCGCACAGGTGGACATGCTGCCGCTTGTTCGTCGGGTTTTTTACTTCGACGAGCTCGAGGCAGTTTGTGAAAACTCAACATGAGTGACTCCGCGCAGTCCGATAGGAAGCCTGTCTCTAAGAAGCCCGGGCCTCCGGGCGTCGGAACCCCGTTCGCCGGTGAGAGTTCCTCCGGCGACATCCCAATCCCTCCAGAGAAGCGACCCCAGCTTGATTCCGACGCTACAATCGTCGATGCCGGGCGGCCGTCGTTTGACCCCGACGCTACAATTGTCGACGCCGGATTGCCAGTCGATCCACAGGCTACGTTGTTTGACGCGAACGCTGCCAATGCACGGCGATCGTCTATCCGGCGTCCATCGGGCGATTCCTCCGGCCTCTACGCCGGCGACGCAATTCTTCAGGTCGGCGATGTGCTGGGCGGCCGCTACGAGATCCTCCAGCTGCTGGGGCAGGGCGGCATGGGTGCGGTCTACAAAGCTCTCGATCGCGAGGTCGACCGGTTCGTTGCGCTGAAGCTAATCCGTCCGGAGCTGGCTTCGAACCCCTCGATTCTGGCCCGCTTCAAGCAAGAGCTTGTCCTCTCCCAGCAGGTTACCCACCGCAACGTCATTCGCATCTACGATCTTGGGGATGCCGACGGCCTCAAGTTCATCACCATGGAGTTCGTCGAAGGTAAAGATCTGCGGACTCTTGTTTTGGAGAGAACCAAGTTCTCTCCCGAGGAGGCGGTAGAGATCATTCGTCAGGTCTGCGCGGCTTTAGAGGCGGCGCACGACGCAGGAATCATCCATCGCGATCTGAAACCGCAGAACATTATGGAGGATTCGTCAGGGCGAATCCTTTTAATGGACTTTGGCCTGGCGCGAACCCTCGATGGCGACAAGATGACGCAGACCGGCGCTCTGGTCGGCACCATGGACTACATGTCGCCCGAGCAGGCATTGGGCAAGGATCTTGATCAGCGTTCGGACCTCTTCACCCTCGGGCTGATTCTTTATGAGCTACTCACCGGGGCAACGCCCTTCAAAGCCGAGAGCGCGATCGCAAGTCTGGTGATGCGGACGCAGCAGCAGGCTACGCGGCTGATAGACGTTGACAAGAATATTCCCGCCACACTGAGCAATATCGTCGCCAAGTGCCTGGAGAAAGACGTTGCAAACCGCTATCAGAGCGTGGAAGAGTTCGATGCGGATCTCGCCGCCTGGCAGGTCGGGAAGAAGAACGTCTCTGCCACGTCCGCCCGGCACAGGATTAACCGGATTCGCGAGCTGCCATGGCAGCAGCTTGGTAATTGCCTGCGTTCTGATCCTGATCACGGCGGGCGGAATCTCGTGGTTCGTCATCAGGAAACAACTGGCTGCGAAATCGGCGCCTCATGGCCCAATCTCGGTTCTCGTTGGCGACTTTGCGAACCTTACCGGCGACCCCGTTTTGGACAACACGCTTGAGCCGATGCTCGGCGTGGCTTTGGAAGGCGCCAGCTTCATCAACGTCTACAGTCGGGGAGATGCGCGTAAGCTGGCTGAAAAACTCCCGAGGCCCAGCGACAAACTCGACGAACAGACAGCAAGGCTGGTCGCTGTCAACCAGGATGTCAACGCAATTGTCACGGGCCAGATCGATTTGCGAGGGGACGAGTACGAACTTTCGGCGATTGCTCTGGATGCTGTGAGTGGAAAAGTTCTCGCAAAGGCGGAAGTCTCCGTCGCCAACAAGCAGGATATTCTGAACAGTCTTCCCAAGCTGGCTGCGCCGATCCGCAAAGCCCTGGGTGACGTCACGCCTGCTTCGGTCCAGTTCGATCAAGTCAGCGGAGGGTTTACCGCCGCTTCTCTTGAGGCCGTTCACGAAGACGCTCAAGGTGTTGACGAGCAGTTCGCCGGCAAGTTCCAGGATGCGTTTGATTCGTTCCAGAAAGCTTCACAACTGGATCCAAAATTTGCCAGGCCGTATACCGGAATGGCGGCGATGGCCCAGAATCTCGGCCGTCCCGGCGACGCCGTGAAATACATGAAGCTTGCGATGGAACACGAAAACAGCATGACCGAGCGGGAACGCTATCGCAACCGAGGATTGTACTATTCCTTCACAGGCGACTGGCAGAACTGCGTTCAGGAAAACACTCAGCTCGTTACCCACTTCCCCGCCGATCGCGTCGGTCAAT
The DNA here is from genome assembly GCA_963773915.1 of uncultured Acidobacteriaceae bacterium. Lineage (GTDB taxonomy): Bacteria > Acidobacteriota > Terriglobia > Terriglobales > Acidobacteriaceae > Telmatobacter. The sequence continues at coordinate 368,630 of CAVZCY010000005.1, forward strand.
GGAATCTGGCTAGCTGCTATGCGCAGTTGCGCAACGCTCCCAAGGCATTAGAGGCCGCGCAACAAGATGTTGCGATTGTCCCCAAGGGCGTGGGTCCGCGGCTGAACCTGTCGTTCATCAGCTCCTTCGCCGGAGACTTTGCCGCCGGCGAAAAAGCGGCGCGTGACGGGCTGGCCATCAATCCATCGGCCGCGCAGGGATACCTCGTGCTCGCCGAATCGCAACTTGGAGAAGGTCAAATCGATAACGCATCAGATTCGTATCACAAGCTTGAGGGCTTTGGTCCGGCTCTGGCATCGATGGCGAACGCTGGATTGGCCGATCTCGCCGCCTATCAGGGCAAGTACGCTGAGGCAGCGAGCATCCTTACAAACGGAGCCGCTGCAGATGTTGCGGCCAAGAATACCGACGGTGCCGCAAGAAAATACGCGGCGCTGGGAAATATCGAGCAATTGCAGGGAAAGCATGAGGCGGCTCTCTCTGATATTGGCAAGGCGCTGACATACAGCCAATCTACGCAGATCGAATTTTTGGCGGCCAACACCTATGTCGATGCTGGAGAGACGGCTAAAGCGCAAAAGCTTGCCGCCAAGCCTATCTTCTGCGCTGACAAGCGAGTCGCAGGCTTACGGCAAGATCGTAACCGGCATGATTGCGCTGAAGCGGAAAGATTCGAATGAAGCAATCAGGCAAATCACAGCCGCGAATAACCTGCTGGACACCTGGATCGGTCATTTCGATTTGGGGCAGGCTTACCTGGATGCGGGAGCGTTCACTGAGGCTGATTCACAATTTGATCAGTGCCTGAAGCGGCGAGGCGAAGCCATCGAATTGTTTTTGGACAACACGCCAACCTATGCCTACTTCCCGCCGCTCTATTACTACGAGGGGCGCGTGCGGCAAGGAATGAAGAGCGAGGGGTTCGCCGACTTCTATAAGAGCTACCTCAACATTCGTGGGCAGTCGTCGGAAGATCCGCTGGTCGCCGATATCCGGCACCGTCTGAGCCAATAAATAGAGCCTGCCGGCATCCCAACCGGCGCGATCCCTCACGCATAAGTGGAGTCGCCATGCGGATCGTTGACTTTGCCGACTCCCCCCAACAATCAACTAAGCGCCAAGGTACCTTCCCGTTCGCTGCGAGCAGCCCACTTCAGAAGCTCGCGCACTGACCCTGCAATTTGGCCGCCGTGTCTCCGCTGCCAGTGATCGAGGTGTTGCTCTGGCACAACAGCGTTCCGGTCACTTTGTTGCTTGTAACTTGCGCGGGGCCCGTGTTGCCCTGGACGGTCATATTCACATGAACCGTATTCTGCGACATGACAGATGACGCCGAGTTGCTTTGATCAACAAGGGTTCCCGTGACCGTATTTAAGCTAAGCGTGGATGGAGCCGAATTGCCTTGATTTGTCAGGCTCCCGCTGATTGCGTTTGAGGTTAACGTTGTCGCGGCCGTATTGCTCTGGTCGGTCACGCTCCCCTTGATTGTGTTACCGGTGATCACGACAGCTGCTTTGTTCGCTTGAAGAGTAAGACTGCCGCTGATCGTGTTGGCCGGGCATGAGGGAGATCCCGATCCAATCGTTGCCGCCGTTCCAACGCTCTGAAGCGTTAGGCTGCCTGCAACTGTAGTGCCGCAAATCAGGTTCTGGGCCGTGCCGGTGGGAATGCTCTGGATCGTAAGATTGCCTTTGATTGTTGTTGACGGCCCGATGGCGTAGGTGCCTCCGCTGACCTGGATGTTGCCGCCGATGGTCGCGTTGCTGAGCGCGAGGTTTCCGCCGCTCTCAGTTATATTCCCAGTGGCGCCTCCCTTTTCGAAGATGCAATTCTGCCCGCTGGAAACTACGATGTTGCCGCTGAACGTGCCGATGTAAACGCCGTTGCAGGTCGTACTTGAAGCCGGGACAGTCGTCTCGGACGTGAGCGTGAAGCTTTGCGTCGCGGGCGCGCCGACTCCATTCTGCGCCGTGAAGGTGATGGGATAAATGCCGCTGACGGTCGCCTTTCCGCTCAGCGTGCCCGTTCCATTGTTGTTGTTGACGTATGTGAGGCCGTTGGGCAGCGCTCCGGACTCCGCAATGCTTGCCGCGGGGTAACTCGTAGCGGTCACCGTAAATGTGCCGGACGTACCCACCGTGAAGGTGGCGTTATTCGCGCTGGTGATTGTTGGAGCCTCGACGACCGTAAACGATTGCGCGATTCCTGTCGCCGCTGCGTAGTCCGAGGTTGCCAGGGCGCTCGCCGTTAATGTGCAGCTTCCCACGCCCACCAAATTCACCACTGCGCCGCTTACCGTGCACACGCCTAAGGTGCTGGATGTCACCTTCGTCGCTCCGTTCCCAACGTAGCTGTACGCGGGTATGAAGGTGCCGCCTGTCAGCGCAGTCGGGGAAATATCGCTGATACTGATCGGCGCCGTAGCCAGAATAGCTGCGGTGGATTGGGTTGCCGTTGCTCCGTTGTAGTTGCTGTCTGCCGCCCATGTCGCGGTCAGTGAGCAAGTGCCCGTGCCGTTGGTCATTGTTATTGCGGTACCCAGATTCGAGCAGGCGCCGCCGCTGGTGATCGTCGGCGTGGTGCTGGCGTTGGTGGTCGCCACCACCGCGAAGTGGCTGTTGTAGGCGGCGCTGGGCGGCGCACCTGTGAAGGTCACCGTCGGTGCGATCTTGCTTGCAGTGGTCGATTGGGTTGCCGTTGCGCCGCTGTAGTTGCTGTCTGCCGCCCAGGTCGCGGTCAGTGAGCAGGTGCCGGTGCCGCTGGTCATGGTTATTGCGGTGCCCAGGTTCGAGCAGGCACCGCTGCTGGTGATCGTCGGTGTGGTGCTGGCGTTGGTGGTTGTCGCCACCGTAAAGCCGCTTTTGTAGGCGGCGCTGACCGGCGCTCCTGTGAAGGTCACCGTCGGTGCGATCTTGCTCGCAGTGGTCGATTGGGTTGCCGTCGCGCCGCTGTAGTTGCTGTCTGCCGCCCAGGTCGCGGTCAGTGCGCAAGTGCCCGTGCCGCTGGTCATGGTGACTGAGGTGCCGGTGTTCGAGCAGGCACCGCTGCTGGTGATCGTCGGCGTGGTGCTGGCGTTGGTGGTTGTCGCCACCGTGAAGTGGCTGTTGTAGGCGGCGCTGACCGGCGCTCCTGTGAAGGTCACCGTCGGTGTGGCCAGGGTCGCGTTTACGGTTTGCGTAACCGGCTGTGCTGCCGAGTAATCCGTGCTGCTCGCTTGGTTTGCGATCACTGAGCACGTTCCCGTGCCGCTGGTCATGGTGTAGGTTGTGCCTGAGTTGCTGCACGATCCCGCGCTCGTGAAGACCACCGGCTTGCCGCTCGCGCCGCCTGTGGCGCCCACAACGAATTGACCGTTGTAGGCCGCCGATGACGGTGCATTTTGGGTAAAGGTAATCGTCTGGCTCGCCGGCACTATGGTCAGCGTTCCATTCACGAACAGGAAAGAGTAATTCGTCGCGGCCAATGAGCCGGTCGAAATCGTGATCTGATAGTTGCCGGGATCGCTCCCTTGAATGGCAGTTGGGGACAGGGTCAGCGCCGGCGCGGTGCTGCCTAAGACCGACGCGGCGGAATCACCGGGTTCAAAGCCGGTGACGCCGTAGGTGAGCGTCGGAATCGGCTGCCCGTATGGAACCGAGAGGAAGCTCGTTGCCTTCACCGTAAGCACCGCCGGGGTGATGGTGAATGGCTGCGGTGCAGAGGCCGGGCTATACGTATTGGAGTTTGCTGTTCCCGCAGGGGCCGACGCCGTAATCGTGCATCGCCCGACGCCGGTCGTGGTAACGGTCGCCGTGCCCGTCGTGGTGCCCACTTGGCACGGACCGACGGCGCCGAAAGTCACACCCAGCCCGGAATCCGAAGATGCGCTTACTGAGAAGGTGGTTCCGTACTGCACGTTCGGCAAGCTCGAGAATGTGATCGTCTGCGGCTGCGTGGTCGAACCCGCCGGCTCGATGGTGAAAGATTCTGACACCGAATTTGCCGCATCGTAATAAGGTGGCGTGCTGGTTTCTGTTGGATTTGTGCCCGATTGCGACGCGGAGACGGTGCAAGTTGCCGAACTGAGTCCCGGATCGTTGATTGAAACGCTGGCCGTGGAAACGCCGCCCATGCCGTTGACAACCTGTGAAACCGATGGGGCGCCAACCGAACAAGGGCCTGTTGCGACAAAGCTCACCAGCAACCCGTTCGGGGAACCGTTGGTCTCGGCCGTCGCGGTGACCGTAACAGTAGGCGCCGAAGTCGAGTAAGTAACAGAACTGGGTAATGAGCCGAGAACAATAGTCTGGAGGTTCTTCACGATCGCCGGCACCGAAGGCGCACTCGAGCGTTGCGTCGGATCGATCTGAACCGGAGCAAGGGTGGTCGCAATCGTGTAAACCACAGTCGATGAGCCCGTGCAGGTCGTCGGGTTTGAGTCAATAAACTCTGTCGCTGGAGCAGCTCCGCCGACACCGTTGACAACGCCAATATCTACGCCGTCCGAGCCGTTGGGGTTGCAGCCGCGATAGACCGTGTAGTACTGCACGACACCGAAAGCCGGCGCCTTCCAATCGACAATGACACTTGTCTCCACCCCATTCGTCATCACCGGCGTGATGGTCGGTGAATTTGGAGGCCGGACGAATGAGTTGGCAGTCACGTAATCCAATTCGTTGGTTGAGGCGCCGCCACTGCCTGCGAAAGTGACCCCACCGCTGCCCGCGAAAGTAACTCCGCCACTGCCTGCGAAAGTGACCCCGCCGCTGCCCGCAAAAGTAACGCCGCCACTACCCGCATAGGTGACACCGCCGCTACCCGCGAAAGTCACGCCGCCGCTACCCGCGAAAAGAACCCCTCCACTGCCGGCGAAAAGGACGCCACCGCTGCCCGCAAAAGTAACGCCGCCACTGCCCGCGAAGGTGACACCGCCGCTGCCCGCGAAAGTAACGCCGCCGCTGCCCGCGAAGGTGACCCCGCCCGTGCCGTACGAAGTCTCACCCGCCAGTGAAGCGAAGTTACCACCGGTCGCGCCTACCTGGCGCAGGTCGAGAGCAGCCGTGTCGTCGAATCCCCGAAGTTCCGAATACGGAGCGCCATCAAAAGTAATGTTTTGTCCGGTAGTCCACGCCGGAGAGATGGAGTCAACAGGTCCAGTTACCCGATACGCCGTCTCGTTATTCAGCGGTGAGCCGTCGCAATGCATTGAGGCGGCGCTGGCTGTCGAGCTGGGTGGCGTAGTTGTGTACCACGCCGAGGTCGAAAAGCTCGCAGGGTTCCCGGCGGCATCGGTCAGATTAACTACTGAGCCAAACGGAATAAAGTTCGAATTGGGAGTGTCGCTATCGCCTCCCAAAATTGTGGGTATGGTTGTTACGCCCGGTACTGCCTGCGGTTCGCCTTCAAGCGCCTGGTTCGAATATGTAACGGCGTCGTTCGGTCCCACACCATCCAGCTGGAACAGATAGTTCATCGAGCTTTGATAGTTCGGCTTGCAATTGGCTTCAAAGGTTGGAACGTAGCTGTCTGGCGTGTCGAAGTACAGTCCGCCGTGGCTCAACCCAAGTGTGTGGCCAATCTCGTGGAAAAGCGTACCGGCTACCACGGTTGCCGACTTACTCATGTCCTGCGTCATGGAACTCTCCCATTGACCCAGGCTTACGACGGAATCGGAGCCGCCGAGATCGGAGTAACCGGAGATGCTGGTGACCTTTCCTGACGTCACGGCAATCACCGGCTCCGGCAATGGGTTGTTGGCGGGATAGGTCCAGGCGGGGACGGTCGAGGGCGTCGTGAAGTAGAGCGTCGTCAACCCGCTATCGCAGGTCAGATTGTTGTATACCTTGTCGTAGATCGCATTGAGGTTGGGATTTCCCTGCACGCCGGAAACTGTGATTCTGGTTGGGCAAGTAGTGCCGAGACCTGTGGTGACGATGCTCGCAGTGCCGCCGCCGCTCGGCGTGGTGATTGAAGTAATCGATCCAGCGCGGGTGGTCCAGGCCGGTATCGCGAGCGAGTAACCGAACAACACGTAGTGATAACTGTCCTTCTGACCATACGGGAAACGGGGCGCGCAAGTGGCGGTCGTCGGGCCATGCGTGCATCCAGCAAAATCGACTGGCCACACCTTCGAGAGCTCGACACTGCCATTCCAGGCGACCACCCCAGGCTGGTTGGGAAACTCGCAGAACTGCGTCCCTGGATTATCCGTGCACGTGTCTTCTGAAATCGCGTTTCCGGGTTTCAGATGCAGATGCACTCCATATTTGGCGAATGCCTGCGTCACCATCGCCAGTGGATCGTTGCCCTGGGCGTCCGGTGAGGGGTAAAGATTGGGCTTGGTGAAATCGCACGTGTTGTCTGAGTTTATGACGGAGCACATGTAATCGAATTGAACGAACAAATCCTTCTCGCCGTGCGTCGCGCCAGGCAGCGGCACCCATGTGCCGGTCTTCACGTCGGTATAGCCTTGCGCGGTCTTCCATGCGTCCAGAATTCCATCCGCATCGCTGTTGTTGACAGGCGTGCTCAGAATCACCGCGGCATAGGCGTTGCCGGTATTCAGCGTATCGATATATTGGTTCGATTGCCCGAGCGGCTGGGAACTCTCGTTGTCGTACCAGTTTCCGCCACTGGTGTAAAGATGAGTCACCTCGCCGCTTCCATTCCCTCCACCAACCGCGTCATAAAATCCCTGCACGGCCTGAGGTATCGGGCCGGCGTTCAAAGAGCTTGGCGCGATCGATCCGTTGTAAATGACCACGGATTTGAGGGGGAACATAGGAGACAGCACGCGATAGATCACAACCAGGCTCGCGCCCTCGGTGATGATTCCGCCGCTGTTTGGTGAGCCGCTGTTTGGCAAAGTGACGGTAAAATCGCCCGAACCTTGGCGCGCTCCGTTCAAGCTCGGCGGCACCTGGAAGTAGTTATTTACATCTGCGCGATACACGCGGAGCGTTCCCGTATACGTGCCGTCGCTATAGTTGGGCACGTCGCTCCCGATCTGCTGCCCCGCGATCGAGTAACCGAGGAAAGTCCCGGTATTTCCCGAGGGCGTCGCAGAGGATTCTATTGTTGTCCAGTACAGGAAACCATCAATAATGTCGGCTCCATCGGGAACACCCGCGCCACAAAAAGGGGCGGTACAAGGGGTGGCATCTTTAATCGTGATGATTCCGCTTGATTTGCCGCGCAGGGAAACTCCCCCGGTGGCATAGTCACCGGTGACAAAGTAGTTGTTCACGAGCGCTAGTTGGTCTTGTGCAGGTGGCACGCCACTTGAGACGACGAGGCTCACAGGCGTTCCGCCGTTGACTGCCGTGCCGGCGTCGGGGCTTTGGCTGATCACGCTGCCAGATTGCACGGTGTCGCTGTATTGGGAAGTCTCGGTTCCCACTGTCAGCCCGGCGCCAGTGATGAGTCCTTCCGCATTCCCTTGCGCCTGCCCCACAAGATTGGGTGTGGCCACGCCGGTAGAGATGACAACGCTGACAGACGATCCAACGAGCACTGATGTCGTGGCCGCCGGAATCTGGCTGACGACCTCGCCGATAGGCACGGTGCTTGATTGAATGTCACAGCGCCGAGACTCAGACCCACGCCAGTTAGTTGGCCTGTCGCTCCCGCTTGCGTCTGACCTACAAGATTAGGTACGTTCACGTCGGGTGAAAGCGCGTCGCCCGCGACCGAAATGCTCTGCGTCGCGCCCGAAACATTGAGCGCATTGTCGGTCAGGCCAACGGTCTCGCTCAGCGGAGTTCCCGGCGGAGGGCCGCCAACTGTCGGCGTGAAGTCAATTGTCAGAGTGGCAAATAAGCCCGGGAATGAGCGAAGCTCCGGTCGAGCAGTCGTTTTCGTCGCCCATCTCTGGGAAATCCAACGGGAATGAGATTGCGTGAAATTGAGTGCCGCGTTTCCGACGTTCTGGACAAAAACCGTTTGCGGGCTGTCGCTGCTCCTGATGCCCTGATTAGTGGCGGCAAAGGTTAACGATGGCAGCTGCGACTTGTTGATCTCGACGACTTTGGTATTGGTATTGTCGGCGTTATTGTACGGGGCGCTGCCGCTGCGGTCGGGGATGTAAACATTGCCCTTTCCATCCACTGCGATGCCGTACGCATAGATTCCACTGATCGTGATCTGGCAATCGTTAAGGTTGTTTGTGCAGCCTGCGGGAACCTCCACCACCTTTGGCGCTTCATCCGCGACGAAGACGTCGCCCGCCGCATCGACCGCAACGGCATCTGGAAGATCCCACCCGGTGCCTATCGTGGTCTGGGCGCCACTGGGTGTAATCTCTACCACTTGCTTGAGGCCGAAATCAGCGACGAAAAGATCGCCCGCCGCATCCACCGCCAAACCGATCGGATTGGAAGAGGCCCCCGGACTATACACCACGGTCTCGGCGCCTCCATTGGCGGGAACCTTCACGACTTCATGCTCCACAATAACTGCTGACGAACAGATCGCCCGCTCCATCCACTGCCACGCCCAATTGGGCAGTCAAGTCCGAAGCCGTTGTCGATCTCACACGCGCTGCTGGTGCAGCCAGCCGGAACCTCGATCACAAGATTCCGGTTGTTATCGGCGATAAAGAGATCGCCGGCTCCATCCACTGCCATACCCTGCGGGTAGGCCAGGGTAAAGCCATATGAAGTCGCGGTGCCATTCGCCGCAACCTCCACGACCTTTCCGTTCGATCCGAAGTTACCGTCCGCAATGAAGATGTCACCCGCTGCATCCACTGCCACGCCGTTCGGCTCGGCGAGAGAGTAAATGCCGGTGTTCACCGTGGACTGCGAGCCTGGCCCGAACGCAATCGCCGGTCCTTGGCCAACGCCGTAGATCAGCGTGGTTGCCAACGGAGCCGCGCTAGGGCTAACGGCGGAAACAAGACTCACTGCACCCATGCGCAATCCTGGCGCTCGCGGCGCGAAGGTGATACTGGCCGTGCACACTCCCGCCGTCACAAAGGTCCCGGTACACGTCCCTTGACTGGCCAGCGAGAAATCGAGTCCAGAAGCACCTTGCGTAACCACATTGACAGAACTGATTGACGTATTCGCCGGAATGCTGAACGTCACCGGGAGAGTACTGCTGCACGGGGCCGGAGTGGCCGATTGCGACGGGCAGACGTTGACGTTACCAAAGCTCTGCGGCGTAAATGTCCAACTCAGGATGTCGTTGTTTTCAACGCTGCCGCCCGTCGCGCCAGTGAAACCGACAAAGGCCGAGTTATTCGTCAAACCAATTGAGGCCATATTGAACGGCACGCCTGTGGGAAACAGATCAGTGCCATCCATAATCACGTCCAGGCATCCTGCCGAACCGGAACAGCTGGTTTCGGACGCCAATGGTTGTGTTGTGTAGGTGATCGTGACGACGTGCACATTGCCGTCGGCCATGCAGATGCCCGATCCACTACAGCCAAAGCTATTCGCAGTGAAATTCCGTGCCGCTAAGATCGTTCTCCGCGATCACGCAATTGGGGGAAGTAGTGTCGACGCAGTTCGCGCCGGTACCATTACTGGCAATGAAAACGCTATCCGGATACGAAAGACCCGCACCGCTGTTATAGGTCTTGAACCCCACGGCCACGCTGTTCGTGATGCCGCCAGTGGCATTCACGCATTGAGCGCCCGCACCCGTGGGATCGTCGCCGAAACCGAGCCCGCAGCCGTCCGATCCCGTCGGTCCCACGGTGGTTGCTCCCGCAGAGGAATTCTGGATCACGAATGCGAAGCCATCGGCGGGCAGACCGCTCAAGCCGGTCAACTGAAACGTAAAGGTCGTCGAAAAGGAGTTGCCCACGGGCTGCGGGGTCGTGTACCACGCATACCCCCTCTGCTGTGAGCTATTCGGGGTGATCTGCAGCAGTGTGTTGCCGCTGCCTCCCAGCTGGAAACTGGCATTGGTTGGGGCGGGGTTGATGCCGTTGCCCCACAGCGCAAGGCAATTCTGATTCGAAGAGAAGTCCGGCGAATAGCTCGGGGAAGTTGGACAAGTCTGCGCCCAGGAGCCGCTCCCCGCAATCAGAGTCAGGGCGACCACTGCCGCCAGCGCCATCGACCTCGTGCTTCCGAGCTTAATCATCAGCGCCGCTCGAAAGCGGGCCACGCCTCGCGCCCGCGCGCCGCACCGCTGCGATGTCTCGATCAGGGAGCTGCATTGCTTATCGCGGGAATCCATGCGAGCAATGGATGAGACTGCGAAACACAAATTGGAAGCCGGGCGGGCGCACTTGGTCCTCATGTCTTTGGATCTCCTGGGAAATGATCGGAACTACGGGGGAATTACCTGTACCTTGGCCCGCTAAGCGAAAAGCTCCGCAAAGTAAATCACAGGCCCCTGGACGCAGTGCTCTGGGTCTGACTGACTTTAGTCAATTCTCTTGTTCTAACTTTGCTTGCAAGGGACGAACTCGCCATCGCGGCCGCCATTTGCTCGGCCAAATTACCTGTCGACCAGGACGACGTTTCTCAAGCAAAACCCCAAATGACAGTTGAGAGGGTAGTGTAGCGCCTGAATGACCTGTTGAGAAGATGAAATTCTTCTCGGTCCGGAAAGCGCAACCTCTGTGGTAACCGGACCCGATTACCGGCAGGATGGCATTTCTACGGCCGTCGTCGAGTCAGCAGCTAACCGACCGGAAGCTACCAATTGGGCGACAATTCCGAACAGGCCACTGGCATCTGAAGCGATTCGTATCGAAAGTCGGCCATGCTCCAGGAAACACGATCAACAAAAATCTGCGTTGAATCTCGCAGCGCCGAAAAGAGAAAGATTCCGTACACAGACTCCGCGAGAATTGGAAAACGGGCAAATTCCCCCCGTCTTGTCTGCGTCTCCTCGCAATAGACTGATAATGAAACGACTTATAAAATGGTGCCGGGAGGGGGGGTCGAACCCCCACGACCTTGCGATCGGCGGATTTTGAGTCCGCTGCGTCTGCCAATTCCGCCATCCCGGCCTTGGGAGGGGGACCGCTCCCAAAGTATCGCATAGCCTTTGTATTCTTCGCCACACGCCACGCCTGCTCTCCGCCGGCGAAATTCCCCATCGGCCAACGCCGCGACTTTTTTCTTGCGTGGCCTTGCGAAGATGTTTGTTCCACTGTAGGAAAAACCCACGGCTCCCAACGCCGCGACTTTTTTCATGCGCCTTCCGGCCTAAGACATCGGCTTCACCGCAGGCAAATCCCACGACTGCCAGCGCCGCGCTTTTTTCTTGCGCGGCCCGGCCGAAGGCGTCTCCCGCACCGCAGGTGCTTGTGCGAGAATGAAGGCATCAACGATGACCAGTTCCTCCGCCGCCGTCGTTCCTCAACCAGTCACAATCACTCCGCAGATGCTTGCGCAGCACAGCATCACCGCGGAGGAGTACGAGCGCATTCTCGCGGCGCTCGGCCGCACTCCCTCGCTCACCGAGCTAGGCATCTATAGCGTGATGTGGAGCGAGCATTGCTCCTACAAATCCAGCCGCGTGCACTTGAAGCGCCTGCCCACAAAAAGCGATCGCGTCGTCCAGGGGCCCGGCGAAAACGCTGGCATCATCGACGTGGGCGACGGCTGGGCCTGCGCCTTCAAAATCGAATCGCATAATCATCCCAGCTACATCGAGCCGCACCAGGGCGCGGCCACCGGAGTCGGCGGCATCCTGCGCGACATCTTCACCATGGGTGCGCGTCCCCTTGCCGTCATGGATTCCCTCCGCTTCGGGCCGATCGAGCCCGGTGAATCCGATCGAGAGACCGTCCACAAGAATCACTCCATCGTCGAAGGCGTCGTCAGCGGCGTCGCCGGTTACGGCAATTGTTTCGGCGTGCCCAACCTCGGCGGCGAAACCAAATTCGAGCCCTGCTACAGCGGCAACCCGCTCGTGAACGCATTCGCTCTCGGCCTCGTCCGCAAAGATGAAATCTTCTACGCCAAGGCCAGCGGCACCGGCAATCCCGTCATATATGTAGGCGCCAAAACCGGCCGCGACGGCATCCACGGCGCAACCATGGCCAGCGAAGAATTCCATGAGGGCACCGAGGCCAAGCGTCCCAATGTCCAGGTCGGCGACCCGTTCATGGAGAAGCTCCTCCTCGAAGCCTGCCTTGAAGCCATGCAGACCGGCGCCATCGTCGGCATTCAGGATATGGGCGCCGCCGGCCTCACCTGCTCCACCTGCGAAATGGGCGGTCGCGGCGGTGTCGGCCTCGATGTCGAGCTCGACCGCGTGCCGCAGCGCGAAACCGGAATGAGCGCCTACGAAATCATGCTCTCCGAAAGCCAGGAGCGCATGTTGCTCGTCGCCGAAAAAGGCCGCGAAGACGAAGTTTTGCGCGTCTTTGCGAAATGGGGTCTCGACGCCGTCATCGTCGGCACCGTCGAACCTGAGCCGCGCCTGCGCATCCGCCATCATGGCGAACTCGTCGCCGACATTCCCAACCAATCGCTCACTGACGATGCGCCGCTCTACCATCGCCCCGTCGGCACGTGGAAAGCTCCCGTCCCGCTCGAACCTCCTGCGGCCGCTCTCGATGAACTATCGAAAGACCGCGACTACACCGCCGACCTCAAGCAACTCCTCGCCAGTTCCAACGTCTGCTCCAAGCGTTGGGTCTACGAGCAGTACGACTCCATGGTGCAGACCAACACGGCCCAGGGCCCCGGCGGCGAAGCCGGCGTCATGCGCATCAAGGGCACCGGCAAACCCCAAGCAAAGGCAGATGAGGCCGCAGGCAGTCCAAGCAAACGAAATCGGCCTGGCCATGGCTCTCGATGGCAACGGCCGCTGGGCATATCTCGATCCCAAACTCGGCGCCATGCACGCCGTCGCTGAAGCCGCGCGCAAAGTCGCGATGACCGGCGCAACGCCCGTCGCCGCCACCAACTGCCTCAACTTCGGCAATCCCGAGAAACCAGAAATCATGGCCCAGCTTTCCGCCGCCATCGATGGCATCGCCGAAGCCTGCACCGCACTCGGCACGCCCATCACCGGCGGAAACGTTTCTCTCTACAACGAAACCCGCGGCGAAGGAATCTATCCCACGCCCGTACTCGGCATCGTCGGCATTCTCGACGACGTAACCAAAGCCGTCCCCGCGCATTTCCAGCGCGAAAAGGACGCCATCGTTCTCCTCTGGCCGATCCCCCGCGGCGAGCAGCCCGATCCCACCCTGAAGGTTCCGCTCAATCCTCCGCCCATCAGCCAATATCCGTTGCCCGCGCTCGAGCGCGAGCCCAGCGATGCACGAACAGCCCGATGCATCCGACGCCGAAGTCACTGCAAATCTCGCCGCATTCGGCTCCTCCGAATTCGCCAAGGCCGTTCTCGGCAGCCTCTGGGGCACGCCGCCCGCGCTCGATCTCGATGCCGAAGCCAGCCTGCACAGACATGCTCGCAATCCTCTCATGGCGCAAACTCATCCACTCAGCTCGCGACATCTCCGACGGCGGAATCGCCGTTGCACTTGCGCAGGCCGCATTCACCAAAGGCATTGGCGCCACTGTCGCGCAGGATCCTTCGCTTCTCGCTCACCCTCTCTTCGGCCTCTTCGCGGAGCCCGCCTCCACAATCATCGTCACCACCGATCACGGCGATATTTCCGAAATTGACGCTATCGCCAACCAGCACAACTTCCTCTCTGCGCGCATTGGCGTTACCGGCGGCAGCCGCCTTCAAATCACCGTAGACGGCGAATCCTTCATCTCCGCGCCTCTTTCCGAACTTCGCAACCTCTGGGCCTCCGCCCTCGAAGCCAATCTTCATGACGAGGTGCACCGCATGACGCATCGTCTCTACCAGGGCATCCCCGGCGTCGTCGATGCTTCAGAATCGCTGCGAGCGAAATCACTGATCCCTGATCCCTGTTCCCTGTTCCCTGCTTCTGACAAGCTTCGCGAAGAATGCGGCGTCGTCGCCATCTACGGCCATCCCGACGCCGCGCGCGAAGCCTATCTCGCGCTCTACGCTCTCCAGCACCGCGGCCAGGAATCCGCAGGCATCGCCACCGCCGACGGCCAGCATCTCGCCAACATCAAGGGCATGGGCCTGGTCTCCGAAATCTTCACCGACGACGTTCTCTTGAAGCTCCCCGGCCATCTCGCCATCGGTCACACGCGCTACTCCACCACCGGCGATTCGGCGCTGCTCAACGCCCAGCCCATTCGCGTCGATTCCACCAAGGGCCTCATCGCCATCGCCCACAACGGCAACCTCGTTAATCTCGGCAATCTCCGCGCCAGCCTCGAGCGCGACGGCGCCTACTTCCAAACCACCTCCGACTCCGAAATCATCGTCCAGCTCATCGCCCACTCTCGCTCCGGCACGCTCGTTGACTGCATCGCCGACTCGCTCTCGCAAGTCGAGGGCGCATTCTCTATCGTCATGATGACGCGCGACCGCATCTTCGCCGCCCGCGATCCGCGCGGCTTCCGTCCGCTCTCCATGGGCCGCATGAAAAATGCCGAAGGTCCAGACTCCATCGTCTTCGCCAGCGAATCCTGCGCCTTCGATCTGCTCCGCGCCGAGTTCATCCGCGACGTTCTTCCCGGCGAACTGGTCATGGTCTCTCAAGACGGCGTCACCAGCCGCCAGTACGCCACCGGCCTGCCGCAATCGAGCTGCGTCTTCGAGCACGTTTACTTCGCGCGCCCCGATTCGCGCATCTTCGGCCGCTGGGTGCAGGAGTCGCGCGACGAAATGGGCCGCCAGCTCGCTCGCGAGTCCGGCGTTCCCGCCGACGTCGTCGTTCCCGTCCCCGACTCCGGCGTCACCGCCGCGCTCGGCTACGCTGAAGAAGCCGGCCTGCCATTCCGCATGGGCCTCATTCGCAATCACTACGTCGGCCGCACATTTATTGAGCCCGAACAGCGCGTCCGCGACTTCGGCGTCCGCCTCAAGCTCAATCCCGTGCACAATCTGCTCGCCGGCAAGCGCGTCATTCTTATTGATGACTCCATCATCCGCGGCACCACGAGCCGCAAAATCGTCCGCATGGTGCGCGGCGCGGGCGCGACGGAAGTCCATCTCCGCATCAGTTGCCCGCCCACCATCTCGCCCTGCTTTTACGGAGTCGACACGCCATCGAAAAGCGAACTCATCGCGGCCAATCACTCTGTCGAAGAGATTCGCCAATATATTGAGGCTGACACGCTGGCCTATCTGTCGCTCGACGGCCTTCTGGCCTCCGTGCGCGACGAACAAAAAACCGGCTACTGCACCGCCTGCTACACCGGCAACTACCCCACGCAGTGGGTCGATGTCGAAGAGATTCTTCCCGCCGCCGCAACAACCTAGCGTTTGTTCTCCTTCACCTCAACGCTGATCGCTCGCAGTTCCGATGCACCCACATTCTCCAGCGTGTGCGGTGCCAGCGGCCCTGACCAAACCGCGCTTCCCTCAGGGAGTTTTCCGCCGGCGCGGCTGTCGGCCACGACTTTTCCCTCCGCATCGCGCCGCACAAAATCGCTCCAGCTCATGATGTAGAGGGCGCTCGGCCAGCGATGCGTGTGCAGCGGAACTGTCTCTCCCGGCCCCACTCTCGTGTCGAGCACGCGAACAGATTCATTTTCAAACAGGACGACGTGATGCTTTGGCGCTGCAATCAACGCATCAAGCTCTTCCGGCCAAATCTGCGAGTCTGACCCAGCCTGCATTTTTCTTCCTCTATAGGTAGAGCTGCGTTTGAGATTCCGAGTGCGCCGCCTTCAATCCGTCCGGCCCGTCACACCGCTTCTTCCACCAACTCCGCGCCAACTCCGATCGGCCGCCGCTTGAGGCTTCGCGTCAACACGTACATCGTTCCTGCCGCCAGCAGAGCGGGTAATGCGAGCCCTCTCAATCCCGCGTCATAGCTTCCCGTGTGGTCTTTCATCACGCCCATCCAGTACGGCCCCACAAACCCGGCAAACATCGTGATCGTATTCATCGCCGCAATTCCCGCTGCCGCCGCGCGTCCCGCCAAAAACTGCATGGGAACCGCATTAGCCGGCCCCAGCATCGACATGAACCCGGTGAAACTTGCCGCCAGCGCGGCCACCACCAGCCACGGCTCCTTCGCATAACTCGCTGTCAAATAGCCGGCCGCGATCACCACACATGGAATAATGCAATGCAGCGCACGCTCGCCGCTGCGATCGGAGTGCGCGCTATTAATCAGCATCCCCGCCGCGCCCGCCAACCCAATACACGCCACCAGGAACCCGACGTTCGTAACGCTCCAGCCGGTCACTCCCTCTAAAATCGCCGGCGCGGAAAAGCTATACGCGTAACTCGTGATCAGCGCGAAAAAGAAGTACGCGCCAATCATCCACACCTTGGGCTCAAGCAGCGCCTGCATCACTCCGGCACTGTGCCCCAGGTGTGCTTTTTCACCGTCAGTTTTGAGTTGGCCTTCCAGCCATGACTTTTCTTCCGTGGTCAGCCACGCGGCCTTCGCCGGATTATCCGGCAGCATCTTCAAAATCACCAGGCTGAAAACCGCAGTGGGCAAACCTTCCACCAGGAACAGCCATTGCCAACCCGAAAGTCCCAGCTTGCCGCCCAATCCCAGCAGCCAACCCGCCACCGAGCCCATCACCACCGAGCTCAGCGGCAGCGAAACATAAAACCGGCTCACCGCTCGCGCTCTCATCCGCGCCGGAAACCACAGCGTCAGGTAATAAATCACGCCGGGAAAAAACCCCGCCTCCGCCATGCCCAGCAGGAATCGCAACACGTTGAACTCGAGCGGCGTGCGCACAAACATCGTCGCCGCGGCCAGCAATCCCCACGTAAACATGATCCGCGCCAGCCAGCGCTTTGCCCCAAAGCGCAGCAGCATCAAATTCGACGGCACCTCGCACAGCGCATACCCAATGAAGAAAAGTCCCGCGCCGAATCCATAAACCGACGCGCTGAAGTGCAGGTCGCGATTCATTTGCAGCGATGCAAAGCTGATATTGATGCGGTCCATGTAGGCCAGCCCGTAGCCCACCCCGATCACAGGAAGCAGCGCAGGCTGGCCTTCCGCATTGCCGATTCGCCAACCAGCTTCAGGCGCGCTGCCTCATCCGCCTGCGCCCCCGTTGTCGCACCTGCATCGTGCGCGGAACCGGCAGCAGCCATCAGCGCTCACCTCATGCGAATCGCAGTTTTCAGCAAGAAGAATCGTGATTTGAAGAATGGGAAACCGTGAGCAAACTTTACCATAGGCTGCGCGGGGCTCGTTGCTGGCTACAGCGCTTTGTCTGGCGCTCAAATCGAATTCGAAGTGTCACCACAACTCGAAACGGCACTCCATATAATCTAGTGCTCTTCTTAGATTCGGCAAGATCCGCTCAAGGCGTTCCTTTGCTGCCGTGTCATGTGGCGGGTATAGGTGGATCCTGAATGGATTCACCAGCAATTCGATTTCAATCCGAGTCTCTCCCTCGCCGTCGACATATTTGACGTCACGTGCATAATTGACTTCGACCTTAAAGCCATTATTACTCGTAACCGAATTGGGGCCTATCTTTAGAAATTCATCGCTCATAAGTCTCACTCGGTCGATCTGAGGGTGCCCCCGGTCTCGTGTTTGAGACCGGGGTAGCACAATCCTAAATTCGCTCCAGCGCGAAAGCCAGAAGCTACCGGCTACTCGCTGCCTTAATAATCCTGAACTCCCCGCTGCAATGCATCATGCTGAACAAATACAGCATCCCGTCGTAGTACCGCTCCTCACCGCTCGGCACCGGCTCATTCCACAGCGCATCCACAAATGCTTTCGCCGTTGGCCCATCGGTCGCCGCCAGGCTGCCCACCGCCGTGGTTGAAATCGGCCCCGTCGGGTGGTGATCGCTCAGCGGCTTCCCGTCCAGCGTGTACCGGTCCACAATCTTGTCGATGCCCTGCCCATAAAAAAACTTCTGCACTCGATCGCTCAGCACCGTCTCGCGAGCGTCCTTGTGCCACCACGAGTAATCTACGCTCCAGTTGCTTACGCTGCGCCAAGAGTCAGCCATGAACGGCACCGGCTTACCATCGAACCCAATCACGGGAGTCCCATCAAAGTTGCTCCGGTCCGGCGTCAATCCCGTCTCCGGCCCCGTCACGCGATTAAAAAAGTCGCGGCTCACATCCGCCGCCGTTGCCCAAAACACGCGATCCTCCACCGGACCCCATCGCGCCCACAACTCGTAAAACGCCGGCAGATGATACGACGCATCCGTCACCCCTCCCGGCCAATCCGGCACAAACTTGATCATGTTGTGCGCCTCGTCCACCATCGGCCCAATCGTCTCCGGGCGCTGCCCGCGCGGAAACCTGAACTGCGGCGGCCATGGTCGTCCTGCCGCCTTCGCTTGCTGCTCCATCCGGTCAGTGTTCGGGCTTGGCCACGGATGATCCGGCTGCACAAACGGCGCATCGCCGGGATGAATCCGGAACGGCCCTGTCCCCGTCAGCACCGGATGGTGCCGCATGCCGCGTAAAATCTTGTCCGCCTCCGCCTGATAGTTGTAAATCCCCTTGCCATTGCCCCACCGATGCGCCGCAAAATACAGCGCCATCGTGAAGTACTCTTCCCCATCCGGCGCCGGTCCCGTCGACCGCGGCGTTCCGTCCGTATTCATCGACCACGCAAAGTACCCCACCGAGGGATCGTTCGGGTCGGTGATCAACATATAGGTATGCGCCCAGTTCCACAGCGCATCGAACTCGCGCTTCTTGTCGAGCTCGACGCAAATCATCATTCCGTAACTCATGCCTTCGGTCCGCGCGTCGTTGTTCGCCCAGTCGGTCACATACGCCAGCGTCCCGTTCTCGTTCGCTCCGGTCTCAAAGTAGACCCGCTCTTCCTGTCCGTCACCGTGAAACAGTTGCTGAAACGCCTTCTCGATCTTGGCGTGCGTCTCCGCCGCCGTATGCCCCTGCTCGGCGAAAAGGTCGCGATAGTGGCCCGTCTTGTAAGCGCCCTCGCCGTCGCCCGGGAAGCGATCGAATTTTCCCAGCGGCGCATTCTCGTGCGCGGCAGGCATCCTAAATCCCGGCACTGCGGGAGGTGCTTGCGCAGCCGCTGGAGTTTGCGCGGTCGCGGGCGCCTGCCCCGCCGCTGGCGTCTGCCCCGCCGCTGCTGCCGGCGCACCGTTGCCAGCCGCGCCCCCCGCAGCCTGCGCACTCAACCCCGCACCCGCCAAAACCAAAATCCCCGCCGCCGCAACGCAACCCAAAATCCGTACTTTCATCCCCAAGCCTTTCCTACCTGGCGTGTCAACTGCAATCCACTTCACCATCATAAGAGGTCGTCCAAGCTGGCCGCGCCCCTCCACCTGCCACATTGCCTACTCGCGCCTCGATCCCTTGGTCCCTTGTTCCCTTGTTCCCTTGGTCCCTGCTTCCCATCGCAGGACTTCCCCACTCTCCCTGTGATAGCATCCGTCTTTCGAGAAAGACGCGCGTCGCGGACCATGATTTTCCGCGTCGTAATCGCAAACCTAAATCCCGCGCCTTTTTGCTGGCGCGGACCTGCCGAAGGCGGCTGCCCCACCGCAGGTGGAAGGAGACGCCCATGAAAACCTACCAGGGAAGTGAGATCCGCAACGTCGCTGTACTGGGGCATGCGCACAGTGGCAAAACCACCCTCATTGCCGCTCTGCTGCATGCCGCGAAAATGACTCCCACCCAGGGCCGCGTTGAAGACGGCACCGCCGCCACCGCCTACGACGAAGAAGAAGTCGCCCGCCGCATCACCATGCAAAATGCCGTCGCCTTCGCCGAGTGGCAGGGCATCAAGGTCAATCTCGTTGACACGCCCGGCTTCCACATGTTCACCCACGAAGCCCGCGCCGCGCTCTTCCCCGTTGAATCCGCCATCGTCGTCATTAATGCCCAATCCGGCGTCGAGCCTGTCACCGAGCGCGTTTGGAAATTCGCTGAAGACGCCAATGTTCCCCGCGTCGTTCTCGTCAATCAAATGGACCACCCCAAAGCCGGTGGCGGTGGTGGACTGAGCGCCCTCATTGACGATCTGCAAGAGCGCTGGGGCCGCACCTGTGTTCCCGTCCAGTTGCCCATCTCTGATGCGAAGGGTTTTCACGGCGTCGTCGATCTCGTCACCATGGAGGCGTACACCTACACGCCCGGCGGCGATGGCCGCGGCAAAGTCTCCACTGAAATTCCCGCCTCGCTCGCCGCCGACGCCAAGGCCCGCCACGAAGCTCTCGTCGAGCTCGTTGCCGAAGGCAAAGACGAGCTGATGGAAGAATATTTTGAAAAAGGCACCATCCCCGAAGATCACCTCATCGCCGCGCTCCATGAAGCCATCCGCGAAGACCGCATTTTCCCCGTGCTTTTTTCAAGCGCCCTCTCCAACATGGCCCTCGATCATCTCCTCGACTTCATCAAGGCCTACACGCCCGCGCCAACTGAACGTGAACCACTCGCCGGCAAAGCTCCCGGCGCTGCTGCCGACGCTCCGCCAGTTGTCCGCAAAATCGAAGACTCCGGGCCTGTGGGCGCAGTGGTTTTCAAAACCATGTCCGATCCCTTCGCTGGCCGCATCACCTTTTTCAAAGTCATCAGCGGCGTAGTCAAAAACGACGCCACGCTTGAGAACTACACGCGCCGCGGTCAGGAAAAACTCGCGCACCTCAGCATCATGCAGGGCCGCAAGCCCGTCGAAGTCGCCGAGCTTCATGCCGGCGACCTCGGCGCGGTGGGCAAGCTTCGCGACACGCTCACCGGCGACACGCTCGGCCAAAAGGGCGCAGACTTCAAAGTCGATATGGCCGCGCCGCCCGAGCCCGCCATGACCTATGCCATCGAGCCCAAGTCACGCGCCGACGAGGACAAGCTCGCGCCCGCCATCCACAAGCTCATGGAAGAGGACCTGCTCATTCGCTTCTACCGCGACCCACAGACCAACGAGTTCCTTATCGCCGGCGCAGGCCAGCCGCACATCGAAGCCATCGTCAGCCGCCTCAAAAAGCGTTACCACGCCGAAGTCACGCTCAAAGCGCCCAAGGTTCCGTATCTTGAAACCATTCGCGCCAGGGCCGAAGCCCACGGCCGGCACAAAAAGCAGTCCGGCGGCCACGGCCAGTTCGGCGACTGCAAAATCCGCATGGAGCCTCAGCCTCGCGGAGCCGGATTCGAATTCGCCAACGAAGTCTTCGGCGGCGCAATCCCGCGCAACTTCATCCCCGCCATTGAAAAGGGAATCGTTGAAACCGCCGCGCGCGGCTATCTCGCCGGCTACCCCGTCGTCGACTTCAAGGTCACCGTCTTTGACGGCTCCTACCACGACGTCGATTCCAACGAGCTGTCACTTCAAAACCGCCGGCCGCCTCGCCTTCAAAAGTGCGATGGAGCTGTGCAAGCCCTGCCTGCTTGAGCCGGTTATGAAAGTCGAAATCGAGGCCCCTGACGAATTCGCCGGCGCGCTCATGGGCGACCTCAACGGCCGCCGCGGCCGCGTCGGCGGAATGGAGTCCAAGGGCCGCACCACGGTCATCAACGCCCAGGTTCCCATGGCCGAAATGCTCGCCTACGGCACCCAGCTCACCTCCATGACCCAGGGCAAAGGCAGCTACCACATGGAAGTCGACCACTACGACATCGTCCCGCAACTCGTCGCCGACAAAATCCTCGCCAACGCCAAACGCCCCGTCGACGAAGAGGAAGAATAGCGGCGCTCCGACCTTAATGGCCAGGGACTGGAACACTCGCGCAAAACTTCGCAAATTGCTAAGTTTTTCTTGACAACTTTGCATTTTGCAAAGTAGATTAAGAACGTGCGGTGGCCGGCGAACGCCCGCGAGCGCGGCTATTGAAAAGGGTCCATGCACGTTGTCACGCGCAAGCATTTGTCGCGGGCCGAAGAGCGATTTCCTGACGCGGCCAGAGAAATCCGTGCCTGGTACAGGGTCGCTATTGAGTCTCGATGGCGGAATTTTGTGGAACTGCGTCAGGTCTTCAAAGACGCCGATGATGTGGATGGTTACGTGACCTTCAATATTCGTCAAAACCGTTACCGGCTCATTACCATCATTCACTACGCGCGAGAGAAGGAAAACCGCATACCATGGGTCATATTTATATCCGGTCGTTTTTGACGCACCGCCAATACGACAACCGATCCAGCTGGGACAAAGGGGTGAAACGAAGAGCACAACGCTAGCAAATCCCGCGAAGATGATCCGGCAGGGCCGCCTCGCTTGATCCATAACGAGGAAGAGCTTGCGGAATATACCGAGGCCCTTTTTGCGCTCACTGCGAAATCCAATCCCACACCGGAAGAAGGGGAAGCCGTCGAACTGATGACTCTGCTGGTTGAGCGCTACGAGCACGAGCGCTATCCGATCCCGGCTGCAGCGCCCGCGGAGGTTTTGCGTTTCCTGCTTGAGCACAGCGGCCTCTTCGGAACGCGACATCGCCCCTGAGCTGGAAGCGAAAGCTCCGTCTCGCTGGTCCTCTCCGGAAAGCGCCATCTGAACCGCGACCACATCGCGCGCCTGAGCCGCCGCTTCAACGTCTCGCCCGCGGTTCTCTTTGGTCCATTTTCGGTTTAAATCCTAGCCAATGCCAAACGCCCCGTCGACGAAGAGGAAGAATAGCCCCGCTCGCACAGCAGCAACCAGCTATCCTCCATCTTGAGGGGACCCCTCCACTTTGCCCAACCTCACATACCAGGTCCGGCGATCGGTCGCGGCAAAGACCGAAGAGTACACCTTGACCGACGCCGCGCTCCTCTGGTCCGGCGGCAGCGTGCCCTTCGCCCAAATCAAAACAGTCAGAATCTACTCCACTCCCGGAATGTGGATGTTGGGCGCAGGCAAGGTCGCAGCTGAGACGCGGTATTGCGCAATCACCCTCGATTCGGGCGCCAAAATTCAGCTTTCCAACCAGCACTATCTAAGCTTTGGCAACTTCGAAGACCGCTCACCGGCCTTCTATCAATTTGTCAGCGCATTGGTCGCTCGCGTGCGAACCGCAAATCCCGCCGCGCAAATCGTATCCGGAATGCCTCCAATGCTCTGGTGGTTCTGGTTCCTCACCTTCAGCCTTCTCGTGCTTATTCTGATTCTTTCGATCGTGCTCGGCCTGCTCGGTCTCACGCTCCAGCACAAAAACTCTCTAGGAACCTCGCTCATATTCCTGGTTCTCGCGGTCATGCTCTACGGCCCACTTTCATTTCTCCGCGCCACCTGGCGCCGCCGCACTCGCGTCCTGAATTCTGGCGACATATCCAAAGCTGTGTGATGCCCAGATGCGGCCCCCAAAAACATCGGGCGAAGCAAGAGGCACATTCTTCCTCTCACTCCGCCCGGTTTTGTTCGGAACTGCAACGGATCTTTGCCGAAAACTCCGGCAAATTGCGGCCCGTCTACGCCTCCGCGCCTTCAATGCTCTCCACGTGGATCACTTTTGCCTGCTCATCCAGCTGGCCGGTCACCTTCACCGTCTTTCCTTCAAACGGCTTCGCGCGCTGCGCGTCGTCCAGCGTGTAAACCGCGCCTGATGAATCGCGAAGAGCGAACTGGTCGCCGTTTTTCACCACGGTCCCGGTAAAAGTTGCGGATTGAGCTTTGCTCTGATCGGGCTGCGGCTGCGCCTGATTGGGTTGCGGCTGGGCCTGATCGGGTTTTGGTTGTTGCGGTTGAGACTGGTTGGGCTGCTGCTGTGGCTGGGCCTGATCCTGCGCAGATGTCGAGCCCGCGCTGGCAAACGGGCTTCCCCACGCCAACGCAAGCGCCAACACAATCGCGCCAAGGACAGACAGGTCAAATAAGTTGCTCTTGATCGAACGCATAGACAATACCTCCGGGGGTTTTAAGTTGCCAAGGCTCGCTCTGTCCGTTCGGCCCGGGCGCGAAAGTATCAGCATCCGGCGGGCCAAACTCGAAGCGCTTGAAAATACTCGAAATTCGCCTCAGCCTAAGCGCCGCGCCGGTAAATACTGCATACCTCACCTGCGAAAAGATGCTCGCAGTTGTGTAAAAGATGCTCGCGCGAATAGCGCGACCCGCGTGAGCAGCGATTAGCCCGACCGGAAAAACTCTCTTTGTGTCTGGATGAAATTCGTATGAATCCTGGCCCGCGCCAGCCCGCATGCAACCCGGCAGCTACGCACCTCGTCTAGTCGCGTCTAACGGCCTTGGCCAGCGCCCACTTCAGCTCATCGACCCCTTCGCCCGTCACCGCCGAGACGGCGTAAAACTCGAGCTTCTTTCGCTTCGCGTGCGCTTCCAGCTTCTTCAGCTTCTCCGGATTCGCCGCGTCGATCTTCGTCGCGACCACGATCATCGGCTTCTCCGCCAGCGGATGCTCCGCATGCTCGTCCGCTTCTTGTCCCTTCGACGTAAAGCTCGCAAGTTCATTGTTGATCAGCTTGAAATCTTCCACCGGATCGGGCCTTCCCGACGCATCCGACACATCCACCAGGTGCGCCAGCACTCGCGTCCGTTCAATGTGCCGCAGAAACTGCGTGCCCAGTCCCGAGCCCAGATGCGCGCCTTCAATCAGTCCAGGCATATCCGCCACTACAAACGATTCCTGATCCGGCTCCTCGCCCACTGTCACCACGCCCAGATTCGGTTGCAATGTCGTAAATGGATAATCGGCGATCTTTGGCCGAGCCGCTGAGATGCGTGAGATCAGCGTCGACTTGCCGGCGTTCGGCAATCCCACCAGGCCCACGTCGGCCAGCAGTTTTAGTTCGAGCCGGTAACTGCGTTCCTCGCCCGCCCTCCCCAGCTCGTGCTCCCGCGGAGCCTGATGCGTACTCGTCGCAAAATGCTGATTGCCGCGCCCGCCCCGTCCGCCCTTCGCCACCACCAGGCGTTCATCCGGCTCCTTGAAGTCGTGAATCAGCTCGCCCGTCTCCGCGTCGTAAAGCGAAGTGCCCACGGGAACCTGCAGCGTGACCGACCGGCCATCCAGCCCGGTGCAATTCGAGCCCATCCCGTGCTCGCCGCGCTGCCCTTTATGTTCCGGGTTGTAGCGGAAATGAATCAGCGTATTGTGCCGCTGGCTCGACTCCATCACCACGTCGCCGCCGCGCCCGCCATCTCCGCCCGAAGGTCCCCCGCGCGGCACGAACTTCTCCCGCCGGAAGGCCATACAGCCGTTTCCGCCGTCGCCGGCCTTCACTCGAATTTTGGCTTCATCAATAAACATAAATATCGCCGAACATATTTTGCCCAGCCCATCGGGTCACTGCGCGCGGCGTTGCTGCCGCCAGACAGACACGACCCCGTCACAGGCGCGATCCCGTCACAAGCGCCGTCTCTTCAGTTTACCGAACCATTCCGCTCGTCTCCCGCCTGCCAATCGGCGTCAGCATCGGCACGCAGTCAGCCTCTCCACCTCTACGGCCGCAAAACCAATGCGCAGGTGTGACGCACATTACTTCTCCGCTGCCCGTTTCGGGCATAGAATCGCTCGCAATCTTCTCCTAATCCCAATTTGGGCAACGAGAATCAGAATTTTTCCCTCCCCAAACCGCATCCGCCTCCAGAGCGGGCCGGCTTTCCAATTTGTCCTTTCTTCCTGTTTGCTTTTTCACCCGATCCGCCAGAGCGACCTGGCAATGGCTGAGGCAAAGCGAAACAGCATTTACTGGTTGGTGTTGGCAGCGCTCTGCCTGAGCGCTCGTACGACTGTCCCCGCTCAATCGGGTCCTGCCCAATCGGATCCGGCTCAATCAGGTCCCGCCCAATCTCCGCCGCAGCACTCCGTAGAGATTCAGTCTCCACAATCAGGTTCCCTCGCCGGTCGCCTCACCGATTTGCATTCGGCCCCGCTCGCCGGCGTCACACTCGTCCTGCGCAACCAGGCCACCGGTGCTGAAATCCGCACCAGCACATCGAAGAACGGCGTCTTCCGCTTTCCCTCGCTCGATGCAGCTTCGTATACTCTCGACGCCGATGCGGCAAAGCTCGGCCACGGCCGCCTCGAAGGGATCGTCGTTACCGGCGGCACTGAATCTCGCTTGCAGGCCGCGATGGCCTTCGATCCTGCCCCTCCCGATTTGCTCCAGGCCTCAGCGCCTCCACATATCTCTCGCCCGCCCATCACCGCTGCCATCATGCCCCGCACTGCCATGTCCCCCACCGCCATACCCCGTCTTGCCATACCCACTATCTCCGCGTCCCAATCCACGCCGTCATCGCTCGCTTCCGTTCCCGCCCTGTTATTTAGGGCTCCGTCATTTGCAACAAGCGCGCCAACCGCCGCGCCAATCCCGCTGCCTGCACTCCCGCACCCCGCACTGAACACAATCAGTCCCCAGCTCATTGCTTCCATCCCCCTCGTCGAGCCCAACGTACAGACAACTACGTCTGCTCCCACTAAAGGCCCCTCAAGAGTCCTCGCCCCTCGAAATCGCCTCCAGGCCCCCCGCGCCACTCGCGCCTCCCACGCAAACTCCGCCGCAATTCGCCCCCCGGCTTGAAGCGTCCACGCAAATTGCTCCGCCACTTGTCGCCCCGCGTGTTTTTGCCCCGGCTGTCACCGCCCCGCCTATCACCACCCCACCGCTCACCTTTCCGTCTAGCGCCCCAACAACAGGTCCAGCCTCACCCACCATTGCCGCATCGACATCTCAGCCGGCTGCGCCATCCGCGTTTCAGCAAGTACAGCTTCAACCTCGCCGCATCGCTCCGCCGCTACGCCCCGCGATGGAAACTCAATCCGCCACAATGCTGCTTGCGCTCTCAATTACTCCTCAGCGTCCTTTCCAGCTTGAAGCCGCTGCAACATCTGTTCTCGCCGCCACCGCGACACTCCCGCCGAGCGTCGTGCAGGCTGCCCTGCTCAACCCGGCCCTGCTCAACCCGGCCTTACTCAATCCAGAATTGCTCAATCCGCTCCCTGTCGCTGCAACCGTCGCCGCCGCGCAATCGCCAGACCCGGTCGCGCCAGCCGTTGCCACCACCATCACCGCTGCGCAATTGCAAGCCCTCCCCGCAAGCGGGCGCCGCTGGCAGGATTTCCTGCTCGACACGCCCGCCGCCAATGCCTCCAACGACTCATCATCGCTGGCCTCATTCCGCGGCTCTCAGCAATCCGCCGGCGTCACCGTCGATGGCGCCGATATCGGCGTGGCCTTCGGCGTCTTCGCCGGCTCAGGCATGCGCGCCTCCGACTCCACCGGCGAGAATTCCGATCTGCAAAAATCCGCCAGTCAATCGGGCAGCCAGTCCTGGACCGGTGGGCGTGGGCTCGCCGTAAGCGAAGCCGCAATCCGCGAAGTAACCACAACCGCGGGCAACGTGGAGGCCGAGGGAATGCGCTCCGCCGGCGGGCGCACCACCATTCGCACCGAGAGTGGCAGCAACGCTCTCCACGGCCAGGGCTTCTTCTTTGACCGCCAGAACACATGGGGTGCCCGGAATCCCTACACACAGTGGGTCACCGAGACTGCGCCGGCAATCCTTTCATTTAATCCATTAGGCTCCGCCCCTGTGTTTACGCCGGAACCGTATACTCCGCCGGACCACGAGACAGTTTGGGGCCTCGGTGCGGGCAGCCATCTCCGCCGCGACAAGCTCTTCTGGTTCGCGGCTCTTGACAGCTATCGCCGCAACGACGCGGGAGTGGCGATGGTTAAACATCCCCTGGACCTTTGCGGGAATCTGAGCACCAATGGCAACTGCACCCATCCAGTCGGCTTCTTTGAGACACCAACCGACTGCCAGCTCGAAGTGCTCAGCGCACGACTGGGAATCCCTGGGGTCGAGTCGTCCGGCTGCGTCTCAGGTCTGTCTCAGGCGCTGGCGGCTTACTCAACAATGCTGACCACGCTGTCTGGCCTGCTCGGCCCCTCACCGCGTATCGCGGCGCAGTGGGTCGGCTTTGGCCGCATCGATTGGCAGGCCACCGAGCGTCACCACTTCACCCTTGAAGGCATCGGTGCCAACTGGAACTCGCCCGGCGGCGGTCTCACTCGCCTCTCGGAAACCTACGGGAACCACAGCTTTGGCTCCAGCCAGGCCAGCCAGCAATGGCTGCTCGCTCGCTGGGAAGCATATCTCACGCCCAATCTGCTGGCCGTCACGCAAGGCTCCGCGGAGCGCGCAATCCTCAGCGCAACGCCCGATACGCCGTCGGCATTCGAGCAAACTTTTCTCGCCGCCAATGCGTACGGCCAGTTGCCGCAGATCGTGGTGGACAATCGCTACGGCCTCACTATCGGCAATCCCTCGCGCTTTGGCCAGGGCGACTATCCCGATGAACGCCTTCTCCACGGGCAGGAGATGCTCGACTGGGTCCACAACAAGCTGCTGGTCAGGGCCGGTTTCGAACTCGACCACAACGCCGATGCAATCAGCCAATTGCGCAACCAGACCGGAACCTATGTCTACTCCAAGGTGGAGGACTTCATCTCCGATGCGCTGACGTTTCAACAATTCGGGCTTCAAAATCCCAACAACGACGCCGTGCAGCACAGTTGCGGCCTCACCGACACGACGTTGGGCAGCCAGCCCTGCTACTCCAGCTACTCACAGGTCATCGGTCCCACCAACTGGAAATTGAGCACCAACGACTGGGCAGGTTACGGAACGGCGCAGTGGCAACCGAACAAGCTCGCCGTCTTCTCCATCGGCCTGCGCTGGGAGCACGAGGAGATGCCGCCGCCGCTAGCCAAACTCGTCAACTCCGATCTGCCGCAAGCCGGAAAGATGCCCGATCTCGGCAATAATTGGGGTCCGCGTGTGAGCCTCGCCATCGGCGGCGCTCGCGGCCGATGGCCGGTGCTGCGCCTGGGTTATGGCATGTACTACGGCCTTATCGCAAACGCCACCACCGAGGCCGCGCTCACCCAGACCGGCTCACTCAATGGTGATCTCAGTTATTTTTTCCGGCCCACCGATGGCTCTAGCTTCATTGACGGCGTCAGCTCCGCCCCGCCGTTTCCTTACGTGCTAACTGGACCTCCCGCCAGCGTCGTCAAGCCGGGTGCTGTCGAGTTCGCGACCAACTTCCGCAACCCCGAGGTCCATCAGGCTGTCGCCGCCATCGAGCAGACGCTGCCAGGCGGCATCGAGCTAACGGCGAGCATGATGCTCTCGCTCGGCCGGCGCCTGCCGCTCTTCATCGATACCAATCTCGCTGCGCCGGCCAATCCCCAGTCGCAGCAGCCGCAGACCATCACCTACAACGTGTGCGACGAGGCCCCTGCAACTCCCCCGGGTTCCACCACCGTCAACGGCAAATGCGGCAACCTTGGCTTGGGTCCCATCAAGGCCGCGCAGATCACAGTCCCCTTTTACGCGTCGACTGCAAGCACGGGCGTTGCCGGCTGGGTTAATCCGAACTACCAGCAAGTCAACTCAATGGAGAGCAAAGCGAATTCGACCTACGAGGCGGCCATGGTCAAGCTCACGCGCTATAGCAGTCGCGGCCTGAGCCTGCATGCCCACTACACCTACTCGCACGCAATGGACTGGAACCCGGACGAGAGCCCGCTGGACCCGGTCGACACCGACAACGACTTCAGACAGGAGTACGGAACCAGCAACCTCGACGTGCGTCATTCGGCCGCCGCAATGATCGCCTACGCGGCGCCATGGAAGCTGCGCAACTTCGCCGGACCCATCGTCAACGGCTGGATGATTTCCGGTATCGCCCAATTCCACAGCGGCCTGCCATTCACAATGCGCACCACCGGCTCGCTTCCTGAGGAGTTTAACAACGCCGGCTACGACATCGTGGGTGTGGGGCCAGGTATCAACGGCTCGGGCGGTGACAATCGCGTCTACGGGCTCGGAAGCAACGGTCTCTTCTACAACGTTGGCCGTAACACCTTCCGCTATCCCAACGCGTGGAAGGCCGATCTGCGCCTCAGCAAGCGCTTTGACCTTGGCGAAACGCGGCAACTCGAGATCATTGCCGAGAGCTTCAACCTTTTTAACCATCAGAACGTGACTCAAATTGAAACCACCGGCTACATCATCGAGCCCGGCAGCCCGCCGAGCGTGTCCGGCGGTTCAGCCACGCCTCCCACGCTGAACTTCTTGACCGGGCTCAAAATCAATTCCAAAACCGGCCTCCCCAATCCAGCCTTTGGCCAGCCGCTCAGCATCAATGCCACTGACTTTTACCGCGAGCGTCAGATTCAAATCGGCCTGCGCATGCGCTTCTAGATATCTCGCTACCCACTCTTCACTTCCCCGGCGGAACCACCGGCGACGCCCCATTCAAAAACGCCGGATCCATCTGCGCGATGTCCGCGCGATAACTCACCGTCTTCCCCGTCGGAAACGTCGCCGGAACTTTCTGCGTCACGCGCCCCGTTGCCACCCACTCTGTGCCTCGTTGAAAGGTGGTCATGAATCCCACGCAACTCAGCGCAAACACATCGTGCCCCAGCGTGGTGTGAAAAATTCTTCCCTTCCCGTAGCGCAAGACCATCAGCATCGGCTCGTCGAAGCCCGTTCCTTTGTTCTTCAGCGTCGGAGTGCGCGGTAGCCAGCACTGTAATGTTCTTTCCCGGCCCGCGCAACTTCCCGTAGAGCTCATCGTTGGCATGCATCCAAACCGGTGGCAGGCCTTTCATGATCGGGTGCTCGGGGTCGCGCGTCGTTATCTGGAACGGCAGCCGCGCCCCGTGCTCACCGGCAGGTCCCGGCGACGCATCTGAAACCAACTTGCCGTCTTTCCAATACCAGTAGGGCCCCGCCTGCTCGTTGCGGTTGCGCCAGCCGCCGATTCCCGCCATCTCGTTAAACGCGGGCCAATCGGGAAACGCATTGTCGGCGGCGTGCACAATCACCAGTCCTCCGCCGCCGTCCACGTACTTTTCAAACTCCGCTTTCAACTCCGCCGGCCAGCTTGGCCCATCGTAGTTCATCACGATCGCCTGATAGCGTTCGAACTCCGGCTTGAAGTTGCTGAAGTCCCCATCGGACGGAGGCGCGGTAATCACCGTCACCTCAAACAGTCCCGTCTCTTCCAATTCCATCTTCAGCACTGGAGTCGTCAATCTCCAGTTGTGATACGCGCCGGCGCTTTGCCCATCCACAATTGCCACGCGAATCATGCCGCTCGCACTTGCAGTTCGCGCAAAAACAAAGCGCACGCAATCACAACCCAAGCCAATCGCTTCATCTTTTCTCCTTAGTTAGCGCCATTCGGCGGCCGACAAAATTCCTAACGGGTTTCCAGTGGGAATTTCTCCCGAACCAGCTTCAGCGCTTCCTCCACTGTCGAAATCGTTCCCTCCAACTGCGCATCCTCGGCCGCGCGCAGCATCTCCTTGAACCGCGCGCCCGGCGCATAGCCCGCTGCGATCAGCTCGCGCCCCGTAATCAATGGTTCAGGCCTGACCGCTTCCTCCGGCATCGACAAAAAACGTTCGCGCACAAACTCCCAGTTCTCCAGGTTGCCGCTCGCCGCCATGCAATCCATCCGGTTGAGCGCCAGGTGCTCTTCAAACCGCGGCAGCCTGAAGAATCGCTTCAGCGTCGACTCCTTCATCCGATGCGCATCCATAAACCGCATGTGATTCTCAATCAGCTCGAGCACCTGCTTCGTCTCTTCGTTTGAAAAGCGAAATCGCCTGCAAATCTCCGCGCCCATCGCCACGCCAATCTCCACATGCCCATCAAATCGAATCCGATCCGGAGCGCGCCTGAACGTCGGCGGCTTGCCCACATCGTGCAGCAGCGCTCCCCACGCCAGCGTCTCCGAGCATCCCGGCTCCAATTGCTCCAGCAGCATCAGCGTATGCACCCACACGTCGCCTTCAGGATGGAACTGCGCTGGCTGCTCCACGCCCTTCATGCGCGCCACTTCAGGTAGCACTTCGTTCAGCAGCCCTGTCTCATCCAGCAACTCAAAAGCTCTTCGCGCATGGCCCTCCGTCAGCATCTTCGTTAGCTCGTCGCGCACGCGCTCGCGGCTAACGGCATGAATTTTCGAGGGCAGCAAACGAATCGCCCGCTTCGTCTCCGCTTCCAGCTCAAATCCGAACCGCGCCGCAAACCGCACTCCGCGCAGCATCCGCAGGTGGTCTTCTTCAAATCGTTTTTCCGCCCGCCCAATTGCGCGCACCACTCCCGCGTCTAAATCCGCCAGCCCACCAACATAATCGAGGACCGCCCCGCGCAGATCAGCCCGTTCTCTCGATAACTTGTCATCCTGAGCGGAGCCACTCGCGTTTTTTGCGAGCGGCGAAGTCGAAAGCCCGCCCTGAGCGGAGATCGCGGAAGCGATCGGAGTCGAACGGGGACCAGCAGTTGCTTTTTCTTGAAGGGTACGGGCTTCAGCTCGAAGGGTAGGGGTCTCAGCTTGAAGGGTACGGGCTTCAGCCCGTACATCACTGGCTGCCGAAAATGCTCCGGGCTTTAGCCCCTGAGGGAAAACCTTCATCGGATCCAGCAACAACCCATTGATCGTGAAATCCCTCCGCTGCACATCCTCCTCGGCGGTCTTCGTGTACCGCACCGCATCGGGATGCCGCCCATCGGAATACGACAAATCCGAACGAAACGTCGCGACTTCGGTCACAAACCTCGCAGTCCTCATCGGCTTCATGGCGCACACCAGCACAACCCCAAAATGCGCGCCCACCGCAAACGTCCGCGGAAACATCTCCAGCACCACGTCCGGCGTCGCGCTCGTCGCCACGTCATAATCCGCCGGCTCGCGCCCCAGCAGCAGATCGCGCACGCACCCGCCCGCGAGATACGCCTCGTATCCGCGTGCGCGCAGCGTCTCAATAATCTTCAGCGCCGCTTCGAATTGTTCAGTTCCAGCCATCGTCAGTTACTTCTATTCTCGCTCTCCGCACGCCAATGAAACGCAGCCGCCCGCTGATGTCTGATTCTCTAGCTCCGCTGACTCGCTAGCACCCTGACTCCGCTCTCCTCAGCCCACTACACTGAAACTATGCCCTCCGGCCTCATCCTCGGCATCGAGACCTCCTGCGACGAAACCGCCGCGGCCGTTGTCGAGCGCGGAGCGCGCACGCTTTCCTCCGTCGTCGCCTCGCAGATCGCCACCCACGCCCGCTACGGCGGCGTCGTCCCCGAGCTCGCCAGCCGCGAGCATCTCCGCGCCATTGTTCCCGTCGTCCGCGCCGCGCTCGCTGAAGCTGGCCTCTCGCTTTCCGACCTCGACGCCATCGCCGTCACCTCCGGCCCCGGCCTCGCCGGAGCATTACTCGTCGGCATCACCTACGCCAAGGCTCTCGCCTTCGCCAACAACCTCCCACTAATCGCCGTCAACCACCTCGAAGGCCACATCCACGCCGTCCTTCTTCAGGAACGAGAATCTGAACGCGAGTCCGCGCACGAGTCCGCGGCCGATTCCGAGCGCCAGTCCAAAGCCCACGCACAGACCGAGGGTGCCCCAGGTCCCGATTTTGGGACCTGGGATAGCACACATCTCAACCCAAGTTCGACGGTTGCCCCATCCTTTCCTGAATCCGCATCAGCGGATTCAGGAAGGGTGGGATCGCACGACCTCGGCGCAAGAACCGAGTCAGCCCTCGCCCTCGTCGTCTCCGGCGGCCACACCCACCTTTTTCTCGCGCAACCCGCCAACGGCGTCTGGTCCTACACCCTCATCGGCCGCACCGTCGACGACGCTGCCGGCGAAGCCTTCGACAAAGTCGCCAAGCTCCTCGGCCTCGGCTATCCCGGCGGTCCCTGGATCGACGCGCTCGCCAAATTCGGCAATCCGAAAGCCGTCCCGTTCGCTTTCGCGCAGATCAAAACCAAAGCTCACCTCGGCGGCAAACCTGCGCGCACCAAAGCCGAAAAAACCGCGCCCATCGCGCGCCTTGATCCGCACTTTCTCTTCTCGTTTTCAGGAATCAAAACTGCCGTCCTGCGCTACGTCGAGCTGCACGGCCTGCGCGCCGAAGCAAGAGCCCGCCGTCGGCCGTGCTACTCGCCAACTTCCGATCCGCCACAATCCCGCGAAGAGGCTCTCGCCCTCTGCCCGCAGCCCACTTTGGATCTGATTGCAAGCTTTCAGCACGCCGTCATTGGCGACCTGATGAAAAAAACATTCGCCGCGGCAGAGTCGCAACACGTCACCCGCATCCTCGTCACCGGCGGAGTCGCCGCCAACAGTGAGCTTCGCGCCCGCTTCACCACAGAAGCCGCCCGTCGCGGCCTCGAAATCGCGTTCCCCACGCTCGCGCTCTCCACAGACAACGCCGCCATGATCGCCGCCGCCGCCTGGCCGCGTTTCCTCTCGCAGGATTTCGCCCCGCCCGACCTCACGGCCAACCCTTCGCTCGCGCTTAGCTGAACCCGAGAGGCGATCGCGGCAAACAAACGCAACACAAGAAATCCACCCGCTCCCCGCCCCGCGAGCCGCAAAAAAATCTGCCCCAAAAACAAAAGCCCGGCTCACGCCAGGCCACTGAAGCTCTTCTACTCCCTAAGTCCCATCTTCTCGTTCCCTGCCGGGGTTCCCAGCGACAGGTCTTCGTCGCTGGGGTGGCTTGGTCCCTTGTTCCCTCGGTCCCTTGTTCCCTGCTTTATACCCATCTCCGCATAATCAGCGTCGCATTAATCCCGCCGAATCCAAATGAATTCGAAAGCGCAATGTCGAACGAATGTGCGATCGCCTTGTTAGGCACGTAGTCCAGCCGGCACTCAGGATCCACATTTTCCAGATTCATCGTCGGCGGAATCTGCTGATTCACCAGCGCCAGCACCGAAATGCCGGCCTCCAGTCCGCCCGCGCCGCCCAGCAAATGTCCCGTCATCGATTTCGTGCCCGAAATTTTCAATTTATGGCTCAGCGCGTGCTCGCCAAACACCTTCTCAATCGCGAGCGATTCATTGCCGTCGCCCGCCGGCGTGCTCGTCGCGTGCGCATTCACGTAGCCCACTTCTTCCGGCCGGATGCCCGCGTCCTTCAGCGCCGCCCGCATGCTTCGTTGCGCCCCCGCGCCCTCAGGCGCGATGCCCGTCATGTGATAAGCGTCCGCGCTCATGCCGTAGCCAATCACTTCGGCCAGAATCTTCGCTCCGCGCGCCTTGGCAAACTCCAGCTCTTCCAGAATCAGAATGCCCGCGCCTTCGCCAATCACAAATCCGTCGCGGTCCTTGTCGAAAGGCCGGCTGGCGTGTGTTGGGTCGTCGTTGCGCGTCGATAGCGCGCGCATCGCCGCGAATCCGCCCACAGCCATCGTTGTCACTGCGGCCTCTGCTCCGCCCGCGATCATCACGTCCGCATCGCCATGCAGAATCATGCGCACGCAGTCACCAATAGAATTAGCGCTGGTCGCGCATGCCGTTGCCGTCGCAGAAATCGGCCCCTGCGCGCCGTAGCGGATGCTGATCTGTCCCGCCGCCATGTTCACAATCGCTGCCGGAATAAAAAACGGCGACATTTTGCGCGGGCCGCCGTTCAGCAGAATCGTGTGCTCGCGCTCGATAACTTCGAATCCGCCGATCCCCGAGCCGATAAACACTCCCACTCGTTCGGCGTTCTCTGGCGTAACCTTCAGGCCAGACTGCTCCATTGCCTCATGGGTGGCCCCAAAGGCGTAGTGGATGAAGCGCCCCATCTTGCGCGCTTCCTTCTTGTCCAGGAATTTGAGCGGGTCGAAGTCCTTGACCTCTGCCGCAAAGGTCACCGGGAATCCGGTGGCGTCAAATCCCTTGATCGGAGCCATGCCGCTGGCCCCGGCCAGAATCTGCCGCCAAACCTCGGGAGCGGTGTTGCCGACACCGCAGATCAGTCCCAGGCCTGTGATTACCACTCTTCGGTTGGTTGCCTGGGTCAACGCTTACTTGCCGCCTTTCGCATTCTTCTCGATGTAATCGATGGCGTCCTTCACCGTCTTGATCTTCTCGGCGTCCTCGTCGGGAATCTCCATGTCAAACGCCTCTTCGAACTGCATCACCAGTTCGACCACGTCCAGCGAATCCGCGCCCAGGTCTTCCTGGAAGCTCGCGCCGGGTGTCACTTCGGCTTCGTCCACCTGTAACTGCTCGACGATGATCTGCTTCACTTTTTCATCAACAGCCATGCGTACCTCTCCTCGTGATATTGGGAACTTAGGAAAACGCTTCGGGAACGGGAAACAACGCTAGCGGGAAACGCTCGCCCCGCGAACCTACCATACCGGCCCGTAGCCGGCAATGACAACCACCGCGCCAAAAATTCTGCGCATGGCCCCGAATCTTCAAGTCTACTGGCCGCGCCTTGGGGTGTAAAGGCTTCCTGCTGTGGGGAAACCTTTGAAGAAACAGGGAATAACCGCCCCGCAACCCTGAACCCGCCAAACAGCGGAAAATGCGCAACCCCAAAGGCGTATATAGAGGGGTATATTTGGCGAAGAGGAACAGACAGAACCATGCCGCTTTGGATCGTCGGAGTCGTCGCCGCAATCGCTGGAATTATCGTCGGGTACCTGGCGCGCAACGCCTCGGCGAGCACCCAAAAGGCGCTTCTCGAACAGAGTAATCGCGACCTCACTGGCGCCTTGAACTCCTCCCGCGCGGAGTCGGCGCAGCACACCGGCGAAATTCTCGAACTCACGCGTCAGAACAGCAAACTCGAGTCCGACCTCGCTAATGAAAAAGCAAACGCCGAGCGGCTCACTCAGCAATTCAAGCTTCTCGCCGCCGACGTTTTAAAAGAAAACTCAAAAACCTTCTCCGAAGGCAGCCAGAAAGAACTCGGAAATCTGCTCAACCCCCTGCGTGAACAGATCAAAGAGTTTCGCGAAAAAGTTGAGAAAGCGCAAAACGATTCCAACGTCGGCGTGGCCAAACTTGAAGGCTTGATCGGGAATCTCGGCAGCGTCAATCAGCAACTCACCGCGGAAGCCAAGGGCCTTGCGACAGCACTCCGCGGCTCAGCTAAAGCGCAGGGCGACTGGGGCGAATTCATCCTTCGTGACCTGCTTGAAAAAGCCGGCCTCCGCGAAGGCGAGCAATACAGCTTCCAGCAAACTTTCTCCGGCCTCGAAGGCGAAGACGGCGCAAAGTCCAAATCGGCGCGCACCGACGTCATCATCCTCTTGCCCGGCGGCCGCAATCTGATCATCGACTCCAAAGTTTCTCTCACCGCTTATACCGATTACGCAAATGCCTCCGTGGACACCGAAAAAAATGCCGCGCTCAAGCTTCATCTGGCCAGCGTGCGCGGCCACATCGCGGGCTTGACCAAGGCCGCGTATCATCGCCTACCCGGCCTGGAATCGCCGGACTTTGTCGTGATGTTCGTTCCCGTCGAGCCGGCCTTCCTGATCGCCTTGCAAAACGACGGCTCGCTCTGGGCCGACGCCTATGAGCAGGGCGTCCTTCTCGTCGGCCCCACCACCCTGCTCTACATCATCCGCATCGTCAATATTCTTTGGCAGCAGGAAGTGCAGGCACGCAGCGTACGCGACGTCATGGATCGCGG
Source organism: uncultured Acidobacteriaceae bacterium (assembly GCA_963773915.1). Classification (GTDB taxonomy): domain Bacteria; phylum Acidobacteriota; class Terriglobia; order Terriglobales; family Acidobacteriaceae; genus Telmatobacter. The sequence goes on from CAVZCY010000005.1 coordinate 405,944, forward strand.
CGCGGAACTCTACGACAAGTTCGTCAACTTCGTCGCAGATTTGGAAAAGGTCGGCTCCAGTCTGCGCGCTGCCGATCAGAATTATCTCGCGGCCATGAAGAAGCTCAGCGAGGGACGCGGCAATCTTCTCCGCCAGGTGGAAATGCTTAAAGATCTCGGAATCAGAACCACCAAATCACTTCCGCGCAACCTGCTCGACTCCGCCGGTGCCGATCATGGTGCCGATCATGATGCCGATCATGGAGCCGACCAGCGCGAACTCGCAATCACCGCCAGTGCAGACGAGTCCGGCACGTCAGAGCAATGAGTGGGTCTCGATAAGTCCGCGTGTTTGTGGACCCGAAGCTACTGCGGCGCCTTCGCCGGAGCCGTCGGCGCCACCGGAGCTGTCGCCGTCGGCTTTCCCGACGCATCCGTCGTCCGCGTCAACGTCAACTCCATCCCCGGGACATCCCCCGAATCGCTCTTCGTCGATGATCTTGATCGTGTCGCCGTCCACCGTGCATTCGTGGTGAATGACGATGCCGTTGAATGAGTCGTCAAAGGTGAACTTGTTCCCGTCCACTTTGCCGTTGCTGATCGGAATAGGGTCGCCTTGCGGCACCAACACCGTGCCAGTCAAGGTAGTCCCGTCCTGTTTGAACGTGAATGTCAGTGGAAAGCTGCTGCCATCCGGGCCCTTTGCCTCGCCTGTCCAGGTTCCCGTCAGGTCCGCAGCCATCGCGGTCGCGGCGCTCAACGTCATCGCCAGCGCAGCGCATACACAAATCAATTTCCTCATCGGTTTCATCATCAGTCCCTCGTCGCAGCCGTCTTCACGGCCCACTCATCATACCGGCCCGCAAGCAGAATTGGCAGTCTCAATTTCCAACAGGCAGTAAGGTGCGAGCGGCAAACTCTGAATAGCGGTCCATGGCCACCTTTCAACTATTTTCGTTGCGCTCTTCTCAGGCTCCCGCCTATCAATTGTTTCCTTGCGCTATTCTCAACCTCCCACAACGCCAAGCCCGCGTCAGCGGGCAACAGAAGGTAGCCCCAGGCGCGAGCCTCGGGTCAGTCGATGCAGTCAAAATCAAAAGCCCGCGTCAGCGGGCGAAAGAACTCATCGATTTTGACTTCAAAAGTTCCCAGTCCTCAGTTTCGAGTCCCTAAGTCCCTAGTCCCTTAGTCCCTTAGTCCCTTAGTCCCTAGTCCCTCAGTCCCTTAGTCCCTAGCTCCCTGCACTTCCCCAAACCCCTCCCGCAGCCGCTTCCACGTCGTCTCCAGATCTTCGGGCAAAACACGCGTCTCGCTCACGGTCGTCGTAAAACTCGTGTCGCCAATCCAGCGCGGCATGGCGTGCAGATGCACATGCCCGGCCACGCCCGCCCCCGCCGCTTGGCCAATGTTCAATCCAAAATTAAATCCATGCGGCTTGTAGACCCGCTCCAACACTCGCTCAGTCCGTTGCGCAAGGTCCATCAATTCGTGCGCAGTCTCTACCGGCAACCCAGCCAGCCGGTCCAGGTGCGCGTAAGGCATCACCAGCACATGTCCCGATGTGTACGGAAACGCATTCAGGCAAATGAAACAATGCTTCCCTCGCAGAACAAGACCGCCGGCCGCCTCAGCCTTGTCGCGGTCCATTCCGTTCGCAATTGCATAATCAATCGCCGCTATCAGATTGCAAAACACGCACCCGAGGTCGCCCGGCCACCCATCCAGAGCTTTCGGCACGCCGCGCCGCTGCGCCGTCTCCGCGGCAGTGATGTAGGCATAACGCCATGGCGTCCAAAGGTGATCCATCCCTGTCCTATCCAGTCCAGTCCTATCCAGTCCTGCCCGATCCAACTCGTCCTATCCAGTCCAGTTCCGATCCAGTATAGAAGTGTTCTCATTCCCCGCCTAACCCATTTGCCCCTAACTCATTTGTTTCGACCCGCTCAATTGACGCTCCATCGAGGACATTGCTACACTTAACCTGTAGCTTCCTGCGCGGATTCCTGCAGTGAGTTGCGGCCGCCCTCCCAGCATGCCGTTGCCTGCCGGCGTTTCCCAAGGAAACCCGCCGTGTTTCTCCCCAATGCATCTATATTGGGACGGCGCTTCCTTCGGATGACATCACCGGCGCGTCACGCGGCGCGAGGGCAAGTCAAGGGACTCAAGGCGACCGGAACGCGGAATTTCAGCGTGGGAGCCACCCAGCGTCCAGAGCAATCTGGAGCAATTCACCGCTGGAGCATGTAGTCCCGGAGCAGCCCGTAATGGCAAACGTTCTCAATCCCGAAACCGAGAGTATAACCCTGAACACCGAATTGGAAATCCCAACGCTAGACCCTGCGACAGAGCTGGAAGCTCCTGCGAGTATCGACCAGCCGTCGCCCGAATCCACGTCCAACCTCTCCACCTCGAGTATCGACAACACCGTAGCTGTCGATGCACATTCTCTGGACGCCGATGCCCAAACCGTGCCTGCAGCCGAGCAAACGCCCGCTGTGGAAGCCGCCGTCGAGCCGGCACCAGTAGCCGCCGCACCCGCCCCTGTAGCCGCCGCGCCCGCACCAGCAGCTCCGGCAGTCGCCACTCGCGCCGCCACCCATTCGGCCGAGCCGGCCGACGACTTCTCTGAAGCACTCGCCGCCTTTGAGCGCGAGCAGGCCGCTGAAGCCGCCGCCGTTGAGGCCTATGGAGACAAAGTTGTCTCCGGCAAAGTCGAAAAGCAGACAGAAAAGTATTTGGTGGTCGATGTAGGCCTCAAGTCTGAAGGACTCGTGCCTCTCGATCAGGTGCTCGACCATACCGGCGCCGTCAAATTCCAGCCAGGCGACATAATTGATGTCGTCATCGAGCGCGAGGAGGCCGAAGGCGGCTACCTCGTCAGCTACGAGAAGGCCCAGCGCCTCCGCGTGTGGGACACCATCGAGAAAGCAGCCAACGACAAGACGCCCGTCACCGGCACTGTTGTCAGCCGCGTCAAAGGCGGCCTCACCGTCGACATCGGCATCAAGGCATTCCTGCCCGGCTCGCAGCTTGAGATTCGCCCCGTGCGCAATCTCGATACCTACCTCGGCCAGCAGATTGAAGTCCGCGTCATCAAGCTCAACAAAAAGCGCGGCAACGTCGTCGTCAGCCGCAAAGAGCTTCTCGAGGAAGACCAGAACTCCAAGCGCTCCGCCACCATGGAGCACCTCGCCGAAGACGCCATCCTCACCGGCACAGTCAAGAACCTCACCGACTACGGCGCGTTCGTTGACCTTGGCGGCATCGACGGCCTCTTGCACATCACCGACATGAGCTGGGGACGCCTCACTCATCCCCGCGATCTTGTCAACGTCGGCGATGAGATTCAGGTCAAGGTTCTCAAGTTCGACAAAGAAAAGCAGCGCGTCTCGCTCGGCTTCAAGCAGTTGACGCCTGACCCATGGCTCGACGCCACTGAGCGCTATCCCGTCGGCGCCAAAGTTCACGGTCGCGTCCTTTCCGTCACCGACTACGGCGCGTTCGTTGAGCTTGAGCAAGGAATCGAAGGCCTGGTTCACCTCTCTGAGATGACCTGGTCCAAGCGCCTCAAGCATCCCTCCAAGCTCGTCAAGCCCGGCGACGAAGTCGACACAGTGGTTCTCAGCGTCAATCCCGCCGACCGTCGCATCTCGCTCGGCATGAAGCAGCTTCTCGAGAATCCCTGGGAAAGCCTCACCGACAAGTACCCCATCGGCGCAATCGTCGAGGGCCGCGTCCGCAACCTCACCGATTTCGGTGCTTTCGTCGAAATCGAAGACGGAATCGACGGCCTCGTCCACGTCTCCAACCTGAGCTGGACCAAGCGCGTCAAGCACCCCTCTGAAATCGTCAAGAAGGGCGAAAAGGTCAAGGCTGTCGTTCTCGGCGTTGAGCCGCAGAATCGCCGCCTCTCGCTGGGCATCAAGCAATTGCAGCCCGATGTCTGGGAGAGCTTCTTCGCTACCCACCACGTTGGCGACATCGTTCACGGCAAAATTCTGCGTACCGCGCAGTTCGGCGCTTTTGTCGAAATTGCCGAGGGCGTCGAAGGTCTCTGCCACATCTCAGAGGCCGGCGATCCCGTCGACGGTCACTCGCCGCTCGAGCAGGGTCTTGAGCACGACTTCAAGATCATCAAGATCAACGTCGAAGAAAAGAAGGTCGGCCTCAGCATGCGGACATCCGAAAGTCACGAAGCCGATCGACCTGCCCGCGAAAGCTCCACCTCCAGGCCGGATTCCAAATCGGACTCCAGACGCGAGCCACACAAACAGCCCGTCTCCAGCTCAACCACCACACTCGGCGACCTGGTCAACTGGCGCAAAGGCGAACGCTAAACCTCGGCAATCGCGAGTTCGTAGCCTTCACTGCAACCAAAAGCAAAGCGGCCACCCTCCGGGGTGGCCGTTCTGCTTTCACCTCATGCAGATTCCCGCGCAGCCATGCCCTCGTTTCAGCACAAAAGAGCGGGTGCCCCCGGTCTCGATTCTGAGACCGGGGATAGCACTAATCCACTCGTTTCCCTTTTCTCAACACCCTCTCCCAAGCTAGAGGCTAGAAGCTAGCGGCTAGAAGCTGCTCTTCCCCCCTTGACCCTCACCCTGCGTCATGCCCCACTATGGTGAACTGAGGCGCACATGCCCAAGCCATATCGCTCCATCGCCGCCGCCGTCACGCTCTTCTTCCTCGCGCCCATAGTCGCCGAATTTCTCCTCGGAGATTTTCCCGCCACCTGGCTCCCTCTGCTCATCATCCTCGCGCCCATGTATGGCGGCGGCGCGCTGCTCATCCGCGAGCTCACCCGCCGCACCGGCCGCGGCTGGCCCACCATCCTTCTCCTCGGCTGTGCCTACGCCATCATTGAGGAGGCCTTCACCACCCAAACGCTTTTCAACCCCGATATCTACGGGCTGCACGCGCACCTTCTCTCCCACGCCTGGATCCCCTCGCTCGGCATCGGCGCCTGGTGGACCCTCTTCATGCTCAACGTCCACTCTTTCTGGAGCATCGGCGTCTCCATCGCCCTCGCCGAAGGCCTCTTCCCTCCACCACCCGGACTCAATTCCTCGCCCGCCGGCCTCTTCCCGGTTGCCCCATCCTTTTCTGAATCCGCGTCCTCGGATTCAGAAAGGGTGGGAGACCACGTCCCCCATCAGCCATCCGCGTCCTCGCCCCAATCCCACCCCGCCCCATGGCTCGGCAAAATCGGCCTATCCGTCGCCGCCATCCTCTTCACCGCCGGCTGCGCCTTCAACACCTACTACCAGTTGCACCACGACCCGTTCCGCGCCACCCACGCGCAGTTTCTCGTCTCCGCTCTCGTCGTCGTTGCTTTCATCGCCGCAGCTTTCCTCATCCCCGCCCCCGCCTCCAGCCGCAATCCCGGCCCCGCTCGCTCTCGCCCAGTTCCGCCACCCTGGATCCTGGCCATCGCCACATTCCTCCTCGGCGCAGCCGTCATGCTCCCGCCTCTGCAATGGAACTGGGGCGCCGTCGCCTGGACCCTCGCCGCCGACTTGATTTTCCTCATCGGTCTGGGCCTCTTCTCGCAATGCAGCTCATGGACGCCGCTTCACACCCTCAGCATCGGAGCCGCCGGCGCACTCGTCTACGGCGTGCACGCCTTCCTTCAACCCCCCGTCGTCCCCTGCCCCAAATGGGTCGTCCTCCCCAGCCACATTCTCTTTCTGGCCCTCGCCCTCGCCATCATCGCAATCGCCGTCCGCCGCACCCGCTCCGCCATGTTGCCCCACTCCCAGCAACAAGCTCCCGCCCTGTCATCCTGAGCGAAAGCAGCGGTTCAATTTGGATGGGCTTTGAAGGGGCGCGACGTGCCGGGGTCCCCAGCGACAGGTCTTCGTCGCTGGGCGGCTTGTTCCCTTGTTCCCTCGTTCCCTTATTCCCTGCTTTTCCACCCCTCCCACCTTAGTCACCTTCCGCCGGGTACCCGCGTAATTATCGCTTTCACATACTCGTGATCTATCCAGTCCCACCCACGCCCCCCTATAGTCCGAATACTGCTCAGCTGCAATCCTTAGCCCCAGGTGAACGTGCATTCCCCAACCCCTGAACGCAGGGGATATTCATAGAAAAACGCAACAGGCATTCACAAAAAAAGCGCTACATGCACTCACAAGAAAAACGCAGCAGACATTCATAAAAAAAGGCTGCAGGAATTCATAAGAAAAACGCAGCAGAATTCGTAAATTTAAGAGGGGGCGAAGCCTTGATCTCTGACTACACAGTTCTTCCAATGGGAACAAAAGTCGAGGGCGGAGTGGTGAAGGTCTGTCCCAAATGTCAACGGCGCGGCCTGAACGTTGAAATGGATGGTCACAGCTTCTACACGCATTTCCAGAGTCTCAGTAAAGACAATCCCGGCAACGTCTTCATCCGGCGCGTCGAGTGTCATTTGCTTCCAGGAGAGGCCGCATCTCGAAGCGCGTATCAGGCACTCCCCAACCGCACCTCGTGACCAGCGCGCCTCGCCATCGACCTGGATCGACCGAGCTCGACCCAGCCCCAAGATTGGTTGCCCCATCCTCGCCACGCTCTTGTTTTTGTGGCTAGGGTGGGATAGCACGAACCCACCCCATCCTCGCCGTCATCCTGAGCGCCCAAGCTTTGGATGTCATCCCGAGCGAAGCGTTTTTCAGCGGAACCGAGAGCCTGCCCTGAGCGAAGATCGTCCGCTGAAGCAGACGATCGCAGTCGAACGGGGACCTGCTTGTTGGAATTCTGGCCAGACCACGCAGCCCAAGTCGCTCGGAATGTTCAACTTTGTGCGACCTGGACTCCGCGGAATGGTCGCTTAGAGCTTCGCAAAAAGGCTCAAGCGGTCGCTTAAAGCTTCGCGAAACGTTGAGTGGTGCGCCGAGTAATTTCCCTAATCGGGGGTAAATGGTCGCTCAGAATTTCGCATTTCGCGGGAAATGGTCGCGAGTAATTTCACAGAGAACGAGTTTGCGCGCGCTTAGCGGGCCTTTCGGCGCGCTTAAGTGGCTGCACGGCACATTTTTTTTCACGATTTTGCGCGATTTTGCGCGCTGTCATCCTGAGCGACCGGAGCGCACGATGGAGCCTTGCATCAGGGCTTGGCCGGTAGATCAGGGCTTCAGCCCCGGCCGCCGCTTACCTTGCGCTACCGCGCCGAACAGAGTCGAAGCGCACTACCCGCTCACGAGATCGCCGGGCCCTTGCCGAAACGTCAGACCCATGCATCGGCGTCCATACTTCTGATCGGTGATAACTTATTACTGTCGCCACACGCGGATAGGTGGATCGCTTCTGCTGCGAGCATCAGGTCAACGCATGAACGCTTTCATTACATCCTTTGGCAAATTTCTTCCCGGCCTTCCCATTGCCAATGACGAGATGGAGTCGTACCTCGGCCTCGTCGAAGGCAAGCCTTCACGTGTGCGACAACGCATTCTCAAACAGAACGGCATCCGGTTTCGGCACTATGCAATCGATCGCCAGCAGCAAAGCCTCTTTTCGAACGCGGAAATGACCGCGAAGGCTGCACGCTGCGCCGTGGCTCGAGCCGGTCTCACTCTAGCGGATGTCGACTTCATCGCGGCTGCGACCTCACAGGGCGATTTCCCCCTGCCCGGATTCGCGAGCATGGTGCATGGCGAGTTGCAGTCGCCGCCTTGCGAATTGAGCACCGTACACGGCGTTTGTGCCAGTGGAGTGATGGCTATCAAGGCCGCCGCGTTGCAAATAGCGGCAGGCAAGCAGAATGCACTGGCGTGCGCCGGCGAGTTTGCCAGTCGTTTGTTCAAAGCCTCACGCTTCGAAGACCAGGAACTGGTTCGCACCGAGGGACCCACCTTCGACGCTGAATTCCTGCGCTGGATGCTCTCTGACGGCGCTGGCGCCGCAATGCTCGGACCGTCCCCGGCGGCCAGCGGCCTCAGCCTGCGCATCGACTGGATCGAGCTTCGCTCGTTCGCCAACAAATTCCAGCCTTGCATGTACGTTGGCCCTGCCAAGCAGGACGGCCGCATTCCGCAAAGCTGGCTGGATTACCCCAACTACCGCACCGCGGCCGATGTCGGCGCCATCAATCTGCGTCAGGACATCCGCATGCTGAAGGACGTTGTGCGTTATGCGGTCGGTGGCCTGCTGCAGGTTGCCAAAGAGAAATCGCTCGCGCCGGAGCAAGTCGATTGGCTCGCGGTCCATTACTCTTCCCAATTCTTTCGAGAACACTCCGCCGCTCTCGCTGCTAAGGCGGGCTTCCACATTCCCGCGGAGCGCTGGTTCTCCAATCTCGGCACCACCGGGAATGTAGGCTCGGCTTCCACATTTCTCCTTTTGGAAGAAATGTTTTCCTCGGGCAGGCTCCACCCCGGGCAAAAAGTTCTCTGCCTCATCCCCGAGAGCGGCCGCTTCCTCTTCGGCTACATGCTGCTGACGGTGGTCTCCGGAGTTGAGCAATCCCAGCCGCCTCCCACGCCGATTCATGCGCCGCCCCCGCAATTAGAACCGGGCACCGATCCGCTCGCGCAACAGCTCATTCGCGAGCTCACGCTCGTCTGGTTCGATCTCGAAGACCGCCTTCAGCGCGTCCCCCTGCTGCAAAGGCTCTATGCCGGGCGCATCACGCTCGAGGACTATCGCGCGCTTCTCTTCAATCTGCGCCAGCAGGTCATTGACGGTTCCCGCTGGATCGCCCGCGCCGCTTCCAGCATCACGCCGGAGTTTTTCCCAATCCGCAGCGCCTTCATCCAGCACACCAGCGAGGAGCATCGCGACTTCGAGATACTTGAGCGCAACTTCGTCTCCGCCGGTGGATCCCTCGATGAAATCCGCTCGGGCCGCAAAAACATCGGCAGCGAGGCCCTATCAGCCTATATCCTCGAGCGCGCCGGTCACGAGAACCCTTTTGACCTCATCGGCGCCATGTTCATTGTCGAGGGAATCGGGCAGCGTCTCGCCCGGCAATGGGGAGAACGCATTCAGTCCGCGCTCCATCTGGATGCCGACGCCGTGTCGTTCTTTCTCTATCACTCCGAAAGTGACGTCGTGCACTTTCGGCGACTTGACCTCGCGCTGGCTGCCGGTATCCTCACGCCTCAGCTCGTCGAGGCCATCGTCAAATGCGCGCGTGTCACGGCGCGCCTCTACGCACTCCAATTGGAGGAGATTGGAAATTTCTAGCTTCATCAAGATCTCTGCCCGATGAGGGATTGCTATGCCGTACGCGGAGGGCTCAAACCATGCACCTCAATTTGCTGCTGTTGCCCGCTATCTACTATCTACTTGCGGGCCTGGGCGTGAACCTTGGCTACCACCGGGTTCTATCGCACCGGTCGCTTCACCTTTCCCCGTGGATGGAGCACATCCTCATTACTCTGGGACTGCCCGCTGGCACTCCCATCCAATGGGCCGGCAATCATCGCTTCCACCACGCCAACACTGACACGCCCGATGATCCGCACTCGCCGCTGTACCGAGGCTTCTGGTATGCCCATACGGGCTGGTATCTCGATACGTCGGCCGTCGCGCCCGCCATCCTGTACGCACTCGGCGGCCCCCTCCGCACAGTCTTCGATGCCTTCTGGCGTCCCCACACCAACCAACAGCACAAGCAACTTGCGCGCGACGTGGCATCGGACAGCTACTACCGCTGGCTCAGCCGTCCCGGTCCATATGCGAGTGTGCTTTTGATCCTGCACGTTTTCGTACCCGCATTCATCGCATGGCATTTCTGGCACACCGCCGGGCTCGTGACTTTCTGGCTTACCCTTGTAATCCTCTACAATCTTGGCGACGCCATTGATAGCGTCGCGCATACCTTCGGCGAACTTCTCCCCCAGGCTCGAGACCAGTCCCGCAACAGCACTCTCCTCGGCTTGCTCATCCTTGGTGAAGGCTGGCACGCCAACCATCATCGCGTTCCCTGGAGTGCTCGCCACGGCATCGGTCCCCGGCAGTTCGACTGGACCTGGCAGGTCATCCGCCTGCTGCGTGCCGTCGGCGTCGCGCAGAATGTTCGCGTTGCCACCCCCGCAGACTTGGCCGACCACAGCTAAACTACTAGCACCGGAGATCAATATGGACGTCACAGAGCTCTACGAAAACGCCCCTTTAACCCCGACGACCCGAATCCGTGGCTAGCCCTGTATCTTGACGCCAGCCTTCCTCTCTCTGACGAGGTCAAGGCCGCGCTGCTCGCCAACTCCGGCTCCAAATCGCGGCAGTTCCTGCTCCCGCTCCTCCGCCCACTCGCCAAACTCACCATCGTGTTGCTGCAGATCGTCAAACTCGTTATTCCCAACAAGCTCACATCATCGAGGATCTGCCACTGGCTGATCTACAGGGGGTTGCAGGCATTCGTACGGCCCGACGCGAATTACTTGATCGTGCGCCATTTTCACATCGGCACCGAGGTGCTTGAGTTTGTCGCCACCAACGTGCCAGGCGTCAGCATCCCACTCGTACCGCTGCGCCCCGCCAATCTTGCCGACCTGCAGGACGATGTCTTTCTCAAGCACGATCTCAATATCTACAACTTCCTCATCCAGCTCAATCGCGAGATGAAGGAGCGGGGAATCCGGCTCACGAAACAGGCCCGGCCAAATTTTGATTGCATCACCGATGGTCCCTTCGCAATCGACGAAACAAGCTTTCCCAAAACTTGGCATAATTTCATCGATCTCGAGTCTGCGATCGAAATGTATACGCCGATCTATCAGCTCTTTCTTACCGATTCAGACTTCTGGCGCGCATGCAACTCGCTCCAGTTGGATGAGACGGTCGCCATTTATGCGTCCAAGCTGCTTGGCGATGCCAGCTACGTGGGATTGGTGAACAACAAGCATCCTCTCGTGCCGCTTTCCACCCTGCAAGCCGGCTACCGTTTGCTGCTCCATGGGTTGGCAGCAGAGTCGCTTCACGCGCAATTGGTGCAGATCAAACGCGCCCAGGTCGCCGCCGCAGTGCCGGTTCTCAATTGAACAAAGGGGCCCCGATACCGCCCTTCAAACCGCTGCCGCCCGCCCCGCGTCAACCCCCAAAATCCCTAAGCACCTGATTCTCCGCACCTTCCATTTGCCGATAATTATCCCCACCTGGCGCATACTCAGTTCAGAGATCAGAGAACAGAGATCGAGGGCCGGATGCGCAAAAACTCCGCTTCCACAAGCGAGTATCTGCCCAGGCTGTAGCGTTCTGTGGCAAGTGATCGCATCTCGTGGTCAGACCACTGCAACGGTGGGAAATTAATTAATAAATTTTTTTTCGGGGCCCCAGGAGCACGATTTCTACCCGTAACTCCTTTAGAATTTCTAAAAGTGCCTCAGAATCGGTGCAAAACAGCCGACACTGACCGCTAATTATCTGTTGATTATTTGGTAAACACTTGCCCCTAATTTGCCGGTCGCGTCCCCGCGCTTGATCTCGCTCCAACGCCGTTAGCTCCGCCAACTCGCGGCATCGAGCTGAAAGCCGAAGGCTGAAAGCTGAAACGCCGCTAGCTCCGCTGGCTACTCTGCACGTTTTTCAGCACCATTACGATTCCCAGCGCAGCGATCACGCTGATCAGCGCAAACAGGAACACGCTCGCGTACCCATAAAATCCGATAATCGCGCCGGCAATCGGCCCAACCAGAAAGAACGACACGTCGGAGAACGCGGTATAGACGCCCAGAGCGGTTCCGCGATTGAACTCCGGAACCCGCTTCACGGCTTCAACGCCGATCGCCGGGAATACCAGCGACAGGCCTAATCCGCCGACGGCCGCGCCGGCCATCGCCATCCACGGCGAAACCGCCTGCCACAGCAGCACCATCCCAACAGCTTCAGTCGCAAGCGAGACAATCGCCACCGGATATCCGCCCCAGCGGCCGATGGTTTTTATGAACAGCAATCGCACCGCAATGAACGCGATGCCAAACGCCGTCAGGCAAAGCGCCGCTCCGTTCCAATGCCGGCTCACATAAAACAGCGTGACGAAAGTAGCCAGCGTGCTGTAGCCCACTCCGCCCAGCGCCAGCCCCATGCCATCTGAAGCCACGCGGCCAAGCACGGCCGTGAACGGCATGTGCTCGCCCGGCTCCACAACCACCGGAGCCTTGCGCCAGGCCAAAACAAAACTCACGGCGCCAATCAGAATCGTCAAAATTCCAATTGAGCTCAGGCCCCACTGAGCCTCCAGAACCACGCCCAGCGGCGCAGCCAGCGCCATTCCGCCATACGTGCTGATGCCGTTCAGCCCGATCACCTTCGCGGTGTGTTCATGGCCTGCGCTGTTAATGCCCCATATTGTCGATCCAGTTGAGCCGAGGCTCTCGCCTACTCCCAGCACCAGCCGGCTCATAATCAGCACCGTAAAGCTCAGCCAGTGCACCTCGTGCAACACTGCGGCGCCAACCAGCAACGCGCCGCTCACGGTGCACCCGGCCATGCCCCACATCACCGAGACTTTGGCTCCCATGTGGTCAGAGATATGCCCCGCCCACGGCCGGCTCAACAGCGTCGCAATGTATTGAATGCTGATGGCCAGGCCGGCAAGCAGCGCGCTGTAGCCCATGCGCAGGTGCACAAACGGCGGCAGCACCGCCAGGGGCAAGCCTATGGAAACATAGCAGATAAAGGTAAAGTAAACGTATCCGGCAATACGAGACGTTCGGCCCCGCGCGGCAGACCGGAGAGGAACCGGAACATAGGCAGTCGAGGAGTACGACATAAGGTCGATTGAAATCGCTGAAAAGGATTCGTTCCTTTCTTAGTATACCGAAGAATCGCTTTACTGCGCTCCGTGCGGATCTCACTTCTGGAAAAATCCAACCAGCGTCCCGCATCGGCGCGGCGCTATTTGCCGGCCTTCATCGCCCACAAAATTCCGTTTTTAATAATTCCGTAAAGCAGCGGATTTTCGTAGTCCTCTTTGTTGTGGCCAAGCGCCAGGTAGAACTCGCGCCCGCCATCGAATTCGTGGTACCACGCCAGCGGCAAGTCGACGGGAAACTTGGTTACATCAATTGTCATCGGCTCAAGCGTGGCAAGTTTTGTCCGGTCCGTCACCAGAACCGGATGGATATCAGGGTTCAGGTGGTCGAGGAAATAGCATTCATCGGTCCATGTAAATTGCGCGGGCAATCCTTTCGCGGCGGCGAAGGTCGGATCAACAACCCGAACCGTGAATGGCTGCTGGTGTGGATGCGCCGCGAATTTGCCGCCCAGCACCGACCAGAAATAGGGCCAATCTCGCTCCGAACCTGAGGCCGAATGGATGCCGACAAATCCGCCGCCCGATTCGATATAGCGCTTGAACGCGTCGCGCTGTGAGTCGTCGCTGAAGGCCTGGTTGTTGCTGTTCGCAAACACCAGCGCGGCGTACTGGCGGAGATTTCGCATCGGTGAAGACGCCGGGAGCGTCCACCTCATCGACCGCGAATCCAGCCTCATCGCCCATCTTGCGGATCGCGGCCACGCTGGAGGCGATGTTGTCGTGCACGTACCCTTTGCCGTCGGGCGTGTAGTTGCGCGTATAGACCAGAATGCGCGGCTTGGGCGCGGTCTGCGCCGCGAGCGGCAAAATCATGCACATCGGCCCGGCGATGCAAACAGCGAGCCGGGCGAATCGCGAAAATTGGCGCGGGAATTGGAGGGAAAATTTGCGAGGGAATTGTTCCGACAGGTTCATTCGATCTCCTCAACAGAAATCCGCTCCAAGCCTATATTGCCGGCCTTGCATTCGGCGAGTCGCTCAGCAGCTTTAAATTTATTAAACTGGAACCGATGTCAGGCTTTCACATCGAGCACTTCGGTTGCCGCGCGGCGCGCGCCGATGGCGAGGCCATCGCCGGCCGTCTGCGTGCATTTGCCGAGCGCGAGCCATTTGCGTCCGACGTGGTCGTAGTCAACACCTGCAGCGTAACGGCCGAGGCAGATCGCGCGGCTCGTGCGTTCATCCGCCGCGCGCATCGCAGAAATCCCGCTGCCAAAATTGTCGTCACCGGCTGCTACGCACAGCGCGCGCCTCAGGAGCTTGCGCGCATGGCTGGCGTAGCCGCCGTCGTCGGCAACAGCCATAAGGCACTCGCGCCCGAGATCGTCTTCAATCTGGCGAACGGTCTCGCGAATAGCGCCGTTGCAGCGCTTCCACCCTCAATAGTGCCGATCGCTTCGCTCCTTTACACGAGCACCACGCACGCTGCTCCCATCTGGGCCGACGATAGCTTCGCGCACTCCTTCATCGAAGATGCGCAACTCGCGCCGGGTGCGCAGACGCGTCCCAACCTCAAGATTCAGGAGGGATGCGGTAATCGCTGCACCTTCTGCGTTATTCCTCACACGCGCGGCCCATCGCGCAGCCTACCCGCGGCAAGCGTGATGCGGCAAGTCGAGGCATTCGTTGCAGCCGGCGGCAAAGAGCTCGTGATCTCAGGCATCAACCTCGGCCGATGGGGACGCGATTTTCTATCCGGCATCGCAACAGAGTCGTTCGATGATCTCGATCGAAACTCATTCGCAGACTCAAGACGAATGTCGCTGGTGAACTTGATCCGCGCCATCCTCACTCAAACCGCCCTGCCTCGCCTGCGCCTCAGCTCTATCGAGCCAATGGATTGGGACAGCGAACTCATCGCCCTCTTCGGCGAATTCGGCGTCGACGAGTTCGGCGCTCCTCGGCTCGCGCGCCATGCTCATTTGCCGCTGCAGTCCGGCTCCGACGCCGTTCTCCGCCGCATGCACCGCCGTTACCGCCCCTGGCATTACGCCGACAAAGTCTCCGCTCTCCTGCGCGCCGCAGGCCCCGACCTCACTCTCGGCGCCGACGTCATGGTCGGCTTTCCCGGCGAGAGCGACCGCGAATTCGAAGAGACGCTCGCTTTTGTGGCTAGCTTGCCCTTCGGCTATCTCCACTTGTTTCCCTTTTCGCCCCGCCCCGGCACGCAAGGCTGGGCGCTTCACGCCGCGTCGCCCGTCCCGCCAGCCGCTGTCGAAGAGCGAATGTCCGTGCTCCGCGCGCTCGCCGCCGAAAAATCTTTCGCTCATCGCCGGAGCTTCATCGGCCGGGAGCTTTCAGCTATCACCCTGAACACGCCCACGCTCAACACTCCCGATCCGCAGGCTGCCGACAGTCTCACCGCCGCACTGTCAGATAACTTCCTGCCCGTCAGCCTCCACGGCCGCTTCCTATCGAATCAACTTCTCCAGGTTCGCGTTGCTGGCATTCATTCCGACGGTTCGCTGATCGGCTTTGCCGGTCGATAACGGTTGGCCTTCCGGCCCTCTAACCCCTTTCTTCAATGAAGCCGCGCCAATGCTATACTCAGTTTGCGTCGCTTCGCTGCGGCCCATGGGGCGCCCTGCCCCGGCCTGCCAGGCACGCTTTCGGAGGAGTACCATCGCATTCGATAAACGTGCTGCTAAGTCCTTCATCCGCATCAACGATCGGATTCGCGCGCGCGAAATCCGCGTCATCGACGAAAACGGCGAACAACTCGGAATCCTCCAGCCCTTTGAGGCCCTCAAAATCGCCCGCGAGCGAGGTCTCGACCTGGTTGAAGTCTCTCCAACCGCCGTCCCTCCCGTTTGCCGAATCCAGGATTACGGCCGCTTTCTTTACGAGAAGGAAAAGAGTGAACGTGCCGCGCGCAAGCGGCAGAAGGTCATCGTCGTCAAGGAAGTCAAGTTTTCCGTCACTGTCGACGAGCACGATTACCAGACTAAGAAAAATCAGGCCGTCCGCTTCCTCACCGAGGGCGACAAGGTCAAGGCCAGCCTGCGTTTCCGCGGCCGCCAAATGGCCCACCGCGAGCTTGGCTACAAAATCATTAACCGCCTGATTCTGGATATCGGCAGCGCCGGTGTAGTCGAATTCATGCCGCGCATGGAAGGCACCATCCTCCACGCCATCCTGGCCCCCGGGCGCAAAGAAGTGCCCAAGTCCAAGCCGGATTCCGCCGCGCCTTCCGCGCAAGCCTAAGTGTCAACCGTCTGTACTTGGTCGCGGCGACAGCCCTAAGGCATCGCGCGGGCAGGGCTCCCAAAAGGAATGAATATCTTTATTTGCCCACGCGAACTATCTCGATTGGGTAAAGGGATTTGGGGGGTTGGATGCAGGAGACCCAATCCAGGTTGCCCATGCTCGAAAATATTCCACTTCAAAAGTTGTATTTCCTTCGCAGGTACATGGTTGCGAAAGTGTCATTTCTTTCGCGGTAGAATCATTGCAATCCTGTAAACATGGGCGGCGCAATTAGCGTCTACCTATTATCGGATGGCCGCAAGAGTTCGATTCCCAAGTTCGATTTTGGGTCGATGTTCGCTTTGCTTCCCCGACGTGTCTGCCATCGCATCCTGGAGCCGCCTGTGAACCGTGGAAAACTTTTTCATCTCTTTTCAGTTGTTTTGATTATTGTGGGCGCCGCACTGCTTTTCGAGCGCCCTGCCTATGCCTATGCCGATCCGGGCACAGGATTGCTCGCAGTTCAGGCCGCGGGATCCGCGCTGGTGGCCACTGGCTGGTACTTGCGCCGCAAGATCTATTCACTCTTCCGTTCCAGCGAGGCACCTGCGCCCGAATCGGATGAGCGGTCTGCCGTCGCCGATGGCGAGGACATGCCAAATCTGTGAATGGGTCCGAAGAGTCTACTCGTCGAGAATTAGCCCTCCCATCCATAAACAGCGAAGTGGAATTGACCTTCCGCGATCCCGCTGGCGAACTCCAGCTCACCGCGACTTGCGCATTGCGCCGGATCCGCCCCTCCGCTGAAAAAGTAACGCGCGAGTTTCTCGCGTCTCCTTTGCGATTGGCTCTCGAGCAAAGTGGCGACCTGATTTCCACCCGCATCGCTGAGCCCGGCTCACATCCCTGCATCGCCCCCGGCGAGTTCTGGCTCGAACATCCACGAATCGATCCCATCAGCTATCCATGGGAGTGGACCGCTGCTCAGTGGCGCGCCGCTGCCGAGCTCACGCTTCGCATCGCCGGCAAGGCGATCGATGCCGGCTGGACCTTGAAGGATGCGACGCCGCTGAACATTGTTTTCGATGGGCCGCGCCCCATATTCGTTGACGCTCTGTCGTTCGAGCGCCGCGATCCACACTCCAGCGTCTGGCTGGCCTACGGCCAATTCGTGCGCACTTTCCTGCTTCCGCTCATAGCCGCGAGGTATTTGCGCTGGCCGCTCCAGGCAACCATGTTTGTTCGCGACGGCTATGAGCCTCGCCAGATCTACGAGGCGTTGCCGCGCTGGCGCCGCCTCAGTCCCAATCTGCTTGATGTCGTCACGCTGGCCACAGCGTTTGAGCGCCCGGGTCCAGGCCAGGTCCAGCTACGGGACGCGCCGCCCAAAAGAAAACTTCATCCACCACCGATCCAGCTCTTGCCAGGCACCTGCTCCAAAAACGCATCGCTGCGGCTCGGCAAGCAGATTCGCAATGCGACCAGTCAGCGCAGCCGATCGCCAATGGAGCCAATACGAGAAATCAGCCGGCCACTATCAGCCGTCGGACGTCGACGAGAAACGGCAGTTTGTCAAAAGCATCCTCGCGCGCTGCCGCCCGGAGCGCGTCCTCGACATCGGCGCCAACACCGGCACTTATTCCCTGCTGGCTGCCGATGCCGGCGCAAAAGTCGTCTCCCTTGACAGTGACTCAGCGGCTCTCGAAGTACTCTGGCGCACCGCGGCGAAACAGAATAAGCCAATCACTGCTCTGGTTGCGGATATCGCCCGTCCCACTCCCGCGGCAGGATGGCGCAATCGCGAACACTTCTCGCTGCTCGACCGCCTTGCCGGCGGATTCGACCTGGTTCTCATGCTTGCAGTCATTCATCATCTGATCCTGCGCCATCAGTTGCCGCTCACTCACATCGCAGGCCTCTGTGCAGGTCTTACGCGGCGCTGGCTTCTGCTGGAGTGGGTCCCGCCCTCCGATCCAATGTTTCAAGAGTGGCTGCGCGGCCGCGACGAACTCTATGGTCATTTGACCGAAGGCGATCTGACTCAGGCCTTCGCGCCGTACTTCGCCGTCGTTGAACGCGCCCAACTCGGCAATGGGCGGGTTCTTTTGCTTTTCGATAGAATCTGACTCGAAGACAGCTCGACCAGAATCGTTGACCTCAATCGCCTGGAGAGAAGCACCGCATGATCAAACGAATTGCCCAGGCATGGGGCTTTGCCGCCATACTTCTGCTCCCCGGCTATATTGACCTCACTTCTACCCTGGGCGACGAGCGAATGCGCGTTCCCTGGCCGCTCACCCGCCTGGTTCTTGCGCAGCTTGTCGATCTCGCGATTGTGGGCCTGGTTTTCGCCGGCTTGCTGGCGATCCTCCGCGGCCTGAAGGTCTGGCCGCGACTCCGGTGGTTTGTTCTTGCGTTGCTTCCGATCTATCTGCTGGTCTGCAATCTCAGGATTTTTCCGTTTCGAGTTCCGTACGCCGCCGTTGCCATTGTCGCTGTTGCGTGGTTTGCAATTCTCGCGCTACTAATCTTCCGCATCCCAAAACTCGCGTCGAAACTCTATGGCCTCGGTAGCGCCGTGCTCACCGGCGCAGCGGTGTTTGCATTGGTTATGACTGCTCAACTGGTAAGCGCGGCCTTTTGGCGACCCGGAATTCAGGCATATTCCAGCCCCATTCCCGCCCAGTCCGCCGCTAAACCTCGTCTCGTTTGGATTATCTTCGACGAATTGGCGTACAAGCCCGTATTCGAAACTCGCGATCCCTCACTCGATCTTCCGAACTTCGATCGGCTGCGCTTGCAAAGTACGGTCTACAGCAACGTGACGCCAATTGGCTACCACACCAATCTGGTCGTGCCCAGTTTGCTCTCGGGCCGCATCGTCACCAGCTCTACATTTACCGCAAAAAATAAATTAATCGTTCGCACCGCTGACGATCCGCATTGGCAGCCTTTTGACTCGGCCTCATCGTTGTTCGGCATGGCCAACCAGCACGGTGTCTCGACTTCGATTGTCGGTTGGTACCTGGCTTACTGCCCCATCTTTCTGCGCACAGCCACCGAGTGCTATTGGAGCAACGACGACACCGAAGACGGCGCACCTGCCGGCAATCAACGCCAGTTTCGCTGATGATGTCTGGTTCCCTCTGCGCATCGTGGCCGAGCAGCTCGTTGCGCCGCGCGCGGCTGTGGCTGATGTCGCCCACTGGGAATCTCTAAGTCACGTGGCCACCGTGAAAGACATGAGCCAGCACGCCCTCGCCGCGCTCGCCAACAGCCAGGCCGACATCATCTATCTGCACATGCCTGTGCCCCATCCGCCTGCTTTCTGGGATCGCCGCTCACACGACTACGGAGTTGGCGGATCCTATCTCGATTCGCTGGATTATTCCGATCGCTTCCTCGGGCAGATACTCGACGTCCTTGAGGCGGAGCCGCGCTGGCCGCAGACGACGCTGATCCTCCAGGGAGATCACTCCTGGCGAACCGGAATTTGGCGCACCACTCCCGGATGGAGCGCCGAGGACGAGCGCATTTCTAATGGAGGCGAATGGGACCCGCGCCCCTTGCTCATCATTCATGCAGCAGGACAAAACAACGCGGTAACCGTCGCTTCACCCACCAGCCTTATGTTTGTTCACGACTTCGTTGCCGCGCAGATTCAAGCTCTGGCGCACTGAGGGCGCAGGGTCGCAGGCCGCTCGCGCCGCCGTCTGCAATCACTTCGGCAGCGCTGCTGTCCCCGAAATGTGCAAAGTCGCCGCAGGCGTTCCCGCTTCCGGTTGCCCGCCTGAAATATAAATCTGATAATCGCCCGACGTCACTGCTCGAGTTCCCTTTTCATCCACTTCGCTCAGTTGTCGCGGAGAAAGCGTGAACTGCAAGCGTCTCGTTTCGCCTGCCCGCAAATGGATTCTCGTGAAGCCCTCAAGTTCCACCTGCGGCGACACCGTCGTCTTCGGCGGCTTTACATAAAGCTCGGCAACCTCATCTCCATCGCGCGCGCTCGTGTTCCGCACGATAGTCGTCACAACCACCGACGCTCCGGCCTTGATCTCCATCGCGCTCACCTCCGGCGGACGATAGCTGAAACGCGAATAGCTCAAGCCGTAACCAAACGGATAGAGAACTTGGCCGCTGTAATAGCGGTACGTCCTGTTTTTCATCGAGTAGTCGGTAAACTCGGGCAGATCCTTCGTCGACGAATAGAACGTAACAGCCAGCCGCCCTGCGGGATTGTTCTTCCCTTTTAGCGTCTCTGCAATTGCGTCTCCGCCCTCCTCGCCGGGATACCACGCCTCGAGCAGCGCATCTGCGTGCTCCTTGGCCCACGGAACCGCCAGCGCGCTGCCTGATGTCAGCACCACAATCAGCGGCTTGCCGGTCTCGCCCATCGCTTCCAGCAGCTTTTCCTGCGCCGCGGGTAGATCGATGCTCGTCCGGTCACCGCCATCGAATCCCTCCACGTGCACATTCATCTCCTCGCCCTCGAGGTTCGGAGAAAGTCCCACAAACGCAACAATCGCGTCCGATTTCTTTGCAGCATCGATCGCCTGGCCCAGCAGGCTGTTTGCCGGCGGCTCCCAATTTAGATCGACATTGCGATCGTTAGGCTGATGCATGTATTCCACGCGAATCGCGTGCGGATTGGTGTCGGCAAAATTCAATCGCGCTTCGGCCGGATTACTGCGGCTGTCCATCACCAACTTGTCGTCGATATAAAGCCGAACCCGATCCGGCATCTCTTGCCGGCGGCGTTTGTGCTCCACCTGCCTCCCCGGTCATCAGAGAAGCCGCGATCGGCCGCGGTCCGCGCAGGCTCAGCACGTAATCTCCCGGCGCAGGCGGCAGCAATTCGCCCGTCCATCGCACCGCAAATGTTTTGTTGGGAAAATCCGCGGCCGGCGCTACCCGGTTCCAATCGAAATTGATCTGTGGATCCACGCGCACCATCTTCGGTGCGTCCTTCATATCTTCGGTATCAAAGTACTCGCCCTTCAGCCCGGCCGTCTTCAGCGATGCATCCGTGCGCAAATATGCCGACGGAATCGGCGCCGGCGCCCCATCGGCCAGAGTCGATCCGGGAGCATAAATCACGTTCTCGCTTCCGAATTCCTTTCGCAATCCATTCAGGGGTGAAACCGGATCGAGCGCGGTCCCGTTGTAGTTTCCTTCAATCGACTCGAGCAAATCGGCGGTCGGGCCAACTACCGCAATCTTCCGGATCGACGCCTTCAGCGGAAGCGTGTTGTTGCCATTCTTCAGCAGCACAATCGATTCGCGAGCCGCCTCGAGCGCCAGCTCTCGATGCGCCGCCGAATTTACCTCCGAGTAAGGAATCGAATTAAATGGCACCGCTGCCGGCGGGTCAAACATGCCCAGCCGCATGCGCGCCGTAAACAGCCGTACCATCGACGTATCGATGTCGGCTTCTGACAGCAGGTGCTCCTGAACCGCTTTTGTGAGAGCGCCGTATGTCCGGCCGCAATCCAGGTCCGTGCCCGCTTTCACCGCCAATGCATCCGCCTCTTCCGGGCTCGCCACAAAATGATGTCCGCTCGCGATGTCGCCCACTGCATCGCAATCGGAGACCGTGTATCCATTAAATCCCCAATCTTCGCGCAGGTGCTTTTCCAGCAGCATCGTGTTTGCGCATGCCGGTGCGCCGTCGATCGCGTTATAGGCGCACATAATTGAGTCCGCATGCGCCTCGACGATCGTTGCGCGGAACGCAGGCAGATACGTGTCCTCTAAATCGTGTTCGGAAACATCCACGTTAAATCCATGCCGCAACGGCTCGGGCCCGCTGTGCACCGCATAATGCTTCGGCGTCGACACCAACTCGAGATATTTCGGATTGTCGCCCTGCAAACCCTTGACGAACTCTACTCCCATGCTCGCGGTCAGGAATGGATCCTCGCCAAAAGTCTCCATGCCCCTGCCCCAGCGCGGATCGCGATCAATGTTTATATTTGGCGACCAGAACGTAAGGCCCGCGAACCGGCTGTGATCGTCCTCGCGAATCGCCTCGTTGTACTTCGCGCGCCCCTCCACCGCGATCGTCATTGCAATCCGGTGCATCAAGGACGTATCCCACGTCGCCGCCAGGCCGATCGATTGCGGAAAATTCGTCGCGAATCCGTTGCGCGCCACTCCGTGCAGCGCCTCGTTCCACCAGTTGTATGCGGGAATACCCAGCCGCGGAATCGCCGGCGCAACATCCTGCATCTGGCTTACTTTTTCTTCCAGCGTCATCCGGCCTACGAGATCCTTCGCGCGAGCCTCGGGCGAAAGCGCGGGATTCAGGTAAGGACAAGACGTCGCACCGCAGGAGCTCTGCGTCTCATTTGCTGTTTGTTGTGCCGGCGAAAAAACAGAAGCCAGGCTGAGGGCGAGGGACGATGCAAGAAGAATCGCTTGGTTTTTCATGATGTTTTGATCGAAGAATCTGCGCTTGCGGAAGATTATCACGCCAGCGATAGCGTCCGCGCCTCACTCGCGGTTCACCCTTATACTATGGACCAAGCCTCAAGATCGCCGATAAACGCCGGCTCACAATCTTTTACCTCTTGGCCTTCGGCCACGACCATTCGCTGCGAACCGATGGACATCAACAAGAACGCTCGCGCCAAACAGAAGCTCCAGCAGCCGGCATGCCTCTGGCTCACGGGCCTTCCAGCGGCCGGCAAATCCACCATTGCGAACGCACTGGAAAAGCGTTTATTCGCCGCAGGCCGCCACACCTATCTGCTCGACGGGGACGAAATCCGCCTCGGCCTGAATAAAGATCTCGGCTACTCTGAGGCCGATCGCGTCGAAAACATCCGAAGGGTCACTCAAGTTGCGCGGTTACTCGTCGATGCAGGTTTGATTGTGATCGTTTCGTTCATCAGTCCATTCCGGGCTCAGCGCGATCACGCCCGGTCGCTCTTCGAACCTGGCGAGTTTCTTGAAATCTTTGTCGACACTCCTTTGCCCGAATGTGAACGCCGCGACCCTAAGGGACTCTACGCCAAAGCGAGACGCGGAGAATTGAAGAATTTCACTGGAATTGATAGCCCATACGAACCTCCAATCTCACCTGAAGTTCATCTCCAAACGACGGTCCAGACTCCCGATGAATGTGTTGACTGCATTTATCAGGCCTTGGCTATTCTTTGGCGCTGATTTTATCGGAAACTGATTCTCCATCTCTCCCTTGACAGCTAACGCGTCACCCGCTGATCTTTGTGGAAACGGCATCCTGGAGTTTGGCGGCGTACGGGCTGGTTTTCTGGTCTCCACTGGGTCAATGCTCCTCGCGAGTTTGCCAGTCTGCCACTGCTTCTTCATCTCAGAGGTTTACGCAGTCCCATGACTTTCAACCTCCGTTTGTTTTGGCGTCAGACGGTCCGTTCCTTTTATCGAAGTGGCGAAACATTCGGCCCGCTCAACCGCGGTCGGTTCATTTTTCTCATGCTGTTTTATCCCATTTGGGGATGCATCGCTCTTCTCGCCTGGGCCGGCTTCATCGCCGATGAGATTTTCTTCCCTGGCTATCGGAAACAGGCCGTCGAGAAGCCGCTCTTCATTGTCTCGAACTTTCGCAGCGGCTCGACATTTGTGCAGCGCACGCTCGCACGCGACAAATCCACATTTACAGGCCTGCGCACCGGCGACATTTATCTAACGCCCTCGATTACGCAGCGGCGAATTGTCGGCCTGCTCGCGCGGCTCGACAAAATCTTTGGCCACGTCTGCGAAAAGGCCGTGCGGCGCCTCGACACTCTTTCACTCGGTCAACTGAAAATCCACTCCTTCGGCTTGTTCGACCCCGAAGAAGATGAACACCTTTTGTTCTACGTTTGGTCCACATTTTTCGCCGGCTTCGCATTTCCTTATCTCGATGAGTTGCCGCCATATCAGTATTTTGATACCGAAATTCCGCGCGCCGAGCGGCAGCGGATCATGCGGTTTTACCAGCGCTGCATCAAGCGCCATCTCTTCTCTACCGGCGGCCGGCACTACATTGCCAAGAATCCCATGTTCAGCGCCAGAATCGAGTCTATTCTTGAGACTTTTCCCGACGCGCGCATCCTCTATCTGGTCCGCAATCCGCTGGAGATGCTGCCTTCCACGATTTCGCTGTTCGGCTATATGTGGCATCTCTTCAGCGATCCTGGGCAGAAGTATCCGCGCTGCGATGAGATTCTGGCCTGGACAAAATACTGGTACGATCACCCGCTCGAGGTGATCGACAGGACTTCGCCGGAACAGTGCATGATCGTCAGCTACGACGACCTGATGGAATCGCCGGATGCTGTCTTCCGTTCAATCTACAGCCGCTTTGGATATCCCCGGAGCGATACCCTTGAGCAGCTATTGCTCGAGGCCGTCGCCACCGCCAAAGCCCACACGAGCTCACACGAATATTCTTACGAAGCCATGGGTTTCACTCGCGAGCAGATCGTGGAAGAGTTTGCGCATATCTTTGCCCGTTTCGGATTCGACACGCGCGAACCGGCAAAAGAGCAATTGGTCGAATCGGCCTCCGCCGAGAGGGTTTCCTCTTCCGGCCACAAAACCCTCGTCGCCTCCCAGGCCTGATAGCATTTCATCTGCTGCGGTCGCGCGGGCTTCCGTGCGCGGCGCCGGCCCGAACCAGCCTTCCTCGCAAACAAGTCTGCGACTTTCGCCCATCGGTATTAATCTCATCAAAGCGGAGAATTGGAATGAGCTACCTGAAAAAATTCAAGGTCGAACCCGGGAGCAAGGTTAAGCTCAAGAAAATCGACCCCTCCTTCAGCGGCGGCCACAAAGGCCCAAAGTCCGCAGCTGATGAGATCGACCATTATCAGCAGAAGCTCCGCGAGTTGCAGGACCTGCTCTACGCTGAGCATCGCCATTCGCTTCTCATCTGCCTTCAGGCCCTCGACACCGGCGGCAAAGACGGCACCATCAATCACGTTCTCGGCGCAATGAACCCGCAGGGTTGCCGCGTTGCGCCCTTCAAACAACCCTCTCCCGAAGAGGCTTCTCACGATTTTCTGTGGCGCGCGCACAAGGCCGCGCCGGCTTGCGGCGAAGTCGTTATCTTCAACCGCTCTCATTACGAGGATGTCCTCATCGTTCGCGTTCACGATCTTGTCCCGAAAGATGTCTGGTCCCGCCGCTACGATCTGATCAACGACTTCGAGAAAAACCTGGTTGATCATGAAACGCACATTCTCAAGTTCTTTCTGCACATCTCAAAAGAGGAGCAGTTGAAGCGCTTCAAGCAGCGCCTCGACGACCCAACCAAACAATGGAAGATCAGCGAGGCCGACTATAAGGAGCGCGCTTTCTGGAAAGGTTACGTGGCCGCTTATGAAGACGCGATTTCGCGTTGCAGCACCGAGCATGCGCCCTGGTTCATCATCCCCTCGAATCACAAGTGGTTCCGCAATCTCGCTGTCGCGCGCATCGTAGTTGAGCACCTGGAGTCGCTGCGCATGAAATATCCTAAGCCGACGGTCAACATTGAAGAGGTTCGTCGCGAGTTCAAGGCCGCCGAACGCGCCTGACGTCGCGAATCAACAAAGTAAGTTCCAGGGAAATGCCATGAAAATACGTTTGCTTTGCGCCATGCTGCTTGGCGTTTCTTCCTTTGCGTCAGCCTCCTCCGTCTTTACCACGCGGCTCGACGATCCCAAAGCTGTGTATCTTGCTGCGCGGGAATTTGGCGCGCACGGCGATGGAATCGCTGACGACACCACGGCCATCCAGGCTGCCATCGACAAAGCTGCAGGCAGCGTTCGCGAGGGAATTGTCTTTGTGCCTTCGGGCCGCTACCGGCTCACGCACACGCTCTATCTCTGGCCGGGAGTTCGTCTAATCGGCTATGGCGCAACGCGTCCCGTCTTCGCGCTGGCAGACAACACACCGGGATTCCAAACCGGCGTTGGTGTCATGGTGATGTTCACAGGCGCAAGTCCCGCGGCTATTTTGCGCTCCGCCAAGCGCGTCCCGTTCCCGCCCCCCGGCAGCGTGCCGCCGAATGACAACGTAGCCGACGCCGACGAAGACACATTCTATTCGGCGATGAGCAACATCGATTTCGAAATCGGCGACGGCAACCCCGCGGCGATCGCCATCCGCTTTCACGTCGCCCAGCACGCCTACCTCAGCCACATGGACTTCCATATCGGCTCGGGTCTGGCCGCGCTCACCGAGGTCGGCAACGAAGCTGAGGATCTCCATTTCTATGGCGGCCGATATGGCATCCTCACCGACAAAACCTCGCCAGCCTGGCAGTTCACGCTTATTGATTCGGTCTTTGACGGCCAGCGCGACGCCGCGGTCCGCGAGCATGAGGTCGGACTTACCCTCATCCGCGATACATTTCGCAACGTGCCGGTTGCTATCGACATCGATCCGCACTACTCCGACGAGCTTTGGGTCAAAGATTGCCGTTTCGAGCAGGTCTCGAAAGCCGCTGTCATCATCAGTAACGAAAACAGCCCTCTTACCGAAATCGGCTTTGAGAATGCTGTGCTCAACGATGTGCCAACCTTCGCCATCTTTCCGCGAAACCGGCAAATCAGTCCCCGGCAAAGAGCGCGATTTACAAGGTCTGCGAATTTCAACTACGGCCTGATAGTGCGTGACGAAGGGACGACCGGAGCCATCGGCATGATCTACGATGCCGCTGCTCTGAGCGCGTTGCCCGCTCCGCTTCCGCCGGCAATTCCCGCATTGCCGCCAACTTCGGACTGGGTCAACGTCCATACTCTCGGCGTTGTTGGCGACGAAAAAACTGACGACACAGCCGCAATTCAAGCCGCCATCGACACGCATCGCGTGCTTTATTTTCCCAGCGGACATTATCGCGTCACCGACACACTCACCCTGAAGCCCGACACAATTCTCATCGGGCTGCATCCCACGCTCACCCAATTCGACCTCGAAGATTCCACGCCGGGCTTCCAGGGCGTTGGTGCGCCGAGGGCCGTGATCGCAGCGCCGCCAAGTATTCGAGCGTCGCCGGCGCAAATATCATCAGCGGCTTCGGTGTTTATACCGGCGGCATCAATCAGCGCGCCGTCGGCGTACTGTGGCAGGCGGGCGAAGGTTCGCTCATTGACGATGTGCGTTTTCTTGGCGGCCATGGCACCGGTTTCAATCCCTACAATATTGACCACACCGCCGATTCCGTTCCCAGCCAAGCGCTGGGACGGTCAATACCCAAGCCTCTGGGTCACGCACGGAGGGGGCGGAACATTCGCCGACATCTGGACTCCGGACACCTACGCCCAGGCAGGATTCTATGTCTCGGACACAAAGACGCCCGGCCATGTCTATGAGCTCTCCAACGAGCATCATGTGCGCAACGAGATCATCTTCGATCACGTCGAGAATTGGGATATCAACGCGCCGCAGACTGAAGAAGAAGCCGGCGAAAGTCCCGATTCGCTATCGCTCGAATTTGACTGGTCGCACAACATCACCATCGCCAATTATCACGGCTATCGCGTCACGCGTTCCCGCGCGCCTTTCCCCGCCGCGGTTCGCCTTTACCACTCCGGAAACATTCATTTCCGCAATGTCCATATCAACGCTGAAAGCGGCTATCCCATCTGCGATAACAACGGCTGCGGAACATTTCTCCGCGCCAGCAAGTATCCCTACGAAAATGCGATCCAGGACGTCACCCACAATCTTGAAGTCCGTGAGCGAGAATTCGCGGTGCTCGACATTCCGGAAAATCCGCCCACTCCAGCCCCCGCCAATGCATCTGCCGTCCTCGCCCCTGGCGCCAAAGTCGACAAATTGGCAGACGGCTTCTTCTCGATCTCCGGCGCTGCGGTCGATGCATTCTGGCAAACTCTATTTCGTCGATCACCATGAGCAGCGCATCTATGGCTGGTCGTCTGCTGAAGGCTTGACGATCGAGCGCAACAATCCTCTCGATCCCGTCAATCTCGCATTCGATAAATCAGGCGACCTGCTGGTTGTCTCCTCCGCAGGCCCGGAAGGTACCGTCTACTCATTCCGGCCCGGATCTTCTCAAGATCAAATCGCGATCCTCGCGCCGCAGCCCGCGACTCCGCATCCGGGAGCAGCCGCAATTCTGCCCGCGAATTACTGGAACAACGGCGAATTTAAGAATCAACTCGACTTCAGCACGATGACCTACACAACACTTGCCCAAATGTTTGCCGAGGATGTCTCGACACCCAAAGAGAAGGAATACGTCTCACCCGATGACAGCGTCTTTCTGCCCGCAGTCCGCGTCTTCCAGCAAGGCCCCGCAGACTACACCGGCTGGCGCTTTTCCGACAATCTCGATACTTACGGATTCATAAGCGCTCTTCCCGGTCAGCGAGTCTACGTCAGCAGCTCATCTGAAGATCGCACTTACAGCGCGCGCGTCGCCGCCGACGGCACATTGACAGACCTGCAACCCTTTGCGGAGCGCGGCGGCGAAAGCGTCGCCGTTGATGCGCAGGGAAATGTCTACGTTGCCAACGGCCAGATCTTCGTCTACAACCCGGCGGGTAAATTGGTCGGCCAGATCGACGTGCCCGAACGTCCCATCGACATTGTCTTTGGCGGGGCCGACCGGCGAACGCTGTTCATTCTCGCCCACCATGCGCTTTTCGCGGTGACGGTGACAAATTCAGATTGAAGTCCGGACTAGCCGTCAATGAGTCCAGAAATCCCACCCCCAAAAGAAGAAGTGTCAGCGAAGCGCCCCAGCCAGCGGCTCACGAATCGGCGCCTGAAATTCCCAGATTACCTGCCCGAATGGTTGTGAGAGTGCGAACCTTCTTCGATCCGTGTTGGCCGGTTCACTGAATGCTGCAATTGGTCGATGGTGCGGGTCAATTCAATCAGAAGCTCCTCAGCCATTTCGCGAGTAAAGCCGTGCCGAATCAGGATGCGCTGAATAACGAGATCTTCGCGATTGGGAGGCATTGAATACGCGGGAACCAGCCAACCGCGCTCGCGCAACCGATCCGCCACGTCATAAAGCGTGAACGGAGACGACGCGGAGTCTTTCAGCTTCCAGCAAAGGCCTGGGATGCCGCCGACTCCGTCATAAATGATCTCGAACGGCCCGAGCGCAGCAATCTTGCCCGCGAGATACTTTCCGATTGCAGAGCACTCCGCCTGAATCTCGCGATAACCCTGTTTGCCGAGACGCAGAAAATTGTAGTACTGGCAGATAATCTCTCCGCCCGGCCGCGAAAAGTTGAGCGCAAAAGTCGGCATGTTGCCGCCGAGGTAGTTGACGTCGAAAATCAGCTCTTCAGGCAGATCATGCTTCTCGCGCCATAGCGCCCACCCAACGCCCAGCGGCGCAAGCCCGAACTTGTGCCCTGAAGCGTTGATCGATTTCACGCGCGGCAACCGAAAATCCCATAGCAAGTCCGGCTGCAGAAAAGGCGCGAGGAATGCCCCGCTCGCGCCGTCCACGTGAATCGGAATATCGAGCCCCGTCTCGGCCTGAAGTTTGTCGAGCGCCATGCTGATCTCGTGCACCGGCTCGAATTGCAAAGTGAAAGTCACGCCCAGCGTCACCACCACGCCAATGGTGTTTTCATCGCAGCGCTTCACCACTTCTTCCGGCGTCAGCAGCAGGCGTTCGCCCTCCATGGGGACTTCGCGAATCTCCACATCGAAGTAGCGGCAGAATTTGTGCCAGCACACCTGCACCGGGCCCATAATCAGGTTGGGTGTGTCGGTCGGTTTGCCCTGCGCGCGCCTGTCGCTTGCGCCAGCTCCACTTCAACGCCAGCCCTCCCAGCATTGCCGCTTCGCTCGATCCCGTCGTAGAACAGCCAATCGTGCTGGCTGCCTCGGGCGAGTTCCAAAGATTCGCGAGCATGTGCACGCATCGCTCTTCAATGGCCGCGGTCTGCGGGTACTCATCCTTGTCGATCATGTTCTTGTCGGCGGATTCATCCATGAGCCGCTCGACTTCGGGCTCGATCCAGGTGGTGCAAAAAGTCGCCAGATTGTGCTGCGAGTTCCCGTCAAGCACGAGTTGGTCGTGAATGGTCTTGTAGACAGTTTCCGGTTCGCGCGAGACTTCAGGAAAAACGTAGCTTTGTGCGTCGCTGCTCAGGACGTCCGACTCCACCGCGCACGTCGGCTTGGAATTTAATTTCCGGGTATTGTGCAGGGCCATGTGCTCTCCTGTTTCTCGTTGCGTTTTCTATGAGTGTTTCGCAGTCGAGTCTTCTCTGCATTGAGTCTATAGAGCCAGACTCTACGAAAGATTAGGAAGTCAGAATCATCTCGCGGGCTCGCCGGCCAACTGGCAATGGCTGGAATGACAAAAATTAACACGCTGCCAGATTGACTCACCCTGTTTGCATACCTCGCTCAGGTTAATATCAACTACGAGCCAACGGGACACCGATACCCCGGTCTATCCGTCAAACCGCCCATCCGTCAAAAAAAGGAGAGCCCTCGCGATGTTTACGCCAAAAGGAAAGTTCAGCTGGTACGAATTGATGACCACCGACACGAAAGCAGCCGGCAAGTTTTACTCCGACGTTGTGGGATGGACAGCCAGAGAGATGCCTGCCGACGACGGCCCCCAGTACACCACCTTTAACCTCGGGGAAGTTGGAATGGCCGGCATGCTGAACATCCCCGGACACGTCGGCTGGATTGGCTATATCTCAGTGGACGATGTCGATGCTCATGTGGAGAATATTGTCGAAGCCGGCGGCAAATTATGGAAGCCCGCCACGGATGTTCCCGGAGTACTTCGCTTCGCCGTCATGTCTGATCCGCAAGGCGCCGCAATCGTGGTCTTCACGCCTAACCCAGCCATGCCGTCGCCGGAACGCCCCGCACCACCCACTCCCGGCACCATCGGCTGGCACGAGCTTTATACAACCGACCTCGAAGGCGGATTCGACTTTTACAACAAGCTCTTCGGCTGGACCAAGGTCACCGACATGGATATGGGGCCAATGGGCACCTATCGCATCTTCGATGAAGGTGACCACAAACAAATGGGCGACGGCGGAATGATGGCTAAAATGCCGCAGATGCCCGTCTCATGCTGGACCTTTTATTTCAACGTCGACTCGATCGGCTCAGCCGTCAAGCGCGTTGAATCCGGTGGCGGAAAGATCATGAACGGCCCCGTGCAGGTGCCCGGAGGAGGCTGGATCATCCAGGGTCAGGATCCCCAGGGGGCCATGTTCTCTCTCGTCAGCAACAAGGACTAAGAGCAATCATCGCAATTCTCGTGGACAGATTCTCGCCACCAAGTTTTCAAGCGTCCAATCTATCCACCGCGATCCGTTCGCATCTGTGCTGCGCTCGTCCGCGCCGGCCCACTTGGCGCTGCGTCGCCGTCATCGAACGATCATCCGGGAATATTGCAACATGCCCGCACTTGAAGATGGCGAAGAGGATTTTCCGATGAGGCTCGGCCTTCGCTATTAGTACGGTTAAGAAGGATCGGGTTTCACTCTCCGGAGTCAGAGAATCCCGTCAAGTGCTGGATACAAGACGAAGATCTTATGTCGGGATGATTAAGTTTTTCTTAGAAAGCTGAGGAGGAAAAGGCCGAAATATTCACCGGCGAAGTTTCCGCTTTTGGGATCAATTGATGTATCTCTCTTTCGTTGTTGGCCTTACTTACGTAAGGCAATGAACCGGGGGTTGGGAAAGACCTAAGAGCCATATACAGCCATAACTCGGAGGTAGAGGATCAGATTGGGTCCCTATCATGCGGGTTCGCTCCTTGTTGTTTAGTCTCCGTCTTAAAGTAACTAAGCTGTCCAGTTCGGCCACCAATCCTCGCCGAGTTCTTCGACGGGTCTTTAAACTCGCCTGGATCGCGCTGTTCGGATTTCCCGGATTCATTGCATATTCTGAACAACCTCCCGACCTTACTCAGAAGAGCCTCGCAGACCTGATGAACATTGAGGTTACCTCGGTATCCAAAAGGGAGCAGAAGACTTCCCAGATCGCAGCGGCTGTTTTCGTCATCTCCCGAGAAGACATTGATCGCTCTGGCGCACTGAATATCCCCGACCTTTTGCGCATGGTTCCTGGACTTGACGTGGCGCAAATTGACGCCAGCAAATGGGCCATCAGCGCCCGCGGCTTCAACGGTCAATACTCCAACAAGCTCCTCGTCCTGATTGACGGGCGCGCTGTATACTCACCAATCTTCGCCGGAGTGTTTTGGGATTCTGAAAACGTTCCTCTCGACAGTATCGATCGAATAGAAGTTATCCGGGGCCCCGGTGCAGCTGCGTGGGGATCGAACGCAGTCAATGGTGTCATCAATATCATCACCCTCGACGCCAAAGACACCGAGGGTGGCTACGTCGCCGGCGGTGCGGGCAACGACACCACCGGCCCAATGACGATTCGTTATGGCGCAAAGGCCCGCGCCATCGGAGCCTATCGCGTTTTTGCAGAGGGCTTTCACCTCAGCGAGCTGCCCACGTTTGCCGGATTGGACGGCCATGACGACGCCCGCCTTATCCACGGTGGATTCCGAACCGATACCAACTTGTCTGCGAAGGATTCCCTCATGACCGAGGGAGAAATCTATCAGGGAAATTCGGGCGAACTCGCCTTTATACCGCTTTCACTGATGCCGCCGGAAAATGCAATCGTCGCTCTGCGCGACCGCTACTCAGGCGGAAACTTGCTCGCGAAGTGGAATCACACTTTCTCGCCGGCATCCACGACATCTCTCCAGTTCTATTTCGACCGCACCAATCGTGGTGACACAACCTACAGCATCGGCCGGAATACGTTCGACATCGACTTTCAACATCACCTTGTCTGGGGAGCGAGACAAGATATCGTCTGGGGGCTTGGCTACCGTCTCAGTACGGATGACATTGACCCTACACTAAGAATTTCTGCGACTCCTCAGAAACGCCGTACACAACTCTTCAATTCGTTTGCCCAGGATGAGATCGCCATCTTCCCAGATCGCATTCACTTGACTCTGGGCGCGCGCGTCGAGCACAACGACTACACTGGATTCGAATTCCAACCTTCGGCTCGCCTGGTGTGGACCCCGGACGCAAGGAATTCTCTCTGGGCCGCCGTCTCCCGCGCCGACCGGATCCCTGCCCGCAGCGACACAGACTTCCGCGTAAACTTCGAGGCTCTTCCTGGACCTGGTAATGTGCCGATCCTTTTGAGCCTGTTCGGAAATCCGAATCAGCGGAACGAGAGACTGGCCGCATTCGAAACGGGATATCGGACAACGTTGACGAGCCGGTTCTCGTTGGATTCGACGATTTTCTACAACCGCTACCGCGATCTGACCTCGCTGCAACCTGGGGCCTCACGCATTGAGAACAACCCGCCCCCAACTCACTTGCTCATCCCCGAATCCTTCGGCAACAGTATTTTCGGAGAAACGCACGGTGTTGAAGTCTTCGCAAACTGGAAAGTGGCGAGGAGTCTGGACTCTCAATCCAGGCTACGCGTTCCTCGCTATCCATCTGCACGAATTCGCCAACAGCCAGGATGGCTCCATCCCTGGAGATCAGGGTGGTACTCCGGACCACCAGGCGCAGCTGCGTTCCAGTGTCAGTCTGCCTTGGCACCTTGAATGGAATGCCTCGGCTTACTTCGTGAATCGGCTTCCTGCCTTGTCGAACCCCTCATACACTCGCATCGACACTGGCTTGAATTGGCGCCCCGGCGAGAGCTTCTCTCTGAGCCTGGTGGGGCAGAACCTCACAAAAAGCCTGCATCCGGAATATCCGAGTCCTGACTCCACCGTGCAGCCGGGTTTGATGCGACGCGCCGTCTACGCCAAAATCTCGTGGTCCTTCTGAACCAAGGTCGACTATGTTTTGCGCAGCTAACAAATCGGCCATGCATAGTTCTTTTCGGCAAAGCCGCACCTCCGCGCGAATAGTCGAGCTTCTTCTTATTCCCCTGCTCGCATTGGGAATTCCGCAGCCTGCCTGCGCCCAGAACCCGGCCAATGAATACCAGGTCAAAGCCGCTTTTCTTTTCCACTTCGCGCAGCTCGTTGAATGGCCGCCTGACGCGCCGAACGCCGGAGATCAGTCCATAGCCTTGTGCATCTTCGCCGACGAGACGCACCTGCAGGACTTACAAAGTACCCTCGAGGGCAAGCTCGTCGGAACCCGGGTTCTGCATGTCCGCCTCCTCAGCAGGTCAAATTCCGTCCAGAGCTGCAACATCCTCTTCCTCAGCAGCGACGAAGAGGGGCGCCAGGCCGCGATCTTAAAGAGCCTGCAAGGTCGACCTGTTCTCACCGTCGGCGAAACCCCCAGCTTTCTCTCTGACGGCGGAATGATTCGGCTTCGTCTCGAAAAAGATAAGGTGCGCTTCGACATCAATGCGGGCGTCGCTGACTCGTCCCACATCAGAATCAGTTCACAGTTGCTGCTCCTCGCCACATCGGTGACTCTCGGAGACGGTTCGGAGAGGGGAAAGCCAAGCGATGCGCACTAGAGACTTATCTGTCCGCGCCAACTTGATTCTCCTGATTCTCACCGCAAGCGCCTTGGCGGTCATGCTGGCATCATTAGCATTCGGCGTCTACGAGCGCAATAACTATCGTTCGAGTGCAGTTCGTGAACTCACGGCCCTGGCCGACACCCTTGGAGAAAATACTGCCGCCTCCCTCGCATTTAACGATCAGAAAACAGCCGAGGGAATGCTCGGCGCCCTCGCGACCGAGCCGAACATCATTGCCGCGTTCCTCTACAACACTGATGGGAGTACTTTCGCGGAATACCGCCGTCGCGGCAATCAGGCAAGTCTCGTGGTTCCGGCTCTGCGTCCCGATGGAGCCTACTTCGATGGCAGGTCTCTGACCCTTTATCGCGGAGTGCTTCTTAATGGGGATCGCACCGGCTCCATTGCCCTGGATTTTGATCTTACTGACCTTCGTTCCCGGCTTTTCGAATATGCGAAGATCGCTCTTCTCGTTCTCATACTCTCTGTTTTGGCCACATTGCTGATTTCATGGCGTCTTGCGGCTTCGATTGGGGACCCGCTCGTGCAACTAGCCAATGTTGCTCGCCGGGTCTCGGCGGACAAGGACTATTCCGTCCGCGCCACTATCCATGGCGGGGGCGAAACCGGTCTTCTCATTCAATCGTTCAATGAGATGCTTTCCCAGATTGAATCGCGGGAACGGGCACTGAAAGAGAGCGAAGAGCGCTATGCGCTCGCAGCCCGAGGCGCCAACGATGGTCTGTGGGATTGGAATCTCACGACCGGCGAAATCTACTTCTCTCCCCGCTGGAGCCATATGCTTGGTTACTCAGAGGGCGAGTCATGGTCGAGCCACGAACAGTGGTTCAGCCAGATTCATGCCGCAGACCGAGAGCGCGTCCGCACTGAGATCGCGGCGCATTGCGAGGGCAAGACCCCCGAGTTCGTCAGTGAATACCGTATGCGTCACAAGAACGGCGGCTATATTTGGACCTTGAGTCGCGGTATAGCAGTCCGCGACTCAACCGGCAAAGCTGTCCGCATAGCAGGCTCACAGACTGACATTACCGAAGGCAAAGTCGTTGATCCGCTCACTCGGCTCCCAAACCGGCTCTACCTCATCGACCGCCTCGAGTCCGCAATCGAGACCAACCGCCAACATGACAAGCTCTTCGCTGTCCTTTTCGTCGATCTCGATCAGTTCAAACTGGTCAATGACAACTTCGGGCATGCGGCAGGCGATGAACTGCTCATCGACGTAGCCGGCCGGCTTCGCGCCTGCATCCGCTCCGATACACGCCGCAGCGGCGCCGGAGAATCCATAGTAGCCCGCATTGGGGGAGACGAGTTTGCCATTCTCCTTGGGTCTATTCAGCATGATACCGATGCCTCTACCATCGCTGCGCGTTTGCTCGAACGGCTTGGCGTTCCGTTCTACTTCGAGGGCCGTCGCCTGCTGGTCTCCGCCAGCATTGGAATCGCCTTAAGCACCACCGGAAGCACGCCGGAAGAACTCCTGAGTAATGCGGATACGGCCATGTATCTCGCCAAGACGAGCGGTAAATCGCGCTTTAAGTTCTTCAACGAGAGTTTGCGCAAGCAGGTTGTCACCCGTTTTGAAATCGAGACTGACTTGCGCAAAGCCATCGACGCTCAGCAATTCGTTGTTCACTACCAGCCAATCCTCTCGGCCATTGATCAGCAGATTCGGGGCTTCGAGGCATTAGTTCGTTGGAATCACCCCGAACGCGGGCTAATCCTACCCGGAGAGTTTATCCCCGTTGCCGAGGGAAGTGAGCTTATTGTCCTCCTTGGCCGCTGGATTCTGCGGGAGTCTTGCCGCCAGATGGCCGAATGGCAAAAGAGCCTCGCTCCTGATCCGGCTCTCACGATCAGTGTCAATGTTTCTGCCCGGCAATTGGGCGATTCCCGTTTGATCGAAGACGTAGAATTTGCGCTCGCAGAAAGTGGACTGGCCCCCGAATCTCTGACGCTCGAAATGACCGAAAGCTCCATCATGGGGAACACTGAGCAGACACTTGCAACCCTTGATCGCCTGAAGGCGATGAACGTTCGGCTCGAAATTGACGACTTCGGCACCGGATACTCTTCGTTGAGCCGCCTTCAACGGCTTCCTTTCGACTCTCTCAAAATCGACCGGTCATTCATTCGTGAATTGGGCGACGGAAACCGCAGCCTCGACATTGTAAAGGCCATCATGCAACTGGCACACTCCCTGAGACTCGGAGTTATCGCCGAGGGAGTGGAGACGAAGGAACAGCTGCACACCTTGCGCGGGATGGACTGCGATCAGATTCAGGGATTCCTATTCTCAAAACCACTTGACGCCGCAGCAGCAGAGCTGCTTTACCGAACAACTCTTGAATCCGGGGTCATCACTTCTCCAACTGGCCTTTCTCTGCCTCTGGATTTGGAGGATAGAAGACAAATGCATGTTGTGACCTTCAATCCTCCGACGAAAGCGGATGAGAAGCCGAAGGAGGCGGACGCACTTCAGGAACATCTTGGGGCGATTGGTTAGGAGGCCTTAGTAAGTAACGGCGTTCTCTGGCTCAAGCTTCCGGATCGCTATTCGGCAAGCGAGTTTAAACATAATTAGGCGGCTTGAATTCGCGGCCACAACCCCCGCGGAGAGGCACGAAAGAAGTATCTTCGATCGGCGATGCGCAAACTGTTCTGTTTTGCTCAGCAACGGCTAACCGGACGCTGCTGCTCGTCTGTTCACCTGAACCAGCCCCGGGGTCTCACAATTTCAGCGGATCAGCATAAGAAAGACCCACCGTCCACTTGATTCCATCCACTGTGCAATTCTGCCCAGCATTCATTCGCCTGGCCGTCCACGATGGATCCATGTAGGTTCCTTTTCGTCTGGCAAACTTCCCCATTCACGCTTCGCCGCCGCAGGAATCCCGCAGAGGAGAACACAATGTTCAGTCACTTCACGCCCGCCCAGATCATCGTTGCTGCGGTTGTAGTCCTTTTCGTTGTTTTGATCGCCGTTGCCACTTATCATGAAAAACGTAAAACCAAGGCCCTTCGCAGCCGCTTCGGATCGGAATACGATCGCGCCGTTCTGCAGCACGGCTCCCCGCGGAAAGCCGAGGCAAAACTCGCCGGTCGCGAAGCCCGTGTCGAAGCGATGAAAATCCACGAACTCGGCCCCAATGAGCGCGAGCGTTTCGTCGCCAATTGGCAAACCGTGCAATCCCGCTTCGTCGATTACCCTAAAGACGCGGTCACTGAAGCCGACAACCTAATTGCCGCACTCCTCGTTGCCCGCGGTTATCCGAGGGATACTTTCGAGCAAAGCGCCGCGGATCTCTCCGTCACCTATCCCGGAATGATGGAAGGCTACCGCGCGGCGCACGCCATCGCGGTCCGTCCCAGCGGTCCTGAAGCAAGCACCGAAGAGCTTCGCAGCGCAATGATCCAATCCCGCGCCATATTCAACGAGCTCATCCAGAGCCCGAGTCTCCAGGAGAATAAGTCGGCGGCCTGATTGCAAATTCGTCTGATTTTGATCGGCGAACAAGTCCACCAGATCGCTTTTGCGGCTCCTTTATACGATCGAATCGACTCCGCATCAAACGCCCTGATACAAGAGCGCAAGAAATGCACTTGATACCATGAACAGGTTGGGGACAATAGCGTAGCTATCGCGTAGGGGTTTTCCTGTTGGCCCGATGCTGCGAAACTATGTTCTGCCGCATCGCAGGCGCGCAGCTCAGTTGGTTAGGGCGCTTCCCTGACGCAAGACAAGTCGGCGAAAACCGGACCTCTCATCTGCCAATCAGAGAAACCACCTCGTCTCCGGCAAGGTTTCGGCAGCAATCGGAATTCTCAGGCGGAAGAAACTGAGCGAAATGGCCCAAACGGCGGGGATCTTCTCTATATAGGCTAAACAGAGCCAGGCAGTCCCTCGCCAAAACTTTGTCCGGCCCAGAAATTGAGTAAGAGACTCGATATCTTTACGGCTAAGAGCTAATTTGATCGCCCGAATCGGGCTGTCTGGAAAGCTATGAGAATGTAGGCCGATGGAATTTTCGCCAGACACACCTTACCGAAACTCCACGTTTGCTCCATTGCCGTCATCCGCCATCTGGAAAACCACTTCCTGCTTGCTTGGGCTCTTGCTCGCGGCGACTTTCTTCCCGTTCACCAGAACTTCGCCTTTCGACGGTGTCCATCCATAGATCTCGACCTTTATCTCCTTCCACCAGCCGCGGAAAGATCCTTGGTGAGCGCCGATTTCGATTTCCATGCCCTGGGGCGTAACCCGGCAACCGAAGTTCATCCTCAAATAGGACCCCTGCTGAAAGGCGTAGCTCTTGCCATCATCGAGATAAAGGCTTCCTGTGCACGAGTCTCCCGCATAAACGCGCAGCGTGAGCGGTCCCTGCGGAGTTTCGTCTGTGCTTTGAACGAGCGGCGCCATGGGCAGGATGCTGCCGGCGCGCACAAAAACCGGAAGCTCGTCCAGGCGCGGCGTCACGTGAACAACCAGAGGTTGCTCTGCGTCCTTTTCCTTTTCAGATGCCGGATCGACTGAGGCTGTAAGCGGCGGCGGAAGAGCAGTCGCGTCCACGCGCTTGCCGGTCCAGAAATCGTACCAGCCAGAGCCGGGGAGTTCAGCCTGGTACTCGTCTATCTCGTCGGGAAACGCCGGAGGGGCGATGAGCAGATCAGGCCCAAGAAGGAACTCCCCCGAGGCGGCCACATCCAAATCAATCGGATGCCGATCGGGTGTGGCATCTGGGAACTCCAAAAACAGCGGTCTCTCCAGCGGCAGTCCGGTCCGCGACGCTTCTTCGGCAAGAGTATAGAGGTACGGCATCAGTTCGTAGCGAGTCTCAATAAAATGCCGTCGAATAGCCTCCTGTGCCGCTCCACCAACCCACGGCTCCTTATCGCCTGTGCCTTTCTCGCTGTGATCGCGATCAATGGGCTGAAAGCTGGCGATCTCAATCCACTTCGTCATCAGATCAGGCGTTGGAGTTCCGGCGAACCCACTCACGTCGGCGCCGCTCATTGCGAAGCCGCTGAGCCCGAGATTTTCCAGCATCGGCGTGGTCATGCGGAGATGGTTCCAGCTGCTGCTGTTGTCTCCGGTCCACGTGGCCGCATACCGCTGCCCTCCCGCGTATGTGGCCCGCGTCAGCACAAAGGGACGGGCATCGGGATCGAGCGCGCGGAGACCGTCGTACGTGGCACGGGAGTTCTCCATGCCGTAGACATTGTGGATCTCGGCATGTGTAGCAGTGCGCGGCGCAAAGCCGGGCTCGTCGATGCGGTGCACCACATTCAAAGGCATGGTGAACGTGGGCGAATTGAAGATCGACGGCTCATTCATATCATTCCAAAAACCATCTGCGCCGTCCTGGTGAAATTCACGATAGAGTGTTCCCCACCACGCGCGCGTCTGTTGACGGGTGAAATCGGGAAAAACACTGGGCCCCGGCCAAACCGTTCCAACGTAAACTGAGCCGTCGGAATT
Source organism: uncultured Acidobacteriaceae bacterium (assembly GCA_963773915.1). GTDB lineage: Bacteria > Acidobacteriota > Terriglobia > Terriglobales > Acidobacteriaceae > Telmatobacter. The sequence continues at coordinate 445,801 of CAVZCY010000005.1, forward strand.
CTTCACGAAATGATCCCCGGCCACCCCGGAATCATAGGGCGCATAATCCGACCCCGGACAGTCGGCGATGTGCAGATCGGTGATCATCACCAGATGGAAGTGCTTCGCCTTCATTTGCGCAATCATGCCGCGCAGATCGGGAAAGGCCTTCTGATCTACGGTGAATGGCCGGTTTTTATGCTGGAAGTCGATGTCCAGATAAATCGCGTCTGCCGGAATACGATCAGCGCGCAGGCGATTGGCAACTTCAAGCACGCGCGACTGGGGCGTATAGGTGTAACGCGACTGTTGGTAGCCAAGCGACCACAAAGGCGGGAGCGGCGGCGTTCCCGTGAGCCACGCATATGTTTCCACAACCTGCTTGGGATCCGGCCCGTAGAAAATGTAGTAATCCACCGGACCGTCGACGGCACCGAAGGAATAAAAGTCGGGTGATTCCTTTCCGAAGTCGAAACTAGTGCGCCAGGTGTTATCGAGAAGCACTCCCATCGCCTGACCCGCGCGATACGTCATGAAATACGGAATGCTCTTGTAGAGCGGGTCGGTGGACTCCTGGAAGCGATACGCATCGGTGTTCCAGAGCGTGAAGGCCTCGTTGCGCCGGTCGAGCGGTCCAGTCTTGTCGCCCAGGCCGAAGAAATGCTCATCAAGCGGCATCGCCTTATAGATGCGAAACGAGTCACCATCAAATCGCAACGGCAGGGCATCCTGCTGCAGAATTTCTCCAGCGGTGTTTCGAACCGTGATCTTGAGAGTATGTGCATCGACGGCAACGATGAGTGCGTGCGTCACGGAATCCGAAATGATCCGCAGTGTTGTCTGCGGTCACGGGCACGGCCGCATGACGCGCCGCGGCGAGCACCGCCCACGACGCATCCTCGGGAGGCGTATCCCCACGCCATGCGCGAATTCGCAAAACGTCATCACGAAGCGCCGTAATTTGTTCGTTCAATGTTCCGCATCTTATTTCGACACCGTTGCGAAGCGCGTTTGCAACGGCATGAGGAGTCGCCGGCTCAAGATTCGACTGCGCCCCGACCTTCGCAGAAGCCGACAAGACGATCATTGTTGCAAAAAGAGTGCAGTTGAAACGCATGAATGACTCCTGGATACAAAACTGTTCGAACGGCTGAGTCGATGGGAAAGAACAAATGGGGAGGCGGTATCAGGGCGCGCCGGGCCGTTGGGCAGACGACTCCAACGGTGCCAGGTCGGGATCCTGGACCTGCTTGAAGCCTCGAGCATCGCGCTGCTGTTTGATCGTCTTCATGCGATTCAGCGCATCGGTCGCGTCCCTGGTGTCGCCAATCTGGCGGTACAGGCGAGCGAGCAAGTACTCGACCGAACCGTCTTCATCACTCGGTGCTCCCAGCTTGAGTTGTTCGATCGCCTCATGGGTCCTTCCGGTTTCGGCGTATACCTTGCCCATGAGCGCATGAATGCGGGGAATCATCTGCGGCTTGCCGCTGAGGCTCTTGTTGAGATACGGCTCAGCCTCGGCATACTGGCGCTGGCCGATCAGCGCTTCGGCTGCAATCAGGTTCAATTCCGGATCGTTCGGGCTGTGCAGCAGTGCCGCCTGAGCAATCTCCATTGCGCCTGCGGAATTGTTATTGCTGAGATAGACGGTCGCGAGGCCGAGCATAGCCGCAGGATCGCCGGGGGCGAGGGCCAGCGCTTTCGAGTACTCGGCCTGCGCGTCGTCCGGTCGATCCAACTGGTGATAAATATCGCCGAGGAGGACGTGGCTTCGCGCGGAGTCGGGCTCGAGCTCCTGGAAGCGCGCTAGAGCGTCGAACGCCAGCCGTTCATTGGCCTGGATCGACCAATAGAGCGCATCGAGCGAATGCAGAGGCTGCGCTCGCAGGACGCTCGCCGCGTTGGCCGCACCCTGATTGTCGCCAGTGAAAAACGCGCAGGCCGCAAGAAGGCGCAGCTGCGGCGCGCTCAAGACAGCAGGTTTCGCGCCGAGGCGATGAGCGCACTGTTCAAAGTGTCCCGCCGCGTAGTCCTGTTGGGCCGTGCGGTCGGTGCCGTCCGATGTCGTGCCATCAGGATTGACCATGGCGGGCGGCGCCAAATCGGAATTTGTTGCCGCTTGGCCGGAGGGATTGAAGGCAACCATCAGGGCACTGCTCAAATCGGGTGACAATTCTCCGTTCGCCCCTCCCAGTAACGCACCGGCAGCGGCCGACGCTTTCTCCGCCGGCAAACCTTCCAACAGGACCGCGGCGTTCGACTCGACGAAGCCGTGGTCCCGGTCCCATAATTCGTTCAGCAGTTTCACAGCCTGCGCGGTCTCGCCGCCATCGAGAGCCAGCCTCGCCTGGCCCAGAATCGCCAGACCGCACTCCGGATGCGCTGCAAGTTCCGAGGAGAATGCTGCGCTCGCACCCTCACGATCGCGCGCCCTCAAAAGCGCAAATCCCCATTCCGATCTGAGGCACGGTGGCTGATCCTTGGCATCGAGCAGGGTCTTATAAAGGCTCGCGGCTTCGCTGAATCGCGCCTGCTTTGCCAGCGATTCGGCGTAAAGGGCGCCCGAGAACGGCGACTCCTTGCCTTCTTCTGACATCGTGCGCGCGTCATCTTCCACCTCGTCGAGGCGGGCGATGCCCAACGTGAACCATGCAGCGCCGAGTTTGGGATCGATAGAAGTGGCGCGCTCAAGCTCGTAGGCAGCCGCGGGAAACTTCCGCAGGGCGATATACGTGCGTCCCAGCGCCAGGGGCGCCTGCGGATCGTTTTTGTTCAGTTTCTCCGACGCCAGCAAATAGGGAACCGCCTCCTGCGCCTTGCCAACGTGCGCGCTGTCGATCCCAAGGAAAAGATTGGGTACGTATAACGAAGGATCGAGACGGCGGGCGTGCTGGAAACTCTCAATTGCTCCTGCAATATCTCCGCACTCCTGCTGCATCAGTCCGAGATTTGCCCAGAGCTGCGGCATATTGGGCTCGATTCTTACTGCCTGCTTGTAGTCGTTGGCCGCGGCCGCATAATCCCCCGTCGCCTGAGCCTGTTGAGCCTCGGCAAGCACGGAGTCAATTTTGAGGGCCGGCGTCTGTTGGCCGAATCCGATCATGGATCCGGCCAGCAGAACGAGCGGGAGTCGAGCGGAATTGTTCACGAATGGATTACCAGTAGAATTTTCCTGCCCACTGGACAACTCTGCCTGGGAACGCAGTTGTGATGAGACCGAAACTTCCGGGACTATACAGACTCATATTCCCAGGTCCCGGGGCATAGAAGTTCGGATGGTTGAAGGAGTTGAAAGTCTCAAAGCGGAATTGAGCCCTCATGCTCTCTCCAATATGCCAGTTCTTCTCAAGAGCGCTGTCCCAGTTCGTAAAATGCGGTCCGCGAAGACCTGAGAGATAGCGGGAGGCGTTGCCGAAACTGCCATACGGCGCATAGGCGAAAGATGCACTGTTGGCCCAGGAGTTAGGCACAGTGCTGCTTATCTTTTGATGGGCCGGCTTCAGATTCCCAACGACATCCGGCCTCGGATCGCCGCCGTAGGAGTTCCACTGGTTTCCGAAGACGCTCAGTGGAATTCCGTCCTTGAAAGTTGCGATTCCAGAAAGTTCCCACCCGCCGACCACAGCATCGGCCACGCGGCTCATTCCTGAACCCACCAACTTGCCGCGACCAATGGGCAGTTGATAGCTGTAGCTGGCCACCAGCGCCTGCGGGATATCGCCCGCGTCGACGCTTTTTTCGCCGGCGATGTTGTAGTAGTTTGCAACCGCGCCCCAATTCGCCGCTCCATTGTACGACCATGAATTGTTGCCCTCCACGTTATCCAGGAACTTGGAGTAGGTGTAAGACACCAGCGCGGTAAGCCCCTTGCTGATGCGGTGGTTGTACGTAACCTGCAGGCTGTTGTAAAGGGATTGGCCCAGAGGCGCGTCGTCCTGGGTTACGCCGCAATACTGCGGATATGCCAAAAGAGTATCCGCCAACGGAATGGTTGCCGAGTCAAGGCTGTACCCGCTGCAGCTACTCGGCGCGACTTGTCCATTCGTGGTACTGGTGAGGTTAGTCAAAGCCGCACCCAGCGGATTGGGCGCGAGGGCGGCGAGTTGGTTCGCGGAATAGGTCTGGAGATATTTCGGATTCAACTGGTTGTAATTCCAGCTACCAGCGACCATACGAGTGCCGCGATTGCCGATGTAGTTGATGTCCAGTTGATCGCTCGAGGTGAGGGCATACTGCACGCCAAACATCCATTGTTGAACATAAGGGGATGGGTTGTTCCGAAATACACTGCCTGTACTATTGCCGTCTTGTTGATACGAGCCGTTGGCGTTGCCGGTAATCTGCGCGTATTGGCCGGCCCAGGGATTGCTCGTGCTGATATTCGGATTTGGAGTAATGCCGCCGTCTAGGCTCAGGTTGGCGTTGGTTGTCGCGGTAAAACCATCCGTATCAATTGAGCCGGAACTGCTCACAGCTTCCGGATAGAAGATTCCATATCCGCCATGAATCACCACCTTCGGAATTACCTGATACGAGAGGCCAAAGCGAGGCGCGATGTTTTTGTAATTCGCGTCATAAATATACCGGTTGCCGGGCCCCAGGAATTGCAGCGCGCCCAGCAAGGGCTCGCCCGCCGAGTAACTCAGAGGGTTCAGCGCGTCCGGGTTGAAGACCGAACCCTTGTTATGGCGCGAAGTGTACGGAGTCTGGATCTCATAGCGCATTCCCAGGTTAAGAGTCAGCTGCGGAGTCGGTTTCCAATCGTCCTGCACATATCCGCCAAAAAGATGATTCGACACATAGGGCGTGGTCGGTGTTCCCACGCTTGCACCGTCCATGACGCCGAGCAGCGCCTCAGCCACCCCGTTGCCGGTGAAACTTACTCCCGGCGTTCCAGCCAGGGGATTCGGTCCGCCCGTGTAGTTGCCGTCGAAGGTTAGAGAATCTGAGTAATAGTTGTACTGGTCGAAGACCTGCTCAACACCCATGAACCCGAAGTTGACGGTATTCCTGCCAAGCGACTTGATAAGGTCAACGGCCACTGTGCCGATCGGTCCGTGGTTGTTAACTCCCTCCGTGTTTCCGCTGAATGGTCCCAATTGTGAGATACCATTTCCGAAGTTGACAGTCGGAAACAAGGGGGCCTCTTGATTGACGTAGGACGGGAGTCCGAGAGTCGTCGAGGGGTTGAAACCGATTGACTGATTGGTAGAGGTTTCATGCCAAATCTGGACGCCTGAAGTAATGTCCATGGTGAAGGTGGGGCTGAAAATATGTGTAAGCCCCGCCCACATGCCCCAGCGGTTGTTGGGCCGCTGATTCCCTTGGCCAGCCGGATCGGATCCCCAGTTAGCGGCGGCGCCTGTCTTTGCTTCATCCTTGTAGGAGTAACGGAAATATGCGGTGTTATTGCTGTTGAAGTTGTGGTCGACCCTGATCCCGTACTCATTCCAATACGTGGGTGCCTCTCCCGCCAAAACCAGGTTGTCGGGTATATTGCCTGGCGTTTTTGCCGTCGGAAAATAGCTGAGCAGTTTGGCGCCAACAGGATCGGCGACATATCCAGCCAGGTTGCTCAGAATATTTCCTGGAATCGGGTTGCGGATGTAGCCAGTCTGCGTTGCCACCAAGCCAGTTCCATACGGATTGGCAGGGGTCTTGGCATCCACTTGCCCGGTGGTGATGGCATGACCACTTCGCGGATCGTAGATCTGACCGTTGTAGATGGGCCTGCCCAGACCATCGGTGCCTGAAGAAGTCGTTGACAGCTGCTCGGAGAAGTTGCCGGCCAGGAAGTTGGTGTCTGGCACTGTGTATTCGGAGGGCGAAGGCGTATTGGCGTGAAAGTGTTCGTATTGGCCGAAGATGAAGGTCTTATCACGCTGCTTGTACAGGCCTGGGATGTATAGCGGGCCTCCGGCTGTTCCGCCAACTTGATTGCGGCTAAAAGTGCAGAGGTTGGTGTTGAGCAGACCCTGGCAACTGCCGGGTGATTGAAAATAATTGAGGGCGTTGAAGTTGTTGCTGGAATAAAACTCGTAGGCCGAACCGTGGAAGTCGCGCGTTCCCGACTTGGTAACGACATTGACCACGTTGCCTGTGCTCCACCCGTACTGAGCTGTGAAGGAATTGTTCTGAATTTTGAATTCCTGAACCGAGTCAACCCCGGGGACAAAGATGACCCCGCCCCACTCAGTGTCGGTGTCCCATGATCCGTCCACCAGGAAGGCCGTCGTTCCAAAAAAGCCGCCAGCGAAGTTCATGAACGAGATGTCTTGATCCGCGGTGTCCGTGGTGTTGCTGCCACCACCCAGGAGCAGCTGCCCTTCCGACGTGTTTTGCACGGAAGAGTTCAGCGTAGCCAGGCCATAAATGTTGCGTACGTTCAGCGGCAGCTCCACGATCTGCTTGGCATCAAGGCTCGCAGCAACGTTGGAGTTGTCGGTATTTAATGCGGATGCGTCAGCCGCCACGGTGACCGTTTGGGATTCAGCTCCGACAGTCAGAACTACATTTTGCGTGGCGGTCAGAGCGGCATCAAGAGCGATTCCGGTCTGCTTATAAGTCTGAAAGCCCTGCATCTTCACCGTCAGAATGTAGGATGACGGCGGCAACTGGCTGAATGAATACCGGCCGGCGCTATCTGTCTTAAACTCCCGTGATACGCCGTTTTCCGCACTCGACAGCGTCGCGAGGGCCCCAGGGACGATAGCCCCCGATGGATCAGTCACCGTCCCGGAGAGCGATGCCGTTGTTGTTGCAATTTGGGAGTTGCACCAGGGAGTGACGCTCGCCATCACGACAAGCAAAATTGCGAGTCCACTCCAATACCAGCGGGACTTTGATATTTGATTCATCTTCACTGTGAAGCCTCCTGTCGCTCTTTTCCCTAACTGAGAACTTCCACGGGCCGACGAGCTGAACCGTTCAAGTCCAATGCCACGGGTATCCAGATTGCGGAGACCATTCTAGGCATTTCGGTTGAGAAACTGTGAAGGTCTTTACGGTGTGACCAGACAGTTCTTTACGGAAAGTGCGAATCTCTTATCAGGTAAATTCTCTATCTATATCGATTGGTATCAGATACTTGCGAACCGCACTGCAATAAGATCGGGATGAAAAGTTAAAGCGAGTTATAATCGCTTCCGGTTGGGATCAGGTATGACTGAAACTCCTGCGGACCAGTACGGCGCAAGCACGGCAGAAAAGCAGGCGATCGAAGAACAGCTCGGGCGTTTGTTTGCGAGCCCCTTCTTCAGCCACAGCAAGCGGCTGCCAAACTTCCTGCGCTTCGTGGTCGAGCATACCCTTGCAGGAGACTCCGAAAACATTAAGGAACGGACCATCGGCATTGAGATTTTCGGACGCGATGCCGCCTACGATACCGCAGCCGACCCCATCGTCCGCGTAACAGCAGCCGAAATCCGCAAGCGGATGGCCCAGTATTACCAGGATGCTGCGCACGGGGAGGAATTGCGCATTAGCCTGCCGTCGGGCTCCTATATTCCCCACTTTCACCGCGCCAGGAACGGCGATGATTCGGGCTTGCCGGAGATCGATCCAGTTGCGACAACACCGCTCGAGCAGGTCGCCCCACCAGTGACGCACGGCCGGCCTCATTGGGTGCTTGCACTGGCCCTGGTTGTGGTCGCCGCTGGCATGGTGGCGCTGGGATCGATATGGCTATGGCAGCGAATGCACCGCTCCGGATTCGACGAATTCTGGCAGCCCTTGATCGGCTCCACCGATCCGGTCTTGCTCTGCATTGCCGACCAGAACGAATACTCGGTGATCGCGTTGCGCGACGCTTCGCAGCCATCGCGCCAGGTAGAGCTGAAAGACACTCTCACAGCCGTCATAATCGACGATCTGAGCGCCACGATCAAGGTCGCCGGCGTCCTTCAGTCCAGCGGCAAGCAATACACGGTCAAGGGCGAGGGCGCCTCCACTCTTGACGATCTCCGACGCGGGCCCACGGTGTTCGTGGGAGCCTATGACAACGCCTGGACGCTGCGTCTCACCAACTCCCTGCGCTATCACTTCGCCAACGATAACGACATGACACATCTTTGGATTGCCGACAGCACCTCGCCCGGGCGCTCGAATTGGAGCGTCGACCGCGGCGTGCAGATGGCTACCAACATCTATCGCGATTACGCCATCGTGGCGCGATTTACCGACAGCAACACCGGTAAGGTTGCGGTCGTCACCGCCGGCATCGGACGCGGCGGAACTAGGGTCGCGGGGGAGTTCCTGACTGACAATGCCGATCTCAGTCAATTAATGAAGCTCGCCCATCAGGCTGGCGACAAGAAGAACTTTGAAGTCGTCCTGAGTACTCAGATCATCGACGGCGAGCCTGGTTCCCCCAAAATCGAAGCCACGTACTTCTGGTAGGCCGCGGGTGTTTGCCGCCGTCAATTTTCGAACGCGGCGCGAGGTCTGCGATCTAAGGTTGATGCCGTGCCTGAGGCGCTTAGAATGAGGTTGCTATCATTCAATCGTGGAGGAACAGCATTGTTTCGGCTTCGCGCTCTCCTTCTTGGCGTCATCGGCCTGGTCGTGATTGTACCCTGCGTAAACCGGGCGCAGCAGGAGCCGCAAAAACCTCAGACCGGCGGGACCGGGGGCGGCGTCGCCTCAGGAATCGCTGCTCCCGCTCAGTACGACGAACAGAAGAGGCCTATCACGGCCGGCGGATTTGTCGATCAGGGGCCGGTGGTGTTCGAGGACATCACAAAACAGGCTGGACTCTCAGGTTGGCAACACAAAATGGGATCCGCTGAGAAGAAGTTCATTGTAGAGACGAACGGCTCCGGTGTTTGCCTCATCGATTACGACAACGATGGCTGGCTCGATATCTACCTCGTCAACGGCTCAACATTCGATGCGCTCGACGGCAAGGAAGAGCCGCCGCATGCGGCGCTGTTCCATAACAATCACGACGGAACATTCACCGATGTGAGCGCGCAGGCCGGCGTGACCAACGACCGTTGGGGATACGGTTGCTCGACTGCCGACTACGACAACGACGGCTGGCCTGATCTTTTTGTCGGCAACTACGGCAAGAACCGGCTCTACCACAACAATCACGACGGAACCTTTACCGACGTAGCGGAGAAAGCCGGCGTGCAATTAGGCAATTGGTCATCGGGTTCGGCTTGGGGCGATTACGACGGCGACGGCCTGCTGGACCTCTACGTCTCAGGCTACGTTCACTTCGATCGCGACAATCTTCCCATTGGCGGCAGCAAGGCAATGAACTATGCGTTCTGCCAGTATCGCGGCGTGGCCGTGAACTGCGGTCCGCGTGGTCTGCCCGGCGAAGCCGACCACCTGTTTCACAACAACGGCAACGGCACCTTTACCGATGTCACCGCGAAGGCCGGCGTCGAGGACAAGCGGCCCTATTACGGATTCACTTCGATCTTCATCTCGCTCAAAGGGAATGGGCGGCCAGACTTGGTAGTGGGCAACGACTCCGAGCCCAATTATCTATACATCAATAAGGGCGACGGCACCTTTGACGATCAAAGCTATCTCTCAGGTTTTGCGCTCAACGAAGACGGACGCGAGATCGCTTCCATGGGAATTGCTGCCGGCGACTACGAAAATAACGGCCTGATCGACTTTTTCGTCACCGATTTCGGCGACGACTATAAAGTGCTCTACCGCAACGACGGTGACGACAGCTTCTCTGATGTGAGCTACCCCGTCGGCATCGCGCAAACCACCATTCCGTTCGTCGGCTGGGGTGATGGCTTCATCGACTACGACAACGACGGTTGGCTCGACCTCTTCATGGTTAACGGCCATGTCTATCCCCAAGTTGATCAGCATCCCTGGGGCACGACCTTTGCCGAACGCTCGCTGCTGTTCCATAACGTGCCCGATCCTGGCCGCAAAGCTCGCAGGTTCGAGTATGTCCCCCCGGTCATGGGATCTGGGCTTGCCGACGTGATCCCTGCGCGCGGCGCGGCATTCGGCGACCTCTTCAACGATGGCAAGATCGACGTGATCATCAATCCCATCGACGGTCCGCCCGTTCTGCTGCGCAACGTGAATCCTGACCATCATCATTGGGTCGAAGTCCAGCTCGTGGGTGGGCCTAAGAGTCCGCGCGACGCCACCTGCGCCACAGCGTACCTAACGGCTAACGGCATGCGCCAACGTCAGGATGTTCTCGCCAGCGGCAGCTATATCTCGGCCAACGACCGCCGTCTGCACTTCGGATTGGGCGATGCTACGAATGCCGGCTCGCTCGAAATTCACTGGCCTTCAGGCGACAAGGAAACTCTCAAGCTGCCAGCGGTCGATCGCATCTACACGATTACTCAAGGCAAAGGAATTACCGGCGCATTGTGCGGAGGCAGGTCGTGCGAAACGACTGCTCACGGATCAGACGGCGGCTTACACTAAATAGTTCGTCGGATATCCGCCAAGAGACGGGCACCATTTACCTTTCGAGGCTTCAAGTCTCTTCCCCCGCGAGCGCGGATGAGCGGACTTACAACTCTTCACAATAGTCGTACGGGCACTCCTTACTTCGCCACGGACTTCAATTTGGTTGAAGCGATCGAAAGGGGACTTCGGGAATCTCCGTTGGAGAATTTGCCCAGTTTTCAATCAGCAAGGGCGGCAAAGAAGTGCTCTCCGATCCCTTTCAGCTCCAAATACTCGCCAGTTTGCCCGGAAATCCGAGAATATGCGAATGATTCTCTAGAGATCGCCGATTATGTTGACTCTATGGCGGAGAGAGGGGGATTCGAACCCCCGGTACAGCTTTTGACCGTACAACGGTTTAGCAAACCGCCGCCTTCAGCCACTCGGCCATCTCTCCGGCTCACAGTGGATTATACCGGAAGCCCGCATTTACCGCGCTTTCCCTTTCCGGTGCACCCAATTACATTCATCTGTATGCGTGCGCTGTTCAGCCCCTCACCCAAAAAACTGCTCCTTTTGCCATTGATTGCCGCCACATTCTTCATGGTGTCCGGTGGTCCCTACGGCATGGAAGACGTTTTGGGCGGCGCGGGTTTTGGCTGGGCTATTGTCATTCTGCTTGTTCTGCCTGTCGTCTGGAGCCTGCCCACCGCGCTCATGATCGGCGAACTTGCCGCCGCGATCCCCGACGAGGGTGGCTTTTACGTGTGGGTGCGTCGCAGCCTCGGGCCATTCTGGGGCTACCAGGAAAGCTGGCTCTCGCTCTCGGCCAGCATCTTCGACATGGCGCTCTACCCTTCCATCTTCGTGCTCTACCTTGGCAAATTCAGTCCCGCGCTCACCGCCGCTCCCGCGTGATTACTTCTGGTCGCTGGCTGTCGTCGTCGTTTGCTGCGTGTGGAACCTGCGCGGCGCGCCCCGCGTCGGCAGAGATTCCGTCTGGATGTCCGTGCTGCTTCTCGCGCCGTTTGCCGTCTTCATTCTTCTCGGCTTCTGGCGCGGCCTTACTCTCCATCCCGCCATACACTGGGGTCGCCCTGCTCCTTCGCCCGACGCCGATGCCGGCCTCTCCACAGCAATCTTGGTCGGCTTATGGAATTACATGGGCTGGGACAACGCCTCCACCATCGCGCGCGACGTCCATGATCCTCAGCGCAATTACCCGCGCGCCATCGTCGGCGCCGCCATCATCACGGCCGTCACTTACGTTCTGCCGCTTGCCGCTATGGCCGTGGGCGGCCTTTCCCCAGATGGTTTCACCACCGGCTCATGGGCCAATGCCGGCACCGCGCTCGGCGGTTCTCTTCTGTCCATGGCCGTCGTTGCCGGCGGAGTCATCTGCGGCGTCGGCATGTTCAACGCGCTCATGATGAGCTACACCCGCCTGCCTATCGCCATGGCCGGCGATGGCATGTTGCCGCGCATCTTCGAGCGCCGCAATAGCCGCGGTGCTCCCTGGGTCAGCGTGCTCTTTTGTGGTCTTGCCTGGGCGCTCGCTCTCAGTTTGCCGTTTGAAAAGCTCATCTCCATCGACCTCATTCTCTACGGCACCAGCCTCATCCTGGAGTTCGTCGCCCTCATCGTTCTCCGTGTGCGCGAGCCTGAGCTTCCGCGGCCCTTTCGCGCCGGCAACTTCGCTTTCGCGTGCTCGCTCGCCGTCGGCCCCACCATACTCATCGCCTACGCGCTCTACGCCTCGCGCAGCGAAAAGCTCGGCGATCCGGGCACTGCCCTCGCCAACGTCTCTTCTCTTCTTTTTGCTTGTGGGATTGCCCTTCTCGGGCCGCCGCTCTACTGGCTCACTGCGCTTCCGCTCGCTCGCCGCCGGGCTCTTGCGGCCGAAGCCGCGGCCGCAACCAAATAGCGCCTCATCTTTATCTATGCGGCGCCAGCGAGCCTTTGTTTCCTGGTTCCTTGGCACCTGTTTTTTGGGTCCCTGTTTTTCTTGGTCCCTTGTTCCCTCGTTCGCTTGTTCCCTGCACTTATCCCGCCTTCTTCTTCGCCTCGTGATGCTTTGTTTTGTTTAACTCAAATTGCTTGATCGTGTGCGCCACGCGATCGCGCGCATAGGACGCATCGCGCCAGCCCTTCATCTCCACGCGCTTCCCTTCCAGATCCTTGTAGATCGAAAAAAAGTGCGTAATCTCCTTCAGCATGTGAGGATAAATATCCGTGTAATTCCAGATATTCGCAAATCGCGGATTGTTCTTTCCCACCGCCAGCACCTTCTCGTCCAGGATTCCCTGATCCAGCATCTCCAGCAATCCGATCGGCCGCACCTCTTGCACGCACCCCGGAAAACTCGGCCCCGGCACCAGCACCAGCACATCCAGCGGATCGCCATCGTCGCTCAGTGTCGATGGAACAAATCCGTAGTCGCCCGGATAGTGCACCGGCGAGTGCAAGTTCCGGTCCAGCTTGAACACATGCAACTCCTTGTCGTATTCAAACTTCTGTGTTCCATCCAGCGGAATCTCGATAACCGCCCGAAAAACCTCCGGCGCCCGGTCACCCACGGGCAGTTCCAGATAATTCACCATTGCGTTTTGTCTCTCCTTGAAGATTTGCGGAAGCCGCTTTTGGAATTGAACAAACTGTGATGACCGAGCATTCCTGACCAACGGCGCTAGCCCAATCGCTTTTTCTTTTCAGTCGAACTCAAATACCGCGCTCCACCGGCGTCGCCGCTGCTTTTCTAAGCCCTGGCAGTCGTTTCCTTCGTTTCTTGTTCCCTTGTTCTCTAGGTCCTTCGGTCCCTGTCTTTATAATCAGGGATCATGAAGGCGCATGTCTATGTCACGCCAAAGGCATCGGTCCTGGATCCCCAGGGCCAAACCATCCACAACGCTCTCCGCAAGATCGGGTTTGCTGATGTCACCGCCGTGCGCCAGGGCAAGTATTTCGTGCTTTCGCTGGCCGATGGCCTCCAGTCCAACGCCGCTCGCGCCGAGGTCGAACGCATCGCCCGTGAGGTCCTCACCAACCCCGTCATTGAGGAGTACACCTACCGCATCGACGAATAATCGCCGAGCAGTCACCCCACTCCGCAACCCATTTTGCCTGCTCGAGTCCTTTCTTGGCTTTTCCTCACGATCCTTTTGGGTTGTCTGACCACACGGAAAATTCCGGTAAAGATTACATTCCAGATCAGAAATTACACGCTGCTACCCCTGCCGAGCGCCGCTTATTTCCTGCATCCCGACATTTTCCACAACTTAACCCAATGTATTTGAGGAGCATAGATATTTTTCCGCCTTGCTCCCTCTATGGCGATGCGATTGCTGCTCTATCCGGCGACAGGGTGTCTTCTCATGCGAATTGCATGGCTGGTCTCTCTGGCATTTCAACTGTTTGCGACGATGGAGGGGGCAAAATGTCAAACCGTCAGTTCGTCAATCTAAGGCTCGCAACCGCTTCGCCCTCCCTCTCCGTGTCTTCTCTACCGGCCCACAGCTACGGCGTACAACCCACCTCGGCCCGCCTCCCCGACGCGCCGCAGGCAGAATGGGCCGCCGAGGCAATTTCCAATCTCAGGCATGTTGTCGCCGGCATCGGCTTCGCTCTCATTATTGAGGGTGCGGTAGCCGTCTGTATCGTTGCCACCTGGGGCCTCTGGCACATCCGCTAGCCAGTTCAGTTCTATCCCTCCCCGGTTCTATTCCTTTTCGGACCCAAGGCTTCGAATCTCCGCCCTACAGCTGTTCCCAGCTAGGTTGGCGCTCCAATTCTCTATTCCGTATTCCCTATTGCCTATTCCCTGCCTTTACCCATCCACCGGATATTGCAAATCGAACGGAAACACGATTTCCGCTTCGGTCTCGACCGGCTTTCCGTTCACCGTCGCCGGCTGAAAGCGCCACGTCTTTACCGTTTCCAGAACAATCTCGTCCAGCCGGTTCCCCAATCCCTTTACCAGGGTCTCGCTCACCACCGCGCCTTCTTCGTCCACCTTCACATCCACCACAATCTTCTCTTCAGCCGCCGGCAAAAGCCCGCGCTCCGTCACGGCCGGCTTTGGCGAGAACACCGGAAACGCAGGCCTCTCATCTTCATCGTTGCTCCCATTTCCATTCGCCGCATTGCCTCGTCCTTCGCCCTCGTGAGGCGTAGCGGGCGCGCCACCCCCCGCATCGTTTTGCGGGCGCAACTGCCTCATCATCAAGGTTGGCGGCACCGCGGCATCCGCGTACCGCTCGGGCTTGTTCGTGTCCGCTGCGGTCAGCCTTGCCGGCAAAGGAATCTCCACGGCATGGGCCCCGCCCGCCACCTCGATCCCCGCCAAGGTTCCGATGTCGGCGTGCTCTACTACTCTCGATCGCGTCACCAATCCCATCCAAACCACGCACGCCAGCACACTTCCGTGGACCGCAAGCGACAGCACTACCATCCGCAGTCGGCGCGCGGCGTTCTTTTCTCCTGTTCGCAAGCAAGCCTCCTGGCAACGGAAACGGGCGATCGATGCAACCATCTTCGCACAAATCCAATTCCGTCTATAATCGACGTTTCCCGCGCTAGTAAAGTAACCAGACCGGAGTCAATCTTTCGAGATGCCGCAATCAACCGAGCAATCCGACCTCGCCGGCTCACTGCGCGAGTTTCACACGGAGTCAGGCAGGTCGCTGCTCGATCTGGTGGACGAGTCTCCCGTCCTGCTCATCTTCCTTCGCCATTTTTCCTGCGCGTTTTGTGCGCAAGCTCTGGACCGTGTTTCCCAAATCCGCACTCAAATCGAGGCCAAGGGCGTGCGCCCGGTCTTTGTCCATCTCGGCTCTCCGGAGCGAGCAAAACCTTACTTCGACTACTACCACCTCACAGACATCGAGAGAATCAGCAATCCCGAGGCGACGCTCTATCAGCTTCCGGCATTTCGCTTGTCGCGCACCAATCCTTATCTGCACTTTTTTAATCCGACCGTCTGGAGAGGCTGGCTCAAGGGCGCAATGTTCAAGTATGGAATTGGCTTGATTAAAGAAGATGCGGAACAGATGCCCGGCGTCTTCCTTCTCAAAGATCGTAAGATCGCCCGGGCCTTTCGCCATCGCACCATCGCTGATGAGCCGGATTACCTGAAGCTCGCCGGCGTTGGGTAACGCGCCAGATCAGCCTGCTCAACTTACCGCTGGCGCTCCGGAACATGAGGTTATTCAGTGGGAGCCGGGCACCGGCGGTGGTGCGGGCAGTTGAAACACCTGAATGGCGCCTGCGTTGAGAATGGCAACTCGCTGGCCTGACGGCGAAATTGCAACATTACCGCCCCCATCGAGAATTGGAGTGAGAGGTGATTCCAGCACTATCTTGCCGTCGGCCGCATTGAACACCTTGACGATCTGACCTTGAAAATCCCGCGTGGTGACCTTGCGCTTATATTTGTCGACGGAACGCTTCAGGAGCATCGTCTCCCGCGCCACTCGCAAACCGTTTGACGCCGTCACCAGCAACGGCAACATCGCGTTCATCGCCGTCCGCGCCTCCCAAAGCGAGTCGCCGCGCGTCGACATTGCCCTGAGTGTCCATCCGCTGTCCGGATCGCACCTCACCACCAGCAACTCCGACTCTGAGACGAAGTTGTAGGTCGGTGGGCACGTTGACTCAAGGTAAGTCAGCACCCTGCCGCCCCCGGAAAAGAAATTCAACTTCAGCTGCCACTGATCTGCTCTGTCGTGTGAATTCTCCAGATAGCCTTCGGAATTCATGGGCCAATCGGAGCTCTGATTCGTCCACGGCACTCGGCTCTCGTGCATCACCTCACCGGTCCCGAGCTTCACGGTGCGAGCCGCAAGGACACTTTGTCCGTCGAGCTTCTGCCCATCCTTTGTTACATCAGCCGGCTCCGTGACCGGAGCGCCCTGCTCGCTCGAATTCTGTTCGCCCGGATTCGACTCGGCCGCCTTTGATTCGCTCCCCTTCTGCAATGCATTTGCAGGCTCGAGTGTGTTGGTGATCATCACTTGCTTCCTGGGATCCATCTCGATCCACAGCAGCCGTCCCGGCACATGCAAGTTGGGCTTCATCTGCAGTTGAGCATCCCCTTCATCCAGGCCATCAGCCACGCGCAGCAGGAAATGTCCATCGTTCAGCATCCAGAGATAGCGCGAACGGTCAGGCACGGTCCACGTCGCACGGGACTCGATCTTGCCGCTCGGAAGCGACAGCACCAGGGCTTGAATCTGCTGCTTCTTGTCATCTGAATTATCGCCGGCATTGCGCTGCATCAATCGCGGCACGCGAAAAGTGAACAGAATCCGATCCTCGTCAAGGAAGTCCAGGCTAACCAGACTCTCGCGGCGCAGGAGGTAGTTTTCACCGGGAACGGAAAAGCCGAGTGGCCCTGCGGCAATTGTGAAAGTGGGTGCCACGCTGGGGCTTTCCGGGTATTGGTCAAGTATCTTTGGCAGCGGGCCCTTGCCCGACGGCAGCGGAGGAATCGGAGGAAACGCGCCGCCCGGCTGCGCATTCCCGAACGACGCCGCAACCAGAAACAGACATAAACCAGCCAAGCCTGACGAATATCGCAATCGTTTAACGATGAATTCAGTCCCCACCATGGCTTTGCG
Source organism: uncultured Acidobacteriaceae bacterium (assembly GCA_963773915.1). Taxonomy (GTDB): domain Bacteria; phylum Acidobacteriota; class Terriglobia; order Terriglobales; family Acidobacteriaceae; genus Telmatobacter. Next base: position 462,777 of record CAVZCY010000005.1, read on the forward strand.
CGCGAAAATAGATACTCTCCGTAAAAACAGTTATACTCCCGCGATTAACATCGCCTGGGCGTCAGCTCCGCTGGATTCGGATCACCCGGCGCCGGACGGGCGCCTTCTAATCCCAGACCGGTCGCCGCTCCCTCCTTTGTGTCAGGGCCGCTTTGGCGCCGTTCGCATAAAATCGAAGCATGTGCGGAATCGTTGGCTACGTTGGGCCAAAGAAGGTCGTTCCAGTCATTATCGAGGGGCTAAGGCGCCTCGAGTACCGGGGTTACGACTCGGCCGGTATCGCCGTCGGCCATCCCGGCAGCGACAAGCTCGACCTGCGGCGCGCGGCCGGCAAGCTCTCCAATCTTGAAGAAGTCCTTCGCGAGAATCCTCTCGATGGCACGTTCGGCATCGGCCACACGCGCTGGGCCACGCACGGCCGCCCCACGGAAGAGAACGCGCATCCGCACCGCGACTGCACCGGCCGCATCGTCGTAGTTCACAACGGAATCGTCGAAAATTATCTCGACCTCAAGCGCGAGCTCGCCGCGCAGGGCCACAAGTTCGTCACAGAAACTGACACCGAAATCATTGCGCACCTCATAGAACAAGTTCAGAAAGACGCTGAAGCCGCCGGCAAGCCTGTTCCGCTCGAAGCCGCGGTGCGCGCCGCAGTCACGCGACTTTCAGGCGCGTTTGCCCTGGGAGTTCTCTCGTCCGCCGAGCCCGACAAAATCGTCGCGGCGCGACTGGGGCCGCCGGTCGTCATCGGAGTCGGCGATGGCGAAAGCTTTATCGCCAGCGATGTGCCGGGAATTCTCCACCACACGCGCAACGTCTATTTTCTCGCTGATGGCGATGTCGCGATTTTGACCGCTGCCGGCGTCGAGCTCACTGACTTCGACGGTCGCCCCATCGTGCGCGAGCTCACGCGCATCCAGTGGGATCCCATCCAGGCTGAAAAGGGCGGCTACAAGCACTTCATGCTCAAGGAAATCTGGGAGCAGCCGCGTGCTGTCACCGACACCACTCTCGGCCGCGTCTCGCTCGACTCGGGCAAAGTCTTCCTCGGCGAAATGGAAATTCCCGACGAAGAGCTGGCCAGCACCGCGAGCATCAGCATCGCCGCCTGCGGAACCAGTTGGCACGCCGGCCTTACCGGCAAATACATGATCGAGCGCCTCGCGCGGATGCCCGTCGACGTCGACTACGCAAGCGAGTACCGCTATCGCAATCCCATCGCCGGGCCGAACATGCTCGGCCTTCTCATTACTCAATCCGGCGAAACGGCGGACACGCTTGCCGCGCAGCGCGAGATGAAGGCGCTTGGCTCAAAGACCGTCGCCATTTGCAACGTGGTCGGCTCTATGGTTGCGCGCGAAGCGCACGGCGCCATCTACACCCACGCCGGCCCGGAAATTGGTGTCGCCTCAACCAAGGCCTTTACCTCGCAGTTAACGGCACTGTTTCTGCTTGCCCTCAAGCTGGGCCAGGTGCGTGGTCATCTCGACAAGACGCAAAGCGTGAGCCTGATCGAAGAGCTGAGCCGCATTCCTGTCAAAATCGAGGAGGCGTTGCGGGGCTGTTCGGCGCAGTGCGAGGAGCTGGCCAAAGAGTTCTCCACGGCCCGCGACTTCCTCTACCTCGGCCGCGGCATTCACTTCCCCATCGCTCTCGAAGGCGCCCTCAAGCTGAAGGAAATTTCTTACATTCACGCTGAAGGGTACCCGGCCGGCGAGATGAAGCACGGCCCGAACGCCCTCATCGACGAGACGCTGCCTGTGGTGGTGCTGGCGACGCGCGACGAGCGCGATCCCGCATCGAAGCTGCGCTATGAGAAGACCCTCTCGAATATCCAGGAAGTAACCGCGCGCAGCGGCCGCGTGATCGCAATCGCAACAGAGGGCGACACGACTATCGGCGGCCTCGTCGAACACGTCATCGCGATACCTCCCGCCCCTGAGTTACTTGTGCCGCTCATCGAAATTGTCCCGTTGCAGTTGCTCGCCTATTACATCGCCGAGCGCCGCGGCTGCGACGTCGACCAGCCCCGCAACCTCGCCAAGTCCGTTACAGTCGAATAAAGGCGCGCTGACGCCGCGTCGCTGTTTTTATCAAGGCAACCGCGTGGCCGCAATTTTCCATTCATGCCGCTGAGCATCGGGAATAGGCATTCCAATATGGCGATCCGAAAATGACCATTCAGGACCAATTCGGCCAGATCGATATTTACGTCTTCGATCAGATCCTCCGCGGAAATATCGACAAGAGCATGCGCGTGCTCGACGCTGGGTGCGGATATGGCCGGAATCTCGTCCACCTGCTTCGCGAAGGCTGCGAGGTGTTCGCAGTGGACGCGGATGCCGAGGCAGTTGACCACGTTCGCAAACTCGCAGCATCACTCGGAGCCGATTTGCCGGCTGAAAATTTCAAAGTCGGCTGCATTGAAGAAATGCCGTTTCCATGCGAGTTTGCCGATGTGGTGATTTGTAACTCGGTACTCCATTTCGCGCGAGACGAACAGCAATTTCGGGCGATGCTCGATGGCCTTTGGCAAGCGCTCCGGCCCGGCGGAATGTTGTTCTGCCGATTGGGATCGAGAATCGGAATGGATTTTGAGCGCGTGCGGCCGAACATCTTCGTCGTGGGTGACGGCTCGGAGTGGTTTCTCGTGGATGAGGAGATGCTGCTCGAGCTAACGGATGAGATGAATGCAGTCCTCGTCGATCCGCTCAAAACCACGATCGTGCAGGATTATCGCTGCATGACGACATGGGTGCTTAGAAAACGAAGAGCGTAAAGGCCGAAAAAATCGGCTGTGCTCGGCGCATTTACCTCAATCTAAATTCATCCAACTTCCTGCCGTAAACGCAAAAAGCCCATCCCTTTCGGGATGGGCTTTTTGTTGAATTAATTGCCGGCGATCACCTAATCTCCCACACAGTTGCCCGTGCAGTACCATCGGCCCAGCGAGGCTTAACTTCCGTGTTCGGGATGGGAACGGGTGATCCCTCGCAGTATGGTCACCGGCAAATTGACAGAGGCTTCGAGATCCTTCGTCCACCGTAGCAGACTCAGGAATTCGGCTCAAGACGTCAGCCTAATGGCTTATGCCTTGAACATGCCTCAAACTTGGGTGGCGCTTGGCGGGTGGTTCCCCGCAGCCGGCCGCGACATCTGATTTGTCCCGGATGGTTTCTCCCGGGCCGGTCAGGAACACGGACAACAAACTGGCGCCAACAAGATCAAAACGAAAATCAAAACGAAATAGATTGGGTGACAAGGCTTTGATAGAAGAGCATCCGTGCTTATTACTGCGCGGAGTTAATTCTATGGTAAAGCCAAACGGGCGATTAGTACTGGTAAGCTACGCGCATCACTGCGCTTCCACCTCCAGCCTATCAACCAGGTCGTCTTCCTGGGCCCTTCAGGGAGATCTCATCTTGGGGCGTGCTTCCCGCTTATATGCATTCAGCGGTTATCACAACCGAACTTCGCTACCCAGCCGTGCCCTTGGCAGGACAACTGGAACACAAGAGGTTCGTCCATCCCGGTCCTCTCGTACTAAGGACAGCCCCCCGCAAATCTCCTACGCCCACAGCAGATAGGGACCGAACTGTCTCGCGACGTTCTGAACCCAGCTCACGTACCGCTTTAATAGGCGAACAGCCTAACCCTTGGAACCTTCTACAGCTCCAGGATGCGATGAGCCGACATCGAGGTGCCAAACCAATGCGTCGATATGAACTCTTGGCATTGATCAGCCTGTTATCCCCGGCGTACCTTTTATCCGTTGAGCGATGGCCCTTCCATACAGAACCACCGGATCACTAAAGCCTACTTTCGTACCTGCTCGACTTGTAGGTCTCACAGTCAACCACTCTTATGCTTTTACACTCGACGGCTGATTTCCAAACAGCCTGAGAGTAGCTTCGCGCGCCTCCGTTACAATTTAGGAGGCGACCGCCCCAGTCAAACTACCCGCCTAACTATGTCCCTCTCCCGGATCACGGGAGGAGGTTAGAGTCACAGCACTCGCAGGGTGGTATCTCACCGTTGGCTCCGCCAAATCCGAGAATCTGGCATCAAAGCCTCCCACCTATCCTGCGCAGCGAGAGCCATAACCCATAGTTAAGGTGTAGTAAAGGTGCACGGGGTCTTTCCGTCTAGCTGCGGGTAACCGGCATCTTCACCGGTACTACAAGTTCGCCGAGCAACTCGTTAAGACAGTCGTACGATCGTTACGCCATTCGTGCAGGTCGGAACTTACCCGACAAGGAATTTCGCTACCTTAGGACCGTTATAGTTACGGCCGCCGTTCACCGGGGCTTCAATTCAAAGCTTCGCTTGCGCTAACCTCTCCTTTTAACCTTCCGGCACCGGGCAGGCGTCAGCCCCTATACGTCGTTTTCGACTTAGCAGAGACCTGTGTTTTTGTTAAACAGTCGCCGTACGCGCTTCACTGCGGCCCGCTTACGCGGGCGCTCCTTCTCCCGAAGTTACGGAGCCAATTTGCCGAGTTCCTTAACGAGCCTTCACTCGAGCGCCTTTGGATATTCTCCTCGTCTACCTGTGTCGGTTTGGGGTACGGTTCCCTTTGTTCTCCTTAGAGGTTTTTCTCGGCAGCGTGAAATCAGCAGCTGAATCCCATACGGGCCTGCTTTGCGCCTCACTGTTGCCCTGGTGGATTTGCCTGCCAGTGCCAGCTTACGCGCATCGACCGTCATAGCCATAGGACGGCCTGCTTATCCTTCTGCGTTACCCCATCGTGCTAACGAACATTGGGAGGTCCGGAATATTAACCGGATGTCCATCAGCTACGCCTTTCGGCCTCGCCTTAGGGACCGCCTAACCCTGAGCGGATTAACCTTCCTCAGGAAACCTTAGACTTTCGGCGCGGAGGGTTCTCACCTCCGTTATCGCTACTTATGCCGGCAGGGTCTCTTCTCTACGCTCCACCAGTCTTCTCAGTCTGGCTTCACTGCTGTTGAGAATGCTCTCCTACCACGCACACCTAAAAGGTGTGCATCCGCTGCTTCGGTGTACGGTTTTAGCCCCGTTGTATTGTCGGCACCGGACCGCTTGACCAGTGAGCTATTACGCTTTCTTTAAAGGATGGCTGCTTCTAAGCCAACCTCCTGGCTGTCTGAGCGTTCCGACTTCCTTTCCCACTTAACCGTAACTTGGGGACCTTAGCAGGCGGTCTGGACTGTTTTCCTCTCGACGATGAGGCTTAGCCCCCACCGTCTGACTCCCGGATATGTTGTCGCTGGCATTCGCAGTTTGGTTGGATTCAGTAAGCCGGAAAGCCCCCTAGTCCATCCATCTCTCTACCACCAACGCAATTCATCCGAGGCTAGCCCTAAAGCTATTTCGGAGAGAACGAGCTATCACGGAATTTGATTAGCCTTTCACCCCTACCCACAGCTCATCCGAGCTTTTTTCAACAAACACCGGTTCGGTCCTCCAGTGGGTGTTACCCCACCTTCAACCTGGCCATGGGTAGATCATCCCGCTTCGCGTCTATTCCTGCCAACTGAACGCCCTGTTCAGACTCGCTTTCGCTTCGGCTCGCTTACGCTTAACCTTGCTGACAAGAATAACTAGCCGGCTCATTATGCAATAGGCACGCGGTCAGGCATTTCCGTAGCTTGCGACGGACATAGCCCTCCCACTGCTTGTAGGCACACGGTTTCAGGTACTTTGCACTCCCCTCGACGGGGTTCTTTTCGCCTTTCCCTCACGGTACTGGTTCACTATCGGTCAGAGACTAGTATTTAGCCTTACGGGATGGTCCCCGTAGATTCAAGCAGGGTTTCACGTGCCCCGCCTTACTCAGGTATCCGCTTCGAGTCTGGACTCTTTTCGCCTACGCGCCTGTCACGCTCTTTGGATCCCCTTTCCAGAGGATTCGGCTAAAAGCCAGATTGGTAACTCTACTGTTGCGGACCCTACAACCCCCGAAGCACCGAAATGCTACGGGTTTGGGCTGTTCCGATTTCGCTCGCCACTACTATCGGAATCGAGGTTTCTTTCTTTTCCTTCAGGTACTGAGATGGTTCACTTCCCTGAGTTCGCTCTATCCCACCTATGTATTCAGTGGGTAGTTCCTAGGGTTTGCCTAGGAGGGTTTCCCCATTCGGAAATCTCCGGTTATAACGCCTGTGTGCGGCTCACCGAAGCTTATCGCAGCTTGCCACGTCCTTCTTCGCCTGTCTCTGCCAAGGCATCCACCGTGCGCCCTTAGTAGCTTGACCATAGAATTAACTCCAGCGCAGGGAGCCGAATCGCTTCGGTCCTGATCAAAGTCAACCTACGTATAAATCCGCCTGAGAACAACTCGTCACGCTCACGCGCTTTCGAGTCGCACTCCTAAAGACACTCTTCTTTCTTGAACACTTGCCTGAGTTAGTAACTTGCACTAACTCGCATGTGCTCGGCCTTGTATATTAAACACGCTCGGAGTCTAACAACAGCCTGCGCGCCTCTCGGCGGACTCGGGCCATCACTCCAAACGCGTTACCCAATCTATTTTGTTGTCAAACATCGTTATGCTTCTTCGTTTTTGCTGAAGAAGCCAGAGCCCTGAGGCTCATGAAACCTGCCAATACCAGCCTCGAAAGGCTGGACGGCCTGTCTCTGGATCGGCGCCACTCTTTCCAACAACAAACCATGTTGTTTTCTTATGGCGGCGAACCAGATACAGCGAATGAGAATTTGCGAACGAGCTTGCTATGGCCCGCCGAGCCGAAGCCCGTCAAAAGGGCGAAGGCTGGTGGAGCTGACCGGGATCGAACCGGTGACCTCATGCTTGCAAAGCACGCGCTCTCCCAGCTGAGCTACAGCCCCACTTCAAAGGATGGTGGGCCTGGGTAGAGTCGAACTACCGACCTCACCCTTATCAGGGGTGCGCTCTAACCAACTGAGCTACAGGCCCGTGTCAGAGCTTGCCACGACTGGGAGCCCGGCGGCTCTCTACTAGCAATTCCCTCGTTATCGAATTTTGTTGTCGAATTTCGCTTTCGACAGTCGATCTCGAGTTTCGTTTGTTCTCAAAAAAGTTTCGAGGACAAGGTTGAACATGCTGAGCGGCTACGCCGCTCGTGACCATCGCCAGATAGTGATCAAGCAAAGAAGGCCCGATCAGGGCTCCCATAACCAACCGTCAGACGGCAGTTACAGGGTTGATAGCCATCAGCATCCGCCACTCTTCCGATTCTCGTCGACTCGCGTCGATAAACATCGTCAAGCGGTCCGCTATCGCGGAAAGATGCTCATGCCATCTTTTCTCTTTTAGAAAGGAGGTGATCCAGCCGCAGGTTCTCCTACGGCTACCTTGTTACGACTTCACCCCAATCATGAATTACACCTTGGGCGGCTGCCCCCTTGCGGTTGGCTCACCGACTTCTAGTGCAACCCACTTTCGTGATGTGACGGGCGGTGTGTACAAGGCCCGGGAACGTATTCACCGCGGCGTTCTGATCCGCGATTACTAGCGATTCCAGCTTCATAGAGTCGAGTTGCAGACTCTAATCCGAACTGAGGCCGGCTTTTTCCGATTAGCTCCCCCTCGCGGGTTTGCGACGGTTTGTACCGGCCATTGTAGCACGTGTGTAGCCCTGGACATAAAGGCCATGAGGACTTGACGTCATCCCCACCTTCCTCCCCGTTATCCGAGGCGGTTTCGTCAGAGTGCTCAACTAAATGGTAGCAACTGAAGATAAGGGTTGCGCTCGTTGCGGGACTTAACCCAACATCTCACGACACGAGCTGACGACAGCCATGCAGCACCTATATAGCGGCCCATTGCTGAGAAGGAATATTTCTACTCCGGTCCACTACATTTCGAGCCCAGGTAAGGTTCTTCGCGTTGCGTCGAATTGAACCACATGCTCCACCGCTTGTGCGGGCCCCCGTCAATTCCTTTGAGTTTCAGCCTTGCGACCGTACTCCCCAGGCGGACTGCTTAACGCGTTAGCTACGGCACGGCGGGATTGGGTACCCGTCACACCAAGCAATCATCGTTTAGGGCTAGGACTACCAGGGTATCTAATCCTGTTTGCTCCCCTAGCTTTCGTGCATCAGCGTCAGTTGTGGTCCAGTGAGCCGCTTTCGCCACAGGTGTTCCTTCCGATATCTACGCATTTCACCGCTACACCGGAAATTCCACTCACCTCTCCCACACTCGAGCCCGGCAGTTTCTCATGCAGTCTATGAGTTGAGCCCATAGATTTCACATAAGACTTACCAAGCCGCCTACGCACCCTTTACGCCCAATAATTCCGAACAACGCTCGCCCCCCTCGTATTACCGCGGCTGCTGGCACGAAGTTAGCCGGGGCTTCTTCTTCCGGTACCGTCATAATCGTCCCGATCGAAAGGAGTTTACGTCCCGAAGGACTTCATCCTCCACGCGGCGTTGCTGCGTCAGGGTTTCCCCCATTGCGCAAAATTCCCCACTGCTGCCTCCCGTAGGAGTCTGGACCGTGTTTCAGTTCCAGTGTGTCCGTGCGCCCTCTCAGGCCGGATACCGATCATCGTCTTGGTGGGCCGTTACCCCGCCAACTAACTAATCGGCCGCGACCCCCTCCCAGAGCGAATTGCTCCTTTGACCCGTGGGTATTATGCGGTATTAGCTAAGGTTTCCCTCAGTTATCCCCCACTCCAGGGTAGGTTAGTCACGTGTTACTCACCCGTGCGCCACTTTACTCATGGTATTGCTACCACTTTCTCGTTCGACTTGCATGTGTTAGGCACGCCGCCAGCGTTGATTCTGAGCCAGGATCAAACTCTCGTTTGAAGCCTGATGTCTTCCCTCTCCGACGGAGGTCGGATTAGGTCGACCGGCCTGCGCATCTTCATCTCGAAGGGCGCAGGCACCTTACTTGTGAGAATGACCGAGCCAAACCCGATCACATCTCACGACTGGCATGTTCAACCAATTTGTCAAAGATCCTTGAGGGTGGTCCGCCTAAGCGGTACCCCTATGGATCGAGGTCCGGACTTTCATCCGGCTGTCCTCGAACTTGGTGCGCATCGCCCCATTTCTCCGCTACTAAAGCAGACATGGGCGTTTTTGCGCGAACCTTTTGAAGTTATCAAAGTCCCGGCCTCGGGTCAAGCAAAGAATCCGCCTGAATAACCCCGAACCATTGTGGATAACCCGTTCGCGCTGCGCAAAAAATCAAAGAGCGACCAGCAAAAATCGCTCGAGTCCGCTTCAGCGAACTCGCGGGAGATAAACTCCCGGGTCATGCAATGGCTTGTTCTCTCTAGGGATTCCCTACAGGGGTTCAACGCTGCGCATCGTGCGCTCTACGAAAGACCCTACGAACCAGCTTCCCACTTCCCTCAGATTCCAGATCACTTAAAGTTCCTGATCTCGGATCGGGCAGGCCTTTTATCGTCCACGCTTACGCGCGAGGCCACCAGGAGGCTCCACTGCTACTTCTAACTTCATTAGAGTAGCACAGGCCTCCGCGAGATGCAAACTCTAACGTGCAACACTTCGCAGCAAGTCCAATAACCCCAACATCAACAATTTCAGATGTTTAGATCTAAGCGCTTCAGGGCGTCCGATAAGCCTCGGATCCTCTGTGGGAAACCCTGCCACCAACCGTCAGACTCACAGATGCTTCGGAACCAATCCCAGGTCCGTCAGCCCGTTCACGAAGTACTGCATCGCCAGCGCCACCAGCAGCAAACCCATGATCCGAACCAGAATCCGGATCCCAGTCTCGCCAAGCACCCCCCGCACCCGCGCCGCCGCGCCCAGCACGAGATAAGTCACCAGAGCGGTGAACGTGATCGCGCCCAGAATCGCGCCCATCTGCCATCCCCACAGCGTCGGCACCTGCCCGACCAGCACCATCACCGAAGAAATCGCTCCCGGCCCGGCCAGCATTGGAATCCCCAACGGCACAATGCCCGCGTCTTCCTTTGCCGCGGCTTCAACCGTGTCGCCCTGCGTCTCCTGCGTCGGCGAGCGCCGCGCCTCCAGCATGTCGAGACCGATCAGCAGCAGAATCAGCCCGCCGGCAATTTCAAAGGCCGGCAGCGTGATTCCAAACATCCTGAAAATCAGCTGCCCCGCAAACGCAAAACTCGTCAGCACAATAAAGCAGGTGATCGCGCCTTTGCGCGCCATGCGCTTGCGCCGCGCCGGGTCCGCGCTCTCCGTAATCGCCAGAAACGACGGAATCGCCGCAAACGGATCGACAAGAAAAAAGATCGAGCTGAGCGCCAGCAGAGAAAAGCGCACAATTGGCGCCTGGCTCAACTCGTTCAACGCCGTCGTCGCTGGATTAATGAACAGCACACATAAAGGCTAGATCATCCGGGCGCGATCCGGCAGTGAAGCACCTCGGAAATTCCGCCCGGGCGATTGAATTGGAACCGGTTGCCGTCACGAACTCATCCCATTGATTGAGATCGCCATCAATCCGAAGTATGTTGCTGGAAAGTCCTCAACAGCAGACACTTGGCTAACCAATGCAAATGGAGCGTCCAGTGAATCTCTGCCTTTTCCCTGTCTTTGTCATGTCGCGTTCAAGCTGCCGGCAAGAAGTACTGACCTCAACCCACCCCGGCCCCGCGAATTCAGCGATCCCATCCACCAAAATGCCCACCAAGTTTCCGTCGCGAGGCCTCAGCATCATGAGCCTGGCGCTTGCCTTTGCAACGGTCCCAACATTTGCCCAGCAAAGCTCCGTTGCAGCCCCTGCTGCCGGCAGCCAGCCCGCCGCCAAGAAAGCGATCGCCGCCCCGGCTCCGCTCATTGCTCCCACCCCGCCGCCCACGCACAAAATGGGCCCTCTTCAGATCAATATCAACTGGCGCGAGCGCACCGAAGACTGGAACTGGTTCAAAGGCAACACCGGCAACAGCGATTACACCTTCTGGGACTCGCTGCTGCGCATCGGCATCGGGCAGACTGGCCAGCATTTTGACTGGTACATCGACGGCGAGCAGCCCGCGATCCTCGGCCTGCCCAACACTGCAGTCGTTGCCGCTCCTCAGGGCCAGCTCGGACTGGGCGGAACTTATTACGCGGCAAACAACAATCACACCGACGTGGCCAACGGCTTTCTCAAGTATGCGTATGTGAACTTCCATCCAACCAACCAATTCGCAGCCCGCATCGGCCGTTTCGAATACTTCGACGGCATTGAAAAGAAAGCCAAAGACCCGCTGCTGCAAAAGATCATTCAGTCGCGCATCTCCAGCCGCCTCATCTCCAACTTCGGCTTTACCGCGGCGCAGCGCACCTATGACGGCGTGCAGCTTGTGCTCAACTCCGGCGCGAATAACGTAACTCTATTCGGTGCGCGGCCCACGCAAGGCGTCTTTCAGATCAAAGGCGAAGACGAGCTTGACGTGGACAACTACTACGGCGCTTACACCCACTCCGGCGGGTCCTCCACTTATCCCAATCAGTTCCGCGTGTTCGCCGACGGCTATATCGACCATCGCACCCTCGTACTCAAAACCGACAACCGCTCAACACCGGCGAAAACCGCCGACAAGAACAAGATCGAGATCGCCACCTGGGGCGGAAACTTTGAGCAGGTCATCAACACCCCCGCGGCCGGCAAATTCTATCTGCTCGGCTGGGGAGTTCTTCAAACAGGCTCATGGGGCAGCCTCAGCCAGCTCTCCACCGCCGCAGTTGGTGAAGCCGGATGGCAGCTTCCCGTGCCGAGCATCAAGCCCGGAATTTCTGCCGGCTACTCCTACGGCAGCGGCGACGGCAATGCGACCGACTCGCGTCACGGCACGTTCTTTCAGGTCCTGACCACTCCGCGGCAATACGCGCGCTTCCCGTTCTACAACATGATGAACAACGAGGACGCGTATTTGACCGTAAGCGCGCAGCCCTTGAAACAATTGAGCCTCAGCTCCGAGGCACACACGCTGCGCCTGGCCACCGCCACCGACCTCTGGTATTCCGGCGGAGGCGCCTTCCAACCTACGACATTCGGCTACCAGGGACGCCCCAGCAACGGAAATCGGCCGTTTGCGAATGTCTTGGACTTCAACGCCGATTACCGCTTCAACTCCAACTTCAGCGCAACGTTCTACTACGGACACGCCTGGGGCAAGACCGTGATCGCGACTATCTATCCCAGGGACGCCGACGGCCAACTGCTCTTCGTCGAGACCAACTTCCACTTCTAACCCCTCATATCGTAAAAACCCCATCCCGCGCGGCGATTGCACTCGAACCAGGCAGTCGCCGTTTGCAGGTGCGCGGCTGCCAATCTAAACGTTCGCTCCGAATTTGCCCTAAAATGACGTCTTGCTCTCCAAAGACCAATGCGATCGCGTTGAAGTGGTTCTCGTCTCCCCGCGCAATCCCCTCAATATAGGAGCGGCGGCGCGAGCCATGGCCAACTTCGGCTTTGCGCGCCTCTCTGTCGTCGCCCCATACGAGCCTCACTGGCGCGAGGCGAAGTCGGCCGTCGGCGCCGAGAATCTGCTCCAAAACGCGCGAGTCGCGGAATCCCACGCCGATGCCGTAGCCGATTGCACCCTCGTCGTTGGCACCGGCTCGCTCGAGCACCGCAAGCCCGAGCAGTCCGTCGTTCCATTGCCCGATCTCGCGCCAATGGTCCGCGACGAACTCGCCCGCGGTGGCCGCGTCGCACTCGTCTTCGGTTCGGAAAAGCGCGGCCTCACGCAGGCAGATCTTTCGCATTGCCATTTGCTTGCCGTCATTCCAACCGACCCCCAGCAGCCCTCAATGAATCTCGGCCAGGCCGTCGCTGTCTGTCTTTATGAGATCGCCGCCCGCATCCGCGATCCGATAGCCGACTCGAACGGCGAAACTCCAACGCCCGATCCGAATCAAGGGTCCGCAACCAACGCCACTCCTCCCGCTTCCACCCGCGACCTCGAACTCCTCGCCGGCCTGGTCGAAGAAACCATGCTCGCCGCCAACTACTCTCCGCCGGAAATGCGCAACGCCAACCGGCACGACCTCAATCTGCTGCTGCGCAGGCTTTCCCTCACCCGCAGCGATGCCGGCCGCATCCTCGGATTTTTCCGGCGAATTCTTTGGCAGCTCAAACACAACCCAAGCCGGGAATAAATCAAATCGTAAACATGGCGAACCGCTCGACGGACCTCGCAAGTAACTCCGTCAGGGGATTGTTTTTCCGCGCAACAGTAGTCGAATCTTGTTAAAGTTGCCTTGCAGCGGTTCCAGAATGCTTGCACGTCGGAACCACCGGCGCCGAGTGGCATTTTCCTCAAGAAAATGCCACCCTTCGACGCTTTCAAAAAGGGCACGTAAATTCTGGAACCGCTTTAAAGGCTTTCCCCATGCCTCACCTGATCCGTCGTTCCCGCTTTTTGCCGTTTGTAACTCTCGCTGCACGCCTCGGCGCGCTCGTTTTCGGCGCCACCATGGCAATCGTTTTGGCTTCATCCGCTCTCACCGCGGTCAACGCCCAGCAAACAGCACCCGCGCCCGACAATCAGCCCGCCGCGCAAGCGCCCACGGCATCTGACCAGACCCCGCAAGCAACGCCGGCGACCCCGTCAGCGACAACACCAGAAATTACGCCCGCGCCTCCCGCCGAAAACGCGCCCGCAGCGCCAGCGCCCGCTACGGACCAATCGCCGCAGCCAACTCCCGCGCCCGCCCGCCGAAACTCAACCCTCGCCCGCAGCTGCGCCGATCGCCCCTGCCCGCACTTCTCAGCCCGCTCACGCCGCCGAGCCAAACGAAATCTCCGAAGACGAAATCAAGAGCCTGCTCGTCGGCAAGCAACTCTTCCTTCGTGGCGGCTACCTCGACAACGACCTCAGCTACAACGAGCACGGCATCCTGGTAAGCCACTCACCGCAAGGCTCATACACTCTGAGCGCAATCCAAATCGACAAGGTGCACTTGGCCAAGCACAAGCTTGAGTTGGAGGGCGAGCGTTTCGGCCTCCACTTCCTCGGCGCGCTGCCTTATGAAGATCCCACCTCGGCCGTCGATCGCGTAAACATCACCCCGAAGAAAAAAGTGGTCAAAATCAGCATCGACCGCGAGCTCGTGGTCAAACTAAAAGAAAAGCGAGAAAAGCCAGAAAAAGAAAAGCCGGAAAAGGGCAAGCCCGCAAATCCCGCGCCGAAAGCCGCGACGGCTCCAGCCCGACAACGCCTGCGAACAACTCCGCCCTCAGAGGCCTCCGACGCCACAGAAGCCCAAGCCGACGCCCAGGCCGAAATGGCCGCTGCCCCTGCCGCCGAGCGCCCCGCAGATGCTAAAAGCGTAACCACAACAACATCGCAGGCTCACTCAAACAAGCTGCTGCGTGACGCGCTGGACAACGTCTTCGCCCAGCCCTTCGACAGTCGCATGATGGAGTCGATGCCCGGATTCTGGAAGCTCTACTACGCTGCTGCTGCCACAAAAACCGATTACCGGCCTGCCGATCCCGCCGTGCTCCGCCAAAGTGAGGTCGACAAGAAGGCTCGTTTGACCTCGACCTTTGAGCCGCAATCAAACGAGTATGCGCAGGACCACGGCGTCGCCGGCATTTGCCTCTATCACGTCGTAATCGGCGCCGATGGCAAGCCGGGCCAGATCGCGGTAGCCAGGCCCATCGGCTTCGGCCTTGATGAGAATGCCGTCGATTCCATCCGCAAGGCAACGTTCGAGCCGGCCATCAAGAATGGCAATCCGGTTCCCGTGATGCTTGACCTCGTAGTCGAGTTCCGCATCTATTCCAAGCGCACCGCAGTCACCGGCAATCCCAGCCAGCAGCCCGCCGCAGCACCGTCGCTCCCCGGGCCCTACAGCACGCAACAACCCCAGAACGCGCCATAGAAAACACCCTGAAACACATCTTGGCGCGTAATCTCGCGCTCATGCGGACTGCTCGGTCTCCGCCGCCTTCCTACTCAGCAGACGCGATCTCCCACAACTCCACGCGATTCCCCTCCGGATCCCATATCCACGCAAATTTCCCGTACTCGTGGTCATCTCTCTTGGGATCGATGCGCACGCCCGCCGCATCCAGCTTTTTCAGCAAGCCATCCAGATCATCCACTCTGAAGTTGACCATCACCTGCTGAGCGCCCTCCCCGAAATATTTCGTGTCCGCGGGAAAGTGGGCAAAAACCGTCATCCCTGCCGATTCCGGCCCCTCGAACGCCAGCGAACCGCCATCCTGTGCAGGGATCCCAAGGTTTTCTGCGTACCAGCGCCCCAGCGCCTCCGGGTCTCGCGCCTTCAAAAAAACTCCGCCAATGCCGACTGCCTTTGCCATACGTCCTTCACTCCTGTACTTATTCACGCCCTCTATTCTTCTGCGCGGCCCCAATTAATGTTCGCGGCGCTTATTCTACTTCGCGAATAATTTCATCGAGCCTTGGTTTGTGTTTGGCCTGTCGACCTGTGCGCGGTTTGTCAGGCAAAATTCGCGAGGGTTTTGGCTGGCCTACGCGCTCGCGGGCGTTGGCCTTTACCGCCTTTGTGGCGGAAAACCGGGCTGGCTTGCGTTTCGCCATCGCAAGCTTGAGTATGGAATAAATTCGTCCCGTGCGGAAGTGCCTCCGCGGAATCGCCACGCGCAGGCTGGTCGGCCGCAGTGGCTAAATCAAGCGGCTGAATCGAGCTCCGGACGGCCAAAGGAACTAGAACCAAAGGAAAAGCAATAAAGGAAACGCAAAATGGATGAGCGGGAATTCTTCAACGAAACAACCGAACAGCGCACCCACAACCTGAACTGCCCCAAGTGCGGCCAGGCGGGCGAGTACAAAGTCACCTGGATCGTTCGCCGCAAGCGCGCCCAGTTGCCCCGCGGGGCTGATGAGCGCGACCGCGCGCGCTTTGCCAAGGCTCAGTCCTACATGGTCCGCCGCGACGACAAGCTGCAATGCACAAATGTCCGCTGCCGCAAGCCGTTCGAAATTACGTCTCTGCAAACCCTGGCCTTCCTCTCGGATTAAGCCGAACAGGGCGGCTGGCGCCGCCCTCGCACCTTGTGATTGAATCGAAGCAGGCGAGCCGCAATGTTTTCTGCCCCGGCAAGCCCAGCCCCACTCAAGGAGCCCCCAATGGCCAATTCCCTTCTTCCACCCGAAGAGCGCAACCTCACGCCCGACCAAGTGGAGTCTCTCGACAAGCGCCGCGACCTCGGCCACACCTTCCTCGTCATCGCCGGGCAATTCTCCGTCATCGCCACCATCCTGTTGCTCTGGGTCGGCCAGGATCTTAAATACTCTCCGGGCTGGGCGCATCCCATGGCCTATTACTTCTTCCTCGCCCTCATTCTGATCGTGTCTTTCGGCATCACCGGAATGATTCTTCGCCGCGGCACTCCGCGCATCGACTGAGACAGCTCATAAAAAGACGTGAGGATGCCGTGCATCGAATCCGAGCGATTCTCACCGTCTTATGGCCGCCCTTTGCTTCGGCCCGTTCGTAAAAGCACAAGATCACTTGCCGCAGGCTTCCGTGCCCCAGGCATCCGCAGCCGATCGCGCGCAGGCGCTGGCAATCTTCAAAGAACTCGTCGAGATCAACACTACTGACACGCCGCAGGGCAATGTCACCACTGCCACTGCGGCCCTCGAGCGCCACTTCCTCGACGCTGGTTTCTCGCCCCAGGACGTTCGCCTGCTCGGCCCCAATGAGCGCAAACAAAATCTCGTCGTCCGCTTCCGCGCTGCCGGAACGCCGGCGAAAAAGCCAGTTCTTTTCCTCTGCCACGTAGACGTGGTGCAGGCTTTGCGCGCCGATTGGTCCACTGACCCGTTTCAATTCATTGAGAAGGACGGTTATTTCTACGGCCGTGGCACGCAGGACATGAAGGACTCCGACGCCGCGCTGGTCGAGACTTTTCTGCGCCTGCATCGCGAGGGATACAAGCCGCAACGCGACCTAATCCTCGCGCTCACAGCGGACGAAGAGGGAGGCAAGTTTAATGGTGCTGACTGGCTCGTCCGCGAGCATCGCGACCTTGTGGATGCAGCCTACGTGATTAATCCCGACGCCGGCGGCATAGAGTTGGAACACGGACGGCCAGTCGTCGCCGAAGTCGAGGCCACCGAAAAGGTCTACGCCGATTACCAGGTAACTGTGACCAATCGCGGCGGCCACAGTTCCCTGCCGCGGCCCGACAATGCCATTTACCAGCTTGCCGCGGCGCTCGGCCGTCTGGCCAGCTTCACATTTCCGTTCGAGCTGAACGAGGTTACGCGAACCTACTTCACGAACCTCGCGCAAAATGAGACCGGAGAGACGGCCGCCGATATGCGCGCGATTCTGGCCACGCCGCCAGACATGGCAGCGGCCGCGCGACTCAGTGCGGAGCCGGCCTTCAACGCGAGGTTGCGAACAACTTGCGTTGCCACGCGACTGGATGCCGGCGATGCCAACAACGCCCTGCCCCAAATAGCTCGAGCAATCGTGAATTGCCGAATTCTCCCCGGCCATTCGCCCGAAGAAACCCGTCAACAACTGATCTCCATCTTTGCCGACCCGCAATTGAAGGTGGAATACGTTTCGGATTCAGGTGAGGTCAGCGCGACTGCTCCCGACCGCCCTGCAATCGTTCCGCCTGCGCCGATTGAGGAAGTCTGGGCGCCGCTCACGAGCCTCACGCAAGCCATCTGGCCAGGAATAACCGGTGACTCCCGTCATGGAAACCGGCGCAAGCGATTCCATCTACTTCGCCCAGGCCGGCATCCCAAGCTACGGCTACTCGGCGATCGCGCTCGAGCGGGACGATGTGCGCGCCCACGGACGCGATGAGCGCTTGCCCATCGATTCTTACTGGAAGTCGCTCGATTTCTGGTACGCATTCGCAAAAAAGCTCGGCGGCGAATGAGAACCGGCGAAACTTCCATCCGGATCGCGCTGAGCAATCGATCTTCACTGTTAAACTAGAGCCTCATGATCCTCCCGTTTGTCCGCGAAATCTTTGCGGAGCTGGAGAATGCCCCGGGATTTGAACGCGTTCGCAGGCACCTTAGCCTGGGTACGGGGCGTCGGCGTGTGTCCGGATTAACCGCGACCGCGCGGGCTATCTACTTGCCCCTGATGGCGCGGGCAGCCAAGCAGCCGGTCGTCGTGATCGTTGCCGACAACAAGGCCGCCGAGGCCCTGGAACCACTGCTCAAGGCCGGATGCGAGCTGACCGGCGCCATCGATCCCGCCCGCGTCGTCCGCTTTCCCGCCCACGACGTGCTCCCTTTTGAAAATCTCTCGCCGCACCCCGACGTGCAGGAGCAGCGCGCCGCCGCGTTGTGGAAGCTCTCCACCGGCGCCATCGATATTCTTATCGCTCCCATCGAATCCGCGGCTCTCAAGCTCTTCGATCTCGAGTACTACGCTGGCCTCGCCGTCACCCTCAAGCGCAGTGAAGAGGTCGACATCGAAGTCCTCACCACGCACCTCTCCAGCGTCGGCTATACGCAGATGGATCTCGTCGAGATGCCCGGCCAGTTCACGCGCCGCGGCGGAATTCTCGACGTCTATTCGCCCGACACCGATCGCCCCGTGCGCATCGAGTTCTTTGGCGACGAGATCGAAACCATTCGCAAGTTCGATCCTGAAACGCAGCGCTCTCAGTCCGGGCTCGACGAAGCGCAATTGCTGCCGCTCACCGAGGCTCCGCTGACAGAGCGCTTGCTCGCCGCAGTGAATGGCCGCCTAAGCCGCCAGCGAGTCGAAATTGATGGCGACAACGAGAGTGACGACTTGGCTGCCGAAGCCGCTGCAGCCGGCGGCGTCAGCGTCTTTCCCGGCTGGGAGTTCTTCACTCCCGTCGCCGGCGCTGAGCGCACACTGCTCACGCTCCTGCCGCGCTTCGCGCTCTTCGTCGATGAGCCGGGAATGGTGCGCAACCAGATTGACCGCTGGTGGAACAAAGTCGAGCTGCGTCATGAGCGCTCCGGCATTGGTTCGCTCGTCCGCCCTGAAGATATTTATCTGCGCCCCGAGGTTCTTCAATCATCGCTCGCTGCGCATACGGGCCTCGATCTCGATCAACTCGGCGCAGTCGATGTTCTCGAGGATGACGCAACCCTTGGCGAGATCGAACTTCCCACGCGGCCCACTCTGCGCTTCCACGGTTCCATTCCCGCGCTCACCGAGCAATTGAAAAATCTCATGGCAACTGAGTCGCGCATCGTACTCGCCGCCGCGCACCAGGGCGATGTCGAGCGCCTCGCGACCATGCTGCGCGAATACCAGGTTGCCTACCGCCTCGGCAGCCGCGTGCCAAAAACCGGCAGCGACATGATGCTTGAAGAAGCCAGCTACATGGCCGGCGACCTGCGCGTGCCCGTGATCGTGCGTTCTCCAATTGCATCGGGCGTCGCGTTCGCCGATGCCAACTTGATCGTCTTCGGCGCTAACGATCTCTCCGACGAAACCGACGTTGCCGCGCGGCCCCTACCGAAAAAATCCAAGACCGCGGCCTTCGTCTCTGACTTCCGCGATCTCGGCGTCGGCGACTACGTCGTCCACGTCGAGCACGGCATCGCCCAGTATCAAGGTCTAAAGGAAATCGAACAGGACGGGCTCAGCATCGAGTTCATGATTCTCGAGTTTGCTGACAGCGCCAAGCTCTACGTCCCGCTCACGCGTCTTGACCTGATTCAGAAATACCGCTCCACCGATACCGGTCCCGCGCCGGTGCTAAGCAAGCTCGGCTCGCAGCAATGGACCAAGACCAAGGCGCGCGTACGCAAGGCCATGCAGGACATGGCCGCTGAATTACTCAAGCTCTATGCCGAGCGTCAAACCGTCGAAGGCAACGCATTCTCTCTCGATAACGAATTCCAGCGCGAATTTGAAGATTCCTTCGACTTCACCGAGACCGACGACCAGATCACGGCAATTCGCGCTGTTAAAGAAGACATGGAATCGCCCCGGCCCATGGACCGTCTCCTGTGCGGCGACGTTGGCTACGGCAAAACCGAAGTGGCGATGCGCGCCGCCTTCAAAGCCGTGCAAGACGGCAAACAGGTCGCCGTCCTCACGCCGACAACTGTGCTCAGCTTCCAGCACTTCGAAACCTTCAAGCAGCGCTTTGCCCAATTCCCCATTCACATCGAGATGATCTCGCGCTTCCGCACCGCAAAGGAGCAGAAAGACATCATCGAGCGCGTCTCGACCGGCCGCGTCGACATTCTCATCGGCACGCATCGCCTGCTATCGAAGGACATCAAGTTCCAGGATCTCGGCCTTCTCATCGTTGACGAGGAGCAGCGTTTCGGCGTGCGCCACAAGGAGCGGCTCAAGCAATTGCGCAAGCAGATCGACGTCCTCGCCATGAGCGCCACTCCAATCCCGCGCACGTTGCACATGTCGCTCGTCGGCCTGCGCGACATGAGCATTATTGAAACGCCGCCTAAAGATCGCATGGCCATTCAGACCGTGGTAGCCCGCTTCGACGAGAAGATCGTCCGCTCGGCCATCGAAGTGGAGTTGGAGCGCGGCGGCCAGGTGTTCTTCGTGCACAATCGCGTGGAATCGATCTACGAAATCGCTTCGCGCATTCAGGAGCTTGTGCCCTCTGCGCGCGTCGCCGTCGCGCACGGCCAGATGGGCGAGAACGATCTAGAGAAGGTCATGCTCGCTTTCATGCGTCATGAGTTCGACGTGCTCGTCGCCACCACCATCATCGAAAACGGCCTCGACATTCCGCTCGCCAACACCATCCTCATCAATCGCGCCGAGCGCCACGGCCTCAGCGAACTTTACCAGTTGCGTGGCCGCGTTGGCCGCTCCAACCGCCGCGCCTACGCGTACCTCCTCATTCCCGCGGAGAACGAACTGACCGAAATCGCGCGCCGCCGTCTCGCCGCCCTCAAGGAATTCAGCGACCTCGGCGCGGGATTCAAAATTGCCGCGCTCGACCTCGAGTTGCGCGGCGCTGGCAACATGCTCGGCGGCGAGCAGAGCGGCCACATTGAAGCGGTAGGTTTCGAGCTATACACATCGATGCTCGAGGCCGCCGTAAAGGAAATGAAGGGCGAGGCCAGTGAAGAGCGCCCTGCCACAGCGCTCAACCTCGGCATCGCGCTGCGCATTGACGAAAGCTATGTGCCGGAAGAGAATCAGCGCCTGCGCCTCTACAAGAAAATCGCCGGAGCCACAACGGAGGCCGCAGTCAACGAAGTTCGCGCGGAGATCGAAGACCGCTATGGCGCGCCGCCCGACGCCACCGTCTATCTGCTTGAAGCGGCCATGCTGCGCCTCGAGTGCGAACGCATCGGCATCGCCCAGGTCGACCGCAAGCGCGGTGAATTACAAATCCGCTTTATGGAGAATGCCGCCGTCGATCCCGCGCACCTGATGCAACTGGTCGCGCGCAACGCCAAGCGCGGCGCGCAGTTTACGCCGCAGGGCCTGCTCAAGTTCCCGTTGAAAGCCACGCGGCCCGACGAGGTTCTGCTCGAAATCCGAGAATTGCTCGCCAACCTGGCACCGGCGGCGGTGAGCGCATAAACGCGCGGCGCAAAGATGACCAGCGTAAAATTGACTGGCGCAAAACGGAGATGACCATGAAACAGGCGACCACCTTCATCGCGATAGGAGCACTTATGGTGTCCACGATCGGCGCGCACGCCGCGACGCCGGATTGGAAACAGCAATTCGCCACACTGTCCGATGAATACTTTGACCAGGTTTACTTCCACTACGCCCCATCAAACGGCACCATGGTCGGCTACCACCAGTACGACGCCCAGCTTGAGGATTTCTCGCGTCCAACCATCGACGCGGAAATCGCCGCGCTTAAAAGCTTTGCCCAGCGCATCGAGGCGATCGTTCCCGATAACTCGCCGGCTGACTTTGTTCCTCGCAGCGACCGCGAAATTGTGCTCAGCAACATCCGTTCGCAACTGCTCACCCTCGAAACCATCCGCCCCTGGGAGAAAAACGCCGACACCTATTCGAGCACCTGCGCCAATGCGGCTTTTGTTTTAATGGAGCGAAAATTCGCACCGCCTGACGACCGCCTCCGCTCGCTCGTCGCCCGCGAAAAGCAGATGCCGGCCCTGCTCGCCGCCGCGCACGCGAATCTCAACAATCCTCCGCGCATCTTCACGGAGATCGCCATCGAGCAACTGCCGGACATTATCAGCTTCTTTCAGCACGACGTGCCGCAAGCCTTCACCGACGTAACTGATCCGGCGCTCAAGTCGGAATTCGCCAACACGAACACTGCCGTTGTCTCCGCGCTCAATGATTATCTGGCCTGGCTCAAGAGCGACCTACTCGCCCGCTCCAATGGCGATTTCCGAATCGGCGCCGACACATTTGAAAAGAAGCTCGAATTCGACGAGATGGTCGACCTGCCTCTCGACAAGCTGCTCGAAATCGGCTGGGCCGATCTGCGCAAGAATCAGCAGCACTTCAAGCAAGTCGCCGCCGAGCTTGAGCCGGGCAAAGATCCGCGCGCCGTCCTTGAAGAGCTTGGCGAAGATCATCCCGCGCCCGATCAGCTTCTCGATTCCTTCCGCGCCACCTTCACCAGCCTGATCGGCTTCATCCGCGAGCACCACATCGTTACGATTCCATCCGATGTCCGGCCCATCGTCGAAGAGACGCCGCCATTCATGCGCGCCACAACATTCGCCAGCATGGATACCGCAGGCCCCTTCGAAACTCACGCCACCGAATCCTATTTCAACGTCACGCTGCCTGATCCCAAAATGACGCCCGCAGAAGTCGAGGGCTACATGCACGGCTTCAACATCGGTACCGTGATTTCGACGGCTGTGCATGAAGCCTATCCCGGCCACTACGTGCAGTTTCTTTGGCTGCCGCATGCGCCAAGCAAGGTGCGCAAGATTCTCGGCGCAAACACTGACATTGAAGGCTGGGCACACTACTGCGAGCAGATGATGCTCGACGAAGGTTACGGCCAGCCCGGCGCTGGGGCCAAAGACGAGCGCGAATCAAAACTCCTGCGCCTTGGCCAGTTGCAGGATGCGCTTTTGCGCGATGCGCGCTTCATCGTCGGCATTCAGATGCACACCGGCAAAATGACCATGGAGCAGGCTGAAAACTTCTTTCAGCAGGAAGGCTACCAATCAAAAGAGGCGGCGGTCGTTGAGACCAAGCGCGGAGCCGGCGACCCCACCTATCTCTACTACACACTCGGCAAGCTTCAAATCATGAAGCTGCGCGATGACGTCAAGAAAAAAGAAGGCGCCGCGTTCTCGCTCGAAAAATTCCACGACGATTTCCTGCGCCAAGGTTTCCCGCCCATCAAAATCGTCCGCGAGGCGATGCTGGGAGATGCATCAGCTCCGCTCTAGGCTGGCCTGGAGATCCATGACTGCCTTGGCGAAGCAAAACCTCCGCCGGTTGTTTGTAACCGCAACGAACGAAGGACCGCAGACGATCGCATCCAGATCAGGAATTTCAAGCGGTCCCAAGCAGCGCTAAAAGCTCACCAGTTTCGCCAGGGCTTGCTCTTTTTGCTCCAGAGTCGGCACGTCGGGATAACCGCGCACTGTCACAACATACGCGATGCCGCTTTTGCGCACGCTGACCGTGGCGCCATAGCTGAGCGTGCCGCTGTTCATATACGCGTCATCGCCAATGCCGCTTAGCGGTGTCATCTTGAAATTCCCGCCCGTCAGCGACTTGCCCACCTCATAAGCCTGAACAGACTTGATCGAGACGATCACCGTCTTTGCCTTGAATGGGTCGACTCCAGACTCAAGCCATTTGCACGAAGAGCGGATGGTTGGCGTTAACGGCTGACCCGGCGTCATGGTGACTCCGAGAACTGTCTGGATCTGTCCCGATGTCAGCAGTGCACACGCGTCCGTCGGTGCAGACGGTGCCTGAGCTGCACTCAAGGTCGCAGCACAAACCGAAAACAGCATGGCTGCGGGGAAAGTGGCGGCAAGTTGTAGACGCATGGAAGACCTCCCTCAACATGGAAAGTCTAACTCCCGGAAGCGGAGATCAAATCCAAAAAACATGGGCATTCAAATAGCGAGCCATTGGTGTGCAAGAGCCCGGAGATCCGGGTTTGAAACCAGCTCGAACCGCCCATTACGAGCTCAAAGCCGCCTTCCACTTGATGTTGCACCCGATCGAAGGCTTCTGCTCCGTCGGCGCCGGCTTGCCCGTCAGCACCGCATCGATCGCGGCCCGCAAATCTTTTCCCGTCACCGGAACTCCATTGCCGGGCCGGCTGTCGTCGTATTGCCCGCGATAAACAAGCTTGAAATCCGCGTCGAAAAAGATAAGGATCGGGCGTGCATGCTGCTTTGTATGCGTGCGCAACGGCCTGCGATTCGTCGTACAGGTAAGGAAAAACAAAACCATTGTCTTTAGCCTGTTGCTTCATGCCGGCGGGGCCGTCAGCCGGGTGCGTATTCACGTCGTTGGAGCTGATAGCGACAATCGCCAGCGGCTTGCCCGCGTAATCTGCACCGAGCTTGCCAAGAGATTTTTCAATGTTCTTCACATAAGGGCAGTGCGCGCAGATAAACAGAACCAGCAGCGCCTCATTGCCGCGAAAATCGTCGCGGCGTACAGTCTTGCCTGTAACGGCGTCAGTCAGCGCAAAATCCGGCGCAATCGTTCCGAGTTCAAGCATGGTGGATTCAGTACGTGCCATATTGTTTCTCCCTCATATGGGATGTATTTCAGCGCGGAAGGATGCGTCCGTTCACAAGCTCTTAAAACAGTCCCGTCTGCCGCCCCGGCACCGCAATTCCAAAATGTTCATAGGCCAGCCGCGTCGCCACGCGCCCGCGCGGCGTGCGATCCAGAAATCCAATTTGAATCAGAAAAGGCTCGTAGACTTCTTCGAGCGCATCCTCTTCTTCGGCAAGCGTTGCCGCCAGCGTGCCCAGGCCCACGGGCCCTCCATCGTATTTCTGCATAATCGTCAGCATCAGTCGCCGGTCAATCTCGTCGAAGCCGTGCGCGTCCACTTCCAGCATGGTCAAAGCCGCGTGAGCCGTCGGCCTGTCAATCGATCCGGTTCCGCGCACCTGCGCGTAGTCGCGCACCCGTCGCAGCAACCGGTTCGCGATGCGCGGCGTCCCGCGGGATCGCAGCGCAATCTCCGCCGCTCCGTCGGTGTCAATAGGAATCTGAAGCACCTCGGCGGAGCGCTCGACGATCACCCGCAGTTCTTCTTCTGTGTAGAACTCCAGCCGCAGCAGAATCCCAAAACGCGAGCGCAGCGGCGAGCTCAGCAGGCCGGGCCGCGTCGTGGCGCCGATGAACGTGAACGGCCGAATCTCCATCACATGCGTTCGCGCCGCAGGTCCCTGCCCAATAATGATGTCCAGTTTGTAATCCTCGAGCGCGGTGTAGAGCTTTTCTTCCAGCACCGGCTGCAGACGATGAATCTCATCGAGAAAAAGCACCTGGCGCTCGCGCAGGTTGGTCAAAATCGCCGTCAGATCGCCCTGGATCACCAACGCCGGCCCCGAACTCTGCTGAAATCCCACATCGAGCTCGTTCGCAATGATCGTCGCCAGCGTCGTCTTGCCCAACCCCGGAGGGCCGAAAAGCAGCACATGATCCAGCGCCTCGCCGCGCGATTTCGCCGCTTCAAGCGCAATCGCAAGCTGCTCTTTGGCCTTCGATTGTCCAATGAATTCCCGCAGCCAGCGGGGGCGCAATTTCAGCTCAAAACTCTGCTCTTCGTCGGCGCGTGCGGCGCTCACCAGCCGTTCCGGAGTGTTGTCGCCCGCCAACGTTATGCTCCCAGTTCTCACGTTCAAGAAAAGTGTAGCCGTTCGCGCAGGCTGCGGCAAAGCAAACACTCTGAAGACGTAGGAGAACGCGTTCGACTGCTGGGCCGTACGCGCCCAGATATTTCGGCTCTGCGCGCCTAACCATTTTGGTCCTCTCCACAACGGTCAAAACCAATGCGGGAAGGATTATTGACTGTTTTGATGCCAAGTCAAAAGTAACACCTTCGTGTGACTGCGGTGTGCTGTTTGAATGCCCTATAGTCAAAGGCATACAGGCCAGCGAGAGTCTGCCATGATGGCACGTGAAACACCAAGGCGGTCTGCAGGCTCCAGAGGTCAACCATGAATGATCGTGCTTTTTCGTCGCGGGTGCTACTTCTAATCGCTGCATTGGCGCTGTCCATAGCGGGCTGCTCCAATCCACTTGCGGTCTCGCTCTCCATATCGCCCGCCACGCAATCCATCGCTGCCGGCCAAACTGCGCAGTTCACGGCGACAGGGGTCTTCGGCCACGGCATCTCATCCCTCCAGCTCTGAGAACCTCACCGACTCGGTGACTTGGTCCTCGAGCGCGCCGGGTGTGGCTACCATCAGCGCCAGCGGCGTAGCAACAGGCGTTTCGGCGGGCACAACCACCATCACGGCCAGCATCAACGGATTTACCGGTGTCGTCTCCTCTACGGCCACGCTCATGGTGACCGGCAGCTCGGGAGGAGGAGGGACTCCGTCATCGATCGCAATTATCCCCAACACTCAATTGGTGACAACGGTGGGGTACACGGCCCAATTCCAGGCCATTGAGACCACAGCCACCGGGTCCACGGTCGACGTGACCAACACGGCCACCTGGGGTTCAAGCAGCCCATCGATTGCCACCATCGGCGCCTCCACTGGGCTTGCCACCGCAGTCAGTCTGGGCACAGTCACGATCACCGCGACTTATACTAGCGGCGGAAACGCGCTAACGGGCACTGCGACCTTCACCGTGGGAAGCGGGTCGCCAGGAAACGGCGGATCGAACGAAGAATTTACCGCTGTCACCATCGATCCCACCTCCCAGGCCGTCTCGGCCTCAGGCCAGACGGGACAATTCATCGCGCTTGCCACATTAGGAGCCAACGGCCTCGAAGAAGACGTAACCAACTCCCCGCAGTTGACTTGGCTTTCGAGCATTCCATCGGTCGCTACGATCACCACTGGTCTTGCTTCAGGCAACGGAATTGCCACCGGAGTTAGCCTCGGCACGAGCACCATCACTGCGGAATTGAAAAATCCCGACGGATCGCTGGTGACGAACTCCTCAACGGTCCAGGTGGCGCTCACTCCCGCGCCGGAACCCCTGCTTGCGCTCCAGATCATTCCCAACTCAATCACGGTGGACAACATTCTTGATAATGGGCAATTCCTGGCCATCGGAACCTATTCAACTTCGCCGACCGTGCGGGATCTTACCAACTCGGTGCAGTGGTTGAGCTCGTCGCCCAGCGTGTTCCCGGTGAATTCTAACGGAACGGGTGTTCCAAGCGGCGGTGCAAACGCTGGAATCGTAACGGCGGTTGGCGTTGGGAGCGCCACCATTATTGCGGAAGCCACGGATGCCGCGACGGGATCGGTTCAAACGGCGACGGCAACCTTCAGTTGCCCACTCGTCCTCCCGACGCCCACGACCGCCGGCTCATGCTATCCGGGTTCTCAGGCGTCCTCGCTCCTGTCCACGCTGACCATTTACAACGAGGGCGTGAACACCACCAACTGGCTGATAACAGCTCCTTCCGCCACCGGCACACCCAATGTCCTCCACTGCGGCCCTGGCTCCGTCGGCGCAGGTCTGGGCGGTTCGGTTTGCGTGGCCACCTACCCGGTCGGCACCACCGTCCTTCTCACGGCCCCGGCTGGCCAGGGAGCCTTCGGTGGGTGGTCTTACAACTGCATTCCAACCTCAGCCGTTACCGCGGCCGGTCCCAATACATGCCAGGTCACGCTGACCTTCGATGACACCGTCGGCGCAATCTTCAACTAGGGACAAAGAGAGACAAGATCAACCAGTCTGCAAAGAAAGCCGCCCTTCGGGGCGGCTTTCTTGTTTCTGCTGACTTCGCGCCGCACACTCAGGACCGGTCGAGTTTGGCTGCGACCTGCGGTCTCGCCCCTAAGTCACCGTTTAGACTGGTTATAGTTCCTTTGAACGTAATGGCCCACCGCTTTGGCATGCTTCGCCGCTTTCGCTTCAATCTCCCGCAACGGATCGCGGCCGCACTCCTGGCAGCCTTTCTCCTCCAGGGATTTTGGCTCATCAGCCGCCAGACGCTGACCGACAGTGACTACCAATACGCCCGTTGCGGCCGTGAAACCTGGGAAAAGCCCTCGCCTCTCGCCGGCTACTACACCTCCTGCGGCAACATCCACGACGGCATTCTCGCCTATCGCCTCGCCGGGCTTCCGCTCACCCTCAACCTGCTCCTCGAGCGCGGATTCGATCTCTTTCGCAGTCCCGAAAATCGTGTGGTTCAGCAATCAGGCAACGAGCCGAGCACCTGGGAACTCCGCCACCAGATGACCCACATCCTGCTGCTCCTGCGCCTGCCCTTCCTCTTTGCGGGCTGTGTGCTCGGCGGATGCATCTGGTGGGTCACGCGGCGCCTCTACGGCAATCTGGGGGGCTATACCGCCCTTGCTCTTTATTGCTTCTCGCCCGCTATGCTCAAAGCCTGCGTCGCCCCCAGTCCCGACGTTTTAGCCGCCCTCGGCGTTTATGGCGGTGTTTACACCTGCATCGGAGTAGCCCACTCCATGCAAGGACCTCCCCGAAAGTGGCGTCCGCGCATCGTCCTGCTCATCGTCGCCTTCGGCGTCGCCGCAGCCGCGCACATCGCCGCCCTTCCGCTTGCCGCCCTGCTCGGCCTCGCTGCCATGCTATGGGTCGCCGAAGGCCGCAGGAGCCAGACCCTGCCCGTGGTGCTGGTCGCCGTGGCCGGCGCCTTGGTGTTCGTTTTTGCCTGCTACGGCTTCTCGCTCGACGCATCCAGCTATGTCTTCCGTTCGTCTGCCGGGTTCCTGTGGTTCTCCGTTGACCCCGCGCGCCGCTTCTTCGGCTCGCTGGCGAATGGCGGAGTCACATTAGCCACCTGCGCCGCCGTGGTCCTCTATCTCGCCGCTCGCAAGTCGCGTTACTTCGGCAACACCCTTCCTCTGCTCTGCTCGGCCGTCCTCTTTCTCCTCGTAATGACCGGCGCACCCGGAACTCCGTGGCTATGGGCGCTGCCATTCTTGCTCACCTTTATCGGCGGCGTATTTGTCGACGCCTATCAAGGCCCTCGCGGGAAGCTCGCCCTCGCCGCCGGCGCTTCAATCGTGCTGGCGCAGGCGGTTCTTTGTGTTCTGAGCCTTCCACTCCTGTCGCAGTGACACAGAATCTCAGCAACTCACTCGCAGTTTGCCTTCTCCGATACGCTCGCCAGTCCGACAAAGAGCCTGAATAATGCAACGCCGAATAAAGCGCTGAAAACAGACCCCGCATCGCAGCGTGTCATCCGCGCCTCACCCACTGTTGAAATCACCCCATAAATTCAAGCAAAATAAGGCTTTATTTCCCACAGCCTGCCTTGCTAAAACGCGCTCTAAACCACTAAAATACCCATAGAGACCTGCGGACCCGGCCCCGCCTTCACCGGACCTTTCCGCCGCCTTTCCGCGGACCTCGAAAACTCTATGCCTGACGATCAGAATCCCCAGCTCCCCCTCGACCCACCGAGCCCTTCCGGCGGCACCAACCTCGTTCCCATCAACATTGAAGAGGAGATGCGCCGCTCCTATCTCGACTACTCCATGTCGGTGATCATCGGGCGCGCGCTTCCTGATGCCCGCGACGGTCTCAAGCCCGTCCATCGCCGCGTGCTTTACACCATGAGCGAGATGGGCCTGGAGCACAACAAGAAATACACCAAGTGCGCCAAGGTCGTCGGCCAGGCTATGGGTGTCTACCATCCCCACGGCGATTCCGCTATCTACGACACGCTGGTCCGTATGGCGCAGCCCTTTTCCCTGCGCTGCCCGCTTGTCGATGGGCAAGGCAACTTCGGCTCCGTCGACGGCGATCCGCCTGCCGCAATGCGCTACACCGAGTGCCGCATGGAGCGCATCACCGGCGAGATGATGGCCGACATCGACATGGAAACCGTCGACTTCGTTCCCAACTACGACGAGTCCACCGTCGAACCATCCGTCCTTCCCACGCGCATCCCCAATCTCATCGTCAACGGATCGAGCGGCATCGCTGTCGGCATGGCCACCAACATTCCGCCGCACAATCTCACTGAAGTCGTCAACGCCGCCATCGATCTGGTCAAGAATCCCAAAGCCGGCCTCGCCGAAGTCCTCAAGCACGTCAAAGGGCCCGACTTCCCTACCGGCGCCATTCTCTACGGCCGCGCCGGCATCGTTGACGCATATCGCACCGGTCGTGGCCGCTTCCTCATGCGCGCCCGCGTCGCTACGGAAAACGTCACCAAAGACAGGCAGGCCCTCATCGTCACCGAGCTGCCTTATCAGGTCAACAAGGCGACGCTATTCAAGCGCATCGCGGAGCTCGTCAACAACAAGATCATCTCCGACATAGACACCAGCACCGAATGGACGCGCGACGAAAGCGACCGCGACGGCATGAGGATGGTCATCGGCCTCAAGCGTGGCGCGCAGCCTGAGATCATCCTCAACCAGCTCTACAAGCACACCCAACTTCAGGAAAGCTTCTCCATGATCTTCCTGGCTGTGGTCAACAGCCAGCCGCGTGAGCTGGGACTCGCCGAGGCTATCCGCGTCTTTATTGACCACCGCATCGACGTCGTCCAGCGCCGCACCGTCTACTTGCTGCGCAAGGCGCGCGAACGCGAGCACATCTTGGAAGGCCTCAAGATCGCGCTCGACAACCTCGACACCGTCATCAAAATCATTCGCGCATCGGCTTCGCGGGCTGAGGCGCGCGAAAACCTCTACGCCTGGGGCAAGGGCACCGAGATCATCATCACCCTCGACCGCGAGTTGCAGCGCCACGAGGAGCGCGGCCTCACCCTGCGCCAGGTCGATGCCATTCTCGAACTCCAGCTCTATCGCCTCACGCAACTCTCCGTCGACGAGCTTCTCAAGGAGCTCGGTGAGATTCGCGCCAAAATCGCCGACTACGAAGAGATCCTTGGCAGCGAGAGCAAGCTGCGCGCCGTCATCGTCAAGGAACTCGAAGACGTCCGCGACAAGTACGGCGACAAGCGCCGCACCGAAATCATCGACGAAAGCGCCGAGCTTCAGCTTGAAGACCTCATCGCCGACGAGCAGGTGGCAGTAACCGTCAGCCATCAGGGCTACCTCAAGCGCACGCCCATCTCCATCTATCGCCAGCAGCGCCGCGGCGGCACCGGCCGCATGGGCATGAAGACCCGCGAAGAAGATTTCGTCGCGCAGCTCATCGTCGACTCCACGCACGCCTTCCTGCTCTGCTTCACCAATACTGGCCGCGTCTACTGGCTCAAGATCTATGAAATCCCCGACGTCGGCGCCGCCGGCAAGGGCAAGTCGATGCAGAGCCTGCTCGATCTTCAGCCCGGGGAAAAAGTCGTCGCCATCCTACCCGTCCGCGATCTCGAAGAAGAGGGCAAGTACGTCTTCTTCGCCACACGCAACGGCACCGTAAAAAAGACCCCGCTCAAGGACTTCTCCAACGTCATGGCCCGCGGCATCATCGCCATCTCCATCGACAGTGAGGATGACTTGATTGAGGCCTGCATTACAGACGGCAAGCAAACCATCTTCCTCGGCACGCGCGATGGCATGGCGATCCGCTTTGAAGAGGAATACGATCCCGAGCGCAACGGCGTTGGCCTTCGCCCCATGGGCCGCAACGCCGCTGGCAACCGCGGTATTTCACTCAAGAAGAACGATCAGGTCATCGGCATCGCAATTACGCCATCCGACAAAACACGCGACGAGGAGCGGGACACTTTGGCCGCCAAGCTGGGCCTGACTCCGAAACTGAAAGCCTTGCGCGCCGAATACGCCAAAAAGAAAGAAGCGCTGCAAAAGGTCCGCGAAGATAAGCGCGCCGATCCGGAAAGCGAGAAGCTGAAAACCGCCGAGAAAAATGCGGAAAAGGCCGTCGAGGATGCCTGGACTGCGCTCAAGGACCTGGACGAAAAGCTCGGTGGCGCCAAATACCTAATCCTCACCGTTACCGAGAACGGTTACGGCAAGCGAACCGAAATCGACGAATATCGTTTGACTGCGCGCGGCGCGCAGGGCGTCAACAACTTGAAGGCGACCGCGAAAGTGGGCAAGTCCTCTGCAATTCTGCGCGTGGACGAGCACTCAGAGCTGATGGTCATCAGCCAGTTCGGCAAAATCATCCGCTGCGACACCAAGACCATTCGCGCTGCCGGCCGCGCCACTCAGGGCGTCCGCATCCTGCATCTTGAGCCGGAAGACAAGGTCGCCGCCGCCGTCATCATCCCACCCGATGAGCTCAACGGCAACGGCCACGAAGAACAGCCAACACTATTGCAGTAAAGACAGCCGTTGGCCGCCTTATCGGGATGCCCCGGATTACGTCTTGCGTGGTTGTGCGTGAGGCGCTACACTTAACACATGGTTAAGAGCTTCCGGCACGCTGGAATCGAGAAGTTCTTTAAGACCGGAAGCAAAGCAGGAATTCAACCGGCTCACGCCGCCAAGCTCTCCAGGCAGCTTTATGCGCTTGACGCGGCAAGAAGTCCGTCGGACCTGAACGCGCCCGGTTGGCGCCTGCATCCATTAAAGGGGAATCTGGAAGGTCATTGGTCCATTCGTGTCAGCGGCAACTGGCGACTCACTTTCAGGTTCGAGCGGGAAGACGCAATTCTTGTCGACTATCAGGACTATCACGGGAGCTAGAACCATGACGCAAATGTTTAATCCGCCTCATCCAGGCAAAGTGTTGCGCGAATACCTTGGAAATATGGACGTAACCACCGCTGCCAGGCGCTTGCGCGTCTCGCGCACCACTCTCTCGCGCATTCTCAACGGAGCGGCGGGCATTTCCGCGGACATGTCCCTGCGCTTGTCGGACGCGCTCGGAACCAACGCCCGCTTTTGGTATGACTTGCAGGCCGGCTACGATTTGTGGCAAGCCTCGCGTAAAAAGCGGCCCAGGATTCAACGCTTCGACGTCGCCGCCTAGACTTCAACCTCCCTTACCATTCAAATCTTTCGTGAGGCTGAGCGATAAAGCAGTCCTTAGAAGATTCGAGCGCGCAAAACCACAAACCCGCGAACTACGAACTGTGAACTGCCTTCCGCGACCACACCATATAAACCGGAACCCCCAGCAGCACCAGGATCAGTCCCGGCCAGGTGTACTGCGGTTTGTAGCGCAGCAGCGCCGCGCAGATGCCGGAAGCCATCACGATGTAGATCACTGGAAGAACGGGATAGCCGATCGCTTTATAAGGCCGCGGCGCGTCTGGCTGCTTGAAGCGCAATACGAAAAGCCCCACGATGGTCAGAATGTAAAACACCAGTGCTGCGAAAATAATGTAGTCGAGTAGCTGGCCGTACGACCCGGACACGCAGAGAATCGTCGTCCAGATCGCCTGCACCATCAGCCCTGCCGCCGGGGTGCGAAAGCGCGGATGGAGTTTGCCCACCGATTTGAAGAACAGTCCATCCTGCGCCATCGCGTAGTAGACGCGCGCGCCTGCAAGCGTCATTCCATTGGCGCAGCCAAATGTCGAGACCATGATCGCCGCGGCCATCAGATAGCCGCCAAAGTGCGGAAAAATCTGTTGCAGGACGGCCGCGCCAATCCGATCTTCAGCGGCGTATTGAATGCCCCGCGTAAAAACCGTCGCGCCATGCGGATCGCCGTGCAGCGGCAGCACCATCATGTATGCCGTGCTCGCCAGAAAATATGTGATCACAACAAAACCCACTCCCAGTCCGAGCGAAAGTGGTACGTTTCGCCTTGGTTGCTTGATCTCGCCGGCCGTGAAGGTAACGTTGTTCCACGCATCGCATGAAAAGAGTGACCCCACCTGAACCACCCCGAGAACCACGATGGAGCCGACCAATGCAATGGGCCCCTGCACGCCCACCTGCACCGGATGTAGCGAATGCCAACTGGCATTGCGCCAGAACTCGCTCCAATGAGCGCCAAAGTTGGCCGCAAACGCCGTGCCATTGCGGCCGATGGTGAATCCAAGAACAATCAGCCCGGCCAGCGCCAGAGCCTTGGCCACGGTGAAAACATTCTGCAGGCCGGCGCCGAATCGCACTCCGCAAATATTGACCGCAGCCACGAACACCACCACGGCGATGCCTGCCAGATTCGCGGTGTTCACTCCGATATCCATGTTGCCCAGCACCATCGGCCCCAGCGGAATCGCCGGAACATGCGCAATGTGCCACAGCCAGTGCGTGCTTGAGACGGTTGGGAAAAAGACTCCGAGAAATTTTCCAAAGGCCACGCAAACTGCGGCGATCGTTCCAGTCTGGATGACCATAAACAGCGTCCAACCATAAAGAAAACCCCACAGCGGCCCCAGCGACTCGCGCAGGTAAACATATTGCCCGCCGGCTTTCGGCATCATGGCAGCCAGTTCGCCGTAGCTCAGCGCACAGATCAGCGTCATCGTTCCGGTCACGATCCATGCCGCGAGAAAGAGCGCAGGGGAATCTGTGAGCCGTGCAATATCGCAGTCGACGATAAAGATGCCGCTGCCGATCATCGAGCCAACTACCAGCGTGGTGGCGCTGAAGAGCCCGAGGCTCTGCACCATCTGCGATCCGCCGCCGGAGCCTCCTGCGGAATTCTTCGCGTTCAATCCGGGTTCAGTTGTTGGTGTTGTCATCGCTCTGCCGCCGCCGCGTGCCGTGTCTTCAGGTCAGTATCCGTGCTCGTCATGCCGTCCAATGGTTTGGATCGCTGGTGCCCAGAGGGGGACTTGAACCCCCACGGCCGGTTAAAGCCTGCGGATTTTAAGTCCGCTGCGTCTGCCAATTTCGCCATCCGGGCACGCCTTTATATTATGAGACCGCTCTGGCCTTCCCCGCGCGCCAGTCCACTCCCCAATTCACTCTCCGGACGCTCTTTTGGCAACTTGCCCGCCTGTTCAATCGCGCCCGCCCTTTCCACAGCTTGCCCCAGTGCGCCGTCCCCTCGTATCATCCCGCAAGAGCAAAAATCATGACAGAAACGGAAAGCAACGCCGGATTGCGTGTAAAAGGGCGGCTCATGTCCGCCTCCGAAATCGAGCGCACCCTCGTACGGCTGGCTCACGAAATCGTCGAAAAGAGCAACGGCAGCGGAGATCTGGCCCTGGTCGGCATCAAGCGCCGCGGCGTTCCATTGGCGCAGCGGCTGGGCAAGCTCATCTCCACCATCGAAAAGCACCCCGTCGATACCGGCGTGCTCGACATTCAGTTCTATCGCGACGATCTGTCCACGGCGGACGTTCGCCCCGTCGTCACTCCGGGAGCCATCGGCTTTGACATCGAGGGCCGCGACATCGTCATCTGCGACGATGTGCTTTACACCGGCCGCACCATTCGCGCCGCGCTCGATGCGCTCTTTGACCATGGCCGCCCGCGCCGCGTGCAGCTGGCCGTCCTCATCGACCGCGGCCACCGCGAGTTGCCCATTGAAGCCACCTACGTCGGCAAGCATGTTCCCACCAGCAGCCGCGAGATTATTGAAGTCAAGTTCCAGGAAGTCGATTCAACTGAACAAGTCTTGCTGGTAGAAAAGACCAGCTAAGGTACATCCTTCCAGCCGCGGCCTCTGGCCTTTAAGGCAGCACGCTAAACGGTTGGAAGCTCGCAACAGCGAATGCGCCTCTTCAACCCGATCGGAACACACCGCCCCGATCTTGATGCTCTGACATAGGCCAACAATGAATCCAGCCGCACCCGCGATCCGCCGCGCACTCACCACTCCGCCCGCGCCCGCGTCGGCGTTTCCCTTCAACCCCGGTTCGCTGCTTTCTGTTCTCGATCTTTCGGTCGATGAAGTTAGCCGCCTGCTTGTACGCGCCACCGAGCTTGAGAATGAGGATCCAATCACCCGCGATCGCATCCTCGCTAAACGGCGCATCGCGCTCCTCTTTTACGAGTCGTCAACGCGCACCCGCACCAGCTTCGAGTTGGCCTCGAAGGCATTGGGAGCCGACACCACACTCGTTTCAAATTTGAGTTCCAGCATTGAGAAAGGCGAGTCGCTGAAGGACACCGGCCTCACGCTTCGTGCGCTCGGCGCGGAGGCGATCATTCTCCGCCACAACCTCTCTGGCGGGGCATGGCTGCTTGAGGAGACAACGCGCCTTCCCGTCGTCAATGCAGGCGATGGAATGCACGAGCACCCCACGCAGGCATTGCTCGACCTGCGAACGATCCTCACGCACTTGCGCCCCGGTTTGACCGGCGTCAAGCCCGACACCCTCGCCGGAGTCACGGTAATGATCGTCGGCGACATCCTGCATAGCCGTGTTGCTCGGTCGAATATGCAGTTGCTGCCTCGCGTCGGCGCGCGGGTGCTGCTCTGCGGACCAAAAGAACTATTACCCGAACAGGCCGCGCGCTCCGGCCCTGGAATCGAGATCGAGCGCGACTTCGAGGCCGCGCTCAAGCAGTCGCAGGCCGTCATGATGCTGCGCATTCAGGCCGAGCGGCTTGCGGGTATGCAACTCGATCTCGAGGATTACAAGGCCAGCTATCAACTCACCGGCCAGCGGCTGGCAGCGCTCGCGCCACAAGCGGTAGTACTCCATCCCGGTCCAATCATCCGCGGCATGGAGATTACGGCCGGCGTAGCCGATGGCGCGCAGTCGGCGATCCTCGAGCAAGTCACCAACGGCCTCGCCATTCGCATGGCCGTGATGGAGCGGGCGCTAACAGCAACTGGAGGTCGCGCATGACTTCATTAGCCATTTGCGGCGGCCGCCTCGTCGATCCCGCGGCAGGCATCGACGAACTGAAAGACATTCTGCTCATCGACGGCCGCGTCGCCGAGATCGCCGCCACTGGCAAGCTGAAGGGCAAGAATGGCGCCCAGGTCCTCGACGCAAAAGGCTTGGTCGTCGCGCCGGGATTGATCGATATTCACGTCCACTTGCGCGAGCCGGGACAAGCGTACAAGGAAACCATCGCTACCGGAACGGCCGCGGCGGCAGCGGGCGGTTTCACCAGCGTGGCGGCAATGCCGAATACAACGCCGGTGAACGACTCGCCGGAGGTCACGCGCTGGATGCAATCGCCGGAGCGCGGAGCGCATGTTCGCGTTTTCCCCATCGCCGCCGCAACGCGCGGGTCTAAGGGCGAAGCGCTCAGCGATTACGCCGCTCTCAAATCCGCGGGCGCGGTCGCCGTCACTGACG
This sequence comes from uncultured Acidobacteriaceae bacterium, assembly GCA_963773915.1. GTDB lineage: Bacteria > Acidobacteriota > Terriglobia > Terriglobales > Acidobacteriaceae > Telmatobacter. The sequence goes on from CAVZCY010000005.1 coordinate 499,831, forward strand.
ACGGCAGGCCGATCCTCAAAGACAGCATGATGCGCGAGACTCTCGCCGCAGCCGCGCGCGTTGGGCTCACCGTGATCCAGCACGCTGAAGACACACGGATGACGCAAGGTGCCAGCATGAACCTTGGCCCGGTGTCGTTCAAACTCGGGCTGCGCGGAATGCCTCCCGAAGCCGAGACCAGTATCGTCGAGCGCGACATTCGCCTGGTGGCTGAGCTGAAGGATGCGCATCCGCATCTGCACGTAGCGCACATATCCACCGCCGAAGCGCTCGCAGCGGTGCGGCAGGCGCGCCGCAATGGCTTGCGCGTCACCTGCGAGATTGCGCCGCATCACTTCCTGCTTACTGACGAGCACGTCGGTCTCTACAACACGCACGCCAAAATGAGTCCGCCGCTCCGCTCAGATAAAGACCGCGAGGCTATGATCGAGGGTTTGCTTGATGGCGTTATTGACGCGATTGCCACCGACCACGCGCCTCACGCAATGCACGAGAAAGAAGTCGAATTCGAGCTCGCGCCGAATGGGATCACCGGCCTTGAAACCGCGCTGGGCCTCAGCCTGCGCTGGCTGCATCGCGAGTGGCGCATGCCCCTCGGCCGCGTGCTTAGCCTGCTCAGTGCGCAGCCTGCCGCGCTGCTTGGCCTCAAGGGCCGCGGAACGCTCACCGTCGGCAGCTTCGCCGACGTCGTTGTCTTCGATCCCAAAGTCGAATGGACGTATCGCGCGACAGAATCGCAGTCAAAAGCCAAGAACACGCCGTTCGACGGATGGCAAATGCAAGGCAAAGTGCGCTGGACCGTCAGCGAAGGCAAGATCGCCTACGCAAGCGTCTAGCGCAACATTCAGCCATCGGCTTTCATCTCCCAGCCGTCAGCTCTTAGTCCGAATCGCGGTGCCGATTCTGGATTTGCGTGCCAGCCCTAGGAGCATTGCGCCCAGCAGAGCGCATGCGACGATGCCGATAACCGCGTCGATGGCCAGCGCGCCGGAAATTCCTCCACGGGAAAAGCCAAAGGCATCCACATAGAGCATGTAGGAGATGGGCAAGCCATAGGCCGAGCCGAGAAAGCAGAAGGTGGTGGATGCGAGCGGATTGTCCTGGCCGATGGTCTCGAACATGATGGCGGTGGAGGCAGTGATGGCCAGGCATTGGAAGAGGTTCTCGGCAATTAAGACGACGGCGAATGAGGCCGGAACGCGGGGCAGCAAAATGAGCGAGAGCGTGCAGACGGCGCCGGTAACTCCCACGGCAAGATAAAAAGGGCGCAGCGGCATGAGGCGGCTGAGGGCTGGAAAAACCAGGCAGCCGACAATGCCGCCGAGCGCTACTCCTGATGCCGCCGATCAGCCCAACGAAGCCGGGCGATGCGTGGAAGTCGCTGCCGCGGCCGCCAAGGAAGTTAGTGAGCGAAAAGGTTGCGGCGGGCGAAAGGAACAGAATAACGGCGATAAGCACTTCGCGGCGCTTGACCAGCGACACTAGGTCGCCGAAGAACTGCGGAAACGACTCGCTGGCGAGACGCCTGTCAGGGCCCGGCGCCTGCATAAAAGGAAACGGAATCATGGGCACAAGAATCGACGCCGCCAGCACCAGCGCCGCGGCAAGTCGGCGAAAGGTGGCGCACAATCTGATTGCATCCGATGGCCATCAGGCCGAAGCCGCCGACATTGCCAACGGTCATCCAGACGCTGACCAGATTCTCCTCTTCTGCGGAAGTGATGGAGGAGAGCCAGCCACCGAGCGCGCTCTGATAAAGATAGGCAGCGAAGAAACCCGTGGTGAGCACCACCTCAAGCAGCGCCAGGTGACCGAGCGAGAGAAAAGCTGCAACCAGTGTGAGCGATGCGAAGGATGCGAGCGCGAAGGCGTAGAAGCGGCGGCTGAAGCGGACATCGAGGACAGGGCTGAGCAAAAACGCCCAGAAGCCTGGCGAGATGGCGACCGCGGTAAGGCCTGCAATCGCCGCTTCGGGAACCTGGCGGTTGCCGAGCAGCTGCGGGACGGCGAAAGCAATAACGCCGCCGTAAAGTCCATAGGACAGGTTGGTGAGACCCATCAGCCATACAGGAACCCGAGATCGATTTGGCATCCTGCGCAGCTCCCGCGGCAAGCTAAGTTGCATCAGGTTAGCACGGCTGGCAAGCGGCGTAAGTTGGCGAGCGACGCAGTCAGGCCGCCGCACTGCGCGTGAGCAGCAGCCGAATGTCGGCCGTTTCAAGAATCGCCTTAGGCGCGCCGTTGCGAGCGACGATGAGCATCGCCTTGCCGATTTCATCTGTCGTCAGCACCTGATTTGGAAACGCCCGCCGCAACAGCGGAAGCACCGGGCGACTGAGCGTATAGAGAACGCGATACGACGTCGTCTTTGAGCGAGCTCCGAAACGTGGCACGATCACTCCGGGACGAAACATAAATGCAGCCTTGAATGGCAAGCGCAGCAGAGCGTTTTCTGTCCGACCCTTGACGCGCGCCCACATAGTTCGGCCATGCTCGGTGCTGTCCGTGCCCGCGCCCGAGACGTAGACAAAAGTCATTCCCTTATTGAGACGAGCCAGCGTCTCAGCCGCGCGCAGCGTGAAGTCGTAGGTGATTCGCGAGTACTGCTCCTCAGTAAGACCCGCTGAAGAAATGCCGAGACAGAAGAAGCAGGCATCGAAGCCGGTCAGCTGCGATTCGATGGTCGAATAATCAGCGAGGTCGGCGTGAACAATTTCGCGCAGCTTGGGATCGGAGACGCCTGATGCCGAGCGGCCACCGGTTGCCGAACGACCAATCGAAACGACCGACTCAACGCCCGGATCGAGCAAGCATTCGCGAAGCACTCCCTGGCCAACCATTCCCGTCGCGCCAAACAGAAGAACTTTCATCCGGGTCGACTCCTCCTGCCTCAGGTTGACCAATGTTGACTGCCGCTTCACGCTTGGCGTGTCTCGTTTCGCGCCTCGTAATTCTCACCCGCTGCCCGCAAGCCATCTAGCCTTTGCGGCGGTAGTGAATCTGGAATTCGTATCCAACATTCGAGGGGAAGAGACCGGCGACGTGGCGAAGGCGCTCGGCCAGCGCGGGAGCGGCCAGCAGCGGGTACTCGCGCTCGCGCAGGTCGTGGTAATCAAAGTCGACAGCGAGCGAGAGCATATAGATGGCAAGAGCGTCAGAGAATGACGACTCGAAAAAAGCGTTGCGCGCACGCTCGTCGATGCTGTTGGTGCCCTTTGCCGCGGACCGCGGCTCCAGCGCTCGCCGGCGCGTCTCCCATGCGTCCTGGCTGGTTTCTCCGCGAACCTGTGCCTCAGCCTGCGACCAGACAAGGGTGGCAAAGCTTTCTGGAACGCCGGCTACCTCAACAAAGTTGTGGGCCACGTTGATAAAAAACTCAAACGCGAGGCCGAAGCGGTCTTCCACCAGGCGTGTAGAAAGGAAGACGGCCTCCGTGTCGCCGAAGGTGGCATTGCGATGACACACCGCGCGATCGCCAAGCTCAACCGTGTATGCGGGCGCAACGAGGTTCTCGCCGGTATCGGCAATTGCCAGGGGAACGAAGTAGTAGGCGCGCTGGCGCAGCGCAGGGGCCAGCGGAGCGGGAACAGCGGCAACCAGGCGCTCCAGATCGGAGTCGGGGACACGCGTTTCGCCCCATGCGGCGTAATGGATGCCGTTCGGCGCTTCGAGTACGGCGACCTGCGTGGCGACTTTTTCCGCCGGCCATAGCTCGATTTGCGTAGTGCTGGTCATGAAACAGTATTCTAGACGAGAGAGGTCAAAGCATGATGGAGCAAACGGCGCAGGGCACACGCGGCAAAACAGTGTTGGGGTTTCCGCTCGAGGGGTTCAGCCTGTTCCAGAGCCTGCTGCTGGCGCTGGCGTCTGCGTTTCTGACGTTTTTCGCAACCACTTGCGTGGCAATTTTTTCGCTGCTGGCGTGGAACGTAATCGGCGGCCACTCCGTGAGCTACGTTGATACGTATCGTTATGTCGGGCTTCCCGCCGGCGTGCTGGTGCTGGTAGTGGGGCTGCCTTTCTTCCTCGTGCTGTGGGTGCGAGCAAAAACGAGGCAGTAGGCGACGAGTTACTCAGATCCAACTGAACCATCTGACCAGGAAAGCCGAGCGGCGCATCGCGTCTTCCCAAGCCGCTCCCGGTGCGTCTATCCTTTCGTCTATCCTTTATAGATAAATTCTGTTGTGTACTTTCAGCCCGAGGAAGAACTGTTCGCAAGATTTCACGCCCTCAATAACAACATCGGAGTCCGATTGACGATCGCCAGGCAACATGGGTATTTGCTGGCCGCGACAATGTTCTCGCTCGTCGCGGCGACCGCGTTTGTCCTGGCGGGATGCGGCGGCGCCACGTCGGCCACTACAACACCCCCTCCTCCTCCGCCGCCACCCAACCTGATTCCAAACCTGCAACCGTACTTAACGCCGAGCGGCACAGAGTCGACGTTCAACACGACAGGGGGCATCGATCCGAACGGAATCTTCTTTCAGGCGCTGGGAACAAATCAGCGGACCTGCGCAAGCTGCCATCAGCTGAGCCAGGGCTTGGGATTGAGCGCGGCGCATGCACAGGCGCTTTTTACATCGAGCAACGGCAGCGATCCGCTGTTTGCCGCAGTGGATGGCGCGAATTGCCCGACCGTAGCCGTGGGTGACAGCGCGGGCCACAGCCTCCTGCTGAACAACGGATTGATCCGCATCGCCGAGCCGCTGCCCGCGAGCGCGCAGTTCACGATAGCCGTCGCGCAGGATCCGTATGGATGCGCAGCCGCGGCAATTCCTGCAACGGGGCAGACAGCGTATTCGGTCTACCGGCGGCCGCTGCCTTCAACCAGCCTGACGACGCTGAGCCAGGTGATGTGGGATGCGCGTTTCACCGCCTCGCCACTGAATGCGGGCGCAAGTTTAAGCGCGAATCTTCAATCGGACTTGAGCGCGCAGGCGGCAGATGCGGTTGCTACTCACGAGCAAGGAAATGCAGCTCCGACCCCGGCGCAGTTGAGCGAGCTGGTCGCGTTTGAAGAAGGGCTGTTCACGGCGGAGGCGACCGACACGCAGGCCGGGCCGTTGACTGGAAACGGGGCGACGGGCGGCGCTGCGGCACTCGCGGCCCAGAATTATTATCCGGGAATCAACGACGCATTCGGACAAGATCCAAAAGGCGCCCCGTTCAACAAGACCGTGTTTACGCTGTTTGCGGCGTGGGAGGGCAGCGCAAATCCCGCGCAGGCAAGCATCGCGCGAGGCGAAGACCTTTTCAACAGCGCGCCGATGCAGATTACTGACGTACACGGGCTGAACGATAATCCCGCGCTGGGCAGCCCGGCGGTGATTGTGGGAACATGCGGGACGTGCCACGACGCGCCGAGCATCGGAACGCACTCACTACCGCTGGCAATGGACATTGGAACCAGCCATCTAATCGCGACCGAGACTGACGCGAATATTATTGGCGGCCTCCAGGCACTCACGCCGCCAAACTTGCCCGTGTACCAGATCAGCGGCTGCACAAACGCAAGCGGGAATGCGGTCGTGTATGTGACCACCGATCCCGGCGTCGCTCTCACAACAGGTCAATGCGCCGATGTCAGCGGCATCAAGGTGCCAGGTTTGCGCGGGCTCGCCGCGCGTGGGCCGTTCTTTCATAACGGGTCCGCGGCAAACCTCGGGCAGGTAGTGCAGTTCTACAGCACGCGATTCCAGATGAACCTGAATCCTCAGCAACTGGTGGACTTGCAGAACTTTCTGGCAGCACTGTGAATGATTACGGCGAGGCACTGCCCACCGTCATTTGGCCCGCTTGCGCGTCTAATCAAGAGCCGAGCATAATCTCTATTACGCCTTTTACCCACCATTTCGGCGCGGTCTGCTCCTCATGACTCAAACAATTTTCTGCGCAGGCAAATTCTGGCGGCGCCCGATGTTGGCGGTCGCAGCGGGCCTGGCGATTGGCGCGGTTACAGCCTCGGCGCAGACGAACTTCGGCGAGGTGAATCTCGGCGCGAGCGCAACATCGACTGCGACAGTTACGATTCCTGCGCCAGCGACGCCGGCGAGCATTTCCGTAGTGACGCAGGGCGCGTCTGGCCTGGAGTTCACGAATGCTGGCGGCGGAAGCTGTGCGGTCGGAACGAACTATGGCGACTGGGCAAAGCTGCACGGTGCAAGTCGAATTCGAGCCAGATGTATTCGGGTGAGCGCTACGGGGCAGCGTTGCTTCTCGATGCATCGGGGAACGTAATCGCGAGTGCGCCGATCGAAGGAAACGGCGTCGGTCCGCAAGTTGCGTTCGGTGGCGGAACTGCGATTGCATTCGCGCCGATGGCAAACGGCGTCGCGTTCAACAATCCCTTCGACCCCGCTATCGACGGCTTCGGCAATCTGTACATCACTGACCAAAATAATTCGCGCGTAGTGGAACTGCCCGCTGGCGGTGGAGCTCCCATTGCGATTGATCCAGTCGTGGGCGGCAAAGGCTTGGTGCATCCCGGCGGCGTCACCGTAGATGGCGCGGGCAATCTCTACATCTCTGACCTTGATCGCAACATCATTGTGGAAGTAGCGCCGAACAACGGCGCCATGACCGTCATCAATCCAATCGTGAACGGGATCGGGCTGCACTATCCGTGCGGAATGGTGATCGATGGAGCCGGCGACCTGTACATCGCCGACGTTGATAACGGGCGCGTGGTTGAGGTGCCTGCCGGCGACGGAGCTCCAACCGCAATCGACCCACTCGTGAGCGGCGAAAAGCTGTCTTACCCCGTCACGCTGGCCCTCGATAGCGCAGGCGATCTCTTCATCGCGGATCTGTTTGCCAATCGCGTCGTTGAAGTTGACGCTAATGGCATAACAACCGCGATCGACCCTACCGTAAACGGCCAGAGCCTGCACTTTCCCTATGGCGTTGCCGTCGACGCGGCCGGAGATTTGTTCATCGCCGACGCCGACAACCGCATCGTAGAGATTCCAGCCGGCGGGGGCGCAGCGACCGCCATCGCGCCAACAGTGAACGGCGTGGCGATCAACGATCCAATCGGAATCAGCCTTGATGGAGCGGGCGATCTGTTCATTGCGGATTCCTTGAACAATCGCGTCGTCGAGGTCGAGCGAGGACAGACGCCAGCAATCAACTTTGCTGCAACAGCGGCCGGAACGGTCAGTAGCGACAGCCCGCAGACGGTTGCGGTCGAGAACATCGGCAACGCATCGCTGGCGTTTCCCGTGCCCGGCACCGGCGTGAATCCAGCAATCTCATCGAACTTCACATTGAACGGCAGCGCCGCCTCCGCGTGTCCCGTGCTCACCGCCAGCAGCGCGCAGCCGGGCTCATTGGCGGCAGGAGCAACCTGCATTCTGCCGATCAGCTTTCAGCCCCCAGCGACCGGGACGGTCTACGGCACATTGACGCTGACTGATAACAATCTGAATGCGGCTGGCCCAACATATGCGACGCAGACAATCGCTCTGAGCGGGGCCGCGCCAGTCGCGACCCTGTCCGCAACGCTGCTCGCATTCGGTCCGCAGCCGGTGCAGACGCCGAGCGCGGCACAGCAGGTGACACTGACCAACACGGGAAGCGCGGCGCTCACCATAACGAATATCGCCGTAACCGGGACAAATTCTTCGGCATTCGTGTTTCCAAATCCCTGCGGTGCAAGTCTGGCGCCGGGTGCAAATTGCGCGATCACCGGTCACTTGACGCCCGCAGTCGCAGGACCAATGGCCGCTACTCTTTCGATCGCCGACAATGCGAGTGGGTCGCCGCAGTTGATCGGCCTTAGCGGTCTCGGCGTTTATCCCGTGACGATTGCGGTCACGCCATCGGCATTCAACGTGACAACGGCGCAAGCTTTCACTGTAACGGTCGCAGTGGGCGGCGCGAATGGCGAGCCAACTCCCACCGGATCCATCGTGTTAACTAGCGGCACTTACACCCTGGGCACGGTGGCTCTGGTCGGCGGCAGTGCGACGATCAACATCATTCCCGGCACGCTGGCCGCAGGAACCGACAACATAAACGCGGTATACACGCCTGACAACACAAGCGCGCTTTTGTACGCGACCGGCTCGGGAGAGAACTCCGTGACCGTCACCGCGTCTTCGACATCCACTGCGCCGGCGACCGCGACGGCAGTGGCGACAGCGGTCACAGCCACCACGGCAACGCTCGCGGGCACCGTTAATCCCAACGGCTCCGACACGCACACCTGGTTCCTCTGGGGAACAAGCAGCTCACTGAGCGGCGCAACACAGACGGCGATGCAGGATCTTGGCGCGACCGCGGGCAACCAAGCTGTCAGCGCATCCATCTCCGGGCTCGCTCCGAGCACAACCTACTACTACCAGGCCGTCGCTCAGAACAGCCTGGGTACGACAAATGGTGCTATCTTTTCGTTCTCGACCGATCCCGCCCCGTATTTTCAGATGGTGACTGGCGCGCCGCTAACTGTCGCACCCGGCGCAACATCAGGAAACACGTCAACGGTTTCAGTTACCCCGTGGTATGGATTTACCGGATCGGTGAGCCTGACTTGCGCAATCACTCCAACCGCTGCGAGCGATCCGCCGACGTGCAGCGTTCCGGCGACCGTGATGGTTTCGGGCACGACAGCACAAACGGCAACGCTGATGGTCAGCACAACCGCGCCAACAACCGCGGCAAATCGACATCTGCAAATGCCCTGGCAAGACGCGACAAACGGTGCGGGCAGCACAGTACTCGCATGTGTAGCGCTGTTGTTCGTTCCATTGCGTCGGCGGAACTGGCTCGTCCCACGGCGCAGCCGACTCGTATTGCTAGCTTGGCTCGCGCTGTTTGCCGCGGTGGCGGGAATGGGTTGCGGTGGTGCCGGCAGCACAGGCAGCGGAGGCGGCGGTGGTGGCGGCGGCCAGACCAACCCCGGGACCACGGCAGGAACCTATACCGTGACGATCACTGGTGTTTCAGGCGCGATGACAGAGACTGGGACTGTAGCGCTGACGGTGCAGTGAGGGAAACCCTCCCGCGCCAGATCCTCGCAATCAGCCTGCAAATTCAAAGTGTTCGATTGCTGCCCATCCGAAGTGCGAAACCGCCGGACAGCTGGCCGGATCTTTACATCCCTGCTCGTTACATTCCCGCGGGCTTCGGGTCGTCGCGGTCGAACTTGGCCACCTGCACTTTTTTCGCGAGGCCGATCTTCGACAAAATCCAGATGCCCCAGAAGTTCGGATCGATCTCGTACCAGGTCAGGCCGTGGCGCGCGGAGACGGGATGCGCATGATGGTTGTTGTGCCAGCCCTCGCCGCCGGTCAAGAGAGCGACCCACCAGCTGTTGCGGGAATCATCGTGAGTATCAAAACGGCGCTTGCCCCACATGTGCGTAGCAGAGTTGACCAGCCACGTTGCGTGCAGGCCCAGAGTTACGCGAAGCAGTGCGCCCCACAGGAACATCGCCAGGCCGTTGACGAAACCACCCCAGTACCATCCGAGTGAAAACAGCAGCACCGCGCTGATCGTGATCGGAATCCAGTGATATTTGCTGAGCCACACGTGGAAGCGGTCGCGGCTGAGGTCGGGCGAGTAGCGCGAGAGCGCCTCAATCTGCAGGTGCAGTGACTGGCCGAAAAGTATCCATCCCGCGTGCGCCCACCAGCCGCCTTCGCGCGGGGTGTGGGGATCGCCTTCTTTATCGCTGAGCTGGTGATGAACGCGATGCGTTGAGACCCAGAAGATAGGCCCGCCCTCAAGCGAGAGCGTGGCAAAAACTGTCATCGTGTATTCAAGCCACTTCGGTACCTTGTACCCGCGATGCGTAAGCAGGCGGTGATAGCACATGCCGATGCCTACGTTGATCGCCAGGATATAGAGGATCGCCATGACCAGCAGGCGCTGCCAGCTAAAGAGAAACAGCGCGGCAATCGCGCCTAGGTGAAAAACCGCGATCACAAAAACCATCGGCCAGCTCAACCCATCGCTCACGGCGTTCTTGCGGCCCATGCGAATCTGGCGCCACTTGGCAACAGCTTTGGCGGCAACGGAGGCAGATGCGGCAGCCGATGCGTTCGACTCTGTCACTGCGGAAGTGGGCTCGGTTGACTCAGTAGAAACGGGATCGATTTGGGGGCCGGTGATTACAGATGCCATGCGAAGGGAAATCCTTGAGAAGTGTCGATGTGCCCACTTGTATCTTCTTATTGTATAGGAACCCGGATAAAGTGCGGGTCCCGGCGCAACAAAGAAGAAGCGAAAGTACCGAAAGGGAGTGCACAAAGAGCAAACAGATCTATGCTTTACCTGATCAACTTTGACCTATATCCATCAAACCCGGCTGATTCCAAAGGCGCGCGGCGCTAGCGCGACCGAAACGGGCATTTATCAGTTGGCGGCGGCGACTGCAATCGACTCCGGGCCGCTGACGAAGATGCGCGTCGCATCGCCGCGCAGCACCCGGTACAGAGCGAATTGGCGCTCAGTCGTGCCGCGGAGCTCAAACAGAAGCTCGCCGCGGTTGTCTTTTTCGGCCTCCACAGCATCCACCAGCCGCATGCGCGGAGTGTCGTCCAAATGGGCGCCGTCCGTCACATTCTTTACCAGCACGTTCACGCCTCCATAAAGATCAGGCTGCGCAATCAGGGTTACAAACTTCTCTTTGGCGCCGGCATCGGCGGTGTGCGCTGAGAGCACCATGGTCGCGCCGGATCCATAGGCCAGCTCGAAGACGCGGAATTTCTCAACCAGCAGCGGCGCAGGCGCCGGAGCGGACGTCGGCTTGGCCGCCCTCTGCGTCGCCGCCGTCCTTGGCGTGTGCTTTGGCGCGGGCGTTGGATTCAGCCCAAGCGCGATACGCGCCGCATCTTCCATCGCGGACTGCATCTTGTCTTCATCACCGGGGTTGGCCCAGATGTAGTTCCAGGTATGTTCAGGTTGGTCAGTCGCGTCGGAGACGGCGACGGTCTGCTGCATGTCCCCAGGCAAGCCGAAGAGCGTGGGAACAACAGGCGCGCCGTAACCCGCAAACTTGCCGTACGAGAGATGCGGACGGTTTGGATCGCCAGCGCTGGCGACGTCTTCAACATAGCCCACATCGTCGTCCTTGCTCTTCTTCTTCAGCTTGGGGCGGCCAGAGTCGTCGCCAGATCCGTTGGCTGATCCGTTACCAGCCCCGTCCCCCGTCGCCGAGCTGTCGTCCGTCCGACGCAAGACGGGGCGGTCTGGATCGGAAGGCGGCGCATTCGAATCGCCGCCCGCACTCGTAGATGAAGTGTCGCCGCCCTTGTGCAGCGTAGGCCGGTCAGGATCGGGAGCTGGGCCGCCCGAACCAGACCCGGAACCGGAACTCGCGCCACCCGAATCATCGGCATGATGTTTCCGGTGCAGAATCGGCACGTCGCTCTGCGAATCGTCCTCCGCATCGATTTTGGCCACTTGCGTTGGCGCCGCTTTCGCCTTGGGCAACGGTCTCCACTTGCCGTAGCCCACCCATCCGCCTTGCTCCCGAGCAGAAGTGTCAATGTCGAAGAGGCCCACCGGGCTGCCGTCCCGCTGCAGTTGATACTCCACGTCGCTTTCGAGAGCCAGCGGCTCGGGGTGCGTAAGGTAGATGCTGGCATCATTCAAATCCTGGCCATCGTAAATGCACACGGGGACAAGCCGGGCCGCCTTGGGATGCGCTTCATCGCCGGTCCACTCGAAAACCGCCACAGCGCGCAGATCAGGCGCGTCCGTCTCGGGTTTGGCAATCTGGCCCGGATACTGCGCATGCGCAGCAAGTACGAAAACGAACGCAGCGGAAGCAAACAGCCCGGCTGCCTTTATCCACAATCGACTTGAACCTTGCGATGACACGTTCCACTTCCCTCGACAATAATTAAAACTGGAATCAAAACCGGCGGCCAAATTGCAATTTGCAATTGCAGCCCCCGCTTCAACTCATCCGGCCCGGCTCAACCAGCTCAGCGCATTCGGCCCGACCCATCGTCTGCATTAAGAGCTAACCGATCTTTTGAAAGGATATGCCCCATGAAGCTCCATGAGAAAGTCGCCGACTTTACCCTGCAAACCGACGAGGACAAAACCGTCAGCCTCTCCGATTTTGCGGGCAAGCCTGTGATCCTCTTCTTTTATCCCAAAGCCGATACCCCTGGCTGCACCATTGAGGCCTGCGGCTTTCGCGATACATTCAAGAAGCTCCTGGCTGCGGGCGCCGTCGTTCTCGGCATCAGCCGCGACACGCCAGCCGACCAGGCCAAATTCCGCGCCAAATTCGACCTTCCTTACAATCTCCTTGCTGATGTAGACGAGAAAGTCTGCAAACAGTTTGATGTGCTCAAGGAAAACAAAGTCTACGGCATGAGCATCGAGCGGACGACCTTCGTCATCGGCCCCGACCAGACGCTGCTCCACATCTATCCCAAGGTCGTGCCGCAGGGCCACGCCGAAGAGGTTCTTGCGCTGATCGAGGAATGGAACAAGACACACAAAAAGGCGTGAACAAGGCACACATGCCGAAGTCGGCTGACCAGGTGCGCGGCAAGCTGCTGAAGCGCGCGTTTTTTCAGGCGCCTCCGGAGCACGTCGCCCCTCGCCTGCTCGGCATGGTCCTTGCCCGCCGCACTCGCTCCGGATGGCTCGCTGGCCGCATCGTCGAAGTCGAAGCCTACCTTGGCCCGCACAACGCGACACCCGATCCCGCCGCGCACTCGCACCGCGGGCCAACGCCGCGCAATCTCGCCCTCTTCGGCCCGCCGGGTCACGCCTATGTCTACTTCATCTATGGCCGCTATTACTGCATGAATTTCTCCTGCGAGGAGGAAGGTCTGGGAGGCGGCATCCTGCTGCGCGCACTCGATCCTTTGGCCGGCATCGAACAAATGGCGCGCCGTCGCGGCTTGCCGTCAGACGCGGCGCCATGCGACCTTACCGGCGGCCCCGGCCGTTTGTGCCAGGCTCTCGGCATCACCCGCGCAGCCCACGACGGTCTCGATCTGCTCGATCCGGCTTCACCTCTTCAGGTCCGCGACGACGGATTCCGCGTGAGCCGAGTCCTCGTCACGCGCCGCATCGGCATCCGCCATGCCGTGGAGCTGCCGTTGCGCTTTTCGCTGCCCGGACACGACTGCGTCTCGGGACCCAAAAAGATGGCAGGCACGAATATCTTTCTGCGTGTGGCCGCCCCAGCATCCGGGCGGCGCGTTTAGACTGTTACCGTGCACGAATCGGGGTTTCAAGAACAGGCCCCCAAAACATGTCCCCGAAACACGTCTCCAGGACATGTATTGAAAGGAACCCGCCCGTGAAGCTAACTTCCCTGCTCTCACCCGCCGCCGCGGTCGCAATCATAACCGTAGCCGTGCTTGCAGCCACCACCGGAGTGCAAGCGACGCAAGACCAGCCGCCAGCTGCTCAAGCTCCGCCCGCTGGGGCTCCTCCCGGGAATGCCATGCCGCCCGGCGGCCCGCCCATGCGCAATCTTCCGGCGCCCACCAACCTGCAGGTGCTGCCCAAGAACCTGACCGGCCAACAGGTGCACGAAATCATGGAGGGTTTTGCCGGATCGCTCGGCGTGCACTGCGACTTTTGCCACGCCGCCGACCCGAATAACCTGATGCCCAATGGCAGGCCGCGCATGAATTTCGCCGACGACTCCAAGGACAACAAGAAGATCGCGCGCATCATGATACGCGATGACGCAGCAGATCAACGCCGACTACATCAGCAAGGCGAAGACGCTCGATCCGGACTCGATGGGAATGACAGTCACATGCGGAACCTGCCATCGCGGCCACTCGATGCCCGAGGACTTCGTCCTTCCTAAAGAGGGTGGCCCTCCGGCTGGCGGCACCTGCTGGCGCGGCAGCTGCCACTCCACCGCCGGCAAAATAATCTCAACGCGGTCTGAAGTGCGCCGCCGCGCTCTCTAGAGGGCCGGCGGCCGCGGCCGCGCGTGCGCCCCCTATGCCCGCCCCCAATGACTGATATACTGAAGATTCGGCAAGCTGATGGCGCGCGCGGCTGAGTGCATTACGCCCGCTTGAACGGCGCCGAAATCATTACAGGATTTGGAGTTGGACCATGGCACAAACTTGCGACATCTGCGGCAAAGGGCCGCGCTTTGGCAATAATATCTCCCACGCGCACAACATTACGCGTCGGCGCTGGAACGTGAACCTCCAGGCAGTCAAGGCGATGGTGAACGGTACATCGAAGAGGCTGCGCGTCTGCGCAAGCTGCATCAAGAGCGGAAAAGTCGCCAAGGCGTAAGACCCTTCGCACTTCCATCCTTTGCGCGCAACGATCTGCTGCGCTCTTATCCATTAATTAAGAGTTCAAACAACCCCGTCCCGAAAGGACGGGGTTTTGTTGTCCGCCAAGATCCGGCGTCGACTGAGCGCGAGCACCAGTAGCCTGCCGAAAAATACTCGGGAGTGGCACGAAGTGTCAGGGCACGACTTCAGTCGTGCCGTAAGCGCCGCAAATTGAGAGCGGCTTTAGCCGCCGAGGGATGGCACTTTCCTGTCTCGACTTCTTCCGCAGTCCCATGGCTCGCTCCGCACAAGAGCGCGCTTATTTGCCCCCTCGCGTAAAGCTCAGCGACGCCGAATTGATGCAGTAGCGCAGTCCCGTAGGCGCGGGCCGTCCGGAAATACGTGGCCCAGATGCCCGCCACAGCGGGCGCAGGTCACTTCAACCCGCCGCATGCCATGGCTCATGTCTTCGTGCTCCACAACGGATTTGGAGCCCGCAGGGAGCATAAAGCTCGGCCAGCCGCAGCCGGAGTCGAACTTGGCGCCGCTCATGAAAAGCAGCGCGCCGCAAGCCGCGCAGTGGTAGTTGCCGGTCTCGTGATTCTCGGTGAGCAGGCCGGTAAATGGGCGCTCGGTGCCTTTCTCGCGCAGCACATGATACTGCTGCGGGGTCAGCAGCGTTCGCCACTCAGCATCGCTGCGGACAACTTTGGATTCGGATTCGTTTTCTGAACTGCTCAAATTGACCTCCCGCGCTTCCAAAACATCGAATACCAGATCGCCGGCTGGGCCCTGCTCACACTTCCGCGACAACTTCAATTTCAACAAGTATGTCGCGCGGCAAGCGGGCCACTTCAACCGTGGTGCGTGCAGGCAACGTGTCGCTGTCCGAGCCGAAGTAGGTCGCGTACACCGCATTCATGGCGGCGAAATCGTTCATGTCCTTGAGAAACACAGTAGCCTTTACCGCCTGGCCCAGGCTGCTGCCGCCCGCTTCAAGAACGGCCTTCAGGTTCTCAAGTGTTCGCGCTGTCTGTTCCTTGATTCCGCCGGGGACTACCTGGCCGGTCACCGGATCCAGACCACCCTGGCCTGCCGTAAAGATGAGGTTTCCTGCACGCACGCCTTGCGCGTATGGCCCGATTGCGGCTGGCGCGCCGTCGGTGCTGATTCTTGAGCGGCTCATGCATCGATTTTATGACGAGAGGGGTCCAGGTCGGCGAGGGAACGAAGGCGATCGAAGATCATCCGCGGCTTGAAATTGCCGAGGCGGGCCTCACGCGGCGCTTGCTATCAAATGCAAAAGGGGCAATTTCGCGAGGAAATTGCCCCTGTGCCGGCGGAACGCCGTGGTGCGTGAACCAGAAACGCGCTACCCGTGGAAAGCTGCCAGCAGACCGCCGCCAAGCGCCATCACCAGAAGCCAATACGCAGCGTTAATCGCAAACAGATTGGCGCGGCGGTTCTCAGCAATGTGCTGGGTAAAGAGCGGTGGCGCCATAAATCCAAGCCAGCAGATAACGCCGAACTTTGCTCCCCCGGTGTAGGTCATGGCTCCCGCAAACGCGATAACGTGCGCCAGGACATACGACAGCATCAGGCAGGCGATAAACGAGAAGACCATCGTCATGGCACCGTTCTTCGGCTTGTTGGTCTCTGAAAAGCCGGCCAGGGCCATCCACGACTTCTTGAAAATGAGCCCATACCAGAGTGCGCCCAGCAGCCACTGCAAGATCGCCGTAACGAAAATCACGATCAAGGTGTGCTTGGTAACCACCATCGACATCAAAATCGCGGAGCAGGTCACAACGTGCATTTTTGATTCCTCCACAACGGGTTTTAAGGTTGGCCTCCCGCGCGCAAAAGCATCATGGAACGAGCTTCTCTCGCGCCCCGTTTTATGGGAGCCGCCGCAATCACGATGCGGTATGCGAGGAAACGATGTCAAGGCAATTCAGGGCTGGAGCGTAGAAGTGGTAACTAACACCAACGAGTCATAGATAGCAGCCAAAGGCCTTACAGCTGGGCCAGGGTCGGTGAGTCCCGAAAGCGGAAGGTTATGTTGACGCGACCATTCTTGGTTCCGCTCTAGCGGCGCTTCAGCGCTTCAAGCTCGTCGAGAGTGCGCGGCCAGTCGGACCCCAGCAGCCGAGACAGACTGCGGTCCGCGAGGACCTTGCCGCCGGTTTGGCAAGTGGCGCAGTAGTCGGTTTCGTTATCGGCGTACCTGATTCGCTGAATCGGGCTGCCGCATCGCGGACAGGGCTTGCCAAAGCGGCCATGAACCGCCATCTCCGGACGGAACGCAGTAACGCCCTCAGGAAATTTCGTCTTTGCTTCAGCAACAAGTCGATCAGTCCATAAAGAAAGCGTCGAGCGCGTTGCGTCATAAAGGCGCTGCCACTCGTCGGGCGTGAGCTTGTGCGTGTGTGTGATCGGCGAGAGACGCGCGGCGTGCAAAATTTCGTCGGAGTACGCGTTGCCCACGCCGCTGATCAGGCGCGGATCGGTGAGTGCGCGCTTCAGCGTGCGGTTCTCAACGGAGAGAGCGGCGCGAAACTCATTCATATCCGAAGAAAAAATCTCCACGCCGCCGGGATCAATGTCGTGAAGCGCCTGCTCGCCCCGCAGCAGATGAAGCGAAGCGCGCCGCTTGGACCCGGCCTCTGTCAGAACAAGCGTCCCATCCGAAAAATCAAGCGCCAGAAGCGCCTGACGGCCAGCCAGCTTCGCATGCGGCGGACGCCAATGCAGACGACCCGCAATCATGAGATGGATGACCAGCCAGAGTTTGTCGTCAGAAGCGGCTCCGCCTTCGACTCCGATCGCAATGCGCTTGCCAATGCGGCGGATTTCACGAACCGTCCGGCCTGCGACGGATTCAATCGGCGGGTCGGCGGTGCGCAAAACAAAAACGCTTTGCAGCCGGACGCGCTCGAGAGTCTGACCGAGAATACGCGGCTCAAGCGCGGCAACGTATGCGGTAATGTCAGGCAGTTCCGGCATTCACTATCAGGTTGCAGCGAACGCGCCAGCCAGCGCAACCGATTTCTTTTGCCGGCTTCATTTCAAGATCGCATTATCAATCAGCCGCGTCGTCCCAACATACGCGGCCACGGCGAACAGCGTCCCGGGAGCAGCGGTATCGACCGGCTCGAGCGTAGCCCAGTCAACCAGCGCGATATAGTCGATCCGCACTTCGGGCCCTGGGCCGAAGGCGCTGAGTGCCGAGCCGAAGGTGCTGCGTGCATCGGCAAAAACTCCACGTGCCGCCTCGATTAAAACCGCCCCACGGCGCTCGCCCCCTGCGACAAGCGACTCGACGCGAAGAATAGCCCGGCTAAGCGTGAGAGCCTGCGCTCGCTCCGCCGGGCTAAGATAGGCGTTGCGTGAGCTGAGCGCCAGTCCGTCTGCGTCGCGGATGATGGGGCAGGCAACAATTTCCGTTGCGAGTCCGAGATCGGCAACCATCCGTCGAACGACGGCCACCTGCGCTGCGTCTTTCTGGCCGAAGAAGGCGCGATCAGGGTCTGCGGCGATCAGCAGCTTGGCGACAACGGTAGCCACGCCGCGAAAATGGCCGGGGCGCGATGCGCCGTCAAGGCGACCGCCGAGGTCCGGAACTTCAACGAAAATGGAAGTGGAGCCGTTGGGATAAAGATCCTCAACGCTAGGAGCGAAAAGCACATCTGCGCCTTCAGACTCCGCAAGAGCGCAATCAGCCTCAAAAGATCGCGGATAGCGCGCATAATCCTCGCCGGGGCCAAACTGCGTGGGGTTAACGAAGAGGCTGACGGCAACGTGGGAACACGCCGCACGGGCCGCGCGAATAAGCGACGCGTGGCCTGCATGTAGCGCGCCCATCGTGGGCACAAGGCCGACGATATTGCCGAGCTTGGCCCGGGCCTCCCGCGACCACCGGCGCAAATCATCAACTGTGCGGAGAATCACCATCAGGGTCAGCGACCCCAATCCTCGAAGGCGTCCCGATTCACGACCGCGTCTTCAGAATCGAAACCCGTCCCGGCATCTCCGGCCATCAAATCGGCAGACACGCCGGCCTGCCGAACTGCGGAAGACGGCAGGTGATAGCTCTCTGCGTCTGCCGGGAAGGCGCGATGCTCCACGTCTTCGCGGTAGCGCTCAATCGCGGAGCGAAAAAGCCCTGACGCGTCAGCATACCGGCGAACAAATTTGGCCTGCGGCGCAAAGCTGAGATTGACCAGATCGTGGAAGACAAGAATCTGCCCGTCGCATTCCGGACCGGCGCCAATTCCAATCGTCGGGATGGGCAGCGCCGCGGTGATCGCCGCGGCAGCCTCGCGAGGAACGCCTTCGAGCACGATAGCCCCCGCACCCGCACGGGCCAGCGCAAGCGCATCGGCCTCAAGCTCGCGCGCGGCTTCGGCAGTGCGAGCCTGCACGCGATAGCCTCCCATGCGATGGACACTTTGTGGCGTGAGTCCGAGGTGGCCAACGACGGGAATCTCCGCCGCAACCAGAGCGCGCACCAGTTCGATGCGAGGGCCTTCAATCTTGACTGCTTCAGCGCCGGCTTCCTTCACGAACCGCACGGCGTTGGCCAAAGCGTCAGAAATCGCCCCGTGATAGCTGCCGAACGGCATGTCGGCTACAACCAGAGCGCGATGCACGGCGCGGCTTACGGCGCGCGTGTGGTGCAGCATCTCGTCCATAGTGACTGCGAGCGTGTTTTCCTGGCCGAGAACGACCATGGCCAGCGAGTCGCCGACAAGAATGAGGTCGACCCCAGCCTCATCAATAAGGCGCGCAGTGGAGTAGTCGTACGCGGTGAGCGCGGAGATGGGCTTGCCCTGGCGCTTCATCTCTGTGAGCGCGGGCATAGTGACTTTGGGAACGGGAACACCGGGCAGAGAGGAATGTGCGCCCGAGGGAGGTTGGGTAAGGCTCATGATAGGCTCCAGTGCCGCTCCGAAGACTCAGGATGCGACCCGAACAACCCCAGTATACGCCAGTGGTTCCCCGCAGAAACAGCGCTGGCCCGTCGATTCTTCCAAGTTGTATAAGGATGAGAGCGGGGCATTGGTTGCCAAGCCGATCCGCATCGAGATTGAACAAGAGCCGTGGAGGAAAGAATGGCCTACGATCTGGCGATCGTGCTGCCCACATTCAATGAGAGCGGCAATGTGGGTCCGCTGGTCGATCGGCTTCAGAAAGCGCTCCACGGCGTCCGCTATGAAGTAATTTTCGTAGATGACGACTCGCCCGACGGCACCGCGGACGTGGTGCGCCTGCTGGCTGAGCAGCATGACAACGTGCGCGTGTTGCAACGAATCGGCCGGCGAGGGCTGGCATCGGCCTGCATTGAGGGGATTCTCGGCACCGCCGCGCCTTACGTCGCGGTGATGGATGCCGATATGCAGCACGATGAAACCGCGCTGCCGGAAATGCTGCGCCGGATTCGCGATGAAAATCTCGACCTCGTCGTTGGCTCGCGCAACATTGCCGGCGGCAGCATGGGCGAGTTTACTCCGTGGCGCGTAAAGCTCAGCCATCTGGGCCGGCGTCTGAGCCTCATGGGCGCGGAGCATGAACTGAGCGATCCCATGAGCGGCTTTTTCATGGTGCGACTGGCGACCTTCGAGCAGTTTGCGCATCGGCTTTCGGGTATCGGCTTCAAAATTCTGCTGGACATTGTGCTCTCGGCGGGACCGGGGCTGCGCATCGGCGAGGTTCCTTATCGCTTCGGGCAGCGCGAGCACGGCGAGAGCAAGCTTGATGTGGTGGTTGGCCTCGAGTACTTTGAATTGCTGGTAGACAAGCACCTCGGCAACCTGGTGAATGTGCGCTTTGTGCTCTTCGCAATGGTGGGTGCGCTTGGCGTCGGCGTCCACCTGCTGATTTTGGGCGCGTTGCGCAAGTTTGCGGGTCTCAGCTTTGAGACCGGTCAGGCCGTCGCGACATTCATCGTGATGATTCTCAATTTTGTTCTGAACAACTCCGTAACCTATCGCGACCGGCGGCTCAAGGGTTGGAGATTCTGGAGCGGGCTGGTCACGTTCTGCCTCGCCTGCGGCTTGGGCGTGGCAGCCAACGTGGCCATTGCGAGTGAGGCGTTCCGCCGCGGTGTTCCGTGGGTGCTGGCGGCAGTAATCGGCCTGCTCTTCACCGCGGTGTGGAACTACGGCATAACGTCAATGACAACTTGGCGGCAGCAGCGGCGTTCCAGCGAAAAGCGCGCCACGCAGCGGATGGCAGCAGGCGCGATGCATGCCAAGCGGCAGAGCGACGAAAAAATCCATGCTAAGACAATGTGAAACATGAGGGCGTGGACAGGTTGCCAATATGCGGTCCGACGCAGAATACTGAGAGGCACGCAAACCGAAAGGTAAGAATGACGTCTCCAATCGCAACCGCGGTTTATGCAGGGTTGGGCGTGGCCGCGTGCGCGGGCGCTGCGGCAGGCGTGTACGCTTATGCATCCATGTGGCCGAGTTCGCGGCTTTTCGGCAAGGCGCTCACTGCGCCTGCGCGGCCTGGCGAGATTGCGCTCACCTTCGACGACGGGCCGAATCCCACCTGGACGCCCAAACTCCTGGAAATTCTCGCCAGCCACGACGTGCATGCAACTTTTTTTCTGGTCGGCGCGCAGGCGAAAGCACAGCCCGAACTCGTGCGGCGAATTGCCAGGGCGGGCCACTTAATCGGAAATCACACCTGGTCTCATCCCAACCTGGCACGAAGCTCTTCTGAAGAAATTAGCGAAGAACTGAAGCGAACACAGCAGACGCTTCACCAGATCACCGGCGTGCCGGTGAAGTTTTTCCGCCCGCCTTACGGAGCGCGCCGGCCAGAAGTGTTTCGCATCGCGCGCGAAATGGGTCTCGTCACAGTGCTGTGGAACGCAATGGTACCCGACTGGAGCGATCCCTCACCGGACCGGATTGCGACGCGGTTGATGAACAAAATCGACCGGCTACAGCAGTCGGGTCGCGCGGCGAACATCGTGCTGCACGACGGCGGTCACAACGATCCCGCTGCAAATCGCCAGCCCTCAGTTCTCGCGGCCGAGCGGCTGATCTTGGAGTACAAAGAGACGCACCGTTTTGTGACTCTCGACTCGTGGGCTTGAGCGAGCGGTTTAGCTTTCGCGCAAGGACGAAAACGCCTCGCGCGCGGCGGCAATTGTCGCCTGCACTTCTACGTCTCCGTGGGCAGTCGAGATGAATGCCGCTTCAAACTGCGAAGGCGGCAGCCAGACGCCGCGATCGAGCATAGCCCGATGAAAGCGGCCGAACGCCCCCGTATCGCTTTTGGCAGCGCGGGCAAAATTGGTCACTGGGCCTTTTGTGAAGAACCACGTCCACATCGAGCCGACGCGATTGGTGGTGAGCGGAATGCCGGCCCGCTCGGCCTCCTGCGCAACGCCCTCAGCAACAGCTTTGGTAGTCGTTTCAAGGCGCGGGTAAACCTCAGCTGCATGTTTCTGCAGATAACTAATCGTCGCGAGCCCCGCCGCCATCGCCAGCGGATTGCCGCTGAGAGTGCCGGCCTGATAAACCTGCCCCAAAGGCGCGAGCTGGTCTATGAATTTGCTCTTGCCGCCGAATACGCCGACAGGCAGCCCTCCGCCAACAATTTTTCCAAGACACACTAGATCGGGATCGAGCGAGTAGAGTTCGCATGCGCCGCCCAGCGCTACACGAAAGCCTGTCATCACTTCATCCGCAATCAGCAGCGCGCCGTGGTTCGCGGTGATTTTGCGCAGGCCTGCGAGATAGCCCGCCGCGGGCGCGATGCATCCCGCATTGCCAACGATAGGCTCGACGATCACAGCAGCGATGGCCTTCGGGTGCGCCGCGAAAGCAGCTTTCACAGCGTTGAGGTCGTTAAACGGCAACGCAAGAGTGAGCCGTGCGATCTCTTTCGGAACGCCGGCCGACCCTGGAATTCCCAGAGTCGCAACTCCGGAACCCGCTTTTACCAGCAGCCCGTCAGAGTGGCCGTGGTAGCAGCCATCGAATTTGATGATGAGCTTTCGGTCGGTCGCGGCGCGCGCCACGCGAATGGCCGACATCGTCGCCTCAGTGCCCGAACTTACAAAGCGCATTCTTTCGATTGCGGGATAGCAGGCGCTGATGCGCTCGGCTAAATCGGCTTCGGCAGCGGTAGATGCGCCAAAGCTGGTGGAGTTGCGCGCAGCCCGCTCAATGGCCTCGACGACTGGCGGAAATGCGTGCCCCAGGATCATCGGTCCCCAGGAGCCGAAGTAGTCGATGTAGCGATTGCCGTCCGCGTCGTAAAGGTAAGCGCCCTTGGCGCGATCGATGAACGGCGGCAATCCGCCAACCGCCTTAAAGGCCCGAACTGGCGAGTTGACGCCGCCGGGAAAGAACTGCTCCGCGCGCTCTTGCAGCTCCATCGAACGGTCGCGTCGCGGTGCGCGAATCTCCGTGCCCCGAATCCTTGAGCTCCGGGTTTTATCGCTCCCAATTTTTGCGCACATCTTGGCTTCAGTATAGAAGGCCAATGGCCTCGACTTCGATTGAAATCGGCAGCCTGTCCTATCGCGCGTCGCGTTTTTTCGCGGCAGCCGCCGACGCAGCAATTGCAACGCCGGCGATCTCCAGAACAATTGCCACGCCGAAGATTGCTCCACGGAAAAAGTCGTTCCAGTCGGTCCCCGAGTGCGGCGCCGAAGGCGCAAACCGAGACCACGAGATGCCGATCACAGTCATCGACAAGCCCACGACGATCAGAGCCATTGCAACGGGGATCTTCTTTTCGGGAGCGTTTTCGAGTTTGCTGAGAATCATGGTCGAGTCTTCCTTTCGCCGATCAAAAAATCGCACCTTAACTGCACCGAAAACGCACGCCACAACTTCACGCTTGCGTTTCGCGGCAGCGGCGGCCCGCGCGCAGGCAGTACAAGTTCACCGTGATAGAAACGCCGATAAAAAATCCGCAGAACGCATCGAGCCAATTGTGATTGAAGGGTATGTACTCGCGAAAAACCCACGGCAGCAAGCCGAAAACGAGCAAGAAATTAGCGAACGCCAGCAACCGCCGAATCCTTGGGTCGCGCGAACGATACAGTGAGTTCATTTTTCAGATTCTCCTTTCTTGAGTTCTGTCGTACCGGTCCAGTCGCACCGCTACAAACAACCTCATTCCTGTTCCTGTTCGCCGCCGTCCTGCATTGCCCGCTTCGCAAAAATGCGCACGAGCAGAAAGATCACCAAAACGTCAATGGAAATTCCAATCCCGGTGCATACGCCGCGGCAGAGGTCGTTGTTCGCAGCCGTCAGATGCAGCAGCGACAAAAGCGATTGCGGCCATCCCGCTGCGCTCGCCAGGTCGATCTGAGCCACGATCAACAGGCCAATAAGAAGCGGTAAAGATTTTTTCAGACTACGACTGTCAATCAAAAACATTGGGCTTCCTTTCAAATGTTCGGCGACTCAAGAGTTCGACGGCAAAGCACGCGCACAAAAATCGTCCCTGAAGAATCTAGTTTTTGAAGTGATACCAGCGCATCAGTGCGACCTTTGTCAGGCCCATCGCATAAATCACGGCAATCAGATCCCATTGCACGCGGTGCTCAACCAGCAAATGGTATTCGAGCATCGCAAACGCAATAAGCACACCGATAATGGCCGCCGCGCTGGTCGAGCGGCGTTGATGCTCGCGAAACCGTTCGTCGGCGACCTGGTCGAGCATAAGAATGCGGCTCAGGATGGGGTGAGTCATGATTTGCTCTCCAACTGAAAAATTTGGTCTGTGGGGCACGAGAAGATGCGCGCAAAAATCAGGGCCAGCTCAAGCGAGGGCACGTACCGATCGCGTTCGATCGAGTTGATGCTCTGCCGCGAAACTCCCGCGGCCTGGGCCAGCTGTTCCTGGGTCCAGCCAAGAGCAATTCGCAGCTCTTTAACCCGGTTTGTGATGGTCTGCGACACGGTAAATAGCGGCCCATCTCATGTAAAGCTGACTTTCCAAACCAGAATAGCCTGACCCAATTTCAATGTCAAGCTTACTTTCCATCTTTCCCGAAATAATTCTCGGCACATCAGCCAAACAGCTAGCCAGCGCGCACGGCCGTCCCGTATCGCGTTTTGTGGGAAATGGCCCGGATCATTGCTGCTAGAATTCTGATTTCCGGCTCCCCTTAGAGGAAAATCAATCTGACCGAATCAATCCGGCTGATTTAGACCGGCCGAATTTATCCGCCGAATCAATCTACTGACGAGAAAGCCCAGGCCGTGCCTCAAGAGACCAAGACCAAAACCGTGACCTACGCCGACGCGGGCGTGGACCTGCGCAGCGGCGACCACGCCAAGGAGCGAATCAAGTACCTGGCGCAGAAGACCTTTAATCGCAACGTACTAGGCGGCATCGGCAGCTTCGGCGCGCTTTACCGGCTCGACATGCAACGCTGGAAGAACCCCATCCTGGTCAGCTCGGCCGACGGCGTCGGCACCAAGCTCAAGGTCGCATTTCAACTCGGCCTTCACCAAACCGTGGGCGTTGACCTGGTCAACCACTGCGTAAACGACATTGCGGTACAGGGCGCCACTCCGCTCTTCTTTTTGGATTACCTCGCGACGAGCAAGCTCGATGAAGACGTGGTCGAGAGCGTCGTCAGCGGCCTTGCCGATGCCTGCAAAGCCAACGCCTGCGTGCTCATCGGCGGCGAAACCGCGCAGATGCCCGGCTTCTATTCTGACGGCGAGTACGATCTTGCCGGCTTCATCGTCGGCGCTGTCGATCGCGACAAAATGGTGACCGGCGCGGGCATCAAACCCGGCGACGTGCTCATCGGTTTGCCCTCCACAGGCCTGCACACCAACGGCTACTCGCTCGCCCGCAAGCTGCTGTTTGAGGTGGCCGGATACAAGGCCACGCAATATGTCACCGCGATCAAAGAAAAGGCCGGCGCATCGCTCCTGCGCACGCACCGCAGCTATCTGCATGTGATCCAGAAGCTCGTCGGCGCGGGGATGACCACCGGCATGGCGCACATTACCGGCGGCGGAATCACCGAGAACCTGCCCCGCATTCTGCCCAAGGGAGTCATGGCGCAAGTCGAGATCGGCTCATGGCCGGTGCTGCCCATCTTTGAGCATCTGCGCGACCTGGGCAACATTCCGCAAGAAGAAATGATGCGCACCTTCAACATGGGCATTGGGCTCATCGCGGCAATTCCGGCGGCAAAGTTTACCCGCGCAAAAAATCTGCTCGACCGCTCTGAAGAGAAGTTCTACGTCATTGGCCGCGTGGTCAAGGGGGAGCGCCGGGTACAGTACACGTAGCTGGGCGCTCTTGGACTCCAAGAATGACGGATGCCGAATGGATTAGGAAGACGTGCATCATATCGGCCGCGTTGGCCCTTCCGGCGGCAGTCCTTCTCGCGTGCGACTTTCGAAGTAGGCGTCGAACGACAGAAAAGCGCCCGCGCCGGCCGTTTGCATTTTCAAGCGCCCTCACCGTCCTTGTGCTATTCATTTGCTCCATTCTCAACATCGTGATGGAGAGATATGGTTTGTATCGTTCACATCAATTTGTGTATGACCAGGGTGTGACCTTCATGGTGGCGTGGCCGTTGGCCGGCATTTTTCCTACTGGAGCGGGGCTCGTCACATTGATCCGGCGAGAGCCTTCTGGAGGAGCATGGCTTCTTGGGATTGCCAATCTTCTCCTATTGGTCGCATCTTTTGCATCGCTCGTTGCTCCAAACTAACCCCAGACGCCCGGAGTCGAATTGATTTCTTCTGAACCAATGCAAACTCCGCCAAATTGCAGGTTAGGCATCCTCCTCTCCGGCCGCGGCTCCAACTTCCTCGCCATCGCTGAGTCGATCCGCACCGGCCGCCTGAAAGGCGCCGAAATCGCCGTCGTAATCTCAAACGTCGCCAACGCCGCAGGTATATCCGCCGCGGAGCGACTTGGCCTGCCGCACGCAGTGCTCGAGTCGAAAGGCCGCAAACGTGAAGAGCACGACGCCGATGTCGCCGAATCCCTGCGCGCGTACAAGGTAGATCTCGTCTGCCTCGCTGGCTACATGCGCCTGCTATCGCCGCAATTCATTGCCGCGTTTCCCAACCGCATTCTCAACATTCATCCCTCGCTGCTGCCCGCGTTCCCGGGGCTTGAAGCACAAGAGCAGGCGTTTGCCTACGGCGCAAAGGTCACCGGTTGCACCGTCCACTTTGTAGATGAAGAACTTGATCACGGCGCCATCATCGTGCAGCGCGCTATTCCAGTGCTCGATTCAGACAACGAACATTCGCTCGCCGAGCGGATCCTCGCCGAAGAACACCTGGCCTACACCGAAGCAATTGCGCGCGTTTTGAGTGGCGAGTACCAAATCCACGGCCGCAATTACGTGAAGAAATAGGGACCTCGGGTAGTAGGTGTGTTTGAAGGGAACAGCTGGCTGGGGATTCATGCCCGGGCCTTCGATCCACAACTAAAAATTCCGGACGGTCAACTTCCGTTGCGGCTGGATCAATAGCATTCGTTACGCCATCTTCACATTGCCCATCAGAACGTCTGCGATGCTAACAAGCGCGGACGAATTCCACGTGCCTAACACCACCAGATCGTCCTTCGGTAGAAAGCAGATGCTGGAAGGGTACTTACACGGAATCTCTCCCAATGACGCGAGGTCAGATGCTCGATAAAACACGAAACGCCCTTTCTGAACCGAGCCGATTAAAGTGCTTTCAGTTGACCAAGCGAGTTCAATTCCAGTCCCGCCGATCTCGACCTCGGCGTTGATTGCGATGATTTTGCTGTCGGAAGTTCTTACGACCTGTATCCACGAGTCCCCGCCACCCCTCCGCCTGCAAATGAAGCAAATATGCGACCCATCGGGTGAGATCGTCGCCGAATGAAGGTAGCAATCGAACGAAAACACCTTTGCCTTCCGCTCGAAAAGAGGCCACCGGTGCAGTACCAGATAGTCGTAATCAGGCCATGTCTTTCCCGGCTCAGCTTTTTTCTTATGCTGCATCAACCAGGAACGCTTGTGTAAATCGTGAGAAATACGGTCAATCATCTCACCGGGAAATTGTTTTCTGCTCACTCCGGGGCCACTCAGTTTCCGAATCGATATGAAGCCGTTCCATGACCCATCGATCAGTTCTTCGCCGTCGGGCGAAAAGAATGCTTGGCTACCCTCACCCTCTTTCTGATTCTCGTAGTCCCGCATCACGTTGCCGGTAGCGAGATCAAGAATTACGATGCGGCCATTCGTATACTTGACAGCGACCTTTTTATTGTCAGGCGAAAAATCAGAATGGGAGGGATGTGGAAAGAGACGAGCAGACATAATTCTCTGACGGCTCTCCACATCGAACCCGTTGACCCGTCGTCCAACACATACAAACATACTGCCGTCGGTAGTGCAGACTGTTTCATAGCTCATTGGCAGACGAAATCGCATCGATGTCACAATCCGAGGCTATCGCAGATGGTTCACGCACTGAAAAAACCGACGGCCACTTGTGGTCCAGTGCTTGAGTTCAATTCGTTCTATGCAAGCGAGCGCAATTGCCGTTGATCGGATGATGGGCGATTGGCCACCCAATCGGGGAATCAACTTGTAGTCAAGCCCATGCTCGCGCCCCTTCATCGCAATCTGCTGAATCTACAAGACAAAAATCATTCGGCAAGTCTGCCGATTAATTCATTGCCTTTTGCTAACCTCAATTCAGATTTAGCCAAATTCACTTTGGGCTTTACCAGGAACCGGAGACTAGAAATCAATTAATTAAATAAAAAAAAAAGACCGCCCTGTTTTCGGTGCATTTCGACTCAGTCGCCCTTTGTAATCAACAAACCTCCCCGCAATATATGGTCGAAAATTGCCCAATATTGCGTAATTAAGTGGCAATTAACTGCCATGTTTTTCCGTGATTTCGTGCCCGAGAAAAGATGCCTTCCGCGCGCCGATCTGCGCCGCGCCTGCCGGCCCGCGACTGCCCCGATCAGCGCCGGTCTTGGCTCCCCTTAATCGCTTGTCAAGAGGCTCTCCGCTCAACTTTGTTGCAAGTCCTTTATTTTCAGCAACTCACAGCGGACCCCAAATTGCCGATAATTTGCCGCAAATAGCCTAACCTTAAAAATAACCAGACAAGTTACGGACATACCGAGCCGGGCGAATGTGTTCGCCGTCGCTGGCGCGGTTCTTCAGTGCCCGCCTCCCTGCCCATGGGTAAGTGGGGACAAGCGGTTCCTCCGGCTGAACTGCGCGTGCCGATGGCGCCGGGGCGCGGAACCGTTTTTGTCTGTCGAGGTCAGCCCGCTTTTGGATGCTGGGCCGGAACCACGGAAGTATCCAAAAGCATCGCGGGCTGCTCCGGGAGCCTGTACAAGGCCGGCGTCAAATCGCGTGCGCGCGTGACGCCGGTCCTGTGCAGGAAATGTTGAGGCGCAAGTTCACCAATTCAATTCAACCCCGCACGCCGCAGCTCGAGCGGTCCGCAGTTACTGTGTCGCGAAGCCACGGTCACCGAGTGGATTTTTTATCAAGAAAAATCCACCCTGCTCCGAGGCCGGAAATGGCTACATCAACTGCGAACCGCTCAAAATGCAGCGGCACAAAGGAGTGTTGTCAAAAATGAACTTCAAAAATATCTGGAATCATCCGAAAACATCGGCGGCCGGGCTGCTCATTGCGGTCGCAAGCATTGCCGGAGTGTTGTCGCAGCAAGGCGTTTCGCTCGGCAAAGTGGGAACCGGAACCGCCGTATCGCTGGCGAGCGCGCTGGCCACTGCGCTCTTGGGGCTGCTTGCGAAAGATCCCTCTTCGGCAACAAGTCCGGCCTCTGGCCGAGGAGCCGGTAAGTGCCACAGCCAGCCAGCAGGCCAAGCTTGGCGCGTGGATGCTGATCGCGCTCGTAATTCCGCTGCCTTGGATGCAGGGCTGCACCGCAACAAGCGTAGCCGAAAACATTGTCAACTGGACGCCGCCGCTGCAAAGCGCCGTGGCCACCGTCGACTCGACCGCCGCACTGCTCGCGCCGGCCGACGCGCCCATCTTTGCCGCGGCAACAATTGGCTTTGACGCGGCGAGCAATCTGTTAGTCGCTCAGGCCAAAGCCTATCTTGCCAATCCCTCAGCCAGTCTGCTCGCGCAATTGCAGAACCAGATTGTGACTTTCCAGCAGCAGGTGAACACGGCTTTGTTGCAGGCAGCGAAGATCGTGAATGCAAACAGCCAGCAACACGCGCTCGCCGCCATAGAGGGCGTCGGCACGATTGTCGTCGCGATTCTCTCTCTGGTGCAGACCATCTCAAGCAAAGCGCAAGTGGCGAAGATGGCAGCTGCGTCCGCCGTGAAACTGGCCGCCGTTGAGTCTTATCTGAATCAAGACCGCTCAGCGCACATCGTAGCCGCGCACTACAACGAGCCAGTTTCACTGGCGCGCCTACAGGTTGCGCAAGTGACGCAGGCAGAGATGAGCGCCGGCTTCTAATAGACACATGGTTGTTCACTTGACTAAAGAGCGATGCCGATGGCAAGAGAAACCAAATTCGGAAGGGCGGCGCGTGCGATTCGGGAGGGAATTGTTCCTCAGAGTCTGCCCTACTGCTATGAGCGAGACCCGGTGAAACCGTGGAAGTGGGTTCGGGTCCGCCCATCACGCAGCGCGCACATGCAAGACGAGAAGCAGACGGACTTGGTTGATCGGCTCATGAAACTGGCGGCAAAAGCGCGCTGATTGTTTTGTGAAGCGAATAATCGTGAATTAACAATGGACTGCAAGACGGGCCGCTCCGATCAAGGAGTGGCCCGCGAAACCACTAGAGTGCGTTTCAAGAAACTGCTATGCAATAAGAAGACAGCTTCGCAACCGGGGAACGGCTTTGCAGCCGGGCAACAGCGTTGCAACTGCGGAATGGCTTTGCAAAAGGGCGACAGCTTTGCAACCGAGGAGTGGCTTTGAAACAAGGGCACGGCTCAAGCCGGGCCAAAAGAGGCAGCCGGAATAAGGGGTTTTAACCCCCGAGGGATGCTGTCGCTAAATGTTCGTGTCCCTTGCCTCTCCCAATATCAATTTCAGAGTCATCTGTTTCTTGCCGCGCACAATGGTCACGCTGACTGTGTCACCCGCCTGGTGCTTATCCATCATCGCGCTGATGTCCCCCGGATCAGTAACCTGCTGGCCATCGACAGCGACGATGAGGTCGCCGCCGATCATGATTGGCTGGTTGCCCACGTAGGCCTGTTCATTGCCGCCGCGCAGCCCCGCGCGCTCGGCCGCCCCGCCGGGAACGACGCGCTGAATCAGTACGCCCGAATCGGCAGAGAGGCCCATCTGCGACGCGAGGTCAGGGCCAATCGCGTACGACACGATGCCCAGCGAAGGCCGCTTCACACGCCCGTAGCGCAGCAGATCGGCGAGCACCGCTTTAGCGGTATTGATGGGGATGGCGAAGCCAATGCCGGAGCTCTGATCCGCTCCATTTGACGCGATCATCGTGTTGATGCCGATAACCTCACCCGACGAATTAAGCAGCGGCCCGCCGGAGTTGCCCGGATTGATTGCCGCGTCAGTCTGTATGGCGTCTTCAATCGGCGCGCCATCCTGGTTGCGAATCGACCGGATGGAACTGATGATGCCGCGCGTCATGGTGCCGCTCAGCCCGAACGGATTGCCAATGGCATAAACCTTCTGCCCCACGTTGAGCTGCGAAGAGTCGGCGAGTGTAACCGCTTGCAGATCGGGCGCGTCGATCTGCAGCAACGCCAGGTCATGAACCTTATCCGTGCCAACGACGCGGGCCGGATAGCGGCGCTTATTCGAGAGCATCACCTCGATGCCGCGATTCGCACCGTCGACGACGTGAAAGTTGGTGAGAATGTGGCCGGCCTTATCGAGAATGAATCCCGAGCCCTGGCCCTGCTGCGGAACGTTCCCATAAAAGAAGTCGAAGACCAGCGCAGTGGAAGTAATGTTCACCACCGACGGCAGGACCTTCTTGTAAATCGCGATATTGTTCTGCTCTTCGGCATCGTAGGCAGGCGCCGCTTGAGCCTCAGTCAACTCCAGCGGCGAGTGGCTGAGCCGCCGGACCCGGTGAGCGCAGGGCGAGGTCCGAAAAAACGATGGTCAAGGCGCGTGGTGATGAACCAAAATCCGCCCAATAAAAGCAAAACGATAATAAAAATCCGGGTCAGTCTCATAGTTAGTCGACCTGAAAGACCCTCCTGGAGTCAGTACGGACGCGGCTAGCCGGAGTTCCCGTGCGTCTAGCGCAACCGCTTCTCTTATTCTAGTGACAACTTTTGCCCGGATTTGTTGCTCTCGGCTTGCAGCCTCGGCCACAGAGTTGCGACCTGCGCGTGGAGGGCAGCGATATCGCCCGAATTATCAAGTACATAATCGGCCTGCGCTGCCTTTTCAGCGTCCGGAACCTGGTGCGCCAGGCGATTGCGTGCATCGGCTTTGATTGCGTCCACGGTCGAGTTCACTGCGAATTCCAGATGCATGGCACCCGCGGCGGCGTACCGCGCGATCTTCAATTCGTCCGGCGCTGTCGACAACAATGACGCGATCGATGCGGCGGCGCCAGTCGGCAAGAACGCTGTCTCTATCACCGCGAGCTAACGCGTCGCGCGCGACTTCAAAGATCAGCGCCGATTCAAGGACGGCGACTGCTGCTGGGTCGCGAGCAAACACTTCATCCATCCACCGGCGCTGTGCCTCGATCACCGGAGGATGCACGATAGCGTTCAGCTCCTGCAATCGTCCATGACGAAACGCAAGATCGGCGAGGCGTGCGCGATTAAGATGTCCATCAGGATTCACAACCTCGTGACCAAACCGCGCGACGATCTGGTCATAGACTTCGTGGCCCGGCTCCATCACCTCGCGGCCAAGAGCGTCAGCCTCGATGACCTGAGCGCCAAGCTCGCGCAGCATCGCGGCAACAGTGCTTTTGCCGCTGCCCAATCCGCCGGTGAGGCCGACGCGGAGCACGGGCTATTGCTCCCGCCGCGACGATTCACGTCTCATTTTGGCGGCGCGCACCGTGTTCGACATCAACATCGCAATCGTCAACAGGCCCACGCCGCCGGGTACTGGCGTGTAAGCGCCGGAGAGCTCAAAGGCTTTGGGATCAATGTCGCCGACGACAACAGATCCGCGCTTGGCAAATGCGGCTTCGCGCTTTTCGTTGCCCTTGAAGAAGCGATCGAACTCCTCGCGCGTGGTAACCCGGTTGATGCCCACATCGACAAGCGTCGCGCCGGGCTTGACCATGTCAGGAGTGATGAAACCGGGCCGGCCGATGGCCGCAACAAGAATGTCCGCCTGCCGAGTGATCGCCGGCAGGTCGCGCGTCTTCGAATGGCAAATCGTCACAGTCGCGTTCTGGTGCAGCAAAAGCATCGCGACGGGCTTGCCGACAATGTCACTGCGGCCAACAACGACGGCGTGCTGCCCAGCGATGGGAATATCGCTGCGCTTCAGAATCTCAATCACCCCTGCAGGCGTGCAGGGCGCGAGCGCCGGACGCCCGGCCAGCAGACGGCCCGCATTCACAGGATGAAATCCGTCCACATCTTTCGCAGGGTCGACCGCATCGAGTAGAGCCTTGGCATCGACCTGCGCCGGGAGCGGCAACTGGATGAGAATTCCGTCCACGTCGTCGCGAGCGTTTAGCTGGGCGACGAGCGAAAGCATCTCCTCTGTGGTGACGGTGTCCGGCGGAGTAATCAGGTCGCTATAGAGACCGAGCTCGGCGCAGGCCTGCACCTTGCTGCGGACGTATATCTCCGATGCGGGCACATGGCCCACGAGCACAGCGGCGAGCCCCGGTTTAATGCCGCGAGCGGCTAGCTCGCGGACCTCCTCGGCCACTTCCTGCTTAATCGCCGCCGCAATCGCCGCACCGTCGAGAATCTTTGGCATTCCTCGCTCCAAATATCCATGGTATCGTCTCGGACCATGGCGCTGAAGCGTTGAAATGTTCTCAGCTTTACCATTCCGCGTCTCCGTTCGACAGTCGCGGAATGGCCGAGCGAGAGCGCACCCGTCACTGGACGGAGCTGGGGCGATAGAAGTCGGGGCGAAGAATCGGCTGGCTAATCGGATGCGGCCTTGCGTTCCGGCTCTCCTCGCCGCGCAGCTTCATCTTGCTCAGGTGCACATCGTAGCCAGTGCCCGGCAGCAATGATTCGAGGACAAACGTCTCCGTACCGCTGCTCTTGAGCTCGCGATAGCGGTAAATGCCGACTTCGCCCTCACTGTTCTCCGTGCCGCCAGCAGGCGCATCGAGAAAGCGCTGAGCATCGGCCAGCGTGGCCGCGGGATGGTCTTCGCCTTCCGTCAAGCTCTCCGCCGCGTAGGAGCGGACCAGCTTGGTCCAATAGCGGGAGAGCAAGTCGGTATTTGCGAACAGATCGGCCCATATGATCTCCCCACGAACAGCCACCACTACGCCGACGGCGTGCTCATCGCGAAGCTGGGCGAGCACTTGTTCGCGCGCATTCATCAGAGGCGCGGCGGCTTCATCCACTTTCTTGCTCACGTCCGAGTCCTGCATCGCCTTCGCGTAGCTGCTGGTGCCGAGGCTGCGGCGATATGAGCCTGCCGGGGCCGATCCACCAGGGGATGGCAGCGGAGCTGCCTCAACTTCCATTTGCGAGATCGCGCCGTGGACTGAGTCCCAAACCTGCTGCTGGTCCTGGTCGACCATCGCGCGCTCGCGAACCTCGGGCTGCACCATGAAGCTTTTCGCGGCTGACTTGCCTGCGGCGCCGAAAGTAGCCGAACTTTCAGTCCAGCGGCCCGGCTCGATGCAGAAGACTCCAAGATCGATGGGATCGGCGTTGGCGGGAACGATGCGGTCCTTGGCGACGATGCGATCCTGTTTGCCGCCCGTGACGATCTCGCCCGCGAGCAGCAATAGCGGCCGCTTGGAATGGTTGACGAGAACCAGCGTGTTTACCTCGTCGCCGCTGTCGAGGTTGACCTGATCGCGATTGTCTTGTCTTGACGGATTCGCCGATCCGCGCGGCCGCACCAGCCCACGCGCGCGGCCGGCTTCGGTTACTTCAACCTCTCCACTCTTTAGCCCTTCGTCGAGAGTGATGAACGGAGTCTCGCCCGTGAATTCCTTGTCGGCGCGTACCACCGGAAACAGCAAAAGATTGCCGCTCTCAATGGGAGCGAGCACGCGGTAGGGACCGCCTTCGCCCTGTAATGGCCCTCCGACTGCCTTCACTGTCTTCAATTGATGAACCGCCGCGAGCGCGAAGAGCAGCGCCGCTGCCACCCCAAATCTGCCCCATGTCTTCATAAGTCTCCTCCGCCGGCCTGCGGTCTACCGCACCGGCCTTCATTGGGAGAACGCCGGACTGGCAGGAACTTGCAGGATTTTTTCGCAGGCTCAAGCTAGCGGACGGAAGTCCAGGTTTGAGACCAAAGGCTCAGAGGCCACGCTCGGAGGCCAAATAGTTGCTCGGAACGTCAAAGTTACTAAGCGAATCGCGAGGCAGCAAGAATGGCGTCAGCGGAGACAGTGGCCGGCGTGCCAGAGCCGGCCAGCGCAATAGCGACCGAGACCCTCGCAAGCAGGGGAGCGATCGACGCCGGTCTGCTCGATGAGCTTTGGCGCGCGAGCGTCGGGCCGGGCTGGGGGCTGACGCGCGACGAGTTTGACGCAATTGTGGCCGACGTGGGCGCCGCATGGAACTTCGGATTGGAAGTGGGCGCGTCGCCGGCCCCGCGGCAACAGGCGGATTATTTTAGCGGTCTTCACCTTGACGATCTGGTTCTCGCCCGCGCCTGCGCGGCAGGGAATGAGCGCGCCTGGGAGCACTTCATCGCTCGGCATCGCCAGCCGCTGATTCGCGCGGCAATCGCGATTACCGGAAATGAAACGCTGGGTCGCGATCTAGCCGATCAACTTTACGCGGAACTTTTTGGATTGAACACGCGCGAAGGCGAGCGTCGCTGCCCTCTGCTCTCGTATCGCGGAAGAGGGTCGCTGATGAGCTGGCTGCGGACCACGTTGGCCCAGCGGCACGTTGATCAACTTCGCCGCAGCTGGCGCTTGCGGCCGCTCGATGATCCGCATGTCGACCCGCTAGATGAAATGGACACGCCGGCGCCTGATGCGCCCCAGCAGACGCCTGCCGCGGAGCTCTCGCAGTTGAACCAAGCCATCGAGCTGGCGCTGCGTGAGCGCGATGCGGAGGAGCGCTTCCTGTTGGCGGCTTATTATCTTGACGGGCAGAAGTTGTTGCACATTGCTCGCGTGCTCGGTGTGCATGAGGCCACGGTGAGCCGCAAGCTGCGCCGAGCAACCGAAGGCACAAGAAAACAGGTGCTGAGAAATTTGCAGCGTGGCGGATTGAGCAGGCAAGCGGCGGAAGAGACACTGGGCGCAGACCCGCGCGACGTGGAAGTGAATCTAAAAAAACTTCTGCAAAATTCGCAGACGGAAGCGTTCAAGGAACAGGCAGCGCTATGAATCCGGCACTGAATGCACGCGGCCAACACGAGATGCATCCCGACGCGGAAACGCTCAGTGCGTTTGCAGAGCTGGCTCTCAGCGCGACGGGGCGCGACGAGGTGCTGGCGCATCTTGCTGTGTGCGGTCGTTGCAGGCAGGTGGTGGCGCTGGCGCGAGAGGCAGCCGGTGCTGAAGTTGCGGAGGCGCGGCACCAGGCAGCGCGGCCGAGGGCGTGGTGGAGAAGCTGGGGCCTTGCCCTGGTGCCGGCTGCAGCGCTCGCGGCCACGGCTGTGATTACGTTTGAAATTCACGAGCGAGCCGTGGAGCGGACCGCAGAGGTAGCAAAACTCGAGCAGCAGCAAGCGAACGAGAAAGCGGCGATGCCTCCGCAGGCCCTGCCCGAGCCGCGAACAGACGCTGTGCAGCCAACTCCCGCTACCCCGGTCGATGCTCCCGCGAGACCCGGAGAGACTGAGCGGCCGGGGGAGGCCCGGCGAAAGCATGTTGCCGAGCCGGACGAGACTGCAGGCGCGGCTCCGCCTGAAGAGGCGAATCGTCCAGCCTCCGAGCGCGAAGAATATAAGGAATCGCCCTCCACTGAAATTCCCGGCGCAATGGCATATGCGCACGCTCCGACACACGCTTCGGCGGACGACAGAACGCCCTCCGAAGCTGCGATATACGACGAGGAGCGCAAGAAGCACGCCGAGGCGGCGGAAGAGGAAAGGCATCAATATGCCGCCAAAGCGACAACACCGTCTAGCCCGAATGACTCCCAAGTCGACAAACCTGGGATCGACCAAACGGGGATCGATAATGCCGGAAGCGCTCCAGCAGGAAACCCCACACCGGCGAGCAGCGAGCAGGTCGAAGTTGATGCCCAGCAACTTCAAATGGAGCCCGCTCCTGATGTCAATGCGGGGGAGCTCAAGAGTCTGAGACTGAGTGGGTTTTCCGGCGCCCACATGACGAGGCCCATCCGCCTTCCCAACGGGCTACCCGCACTTTCGATCGCGTCGATCGATCATTGCATGCTTGCGATCGACAAAAAAGGCACGCTGTTTTTCAGCGACGATTCGGGATTGACCTGGGAGAAGGTCAAGCGGCAGTGGACCGGTCGCGCCATTGCGGTACGCACGAAAACAGCAGAGGATGCCACGCCTTCGGCTGCGACTGTCCCTCGAGCAACGGAAAACGCCACCAACTCATTGTCCCAATCCGAAACAGTCTTTGAGCTCGTTAATGATCAAAGTGAGCTGTGGTTGAGCGCAGACGGAAGAATCTGGACCGTGAAGTAACTTTTTGGTCCGGCTCCACTCCCAACAACCGATTTCTTCTGTTGAAAAAGCTGATCGTAGCCGAAGCAATACTCTCGGGACCTTGCGTGCCACGGCGGCGCGCCGGGGCCGACCCGGTGCCTGCAAGCATGAATCGCTTTGGGCATTGCGGCTAGATTGCGAAATCGAGGGCGGTGCACGTGGGGTCAGTCGGGTTGCACCAGCGAAGCGGAGCAGCGGCAACCGTGCCTTGGGCATATTTGCGCCTTCCTCCGTTTCCGCAGGTTGCGGTGAAGGTGCTGCAACTGGCGAACAACGGAAAGGTGCAACTGCACCAACTTAGTGAATTGATATCTTCTGACCCGGCGTTTGCCAGCGAAGTTCTAACGGTCTCCAATTCCCTGCTTTATGCTCCGCGCTATTCCTCCACGACGATTGAGCAAGCTGTGGCGGCGCTGGGAGAAAACACGCTGAAGGGAATGTGCGTGACGGTAGGCGTAAGAGCATATTTGGGCAACGCGATGAGCTTCCCGGCCATGCGGAATATGTGGCGGCACAACCTCGCATGCGCCATAATCTCGGAGCGAATTGCTAAAGCTGGATTCATCGACAAAGACACCGCATACACGGCGGGTATCTTGCACGACGTCGGGCGCGTGGCGCTGGCGGTGATTCAACCAAAGGGCTATGCAGCGCTGCTGGATAAGCATCACGGACCGGCTGCCTCGATGCTTTTGGCGGAGCGCAAGATGTTCGGCCTGGATCACTGCGAGGCTGGACGGCAATTGATTGCCGATTGGAAACTGCCGCGGTGTTTCGATGCCGTGGTCTCGGATCACCATTCTGAGTTGCGCTCGGACAGCGCATGGAATCTTGCGGCGTTGGTAAAAGTGAGTTGCGCGATGGCCTCGGCAATCGGATTTCCTGCGTTCCCGGGATACACGGCGGCAAAGTACTTGCAATTGCTCCGCGAGTTGCCGGCGCAAGAGCAGAGTTTGTTTCACCCCGATGTGGAGACACTCACAGGTGAAATTGCCAGGAGCATCCACGCGATCGAATCATTTTGAGCTCGACGTTTCACGTTGCAACAATTGCGCCGGAACGCAAAAGGCCCGCGTTCCGGCGCGTTTTTTGTGCTCATGTTGCGTCTTAGGTCCGCATCAGCCTGCGCTGCAACTGCTCCAGAGTTTGGCCTTTGGTTTCTGGATACACGAAGAGGACCACCAGAAACTGCACCACCGTCATGGCCGCAAAGAATATAAACGGTGTTGCGGTGCTCATCATGGTTACCACAATCGGGAACATTTGCGCGATCACTGCGGCCATCACCCAATGACTGGCGCTGCCGACGCCCTGGCCCTTGGAGCGCACCGCGGTAGGAAAGACTTCGCCGATGTAAACCCAAATAACTGCGCCCTGCGAAACGCTGAAGAACGCAATAAACGCGACCAGCAGCCACAGTAGGTCGGCGCGGTGAGATTCGGTAGAGAAAACCCAGGCCACGCCGCCTAGACAGCTGGCGCACCCCGCGGCACCGATCAGGAGCAGGGTTTTGCGGCCGAGCTTATCGATTAGCGACATGCCAACGATCGTAAACAGAAAGTTGGTTGTGCCAATCGCGATTGCCTGCTGATCGCTTGATATTTGGCTGAAGCCGGCGGCGGCGAAGATGTTGTTCAGGTAGTACAGGATTGCATTGATCCCAGCGAGTTGGTTGAAAGCTCCGATGGTGATGGCGAGGAATAGCGGATAACGATATTTCCATTGGAATACGGGCTCGTGAGCTGTCGCGTGTTCCTGCGCCAGCGCCGTTTGAATCTCGGCAAGTTCCGCCTGCGGATCGGGGTCGCCCATCATCTTCAGCACCGAGAGCGCTTCATCCATGCGGTTCTGCGTGACTGACCAGCGGGGACTTCGCGGAATCCCAAAAAGCAGCGCAAGAAAAACCAGAGCCGGAACTGCGGCGATGCCAACCTGCAATCGCCATTCCGCCGGGCCCAGGTGCATAGTGCGAAAAACGTAATTGGAGATGTAGGCCGCCATTACACCAAACACGACATTGAGCTGGAAGGACGCGACAAGCCTGCCGCGCAGTTTGGCCGGGGCGAGCTCTGCAATGTACACAGGAGCCAGCACCGACGATGCGCCAATGCCAAGGCCTCCGATGAAGCGAAACGCCATGAACGCCGGCCAATTCCATGCGAGGCCGCACCCCAGCGCGGAGACGACATAGAGCACGGCGGTGATGCGCAGGGTCTCGCGACTGCCGAGCCGCTGCCCCACCTGCCCCGCGCCGAGCGCGCCGATCACGGTGCCCACCAAACCGATGGCTACCGTGAATCCTTTTTCCTGCGGGTTTAGTCCGTACAGGCGAACCAGCGCGTCGATCGCGCCGGAGATCACGACGGTGTCGAATCCAAAGAGCAGGCCGCCCAAAGCTCCGGAGAGCGTCGCTCGTAGCAGCGAGGAATTAAGTCGCACGGTATTTGGTCCTTCGCGTTCCAAGTCATGCTACAGAGTGCAGGCGAAGGCGGCAAACGGGCGCCGTTGCCTGCTGAATCCCACGCATCGAAGCGAGCCCGCTTCTTCCCGCGCGCGGATAAGTTATACCTTCACGAAGACCTTCCTGCGGTAAAGCGCCCACACCGGGAGAAAGCAGACGGCTGTGTAAGAGATCGAGAAGGCCAGCGCTCTCCAGCCGGGATCGCCGATGGGATAGAAGACATGCATGTAGACAAAGCTGAGGGCGTCGTCTCTGTGGCCGTCGGATGTGAAGCGCACAAGGCTGATGGCGGTGCCGAGCAGTTCGCTGATTATGTAGGCAACAATGGCGTTTGAACCAAAGACCAACCACGGCCATAGAATCCGCTTTCTCGCGCCAGATTTGACCGAACCCGATTTGCCCCAACCACACTGTTCGATGAGCCAATAAACAATCGTGAAGAGCAGAAGCGACCATCCGGCAGCGACGAGAACATACGAGCTGGTCCACATCTTTTTATTCAGCGGAAACCAGATCGACCAAAGATAGCCTGAGGCCAGACAGACGGAAGCACCCACTGCGAGGCCGAGGATTTTGGTTTTCGTCTCGCGCTTGCCGCTGAGCCAAAGCGCGGCCAGCAAACCAATCAGCGTGGTGCCGACGGCGGGAATATTGCTGAGCAGACCTTCGGGATCACGCAGATTGTGGGTTGCAAAATCTTCGTAAAGGTGCCCGGGCATCAGTTGCCGGTCGAGCCATGCGACTATGTTCTGGTTTTTGTCGAGGAGTGGAATGTCGCGTCCCGGCACGCCTGCACCCGGCACAGGAACCCAGCGCACCAGAATCCAATAGCCGATGAGCAAGCAAACGAGAAGCGCCGCCTTGGTCCACACGCGGCGATCCCACAAGTAAAACAGGCTCACAGCCAGATAGCAGATTGCTATGCGCTGCAAGACGCCGTAGATGCGCAGATGGTCGAGATGGAAGTACGGAAATCCGTTGACGACGATGCCGAGTAAAAACAAAACGGCCGCGCGCAGCAGTGCATGCCGTGCCAGTTTGGCTCGCGAATCGCCGCGATTGAGCCGCGCCTGAATGGAGAAGACGATGGAGGCACCCACTACGAAGAGAAATGTGGGAAAGACGAGATCCGTCGCGGTGAAACCATTCCAGTCTGCGTGGCGCATCTCGGTCCACGCGCCCTCGCCGCCGGGATTGTTCACCATGATCATGAAGGCGATGGTGAGGCCGCGGAGGACGTCAAGCGACAGCAGACGCCAAGGCGCTGATTCATGCGTAGAACCGGTCATCGACCTCGACTCACCTCGAATCACGAATCAACCTACGCTATCCGAGCCGGGCTGACTTCGCCAAGATGAAAGCGCTAAATTGGCGGGATTTCGTTCGATTCCGCGAACAGACCCTGACCGATCAACCTTGGCGAACGCGCAAAAAAGCCCGGACTTTAAGGGTCCGGGCCTCTTTGTTGGTCCAACTTCTATCGGCCGCTCTCCTTAGCGCACGACCTGGAAAGTAAGCGTGGTGGTGTGCGTAGTTCCTCCGCCCGTCCCAGTGATCGTGATGGGATAGGTGCCGGTCTTCGCGGTCCTGGAAACTGTCAGTGTGAAATGCGTCGTGCCCGAACCAGGCGCTGCAATCGGATTCGGACTGAAACTACCAGTCACTCCCGAAGGAAGACCCGACGCGCTGAGCGAAATCGACGAGCTGAACCCGCCGGAGACGGTTGTGGTCACAACTGCGTACCCGCTCTGCCCCTGAGCCAGCGACCCCGAACTGGGCGAAACAGAAATCCCAAAGTTCGCCTGCACAGGTGCCGTTACAGTAAGGTTCACAGTCGTTGTTTCTAACGTGCTTCCCGCAGTCCCTGTCACCGTGATGGGATAGGTGCCGGCTGCGACGGATGTAGCGACCGTAATCGACATGCCCAAGCTGCCTGTGCCGCTGATCGAGCCAGGCGAAGCGAAATTGACTGTCACGCCTGAGGGCTGGCCGGAGGCTGAAAGCACGGCCGCAGTATTAAATCCGCCTGTCGCGGTGCTTGTGATGCTGGAGGAGCCTGACCCACCCTGCACAATTGAAACGGAGCCGGGCGAAGCACTCAGGCTGAAGCCGGGCGCGGCAACGGTTCCGGCGAGCGCATTGATCAGGCCGCTGCCATTGGGGCTGCCCCAGCCAGTTGCCAGATCGTAGCCGGTTGCGGCCGAGTAGCCGTTGCTGCCGCTGGTGACGTCGTGAAAGTCTGTGCCATAGCTCGAACCTGCGCCGATCGTATAGAGGCTCGGATTGATGAAGCCCAGGGTCTTGTTGCCGTTGGCTACCGACTGCTGATTGATGAGCGCCATATAGCCGGCCCACATTGGCGCGGCAAAGCTTGTGCCGCCGTAGGAATTCGCCGTGCAGGTGGTTTGATCAGCGCAGACGTAGAAGGTGAAGTTGGCGTTGGCCGAAACGTCGGGTCCGTTGCGATAGGTTTGCGAACAGCTCGCGCATTTTGACGCGGCCGCTGTTTGCCACGATGGAATGGCGTACTTATGCGGCGAAATGCCACCGCCGCTGTCGGCCCACGCGGTCTCAGAGGCCCAGGCCCCGGCGGCTGCACTTGTGTTGAGGTCCGTTCCGCCGACTGAAGTGATGTAGACATCGTCCGCCGGGTAGGTCTCTGATGCCGTCCCGGTCGTCGTCCATTTCTTGCTGTCGCCCGCGGCCTGAAAGAGATTCTGCCCTTGCGCGGCGAACTCCTTGAAGTAGGGATCGTCGGTGGTCGGGTCGGCCGGGTTCCAGGTCCAGGACGAACTTAACTGCGAATTGAGAGGGCTTGCCGTGGCCATGGCGTTGAAGATGGCCGAGTCCGTCGATCCCACATACACGACGAGACTCGATAAGCCCGGCGCCATGCCCAGTGCCTGCGTCATGTCCAGAGTCTGTTCGGTGTCGTCGCAGCTGCCGCCGGCCTTCGTGTCGACGCAGCTTGTGCTGGTTCCGTCAGTGGAGACGAGCGAGACTGGCACGCTGTTGGTTTGTTTGGCATTGGCGAAGTAAGTGGTCAGATCGGCGAGGTCGGTGCCGTAATACTCGAGCAGGCCAATTGACTGCCCGCTGCCTGTGAGCGATCCGCCGTAATAGGCCGCGCGCATGTCGCTGCCCAGGAATGAAGCCGAAGGGCCAGAGCCTGTGGTGGCATTCGATTTCGATGCTGAGCCTTCAGACCGTTTTTCCAGGCCCGCGGGATGCGGGAGGGAGAAGTTGTCGAGCCCCGAAACGTGCCACAAAGAAAAGGTCAGGTCTGTGCTGGGCTCGCGGTCCGGCGCATAGAAGCTGCGATTCTCGGTGGGGTGTTGATAGACGCCCATGTTCACATGAAACGCGCTCTCTACCTTAGCCACCGAACCAGATACCTGCACGTTGACGCGATTCGGCGAGACACCGGTAACGGTCAGGCCGTTCTGTTTGGCGAAATTGATCACCGCGTCGTAGTCTGCCTGCGTAGGCCCAAATTGCTCCGTGAACTGTTCTACGGAAAGAAATTGCCGGTAGCTCGGACTGCTGGGATCGTAGAGGTCCTTCAAGAGCTGATCCAATTGGTCCTGATTGCGCAGCGGAAGCGTGATCACCAGGTTCAATGTCTGCGTTGCGGGCAGGCGGCCCATCGATCGCGCGCTTCCATCCTGAATTGACTGGCGGACGTGGTGCGTCATCAACGACTGCGCGTGGCCTACAGTTATGGCAATCGAAAGGAATGCGGCAATTGGGAAAATGAATTTCCCCAGCTTAAGATGCATGCGGATCTCCTTGGTCCTGCGATTAGATATATTTGCGTCCAGGCGGA
This sequence comes from uncultured Acidobacteriaceae bacterium, assembly GCA_963773915.1. Lineage (GTDB taxonomy): Bacteria > Acidobacteriota > Terriglobia > Terriglobales > Acidobacteriaceae > Telmatobacter. The sequence goes on from CAVZCY010000005.1 coordinate 543,115, forward strand.
CGCGGAACCCCTGAGTGTCTCTTGAATTCTCAGGCAACGAAAACAGCCCTGTCTACAGGAATCTTTTGCCGAAAAGGCCGGATTCCCGTTACTTTTGTGCAAAGACGGCAGCGGCTGGCCTTCAAGACCGCGAAACGGGGATTCTGAATCCTGTGACGCCCCGCGCCTCCCGCTGCTAAACTCGCCCTTCAGGGTTTTCTCAGGAACGTCGCTCGTCGCTTTCGATCATTTGGAGGCTAGCTTTGGCCGAATTTAAGCCATTTGTAGCGCCCGAGGAAAATCGGCCCGAGTTCACCTTTCGCGCCGTGCTGCTGGGATGCATCTTCGGGCTCATCTTCGGCGCCGTCACTGTCTATGTTGGCTTGCGCGCCGGCCTCACCGTGGCCGCGTCCATTCCCATCGCGGTGCTTTCCATCAGCATTCTTCGCGCCTTCGGCCGCGCTTCCATTCTCGAGAACAACATTGTTCAAACCACGGGAAACGCCGGGCAGTCGATCGCCTCCGGCGTCATCTTCACCTTGCCTGCCCTCGTCTTTCTCGGCTTCGATCTTGAGTACTCGCGCATCTTTATGCTCGCCCTGATCGGCGGCTGGCTCGGCGTCCTGTTCATGATTCCGTTGCGGCGCCAGCTTATTGTGCAGGAGCACGACGCACTGCCCTATCCCGAAGGCACAGCATGCGCCGACGTGCTAATTGCGGGTGAAAAAGGCGGCTCTCTCGCCAGCCGCGTTTTCCTCGGGCTGGGAATTGGCGGCGTTTACACGCTGTTTCAGAACAAGAACCTGTTCGGGGCCTGGCCGGACACGCCGGAGTATCAGCCCGACTTTGGGCAGCAGCACGTCCTCAAGGGTTCGTCTATCAACGCCGACGCCACGTCAGAGTATCTTGGCGTGGGCTACATCATCGGTCCGCGCGTCGCGGGCATCATCTTCGCCGGCGGCGTGTTGTCCTGGCTCGTCATCATGCCGCTCATCTACTTTTTCGGCAAAGATCTCAGCCATCCCATCTACCCGGGTCTGGTTCCTATTGGCCAGATGGGCCCGTGGGATCTATGGGCTACATACATCAAACCCATGGGCGCCGGCGCGGTGGCCGCGGCTGGCGTCATCACTCTCATCAAGACGGTGCCGACCATCGTCAGCGCCCTCGCGGCCGGACTGAAGACCATGCGCCCCGGAGCTGCAGGACAAGCGAAACCCATCCGCACAGAAAACGACCTCTCTATGCGCGTGGTGATCATCGGCTCATTGCTCATTATGGTTTGCATGTTTCTCTTTCTTGAATTCAAGCCCGTCCCCGGCGCATTTGTAGGCTGGGCAGCCAATCTCGCAGCTTCGCTCCTTGTGGTTGTCTTCGGATTTCTCTTTGTCACCGTCAGCTCGCGTATCGTCGGCCTGGTCGGCAGCTCGGCCAGCCCGGTATCCGGAATGACGATCGCGACCCTGATGGCAACAGCGGCGGTCTTTCTTTTGCAAGGCTGGACCGCGCCCGCGTTTGGCGCCTTGGCCATCATGATTGGCGGCGTGGTGTGCATCGCCGCTTCAAATTCAGGTGATACATCGCAGGACTTGAAGACCGGTTACATCGTCGGTTCCACGCCGCGCCTGCAGCAGATTGCGCTGATGATCGGCGTTGTGGTGTCCACGATCGTGATTGGGTTCACACTCAATCTGATGAATACGGGATTGCAGGAGTTCCACGCTGTATCGCAGCCGTGGGACATTGGCGCCTCGCATCCCGGCGTAACCGTCCAATCGGATGTTCAGCACCTTCCCAATCTGATCCGAGTGATCGCTCCCGACGGCAAAACTACTACGACCCACCAAAAATCTGAGTACATTCTTTTCAATGCGATCGGCTCGACCGAGTTGCAGGACGGCAAGTATCTCTACTCGCCCGCCACGGGACACATTGAGGTGCATTGGATTCAGGGAATCGGCAGCGCAGCCGCTCCGGCGCCGCAGGCACGCCTGATGGCCACGGTCATCAACGGAATCCTGACCCGGAAGCTTCCCTGGGGACTCGTCCTCATTGGCGTTTCGCTGGTGATTGCGGTTGAGCTGCTCGGCATTCGCTCTCTGCCCTTTGCAGTGGGAGCGTATCTGCCTATCGGGACAACCCTGCCGATTTTTGTGGGCGGCGTAGTGCGCTGGATGGTCGATCAAGTCGCGAAGAAGCACGGCGAAAGCGCAGACGCCGAAAGCGAAATCTCGCCGGGCTCGCTTTTTGCCTCCGGGCTGATCGCTGCGGGCGGCATCGTGGGCCTGATCGGCGTTGCGCTCAAAGCTTATGAATCCACCGTCGGCAAAGGCGACATTCTCAACTTCCCGCAAACATTTCTGGATAGCAATTATGTCAGCGTTGTTGCATTCGCCGCGCTCGCCTTCTCGCTGTATTACTTTGCGAGGAAGCCACTGAAGAAGTAGGAACGCCAGCGTGGTGCTCGCGCCCCCTCCGCTACAATAGTCGGAAGCTCCTGCCAGCCAGGGAACACGAGTCCCTGGTCCGCCAGGAGCATTGACACATTATGCTCAAAGAAAATCTTCCTGAAGCCCTTACATTCGACGATGTGCTGCTGGTGCCTGCCTTCAGCGAGGTCGTTCCTGCGCAGGTGAGCACGCAGACGCAACTGACGCGCGCGATCACGCTGAACACGCCGCTGCTCTCCTCGGCCATGGACACGGTGACGGAGTCGCGCATGGCCATCGCCATGGCGCAGCAGGGCGGCATCGGCATCGTGCACCGCAATCTCTCCATCGCCGACCAGGCCGGTGAGATCGATAAGGTGAAGCGGTCAGAGAGCGGCATGATCGTCGATCCGGTGACCATCGGCCCCGAGAAGCTGATCGCCGACGCGCTGGATGTAATGCGCCGCTACCGCATCAGCGGCGTGCCGGTGACGCAGGGCAAGCGACTGGTGGGCATCCTCACCAATCGCGATCTGCGCTTCGAGACGCGCACCGATATTCCCGTTGGCGATGTGATGACCAAGGAAGCACCTGATCACTGTGCCGGTAGGCACCACGCTTGAAGAGGCCGAGCTGATCCTGCACAAGCATCGCGTGGAAAAGCTGCTGGTGGTGAACGACAAGTACGAGCTGATGGGCCTGATCACGGTAAAGGACATCCAGAAGAAACTGAAGTATCCCAACGCCAGCAAGGACGATCAGGGCCGGCTGCGCGTGGGCGGAGCGATTGGGGCTACTGGCGATTTTCTGGAGCGCGCGGCGGAGCTGGTGCGCAACCGCGCAGATGCGCTGGCCATTGACTCGGCGCATGGGCACTCGTCGCGCGTGCTTGAAGCGGTGCGCGAGGTGAAGAAGCGCTTCCCCGATGTGGCGCTGCTGGCCGGCAACGTGGCAACGTATGAGGGAGCGATGGCGCTGATCGACGCGGGCGCGGACGCGATCAAAGTGGGCATCGGGCCCGGATCGATCTGCACCACGCGCATGGTCACGGGCGCGGGCATGCCGCAGATTACGGCTATCGCCGAGGCTTACCGCGCGGCGCAGAAGCATGGGATTCCGGTGATTGCAGACGGCGGCATCAAATACTCCGGCGAGGTCACCAAGGCCATTGCCGCGGGCGCGAGCTCGGTGATGATCGGTTCGCTCTTTGCCGGCGTGGACGAGAGCCCCGGCGAAACCATCCTCTATCAGGGGCGCAGCTTCAAGAGCTATCGCGGCATGGGCTCGCTGACGGCTATGAGCCAGGGTTCGGGTGAACGGTACTTTCAGGGATTAGCCGATCTGGCAGTTGCGGAGGGCGGCCCCACAGACGTAGTGCAACGCGAGCGCGCCAATGAAAATCGCCTGGCCAAGTATGTTCCCGAGGGAATCGAGGGTCGCGTGCCCTACCGCGGACCGCTGGAGGCAATGGTCTTTCAGCTCGTAGGCGGATTGCGCTCCGGCATGGGCTACCTGGGCTGCGGCAGCATCGCGGAGTTGCAGGAGAAGGCAAAGTTTGTGCGTATCTCCGGCGCGGGCCTGCGCGAGAGTCACGTCCACGACGTGATTATCACGCGCGAAGCGCCCAATTACCATGTCGAGTAGCAGGCGCGGATTCAGATTGTGGATTAGCGCTTGGTGGCCGGTGGCAGTGGGAATCGCCATCATTGCCGTTGAGTCGACAAGGTATTTCGGCGCTGACCAGACCTCGCATCCGCTGCGGGCATTGGCTTGAGGCACTCTTCGGCCCGATCAGCGATGCCCGCTGGGCGACAATCCACCACTACATTCGCAAGTCTGGCCACTTTCTCGGCTATGGCACGCTGGGATTGGCGTGGCTGCGCGCCTGGTGGCTAAGTTTGCCGCGCTACCGATTTCTCATCGTTGCCGAACTGGCGCTCTCAGGCACTGCGCTGGTGGCCAGTTTGGATGAGTGGCACCAGACCTTTCTACCCAACCGAACCGGAACCCCATGGGATGTTCTGCTGGATTGCTGTGGCGCATTGTTCATGCTGTGGATTGCATTTATGGTTCTGCGGCTGCGCCGGCCCAGGCTCCTGCATGACAGGGGTTGATTGGCTTTGGTGGCTCGAGAAGAGTGCCTTTAGTCACATACGCAGCGGCCGGAAATCGATCATACTCTGCTATGAAGTCAATTACTTAGATATGTATTTCACTTGTCATACGTTTTCCTTGCCTCCGCAAGATACGCGTGTTAAGGTAGTCTCGCTCAAGATACCAAGCTTGACGTAGTTGGACAGCACAGGACTGCGATGCGCGCAAACCGTGGGGCAAATTTCCCTTGCGCGCAGGCTCTTTTGAAGCAAAGATGATCGGCCCATTGAGAAGCATGGGACCGAGGGGGCGAAGCTTGTCCGGGACAATTCTGATCTTGCACCCAATCCCGCTTCCAATCCCGGATGGGATTCATTAATTTGCCGGCGATTCCTCACTCCAAATGCTCGGCTCTTAATCCCGCCAATCATCTGTTGTCCATCCCGCCCCGCAAGCGGCGCCTAAGCGCTGAACATTTGGGCCACTTCCCGAGTTCACAATGAGAGTACTGAGACCAAGGTCACGGATCGTAAGCATTCGAATGTCAGAGGAAGAGTTCACGACTCTGCGGCGGGTTTGCGTGGCCACCGGCGCCCGCAGCCTGTCGGACCTGGCGCGCGAAGCGATGCGCGGCCTGCTGAATGGCGCCAACCAGCGCAGTGACGGCGAAGCATCGAGAATTGAATACTCCGCTCAGATGCGGGATCTGGAACAGAAAGTAGAAAAACTCAGTGCAGAAATTGCGCTGGTCAAGGCAGATCGTAACCTGTAAGTGACTGTCTCGCGGAGTTGGTCGAGACGCATGCGAAACCAGACTTGGCGAAATCAGATTTGAATTGAGAACGCAATTGCGATGAGAAACAGAATCCTGATGCTTCTTCTACTGCCCGGGGCGCTTTGCGGCGGCCAGACAACACCCACCGCTCCCGGAGCGGACACGACTGTGTGTCCAACCGGTCCAGGCCCCGTCCCTGAAGGGCTGGAAGCTGTGTGCCCCCCGGCAACAAGTACGGTGCCCAACCCGGGGGCAACAGCGTACCCTCAAGGGACTAATCCACAAGCGGGTACGCTTCCATCCGGAGCCAATTCCGTTCCGCCTCCAGCGCCCACCGTCCCCATCCCTTATAAAGTGGTCGGCCCGATTACCACGCGGACGGAGTTCCAGATCTTCGCAGAGGATGAAGCCGGCCATCCACTGCAGGTCTTTGGCAGAAAGCTCTTCGACGAAGTTCCCACCACCTTTGCGCCGCTTGACAGGATTCCGGTGCCCGCGAATTACGTGCTCGGGCCGGGAGACGAATTGTTGATCCATGTGTGGGGAAAGATCGATCTGGACACGCGAGTAACCGTGGATCGGAACGGGCAGGTTTTTGTTCCCACGATAGGGAATTTGACCGTTGCCGGCTTGCGCTTCGATCAACTGCAAAATTTTCTGCATTCGGCCATCGCCACGCTCTACAAAGATTTCGACCTGAACGTGAGCCTGGGCCAGCTTCGCTCCATCCAGGTCTTTGTTTTGGGCAGTGCCCGCCAGCCCGGCGTGTATACCATCAGCTCGCTCAGTACCCTGGTGAATGCGCTGTTCACCTCGGGCGGTCCATCAGCGACCGGCTCCATGCGGCACATTCAGCTGCGGCGCAACGACCAGGTCATCACGGAGTTTGACCTTTACGATTTATTGCGCAAAGGCGATAAATCGCACGATGTTCAGTTGCTGCCTGGAGATGTGATTTATATTCCGCCGGCCGGGCAGCAAGTGGCCATTATCGGCAGCGTCAACGAGCCGGGGATCTATGAAATCAAAGGCGACGAAACAGTTGCTTCGGCTCTGGAGGATGCGGGCGGCGCGACCAATCTGGCTGACGAGGATCGCGTTCTGCTGGAGCGGATCGAGAATCACGAAGGACGGCAGTTGGAGTCGTTCGCGATGGATGAGGCTGGCATGAAGCGCACGCTTCGTGACGGAGATCTGCTTCGCGTTTATCCGCTTTCTCCGCGCTTCGACAACGCAGTGACTCTTCGCGGCAACGTGGCACAGCCGGGACGTTATGCGTATCGATTAGGAATGCGTGTCTCCGACCTCATTCCTAATCGACAATTCCTGCTTACCCGCGACTACTGGAACCAACAGAATTTCCTTGTGCCGGAGAGAATCGCCCATCCTTTTGGCCTTGCGCCAAACCAGTTCGATCCGCAGACGGGAACAAATGTAGAGAACCCGGCCAACGCGCCGACCGGCGTCAACCGACAAAACCAGTTCAACCCGCAAAATGGATTTAATCCGCAGGCCGGGCCGAATCAGCAGACCGGAAACAATACTCAGCCCTCTCAGAATGGGCAGCCCGCAACGAACACGCAACCCTTAAACAACGCGCAGAACGGAATCAATCCGCAGGCCGGGTTGAGCGTGCAAAATGGAGCCAATCAGCAGACGGGGACCAATCAACAGACTGAGATCAATGCGCAGAATGAAGCAATCCAGCGCAGCGAGACAAGTTTCGCGGCGGCGCGCAACGGCGAGGAGATCAACTGGGATTACGCAGCCATCGAGCGGCTCGACCAGCACGATTTGAGCACCCGGCTGATTGCATTCAACCTGGCCAACGCCATCGACAATCCCGACGTCGCCTGATAACCCCGTCCTCGAGCCTGGAGACGTTGTCACCATCTTCTCTGAAAAGGACATTCCACTTCCCGTCGATAAGCACGCGGCATTCGTCCGCGTGGACGGCGAGGTGAATGCGCCGGGGATTTACCGTATCGGACCGGGAGAAACGTTGCGCGATGTGGTCAAGCGCGCCGGTGGGCTCACGCCACACTCCTATCTCTATGCTTCGCAACTCAATCGCATTTCCACCCGCCGGGCCGAGGAGATCGAAATCAGGCAATCGACTGCGCAGATGCAAAGAGACCTGCTGGCGCGCAATGCGGCGACTTCTACCGTCGGCACGTCAAACACGGCGGAACAGCAGGCGCAGTTGAGCTCCCAGCAGGCATTGATCGCGCAGCTTGCGGCAGTTCAGCCAACAGGGCGCGTGGTTCTGGCCATGAAGCCCGATGCGGGCAGCGTCGATGACATTCCGGCGTTTCCGCTGGAAGATGGAGACACGTTTTACGTTCCGCCGGAGCTGAATACCGTGCAGGTTTCGGGCGCAGTCTACAACGAGAACGCCTTCCGCTACGAGGGAAAGAAGCGGCTCAATTCATATCTGAACGATGCGGGAGGGCCCACGCGCCAGGCAGATACGAAGCGGGTCTTCCTCATTCGCGCCGACGGCACCGTAATCAGCCGCCAAACGCACGGCGAGTTTTGGCACTCGGACTTTGGCAACACAACACTGCTGCCCGGAGATGCGATCATCGTCCCGCCAAAGTTGAAGGGCCCGAGCACGTTCATCCAACAGCTCCCTTATTTCACGCAGATCCTCTCGCAAACAGCACTGACAGGCGCCGTACTCGGCACGGCTTACTAGCAATTCGGCGAATCATGATGGAACAGAACCTAGAAATCGCACCGGATGAAGTCTTTCAGCAACGGCGAGACTCCGTCCGGCGAACGCGAGCCGGCACGCCCATCGGCCTTTTTTAGCGCGCTCACTCAGTTGGCACGAGGCAAGCGCCCGATCGCTTTGGCGACGGGAATTGCATTTCTGGTTGGGATCGTGGTGAGCCTGTTGCTGCCGGTCAGTTACACCGCGACAACAGAGATCATGACGCCGCAGCAAACGCAGCAGTCAACAGCGCTGCTGATGAGCCAGCTTGCGCTGAATCCCTCAACCACAAGCCCACTGTCGGGCGGGACCGGCGGTGCTTTGAGCCTGAGGAATCCCAACGAACTCTACATGGGGCTTCTGGCTTCGCGGCCCGTCGCAGATGGCATTATCGCGGAGTTCGGTCTCGCGGGTGTTTATCACGCCGGGGATATGACGGCTGCTCGAAAGGCGCTGGCAGATCGCACGACGGTCATATCCGAGAAGAGCACTCTCATCTCGATCTCAGTGACCGATACAGACAAGAAGCGGGCCGCCGACATCGCCAATGCATATCCTGAGCAACTGCGCGCGTTGACCAAGAATCTGGCAGTAACCGAAGCTTCGCAGAGAAGGCTCTTCTATGAACAGCGATTGAAGGATGCAAAAGAGGACCTGGTTTCCGCCGAGCTTGCGTTTGAGCGCATTCAGAAGGAAAAGGGCCTGGTTCAACTGGATGCGCAAACAAGATCGCTGATCATGTCACAGGCCGACCTGCATGCCCAGGTCGCGGCCAAGGAAGTACAACTGCAGGCGCTGCGCTCCTACTCTACCGAGCAGAATCCCGAAGTACAGCTGCTGGAGAGCCAGCTCGCTTCACTTCAGGAGCAATCGGCAAAGCTGGAAGAGCGCAGCAGCTCTCCGAACTCCGGCGGCTTGGATCTGGCGGATGTTGCCGGCGCGGGTGCGGAGTATTTGCGCGCGGAGCACGAGCTCGAGTACCGGCAGGCGCTCTTCGATCTGCTGCTGAAGCAATATGACGCGGCGCGGTGGGACGAGGCCAGAAACGCCGCGGTGATCCAGGTAGTTGAGGAAGCGATTCCTCCGGATAGAAAATCCGCGCCGAGGCGGACGGTCATCGTTTTGATATTCGCGGCGCTCGGCTTGTTTGGCGCGTGGTTTTACATTTTGGGGCGCAACATCGTCGCCCACAATCCTCGCATCGCGCTACTGCTGGCCGAATTCAAGTCAGTGCCTGTCAACGACTGAGATCCTGCGGAACTCCGCACTGAATCAGGGAGCGCGAAGACGTCCCAGCATCGCAAACATCTGCTTTGGTCGTATGTCTCGACTTCCGGCGCCAATTTCCTCCGCGTGGGACTTGGCGCAGTTTCGGGTCTGATGGTCTCGCGGTTACTCATGCCTCGAGGACGGGGTGAGCTGGCAATTCTGTTGTACTTTCCCACGCTGATGGCAGCGTTCTTCAGCCTGGGAACACCGCAGGCAATCACCGCGCTGCTCTCCAAAGGCGCGGAGCAAACGGAAGAAATTCTCACCACCGGCTTCCGTCTCGCCGTTGCTCACGCGCTTATAGCGGTGCCCCTCTTCATGCTGTGCGCACCGTTGACGTTAACCGGCGACAATCGTCAGCTCGCGATCCCGGTAGAGATATCCTGCGCATGCGGCGCATTTATGGTCATGGTGCCGTACTTCAATGCCATGGCTTATGGCTTGAAGCGTTTCAATTGGGTTAATGCGGTTACGCTCGCCGCGCAGGCGGGCTATTTGCTGGCACTTTTCGTCTTGTGGCTCTCCGGAATTCTCACGCCACTGGCAGCCGCGCTCTCAGCGCTGGGGAGTCAATTGCTTCAGTGCCTGCTGTACTTTATTCATTTCAAACCATCGCAGTTAAATAGAAAGCTCCCGCGCGGCGCCTACACTCAATGTCTGGGATTGGGGATACGCTTCGCAGCGCCGAGCCTCGCGGCTGTTGTTCTGCTCAATGCGGATCGGGCCATTCTCATTCGCACAACGACGCTTGAGCAGATCGGTTACTTTGCCATCGCATTCGCGGTAACCATGCCCATCACGATAACTACTGAAGCGTTCACCCAGATTGGATTTGTTGAAGTGTCAAGCGCCGACAGCGCTCATGCCTCGTTTGCCCTTATGCTGCGGCGTTTCCAAATGGCGCAGGTGATCGCGGGAGCCGGCTTTCTTTTCGCCTGTGCTTTTATCGAACCAGTGATCCGGTTTGGTTTTGGAAAGGCGTATCTCAATGCCATCCCCGCGGCATTTCCTCTGGCGTTGGCAATGTCGCTGAGAGCGATGACGAAAACCCTGGAAAACAATCTTCGCGGTCTTCGATTTATCGTACCGGGCACGCTCGGAGCCATTATCAACTTAGCGGCGCTCATTCTTCTAAGCGTGTTTCTCGTCCCGCGCTGGGGAGCGTTCGGGTTCTGTTGCGCAAGCCTCATTTCAGAGGCCATCTACCTGGCTTGTCTGGCTCTTTATCTCACCACGCAGCAAGATGTCCGCCTCCAGTCGCTGTGGGGCCTTCGGCCAACCATCGTTCGCGCCATGGCGCTGGCATTGGTGGAGATTTTCAGAGAGCGGCTTTTTGCCGTAAATAAAGAGGAGATTGCAGAAAGCCCGTGCTGAACCAATCACACGAAACGCGGTCCATTCCATGGCTCCGGCTTCTTGCGGTCATCGTGGTGCTCGTCGCTACCACTTTGCTGGTGCGGGGCGAACGGCTTGATGCTCCTTACGCCGGATTACTCGCCGCTGTTCTTCTTGTGATCTGTTCTGCGATGCTGCTTCGCGCTGCTGTGAAGACCGGCAGCTTTATGAATGGGTACACGCTGGTTCTCGGCACATTTTTGCTCACCTATCCGCTGTCGGCGTTCGTGCACCTCACCGGCAAGAACTATGTCTCGCTCGGCTTCTATGAAACTGCCGCGCTCGACCTTCACACACAACTTCATCACGCATATTTATCGCTGGCGCTCGTTCTTATGGCGCAGTTGGCGCTTTGGTGGGGATTAGCGCCTGCGCGTCCTGCTTCGTCACGGAGGGGGCCGCAACTGATCCGCGTTCGTTCCACGCTACTCGCTCTCGCGGGATTTGTATTCACGCTCATAGGCATTGCGGGCACAACCCAGTTGTTCTCAAGTTCCGGCCAAACGTTTGAAAACCTGACAACCGTGGACAGTACAAGGGAGCTTGCTGCGGGAAGCGCGCGCTTCGTGTTCATGTCCACGTGGCTTTCCTGGGGCATTATCTTCCTTTTGACTGCTTTTTTGACTTCTCGAACCAGTAAGAATCATCCCAGGATAGTTCTGGCCGCCCTTGTTGGCGGGTCGACTTGCATGTTCCTGAATCTGTTTTGGACAGGCAGCCGCGCCGAGAATCTATTGGCGGTTTTGCCCTTGATCTTTGTCGTGAAGAAGATTGCTCCTCGGTATTTTCGCCCCTTCGCTACCGTCATTGCCATCGGCGTCATGGGAATCATGGTGTTCGAAACTATCGCGCGGACAACAACATTGATGAATAGCGGTTTCGATTATCTGGCTCAAAGCGGGATGAGTGCCAGCCAATTTCTCGGCAATCAACTGGCCGCAATTCTCGATTGGCAGATGGGGAGGTACCCCACGATCAGTCTGGCCTTCGATATGGTGAATCGATATGGCCATGCATGCGGCTCGACCCTGCTGCAGGGACTGGCAATGACGATCAACGCACCGGCAACTTTGTTGCACATTCCTCTAAAGGTTACGGAGCCACAGTCAATGACGTCGTTGGTGGGGCAGTATATTTACGACGATTCATCGATCAATGGCGTCGTGCCCGGGACTCTCGCGGAACTCTACTTCAACTTCGGCCTACTTGGAGTCTTTGGTGGCTTCTTCGTCATCGGCAGAATCGCGAGATTCTGCATTTCAGTGACGCATTCTGCCGTTGATATGGGAACGGTGCTACTTGGTTTCTACATTCTCACATTGTTGTGCGTCTGTACCGTGCCTATGACGGCGACGCTTGGCGTTTACCTGCTGGCTACGAGAGGCCTTCCGATTCTTGTCTTTTGCGTCGCGGAACAGACTCTGAGCCGATTCGTGAGCCCGGCGCCGCAGGCCGCTGCGAATGCACTGGCAGCTTAGTGAGACGGGCGAACGACGATTCCAGTCGGAGCTGTGTTTGTGAGCAGCGCTTGCCGAGCCGATCGCTTGCGCCAGAAATCAGAAAATGACGAAGAGATTCTCCATCTGTATTCCGGCATTCAATCGCCCTCGGGAACTATCGGAGTTGCTCGACAGCATTGCATCTGAGGCACCTGGAGATTGGGAGATCGTCGTCAGCGAAGATTGCTCGCCGAGGCAAGCTGAGATTGCAGAAGTAGTTCGTAAGTTTGCGAGTGAGCACGGGCTGCTACATGTCCGCTTCATTTCAACTCCAACCAACCTCGGCTATGATGGCAATCTGCGCTTTCTCATCGATCATGCAGATGGACGTTTTTGCATCTTCATGGGCGACGACGATTTGTGGTGTGCCGGCGCATTGAGCGAACTGACGAAAGTGATAGAAGCTAATCCCGATGTCGGTGTGATTTTGCGCGCGTGGCAAACAATCTCAAAGGAGACCGGAGAAGTACTCGATGTGCATCGCTATTTCCCAGGTGACCGCGTCTTCAAGCCGGGCGCGAAATCGGTAGCAGCATTTTTTCGTAGATCGGTCTTTATCTCCGGCCTTGCGATAACTACCGATGCGGCGCGCGAATTGAGCACCGACAAATTCGACGGGACGTTGCTCTATCAGTTGTACCTGGTCGGTAATTTACTCATGGCGAGGTCGGGATACTATGTGTCGCAAATGACCGCGATTCGCCGAGTCGGTGGCGAGCATTACTTCGGATCGAGCGTGAACGAGCGCGAGCGGTTCGTCCCGAGACGCTTGGCTCCCGAACACTCATTGAACTTTGTTCGTGGGCTGTTCGAAATTGCCCAAAGCCTCGAATCGGCACACGGTCCGGAAGTGGGGCGCATGACCAGATCTGATATTGCGCGTTACTCATACCCGCTTCTTGCAATCCAGGCGCGGACCAGCACGAAGGCCTCTTTCAGGCGTTACGCTTCGGAATTGGCCAAGCTCGGCCTCGGCAAATACCTGTCGTTTTGCGTGTACCGCGTATCTCTCTCCGTTGCCGGATTCAGGATTTGCGACGCTTTCATTGACTCGCTGAAACGGCTCTTAGGTTCGACTCCAGTGATGGGTGGAGCGCGCGGCGTTCGCCCATCCTGAGCAAAGCCTTTTCTGGAATTAGCTATGGCGGCGTCTGGCCGGAGAAAAATCGAGTCTGTCCTGATCGTCCGCTCGGCCTTTGGAGAAATCCATGAGCTTGCATGGCTGAAAGCCCTCCGTGATCTTGGGATAAACGCCGATCTCTTCGACACCCACTCCTATATTCCTCAAGGTCTTGCCGGCCGGCTTGAACAGCGCTATTTGCTTGGCCCCCACATCGGCAAAGTAAATCGGATGGTGATTGAGCGTGTAAAGGAGACGCGCCCCGACGTAGCGCACTTCTATCAGGGCCATCACTACACCGCCAATACGATCGAGCAGATTGCCGCGGCAGCGTTTGTCTCGGGCTCACACTGCGACGATCCATTTGCAAGACAGGATCTTAGAGAATACAGGCTGCTTATAGAAGCACTTCCGAAGTACGACGGGTACCACGTATTTCGCGAGTCAAATGTTGCTGAGGCTGCCGCATTCGGGCTCAGACGCGTGCGGGTCCTCATGATGTATTACATCCCCTGGATGCACTACCCATGCTCTCTGAGCGCACAGGATCAGCAAGAATTTGGATCGGATGTTGTTTTCGCCGGGCACATGGAGCCGGATGTTCGAGTTGAGTCTCTGACGAAAGCCGTGCGGGCCGGACTGAAGTGCAGGATATTCGGAGGGACTGCGGAATGGAGATCGGTTTTACCCCACGATGTGTATGCGGCAGTGAAACCAATCTTCTACGCCAGGGGCGCGGACTACCGCCGGGCTCTTTGTGCCAGCAAGATCGCAGCCTGCTTTTTCAGCAGATGGAATCGCGATCAATATACGACACGATCGTGGGAGATTCCGGCCTGCGGCGCATTTCTACTTTCTGAGCGGACCTCTGCAATGCAGGAGTTTTACCGCGAAGGGAAAGAAGCCGAGTTTTTCGAAGGTCCCGAGGAGTTTATCGATAAAGTGAAGTTTTATTTGGGTAACGATGCCTCAAGAAAAAGGATTGCCGCCGCCGGATATGCGCGCGTGATTTCCTCCGGAAACGATATCTACAACAGAATGCGGCAGTGGCTCGCGGATATCGCGGAATGGCGCAGTGAAAAGCGGCTTGAGAATTGACCGTTATTGAGTGCCTCAGACCAATGGAGTTTGCATCAATCTGTAGACTTTGCGGCTCGGCCGAGGTCAAGGAAGTGGCTTCTGAGCAACATGAGCTTCACACATATCATGTCGTGCACTGCTCGCAGTGCGATCTCATTCAAACGGTCGAGCACTACGCGGAGGTATCTCCTGACTATGTCGACATGGAGAATTCTGCACTCGACGAAAGCCATTTGTGGTGCCAGGGCGATCATAAGCTCCCGGCATTCGACCAATGGCTGGCATACGCATCGCGAATCAAAACCCAGCGGAGTCCAAGGCTGTTAGACGTTGGGTGTGGTACTGGTGGATTTCTTAAATTTGCTTCTGCTAATGGCTTTAGTGCCTACGGATTCGACGCTTCAAAGGCACAAGCGGAACACGCACAGGCTTATTTCCCTGAAGTCCGCCACGCATGCTCGCTTCAGGACTACCTCGATCTGCTAGGTCAGCCCAAACTGAAATTCGATTGCATCACGCTGTGGGATGTCTTTGAACACATCCGGAACCCCGTTCCCTTCCTGCAACAGCTGGCAGAAGCTTTGGAGCCAGGTGGGTACCTATTCATCTCGGTTCCCAATGGCCGGGCAATTCCGTGGAAGATCCGAATTCATCGCGCATTGAACATGCCTTTGGATCTCGCGCCTTGGGAGCACGTCTTCTATCACTCGATTCAATCTCTTCACAAATGCATCGCAGCCTCTTCACTCAAGCCTGTCAGTAGCGGGGCGGTCGCGTGCTATCCACGGCCACTCTCGCTGTTTGAACTCTGCAGACGCACCGGCTTTTTTATGCTCAGAGCGGTTCCCAACCTGTCGCCTCAAATCTTTGCGTGGGCGCAGAAACCATGCACGTGACAACACCAGAAGCGCTGTTGGATCGCTGTGCGCTCGCCATTCTGGAGAATCGCCGGCGTGAGCGATCTTATGGTTGAGCCCAGCGTCGGGAAAGCTTCGGAGACCCAGTCGATAGGCGCGGAATCAAAATCCCGGCTCAAGGTCGGGTTTCTGATCTATGACCTTCAACGCAACACAGAGGATGCGCTTTTCGAGGTCGCTCAGGCGGCGCCATTTTCGGTGAAAGCGTTTCCGCTTTATGCGCATCTTGATCAGGAGCATTCTCGAGTTGCGTATCGTCCGGCCACTGCGCGTGGAAAACATCTCGGGGTCAACGTCAAAGGCAGCACACCTGAGGGGTTTGTTTCCAATCCTGAATGGCGGGTTGGACTGGCCTGTGCACGCGAATCTGACGTCGTAATTCTGAAAGGGCTGCTAGGCCTGGGAGCAATCTGGTGCGCGCTTTGCGCTCGACTTCTTAGCCGCGTGGTGATCTCAACCAATCAGACGCTTCCCGTGAAGTGGGAGAGGAAGCGGCGTTGGTGGATTCGACTTTCGAAGCGATTGTTGCTTCGCATGTGTCACTACCATATTTATCAAAGCCCTGCCTCGTTCGAGGTTCTCACCGAGGTTTACGGATGCGCTCCCGAACGGCTGATCTCTGCCCCTTTCGAAGGTGGGGCCTCGTTATTCAGGAGAATCCTCAACAAGGTAGGAACTGAGCGGGATGCGCGCGATCGTTTCGGATTTGATTCAAGCGTGGTTTTTCTGTACGCGGGCAATCTCGTCTCGTTTAAGGGAGTGGGCGATATCGTAAGAGCTGCGGCGCTGCTTCCCGGGGACTCTTCTTTCCTGTGTGTTTTTGTCGGGCCCGAAGAACCAGCAAACAAAGAAGGCGGGACGATCGATCACTTCATGAGGCTCGCGCAGTCGATCGGGGTTGAGCATCGCATGAGGTTCCTTGCTCCCATGACACCGGAACAACTGGCGGAACTCTACTATGCAACTGACGCCGTATTGCTGCCGTCGCATAGAGAAACCTTCGGAAAAGTTCTCGTAGAGGCTGGGCTGACCGGACAACCGCTTTTGACGACGAGCGCTTGTGGATCGGCGGGACTGATCGTTCAGGACGGTGTGAATGGATTCGTCATCGAGCCCGGCGACATATCTCAGCTGGCTCGGGCCATGACGGAGCTCTTCGACCCCGAGCTGCGCGCCAGAATGGGAGCAAGCTCGAAGGAGATCGTCGATCGGTTTTGCAGGATGGATCTGGAAGTTCAAGGCTATCTCGATGCGATTGCATGCGGTGCGAAGCATTTGGGTTTATAAGAGGGCGCCTGAATTCGCTGATAACCAGCATCAATCAATTAAACAGATCTTTTCTCTTTCCATTCGTGAGCCATGCACAGATCGCAATATCGACTATCCGTCCTGACCAATTCAATCTCGAGGATGAATGGCGGAATTTTCGACGCGATGCGCAATCTAACCATCGCGATCGCTGCGGAGGGTCGCTATTCGCCCGTCGTTTTCGGCGTCAATGATCGTTACACAGAGAACGATTTGCCGCTCTGGAAAAACATAACCACTTGGGCGTTCCCGGTTCGCGGCCCGCGCATCTTCGGTTACTCGCCAGGACTGGCGGATGCAGTCGAAGCGAGTAACGCGGACATTCTCCACATTCACGGTATCTGGATGTATCCGTCGATGGTGTCCCTTCGCTCGGCGCGGAAGACCAGACCTTTTCTTGTCAGCCCGCACGGCCTGCTCAAGCCTTTGGCTCTGCGTAATTCCCGCTGGAAGAAACGGATTGCGGCTCTGCTTTTTGAGAATGAGCATCTGCGACGCGCCGCTTGCCTGCACGCATTGAATGCGGCCGAGGCGGATGCATTCCGTGCGTATGGATTGACGAATCCAATCTGCGTTATCCCGAATGGCACCATACTGCAAAATAATTGCGCCTCTCCGAATCCGCTTCAGGCACGGTCAATTCTTTATCTCGGAAGATTTCATCCTCTGAAAGGACTGCGCGCGTTGATTGAAGCCTGGAGCGCAGTGCGCGAAGAAGCGGCGGCGGCCAACTGGCGCCTGACCCTCGCGGGATGGGACCAGAATCGCCATCGCGCCGAATTGGAGAGGCTCGTGGATCAGCTTCAGGTTCGTTCCACTGTTACCTTTCTCGGTCCGCAGTTTGATGCCGACAAGGATCGTTGCCTTGCCGCGGCATCCGCGTTCATTTTGCCGAGCGAAAGCGAGGGCATGCCCGTAAGCATTCTCGACGCGTGGTCGTGGCGATTGCCAGTCTTGATGACGGAGGCTTGCAATCTGCCGGAGGGCGCCGATGCGAAGGCCGCCATCGTGATGGCGCCGGAAGTGAACAGCATAGCGGCGACACTGCGCCAGTTGTTTTCCCTTTCAGATTCAGAACGCGAGGCGATGGGACGCAACGGACGACGCCTCGTTGAAGAGCGCTATCAATGGCCGCGCGTCGCTAACTCCATGACCGAGGTGTACGACTGGATCCTCGGGCATGGACCAAGACCTGCCTGCGTTTTGGTTTAGATAAAGCCGCGTGAAAGTCGACATTTGTGCGAGAAAAATCCGACAGATCCGAGGTCGCGGGCTCACCGAAGGCATTGAGGTCTTGCGCGAGAATCATCGTCATCAGTCAGTTCTTTGGCCCAGACCAGTCGGCAGTTGGTCAGTTTCTGGCGGACTTCGTGGATGGTGCTGCGGCTGCAGGCCATGATGTCAGCGTAATCTGCGGGGCCGATGATTATGCCGCCGGCGACGCTGCCGCGCGAAGCAGCGACCGACGCAAGAAACCCGAGTCCGCCGCTGAATTCCGCACCGGCGGAGGCGCAATTCGCATCGCCAGAGTAAGAACCGCGGCTTTTTCGCAGAGCAAAATGCGGAAGCTTCTCTCCTACGCCACGTTCTATGCGGGTGCTGTTTGGAGAGCGCTGAGTATCTCCAGGCCCGATGTCGTTGTGACTCTGACCGCGCCGCCGGGGCTGGCATGGATTGGGTGGCTGGTACGGCGGGTGCGGGGCTGCCGACATGTGGCATGGGAGATGGATTTGTATCCCGACATAGCCATCGCGCTGGATATACCCGTTGCCGCGTGGACTTCACGGATCCTGGATTTCCCGCGACGACGAGCGGACACGATCATCGCTCCCGGCGATTGCATGAAAGCGCGCTTGCTGCAACATCGGATTCCCGAGGATCGAATTGTCGTCGCGGAGAATTGGGCCGATGGCACCTCTATTTCCCCGCTGCCATTTCCAGAGCCGACGCCGATGCGTATTCTCTACTCGGGAAACCTGGGCTTAGCGCATGATGTGGCGACCATTCGCGCTGTCATAGAGAATTTGGCAGGCCGTCCCGATCATCTCTTTACTTTTGCCGGCGGTGGTCTCGCGCGAAGAGAGTTGATTGAATTCTGCCAGGATCATCGGATCGAAAATATCTCTTTCCAGGGTTACGTTCGTCTGCAGGATCTTGGAGCGAGCTTGGCCGAGTGCCATATAGGACTTGTGACGCAGAAGCCAAAAACACTGGGCGCGATTGTGCCGAGCAAGATTTATGGATTGATGGCGGCAGGTCGACCGGTCCTCTATATCGGTCCTGCCTCGGCTACTCCGGCCATTCTCATTCAGAAATTTGATTGCGGCTGGCAGTTTGATTGTGGCGATGAGGCCGGCGTGGCGGCCCTGCTTTTACGCCTCATCCAAGATCCTGAAGAGCTTCACAGAAAAGGGCAGAACGGGCGCGAGGCGTTCATCAAGAATTACGATAAGCCCGCCGGAGTTGCACGAGTGATGCGAGCCATGGGCTTGGTGTCGCAGACTACTTGCTGAAACGAATTTCCCAGTTTTTTCCCAAGCCTGATCAGTTGCGATGAAGAAGATGTTTCCTGACGAGCCGGCATGAATGAACAAATATTGGTGACGGGTGCGGACGGGTTTGTGGGGAGATATGTCTGCCGAAAGTTGATTGAATCGGGCTAC
This sequence comes from uncultured Acidobacteriaceae bacterium, assembly GCA_963773915.1. Taxonomy (GTDB): domain Bacteria; phylum Acidobacteriota; class Terriglobia; order Terriglobales; family Acidobacteriaceae; genus Telmatobacter. The sequence continues at coordinate 562,359 of CAVZCY010000005.1, forward strand.
TCTCTCCGCGCCGGCGTACGGAATGTCGAATCAATTCCGGATCTTAAGCGCGCCGTCCCGGGGTTGATTGATTCTTCCCTTCTCGGAGATCTGGGTGCGAGTCCTAAACTGAGAGGTCCGCTCAACGGCGTGTCTTCTGTCGTGCACTTAGCGGCTCGCGTCCACGTCATGAAGGAGTCTTCCGGCAATCCCTTGCAAGAATTCAGGCGAGTGAATGTTGTAGGCACGAAGTCCCTGGCTCGCGCCGCCGCGGAGGCAGGTGTTCGGCGGTTTGTCTTTGTGAGTACGATAAAAGTCAATGGCGACTCAACTTTCGGGGAGCCGTTCCACGTAGATATGCCCCCGGCCCCTCAGGACGCGTATGCGATTTCGAAATGGGAAGCCGAAGAAGCGCTTCGCTCCTTCGCAGCAGAAAGCGGACTGGAAGTAGTCATCGTTCGTCCCCCGCTGGTTTACGGCCCCGGAGTTCGAGGGAATTTTCTGCGGCTCATGCGTCTTGTAGATCGCGCTCGGCCGCTGCCCTGGCCAAAAACAGCGAATTGCCGCAGCATGCTCGGCGCGGAGAATCTTGCCGATTTCCTTGTGAGATGCGTTGACCATCCGAAGGCAGCCGGCCAGAGTTTCCTCGTAAAAGACTCCGAAGACATTTCAACACGCGAATTGATCACGCGGTTGGCACGACTTCTGGCTCGGCCCGTGCACTTGGTTCCTGTTCCTGAATCTTTGATTCGGTTGGCCGCCAGACTGACCATGAAAAAGGAGGCGGCCGGCAGAATCTTGGATTCGCTCGTGGTCGACTCCGATTGCGCACAACGATTGCTTGATTGGGTTCCGCCGGTGACGCTCGACGAAGGATTGGCATCAACCGCACGGTGGTATTTGGAAACCTACCTGCCATCGCGAGCGAAAGCCTTCTAATGCCACTTCTTGTTTTGCTCTTCGTCTCTTCGGCTCTCATCACTGCGGGTGTACGTTCATTTCTCGTCCGGCATGGCGTCATGGATATACCCAATGCCCGCAGCTCTCATGCGGTTCCGGTCCCGCGCGGAGGGGGCGTAGGAATCGTCGTGGTTTTCTTGTCGGCGGTTATCTGGCTTCTCTCGAGGCAAGTAATCCCTGCCAAACTTGCATGGGCGCTTTTGGGGGGCGGACTTGCCATCGCCACTGTCGGCCTTGCTGACGATCGCTTCAAGTTGGCGCCCTGGCCGCGCCTCGTGGTTCACTCCCTGGCGGCAGCATGGACTGTTTGGAACCTCGATCCCTTGCGCCCATTTCAGTTAGGGGACAGCAATCTTTTTTGGGGCTGGGTGAGCCGAGGCGTCGCGTTCACCGGATTGATATGGCTCACCAATCTTTTCAACTTCATGGACGGAATCGACGGGCTGGCAGGAACCGAAGCTGTATGCGTGAGCGGGTTCGGGGCAGTCCTGTTACTTCTAAATGGATTGCCGAGTTACGCGCGCCTCTCGTTGGCTTTGGCTGCCGCAAGTTTGGGTTTCCTGGTTTGGAATTGGCCGCCTGCGAAAATCTTCATGGGCGATGTGGGAAGCGGATTTCTCGGATTTGCGCTGGGCACGCTCGCGCTCTTCTCTTCGAAGGCAAGCCCGGAACTCATGTGGCCCTGGCTGATCCTGCTAGCCGCTTTTCTCGTGGACGCGACCGTGACTCTCTTGCGCCGCATGTTTTCGCGCGCGCGCTGGCATGAGGCACATCGAAGCCACGCTTACCAACATGCGGCCCAGGCCGTGGGCAGTCACGCGAAGGTAACTCTGGCGGTGGTGGCAATCAATCTTGGTTGGCTGTTCCCGCTGGCATGGGCCGCGTTGCGGTACCCTGGAGCCGCGCCTGCGTTGGCAGCGGTTGCAGTCATTCCACTTTTGTACATAACAATTCGATTTGAAGGTGGCCTCGAAAGGCATCCTTCAAACGCTGTTCTCCGGGACTAGTTCGACTTATTTGCGCCGGAAGAATCCTGAAGAATCACTCCATGCTTTACTGAGACACTTTGCCTCATAGAATCCCTTCACCACCTGCACGGTTTCGGAAGGTGAGTCCTCGATCATGATCAAGCAACCAGGTTTTCTTATTCGGAATATCGCCGTGCGCCGGGTTCTTATCTGGATCGCGCAGGCCGGAATCTTCGCGGCCTCCGCCATGGTGGCATTTCTGCTTCGCTTCGACTTCAGCGTGCCCGCGTTCTATCTTCGCTATATTCCTTATGCTCTTGCGATCTGGCTGCCCGTCAAATTTGTAGTGTTTTACGCGGCCAGGCTCGATCGAGGCTTTTGGCGCTATGTGTCTGCAATTGACCTGATCCGAATTTCAGTTGCAAATGTCATTGCCTCAATCATCGGCTTTTTTCTCATTCGCTGGCTGGCACCGCCGGGATTCCCGCGATCGCTCTACGTTCTCGATTTGATGGTATGCCTCTTCGGCACTTGCGGCCTTCGGCTTCTGGCACGCGCGACATCGCGGCTCAGCTCGCAGGCGCGGAGCAACGGGGAACCACTGAAGCGGGTGCTGATCTACGGCGCAGGCGACGCGGGCAACACACTTCTCAGGGAGATTCGCAACAACACGAAACTGGCCTATCGAGTGTGTGGCTTCATTGACGACGATCCCAGCAAGGCAGGCCTGCACCTCGCCGGAGTGCGGGTGTTTGGAGGAGGCGGCACGATCGGTGCGCTTGTTGCGCGGCACAGAATCGCCATCATTCTGATTGCAATTCCCTCTGCGACTGGCGCCGAGATGACGCGGATTCTCGAGTTGTGCCATAGCGCGGAAGTTGAGTTTAAGACTGTTCCTGGATTGGGCGAGGCGATGGAGGCGCGTAGTCTGGCCGGCCAGATTCGGGAAGTTGCGCTGGAGGATCTCCTCGGCCGCACTCCCGTACACCTCGAGGAAGATTCGATACGGGGCACGTTGCAGGGCAAGATTGTCCTCGTGACCGGCGCGGCCGGATCAATCGGGTTCGAGCTTTGCCGCCAGATCGCGCGCTTTCATCCGGCCGGAATCGTTGGATTTGAGATCGCAGAATCCTCGTTGTTCGAAATCGAGCACGAAATGCGTCAGTCCTTTCCCCTTGTTCCTTTTTATCCTGAGATTGGAAGCATTCAAAATCGCGATCGCCTGAACGAAATCTTTCAGTACTACAAGCCGGCGGTGGTTTATCATGCTGCAGCTTACAAGCACGTTCCGTTGATGGAGACTCATGTTTTTGAGGCCATCGAAAACAATATTTTCGGAAGTTACAATGTGGCGGTCGCGGCCTCGGATCATGGCGTCGAAGATTTTCTGCTGATTTCTTCCGACAAGGCGGTCCGGCCGACTAAGCGTGATGGGTGCGACGAAGCGCGTCGCTGAATTAATTCTGCTGGGGTTGCAGAACGGCCGCACCAGGTTCGTGGCTGTTCGCTTCGGTAACGTGCTGGGCTCAAACGGCAGCGTTATCCCGATCTTCAAAAAACAAATCGCGACCGGAGGGCCTGTCACCGTCACGCATCCCGATATGCGCCGCTTCTTCATGACGATTCCCGAAGCTTGCCAGCTTGTTTTGCAAGCTTTGGCAATTGGAATCGGCGGCCAGATATGCGTTTTGGACATGGGACAGGCCGTGAAGATCGTCGATCTCGCGAGGAACCTGATTCTGCTGTCGGGGCTTCGGCCGGATGAGGACATCAAAATCGAATTCACCGGAATGCGCCCTGGCGAAAAACTCTCAGAAGAACTCAGCACATTGCTTGAAAACACGGTGCCTTCGAAGCACGACAAGATTCGGATTTTCGTCGGCAACGGCGTTCCGAAGGAAGATATGCGCATCTGGCTTGAGGCGCTTCACGAGATCTGTGAGACACGAGACCTGGGCCGCTTGGTTGTTGCGCTCAAGGAACTCGTTCCGGATTACAGCCCAAGCGTTCACCTGCTTAAGCGCATCATGGCGCGAGACGAGCACACACGCACTGTGAGTAGAGCGAATTGACTCATCGGTCGTTCGAGTTTGCGACTTCCGCGGCGTGAGTCCCGCGTTCGATCGCGGCTGAGATTGTTTAAATGGATTAGAAGTCTCTTAAGTCCCCTCCCGTACCTTTCCGCTTCTGTTTCGGTAACTTCCTGGCGTCACATCCCTCTCATCTGAAGAAACCAGAACTCGTCGCGCTGTTGCGGCGGTTCTCTTGAATCTGTGTGCCTTCGTGTGCGCACAGTGGTCATGGTTCGCCACCGTTTGGCGCGAGGCAGGTGACAGGAGTCTTGCGGAGATTTCTGGGATATACTTGCACTGTTGCCTGGAGAGAGTTGACCCCAATGTTCGACAGTCCCTGGCGTGTTCTGCATGTTGTCGCAAACCATGAAAAGCGTGTTGCACAACATCTGACGGCGCGCTCCCTCGAGCATTACCTTCCCCTCTATGCGACGCGATCCAAATGGTCAGACCGCGTAGTCGATCTGGAGCGCCCGCTTTTCGCGGGCTACGTTTTTGTGCGGTTCCCGAGCGAAGTACGAATGTCCGTCGTGAGCGCGCCCGGCGTTTTGCGCCTGCTGGGAAGTGGCCTGGGCGAAACGGTGAGCTCCATTGAAATCGATAGGATCCGCGAAGGCCTGGCCAGCGGATGCATTTTGCGGCCCCATGCGGCTGTTTCCGTCGGAGAAGTTGTGCGCGTGCATCGAGGCGTGTTCGCGGGCGTCGAAGGGATTGTGACGGAACTTCGTCGCGAGTGCAAAGTCATCATCTCCCTTGCTGCGACCAAGCAGTGCTTTTCTTTGGAGGTTGATCTGGACGAGATCGAGATCCTGCGCAAGCCGGTCGTCAGGGAAGCGGTTGCCGAGAGTAAGAACCCAGCCACGCTTCGGTCGTAGCGAAGCGTGTGCAGGCAGCAAAAAACAAGCGGGCATATCTCGAATGAGATACGCCCGCTTGTTTTTTGAGCCAAGTGCAGAAGAAGTGGCCCGAGCTTACGCGGCCTTCTCGCCGCCCTCAGGTTCGTCTGAGTCCTTCTTCTGTTCTTCAAGCTGCTTTTCGAGTTCGGCGCGCTTTTTCGCTTTGAGGTCATCGCGCTTCTGGCGCTTGACTTCCAGCTGTTTTTCCGCGCCCAGCAATTCGATGAACACCTTTTCGGCGCCATCGCCCTGCTGGAAGCCGATGCGAACGATTCTCAAATAGCCACCGTTGCGGTCGCCGTAGCGCGGAGCCACGACGTCAAAAAGCCGCTTGACGGCATCGTCGGTGCAAAGAAAGGCGTGCGCCTGGCGGCGCGAGTGCAGATCGCCCTTCTTGCCCAGAGTGATCATTTTCTCAATGTGCGGACGAACCGCCTTGGCCTTGGCCACGGTCGTCTGCACGCGGTCTTCTTTAATTACGGACGTTACCAGATTGCGCAAGAGCGCGCGGCGATGGCTGGTGTTGCGTCCGAGTTTGTATCCTGCATTGCGATGGCGCATGATGAAAAACTCTCTTTCAATGAAAAGTAGCAAGTGAGCAACGATCAGTTTTCAGCTGTCCGCGATCACTTACGAACCGCTGACAACTGATCGCTGACAACTGTCTTAAAAATTCTCTGTTTCGGTGGGCAACTGGAGATCGACCGAATCCAGAGGTTCTTCTTCATCGTCGAAACGGCCATAACTCGCGGCCAGCGCCGTCTGCGGCGGAATGCTGGTTGGCCCCGGTACCGCGTTGCCCTGCTCGTCGATCTTCATGCCCAGTGAAAGTCCCATCTGGGCCAGGATCTCCTTGATCTCGTTCAGGCTCTTGCGGCCGAAGTTCTTGGTCTTCAGCATTTCGGCTTCGGTCTTTTGCACCAGCTCGCCGATGGTCTGAATGTTGGCGTTCTTCAGGCAGTTGTAACTGCGAACTGAAAGCTCAAGTTCTTCAACAGAGCGGTTGAGGTTATCGTTGCGCAGCAGGATGCGGCTTTCGTCGCCGCGCGCCTCTGCCTCGATTTCCTCCTCGAAGTTGATGAAGATGTTCATGTGGTCCTTGAGCAGCTTGGCGGCCAGGCCGATTGCGTCGGCAGGCAGAACAGCGCCGTTGGTCCACACTTCCAGCGTGAGCTTGTCGTAGTCGGTGATCTGACCCAGGCGGGCCGCGTCCACGGAGTAATTTACGCGACGCACCGGCGAGTGGACCGAGTCAACGGGGATAAAACCGAGCCCCAGATCAGCGTCAAAATTCTTGTCAGCCGAGACATAGCCGCGCCCACGCTTAAGGCGCATCTCCATGTCGAGCTTGCCGCTTTCTGAAAGCGTGGCGATGTAAACGTTCTTGTCGAGGATTTCGACGTCGCTGTCGGCCTCGATCATGCCGCTGGTTACAGGGCCAGGCTGGTCGGCGCGCAGATACAGCGCTTTGGGGCCCTCGCCTTGCAGCTTAAAGGGAATCTGCTTGAGGTTGAGAATGATGTCGGTGGCGTCTTCGACCACGCCAGTGATGGACTGGAACTCATGCAATACGCCTTCAATGCGAACTGCCGTGACCGCTGCGCCCTCAATGGAACTGAGCAGCGTGCGCCGCAGGGCGTTGCCGATGGTTGTGCCGAAGCCCCGTTCAAAGGGCTGGGCGCTGAACTTTCCAAACGTCTCGGTAAGCGTCTCGGCTTCAACTGCAAGACGCTTCGGTTTTTGAAATCCTCTCCACAACATATAGCTCTCTCGTTTCCCGCGCGGCATGTACGTCGCGATGCATTTTGCGGCGGCCGCGCAAGTTCTCCTTCGATTGAAATTCAGCTCTTAGCCACCGGCTAATAGCTGTTACTTCGAGTACAGCTCGACGATCAACTGTTCGTTGATCGGCAGATTTACGTCCGCTCGCTTGGGCAGATGCAATACGCGCCCAGACAGATTTTCAAAGTTCGCTTCCAACCAGCTCGGAACGGGATTCTGCGCGGCGTACTGCGAGGCCTGCTCCACAATCAACAGCTTCTTGGCGTTATCGCGGACGGCAATCACGTCGCCCGCGTTCACCTGATACGAAGGAATGTTCACCTTGCGCCCATTTACCGTGACGTGCCCGTGACGAAGCAACTGCCTCGCCTGACGGCGCGAGATGGCATATCCCAAGCGGTATGTGACATTGTCGAGACGCCGCTCCAATTGCTGAATGAGCAATTCGCCGGTAACGCCTTGTGCGCGGCTGGCCTTCTCGTAGTACTCGCGGAACTGGCTTTCCAGCGTGAAATACATTCGCTTGGCCTTCTGCTTCTCATGCAGTTGCAGGCCATATCCCACGATCTTGGCTTTGCGGTCTTTGCCGTGCTGGCCCGGCGGAAAGTTGCGCTTTTCCAGCGGGCATCGGTCAGAGGTGCACTTGGTGCCCTTCAAAAATAACTTTGTGCCTTCGCGTCGGCAAAGGCGGCAAACTGGTCCGGTATAACGTGCCATTGTTTCTCCTGACTTCGGATGTCGGCCGGTTTACGTCCGTAGTGGACTTCGTCCCGGCCCGGTTGTAAAGCCGCGTCCTAGACGCGGCGTCTCTTCGGTGGCCGGCAGCCATTGTGCGGCACCGGGGTTACGTCGCGAATTACCTTCACCTCAATACCCGCGGCGGCCAGCGCGCGGATTGCCGATTCGCGGCCCGAACCTGGACCTGCAACCCGGACTTCCACTGCGCGCACACCGTGATCGCGAGCAAGATTGGCGGCGTTTGAAGCTGCCTGCTGCGCCGCAAACGGCGTGCCCTTGCGCGATCCGCGGAATCCCAGCGAGCCTGAGCTCTTCCAGCTCAGTGTGTTGCCCATCTGGTCGGTGATAGTGACGATGGTGTTGTTGAACGAGGCCTGAATGTACGCAATGCCGAACGGCACATTCTTGCGCTCGCGCTTCTTGAACTTTTTGGTTTTGCCCTTCTTGCCTGCCTCGGGCTTCTGCTCTGGTTTCGCCATTAGGTCTTCGCACTCGCTTTCTTCTTGCCGGCAATCGTGCCCTTACGCGGGCCCTTGCGAGTGCGAGCATTGGTGTGGGTGCGCTGGCCGCGCACCGGCAGCGACTTCCGGTGGCGCAGGCCGCGATAGCTCTGAATGTCGATCAGGCGCTTGATGTGCATCGAGACGTCTTTGCGCAGGTCGCCCTCAACGTCCCCCTGGTCCTCAATCACCTGACGGATGCGGTTGACCTCTTCCTCGCCCAGATCCTGGACCTTCTTGAAGGCATCTACATTCGCCTTGTCCAGAATTTTGAGTGCGCGAGGCTGCCCGATCCCGAAGATATAAGTGAGCGCGATCCGTGCCTGCTTGTTGCGGGGCAGATCGACGCCAGCAATACGTGCCATTCTCTGTTTCCTTCTCTAGGTTGTGTGCCTCCGGCCTCAACCGGTCCGCACGGGTTAAAAGGAGCAACTTCCGAGGTTCATCGCAAGCCTTGATTCAAGCTAACTAGCCTCTTGTTTACGTGGAAGGCTCCCGGTTGTGCCAGGCCTAACTTATCCCTGACGCTGCTTGTGCTTGGGATTCTCGCAGATCACGCGAACCACGCCGTTGCGAGTAATCACCTTGCACTTCACGCAAATCTTCTTTACCGATGCCCGAACTTTCATTGCTGCTACCCCTCTTCGCGCTATGATTGCGGCGCGGAAAAATCTTTGGCTCCAGACTGCTTGCTACCAGGCCGCTTGCTACTGGGCCGCTTGCTACTTGTACCGGTACACAATTCGCCCGCGATTCAAGTCGTATGGACTAAGCTCAACGGCCACGCGGTCGCCGGGCAAAATCCGGATGAAGTTCTTGCGCATCCTGCCCGAGACATGCGCCAACACCTCATGATTATTCTCGAGCTTCACCTTGAACATGGCGTTTGGCAGCGTCTCCAGGACGGTTGCCATCACCTCAATCGCATCTTCCTTCGACAATCAGTGTCCACTTCTGGCGCATCCCGCGCCTTTACATTTTGGACAGGAGCATTGCTACTCCGTCAGAATTCTTGCTCCGGTCGCAGTCACCGCTACCGTGTGCTCAAAATGAGCGCTCATGCTTCCATCTCTTGCCACGGCGGTCCATCCGTCGTCCAGCACTTGCACATCCGGCTTACCGGCATTCACCATGGGCTCAATGGCGATGACCATGCCGACTTTCAACTTCATGCCCTGACCGGCTTCGCCAAAGTTCGGCACCTGCGGATCCTCGTGCATCTGAGCGCCGATCCCATGGCCCACAAAATCCCGCACCACCGAAAATCCTTGCCCCTCAACCACGTTCTGTACTGCCGCTCCCACATCGCCCAGAGTGGCACCCGGCCGAACCGCCGCAATCCCTGCCTTGAGCGACTCTTCCGTAGCTTTCAGCAACCGCGCCGCGTTGGCGTCGATTGAACCCACCGGCACGGTGATGGCCGCGTCGCCGTAGTAACCATCGATGACCACGCCAAAGTCTACCGATACGATGTCCCCATCTTTCAGAACCCGCTTCGGCGACGGAATGCCATGCACCACTTCGCTGTTGACCGAAGTGCAAAGCATGCACGGAAAACCGTGGTAACCCTTGAACGCCGCCTTCACGCCCAGCTCTTTCACCCGCGCTTCGGCGGCTTTTTCAAGATCGTAGGTGGTGGCGCCTGGTTTCACTTTGCTGCGCACCAACTCCAGAACCTCGCGAACCACCTGGCCCGCACGGCGCATCTTCTCGATCTCTTGCGTCGACTTCAGTACAACAGCCATGAAACAGTTCTCAGTTCAAAGTTCGTAGTTCAAAGTTCGTAGCTCAAAGTTCGTAGCTCAAAGTTTTCAGTCCAAAGTTGTAATCTTAGGTTCCAGCTTCGGGTCACTGAGAACGTCGAACTTTGAACTAAGAACTGCTTTTCACACACACAAACCCGCCGCTACAGTTACGCTGCGTGGCGCAACCGCTCGACGGCCGCAACAATTCCGGACGCGATCACTGCGATCGGCCGGTCCCCATCCACTTCCGCAAATCGTCCCTGTGCCCGATAGTGTTCGACGACAGGCGCGGTAAGAGCCTCATAAGCGCGCATGCGCTCCTTGAAAACCTCTTCCGTGTCGTCGGCTCGCTGGACCAGCTCAGCACCTTCAATGTCGCAAATGCCATCCTGTTTCGGAGGACGCATATAGACGTTGTAGATGGTCTGGCAAACAGGACAATTCCGGCGCCCCGTAATGCGGCGCAATAACTGATTATAGTTCACTTGGATGTTGACCGCAACTACCGGCAAAGACTCGATTTGTGCCGCAATCCGGGCATCCAGCCACTGTGCCTGCCCCAGGGTGCGCGGAAAGCCGTCCAGAATGTAGCCTCTGGCGGTGTCCGGTTGCAGCAGCCGGACAGCTACCATTTCGTCGACCAGCGAGTCGGGGACAAGCTCACCCCGCGCCATGATCTCTTTTGCCGCTTTTCCGACCTTAGTTCCTTCGGCTACGTTCGCGCGCAGCAGATCCCCGGTAGAGATTTGCGGAATATTCCAGACTTTGACCAGTTCTTTGGCCTGGGTTCCCTTGCCCCCGCCCGGCGCGCCCATCAAAAGAATCGGGCCGGGAACGGTGTCCGATTCCGTTGCCCGGCCAGATTCTTTGGCGGTCTCAGATGAAGCCATTACCAGGTTTTCCTTCCGCGAACGCGACCGGAGCGCGGGGAAAACCCGTCGTAGTGGCGCATAATCAACTGCGATTCGATCTGGTTGACCGTATCCATAGCCACACCCACCACAATGAGCAGCGAAGTGCCGCCAAAGTAGAAGTTCACATTCATGCCGTGAATCACCCAGTTGGGAAGGCTCTCGAATAACCTTCCGACCAGCCAAATTTTGTCGAAGCGAATGCCCGAAATGAGGAAGGTGGGAACCATCTGCACCAGAATCAGATAAATTGCACCCACCAGCGTGATGCGCGTCAGAATGTCGTTGATATAGTCTGAGGTTCGCTTGCCGGGACGGATTCCGGGGATAAATGAGCCTGACTTGCGGAAGTTGTCGGCAATGTCGTCCGGCCGCATCACGATCGAAACGTAGAAATAAGCGAAGAAGATGATGAACACGATATTCAGCAACTCGTACCACGGCATACCGGCTTGCAGGGCCTGCATCATCGGCTGAAGGATGCGGTTGTTCTGCACCCACTCCGCCTGGCCGAAGAGCAATGGCGCGGAAAGAATTGAGCTGGCGAAGATGATCGGCATTACGCCGCCGGAGTTCACCTTCAGAGGCAGATGGCTTGAGGCGCCACCCATCATGCGCCGGCCCACAATGCGCCGTGCGCTCTGAATAGGGATGCGCCGTTCGCTGCGCTCAACAAAGACGATGAACGCAACGACCGCAACCATGCCAGCAACGAGCAGCAGGACAACCAGGAAAGTCATCGGTCCCCAGGCGTCGGTCTGGATCTTCTGGTAAAGATCACCGACTCCGCGCGGCAGACCGGCCACGATACCGGAAAAAATCAGCAGGCTCATGCCATTGCCGATGCCGCGGTCGGTGATTTGCTCGCCCAGCCACATAATGAACGCGGTGCCGGTGGTGAGCGTGAGCATGGTCATCAAAATGAAGCCGGGGCCGGGATCCATCACCACGCCCTGCTTAGTGAGAATGGCCGCAATGCCGATGGATTGCAGCGCACCGAGAACGACCGTCATGTAGCGCGTCCACTGCGTGATCTTGCGCCGGCCCAGCTCGCCTTCTTTCTGGATGCGCGCCAGCGGCTCATAGACCACGGTGAGAAGCTGAAAAATAATGGACGCGGTGATGTAGGGCATGATGCCCAGCGCGAAGATCGTCATGCGGCGCAGCGTGCCGCCGCTGAACAGGTCCATCAGACCCAGCGCCGATCCTCCCTGCGAGTTGAACAGCAGTTCCAGTTGGCGAAAGTTCACGCCCGGCGTGGGAATCCACGCGCCCAGGCGGTAAACGGCCAGTATGCCCAGCGTGAAAAGCACCCGCTTGCGCAGGTCAGGAATACGGAAGATGTTGAGAAATTTCTCCAGCATATTGGGTAATCCGCTTCAGGCGCCCGAAGCGCCGTTCGAATCCTGCGATGAAACCATGTTAAGGCGCTTCCCGTTTTTCGAGCCTACCCAATCCCGGAAAGTGCCGACTGTGCGTCGCGTCACACACTCAAAATTGGTCCTGAAGACGCAATTTCGAGAGTGTGCTACAAAAACTACGCCGCCGCGGGCGCCGATTCGCCGCCCACAACGACTGCCTTGCCGCCAGCCTTCTCAATCTTCTCGGCTGCGGATTTTGAGAACTTGTGCGCGTGAATCGTAATGGCCTTCTTGAGCTCGCCGGAGCCAAGAATTTTGATGAGCGCTTTCTTGTTGGAAGCGAGACCGAGTTTCTTATAGTCGTCGAGGCCTATCTCGGCGATCTTCAGCTCCGCGATCCGGTCAAGATTCACAACGGTGTATTCGGTGCGGAAGATGTTGGTAAATCCGCGCTTGGGCAGTCGGCGGTGCAGCGGCATCTGGCCGCCCTCAAAACCGCGCATCATGTGCGAACCGGAGCGCGAACGCTGGCCCTTGTGGCCGCGGGTTGACGTCTTGCCCATGCCGGATCCCATTCCCCGGCCCACGCGCTTGCGCCCGGTGTTGGCCTTTTTCGGCGCGCGCAAATTCGATAAGTTTCTTGCCATTTTCCCCTCGCTATAGCGCCGGCAGATTTAGTTTCTGCCGACTCGCGTTTCTTCAGTTCACAGTTCGTAGTTCGTAGTTGCCCGACGCGGGTAAAGCTCCGCGAAATGCGAACTAGCTTTCCAAAATCCTCACCAGATGCGGTATCGCCTTCACCATGCCCCGCACTGAATCCGTATCCTCGCGCTCCACGATCTGATTGAGACGCGTGAAGCCCAGGCCTTTCACCACCAGCTTGTGCTTGGTGGGCGTGGCGATCTTCGATCGGAAATATTGAATGCGAATCATCTTGGTCTTTGTCTTTACCATCACAGATCCCCTATCTGCTTGCCGCGCATCGTTGCCACGTCAGCCCTGTCGCGCAACTGCAGCAGCGCGTCAAACGTGGCCTTGATGACGTTGTGCGGATTTGGCGAGCCGAGGCTCTTGGTCAGCACGTTCTGCACGCCGACCGAAGTCATCACCGCGCGCACTGCGCCACCGGCAATCACGCCTGTGCCTTCCGGCGCAGGCTTCAGCAGGACCTGGCCGGAGCCGAAGCGGCCCAGTACCTGGTGCGGAATCGTGGTCTCGGTCAGATGGACCCTCACCAGATTTTTCTTGGCGCTCTCAATTCCCTTGCGAATGGCCTGGGGAACCTCTTTGGCCTTGCCTGATCCGTAGCCCACCACGCCTGAGGCCGCGTCGCCCACAACCACCAGCGCGGCGAACGACATATTCTTGCCGCCCTTCACCACTTTGGTCACGCGATTGATGGCCACCACCTGATCCTTCAGGTTGAACTGGTTGGCATCGAGTTTCTTCGTCAACATCGTCATTTGCTTTGTCTGTCCTTCCCGGCGCATTGCGCCGCGGAAAACCTTCCAAATTGCACTTGCTAAAAACTCCAGTGAGTGAAGCTCAGAACTCCAACCCAGCTTCGCGCGCCGCATCGGCCAACGCCTTCACGCGCCCGTGATACAGATAGCCGCCACGATCGAAGACCACCTGCTTGATACCTTTGGCGACGGCCTTTTCGGCCACTGCTTTTCCAGTTTCCTTTGCCGCAGCCACGTTGCCGCCGCTCTTCAACTTGATGCTCGAAGCAGAAACCAGCGTCTGCCCGGTCTGATCGTCGACCACTTGCACGTAGATGTGATTGAGCGAGCGGTACACGTTCAGTCGCGGCCGCTCGCTCGTTCCACTGAGCTTCTCGCGGATGCGATTGTGAATGCGTTGCCGGACTGCGTTTCTTTTATTCTGCGTAATCATGTCTTCTCTCACCTATCAGCGGAGCCGCCCCGCGACCCCGTTCGGATTTTTGAGTTCACAGTTCGTAGTTATTAGTTCGCAGTAGTAATGCTCGTCTGCAACTGTGAACTACGAACTGAGAACTAAGAACTGTTACTTCGCTCCCGTTTTACCGGCCTTCTTCTTCAGCCGCTCGTCGGAATAACGCACTCCCTTGTTCTTGTACGGATCAGGCTTGCGCAGCGAACGCATGTCTGCCGCAACCTGGCCCACCTTTTGCCGGTCGACGCCGAGCACGGTCACGTGCGTCTGCTTGGGATCGATCGTCACCTCAATCCCGGTCGGCAGCGGAACCTCGATGGGATGCGAGTAGCCCAGCGTGAAAACCACCGTGCCCTTGCCCTTTAACTCAGCGCGGTAGCCGATGCCCACGATGTCCAGTTCCCTGGTCCATCCCGTGGTCACGCCGTGCACCGCGTTATTCACCAGCGCCCTGGTCAGCCCGTGCAGCGCTGCTTTGTCTTCGCTGGCCCGCTCCAGGTGCAGGGTGCCGTCAACGGTCTTCAGCGTGATGCCATCGGCAATCAGCGCCGAGACTTTGCCCTTGGGCCCCTCAACCAAAACGGTGTTGCCCTCGACCTCATACTTCACTCCCGGCGGCAGCGGGATCGGTTTCTTTCCAATGCGCGACATTGCTCAAAATCCTTATCTTGGCTTGCGAGTCCCGCAAGAGCATTTCCGCTCCGCGTTCCACTGCAGCCTGAAAAATAGCTGTCAGTTCGAAGTTCTTAGTTCGCAGTTGCCAAAGCTCAATCGTCGTAAATTATCTGTGAACTACAAACTAAGAACTGTGAACTGCCGTTACCAAACTTCGCAAAGCAGCTCGCCGCCTACGCCTTCGCGGCGCGCCTGACGGCCAGTCATTACGCCCCGGGGCGTGGTCAAAATTGAAATGCCCAGCCCGCCCTGTACGCGTTTGATCTCGTCGCGGCCAACGTAAACGCGGCAGCCGGGACGCGAGATGCGCGCCAGGTCGCGAATAGCCGCTTCCGCGCCGCCATACTTCAAGTACACGCGCAGCACCAGCTTGCCTTCTTCGTCCTGGACTTTGTAGTTCGAGATGTAGCCCTCCTCCTTGAGGATGCGGGCGATCTCTGTCTTCAGCTTCGAAGCGGGAACATCCATCTTCTGATGGCGCGCCCGAATCGCATTGCGAATGCGCGCCAGAAAATCTGCTACTGGATCCGTCAGACTCATTCCTTCTCCTTCATTCCCCGTTCGTCCGCCTGCTGCCGGAAACCTGCGGGAATGCTTATTTCAGCTTCTAGCCGCCAGCTTCTAGCTTTTAGCTCTCTTCGCACGATGAATCTGTTCAACTCGTGCGAAAAGCTAGAGGCCAGAAGCCAGTAGCTGCTTTTCTACCAGCTCGACTTGTTGACGCCGGGAATCTCGCCCTTTAGCGCGAGCGCCCGGAAGCATAAACGGCACACGCCAAACTTGCGGAGAAAGGCCCGTGGCCGACCGCACAGCTGGCAGCGATTGTGTTTGCGGCTGCTGAACTTCGGCTTCCGCGCGTCCTTGACTCGTTTTGCAGTAGTTGCCATAAATTCTCGACTCTCTCCCTACGCGCCCTGGCGGAAGGGCATTCCAAAGTGGCGCAGAAGCGCGCGCGCCTGGTTGTCGTCCCTTGCCGTGGTCACAATGGTGATATTCATGCCCTTCAGCTTCTCCACTTTGGAGTAGTCAATCTCAGGAAAAATCAGTTGGTCGCGCAGACCCAGCGTGTAATTGCCGCGGCCGTCGAAGCTCTTGGTTGACACGCCGCGAAAATCGCGCACGCGCGGCAGCGCAATCGAAATCAGACGGTCAAGAAACTCATACGCCTTGTCGGAACGCAGCGTGACCATGGCGCCGATGGCATTGCCGGTGCGAACCTTGAAGGCCGCAATCGACTTTTTGGCCTTCGTGGTCACCGGCTTCTGGCCGGCAATCTGCGCCAAGTCGGCCACCAGCGGATCCAGCAGCTTGCTATTCTGCGTGGCCTCGCCGAGGCCCATGTTGATGACGATCTTGTCCAGCCGCGGCACGGCCAGGGCGTTCTCCAGCCCAAGTTCCTTCTGCAGCGCCTGCTTGATCTCGTTTTGGTACTTCTCTTTCAATCTTGCTGCCATGTTGCTCCACTCACTTTCTTCCGTTTCTCGGATTGGCTCACCGCGGCGAACCGTCTACCGTTGCGGAAGCAATTCGAAAATCAGCTACCGCCTTCTCTACTTCTTCGTGGGCAATTCTTGCCCGCACTTCTTGCAGATACGCATACGAACGTCGCCTTCGATCTTGTGGCCCACGCGCGCGTCGCCGCAGTTGGAGCAAACCAGCACCAGATTCGAAACGTGGATCGGCGACTCCTGCTCGGCGATGCCACCCTTGGTTCGCTGGCCCTGCTTGCTCGAAACCGTCTTCTTGACCACGCGTACATGCTCTACCAGCACAGCGTCCTTGTCAGGGAAAACGCGCAGCACGCGGCCCGTCTTGCCCCGGTCAGAGCCTGCGAGCACCTTGACCGTATCGTTGCGATGAATACTCAAACTCGGCATTTTCTTCTCCCAAACCAGTTGCCCGGCTCCTAAACTACTTCCGGCGCCAGCGAAACAATCTTCAAAAACTTCTTCTCGCGCAACTCGCGGGCCACCGGCCCAAAGACGCGCGTGCCGACAGGCTCATGATCGTCACCGATCACCACTGCGGCATTCTCGTCAAAGCGGATGTAGGTGCCGTCACGCCGCCGGTGCTCCTTGCGCGTGCGCACAATCACCGCCTTCACCACTTTGCCCTTCTTAACAGTGCCGTCTGGCGAGGCTTCCTTGACCGCGGCGGTTACCACATCGCCCAGTCCCGCCTTCGCGCCCAGCCCGCCGCCCAGCGGCAGGATCACTTGCAGCTTGCGCGCGCCGGAGTTATCGGCTACCGCGAGCATCGTTCTCATTTGCACAGCCATGGTTTGCCCTCCTTTCGGCAGCCTTACTTCTCAGCGGAAACGGTGTCGCCTGGAAGCACGGCATCTTCAATCTGTCCCGAGCGTCGACCGCCGCACAATCTCTTCGAGCGACCAGCGCTTCAACTTGCTCAGCGGCCGCGTCTCGCGAATCCGCACCACATCGCCCATCCGCGCCGAACTCTGCTCGTCGTGGGCATAGAACTTCTTTGTCGAGCGCACAATCCGCTTGTACTTTGCGTGGGCCTTGCGCATCTCCACAGCGACCACGATGGTCTTCTGCATCTTGGTCGAAACCACTTGCCCAACTTTTTCGTTGCGCCGCGCGCCTACTGCGGC
The DNA here is from genome assembly GCA_963773915.1 of uncultured Acidobacteriaceae bacterium. GTDB lineage: Bacteria > Acidobacteriota > Terriglobia > Terriglobales > Acidobacteriaceae > Telmatobacter. The sequence goes on from CAVZCY010000005.1 coordinate 579,477, forward strand.
GGGCGCCTGTGCCGGGGTCTTGGTCGCCGTCATTTACTCGCTCCCTTTTTCTTCCCTGTCTTCTTCTTCGCCGCGCCTGCCGCGGCCTTCTTCGTCTTGCCGGACTTCGCCTTCGCGGCTGGCCCGGCTTTCGACTTGACCTTCTTGGCCTTCGCGGTCCTGCCTTGGCCGGCGCGTGGGTTTTCTTCACCGTCGCAGGCTTCGCATCAACAGCCGCTGCAGTTTCATTAGCCTTTGCAGCCTTAGGCGCGGTCTTCGGCGCAGTCTGTTTCTCTTCGCCCGCTTCAATGTGAATGCCCAGTTCGCGCTCACGCGCTACGGTCTTCACCTGCGCAATCTCCTTGCGCAGCTGGCGGAGCTTCTTCACTCCGTCGTTCTGCCCAAGAGCCACCTGGAAGCGAATGCGGAACAACTGCTCCGCGGAGATCGTCTCCTGGCGCTTCAACTCTTCGTCGCTCAAATTTCGAATCTTTGCCAATTCCATTTTCTTTTCCTAACTCCAGGCTTTCAGCTTCGCGTCTCGGCTTTTTACTCGGCCTTGGCCACGGTTTTCTCGGCCCCGGGGCGCATCACAAATTTGGTTCTCAGCGGCAGCTTGTGCGACGCCAGGCGCATGGCCTCGGCCGCAAGCTCCGGAGTTACGCCTTCCATCTCAAACAGAATCTTTCCCGGTCGCACGACTGCGACCCAGTGGTCAAGCGCACCCTTGCCCGAGCCCATGCGGACTTCGGCAGGCTTCTTGGTGATTGGCTTATCAGGGAACAGCCGCAACCAGATCTTGCCTCCGCGCTTGATGAAACGCGTCATTGCGATACGGCTGGCCTCGATCTGCCGGTCAGTGATGTACCCGCACTCCAGAACCTTCAGGCCGTACTCGCCAAACGACAGCGTGGAGCCGCGCCAGGCCTTACCGCGGCGCTTGCCCTTCTGCTGCTTGCGAAACTTCACCTTCTTTGGCATCAACATAACGAAAACCCTCGAAAACCAGTTCTAAGTTCTTAGTTCGCGGTTCTCAGTTTCATTGCCGCTGTGAACTAAGAACTATGAACTGCTCTTAAAACGCTGTCTTTCCAACCTGCGGAACCTGGCGACGCTTCTGCTCATAAATGTCGCCGCGATAGATCCAAACCTTCACTCCGATCACGCCATACGTCGTCTGCGCTTCAGTGAAGCCGTAGTCGATGTCAGCGCGCAGCGTGTGCAGCGGCAAACGCCCCTGCAGGTACCACTCCGAGCGCGCGATTTCGTTGCCATTCAGCCGCCCCGACACGCGCACTTTGATTCCCTTGCAGCCGAAGCGCAGCGCCGAGTCAACACTCTTGCGCATCGCCCGGCGAAAACTCACGCGCTTTTCCAGTTGCAGCGCGATGTTTTCGCTCACCAGTTGCGCGTCCAGCTCCGGCTTGTTCACTTCGATGATGTCGATGAACACGTCGCGGTTGGTGCGCTTGGCGAGCTCGGTCTTGAGCTTCTCGATCTCCGCGCCCTTGCGACCGATGACGATGCCCGGCCGCGCAGTGCGAATGAGGAAGCGCAGCTTGTTGCCCGGCCGCTCGATCTCGACTGAGCTCACGCCCGCAGCCTTCAGCTTGTCGCGCAGCTCGGCCTTCAGCTTCACGTCCTCGACCAGGAGCTTTGCGTATTCGCGCTCAGAGAACCAGCGTGACCGCCACGGCTTGTTGATTCCCAGCCGGAATCCGTAAGGATGGACTTTTTGTCCCATATACTTCCTCTCAAAAATCTCCCGGCTTATTTGCCGGACTTCTTTTTCGTTGCCGCCGCTTTGCTTGCCGGCTTGCTTGCTTTTGCCTTGCTCGTCTTTGTTTTGGCGGGCGCGGTCTTCTTTGCTTTGCCCGTCTTTGCCGATTCTTTCGCGGAGGCGGGCTCTTCCGCCTTTGTCACCAAGCCCGTCGCCGACTCGCGCTCCGCCACAGACAGCACGATGTGCGTGAGCCTGCGCTGATAGCGATATGCCCGGCCCATTGGCGCTGGCCTAATGCGCTTCATGCGCGGTCCGTCGTTGGCGATCGCCGTCTTCACGTAGAGATTGTCTACGTCAAGATCGATGCCTTCTTCGCCTGCCACATACTTCGCGTTGTCCACCGCCGAAGTGAGCAGCTTGTGAACCACCGGGGCGATGCGCTTCTTGGTAAACGCCGCAGTATCCAGCGCATCCTGCACTCCGCGCCCTTTGATCAGTTCCAGCACCAGCCGCGCCTTCTGCGGCGACACGCGCTGAAACCTTGCCTCGGCTCTGTATTCCCTTGTTGCCACTGCCATACTCATGCCTTCCTCAAACTTCGAGCTGCTAATTTCTTACGCCGCCGGTTTGGCCGCCGTCTCGGTTGCCGCCTTGTTGGCGCCGGTGTGGCCCTTGAATGTGCGCGTTGGCGCAAACTCGCCCAGCTTGTGTCCCACCATGTTCTCGGTCACGTACACGGGAACAAATTTTCTGCCGTTATGCACGGCGATGGTGTGGCCCACGAACTCGGGAAAGATGGTCGAGCGCCGCGTCCAGGTCTTCACTACCTTTTTGTCGTTGGCCTTGTTCAGCGCCTCGATCTTCACCATCAAGTGCGCATCTACAAACGGCCCTTTTCTCGTCGAACGTCCCATAAAATCCTGCTCCTGGTTTTTCTACTTCGCTCTGCGGCTGACGATGAACGTGTCCGTCCGCTTGTTGTTGCGCGTCTTGTAGCCGCGCGTCGGCTGGCCCCACGGCGTCACCGGATGGCGCCCGCCAGAGGTCTTGCCTTCGCCGCCGCCGTGCGGATGGTCCACCGGGTTCATGGACACGCCGCGATTCGTCGGCCGGATTCCCAGCCAGCGATTGCGTCCCGCCTTGCCGATCGAGATATTTTCGTGATCCGTGTTGCCCACTTGCCCGATCGTCGCCATGCACTCGACAAGCACCCTGCGCGTCTCGCCGGAAGGCAGCTTGAGCAGGGCATAATCGCCCTCCTTGGCTACCAGTTGCGCCTGCGCTCCAGCCGAACGGGCCATCTGCGCGCCCTTGCCAGGCTTCAGCTCGATGGCATGCACCGTGGTGCCCGAAGGAATGTTCTTGAGCGGCAGCGCGTTGCCAATCAGAATGTCGGCCTCGGGACCCGAGGTCACCGTCGCTCCTACCTTAAGCCCTACGGGCTGCAGGATATAGCGCTTCTCGCCGTCGGCATAGCTCACCAGAGCGATGCGCGCGGAGCGGTTGGGATCGTACTCGATGGTGGCTACTTTGCCGGGCACGCCGTACTTCTCCCGCTTGAAGTCGATGAGGCGCAGCTTCTGCTTGTGTCCGCCGCCCTGATGGCGGATGGTCAGGTCGCCCGAATTGCGGCGCCCGCCGGTGCGCTTGCGCGTCGTCAGCAGCGGCTTGTGCGGCGTATCTGTCGTCAGATCGCTGTTATCAAGCGAAGTCTGAAACCGCAGCGTCGGTGTGATCGGTCTGTATGTTTTGATTGCCATGATCGTTTTCCTAAACTGTTCACTGTGCAACGTTCAATGTGAACTGTCTTACAAATTGCTCACGTACTCCGGCAGCTTCTCGCCGGCCTTCAACTTCACGTAGGCCTTCTTCCAATCCGGCCTGTAGCCCGCGAACTTGCCCCGCCGGCGTTCCTTACCGGCAAAAGTTGCCGTACGTACCGCGACCACCTTCACTTTGAAGAGAGTCTCCACGGCTTCTTTCACTTCAGTCTTGGTGGCATTGGGCGCTACCTCGAAGACCAGCGTGTTTTCGATTTCCTTTACGCCCAGCCCCTTTTCGGTGATGACCGGGCGGCGAATGACTGTGTGCAGAGTCGGCATTACACGGCCTCCTTCTCGGCAGCGGTCTTACGCGCCTCATGCTTCCGTTTTGACGTGCTCTTCTCGAGCGTTTCCCCCAACTGCTCAATCGCGGCCTTGGAGAAAATGGCCCGCTCGTAGCGCAGCAGATCGTAGGGGTGCACTTCGTTATTCAGCACCAGCTCCACGCCCTTGAGGTTGCGCGCGCCCAGCACCAGCGATTGCGCCAGCGTCTTGCCGTTTTCGACCAACAGCGCCGTCCGCTTGGCGTCGAGTTTGTCCAACGCCTCGCGGTAGAGCTTAGTTTTGCCTTCCTTGATCTCGAGCGAATCGACCACGATCAGCTTGCCGTCGGCCAGCTTCGCGGCCAGCGCAGAGCGCAGCGCGCCTAAGAGCTTTTTACGCGGGAAGGGATACTCATAGCTGCGCGGCTGGGGCCCGTGAACAGTGCCGCCGTGGCGCCACAGAGGAGAGCGGACAGAGCCAACACGTGCGCGGCCAGTGCCCTTCTGTTTCCAGAGCTTCTTGCCCGAACCGGCTACCAGCTTGCGGTTCTTGGTGGCTGCCGTGCCCTGGCGCAGCGAGGCGCGGTAGTGCTTCACCGCCTCCCAAAGCAGTGCCTCGTTCACCTGCTCCGGCGCAAACACCGCGTCGGCCAGATCAACCGTGCCCACCTTCTTGCCGCTTAAATTCACTACATCTACTTTTGCCATCGTCTTCTTCTTCTGCCGGAACTTTCTCTCCGGCTTCAATCTCATGCGCCCTAAGGCGCGTCTGCCCCACCGCAGGTGGTTACTTCTTCTTCGCTGCCTTCTTCGCCGCCTTCAACGGATCCACAGTGCCCAACCCGGCAAAGCCACGACGCTCGCGCGGCGGAGCCTTGGCCTTCGAGATCAGAACGTATCCTTCGCGCGGTCCCGGCACGGCCCCTTCAACCATCAGCAGATTTTCATCCACGTCGATGCCGCGAATACGCAGATTGCGAACCGTAACCTGATCCGTTCCGAAATGCCCGGGCATCCGCTGGCCGGGAAATACACGCGACGGAAAGCTCGATGCGCCAATCGATCCCTGCACCTGGAACATGTGCCCGTGCGATTTGGGTCCGCCGGCAAACTTGTGCCTCTTCACCACGCCGGCAAACCCGCGGCCCTTCGAAGTGCCGATCACGTCCACAAACTTGGCATCGGTAAAGATGTCGACCAGCACGCGATCGCCGGCCTTGGTTTCTTCCGCGCCTTCGGCGGCGGCCTCAACGTCGACTTCCTTGATCACCTTCACCGGCGGAGCCTCGGTCTTCTTGAAGTGGCCGCTCTGCGCCTTGGTAATCCGCGAAGCCTTCACAAATTCGACGAGCCCGATCTGCGCCGCGTCGTATCCATCCCTTGCCGCCGTCTTCAACTGCGTAATCACGCATGGGCCGGCCTGCAGCACCGTAATCGGGTGCACGTCGCCCTTTTCGTCGAAGACCTGCGTCATGCCGATCTTTTTTCCCAGAATCCCTGTGACTGCCATCTTTTCCCTCACCTCATCATGCGAGTTGAACTGCCTCGCACTGCCGGAAACTGCTCGGGTTCAAAGTTCGAAGTTCAAGGTTCTTAGTGTCCACGCAGACTGCCGCACCGTGAACTGCGAACTGAGAACTGTGAACTTACTTCACTTTTCAAACGCCTTGATCTCAACATCCACGCCGGCAGGCAGATCGAGCTTCATCAGCGCGTCCACCGTCTGTTGTGTCGGCTCCAGAATGTCGATCAACCGTTTATGCGTGCGGATCTCGAACTGCTCACGCGACTTTTTGTCCACGTGGGGCGAGCGCAGCACGCAATACTTGTTTTTGATCGTCGGCAACGGAATCGGCCCCGCCACCGTTGCTCCGGTGCGCTTGGCCGTGTCCACTATCTCGCCGGTCGAGGTGTCCAGCACGCGATAGTCGTATGCCTTCAACCGAATTCGAATTCTTTGTCCTACCATGACGTCCCTTCAGTTCCCAATTCAGTTCACAGTGGACAGCGTTTGCTGCCCACTGCTCCCTACTACTTAATAATTTCCGAGATCGTGCCCGCGCCAACGGTCTTGCCGCCTTCGCGAATCGCGAAGCGCAAGCCCTTCTCCATGGCCACCGGCGTAATCAGATCCACTACCAGCTCCACGTTGTCGCCAGGCATCACCATCTCCACGCCCGCCGGCAACTCCGCCACTCCCGTCACGTCCGTCGTGCGGAAGTAGAACTGCGGCCGGTAGCCCTTGAAGAACGGCGTATGACGTCCGCCCTCTTCCTTCGACAGCACGTACACCGAGCTCTTGAAGTTCGTGTGCGGCGTAATCGACGCCGGCTTTGCCAGCACCATTCCGCGCTCCACATCTTCCTTCGCCGTGCCGCGCAGCAGGATGCCTGCGTTGTCGCCAGCCAGACCCTCGTCCAGCTGCTTCTTGAACATTTCGACGCCCGTGCAAACCGTCGTGCGCGTCTCGCGGAACCCTACGATCTCCACGTTCTCGCCCACCTTCACCTTGCCGCGCTCGATGCGGCCCGTAACAACAGTGCCGCGTCCGGAGATCGAGAAGATATCCTCAATCGGCATCAGGAACGGCAGATCGATATCGCGCTTCGGCTGCGGCACATACTTGTCCACCGCCTCCATCAGCTCATCGATCTTCGCCTCCCACTGCGCTTCGCCGTTCAACGCGCCCAGAGCAGAACCGCGAATCACCGGCACGTCGTCGCCCGGGAACTGGTACTTGCTCAGCAGCTCGCGCACTTCCATCTCAACCAGGTCGATCAGCTCGCCGTCTTCAACCGCGTCGCACTTGTTCAGGAACACCACGATGTACGGCACGCCCACCTGGCGCGCCAACAGAACGTGTTCCTTGGTCTGCGGCATCGGGCCGTCGGTCGCTGCAACCACCAGGATTCCGCCGTCCATCTGCGCCGCGCCGGTGATCATGTTCTTGATGTAGTCGGCGTGGCCCGGGCAGTCGACGTGCGCGTAGTGACGGTTCGCCGTCTCGTACTCCACGTGCGCTGTCGCGATCGTGATGCCGCGCTCCCGCTCTTCCGGCGCGTTATCAATCGAGTCGAACGAACGGTACACGTTCTTCGGGTTGTGCTTCTGCAATACCTTGGTGATGGCCGCCGTCAACGTCGTCTTGCCGTGATCGATGTGCCCGATCGTCCCCACGTTTACGTGCGGCTTTGAACGATCAAACTTTTCCTTCGCCATAAAAATCCCCGCATCCCTTTCATCGCTTTTACTGCTCGTTGCTCATCGGGGCGCCGGCACTCCGGCTCCAGCCCCAAAACTTAGCCCGTCTTAACTTACTTGCCCTGCGCGCTTACTTGCCTTGCGCGCGGCCGATAATCTCATCGGCAATCATGCGCGGCGCCTCTTCGTAGCGCGCAAACTGCATTGAATACGACGCCCGGCCCTGCGTGGACGAGCGAATCTCGTTCACGTAGCCGAACATTTCTTTCAGTGGCACCATCGCCCGAATCACCTGCGAACCGGCGGCATGCTCCATGCCTTCGATCCGCCCGCGACGCGAGTTGATGTCACCGATAATCACGCCCATGAACTCCTCGGGCACCGTCACTTCGACCGCCATCACCGGCTCCAGCAGCACCGGCGAAGCATGTCTTGCTGCTTCCTTGAACGCAATCGAGCCGGCGAACTTGAAGGCCATTTCGTTCGAGTCCACTTCGTGGTAGCTACCGTCGTAGAGCGTTACCTTGACGTCAACGATGGGATAGCCGGCCAGAATTCCCAGCTCCAATGCGCCTCGCACGCCCTGATCGATGGGCTTGATGTACTCTTTCGGCACCGAGCCGCCCTTGACGTCGTTGATAAACTCGTAGCCCTTGCCGGGCTCGTTCGGCTCCACGCGCAGCTTGCAGTGGCCGTAGTTGCCTGAGCCACCGGTCTGGCGGATGTATTTGCCTTCGGCTTCGGCCTTTTTGCGGATGGTCTCGCGGAAGGCAACCTTGGGCTCGCCGACATTGGCTTCAACCTTGTATTCGCGCTTCATGCGGTCCACAAGAATCTCGAGATGCAGCTCGCCCATGCCGCTGATGATCGTCTGGCCCGAGTCTTCGTCGGTCCGCACCTTGAAGGTGGGATCTTCATCGGCCAGCCGCGACAGCGCCATGGCCATCTTTTCCTGATCGGCCTTGGTCTTGGGCTCAATGGCGACTGAAATTACCGTGTCGGGAAAGGTGATGGCGCCCAGCGCGATGGGATGTTGCGGATCGCAGAGTGTGTCGCCCGTCTTCAGATCCTTGACGCCCAGGCAAGCGCAGATGTCGCCAGCCAGAATCTCGGTCACATCCTCGCGCTTGATCGCATGCATCTTCACCAGGCGGCCGATACGGTCGGTCTTGCCGGTGCGAGGGTTCAGCACCGTGTCGCCGGTCCTGAGTGCACCGGAATAGACGCGCACGAAGAAGAGCTTTCCGTACTGATCGTTGATGACCTTGAAGGCCAGCGCCGAGAGCGGCTCATTATCGTCGGGCTTGCGCTTTTCAATGATGGAGTGATCGTCAGGATTGATGCCCTCAACCGGCGGCTTGTCGAGCGGGCTGGGAAGGTAATCGATGACGGCGTCGAGCAGCGTCTGAATGCCCTTGTTCTTGAAGGCGCTTCCGCAAATTACCGGGAATACCTTCAGATCGATGGTGGCCTGTCGAATGCCGGCCTTCAGTTCTTCCACCGTTGGCGTTTCGCCTTCCAGAAACTTTTCGAGCAGCACATCGTCGGTCTCGGCGATGACTTCAATCAATTGCAACCGGAAAGCCTCAGCCTTTTTCAGCAAATCGGCGGGTATCGGCTCGATCGAAAACTCTGCGCCCAGGGTTTCATCGTGCCAGAGAATGGCTTTCATCTCGATCAGATCAATGACGCCCTTGAAGTTCGCCTCGGCGCCTACGGGAATCTGCAGGGCCACGGGCCGCGCGCCCAGCCGCTTGCGGATGGTCTCGAGCACATGCTCGAAGTCCGCGCCGTTCTTATCCATTTTGTTGACGAAGCAAATCCGGGGGACTTTGTATTTGTCGCCCTGACGCCAAACCGTTTCGGTTTGAGGCTGCACGCCGCTGACGGAGTCAAACAACGCCACTGCGCCGTCAAGCACGCGCAGGCTGCGCTCCACTTCGGCGGTAAAGTCTACGTGGCCCGGGGTATCGATAATATTGATGCGAACGTCGCGCCAGGTGCAGGTGGTCGCTGCCGACGTAATCGTGATGCCGCGCTCCTGCTCCTGCTCCATGTAATCCATGGTCGCCGTGCCTTCATGCACCTCTCCCAGCCGGTGCGTGATGCCGGTGTAGAAGAGGATTCGTTCTGTCGCTGTCGTCTTTCCGGCGTCAATATGGGCCATGATCCCGATGTTCCGGCAGCGATTTAGAGGTACTGTGCGAGCCACGGTTTCAATTCCTTGCGGGACATCATCTCCCGCCGTTAAATCTAGCTGCTAGCTTCTAGCCCCTAGCCTCTAGCTTGTTTCCTGCGAAACCGCCCAATGCGGTCCCAAACTTGGTCATTTCAGTTGCAACCGAAAGCTAGAAAAGCTAAAAGCTAGCGACTGAACTCTCTACCAGCGGTAGTGCGCAAAGGCCTTGTTGGCCTCGGCCATGCGGTGTACGTCTTCCTTCTTCTTCATGGCCGCGCCGCGTCCGTTGGCCGCGTCAAGCAGCTCGTTACTCAGCTTGTCGGTCATACCCTTTTCGCCACGGCTGCGGCCGAAAGTGATGAGCCAGCGGATAGCCAGTGAGGTTCTGCGGTCGGCATTCACTTCGATCGGCACCTGGTAGTTGGCGCCGCCTACTCGCCGCGTCTTTACCTCGAGCAGCGGCTTGCAGTTCTCCACTGCCTTTTTAAAGAGCTTGAGCGCGTCGTCTCCGCCGCCCTTCTCTTCCAGGTTCTTCATCGCCTGGTAAAAGATGCCTTGAGCGGTCGACTTCTTGCCGCCCCACATCATGGAGTTCACAAACTTGGTCACGAGCGTCGATCCGTACACCGGATCCGGCGCTACTTCCCGCTTCGCAATGTGCCCTTTTCTCGGCATAAATCCTCAAAATTCTCGCGCATCCGCGCTTTTTGCTACTTCCCAAGCCTCGCCCCTCGTCCAAAACACGAGAGCGCCGAGCGCCTTACTTCGCTGCGCCGCTCTTGGCGCGCTTGGCGCCATATTTCGACCGGCTCTGCGAGCGGGCGGTCACGCCCACCGAATCCAGAGTTCCCCTGACCACGTGATAACGCACTCCGGGAAGATCCTTAACGCGGCCTCCGCGGATGAGCACAATCGAGTGCTCCTGCAGATTGTGGCCGATGCCAGGAATGTAAGTGGTCACTTCAATCCCGTTGGTGAGCCTCACGCGGGCTACTTTGCGCAGCGCCGAGTTCGGCTTCTTGGGCGTTTGCGTATAGACGCGCGTGCAAACGCCGCGCCGCTGCGGCGAACCCTGCAATGCAGGCGACGCCGTCTTGTAACGTGGGGCGGTGCGCCCCTTGCGGACAAGCTGATTAAAAGTTGGCAAACCACAGCTCCTTACTTCAAATACCCGTAACTTACCGCTCCACAGCCGCACACGCCCTTCGGGCCGTTCTGGCTTTGGCGTGGCATTCTGCCGGCCAAACACACAGAGAAGCCCCAGGTTGCTGCTTCGCGTCTGCCTTCGTTCCAGTCTCAGACGAGAACCGGGACGGTTTGCCGGTCGCTTTTCGCGATTTCACGAAAAGGCCAACGCCGTATCCCGCTTCCGGTCCGCATAGCCCCTCCAAGGTGGGGAACGCGCGGACTCCGATGCGAGTGTTCCCTGCCTTCCGCAAGAAGAAAGCGATTCCGGGAACTTGTCTGGCCGCCTAACTTCACTCGGCCCTGGAAATCTCTCCGGCTCAACCAAGTTGATCGGAGGATTTCCTTACCCCGCCCTGATGTCGTGAGTCGTTCAAACACACTACAGGCGGTGTTCTTGCGAACCTTTCAAAGATACCAAGAAAAAACCGGGGAGTCAACGCTCGAATTTGGCTTATATAGTGCGTCGCCCCAACAACCTATCCGCCGACAACCTGTCAAAGCCCGGCCGAGCCCGATCCGGCTGCCTCTTTAACAATTTGCCCGTCCCGCATATGCAGAATGCGCCCGGCAATCGCCGCCGCCTCAGGATTGTGGGTAATCATCAGAGTCGTCTGGCCCAGTTCTTTATTCGACCTGAGGAGCATTTGGAGCACAGCGTCCGACGTTTTCGTGTCCAGGTTGCCAGTCGGCTCGTCCGCCAGCAAAATGGCCGGCCGGGTTATGAGCGCCCGGGCAATGGCCACACGCTGCTGCTCGCCGCCGCTCAGCTCGGAGGGCCGGTGGTTGAGCCTGCCCTTGATAGCCAGCATGTCGCTCAGGTGGTCGAGATACTTCCTGTCCATAGGCTCTTTTCGCCCGCTGATTTCATAGGCAATCTCGATATTTCCCATCGCCGAAAGCGTCGGCAGCAGGTTGAACTTCTGGAAAACAAATGCGATCCGGTGTTTCCTCAGCTTTGTCCGCTCGGCGTCGTTCAGGGAGGCAAAATCCACGCCGTCAATCACGACGCGGCCCTCGGTGGCCCGCGTCAGTCCGCCTAACAGATAGAAAAGAGTGGACTTGCCCGATCCGGAGGGGCCCACAATGGCCACAAACTCGCCCGGCTCGACGGCCAGCGAAACCCCGCGCACCGCAGCTACCTGGATGCGGCCTGCTGCGTATACCTTGGTCAGATTTTCGGCGAGAATAATGTGTTTCGAGGTTTCCGAGGTCACGTCTGTCATTCTAAAGGCAGGGACCGAGAAACACAGGGATCAAGGGAACGAGGGGCCGGGAGGAGCATTCCAATGACAGCCATTCGGTTGCCGCTGATTACGGCCTTCCTCATCAGCCTAGGCACCTTCGCTTTGGCACAAACGCCGTCCGCGCAGGCGTCCTTTGAAGTGGCTTCGGTGCGGCCCAGCCAGCATGAAGTTGGCCCCGACTACAACAACCAGATCACTCGTTCCTCGACCAGCTTCACGGGCAGAAACGTCACTTTACGACGCCTAGTCGCTGAGGCATGGCACTGCCAGCGTGACCAGGTCATCGGGCCACCCTGGCTTGATCGCGACGAATTCGATATCGAAGCGCGTCTGCCGGAAGGTGCCACGCTTGAGCAGGTTCCTTTCATGCTTCGCAGCCTTCTGAGCGACCGCTTTCACCTGAGGGCGCACAGCGAAACTCGTCCCACACGTGTCTATGAACTAACCGTTGCGGCCAGCGGCCTGCGCATCCATCCCATCCAGCCGGGGGAGACAGCGACCGCGGGACCGGGACTTCACTTCCACGGAGACATGCGCCAGTTTGCCGGACTTCTGGCTGTTCAGATCTCGATGCCCGCGCCGACCAGCGCCAGCGTGCCAGTGATCGCCAGCGAGTCACCGACGCCGGTTCTGGACAAGACTGGTCTGGAAGGCACTTATGATTTCAGCATCAATGTCCAGCCCGAAATCGGAACTGATGGGTTCACGTTTTGGAAGCGAGTGCTTGAAGATCAACTGGGCCTGAAGATCGACAGCAGCAAGGCCGATCTCGATTTTGTGGTGGTCGACGACGCTCTCAAGATTCCAACCGCGAATTGAGACGGCGACGCTGACGGCCTGTTGGCAACTGGAAACCACACCAATACCATCCCCTGAAATGAGGAGCCAATACCGCTAGAATGGTTCTGCAACGATTCTCTCCCCAGGACGTACCGATGGCTCCCGATCTGAAAACTTCCCTCGTCTCATCGCTCGAATCAGCCGCCGCAAAAGCAGGCCTGGTTCTCATCTCCGTCAAGCAGGGCTCCGATTTTCACGGCCAGCCCACCGCCGTCTTTGAGCTCGGCCTGCCCGGCGCGGAAGCAGCCGGCCGCACGTTGAAGCTGGAATTGACTGACGCCTTCGACTTCGATAAGCCGAATCTTCTGCCTGAGATGACCGCTCACCTGGCCGGCGAAGCCAAGCGGCTGCGCAATCCGCAACCCGACTGCTATGTAACCCTTGGCGGCCTGCCGCTCTCCTTCAAAGATTTCCGCTGGCCATTTCACACGTCAACATCGGGAGCGGATACCCACCTTGTTCACGGCGAGATTCATGTAGCCGACGGCGGAGTGCATAACCTGCACGCCAAAATCTCCGCCGCCGTCACGCTCACCTTCGCCGAGATTGTTCCTGCAATGGAGCAGCCTTACGCGGAGACCTTCGTCTACAACGCCATCCGCAAGACGGTCGACATGGGCCAGTTGGAGCTCGTGAAGTCCGGCAACCGCCAGCCTGTTCCGGTGACTACGCGCTACTACAGCCGCTGGCAAAAGAAGTTCACCTTTACCGACACCGACGATAGCGAGCGGCTCCGCTATTTGCTCAGCAAGGTGTATTGGATGTCCGGCGTACTCGGAGAAGGCAAGCCAGTGTGGATCGCCGATCCGCGCGACGCGCAGTACCTCAACACAACCGAAGCGGATCTGTTGCGCATGGCCGGCGACCAAGCCGGCGAAGGATTAATGGTGCTCTCAGGCGAATTTGCAGCCGCCACTCCAGCGCTGACGGAGCGCGCCGCCGATTATCAAGAAGCCCTCGAAGCCGCGCTCGAATTCTCCAAGCCCAAGTTCAACGAGAGCATGCGCTCAGGCCACGCGAATATGTAGCGCTTGTATTCGTGGCGCTTAATTTTGATCAGCGCTCCAGTCGGATCAGAGTCCCTGGCTATCGGTGAGGATAATTTTGCCCGTTGCAGTGCCCGAGATCAGCAGCTCAATTGCTTTTCTCGCTTCAAGCAGCGGGAAGGTGTATTTGATCACCGGGTCGATCTTCTTCTCCCTGAGCAATTCGAAGATCTTCGGCATGTCTTCACGGAAGGGCTTGGGATCCTTGCGGTAACGCGCGGAAATGCCGTAGAAATCGCCGCGCCGGCCGCGAAGGCGCGAACCGACGAAGAGATTCGCGAACATGAGTAACTTCGCGAGCACTCCAGCGGCGCCCATGAATCCAAATCCCACAACCATCCCTCCCCGTCGCAGAGAACCGATGCAGGCGCCAATGTTCGATCCGCCTACAGCATCGAAGACGAAATCAACTCCGCCCGGCTCTGCGCGTTTCATCAGCGTGTCCAGGCTGCCTTGCTTATAGTCGATTGGAATGGCCCCGAGCGAGCGCACGAGCTCATGTTTGCTCGCCGATGCCGCGCCGTATGCCTTTAAGCCCGAGAGTTTAAGCAGTTGCAGAGCGGCGATGCCCACTCCACCGCTGGCTCCGGTCACCAGCGCGGTCTGCCCCTCGCGCACCTTCGCTAAGCGATGAAGCATCTGCCAGGCCGTTGCAAAGTTCAGAATCACGGCAGCTGCGTCGCGGTCTTCGACGCCGTCGGGCACGGGCAGAAAGTGCTCAGCTCCGCGCGTCAGAAACTCCGCAAATCCGCCGTACACCGAGAGAATCGCAACTCGCTGTCCCAGCGCAAAGCCGGACACACCGGTGCCGATTGCATCCACAATCCCTGCTGCCTCATATCCCGGCACGAATGGAATCTTCGGAGCGAACGGGTAGTTCCCGTTGAGCATGCTTACGTCGGTTGCGCCTACTCCCGCTGCTGTAACACGAATACGCAATTCGCCCGCGCCGGGAGACTCCAGCGGCAGCTCTACTACTTGTAGAACCTCTGGCCCGCCCTTCCGGGTCAGCATTACGGCGCGGTACGTTGTCATGGGTGCCTCAACTTCAGATTCTACGCATCACGCGCACAGTTGAGGCCCGAGCACGCAACACTCCGCGCGGCACAAACATTAAAGCGCTGCCCCGCACCCCGAGCAGAATCTTGCGCCCAGCGGATTGGAGCGCTGGCAGCTTGCGCAAGTTGCGTATTGCGCGACGGCAACCGGCACGGGAGGCGGCGTGTAAGCCGCCTCGCCTGCAACCGGAATCGTACTCGCCCCCGCTGGCGGGATAGCGCCCGCGGCTGGCATAGCGCCCGCGGCTGGCATAGCGCCCGCGGCCGGCATATTGACGGTCACATTTACCGGCGTCTGACCCCATCCGGGGACCGGAATCCCCAATGAAGCGGCAATTGCTGCCGCCTGAATTGCGTTGAATTCGCGCACGCGCCCCGGCATAAAGAAGCACTCAATGAACCCGAGGATCGCCGGAATGCCAGTCCAGAAGAAGCAGAGATAGAGAATGCCCAGCCCGGTGCGCCGCAGATAAAAATGATGCACGCCAAAGTCGCCCAGGAACAGCGCCAGCAGAATGCCCACGACCTCGTCGCGGCGTGCCATGTTGTATTGCTGGTAAAAAATGGCTTGCGGATTGGGATATGCGTACGAGCTCATTGTCCTGGTTCTCCTTGCTGCCTTAATCGTTGCCAGTTCGATCTCTGCCAGCCGTGATCTTAGGTACGCAGTCTGCGCTCGGCCGGTTCCGGGTTTCCCGGGCGCAGCTTTAAACACAAACCTTCAATCCCACACATTGTCCCATGGCGCCACTCGCCATTAGCATCAAACTCGTTATGAGCTCGCAACCCGTTTCGGCCGCTTTGAGCGGCACATTTCTCATCGGCGGCGATCTGCCCGTACACCGTCTGGGTTACGGAACCATGCGCCTGGTGGGCGACGGAGCATGGGGTGAGCCGGCGGACGAAGCCGAAGCACGCCGCGTGCTGCGTCGCGCCGTCGAACTCGGCGTCACGCTTATTGACACTGCCGACGCCTACGGCCCAGAGATCGCCGAGCGCCTCATCGGCGATACGCTCGCGCCCTACGCTCCCGGCGTGGTCATTGCCACCAAGGGCGGCATTACCCGCCAAGGTCCGGCGAAGACTGAGTACGTGGGCCGCGCCGGATATTTAATCCAGTGTGTGGAGATGAGCCTGCGCCGCCTCAAGCTCGAGCGCATTGAGCTTTATCAATTACACAGAATTGATCCACGTACGCCGCTCGAAGAATCCCTCGGCGCGTTGAAGCGCATGCAGGAAGACTGGAAAGATTCGCCACATCGGCTTGAGCGAAGTCAACGCAGTCGAAATCGAGGCAGCCGAAAAAATCGTTCCCATCGTCTCCGTTCAAAATCGCTACTCGCTCGCCGACCGCCGCCACGAGGAAACGCTCAACTATTGCGAGCGGCGCGGCATCGCCTTCTTGCCCTGGTATCCCTACGCCGGCGGAAAGATGCTGAAAGCTGACAACCCCGCCGCATCAGCCCTCGGCGGCATCGCCGCGCGGCACGGCGTCACTATTCCGCAGCTATCACTGGCTTGGCTGTTGCAGCGCTCGCCTGTCATGCTTCCCATCCCTGGCACATCAAAGGTCGCGCACCTCGAGGAGAATGTTGCCGCGGCATCGAAATGAAGCTCTCGGATGAGGAGTGGCGCGAGGTGGAAGCAACGGGCGGATTGAAATAGACTTTCGTGCGTCAGAAGTGATGTCTCCCATGCGGCGCAACAAAAATCAGCATCCGCAGCAGCAGAATCAGCACGAGAATTATCGCGGCAGCAACGATGAGCCAGGTTCCTCTGCCCCGCTTTGCCGCAGTCGATTTTGCTTTGCGCTTCATCGCGGCTCCGTCCAGAATCGAATCGCTGCTTGAGCCCCAATTCACCTGCCAAGAAAATCGAAGACCCTTTGGCGTGGGCCAAAGGGTCTCGCGAAACATTGCTAAAACCTAATTGCTAAGAACTGAAAGCGGTCTTCGCAGGCTTTGATCCCCACAAACCGTACCACGCGATGTAGAGGTAGCAGAACAGTGGAATTACGAACGCGTGCTGGATGCCGTATTTGTCGGCAGCCCAGCCCAGCAGCGCGGGAATAATCGCTCCACCGACAATCGCTGTCATGATCAGCCCGGATCCTTTGCTTGTCATCGGTCCCAACCCCGCGATGCCCAGCGTAAAGATATTGGGGAACATGATGGAGTTGAAGAAGCCGCATAGCACCAGAGTCCAAATCGCCACACTGCCCGAAGTGGCCATGGACGTGATCAGGAGCGCGGAAGCCGCGAATCCGAAAATTCCCAGGAGTTTGCCCGACTTGACCTTGGTGAGAATCCACGAACCGAGCAGGCGGCCAACGAGCGCGCCAAACCAGTAGAGCGACGCCAGGTCTGATGCCGTTTTGAACGAGCTCATGCCCTGAGACTTGAAGTAATTCACCGCAATCGACGCCAGCCCAACCTCAACGCCGACATAAAAGAAAATTCCCAGAGCACCCAGCACCGTGTGCCTGTAGCTCCAGATGCTGGTACTCGCCACCTCGCCCTCGCTTACATGCGACGATGGCGGCTGGTCAATGTGGGGCAAACGAGAGAACGCCACGGCGATGCCGAGCACGAGCAGTGCGCCCGCAATGGCGATATACGGCGCGCGAACTGTGTGTGCAATGGCCGCCGGCGTAGCAAACTTGGTGGGGTCGGTGAGGATGAATGCGCCTGCGAAGATGGGCGCTACAGTAGTGCCAATCGAATTGAATGCCTGCGCCAGCGTGAGCCGCACAGGAGCGCTCGCCTCCGGGCCCAGAATCGCGGCATAAGGATTGGCAGAGGTTTGCAGCGCCGTAACGCCCGCGCCAACAACAAAACAGGCAGTGAGAAAGAGCGGGAAATTAACCAGATTGGCCGCCGGAATGAATAGCAGGCAACCCACCACTTGAATAAAGAGCGAGACTACCATCGTCTTCTTGTAGCCGATCGTCTCGATCAGCTTTGAAGTGGGCGCGGAGAAGACGAAGTAGGCGAGAAAGAACGCCGACTCCGCCAGCATTGCCGCCTTGTAGCCAACGTTGAAGATCAACCGCAGGTGCGGCACCAGCGACATATTCAGCGTAGTAATGAAGCCGAATGTCAGGAATAGCGCCGTAACCGTGACGAACGGAACAAAGTAGCCCGGCGACGTGAGTGGCGCAGAGGATTTCGTGTTTTCTGCCATAGAGTTCTGATTCCCGCTTTCCCGTTATTGGTGCTTTCCCGGTTCAAGGACCGCTTCAGCGCGCGGCCATCGCAAACCCACAGGCCGGAAGCTTCCTGGGCGGCCGCCCTGATGCTCCAGAATCAACCGTGTCTAGGATCAACCCGCTCCAGCCCACACAACACTATACGGGAGACAGCAATGGGCTGGCAGAGCCTGGCAATGCCCGCGGGATGTTTCTCCGCGAAGGCCGCGCAATCCGTTATTCTCAATGCGAGGTTTGCCCCATGCCCATTGCCATGCTCAGCGGCGCCAGAAACAAGAAGATCCTGGCTGCCCTTGAGGGCAACTGGCAGGCGGAGATGGAGGGCTACCACACCTACAACACGCTAGCCGACCGTGACACTGAGCCGGTGCGCGCGCAAGTGCTACGCCACCTAGCCCAGGCCGAGCTCGATCACGCCACGCTGTGGGAAGGCCGAATCAAGGAGCTCGGCGGCCCGGAGCCGGTGTATTCCGGCGGTCCCGGCGGTCAGGCCGATTCGCTGGCCAACCGCGCTGGCGGCATGCGCATGGCGCTGCGCCGCCTTGAAATTGAAGAGAGCCGCGACATCGCCCGCTATGGCGAGCAACTTAAAGCCCTCGGCGACGAGGGCTCCATCGCTATCCTCGAGCACGTCATTCAGGACGAAAGGGACCATTACCGCGAATTGGGCTCGCTCATCCGCGGCCATTACGCCTCCCCCGGCGGTCGACCCAAAATCGAGGCCAAAGCCGTGCTCGACGAGATGCTGGCCAAGCGCAACCAGGGCCGCAAGCAGCCCGGCTCATGGATCGGCGACGCCATTTACGGCGTCAACGACGGCCTCGGCGCAATCTTTGGCATCGTCTCCGGCGTCTCGGGCGCTACCCTTGGCGACCCAGCTCAAACCAGCCATTATGTCTTGCTCGCCGGACTCTCCGGGATGATCGCGTCGGCGTTGTCGATGGGCTCCGGCGCTTACCTCGCCGCCAAAAGCGAGCGCGAAATCTATCAAGCTGAAATCTCCCGCGAGCGCGAGGCCATTGAGATGAACGGCCCTGAAGCCCGTGAGCTGCTCTCGCTCTACTACCAGGTCAAGGGCGTTCCAGAAGAAGACGCCATTCACATGGTGAACCATATCGCCATCGATCCCGAGCAGTTGCTGCGCGCGCTGTCCTCCGAGCGCCTCGGGTCCAGCGAAGAGGCTCTTTCGAATCCGCTCGTCTCCGCCAGTTCCGGTGCATTGTCCACGGCTGTGGGCGCAATCATTCCCGTTATTCCCTTCTTCTTCATGCAGGGCATCCCGGCCGTCATCGCAGCGGCTATCGTCTCGCTCGCCGCGCACTTTGCCGTTGGCGCCGCCAAGTCGTTGATTACGGTCCGATCGTGGTGGTCGTCGGGCCTTGAAATGACCGCCGTCGGCGCTGTCGAAGGCGCGGTCACATACGGCATTGGAATTTTGCTGGGTAAGGGTGGGCTGTAAGTCATTTGTTTTTAATTTTTTGCTAAACCTTTAGAGCAATCTGACGCTTGACACATATTATGTGTGCACATATACTGTGTTCGTGAATATTACTCTTTCCATCGACGAGCAGATCGTCAAGCTTGCACGCGAAAAGCTCCAGGCGGTGGGCAAGAGCGTGAACGAGGAGATCCGCGATCATCTTCAGCATGTCGCCGGGGTGAACGACAAGGACGCCGGACGATGGATCGACGAGCTACGCAGCCTCTCCGGCAAGGGAGATTCCCGCGGCTGGCGCTTCAACCGGGACGAGATCTATGAGCGGAGGTAGTCCCCCGAGGACCTTCTTCGATACCAATATTCTTGTCTATACGGATGATCTGGCGAATCCTTTTAAGCAAATGCGCGCTCTGGACGTTCTCAACGAACACAAGCAAGCGCAAACCGGTGCTGCTTCACTCCAAGTGCTCCAGGAATACTTCGTTACTGTGACACGCAAGTACGGGCTTGATCCCGGCACCGCCCGACAGAAAGTCAAACTATTCGCCGAATTCGACATTGTAGAGCCCCATTTGGCGGATATCCTAGCTGCAATTGATCTGCATCGACTTCACAATCTCTCGTACTGGGATGCATTGGTCGTCCATTGCGCAAGAAGCGCCGGCTGCCGGCAACTGTTTTCCGAAGACATGCAGCACGGCCAGGTCATCGACGGCGTCAGGATCGTGAACCCGTTTATCTAGACACCGCATTCCGCGCTAGAATGAGAACTGCAATGACGCTTCACCAGCCCATCCCGGCCCTCCTCTAGCGGCTCCCGCCGCAAATGCCTTTTTGCGCCTATTCCTGAGCTTCTTCCCTAACATCATGAAAACTGGCAGGCCCGCGAGCGAATTTTCGGGCCAATGAGGAACCGATGATCGATCGCCTGGAACAAATGGAGCAGCGCTACAACGAGATGCAGTCGCAGTTCGCGCTGCCCGAAGTGCTGAACGACCACGAAAGGTACTCGAAGACCGCGAAAGCTCTCCGAGAAATCGAAACGCCTGTCGAGAAGTACCGCGAGCTGAAGCAAGTTCGCCAGGGGCTCGCCGAAGCACGCGCCATGCTGGCCGAGAGCGACGCCGATCTGCGCGCCATGGCGCAGGAGGAGATTGCTGCGCTCGAGCCGCGATCCGAAGCTCTCGAAGAAGAGCTCAGGGTGATGTTGCTGCCGAAAGACCCTAACGACGAGAAGAACGTCATCCTCGAAATCCGCGCCGGCACCGGCGGCGACGAAGCTTCGCTCTTTGCCGCTGAAATCTTCCGCATGTACACGCGCTTTGCCGAGCAGAAGCGCTGGAAGGTCGAGGTCATGTCGATCTCGGAGTCAGGCATCGGCGGCTACAAGGAAGTCATTGCGATCATCGAAGGCGAGCGCGTCTACTCGCAACTCAAGTGGGAGTCGGGCGTCCACCGCGTGCAGCGCGTGCCCGCAACTGAGCAACAGGGCCGCGTGCATACTTCAGCTATCACCGTCGCCGTGCTCCCCGAGGCTGAAGACGTCGACATCAAGATCGAAGCCAAGGACATCCGCATAGATACCTTCTGCTCGTCGGGTCCCGGCGGCCAGTCGGTCAACACTACCTACTCCGCCGTGCGCATCACGCACCTACCCACCAACACCGTGGTTAGTTGCCAGGACGAGAAGTCGCAGATCAAGAATCGCGAAAAAGGTATGCGCGTGTTGCGCTCGCGGTTGTACGAGATGGAAATGGAAAAGCAGAATGCCGAACTCGCCCAAGCCCGCAAACAGCAGGTCGGTTCCGGCGACCGCAGCGAAAAGATTCGCACCTACAACTTTCCGCAGAATCGTCTCACCGACCACCGCATCGGCCTCACACTGCATCAGCTCGATCTGATCATGCAGGGCCGCCTGCAGCCCATCGTTGACGCGCTCATCGCCCATTACCAGGCCGAGCAGTTGAAGGGCGAGACGGAAGCGGCCTGAGCTACGCGAACAGAATCCGCATCGGCGCTTCCACTTCGACGCTGCTCTTCACCTCATCGGACAGCAATCCCGTCGCGGGATCGCGCGCGAACACGCTGATCGAATTCGAATCCTGATTCGCCACCAGCATCCATCGCTCCGTGGGATCGAGCGTGAAGTTGCGCGGCGTCTTTCCCCCGCAATTCGACCGCTTCATCGGCGTCAGCTTCCCGGTCTTCGCGTCAGCCTTGAACGCGTAGAGAAAATCGTCGTCGCGGTTGGCGAAGTAAACGTACCGTCCGTCGCGCGTAATCACCGTGTCGCATCCGCGAGTCGGCCCGTGATAATCCGCCGGTAGCAAAGCAATGCGATCGACGAGCGTTAGGCTTCCATCGGCCTTGTGCCAGTCGAGCACGTCCACCGTCGAAACCAGCTCATTCATGCAATACGCTGTTCGCCCGTTGGGATGAAAATGCAGCGTGCGTGCGCCGGAGCCGGCCACTCCGCGATATGTTCCCGCCGCAGCCATCTGCGCCGTCGCGGGATCGGCCCGGTAAATATGAATGCAATCGCCGCCCAGGTCATTGATATACGCGAAGCGATTATCTGGCGAGAACGAGGCAAAGTGCGCGTGGGCCTTCTCCTGCCGCTCCACATTCGGCCCGTGCTCGGTGTAGTGTTCGGTCCACACGGCCTCGCTCAGCTTGCCTCGGCGATTTGAAAACTTGCCGCGCTGGCGCCGGTGTAGTCGGCGGCCAGCAGCATGCGTCCCGTCGCATCCACGGCCACGTGACAGGTTCCGGTCCCGGCGGAGTTGCGAGCCGAAAGCGACTGTAGCTCTCCACCGGCAATGCGAAAGCTCGCCACTTCGCCAGTTGGCTTGCCATCAAACGTATCGAGTTCCGACGCCGAATAAACGAAAGCCTCGCGAAAGCGCAAGCCACGCCACATTGGGAACTTTTGCCGCCACGTCCACTCGTGTCAGCGTCGCGGTCGCCGAATCCCAATCGAACGCCAGAATCCCGTCCGGGCGCGTGAGATGCGACGAACACTCGCTTGCGCGCGGACGTTATCGCAGCAGCTCGCAGCAAGCGAGGCGCGGCCAGAGTTCCAACTGCAGTGGCGGAGACGATGCTTAAGAATTCGCGGCGTGTATGTCTTCTCATGGCAGAGGCCATTGTCGCCGAAAGAGCTCGACCCCCGCCACTAACTTCCTCAGTCCAGCTTGAAGTCCACTTCCACGGCCGTCTCCACCTCCACCGGCTGGTCGTTCAGCATGTAGGGCCGGTAGCGCCACTGCTTTACCGCATCGATCGCCGCCTGCTGCAACATTGCGGGGCCGCTCATCACGCGCAGATTCTCGATGGTCCCCGTGCGCGAGATAGTCGCCTGCAGAACCACCGTGCCCGACGCGCGTATAGCCTGAGCTATCGCCGGATAAGTCGGAATGACCTTGTTGATCAACATTCCCTGCATCACGCCCGAGGAAACGTGCTGAGTCGCCGGCGCTTCCTGTCGTATAACCGGCGGCACGTCACCGCAGTTGAGCGGATCGCATCCTGCGCCTGAAAGTGCCGAGGGACCAGAGCCGCCGAGGATCCTCATGGTCTGCTGCGTGGGCTCTTCAGGCTTGCCGGGAATATAAGTCTGCCTCGGAATCCTCGAAGGCGCTTGCAAAACCGGGACGCTGGTCGCTGAAGGCGCATTTTGCACCTGCTCTGTCCGTACCGCCGGCCTCGGCTCCTGTATCGGCGGCGGCGCCTGCATCAGAATTGGGTTCGTAAGCTTCGGCAGCATCTCAGGGTGAATGATCGGAATAATCACCAGCGCCAGCAAGATCGAGCAGTTGAAGGCAAACGTCGCCATCATCCAGCCGCGGCTGCGCGTGTGGATTGTGCCCATGGTTTCAAATGTGGAGTCTTCGAACATGGCCGCCTCCCCCAACTTCAATTCAGCCGCGCCTTCAGGGAGATCGCAAAGTTCAAACCGGCGCACGCGCCCGCGCCGCTCCCCACAAAACCAAGCGCGTCGAGCGGAGGTTTACGGCCCTGAAGTCGCCGACCATCCCATTCGGTACCACTGTGCCTGTGTAGACACCAAGGCGCGGAAAACTGTTCCCGCACAACGCAATATATTTGCGCTGTGCGTTACACTCCAGGAATTCGCGCGTCCATTCTCGCTTTGTTTTCGCGCGTCCATTTTGGAGTCGGAATGAAGCTGTCTTATTTATTTTTCTTAGCTGCGATCGCGGCGCCTCGAGCTCAGGCTCCTGTTCCTGCCTCGCCCGATCCGCAGGCGACCCTTCGCTACATCCATGCTTCGTGGGACTCGCTCACGCGTTCCGTCACAAACTGCCAGGCTCTCACCGACACAAAGATAGCGGCCACGTCCGTCCTTTATCTGCCCAAAGGATTCGCCACGCCACCCGATGTTGCTGAGGCCGCGCAACGATGCCAATTGCGGATCATCACTTTGCCCCGCCCCATTACGAAGCTGGGCGATGTGCGCCCAGAGGAGTTGCCCGCGCCGGGTCTTCTCTACCTGCCAAACCCCTACGTCGTTCCCGGTGGCCGCTTCAATGAGATGTACGGCTGGGATAGTTATTTCATTCTTCTCGGACTGGAAGCCGACCATCGCGAAGCGCTGGCCAAAGGAATCGTCGACGACTTTCTTTTTGAAGTGGAGAATTATGGGGCCGTGCTCAACGCCAACCGAACCTACTACCTAACGCGCTCGCAGCCGCCGTTCCTCACCTCAATGATCCGTGCCGTGTTTGAGGACCCGGCCAGCTTTCCCGCAACTCTTCAAGGCCGCACCCAGGCGAGAGATTGGCTGGCGCACGCTTATCGAGTTACCACGCAGGACTATGCGACGTGGACTCGCCCCGAACATCAGGCAGGCCATACAGGACTCGCGCGATATTTCGACTACGGTTCAGGGCCGGTCCCGGAGATGGCTGACGACAGCACCTACTACTCCGATGTGATTCGATCGCTCGTCGAGCACCCCAGCGCGGAAGGAAACACATTCCTGCTCAAAGGCTCGGAGCATCCTGACGCCGCCGAAGCCGCCCGCCTGAGGCAGACCAGTTGCGACGTGCGAACCAGCGTGGTGTGCGCCCACGCCTGGTTTGGAGATTCGCGTGGCGGCTATCGCCTTACGCGCGACTTCTACCTGGGCGACCGCGCCATGCGCGAGTCAGGTTTCGATACCAGCGATCGCTTCGGCGCCTTCTCCGGCGCCACGCATCACTATGCGCCGGTCTGCCTCAACAGCCTGCTCTATCGCTATGAACGGGACATG
Source organism: uncultured Acidobacteriaceae bacterium (assembly GCA_963773915.1). Lineage (GTDB taxonomy): Bacteria > Acidobacteriota > Terriglobia > Terriglobales > Acidobacteriaceae > Telmatobacter. The sequence continues at coordinate 603,939 of CAVZCY010000005.1, forward strand.
GCCCACTTCGCGCACTTGCTCGGGCTGCCGCAGGACGCACACCGCTGGGATCGCCGCGCAAACGCTCGCGCCGCTGCAATCCAGCGATACCTTTGGCAGCCGAAGCGCGGCGTATTCGCAGATTATGATTTTGTCCGTAGCAAATCTTCGACATACGCGTTCATCACGTCGCTTTATCCGCTTTGGGCCGGGGTCGCCACACGCGAGCAAGCCAGCGCAATCGAGGCTCGCTTGAATCTCTTTGAGCGGCCCGGCGGATTGTCGACGAGCAATACGAATACTGGCTTGCAGTGGGATGAGCCCTACGGGTGGGCTCCCACAAACTGGATCGCTGTCGCTGGCCTCGACGCCATGGGCTTCCGTGCCGATGCCCAGCGCATCGCGCAGCACTTCGACTCCACCGTCGACGCCGGGTTTGCGGCGGATGGGACCATTCGCGAGAAGTACAACGTAGTCGCGGGCAATGCGCAGGTGACTGTCAGCCAGGGATATTCACAGAACGTGATCGGCTTCGGATGGACCAACGCCGTATATCTCAAGCTGAGGGAAATCGTCGATAGGCCAGCGCCGTAGTCTGCGCGCTATTTCACGCATTGCCTTCACGGCCGGCCGGCTCAGGGCCGGCCGCTGATTCCTTTTGACGCATCTTTTTCGAGCAGCGCCTCAACCGGGTGGTTGAAATGGATCAGCGCGATCCACATGCCGTCGTCGTCGCGCTTCCAAACCAAATCTCCGCCCAGCTGGCGCGCGATCTCTTCCGGCGGCAAATCATGATGCAGGCCAAAGTAGCGTTCGTCGAGAGCTTCGCCACTAAGCCTTTCGAGCGGCGAGTCCGGATCATATTTCGTTGAGAACACCAGCGCGGCGGAGTACGCTTGCGTCTCCTCGGCAGCACGCGCAATCTGCCCGGCAGAGAAATCGTCGATAGCGACCACATCCCATGGCTTCTTTACGTAACCAAGTTCGGGGCGCGACAGCTCATCGGTGGCGGGCCATGCGCTCAGCACGGTAGCGCCTGGATACAGCTTGGCTAACTGCGTGATTGCCGATTCGTGCATGCGCACGACGCGCGCGTAGGCCAGGTTGTCTTCCGGAGCGAACCCATATGGCGGATTAACAAATAGCCCAACAAAAAACGCGGCCGCGGAGATCAGCGCCAGAGCTTGCCAAAAAGGCACGCGCCGGTAAAACGTTGTCACCGCAACCAGCAGCACCAGCGGATACATCGGAAGCAGATAGCGAGTTAGCAACGCGCCACCCAATACGCTGAAAAGCAGCGCGTTTGCCAGCAGCAGGAAAAATATCCGCATCTGCACTGAGGGCGCAAGCGAGGCCCGCTCGTGGCCCTCGGCGTCAGGTCGCGGGCTGAGCAGCAACGCGGCAAAGGCCATTAGCACGGGCACAAACAGGTTCATGTGCGCGGTCAGGTGCAGAATGCGATGGCCGAAAGCTACCAGAATGCGCAGTGGATTGAGCGTGGCCTCAGCGTTGTAGCGCAGATACTCGGGATTGCCGAAGAGAAATCCGGTCTTGGCGTAGTGATACGCATACCAACCTGCCAAAGGCAGAATGCAGCTCGAGAACCACGCCGCTTCCCGCCACAATTTCGTCCGCGCGCCGCACCGCGGAGTCGAAAACCTTCCGCGACGTTCACCGCGGCCAGCGTGAGCGGAATCACGATTGCCGTCTCCTTACACAGAGCCGCGGCGGAGAACCAGAATGCCGCGGCCCACGGGGCGTGATTGGCGCTTGGGCTGCGGCCCGTGCTGGGGCCCTGACCGCGGCTGGGCAGCGCGTAGACCAATCCCCACAGCGAGCACGCAGCGGCAAAAATGTCGGCCTGCGCAAGCGAGCTTTGCGCGAACCAAATCGGATAAAGCCCCGTCAGCAGGGTTGTCCAGAATGCGACCTGGCCCACGCCAACCAGCCGCATCGCCAGCCGCCACACGGCCAGCAGTCCGAGCGAGGCCACCATCAGCACGGCTTCGCGCGTGACCGCAGGAGAATAGCCAGACGACTTCCACCACAGAGCCAGGTAGATGCTGGGCAGCGGAGGATGAGCGTTGCTCAGCGTGGTGGTCGGGATCAGCGAGCCGGTGCGGAAAAAATCCCATGCCGCGGGAATGTAGTAGCCTGCCTCGTCCCAGTAATAAGGGACGCGCAGCAGCGTAAAGTGGCTGGCGTAGAGCGCCATAAAGATGACTGGGAAAATCATCCAAATGGGCAGCGGGGCGTCCCGTCGGGGAATCAGAATTCCTGTCAGACGCAAGGCAGCGCTCCCCGGCCCGCCTCGATCGACTGGCTTGGTGCCTGTCCCGGTCCGCTCCGGGTAATTCGTTCCTCGCTCAGCATTTCTTTCCCACTCTTGATTTGCCCACTCTTGTCATTTGACGCCGGACCGCGACGAACTGTTCCCGGCGTTGCGCACGGCCAGGTAGCTGGGTCGCCCGGCCCCGCGGGCGCTCGTTCTCGCGATTCATGATCGCGTTTCTGGCCTAGTTCACTGGCCCTCGCGGGAAGTTCTGCGTTTGCGGCTCCAGGTTGAGCGTGCCAAAGGCCTGTTCGTATTGCGCGATATTCTGGCTCAGCACATTGTTCAATGCCTTGGCCTGCTGCGGGCTCAGAAAAATGGCCTGATGGTTGCGGATGGTCACCTGGTCGGGACTCTCGCTGGCGGCCAGGCCAAAGACCAGTTGGAAGTCCCATACGCTCACGCGCACTTGCACGCTGTTGGCGTAGGACTCCCGGAAGTTATCGGTCTGGGTGACATTCACTTGGGGTTGTTGCGGAGTTGGGCTCATGATGCAATCAGATTACAGCTTTTTGCTTCGAACCTTCAGCCCTGAGCTTCTCTTGCCAAGCTACCCGCGGCTTGCTTTTGCTTTTCGGCTGCTTCGTTCCAATGTTTGAAGTTGATCGATGGCGGTTACGATAGGGGGGCGAAAGCGTCGCGGTGTTTTCGCTGCCGTCCCTCAAACTGAAGGAGCCTTCATGAAGAGTCACACCGAATATCTGGTCTTTGAGACGCGCAAGCGTCGCGAGATGGTGCACATCACCGACGAAGTGGAGGAGATTGTCGCGCGTAGCGGAGTCAGAGATGGCTTGTGCTTTGTTTCGCCCATGCATATCACCGCAGCCGTCTACGTCAACGACCATGAGAGTGGCCTCATTGAAGATATCGGCAAGTGGCTCGAAGAGCTTGCGCCTGCTAGGCCCGACTACAAGCACCACCGCACGGGAGAGGACAACGGCGACGCGCACCTGAAAGCACTGCTGTTGCACCACGAAACCACTTTGCCCGTAACCAATGGCAAGCTCGATCTGGGCACATGGCAACGCGTCTTTTATGCCGAGTTCGACGGCCAGCGCCGCAAACGCGTGATCGTCAAAGTGCTTGGGGTCGAGTAGCCTTTCGGCTGGTTAGCCTTCACGAATCAAACTCCGCTAACTCCGCCATCTCCGCGAACTCCGCTGCTTTATCCAGCCACCGTCAGCTCTTCTTCCAATTGCTGCTTCTGATAGAGGCTGGCGTAATAGCCGTCGAGGGCGAGCAGTTCGTCGTGCCGTCCAACTTCGACGATTCGCCCCTTATCCAGCACCGCGATGCGGTCGGCGTTGCGCACCGTCGACACTCTGTGCGAAATCAATATCGTGGTTGCCGTCTCCGTATAGCTGCGCAAGCCGCCCAGGATGCGCTCTTCAGTGTATGTGTCTACGCTGGCCAGCGCATCGTCCAGAATCAAAATTGCCGGCCGCCGCAACAGCGCGCGCGCGATGGCCGAGCGCTGCTTCTGTCCGCCTGAGAGCGTTACGCCGCGCTCGCCCACCATGGTTTCAAAGCCTTGCGGAAACTCCTCGAACTCGCACCTGATGTGGGCTGCGTCGGCGGCTTCCAGCAGATCTTCGGGGCTTGCATTGGGCGCGCCGAATGCCAGGTTCTCACGGATGGTTTCGCTGAACAGGAAAGTTTCTTGTGGCACCATGCCGATATTGCGCCGCAGCACTGCCAGCGGGTACTCGTCGATTGGGCGGCCGTCGATGAAGAGTGTTCCTTGCGGCGCTTCGTAGATTCGAGGAATCAGGTTGGCGAGCGTCGATTTTCCGCTGCCGGTCGGCCCCACAATCGCCAGGCTCGAACCCGCAGGAATCTTCAGATTGATGTCGCGCAGCACGGGAGTCTGATCGGGCGTATCGCCGTAGCTGAAGTTCAAGTGCCGGAATTCGATTTCCCCGCTGAGCACCGTCTCTGGTCCAAAACTCGAAAGCGCGGAGCGCGCGTCGGTGATGACAGGCTTGGATTTGAGGATTTCATCGATACGCTTCACCGAGGCCGTGCCGCGCTGGAAGATGTTGATCACCCAGCCCACTGCGATGATGGGCCAGATCAGCATGATCATGTACGTGCTGAACGCCACGAACTGGCCCAACGTCAATGCGATGCGCAAGAACCTGATGTCCGCCGGCCAGCAGCGTGATGACCATTGAAATTCCGAGAATGAATTCGAGAGTCGGCCAGAGCATGCCCATCAGTTGTACAAGGCGAAGCGCGCGGCCGATGTATTGCTGGTTCAGCCGCTCGAAAAGTCCGATCTGCGACTCCTCGCGTGCGAATGCCCTGATCAGCCGTACGCCGGAGTAGTTCTCCTGCGCTTGCGCGGAGATGTCGGAGAAACTGGCCTGGATACGCTCAAATCGCTCGTGAATTCTGCGACCGAGGTACTGAACGAGGATGCTGGCCAGCGGCATAGGCGCAAGTGCTACTAAGGTCAAGTAGGGGCTGATGCGCAGCATGAAGAACAGCGCGAATACGCTCAGGAAGATGGTGTTGGCGCTGTACATCAGAGCAGGCCCGAGCAGCATGCGCACCGCATTCAGGTCGTTGGTCATGCGGGCCATAATGTCGCCCGTGCGATAGCGCTGGTAGAACCCCGAGTCCTGCGTCTCAAGATTGCGAAACAAGTCGTTGCGCAGGTCAAACTCGATCTCGCGCGAAATGCCGATCAGAATCCAGCGCTGCGCGTAGAGGAACACGCCCTTCACCAGGCTGATGCCCACCAGAATCAACGCGAAAATCAGAATCAGCTCACGCGTGGTTCCTTGCTGGATTCGGTTGATGGCCATGCCCAGAACGCGCGGGAACTGCACCGCGACGATATTCGTCGCCACACACGCCAGCGTGCCCTGAACGTACTGCCAGCGGTAGCGGCGCATGTAGCTGTAAAGGGGGGCGAGATCGCCGAGCATAACTTTATTGTACCGGGGTCAGCGAATTCCGCCGCATTCCGGAGATGCTTCAGTTTGCGATCCACCCGGCTTTTCGAAGCATTTCGAGCGCGACTTCGGTCAACGGGCGATCTTCATTGACCACAGCGAAATCCTCGAGCTGCGCACCATCGAGGATGGCGTTCAATTTCGTTACACGGGCAACATAATCTAGCTGCGACACTCCGGCTTCGCGCATCGTCACGCGCCGCTTCATTGTTTCGGCGCTGGCGACCAGGCGGCAGACCACAGTGTTTGCGGCCGGAATAATCTCGCGACAGCGATTCAGATGTGCCTCGTTCTCGATGGCGCGCGCCACAAGGAAATTCCGCACTCCGCGGGCCACATAGTTCCCGCAGACAGACTGAAGGTTTTCGTACATTGCGTCATCGCTGGGAGCCGCAGATGGAAGATGAGCCAGCCCGAGCCCATCAAGGTCAATTGCAGCATGAACAATCCCGCGCAACGCGAGAAGGTCTGACGCTTCGCCCAGCACCGCTGTCTTGCCGGCCCCCATGGAGCCCGTGATGATGATCAAGGAATCCGTATGCCCTCATCCCGTCCCAGCAGCTTTGCCATCCAGACGACTAACTGTCGATCACTGGTTTCACGTCGGCGTCTTCAGCAGCAGATACCCGCCGACAAGCATAAACAAAATGTCTGCCGACCAAGCGGCGACCGGTGGCGGCAGGTAATTCACATTGCCCATGGCTCCAAACAGGCCGTCGACCACCCAGTATGCAAGCGCGACGCCGATGGCCACTGCGACTCCGGTGATCGACCCGCGCCGCCCCATGGAAAGCGCAAATGGAATGGCGAGAATAGACATGACCACTGCAATCAGCGGGTAAGAGAGCTTGTGCCAGAGCGCCACGCTCAGCCGCTTGGTGTCGAATCCGCTTTGCCGCAGATCGCGAATGTAGCGGTCGAGCTGGCTGAAGCTCATTTCCTGCGACTGCAGGTCTTCTTTCTTGAAGTAATCCGGCGTCGCGCGCATCTCAGGAAAACTCGTCACGAGAAACGTGCGGTACGACGTTACGTTGGAGCCTTGTATCTCGCGTACCCATCCGTTTTCAAAGCGCCACGCTCTGGAATCTTCATCCCACACTGCCCGCTGGGCAAAGATTCGCCCCGTCAGTTGAAATGTCGCGGGGTTGAATTCGAAGACCGAGAGATTGGCGAACTCATTCGTGTCGGGATCAAAGAACTCGTAGTAGAAAATGCAGCCCGGCTGCCCGGGAGCGGATTTCGGCCCGAAGATCCACTGCGCTTCCGGATGCAGGTAGGTCTGCGGGGGGCGGCCCTTGATCACGTTGCGATCCGACTGCTGGCGGCGATTTGCCTGTGGCAGGTAAAACTGATCAAAAAGAAAAAGACAAAGCGCGATGCACACTGCGATGCTGACGACCGGGATCACCAGTCGATAGAGGCTGATGCCTGTCGCCTTCATGGCGATGATCTCGCTATTGCGGTTGAGCACGCTGAAGGTGACGAGAACGGCGATAAGGACTGCCAGCGGCGCGATCTGATAGATCATGCTGGGCGTCAGGTTCAGCAGGTAGTCGCCCACGATGGCCAGCGCGGGATGGTTGCGCAAAATATCGCCCAGCAAATCAAAAAAAGTGAAAACAATCATCAACAGGACAAATCCTGCCAGCACCAGCACAAACAAGCTGGCAAGCTCGCGCACAATGTACTCGTCGATGATTCTTGGGAAAATTCCCCTCGATTTGCCGTTCGAAGTCGCACCGCGTTGCCATAGCTTGTCGAGAAGTTCCCTGGGCGCAAATCCATTTTGCCTCTTTGCTGCCACCGGCTTCGGCGACCGCGCAATCCATGCGGAAATTGCGCTCAGGATTCGCCCTCCGGTCGCCATCTGCCAAAGCAGAAACGTTCCGGCCACGGCAAATAATAAATTGGCCGACCATACCGCCAGGAACGCGGGCAATTTGTTCTGGAGGCCGAGATGGATCCCCGTCGAAGACAAGAAATAGTAAACAAACACCAGCAGAATGGTGAACACGAAGCCGGAGCTCTTGCCGCCACGGCGCGATGCCACGCCAAGCGGTACCCCCACCAGCATCAGCACCAGGCAGGCGGCGGGAAACGCAAACCGGTTATGCAACTCGATCAGGAATCGATTTGCGTCAGGGCCCTTCGTGTGGTTCGCGCAGCACGCTCAATGACATCGCGTACAGCGGGGTATCCAACCGGCCCAGGTGCACATCGCTTTGCTGGCTAAGCATCAGCGGCAAATCGGTTGTCGTAAATGTTGAGATGTTGGATTGTCCCGGCTGATCGGCCACGGTTTCATCGCGCACGCCGTCGCGCAGCCGCATCAGCAGCTCCTGCGTATTGTCGGTGACCACCGTGGCTGACGCGGCGGTCGTAATCAGCGGATTCGCCGGATCAGAAACGTCGGCCATGAACACCTGGCGCCAATTGGCCGCGCCCGTCCCCGATCTCACGTCCTCAACATACAGAACGTAGTTGTGAAAATCCTCGTAAAAAACTCGCGGCTCAATCTCGAAGCTGGCCTGCGAGGTTTCCAGCGACTGCTCCATCTCGACAATCGCCTGGTTGGCCCGTGGCGCAAGGTAGAGCGAGTTACCGAGCCCCAGCAGCGTGCCCCCAATGGCCACAATCGACGCCACGCGCACAAAATAGCCGATGCCCAGCCCCGATGCGCGCATGGCGATAATCTCGCTGTCTGAAGCCAGCCGGCTCAGGCCCAGCAGAATGCCCCACAGCACGGCCATGGGAATCGTCACTTTGAACAGGTTGGGCAGCGTGAAGAGAAAGACCTGCGCCACATCCGCGAGCGTGGAGCTGTTGCGCACCACCACTTCAAGAATGTGTGGCAGCAGCGGCATGAACAAAATGAATGTGAAAAGCGCGCAACCGATCAGCGTGAGCGACAGGATTTCGCCGAGAATGTAGCGAGTGAGGATGCGCACAAAGAGAACCTGCGCTCAGTTTAGCTTGTCATCGGTTAGCGTGTCTTGACCTGGCGTGTCTTAATCTAGCTTGTCTTGGCGGCAATGAGCGTGGGTTGCCAGCCGCGCAGCCGCAGGCTGTTGCCAAGTACGCACACCGAGCTCAGCGCCATCGCCGCCGCCGCCAGCCACGGCGTGAGCAGAATGTGAAATGCGGGATACAGCAGTCCCGCCGCCAGCGGAATTCCAATCACGTTGTAGCCCACCGCCCAGCCAAGATTTTGCCGCATGATGCGCAGAGTCTCGCGCGCCAGCTCGAGCGCCGCCGGAATCGCCGCAGGCTGCGCGCGCAGCAGAAGCACATCGCCGGCCTCCTGCGCGAGATCCGCACCACTTCCCATGGCGATGCCCGCGTCGGCCTGCGCCAGCGCCGCTGCATCGTTGATGCCGTCGCCCACCATGGCAACGCGCAGCCCCGATTTCTGCAGCTCTCGAATCCTTCTGAGCTTTCCTGCGGGATCGAGTCCCGCTTCGACTTCGGTGATGCCGGCCTTCTCCGCGATTGGCGCCGCCGCGGCCGCCGAGTCACCGGTCAGCATCAGCACGCGGAGCCCATCGTTGCGCAACGCCGCAACCGCACCGGACGCATCCGGACGCAGCGCATCGCGGGCGTCAAGATATCCGGCAACTGTGCCATCGAGCGCCATCCACAGCCGCGTCACGCCCGGTTCCGGCGTTGCCACATCGCTGGGCAGTGAAATGCCATTCTCGCCAAACAGCGCCTCATTGCCGAGCATGCAATCATGCCCTTCCACCCGCGCCGTCAGTCCGCGCCCCGGCAAAACTTGCGCATCCTCCGCCGGTTGCCACTTCAGGCCACGCGCTTTCGCGGCATCAATCACCGCGAGCGCCAGCGGATGATTCGACCGCTCCTCCGCGGCCGCAGCCATCCGCAGCAAATCGTCGCTCTGAATGTCCGGCGAAGCCATGAACCGCCTCCAGCACTGGCCGCCCTACTGTCAGCGTTCCCGTCTTGTCCATAACCACCGCGTCGAGATGCGCCAGCCGCTCCAGCGCCTCACCGCCTTTGAACAGCACTCCCAGCTGCGCGCCGCGGCCCACAGCGACAGTCAACGCCGCTGGCACCGCAAGGCCCATCGCGCACGGGCAAGCGATCACCAGCACCGCGACTGTATTCGCCAATGCAAGCGGCAGCGAGTGCGCCGCAATCAGCCATGCCGCAAATGTCACCGCCGCAAGTCCCAGCACCACCGGCACAAAAATAGCGCTGGCCCGGTCGGCCAGCCGCTCCATCGGCGCGCGCGAGCTTTGAGCCTGGTCCACCATGCGCGCAATCTGCGCCAGCACCGTGGCCTCGCCCAGCGACTCCGCCCGGCACACCACGGCGCCATCGTAGTTCAGCGAGCCGGCGAGCACGCGCCCGCCGACTTCGCGCGCGAGCGGCGTCGATTCGCCCGTCAGCATGGACTCATCCACTGTCGTGCGCCCTTCAATAATCGTTGCGTCCACCGGAAAGCGTTCCCCAGGCAGCACCACGATGCTGTCGCCGGGCCTCACCTCTTCGAGCGGCACCACGGTCTCCACACCGTCCACGATCCGGCGCGCATTCACGGGCCGCAGCCGCGATAGCGAATCGAGAGCCGAAAGCGCGCGGCGTTTTGCTCTTCCTTCCAGACTCTTGCCCAGCAAAAGAAATCCGACAATCAACAGCACGGCATCGAAATAGACCTGCCGCCCGGGCTCTGGGGCGATCGTCGCATAAGCCGAATACGCAAACGCCACGCCCGTTCCCAGGCTGACCAGCGTGTTCATGTTCGTTGTGCCGTGGACAAGCGCGCTGATCGCGCTCACATAAATGCCGCGGCCTGCCCATGCAACAATCACCGCCGTCATCGCCAGCAGAAACCAGCGCAGCCCATTCGCTGGCAGCCCATAGAGCCACGGGAGCACGCGGATCATTGTGCGATCTGCTGTCCCCATCCCGATTCCCACCTCTGGGCCCAGCGGCATTGCCAGCAGCATCGCCGCCGCGCCAGCAGCGAGAGTCACCCACGCCTTCAAGTCAGTGCCGGCCACAGCATGTTCGGCGTGACCTGCGCCCTCGCCTGCCCGCGGCAGTACCGCATCGTAGCCGGCGCCGCGAATCGCAGCTACCAGTTGCTCCGGCGCGGCCAGGGCAGGGTCAAACACAATGCTTGCGCGATGCGCCATCAGATCGACTCTCGCCTGCTCGACCCCTGGGGTTTCTCGCAGGGCTTCCTCAACATGGTGCTGGCAACTGGCGCACGTCATCCCCAGAACGGGCAGCGTAAGCGATTCTGTCGAGTGCGAGGCCATCGGTGCATCCGATCCGATCAACTTTGGGGGGACGGAGTTTTAAGAGATGGGGACGTCTGGGTCGAAGCCGCGTCGACTGTGGTTGATTCCAAATATGCCGTGTAGCCAGCCTTGGCGATGGCCGCGATAGCCAGGCCGAGAGGAGGCGGACTGTCGTCCGAGCTCACTCTGGCTGCCCCGATCCTGACCTCGTTAACCACAATTCCCGGCGTCGCAGCCAGCGCCCGGCTCACGCGCCGCATACACGCCCCGCAGTGCATCCCATCGATCCTGAGCGCGTATTCAGCCAATTCCTCACCCTCGAGTGTTTATTTGATGATAGAGGCAGGCAAGCGATTCGCGCTCCGCGGGCCGATTTGCGGGACGCAAACCATCAGCGGTCGTGACAGAATTGGCTTGCCGCCTGAAAATCGACGCGGCCACAATTATGGACAGCATCATTGAACGCGAGTTTCCTTCCACGCCCCTTGTCGGGGTGGGCGCAGTCGTCGTTCAGGATGGCCGCGTGCTTCTGGTTCGCCGCGGCACCGAGCCCCTCAAGGGCCACTGGACGCTCCCTGGCGGTCTGCTCGAGGTCGGCGAAGCGCTAACCGCCGGCGTGATTCGGGAGGTCCGCGAGGAAACCGGCCTCGACGTCGAGCCTGTCGAACTGATCGAGCTGCTCGACCGCATTCACCGCGAGGGTGACCGCGTGCGCTATCACTACGTCATCGCCGATTACCTTTGCAGGGTCACCGGCGGCGAGCTGCTCGCAGCCTCTGACGCCGACGCTGCCCGCTGGGTCGAGCGCGCCGAATGGAACAGCCATAGCGCTCTCATCGTCGATCCCGTCACCGTGCGCGTCCTAGAAAAAGGCTGGCAGAGAGCCGAGCAGCTTAAACCAGAACACTTTAAAATCGGCCAGCCGCGGGATGAAAGGCGGCCTACTCATGACTAGACCCGTGAAATGGGCAGTTTGGGTGTTCTTCGCACTGCTCTCCCTGCCGGCAATCGTCGCCTTGGGATTCTATCTGCGACCTGTGAGCTACCTGAATGCGCATGTCTACCTGCAGGAGCATTCCCTCGGAATCGAAAGCCGCAATATCAAAGTCGACGGTTACCGTATGCACTACCTCGCGACGGGTCCCGCGAGTGGCCCACCGGTCATTCTCGTTCACGGCCTCGGTGGCCGCGCGGAAGATTGGTGGAATGTCGCCCCAGTTCTGGCCAAAGCCGGCTGCCGCGTTTATATGCCCGACCTGCTCGGCTTCGGGCGCAGCCAACAGCCAGCCGATTTCTCCTATTCCGTGCGCGATCAGGCCGCGGTCGTCGTGGCCTTCATGGACGCTCTCGGCATCAAGCAGGTCGAACTCGCCGGCTGGTCCATGGGCGGATGGATCGTCCAGTTAGTCGCATCTGAACATCCCGACCGCGTCTCCCGGCTCATCATCATCGATTCGGTGGGGCTCAACATCAAGCCCACCTGGAATACCGATCTCTTCGTCCCCACCTCGCTTCAGCAGTTGGACCAGCTCGACGCCCTGCTCATGCCTAATCCACCAAAAATCCCGCCGTTCATCGGGCGCGACTATCTGCGCCGCTTCAGCCGCAACGGCTGGGTGATCAAGCGTGCGCTGACCACCATGCAAACAGGCCAGGACGTAACCGACAGCCTGCTGCCCCAACTGAAGATGCCGGTGCTGATCGTTTGGGGCTCTTTGGACCAGATTGTCCCCGTCAATCAGGCCCAGATCATGCACAATCTCATCCCGCAGTCGCAACTCCTCGTGATTCCGGGCTGCGGCCACATGGTTCCCCTGCAATGCGCTACGGAGATGGATCCCGCTGTATTGCGGTTCTTCCAGTGATAACTCGAATCCCTGCCTGAAGATTCGATTTGACTCGCTCACTCCTCCTCTGCGAGACTCACCGAGATGTCTTACAACGGAAAATTAGAGTTCGCTGAGGAGCGCCAATTCCGAGCGCGCAACACGCGCATCTACCGGTTGGCGCATTGGCCCATTTGGATTTGGGTCTTTTTTCTAGCCCCTGGACCACTCACTTTCTCCATGTTTTCCCGTGGTTTCCATTGGATCAATTGGTCCTGGCTCGCCGTGGTCCTCATTGGCACAGGAATTGCCGGCCTCCGTGGCCGCCTTCCAGGCGTCGAGCCGTGCCCCTATATCCTTCGCTTTGACGAAGATCGGCCTAATCCACTCTATCGCCGCGTCTGCTACACCTTCGCCTGGAATGCCGTCCTCAACTTCACCCTGCTCAATTTCACCGGCCTGGTTCTGGCCTCGGCCACCGGCGTCTGGCATCTGAAGCAGATTTACTACTACGCCTACTCCCCGCTCTGCGCCGTGATCCTGTTGCTCGGAATCCTTGGCAAGCTGCCGCGCGTCGGGCCGTCGACCAAAGGCGAAGGCGTCGAGCGCCGCTACTTCTACGGCTCGGTCTGGGCCTCCACTGTCGCCCATTGCGTTCTGCTGCTTCTCTGGAGGGTTCTGCCGGAGACGCGTCCCGGCAACTTCGCCAAGTTGATCGTCTTCTCTGCCACGCTGGCGGCAGTGGGCATCGCTGCATCGCGCGGCCAATTGCCTCGCACCCGCCCTATCGTCTCCGGCGAGCTCATCGCGTCCGACTAACGCGACCCTTCCCTCGTAAGCGTTCAAACCCACTTCAGTTAGCAAGAAATGCGATCCCCGGGCCCAAGCCTGGGGATTTGCTTCAAGCAATCAGATGACTGGGCGTGTTACTCGAAGAGCCCGATGGCTTTCTCGATCCGCGCGGGCAGTTCGGCGTGCGTCTCAGCCAGTGAGTAGCTGATCTCGAGTACGGTCGCCGGCGGCGAGGCCAGCGCTTTGAGAGCTTCAACCGTTGCCGGCCATCCAATCGTTCCGTCGCCGGGCCACAGGTGCTCGTCCTTCAAGCCATGATTGTCGTGAACGTGAACCGATGCGATGCGTTCGCCTAAAGTCGCGATTGCTTCCACGGTTCCGACGGTGATGTGCGCATGGCCGAGATCGAGGCAGACTCCGACGTTAGCCAGGTGACCCATTTCGAGAATCAATACCAGATGTTCGGGCGTGGTTGCCTCGCTCAGCAGATTCTCCACCAGCAGGCGGACGCCAAGTGGATGTGCAAACGCGCCCAGGTGCTCGAGCGCGGTGAGCGCAAATTCAATAGTGCGTTGCGACCATGCATCTTCCCGCTCTCCGAGATGAACCACGAGATTGCGAAAGGGTATGTGCTCGGCCGCTTCCAACGCGCGCTTGACCTCATCCATGGCGTCGATGCGGCGGCCCTTATCGGGGTGCAGAACATTGACGCCGAGACCGCCTGCGCGGCCCATTTCGCGGTCAGCATATAGCGGGGCGTGCATGGAAAAAGGTTGCAGCGCGTTCGACCGAAACCACCCGGCCAGCTCTGCTACCTCTTCTCGGCTGGTGTAGTCGAAATGCTGGCGCGCGGCAAAGATCTCCACTGCCTGCGCGCCCGAGCGATCCGCGAGCTCAAGCAGGCCGGGATGCAAACGATGGTTCAGAAACAGGTGAGTCGATAAGACGCGCAGCATCTTCGAGGGGCCCCTTGCGCGGGAGGAGTAGGCCACTGTTACCCGGCGCTGGTTCTATTCTCGCATCCTGACGAGGATTTCCCCGCGAAGGCGCTGTTGTGAGAGATGATGCGGGATGCGGGAGTTTTCTGTGCCTGATAGATCGGCCGCCAGCGCGTAAAGGCCGCAGGTGAACCATTGCTGCATCGACTGCGCGCCAACCATCTATCATCGAATCGAAGAACACGCCGTCATGATCCCGAACCCGATCCCCGCTCCGTATCCCGCTCCGCATATCGACCTGAGCTTTCCTCATCGCTGGCGGGCCGAAGTCCTGACCACGCGTCCGCTGATTCTGCCTCCGCGCCATTTCGTCTATCCGCAAGCCGCTGAGGAAGTGGAACGCGGCGCGCTTGAAGTGCTCGTCAGGCTCGAAGCCCGGCCCGAAGCTCGGCCTGACGCCCCGCCCGATTCTGCGCCCGGCGGAAGCGATGCACAGCCTTTTCTCGCGACTTGCGCGCTGGGTTTTCGCGATCCGGCGACGCCGACTGGACTGTGGTCAACTCCAAAACCAGAAGAAATCTGCGCCGTTGCGGGAGGATACGCGTATTTGATCGACACTACGACGCCGGAGCGGTTCGTCATGATTCCCTACCGGCCTGTGCTTGAGATTCGGCCGTTGGTGCGTGAAGGCATGCTGCTCTTCGTCGGCCATCATTCGATTCTTGCCTGGGGCCGCAATGGCCAGGCGTGGGAATCGGAGAAGCTCTCGGACGAGGGCGTGACAATTACTGGAGCTGATGGAGGAATTCTGCGCGGAACGGGATGGGAAATGATTCGCGATCGCGAGAAGTCTTTTGCACTCGATCTGCGGAGCGGATCGCTTCTTCCCTGACCCACCGCGAAACTTCAGCTGGCCACGGGCACAATCTCCTCGTAGGCCGCGTAAATCCCCTCGAACACCGAATCCCAACTGGCAGTCAGTGCGTAGGCGCGCGCGGCGGTCCTCATCTTGGCGAGGCAAGCGGGATCGTCAATCAGTTCGGCAATCGCCGGAGCAAACTGGTCATCCGTAACAATGCGCCCGGTCTTACTATCGGAAATGATCGTGCGCGGGCCGCCGTCGGGTGTCACAATGGCCGGCACGCCGCTAGCCAGCGCCTCCAATACAACGTTGCCAAAGGTGTCGGTATGCGAAGGGAAGACAAACAAGTCCATGTTCGCGTAGGCGGTTGCAAGCGCTTCCCCGCGCAGCACCCCGGTGAACTCCGCTGCCGGCAGATGCTCTCGCAGCCAGGCTTCGTCGCCGCCGTGGCCCACAATCACGAAGCGAAAGTTCTTCGTTCCCGTCCGATCGAGTTCCTTCTGGATCTCGACCAACAGGCCAATGTTTTTTTCGATGGAGAGCCGCCCGACAAATCCCAGGATGTGCTCGCCGTCGTCTGGTTCGCGGGTTCGCCTCGAGGGATTAAAGAGCTCCGCATCTACGCCGCGCGGCATCAGGTGGCAAGGCCTGCCGGTGGTGCGCTCAAGCAGCGCGCAGAGCTCGAGGTTGGGCGCGAACAATACCTTCGCTATTGAATAAAACCTACCCACCGTCGCCAACGTCAGATCTTCGATCTTCTGGCCGGTGGCGGCGGACTGTTGCGTGGGCAGCAAACGCAGAAACCATTCCGCACGGCGAGCCGCGTATTCATGCACATTGGTGTGCCAGCTTGCGGCGAGCGGCAGATGAAAATGATGCGCCAGCCCCGCGCCCAGAATTCCAATCTCGCTGGGCCCCGTGATGTGGATCAGGTCCGGCTTGAAGCGCTCCAACGTTTCGTTGATCAGCGGAATGTGCCGAAAAAAAACAGGATCGAGGCGCAGATCTTTTTCAAGTACGAATGAGAGAAGGCTGCGCGGCAACTCCAGCGTCCATACGTTGCCCTCTTCGGTGACTGCCTGAGCGCGATTGCCCGCGCGCACGCAGAGAAAAGGAAGATTGCGCCGCCGGGCAAACCCCTCAAAGTGGCGGCTGGTGTGAGCCACCCCGTTGACTTCGTGGAATGAATCGGGAAAGTACGCGACGCGGGGAACCGGCGCCATCGTTGCCGAAGCTGTGCCGGCTGAGTCAGCGGAGCGGGCGGAGTGAATCGAGGCCGCAGAATTCGAGGCAGAGGAGATCAAGACGCTGGAAGACGGGGCAGCGGAAACGTCATTGCCAGCTCTGCTAACCACGCCAACTCCGCTAACGCTGCTGGTTTTTGTCAGAACTCGTGCTCGCCGAGTGCAAGGCGCAACTGATTCGAGTCACTCCAGGCCAGGCGCAACCCGCCAGACACGAGCCCCTGGCCCATAAGCTGAACCAGCGCAATTCCCGCGCCAAGAGCGCGCGGCGCAGACCCCTTCGGCCACAGCTCGCTCAGAGGCCTCACAACTCCAGCCGCGTCGGGATGAAAGACTCGATCGTCCCATGAGCGCGAACCCTGCGGAAACTCAGGGTAGTGGCGCACAGCGTCAACGGTCGATTGCAAAATCCGATGCTTCCAGGGCTCGGCATATTGCGGAAGAAAGAGCACGTTGCTCTTCCTCTCCCGGCGAACTTCGTGCACAAACTCGGTAAAGCTGGTGGCGTTTGTCAGGTTCACGTTGGCGTTTGGTTCCACTCCGTGCCGGTCGCCGCCTGAGATGAGCACCATGTTCCACTTCTCGGCCAGGCGCCGCACTTCGCGGTTTTCGTCCCAGTTGCGCAGGCCGTTCAATTCCAGTGCGTGAATGTAAGCGCCATTCTTCTGCAGAAATTCATTCACCAGGAATTGATGCTTTTCCTTGCCGATCAGGTACAGGTCCCAAATGGGGTGGTTGAAGACCACCAACACGTTTCGCTCACTATGCAGAGCGGCAAGAATCTCTGTGAGGCGCGCATCGCTGGGGTGTGCGGTGAATTCCTGCAGTGTCGACATCCACTCCGTTGCGCGTGCGCTGGGAAGGTTGTGCACGCCGAGATGGAATGCCTGCGAGCCGCCATACGGCGCGCTCCACTCAACCGACACCGGAATCTGCCGCGCACTGGGCACCGTGCGCAGAAGCATTGGCGCCTTGATGTTGTCATGATCGGTGATGGAGACCATCGGCGAGAGGCCGAGCTTCTCGATCTGCCGCGACTCCAAGTCGAATGCCAGCTTCGGCGTCATGGGCGGTGTCCAGTAGCTGGCTGAGTAGTCAATACGAATCCCGTGCATCTGCTCGGCGCGCCGTTCCAATCGCGAAAGCAGCGGGCGCATCACCGGAAATTGATTGCCGAAGTTGGCCAGGAAATCCAGGGTTTCGCGCGATTGGTTGGTATGACCGTGCAACGAAACACCCGTCCGAAAGCCTTTTGGAGCGTCCTTGTCGCGCCACAAATATGAGATCGCTGAACTTGGCATGTCCACTCCTCGGTCTTCCGGATTTCCACAGCCAGTATGGGTCAGGAGCCGTGAATATCCAGTGAACAGCACGCGAATTGCCCTTCAATTAAGGCAACGACTGAATCAAGGAAGTTACCAAGATACCGAAAATGCGGGCAAAACACGTGTGTATTCCCACTATCTAAATTCTATGCCGGGTTTAGCGAAGATTCCAGTAACACCGGTTTTCGCGCGCCCAGAGCATTCGGGCTTCCAATCGGATTTCGGCGTTGAGAAATTCGCGTGAATTCTCAGTGAAACGATCACCGAGACGCAACCCCCAAACCGATTCGGGGCTGGGCTACTTCCGCGTTTTGGCGAGCTCGGGGCCGAGAAAATCGTCCACGCTCCAGCCGGCCATTAGATCTTCATCATTCCCCGACTTTTTGTGACCGGCACGCGCGGCCGCAGCGGCCTCCGCGGCAAGGTAGTTTTCGGTCAGGCCCCGACGCAGTAACTCGAAGGCTTGTTCGGGTGAGTCGGCATATTGGAAGAGATCGAGATCCTTGGGAGAGATAGCACCCATGTCGACCAACACTTCAAGATTGAATACCTTCTTCCAGTATTCCGGTCCATAAATCACAACCGTGATCTTCTTGGTCATCTTCTGGGTCTGGACGAGAGTAAGAATCTCAAACATTTCGTCAAGCGTTCCGAAGCCGCCCGGAAATACCACCAGGGCTTTGGCCAGGTAAGCGAACCAGAGCTTGCGCATGAAGAAGTAGTGGAATTCCAGGTTGAGCGAGGGCGTGATGTAGCGGTTCGGCCTTTGCTCGAAGGGCAGCAGAATGTTCATGCCGATGGTTTTGCCGCCGGCCTCGTAAGCGCCGCGATTGGCTGCCTCCATAATTCCCGGACCGCCGCCCGACGTGACGACAAAGCGGTGCTTGCGCGAGGGGATGGTCTTGACCCATTGCGTCAGCAGTTGCGCCAGACGCCGCGCATCTTCGTAGTAGCGAGCCATCTCGACCGCGGCTACGGCGCGCTTGCGCTGCAGCTCTGTCGCTTTGCCCGTAGCAATCTCCTTCGGCTTGGCGGGCTGCTCTTCACTGGGAGCGGGTTGTGTTGAGCCGGTATTGTCCAGCAGCTCCAGTTCATGACTGGCTTCTTCGCGTCCGCCGAATCGGGCCGAGCCGAAAAAGACAACCGTATCCTGGATCTGCTCACGCCGGAACCGCGCCAGAGGTTCGAGAAACTCCGACACAATCCGGATGGGGCGGCCGTCGGGGCTGTTCAGGAATGCTGGATTCTCATAAGCCAGCGGCGCGCGCTCCAGCAGGGGCGGCGCTCCATTTCCGGGAATGACCGCCGGAGTCACAGTTTCAGACGAACTTGGAACATGCACGCTGGGCAATTCAGTGGGGGGCGTACTCTTCGGATTTTCTTTTTCACTCATCACTCAACCATTCCAGTGACGGATGGCGTCTTGAAACGCAATCCATATATTCAACAGGCCGAGACCTGACACGATACCACGCACGGCACCGAGGGTAGCGAAATCGCCAAGCGCGGGGAACAACTGGAAGATCGGATTCTGGTCCCAAAGCATCCGCGCTCCGGGGAGAAAAATAAGCACCACGGGAAATTGAACCACGATGTGTCCCAACCACGGCAGGAAGCACACGAACAATCCGATGAAGATGCGCAGAATTACGCGCAGGGACAATTCGAGGCGTTCGAGCCAGCGTGGAACCCGATCCGGCGGCTGCACAGCGGGATGGGGCTTAGGTACTGAAGCTGATGCAGGATCGGATGCTGTTCCCGCCAGGAGAGCCGGGCTCGCTGTGAGCGGGGCAGTAAGCGTAGATGGGGTCGATTCCGGCTGCTGCATTCCTAGGCTTCTATCCGCCGTCCCCGATGTCCTCGCATCTCAATTACTGCGCCCATCGCCGTCACTTGGCGCCGGATGCGGCAAGCAAGGCCGGCGCGGGAACACCGTATTGAAACGGTAACACAGGGCAGTTCGGCCCGCCGCGTCTCAATCGGCCGTGGCAAAGCTCGCGCAAAACTTCCCTGTTCGCGAAAATGAATGGCCTCAGAAGCGATAAAAAATCCCGCCCATGGGTTCGTAGATTTGCGTATATTTGGTCGTCGAGTTGAAGATGTCGGAGAGATTCGGCGCCTTGCTCATGTTGCCGCGCACCTGTAAGCGAAGACCGAAATGCTTCTGAAAGCTCCAATCCAAGCCGCCGCCATAGATGAAGTCCGGCCTCATCACCGTGTTCACTGAATACGCGCTCTTGCCCGGCACTGTGACGACAAAGCCTGCACCGCCCAATATAAAGGGTCTAACGTTTCCTATCTTCTTTGACACTACCCAGACCCCGCCGAATTGCGTCGCCTCGCCCGAGACCTTCAGCGGTTGGCAAGCGGGAGGCGTTCCGGTGGGCCCTGCGGGATAGCAGCTAGGCGGTGTGGCATTGGGGTTGTCATAGGTCTGATTCGCTGGGTTGGATGTGACTTCGAACTCGAAACCAACAAGCGGATTGACAATATGGCGCCATTCGAAGAGCCCGCCCTCGGAGTCTGCCGGCGTCTGGTGGGTGACGACGCCATTGCTGCTGGCGCTGGTGCTGCTGCTGGCAAAAGTCCGGTAGCCGCTCAACGCCACGTCGGTCTGCGCGTGGGCCGTTGCGCCGCACAAAATAACCACCGCGGCCACTACGAACGCGCCTTGCATCAAAATCTTCATCCGAATCACAGCCTCCTGGCTTAACTGCCCCTTATCGATTGCCCCTGTAGCACCATTTGCCTAAAAACGTCTCCGTGAAGCCGCCCTTTGGTATCTTCAAGGCCTTTGGACGCTTAGACAAGCGGAACGGATAGTTTGCCAATCGACGCTCAGCCCATTTTACAAGGCTACCCAGGCCACAAGGGCCGCGCCAAAGCCACAAAGGACAGATGGATCGGCTTCCCGGCTCGCTCAAGGGTGTATCCACATATACCTTAGCGCTGGCTGAGTTCTCCGGCCGCCACTTTTCGATTGAAATCGGCCGACATGTTTCTCGGCACGCTGAGCGATTGCCAGTGGTCGCAAGCGAAGTGTTTCGCCAACAGCACGATCTGGCCGACATGATGGGGATAGTGCGCCAGCTGACGGTTAATGGCCTGCATCACGGAGTGCGCTTCGCCGCGAATCGTGACGGTGCGGCCAAGGTCGGTCTCATTAAGAGGCTCGATCGCCGCGAACAAGCGACTCCAGCCATCTTCCCAAAGGGCCAGCAGCTCCGTGCGCGTGGCTGGCGGCTCGACAAATTCGCTGTCGCGATCGCGATTGGGCTTCTCGCCGTCCGTGGTCAGGAAGTCGGTCCAGCGCGAGCGCATGTTACCCGCCATGTGCTTCACAATGACGGCGATTGAGTTGGCCTCTTTGTCGATCGCGGCAAAGAGCTGCTCGTCCGTCACCTGCTCCATAGCGCGCTCGGCCAGCCGCTTGTAGTAGCGGAACAGCGAAAGCGTGTCTTCAATGTACGAGGTTGTAAATTGGAGAGCCATTTGGACAGTTTATTCGAGATCAGGGCGCCGATCCCGCCGCCTCGTGTGGCACCGCAATGGCCGTCCGTTCAGCATTTCCGCGCCCCAGCTTCGGCGATCCACAACTTCCTCGCGTACCATCGCAATCAATGATCATGCGCACGCGAATACTTTCTTACATTCTTCTGCTCACGTCTTTTCTCACCTCGGCGAATGCCGCGCCGCGGCTCATACCCGTGAAGGTCGTCGTCGTAACCATGTTCGAGGTCGGCGCCGATACCGGTGACACGCCCGGCGAATTGCAATATTGGGTGGAGCGCGACCATCTCGAACGCGTCTATCCCCTTGCTGCCGCCTATCACGCAGTGCGCATGAACGACGCCGGCGAGATGGCGGTATTGACAGGGCCCGGAACGGCGCACGCGGCGGCGACGATCATGGCCGTCGGCCTCGACCCGCGTTTCGACTTCAGCCACGCGTATTGGCTCATCGCCGGAATTGCCGGTGGCTGCCCCGACCAGGTTTCGCTTGGATCGGCAGCTTGGGCGCGTTGGGTCGTCGACGGCGATCTTGGCTACGAGATCGACGCGCGCGAAATTCCGCCCGGCTGGACGACTGGTTATCTGCCCTTCGACAAGGCCCTCCCTTTTGCGCAACCCGTGTCGCCACGACCGGGACAGCTCTACTCGCTGAATGCCGGTCTGGCGCAGTGGGCCTTTCGACTTACTCGCGCGACGCCTCTTCAGGACTCCGGAAAGCTCAGCGAAATTCGCAACCACTTTGATGGCGCGGCCGCCAATCGTCCGCCATTCGTCGCCATGGGCGACGAGATTTCCTCCTCGACTTACTGGCACGGCAAATTAATGGACGCGTGGGCCGCCGAGTGGGTGTCCTATTTCACCGGGGGCAAAGGCGTCTTTGCAACCACGGCAATGGAGGACACGGGAACTCTTCAGTCACTCGAGTTCCTGGCGCGTGCCGGACGCGTTGACGCAAATCGCGTTCTGGTGTTGCGCGCCGTCAGCAACTACGACCGCCAGCCACAGGGCCTTAGCGCATCCGAGAGCCTCGCGAAGCAGCGAATCGGAGCATACGCCGCGTATCTGCCCGCTCTCGAAGCCGCGTATACCGTGGGCCACGTTGTGGTCGGCGAGTTGCTCAACCACTGGCCGCGCTATGAACAGACAATTCCCGTCGGCACCGAAACCGCGCCCGGCGTACCGTAGTCATCCTTCGCAAACATACCCGCGACGCTGCGTGCGCCTGCGGTTCTTCAGCCGCCGCTGGACTTGGCGATCGCATGTCTGGCAGTGCACAATGCTTGGGTTCCTAAAATTGCATTGCGGGCCGCGCCTCTTTCCGTTCCGTCGAGGCCCGTCGCGCCTGCTTCGGCAAGAAGAACAAAAAACGGAAGACCCCGAGAAGGAAAGCCCCAAAAGGAAGATTCGATGCATTCAATCTGGTTTGGCGAGTTCATGGGCACGCTGGTTCTCATTCTGCTGGGTGACGGCGTAAACGCCGCCGTGACGCTGCGCAAGTCCTACGCAGCGGACTCCGGCTGGATGGTGATCACCACCGGCTGGGCTCTCGGCGTGCTGTGCGGAGTTGTGGTGGCGCAGGCCTTCGGCAGTCCGGGGGCGAATCTGAATCCCGCCATCACGCTCGCCGCCGACGTCATCAGCGGAGACTTCAGCCAGCTCTTCGTTTTCTGGTCAGCGCAACTGCTCGGCGCAATGGCCGGCGCGACGTTGGTGACTCTCCACTACGCGCCGCACTGGCGCCTCACGCCCGATCCCGCTGCCAAGCTCGGCATCTTCTGCACCAATGCGGCCGTGCGCAGTCCGCTGGCAAACATCTTCAGCGAGATGCTGGGAACTGCGGTGCTGGTTGTGGTGGCTGCTTCAATCTTTTCGCACGGCGTGGCAATGAATGGACCCGCTGCGGGATTGGGCCCGTGGCTCGTCGGAAGTTTGGTGTGGGGCATCGGGCTCTCACTCGGCGGCACGACAGGTTATGCCATCAATCCCGCGCGCGACTTGGGGCCGCGCATCGTCCACGCGCTGCTGCCCATTCCGGGCAAGGGCGGATCAAACTGGAGCTACGCGCCGATTCCCATCGTTGGCGATCTCGCCGGCGCTGCGCTCGCTGGTTTGCTCCTCCGCTTCGCGCACCTTTAGGTGCCGGCACGTTTCTGATTTGTGCCGGCTTTTCCACATCGAGCCAGAAATCGAAGTCTTGAAGTCTGTTTGAAGGAACGCGCACTTACTCAGGACACGACTACTCCAGGCTCGGTCACTCGAGAAACGACGCAACCACGGCCAGCGCGGCGATAGCCGCCGTCTCTGCGCGCAGTATGCGCGGACCGAGCGAGACAGCCTTCCATCCGTTAGCGTCAAAGAGCGCCTCCTCCGCGGGAGCCCATCCGCCCTCGGGACCGATGGCAATTTCGAGCGCCGGCATATCTTCTTTTGCTGCGTCAATGGCGTCCGCAACAGCGCTGCGCAGCGTGGTGGTGCGCTCCTGCTCGGCGAGCACGATGCGCGTTGCAGTGCTCGCTGCCCGCACCCGCTCTGCTAAATCGACGGGCTGGTGAATCAGCGGTTCATCCGATCGCCGCGCTTGTTGCGATGCTTCGCGCGCGATGCGCTGCCAGCGCTCAGCGCGCTTCTTTGCTGCCGCAGCAAGGTGCTTCTCAGTTCTTCGCGCGATCACAGGCGCAATCGCGGCAACACCGAGTTCGGTCGCCTTTTCAATGGCCCACTCCATGCGATCGAACTTGTAAACGGCTACCACTAAAGTAACGGGTAGGGCGGGGTCGGCCTGGAGCTCAGAAACGAGATTGAAGCGGACCTCGCTCTTCTCTCCCGCTTGCGTGACCGCCGCGATCTCAGCGTGAAAGACGCGACCGCCCGCCACAACGTCCGCTTCCATGCCCGGTTGCGCGCGAAGAACTCGCGCCAAATGCTCGGCCTGCGCGCCCATAATTGTTGCGGTAGCTTCGTCCCAATGCTCTGCGATCCAACGGCGGCGCGTCATCGTGCAATCACTCTCTTCCCGTAAAGTCTAAGCCATCCCGCGTCCGCGGAATGAATTCGCGATTCTATCGAATGTGGACAATCCCCGCTCCCAGAGCGGGTTTCAGCGAAATCGCTATTCTGCGCATCTTCATTTCGCGGCGAGCGGATTTTTTCTCCGCCGCAAACACTAAGGGGAACGCTTTTGAGCGTCCCCCTAGAGTGTTGCCTTTTGGTTTGTTCAGACCGTTACTTCTTTTTCGCGGCCTTCTTGGCGGGCTTCTTGGCTTTCTTTGCTGGCTTCTTGGCTGCTTTCTTGGTTGCCATTTTCCTATTCTCCCTTTTCGATGGGTTGCATCGATTCTGCAATTAGAAACTGCAGTTGAAAAAGGTATAGATTCATGAGACATCGATGTCAAGAAAAAAACGACATAAAGGTGAAAAAAAGATCAACACCGATTCCGCGATCATTCGACCCTTGAGGAGAATCCGGAGTGGAAATTCGGAGCGCGATGAAAAATCTGCACACGATCGGATCGCACTCGATGAATGCACGCGCCATCAAAATCGCAATCACGAAAATGATGCGCGGCGATTTCCGCAGCAACAACACTCAACACTCAATCACATTCAGCGCGAGGCCCGCGAGGCTGGTCTCCTTGTAGCGCGATTGCATATCGAGGCCGGTCAGATACATTGTGCGAATGACCTGGTCGAGCGAAACTTTGTGATCCTCGGTCTCGTTGAGCGCCAGGCGCGCGGCCTGCACGGCCTTTGCCGCGCCCATCGCGTTGCGCTCAATGCAGGGAATCTGCACCAGCCCGCCGATGGGGTCGCATGTCATGCCCAGGTTGTGCTCCATCGCGATTTCTGCCGCGTGCTCGATCTGACCATCATTGCCGCCGAGCGCGGAAACCAGTCCCCCGGCGGCCATTGAGCATGCCACGCCGACTTCACCCTGGCATCCAACCTCCGCTCCGCTGATTGAAGCGTTCTCTTTGTAGAGCGCGCCGATCGCTGCCGAAGTAAGGAAGAAGCGGCAGATTCCTTCTTCGTCCGAATTGGGAATAAAACGGCGATAGTAGAGCGCTACGGCGGGAATCACTCCCGCGGCCCCATTGGTCGGCGCGGTCACCACGCGCCCGCCCGCCGCATTTTCTTCGTTCACTGCCATCGCGTAGACCGTCACCCAGTCGAGCGGCGCCAGTGGATCACCTTGCTGTCCGCTCGCCTCACGCGCGCGCAAACGTTCTGCCAGGCGACGTGCGCGCCGGCGAACATTCAGGCCTCCGGGCAGGATGCCTTCCGCAACCATGCCACGCTCGGCGCACGCTTGCATGGCTTGCCAGATTTTCCCGATACCGGAACGGACGCGCCCTTCGATTGCTTCAGCGGAACCATCAATGTCAATGGCGGGGTCAACAGCGCGCAGCCGCTCGCACTCATTGGCCATCATCACGCGATCGATGGTGAGGGAGTGCGCGCTGGCCACTTCAAGCAGTTCGGCGGCGCTATGAAACGGATAGGGAAGGCGAACATCGGATTCGCCGGCCGGATTATCTGCCTCACCATCCTCGACGATGAATCCGCCGCCAACTGAAAAGAATGTGCGTTCGGAGAGGACAGTGCCGGCGGCATCGAATGCGGTAAAGCGCACTCCATTGGGATGCCGCGTGACGTGCTCCGGGGGGAAACATCTGGTCGCGGTGAAAGATCAGGTCACGCGGCTCGTTGAATTCCGATTCCGCGCCGGCCGGCAAGGACTCATGCGCCCCGCAGCTCGAATCGCAGCAACAGTGGCCTCGATCGCCGCGGGATCGATCGAGGCCGGCTCATTGCCGGCAAGTCCGAGAAGAACGGCGCGATCGGTTCCGTGGCCGATGCCAGTGAGAGCCAGCGAGCCATACAAATCCGTTTGTACACGTGCGACCCGGTCAAGCAGGCCGGCAGATTCAAGGTCGCGCGCAAAACGGCAAGCTGCGCGCATCGGCCCCATCGTATGCGAGCTGGAGGGACCCACGCCGATCTTGTAGAGATCGAAGAGACTCGCGGTCACGCATCAGATTGTAGCTGGAAACCAGAAACTCGGCAGAATGTAAGAGGCAAGAAGAAGCAGGCTGCTTAAGGCTGCTCTCGATTGCAAGTCCTATTCCAGGAACTCATGAACTTCGCTGTTCGTGCTGTGAAGGAGTTCATGGAGGGAGCCATCCAGGATGAGACGTCCCGCTTCGAGCATCAGGAAGGTGGTGTTCAGGTTGATCTGTCCATCGGGAAGCGGGACCATGCAATTCTGATCCGGATCGAAGCGGTGAGTGCACATAGTGAAAGCGTCTTGAAGGCGGTGGGTAACGAGTAGCGCCGGAGTTGAGTGCACGTCGCGCTGCTTCACGATGAGCTCGATGATGGTAGTGGACGTAACCGGGTCCAGCCCCCCCGTAGGCGAGTCATACAAGATCAGCTCGGGATCGTGAATGAGAGCGCGCGCAATGGCCACGCGCCGCTTCATGCCTCCCGAAAGGCTCACGGGATACATATCGAAGGTCTGCTCGAGGCCGACAAAACGAAGTGCCTCGTGGACGCGACTGTCGATCTCCTCATCGGAGACTCGCTCCTGAATTAACTGGTAAGCCACGTTGTCGCGCACGGTGAGCGAATCGAAAAGCGCGCCTTCCTGAAAAACCATTCCAGCACGCGAGCGCAATGGAAACAGCTTTTCCTCGGGCAAATGCGTGATGTCTTCGCCGAAGAGATGAATCGTGCCCGCCTGCGAGGGAAGAAGCCCAATGATGAGTTTCAGCAGGACGCTTTTGCCCACTCCCGCTGGGCCGAGCAGAATGCGCGTTTCCGCAGGAGCCACGGAAAAACTGACGTCCTCAAGAACTGGCGGTCCGTCGAAGGCAATGGAAACACCGCGCAAATCGACAACAGGGCCCGCGCTCTGGTCAGAAGTCTGGGGCGCAGGTGCGGAAGCGTCGCTCATGTGGGGAAGACGGAGAGGAGCACATGCGTAATCAGGAAATCGACCGCGATGATCAGCACGGATGAGGTCACCACAGCCGAAATCGTTGACCGGCCAACGCCCTCGGTGCCTCCGGTGGTCCTCATGCCGTAGAAGCAGCCGATGGAGCTGAGCAGGTAGCCGAAGAACAGGGGCTTAACCATCCCCTGGATAATGTCGGAGTAGACGAGATGCTCGTAAGCGGAATTAAAGTATTGCGTTCCGTTTTGATGGCTGATGAGAACCGTGACCGCTGCGCCGCCGAGGATGCCGAATGCATCGGACACAATCGTCAACAGCAGCAGCATAACGATGCTCGAAAAAATACGCGGGGTTACAAGCTTGCGCAATGGGTCGACGCCCAGTGCGCGCATCGCATCAATCTGTTCGGTCACGACCATGGAGCCCAGCTCGCTGGCCATGGAGGATGCATTGCGGCCGGCCACCATTATGCCGGTGAGCACCGGGCCAAGCTCGCGGATCATGGTAAGCCCGACGAACTGGCCCGTGACCGCCGTTGCGCCAAACTCTGACAGCGTGGCTGCGGACTGCAGAGCAAGCACGCCGCCGGTAAAGAAGCCCGAGAGGATTACGATGGGCAAGGACCCGACACCGATGACGTCCGATTGCATGAGGAAGTCTGTCCAGTAGATAGGCGGGCGGAAGAGATTGCGCACGGCCTGCCAGGCGAACAGGGAGTATTCCTGCACGGCGAGTACCATCTGTTTGGCGGTTCGGTCGATCGCTAAGGTCGCCATTGGCTGTCGGTCTGGGGTATCGGTCTCTGAATTGAAAGCTTTGATAGCTTCCGAGGACAGAATAGCGCATAGCATCGGCCAGTAGACAAAGGGGCTGGGCTTGTGCCGCTCTCTAAGGCCTTAAGGCATCCCTCCCGGCCGTGAAACTGAACGCCTGGAATCGTATCGATGAGAGCAACGGGAGAGCAGTAGGAGGGCGCTGGGAAAGCCCCGAATTTTCACGCTCAACGCGCTCCGGTATTGAGGTCAGCCGGAATTGAGCCCCATCTCAAAGCGAATTGTTGAGTCTAAGTATCTTTCTCCTCAACAAATAATTGTCCGATAGGTTTTTGCGAGCACTTGAGGACAATAAATTCGCCGCCGAGCGCATCTAATACTACATCGGAGGTCGCGATGCATTTTTTCCGCGTACGGCTGATCCTTGCTCTCATCGCGAGCGTGACGTTGGTGTCACTTGCCTCCACATATTTCGATGTATTGGCCCACCGCCATAGCTTGCGCGAAGATCTGGAGCGCCGAACCAATTGGATGGGCAAAACCATTGAGCCGGATGTGCGCAGCGCGCTTGAGACCGGTGACGTCTCTGCCCTTCCCGGCTTGGCGCAACTGCTCAAAAACGGAACGGGTGCTTTAGGACTGGCAATCTACGACGCGCACGGAGATCTGCTTGCTGCCAGCGGTCCACCAGATGTGATGGCGGCGCTGGGCAAGGGCGTGGTGGAAAAATCGCTGCAGCGAGGCGTCGAGGATGGCGCATTCGGCCACGCCGGACAGTGGCAATGGCTTGAGCAGACTTTTCCCATCCACAACGGAGATCAGTTGCAAGGCGCAATGGCCATTGTGGTGGATGCCGGCTATATCCGGTCAGAAGGCATCGCCCTGTGGCAGCGCAGCTTTTGGCGCATCGTTGCGTTTGTGATCGTGATTGTGGCCATCACTCTGCTTATGGTGCGCTGGTTCCTTCTTCGGCCCATGAGCCGAGCGGTTGAGCGCCTGCGCCAGCTGCGCATTGGCCATGCTGAAGATTCCACGGAGCCGGACCTGAAGGCGTTTCGCCTTTTCTCGCCCCTGGCGCGTGAGGTTGAGAACATGGCGGCGAGCCTGAAGGCGGCGCGCGCTTCCGCCGCTGCTGAGGCACGCTTGCGCGAGGCAGGCGCGAATCTCTGGACCGCCGAGCGTTTAGCCGTACACATTCGCAACCAGGCCGGCTCCAGCAAGATCTTCGTCGTCTCTAACCGCGAGCCGTATATGCACGTCCGTCAGGGCCGCGAGATCGTCTGCGTGGTACCGCCCAGCGGCCTGGTCACGGCGTTGGAGCCCGTCCTGCGCGCCTGTGACGGCGTTTGGGTCGCCAGCGGCAGCGGCGACGCCGACAAAAGCACAGTCGACGAGTTCGATCGTCTGCGCGTACCCCCGGATGATCCGCGCTACAGCCTGCGCAGAGTGTGGCTGTCGGAGCAGGAGGAATCCCAATACTACGAAGGCTTCTCCAACGAGGGGTTGTGGCCGTTGTGCCATATCGCGCACACGAGGCCCATCTTTCGCGCGGCAGACTGGGAATGCTATCAACTCGTCAACCGGAAGTTTGCCGACGCCTTGCTGCAAGAGATGAAGGACAGCCCTGAGCCCGTGGTCTTTGTGCAGGACTACCATCTGGCGTTGCTGCCGAGCCTGATCAAGAAGGAGCGCCCGGATGCCCGCGTGGCGATCTTCTGGCACATCCCATGGCCAAATCCCGAGGCATTCGGGATTTGTCCCTGGCAGGCCGAACTGCTCGACGGTCTTCTCGGCGCCGATCTGATCGGATTTCACATTCCTCTCCACTGCCAAAACTTTATTGCAACGGTGGATCGCGCTTTCGAGGCACGCACCGACCACGATCACCTCACTGTGCTACGCCACGGGCATACGAGCGTGATTCGGCCGTATCCGGTGAGCGTTGCATTCGATGGCGCCATGCGGCCTGCTGCCACATGGGACGGCGAGACGATGGCCGATGAGCGCGACGCCGCGCGACGCCGGCTGTTGAGTGAGTTCGGCGTGCGCGCTGAAACGTTGGCTCTCGGTGTCGACCGGCTCGATTACACCAAGGGAATCGTTGAGCGGCTTGAAGCCATCGGCCAACTGCTCGAGGAGCATCCCTGGTACCGCGAACGGCTGACCATGGTGCAGATCGCCGCGCCTAGCCGCACCCGCATTCCCAGCTACGCCGAGCTGCGCCGCCGCGTTTTGGAAACCGTGGCCCGCATCAACGCGCGCTACCAGACAGCCCATTGGAGACCCATCGTTCTTATCGAGCGCCAGTGCAATCACGAGGAAGTTAACCACTGGTATCGTGCTGCCGATATTTGCCTTGTGACTTCGCTCCATGACGGCATGAACCTGGTTGCCAAGGAGTTTGTGGCTGCGCGCGACGACGAAGACGGCGTGCTCGTGCTGAGCAAATTTACAGGCGCTGCCGTGGAGCTGCGCGATGCCCTGCTCATCAATCCGTATGATGTGGTCGGAGTCGCCGAGGCCATCCGCGCCGGCCTGGAGATGAGCCGAGAGGAACGCCGCGATCGCATGGAGCGGATGCGCCGCCAGGTGATGGAATACAACATTTATATGTGGGCCGCGAAGGTGCTGGGTGATCTGCGCGAGTTGCGGCTGAAGCCCGCGGACCCGATTCTGCCGGAACGCGTCGCGCCATCCGCCGTTCCTTTTGCGGAGATTCCAGTCGAAAAGCTGGCGTGAACGCGTGCTTCCCGAAGGCCAGGCCGGAAAGCGAGAATTGATTGACAAGCGAGGGGGCAGAGAAGCTGGAACAATTCTTTCGCGCCTTTACGGGCGCTCCGGGAGCTTTATTGCTGCTGGACTATGACGGAACGCTTGCGCCATTCCGCGTAGACCGCTTTCAGGCCCTCCCCTGGGCCGGCGTGCGCGACCTCTTGAATCAAATCCAGAATCAGGGCTGCACGCGAATCGTCGTCATCACCGGCAGGCCCGCGGCTGAAATCCTCCCCCTGCTCGGAGTGGAGCCCGCGCCTGAGGTCTGGGGTTTGCATGGCGCCGAACGCCTGCACCCCAACGGCCGCCGCGAGCTCGAGCAGCTCTCTCCCGAAGTCCGCACCAAGCTCGACGAACTCGCTGAAAAGCTCAGGCATGAGCCAACTGGCGCCTTGCGTGGCGGCCTGATCGAAGAAAAACCTAACGCCATCGTCATGCACTGGCGCGGTGCCACGCCTGCCCGCGCAAGAATGATTGAGAAACAAACGCGCGCTCTCTTCGAGCCTCTTGCGCAAGCGGACGGCCTCAGCTTGCTCGAATTCGAGGCTGGCCTCGAACTACGCGCAGGCCGTGACAAAGGCGCAGCAGTCACCGCCATTCTCGAAGAAGCTGCGGCCGCCAACCCGCATCTCGAGCCGCCTCCTGCTGCGTTTCTGGGAGACGACCTGACCGATGAAGCTGCCTTCCGCAAGATCAAAAACCCCGGGAATCGCGGGGGCCAAGGGCTGGGCATTCTCGTACGAAATCAACCGCGCCCCACCGCGGCTGATCTCTGGTTGCAGCCTCCGGGCGAATTGCGAGACTTTTTGAAAAGGTGGCTTTGCGCCTGCGCGCATTTACAATCGAATCAGTATGATTCGCTTCTCGACTGCCGGTGAATCCCACGGCGAGGCTCTTATCGCGCTGGTCTCCGGAATTCCCGCCGGAGTGCCCGTTGACCTCGACTTCATAAATCACGAGCTTTGGCGTCGCCAGCAGGGCTATGGCCGCGGCGGCCGCATGAAGATTGAGACCGACCAGGCTCACATCCTCTCCGGCGTGCGCCACGGCAAGACCATCGGCTCGCCCATCGCGATTCAACTCATCAATCGCGACTGGAAAAACTGGCAGGAGAAACTGCCCGTCGAGGCAGGCGACCCAGCGAAGCACCGTGCCGTGACCTCGCCCAGGCCTGGCCACGCCGACCTTGCCGGAGCGCTAAAGTTCAACTTTCCTGACGCTCGCTACGTGCTGGAGCGCGCCTCGGCGCGCGAGTCTGCTGCGCGCGTCGCCGCCGGAGCCTTCGCCAAACTGCTGCTTCGCAGTTTGGGAATCGAAGTCGCCAGCCACGTCGTTCGTGTGGGCCAGGTTGAAATTGACGCCGACCCATCGTGGGACGAAATCGCAGCCCTCACCGCAAAAGAAGAAGTCGTGCTCGCCTGCGCCGATCCCGCTGCCGAAGCGCGCATGAAAGAAGAAGTCGACGCCGCTTCAAAAGCCGGAGACACCGTAAACGGAATCTTTGAGGTCGTCGCCCACGCAGTTCCCGCGGGCCTCGGCTCCTACGCCAACTGGGACGAGCGCCTGGACGGCCAGCTCGCCTGGGCGGTCATGAGCCTGCAGGCCGTGAAGGCCGTCGAAATCGGCCGCGGAGTGGCTGCTGCCTCGACCTTCGGCTCGCGCGTCCACGATCCGATTCACTACGCCAGCGAAAATCCACCAGGAAAGCCTACGCGCTTTACTCGCCCGCACAACAACGCAGGCGGCATTGAGGGCGGCGTCTCCAACGGCGAAGATATTGTCGTGCGGGGCTACCTCAAGCCCATCTCCACGCTTCGCCAGCCGCTGGAGTCCGTGCGCTTTGATACGCGTGAGGCCACAAGCGCGAGCTACGAGCGCAGCGACATTTGCGTCGTCCCGGCTGCCGGCGTGGCCGCGGAGGCCATGGTCGCACTGGTTCTTGCCAACCTGGCCCGCGAGAAATTCGGCGGCGACTCTCTGCTGGAGTTGAAGCGAAATTTCGATGGATACATCGAACAGATACGGAGCTTTTAGCAGCGGCAATGATTCTGACGATCGTCAAATATCCTGAGCCGGTTCTCGAGCAGCCCGGCGAGCCTGTCACCGAATTCGACGCAGAGCTGCGTAAATTCGTGGCCGACATGTTTGAAACTACTTACGCGTCGCAGGGCATCGGCCTGGCTGCGCCGCAGGTCGGCGTCTCCAAACGCATCACGGTCGTCGATCTCAGCATGGGCAAGGATCCCACGAAGAAACTTGTGCTGATCAATCCCGAGATTATTTCGAGCGATGGCAGGCAGTATGAAGAAGAAGGCTGCCTCAGCTTTCCCGACATTCGCGAGAAAGTTGTGCGCGCGGCCAAGGTTCGCATTCGCGCCCAGGACGAGAATGGCAAATGGTTTGAGATGGACGGCGATGAACTGCTGGCGCGCGCCTTCCAGCATGAAATCGATCACCTCGACGGCATCGTTTTTATCTTCCGCATGAGCGCTTTGAAGCGCAGCTTGACTCTGCGCAAGATTCGCAAAATGCAAAACGACGGAACGTGGTAAACCTGCCATGACGAACGCTGGGAACGGCCTCAAGCTCGTCTTTTGCGGCACTCCCGAGTTTGCCGTCCCCACGCTCGATGCTCTGCTCGCGGCACATCACCAAATCGCACTTGTGGTCTCGCAACCTGACCGGCCCACAGGGCGCGAACAGCAACTTACCGCTCCGCCCGTCAAGCAGGCCGCGCTTGCTGCAGGGCTGCCGGTCACGCAGCCCGAAAAAATCCGCAGCAATGCGGAGTTTCGCGCGCAGCTTGAGTCGATCGCGCCCGACGCGATTGTTGTCGTCGCCTACGGCCGCATCATTCCGCCGTGGATGCTCGCCCTGCCCCGGCTGGGATGCATCAACCTGCACGCTTCTCTGCTGCCGAAATACCGCGGCGCTGCGCCGATTCAGTGGGCGATTGCGATGGGCGACGCTTACACCGGCAATACCACCATGCTTTTGGAAGAGGGTCTCGACACTGGGCCGATTCTTCTTCAGCAGACCATGGAAATCGGTCCCACTCAAACTGCCGTAGACCTGTTTCCCGCGCTCGCGCGCGCCGGCGCTCCGCTCGTCGTCGAGACTCTTGCTGGCTTGGCCGACGGCTCAATTCATCCGCAACCGCAGAGCCACGAAGTTGCAACTTTTGCTCCGCTGCTGGATCGCGAAGACGGCCGCATTGACTTTGCCACGCGCACCGCGCACGAAATCTACAATCGCTGGCGGGGATTTCAGCCTTGGCCCGGGGCATTCACCGCACTCAATAGGAAGAAACTCATCGTGCATCGCATGACCATCGCTCGCGGCAGCTACGCAGAAGGCTTGGGCTTTGCCGAGCCGGGTTGGATTGTTGTCGAAAGCCATCGTCTTTTGGCTGCGTGCGCCGAGAATACCTGGCTGGAATTCCTCGAAGTTCAGCTCGAAGGCAAGAAACGCATGACCACCGACGAGTTTCTGCGCGGCAATCCGCTGCCCGCGGATGCGCGCCTCGGTTGAGCGCTGTGGCCGCAATCTCTCCAGCCCGCAAATCTGCATTCGAAGTGCTGCTGGCCGTCGAGCGTGGCAATGGCCACGCGGATGACCTGCTGCGCGAACCGGCAATCGACGCGCTCTCGCCTGCTGATCGTCACCTGGCAACGACTCTCGTCCTCGGTGTGCTTCGCTGGCAGATTCGTCTCGATGAGCAACTCAAGCTCACTGATCGCGAAACCGAAGTCCAAACTCGATCGCCGAGGTTTCGGTCGCTCTCCGCATGGGAGCATTCCAACTGCAATTTCTCGATCGCGTTCCAGCGCACGCCGCTATCGATGAAAGCGTGGAGCTGACGAAGCGATCCGGCCACCGCTTCGCTTCCGGACTCGTCAACGCCGTGCTGCGTAAACTGGCCGGCGCAGGTCCGGCGGCAGACCTTCCGGAAGAGACCGCTGCCGAACTCGCCTTGGCTCAGGCTCACCCTACCTGGGTCGTCGAGCGCTGGGGACGCTACTATGGGCTGGAGGCCGCGCGCGCCATCTGCCGCCACGGACAAACCCAACCTCCGCGAATCGTGCGCCTGCCCCATGAAGCTGAGGAAGCCGCCGCCGTCGAAGCAGAACTCGTCACCAGCGGCGTTGGGCTGGAGCCCGCCGCCATCCTCACCACGGCGCGCAGAGTTGTCTCCGGCGACGTCACTGCAACTGCGGCCTATCGCGAGGGCCGAGTGCGCTTGCAGGATGAAGGCTCGCAGTTGATTGCCGAGCTAGCCGCGAGCGCCACTGACGATTCCAGCGGCAAAATCGAGACCATCCAGATCGAAACAATTTTGGACGCTTGCGCTGCGCCCGGCGGAAAAACTCTCATCCTGGCCGAGCGCAACCCGCAGGCTCGCATTCTGGCTTGCGAGTCGAGTCAGAGGCGGCTTGCTGAGTTGACCACTCGTCTCGCAGCGCATTCGGCCTGCATTGAATGTCGCCTCGCCGACGCGACTGCGCTCAATAAAGATTCCGCTTTCGACCTGGTGCTCGCCGACGTGCCTTGCAGCGGCACCGGAACCCTCGGCCGCAATCCGGAGATTCGCCATCGGCTGCGGCCTGAAGATTTGGCCCGTCATGCCGAGCGCCAGCGGGCAATCTTGTCCGCTGCGTTGCGCGCAGTCCGTCCCGGCGGCCGCGTTGTTTATTCCACCTGCTCGCTTGAGCCCGAAGAGAATGACCTGGTCGTCAAAGCCGTCCTTGCCGAAAATCAAAATGCGCGCCAGGTTTCGCTCGAGCCGACCATCCAATCGCTGCGAAGATTAGGAATCCTAATCCCCGGCGCGGAACGGCTGCTCGATTCCCTCACGCCCGAAGGCGCGCTGCTCCTTCTGCCGGGCGCTCTGCCCACCGACGGATTCTTTGTTGCCCTGATCGAGAAGTCGCCCGAAAAAATAGCCTGAGAAAGCTGCCTGATCTGATTTCGAGAGCGCGGGTCTTAGCTACGTTTGCTCCGGCTCTAACCTCAGCGCTGCAAAATCCCGCCCCAGCATTGCGCACAGAGCTTCTACGACAAGATTATGGTCATCACGCTGCGGAAGGCCGGAAACCGTCACGCTGCCCACCACGCCCGCGCCTTCAACATGCAGCGGAAACGACCCGCCGTCTGCCGCATAATCCGTCACCGGCAGACCCTGGCGCTCAAAGAGTGTGGTGCCCTTCAGCTTCTGCGTCATTCCCACGCCATACGAACTGCGATGAAAGCGTCGCCACCACGTTGCTCTTGCGGCGAACCCACTCGGGATTATCAGGCGTCGTCCCATCGAGCGCCGCATAAAACAGCGGCTGCCCGAAGCGCCGCACGTCGACCACCAGCTTCAGTCCCCGCTCCAGCGCCTTCTCTCTAATCCAGCCGCCGAGCTGCCACGCCACGCTTGCATCCAGGCGCGGCAACCGCAGCTCGCGCTCCTGTAATGCGATCTTTTCCAGATCCTCGCTCAACCCCATTCCTGTTTGCCCCCTTGATCCTTGTCTATCTCACGACTGTCAGCTTCACGATTGTGCTCTGGTCCACGCGCGTTCCGGCGCTGGGCGATTGCGCCAGCACCTGGCCCGGCCTAATCTTTGGTTTCGACGTGGCGTCGCCGCTGCCAACAAGCGCGACCGGCACATTCACAAAACTCGGCGCGGCAGTCTCAATGCCAACCTTCTTCAGCGCCGCTTCCGCGCTCGCAAATTGCCAGCCGGTTAGATCGGGCATCACATACCCGTCGGGAGTTTCATCGTCGGGCGCGGCCAAAAGCAAGTTGACACTGGGTTGCTCAATGCCCAGCGCATGCGCCGGCGGATCCTGTGCCAGCACGGTTCCTTCCGGAGCTGAGCCATAGGGCAGCCGCGCAATCATGCCAACCTCAAGGCCGGCTCGCCGCAACTCCAGCTCGGCCACGCGCTCATTGGCGCCCACCGCGTCTGGCACGTCGACTCTTTGTGCACCAAGGCTCTCCGCCACGCGCACGCGCCACCCTCGACGCACCACCGTGCCCGCTTCGGGCGATTGCGTAAGAATATGTCCCGCGGCTACATCACCCGAGTAGTAGCGATTGTCCACATCCAGCCTCAGGCCGAGCCCAGCCGCCACGCTGCGCGCATCCGCGGTCGTCATCCCTTTGAGCGCCGGCACCTGCACTTCGGCGCCATGAATGACAACCTGCATGGTAAGAATCGCCGACAGCAATCCCACCGCTACGAGAAGCATCAGCAGCCATGCGATGCGGAAGACTCGCGCGATTGGAGCGGTGTTCATGGTTATCTTCAACACTCGAGAACCTCAGTTGAAAACATCGGCTTGCGCTCCAGAGCGTATTATCTAGCGCGTATTATCCGTTACCGGCTCCGGATGGATGGTCACTCGAAACACCTCCGGGCACTCCAACTTGAGCCGATCTTCAAGCGCGGTGATTACCTGATGCACGCGGCTCATGGGGAGTTCGTCGGGCAATGTGCAATGACAGGTAAGCGAGATGTGCTCTCCTGTACGGCCCACGGTCATCGCGTGCACGTCGACGATCTCGGGAAACGCCGCGGCTGCCGAACGCAACGCCTGCTCGAGCCTGCGATCTTCGACGAGCTCTTCCTCAGGCTGCTCGATGGTGGCCGGCTCACTCTCAATGTGCGTCAGAACCGAGTCGACCTCAGGAACATTGCGCAGAATCTCCGCTTCCATCGCAGTTACAAAGTTATGCGCGTCGCGAAGCGCCAAGGTCTCATCGAGCTCCACATGCAATTCCACCTGCAGGCGCCCATGATGCGTCTGGATGCTAAGCTCGTGCACAGATACGTTGTTGCGAGCGGCCACGGCGCGCACTCGGTCAAAGATGCTTTCCGCTTTGGTTTCGCGCGGAATGGTGTGGATGACCACATCGGCCCCGGGAAGCGCGCGTTGCACAGCGGCAGTAGCGGACTCAACCAGCTCGCCGGTGTGCTCAAACGTGTATCGCCGCGGCAGCGCCAGCGTAACGTCCGCAAAATACCCCGCGCCCGCCCGGCGCACGCGCGCCCGTTCCACTGCGAGCACTCCATCCACGCATTCCACTTCGCGCACCAGCCGGCGTCTCGTCTCCGCGGGGATCTCATCCACCAGCGCCGCCACTGCTTCATGGCCCAGCCGCACCGTCATGCGCAAAATCATCAGCGATACCACGAGGGCCGCAACCGGGTCGGCATAGCGCAACGCCGCAATCTGGAATCGCTCGCCCACCCATACTGCGCCAAGCCCCACCAGCACCGCCGCCGTCGCCCAGATGTCGGAAGCAAAATGAAACGCGTCGGTCGCCAGTGCCGGCGATCCTGTCCGCACGGCCACCGCGCGCAACTGACGCGAACGCCAGATATCCACCGCGATCGAAGTCGCCAGCACCAGCACCGGCCAAAGCGAGTGGTGCACCTCCACCGCGTGATAGAAGATTCGCTGCACCGCCTCCCAGATGATCCATGCGCAGGACAAAGCCATCAGCCCTGCCTCGCTGAAGGCCGAGAGATTCTCGATCTTGCCGTGACCGTACGTGTGATCTTCGTCCGCCGGCTTGTCGCTCACATGCACGGAGAAGTACGTCAGCGCCGCGCCCACAAGATCGAGCCCCGAGTGCGCCGCATCCGAAAGCACTCCCAGCGACCCTGAAAGTATGCCCGCGCCGATCTTGAGCAGCGTCATCACCGCCGCGGCCGCCATGGAGTGCCGCGCCACTCGCTGCTTTTCGGCGGAGAAATTCGCCACAGCAGGCTGGGTCACTCGCGGACTGGAGGCGCTGGTGGTCATCGAGCTCCTGAAGCGGGCCGCATCGCGCTATATAACCCCGCGATTCCAAACGTGTACGGCTGCCATGCGCACTTTTCAAACCCCGCTCGCTGCATCATCTCAATCATCGTTTCCGGCGGCGGAAAATTCCCGACAGACGCGGGCAGATAATTGTAGGCTCCATCTTTGCCGCAGATCATGCGCCCAATCGCAGGCAGCACGCGCCGGAAGTAAACGCCGTACGCTTTGCCCAGCGCCCCGCCCGGCTCGCTGAACTCGAGAATTCCCAACTGCCCGCCCGGCTTGAGCGTGCGATAAAACTCCTTCAGGCCGGCCTCATAATTCGCCAGATTTCTGAAGCCAAACGCGGTCACAACCAGGTCGAGTGACTCCGCGCGCAACGGTAGATGCAGAGCATCGGCCTCAATCGCAACTGCATAAGGTGAGGAATCCGCCGATTTGCGACTCGGATACGCCTTCTTTCCAAACTTTTCGGCGCCGCGCCGCAGCATGGCAGGCGCAAAATCACCCGCCAGAATCGGCGTTGCTCCAGGCGGCCGCAACTTGAGCAGCGCCATGGTCAAATCGCCGGTGCCGCAGCAAATATCGAGAATCGCCGCTTCAGGGCGCGCGAGAACTACCTTAAACCTACGTGCAGCCCTGCGCCACCACAGCCGGTCCACATTGGCTGAGAGCACATGATTCAGCAGGTCGTACCTGGGCGCAATGGAATCGAACATCTGACGCACGGCTATTGCCGCATCAGCCTCGTCCACAGCGCCGGAGGGTCTGGCTCCCGTTGCGGGCATCTTCCTTATCCCTTCGCCGACTTGTGCACTTCGCCGGCCGCCCTGCGACGCAAGTTACGAGCCGCGGCACGCTCGTTCCTTCATGCTACCGCTTCCCTTCCGCTGCGCGGACGGAACATGGCCGAGCCAATCAACCAGCTAACCGGCTCCAAAGCGCCGTGCCTTTCAGCGGGCTCCGAAAAGGGTATACGCTTGAAGTTGCCAATGGCTGCCCCTTCAATTTCCGAATTTCCGGCACAGGCGTCGCATCCGGCCCTAACGGATAGTCACGGCCGCGTGATCCACGACCTGCGCGTCTCCATCACCGACCGCTGCAACTACAAATGCGTCTACTGCCGCACTGGCGAAGTGGGCGCGCAGTATCCCGAGCTTGGTCTCGGCGAATACCTTCGTCTCATCGGCGTCTTTGTCAGTCTTGGCATCACCAAGGTTCGCCTCACCGGCGGAGAGCCGCTGCTGCGGCGCGATGTGGTCGAGCTGGTTCGCGAGCTTTCGCGCCTGCGCACCCTTAACGGCGACAAGCTGGACCTTGCCCTCACCACCAACGGCCATCTGCTCGACTCGCTTGCGCAACCGCTCAAAGACGCCGGCCTGAACCGCATTACGGTCAGCATGGACGCGGTTGATGCCGCGACCTTCGAGCGCATCACCCGCGTCGAGGGCAGCTTTGCCAAAGTTCTTGCCGGAATTCGCGCCGCACGCGCCGCCGGGCTTGCGCCTCTCAAAATTAACTGCGTGCTGCTGCGCGGATTCAACGACGATCAGATCGAAGGCTTTGCCCGCTTCGCCCGCGAAGAAGACGTCGTCGTCCGCTTCATCGAGTTCATGCCTCTCGAAGAGGGCCGTCTCTGGACGCCCGAAATCGTCGTCACGCTGCGCGAAATCGTCCAGCGAATTGGCCGCGCCTTGCCGCTCGTTGAGCTGCCGCCGCGCGAGGCCAGCGAAACTGCTCGCCGCTATACCTTTTTTGACGGTGTGGGCGAAATCGGCATCATCGCGCCTGTGAGCCAGGCATTTTGCGGCGCCTGCAGCCGCGTGCGCCTCACTTCCGACGGCAAAATTCGCACCTGCCTTTTCTCGCAAGTCGAGCACGACCTCTACGGCCGTCTTCGCGCGGGCGCAGGCGACGATGAACTCCGCGACTACATCGTCCAGACCATCCAGCAGAAAGAAGCTCGCCACCACATCGGCGAGCCAGGATTCCTGAAACCTTCCCGGTCGATGGTTCACATCGGCGGCTGACCGCGGGTCCACATCGGCGGTTAGTCGATCGGCCTTCAAGGCGAAGGACTTCCCCGCGAATTGCAGCCAAAAAATCATTGGTCGGCATCTAATTTGTGTAACGAACAAATCATGAAACAATAGATAAGTACGTCCCCCTCCCCAGGGTCCTGAACATGCCAAATGAGACGGAAGGAAGAATCCCGCTCGCCGATCTGCTTGTGTTTCACCAGTTGGCGCGGTCGCTCACCTCGAGCTTCGATCTGGACACGATTCTGCGCACCATCCTCGAGCAAATGGAGCGAATGGTCGAAGCGGAGTTCTGGGCGCTGCTCATGCTCGACGAAACCACCCCGCATCTCTACTACGCCATCGCCGCGGGCGAGGAGCAGGAAACCCTGCGCGGCCTTCGCGTCAAGCGCGGCGAGGGCGTCGCCGGTTGGGTGCTCGAGCACGGGGAGACGCTCATCGTGCCCGAAGTTGCCGGCGATCCGCGAGTGCAGCAATCTTCCACACCGGGAATGTCCAATGCAGGAATCTCCAGTGCAGGAATCTCCAGCGTCAGATCGGTGATTGCATTGCCGCTACGCGGGCGCACCGGCACGCAGGGAGTCATCGAAATCCTGAATCCTCGCGCTGAAATGTCTGATTATTCGATCGCATTTCTGCACATTTTGGCCGATCACGCCGCCATCGCCATTGAAAACGCGCGCGACGTTTCGCGCATTCAGCAATTGACCATCACCGATGACACAACCGGCCTCTTCAACGTGCGGCACCTCTACAACGTTCTTTGCCCCGAGCTGCGGCGGTCAGAAAAACTCAAACTGCCGGTGAGCCTAGCGTTTTGGGATCTCGACCGGTTCAAGCTGGTCAATGATGCCGACGGCCACATTATCGGCAGCGAACTGCTTGCCCTGGTTGGCCGCCGCCTGCAAAAACTGGCCCGCGAGCAGGACCTATGCTTCCGCTATGGTGGTGACGAATTCGTAATTCTCATGCCCGAAACACCGGAAATCTCGCATTGGAACTGACTAAGAGAGATTCACGCGGCGCTGATGGAAACTCCATTCGAAATGAAGAACGGGCTCACGCTCAAAGTCAGCGCCAGCGTGGGCATCGCCTCGGCGCCGCGCGACGGCTGGCATATGCACGAGATCATCGGCACCGCCGACGCGCGCATGTACGCCGTCAAGCGCCACGGCCGCGGACAGGTGCGCGCTGCGTAACAGACGCGCTACTTCCCCGTGTCTCCGCCAATCTGGAACACAACGTACTTCGCAGGCGAGTCGCCGACATTCTTCACCTGGTGCAGCGTTCCAAGCGCGACATAGATAATGCTGCCCGCGCCGGCGCGCTCGGTTTTGCCGTCGTGCGTGTAGTCGAGCGTTCCCTCTTCCACCAGGATCAGCTCTGAATGTTGAATGCGGTGTGCGGGATTGGCCGCGGTTCCGGCCGGCTGCATCGTTTCGTGCACGGCAATCGCCTCGCCGGTCGCAAGCGTTCCTATCAATGCGCGGCGACTCACGACGCCGCTGGGCGAGGTCTTCGCAGTCATGTCGTCGTAGGAAAAAACTCGTGACGAGGCGAGCGGATTGTTGGCTGGGTTGGCGGCTGGGTTGGCGGCTGGATTGGCGGGTGGATTGGCGGGGCTGGCCTGCTGGGCGGCGGGCAAGACAGGGCCCGCGGCGGCGGTGGCAATGCCCGCGGCTGCGCAGGTCAGGGTGAGGAGAGCCGTCATGATTCGTCTCATGACTACTCCTTATACTCTGGCGCAGCGGCTTCGTGACCTTTTTGCCCCGTGAGTCGGCTGGGGGCGAGGGGGGGGAAATGGAGGGGTTTGTTTACTAGATAATCAACGGTTAATTGCGCCCATTATTCGGCCACTTTGCACTGAATTTGGTGCATCGATAGTCCATTCTAAAGGAGTTACGGCGAGGAAAGATGTTTCAAAGTGCCCAAA
Organism: uncultured Acidobacteriaceae bacterium; assembly: GCA_963773915.1. GTDB lineage: Bacteria > Acidobacteriota > Terriglobia > Terriglobales > Acidobacteriaceae > Telmatobacter. The sequence goes on from CAVZCY010000005.1 coordinate 646,246, forward strand.
AAAAATTTCCCAATTATTTTCCGCAGCCGTACGGTGGTCTGACCACGAGGAGCAAGAACCGGCGAAGAAACTCGTTTGCGGAAGCGGAGTTTTGCGCCTACCGAACGAGAGTTCTGGCTAAACACTATATGGATCAAGTATGCGCCGGAGGGGCGAAATTATCGGCAAAGTTGAGAAGACAGGGACTCAGGGGCTTAGGGACCAGGGACTAAAGGGTTTAGGGAGAGGCGTGCAGATTTATTTGGACTGCGAGAGCTTGACAAAGAAAAAGAGTGAACAGAAATCAAAGAACAGGGATCAGAAAAACGGGGAACGTGGGAACGGGGATTGGGGCTGGCCGGTTCGGCGAGCACGAGTGGGAAATCGATGGATCCCTTAACGCCCTTTGGCTGGCGGGTGACAGCAAATGTGTCTCTTGTCGGTTTGGTACCATCTTGAGAAACTGCGATCGGATGTCAGCTAATTTATACCGCCAATTGTTTGAAGTAACTCTGACCATCCTGACAAAAACACCTTCACGGCAAAGACAGGTATCTTGAGTTTTGCCTAAACATTCAACTTGGAGGGGCGGGAACGGCTTGAAAATTAAAGCTATGGATGGAGTTCTTATTTCGGAATCGCCCGTTGAGGCACCCGTCGGTATCTTGGCGTTTGCAGCGGGGATGAGGATCGCGTGAAGCGAAGGGATTTTTTACGGCGAAGGGATTTCTTGCGGCTTGGATCGGCGACTGTGATTGCGACCGGGGCGGGCAAGCTGCGGCCGGCGTTTGCAGAGACGCTTGGCGTTGGACAGAAATCGGGGCCGACACAGTATCCGATGGCGGGGATGGAAGCGAAGATGCCGCCGGAACATAGGGGGCGTGCGGCGGATTTCACTTTGCAAATCGCGCCGATGATGGTGGAGCTGGCTCCGCAGGTTGTGATCAGCACAATCGGCTACAGCAATCAAGTGCCGGGGCCGCTGATGCGGGTGCGCGAGGGACAGCGCGTGACGGTCGAGGTCGTGAACGACACAGACGTTCCGGAGTATGTGCATTGGCATGGCCTATTTGTTCCGTCGGAGATGGATGGGGCAGCGGAAGAAGGCACACCGCCGACGCCGCCTCACGGCAGGCGGCGCTACGAGTTTGTGGCCAAGCCGGCGGGTTCGCGGTGGTACCACTCGCACACCGCGGCCATGATGGATCTGCACCGGGGCAGCTACACGGGCCAGTTCGGATTTTTGATGATCGATTCGGTAAGTTCGCGGATGGCTCTGGACACTACGATCAGGAAGTTTTTCTGGCGCTGCGTGAGTGGGAATATTTTCTGTCGACGATGGATCAGGACGAGATGGCGCCGGATCCTGACGACCCGATGCCCGAAAAACCCCGCAAACCAGACCTGCGGACGAATGGGCTCGAGGTAAGCGCTCCGCTTTATTCGATCAACGACAAAATGCTTGGAGCGGGGGAACCGCTGCGCGTGCAGCCGGGCCAGCGCGTGCTGATGCATCTGCTGAACGCGAGCCCTGCCCAGATTCATCGCGTGGCTTTGGCGGGACACAAGTTCCAGGTGATCGCTCTCGACGGCAATGCCGTGCCGACGCCGCAGCTGGTGGAGGTGATTGAGATTGCGCCGGGCGAGCGGGTGGACGCGATGGTGGAGATGAATAACCCGGGCGTGTGGATTTTAGGGGAGATTCGCGATGGGGCGCGGCAAGCGGGCATGGGGATCGTCGTGGAGTATGCGAATCAAAAGCAGCGCGCGCTGTGGACGGCGCCGGCGAAGTGGAGCTGGGACTACACCATATTCGGAACGGCGGGATTCGGCACGGCGGGATTCGGCACGGCGGGTTCTGGCACGACTGCGCCGCATCCCGCGCCGGACCACACCATCGACATGGTGTTTGAAAAGGTGCCTGGCGGACTGCATGGGATCAACCACTGGCTGGTGAACGGCAAAGAGTATCCGCATGAGCGGGAGTTCGAGTTGCACGAGGGACGCCGTTACCGGATTGTGTTTCACAATCGCAGCGACGATTCTCATCCACTTCATTTCCACCGGCACCTGTTCGAGCTCGTCGAACTTAACGGCAAGCCGACTGCCGGCGTAAAGAAAGACACGGTGATCGTTCCCGCATTCGGGCGGGCGACGGTGGATATGGTGGCCGACCAGCCGGGGCTGACGCTGTTCCACTGCCACATCCAGCACCACATGGATTTTGGTTTCATGGCGCTGTTTCGGTACGCGTGACCTGAGCGGTGAACGGGAGGCGGTCAGTCATGTTTTTTCATATATTTGTCATGCGCGCGCAATGTTGAACGGCTAAAAATAGCACGTCTGTAGCAAGCATCCCACCAAGAATCTGAACAGGAGAAACTGCATGGAGACGATCCGGAGAGGTTTCGCGGCGCTGTGCTCGTGGTAGCGGCTGCCTCGGTGATGGTATTTGCAGTTGGGGCCAAGGCGCAGAATCAGGGCTCCAACGGCAATCAGTGGCCTTACAGCTACCAACGACACCAAACAAGAATCGTGGCCTTACGCAACCATCGGACGCGCGCCGGTGCTCGCGGTGGTTGGCGACGTCGCCTGCCAGCCCGGCGAGACGGAGCCCACTGGTGAGTAGGCGCACGAAAACTGCGGCACACCCAAGGCTCCCTACACCAGCCACCTCTCTGTGGCAATCCCAGGAGGCTACTGCGAATCAGATTGAGACGATGAAGCCTGACCTGGTCGCGATCCTCGGAGATCTGCAATACCAGGTAGGCCAATATTCGGACTTCGAGAACTCGTACGATTTGACTTATGGCGCTTTCAAAATGATCACGCGGCCTGCGCCTGGCAACCACGAGTTTTATGACGAGCATGGCGCGACCGGCGTTGCCGGCTACGGCTACTTCTCCTACTTCAACGGCTTCCAGATCAATACCGCAGGGCAACCGATCACGACTACGCTCGCGGACCCGTGCCCATCATCGATGACGGGGTGCGGCTATCCGGCCGCTACCACTCCCAACCCCCAACCTATACCTCGGTCTGATGGACAGGCGGGGCACTTCGAGGAGACGGGTGGAGTTGGAGCCACAATACCGGCGGGGGGCCCAGTCGGAGTCGGAGATGGCTGGTATTCCTATGATCTGGGCTCCTGGCACCTTATCTCGCTCAATATAGAGTGCGAGACACAGCCGGGCGGCTGTTCGACCACGGGCGCTTGGTTTGCCGCCGAACTGGAATGGCTGAAGAAGGATCTCGAGGCGAATCATTCCGCTTGCACAGCCGCGTACTGGCATCAGCCCACGTTCAGCGCTACGAACGGCATCAGCCAGGAGGGCGTGACCGCTCAGGCCTTTTGGCAACTGCTCTATCAGTACGGAGCCGACCTGGTGCTGAACGGACACGACCACCTCTATGCCCGCTACCGCCCGCTTGACCCCTCCGGGAATTACGATCCAAGGAAGGGTATACGGCGAATTCATCGTGGGCACGGGCGGCGAGACACTCGATCCGATCGTCATAACCCCTGTCACGAGCGGCGCAGGCGAAACAAACCTGGAGGATCCTACGCGGCAACGTGAATTTCAACGCAGCAGAATCTCCAGGCGTATACCGGGTACTACTGGGGTGTGATGGGCCTGACGCTCAATCAGAACGGCTACGCGTGGGATTTCGAGTCGGCACTGGCAGGTCCCACAGCTTTGAGCCAATGGTCCTACACTTCCCGCACCGAATGCGAATGGTGTTTATAGCGACAAGGGCGTCGGCAGCTGCCACGGCCCAAGCAGATGGTAGCGACCGGATCTTACTCGCGACGTTTGGCTTGACTGGCTTCAGTACCTTTTCCCCCTTCGCAAGAAATCGCGGAGGGGGAATTTCTTTTGCCTGGCTCTTATTTCCTGCTCCGCGGCTGGTTCTCATTCGCACATCTGGGTTTACGAGCGCATGAGGCAACCGCTGCGCCGACTCCTGGACTGCGGCCCCAGACCTGGCCCGGGCGGCTACGCTAGGACCGGGACCGGCTTGCCGAGGGACTTGCGCAGGTCGGCCAGCTGGTTTGCCGAGCCGAGGAGCACGTTGCGGCTCGCGATGAACTTCGCGTACTCGTCCATGAAGATCTTGCCCGGCGGGCGGAAGTCGAAGTCGCCCGGCTTGTCGCGGAAGAACTCGCGGTGGACGCGGCGTCCAGACGAGGCGGCCGTCGGTGTCGATGTTCACCTTGGTGACGCCGAGCTTGGCGGCCGGGCAGGTACTCGTTCGGGTCGACGCCCGACGGCGCTCGGCATCTTGCCGCCCGCGGCGTTGATCCGGTCGACCTCGTCCTTCGGGACGCGAGGAGGAGCCGTGCATGACGAGCGGGAAGCCGGGAAGCAGCTCCTGGATCTTCTTCGAGCACGTCGAAGTGGAGCGACTGGCGGCCCTTGAACTTGTAGGCGCCGTGGCTGGTGCCGATGGCGCAGGCGAGGGAGTCGCAGCCGGTCTTCTTGACGAAGTCCTCGGCCTCGTCGGGATTGGTGAGGGTGGCGTGGCCGTCCTCGACCTTGATGTCCTCCTCGACGCCGCCGAGCATGCCGAGCTCGGCCTCGACGCGAGAGGCCCTTGGCGTGGGCGCGCGTCGACGACGCGCTTGGTGATCGCGACGTTCTTCGTCGAACGGCTCGTGCGAGGCGTCGATCATCACCGAGCTGTAGAAGCCCGACTTGATGCAGTCGTAGCAGGTCTCCTCGTCGCCGTGGTCGAGGTGGACGGCGAAGATGGCCTCGGGAAAGATCTCGCCCGCCGCGCGGATGATGGCCTCGAGCATGCGCTTGTCGGTGTATTTGCGCGCGCCCTTGGAGATCTGGATGATGAAGGGCGCCTGCGACTGCGATGCAGCCGCGGAACAGGCCCATGGCCTGCTCGGCGTTGTTGATGTTGTACGCGCCGACGGCGTACTTGCCGTAGGCGTGCTTGAAGAGCTGCGCGGTGGTGACGATCATGGAGGGATAAACGGTACGCCCCGCGGCGCACGCTCACAAGCAATTAATGGGCCAGCGGGCTCACCCGCCGGCCGTGGGGGCTGCCGGAGCCGCGGGCGCCGGGGGCCTGGTTGGCCGAGCGCATGAGCTGCTGGATCTGTTGCTGGGCCTGCTGCTGCTGCTGGATCTGCTGGAGGGCCGCGATCTGGGGCGCGGAAAGGACTCCGGCCTGGGCGATCGCGTCGTCGGTCACCTTCGCGGTGCCGCCGCCGTTCATGAGGCCATGATTCCGGGGCCGGGTCCGCCGCCGTTTTTCGTCCCCGCCGTCCCGTTGCCGGCGCGCTGGGGCTGGGTCTGGGAAGGAGCGCGATCATCTGGTTCGCCTCGTCGTCGGTGAGCGGCGTCTGGGTGTAGCTCAGCTGCTGCTGGAGTGATTGACGGTGTTTCGCTCGGGAAGAGTCTGCTGGTACTGCTGGTACTGCTGGAAGCCGGCGTCGCCCAGGACCTGCTGGATGCTCTGGTCGGTCTGCGAGACCGCCTGGTATGAGGGTCTTGAAGCCGTCCGGGTCGGTCCTCGGGTTGATTCCCTGCTCGCGGGCCGCCTGCATGACGTCGACGACGGCCTGCTGCTTGTCGGCGAGGAGGGACTGGAACTGGGAGAGCTGCTCGGGGCTCAGGTTGAGGGTCTTGAAGAGGGCGCCGTAGGTCTGGCTGAAGCGGCCCTTCATCTCGATCGCCATCAGCTTCTGGAACTCGGGATTGGCGCTCATCGCCGCAAAGGCGGCAAAGCGCCCTCCGGGCCCTGGGGCCGCCGCCCGGGCCGTCCTCCTGCCGGCGTCCCGGCGATGTCGTCCCGACCTGCGGCCCCGCATCGCCGCGAGGCGGTCCTCGAGGCACTTGATCGTGTTCCGGGCCTCGGCCAGCTGGCGTTTCAGCGTAGCACTTTCGGCATCAGCAAGTTGTGCACGAAGGACCACCAGGTCCCGGTACTGGCTCCACGCCAGGGCCCCCGCGCTACGAGCGCGGCGGAGGACGCAGATGAGGAGGTTTGAGGGGGTTTCACGGTGGGTGTGCGGAGAGGAGACGTGGGGTCGATGAAAGTTTCCCGCGGCCCGAGAACTGCCCGGCTACGGGAGCGCCTGCTGCAGGCGCTCTTCCGACTCGGTCGGCTTCCGCGGACGGGCGCGGTCGGGCCTTGGGGGCGTTGGGTCCTTGGGCGCCCGCGGCGCAAACTCGAATCCCGTCGTGCCGTCCTCCTTGAACACAAGAAATGCGCTGAACGGCCGCCTCGTCCGCTGGCTCCAGAACTTCTCGAGGAGGTCGGTCTTGCCGGTCTGCAGCATCTTCATGAACTGCTCGAGCGGGATGTCCCGGGAGAGGATCCGCTTGGAGCAGCGGGCGAGGATCTTGTCCTCGCCGTTCGCGACGCTTCGCACGACGTAGCTCTGGGGCGTCTCGTAGACCTGCGTTCCCGGGGCGAACCTGGGGGCGGGTGCCTCGGCGACGGGCTGGAGCCCCGTGAAGTCGATCTTGATGGCCCCGTTCGCGTCCCTCTGGCCGTCGAAGACGAACTCGGCCTTCTTCTCCTCCTTGTTGTAGCGCAGGACGGCGCTGAACGGCTTGCCCGCCTTGGAGCGGAACCCGTCGAGCGGGCCCGATCTGGCCGTTGACGAGGAGGTCCTTCACCTCGGACTCCGCCATCTTCCGGTTGCCGATCACCTTGTAGATCATGAGCTCGCCGTCCTTCGACTTGTAGCCGCGCAGGGTCTCGATGAGGGGCTTGCCGTCCGTCGGCGAGAGGATGTCGGTCTCGCGGGCCGCCGAGTCGTCCTCCTCGAAGGTCTTCACGCCGCTCGACGATCCCCTTGGTCGGTCTCGACGACCTCCGCCATGAATTTCTCGCGCGGAAACTTCCCGTGCTCCATCTGCCGTAGCTTGAACTCCCACTCGCCGGTCATCGCCGGGCTGGTGATGCCCTCGGCCTTCACCGCCGTGAGGAACTGCAGGATCTGCTCGGCCTTCGGGGTCGGCACGAGCTCGCGCTGGTGGCGCTCGACGTAGCGGGTGTTGATGAGCCCGTCGATCGTGTCGGCGCGCGTTGCCGGGGTCCCGAGCCCGCGCTCCTTCATGGCCTCGGCGAGCTCCTCGTCCTCGACGAGCTTGCCCGCGCCCTCCATCGCCGAGAGAAGCGTCGCCTCCGTGTAGCGCGGCGGGGGCCTGGTGGACTCCTCGTGGAGCTGCGGGTCGACGACCTTCGCCCTGGGCGGGGAGCCGTCCGCGGGGTCGAGCGCGGGAAGCGTCTTGGAGTCCGGCGACGAGTCCTCGATCGCCGGTCTTGCCGTAGACAGCCAGCCAGCCGGGGAACGTGAGGACCTTGCCCTCCGTCTTGAATGCGTGGCCGGCGACCGTGCTGATGCGGGTCGTGATGTCGAACTCGGCCGAGGGATAGAAGACCGCGACGAATCGCCGCGCGATCATGTCGTAGATCTTCGCCTCCATGTCCTCGAGGGGCTTGGGCGTCTCGACGGTCGGGATGATCGCGAAGTGGTCCGAGATCTGGGCGTTGTTGAAGATGCGCTTGTTCGGCGCGAGCCACTGCTCCTCGAGCACCTTGTTCGCGTGCGCCGCCAGGTCGCCCTGGAGGTTGAGCAGCGCCTGCCTGCAGGTCGGGATGTAGTCCTCGGGGAGGGCCCGGCGAGTCCGTGCGCGGGTAGGTGATCATCTTGTGCCGCTCGTAGAGCGCCTGGGCGATCTGCGAGGTGCGCCTGGCGGAAAGGCCGAAGCGGTTGTTGGCCTCGCGCTGGAGGGTCGTCAGGTCGTAGAGCCGCGGCGAGGCCTGCGTGCTGGCCTTCTTCTCCTCGGTGACCACGGCCTCAGGGCAGGCCCTGCAGGCCGGCGAGACCGCCTCGGCCTTCGCCTTGTCCCAGATGCGGTCGATGCGGTCGTGCTCGTCCGTGTCCGACTTCTTGAAGTCGGGCCTCTGGTAGACGCCCTCGTACGTGCCCTTCGCGACCTGGAATTCCGCGGTGATCTGCCAGTAGGCGCGGGGCTTGAAGTTGCGGATCTCGAGTTCGCGGGCGTAGACGATCGCGAGGGTGGGGGTCTGGACCCGGCCGACCGAGGCGACATTGCCGGCCCTCGAGCCGAACATGCGCTTGGTGAGTGCGCGGGTGCCGTTGATGCCGATCAGCCAGTCGCTCTCGCTGCGGCAACGGGCGGCGTCCGCAAGGCCGCGCATCTTCTCGCCCTCGCGCAGGTTCCGGAATGCCTCTCGGATGCCCTCCTGGGTCATGGTCTGCATCCAGGCCCGCTTGACCGGCAGCTTGCTCTTCGTGAGCTGGTAGATGTAGGTGAAGATCAGCTCGCCCTCACGCCCCGCGTCGCAGGCGTTGATGACCAATTCGATGTCCTTGCGGGCGAGAAGCTTCTTCAGGAGGTCGAAGCGCTCCTTGGAGTCCTCGATGGGCTTGAGCTGGAACTTCTCCGGGATGATCGGCAGGGCGTCCAGGCGCCAGAACCCGTATTTCTTCTTGTCGATGTCCTCCGGCATCTGGAGTTCGACGATGTGGCCCACGGCCGACGAGATGACGTAGTCGTCGTTCTCAAAGTGGTCGCCCTTCTTGGGCACCTTGCCGAGTGCGCGCGCGAGATCCGCCGCAACCGACGGTTTCTCCGCGATGATGAGTGACTTCATGGAGTCGCGAGCCGATAGGGTGCGGCGCGCCCAAGTGCAAGAACTTGCTCTTCGTCCTCTGGCAAATCGACCCCAAGCGGGACGCTGGCGATCAGGGATTCGCGTCGTCCAGAACCACGATTTCGCGGGCGCCGTTCTGCCCGCGCAGCGCGAGAGCAGCGGCCGGTCGCTCACGTCGGCCAAAAGCTCGTCGTCGGAGATGACTTGATAGGCAGACGCGGGTGCGGTCGGGGAAGCGGCGTGGACGCGGGCAGGCCGTGAACCGGGATGAACCAGGGTGAGGAGGAGCACTGCGGCCATGCCGGCGACTGAGCCCACGGTTACGAGGAGCCGCTGGCGGGCGCGCCGGCGGCGGGCGCAGCCGGCGGCGCGGAGGGCGGCTGCCGCGGCCGGGCCCTCGGCCCAGTCGTCGTGAAAGAGATCGGCGATCAGCCGCGTGCGGAAATCCGGTTTCTCATTCATGGCGTTGGAGCCGGGCGAGGAGGAGCCGGCGGACCTCGGCGCGGGCGCGGGTGAGGCGCGATTCGACCGCCTTCGGAGAGAGGGACAGCCCCGCGGCGATCGTGCGGACATCGCGGCTCGAAAAGTACTTGGCCTCGAGAAGCGCCCGGTCCTCCGGATCGATCTCGGCCAGGATCGCGTCCAGTGCAGCAAACAGCCGCGTTTCCTCGGCGGTCGAGGACGGGTCGGTTTCGCCTTCGGCGCCGCGCCGCTGCAGGAGGGTCCAGAAGGCCCGCCGCCGACGCCGGCAGTCGCTGAGGGCGGAATGGGCCACCAGGCGCAGCCAGGCGGCAAACATTGGCGCGGAGTCGCAGGTGCGCGCATGGCGCGCGACACGGAGGTAAGCCTGCTGGAGCGCCTCGTTGGCGAGGTCGTAGTCGCCCAGGCGGCGGCGACGAGAAGCCGGAAAATGCCCGGGCCATATTCCCGGTGAAAGCGGCTCCAGGCGTCATCGTCACCCCGAGCCAGTCCCGCCGTCAGTTCGCGCAGTTGCAGGGCCGCCGCGTCCAATTCCACGGGCGCGGCGGCTAGTGCACATGAGG
>CAVZCY010000006.1:0-1350566 GCA_963773915.1 uncultured Acidobacteriaceae bacterium
GTATCGTGAGGGTGGGACGCCGCGGAAAGTAGTTCGGATCGATTTCATCGACCTCGAGCACGCATGATCAGATCTCGGACACCGGCGTGCGCCCGCACCAAGGGCGGCGCCACCGAAGGCGCGCCGAAAGCGAGCTTCCACAGCCGCTGTGACGCGGCATCGCTGACCGACTGCAGTTGCGCGGCATCGATCGGAGGCCCGCCGGGCGGCAACGCCGGCTCCGCGCCGGACGACCCGAGGGCCCGATATCCACCCGCTTCGGCCGGCGATAGAACAACCATCCGGCGAGAGCCGCAATCGGGACGCCAATCGCAATCAGGATCTCGGCGGTACCATGCCGCTCAAGAGCGGCCGGCGCGGCGGTTTCTGAAACCGCGGGTGCGCTTGCTCATGGCGAATTGCCGTGGTAGAGCGAAGCATAGGCGGCGCGCAGCACATTCTTCTGCACCTTGCCCATGGAATTGCGCGGCAGCTCCTCGATGAGGAGAACGCGCTTCGGAACCTTGTAACGCGCCAGCCGCGTCTGTATGGATTCGATGATGTCGGCTTCCGACAGAACGGCGCCAGGCCGAGGCACGACGACTGCGGTGACGCCTTCGCCGAAATCAGGGTGGGGAACGCCGAACACGGCGCTTTCCAATACACCGCAGAACGCATCCAACTCCATCTCGACCTCCTTCGGATAGACATTGTAGCCGCCGCTGATCACCAAATCCTTGGCGCGGCCCACGATGTAGACGTACCCCTCGCCATCGATGCGGCCGAGATCCCCGGTTTTGAACCAGCCATCGGCGGTAAATTCGCCGCGGGTCTTGCCAGGATCCTGCCAATACCCCGTAAATACGTTCGGACCTCTCACCTCGAGAGTGCCGGTCGCATCGGCGCCCGGTTTCGGGAGGCCGGTTGCGGCGTCGGCCACCCGGACCGAGATCCCCGGCAGCGGCAACCCCACCGAGCCCGGCTTGCGCGCACCGGTATAGGGATTCGAGGTGATCATCAAGGTCTCGGTCATTCCATACCGTTCGAGAATTCTGTGTCCGGTGCGCTGCCAAAACTCCTGGTGCGTGCCCGCCGGCAAGGGCGCCGAACCGGAGACGAACAGCCGCACATCGGCGCTTGCCTCGCGATTCATGCCCGCCTGCTGGAGCAGTCGCGTGTAGTGCGTGGGAACGCCCATGTACACGGTGGCCTGACGCAGATGCTTCAACACCGCCGCGGCATCGAATTTCGGCAGCAGCAACAGGCTCGATCCTGACGCGAGCACCGTATTGATGGCGGCGAACAAGCCGTGAACGTGAAACAGCGGCAAAGCGTGCAGCAAGACATCGCGGCTCGTAAATTGCCACGCCTCGGCCAGAGCGGCCGCATTGGATGCAAGGTTGGCACGAGCGAGCATTGCACCCTTCGATCGGCCCGTCGTGCCGGAGGTGTATACGATCGCCGCCGGCGAATTCGCGTCGGCGCTGCGCGGCAGATCGGGGGCCGCGCCGGATTGTCCCACGTACGCAAGCAGCGATCCCTCCCCATCGGTTCCGAGAGTCTCCAGGTGGTGGACTCCGGCATTGGCTGCGAGCGGCTCGAGCAATGCGCGGTCGGATGGGCGGACGACTGCCACCCGAGCTTGTGAATCGCGCAAGAAGTAATTCACTTCGTTCGGCGTATTCGCCACGTTGATCGGCACGAACACCGCTCCCATGCGCAGACAGGCGACATAGAGCAGCACGGCTTCCACCGACTTGTCCACTTGGACCGCCACTCGGTCGCCTGGGGAGACCCCCAGCCGCATCAGGATCTCGGCAAAGCGCGAGGATTGGTCGCGTAGCGCCGCATAGCTCAAAATTCTGCCCTCGGGGGTCGTGAGAAATGGCCGGTGCGGCTGATCACGGGCGGCGGATTCAATCCATTCGGCAGGGTCCGTGGCGGGAAGCATGGCTATAATCGGGTGGATGTCCATTCTGGGGTTTCGGCATGTATCAAGGTAGCTGTCTTTGCGCAAGGGTCAAGTATGAGGTTCGCGGCCAACTGGGGCCCATCGGGCTGTGCCATTGCTCGCGCTGTCGCAAGGCGAACGGCAGCGCATTCCTCGCCGGAGCGCAAGTCAAGCCGGAGGAATTTACGTTGACTGCAGGCCAAGAGTGCCTCGGCGACTTTGAATCCTCCGCCGGCGTGCATCGGATATTCTGCAAGAATTGCGGTTCTCCGCTGTTCAGCCGTCGTCCCGGACCTCCCGAAGTGATCCGGCTTCGCATCGGGACGCTCGATACTCCATTGCAGGGCGGCGTTCAATCGCACATCTTCTTCGCCGACAGGGCATCATGGTTTGAATTTCATGATGATGCGCCGAAATTCGACCAGCGCCCGGCGTAACCGTACGGGCAAGGTTCCGCGGCCATAACGACATGCATTGGCGATCGAAACTCATTCATCCCGGCGCCCATGCGCCCGCCGATTTTCATTCGCCGGCGATGCCGACGTATCGGGGTTCCACCGTAATGGACGCCGCGGCCTAATCATGGCCATCGCCGCGGCGAGCCTGCTGCGACTGACAGGGGTCTCGCTGGCGACGCTCACCGTGGCATGCTCGGCTATCTGGGGCGCATTCGCCCTCTGGTACCAGGAACCGGGCGGCCGGGCACGAAAGACGCTCAGTGTGCTGCTCTGGAGCGGCGTCACCTTGATCTTGGTGGTTTCCCTATGGCAGGGGCACGCCGCGGCGTGCCTGGCGGCATTCGCGGTGGCATTCGGCGGCCTGCTGATTTGGTGGCAGCGGATCGTTCCGTCGAACGATAGAATTTGGGCCGACGATGTGGCGCAAATGGCAACGGGCACGGTCCAGGGCAATCGAGTTACCTTGCGCAATGTGCGCAACTTCGACTGGCGCAGCAATGCAGACTACACGGAGCGCTGGGAAACCCGCGACTACGATCTCGATCTCTTGAATTCGGTCGACCTGATCATGTCCTATTGGACGATCCCGGCGATCGCGCACGTGCTCGTCTCGTTCGGCTTCGATGACGGCAAGCAGGTGGTCTTCTCCGTGGAGATTCGCCGCGAGAAAACCCAAAGCTTTTCCGAGATCGGGGGCTTCTTCAAGGAGTTCGAACTCAGCATCATCGCGGCCGACGAACGCGACGTGATCCGAGTTCGAACCAATATCCGGGGCGAAGACGCCTACGTGTATCGCCTGCGCATGCCGCCATCCGCGATGCGATCGCTGTTTCTCGGCTACATCGACGAGGCCAATGCCTTGGTGCGTACGCCGCGCTTCTACAATACCATTACCGTCAATTGCACCACGCTCGTCTATCACATGATGGAACGCATCGTCGGCTATCTGCCGTTGAACTACCGACTGATTCTCTCCGGCTACCTGCCCGAGTATGTCTATCGAGTCGGCGGCTTCGACCGGCGCTACTCTCTGCAAGAGCTGCGGGCGCGCGGGCGCATCACCGAGCGCGCCAGAAAAGCCGATCGCAGCGGCGCCTTCTCTGCCGACATCCGGCAAGGCATCGCGCCGATGAGTGCCGCGGACTTGCCGGCAGACGAACCCTGATCGGCGCCTTGCCGGCGCCCTCGCTCGGAAGACCATCAGGGCTCCGGCGGAGTCAGTCTTGCCCGGCGGCAGCCTCTGCCAGCGAGCCGAGCCCGGCGATATTCTTCGTAAGCTCAGCCGGAAACCCGTGCCGTGCCTGAACATATCCGGGTTCGTTGTACGCCACCCAGGTCCGGGCTTCCGCATCCTGCCACGCAAGAATCTTGAGCGGCAGATCGATGGCCGCCGTGGGCGTTGCCACGATCAGCGGTGTGCCGGCCTTGGGATTGCCGAGAATCACCAGTCCCGTCGGCCGCAGCGCGAGGCCGGAGCGCTGCGCATCGTCGCTGAAATCGATTTGCGCGAATACGGTAAGCCCCCGCGCATGCGCTATCGCCTGAACTCGCCGCAACACCTCCGTCACGGTGTGCTGCGTGGGCAATATGCGCAGTCCATCGACGCTGGTACCGGTGCTCATGTGAATCTCCTATTTAGGTACGTGATCACGCAGCGGCGTGAAGCCATTGGCCTTGAAAGTGACGGCGGCCGCCGGACCGCGGAGGTAGGCCGCAAACTCGGCCGCCTTCGCTTTGGCCGTGCTGGTCAGCGCGACGGGATAAACGATGGGCAAATGGCTGTTGGCGGGAAACACAGCCACGACGCGGACGCGTTTGTCGATCAACGCGTCGGTCTGATAGACGATGCCGAGCGGCGCCTCGCCCCGATCGACGAACGCAAGAGCCGAGCGCACGCTATCCGCGCGCACCAGGCGGTCCTCCACTTCATTCCAGACTCCGAGAGTGGTCAACGCCTCCCGCGCGTACCGTCCGGCGGGCACGGCGTCCGGGTCGCCGGTGGCTAGGCGGCCCTTGCGCAAGGCGGCTGCCAGAGCAAAATGAGGTTCGATGGTCAGTTCGATTTTGCTGTCGACAGGTGCAATGAGGACGAGCCGATTGGCGACAACATCGTGCCGCGTATCGCGCCGAATCAGATTTCGAGCTTGAAGATAGTCCATCCACTCCAGATCGGCCGAAAAGAATATATCGGCGGGCGCGCCGTTTTCGATCTGGCGGGCAAGAGCGGAACTGGCGGCAAAGGAGAATCTGACGGGGATCGCAGTGTCTTTGGTGAAGCTATCGCCCAGATCCTGGAGGACGTTGGTCAGCGATGCCGCTGCGAACACGGTGACCGGCGCAGTGTCCGCGGCCGTGCTCTGCAAGCTGCACAGCGACAGGCAGAGGGCCAACCAAGTGCTGCAAAGTACCTTCATGGGCGGTCTCAATTGTGCACCAATACCGGGGTGCCATTGTATAGCTCAGCAAACATCCGCTCGAATTTCTCGATCTTGGGAGCACGATCGCCGGCCGCCGTGACCCTGAGCGACGTCACGTCCCGCAGAAGGTCTGCAGGACGCGCTCGCCGGGCCGCGGCGGATCGGCATAGGGCTCGAATCCCTCGCGTAGCAGATAGGGCTGCGCGAGCGCCATCGACATCTGCGCGAAGGGCGCGAAATCTTGCGCGCCGACCGCCGCATCGATGACCTGCGCGATGCGATGATTGCGTGGGATGAGCGCAGGATTGACCTGCCGCATGGCCGCGGCGCGCGCCTGCGGCCGCAGGGGTTCCCGCGCCAGCCGCGATCGCCACCGCCCGGCCCACTGCGCATAATCCTGAGGATTCGCAAACAGGGCAGCCACTCGCGCATCCCGCGCATCCCCCGCCTCGCCCTCCGCGGCGTCGCACAGGCCGCGGAAGGTCAGGGTAAAATCCGCCTGATTGCGATGCATGGCATCGAGCAGATCGTCGGCCAGCGCCGCATCCCCCGGCTCAGGGGCCGACAGGCCGAGCTTGCGGCGCATGCCCTCGATCGACTGATCCGAAAAGCGCGTCGCGAATGTCGCGAGCGCCTCGCTTGCGAGTTCTACCGCCCGGTCCGCGCTCGCATCGAGAATCGGCAACAGCGTTTCGGCGAAGCGGGCAAGGTTCCATACGGCGGCATGGGGTTGATTGCCGTAGGCGTAACGGCCTTGCCGGTCGATCGAGCTGAACACCGCCGCCGGATCGAAGGAGTCCATGAAGGCGCAGGGACCATAATCGATGGTTTCTCCCGACACCGCCATATTGTCGGTATTCATGACGCCGTGAATGAAGCCCACATGCATCCAGCTCGCGACCAGCGACGCTTGAGCGTCGATGACCTCACGCAGTAGGGCGAGATACGGCCCATGTTCGCCGCGGGCCTGCGGATAGTGGCGATCGATGACGTAGTCGGCGAGCCGGCGGACGGCATCGATGTCCTCGCGGGCGGCAAAATATTGGAACGTTCCGACCCGAACGAAGCTCGCGGCCACTCGCGTCAATATCGCTCCCGGCAGCGCTTCCTCGCGAAAGACCGTCTCCCCGGTAGCGACCGCGGCGAGCGCACGCGTCGTGGGTATACCCAGCGCATTCATGGCTTCGCTGACGATGTATTCGCGCAGTACCGGGCCGAGAGCGGCGCGACCGTCGCCGCCTCGAGAGTAAGGGGTCCGGCCCGAACCCTTCAGTTGAATGTCGCGGCGCACTCCGCCGCTATCGAGCGCCTCCGCCAGCAGGATGGCGCGACCGTCGCCCAATTGCGGAACGAATTGGCCGAATTGATGGCCGGCGTAGGCCATGGCGATGGGCTCGATCCCCTGCGGCAGGACATTTCCCGAAAAAATACCGGCCAGTGCTCCGGCGTCCGGCTGGCCCATATCGAGCCCCAGCGCGAGCTCGAGCTCGCGATTGAACCTCAGCAGCTGCGGCTTCGCGACCGGCGTCGGGTTGAGCCGCGCAAAAAAGCGCTCCGGCAAATCGGCATAGCTGGCTCGATTCATGCGCTCGCGCGCTTCATGAATTCTTGCGATCGATTCATGAATTCAAAGTCCGATCGTATCGATCAAGCGATAGGCAAACACCGACGGCGCGAGAAACCACGGTTTCCCGCGATAGTACGGCCGCGACGGGAACGGCAGCCCATCGAAGGCGGTGCGCCCCTCCTCGAGCCCGAGCATCTGCTGTCCGATGCGCTTGCCGAAATACGGCGCAAGGGGTACGCCCTGACCGCAGTATCCCATGCAATAGTAGATGCCGTCGTGCCGGCCCAAATGAGGCAGGGTATCGAAAGTGTACGCCACCCATCCCACCCACGCGTGACTCAGGCGCACGGATTGCAGTTGGGGGAATATTCGCTCCATCATCCGCCTGAGAGTCGGCACACAGGCGAGCGGATTCTTCTCCGCCAACGAGGCCCGGCCGCCGAATACGAGGCGCTCGCCGTCCGCCGAAGGCCTGAAGTACACCACGACTCGCCGCGAATCGACGATGTTTCGCCCGCGGGGAATCAGGGATCGAACGCGTTCGGCGCCCAAGGGCTCGGTGGCGATTTGATAGCTGCCGATGGGGATGATGCGCCGTTGATGCCATGGAGAGAGCGGACCCGAGTATCCATTGGTCGCGAGCAGTACCTGCCGCGCGTGAACCACTCCGCGCGGCGTCAGCGCCTCGAAGCCGTCGGCAGTGGTCCGGATGGCGCTGACCGGGCAGTGATCCACCAGCAGCGCCCCGCTGTCGAGCGCCCGGCGCAGCAGCGCCAGCAGCAGGCGCGCGGGATCGACGGACGCGTCGTCGGGGTAAACGCAGCCGCCGTGGTAGAAGTCGCTGGCGATTTCGCTGCGCTGTTCCGCCTTGGGCAGTACGACGATTCTCTGTTCCAGCCCGCGCGGCTGATTCTCCGCATCCCGCACCATGTTCCTGAAGTGACGCGCCGTGTGCGCTCCGAAGAAACACCCGTCCGCGCGCCACCCGCAGTCGGTCTGCCGGGCCAAGGAACGCAACTCGCCCACCGCATCGAGACCCTCCCGGCAAATCCTGAAACCCAGATCGGCGCCGAACTTCGCCTTCAGCACCTCGAATGACGGCTTGATGCTGTAGGCCACCTGACCCCCGTTGCGGCTCGAGCACCCCGTGCCCACCGCGCCTGCATCGAGCAGCAGCGTGGAGCGTCCCGCCGCGGCGGTCTCGCGAGCGGCCGAGAGG
The DNA here is from genome assembly GCA_963773915.1 of uncultured Acidobacteriaceae bacterium. GTDB lineage: Bacteria > Acidobacteriota > Terriglobia > Terriglobales > Acidobacteriaceae > Telmatobacter. The sequence continues at coordinate 7,592 of CAVZCY010000006.1, forward strand.
CCGGTGTAGCCGGCACCGATGACCAGTACATCGACCCGGCCGGGCGGTATTTGCTCGGAGGGCGGCGGCATCGGCGCTTTCTCCACCCACAGCGGCATTACCGAGATCTGGCGCGGCATATCTTCCACGAGATGTAGCGGCATACGTCCGGCGGCACCCAAGTCCCGTCTAAGCCGCCGCTTCAGCGGGCCCGCCGTGCGGCGCCGCCGCTCCGCGGGTCGCGAGCCATGAGCCGAGCAGAATCAGCACGAAGGCGAGGATTCCGCCCAACCCCAGCCTCTCATGCAGCAGGAACACGCCGAGCAAGGCCGCCACGGCGGGATTGATGTAGGTGATCACGCTCGAGCGCGATGCACCGGCGTGATGCACCAGGTAGAACATCAGCAGCATCGCCAGGGCCGTGCATACGAGGCCCAGCATGGCCATGGATGCGAGGACCGGTGCCGACGGCAGCCGCTCGGGCAGCGTCAGGAGGGCCGGGATGAACAGCACGACACTGGCCACGGCCAAGCTCGCGGCAAGCGGACCGAATGAGTCCAGTCCACGGAGATGGCGCTGAATGATGAGAGGGCCGATGGCATAGCCCACCGTGGCCACCAGCATGCAGGCGACTCCGGCCCAACCCAGGGGTCCCGCGATGGTTCCGAAGCCAAGCAAGGCCGCGACGCCGACGAACCCCAGCCCCAGGCCCAAAATGCGCCACCCTCCCAGGCGCTCGTGCACGCCGAAGAATCGCTGGATCAGCGCGATCGACAGCGGCACCATGGCGATAAGGATGCCGCTCACCGAAGAGCTGATCCAACGCTCGCCGAATGAAATCGCCAGAAAGGGAATCACGAATTCGGCCATTGAGAACGCGAAGACCGCCGCCTTGTGCCTCCTCAAGGAATGCAGCGCGCCGCGCCGCCATGCAATCGGCAACAGGACCAAAGCGCCCAGCGTCACGCGGCCGAAAGCGACGATGACGGGCGAGAGTTCCTGTACCGATACCTTGATAAAGAAATACGGCACGCCCCAGATGATGCCCAGCGCCGCGAAAGCTCCCCATCCTCGCCAACTCACCGTTCGCTCCGTTTTTGCCCCGAACGGCGCTCATCTTAGCAGCTATATGCCCGTTCCCGTCTTCCTCGCTTTCGCCAGGCGCGAATACAGCTTCAGGTAGTTCTGCGCCATGTGCTGGGCCGTGAAGCGCCTATCGAATTCACCGCGTATGCGGTTGCGATCGAGCATCCCGAGCTTTCGGGTGGCCGCGACGGCCTGGTTTTCGTTCTCTACGACGAAGCCGGTAACGCCGTCCTCGATGACCTCCGGTACGGAGCCGTTCTGAAACGCAATCACCGGCGTGCCGCAGGCCATTGCCTCGATCATTACCAGGCCGAAGGGTTCGCGCCACGCGATAGGGAACAGCAGCCCGGCGGCGTCGCCGAGAAATTCCTGCTTTTGACGCTCGCCGATTTCACCGATGAATTCCACGTGGGGCTGCGACAGCAGCGGCCGTATCGTGGCGTTGAAATATGCTTCGTCGACTTTATCGACCTTGGCGGCGATCTTCAGCCGCATGCCGGCCCGCGCGGCGATGCGGATCGCCGCGTCCGGCGCCTTTTCCGGCGAAATACGCCCCAGAAAGGCCAGGTAACCCCCCGCGCCCGGTCCTTTCGCCAGCAAGTCCTGCGGCAGGCCATGATGGATCGTGGCGACGTAGTTGGCTTCCGGCAGCGGCTCGCGCTGCGAATTGGAAATCGACACCACGGGAACGTCCCCGTAGAGCTCGTACAACGCCGGCAATTCGGGCAGGTCGAGGCGGCCATGCAGTGTGGTCACCGACGGGACGTTGAGCATCCGCAAAAGAGGGTAGCCGAAATAATCCAGATGGGCGTGGATCACGTCGAATTCATGGGCGCGCCTGGACACCATCTCCATTTCCATGAATAAGGGCACGAAGTGGTCTTTCACTCTCGAGTCCAGCCGCAGCGCGCTCGGCCAGACCGGCGCGAGCTTCGCTTTCGTCAGACTGTCGCCGGATGCAAACAGCGTCACGTCATGCCCGAGTTCGACCAGCGCATCCGTCAGATAGGCAACGACGCGTTCGGTTCCGCCGTAGAATTTCGGCGGCACGGCTTCTGTGAGCGGAGCAACCTGCGCGATCTGCATGACGAGTCTCCCTGGAGGATCATGGAATAAAAGTATTTCGACGCGCAATATTAAATTCGGTTCCAATGCGGCGGCGGCGCATATGGAACGGTTTGACGTAAGACGACTCTGACTATGATGCTTTAAGCGAAACTGAATTTGTAATTTCTGCAATACACGTCGAACGACGGAGAAGTCAATTGAATGCACTGACCAGCGAAGAAGCGTCGGTACCGCAGTTCCACATTGCCGTCAGCGCGGCCCTGCAAGGGAGGCGAACGCGCACCTTGAAGCACGGCGACACCTTCGCCGTATTCGATCACCGCGGCGACATCGGCGCCGAGAGCGGCAGCTCCGAAGGGCTGTATCACCTGGATACGCGCATCTTGTCGCAGTTCATCCTGCTGCTCGAAGAGGCGCGGCCCCTGCTGCTGAGCTCGATGACGCAGGACGATAACGCGATGTTCAGCGCCGACCTGAGCAATCCCGATCTGCTGGTCAACGGCCAGATCGCCCTGCGCCGCGAGCAGATTCACTTGCACCGGCTCAAGTTCCTATCGGCCGGGGCCTGCTACGAGCGGCTGCTGATACGCAACTTCAGCGACAGAGCGTGGCGCATCCGCATCTCGATGCGGTTCGGAGCGGACTTCGCCGACCTGTTCGAGGTGCGGGGCGAGCACCGCAAGGCGCGGGGCCACATGTCGGCGTCGCGCGACAGCGATCGAAAATCCGTTCTGCGTTACATGGGACTCGACGGAATCGAGCGGGTGACCAGCCTGGATTTCGATCCGGCTCCTCAAGTCCTGACCACCGAACGCGCGGCTTTCGATGTCGCACTGAGCGAGCATCAGACCAGGCGCATTTTCATTCGGGCGGGAGCGCCCGACACCGCAGCGGACCGATGGAGCGGCCGTGCGTTCTATCGCGGCATGCGGGTGGCGCGCCATAGCCTGAGGCAATCGAGTTCGCGGGCGGCGAGCGTCGACAGCTCCAATTCGGTGTTCAACGAGATTGCTCGGCGCGCGGTATCGGACCTCTACATGCTGATGACGGATACGGCGCAGGGGCCGTATCCCTATGCCGGCACGCCTTGGTTCAGCACCCCGTTCGGGCGCGACGGAATCATCACGGCCCTCATGACTCTGTGGGCCGATCCCAGCATTGCGAAAGGAGTGCTGAAATTTCTCGCATCGACTCAAGCGACCGACGTCGAGCCGCAGCGCGACGCCGAGCCCGGGAAGATTCTTCATGAGATGCGCCACGGCGAAATGGCCAATCTGCACGAAGTGCCGTTCGGCCGCTATTACGGCAGCGTGGACGCGACGCCGCTTTACGTGCTGCTGCTAGGCGAGTATTTCGCCCGTACCGGCGACTTGGATACGGTACGCATACTTTGGCCGAATGCGCTGGCGGCATTGAAGTGGATCGATACCTATGGGGATCGCGACGGCGACGGGTTCGTCGAGTACTACCGTCAGACCAAGGAGGGCCTTGCCAATCAGGGCTGGAAGGATTCTCAGGACGCCGTGTTCCATCGCGACGGGCGCTATGCCGAAGGACCCATCGCACTTTGCGAAGTGCAGGCCTACGTGTATGGAGCCAAGCGGCACGCCTCGCTGCTTGCCGCCGCGCTCGGCGAGCACGCCCGGGCGCAGAGCTTGCAGGCTCAGGCGGAAGCGCTGCGCAAGAGCTTCGAGGCACAATTCTGGTGCGAGGATATTTCGGTGTACGCGCTGGCCCTGGACGGCGCAAAGCAGCCCTGCCGCGTAGTGTCCTCGAACTCCGGACAGGTGCTGCTGACCGGCATCGCCGGCGCGGAACGGGCGGCGCGCGTAGCGCAAACGCTGCTCGGCTCGGCATGCTTCAGCGGCTGGGGAATCCGCACCATAGGCCTGTCCGAACCGCACTACAATCCCATGTCCTACCACAACGGTTCGGTGTGGCCCCACGACAACGGGCTCATCGCCTTGGGCCTTTCACGCTACGGGCAGCGCGCGATGGCCGCGCAGATATTCAGCGCCATGTTCGACGCCGCCAGCTACATGGACCTGCGCCGACTGCCGGAGTTGTTCTGCGGTTTCCTGCGCCGTCAGCGCAATGCGCCGACGCAGTATCCCGTGGCCTGCTCTCCTCAAGCGTGGGCGAGCGCCGCCATTTTCGCATTCCTGCAAGCCACATTGGGCCTCGAGCTGTCGGCGAGCAGGCAGGAGATCTCGTTCTTCCGGCCGGTGCTGCCCGATTTCCTCGACCGCCTGCATCTTCGCAACCTGCGCCTGAATGGCGGTTCAGCCGACGTTCTGCTGCAGCGGCACGGTCCCGATGTGACGGTGACTCAGACTCGCCGCGACGGCGACATCGGCGTCGTGATGCGCTACTAGTGCCCTGAATCATTCATCCGTCGTTCGCTGCGCAGGGCCCTCCGAATCCGCCTTGGGCCGCGTCTCGGGCATGCCCCACAGCACCAGCAAAACGGCGGCGATGCCGACGGCGGAGAGCAGGAAGAATGCCGAGCGCATGCCGAAATGATCGGACACCCAGCCGGCCGCCGGAGTGCTCAAGGTGCTGCCGATGCCGATCGCAAACCCGACGAAACCCAGCGACAGATTGAAGTGGCCCGAACGCGCGGCGACATCGCTGACGATCAGCGGCACCATGATGCCGAAACAGGCTCCGCCGATGCCGTCGAGAGCTTGCACCGCAACCACGAGCGCCGGATTCGACGAGGTCGCGAACATCAGGCCGCGCAGCGGCAGCATGCAAAATCCGATTATCAACACGATCCTTCGGCCGTGCCGTTCGGCGAGGCGGCCGACGGAGGGTGATGCAAGCGCCACGATGATCTGCGGCAACACGATGCATGCGGCGATCAATAGGCTGGGATTGCCGACTTTCGCGGTCATCGTGCCGCTCATCAGCATCAACATCGGTGCATTGGCGAAAGTGAACAGCATTGCGCAGGCGCAGAACATGAGCAGGCGGCGGTCGGTCAGCACCCGCAGAAATTGCCCACGACCCTGTCCGGGCTGCCGCGGAGGCGGCCGCAACTCCTCGCCGGCAATCGCCACCCGGCGCAGCGGCAGCAGTGCCACCAGCGCGGGCAGTGTGAATGCCGCGGTCAAGTAGAACACGGCGCGCTCCGACACGTATTGTCCGCATGCACCCATCAACAGAGCGCCAACGCCGTTGCCGATGGCCGCGTATCGGGCGTTTCGCCCCAGGCGCAGGCCCATGCCGAAGCGACCGGCGATGACCAGGCTCATGGCCGCGATCGCCGGCCCCAGGGTGCAACTGGAAATGCCGTGCAATATTTCCGCCAGGTAGACGAACAGCGGTATCGGATAGACGGCGAACATGAGCGCGCAGGCAGTAAATGCCAGAACGCTGAATGCGGCGACGCGGGTCTTGTTCGGCATCGCATCGACCACCGCGCCGGCCGGTACCTGGCTCGCCATGGCGGCGACCGTCCCTATGCTGAGCGCGAGACCGATCTCCGTTTGGGTCCAGCGCTGACTGATGAGGTAGACGGCGATGAACGGGCCGAAGCCCGTCTGGATATTGGCAACGAACAAGTTGAACCAATCCAGCCCTCGCCCTGCGGCAAGAGTGGCTTGGGGCTGCGGATTCGCCGGTTTATTATTCTCGGCGCGTGCCGCCATTCGTTCACTTCTTGCCTTCCGCGGCGCCCGGTGTGGATGCCGCGGCGGGATTCTGCGGCGCCGGCTGCGGCTGCGGGGCCATGAGTGCCTTGGGACGAGCGGTGTTCTTGAATTCCGGCACCGACTGCAGCGCCTTCACGCCGACGCTCAATGTCAACGCCGTGCCCTGATCCGCGGGATGAAAGCGCAGCAGCGACCAATCCACGGCGATGCGGCGATTGCCCACCCCGAGGAACCCGCCGAATTCGATGACGGCGGCGCGCACGCGGCCGCCCTCGTCGGCCAGTACGTCGACGACGCGGCCCAGATCCTCGCCCTTTGCCCCCTGCACTTTCTTGCCGAGGACCGATTCCACGGGACTTTCGACAGGCATGATCTTCACCTCGGCGCCGCCTGCCGGCGCGGCGGACGGGGCGGCGGGGGGAGTGGCCGGCGGTGTCTCGCTCCGCGGCTTGGGCAGGTGCCTCAGCGGCGGTGCCGCCTCGGCAGGCAGGCAGGGCGGCGCGACGATCGGCGTCTCGATCGGAGTTTCAATCGGGGCTTGTACGGGCACGCGAGTACCCTTGCCTAGCTGGTCGTTCGGCGGCGCCGGCGGACCCTGCGCCTGCCCTTGCTTCGGGTGAGTCCGCTCGGCAACCGGCGCCGTATGGCACGCCGCCAATGCGCACACGGACGCGAATGCCGCGAAATATCCGCGGCACCTCACGAGTGAAACTCTGCACTCATGGGCAGCTGGCGTCCGTACATGCGGCTGTACGGCCCGCGGGACAGCATCAGCCGCTGCGGCGCCCCGTCCTCGACGATGAGGCCGCGATCCAGCACCACGATGCGGTCGAAGGCGTCGAGCGTGGACAAGCGGTGCGCGATGGCGATCACCGTTCGGCCCTTGAAAAGCCGCGACAGCGCTTCCTGGATCGATTGCTCGGACTCCGTGTCGAGCGACGAAGTTGCTTCGTCGAGAACCACGATCGGGGCATCCATCAGGAAGGCGCGCGCGATCGCGAGGCGCTGGCGTTGACCGCCCGATAATTTCATCCCGCGCTCCCCCACCTGCGTATCGAATCCCTCCGGCAGACGAGCGATGAACTCCGTGCAGCGCGCCGCTTCGACGGCGCGAAACACTTCCTCGTCGCTTGCGTCCGGCCGGCCGTAGCGTAGATTCTCCAGCAGCGATCGCTGAAACAGCGAAATATCCTGTTGCACCACTGCGATGGATCTGCGCAAGCTTTCCTGCGTCACGCAGGAAATGTTCTGCCCGTCGATCAGTACCGCGCCGGAATCCGGATCGTAAAGTCTCTGCAACAGCGCAATGATGGTCGACTTGCCCGCACCGGAGCGGCCGACCAGGCCCACTTTCTGTCCGGCCGGCACTTCGAGATCGAAACCCTTGAGGACCTGTTGGCCGCTGGTATAGCGGAAGGCCACATCGCGGAACCTGATGGTCCCGCCTCGCACCACGAGAGGCTTGGCGTCCGTGGCGTCCTGCATCTCATGCGGGAGGCCGAGCACTTGCACGGCTTCGCCCAGCTTGGCGAACTGCTGCACCATGTCGACCAATGCCATGGCAAAATCGCGCGACGCATGCAGGACGGTGAATCCGAGCGTCGTGGTCAGCACCACATCGCCCGTGGAGATCTCGCCGCGGCGCCAAAGCTCCACCGACCAGACCAATACGCCGGCGGTGACCGAAAAGACGCTCGCCGCGTGCAGCAAGCGCAATTGCTCGAGCGATCGCAGGCTGGCGCGCTGCGCCTGCATTTCGTCGCGAATCTTGGAACTCAGACGATCCTGTTCACGGCGCGCGGCGCCGAATGCGCGCACCAGTCCGATATTGCTCACGATGTCCGAAAGATCGCCGCTCACGTGCGCGGCATGGCCGGCGAAATCCTGGTGCAAGTGACGGCCGTGCGCCGCTAGTCGGCCGATGCTCACGCCCAGTAAGCCGACGACGACCAGCAGGACGGCGGTGAGGTACCAATTGATGGTGCCGAGAATCACGATGCTGCCGACCACCGCGGTCCCGGGCGGGATGGTGGTCCATGTCAGCGAATTCTCGATGGTCCACGCGGCATTAGCCGCCGCCGTGATGCGGCCGGCCAGCGCGCCCGGGAGGCGTTCGACGAAGTAGTGCGTGCCTTGACCGGATAGGTGATTGAACAAGTCGAGACGTATGTCGCCGCCGACCGCCACGAAAGCATGCGTCGAAACCCAGCCGGCGAGCCGCCACAGCAGATTATCTGCCGCCACCAGCGCCAGCAGCAAAACGACCGCACTCCACAATGTGTAAGTCACCGGGTGCCGAATGCCCAGCACATCGACCAGGTTTTTGACGGCGTACTGCGAACCGACGGCGCAGATCACCGCGGCGAGCACAGCCCCCAGCACGATGGAATGACTGAGAATCCGGCGCCGCACATAGCGTGCGAGGAAGCGGATCGCTCCTTGGGACGCATATCGTGGCAGGGTTTTCGGCATTCGGCCTATTTTTAGCCGATCTTTGCGCCGCACGGGCCGGAGGAAGCTGACAATCTCTGTCAGCGTTCGCTGACAGCGTCAGAGCCCTCCTACGAGGCGATGCGTCAAACGAGCACGGCCGATTCGGCGGCTTGCGACGCGGAGAGCGGCGGCGGCCGCAGTAAAATCTCAATGCAGGCGGGACGAAAAGCGAGAAGAGCACATGGCGTTTTTTTACAACGAAAAGAATTCACTCCACTACCTGGTACGCGGCCATGGCGAACCGTTACTGCTCATCCACGGTCTCGGAGGCAGCGGAGCCGATTGGGCGTTCCAAGTCGCGGCGCTCGAAAAGCGATTTCGCGTGATCATTCCTGATTTGCCTGGGAGCGGACACAGCCCACCCCCGCGGGACGAATATTCCATCGCCGGTTTCGCAACCGCCCTATGGTCTCTGCTGGATTACTTGCGGGTGTCGCGGACCAACATCATCGGATTTTCGCTGGGGGGCGCCGTTGCGCTCGAGATGGCGGCACAGCGCCCCACCAGCGTGCCGCGCCTCGCACTCATCAACAGTCTGGCGACCTATCGGCCGGACGATTGGCGCAAATGGCTCGAAGTGCATGTATCGACATGGCTGGTGCGGTTGCTGGGCATGCGGCGCGCTGCATGGCTGCTCGCGCTGCGATTGTTCCCCGAACCCTGGCAACGCGCGATTCGCGAGCATGCGGCCGCCGTGGTCGGCGCCGTCCCCGCCAGCTCCTATCTCGGCATGGGACTGGCGTTGGCGCGCTGGGCCATCCTCGATCGCCTGGATCGGCTGACGGGCCGAATCTTGCTGATCGCGGCCGAGAATGATTTCACTCCGCTCACGGAAAAGCGTGCGCTGGCCGCAAAGCTCAAAGCCGACATCGTGGTAGTGCGCGGCTCGCGGCACGGAACGCCGTTCGACTCGATCGAAGTCACCAACGCCAGCCTGCTTGCTCTGCTGACCGATCAACCGATGCCGCCGCGGTCGCGATGGGTACGCGACTCGCCCACGCGCGCGCGGGCGCTTTCGCTGGCCGGCAGCATCGCAGAAGAGCACGCAACGGGTCTTTAGAACATTTTCTCCACACTTGTGCCTTGCGTTTTGAAACAATAGGCTGCATGCCCAACGCCCCCCTCGATGTGCGGCTCGACACGAGTCTCGAATTGCTGCTGGAACGCAGCCCCGCCGCCCAAGCCTCGCGCGTCCTCGCAACCGTCGTGGCCACGGCCGGCTCGACCTACCGCAAACCCGGTGCACGCATGCTCATCATGGCCGACGGCAGCTTCTTGGGGCTGCTCAGCGGCGGCTGCCTCGAGGCGGATCTCAAGCTCCACGCACAGGAGGTCTTGCAAAGCGGCGTGCCGCGCGCCGTCGAATACGACATGCGCGGCCCCGACGACATACTGTTCGGCATCGGCGCGGGTTGCGAGGGTGCGATGCGCGTACTGCTCGAGCCTGCGGGCCCCGGCAGCCCCGTGACGGCGGCTCTCGCGGAGGCCGGGCGCACCACTCGAGCCGGCCGACCGACGTCGCTGATTTCGGTGCACGAATCCGCGGATCTCCCGCTCGGCACCTATGCTCCCACGCCGCCGCTGCCCCCGATGCTGATCGACGACGCCGCACGATCGCTCAGTGAAGGCGCCTCCCGGCTCGTTGACCGGGAACATGCAGGGCGGCGCACGCGGGCATTCGTACAGTTCCTAGCGCCGCCCCCTCATGTGCTGATCTGCGGGGCGGGACCGGATGCGCAGCCCGTGGTCAATGCCGCCCGCGCACTGGGTTGGCGCGTCTCCGTCGTCGACCATCGGCCCGCCTACGTGGTGGCCGCCGACTTCCCCGGCGCCGGCATCAGACTCTGCGATCCGCGCTTGCTGCGCACGGCCGTCGCTCTCGAGCAGTGCCACGCCGCGGTGGTGATGAGCCATCATCTGCCCTCCGATGCAATGTATTTGCGCGAACTGGCGCAAGCCGGGATGCCCGCCTACATCGGATTGTTGGGTCCCGAAGCACGCCGCAGCCGGCTCGCTCGAGAATTGGGCTCTGTCGCGGAGGAGCTTCGCCCTAGGCTTCACGGCCCGGTCGGCATGGACATCGGTGCCGTGACCCCGGAGGGAATTGCGCTCGCCATCGTCGGTCAAATTCATGCTTGGTTGGCCGGGCGCGCCGGCATCGAACGCCCCGCCCTGTGATGTCGAGCATCGCCTGCTTCGTTCAAGTGATGCCTCTCGCCCGCCGTTGGCGTAGACTTTCGGCACATCGCGTCCAGGAGCCTGTCCGGGCAATGATCGCCGTGGCGAGGGCGCAGTAGGCGCATCATTGCCCGGACAGGCTCCTGATCTGAACAATAACGAGCAACGGGACGCCGGAGTAGCGTTTTTGACTTCGCTCAATGGAAGTAGGGAGACCGCCATGTTCAATTTACTGAGGCCTTTGAGTCTGGCTCTGGGTGCCGCGCTGTTATGTGCGTGCGGGGGAGCGGGCAGCCCGACCGCAATCACCGCCACGTCCACGGAACACGGGACGCTGGCGGTGAATCCGCCGTTCCGCATCGCCTCGCTGAAAGCCGCCGACTTTCAAGCGCAGCTCGCGGCGAGCGCCAGCGGCGCACAGTTGTTGCAAATAACCGGCAATCCCGCTTGCGGCGTGGACTTCTATTACGTCAAATTCTGGACCCTCGGCGGCGCGGCCGAAACCACCGAGTCGTCCGGCGCCTTGATGGTGCCCACGGGCGCGGCGCCGGCCTGCTCCGGGCCGCGTCCCATAGTGCTGTATGCGCACGGCACGAACGCCGACAAGACTCTGAATATCGCCGATGTCACCAATCCCTCGAATACCGAGGGCGTGCTGATCGCGGCGATGTTCGCCGCGCAGGGCTACATCGTGGTGGCGCCGAACTATGCCGGCTACGACATCTCGACCTTGGACTACCACCCCTTCCTCAATGCCGAGCAGCAGTCCGGCGAAATGTTGGATATCTTGGCCGCGGCGCGCAAGGCTCTGCCCAATACCATGAGCTCGGCGACCAGCGACGACGGCAAGCTGTTCGTCACCGGCTACTCCGAGGGAGGGCACGTCGCCATGGCGACCCAGCGCGCGCTCGAAGCGAGCGGCGCGGTCGTCACCGGAGCTGCGCCGATGTCCGGACCTTATGCGCTGGAGGCCTTCGGCGACGCCATTTTCTTCGGCAATGTCGATCTTGGCTCGACTGTATTCTCGCCTCTGCTCACGACCAGCTACCAGAAAGCCTACGGCAATATCTACGCCACGCCCGCCGATGTGTACTCCGCGACCTACGTGAACGGTATCGAAACACTGCTCCCCAGCGCAACACCGCTCGGCACGATATTCTCGACCGGCTTGCTGCCCGAGACCGCGCTGTTCGACAGCACCACACCGGTGGTCACGGTTCCGAACAACCCCACGCTGTCTGCGCAGCTGACGGCCCTGCTGTCGGTGCCCGGCAGTCCCAACTATCCTTTGCCGCCGACACCGCAAACTCCGCTGTTTGCGGCGGGGTTCGGCTCGTCCTACCTCGTCAATAATTCCTATCGCGTGAGCTATGCGCTCGACGCGGCGTCGAATCCGGACGGCGCCACGCCCCCGGCCCAGGCCGGCGTGCCGCTCGCGGCAACCGAGCCCGCACAACCGCTGCGCGCCGCGTTTTACAAGAATGATCTGCGCAACGGCGGGTGGTCGCCGAATTCCCCCACCTTGATGTGCGGCGGCGGCGGCGATCCCACGGTGTTCTTCTTGAACACGCAGACCATGGCGGCTTTTTGGGCTCCGCTGGTGCAAGCCCATCTGATCACCGTGCTGGACGTGAGCGCAACGCCCGCTCCCCCGTTCGCAGCCATCCAAACCGGATTCCAGGACAGTCAAGCGGCACAGCTGGCGTTCTACGAATCGGCGGCGGGCGGCGGGCTGTCGGCCGCCGCGGCACAGCAGCTCATCGTGCAGAACTATCACTCATCCGTTGCGCCATTCTGCGCGGCAGCCGCGCGCGCATTTTTCAGCGAATTATAAAGGGGATGGACCATGACGACTTTCTCTGTCCGCATACTGTCCGCCGCTCTCCTCAGCTTGGGTATGGGTCTTTACGGCGCCGCGCCGGCGCTGGCCGACGATGTGCCCAGCAACAGCGCGCGCATCGGTCTGTACTCGGTGTTCTATCATGTGACCGCCGACGATCTTTCCGGGCCCTACGTGCCCCCCGGGGCCAACATCGACGCCAAGAACGTGGAAACGCTGTACCTGGGATATGTGAGGCGCCTGTCCTCGCACTTCGACGTGGAACTGACCCTGGGGTATCCGCCGTTGCAGAAAACCGTGGGCAAGGGGCCCGCCACTCTCGGTTCGGTGCCGTACAACGGACAGGTGATCGCGACGGCCCGGTGGCTGGCGCCGACCGCGCTGGTCGAATACATGTTCCTCGATGAAAACTCGAGGTTTAGGCCGTACATCGGCGCCGGCGTGAATTACACCAGTTTCTACGACCGGGATTCGACCGCGCAGGGCAACGCCGCCAGCGGCGGACCCACCAGGCTGTCGCTGACTTCGTCCGTGGGGCCGGCGGGTACCGTGGGCCTGGCGTACAACATCGCCGGCAATTGGAATATGTATGCATCCTATTCCATCTCCAGGGTAACGACGGATCTGCGCGCGGATACCGCGGGCGTCATCCGCACCACGCACATCAGTTTCGGGCCGCAGGCGCTGGTCGTGTCCGTGGGCTACTCCTTCTGAACTCCATGCACTTCCATGCCTGAATCCGGGGCTCCGCCGACCTATCGGTCCGGCACACAATCCGTCCCTGCCGGCGGCGCCGCAGCGAGGCCCGAGGAGCGGGCGGCAGCCTTGGCGTTCCTGCAGAAATTGGCGGCGGAAGTTTCCGAGGGCTCGATCGATCTGCCGTGCTTTCCCGACGTGGTCATCCGCATCAGCACCGCGTTGGCGGATCCGAACACCACCTCCGATCACGTGGTCACCATCGTCGGCGCCGAGCCGCGGCTGGCGGCGCGCATATTGCAGACCGCGAATTCGGCTGCGTTCAACACGACGGGCAAGCCCTTGGCGGACTTGCGGTCCGCCATCACTCGCCTCGGACATCAAATGGTGCATGGGACCGCGATGTCCTACGCCATGCAGCAGATGAAGAATGAGGCATCGCTGCGCTCGATCGCGCAACCCTTGACCGAATTGTGGAACAAGAGCATCGCCGTCGCTTCGATCTGCAGGGTAGTCGCCGGACGAACGCGATTGAGCCCAGACGAGGCATTCTTGACGGGCCTATTGCACGGCATCGGCAATCTTTACATCATGGCTCGTGCGGCCACTCAAGCGACCGGGCTGGGCGGCGAGAAGTCCTGGATGGATCTGTTGGAGGGTTGGCAGGCGTCCATCGGCAAAGCCGTGCTGGAAAGCTGGGGCTTTGCCGAAGAGCTCTGCGATGCCGTGGGCGAACAAGGCGACCATGAGCGCCGATGGAAGCACGAAGCCGGGCTTTCCGACGTGCTGATCGCGAGTCTGCTGCTCGCAGAGACGCTGAAAATGCCCGAGCCGCGCGCACTGCCCACCGAAGGGGTCAACGCCTTTCTGAGCGTCAAAGTGGCGGCGGAGGATTGCCCCGCCATTCTTGCCGAAGCTGAAAATCAAATCCGCTTGGTGCACGAAGCGCTGGCGGTTTGACCTACTCGGGGCTCAATACACCCCGTCGCTTGCAACGCCGCGCGACGCACCCGTGAACTCCGCGGCCAGTTCCTTGGCCGCCTTGACCAAGATCGTGGTGTCGGCACCCACGGCCACGAACAGCGCGCCATGCGCCAAGTACCGGCGCGCGAGCTTGCGGTCGGCGGTCAGCGTGCCCGCCGCCTTGCCGGCCCTTCGGACCGTAGTGATGCCTCGCGAAACGGCAGCGTGCACCGCCGGGTCGGCGGGCTTGCCGAGCAAGCCCATGGACGCCGCCAGATCCGCGGGACCGAAGAACACCCCGTCGACGCCCTCCACGGCGGCGATGCTCTCGAGGTTGGCCATGCCTTGACGGACTCGACTTGCACGAACACGCACATTTCCTCGTCGCTGCGCCGCAAGTAATCCTCGATCTGATTCCAGCGCGACGCGCGCGTCAGGGCGCTGCCGACTCCGCGTACGCCGCGCGTCGGGTAGCGCGTGGCGGCCACCGCGGCGCGCGCCTGTTCGGCCGTCTCGACCATGGGGATGATGAGCGTCTGCGCGCCGATGTCCAGGTATTGCTTGATCAATTCCGCCGAACCGTGCACCGGCCGCACGATGGGATGCACCGGATACGGCGCCATCGCCTGCAATTGCGGCAGCACGCTGCGCGGATCGTTGGGCGCGTGCTCGGCGTCGATCACCAGCCAGTCGAAGCCGGCGCATGGCCAGCAGTTCAGCGACGTAGGGATCGGCCAGTCCCACCCACAGTCCGATTTGCGGCTTCCCCGCCGCAGCGCCTGCTTGAATGCATTGGTCGGCATTTGCATCACAGCCTCTTTCGGATCAGGACAAAAGCGTCGGGCAAAACGCAGGTTCAGACAAAACGCATCGATATGCCGCCAAGGGCGCCATAGTCGGCATGCAGCACATCGCCGCGCGCGACGTTGGTCGGCCTCGTGAACGAGCCGCCCAGAATGATGTCTCCGGCATTGCAAGCTGCTCGTCGTAGCGGCGCGATCTTGTTGGCGAGCCAGGCGACGCCGGTCGCGGGATGATTCAGCACCGCCGCCGCGAGACCGGTTTCCTCGATCACGGCATTCTTGTAGAGCAGCGCGCCGACCCAGCGCAGATCGACGGCATCGGGCTTCACGGGCGACCGCCGACGACGATGCCGGCATTGGCGGCAAAATCCGCGATGGTATCGAATACCTTGCGCGGCGCCTTGGTGTCGCGGTCGAACTGCTCGATGCGCGCATCGATGATCTCGAGCGCCGGGGTCACGTAGTCGGTGGCCGCGCAACACGTCGAAAATGCGTCACACCCGGTCCCTTCAGCGGCGAGCCCAGCACGAAGGCGAGCTCCACCTCGACGCGCGGCGCGATGAAGCGCTCGAAGGGGATGTCGCTGCCGGTCTCGAAGAACATGTCGTCCATGAGCGGCGCGATAGTCGGGCTCGGTGATCTGCGATGCCTGCTGCATCGCTCGCGAGGTGAGGCCGATCTTGCGGCCTTTGATGCTGCGCCCGTCCGCCAGCTCGAGCTTAACCCATTCGCTCTGGATGGCGTAGCCGTCCTCGATGGTCATGCCTGGATGCTGCGCGGAGAAATGCCGCAACTGGGTGCGGCTCTTGCGGGCGTCGTAGAGTCGCCTGCGCCAAGCGATCGAATGGTATCAGTGGGCAGCATGGATTTCGCTCGGCGTCGCGCTGCTTAGGCTTTCTTGAGGCGCGCATGCAGGTTGTTGTGCTTGAGCGTACCGGCTCTCGCTGAATTCGATTCAGCTCGAGCGACAGCGCCAGGCCCTGCCTGGCATAATGTGTCCGCGAAATGCGCCTTCATGATGTCGAACAGGCCGTTGCACGTCGCTTGCTTTGCGGCATCGCTGCGCCCCGCGCCGATTTTCAGAATGGCATGCACGAATCCCGCATCCGCGATGCTGCCGTCGGCGATGCAGTACTCATCGCAGGGAATGGCGCGCACCCGCACGCCGCCGGGCGGAAACACCGCCTTCCCCTCGACGCGCAGGCCGGTCATGAAGTGCGCGAGCTTGCGGCAAAGCTCGCCGAAGCGGCCGCCGGCGCGCAGATTCGCGCTGTATTCCAGAGTCATGTGCGACATGGTTCAGGCGCATCGCATTGATGCTCATGGCATCTGGCGACGGTGCAGCCCACGGCGAAGATCGGGAATCGGCCGGTAGTGATTGCAGCCGTGCCTCGGCCTCGAGCGGCCGCCGCGACCGCGATGAACGTGCGGATCTCGAATCCGCCCTGGCCCGGCGTCTCGATAAGTCGCCTCGTCGGTGTATGAAAGCAGCGCCGGCTTGTCGTTGCTCTGCCAGCGCGCGCAGGAATTCCCGGTCCCACGCCTCGTTGATCTTGCCCGAATCCGGCGTCGCCGGCCAATGCGAGATGCCGCCGGTGCCGACGACGGCGATCCGCTCCGGCACGAGTTCCGCGGCGCGGCGCAAGGCCTCGCCGAGCGCCCACGCGCGATGCAGCGGCGCCAACGGCGGACCCTGGCAATTGATGTTCACCGGAATGACGGGCAGATCGAATCGCGGCGTCAGGAAGTTCAGCGGCACCATGATGCCGTGATCGAATTTCCATTCCTCGGCGTAGGCGAGATCGACGGTCTGCATCATTTCGCCGATCAGCCGCCGCGACAGCGCGGCGTTGCCGGGAATCGCCGTGTGCGGGAATGCCCAGCCACTGCGGGATCCTCGATCGGGCCCCTCGTAGCGGTCCGCCATCCCGACGGCGAACGCCGGCATGTTGTTCATGAAGAAATTGCGCGAAGTGCTCGGCGGCGACGACGATCAAGGCATCGGGGCTCGCGGCCGCGAGGTCGCTCGCGCCATGCCGCGGTAGGCGCCGTGGAACTCGTCCACGACGGCGCGGTCGGCCATGTGCGCGCGGCCGGTGATGCCGGGCGCATGGCTGCAGATGCCCGCGAATACCAGGCTCATAGGCCGGCCACCTTCTCGTCCAAGCCGGTCGTCATGTGCATAGACGCCGGCGCGCACCGGTCCATGCCGCGCGACGCCGGCGCGCATGGCGGCGATGTAGTCGGCCCAAGGCATGCCGAGAAACGCCGCAAAGTGCATCAGCAACTGGCCGTTGGCGCCGAGCACGTAGATCAGCCCGATGTCTCCCGCGTCGAGCGCACCGCGCTCCTCGGCGGCTGAGCTCGTAGCGCGCGAGCACCTGCGGCGGATGCGGCGCGAAATTGCTGCTGCACGCCGCGATCCCGGTTGATGTCGAAGAGAAATTTCTGCATCTGATACAGGCTCAGGGTTCGATGCTCCCCAGCGCGGAATGTGATGCGAGCCCAGGCTGACGCACACGTTCTTCGGCTCGAGAAACACCTCGTAGCTCCAGGTGCCGCCCTCGCGGCCCGTGCCCGAGGCCTTGGTGCCGCCGAACGGCTGGCGCAGATCGCGGACGTTCTGGCTGTTCACGAAACACATGCCGGCCTCGATGGCGGCGGCCACGCGATGCGCGCGCCCGAGATTCTCGCTCCAGACGTAGCTGCTACAGTCCGTACGACGATGTCGTTCGCCTTGGCGATCGCATCGGCCTCGTCCTTGAACGGGATCAGGCAGGCCACCGGCCCGAAGATTTCCTCCTGCGCGATGCGCATGCGATTGCTCGACGTCGGCGAACACCGTGGGCTTGACGAAATTGCCCTTCTTGAGCGGACCGCGCGAGCGCGCGGCGCCTCCGGTCCGCCGCACATCAGTGTCGCGCCCTCCTTGGAACCCAAGTCGATGTAGCGGCGCACCTTCGCCAGGTGGCTCGCGGCTGATCATGGGCCCGATGATGGTCTTCTCGTCGAGCGGATCGCCGACCGCGGATGCGCCGCGCGCGTTCGGTGAACTTCGGCCGACGAACTCCGCAGTAAATGGATTGCTGCACCAGGATGCGCGATCCGGCCGTGCAGCGTTCGCCGTTGTTGGAGAAAATCATGAATATCGCCGCATCGAGAGCGCGCGGCAGATCGGCATCCTCGAACACGACGAAGGGGCTTTTGCCGCCCAACTCCATGGAAAACTTCTTCAGGCCCGCCGCCTTGACGATGCGATTTCCCGTCGCCGTCGAACCGGTGAAGGAAATCGCCCGCACGTCGGGATGCCGGCACAGAGGCTCGCCCGCCTCGGCGCCGTAGCCGTGCACGATGTTGAGCACCCCGGCGGGGATTCCCGCCTCCAGGGCCAGTTCGCCCAGGCGCGCGGCCGACAGCGGCGACAGCTCGCTCATCTTGAGCACGGCGGTGTTGCCGAATGCCAGCGCCGGCGCCACCTTCCAGGTCGCGGTCATGAACGGCACGTTCCAGGGCGAGATCAGCGCGCACACGCCCACCGGATGGAACAGCGTGTAGTTCAGATGCGTGGGGGTCGGGTAGGTATGCCCGTCTACCCGCACGCACATCTCGGCGAAGTAATGGAAATTGTCGGCCGCGCGCGGCACGAGCTGCTTGGCGGTCTGGGCGATCGCCTGGCCGGTATCCCGAGTTTCCGTTTCGGCGATATCGGGCACGTGTTTCGCGATCAGGTCGCCGAGCTTGCGCAGCAGCGCCGCTCGTTCGGCGGCGGGCCGGCCGGCCCAAGCGGGAAACGCCGCCTTGGCGGCCGCAACGGCGGCCTCGACCTCCTTCTCGCCGCCGCGCGCCACTTCCGCCAGCACTTCCTGAGTGGCAGGATTGACGGTCTCGAAGTATTCCGCGCTCGGGACCGCCGCGCCGTCGATCAAATGTTGAATCCGCATGAATGGCGCCTCTCAGCGGCCGAAGTCACGGTCC
The DNA here is from genome assembly GCA_963773915.1 of uncultured Acidobacteriaceae bacterium. Lineage (GTDB taxonomy): Bacteria > Acidobacteriota > Terriglobia > Terriglobales > Acidobacteriaceae > Telmatobacter. The sequence goes on from CAVZCY010000006.1 coordinate 26,329, forward strand.
GCGGCGATGGTATTGACGAGCCGTCCGAGACCGTCGATTTCGCAGGCCACGACGTCATCGCCCGGCATCACGTTGACCACTCCCTCCGGCGTACCGGTGAGAATGACATCGCCCGGGCCGAGAGTCATGAACGAGCTGAGATATTCGATCAGGTACGGGATATCGAAGATCAAATCGCGCGTGTTGCCGCTTTGGGTCAGTTGACCGTTGACGAAGGTGCGCAAGCCCAAGGTTCGCCGGATCCGCGATATCGGCCGCATCCACGAACCAGGGGCCCAGGACCGTGCGCGCCGTCGCGATTCTTGACGCGCAAATTGGGACGATACCAGTTTTCCAGATAATCGCGGATGGCGTAGTCGTTGGCGATGCAATACCCCGCCACGTGATTCGCACGCCTGGGAACGCGTAATCTGCTTGCGCCGGCCGCCCGATGACCACGGCCAGTTCGCACTCATAGTGCATGAATTTCACGTCCGCCGGCCGGCGGGTCATGCCGCGATGGCCGAGCAATGTGCCGGGCCCTTTGAGAAACACCAGCGGTTCTTCCTGGTGCGTTGAAGGCCAGCTCCTTGGCGTGATCGGCATAGTTGAGGCCGAGCGCGATCACCGTGCCGGCGTCGAAGGGCGGCAGCCAAACCACATCTTCGTGACGCCACGACCCGGCCGTCGGCCAGGCGCAGCTCGCTCGCAATCCGGCGACGGCGACAGGGGGCCGGCCTCGTGAATGGCGCCCGCATAGGCCACTCGTGCACGCATCACGCGGCCGACTCCGCGAATGGAATGGCGAGGGTGCCCAGGCCCTCGACGCTCGATGGTCACCGTCTGGCCGGCACGCGCGCGCGGCGCATTCGCCGCGGCGCCCAGCGCGAGCACGTCTCCCGGGCTCAGCGTCATGAATTCCGTGACGTCCGCCAGCAGCCGCGCCGCGGGCCGGATCAAATCGGCGGTGCTGGCAGTTTGCACCAAGAGCCCGTCCAGATAGGTCCGAATCGTCAGCGAATCGGGATTCGGCACGGCGGCGCGGTCGGTGACCGCCGGCCCCAGCGGGCAATAGCCGTCCCGCGCCTTGAAACGGACGGACGGCCGATAGTAATTCGAGTGCGGAATGCTCACGTCGGCAACGATCAGATAGCCCGCTACGTATTCCAAGGCTCGCGGCTCGGATACCCTGCACGCCGTTCGGCCGATGACCACGCCGATGCAGGCGCCGATTTCGAGTTCGGGAATCCCCACCGGAATTCTCACGGCATTGCCCGACGGCGCCAGCGTGTTGCGCGGCTTGATGTAGAGCACCGGGGCTTTGGGCGGAGCATTGTAGGGCGGCTGGCCGGCCGATGCGCCGAGCGCTTCCAGAGCCGAGCGGTGATTCAGCAGCGCACCATACACCGAGCCGCTCAGCCGATAGGGAGGGACATCGAACGGTATCGAGTAATAGCCCGCATCGGCCGGCATCTGCCCACCCGTGTCTCTTGCGCCAGACTCAATTGGCGATTTACTAATATATTAGTAATATAGTGGCATATGAATTGCCGTGTCAAGGCGGCCCCGGGGGTACGGTATGAATCCAAATTCGGGCAAATTGCGCCACCGCAATTTGCCCCTCTTGCTGTTGCAGGCGCGCGAACAAGTGATCGCCCGCTTCCGGCCCATTCTCAATGAGCACGGCATCACGGAGCAGCAATGGCGCATCGTTCGCGCTCTGCTCGACACGGGGCCGCTGGAGCCGCGCGAAATCGGCGAATTGTGCCGCATTTCCAGCCCCAGCCTGGCCGGAGTGCTGTCGCGCATGGAAGATCTCGGTTACATCAAGCGCAAGCGCCTCGACCATGATCAGCGCCGGCTGCTCATTTCGCTCACGCCGCGCAGCCGCGCCTTGGGCGACGCCATGGCGCCGCAGATCGAAGCCACTTACGGCCAAATTGAAACGCTGATCGGCGCGCAATTCGCCGCGGAATTCTATGAAACGCTGGACGCGCTGATCGCGGCCCTGTCGTCGCGCCGGTAGGCGCGGCGGTGTTGCCCCCTTGGCTTCAACGGCCTTGCGAACTAATATCATGCCTATGCGTAATTCACTGATGCTCGTAGTCGCGCTGCTCGCAGGATGCGCCGGCGCCCGTATCCCGCCTTTGACCGACGCCGCCATGCGGGTTCGGCGGATCAACGCCGACGACGGACTGGCTTGCAAATACCTCAAAAACGTCGACTACAAGGCAAAATTGAGCGGTATGGGGGAGAGCTACGAGTTCATACGCGAGGCCGCCGACAACGGCATGCGCAACTTGGTCGCCAGCATCGGCGGGAACGCGTACGTGGACACCCGCGCGGATGTGACCGGACATTGGGTCAAACACATCCATTATTCGGGCGAAGTGTTCGAGTGCCCGCACAAATGATTCCAGCTTAAGGCCGGTTCCGGCGGCAATCGCCTGCGGACGGTCGATCGGCAAAGGGAGACGGCGATGAGTTCCGGAAGCGCTTTCCTCAAGAACACCTGGTACGTCGCGGCCTGGTCGCACGAGATCGCCGCGCACGGCATGCTGGCGCGGACCATCGCGCGGGCTCCGCTGCTGTTTTGGCGCGACGGGGAGGGTCGCGTGGTGGCGCTCGACGATCGCTGCTGTCACCGGGCGGCGCCCCTTTCCAAAGGACGCCGCGAAGGCGAGAACATCCGCTGCATGTATCATGGGCTGCTGTTCGACAAGACCGGCAAATGCATAGAGATTCCGTCGCAAGACTTCATTCCGCCGGCTGCCAAGGTGCGCGCCTACCCGGTAGTCGAACGCTTCAAATGGGTGTGGGTGTGGATGGGCGAGGCGGACAGAGCCGATCCCTCGCTGATCCCCGACACGCACTACCTCGACGACGCGGCTTGGCGCGGCACGCCGGGTTACTTGCATTACGGCGCCAACTACCTGCTGATCACCGACAACCTGCTCGACTTCTCTCACTTGTCGTACGTGCACGAGACCACGCTCGGGGGCACGGCGAAGTACGCCGGCATTCGGCCCAAAGTGACTCGCAGCGGACGCAGCGTGCGGGTCGAGCGCTGGCTGATCGACGATGAACCCGCCCCGTTCCTGCGCAAATTGAAGACTTGGCCCGGCAATGTGGATCGCTGGAACATCTACGATGTGGTCCTCCCCGGCGTACTGCTGATGGATTCGGGGAGCGCCCCGACGGGCACCGGCGCGCCGCAGGGCCGGCGCCACGATGCAGCGCAATTTTTCGGCTGCCAGGCCGTCACTCCCGAAACCGAATCCACTTCGCACTATTTCTTCCAGCAATCGCATGGATTTGCGCTCGACGATCCTTCGGTCACCGAAAACCTTCGCGAGAGCGTTCTGGCGGGATTTCAGGAAGACATGGACATTATCCTCGCGCAGCAGCACATCCTCGATCTTGCGCCCGACGCGCCCATGCTGGCGATGCGCATGGACACCGCGCTGGCGAGTTTTCGGACGATGATGGAAAAGGCGATTGGCGAGGAACGCGGCGAGCTGGACGTTCGCGTGCAGTAGCCGCGCATATCCACGCGACTCGAGTTTCGCAATCTCATTGGTTTTCGACAGCCCCCGTAGCATTTGTTCAACTAGGCCTGCGAGAATAGCCGAATCGCATGAAGCTCAGTGCCGCAATTCCGCTGTGGACGGTCGCCGCCCCGATCTTTGCGGGGGCCGTGCTATTGGCAGGCGGGCTCGGACTCGGCGGATTCATCGTGGGCTTCATCGCCGCGGGCCTCGCCGGCAGCGTATTCGCTGCGGTACATCATGCGGAGATGGTCGCTCATCGGGTGGGCGAACCCTACGGCACCCTGGTCCTCGCCCTGGCGGTTACGCTGATCGAGGTCGCGCTCATCGTGTCCTTGATGGCCGCCGGCGGGGAGGAAGCGGCGGGCTTGGCACGCGACACGGTATTTGCGGCGGTGATGATCATACTGAACGGCATCATCGGATTGAGCCTGCTCGTCGGAGGCGCCAGGCACCGCGAGCAGACTTTCAGTCTCGACGGCGTCAGCGCGGCGCTGGTCGCATTGGCGACCATCGTCATCATGACGCTGGTCTTTCCCAACTACACCGTCACCGCGCCCGGGCCGTACTATTCCTCCAGCCAGCTCGCCCTCATCGGCGTCGTGACGCTGGTCATCTACGGCGCGTTCATTTTCACCCAAACCATCGGTCACCGGCAGTATTTCCTGCACGACGACGCGGAAGAATCCGCCCAGCACGCGCTGGCGCCGAGCAACGGGGTCACCGCCCTGAGCGCGGTCCTATTGCTGATGTGCCTGGTCGCGGTGGTGCTGCTCGCGAAGAAGCTGGCTCCCAGCCTGGAAGCGGCGGTGTCGCGATTGGGGGCGCCGGACGCCTTGGTCGGAGTCATCATCGCGGCCATCGTGCTGCTGCCCGAAGGACTGGCGGCGCTGCGGGCGGCCCGGGCGAATCGCCTGCAGACCAGCCTCAATCTTGCGCTGGGATCCGCGCTGGCGAGCATTGGCCTCACCATTCCCGCCGTCAGCTTTCTATCGCTCTGCCTGCATTCTCATTTGCGCCTTGGGATAGACGCCAAATCTTCGGTGCTGCTCATGCTCTCGCTGTTCGTCGCCGTGCTGGTGCTGCGGACCGGTCGCACCATCATCCTTCACGGTATCGTGCTGCTCACTATATTTGTCGTTTACCTGTTCACAACCATCGTGCCCTAGTGTCCTGAATCATTAATCCGTTGCTCGATCCGCCAGCGGATTTTCGTGCCGGGCAAGGCGCGCCGACGAGTCATAGTGGGGACTATGGGGAGGAGGCGCAACGCCGCCCGGCGCGAAAAGACGCGGCGCAGCGAGTAACGGATTAATGATTCAGGACACTAGCTGCGCGCCGCAACTTCGTCGATGTGCTCGAGCAAATCGGCGGGATCTTCATAAACGCGGAAGGCACCGGCGCGCGCCAACTCCTCTTCGCCGTAGCCGCCGGATAACAAGCCTACTCCCAGCCCGCGGGCGCGCTGCGCGGCGATCATGTCCCAGATGCTGTCGCCGAGCACCAGCGAATCGCGAACGTCGACGCCGAGGCGGTCCGCAGCGGTGAGGAACAAGTCGGGATCGGGTTTGGCATACTTGACCTGATCGCGGGTCACGACCGGCACCTTGGCCGGATCCACGCCGAGCGCGGCGAGATTGTGCCCAGCCGTTTCCATGCGGCCGCTGGTGGCGATCGCCCAAGGCGTGCCCTGGGCGCTCAGATAGTCCAGCAATTCGCGCGCGCCCGGCAACGGCTGCACGCTCGGCGACAATGCGCGGTAGGCTTCCGCGTGGCGGACGCGGAGCCGCTCGAGCCGCTCCGGCGTATTGTCGAAGCCGGTCTCGCGCAGCAGTATATTGGCGAATAAACCGCCGCTCATGCCGATCTTGCGATGAATGCGCCAGACCGACAGCGCAATGCCCTCCTGATCGAGGGCAGACTTCCACGCAAGCACGTGCTGGTACACGCTGTCGATTAGAGTGCCGTCGAGATCGAAGAGAAAAGCGGTCCTGTTGCGCCTCATGGGACTGTCATTATGCCCGAAAGTATCGGTAAGATGCGGCAGGGAGCAAGAGGGAGAATCGATGAAATACTTATTGATGGCCTCGTTTGCACTCGTTCTGAGCTTGGGGGTGGGATCGGCCCAGGCCGGCGGCCAAAAGCTGCGTATCATCAGTTGGGCCGATTATGTACCTGCGGACCTGATTGCTGCATTCGAGAAAGAGACCGGCATCGACGTAGAAGTGACCTTGTCGAACAACGAGGAAATGATTTCGAAGCTGCGCGCGACGGGGGGTGCCGGCTACGATCTCGCGCAGCCCTCTCAGGATCGCATCCTGGCCGCGCAAAGCGAATTCGGAATCTACAAGCCGTTCGATCTCACCAAAGTCAAGCTGGAGCAGTTCCAGCCGGAGTTCTTGAGCATCGTCCGCAAGAACACCACCCTCGACGGCAAGGTGTATGGACTGCCGTATCTGTGGGGGACCGATGGTCTCGTGGTCGACGTCAAGCGCGCCAAGATCGCCGACTACCCCGATCTGTGCAGACCGGATCTCAAGGGCAAGACGGCCGTTCGTCTCAAGCGGCCCACCCTGATGGCGTTCGCATTCGCTTCGGGCAACGACCCGTTCGCTCTTTACGGCGACCCCAAGGCCTATGGCGCGCTCATGGATAAGGTGGGCGCCATGCTCATCGCCTGCAAAGCGAATTTCAAGTTCTTCTACGATAACAAGGATCAGCTGCTCAATGGATTTCGCTCCGGCGAAATCGTGGCCGCCATGATGTGGGACACCGGCGGCTGGACTCTCAACCGCGCCAATCCGGACATTAAATTCATCGTTCCCCGCTCCGGCGCCCTCGGCTGGCTCGACACCTTCGCGCTGCCGGCACGCGGCCGCAACGACGCCGCGGCCTACGCCTGGATCAATTTCACCATGCGTCCGGAAAATGCCGCGCGGGTCGTCAAGTCCGTGGGCAGCTTTTCCGCCGCCATGAACACGGCGCCGCTCATCGACCCGCGTTTGAAAGCGCAATTCAGCGCCGCTTTCCCCAACGGGGATCTGAAAGGCATTCACTGGTATCCGGCCATACCGTCCGGTCTGGAGGAAATCGAAGGGCGGGTGCTCGACCTCGTGAAGGCCGCCAATTGAGCACGCCGGACCTGCTGGCTGACGCCGTCGTCAAGCGTTTCGTGGATCACGTTGCCGTGGACTCCCTGTCGTTTTCGGTCGAACGCGGCAGCTTTTTTTCGATTCTGGGTCCCTCGGGCTGCGGCAAGACGACGTTGCTGCGCATGATCGCGGGGTTCATCGCGCCGGATGGCGGGGAAATCGCCATCGGCGGCAAGAGCATGCGCGGCGTGGCGCCGAACCGCCGGCCGGTGAACATGGTGTTTCAGCAGCTGGCGCTGTTCCCGATGATGTCCGTGGGCGAGAACGTCGCATTCGGACTGGCAAGGCGCGGCATGGCCCGGGCTGAGAGAACCAAGCGCAGCAATGCCATGCTCGAACGAGTGGGATTGGGCAACGCTGCCGACAAGCGTGTCGACGAACTGTCCGGGGGACAGCGGCAGCGGGTGGCCATCGCCCGCAGTCTGGTACTGGAACCCACACTACTGCTGCTGGACGAGCCGTTAGGCGCCCTCGATCTGAAGCTCCGCGAGCACATGAAGATCGAGCTGAAGCAGTTGCAGGCCTCCTTCGGCACGACCTTCGTCTATATCACGCATGATCAATCCGAGGCGCTGGTGCTTTCCGATCGCGTCGGCGTGATGTGCCACGGACGATTCGAACAGCTCGGTACGCCGCAAGACCTGTACTACCGGCCGCAAACGCCCTTCGTGGCCGGTTTTGTGGGCGCGAACAACCGCATCGTGGGCCGTACCACCGGTGCAGATGGCTCCATCGCCGAAATTACGACCGCCGATGGCTGGGTGGTGCGCGCGCTCAAGTCCGGCGCCATCGCGGAGGGCGATGCCGTCGAGGTATTCGTGCGTCCGGAAGTCGCCATTCTCGCGCGCAGCGCGCCTGAATTGCCGCCCCACCACCCGCACCATGCGGGGGAAGTGCAAAGCGTGCTGTTCGATGGAGCGAATTCCGCGGTTCTGCTCCAGGAAGCGCAAACTCGCCGCGAGTTCCGCATAGCTCTGCCCCAGACCGGGCAGTTTTCGGATCTGAAGACTCATGAAAAGGTCCTGTTCAGTTTCGATCCCTCGCGGGCGGTGTGCTTTGCGGCGCGTGCCGGTGCGGAAGGACGCGATGCTTAGGGGGGCAGCGGATTCCCGCTGGCACGCACGGCTCACGCTCGGCCTGCTGTTGGCACCGGCTCTGCTTTGGCTCGGCGCTCTGATCATACTGCCGCACGCCGATCTTGCCGTGCTGTCCTTCCGCGAACGAGTCGGACCCCGCCACTACGTCGCCAGTCTGGCGCAGTACCGGACTTTTTTCTCCCAACCTCTGTATTGGCATGTATTCGTGCGTACCGCGGTGATGTCCGTCACGGCGACCTTCTTGACGCTATTGCTCGCGTTTCCGATCGCCTGGATCATTGCGAAGCTGGCGCGGGGCCGCGCCGGATCGCTGCTGTTCATCATCTGTCTCATTCCATTTTGGATCAGCGAAACGGTGCGCACGCTGGGATGGATGATTCTGCTCAGGGAATCCGGCGTTCTGCCGGCCCTGCTGGTAAAGCTCGGCGTTACGGCCATGCCGGTGGAACTGCTGTATCGGGACTCGACCATTCTGGTGGGCCTGGTATACACCTCGCTGCTCTTCATGGTGGTGCCGCTGGTATCGAGCCTCGAGAGCCTGGACAATTCGCTGATCGAAGCGGCGTATGATTTGGGTGCGAGCGGGGTTACCGTTCTGCGCACCATTGTGATTCCGCACGCGGCGCCCGGCATCACGGCCGGCTGCATCGTGGTCTTCATGCTGACTCTGGGGAATTACCTGACCCCGACGCTGCTCGGCGGCAAGAACTCGCAGTGGTTCACCGAACAGATCTACACGCAATTCATTACGCGCTTCAACTGGGAACAGGGCGCGGCGTTCGGTTTCCTGCTTCTCGGGCTCTCGACCGCAATGGTAATGCTCGGTTTGGCGGTGAGCAGGCAGCGCTTCGGCGACGTGATGAGGCGAACTTGATACCCTCCCTGCCGCGACCCATCTGGCTGCGCACCGCCACTGCGGCATATCTGACCGCGTTTCTCGCGTTCTTGTTTCTGCCGCTGGCGGTGGTCGCGGTGTTCGCCTTCAACGATGCCCCCTATCCGGCTCCGCCCTGGCACGGCTTTACGCTCGATTGGTTTCTCGGCAACTCCAGCCGAAACCGCACCGGCCTCTTCGCCGACGTTGAGCTGCTGGGCAGCATCTGGACCAGTTGCGTCGTTGCCGTTTGGGTGACCGCGCTCTCGGCCTTGGTCGGAATGACCAATGCATTTCTCATCGAGCGCGGACGCTTCCGCGGCAAGCAAGCCTTGTCGATCCTGATGCTTGCGCCGCTGGTGATTCCCGGAGTCATCCTTGGGATCTCCATCCTCGCTTTTGCGAGCCGCCTTGCGGATTTCGCGGACGACAGCTTCGGCTTGGAGCTGGACTTTCTGCGGCCGGGGTTGCCCTTGGTCGTACTCGGTCAATTCTCTTATATCGCGACAATCGCGACTCTGACCATCAGCGCACGATTGCGGCGCTTCGACCGCACTCTCGAAGAGGCGGCGCTCAATCTCGGGGCCTCGAAGGCGGCGGTGTTTCGCACCATTTTACTGCCGTATCTGCGGCCCGCGCTGCTGGGTTCTTCGGCCATCTCCTTCCTGATGTCGTTCGCGGATTTCAACACCACGTTGATGCTGGTCGGCGCAGATACACCGTTGACCGTCATGATGTATGGACGCATGCGCGAGGGCGCAACTCCGGTGCTAAACGCCGTCAGTCTGTTTCTTATGATCGCATCGGCGCTGCTGGCGCTCACGCTGCTGCGCCGCGGCTCTGCGCCGCGAACGCAACCTTCGGAATGAGCGGCGGCGCAATCGACGCCCAGCACTGACCCGCTCACACCCCGCTCAGGGAGCCCCTTTGCGGCGATCCCGGTCAAGGAACGGCCTGTGCCGAGCCTTCGCGGTCCGGTGCGGGTCCAAATCCGGCACGGCGTCTCCCGGGGTGCATCGCGTACTGCGCCGGACTCTGGGATTGATATTTCATGACGCGGCATAGCGCGACCGATCGACGGCATCCTGCGGGCAAACACTGTGAATTCGCGTACCGCCATACGCGAGGCGCTTGATCCCCATCGCTCCGCCGATCACGGCGGAGCGATACTCCATCAGCTTGAGTCCCATGCCGGAGCCTCGCGCCGCACACTCGGCGATGCCGACGCCATCGTCGGTGATCGACAGCGAGACCAAGGTTCGACTGGTACGCAGGGCCACCACTATGGATCGGGCTCGCCCGTGCCTGACGGCGTTGTTGATCGCCTCCTGTGCAATCAAATACAGATGAACCGCGGCGGACTCCCTGATGCGCAGCGGAACTCTTATCGACAAGCGCAATCGGACATCGATGTTATAGCTGTCCCGGGACCAACCGATGAGACTTTGCAATGCGGGCAGCAGGCCGCCGCGTTCGAGCGTCACCGGCGATATGCCGAGCGCCATTTTGCGGGCGCTTTGGATGGCATGGTTCACCAGGGCGATGATCTCGTCGAGATCCGGAGCGGCGCCGAATGCGGCAATGGTGGAGCGGCGTGCAAGGCTGCGAAGCATGAGTGAAATGCCCGTCAGCTCCTGGCCCAGGCCGTCGTGCAAATCGGCTCCAAGACGCCGCCGCTCTGCGTTGGCGATTTCGATGATCTCGGACTCCAGTTGCTTGCGCTCCGAGACATCCTGCACCACGACCAGAATCCTCTTCTCCCCGCTCAGCTCGATTTCCGCGGATAGCGCTTCGCCCGAGAATTGGCTGCCGTCGCGCCGCCGGAACAGCATGTCGCGTTTTGCGCCGCGGCTGTGCAACTCCAACAAGGTCTCCAAGGTCACCGTCGGGGACTGGCCTTGCCGGCCGTTGAACACCTCCAACACCGAAATCCCGATCAGCTCTTCGGGCCGCCGGCCGAACATGCGGTCGAAAGCAGGATTGGTGAACGCTATGCGTCCGTCGAGTTTGACCAGAACCACGCCTTCGCGCATGGTTTCCAGAATCATCGCTTGAGTCCGCAGCATCTGCTCGGCGCGCCGCCGTGAATCCACATCGATGCACGCGCCCACTATTCGCAATGCGTGGCCGCCGACGCTGCGTTCTATCACCCTGGTCCGCACGTTCACCCAGCGCCACTCGCCGGCCGAAGATAAAATCCGGTAATCGCTCTCGGCGGAGTCGCTGCCGTCGAATATCAAGGCGTGGTCCTCGGCGGCGTATTTTTGGCGATCCAAGGGATGCACCCGGTCGACCCATTCGTCGCGCCGCACCGTGCGGACCGCCGCATCGATTCCAAATCGTGTCGGCCAATCCGAGAGCCACAGAAGCGAATCGTCCTGCAGCTTCCAGTCCCAAAGTCCGAGATCCGCACCCCATATCGCCGCTTCGAGGCGAGCTTCGCTATCGCGCAGCGCGAGTTCCACGCGCTTTCGCGCATCGATATCGATGGTCACCCCCGCGGTGCGCAGCGCGCGCCCCGTTGCGTTGCGTGCGGTCGCGCGTCCGCGGCTCATGATCCAGCGCCAATTTCCTGATCGAGTGCGGCGCCGGTACTCCGCTTCGTAGAAATCGCTGCGGCCGTCGATCAGGGCCTGATATCCGCCCTCGAACGGCGGGAAATCCTCGGGGTGGATGCACGCTTTCCAGCGTTCCGTGTGCCGGGGACCGTCGCAGGGATCCAGATCGACGCTGGCGCACCAGTCGTTCCACCAGTGCAGCGTATCCGTCGCCACCTCGTGGTCCCACAAGCCGACGCTCATTCCCCAAACGGCATGCGCCAGCCGCGACTCGCTGCGCTCCAGGGCATGCGCCGAATTGTGCCGCTCGTCCACGTCGAGGCAAATACCGACCAAACGCGACGCGCGCCCCGTCGAATCCCGCTCGATGACGCGGCCGCGCTCCTGTATCCAAACCCAGGCATCGTCGCGGTTGTGCAGCCGATACTCGACGTCATAGGGCGCGGCGTGGCCGCGCAATTGTCCACTCATTACTTCACGATAGGATTGCAGATCCTCGGGATGTATCCGTGCCTGCCACAGTTGTTCATGGCCGCTTCCGGAGAAGGCCGCGAGCTGCGAATGTTCGCACCAATCATTGATCCACGTCAGCCGGTCGTTGGCAACGTCCCAGTCCCAGAGTCCGATCTCCGTGCCCCATAGAGCCAGTTCCGGCGCCGGTGAATTGCAGCTCGCATCCACGAACGACCAGACCACCCGCGGCCCATCGGGCCCGTCCGATCGGCGCATGACCGCGCTCGCCACGAACCTGCCGTTGGAGCTGCGGACGTGGGCGCGCAATTCGTGGTTGGCCCTGAGTGCGGCCCGGTGCAGTCGTTCCAGTTGGTTCTCGGTACTGCCTTCCAGCAGCTTGAATACCGATGTGCTCAACACCGCTTCGGCGCTCTGCGCCAGCAGCTGCAGCAGCGCGGCATTGCAGAACTCCAAGGTCCCGTCCGGCGCGGTCACGGCGACGCCGCTTCCCACGAGATCGAACAAATACCAAGATGAGCCCGCAGCCGCTTCCCTTGCCTGCGCGAGGCCGTCCATTGAATTCATTTGGCCGCCTTCCCTAGATATTTTTGCAGACTATACCCGCCTGCCGGCCATTTACCCATTGTCGGCGCACGGGCACGGCCGCGCGGTCACGGCAGTACGGTCAAGGCCACGCGGTCACGGCGGTACGGTCAAGCCCGCACCCGGGACCGGGCTTTAAGCGGCGGCGCCCAGAATCTCCACCAACTGGACCCTGCGGTCCGTCGTCGCGGACTCGAATTCCGAGCTGATGGTCGTCAATTCCTTCTCATCGCGGGCGCTCACCACCTTGATGAGGCAGGCACGGTCGCGGCCTCGGCGTTTGGCTACGTACAGCGCCTTGTCGACCAGGCTTATGGCGCTGTCGAGGGAGATGTCGGTGGCCGAGCCGGCCATCGGGAAACTCGCATATCCGATCGAAATCGTGCAGCGGATCAGCTGGCCGTTCCACATGACGGGCTCGCGGCGCACTGCTTGCAGCAGCCTTTCGGCGGTCAAATCCGCTTGCGCCGGCGTCATCGGTCCGAGCACGGCCAGAAACTCCTCGCCCCCCCAGCGGACCAGCTTGTCGTTCTCTCGAAGCGCCGCCGCGAGGCGCTGGCTCATGGCCGCCAGAACGGCGTCGCCGGCCGGGTGCCCGTAGGTGTCGTTGATGCGTTTGAAGTGATCGAGATCCGCCAGCAGCACGCAACCTCCGACTGGGCGGCCGCCATCGACCGCCAGCACGCGCTCGTTGAAATAGCGGCGATTCGACAATCCCGTCAGCGGGTCGTGCTCGCTGCTGAAGCGCAGCTTTTCGTTGGCTTTGCTGACGCGGGCGAAAGCCCAGACCAGCGCGGCGCAGATGCATGCAATGAACAGCGCTGCCGCGACGATCAACTGCTGGCGCAAGCGCTGTCCGCGCATTTCAGAGACTTTGAGCGCATTGTCGCGCCGCAACAGCTCGAGTTCGCGCGCCTTGCGCTCGTCGTCGAATTGCGCGGAAAGTTCCAGGAACGCGCGCTGACGCGTGTTCGTCATGAATTTCTCGCTGGTCTCGTCATAGCGGTGATAGGCCTGGATCGCCATCATCAAATAGCCCGCGTGCTCCAATGCGTCCGCGTATTCCCGCAGGAGTTCCTTCGCGTCCAGAAGATTGCTGCCGGCAAGCGATTCGGCTATAGCTCCCTCCGCAAGCTTTTCGCCGGCCTTGATGCTGCCGAGCCCGATATAGGCCAGGCCTTCGTTGAATAGGGTGATCTGCTCATCGTCGCGCTGATTCGTCCGCTGCATGATGGGCAACGCTTCTTTGGAATACTTGAGCGATTCGGCAAAGTCGCGCGTCTTCAAATAGGAGTCGCCGAGGTTGACGAGCGCCAATTCCAGCCACTTGCTGCTTCCCGAGCGCTTGGCATGCTCGAGCCCCGCCAGCGAGGCGCGCCGTTCCTCAGCCCTGTCCCCGCGGCGATCCGCTATGTCGGCTACGCGCTCTTCGGTTTCCACCAGCGCCGCTTCGTCTCCCAAGCGGTTGGCGAGGGTGCGCGCCGCATTCAATTGAACCATGCCCCGATCGAAGTTGCCGCTGTCGGTATAAATTCGGGCCAATGACAGCATGGCGTGCAGGGTCCGCAGCTCGTCATGCATCTTGTTTGCAAGATCCAGCGCCTTCTCCAATGACGGCAGCGCGGCCTCATCCTGCCCCAGAATGCGCAACACATGTCCTTGCAGCATCAGCACGCGATAGCGCTCGGTGTCGGAACCGATCGCATTGACGTCGATGCCTTTGAGCTCGGCCTCCGCCGCCGCGTACTGGTTGTGCTGGCGCGCCGAGTACGCACGCACGAAGCGGCCAGCGCGCACCGCGGCATCGTTGTCCGCGCTTGCAATGGCTTCGAGCCGCCGCTCGACCGCATAAACATCGTCGTCTCGAGTACTGTCCGCGTACACCATCCCGCGAATCTCCAGCATGTCGATTTCCGTCGCCACGGACTGGGAGGACAGCGGCGGCGCTGCATCGACGATCTGCGCCGCGCGCTCGGGGTCCGACCATTCGAGCATCTCGAGCTGATCCGCAAAAGTCGATTCTGCGGCCGCTCGGGAAACGACTCCGGCGGACAATAGAATTGCCGCGGCTAGCGCGATATTTATGATTCTTGGCATAACCAGGTCAGAACCGCAGTGCAGCACCGCATATGGCGCATTCTTGGCATGTTCGCGGGCAAAGTGACGTGATGAAGGTCATCTCTCAGGAGTCATCTAGGGCATTCCCCTACCCATGAAAGCCAGGAATGTGACGGGCGTCTTCGTGGCGGCATTCGGGCCGCTACTGTGGTCGAGCCTGCAGCATTTCCAAGCCTGCCGCGTGATTGCGTTGAAAGCCCTTCCACACGGTGATGCCCGAGGATCCGGGGCTGTAGGCATCGTAGGCAAGGGGCGGCGTCGAAGCCGGCCAGACGCCGGCGGATGAGTCGGCTACCGGAACGTCGAGATACGCTGCCCGGCTCTCATCGCCCTTGACGTAGAGGTCCAAGAACGCGGTGATGAAATGCGCGTTGATGGCATTGATCCGTTCCTTGCGCCACACCGGATCTTCAAACCAGTCCTGGTCCCAGAGCCGCTGCCGCATGGCATCGGGCGCAGGGTCCAGACCGATCGCATGCCCGGCGCCCTTGAAGGTCAGCAGGTAGCGCTGCGCGCCGCTCGCCATATCGAAAATCGCCCGCGCTCCGCTGGAGTAGTCGACGGTCCTATCATCGTCGCCGGCGATGAGCAGCAGCGGCGCGGAGATCGAGCGGAGGCCCTGAGCGCCCCACGCAGCCAGCGGACCGCCCCCGGCAGGGGAAATCGCCACCACCGCCCGCAGACCTTTGACCTCGAGCGAGTCGCGCAGCGCGCCGCCGCGCGCATACGGCAGCATCAGGCCTCCCGGCACCCATTTGACCGCCGCTCCCTGCGGATCGAGAGTCGCGCCGGCCGCCGTCAGCACCCCGTAGCCGCCCATGGAGTAGCCGACCAGCGCCGTGCGCCCGGGATCCACGAAATGATCCGCGCCAAGCGTGCTCTGCAGAGTCCGCGCGACGAAGGCGATGTCCAGGGGCCTGCGCATCAGGGGTTGGGGAAATCGGCTGCGGTCGGTGATCGGCGGATCATCGTGGCGTATGGCGGCCACGACGTAGCCTTTGGAGGCGAGGTTTTCGGTCAACCACGTCATCTCATCCGGATCGTTGCTGTAGCCGTGCGAGACGATTATCAACGGATGTCCGCTTCCCGACGGCGATGCGTCGCGCACTGCGATGCCGGGTATGGAGAACTTCGCCGGCGGCGCCGGGGGCTCCGAAGGAAGAGCGGCCGTATACACCACCCGCTTCGCGCCGGGGCGCGCCTGTGCGGGATACCAAAGCTCAACGCCGAGGATGCGGTCCGCCCGCGGGGCGGACCCCTTTTCAGCATCGAAGGCCAACACATCGATTTGCCCATGCTGGACCAAGTGCAGAGTCTTGACGCCTACCGTCCCATCCCCCAGGGGGGCGAGCTGCGGCGCATCGACGCCGAATCGGCTGGGCGGCTCGGCCGCGGGCAGCGGCGACGTGCAGAAGAGGGCCATCGTCAGGATCATTGTTTTTCGCATACGTTACCTGCTGTGAGCGTCGGCCCTGTGGGGTGGCACGCGGGCCCTCGAACCTGGAGCAGCGCGGGTAGTTCGGCCAACGAGTCGAGAAGCGCATCGCACTCCAAAGTCCGTGGATCACGGCCCTCGTTGTACCCATACGATACGCAGATGACCGGGACGCCGGCGGCGCGCGCCGCTTGCACGTCGTTGACCGAGTCGCCGACCATCAGAGACTCAGGCAGAGGCACACGCAGCGATTCGCAGGCAAACAGCAAGGGCAGCGGATCAGGCTTGCGGCGCGGGCAAGTATCGCCGCCGATCACCACATCGACCCAGCCTGCCAGCCCCAGACGCCTGAGCAGCGCGGCGGCGAAGCGATGCTGCTTGTTGGTGACCACCGCGGTGCGCAATCCGGCCTCATGCACGATTCGAAGCGACTCGGCGGCGCCCTCATAGGGCTGCGCGCGGTCCTCGTTCGATTCCTCGAGTTCGCCATAGTGGTGAAAGAACCGCTCGACCATGGCAGCCTGGGCTGCATCCCCCAGGTTGAGGCCCCGCGAGGCGGCGGCGCGCTCGATCAGAATCGGCGAGCCGCGTCCGATCATGCGGCGTACGTCCTCATCCGGCAGCGGCTCGCAGCCGTACTCGAGCATGGTGCGGTTGAGCGCCAACGCGATGTCCGCCACCGTGTCCAAGAGCGTACCGTCGAGATCGAACAGCACCGCCGATAGAGCGCGGCCGCCCCAGTGCGCTCCCGCGGACTTATGCATCGAGCACTATGCTGACTGGGCAGTGATCGCTGCCCATGACGGTCGGATGGATCTCGGCGCTCTTCACCGACCCGCGCAGCTGCCCAGACACGAGAACGTAGTCGATTCTCCATCCTATGTTGCGCGCCCGAGAATTGGCGAAGTGGCTCCACCACGAGTAATGCCCATTTCCCTGAGTAAACAGGCGAAAGGTGTCGACGAAACCCGCATCCAGGAAATTTTGGAATCCGGCGCGCTCTTCGTCCGTGAAGCCCTTTTTGCCGCGATTGGGCTTGGGATTGGCCAGATCCAGCTCGGTATGCGCCACGTTCAGATCGCCGCAGAAAATGACCGGCTTGCTCTTTTCGAGCTGCTTGCAATAGGCGAGAAAGGCCGGATCCCAATGCTTGAAACGCAATCCCAAGCGGCTGAGGTCGTCCTTGGCGTTCGGCGTGTACACCGTCACGAGGTGGAATTTCGGAAACTCCGCCGTCATGACCCTGCCTTCCTCGGCGCTGTCGCGCTGCAGTTCGTCGGCGAACGCGAAGCGGCGCGCGAACTCGGTGGGAAAGCCGTTGACCACCGACAGCGGCTCGAGCTTCGAAAAAATCGCGGTGCCCGAATAGCCCTTCTTGACGGCGGAGTTCCAGTGCTCGCGGTAATCGGGCAAATCGATCTCGAACTGCCCGCGTTCGGCCTTGGTTTCTTGCAGACAGACGATGTCGGGCCGGTACTTTTCCAGAAACGGCTGGAACACCCCCTTCTTGAGCACCGCGCGAATGCCGTTGACGTTCCAGGAAAAAATCTTCATTGCAATTCTCTCGAGCCGATGACGTTACGAATCGAAGCGCACATTATGCATACGGACGCGGCGGCAGTCCGCCGCTCGCGCCATTTATGGGTTCGGTGCAGCAAAGCGGCCGCAACGCGACCGATTTCGGTATTGACAATCATTCGCATTCGCGTTCACAATAGCATCATGATCATTTGCGTCTGCAAAGCGGTTTCCGAGAGGCATATCCGGTCCGCCGTGAGCGGCGGGGCCACCAGCCTTCGCGACCTCAGCCGGGAACTCGGAGTGGGCACCTGCTGCGGCAAGTGCGTCCCCGATGCCAAGGCGGCCCTCTCCGCCTCCCGGGATGCCCGCTGCGATCCGTCCGAGCTCGCCACGGCCTGACCCCCTCCTGGAGTTTCGGTCCAACCCCCGCCGGATGCCTCGGGCCGCCGTTCGGGCATACAATCCGCAATTACCCAAGGCGCAATCCGAGCGCCGAACACGACGGCCGCTAGCCGACCGCAGCGCGTGGCGGACTTACCGCCGCGGGCTTGCGCCATTTTTCGAACATGGCAGCGAGCACAGAGCGGTCCACGGGCTTGGCCAGAAAATCATTCATGCCGCTGGCGAGCGCACGCGTGCGGTCCTCGGGAAACGCGTTGGCGGTCATGGCGATCACCGGAACTTCGTGGTCCAGGACGCTCGAAGCGGGGTCGCGGATCATGCGGGTCGCTTCGAACCCGTCCATTTCCGGCATCTGGCAGTCCATGAGGACGAGGTCGTAGACGGACTTGCTGAGCATGTCGATCGCCTCTTTGCCTTGCCTGGCCACATCGACCTCATGCCCGAGCTTATTCAGCATATAGACGGCGACCCGTTGATTGACGAAGTTATCTTCGACCAAGAGTACACGGACGGCGCCGCGCTGCGCGGCGCCCGCTTCCGCGACTGCGGCCGTCAGCAGCGGTATCGCCGAGGGCGGCGGTGATGCCGATCCGGGCGCCGGTAGGGACCCCAACGACCGCTCCGCTGCCTGCGTGCGGGTTTCGCTCGGAGTTTGAACGCCCGCCTCGAGCGGCAGCGCGAACCAGAAAGTGGAGCCCTTGCCGGGCTCGCTGCGCACACCGATGGTGCCGCCCATGAGTTCTACGAGCGTCTTGCTGATGGCAAGGCCGAGCCCGGTTCCGCCGTAGCGGCGCGTCGTCGAGGAATCGGCTTGAGTGAAGCGCTGAAACATCCGATCCAATTGTTCCTCGGTCATGCCTATGCCATTGTCCACGACGCTGATCTTCAACCGCGTCTCCTCGAGCCGCGACACCTCGATGCGCACTACGCCCCGCTCGGTGAATTTCACGGCGTTGCCCGCCAAATTGAGCACGACCTGCCGCATGCGCACGGGGTCTCCCTTGACGATTCTAGGCAGGCTCGCATCGTACGACAGGGTCATGGTCAGCCCGCGATCGGCGGTGGCCGGCCGCAGGATCCTACGTACCTCTTCGCATACCGAATACAGATCGTAGTCGAGGCGCTCGACCGTCATGCGGCCCGCCTCGATCTTCGAGTAGTCCAGAACATCGTTGATGACGGTGAGCAATGTGTCGCCCGAACGCCGCACGGTCTCGGCCAATTCTCGCTGTTCGGCGTTGAGAGGTGTTTCCAGCAGCAGGTTGGCGCAGCCCAGAACGCCGTTCATGGGTGTACGGATCTCATGGCTCATCATGGCGAGAAAATCGCTCTTGGCCTTCGACGCCGCCTCGGCGCGCTTCGCCTGAATCTCCGCCTGCCGCTTCGCATCGGCCAACCGGGCTTGAATCATTTTATCCCGGCGCCTCGTCCCCGAGGCGGTGCGGCTCAAGCCATAGACCACGAAGCCGGCGAGCAATGACAGCATGGCGACCGCGGCGAAGGCGCCGATGCCGGCGCGGCGAATCGAGGCTATGCGCGCGTCGAAATCGCGCACCCACATGTCGACGCCCACCACGCCCACGAAGCGGCCCTGCGAGTCGTAGAACGGCGCGTACGCACTCATGTAGCTGCGCACCGCCTCTTTTACCGGCTCTTCATTGACGGCAACCTCATGCCGCTCGAGCGCGCGGCGCAGGGTTGGATCCATGGTATCGTGCGGCATCATGATGGGATCGGGAATCTCGCTGTCGCCCTCGACGCGATACAGATAGTCCGTGCCCAGGACGTAGAAGATCCGGCCCTTGTCGAGAATCGCCGTGTAGACGTAGATGATATCGGAGGCGGCTTTGTGAAACTTGACGAGAGGAGCCAGCAGTTGCAAATGATCGCGGCTGCCGGCCTGCGCCTGCGACTTGAGCAGACGGTGCCGGTCGCCATCGACTAGGGTCGCCGCAACGCGCGCCAACTGTTTAAGTTCGGTGCGAACGGCGTCCAGCTGCGACTGCTGCGCCGAATGCCACAGGTAGAAGAGCCCGAGCGAGGAAATGACCATGATGACGCATCCCGCCAGCATTCCGTGCAACAGCGGACCGTCGACGCGTCCAAATGGGGGTTTCAAAGTGCGCATCGTCCATCTGATATATCGGCTCGTCATGGCGAAGCTGTAGCCTACGAGGTTCCCGGGCAGGCGGCAGCGAACGGCCGGAGAAATGCGACATCCATCAATGTCTATTGCGCCTGCGGCGCCGCATTGCAGCGAATCGACGGGGCGGCAATGTCGCCGTGTCCCGCCCCGCGGGGCCGGATCAGCGCGCGAGCTGTTGCTCGGCGCCCAAAAACGCCGCTCGCACCAAAACGCCGCTACCGGTGCGTTAGGCGCGCGTGCCCGTGAAAGTCGCCTTGCCGAGCAGATGCTTGGCGGCACCGCTGATGCGGTCGGCCTCGACGATGGCGGTGAAGGTCAGATTCATACGCATCGGTTTGGTGATCTTGGCCGACCAGCTGAGTTTGTTGCCCACCACCTTGCCGTCGCTGATCTCGGCATAGTGATCGGCATCGGACAGGGAACCCGTCAACGTCGTTCCCTCGGTCTTGAGCTCGAGCACGCCCGCCTTGTCCCCTACTGGCGTTTTGATGGTGATATTCCATTTGCCCTGCACCATATCCGTCACCTCCGGCGTCCCTTGCGAGCCGATGGACGCTCGCTCGCCATTGTGGACTGAAGTCTATCGGCAACGAAATCGACGAAGGCGGCAACGGCAGTCGGAATCTGCTGACTGCTCGGCAGTATCACGTTCAAGTCGGCACCTTCGCGCCGATACTGCCTCAGCACATGGAGTAAACGGCCGGCGCGAACGTGCCGGGCGATCAGCACGCTCGGCAAGAATGCGACTCCGAGACCGCCGAGACAGCTCTTGAGCAGGACCCGTGCGCTGTTGGCACTGAATCGGCCGCTGACCTTGACCTCCTCGCTGCCGCCAGGGCCCTGCAGGGTCCACGTCGCGGCGCCCGGCTGTCCGGAGGCGGTCAGGCAATCGTGCCGGCTCAACTCCTGCAAGGCGTTGGGATGGCCGTGCGCTTTCAAGTAGGAGGGACTGGCAACCAAGATGAACGATTGCGCCATCAATTGCCGGAACACCTGTTGCCGATCGGAAACCGAGCCGCCGCGAAACGCCACATCGATGGCCTCGCCGATGAGGTCCGCACGCGCATCGCTCAGCACGAAATCCAAGCGTACCTTTGGGTGCAGCGCCAAGAATTGCGCCACCCATTCAATTCCGAAGAAATCCAGAAAGTCGGCGGGCGCGGCGACCCGCACGGTGCCGCTGGCAGTCTGGCTGCCTCCGGCCAAGTCCTTTCCGGCGTCCAGCACGCCGTCCACCGCCGGTGCGCAGCGCTCGAAGAAGGCCGAGCCTGCCGCGGTCAACGTAAGCTTGCGGGTCGAGCGCTGCATCAAACGGGTATCCAGGCCGGCCTCCAAGCGCCGTACTCGCCGGCTCAGGGTATTGGAAGGCACCCCCAGCCGCCGCGCTGCCTCGGCAAAGCTTCGGGCGCGGACCACCTGCACGAACATGCGCACTTCATTGAGATCCAGCACGAGATTCCTTACGAAATTGGCTCAGTCCAATCCTATTATGCCATCTTGTCAGGGAATTCGAGCTGACATAGTCTTAGTTCCCAGCAGCCCCCCTGTGTCCACCATCCAGAGACTCTCATGGCAAAAGTATTGGTTCTCTACTATTCCTCCTACGGTCATATGGAAGCCATGGCGAACGCCATCGCCGAAGGCGCCCGATCGGGCGGCGCTCGAGTCGACATCAAGCGCGTCCCCGAAACCATGGCCGCGGAAGCGGCCAAGGCGGCGCATTTCAAGCTCGATCAGAAAGCGCCCGTGGCCAACATCGAAGATTTGGCGAACTATGACGCCATCATCGTCGGCAGCCCCACACGTTTCGGTCGAATCGCTTCACAAATGGCGAGCTTTCTCGATCAGGCAGGCGGCCTGTGGATGCGCGGCGCCCTGCACGGCAAAGTCGGCGGCGCATTCACTTCAACCGCCACACAGCACGGCGGCCAGGAAGTGACCTTGTTTTCCATCCTCACCAATTTATTGCATTTCGGGATGATCATCGTCGGCCTGCCCTACAGCCATCAGGGGCAAATGACTCTGGACGAAATCGTCGGCGGCAGCCCCTACGGAGCGACGACGGTCGCCGGCGGAGCCGGTCAGCGTCAGCCCAGCGCCCTCGATCTGGCGGGCGCTCATCACCAGGGCAAGCTGATTGCGGAAACGGCGAACAAGCTGTTCCCGGGATAATTGCCGCCGAATTCCACGCGCAGCCGTGCGGCCGCCGCGGACAGCACGCAACCGTGCGGCTGCCGCGGACAGGCTACACGCAGCCGTGCGGCTGCCGCGGACAGGCGCCGCTGCGCGGACAGATGACGCTCGCCGGCAAGTCGACCGCCTCGGCAATCCATGCAATGTTGAGCACCTGCGATGCGGCACGGATGGCACCGGCCGCGCGTTCCGGAATCACGCCGTCGCCGCCGCCGCGCCGGCAGGCATCCGCCACCGCCGCGACCGTCTCCTCGCCGTCGAACCCCTGAGCATCGAGCGCCGGCAACAGATCAACGCCCACGGACAGCACGTGTTCCTCGTCCAGTGCGTCGCGGGTCAGCAATGAATGACAGCAGTACAGCCGGGCGCGCTTACCGTCCTGCATCACTGAGATCTGCGACTTCGGCTTTTGCATCGGGGGCGCCGACGGCGGCGTTTGCAAAAGGCGAAACACCGCCCACCGCGGACAGGGGTCGGACACCAGGCTCATATTGCCCCAGGGCAAGGGAATGCCGTTGCCGCGATACACCGCGCGCAGATAGCCCGGCGCGTAGGCATCGAAGTAATGCCAGTGCCGGTACGGCGATACGGCGGTCATACGCCGCATCACGAGCGCCGGCGTCACCCCCACCTTGCGGCAGGCGGCGACGGTGTGCGCCTCGCGAATCAAGAAACGCCGGAACGGCACGCGCGGACACAGCAGCGCGCCGGCAAAAAAGCTGCACTCGAAATCGCGCCAGGCATACAGCACGTCCTGCGCGCCCATGCCGGCCGCCGCGCCGGGGGATTCGCCGTCGACGGGATGAACGGCGTTGTGCGAGGAGATGGCGCCATCGCCGTTGTGCAGGATCTTGTGGCCGATGAAGAACGCCAGTTCGTACTTCAGGCGCTCCTCTTGATTGCGCAAGCGCTTGTTGATCAGCACCGTTTTAGGCGCATCGAATTGGGACCGCACCAGGGCCCCGCTGGGCTTGCGAGCATCGCCGTCGAACCATTTCACCTCGAGCGCATGCCGCTTGCAGATGGCCATCAGCGCATCCAGGGTGAGCGGCATCTGGCGCTTGCCGCACTCCTCGGCGGCGCGCTCGATGTCGGGGAAATTGTTGTGGCGGGTTTCCTGCCAAACGCGGATCAATAATTGCGCAAATTGGCGGCCGGTGGTGCCGGTTTGCGACAGCAGCTCCGGCAGCGCGTTCTGCAGCAACTCCGGCGAGAACAGAAAGGCCGGCTCCAGGGGCATGGCTTCGAGGCCGCCGCGTTCGCGCCGCGCCGGAGCAGCTTCGATCTCGGTATTCTCGTCGAGAAACCAGCGCGCATCCTTGCTGAAAATGCCCGCCAGCATGTCCAGCATGTCGGCCGAAGGCATGCGTTTGCCGGTTTCCACCATGCTCAGGTAGGACACCGAGGGCGCCCCCGCCGCGTCGATTTGCACGCAGCGTGCCGACAATTCGTCCAGGGTGAGCCCATTGCGCTTGCGCAGGGACCTGAGTTTGGTCCCGAGAAAATGCCCCTGCCGTATCAATGTTCCCATGATTGTCAGGCGCTTCGCGCCGGATCTACGGGGTCGATGCGACCCCGTCCTTTAGGTGCTCGCTGCGCGAGCATTAAATCACTGGTCACTGGGTACCTATGTGAAATTCACAGTGTGAAATTTCTATTGTGTAAATCCGCGCTTTCCGTACTTTAAACTGGGGCATCCCGACAAGCAAGCTCGCGCGGATTCGACGCCTTGAATTTGACGCCCCGATTTTGACGACAAGGAGAATGGCATTGAGCGATAAAACCCCCGACCGTTGGTCCGGCATCCAGCGTCCATACAGCACGGCCGACGTTGCGCGGCTGCGCGGCTCCGTGCATATCGAGTATTCCCTGGCTCGCCTGGGCGCAGAGAAATTCTGGCGCCAGTTGCACAGTGAGTCCGTGATCGCGGGCCTGGGCTGCATGACCGGAAATCAGGCCATTCAAACGGTGCAAGCGGGGCTGAAGGCGATTTACTGCTCGGGTTGGCAGGTCGCAGGCGATGCCAATACGGCCGGCGAGGTCTACCCCGACCAGAGTCTGTATCCCGTCGACTCGGTGCCCAAAATGGTTGAGCGCATCAACAATGCGCTGCTGCGCACCGACCAGATTCACCACATGGACGGCAAAGCCGACATCGACTGGCTGGTTCCCATCATCGCCGATGCAGAAGCCGGCTTCGGCGGCAATCTCAATGCATTCGAGCTGACCAAGGCGCTGATCCGCGCCGGCGCCGCGGCCGTGCACTTCGAGGATCAATTGTCGTCCGCCAAGAAATGCGGGCATCTCGGCGGCAAGGTGTTGGTCTCGACCAGCGAAGCCATCAACAAGCTGGTGGCGGCGCGCCTCGCTGCCGACGTGCTCGGCGTGCCCACGGTAATCATTGCCCGCACGGACGCCGACGCCGCAGACCTGCTGCTGACCGATCACGACCCGCGCGACGCCCGTTTCCTCACGGGCGAGCGCTCGAGCGAGGGCTTCTTTTACGTCAAAGCGGGCATCGAGCAAGCCATCGATCGAGGCTTGTCCTATGCACCGTACGCAGATCTTCTGTGGTGCGAGACTTCCAAGCCCGACATGGCCGAGGCAAAGCGTTTCGCTGCGGCGATTCACGCTAAATTCCCCGGCAAGTTGCTGGCCTATAACTGCTCCCCGTCGTTCAACTGGCAGGCCAAGCTCGACGCGGCGTCGATGAAGCGCTGGCGCGAGGACCTCGCCGCCATGGGCTACCGCTTCCAATTCATCACGCTGGCCGGTTGGCATGCACTGAACCTGTCCATGTTCGAACTGGCGTCGGCCTATAACGCGGACGGCATGCTGGGCTACTCGCGGCTGCAACAGCGCGAATTCAGCCAGGAAGGCGCAGGCTACAGAGCGGCGAAACACCAAGCCTTCGTCGGCACCGGCTACTTCGATGCCGTACAGACCGCGATCAGTGCAGGGGCTCACTCCACCGGTGCGATGGCCGGCAGCACCGAGACCGAGCAGTTCACGACGCAGCCGAAACCCGGCCCCAAGCGCGCATTGGCGTAAGGGGTCGCAGGCATGAATGCCGCCGTGATTTCCATTGCGACGAAGGACGGCGTCACTGCAAAAGATCACGCCGCCCTGATCGCGGAGCACTTTCGGCTGTACAACGAGGAGTTCGGCCGGATTACTCGGCGCGCGGCGCTGAACTTCCTCGCCGAGGATTGGCACGCGGCCCAGCTCGATTCGGTGGCCCGCATCGAGCTGTATGAGCTGCGGGTAGCGCGAGGCAGTCGCTGCGATCGCGAGCCAGCTGCTTTCGAGGCGCACCGATGTGGCGCTCTGGATCGACATCAAGCGCGCTTACGAAGTCATAGTCGCACGCCGGCCCGACAGCGATTTCTACCGCACTTTCTTCAATTCGGTGACACGCGATCTTTTCGGCACCGTGGGCGTCAACCCGGAAGTCGAGTTTTGCGCGACCAGCGTGGGCCGCGCGGCAGGCGCGGTGCCCATCCGCGTCTACCGGGTAGGCGGTTCGCTGCCCACGGCCGTGCGCGAGGTGCTCACGGATTTGCCGTTCGGCGCGGCGATCGAAGATGCGGAATCGGCCGTGCATCGCATCAGTGCCGAAATCGGCCGCTTCTTCCAGACCGGCCGCCTCAGCGGGCAACCCGAGTCCATCGAGCTGATCGAGCCGCTGTTTTACCGCGGCATGCACGCGTTCGTCGTCGGCCGCCTGATCGGCGACGGCTCCATCACGCCCTTGGTCGTATCGTTCACCAACTCCTCCAAGGGCGTGAAGGTGGATGCCGTCATGCTGGCGCGCGCGGATGTCGGTTCGCTGTTCGGCTATTCGCGCTCCTATTTCCATGTGGATCTGCCGGTGGTCAGCGCAGCCATCACTCTGCTGCGCTCCTTCATGCCGCGCAAGTCCATCGACGAGCTGTACACGGTGCTCGGCCGCGCCAAGCAAGGCAAGACCGAGCGCTACTTCGCGCTGCAGCGGCATTTGGACAAATCCATCGACAGTTTCGTGCATGCCCCAGGAGAGCGCGGACTGGTCATGATCGTATTCACCCTCCCCTCTCACGATCTGGTATTCAAAGTGATCCGCGACCAATTCGGCGCGCCCAAGACCAGCACGCGCGAGGATGTCATCGAGCGCTACCAATTCGTGTTCCGGCACGACCGCGCCGGGCGGCTGGTCGACGCCCAGGAATTCAAACGGCTGCGGCTGCCGCGGGCGCGCTTCATGCCCGCCCTCACCAACGAGCTTCTGAGCGAGGCAGCCGAGAGCTGCCGAATCGAAGGCGATGACTTGATCATCGAGCATTGCTACATCGAACGGCGCTTGCGTCCGCTCGATTTATTCTTGCGCGAGGCCGATCCGGCAGCCGCCGAGTCCGCCATCATCGATTACGGCAATGCCCTGCGCGACCTGGCGGCCAGCAATGTGTTTCCCGGCGATTTATTGCTCAAGAATTTCGGCGTCACCAATCACGGCCGCGTGATCTTCTACGACTACGACGAAATAGGCCTGCTGACCGAGTGCGTGTTCCGCGACCTGCCGAAACCGAGCAGCGAGGATGAGGAATTCAGCGGCGAGCCCTGGTACTACTGCGGGCCGCACGACGTGTTCCCCGAGCAGTGGCTGCCCTTCCTTTCCATCCCGCCGGCGCTCGTCCCGGTGTTCAAGGATCGCCATGCGGAACTGCTGACGGCGGCCTGGTGGCGCTCGGTGTCGGCGCTCTGCCTCGGCACGGCCGCCTGATCCGATCAGCGCCCGGACGCTTCGCGGTCCGGCACCCCGGTGTACACAGCCGCCGCGCTCCGCGCTCCGCCGGCCGCCGGCGGAGCGCCCATGGAGTCGAACAGAGCGGCGGTATCGGCCAGCCGCGCCGCGCGCGCGCGAATGTACTGAACGTTTGCGTTCTCGTACTGCTGCCCCGCCGTCAAAGTGGCGTAGAACCCTGCCGCACCCAGCCGGTACCGCGAGCTGGTGTCGCGCTGCATGGAGCGTGCGGCGTTTGCGGCGCGCTCGGCCTGGGCCAGCGTATTCGCATCTTCATCGAGCGACACTAGGGTGTCCGCGACATTCTGAAAGGCAGCCAGCACGGTCTGTTTGTATTGGGCGACGGCGGCATCGTAAGTCGCTTCGTATTGATGTTTGCGCGCGACCAGCGCGCCGCCGTGGAACAGCGGCTGCGTCAAGCTCGCGCCCACGCTCCAGATGGCCCCGGCGGGCGAAGTGAAGGTGGACCAATCGAAGCCCCCGCGGCCATAGGCCGCCGACAGGGTCAATGATGGAAACATCGATGCCGCGGCCGCTCCGGCCTCGTCTGCCGTCGCCCGGACGTTCGCTTCGGCCGCCAGAATGTCCGGCCGCTGATGCAGCAGATCGGAAGGAACCGCCACGGGCACGCGCTCCGGAAGATGCAGAGTGTCCAGGGACAGGGGCATGGGTGCCATGTCCGGCGTGCGTCCCAGCAGCACTGCCTGCTGCGTGACGAATCTCGAGAAGCTTGGCGCGCAGCGCCGGCAATGTCGCCGCCGCGTTAGCGGCATCTTCCTCGGCCGAAAGCATTTCATCATGCGATGCGCTGCCGAGCTTGTAGCGCGCCGCGGTTTGCTCTGCGCGCCGTTCGCCGAGCGCGACCAGACTTTCGGTCGCGGAGACTTGCTGCCTGCAGCGAGGCGGCATTGATGGTCGCCACCACGATATTCGTCGCAAGCGCCCGTCGGGTCGCCTCGAGCTGGTAGGCCTGCTGCTTGACTTGCAGCGCAAGCGCGCGGTTGGCCAGCACCGCGGCGCCGAAGAAATCAAACGTGTACGAAGTCTGTACCTCGGCGGCGAAGACGTTCATATTGAAATGTCTGCTCATGCGGCAAAATCGGAATGCCGAGCGCCCGCTGGCGAGTCGGGTCGAAGCCCACGTCGACACTCGGCACCATGGATTGGCCGATCTGCGAGCGCAGAGCTTCCCGCGCGGCCTTGAGGGTGTGCTGCGCGGCCGCCAGCGACGGATCGTTGGCCAGCCCCTCCTCGACCAACGCGTCGAGCGCAGCCGACTGATAGGCCTGCCACCACTCCGGCACCGGACGCCCGTTCAACTCCAGGCGCTGGACGATTCCGCCCGCGGCAGGCAGCTGCGCCGGCTCCGGGTCGACCGAGTAGTGCGCCATCGTGGGCAGTTTCGGCGGATTACGATCCGGTCCGAACGCGCCGCATGCGGTCAAAGTCAAGGCGAGCGCCGCCACTCCGATGCAGGCGGCCGGGGAGGTTCTTACTCGACTTGATTGCAACACCACCATCACCGGGCCTCCTGTACGGATTCATCGCTCGGCGTTGCTTCATCCCGCGGTGTGGGTCGTTCATCCCGCCGCACTCGGAACCACAATGCATACAGCGCCGGCAAATAGAACACCGTCAACACCGTGGCCACCGTGATGCCGCCCATCAACGCAGTCGCCATCGGGCCGAAAAAATTGCTTCGCAGCAGCGGGATCAGCGCCAGCACCGCCGCCGTCGCCGTCAGCGTGATCGGCCGGAAGCGCCGCACGGTTGCGCCGATGATGGCCTCGAAGCGGCTGTGCCCCGCGCGGATGTCCTGCTCGATCTGATCCACCAGAATCACCGAGTTGCGCATGATGATGCCGAACATCGCGATCGTGCCGAGCATCGCGACGAAGCCGAAGGGCATGTGGAACAGCAGCAATGCCGATCACCACCCCGATCAGTCCGAGCGGCGCGGTGAGCACCACCATCAGCACGCGGCTGAAACTCTGCAGCTGCACCATCAGGAACACCAGCACCGCGACGATGAGCAGCGGCATCTGCGCATTGATCGAAGCCTGCGCCTTGGCGTTCTCCTCGACCGCGCCGCCGATTTCGATCCGGTACCCGACCGGCAGCTCCGCGTGCAGCGCCGCCGAGCGCCTTGTCGATCCGGGTGGTGACATCGATACCCTGCGCCCCGTGCTGCACGTCGGCCTGCACGGTGATCGTCGGCTGACGGTCGCGCTCCCACACCACGGCGTATTCGAGCCCGTAGGTGAAGCGCCCGAGCGCGGCCAGCGGTACGGCAATTCCACTCGGCGAGGGCATCGCCAGGCGCTCGATTTGCGACGGATCGACGCGATCGCGCTCGCGGCGCGCGCAGATCCACGCCGATGAGCTTGTCGCGCTCGCGGAACTGCGTGATCGTATAGCCGGTCAGCGACATCTGCAGATAGTTCTCTATGTCCAGCGAGGAGATGTTGAGGTCGCGCGCCTTGGTCTTGATCGACTTCGAAGTGCACCGAGCGCTCCGCGGGCTCATCCCAGTCGAACTGCACGTTGGCGGTATCCGGGTTGCGCCGCATGACCTCGGCGACCTTTTCCGCCAGCTGCCTGACGGTGCCGATCTCGGGACCGCTGACCCGGAATTGCACCGGGAAACCGACCGGCGGACCGTTCTCGAGCCTGCTGATGCGGGTGCGGATCGATGAATACTGCGTGCGCAGCACCTCGCTCAGGGCTGTGGCGAGCCGCTCCCGGTCCTTGACGCTCTTCGCCGTCACCACGAACTGCGCGAAGTTCGGCGCGGCGAGCTGTTGATCGAGCGGCAGATAGAAGCGGGGTGCGCCCGCTCCGACGAAGTCGATGAAATGATCGATCTCCGGCCGATTCGCCAGCGTCGCCTTCGAAGCGCCGCACCTCGCGCTGCGTCGCGTCGAACGATGCGCCTTCCGGCAGGCGCAGATCGACCAATAGTTCGGGCCGGTCGGAGCTCGGGAAGAATTGTTGCGGCACCAGCTTGAATCCCGCGAGACCGATGACGAACATGCCCAAGGTAACCGCGAGCACCAAGCCACGGTGGTCGATGCACCAGCCGATCCAGCCGCGCAAGCGCCGGTAGAACTTCGTGTCGTAGACATCGTGATGCTCGGCATGCGCCGCATCTCCGCCCGGCACCGCATCTCCGTCCGGCACCGCACCTCCGTCCGGCATCGCACCTCTGCCCGGCGTCGCATCTCCGCCCGGCGCCGTGGCCGCAGCCGAAGGCGCATCCCTGTGGAAACCGAAAGCGCGGCGCGTGGGGTGCTCGGACAGTATTCGATAGCCCAGCAAGGGAATCACGATGACCGCCGCCAGCCAGGACAGCAGCAATGCGATCGCGGAGACTTCGAATATGGAACGCGTGTATTCGCCGGTGCCGGATTTCGCCAGCGCGATCGGCAGGAATCCCGAGACCGTGACCAGGGTGCCGGTGAGCATGGGGAAAGCGGTGCTCTTGTAGGCGAAAGCCGCGGCATGCAGCCGGTCGAAGCCCTGTTCGAGCTTCACCGCCATGGTTTCGACCGCAATGATGGCATCGTCGACCAACAGCCCCAGCGCGAGAATCAGCGTGCCGAGCGACACCTTGTGCAAGCCGATGTGGAACAGGTACATGCACAGCGCGGTCGCCGCCAGAACCAGCGGGATCGAGATCACCACCACCATCCCGGTGCGGAATCCGAGGCTGATCAGGCTGACCAGGAGCACGATGCCGATCGCTTCGGCGACTGCCTCTACGAAATCGTCGATGGATCGCCCGACCGCCTTGGGCATGCTGGCCACCTGCACCAGCTTGAGTCCGGCGGGTAGGCCGGCGCGCAGCCGCGCGGTTTCGTGCATCGAGCGCCTTGCCCAGCGCGATGACATCGCCCGACGGCGCCATGGTCACGCCGATCCCGAGCACGTCTTGATCCGTCGAAGCGCATGGTATCGGTCGGCGGATCGGTATAGCCGCGAGTGATGGTCGGCGATATCGCCGAGGCGGATATCGCGGCCGTTCACCCGAATCAAGGTATCGCCCAGCTTGTCGATGTCCTGA
Source organism: uncultured Acidobacteriaceae bacterium (assembly GCA_963773915.1). GTDB lineage: Bacteria > Acidobacteriota > Terriglobia > Terriglobales > Acidobacteriaceae > Telmatobacter. The sequence continues at coordinate 57,251 of CAVZCY010000006.1, forward strand.
ATTGGCCGCTCGGCCGCACATAGACCCGATCGTCGGCGGTGGTGAAGATCCCCGCGCCGGCCACCGAGTTTTGCGCATCACGGCGTCGCGCGATCTGCTGCGGCGTCAGGCCGAGCTTCGCCAGCTGCGCATTGGCGATTTCGACATAGACGCGCTGTTCTTGATCGCGCGATGAAGTCGACCTTGTTGACCTCCGGCACGCGCAGCAATTCGGTTCGGAGGCGTTCGGCATAGTCATGCAGCTGCGCCGGCGAAAAGCCATCGCCTTCGCAGCGCATAGATATTCGTATACACATCGCCGAACTCGTCGTTGAAGTAAGGCCCCTGAATTCCCGCGGGCAGCGTATAGACGATGTCGCCCACTTTCTTGCGAACCTGGTACCAAGTGTCCGGCACGTGCGAGGGCGGCGCGGAGTCCTTGATCGTGAAGAACAGAGTCGACTCGCCCGGCCGCGAATAGCTGCGCAGAAAATCCACATCGGGCGTCTCCTGCAGCTTGCGCGCGATCCTATCGGTAACCTCCTCCTGAACCTGCCTCGCGGTCGCACCGGGCCACACCGTGCGGATCACCATGACTTTGAATGTGAAGGGTGGGTCCTCGGACTGCGCAAGCCTGCCGTAGGACAGCACGCCGAACAGCGTCAGCAGCGCCACTATGAAAATCACCAGCGCCTGATGCCGCAGAGTCCAGCTCGACAAATTGAAGCGCAGATCGCCGGCCGAGTGATCTTCGCTCATCGCGCCGCGCTCGCATCTGTGCCGGCCCCCGCGCCCTGGACGGCCCCAGCACTCTGGACGGCGTCTACGTTCCGGCCGGCGGCCGCCTCTTCATCGGCAAACAGCGGCGCGACCTGCTGTACATGCTCACCCGTATAAACGCTGTGCACGCCGGCCTGCACCACCTCCTCGCCGGCCCTCAGGCCCTGCGTGACGATGGCGCCGCGCTCGCTGTAGCCGCTCACGACCACCGGCCGCAACTCGAGGGTTGAATCGCTTGGACGAATGACCCAGACCGCCGGATCCTTGCCGCGATGGAAAATGGCGGTCGCCGGGATTTTAAAGCTCGGCGCGGCGGCGGTCGCGCGGGCCGCCGCCGCGTTCCCCGCGTTGCGGTCGACCGCAGGGGGCGACAGCGTTGCATCCCCGGTCATGCCGATACGGACCGAGGCCCCGGGCTCAATCAGCCCCAGCTTGACCCGGTAAGTGCGGCTTTGCGGATCGGCCGCGGGCGATACTTCGCGCACACGCGCTTCGAAGCTGCGGCCCGGCAGCGCCGCAAACGTGACGCTGGCGCTTTGGCCGATGGCGATGCGCCCGAGATCGCCGGCCGCCGCATCGAGGACAACGTCGGTGTCGCCCGTCCAAGCCAGTCCGTACACGGCCTGTCCCGCAGCTACGACTTGACCGGTATCCGCGTTTTCGCTGGTGATCACTCCGTCGTGGTCGGCAACCAGAGAGTTGTATTGCAGAGTGTTCCGTGCGACTAGCAGCTGCGCCGCCGACTGCTCGCGTCCGGCCAGGGCCGCCGCATAAGCGTCCTGCGTTTGCTCCAGTTGGTTCGTGGCGATGAGATTCTGTGCGAACTGCGCTTGGTCGCGGTCGAGCTGCTGTTTCGCGAATGTCAGTCGATGCTCGGCGGCATCGAGCGCGGCTTGAGCGGCGGCCGCCTGCTTGCGGGCATCGTCCGCATCGAGACGCGCGATCACCTGGCCCTTGCGCACAGAATCGCCGAGACGCACATCGCGCTCGATCAGCTTGCCGGCAACTCGGAACGACATGGCATTCGAGTAGCGTGCGGCCGCCTCGACCGGGTAGCGAATGTCGGCACCGGCACCGCTCTCTGAAGGATGCACGGGCAAAGCCACGACTATCGCGGGCGGCGCGCCGGGTGGCCCCTGTCCATGGCAGGCGGCGAGCGTCAATGCGGCGAGGGCCGCCAATGGTACGGCGAGCCACGCGCTGGGCGAGGCGTGCGGGCGGCGATTGGACGGGTTCAAGGTCATGGTGGCTCCCTCAAGAAATTCCGCACACCCCGCCGTCATGGCTTTCCCGACAGGCATGCAGTTAAAGTCAGTTGTATATAAATTCGACATGTGTCAATTTCATGGCAAAAATAAAGTCAATGCTCGTTGTGAATTGCCGCACCCTGTGCGACGGCCCGGATCAGGCTCAGGGCGTAGTTGCCTAAATCCGGAACCGCAATTCCGAACCGCGCCAAATCGCCGCCCTTTGCCATGACCAGCTGGATGGTGCCGTGCGTAAAGGCCCAGAGAGTAACCGCGAACAACACCGGCTCGCCCACATCCGCCCGAATGCTGCCGTCGCGCATGCCCGCCTCGATGGCCTGCACCACCGTTCCGATGGTTTCATCCCCGGCGGCGCGGCACGCGTCTTCGTGAGACCCCGGATCGGCGCCCGCCGAATGAGCCTGAAAGCGCGAACAAAAATCAAAATAATGAGGAAATTCATAGGCATAGCCCATGTATGCCCGGCCGATGGCCTCGATTTTGTCGATTCCCAGTGCATGACCCGCCGAGGCCTGAATAAAGCGATCGCGCAGCAGGCGCATGGCGCGCTCGCCGATGGCGAACAACAGTTCCTCCTTGTCGCGGAAATAAACATACACCAGGGTGCGCGACAGCCGTGCGCTGCGTGCCACTTGGTCGACCGTCAGTGCATCCCACCCTTTTTTGGCGTACAGAGCTTCCGCCGCGTCGAGAATTTCGGCGCGCCGACGTTCCTTCTCTTCCCCGCGGCGTTCGGCAATGTAGGACATGGAGTTGAACGATAGACAATTATTGACATAGTGTCAACAGTTATCAAACCAGGGCCGAACGGCACGCATACGAATCATATGCCGCCATACTGGCGTCGTACGGCACGCATTGAATCATGTGTCGCCATGCCGGCGTCGTACGGCACGCATTGAATCATGTGTCGCCATGCCGGCGTCGTACGGCACGCACCAGAATCAAGTGTCAATAGCTGCCGCGCGGGCGTCGTACAGTACGCACCCGAGTCATCAAAGATCTCTCATCAAAATCAACTTGATCACTCGATGATCCGAAGCTGCGGTCAGGCCGAAGCCCAGTCCGGCTTCGATGTCGAGCCCATGGGTATGAATATCGACCACAGAGAACAGTTGGTGCGATTGCTTGGATGCGGCAAAAAAATGGCTTATGCGGCCAAAATCATCGTACTCCTCGAGGGCCACCTTATAGCTATCGGAGACCTTCATGGCCACGCGAGTGTCGGGCACGAATTCCAAGTTCGAAAACCCGGTATAGGAGTTGTCGAGAATGGGGTTGAAAATGAAATCGAAACGGCCGACGTGAGTACCGATGATAGGGCGGATCTCGGAAGTGTAGCGGCGCTCATTCCAATGGGCGGTGTTGAAGCTGTATTCGAAATTGACGCCGTAGAAAACCTTGCGTTCGGCCGCATCCGGGGTGACGAACAAGGTTCTCAGCTTGAATCCATTGTAGAGAACGGCATTGTCGCGAGGGAGCGAATACAGCGGAAAATACAAACCGGCCTCGAACCACGGCGCAACCCCGTAGGCCCACTCCGCGACACCGTTCAGCGACTTGTCAGGCACGATGGCGCCGGGAAAGCTCGGCGTGTTGCTGCCGCTGGAGATAAAATTGTCGTGCCAGGTGAGATTGAAAACGCCGGGCGCGGCGATTACGGCGTCATAGACTTGAATCTCATCCGTCTGCGGCCGAACGATCGAGCTATATCCCAAACACAACAGGACTATCGCGGTCCCGCGCAGCGGCAGAATGATTCTCATTCTCTAAGCCGCTGTTAATTGCCAACCAATGTGAGTGTCGATAGGAGCAGCCTCGAGTGATTCGCCATGCTTGACACCGAATTGACTTTGCAGAAAAAAGTATACGGTGCCGCGGACGGCGCGCAAGTATTCGCGGCCAACCCGATCCATACATTTAATTAAGGAAACGTCGTAGGATCTCATCCATGCTCGAGGTCCTGCGCGTATTCCTCAAACTGGGCCTGAGTTCCTTCGGCGGGCCGATCGCTCACATCGGCTACTTCCGCGAGGAGTTCGTCGTGCGCCGCCGCTGGCTCGACGACGCGGTCTTCACGGATCTGGTGGCGCTGTGCCAGTTCCTGCCGGGACCGGCGAGCAGCCAAGTGGGATTTTCCATCGGCTTGATGCGGGCAGGCTATCTTGGGGGACTCGCGGCCTGGACCGGTTTCACGCTGCCGTCGGCAGCGGCACTGCTGCTGTTCGCATACGGCGCCAACCGCCTGAATGGATCGCTCGGCATGGGATTGCTCCACGGCTTGAAGCTCGTTGCAGTCGCGATCGTAGCGCAGGCCGTTTGGGGGATGGCACGCACCTTGTGCCCCGACCGGCCGCGTGCATCCATCGCCGGCATTGCAGTGCTGATCGCCCTGTTCAGCCCCGCATCGGGCGGCTCCATCGCAGCGATTCTCTTCGGCGGCGTCGCGGGACTTTGGCTCTGCCGCGGCCCCACACTCGATTCGGCCCGCATCATTGACGTTCCGGTTTCACGCGGCGCCGGGATTGCCGCGCTCGCGGCTTTCGCTCTCTTGCTGGTCGTTCCGCCCTTGCTGCAGGGCCCACCGGGGGTGGCCCTGTTCGACGCCTTCTATCGCTCCGGCGCACTGGTATTCGGCGGGGGTCACGTGGTGCTGCCCCTGTTGCGCAACGCCTTTGTGGCGCCGGGCTGGGTCGGCGACGATGCCTTTCTCGCCGGCTATGGCGCCGCGCAAGCGGTTCCCGGTCCGCTTTTCACGTTCGCAGCCTACCTCGGCGCCATCGTGAAAACCTCCCCGCAGGGCGCTGCGGGCGCGGCGCTGGGAGTGATCGGGATTTTTCTTCCCGGCATATTGGTCCTCATCGGCGTACTGCCTTTCTGGCAAGCGTTTCGCGCGCGAGGCGGCGCGCAGGCCGCCGTTCGCGGCATCAATGCCGCGGTGGTGGGCATACTCGGCGCCGCGCTGTACAACCCGGTCTGGACCGGTTCGGTGAAAACCACGGCCGACTTCGGCGCGGCGCTCGTCGGCTTCCTCCTTCTGGTCGTGTGGCGCGCGCCGCCGGTGCTGGTAGTCGTCGCGGGCGCGCTTGCCGGCGTCCTCCTAGTGTCCTAGCCGCCTATAGATGAAAGTCGCCCGGCCCGGCACTTCGCTCGACGGCGTCGCCTCATGCGTATCGGACCTGGCGACAAGGTCCCATTCCCCGCCCGGCATGCGCACCCTCTGCGCCGCCGCGGCAAAATTGAACACGCATAGCACGCCGCCGTGGATGAACGTGAGCCATCGGGCGGCGGCATCGAATTTCACGGCGGCCTTGCCCCGGCCCGGCACGCCCGAGGCCGATTTCTCCCTGCGCAGACGGATGAGCCTCCGATACCATTCGAAGAGCTCCGCATGCGGCGGTTCGGACAATTCGCTCCACTCGAGCTTCGAACGTTCGAACGTCTGCAAGTCCTGAGGATTGGGTACGCTACCCTGCCGGCGGAAACTGCTGAACTCCTTGCTCCGCCCCTCCGCGACCAGTCGCCCCAGCTCGGCGTCCTCGTGGTCCGTGAAATAGAGGAACGGCGTCCGCGCACCCCATTCCTCGCCTTGAAACAGCAGCGGCACGTAGGGCGACAGCAAGGTCAACGCTGCGATGGCTTTGAGTTCGGGCGCCCCCAGCAGCATGCTCAGGCGCTCTCCCTGGGCCCGATTGCCGATCTGATCGTGATTTTGCGCGCTTACCACGATTTGGTCCGCGCCGACTCCCGTCGGCGGCCGCCCATGCCGCCGCCCGCGGTAGGGCGAATACTGCCCCTGATGCACGTAGCCGTCGCGCAACGCCCTCGCCACATCCTCCAGACCTTGGAAATCCGCGTAGTAGCCGTCGGTCTCGCCCGTGAAGAATCGGTGCACGGCGTGATGGAAATCATCGGACCAATGCGCGTTCAGGCCGAAGCCGCCCCTGGACGGCGGCCGCACCAGACGCGGATCGTTCAGGTCGCTCTCGGCGATGAGCACGAAGCTGCGGCGAAGCCTCTCGCCCAGTTCCCTCACCGCGACTGCCAGTTCCTCGAGCACGTGAACTGCGTCGAAACTGAAAATGGCGTGCACCGCATCGAGACGCAGGCCGTCGAATCCATAGTCGCCCAGCCACATCAATGCATTGTCTATGAAGAAACGGCGCACGGCATCGCTATGCGCTCCGTCGTAGTTGACCGCCGCTCCCCACGGAGTTCGATACCTGTCCGTGAAATATGGCCCGCACCGCGCCAGATAATTTCCGTCAGGACCCAAGTGGTTGTAGACCACGTCCAGCAGAACGGCGAGCCCCAGCGCATGACAGGCATCGACGAACGCGGCAAGTTCCTGCGGCGTGCCGTAGGCGGGAAAAGGGGCGTAGAGATGCACCCCGTCGTATCCCCATCCGCGGCGTCCGGGAAAGGTCGAGAGCGGCATCAGCTCCACGTGGGTGATGCCCAACTGAATCAGGTGCGGAAGCTTCGCCTGCGCCGCCGCGTAGGTCCCTTCGGGCGTGAATGTGCCGACGTGCAATTCGTAGATGACGGCATCCCGCAACGGCTCTTGCCTGAACGCAAAGACACGCTCGCCCTCGTTCGTATCGCGGGTAGCGGGCGGCCGAAGCGGACTCACGGCGTGCGATGCGCCGTGCACGCCGTCGGGCTGCCAGCGCGAACGCGGGTCGGGGATCGGCTTGCCGCCGTCGATCGAATAGAGATAGCCGCGTTCCAGGAGAGATGCGTCGACGTCGGCGTACCAGTCGCCGTGCTCGCCGCGGCGAAGGGCGACTCTCTGTGCTTCGGTGACCAGCTCGACCGATAGCGCCGCGGGCGCCCAGACGGAGATGTTCAAGCGTCTTCCCGAATCAGCAGCGCCACAGGAAACGTCTTGAATAGCTCGTCGGGGACGACTTCTCGCTGCACCGTTGCCTCCGTAAGACAATTACGCCACACGCCTCCGGGGAGCGGCAATCTCGTATCGCCCCACTCGCCGCCCAGTACCCGGGTGAAACGAGGCACCACGGCGATGAGATTCTCGCCGCGTCGAAAGGCCAGCAGACGGCCCAAATGCGTTCCCTGAGCGACCAGCGGCTGGTACTTGCTCTGTTCGGAAAAATCGGCGGCGCGCTCGCCGCGCACCCGCAAGATGCGCGCCGTCATCCACAATTTCGGCAGTCCCGAGTCCCACTCGGCCAGAACCTCGGGCGCCGACAGCACCCGCGCGCGGCGAATGAGCCGCGAACGCAGTGCGTAATCCACCGGGCGCCGGTTGTCGGGGTCGACGAGACTCAGGTCCCACAATTCGGTGCCCTGATAGAAATCCGGCACTCCGGGCGCCACCATCTTGATGAGAGTCTGCGCCAAACTGTTGATGCGCCCGGGCAAAACGAGCGGATCGACGAAACGTTCCAGCCTATGAAGGAACTCAGGCGTGTCGAATATGCCGTCGATGAACCCTCGAATCTTGTCCTCATACCCGCCGTTGGGTTCGTGCCACGAGGTGCTGATTTTCGCCTCCCGGCAGGCCTTGAGCATGTACTGCCAGCAGCGTTCGCGATCGATGGGCCATGCGCCGATCAGCGTCTGATACAGCAGATATTCCGCATGCCGATCAGGCACTCGATTTTTCCACGCCGGCGCGTTCATTTGCGACCATTCGTGCAGCGCCTCGGACCATCGTTCGGGAATCTCCGATAGAATTGAGATCCGGGTGCGCACATCCTCGCTGCGCTTGTTGTCGTGGGTCGAGGTCGCCAGCATGTTGTTCGGCCAACGCTCGCTCAGGTGATGGCAGAATTCGTGGAATTTGTCCGCCGATATGCCCACCAGCGACGCCTGCGAACCCACTTCGTTGCCCGAGACGAGCCGGTCGAAGCAGTAGAACGTGGTGTCCTCCACGCCCTTGGCCATCACCGCCGGAGTCAGCTGCTGCCATTTGGCGATGAAGTCTGCCTCGGCCTCGTTCAATCGGGGTTTTCCGAGCAGCGCCGCCACGAAATCGAACGCGGCCGGATCGATCTCCGGGGAGCCGATGCGCGCGCTTTGGATGGTCTCGCCCAAAATCCGTCCGTCGTCGTCGTCGATTTTGCCGGCGGTACGGTATGTCCTATACACGGGCAATCCCACCAGGGAGCGCAGCACGACCTCGCGCAAATGGACCGCGCTCAAATCGCGCGTCCGCCAGTCGGCACGCGCGATGGCGAGTGCCGCCGCCGTCAATTGCTCCAGAGAGGATGAGAATGCGGACTCCACGATGGCGCGCTTCTTCTCCCGGACGAGCTTTGCGAAGTTCACCGAGTGTCCCGTGAAATCTGCATAGGTCGAGGTCAGCACGTCGATGCGCTGATCGTCCATCCACAGGCGATTCACCTTGGCGAGGAATTCATAGCCGACGGTGCCGTCGATAGGCCAGTCTTCCTTCAGCCGCTCGTCGTTCTCCAAGATCTTCTCGACGTAAATGCGCCCTTGCGGAAGCGCCGCGCGCAGCCGCTCCAGGTACGCCAAAGGTCCGCGCAATCCGTCGGGATGATCGATGCGTACGCCGTCTATCTCGCCCCGCGAGATCATCTGCTTCACGCGGACGTGAGTGGCGGCCGCCACCGCCGGCAGCTCCGCACGCACGCCGGCCAGTGAATCGATGTCGAAAAATCGGCGGAAATTGCCGAGCTCGCCCGACAGCTTCCAGCCATGGAGCACGAAGAACTGGCGCTGCAGCACGGCGTCCAGCAGCTCCTTATTGCCCCGTACGCGGTCCACCGCGAGTTGAAGCTGCCCGTTGCGGCACGCATCGGACAGGATACCTTCGGCCTGTGCGGCATACTGCCGGTACTCGCTGCGGTCCTTCTCGTCGGCGGATTCGCTGCGGAGCATTCGCTCCAGCTCGCCGAAGCATGGCTCATCGTTCGCCGCGCGCGCTCCGTTCGCCGGCGCCAGCTCGATCGCGGACAGCAATTTCCGCCACGAGGCGGGTCCCAAGGGCCACGACTTGTCGTAGTGCCTGACGCGCGGATGGCCTCGCGCGACTTCGACGGTGAGTTCGCCGGCTTCGACGGCCGCCCCATAGGGCCGCGCCAGAGAACATAAATGCACGCGGAACGGCTCGCACGGCCGGTTCCTGAAATCGAAGTACTCGGCGAACTCGCTGAACGGCCCGTGCGCCAGGACATCGTCCCACCACGGATTGTATTCCGAGGCGGACATGTGATTCGGTACGATGTCCAGCAGGATGCGCAATCCGTGCGAGCGCGCGCACTCCACGAAGCTCGCCCAAGCGGCCTCGCCGCCGAGATCTTCGCTGATCCGCTCGGGATCCGTGACGTCGTAGCCGTGTTGGCTGCCGGGAACCGCCTGCAGGCAGGGCGAAAGGTAAACATGGCTGATCCCCAAATCCGCCAGGTACGGGAGCACCTGCTGTGCCGCCCCCAATGGGAACCCGGCATGCAGTTGCAGCCGGTAGCTAGCGATCCACGTGCCGCTCATGACTGAGCAAGACGAAGGAGCGGGCCGCCAGACTGACCAGTCGATTGCGCTTCACCGCCTCTTCCTCCACGGGCAGCGTGGGACGGGCCGTATCGAATGCGACTTTCCACCCGGATGGATACAATTGATGGGAGATGCGAAACGACACCGGCTCGTGGTGGGCATTGAGCAGCAGCAGAAAATCCGCGTCCTCGGCGCATTGGCCCGCACGGTCGCGAATCTCGGGCGCCGTGCCGTTCAGGAACATGCCCAGAGTGCGCATCCAGCCCCCGTCCTCCCAATCCTTGGCTTCCATCCGCCTGCCATCCGCCCTGAACCACACGATATTCTTGTCAGGATGTCTCGCTTCCGGATCGTCGTCGTAGAACGCATAGCGGTGAAAATTCGGATGCTGCCTGCGGTACTGAACCACGCGCCGCGCGAACTCCAAAAATACCGTGCGCGGCCCGTCCAAATCCCAGTGATACCAAGAGAGTTCGGAGTCCTGACAGTAGCCGTTGTTGTTGCCGCCTTGAGTGCGGCCGAGCTCATCGCCGCCCGAAATCATGGGCGACCCTTGAGCAAACATCAGAGAACACCAAAAATTGCGCATCTGGCGCTCGCGCACCTCGATGATTGCCGCATCCTCGGTCGGACCTTCCGCGCCGCAGTTCCATGAACTGTTGTCGTCGCTGCCGTCATGGTTTTCTTCGCCATTGGCCTCGTTGTGCTTGTGATCGTAGCTGACCAGATCCCGCAGCGTGAAACCGTCATGTGCCGTGACGAAATTGATGCTGGCCGAAGGCGGCCGGTGGGTGGCTTCGTAGAGGTCGGCGCTGCCTGCGAGGCGAGTGGCGATATCCGAGTGCAGCCCCATGTCGCCCTTCCAGAACTTGCGCAGCGTGTCTCGATACTTGCCGTTCCACTCCATCCACCCCAGCGGAAAGTTGCCGACCTGATAGCCCCCCTCGCCGAGATCCCAGGGTTCGGCGATCAATTTCACCGCGGCGAGCGTCGGGTCCTGGTAAATCGTGTCGAAGAAGGCGCTCAACTGATCCACGTCCTTGAGTTCCCGCGCGAGGGCTGAAGCCAGGTCGAAGCGAAAACCGTCGACATGCATTTCCGTGACCCAGTAACGCAAGCTGTCCATGAGCAGCTGCAGGGAATGCGGATGCATCATGTTGAGCGTATTGCCGCAGCCGGTGAAATCCATGTAGTGCCGTAGGTCGCCCGGAACCGTGCGGTAGTACGCCAGATTGTCGATTCCGCGGAACGACAGGGTCGGGCCGGCGTGATTGCCTTCAGCCGTGTGGTTGTAGACCACGTCCAGAATCACTTCGATGCCGGCGTTGTGCAGTCCCTTGACCATCTCCTTGAATTCCCGGATCGCAGCGCGCGGATCTTCGCGATTGGATGCGTAGCTCGGTTCCAAGGCGAAGAAGCCCAGCGTGTTGTATCCCCAGTAATTGCGCAGACCCTGATCGACCAAATGGCGATCCTGCACGAAATAATGCACCGGCATCAATTCGAGCGCGGTGACACCCAGGCCCTGAAGGTGCTTGATGATGGGTTCGGATGCCATGGCCGCGTAAGTGCCGCGCAAGCCGCTGGGCACATCCGGGTGCAAACGGCTCATGCCGCGAACATGAGCCTCGTAAATGACGGTCTCATGTGCCGCGTGCGACGGCCGCCGCTCCCCGGCCCAGTCGAAGGCGGGGTCGACGACCATCCCCAAAGGAGCGAAAGGCGCACTGTCCCGGTCGTCGAATGACAAGTCGCCCTCCGGATCTGTGAGCTGGTAGCCGAACAGCTCGTCGGCCCACTTCAGCGGCCGGCCGATGGCCTTGGCGTAGGGATCGAGCAATAGTTTGTTGAGATTGAACCGCTGGCCGCGTTCCGGAACGTAGGGCCCATCCACCCGATAACCGTACAATTGACCCGGACCGATGTTCGGCACGTAGATGTGCCAGGCCCCATTGGTACGCTCGCGGATGCGGATGCGCTGCTCATTGTCCCCGGAGGCGTCGAACAAGCACAACTCCGCGGATTCGGAGGACTCCGAAAACAGCGAGAAATTGACGCCTTTGCCGTCCCAGTTTGCGCCGCGCGGGAAAGGCAGCCCGGCGATCTGGTGAGACCGGTCGTAATTGGCGGAAATTGCGGACACTCCCGTCGTTGGGTTAGGTACTTGCCGGTGTTGAGAAGCCTTGCAGCGCCCGAAGTGCCTTCGAATGATGCCGCAGACCCGCCCCATGCGCCGACGCCGAGACGGAAAACAATATCGCCCAGGCCAGTACGATCGGTGCATTCCTGGTGGACATTGAATTCCCGGTGGGCATTGAATTCCTGACGAACATTGAGAGCTCCGTGACGCAATAGCTCGGATCGAGCGTTATTCTTGGGTGCATTATTGACGCACCCGGTGCAGCAGCCGTAGGCGCGGCACCGCAGCAGCTGTCGGCTGGCGGCCATACAGCGTGTAGGATAACGCTGCCTAGCACGGCCAAGCCCAGTCGCGGATTTCCGGCATGTCCTGTCCGTAGCGATCGATGTACCGCTTGTGCTCGATCAATTTATCGCGCAGCTGCTGCTGCAGGTAAACGCCTCGGCTGCCCGTCTGCGGCAAGCGGGTGACGGCGTCCATGACCAAGTGAAAACGATCCAAATCGTTCAAAACCGTCATATCGAACGCCGTGGTGATCGTGCCCTCTTCCTTGTATCCGCGCACGTGCAAATTCTCATGATTGTGCCGGCGGTAAGTCAGCCGATGTATGAGCCACGGGTACCCGTGGAAGGCGAAGATCACCGGCTTGTCCGTGGTGAACAGGGCGTCGAAATCGTTGTCGCTCAAGCCGTGAGGATGCTCTGAAGGCGGCTGCAGTTTCATCAGATCGACGACGTTGACCACCCGAACCTTCAGCTCGGGGAGTTGCTGACGCAGGATGGACACCGCCGCCAGAGTCTCGAGCGTCGGCACATCGCCGGCGCAGGCCAGAACCAAGTCCGGCTCGCTGCGCTGATCGTTGCTCGCCCATTGCCATATCCCGATGCCCTCGCTGCAGTGCTTGATGGCCGCGTCCATCGGCAGCCATTGAGGAGCCGGATGCTTGCCCGCCACGACGACATTGACGTAGTGGCGGCTGCGCAAGCAATGATCCATCACCGACAGCAGGCAATTCGCGTCCGGCGGCAAGTACACGCGCACGATCTCGGCCTTCTTGTTGACCACGTGATCGAGGAAGCCGGGATCTTGATGCGTGAATCCGTTGTGATCCTGCCGCCACACATGCGAGCTCAGCAAGTAATTCAGCGATGCGATCTTGCGGCGCCACGCCAAGCCCGCCGTGACTTTCAGCCATTTGGCATGCTGATTGAACATCGAATCGACGATGTGAATGAATGCCTCATAGCAATTGAACAGGCCGTGCCGCCCTGTGAGCAAGTAGCCCTCGAGCCAGCCCTCGCATTGGTGCTCGCTCAACATCTCCATGACTCGGCCGCTGCGGGCCAGAAACTCGTCATTCTCGGCCGTCTCGGCCAGCCATTGGCGGTTGGTGGCTTCAAACACCGCCTCCAGACCATTCGACATGGTTTCGTCGGGGCCGAAGATGCGGAAGTTGCGCTGCGATTCATTGAGCTTCAGCACGTCACGCAGGAACCGTCCCAATACGTGCGTATCGCCGATGCCCCGCGTCCCCGGCCTGGGAACATCCACGGCATAGTCGGCGAAGTCCGGCATCCGCAGATCGCGCAGCAGGATGCCGCCGTTGGCGTTGGGGTTCGCGCCCATGCGCCTCTCGCCGTTCGGCGCCAAGGCCGCGAGTTCCGGCTTCAGGCGGCCCCGCTCGTCGAACAGTTCCTCGGGCCGATAGCTGCGCAGCCAGTTTTCCAGCTGCCGTAGATGCTCTGGATTTTTGGCCGGATCGGACAAAGGCACTTGATGCGACCTGAAGGTGCCTTCGTTCGGCTTCCCGTCGACCATCTTCGGCCCCGTCCAGCCCTTGGGCGATCTCAACACGATCATCGGCCAGCGTGGACGTTCCGCTTTACCGTGGACTCGCGCATCGGCCTGGATTCGGAGGATTTTATCGATGACGGTGTCCAGAGCCGCCGCCATCGCCTCGTGCATGGCCACCGGCTCGTGGCCCTCGACGTAGTACGGAGTCCAGCCGTAGCCGCGCAGCAGTTCATCCAGCTCACCACGGGAAATTCGCGCAAGGATCGTCGGGTTGGCGATCTTGTAGCCGTTCAAATGCAGGATGGGGAGGACCGCGCCGTCGCTCTCGGGATTGAGGAACTTATTGGAATGCCACGAGGTGGCAAGCGGTCCGGTCTCTGCCTCGCCGTCGCCGACCACACAGGCCACTACCAGGGAGGGATTGTCGAAAACCGCGCCGAATGCATGACTCAGCGAATATCCGAGTTCGCCTCCCTCGTGAATCGACCCCGGGCATTCCGCCGAGGCATGGCTCGGAATGCCGCCAGGAAACGAAAACTGGGTGAAGAGCCGCTTCAGGCCGGCCTCATCCTGGCCGATATCGGCGTAGACCTCGCTGTACGTACCCTCCAGATAAGTGCTTCCCACGACTGCCGGCCCGCCGTGACCGGGTCCCGACATGTAGATCATATTCAGATCGTGTTTCTTGATGATTCGATTCAGATGCGTGTAGATGAAATTCTGTCCCGGCGTCGTTCCCCAATGCCCCAGCAACATGCGCTTGACGTGCGCCAGCGCCAGCGGCTCCCTCAGCAAGGGGTTGTCGCACAGATAAATCTGGCCCACGGACAAGTAATTCGCCGCGCGCCAATAAGCGTCAATTTTCCGCGCCTCTTCGGCATCGAGCGCCGGCGTCCCGTCCTGATGTTGCATGAACAGATCTCCTAAGTCGGTCCCAGATTCAATACACGGATGCTCGAGGCCGCGATCACCGATTCCTCATCGGTGCGTATCACGCGCACCGCGGCGGACCCGGCCTCGGTCGAAATGTCCTGTGCGTGCCGGTCGTTGGCGTTCTGATCGAGGTCGATGCCCAGAAAATCCAGACCCTCGCAGATTCGCTTGCGCACGGCCGCCGAGTTTTCACCGATGCCTCCGGCGAATACCAGAGTATCCAGGCCGCCGAGAGCGGCGGCGAACGAACCTATCCATTTTTTCGCCTGATAGCAAAATAACGCAAGAGCCTGCGCCGCGCGCGGATCACTCGCTTCGCGATCGAGCAGATCCCGGACGTCGGCGCTGCTTTCGGAGATTCCGAGCATTCCCGACTCATGATTGACCATGGCCTGAAATTGCGCCGGGGTCATCGAGTCCGTCAGCGCGAGGTAACTCATGAGTCCCGGGTCCAAGTCCCCCGAGCGCGTACCCATGACCAGTCCCGCGGTGGGCGTAAACCCCATGCTGGTATCGATGCACCGGCCGTCCCGCACCGCCGCGAGGCTTGCACCGCTGCCCAAATGCGCCAGGATGACGCGGCCTTGCACCGACGCAGGATCGCCCAGACGCGCCAGTTCTTGCATCAGGAACGAGTAAGACAGGCCATGGAAGCCGTAGCGCTGAACGCCCTTCGCCGCATAGCGGCGCGGGATCGCCAATTGCGTGGCAACCAGCGGCATGGTTCGGTGAAACGCGGTGTCGAAGCATGCCACTTGCGGCAGATTGCGATAGCGTTGACGTAGAGCGTCGATGATTTCGATCTCGCGCGGCAAATGCTCGGGATCGAAAGGGATGATGCTCCTCAGTTCATCCAGCAACTTCGCCGTGATGAGCTCAGGGTCGGTGTGCTGCATGCCGTGCACCACGCGGTGCCCCACGCCTTCGATGGTTTTGAACCACGGCTGCGATTCCAGCCAATCCATCAAAAAGCCGATCGCGCCGCCGCCTTTCGTGTCGACCGCGATGTTGATTGGCGCACCGCCCCCATTGTGATCGACAGTCAGGCTTGCGTCATCGCTGCCGACGCGCTGCATCTTCCCCTGCAACAGCCGCCGCTGCGGCCGACTCGCCTCATAGACAGCGATGCGAATGCTCGAGGAACCGCCATTGATGGTCAATATGCCGGACATGTCTCGTCAACTTGCTTGCGTTCGATTCCTAGCGTTGCTCATTCGATGCGCCAAGTAGGACAAACACCTACACGCCTGGAGCAGGCTCGCAACGCCTTACGATAAACCAGGCCCGTGTGCGCGTGGAGAGGTTTAGTTTACTCGCGCTGCTCATCGATGCGCGAAGTGGGACAAACACCTATACACCTGGAGCATGCTCGCACGCCATACGATAAACCAGGCCCGCGCGCGTGGTGCGGTCTAGTTTTCTCGCGCTGCTCATCGATACGCCAAGTGGGACAAACACCCATACACCTGGAGCATGCTCGCAACGCCCTGATAAACCAGGCCCGCGCGCGCACGGTGAAGTCTAGCGACGCTCGGAGAAGAACTTCTCGATCCGCTGCGCCGCATCCGGTGCCAAACCTTCGTTCTTGAATAGTTCGAGCGCGTGGGCATCGGCAAGGCTCAATCCGTCGGTTTCGATCAGCGCTCGTTTGTTCACCTGATTGGCATACCAGGAGTTGCTCAATATGTCGGCGGACAGCGCCGACAGTTCCGCATCGAATCGATCATCCGGGAAACAGAAATTGACGAGGTGCATGGCTTCGGCCTGCGTGCCCGAGTAGCTTCGACAGCTGAACATCATTTCGCTCGCCTTGGCCGTGCCGATCCGGTGCGGCAGCCGCAGGCTCAGTCCCCACACCGGCGTCAGGCCCCAGCGGGCGTAGACGTCCGAAAATCGCGCCGACTCGGCGGCCACGATCAAATCGGCGGCCAGCGCCAGCTCCAGCGCACCGGTCGAGCAGTGACCCTGTACGGCGGAAATCACCGGCTGCGGCAGATTCGCGATTTTCTGAATGACCTCGGAGTGAAAATGCGGCTTGGCGTGCGCCCTGACATGCTCGAGGACCTCGTGCATGTCGTAACCCGCCGAAAAATGGGCGCCCGCGCCGCGCAGAATGACCAGACCGATGGTCTTGATTTCACGAGCGATCGCCTCGACGTGCTCGTCCAGTTCCTCGAACACATCCTTGGTGAGCGCATTGCACTTCTCAGGGCGATTGAGCCAAAGAGTCGCCGCACCGCCATTATTTTCCCGACGGACCAGTTTGTTCATATCGAGGTTCCCCTATGCGATTCCACCAGCCGCCGCCGAGCGCCTGGAACAGGCCCGCCGTGTCGGAATATCGATTGGCCTCGGCTTGCACCAGCGCCAATTCTGCCTGACGGTAAGATTGCTCCGCGCTCAGTACTGCCACGAGACTGATCGTCCCCAGCGCTCGCTGGCGTTGCGCGAGTTCAAAGGTTTTCCTGGCCGCTCGCTCCGCGTCGGCGCTCGCTTTCAAAGCATAGGCATCAGCCTGCAGGGCGCGCAATGTGTCGGCCACATTCTGGCACGCGAGAATGACGGCGGCGCGATATTGCGCGGCCGCCTGGTCCAGGGCCGCATCCGCCGCGCGCTTCTTGTGCAGCAGCGCACCCGCATCGAACAAAGTCTGCGTGAGCGAGGCCCCCACATCCCAGAATCCCGTGTAGGGCGTAAACAGCTGACCGAGCTTCAACGCGCTCGATCCAAGGTCGGCATCGATGGTGAATTGCGGCAACATGTCGGCCAGGGCCACGCCGACGGCGGCGGACGCGGCATGCAGATTCTCTTCAGCCTGACGCACATCCGGGCGCTGTTCGACCAGTTTCGAGGGCAGGCTGACCGGAAGATCCGCGGGCAGAGTCAAATCGTCGAATCGAAACGTCTCTTCGGGCTCCGCGGACGGCAGCCGGCCGAGCAATGCGGTCAAGGCATCGCGCGATAGCCCCAATTGTTTTTGCAGCGGCGGCAGCGTCTGCGCGGTTTGCGCCTCCGCCGACGCTTGCGCGAGAACATCCAATTCGCTGGCAGTACCGAGCGCCCGCTGGCGCCGTACCGTCTCGCTCAGCTGATGTTGCAGCTGGAGCAGCCGCTCGGTGGCCGTGATTTGTCCTCGCAGCGAGGCCTCCTGTACGGCCGTCACCACCACATTGCTGCTCAGGGTCAAGTAAGTGGCTTCGAGCTGGAAGCGACTGATCTCGTATTGCGCCTTGGCGATTTCGACCTGCCGCCGGGTCGCGCCGAAGACGTCGGGGGTATAACTCAAACTCAGCTGGGTTGTGTAAAGAGTGTAGTAGGGATTTGACTGCGGAAGATTGGTTGGATTGGCGATGGTACCCAAGGCGTTCTCGGCTCGAACGCCGGTGAAATTCCCTTGGACGCTGGGCAAGTACGCGGCGCGCTGTGCGGAATATAATTCTTGTGCCTGCCGCAAAGCCGCTTGGGCCGCGCCGACGTCCGGATTAGCCTCGAGTGCGCGTTCGACCAAGCGATTGAGCTTGGGCGACTGAAACAAAGTCCACCACTGGCTCGGAATATCCATGCCGGCGACGAAGTGCTGTGCATTGCCGCCCTGCGCCTCGGCCGCCGCGGTGGAACCTTGCGACGGCGCGCTCCCGTAGCCGGCGGCAGCGGGCGGCGGCGGGCGCTTGAAATTCGGCCCGAGGGCGCACGCCGGCATGCTCGCGGCTGCAATTGCGATGAGAGCCTTGAATGCGATGCGAGAGTGCATCATCGGCCCCATCGGGCTTGGCCGTGACGTTGCTCGGCCCAATGCTCGATGACATGGTACATCGAGGGCAGAACGAACAAGGTGAGTATGGTGGAAATCGCCAGGCCGCCGACCACGACGGTCGCAATGCCGCGCTGCACGTCGCTCCCTACTCCCGTGTGTATGGCGGCGGGAAGCATCCCTAAGGTCGCGACGGTGGCCGTCATCAGTACCGGACGCAGGCGCTCGGTAGCCCCCTTCATGATGGCCTCATGCAGCTCGAAGCCGGATTTGCGCATGCGGTTGAGGTTCGACACCATGATGATGCCGTTTTGCACCGCCACGCCGAAAAGGGCGATGAAACCGACGCCGCTCGCCACGTTGAGATTCTGGCCCGTCAGATGCAGCGAGATCAGCCCCCCGAGAGTGGCCAGCGGCACCACACCGAGAATCAAGACCGCCTGCCGGAACGACTTGATTCCCACGGTGAGGAAAATCAGCATCATTCCCATCACCAATGCCAATATCACCAGCAGACGCGCCTCCGCGCGCCGCTGGTTCTCGAACTGTCCGCCCCATTCCAGCCGGATCTTGCTATGGTCGAAATGCACCTGAGCCGCGATCTTGGCCTGCGCTTCGGCAAGGTAAGAGGTCAGATCGCGATCGCGGTTGTCGATCCGGATGGTCAGATTGCGCTGGCCGTTCTCGCGGGTAACGGTGCTCTCGCCGGATTTCACGCGAATGTCGGCAATTTGGGACAGCGGCACCTGGGCACCGCTCGCGGTATGAACCAGCAAATTGCCCAATGCTTCCGGAGTGTTGCGCGAATCCTCGGTGAAGCGGACGGTCAGAGGATAAGTTCGCTCGCCGACATACACCGTTGAGATGGGGGCCTGGCCGACTCCGGTCTGGATGACGTTTTGCACGTCGGTCATATTCACGCCGTATCGGGCGGCCTTTTCATGATCCAGCTTGATCTCCATTTGAGGGATTGGCGGCTCCTGGAAAATCGAAGCGCTGGAGGTGCCCTGAACGGTATAGAGCACCTCCACGATTTGAGCGCCGATTCTGCGCAGCTCATTCAAGTCGTCGCCGAATATCTTGGCCACCAACGGACTATGCGCGCCGCCGATCATGTCGTTGACGCCGTCGATGATGGGTTGACTGATGCCGATCGAATAGCCGGGAAGATCTTTGCTGAGACCTGCCGCCAGCCGGTCCACGAATTGCTTTTTCGTTTCGCCGGAGGGCCAGGTGTCGTACGGCTTCAGCCCGACAGGCGCTTCGATGTGCGACATGGTCCAGGGATCCGTGCCGTCATCGTTGCGGCCGGTCTGCGTCACCACGTAGGACACCTCAGGGTACTCGAGTATGGCGCGGCGAAGATCGCTGGCCATGTCGCTGGCCTTGTTCAATGCCAGGCCGGTCGGCATTTGCACCTGCAGCCACAGCGCGCCCTCGTCCAGATCGGGAAGGAAATCCCGGCCGACCGTGGCCCCGAGGCCGACCACCGCCAGCAGCGCAAATATCACCACGCCGTAAATGATCCGCGGCTGATCGAGGCAGGCCGCGAGCACCCGGTCGTACAGCATGGTCAGGCGTTCCAGCCAGCGATTCTGATAAACGCGGCCCGGATTCCGGAACGCCAGATACGCCAGGCCCGGAACCAGAGCCAGCGCGGTCAAGAGCGCGCCGAACAGCGCATAGCCCATGGTATAGGCCATGGGCGTAAACAGCTTGGCCTCGGCCCGCTCGAAGGAGAACAGCGGCAGATAAGCCGTAATGATGATCAGGCTCGCGAAGAAGATGGGCCGCGTCACTTGCAGGGTTGCCGCTTTGGCTTCGCTTTCGCTCAGCTCCTCATTCGGCATCGCCTCGCGCCGGCGCAGCACCGCCTCGGTCACGACGATCGCCCCGTCGACCAGGATGCCGAAATCGATTGCGCCGAGCGACAGTAGATTGGCCGACACGTGCGTGAGATTGAGCAGCGAGAACACGGCCACCAGAGCGAGCGGAATGCTCACCGCCACGACGAAGGCGCTGCGCGGGCTGCCGAGGAAGATGATCAGTATCAGAAAGACGAGAGTAATTCCTTCGAGGATGGTTTGACCGACCTTGTGAATCGTGGCCCGCACCAGATCATCACGGTCGATATAGGGCACGATCCGCACCCCCTCGGAGGCCAATTTGGCATTGAGTTCGGCCACCTTGGCGTGGACTCCCTGCAAGGTCTTCGAGGGATTTTGATATTTCAGCATCAGGACAATGCCTTCGATCGTGTCCGGATTGCGATCCTTGCCCAAGATGCCCTCTCGCTCCTGGTGGCTGAGCGTGGTGCGGCCCAAGTCGCGTACCAGGACCGGAGTCCCGCCTGTCTGGGTGACGACGATGGAACCGATTTCTTGCAGATCGTGGATCAGTCCCACGCCGCGGATCACATAGCTTTGATCGCCGCGCGAGACCCGGCCGCCACCCGCATTGGTATTATTGGCATTGATGGCATTGATGGCATCGGTGATGCCGAGGCCGTAATGCTGCAGCTGCCTTGGATCCAGATCGAGCTGGTATTCGGTGGTGAAGCCGCCGAAATTGGTGTCATCGACGACGCCGGGAACGGATTTCAGGGCCGGAATCACCGTCCAGCGCTGGATTTCCGACAGCTGTTGCAGATTTTTCGTGTCGGACTCGAGCGTGTAACGGTAGATCTCGCCCCCCGGACCCGCCACGGGATCCAGCGACGGCGCCGCGCCGGGCGGCAGCACCGCCTGATTGATGCGCTCCGTCAGGCGCTGCCGTACCCAATAGTCCTCGTAGCCGTCGCGAAACAACACCGTGATCAGCGACAAGCCGAAGGTGCTCGATGAGCGCATCAACAATAATCCCGGCGTCCCGTTGATCGCGCGCTCCAATGGTACCGTGATCAGCTGTTCGACCTCCTCGGCGGCGAGCCCCGGCATCTGGGTCGTGACCTGCGCCGCGACATCACCCAGCTCTGGGTAAGCTTCGACCGACAATGTCTCCCACGCATAGACGCCATAGGCGGCGAGCAGCACCGCCAAGATGATGACGGCGACGCGCCGATGCAGGCAGAAGCCGACGAATTGGTCAATCATTCAGCAGGATTCCGCCTTTGACCACCACCCGCTCGCCGGCTCCGACGCCGGAGCGGATGGCGACCGAAGGCCCCTCCTCGAGCTGCGGATCGACGGTGCGCCGTTCGAAAGTCCAGGGCGCCGTGGCGATGAAGACGCTGGTTCTGTCGTTGTTCATCAACAAGGCCGAGCTCGGCAGCACCACCCGGGATTGCGCCGGCCCGATCAGCGTGACGGTCGCAAACATATTCGGCTTGAGCGAGTAGTCTGGGTTGGCAAACGCAATCCGAATCTTGTCGCGGCGCGTGTCCGGTTCGATGACGGCGGATACGAACAGGACCTTTCCGTGCAGCACTCGGCGGGGATAGGCAAGAAGGCTGACCTCCGCCTCCTGATTCTTGGAGAGCGCCGCCACGTCCTTTTCAGGCACCATCGCCGTGACCCATACGGTGCTCAAGTCCGCGATGCTCATCAGCGGTTGCGAGGGATCGTTGATCATACTGCCGGGCGTAGTTGCCAGAGAAGTGACGCTGCCGCTCACGGGCGCGGTCACCGCCAGCAGGCGGGACGACTGTCCCTTGCCGAGCGGTGCGCCCAACGTTTTCAAGCGCGCTTGGGTTCGCGTGTATTCCGCCACCGCCTGTGCGTGGTCGCTTCTGGCCTGGTCCAAATCCCGGTCCGAGGCGGTCCCAAGCTTGTTTTGCGCTTCCTGGCGCGCCAGGTTCTTCTCGGTCAAGCGCAGAGTGTCGGCGGCTTTATCGTCGTCATCGTATGCCTGGCCGAGATCCGGCGAATCCACGGTCGCCAATACCTGGCCCCGCTGAACGCGGTCGCCCAGAGCCACTTTCAGGGCGGTCACTCGGCCGCTCAGCGGCGTCAGCACGGCGGCGGTACGCGCAGGATCGGCTTCGACTACTCCGGGCAGCACCAGCTTCGCGCTGACCGCCTGAGCCGACGCGGGCACGACGCTCAAGCGGCCGCGCAGCGCCGAACCCTCGGGAACGATGATCTTGCCGCCTTGCCGGATCATCAATACGGGCTCTTCCTGCCCTTTTCCACGCCCTCCCAGCAGACCGAACCCGCGCGTAAGGACGAGCGCCAGAAATAGCAGACCGAGACCCAATCCGCCCCAGAGAAAGGCTCGGCCGCGCGAATTCGGCTGGTGTTCGTGTATCGGCATGGCGTATCCCCAACAAATCTATTCCGCAGACGGCCAACGGTCTCGACTTTGCCATTCATTGGTGACAGTTCGCCGATCGAGGGCACCGCCTCAGCGCTCCAGGGCACTGCAGCGCCGGTCCAGGGCACCGCAGCGCGAATTTCGCGATCCTATGCCTCTTCCCATATCCTGTCTAGGGGGATAGGATACAGACCTATGGACTTCGCATGATGCACGAGTTTCCCGAGATCGCCACACGGCTGAAACGCGCCCAAGGACACTTGGCGGCGGTGATCGACATGCTGGAGTCGGGCCGTCCGTGCATGGAGCTGGCGCAGCAACTGCACGCCGTGGAGAAAGCCATCGGCAACGCCAAGAAAGAGCTCATCAAGGATCACATCCACCACTGCATGGAAGAGACGTCCGAGGCGTTGCCGCGGGAATTCAGGGACTTGATCAAAGAGTTTCAGGGCGTCACCAAGTATCTCTAGCGGCGAGCCGGCCCCGACAACGTAACGAAGGCATAGGATTACGTCCACGAAGTTCGCCGGCACCCTATTCGCGCTATCGGCCGCGCTGACCTGGACGCTGACTTGCTCCGCCGCCGCGGCTGCCGAGCAACCGGCCGCGGAGACCTTTGCCGTCCATGGGCAATTCACCTACGTGGAACAGGAGACCTCGGGCTTCAACGCCCCTTATGCCGGGCCCAATAGCCTCTCGCCCAACCGCGGCGCCGAAACCGGCGACGCCACATTGTACTTGGGAGCGCGCCCGTGGGCTGGCGCCGAGGCCTGGGTCAATGGCGAAATCGACCAGGGCTTGGGCCTCGACGACACCTTGGGTGTCGCGGGTTTTCCCAGCGGCGAGGCTTACAAGATCGGCAAGAATCAACCCTATCTGCGTCTGCCGCGAGTATTTCTGCGCCAGACTTTGAACTTGAACGGCGCCCGTGAGACGGTCGACGCTGCGGCCAACCAATTGGCCGGCTCGCACAGCGCCGATCGAGTGGTAATCACCCTGGGCAAATTCAGCGTCGCGGACATCTTCGACACGAACGAGTATGCCCATGATCCGCGCGGCGATTTCTTGAACTGGGCCGCCATCGACGCCGGAACATTCGATTACGCCGCCGACTCTTGGGGTTACACCGTGGGCGCCGCGATCGAGTGGTATGAAGGCGCCTGGACGCTGCGAGGGGGCCTGTTCGATTTATCCAAGGTGCCGAACAGCCCGGATCTCGACCCGGGATTTCATGAGTTCCAATCGGTCGTCGAGCTCGAGAGGCGTCACGAGATCGCGGCCCTCCCGGGCCGGCTGGCGCTCACTGTTTTCGACAGCCGCGGGCGCATGGGGCTGCTCGACGAGGCGGTGCGGTCGGCCGAGAACGGCGCAACGGATATTGGCGGGGTCCGAAATTACCGCAGCCGCATCGGAGCTAGTCTGAACCTGGAACAGCAACTGACGGCCGATCTGGGCCTGTTTGCGCGTCTCGGAAAATCCGGCGGCAATGTCGAGACGTATGAGTTCACGGATATCGACCGGTCGGTTTCCGCAGGAGTCTCGCTGCATGGGACCCAGTGGCATCGCGCCGACGATGTTCTGGGTGCGGCGGCGATCGACAACGGCATATCCGCCGCGCGCGAGCGCTACTTGAACGCCGGCGGGCTCGGCATTCTGGTGGGCGACGGGAAGCTGCCGCATCCGGGCCCGGAGCAAATCATCGAGACGTATTATTCGCTCGCGGTGATCGCAGCCGCGCACCTGAGCTTCGATTATCAATGGGTCGATCACCCGGCCTATAACCGCGATCGCGGGCCGGTATCGATCTTTGCGGTGCGGCTGCACGCACAATTTTGATCCCGTGACCGACGCTGCATCGTAGGAAGGAGTGACGGGCGACGCGCGGCCCGGACATAGCGCATAGCGTAGACATGGCGCATAGTGGAATGCTCGAGGTCGCAAGACTGTTGGGGGCTGCGGCATGAAATCAAACCATCTCGTCGGTATCCTGATCATGACGGCGCTGGGGTGCGGCACCTTCGCCGGCAGCGCGTTCGGCGCAGAACTGAGCTCTTTGTCGAACGCCGATGCATCCGCCGGCTTGAAGAAGGCGCTCGATCAAGGGATCAACCTTGCGGTCGGAAAGTTGGGCGTCACCGACGGTTTCCTGAAAAACCCCAAGGTGAAAATAGACTTGCCGCCGAAGCTCGCAAAGGCGCAAAGCATGATGCGCATGCTCGGCGTCGGCGGACAGTTGGATGAGCTGGTGGTGTCGATGAACCGTGCCGCCGAGGCGGCCGTGCCTGAAAGCAAGGACCTGCTGAAACAAGCATTGAGACAAATGAGTCTTCAAGACGCCAAGCGGATCTTGACCGGCGGCGATGATGCGGCAACGCAGTATTTCAAGCAGGCCACGTACGTGCCGCTCAAAGCCAAATTCGCGCCCATCATCGGCCGGGCGACGGAGAAGGTGAAATTGGGCCAGACCTACGACGCCGTGGCCAAAAAGGGAGTGGCCCTCGGCGTTCTCAAACCCGAGGATGCAACGCTGCAATCCTACGTAACCGACAAGACTCTCGACGGTCTGTTTCTGATGATGGCGGAGGAAGAACGCGCCATCCGCAAAGATCCTATGGGCCAAGCCAGCAGCCTGCTGAAGAAGGTTTTCGGCGCATTGCACTAGGAGCCCTCCCCCCCCGACTAATGCTGGCCGCCACGAGGACGCCCGACATCTAGCAGATTTCTTCAATCGTATCGCAAGCATCGGGATCATCGCTTGCTCCGATCGCGAGCGCTTGAGTACCATGAGCGCGCTGTTCGGTCCCAGGGACGCACATCGCGTGTGAACATCGCCTCGCAAACCTCAACCAAACAACTTTCAATCAGCGCTTCAAAAAGGAGAATGCCGTGGGATTAGGTGCAGAATTCAAAGAATTTGCGATGAAGGGCAACGTGGTCGACTTGGCGGTCGGCGTGATCATCGGCGCAGCCTTCGGAAAGATCGTTTCCTCGCTGGTCGGCGACATCTTCATGCCGACGCTCGGCAAGGTCATAGGCGGCATCAATTTTTCGGATTTGGCGGTCACGCTGGGCAAGGATCCCACGGGCAAGGAGGTGCTCATCAAGTACGGTTCCTTCGCTCAGACCATCTTCGATTTCATCATCATCGCCCTGGTACTGTTCTTCGTGATCAAGGGCATCAATCAGCTCAAGAAGCCTCCTCCTGCCGCGCCGGCGCCGCCCGCGCCGCCGGCCAGGTCGGAAATCCTTCTCGAGGAAATTCGCGACCTGCTCGCGAAGCGCGGCTAGTCTTCAAGGCTCGGCATCGGGGGCGTAGGCCGACGGCCTACGCCCGCCGTGTCTTCTTCAAAGGAGCGACAACATGGGTATGTTCGACGGATTGCTGGGCGGAGTGGTCGGTGCCGAAATGGCCACCGTGGTCAATGGCCTCATCGAAAAGCATGGAGGTATCCAGGGAATCGTCTCCCAGCTGGAACAACAGGGTCTGGGCGGCACCGTGCGCTCCTGGGTGGGGACCGGCGCCAATCAACCCATCACCGCCGATCAGATTCATCAGGCGTTCGGCTCCGACACCGTGAAGCAACTCGCCGCCAAGATCGGCATGTCGCCCGAGGACTTGGCGGCCAAGCTGTCGCAGGTGCTGCCGCAGGCCATCGACAAGCTCACACCGGGTGGCGTCGCGAAAACCTGACGATGGCGACCCGCCTAGGCGGCGCGGCTCAAGGCGCATAGCCACGCGGCAAATACCAGCAATGCGGCCCCCGCGCCTGCCGCGATCTGCAGGCGCCTGCCCCTATTGCGTGGTATCCCCAAGCGGGCATAAACCCAACCAACACCGATGCCGAACAGAAATCCGAGCGCGTGCCCGAGCACATCCACCTGTGCACTGCCCGCACCCAGCAAGGTCAGCAAACAGATCGCCGCGATCAGCGGCGCCAGAACGTACCAGCGGCGCTCGAGCAGCGTGAGCCGCTGCCGCCACGCCAAACCCGCCACCATCCCCAGGGCCGCGAACACGGCTGTGGACGCGCCGACCGCGCGATGGCCGGCCGGGGCTACCAGCATTTCCGCATAGTTGGCAAGGGCCCCCGCCGCCAATATGCTCGCCCACGCCACGCCGGGCCCCAGCAGCCGCCCCGCACCTATTCCCGCCACCACGCCGAACAGAAGATTGCCGAGCAGATGTTCCTGGTCCACATGCAACGTCAGCGCCGTCACTGCCCGCCACCACTCCCGCTCCAACCCGGCGCCCAGAGCGCCCAGCGACAGCCAGTCGGCGCCGAACAGCCCGGCGCCGGCACAGTAAGCCGTCAGCAACAGAATGAACGCATAGCCGACGGCGCCTATTCCTGCACCCGCAAACGGCTCAATAGGACTTGGGACGCCGCGCGCAGCGCTGCGTTCCGCGGAATACCGGCTGATTTCCTCGTACGCTCGGTGCACCAAGGAATGAGCCGCGGTCAGCACCCACGAGTCGCCGCTTTCCCGTACATCGTGGTCGATGCCCCGCGCTTCGAGCACCAAGCTGAATTCAAGACACAGCCGCTTTGATCCGCGAAACACCACGGCAGGCTCCCGCGGTGGTTGGGCAGCCACAGCGCCGCCTGGTTCACGGTGCGGGCCCTCGTTTGGGCGGTCGGGATCGTGGCCGTGTTCGGTACGCTGTCCGCTCGGCGGTTCGCCCGTTCCTGACGATCAATCAGGTTGTGTCGGCACGCGAGCCGAGCGGGGGGTAGCGTGGTGGGTCGTCGAGTCCCGTGTGGCTCCTCTGAGGAGTCCTGGTGAACGAACGACCTGTCGACCATGATGTACCCCCCGATCGAGGCGCTCCTCGACAAGGTGGACTCGAAGTTCACGCTCGTCAGCCTGACCGGCCGGCGGGCGCGGGAGATCACGACCTACTTCAGCCAGCTGGGCCAGGGCCTGGGCGCCATCGTGCCGCCGCAGGTGGCCTCCCGCTCGCACAAGCCGGTGTCCGATCGCGCTGGAGGAGATCTACGAAGCGCGGATCGTGCCCGTGTACAAATCCCGGGAGACGGGGGAGAGGACCGACGACCGACGCGGTCGAGAGCGCCGTTCCTGATGGCCGCCAGCAGCGCGGCGACGGAGTCCTCGGCGGACACGGCATCCTCGGCGCCGAGCGCCCCGGCCCACTCGTCCGCGCCGAAGAGCTGGGCCTCGACCGCTCCGGCCGGTCCGCCGCCGACGGTGGCGCCCGATCAGCCGATGCGGTTCGCCATGCAGGAGGCCATGCGGCTGGCCGACAGGGAGCGTCGACCGAGGCCGCCGCCTACGACCTGCTCCGCTGGGCCACTCGACAGCGCACCGTCATCCAGGCGGCGCTGGACGAGTTGCGCCTCGACACGACCACTGACGTGGTCACCAGGGACGCCGCCGCCGCCATCCTCGAGCGGGTCCTCGCCGTCGGATTCCTCTACTGATGACCGTCGTCCGCTACGAGATCCACGACTTCGCCGACGTTGTTGAACCCGGCGCCACGGTTCGGGCCGGTCGGCCGGCCGAAGTGTCGGTCGGCACGGTGCGTCCAGGACTCGCCCAGCGGGTGATCGACTTCTTCTCCGGAGTGGCGGTGACCGGGTCGGCCACCATGACCAGGCTCAGCCCCGGCCTCTTCCTGATCACCCCGTCGGGGCCGGCCCCGTCCACCGAACCCCTTATCTCGCTCCCGCGGGCCCGCCCGCGGCGGGGCGTGGACGCCCCGGCGTTGGCCCCGCTCAATCCCGGCGGCCGGTGGGACCGGCCCTTCTGGCCCGAGCACCGGCGCGGCTGACCGCGCCGGTCAAAAGGTGAAGACGCGGAACCAGGCGTCCAGCACGCTCGGGTCACCGAAGCGCTCCACCGTTCCGAGGGTGGGTCGTCCGTAGAGGAGAAGCTTGAGGTCGGAGACGGCGCCTCGCAGCGCCAGATCACCCTTGGCGTGTTCGCGCCGCACCTCGATGGCGCCCGGCCCCAAGATCACCAGCCACTCGGCGGTGACACCATCGTCGGTCCCGTGCAGGTGCAGGGTCTGCCTGCTCGCCGGGACCGAACGGTCGCTGGCGACAACGAGTGTGCCCAGAAGCTCGTCGATCCCGTCCGCGGCGACGACGGCGTCGACGGGATCGCACTGGCCCCGCGCTGATTGCGCGTCGTAGCGGTGGATGTTCAGCTCGTGGGCGGCCCGCCGGGCGACGAAGCCGGCCGTCTGGTCCGGTTGATACCAGGTCCACACCGGCGTCCCGGCGGGGGTGGCCCGCAGCTCGGTGATGAGCATCGGGCTGACCTCGGCCAACCACCCGGCGATCACCTCCCCGGCCGGCGGGTCCGGGAACGACGGCTTGGGCCGACCGGTCCCTTCGCACAGCACGTGGGCCCAGAACCCGCAGAACTGCCCGACGTGGGCAGCCAGGTCGGCGACGGTCCAGTCCGGGCAGGTCGGGACCGGCGCCGCCGTCGAGCCCGCCCCAACCGCGGCACGCAGCATCTCGAGCTGGCGTTCGGCGGCATCGATGTGATCCAGAGGCCCCACCCCACGACACCCTAGACATCCGGCGCCTCGGGGACGGCGGGCGACGTTGCGGCGGCGACTGCTACCGTCCCGGCGTCGGCGGCCGGCAGTGGGAGGCGCAGTGGCGATCACGGGGTTGGCGAACATCGCGGTCAAGGTGGCCGATCTCGACGCGGCGTGCACGTTCTACTCCGACGCCGGCGCCGAGATCCGCGACCGGCTGCACTGGGGCAACGGCGAGCGAGCCGACGTCTTCCTCGGCCCGGTGATGATCACCTTGTTCACCCACGCCATCTACGAGGACAGCGTCGACGTGCCCGCCGAAGGGTTCCTCCACCCGGCGCTGTTCACCGATGACCTCGACGCCCAACTCAAGGGTCATCGCGTCGTGTGGGGTCCGGCGGTCGTGTCGGGACCGTTCGGCACACGCCGGATCGCCTTTGTCGCCGCTCCCGGAGGCATCCGGCTCGAGTTCATGGAACAGCTCGAGCCTGCCCCGGCCATCGAGCCGTTCCCGGGGGTGCCCGATGACGTTCAGTCCCTACGACCGCCCGGTTCGCGCCGCTTTCGTCGGGCTCGGCCGCATCTATGACCTCAACGTCCGCGCCTATCTCGACAATCCCGACGTCGAGGTGGTGGCGCTCGTCGATCCCAGCGCGGAGCGGCGCGCCCAACGTCAGGCCGATTGGCCGCAGGCCCAGACCTTCGCGTCGGTGGCCGACCTGGCGGCCAGCGGGCTCGAGGTCGACGCCGTGGAGGCGCTGCTCCCGGTACCGCTGCACACCGACGGCGTCATCGAACTGCTCGGCCACGGGTGGCACGTCAATCTGCAAAAGCCCATGTGCAACGACCTGGCCAGCGCCCGCCGCATGCTCGAGGCCGCCCGGGCCAACGACCGGCAGCTGCGGGTGATGGAGAACTACCTGTTCTACGAGCCGCTGCGCCGGCTCAAGGAGATCGTCGAGTCGGGCGAGATCGGCGAGGTGAGCGGCTACCACATGAAGATGGTGGCCAGCGGCCGGGGCGGGTGGGACGTGCCGGCGAGCAGCTACGAGTGGCAGTTCCAGCAGATGCAACGGGGCCGGGGGATCCTGGTCTTCGACGACGGGTGGCACAAGCTCGCCACCGCCATCTGGCTGTTCGGTCCGATCAAGGAGGTGCGGGCCTGGGTGGGCGGCACCGAGGTCGTGCCCGGCATCGAGATGGACGCCCCCACCACCATCGTGTGGGAGCACCAGCAACGGCGTCCGGGGGGTCTGGGACATCACCCTGGCCATCGACCTGTACCTGCGCTCCGACTACTACACCAACGACGAACGCTGGGAGGTCA
Source organism: uncultured Acidobacteriaceae bacterium (assembly GCA_963773915.1). Classification (GTDB taxonomy): domain Bacteria; phylum Acidobacteriota; class Terriglobia; order Terriglobales; family Acidobacteriaceae; genus Telmatobacter. Next base: position 87,467 of record CAVZCY010000006.1, read on the forward strand.
CCGGGCGGCGGGGCTACGCCCGGGTCAACCGATGCACCGGCCGTGGCATCCAGCAGCCCAGTCTCGAGGTCTATGCCGACGGCGAGATGCGCGGCTACCACGCCCTCGACGACGACTGGGCCAGCAGCTTCCGCGACTCGGGCCGGCACTGGCTGCGGTGGCTGCACACGGGCGACGGCCCGATGCTCTGGAGCGGCGGGGAGGCGGTCGACGTGCTGCGCTTCGCCCTCGCCGCCTACGCCAGCAGCGAGGCGGGCGGCGCCGGCGTCGATCCCGGCCGCCCTGGAGTAGCGCGGGCGTCGCGCCGCCCGGACATGGGCGCCGGTCACGAAGCCGGGCCAGGTGCCGCCGGCCCTCCGGCGGGGCCGGCCGGTGGCGCCGCACCGGCGGTGCAGCGGCGAACGAGACGCCGGTGCGGGAAATGGTCCGACACGGCCCGGTGGTTGGTGCAGCGCTCGTCCCATACCACCAGATCGCGCTCCCGCCAGCGCCACCGGCACTGCAGGTTCGGGTCGTCGAGCTTGCCCCTCAGGAGGGTGAGAAGTACCGCGCTCTCGTCCTCCGACATGCCGGCGACGCCGACGACGAACTGAGCCGCAGAGGAACAGCGCCGGCCGATGGGTGACCGGATGGACGCGCGTCGAGCGGCTGGCCGGCATCCCGGCCGCGACGGGTCGGGCCGGTAGGCGACCCATTCGCGGTGATCTCCGGCGTCGTGGACGGTGGCCCGTCGCCGGACGGAGTTCGAGCTCCAGGCCGGCGATCGCCTCCTGCATCGCCGGCGACAGCGCCTCGTAGGCGCCGTAGAGGTCGATCCAGAGCGTGTCCCCGCCGACCGCGGGCGCCACCAGGAGATTCAGGACGGCGACGTCGGGCGGTTCGGGCAGGAACGCCAGATCCGTGTGCCAGAGGTCGGCCTTGGGCGGGCTGTCGGGCCGTCCTCGATCCACTCGAGGACGGCCCCGGTGCCGACCGACCCGGCGCGGGGCGTACGCCGACCGATTGACGGCGCCGAACGTGGCGGCAAAGGCCAGGTGCTGGTCATCGGTGAGGTGCTGGTCCCGCCAGAACAGGACCAGGTGGCGGGCGAGGGCCGCCGCCACGTCGGCGCGCTGCTAGGCGGGTCAACGGCTCCCGGAGGTCGAGACCGTGGACCACCGCCCCGATACGGGGCGTCAGGGCCTCGACCTCGATCGTGGCGTAGTCAACCATCGGGCGCCGATCCTCCTCCGGACCTCGACGGTAGCGCCGGGGCACGACCCGTGCCGGCCCGACCGACGACGCCGCGCGTCCGCCGGCCGGCGCGCAATTCACACTCGATTCACAGTGCCGTGAGGTTTCGGGCCGCCGGCTGGGCAGACTGTCGACGTGGACGTCAGGGTCGGTTGCGAGTTCTCCTACGTCGCCGAGGTTCCGACCGCGGCCATCGTGCAGGTGGAGCCCCGCTTCGACCGCGGGCCGACCCTGGTGCGGGAGCAGTGGTCAACCAACCCGCGCGTCGAGGAGCACACATACCGGGACGGCTTCGGGAACTCCTGCCGGAGGATGACGCTTCCCAGCGGGGCGACGGTGCTGGGCTACGACGCGGTCGTGCGTGTAGGCGATGAGCCTGACAGCATCGACGAGTCGGCCGAGGAGATCCCTCCCGACCGGCTGCCCGACGATGTCCTGGCCTTCACCGTGCCGAGCCGGTTCTGTCTCTCCGACCGACTCGGCGACCTGGCGTGGAGCGAGTTCGGCGGTCACGTTCCCGGCTACGCGCCGCGTCCAGGCCGTCTGCGACTTCGTCCACGATCATCTGCGGTTCGACTATGGCGCCAGCTCGCCGCTCGCCACCGCCCTCGACGTCTACGAGGCCAGGGCCGGGGTGTGTCGCGATTTCGCCCACCTCGGGATCAGCCTGTGCCGCGCCCTGAACATCCCGGCCCGGTACGCGTTCGGATACATCCCCGACATCGGACCGAACGTCGATCCGGCGCAGGCCGCCGCGCCGATGGACTTCTGCGCGTGGATGGAGGTGTTTCTCGGGGGGAAGTGGTGGACCTTCGATCCCCGCAACAACTGCCGCCGGATGGGTCGGGTGCTCGTCGGGCTCGGCCGTGATGCGGTCGACGTGGCCATGGTGACCGCCTTCGGTGGGCCGAGCTCACGGCCATGGTGGTCTGGGCCGACGCCGAGGCCGTCTAAACGGTCTGGCCCTGGGCGATCTCTTCAAGGATGGCGATGCGCTCGCCGATCGGGGGATGGGTGTCGAACAGGCGGTGGTACCAGGCCTCGTGGTGCTGCAGTGGGTCGTCGATGCACATCGCCGCCGTGGCGTGGTTGAACTTGGCGAAGGGTTTGTCGTTCTGCTCGAGTTTGTGGAGGGCGCTGATCAGGCCCGGCCGGGTTGCGCGTCAACTCGACGCCGCTGACGTCGGCGAGTTCCTCGCGGCGGCGGGACAGGGCCAACCGGACCAGCGGACCGAAGATCACCGCGACCACCCCGAGGAGCAGCCCGGCGGCGAACACGACGACCATGATCTGGCCCGAGTTCCGGCCCCGGCCCCGCATCGAAGAACGCCGAGCGCCACACCACGCTGGCCAGGAGTCCGGCCATGCCGATGAGGGTGCTGACGATGAGCAGCAGGCGCACGTCGTAGTTCTTGATGTGGCTCATCTCGTGGCCGATGACTCCCTCGAGCTCCTCGCGGTTCATGATCGCCAGCAGTCCCGTCGTGGCGGTGATGGCGGCGTGGTCGGGGCTCGTGCCGGTGGCGAAGGCGTTGGGGGAGGGGTCGTCGATGACGTAGACGGCCGGCTTGGGCAGGCCGTCGCCGATCGCCAGCGCCTCGACGATGTGGTGCAAGCTCGGCGTACTGGTGCGGATCGGCGGGATGGGCTCCCGAGACCGAAAGGACGAGCCGGGCGCCGGAGCGCAGCGAGAAGGCGATGCCCGCGAGGGCCAGGAGGCCGGCGATGACCATGCCGGCGACGATGTCGGCCGTCCGCGGAGAGGCCGCCTGAGCCGACGGTTGCGCCGCGGCCGAGATGATCAGGCCGACCACGGCGCCGATGCCGACCCAGACCACGAAGAAGAAGAACATGTAGATGACGGCCCGACGTTTGTTCCGGGCTATCTCTGGTACATGGCGTCTCCGCGTCAGCCCTGCGGCGGACTCGGCGGGACGGCCGCCGCCGGTGGCGTGCGGTGAAGTTGACCTCGGGAACGGCTCGGTCGACCTCGCCCACCTCGAAGAAGTTCACGGGATGGAACCCGAAGGTTCCCGGCCAGGAGACTCCGAGGAAAGGTCTGGATGGCGATGTTGTAGTCCCGCGAGCTGCTGTTGTAATAGCGCCGGGCGAACTGCGATTCTGGCGAAAGAAGACCGCGAATGGCGTTCGCGTGAGCTACACGGATTCGAACGGGAAAGCGCAGATCAAAGAAGCCGAAAAAGTGCTGGTGGCCGTTGGGCGCGGGCCGCTGACGAGCGGAATGGGCCTGGAGAAGACCAAGGTCGAGCTTGAGCGCGGGGTCGTAAAGGTGAACGAGACGCAGGAGACGGCCGAGCCGGGCGTATTTGCGATTGGCGACATCGTGGCCGGGCTGCCCCAACTGGCGCATGTGGGCGCGATGAGCGGAATGGTGGCGATGGCGAAGATTGCGGGGAGAAATTACAGGCCGGTGCGGCGGGATCGGATTCCGAGCTGCACTTATACCGATCCCAGATCGGGAACGCGGGATTGACCGAAGCGCAGGCAAGGAAGAGGGCCACGAAGTCAAGGTCGGCAAGTTTCCCTTCGCCGGAAATTCAAAGGCGACGATTGTGGGCAGCCACGATGGATTTGTGAAGGTGGTTGCCGAGGCGAAGTACGGTGAGATTCTGGGCGTGCACATCGTTGGCCCACAGGCGACGGAACTGATTGCGGAAGCGGTTGCGGTGATGGAGCTGGAGGGAACGGTCGAGGAGCTGATGTACACGATCCACGCGCATCCCACGCTGGCCGAGGCGATGCTGGATGGGTACGGCGGCAGTGAACGGGATGGCGATCAACGCGTGAGGGGAATTCTGCATTCGAAGAGCACGACTCAGCGTAATCGAGACTGGTTGTCCCCTCATTAAGACCGATAGGAACCGGAACCTGCGATCACCGTGGGATTGAAGTGAAGCGTCCTCGGCTACGGTTGGGTGTTTAAGACGCCAGGCATCGACAGGCTTCCTGGAGTTTCTCGAAAGGCTGATCCGGGACCGCGGCGGCGGGCTCGCAATCTGTCCGCTAGCGATCGATGAAGAAATATCGCAGGGGTAGACGGGCGATATCGCGATAGAAGGAGTCGCGGGGCGACATTCCCTTTTAGCGTTAGCAGCGGGTAACTCACCGGGACCTTTGCAGGAATTTCTGTTGCACGCTGACATCCTCGTCGGAAAGCCCAAATACAACAAATCCATTATCTTTCTGCTCCCGGTAAAGCTGATCGAGCTTAGGCATCTCCTCGCGGCAAGGGCCACACCAAGTCGCCCAGATGTTAATCAGCACGACTTTTCCTTTCTGATCGGCAAGGCGCTCGGTATTTCCCGAAATGTCCTGCGTGTCAAAAAGCGGTGCGGACACATCTGCATCGCCATATTTCGCACTTGTTTTGAGCGAACAATGCCGTCGTTTATGGGTCTCCAGGCGAGGCCCAACGAGAGAGTGGCGAGAACCAGTCCTATCTTCCCTGACAATGACAGAACTCCGCTACGCCTGTCCCCAATTGCGAGAGCCAAGGTGATTAGAAACGGAACGATCATCGCAAGTGTCGAGGCCGATAAACGAAAAAGCCAGTCCTTTTCCAGATCGCTACTGGACCGCGTGAGGGTTCCATAAACGAGCACATAGAGGATCAGAGCTAACACCGGCGAAAGAATTCCACAGAGGAGTACCCGGTGCCTGGACAGCTTCATTACGACCTCATCTGCTTTCGAGACTCGGGAAAACGTGGTGGCCTGATCCGCAAGCAACGGCAGTTTAGCAGAATCCTGCCAACCGCATTGAACAAAGCAGCCCAATACGTTCATTGAATTGACAACGGAAAGTTTTTCCCCAGCCCGGGCATGCAGGCGCTTACTCGGGCATTACCAATGCCGTTCGATTTCCGGTCCTCTTAATTGAAATCGGGCTTCTATAACTCCGTTGATTGCGTCGCGACGAGCTCTTTGGCTTTGGCGATAAATTCCGCGAGCGGCATGGAGCTTTGCTCCTGCTTGCCGCGGGTGCGCACGTTGACTGTGCCGGCCGATTCTTCCTTGTCGCCAAAGACGAGGATGTACGGCGTTTTCTGCAAAGCGAAGTCGCGAATCTTGGAGTTCATCTTTTCGTTGCGGGCGTCAGTTTCGACGCGGAGGCCGGCGGCTTTTAGCTCGGCTTCGAGTTTGGCTGCGTAGGCGAGGTGCTTCTCGCTGATGGGGACGAGGCCGACCTGCACGGGCGCGAGCCAGAGCGGGAAGGCTCCGGCGTAGTGCTCGATGAGGACGCCGAAAAATCTTTCAACAGACCCGAAGAGCGCGCGGTGCACCATGACGGGCTGATGGCGCTCGCCATCTTCGCCGACGTATTCAAGCTCAAAGCGCTCGGGCAAAGTGAAGTCAAACTGCACCGTTGAGAGTTGCCAGAGGCGGCCGAGGACGTCGACAAGCTTGACGTCGATTTTGGGGCCGTAGAAGGCAGCTTCGCCGGGGATGGTCTTGTACGGGATGCCCTTCGCCTTGAGCACGTTGTCGAGTGCGCGGCTGGCGAGGTCCCAATTCTCGTCGCTGCCGATGTAGTGGGCGCGGTCGTTCGGGATCCCAGGTTGACAGCTCGACTTTGAATTCGGTGAAGCCAAAGGTTTTGAGGACGGCTTCAGCGAAATCGATGCATGCGGCCACTTCGCTTTCAATCTGCGAGGGCATGCAGAAGATGTGGGCATCGTCTTGCGTGAAGCCGCGCACGCGCAGCAGGCCATGCATGGTTCCGGAGCGCTCATAGCGATAAACATTGCCCAGCTCGGCGTAGCGCACGGGCAAGTCGCGATAGCTCTTGGGCGAGTTCTTGTAGATGAGAATGTGGAACGGGCAGTTCATAGGCTTGAGGCGATAGAGCGCGTCGTCAAGCTCCATGGGCGTATACATGTTGGCGGCGTAGTAGCCTTCGTGGCCGGAGGTCTGCCAGAGATTGATGCGGGCGACGTGCGGCGTGTAGACGAGCTGATAGCCGCGGCGAAGACACTCGTCGCGCATCCAGTCTTCCATCACCTTGCGGATGATGGCGCCTTTGGGGTGCCAGAAGATGAGGCCGGCGCCGGCGAGCTCCTGAATGCTGAAGAGGTCGAGTTGCTTGCCCAGGACGCGGTGGTCGCGGCGTGCGGCTTCTTCAAGGCGAGCGAAGTGCGCGTCGAGATCTTTTTGGGAGAAGAATGCTGTGCCGTAGACGCGCTGGAGCTGCGGATTTTTTTCGTCGCCGAGCCAATAGGCGCCGGCGAGGCTGGTGACTTTGAAGGCCTTGACGCGGCCGGTTGAGGGAACGTGAGGGCCGCGGCAGAAGTCGACAAACTCGCCGTTGCGATAGAAGCTGACCTGTTCGCCGGGCACGGTGAATTTTGTGACGAAGTGCGTCTTCATGAAGTCGCCGTCGCGGGCGAATTCTTCAAGCGCCTGCTCGCGCGGCTCGTACTGGCGGATGAAAGGCTCGTTGCGGGCGACGACCTCGGCCATCTTGGCTTCAATGGCGGTGAGGTCTTCGGGCGTGAATGGCTTTTCGCGGTAGAAATCGTAGAAGAAGCCGGAATCGGTTGCGGGGCCGTGGCCAAGTTTTGTTTCAGGAAACAGCTCGAGGACAGCGGTCGCCATGACGTGCGCGGCGGAGTGGCGCAGGATTTTAACTGCGTCGGGATCATTTTCCTTGACCAGCTCGAGGCGCGTGTCAGCGGTGAGCGGCGCGGAGAGATCGACGAGACGCGGTGCGGCAGCGTCTTCAGTTGCGTACATGGCGGCTTCGTCGGATTGGCCGTGCGACTGGCCGTCGACGGAGATTTTGGCGGCAGCGGCCAAGGGAGTCAGGCGCGCGGCGATAGAAGCTGCGGCGAGGCGCGGCGAGATAGAGTTGGCGATTTCAAAAGGCGTTGTGCCGGAAGGCACCTCGCGAATGGCCCCGTCGGGCAGGTGTACGGCGATCATGTTCGAGCTCATTTGTTTGGTGGATTCCGATGCGGCCGCGGAATGAAAAATGAAGCGGCCAACTTTTGAGGATAGAGGGTTGAAGGCGCGAAGTCGAGGGGAGGTGCAGCGGAGTTTGCGGAGTTAGCACGGCTGGCGGAGCCAATGTGTCGACGAGTTGGACGGATCGCAAAATGGCTATGTGAAAGCCACGGGGTTTATCCCGAAAGAATAATCCCGAAAACCAGCCCGTAATTTGCCGCTAAAAACGCAAGAGGGCTGAGATCGCTCCAGATTGTGCTCAGGAGCGCGCTCAGCCCTGTTGCAGTTTCGAGCTAGATTCTGCCGGAAACCCGGCCAATCAGGCTAGAGAGGCTGTACGTCGGCAGCCTGCCACCCCTTGGGACCCTTTACGACGTTAAACTGCACGGCTTGGCCTTCTTGCAAGCTCTTGAAACCACTCGAGTTGATCGCAGAGTAGTGCACGAAGACATCTTCGCCATTCTGGCGCGAAATGAAGCCGAAGCCTTTCGCGTCGTTGAACCACTTCACAGTACCTTGTTCCATTTTGTTCGTATTTCCTGTATTGAATTGCGCTGGATGAATCGGAGCGAACACTGGCAGAATCTTGCTGTTGGGCGAGTACTGCGCACGCCGGTTCTGGTCTAACGCTGGGAATATTCTAGCAATTTTCGTCAAAATAATCAGCAGGAATTGTGTGCTTCATCTCACCAGTTGGTGTTAGCCCACCGAAGCTATTGAAACCTGGGGCTTTAGCGGCGATTTTCTCGAACCGGTCTGCTCTCGGCGGACTGGGCCTGTTGAGGGGCGGCCGTGATAAGGTGATTGTCGCCATGGCCAAGGATCCTGTTCCCGAATTACTGGCTCGCGCTACCGAAGCGCTCGAGGCGGAGTTTCAGGCGCTGCCGGGATTTGAGGCGGAGCTGGGGCCGGTGTCAGGATCAGGCGCAGAAGCGATGGCCGCGGTTCTCGATGAAGCCGCGCATCGGCTCGGCGACAACTACCCCTATTTCCATCCTTTATATGCCGGACAAATGTTGAAGCCTCCGCACCCGGTGGCGCGGGCGGCGTATGCGCTGGCGATGAAAATCAACCCCAATAACCATTCACGGGACGGCGGGCGCGCGAGCTCGGCGATGGAAGTAGAAGCAGTGAGGGGGATTGCCGGAATGTTTGGGTGGACGGAATATCTCGGCCACCTGACGTCGAGCGGGACCTTTGCGAATCTCGAAGCGCTGTGGATGGCGGGGCAATTGGCGCCTGAAAAGCGGATTGTGGGGTCGGAGCAGGCGCACTTTACGCATAAGCGGATTTCAGACGTGCTGAAATTGGAATTTTCGAGCGTCGCGGCGGATGAGCGCGGCCGGATGCGGCTGGATGCGCTGGAAGATGAGCTGCGCGCGGGCGATGTGGGCACGGTGGTGGTGACTCTGGGCACGACGGCTATTGGCGGAATCGATCCGCTCGAGGAGATTCTGAAGCTCAAGAAGCGATACGGATTTCGAGTGCATGTGGACGCGGCATATGGCGGGTACTTTGGGCTGATTGCGGACAGTCTTGATGAGCCCGCACGAAGGGCATACGCGGCGGTGGAGTGGGCGGATTCGATCGTGATCGACCCGCACAAGCACGGGCTGCAGCCGTATGGATGCGGGTGCGTGCTGTTTCGCGATCCGGCTGTGGGACGGTTCTACAAACACGACTCGCCGTATACATATTTCACTTCGAAAGAACTTCATCTTGGAGAGATCAGCCTGGAGTGTTCGCGCGCGGGCGCGGCGGCGGTGGCGCTGTGGGCGACGCAAAGATTGCTGCCGCTGGTGCCGGGCGGAGAATTCGCACGGGGACTGGCGAAGGGGCGGCGCGCGGCGTTGGAGCTGGACAGGAGAGTGCGCGGCGATGAGCGGTTTGTGCCGTTGGCTGCCGGCAAGCCCGAACTCGATATTGTCGTTTGGGCATTGCGCGCGACGACTTATGAGCAGGCATCGGAACGGGCGCAGAGAGTGTTTGACGCATGCGCCCTTCGCGGACTGCATTTGGCGCTAGTACAATTGCCCAGATCGTGGTTTGGAAATGGTTTTGGGTTTGAGGCGCGTGGCGGCAAGGAGAATGAGATGGGCATGGTGACTTGTCTGCGCAGCGTGCTGATGAAGCCGGAACACGAGGCATGGATGGGCGAGATTTGGGGAAGATTGAGCGGGGCGTGCGACGAGGTTTTGGGATAATTCAATCCGAAAACGGGATTGGTTTGGCCAAGAAAAGAAAACGTTGTCAAAGAACAGTTCTCAGTTCGTAGTTCAGAAATTGCAATTCAGAATGAGGTAGGGAAAATGCACGATCCAGCAGTATTTCGTTCCATGCATCGGGCGCGCTTTGGCGCGGAGCCGGAGATTTTTGTGGGGCCGGGACGCGTGAACCTGATCGGCGAGCACACCGATTACGCCGAGGGCTTTGTGATGCCGGCCGCGATCAACTTCGCCACGCTCGCGGGAATTTCGCCGCGCACGGACGGCAAGATAGTGATTTATTCCGAGAATATTGGCGAGGAGAAGACGTTTGATGCGGCGGCGCTGCCAGCAAAAGGCAGCGGGCATTGGACCGACTATCCGTTGGGCGTGGTGGCCATTCTGGCGGGCGAAGGGCACAAGATTCCGGGTTTCAGCCTGAGCATCTGGAGCGATGTGCCGCTGGCGTCGGGCCTGTCGAGCTCCGCGGCGCTGGAAGTGGCGACGGCGCTTGCGGTTTTGTCGCTGATCGGCGCGAGCTATCCGGGTCCGGTTTTGGCGCGGCTTTGCCAGCGCGCGGAGAACGAGTTTGTGGGCGCGAACTGCGGCATCATGGACCAGTTCATCAGCGTGAATGGAAAAGAGAATCACGCACTGCTGCTGGATTGCCGCGACCTGAGCTACAAGCTGGCGCCGATTCCGGATCATGTGGCGCTGGTGATCGCGAACACGATGGTGAAGCATTCGGTTGCCGGAGGGGATTATCCGACGCGGCGGCGGGAATCGGAGGCGGCGTGCGCGGTGATCGCGAGCCATCGGCCAGGCGTGCCGTTCTTGCGCGACGCGACACTTGAGGATCTCGACAAGTGGGGCAATGAGATGGAGCCGAAGAGCTTTTTGCGCGCCAAGCATGTGATCAGCGAGGACCTGCGAACGGTGGCGGCATGCGACGCGTCTGCTGCGCGGCGACTTGAAGGAGCTTGGACGCCTGATGGCCGAGGCGCATCGAAGTTATAGCCAGGACTTTGAAGGCAGTTGCGTGGAAGCGGATGCGATGGTCGAGCTGGCGCAGGATTTGCCGGGGCTAATTGGCGCGCGGCTGACAGGCGGAGGGTTTGGCGGCTGCACGGTCAATTTAGTTGAGCAGAGCGAGGCGGCGAGGTTTGCCGAGGCGCTCGGCGCGCGCTATGCGGCGAGGACCGGGATTAAGCCTGAGATTCACGTTTGCCACGCTTCGGGTGGGGCACACAGGCTGGAATAGATCAGTGGGTTAGCGGAGTTAGCGGGGTTAGCGCGGCTGGCGGCGTTGGAGATCGGGAAATTGGCGGTCAGAAGGCGACCGCGGGCAGGCGACCACGAACGCGCCCCGCAAAGATTTAAAATGAATTATCCGTCTGGAACGAAGCTTGCAAGTAACTGACACAAAAGAACCATATTCGCAACCGGTAGAGACATTTTCAGGCACGGATTCCTTGTTAAAGTAGTATTTGCTCCGATGAAGTAAGCAACTGTTCCCGCCCGAATGGATTCGAATTTGATTCGGGGCTGGCGCGGTGCTGACCGATTCGTAGCAATGAAAAATATATGGAAACTACTCCCTCGAAATCATCCCTGCACGAAAAATTTCCTCAGTCGGGCCTGGTGGCCTACTTCTGCATGGAGATCGCGATCCGTCCCGAGATGCCAACGTACTCGGGCGGGTTGGGTGTGCTGGCTGGAGACACGCTGCGTTCGGCGGCAGACCTCGGCGTTCCGCTGGCCGCGTTCTCGCTGATCCACCGGAAGGGCTACTTCCAACAGCACCTCGACCCCGGCGGCGCGCAGACCGAAGAAGTGCAGCCGTGGAATCCGGCGGACTATTGCACGGAAGAGCCGGCGCGCGTGACGGTGGCAGTGGAAGGCCGCACTGTTACGGTGCGCGCATGGCGCTATGACCTGACGGGACAGTTCGGGCACGTGGTGCCGATTTTTCTTTTGGACACGGACCTCGCCGAGAACTCCGCATGGGACCGCGGCCTGACGGATCATTTGTACGGCGGGGATACAAACTATCGCTTGCAGCAGGAGATTGTGCTCGGCATGGGCGGCGTGCGCATGGCGCATGCGCTGGGCTTACGCGTCAACGTGCACCACATGAACGAGGGCCACGCGGCGCTGCTTACGCTGGCTCTGCTGGAGAGCCAACTCGGCGGCGGACCGCAGAGCGCAGCCACCGATGCGGACATTGAGGTGGTGCGGCGGCGGTGCGTGTTTACGACGCATACACCGGTTCCGGCCGGACACGATCGATTCTCAACAGAGCAAACGACTCGGATATTGGGCGCGGACAGGACTGCGCGCCTGCAACAACTGGGATGCTTTCGCGATGGTTTGCTGAACATGACTCTGCTGGCGCTCAGGTTTTCGCGCTATGCGAACGGCGTGGCGATGCAGCACGGCAAAGTGTCGCGCCAGATGTTTCCGGAATTTTCGATCAGTTCAATCACCAACGGCGTGCACGCACCAACATGGATCAGCGAGCCGGTCGAACGCATGCTGGAGGCGCAGATTCCTGCGTGGCGGCGAGACAATTTGTATCTGCGCAACACGATCGATCTGCCGGAAACGGAGATGCTGGCGGCGCATGCGCGGGCCAAGAATGATTTGCTAGCCGAGGTGGGCGCGCGGACAGGCCTGGTATTGAATCCCAAAGTGCTGACGCTGGGGTTTGCGCGGCGTGCGGCAACGTATAAGCGCGCGACGCTGCTCTTCACCGACCCCGAGCGGCTGAAGCAGATCGCGGCGAAGGCCGGCGGCTTGCAGATTTTGTATGCGGGCAAGGCTCATCCGCAGGACGAGCCGGGAAAGGCGCTGATCCAGCAGGTTGTGGAGGATGCGCACAAGTTTTCCGACAGCAGTTTGCGGATTGTGTATCTCGAAAACTACGCATGGGACCTGGGCGCGCAACTGACGGCGGGCGTGGATGTTTGGGTGAATACGCCGAGGCGGCCGTATGAAGCATCGGGCACAAGCGGCATGAAGGCGGCGATGAATGGCGTGCCGAGCCTGTCGATTCTGGACGGCTGGTGGATTGAGGGCTGCATCGAGGGCGTGACCGGATGGGCGATTGAAGATGGCGCCGACGATGCCGCGGAGGCGAACGCGCTCTACACGAAGCTGGAGAAGGCGGTGGTTCCGCTTTATTGCGACGCGCCAGAGAAATGGGCGCGATTGATGCGGACCACGCTGGCATTCAACGGCTCGTACTTCAATACCAACCGCATGGTGAAGCAGTACGTGCGCAATGCTTACTATCCAGAGCCGCAGCTTGAAGCGGCGAAGGTTGAAGAAGAGGCGTTTGCGGACTGAGCCGAGCAGCCGATAGCTGATTACCCTTTAAGGTTCAGGTTAGGCTCGGGAGATCTCTCCCATTTTGCGAAGTATGGGAGCCATGCTGAGGCCTTGCACGAACACCGAGAAAGCAACAACAGCAAAGCTGATGGCAATGATGGTCTCGCGGAGAGGCATTTCAGGAGGCAGCCCCAGGGCGAGAGCGAGCGCAAGCGCGCCGCGTAACCCCCCCCAAAAAAGAATGTGCTGCTGCCGCGCGGTGACGCGAAGTGACGAGCGTGCGAAGAGAAGACAGCAGGGATAAATGGCAGCCGCGCGTCCCAGAGTGACGAGCGCGATTGCGACCACGGCGGGAATCCACACGGCGATTAGATTCTGATGGGCCTCGTGCATCCCGATAAGCAGGAACACGAAGGAGTTGGCGACAAAGGCAGCGTACTCCCAGAACATCTGGAGGGCCTCCTTTCCGCGGGGGGAGATGGCGTCGATCCGGGTGAAGTTGCTCATCACAAGGCCGGCGGTGATGGTGGCCAGCACGCCGGAGAAGTTGAAATAGTCGGCTAGAAGAAACGAGCCGTAGGCGGCCACAGTTGTAAAGGTAATTTCGACCAGATGATCGGTGGTTCTGCCGGCGAGGAGAAGCGCGCCGATTGCCACCACTGCGCCACAGAGAATGCCGCCCCCGATGGTTTCAAGAAGACGGAGGAGAATCTGCGCCGCGCCGAACTGCTGGCCCGAAGCCACGGCGACAATCACACCGAAGGCGACCGCGGCCGTGCCGTCGTTGAAGAGGCTCTCCGCTTCGATGAGGGCAAGTAAACGGCCGTGGGCCTTTGCCTCTTTGAAGATTGCTATGACGGAAATCGGATCGGTTGCCGCGATGAGGACGCCGAATGCGAGCGCGCTTATCCATTCCCAGCGCAGGAGATAGTGCATGCCCGTAGCAGTGAGCCCGGCGGAGAGGACGACGCCCAGGGTTGCGAGCACCAGAATAACCGGAAAGTTGCGGCGCAGTTCGCTCCAGTTGAGATAAAACGCAGCCTCAAAGAGTAGCGGAGGCAGCAGCGCGGTAAAGATGAGGTCTTTGGTGAGGGAGACTTTGGGGGCGAACGGAAGGGCCGCGAGAATAATTCCCGCTAAGACCAGGCCAACGCTATAGGGAAGGCGAAGCCGCCGGGTTAGCATTGCCACAACGGCCGCAATCAGCAGCAACATGGTCGCGGTCTGAAAATGAAGTTCCACGAACGTTTTTAGTATTCCCGGTAATCAGCCAGTTGCCACAGCGAGTTGGAGTTGCGGCAAGCGGGAGCCGGCGCTGCAGCGATGATACTGGCCAAGCCGCGCAAACCCAAGGACTTTCGGATGGGCAGCGGGCGCACGGGAGCTGCGCGAATGCGAACCCGCGAAAGCCACAACGCCTATAATCTCACTGAAGTGATTCATGGAAATGCAATGCGGTTACGATGGGCGCGGCGAATTGCAGCCGGTGCGGCGATCGACTGTTTTTTGCGCGTTCTCCGGCGGCAATTTATGCTCAAGCGCAGGCAAGTGCTGACGCAGCGGGCGGCAACGGAGCGGATTTGGGCGCCGGCGGGGCCAGAGTGCTGCTGGTGCTGCCGTTCGACAATCGCACAGGGCAGCCGAACCTGGAGTGGGTTCGCGAGGCGGCGGCGGTGACGCTGACGTTGCGTTTCGCATCGGCGGGTTTTCAGCCGACGAGCCGCGCCGACCGCATGTACGCGCTGGACCATCTGGGACTTCCGCAGGGCTTTCAGCCTTCGCGCGCAAGCGCGCTGAAACTGGCGCAGACGCTGGACGCGGATTCCATTGTGGTGGGCAGTTATACCACCGACGGAAGCGGAATTGTGGCCGAGGCGACGCTGGTGGACGTGCCCAATTTGCGCATGTTGCCTGAAGTAAGCGCCCGCGGCGAGATGAAGGACCTGATCGCCGTGTTCAGCGATCTGGCGTGGAAGCTGACGAAGCAGCTTGACCCGCAGTTCAATGTGGCCGAGGAAACTTTCGCTGCGGCGGGGAGCGGGGTTCCGCTGACAGCGTTCGAGCAGTACATTCGCGGCATCACGGAATCGGACCAGGCGGAGCGGCTGCAGCACTTGCAGAATGCGGTGAAGCTGAGCCCGGAGTTTGGGCAGGCGTGGATGGCGCTGGGGCGCGAGGACTACAACGGGCAGCAGTATCAGGACGCGGCCGAAGCATTCGCGAGGGTCGACCATGGTGGGCCGGACGGACTTGAGGCTGATTTTTACCGCGGGCTGTCGCTGATGTTTTCCGGCGACTATCCGCACGCGGAACTAGCGTTTGCTGATGTGGCGCGCGTGCTGCCGCTGGCCGAGGTGATGAATAACGAAGGCGTGGCCGTGAGCCGTCAGGGCAAGGACGGGACTTCGCTGTTCATCCAGGCGGCTGCCGCCGATCCCAACGCGGCGGACTATCACTTCAACCTGGCGGTGAGCCTGAAGCGCGAAGGGAATCTCGCAGGGGCATTGAACGAGCTGGCACAATGCCTGAAGCTGCGCCCAAATGACAGCGAGGCGCTGGCGCTGGATGCAGCGTGGAAAGGAAAGCCCGAAGCAGCCGGCGCGAACGGAGCGGCGGGCACAGTTGCCAACGCAGAACCGCTGGAGCGGATTGTGCGCACGTTCGACGAGGCGGCTTTCCGGCAGGCAGCTGCAATGCTGGACGTGATGAATGCCGGGCGGCTGACCGCTCTTACGCCGCGGGCACGGGCGCAGACGCTGTGCTCACAGGCAAAGGGCTTTCTGGATCGCGGGCTGCTGCTGGAAGCGGAGAGGTTATATCAGGATGCCGTGGCTGCCGATGGCGCGAGCGCGCAGGCGCACGCAGGACTGGCGCAGGTACGCGAACGCAGCGGCGATGCCGATGAGGCGCGGAAGGAAGCTCACGAAGCGCTCGAACTGGGGCCTTCGGCCGATGCGTATCTGGTGCTGGCGCAACTGGATCTGGAGGCAGGTTCGCTGCACGATGCGGACAGCGAGGCCGACAATGCACTGAAGCTGGAGCCGGCAAACAGGACGGCGCAGGATGTGATGCGGCAGATTGAGGCGAGGCTGGGCAGATAGGGGCTGTTGCCCGCAAGTTGAAATGGAGGCGAGCCATGAAGCACTTTGTTGCGAGGGAGCTTAATTGCCTTCGTAGTGATTGCGATTGCTCTGTCGGCTGTTTTTGGAATTGGCTTGAGCGTTCCGGTCTTCGCGCAGCAGCCGTTTGTTGACAAGCTGGTGCTGGACGACACCATTCAGCCGGTGAGCGCGGATGAAGTCACTCGCGCTCTTGATCGCGCAAACAGCGATGGTGCAAGCGCCCTGTTGATCGAGATGAATACTCCGGGCGGGCTGCTGGATTCAATGCGCGATATGGTGGGTGGAATTCTGCGTTCGCGCGTGCCGGTGATCGTGTATGTTGGCCCGTCGGGCGCGCGGGCGGGCTCTGCGGGGTTCTTCATTCTGGAAGCGGCGGACGTGGCCGCGATGGCTCCGGGGACCGAGGCTGGCGCCGCTCATCCGATCTTTGAATTTGGAGGGCAGCCCGACACCACGGAAATGCAAAAAGTGGAGAACGACGCTGAGGCATTTCTGCGCTCGTATGTGACCAAGCGAAATCGAAACACGGACGCGGCGGTGGCGGCGGTGCAATCTTCGCACTCATACACGGCGGATGAATCGCTGAACCAGCATTTGATCGACCTGATCGCCAGCAGCGATACCGATCTGCTGAATTCGCTGGGCGGGCGCGAAATCACGCGCATGGATGGATCGAAGGTGACGCTGCACCTTGGAGGAGCGCGCGTTCAGCTGCTCCGGAAGTCGCTGCGCGATGACGTGCTGGGCTGGCTGGTGGATCCGAACATCGCGCTTCTGTTTCTGGTGGGCGGGGCGCTGCTGATTTATCTCGAGTTCAACTCGCCGGGCACCATAGTTCCGGGCGCGCTGGGCACGCTGATGGTGCTGCTGGCGGTCTTCGCGCTGAATTTGCTGCCCATCCGCTACACCGCGGTGATGCTGCTGGTGGCAGCGATGGTTTTGCTGCTGCTGGAGGCAAAGTTTGGCGGACACGGCGCACTGGCCATCGCGGGGATTGTTTGCCTGACATTCGGAATGCTGACGCTGGTGGCGGCGCCGGTGCCGGAGATGGGAATCAGTCCGGTAGTGGCGATTGCGGTGAGCGTGGCGTTTGGCGCGATCACTGTCGTGCTGGTGCGGCTTGCGATGCGCGCGCGGCAGCGAAAATCGCGCCTCGGCGCCGATGCGATGGTGGGCAGCCCAGCGACCGCGATGGAGGCAATGACTCCAGAGGGCCATGTGCTGGTGGAGGGAGAGATTTGGCAAGCGGTGGCAAGAGCGCCGGTGGCCAAAGGAGCGGCGTTGCGCGTGACGGGGCACGACCATTTGCTGCTGCGAGTGGAGCCGGCGGCGCACACGAGTGAACATCCGCAATCGCAGCAGAGGAGTACAATCCCTGCTGAGTGAGGAAAGGAAATTTTCATGTCCATTGGAGATATGTCCATTCCGACGCTGATTGTTATTGCCATCGTCGTCCTGTACCTTTTGAACTCGATCAAGATTCTTCGCGAGTACGAGCGCGGAGTGATTTTCCGGCTGGGCCGCGTGCTGGGAGCGCCCAAGGGACCGGGCATCATCCTCGTCTTCCGGCCGATCGACCAGATTGTGCGCATCTCTCTTCGCCAGGAGGTGCTGGAAGTTCCGCCGCAAGACGTGATCACGCGCGACAACGTCACCATCAAAGTGAATGCTGTGGTGACGCTCTACGTAGTGGATCCAAATGCTGCGGCCATCAAGGTGAACAACTACGTTTATCAGACTTCGCAATTGGCGCAGACCACGCTGCGCACGGTGCTGGGCGAAGTGGAGCTGGATGAGTTGCTGAGTCATCGCGACAAGCTGAATATTCGCATCCAATCCATCATGGACCAGCGCACCGAGCCCTTCGGCGTGAAGGTGGTGAGCGTGGAAGTGAAGCAGGTCGACTTGCCGGAGCAGATGCAACGCGCCATGGCCAAGCAGGCCGAGGCGGAGCGCGAAAAACGGTCGAAGATCATCCATGCCGAAGGCGAGTTCAACGCCGCGCAAAAATTGGTGGACGCGGCCGCGCTGATGGCCACGGAGCCCATGACGCTGCAGTTGCGCTATCTGCAAACCCTTTCCGACATCGGCGTGGAGAAGAACACGACGATTGTCTTCCCGCTGCCGATCGAGTTCATGACGCTACTCAATGCGCTCGGCGCGGCGGCAACTAAGGCGGCTCAGAAGCAACCGTAGATCATGCGCGACCAGGAAGGCGCGACTGAGAGAAGCTGATGCGGTGAAGGCGGGCGATGCCTGGGTGCTTTGGCGCTGAACATTTTGACGCGGGGACACTTTGACGCGCGGATACTTTGACGACGAAGAATCGGAACGCGAGGAGCGCCAGAAGCGCGGGCGTGATCGCGAGCCCAATCGCGGGGATGCCCGCGGACCCGATACCGAGCTGACTCTCGGAACAGGTGCGCTGCTGGGGATTGTCTTTGGGCTTTTGCTGCTGTGCGGGCTTTGCTTCGGGCTGGGATACGCCGTGGGGCATCGCGGCTCGGCCATAGTTCCCGCGACAGCTACGCAGCCCGCTGCGCCGACGGCCACTCCAGACCAGGAGCCATTACAAGGGAACGGTTCGCTTCCCAAGCCTTCAGCCGACGCACAAGCTCCAGTGCCGCAAGGGCCGCCGGAGAGTGACGGCACAACACCGCCTGCGGATAATGGAGGCGCGAATCCAGCGGCGACGCAGCCGGAGCCGGCGGCTGAGGCGCCAGCTACCCCGCCAGCAAAAACGCCCGCGAGCGCGCCGGCGACTCCCGTCCCCACCCCTGCTCAGCCGCCAACGCAAGTGAAGCCGGCGTTTCCCGCAGCTGGAAACAGGCCTCAAAATGGAAGCACCCCTGCGGCCCCGGCTCCCGTGACGCCGACTCCGGTATCTCCGATTCGTTCGGCGTTGCCGGCAGAGGCAGGCCAATTTATGGTGCAGGTTGCCGCGGTGTCGCATGCTGAAGATGCAGGCGTGCTGGTTGGCGCGTTGCGCAAGCGCGGGTACGCGGCCAGTGCGCAGCGTGAGCCGTCAGACGGGTTGATCCATGTACGCGTCGGGCCGTTCGCAACGCACGACGAGGCCTATCGCATGTGCGCGCGGCTGCTCGACGACGGGTACAACGCGATTGTGCAGCCTTAGCCCCGCATCCACTTCGGCAATCCAGAAGCGATAGCGGCGCGGACTGCCTCTGAAAGTTCGTCACGCGTGGCGAAGTTGGCTGGGTCGATGGGCGCGTGGAACGCGATGTGCACCACGCCGGGGTAAATGCGTTTGCTGTCGACGGGAAGAATCTTCTCAGTTCCAAAAATTGAGACAGGAATGCACGGCGCGCCGGAATCTTTTGCGAGATAAAAGGTGCCTTTCTTGAAGGGCTGCATGCGGCCGTCGGGCGAGCGCATGCCCTCAACAAATGCCGTGATGTGTAAGCCGCTTGCGAGGACGCGTTGCGCCTCTTCGACGGCGAGCTGCGCGCTTTCGACAGTGCCGTCGCGGTCGACGGGAATAAAGCTGGCCAGTTTGAAGGCGTAACCAAGAATCGGAATTTTCATCAGCGGGCGCTTGAGAAAGACGACCGTGCGTCCGGGAAGATTCGACGATGAGCGCCGGCGCATCGAGATTGGAGAGGTGGTTGGCCATGAAGATGCAGGCGCGGCCTGCGGGAATATTTTCCGGCCTTGGATTTGAATGCGGATTCCGGCCACGCGGATGGCAACGCGAGTGATCCAGCAGCCAACAGCGAAGAGCGGGCCAACGTTGCCGGAGAGCAGAGTAAATGGAATGAGGACGACCGCCGCAGGAACGGCGAGGGCGACGATGGTGACGAAGACGAGGAGAGAGACGATCATAATCTGTAAAAACTGTATCGGCAAGAACCATACGCAAGTGTCGGCTGAAGGAGCGGATACTCAAAGGTGAGTATCGCATTCCGACTCTCCAGGTCCGCATCCGTTAGGTCCGCATCCATCCGGGCAAGCCGGAGGCGACCGCGACGCGCACAGCGCGCATGAGCTCGTCGCGCGTGGCGAATGCGGCCGGATCGATGGGATGGGTGGAAGATAACGTGGGCTACGCCGGGACGGATGCGCTGGCTGCCCTTAGCGCAGCATCGTTTCGGTTCCAAAAATAGAGACGGGAATGCACGGCGCGCCTGCAGCCATAGCGAGAAAGAACGGGCCTTTCTTAAAGGGCAACATGCGGCCATCGGGCGAGCGAGTGCCCTCAACAAATGTGGTGATGTGGACGCCTTTGGCGAGGACTCGCTGAGCTTCAGCCACGCTGCGCTGCGCGTCGGCGGGGTTGCCGCTGCGGTCGACTGCGATGAATTCGCCCTGGCGGAAGCCGGTGCCGAGGATGGGGAGATTCATGAGCGAGCGCTTCATGAATGCAGATGTGCGGCCGGGAATGACAGAGATGAGCGTAGGTGGGTCGAGATTGGAGACGTGGTTGGACATGAAGATGCATGCGCGGTCGCGCGGGATGCGGTCGAGGCCTTCGACCTGAAAGCGCACGCCGGCGAGGCGGCAGCTTGAAGAAAGCATGAAGCGCGTGGCCTTGTAGAGCGGCAGCACGTTGCCGGTGAGCCAGCACCAGGGAATGAAGAGCAGGGCCGAGGGGATTCCCAGGACGACCATGTTGGCGACGAAGATGATCGTGCGGATCATACGTGAGCCTTGTTCTCAGGTTGCAGTTGGAAAGCGCTCGCGGAGGCGCGCGGGAAGCTTGTCGTAAATGCCATCGAAGCCGCCATTGGAAAGGATGGCGACGACATCGCGTGGCGCGAGTTGCGGCGTGATGGTGGCGACGATAGCGTCGGCATCGGCGAGGAGCTCGGCCTGAGTGCCTGCCGCGTTCAGGGCGCGGACGACTTCTTCAGGGTGCAGCCGCTCCTGCTCGGGAATTCGCTCCTGCTGAAAAACGGCGGCAAGGATGACGCGATCAGCGAGCGCGAGGCTTTCGACAAGTTCGCTTGCCAGCACTTTACGGCGAAGTGTGTTTGAGCGCGGCTCGAGCACAGCCCACAAACGTCCGCCGGGATTGATGGAGCGCAGTGTGCGGAGTGTCTCTCGAATTGCCGTGGGGTGATGGGCGAAATCTTCGATGATGGTGATGCCGTTGATTTGCGCGCGGACTTCGAGACGGCGCTTGACGCTTTTGAAGGTGGCAATAGCTTCCGCGATTGCAGCGGTTGGTAAGCCGGCGGCAGCAGCGAGAGCGGCAGCAGCGGTTGCGTTCAGAGCGTTGTGCTCGCCGGCAAGATTCATATTGAAATGGGCCCAGGCGAAGCCGGCGCGGAAAACTTCCCAGTGCATGCGGCCGGATTCGTAGCGGAGATTTTGAATGCGCCAGTTCGACGGACTCGGTGAAACCATACCGTTCGACGGGGCAGAGCGCGTGGCTCACGCATTCGGTGACATTTGTGCTGCCATCGTAGGCAACAATGAGGCCGCGGCGCGGGACAAGATTGACGAGGCGCTTGAAGGCGGTCTTGATGGATTCGAGGTCGGAATAAATGTCGGCGTGGTCAAACTCGACGTGCGTGAGGATGAGCGCGGCGGGAAAGTAGTGGAGAAACTTTGGGCCTTTGTCGAAGAAGGCCGTGTCGTACTCGTCGCCCTCAACGATGAAAATTTGTGTGGGTCGAAGCTGAAAGCTGGTGGCGAAGTTTTCCGCCACGCCACCGATGAGGAATGAAGGCTCAAGCGCAGGATCTTTGAGCGCTGCGACCTGGTAGATCCAGGCGAGCATGCTGGTGGTGGTTGTTTTGCCGTGAGTGCCGGCGACAACAAGGGATTCGCGGCCGGAAAGAAACTCCTCGCGCAGAAGCGCGGCCATGGAGGTGAAGGGAATGCGATCGTCGAGCACGCGCTCGATCTCCGCATTGCCGCGCGAGAGCGCGTTGCCGACGACAACGAGGTCAGGAACGGGATCGAGATTGGATTCGCTGTATGGCTCGAGGATGGGAATGCCGAGCGAGCGGAGAAGATCGCTCATGGGCGGGTATGCGGCCTTGTCGGAGCCTGTGATGCGGTGGCCCTGGAGCTGCAGCAGGCCGGCGAGCGAGGCCATGGCGGTGCCGCAAATGCCGATGAGGTGAATGTGCTTCGGCGATGCGGTCACTTGCTCACCGCCGGCTCGAGGAATTCGAGTTGAGCGAGTGTCTCCGACGGCGAGCTCGGCCTCAACGCCGAAGGTGAGCGTGACATTTTCGCGCGACACGTGGCCGCTGCGAAGGCCAATGGCGATCGGAATGTCGAGCCCGTCGAGGGCGCTGAGAATCGCATCCTCAAGCAGCGAAGGCGGAGCGCCGGGCGAACTGCAATCGAGCATCTCGCCAAAAATAATTCCCAGGACTCCTTCCAGCTTCCTCGCCTTGCGCAGTTGCCAGAGCATGCGGTCGATCTGGTAAGGCTTGACACCGGTGTCTTCAATAAAAAGCAGCGTGCCCTCAGTCGACGGCTCCCACGGCGTGCCAAGCAGCGAAACGAGAATGCTGAGGCAGCCGCCATAGAGCGTGCCGCGCGCGGATGTATGGGAGCGGCTCGGCTTTAGAGGACGCAGGCCCTCAGCGGCGCCGAGGCTATAGAGTTCACCCGCAAGAGCGGCGCGAAAACTTTCCAAATGAACGCCGTTTTCCAAATAGAAATCCGCGGCGAGCATGGGGCCGTGAAAGACCGGCATGCCAAGCTCGTCGAGCAGGCGAAGCTGAATTCCGGTGAGGTCGCTGTAGGCGAAAAATGGCTTTGGGTGCGCGGCGATGATCTCGAAGTCGAGACTATCAAGCAGGTAATTTGACCCGTAGCCGCCGCGAACACACATGATTGCCGCCGTGTCAGAGTCGGCGAAAGCCGCGCGCAAATCGGCGAGGCGCTGTTGAGGAGTTCCAGCGAAGTAGAGCGGCTCGCGTAGATGCGCATTGGGCGCGAATTGTGGCGCATAACCCAATGAGCGAAGTTCAGCGAGGCCGCGATCAATGCGGTCAGGTTGAGCAAAAGATGCCGGGGCGACGATCGTGATAGCCGCATCGGGAGCGACAGGCGGTGGTTTGAGAAGGTCTCTCATTTTCACCAGGCCTCCCCGC
This sequence comes from uncultured Acidobacteriaceae bacterium, assembly GCA_963773915.1. GTDB lineage: Bacteria > Acidobacteriota > Terriglobia > Terriglobales > Acidobacteriaceae > Telmatobacter. The sequence goes on from CAVZCY010000006.1 coordinate 110,395, forward strand.
GGGCGATGAGAGCGGCAGGGCCGGTAAGATGCAACTCCTTGCCGGGACCATCCCAGGCGACGGTCTGCGCGCCACCGGGCGCAACGACTTTAAGCGGCGAGGTGCAGCCCTTGAAAGCAAGAGCCGCGGTGGCGGCGGCAGAAGTGCCTGTGCCTGAAGATGAGGTCGGTCCGACGCCGCGCTCGAAGATGCGAATCTCGATCTGGCTGGGGCTGACGATGCGAATGAACTCGACGTTGGTCTGGTTGGGGAAGTCGGGATGGACACAGACTTCAGCGCCGATTTCCTGCCATGATTTTCCGGCCACGGCGAATTCTGGATTGTCGACCTCGACGACGAAATGTGGATTGCCTGTGTCGACCGCGATGCTCTTGATCTTTTTGCCCGTCGCGAGTTCGACGGCACGCGGGGTGAAGCGAGGGACACCCATCGCTGTAGTGACGTCCACTGCAAATTCACCGTCGTTGCGCACGCTGACGATGCGGCACGCGCGAAGGCCCGCATCTGTGGTGATTTCGAGGGTATCTCCGGGCTGCGAGGCGAGAGATTCGGCCATCCACGCAGCGACGCAGCGCGTGCCGTTGCCGCTGATTTCGGCAACGGAGCCATCAGCGTTGTGAAGGCGGACGCGGCCGGATTTCGGTGCCGGCCCGGACTTGTTTATCCAGGCGAAGAACTCGATACCGTCGGCGCCAATGCCGGTGTTGCGCTGGCATAAGCGGCGCGCCAGAGCCGCCGGATCGTGGCCGGCCACGGCTTCTTCGGCGACGATGAGGAAGTCGTTGCCGCACGCGTGCGCCTTGGTGAACGGGATCAACCTTCCTCCGGATCGCTGACGGTGAGGAACGCGGCAGCGAGATTCAACGCAGTTCCCAGCCCGATGCTAACACTGATGAGAGCGGGTTGCGGGGCCAAGAATGGTGAGGCGTGCCGAGTGACGCAAGGGCGCGAGCCTAGAAAGAAGTTTGCGTGCGATTGAGCCACTTTGTGGAGGCATAAATCGCGGCCGATGGCTGGCCCTGAGCGGAAAAGCTGTTCATCAAGGTGAAGTCGGCGAGATGCGCTTTGACGGCCGTGTCGATCTCGTCGCCGTCAAAAGCCACAACGATCGCGGCGTTGGTAGCGGGCGAGGCGAGCGCGGAGCGGTAGATTCCGAGATCGCTTTCGTTGATGGTCTGGCGCAGAGGAATGCCGGTGGAGGCAACGATCTCGGGGTAGAGGGATGTGTTCATGAGCACGGGCGCGCGCGGATCGAGCGCGAGAAGCGATTGCAGGGCTGGAGGAATGGAATCGTCGTAGGGCTTGCGCGCGTCGGCGTTCTTTGTGCTTTCAACATAGACGACGGGATGGGCGCGCAGGAGCGCGAAGACGTTGAGGCCGGCGAGAGCAATGAGAAACGCGAAGGCAAGTTTCGGAAGAATGGGCGCGAGGCTTGGCCCTTTGATGTTGCGCAGAGCGGCGCCAATAAGCTGGGCCGCGAATCCCAATCCAAGCGCGAGAGCAGGCAGAAGCTCGATTCCGTAACGTGTGTTGTACCAGGTGTAAGGCCACCAACTCGGGAAGAAGATAGGGACTGAGCCGTAGGCAACCGACCACGCATAAAAGGGAACGGGGAGCCAGAGAAGGAGCGTCCAGGCAACGGCGCGGCGGCGAGCGGCGGATTTTTCTGCAAAGAATGTGCCGAAGGCGCCGAGAGCGGCGAAGGCGACAACGATATTGCCCCAGAGATTTCCCGAGGCGGCGACCGCGACTGAATCAAGCTCAGAGACTTTGAGGTAATAGAGCAGAGCAACCCACGGGCTGTGCCAGCCGGGATGCAGCGGCGACGGGCCGGGCGAGGCGGTGCGGAGTTCGATGGCATGAGCGGAGTAAGGCCCGCGCGCGAAGTAGAGCCAATCGCCGAAGCAGACAGAGTTGTAGACAAACCAGACGAGCGGCGCGGCGACGACCGCCAGCGATGCCAGCCAAAATGCGGCGACGCCAAGACGTCCGCGCTCGCCGGCAGCCGCGTGGCGAAGCAATGTGATTCCGATGCCGGACCAGGCGATTAGCGCGATGATCCAACCGTCGTAACGCGTGAAGATGGCGGCGACGAGAGCGGCGGCAATGTAAACCTGAAGTTTATTGGTCTGCGTGACAGGAATGTTTGCGCCATCGAGGGCGGCGCGCCACTCGACCAGCCAGACGACGATCCAGATGAATTCGCACAAGAATAGCGGTTCAGTCATCGCCGTGGTTTGGAGATAGAGAAGATTGGGATTGAGCGCGAAAAAGACGAGCGCAATGGCGGCGGGCGCGGGGTCGAGCCAGTTTCGCGCCAGGCGGTGCAGGCCGACACAGGACGCGATGTAAGAAAGGGACGACGGAATGACGCCGGCGAGTCCGCTGGCCCACCAGAAATAATTCTGCACGAAGGGCAGAAGAAGAATGTGCGGGAGAGGCAGCCACACCGAGCCGAGTTGCGACAGGCGCGGCGTGCGGGAATCGAAGACGCGGCGCGCGATGTGCAGATGAGCGACGGCGTCGCCGTAGTTGAGCATTGCTCCGTGATGCCAGCTCCAGATAATGGCGGTTGCTGAAGCGGCCATGCAGAAGGCCAGAACGGCCAATCCTTCTGCATTGGAGATGCTTTTCTCAGTCAAGGTGCGTGATCTCGCGAAAGACATTGAAGCGCGTGTCGATCTCAGAACGCGAGAGCTGCTGCAGGCGCTCGGTGCCGAAGCGCTCGCAGGCGTAGGAGCCCATGACGCTGCCGTAAAACATGGCGTGACGCCAGGCCGCGGGCGTGAGCTCGGGCTGCGAGGCCAGATAGCCGAAGAAGCCGCCGGCAAAGCTATCGCCCGCTCCGGTTGGATCGACAACTTCTTTGAGCGGGAGAGCCGGAGCCTTGAAGGTGCGCAACTCTTCTCCTCGATTCTTAGAAGGAGAGTTGTAGAACAATGTCGCGCCGTACTCGCCGTGCTTGACGACCAGCGCGCGTGGGCCGAGAGCCATGACGCCGCGCGCAGCCTGCACAAGATTGTTGTTGCCGGCCAGCATGCGGGCCTCAGTGTCGTTGATCAGCAAAACATCCAGGCCCTTGAGAACTTCAAGCAGGGCTGGGCGATGATCTTTGATCCAGTAGTTCATGGTGTCGCCGGCGACGAGCTTTACGCCGGGCATTGCCTCGCGCACGCGGCGCTGCAGAACGGGATCGATGTTGGCGAGGAAAAGGAATTCGGAGTCTCGATAAGCGTCTGGAATTTTCGGCTCAAAAGCTGCGAAGACATTGAGCTCGGTGTTGTGGGTCTTCGCTTCGTTGATGTTTTCGAGGTACGAGCCTTCCCAGAAAAAGCTTTTGCCGGCGGTGTGCTCAATGCCGAGCGTATCGATGTTGCGGGCGGCAAAGACCGCTTCCTGCTTGCGGCCGAAGTCCTCGCCAACGACGGCGATAACGCGCACGCTGGTGAAAAAACTGGCGGAGAGCGAGAAATAAGTTGCTGCGCCGCCGAGGCAGCGCTCGCGGCGACCGGCGGGGGTTTCAATGGAATCGTAAGCTACGCTGCCGACTACGGTGATGGACATGAGTTGGTCTTCCTCAAATCTAAGGTTAGCAAGTTAGCGGGGTTAGTGGATTTGGCGGGTCAGCCTGCGCTCTACCAGCCGAGGTATTTGCCGAAGATAAGCTTGAGCCGCTCTTTGGCGGCGGCGGGAATTGCGTCAGGCTGGGTAAGGACGGCGTACTTTGCGGCCGAGGCGCAGGCGCAGGTGCGGGCGACTTCCGAAGTGGACGGCAAAGCAGCGACGGCGGCCCTCACCACCTTGGCTGCGTTTTCGGCGTTCTTGTGCAGCACCGCGACGATCTCCTCGATCGGTGACAGCATCGTGGCCCTCGCGCCAGCAATCGTAATCGGTGACCATGGCGATGGTGGCGTAGCAGATTTCGGCTTCGCGGGCGAGCTTCGCCTCCTGCAGGTTAGTCATGCCGATGACGTCCGCTCCCCAACTGCGATAGAGATTCGACTCGGCGCGGGTCGAGAACTGCGGACCTTCCATGCAAACGTAAGTGCCGCCGGGTTTGCCGACGACGCCGACTTTTGCGCACGCATCGACGGCGGCCTTGGCGACGGTGGCGCAGACGGGATCGCCAAATGCGACGTGGCCGACAATGCCGTCGCCGAAGAAAGTGGCGACACGGTTAAACGTGCGATCGATGAACTGATCTGGCATGACGAAATCGGTGGGCTTGTGTTCTTCCTTGAGCGAGCCGACGGCGGAGACGGAGATGATGCGCTCGACGCCGAGTTTCTTGAAGGCGTAAATGTTGGCGCGGAAGTTCAGCTCAGACGGAAGGATGCGATGGCCGCGGCCGTGACGCGCGAGAAAGGCGACTTTGCGGCCCTCGAGTTCGCCGAGGACAAAAGGATCGGAAGGATCGCCGAACGGCGTTTCTACGCGCTCTTCATGGACGTTGGTGAACCCGGGCATGGAGTAGAGCCCGCTGCCGCCGATGATGCCAATTTCTGCTTGAGACACTTGCTCACTCCGTTCGCGTTAGCTTCCAGCTGCTAGCTTCTAGCCTCTAGCTCTTTCGTGCAGAAAGAAGGCGGCTTAAATTTCGACCTTGCACCTCAAGTACGAATGGCTAGCAGCTAGAAGCTAGCAGCTAATTCCTCTGATCGATCTGCCGAATCGACTCCATGAATACGTCACCATCGATCGTCAAGCTGTGCGCGCTGATCTTATCCATCGTATCCTGCGCCGTGTGGTGGTAGCTGTTGTTGGGCCCGTAGTCGAGATCGATCACATCGATCGAAGGCACGCCGCGCTCGACAAAGGGCAGATGATCGTCTTCGACATCCATCTCCTGCTGGAAAAAGTAACGTTGGTAGCCGAACTTTTTGGCCGCTTCAGCGACAAGCGAGATCAGCCAGGCAGTGGAGTGGGTTTCACGCTGAATGTCGAGATCTTTGTCGCCGATCATGTCTGCAAGCATGAAGGCCTTGATCTGGTTGAGAGTGCCGTCGCGTCCCCATTTGGCTGCGAGATGGCGGCTGCCGTAGGTGGAGTCTGAAGCCGACCACTGCTGGATGGCCTCTTCGCCATCGAAAAAGACGAGCCAGACCGAGTAGCCTGCGAGCTTTTTGCCGGGCTGGCCGGCGGCTTCAGCGCGAAGGCGGTCGGCGATCGTCATCAGCAGGCCGGTGGTGGAAGCGCCATCATTGGCGCCAACGAAGTTGATGTTGCGCAGCGGGTAGTTGGTCTCATAGTGCGTGCCGAGAACGATGACACCGGGTTTGGTGCCGGGAAAGCGGACGATGAAATTGCAAAGGGGCACGGGGCCGATGGGGGTGTCGGCGGTGAAGGTGTCTTCTTCCAGATGGTCGTGAGCGCGGAGAAAGTGTGCGCGCAGAAATTCCTCGGCTTTAACGTGGCCGGGGCCGGTGGGCCAACGCGGGCCGATTGCGGCGAATTGGCGCGCGTACTCGTATGCGGCTGCGCCGTCGAAATGCTGCTGAGCCGATGCGGCGAGGGGAGCGAAAATGAGGAGAATCGCCGCGACCCTCATCCAAAACCGGTAAAAAATCACCCAGCGGCCTCCTTTTTCTTTCTGCGCGCGGGGTGGACCCACCATGCGACGCCGATGCCGATGAGATAGAGGGCCAACATGGGAACCGCATAAATGCACATGGTGCCGGGGTCGGGGCTGGGACAGATGATTGCGGCAACCAGAAATACAGCGAGGATTGCGTAGCGAATGTTTTTCCAGAGAAACTTCGGGCTGACGATGCCGAACAGAGCCAGAAAGAAGATGAGAATGGGCAGCTCGAAGCTGACGCCGAGGCCAAGAATGATGGAGAGGAAGAAGCCCGTGTACTCCTCGATGGTGACGATGGGGTTGAACTTGCTGCCGAAGCCCAGGATGAGAATCTTGAGCGCTCCGGGGAGAACGAAGAAGTATCCGAAGCTTGCACCGGCAAGAAAGAGGCCGACCGTGGCCGTCATGAAGGGAATGACGAAGCGCTTTTCTTTTTGATAGAGACCGGGCGCGATAAAAAGCCAAACCTGATAGAGCACGAAGGGCGAGGCGAGGATGGCTCCGCCGATGAACGAGACCTGGAGGTAAAGGTTCAGCGGATCCATGGGGTGCGTGTAGTTGAGCTTGATGCCGAGCTTGTCGAGCGGGGCCTGAACGAAGCCGTAAAGACGCTCGTGGAAGACGTAGGCGACGAAGAATCCGATGGCGAGGTAGATGGCGGAGTGAACGATGCGCTTGCGCAGCTCCTCGAGATGCTCCATGAGGCTCATGCCGGGGAGCTCGGCGCGCTCGGAGATCGCGTTGCGCGCTTTTTCGATCGCGTCCTGGGGGTCAACCATGGTGATCAGCCGTCTCCGATCCTTCAGCTTCAGGAAAAAGGCTTCCCTGGGTTTTGCCTGGTGGATTGGCGGCGATCTTCTCACCGGTCAATGGCGGCTGAATGTTTGGAATGGCTGCGGCGGGCGCGGGATGGGATTCGGGGGCGATTGCAGGATCGGTTGAATGACTGGCGGACGCCGCGGTCTCTGGCTGCGGGGTTTCTATTGAGGGCGTTGCGTCGGCCTGGTTCGTTGTCGGAGTCCCGATATTAGGGTCGGTCCCTTCGGAGTAAGGGCTCTCCGTCAGGACTGGCGAGCTCGATTCCTGAGTGACGGCGGCTTGCTGGGTTTCGACGGCGGTTGCGGTTGCAGGCTGGGATTCGGTTGACGGCGTTTGCGAGGTCGTGACTTCGAGTTGCGCCGGTGGTGCAGCGGCCAGGGCACGCTGGCGCTCCTCTTCCGCTTTTTTGCGGCGGTCAGCCTCTTCAGCGGAGCGCAACTCCTCTTCCATCTGGAACTTGAAGTCGTTAGAGGCCTTGCGGAACTCGTACATCAGCTTGCCGAGCTGGCGGCCGATCATGGGCAAACGCCGCGGACCGAAAACCACTAAAGCCAGGACCATGAGGAGCAAAGTGTCCCACATGCCCAGTGTGGCGAACTGAATTGGCGGCGGAGAAACCATGAAGGATCATGATACCTGCCGTTGCGCGGCGCTAACAATCGCTCAAGGCCGCACTATGAGATTTTGCGCGCAGGGAGAGACTGCACGGGCCGGCGTTTTCGCACCCACGTCTCGAGCTTGGGTCTCGAAACCTGCATTTCGAGCATTGGCCCCTCGGACCCGAATTTCCAGCTGCGCATTCGGACCAGCATTTTGGGGCCCGCGTCTCGAGCGCTGCATTTCGATTACCGTTTCGAAATGTCTCTGTGAAAAAGAGTGCAATGCAGGGTTTGAAGGCAGCGGCGATTGAGCTGAGCACTTGACTCCGGGGTCGATTCACCGCCGTCGGAGCTTACTTTTGGATTTGTGCAGGTTTCTTCAGGTTTGTCTGGCAATCATAAAATCTGATGAATGAAACGCAACTGATTTGTTGCAAATTTTCGCCACACAAGCGCGTTTCTTGTTCGCAGAATCTGCGCGGTGATTACGCGAATCAGCTGTGGCACCTTCGCACAAAATAAATTTGGCTTCTTCGCCCAACACCCACCTGCAGCGAGTCGAAGCGTCAAAACAAGAAGCCGTTCGCTTCCCAATCATTCCCCTTTTTTGCAGCGAAAGATTATCCTGTCTGAACCCGGAAATCGCCTCTGCCGGGCAGTGGAGAACTCCCGTGAATCTTTTCCGTCGTATCCGTCTGTCTTTCGTTCTGTTGCTGGTTGTGGCCTTCGCAGGCTCGCTGACGAGCGCGCAAAAGTCCGCCGGCGCACAGAAGCTGCCTGAAATCAAATACGTAAAGTACACGCTGCCCAATGGCCTGACCGTCATTACCCATGAAGATCACAGGCTGCCTTTGGTGGCCGTGGACCTTTGGTATCACGTGGGTCCGTTGAATGAGCGGCCGGGGCGCACGGGATTCGCGCATCTGTTTGAGCACATGATGTTTGAAGGCTCAGAGCATGTGGGCGAAAAAGCGCACATCAAGATCGTTCAGGCGGCGGGCGCAACAACCGTCAATGGCACCACGGACTTTGACCGGACGAACTACTTTGAAACCATGCCGAGCAACCAGTTGGAGCTGGCGCTGTGGCTTGAGAGCGACCGGATGGGCTTTCTGATGGAGGGGCTGAACCGGGAGCTGCTTACCAACCAAAAAGATGTGGTGCGCAATGAACGGCGGCAAGGCGAGGGACAGCCCTACTATGTGGCCCAGGAACAGATGTTTCACCTGCTGTTTCCCAAGGGCCATCCGTACTACGGAGTGATCATCGGCAGCCACGCGGACGTGGAATCGGCGCGCATTGCCGATGTGCGCGACTTTCATCAGCAGTACTACACGCCGAACAACGCATCGATTGCGGTGGCTGGGGATTTTGACCCGGCAAAACTGAAGTCGCTGCTGATAAAGTACTTTGGGCCGATCCCGAAGGGGCCAGTGGTAGCTTTCCAGCCACCGGTGACGCCGCCGATCACTGCGCAGCGGCGGGCTACGGTTACGGACACAGTGCAGTTACCGCAGTTGCGGGTGGGCTGGCTGACGCCTGCGGCCTTCACGCCCGAGTCCTACAGCGTGAGCAGCGCGATATTTGCGCTGGGCGGCGGCAAGGCGAGCCGGCTAGATGAGGCGATGGTCTACAAGGCCCAGACGGCCCAGAGCGTAAGCTGCATCTCGTTGCCGGAGAAGTTGACGGGAATGACCTGGTGCACCATGAACGCGAAGCCGGGGGTAAAGCTGGAAGATCTGGAGGCGACGTTCTGGAAGGAACTTGCGAGGCTGCAACAGGATGGGCCAACCGCCGACGAGGTGGCCTCGGCGAAGGCGCTGGACTTGACGAGCAAGATAACCGGCCTGGAAGAACTCGGAGGATTCGGAGGCATCGCCGATACGCTTGACCGCTACAACCAGTACACGGGCGATCCCGGCTTTTTGCCGAAAGACATCGCCCTGACCGAGGCCGTAACGAAGGCAAGCACTAAGGCCGCTGCGGCGAAGTATTTGAGCAAGGATGCAGCGGTAGTGGTGTATTGCGTGCCGGGTAAGAAGGTGCTGGATGATGTGCCGCGCAGCCCGGCGGATACCGATGCGAATGTGAAGCTTGAGAATCCCTACACTCCGGAATTTGAAGCGTCGCAGGAGTGGCGGAAGACTAAACCGCAGCCTGGCTCGGCCCCGGTGCCGCATCTTCCTACGCCCGAGGAGTTCACGCTCGCCAATGGACTCAAAGTGCTGCTGGTGGAGAATCACTCCCTGCCAGTGCTGAGCGCGGAGGTGGTTTCGCGAGCCGGCAGCGCGAGCGACCCGGAAACAAGGAGCGGACTGGCAACGCTGACCGCGGAAGTGATGAGCGACGGGACGACGACGCGCGACCTGGCGCAACTTGCGACGGACGAAGAGCGCATTGGAACTCAGATTGCGACCGCCGCGGGAATGGATTCCGGAACCATCTCAATGGACATGTTGACGAGCCATACGGCAGAGGCGATGAATCTGCTTGCCGACGTGGCCGAGCATCCGGGTTTTCGCGGCGAGGATTTAGACCGTCGGCGCAAGCAGCGGCTGGTTCGCATCGCGCAGGAGACTGACAACGTGCAGAGCATGGCGATGCGGGTTGGGCCAAAGCTGGTGTTTGGCGATGCACCGTATGGCCGTAGCGGAACGGGAACGGCGGAGAGCGTGGGTGCGATTGCGCCTGCGGACATGGCGGCTTTTTACGCCGACCACTACGGCCCGCACGACTCGGCGCTGGTGCTGGCCGGCGATTTGACCCGCGCGCAAGCCGAGAGCGTGGCACGGCAGTACTTTGGCAAATGGACGGGGAAGACTGAAGCTGCGGCCGCCATTCCACCGGCGCCGGCCCCACAACCCACGCGCGTGGTGATCGTTGACAAGCCAGGCGCACCGCAGACTGCGCTGATCGCCTTCGGCATCGGCGTTCCGGCAAGCTCGCCTGACACTGAAACTCTTACCGTGATGAATTACACGCTCGGCGGGAGCTTTGGCAGCCGCATCAACATGAACCTGCGCGAGGCCCATGGCTACACCTATGGCGCAAACTCTTTGTTTGCACAGTATGGCGACGGCGGCATGTTCCAAGCCGGCGGTTTGGTACGCAGCGATGTGACCGCGCCTGCGGCTAAGGAGTTGATGGGCGAGATTAACAAGTTTGCGGCTAAACCCTCGACTGCCGAAGAGTTGGCTGCCGCGAAGGAAGCGTCTGTGCAGTCGCTTCCCGGCCGCTTTGAAACCACTTCGGCGATCGTGCGAGCCATCAACACCATCTTTCTTTACGATCGCCCGCTGGATTATTACGCAAAGCTGCCCATGAAATACCAGGCGGTGACGGAAGCGGACATTGCGCGGGTAACGCAGCAGTATCTGCATCCGGATCAGCTTGTGATTGTGACGGCGGGCGACCGCGCCAAAATCGAACCGGGCCTGAAAGATGCGGGGCTGGGCCCGGTTGAAGTGCGGGACATCAACGGGAAGCTGGTTACAGACGAAAAGTAGCGCGTGCGAGCGGCGACTTAACGGCTTTCGGCGGCGCTGGCTTTCCCTGCCTGTGACGACGAAGCCGACGGTCGAGTTGTCGCGGCGACGGCGGCCGCGCGCTGCGACTGCGGATGGTCTGTCGGCGCCTGGTGCATGGTGACGATGACGGCTTCGGCAGGCTTCGCGCCTGCGCAGCGGTAGGAGTGCGGGGTTCCCGCGTCGAAATAAACTGCGTCGCCGGGACCGAGCTTCGCCTCCTGGTCCCCGTGGCGCAGTGTCAATTCACCGGCAACGAGATACAGAAACTCGAATCCCGTGTGCATATGCGTTCTGGGCTCTACATGCTCGGGCAGCGGAACGAATTCGGCGAAGTATGGGTCCATGTGCCGGTCGGCGACCATGTAGCCGAGGCTCTCGAACGTATAAGTGGGCGGCTCTGCTCCGGTTTGCGGCATGCGCACGCGGTCTTTTTTGCGGTGCACGCGGAAAACGGGCGAAGGCTCGGACTCAAAGAAATACGAGAGATCCTTGCTGAAGACCATCGCGATGCGCGCAAGATTGCGGAGCGTAGGCACAACTCGGCCGGTCTCTAACTGCGAGAGAAAGCTGGCTGAAAGCCCGGTATGCTTGCCGAGATCGACCAGACCCATGGATTTCTTGAGCCGCAGGCGCCGGATGCGCTCGCCAAGGTGCTTCTCGGTGATGAAGCGCTCGGCGGTGTCGGCGTCCGCCAGGGTTTTGTGCATCTCCGCGCCGTTTGTTTCGAGCCGATCGGTCTTTGGTTCGGTCATCGCCGCTCCTTACCAAGCTAGGATGCACGTTGCGGCGTTTTGTTGTCCAATCAAAACAATTTCCGGTAGCACGAAATCAGAGCCGCGGCGACGATGCGGTCAGGCTTCTCCTGGGCCGCGTTATTCTGGAGACTCCGGCGCGACGGAACGAGGCGTCGCCCAGAAAGTCTGCCCATAATGCCTGAAGAAACCGCTCCTTCCGCTCCAGAAACCGCAAAATCAGCTCCTCCTGTTGCCACGATCGCCGAGATTGGCCGGCACGAAGGCGAATCTGTCACTTTGCGCGGGTGGCTCTACAACTCGCGCGAGAGCGGCAAGCTGCTGTTCCCCATCTTTCGCGATGGAACAGGGTCGATCCAGGGAGTGGCGCATGTGAAGAGCGTGACGCCGGAAGTGTTTGAAAAGCTGAAAGGCCTCACGCAGGAATCGAGCGTAATTGTCACCGGAAAAGTGCGGGCGGACAAGCGCGCGCCGGGCGGATACGAGCTGGACGTGGAAGACGTGCAAGTGGTGCAGCGCGTGCCTGAGTCTGACCCGTACCCGATCACGCTGAAGGATCATGGCGTCGACTTTTTGCAGGAGCGGCGGCATTTGTGGGTGCGTAGCCCAAGGCAGTCGGCGATTTTGCGGATTCGCGCGGAGATTATGCGCGCGGCGGCTGAATACTTTGACTCCAATGGATATATCAGGACCGATCCGCCGATTTTGACGCCGGCGGCGTGCGAAGGAACTTCGACGCTGTTCCCGGTGGACTACTTCGGCGATCCTGCGTACCTGACGCAGAGCGGCCAGCTTTACGTTGAGTCGACGGCGCTGGCGCTGGGCAAGGTGTACAGCTTCGGGCCGACGTTTCGCGCGGAGAAATCGAAGACGCGGCGCCACCTGACGGAGTTCTGGATGGTCGAGCCCGAAGTCGCCTACATGGATCTGGACGGGCTGATGGAGCTCGCGGAAAACTTCATTTCGCATATTGTGCAGAGCGTGTTGAAGAACCGCGCGCCGGAGTTGCAGGTGATCGGGCGCGACACAGCGAAGCTTGAGACAGTAAAAGCGCCGTTCGTGCGGCTGCGCTACGACGAGGCCGTGGAGATGTTGAACCAGGCCCACAAGGATGGAAAGCTCGAAGCGCCGTTCGAGTATGGAAACGACTTTGGCTCGCCGGACGAGACGTGGCTCAGCTCGCAGTACGATCGGCCGGTGATGGTGCACCGCTATCCCGCGAACGTGAAAGCGTTCTACATGGAACCCGATCCGAATGATCCGCGCTACGCACTTTGCGTTGACGTGCTGGCGCCGGAGGGATACGGCGAGATCATCGGTGGATCGCAGCGCGTGTCGAGCTATGAGCTGCTGAGCTCGCGGATTGACGAGCACAAACTGCCGCGCGAGGCGTTCGAGTGGTATCTCGATCTGCGGCGATACGGCAGCGTGCCGCACTCGGGATTCGGCATGGGCATTGAGCGCGTGGTGGCGTGGGTGTGCGCGCTGGACCATGTGCGGGAGACGATTCCGTTCCCGAGAATGCTGAACCGGATGTACCCGTAAGACAGTTCGCAGTTCGTAGTTCAGAGTTCGTGGCTCACAGCTCGCTCTTGGCGGCAGCGGGCGTGCCATTCCGGAACAAGAATCGAAGAAGCATCGGCGGCTGAAGAAGTCGTGGATAGGCACCGGCCCCGAAAAATTCTTTGAAATTCGTTCTTGACAAATCATAACCAAATGGTTATGGTTTTATTTGTGACGACTGCCAATCCCAATCACGTCTTCCGCGCTTTGGCCGACCCCACCCGCAGGGCCCTCTTTGAGGAGCTGACCCGGCAAGGGGAACAGACCGTCCACGCATTAACTCGCTACGCCGGCGTGTCGCAGCCTGCGGTCTCAAAGCATCTAACCGTGCTGAAACGGGCAAGGCTGGTGCGGCACCGCCGCGAGGGCCGCGAAACTCATTACCAGGCGCAGCCTGATGCGCTCAAGCCGATGGTGAACTGGCTCGATCTCTACGGCGCATTCTGGCGCGAGCGGTTCGATCGCCTTGAAGATCTTTTGAAAAGGATGGAGCCATGAGCACTGTAGCGAACATTGCAGCGAGCACTCGCAGCCCAAAGCAACGCAGCGCCGGCTACGCGCACGCTGGTGGTCGAGCGGCGTATTTCCGCACTCGCCGGAAAAACTGTGGCGAGCGCTTACCGAGAGCCCGCTGCTGGCGCAATGGATGATGGGCAACGACTTTGAGCCGGTGCCGGGCCGGAAGTTTCAATTTCGCACCGATCCCAAGCCGAACTGGAATGGCATTGCCGATTGCGAGGTGCTCGTAGTCGAACCTATGAAACAGCTCTCTTACAGTTGGGGAGTTGGGAAGAGCGAAAGCTCCGCGGGCCTGCAATGGATTGTGCTTTGGACGCTGACTCCGGTGGAGGGCGGTACGAATCTGCGCATGGAGCAGTCCGGCTTCGGTCCCGACCAGACGGCAAATTACAACGGCGCAAGGTACGGCTGGCCGAAGTTCTTTGACGGCCTGGAGCGAGTGCTCGAAGCACTCTAAACCGACGAATGTGCAATGCGACAAAAGCAACGCGCAGTAACGCGGCACCGGCCGCAAATTCTTAACCTGTGAGGAATCCGATGAAGATCAAAGTAACGAGCGTTTTTGTTGACGATCAAGAGAAGGCCCTGCAGTTCTATACAAATGTGCTGGGCTTCGTGAAGAAGGCCGACTTCGGCAACGGGTCGTATCGCTGGCTCACCGTGGCCTCAGCCGAGGAGCCGGACGGCACGGAGCTGCAGTTGGCGCTCAATAGCAATCCCGCAGCCAAGACCTATCAGCAGGCGTTGTTCGAGCAAAACCAACCCGCGGCCATGTTCTTTACCGACGACGTGCAGGCCGATTACGACCGCATGAAATCACTTGGCGCCGAGTTCACTATGCCGCCGACTGACGTTACGGCTTCGAAGATCGCCATGGTCAAAGACACCTGCGGCAATCTCATTCAGGTGACCGAACTGAAGAAGTGGTAGTGCGGGCTCGAGCGTGCTTCACCGCTTGGTTGTGCCGTCGGCGGAGAAATCACGGCTCAGGCCAAGTTCTCTAGCCGCCTCGTCCAGTTCGGCCTGCGTGAAGAAAAACTGATGCTTCGGGTTGGAGTTTGGGTAGAACCGGATGACGATCTCGGGTTTTTCAACCGAATCGTTCTTGCCGTCGTGAAAGGGATATCCAAGGTCCTGCAATAAGTGAAGCGACCCCTCATCGCCTGTGGGATTGCCTGTGTCGCCGACAATGGCAAACACGCTCTTGCCCGTGCGCCTGGAATAAACAGACACGAAATCGCCCACCTGTACGCCGCGTCGCCGAGCCACGTTTCCGCGGACGACGTAGTTGATATTGCGTGCGTCAACATAGCGCCGTGGATCTCGTTCATTTTGATTTTGAATATCGGCAAAAGCGGTCTGAGAAATGTAATAGCCCGGAAAGGGATCCTTCGGGCCCTGCGGAATTGGGCGGTGGTGTTCGTCAATCAAATAGCCAACGATTTCATTGTGAGCGCGATTAAGGTAATGCGCATCCTTGAGGACGTCGAGCGTCTGCGTGCCCGGCGGCCCGTAGGCGTTAGGAGCGCCATCTACATCGACGTCCATGCGGTGCGTCAGTATTTCGAATGACCGGTGCTGCTCCACACTTTGTGCGCGCGAGACGAGGGCGACGCTCATAGCGAAGGCTATCGCCAGAAGAAGATGCGTGCATCGCCAGTTCTGCAACTCTGCGATCTCCTGGTTCTGAATTTCTGAGGCGGTCTTTTCAGGCCGCGTCTCGGGCCCCTTTTCGGGCCCCTTTTCAGGCTTTGGACGAGTTCAGCGCCGCAGCGGCGCGAATGAGAGTCTTCAAAGCTCTCTCGTTCAGCTTCTCGCCTTCTTTGAAGTCGACGGCGCGCCTCAGTCTGCCACCGAGGCTGGAATTGAAGAGGCCATCGGGATCGTCTAAGAACGCGCCCTTGGCGAAGGTCATCTTGACCACTTTCTTGTAGGTCTCGCCGGTGCAGATGATTCCGTCGTGCGACCAGACGGGGATTCCCCATTTCCATTCTTCGACGACCTTGGGATCGGCTTGCCTGATCAAAGCGCGCAGGCGCGCAAGCATCTCTCCGCGCCAGTCGGCGAGCTCCTCGATTCTCGCGTCGATGAGCCGAGACGCTGATTCGGTTTTCGCGGGTTCGATTCTCCTGGAATCGCTCTTTTTCATGGGGCACGCTCGCATCGCACTGGGCTTGTGTTTTTGGGCCCTGCCGGGTGCTTTCTCTCAACCTTCTTATATCAAAAGCAAGATTCCGGCGGCTTGGCTTCATGAGTGCAGGCTCATCTTCAGGGAAATACCTGTTGTAACAACTATTTAGCCGAGGGGCGAATCTTTGGTGGCGTCAGGGAATCAAACAGGGGTAGCAGTTGGATTCCGGCCTCGCTGGTGGGGGTTTCCGGATCGGTTGGTGAGGAGTTAAACGACATGGCAACAAGCGCGGTTTTGACGGCAAGTGAAGTGCATGAGTTGAAAAAGGCCCCTGGCTTAGCTGGAGTATTGCCGGCGATCCATGAACGGTGGAGCGCGCGGTCGTTTGACGAGCGCACGGTGAGCGAGGCAACGCTGAAGAAGGTGTTTGAAGCGGCGCGGTGGGCGGCCTCGTCGAGCAACGAGCAGCCGTGGCGGTTCGTGGTGGGGCGGCGGGGCGATGAAACGTGGGAGAAGATTCGCGAAACGCTGGTGGGGTTCAACCAGAGCTGGGCGCATCGTGCTCCTGTGCTGATTGTGGGCGTGACGGCAACGAAGTTCAGCAAGAATGGCGCCGAGAACAAATTTGCGCTTTATGACCTGGGAGCGGCGACCTCGTATCTGACGCTCGAAGCAGCGACTCTGGGACTGACGACGCACCAGATGGGCGGCTTCGACCAGGAGGCCGCGCGGAAAGCGCTGGCGATTCCGGCAGAGTACGCAATTGGAGCCGTGATCGCGCTGGGCTACCAGGGCGATCCGGCCGTGCTGGGCGACCAGACGCTGATCGAGCGCGAGATGGCCGGGCGGACGCGCAAGCCACTGAACGAGATCGTCTTCAGCGAGTGGGGCCAGCAGGCAAAGCTGTAAAACAGTTCGCAGTTTAGTTCGTAGTTCACAGTTACTGCCGGTAGCCGAGGAGCGGCGGTCGCTAGGACCTTGGGGGCGGCACCTTCGCTCCTTTTTTACGCGCCTCTGAAAGGCCGATGGCGATTGCCTGTTTGGGGTTTGTTACGGTTTTGCCGCTGCGGCCGCTCTTCAGCTTGCCCTGCTTGAATTCGCGCATTTCGGTTTCCACCTGCTTGCCGGCCGCGGGGCTGTATTTTCTTCCACTGGATTTCCTGCCTGTCGCTTTCTTCGCCGCCTTCTTCTTCGTCGCCATGAATAATTCTCCTTGTTGAGGGTGAGTCTCCTGCTTTCCAACCCTACTGTCCAACATCGTCTGATGCATTTTTCTCGCATCGGGAAAGTTTGCTGAACTCGGAATATCTAGCACTTCGCCGGGAGCACTCCGCGCGCTGCACTTCGCACGGTAGAGTGAAGCTTGGGAGATCGAGCCTTGAGCGCAGCGGGGACAAGAAAGCAAGCGGGGACTGGCAGACACGGGAGCGGCCGGGCGATTTTTGGGGGCGGCGGAAGCAGCGGCGCGCGACGCAAACGGCGGCGATTGAGTTGGCCGGTGCGTGTCGTCGTTGCGGTCGCAGCGGTAGTGGTCGGTCTGGTTGCGTGGGCGGCGATTGCTCGGGCGCTCGCCCCGACAGAAAACACTACGCAAGATCATTTCGATGTGCTGATCGTTCTTGGATATCCGGCTGACTCGGACGGGAATCCGACACCGATGGAGCTTGAGCGCGTGACCGAGGCGGTGAACGAATACGAACGGGGCGTGGCTCCGAGGATGATTATTACGGGCGGCGCGGCGCACAACCAATATGTCGAGGCCGACGTGATGGCGCGCGTGGCCGAGGCACAGGGAATTCCCGCCGGCGCGATCTTGGAAGAGCGAACGGCGCTGGACACAATGCAGAATGCTTGCAACTCGCTCAAGATCATGCGTCTCCACGGATGGGAGTCGGCGGAGGTCGTTTCGAGCGCGAGCCACTTGCCGCGGACGGGACTGATCCTGAGCCGGCTGCCGCTGAAGTGGCGGACCCATGCGTCTCATGCGCTCGAGCCGGAGGGGCCCGGGATGCAAGCGGCGGTGACGGCGATGGAGATCCTCAAGACGGCGCGCTACCTGGTGTGGGCACGGCAATCGGAATCGTGCACGCTGTAGGTTTGAGCGCAGACGACAGGCTCGAATGCGAGTCTAACTTGAAATGCTGCTGAGCCGCGTTGTCCGCCCTCGGGGGGGTCCTGTAAGCTTGTTGATGATGCATCTCCCAACTAAGATAACTGCAACGATCGCCGTTGTTTTCGCTCTATGTGTGTGCACCGAGGTGCGCGTGCGGGCGCAGGATACGGGCTCGCAGCAACCGGCAACCCAGCAGCCTAATTCGCAGCCAAGCTCTTCATCTCAATCGTCTTCGTCGGCGCAGTCGCAGAGAGACGACCAGCAAGCAGCTCAGTACGGGGTCTACCTGTCCGTCGATCCGCTGGCCAAGGTGCGCTACGACAACCGCTACGACCTTTCGCTGGGCTTCGCGTATGACCACATGAAGGCGGGGCCAACGCTGCTGCAGGGCTCGAACCTGGGCGGCCTGGACGTGGAAGGCTCGTACTGGCTGAACCGGAACTGGGGCATCGTGGCAAATGGCCGCGGATATGTGGGTACCAGCGGCACCGCGCCCAACACCGACGGCCCCGGCGGCACGCCGATCAGGGGACCGTTCGTGCAGCAGTACTTTTTTGTCGGCGGCGCTGAATGGCTCGGGCCGCACAACAAGCATGGCGCGCTGATTGCGCATGCCATGTTTGGCGGAGTGTATGGGAGCTTTCAGAAGGATCTGCTCGGACACCCGCCATCGGATTTCGACTTCTATTACAACCAGATTGCTCCGGCGGGGATTATCGGCGGGCATTTCGACCTGAACCGCTCAGAGAATTGGGTGTTTCGCATCACTCCCGACGCAGTGATGACCCACTACACATTCGACGACAAGCCCCATTCCACGCTGACCTACGCGCAATACGATGTGAACTTTGCCATTAGCGTAGGCCTGGAGTACAAGTTCACCTCGATCAAGCGCTCGACCAACAAAAAGATCAACTGGTCTTCCGGCTGGTAGGCAAGAGCAGCGGAGTTGGCGGCGATAGCGCGGTTGGCGGAGTTAGTTCGCAGCGGTGGGCGGCACCAGCGGGATCTCAAAGTCTGATTCGCATGGCAAGCGGCGACCAGGAGCGACGTTGAGAAACGGGCCAACTCTTCGGTTCGCACCATCATCCTGAAGAATGCGGGGCTGCCTGGTGAACCGGCATGTCTAGTAAATTGGCATCTGTGGTATTCTCCTGCGTTCAGTAGCGGGTGAGCGAGAGTGCCGCCTGAAAGAATGCCGTTTCAGATAGCGGCACGCAGATTGCATGACCGCGGGAGCCGCGTCAGCCGCGCCAGGACAGGCAAGCCAGCGGTCAATTTAAGACGGGTGCTTGATTGATATGAAAGACACACTAGGCGTATTGCTTGCGGGCGGAGCCGGGGAGCGGCTGTTTCCCCTGACGCGTGACCGCGCCAAGCCGGCGGTGCCGTTTGGCGGGCACTACCGCATCATCGACATCACGCTCTCAAACTGCATCAATTCGGGGCTGCGGCGGGTGTACATCCTCACGCAGTACAAAGCGCTGAGCCTGAACCGGCATATCCGCGAAGGCTGGACGGGCATCGTGGCGCAGGAGCTGGGCGAGTTCTTTGAGCTGATGCCGCCGATGCAGCGTACCGGGGCGAACTGGTACATGGGAACGGCCGATGCCGTTTATCAGAACCTCTACTCAATCGGCAGCGAGCAGCCGAAACACGTGATCATTCTCTCTGGCGACCACATTTACAAAATGAATTACAGCCGCATGCTGGCACACCACCAGGAGACGAATGCCGAGGTTACGCTGGCCACGCTGCCTGTAGGGCCGGAAGAAGTTTCGCGGTTCGGCGTGGTGGAGGTGGGTTCAACTGGCGAGGTGCTCGGGTTCCAGGAGAAGCCGGCATCAACGAGCTTCCGCTCTCCGTTCAATCCCAATGCCGTGGACGCGTCGATGGGCATTTATATCTTCAACACTGAGACGCTGCTGCAGGCCCTGATTGCGGATGCGGACGATGCGGATTCGAAGCACGACTTCGGGCATAACATCCTGCCCAACATGCTGGGAAAAAAGAAGATGGTGGCCTACAGCTTTGTGGACGAGAACAAGCAGCAGGCACTCTACTGGCGCGATGTGGGAACGCTGGATGCCTACTACGACGCCAACATGGATTTGTGCTCGGTGTCGCCGACGTTCAACCTGTACGACAAGAGCTGGCCGATCCGGACCCGGCAACGGCAGTATCCGCCGGCGAAGTTCGTATTCGGCGAGCCAGGGCGATCGGGCATGGCGGTAAACTCCATCATCACGGCGGGCGTGATTATTTCAGGCGCGTCGGTCTATAACTCGGTGCTGTCGCAGGACGTGCGCGTGAATTCTTACTCCGACGTGGACCAGAGCATCATCTTTTCGCACGTGAACATCGGGCGGCATTGCAGGATTCGGCGAGCGATTATCGACCGCGACGTGCGAATTCCTGAGGGTACGGTGATCGGCTTCGATCCCGTGGAAGATAAGCGGCGGTATTTCGTAACGCCGTCTGGGCTGACGATCGTCACGCGAGATGCGTCGATGTTCGAGAACCCCGTGGATCCGGAGTTTGGGCAGGGATATTCACCCGGCGAAGCGGATTGATTCGCGCGGATTGATGCGCGGGGCGATGGCATTTGGTGAGGCATTGCCGGTTTAGCCGGCGTTACCCGATTGCGGCGGATCGCACGTTGGCGAAGATGACGAAGGCAGTTCAGGACCCTCATACTCGAATTTCCGCAGATTCCTCAGGCACTCGGTGAGAGCGCTCAACAGGGTCTCGCCCCAGCCGCAAGGCTGAAATTTCATGGTCTTCTGATTCAACTCGATATCGGCTACGGCATAGAAATTCAAATCGGTGGTTTTTGCCGAGGCGAATTCCTTGACTGTGATCCGCGCTTCGACATCGCCCGACGCGTGCTTCTTCTTGATGGAGAAGAAGTGCAGCTTAGCGAGAGCCTCTGAGGGATTCTTCTCTAAGAATTTCCAGCCTTCCACGTTTTGACCTCCGTTTCAGCCAAGTTTACGGTGTGCCGGAAGGGATGCGTCGATTTTCTTGAGGAGAATTCGAATTCTCCGCGGTAGATAGGCAGGCCGAACTAATTTATTATTCAATTTAATTGAATAATGAATGAGTTCATGATAAACTCTTGATTATGTTGAGGCCCATGGACATTGTGGTGTTGCTCAAACTGTCCACTTTGGACGGGCGGCCTCCCTATCTCGAACTCGCGCGGGATCTACATCTCTATCCTTCCGAGGTCTACTTGTCGCTCAAGCGAGCTGCTGAATCCCAGCTCCTGCATCGGCAAAAGCATCATGACCGGCTGAACCGCTCAGCGCTTCTGGAGTTCCTGCTGCATGGGATTCGCTACGCATTTCCAGCCCAGAAGGGCGCTTTGACGCGAGGCGTTCCGACCAGCTATGCGGCGGCTCCTCTTAGCGAGCAGATTTCTACCGGTGACGAACCGTGCCCTGTGTGGCCATACGCCGCAGGTTCAGTGCGCGGATATAGCTTTACGCCATTGCACAAGAACGTCCCGATGGCAGCGCTCGAAGACAAGAAGCTTTATGAACTCCTGGCCATGGTGGACGCACTGCGCGATGGCAGAGCCAGGGAGCGAAACCTGGCGGGACGCGAGTTGGCGCACAGGCTCGGCGAGTGAAGCGATGGCAAGAACGCATGTTGAGTTGCTGGAGATGGCGGGCCGGATACTTGAGCCGCTGTTGCCGGAGGTCGTATTCGTAGGAGGCTGCACAACTGCGCTGCTCATCACCGACCCGGCGGCCGCGATTGCGCGCGCAACGTACGACGTGGATGTGATCGCCGAGATCGTTTCTTACGCAGACTATATCGCTTTCTCCGAGCGCCTCAGAGCCGTGGGGCTGGAAGAGGATTCGCGCGAGGGAGCGCCTTTATGCCGTTGGCGGTGCGGCGAACTAACGCTCGATGTAATGCCACTCGACGCAACAATTCTCGGATTCTCGAATCGTTGGTATCCCAAGGCTCTGCGCGAGGCCGAAAAGCTCCCTCTGCCGAGTGGCCTGCTTTTGCGAGTGATTACGGCTCCTCTTTTTCTGGCGACGAAGATCGAGGCCTTTCAAAGCAGAGGCGAAGAGGATTTCTTTGCCAGCCGCGATTTGGAAGACGTCGTGGCGGTTGTGGACGGACGTCCCTCGCTCGCAGATGAACTGAAAGGATCCTCAGGCGACGTCAGAGCTTTTATTTCCCAAGCGGTCAAAGAGCTGCTTCGCGAGCAGCGGTTTCTTGACGCGTTGCCGGGTTATCTCTTACCCGACTCGGCCAATCAGGCGCGATTCGAACAGCTGATCGCGACGCTCAACGAGCTATGCGAATTGGGGTAGTAGCGGAAGGTTTCGCGCCAGCGGTATGCTCCTGTGAGTTTCAGCCCACAAGCTTGCGCCGGCCTTTCATGACTCCTCAATCCTGAATTCCCAGTGGGAACCGATGGGACAAATCCTGCGTATGAACAAATCATGGGGTGCGTGGGTACATTAAGCTGGAGCGGGGTCACTTGGGGCGGCACAGCCCGTGACGCGGCCAGGAAACGTCCGCGGATTCGGGAAAATTCCGCGGTGGCCGTCGGTGTGATTCCGGCTACGGTGCGCCGAGTTCCTGGAAGCGATAATCGAGCTGGAAGCAATGATCGGGGACGCACGCAGCCGGCAGCGCGCGCGGAGGTAAGACCGCTGGAGCAGGACTGGTCGCAAATCGTCCACCGCTGCATGGATGGGGATTCCGGCGCATGGGCTGAGATGGTCCGCACGCACCAGAAGCGTGTATTCGGGCTGTGCTACCGGTTTACGGGAAACGCCGCGGACGCCGAAGACCTCACCCAGGACGTTTTCCTGAAAATCTACTCGAATTTGGGCAGTTTTGACGCCACACGGGGCAGCCTGCCGGTGTGGATTACCACCATGACGCGAAACCTGCTGGTGGATAACTTCAGGCGGACGCGCAACCAGAGGGCAACAAACTCCCTGGACGATGGGTGGGAGCAGTCGGAAGAGCTGAAGCCGGCCGACCGGCTGGTGGCTTCGGGGCCGACGCCGCTCGAGTCAGTCGCGCGCAAGGAACTGGCCAACATGGTGCAAGGCGCGTTGGCCAAAGTAAGCGTGGAATTGCGCGAGGCAGTGATCCTAAGAGATCTTCAAGACCTTGATTACAAAGAGATTGCGCAGGTGCTAGCAATTCCAGAGGGAACGGTGAAGTCGCGCATCAGCCGAGGCCGTGCGGAACTTGCAAGGCTGCTCGAACGTAATCAACGGGAGGTGATGTAGCAATGACAGAGCGCACACAATTTCCGAATTCTCCCGCCTGCGGCGCATGGGAAACGCTGCTGGCAGACGCTCTGGACGGGCAGTTGAGGTCCGAGGACGAAGCGCAGTTTGCTGCGCACAAGGCAATTTGCCCGGCATGCACGGGATTGTATGAAGAAGCGCGGAAGGGCCGTGAGTGGCTGGAGTTTCTCTCGCCTGAGCCGGATGTGCCGGAGGGATTGCTGGAGAGGATTCTGGCGCAAACGGGCCCCGGACACGCGACAGGCCACGCGTCAAGGCACCCGATACCGGCCTTGGCTGGTGTGGGCGTAGTTCCCGGGTTTGTGGCTCCGGTGTGGCAGCAACCGGGATTCATGGCTCGCATGCGCTATGCCATGCAACCCAGGCTGCTGATGACGGCGGCGATGGCTTTCTTTTCGATTGCGCTCACGCTGAACCTGACCGGAGTGCGGCTGACGACCCTGCGGATGGCCGATCTGCGCCCGGTTGCGATGAAGTCGTATATGGAGCGGCAGTTGAACATGGCCTCAGTGCCAATCGTGCGCTATTACGACCATCTGCGGTTTGTGTATGAAGTGGAATCGAGGGTGCGGCAGCTGCGCAGCCAGAGCGAGAACAACGAGGATCAGAACGGAACCCCGGGAACCAACCAGAGACAGGGGCAGCCGGTAACACCCGGAGAGACGAAAAAGAATCCCGGCAACAACGACGGCGGCGGGCGCCTGGAGCCACAGCAGGAGCCGGACAATTCAGTGGCCCAGCCGGCATATGTCGATACGAATGATCTTGTGGAAACTTCGTTTCATTTGCAGAGCAAAAGAAGGCAGTCCGATCACTCCGCAAAAAGAGCAAGCGAAAGGAGCAGAGTATGGATTGCGTAAATCATAGTGGTGTAAATGCGACGGTGTTTTGCCAGAATTGCGGAAAGCCCCTGTGCCCGGCGTGCGCGAAAACCGCCGCGGGAGGTCAGATCTTTTGTGATCCGTGCTTCATGGCGTGGCATGGCGGGCAGCAGCCGTTTGTGCCGCCGCCTGCGGGAACGCCCAATCCCGTGGTGGCCGGACTTCTGGGCCTGATTCCCGGCGTGGGAGCGATGTACAACGGCCAGATGATCAAGGGCCTCATTCATGTGCTGATCTTCGCGGTGCTGGTAAGCGCGGCTCACGTGTACGGAATTTTTGGGCTCTTCATCGCTGGCTGGGTCTGCTATCAGGTGTTCGAGGCGTACCACACGGCCAAGGCGCGGCGTGACGGCGAACCATTGCCTGATCCTTTGGGCTTGAACGAACTTACCAACGTGTTCGGCACAGGCGGGCGAATGAACCGGGACCGTACCAGGGTATGCCGCCTGGGGGAATGCCGCCGGCAAGCGGAGCAGGGCCTGTAGGAACCGGACCCGCGGGCACCTATCAGCCTCCAAGTCAGGCGCAGTATCAGGCGCCGTACGAGACGCCATTCCAAACCCCGTATCAGGGCCCGTATCAGGGTCCAAATGTTCCTCCGGGTTACACCGGGCCGGATTTACCTCCGGTTTCGCCTGTGTACTGGCGGCGGAAAGAGCCGATTGGAGCAATCGTGCTCATCGCTCTGGGCCTGCTGTTCCTGCTCGGGCACTTCAACTGGTTCTCAGGGCGGATGTTTGAGTTCAGCTGGCCGGTTCTGCTGATTGGGCTGGGAGTGTGGCTGATGGTGAAGCGCCTGCAGGATACGCAGAGGATTGCGCAGGCGAATTCTCAGGACCGTTCTCAAGACAGCTCTAGGGAGGGCAAAAATGAATCGCTATTTACTGATTCGCCGCTTACGCGGGCCCGCATTCTTGCTTTTGGTTGGAGTGATTGCACTGCTGGCGCAGGCCGATATTTTGAGCTGGGGCCAAAGCTGGCCGCTGTTCCTGATTCTTGCCGGTTTGCTGCTGCTGGCAGAGCGGGCGGCACTTGCAGGAGAAGGCTATCCGCCGGCTCCAGGCACGCCGTGGCAGAACACGAACCCGGGAACGGGCCAGACCGCGCAGACGACAGCGAGCACGGCGCCGGGCACAGCGATTGTGCCGGCTGAGCATCATGACTTCGGAGACGAGATTCATGGAGGACAGTCATGAGCAACGTGCCTCCGAATATGCCTCCGGGTGCCAACATGCCTCCGGGCGGCGGACCGCCGCCGCCCTACGATCCCAAGATGCAGTGGCGCGTGTATCGCGAGCAGCAGCGGGCCGCCTGGCGCGCCCAGCGCGATGCATGGCGAGCACAGCGGCACACCTGGAAGGCGCAATACGTGGGCGCATACGGACCGCGCGTGCCTTCCGTTGTGGGTCCGGTGCTCCTGATCTGCGTGGGCGTGATTGCCCTGCTGCTTGTGACCGGACATTTGAATGCCGACTCATTCTCGTCCTGGTACGGGCATTGGTGGCCTCTGCTGCTGATCGTGGCGGGGCTGGCGCTGCTGGCAGAGTGGACGCTGGACATGAAGCGGCCGACTCCAGTGCGCCGCAGCGGCAGTTTTGTGGGGATTCTTTTTCTGGTTGCGTTCCTGGGCCTTTGCGCGGCGGGATGGAACCACATGCGGCCGTTCGTTAACAACTGGAACGGGGGCGATGGCGACTTCTTCAATTTCTTTGGTCAGCCAGAGCACGACTACGATCAGGCGGCGGATTCGAGGACGATTCCGGCCAACGCGATCATTCAGATAAACAACCCGCGCGGGGACGTGAGCATTACCGCGAGCGACGAGCCCACCTTGCAGGTGCAGGCGCACGAATTGGCATACGCCAACACCGACTCCGAGGCGAAAAATATCTTTGACAGCGAAGCTGCGCACGTATCGGTGAATGGCGCCGCGGTCGAGATCGAATCGAGTGGCAACGACCACGGGCGCGTGAATCTAACCGTGACTGTCCCGCGAACGGCCAAGGTCACAGTGAATGCGGGCAAAGGTGATGTGACCGCGTCAGGGCTGGGAGCGGGAATCGAGGTAACCGGTGGACACGGAGATACGCATCTCGACGCGATTACAGGCGCGGTGACGATGCACTTCGCCAGCGACAAACACGATTTTTCAGCGCACCAGATCAACGGCGACATCAATGCCACCGGCAACTGCAACGACGTGACTCTCTCTGAGGTTCAAGGGCACATTTCGCTAAACGGCGAGATCGACGGCGAAGTGCACATCGAGACTGTGGGCGCGCAGGTAACCATTCATACGCCCTACACCGACGTGCAGATCGCGAGCCTTCCCGGCGACATGACGCTCGATTCAGACAACCTGCGCGTAAGCGACGCCAAGGGGAACGTTCACGTGGTGACGCGCTCCAAGGACATCGATTTGAGCGAGATTTATGGCGATACCGACGTCACCAGCAGCAACGGAACCATCAGCGTGGAGCCAGCGGGACCTTACTCGGTGCAGGCGAAGAACGACAAGGGCGATGTCGAGTTGACGCTGCCCCCGAATGCCTCTGCCACAGTGGACGGGAAAACGCACAATGGCGACATTGTGACCGACTTCGCGCTGACGGTGAGCGGCGACGAGGATAAAACCGTGACTGGGAAGATCGGCTCGGGCTCGGCGCACATCGAGCTGAGCACCAGTAACGGCGACCTGCACATCAAGAAGGGATCGGCAGTGCCTGCGGCTGCACCAGCGGCTCCAAACCCGCCCACTGCGCCGGCTTCGCCCAAAGCGCCGCACTTGAAGAGCGCTGCGCCGCTGCCCCAGCAACCTGTAACGCAATAGGACAAGAAAAACGGAAAACTAAGACGAAATGCGGGCGCGGGAGAAACTAATCTTCTGCGCCCGCTTTGTTTTTTCGCGTCTTTGGAGTTATGCTCCACTGCGTGGGGCTTGCCCCTTGGAGTCGATCGCCGTTATGGTGCATTCACCCGTTAACGTGATCACCGTCGAGCGTGAGTACGGTTCGCGCGGCGGCGAATTTGCGCACGATCTGGCTAAGCACCTGGGCTGGCGTTTGCTGGATTCGGAACTGGTGGCTGGCGCGGCGCGCATGGCGGGCGTCGACCCAAAGCTGGCCGCCGAGCTCGACGAGCGGCTGGACCCCTGGTACTACCGTTACGGAAAAGCCTTCTGGCAAGATCCGGTGTACGCGCAGGCGCCGAGCACCGAGGAACATGTTCTCGACTCCGCGCGCATGCTGGAGCTGATCAGGAAAGAAATTCTGGATGCGGCCCACCAGGGCAACTGCGTGCTGGTCGGCCGCGGTGCCGCCTGCGCACTGGCGGGAAAGCGGGGCTGTTTTCACATCTTTGTGTACGCAACAGCCAGCGCCAAGAAGGATTGGTTCGCGCATAAGTTTCCGCATGAGGCGCAAGAGGCGGAACAAAAACTGGCGGCGTTCGACCGGCGCCGCGCGGCGGTGATTCGCAAGTTCTATCAGCAGGAGTGGTGCTCGCGAGGGCTTTACCACATGCTGCTGAATTCGTGCATCGGAACCACGGCGATGATCGACGCGGTGCAATGCGCTGCGGGACTTTGCGCTGCGAGTATGGACGCGCCCGCGGCGGAGTCGGTCGCGAGCTAATTCTCACAATCAAATTCAGAGCCGCGATGCTTAGACAGCTATGCGCGGAACGCGCGGCGCGATGCGCGTGAATATCTCCCAGGGAATAGTGGCAGCCGCTTCGGCGTGGTCGAAAGCCGTGATGGTTTCGTTGCCGGATTCGCCCACCTGCGAGCCGAGAATCACAACTTCATCGCCGTGCTCGACGCCAGGAATTTCGGTCACGTCGAGAACAACCTGATCCATGCTGACCCGGCCCACAACGGGCGCGCGCTGGCCGCGAACCAGGAAACTGAACCGATTGCCGAGTGAGCGCGTGAGACCGTCACCGTATCCGGCGGAGACGAGCGCCAGACGCATTGGTTCTATAGCAATAAAGGTTGCGTTGTAGCCGACGGTGGCTCCGGCAGGAACTGCACGGACACTGGCCACCGAGGCCTTCCAAGTAAGAACGGGCTGGAGCGCGGCGCGGGCGGCCGCGAGCGAGGCCGGCTCTATATCCGAATCAAAAGCCGGATCGAATCTCGGGACAAGGCCGTAGAGCGCGAGGCCGGGACGGAGAATGGCCTTCATCCCGTGGCGCGAAGCCAGGTCAGCAATTATGGCGGCTTGTCCGGCAAGAAGCGTAGCGGACGCGCCGACGTTGAGCCACTCGGCGAAGAGGCCCGCGGCCGAGATGCGGCTCATGATTTCGTCGAGGCGCGCAAGCTGCTCCAGCGTTGCCCCGCCGTCGGCTTCGTCTGCGGCGAAGAGATGCGTCATCACGCCCTCGAGCCGCAGCCGCGAACCGGGTCCGAAGCGGGCGAGAATCGGCGCGAGATCGTTGATGCCTGCGCCCTGACGGCTCATGCCAGTGTCGATCTCAAGATGAATGGGCACAGAACCGGGCTGCGCTCCCGCGGCGCGCGCGGCGGCCAGTAGCTCGTCCAGCTGCCACGGCTCCCATGCGACGGGGGTGAGTTGAAACTGAATGGCTGCCGTGGCCTGACCAGGAAAGACGCCGCCGATGATGAGCACGCGCGCATCGGGGCAGAGAGCGCGGGCGACGATGCCCTCTTCAACGCTGGTGACGCCGAGCCACTTTGCGCCGGCTCGGACGACCGCTGGGGCGCACAATGCAAGCGAGTGGCCGTAGGCATTGGCTTTGACGATGGCCAGCAGTTCGGCATGAGGCGCGGCGAGGCCGGCAAGAAAACGAAAGTTCTCTTCGAGAGCGCGAGTGCGAATCTCAACCCAGCAGGGGCGCGTTGTCATCGGAGTGGGCATTTGGGGGCGGCAAAGATCAGTTTACGGCATGGCCGGAGAGGCTACGACGGAGCGATCGGGCGTTGCCATTACCACTGGAAGGAAAGTTTCCCCTCTGCCGTTGATTCCGGGAACAAACTCGGAGCATACTCACGCCATGAGCAACCGCTCCGTGCCGGTTTCAACCGTGCTTCCTCATCTGGTTTACCGCGACATCGTTGAAGCTCGTGATTGGCTCGCCAAGGTCTTCGGCTTCCAGGAGCACTTCCGCTACGGCCAGCCGGTGAGCGGGATTCAGATGTTCCTTGGGAGGGCAGTCATCATGCTTAGCGGGCCGCGCCAGGGAACGCAAAGCCCCGCATTGCTCGGGCACGGAACGCAAACTCTCACGATTATGGTTGCAGACGTCGACGCTCACTACGCCAGAACCAAGCAGCACGGCGCGATGATTTGGGAAGAGCTGCACGAAACGGTTTATGGAGAGCGGCAGTACGGCGTGGAAGATCTGGACGGCCATCGCTGGATTTTTTCCGCGCACGCCCGCGACTTAGAGCCCTGAAGAGTGGGGAGCTACGGTCGTCAATCCGCTGCCGTGGTGATGCGCGACGGGTTCGGAATTCGTGGTCTTCCCATTCACGAATTGCGGCCTTCAGCGGCAGCAGCGCAAAGGCGACGACGGTTTCGTCTTTCGCACCAATCTCTTCAAGCAACTCAGCTTCGAGCTCATGCGGGACGGGCATTTCGCAGGCGGCGACTTGCTCTGGGGTGGCGCCGATGAAGCAAAGCTCGCAATGGCCGAGGCCTTCGGCGCCGTTTTCGCTCACAGACTGAACGGGCGGCCCGAAGACGCGACAGGTCATGGGACGCCACGCATAGACGTCGCAGCGGCCCGTGGCCGGGTCGAGCGCAGGACATGCGGCATCGTTGGCGAAGTCTTCAAAGCCGGCCTGATCGGCGTCTGACGTGCCGAGGACTCCCGTCTCGGAATCGCCCGGAAAATCTGAGCCGTATTCGAGCGAACCACGCGCCGGCGCGGCGCTCTATCTCGGCGGCGAGCTCAGGATTTGTGGCGCGCAAAGTAACCATTCCTTCGCGGAGACGCGCGGCGTCGAGAGCGTTGATGGCGAAAGCTCCGTAGCAGCATTGCGTACAACCGATGCGGCAGGCAAGCTGGTCCCCGGCGCGGCGGGCGGCATCGGCTAGCGCAACGTCAATACTCTGGAGAAGCTTCGCTTCGCGGATCTGAACAAGCTGGGCGTCGCGCGCGGGAAGAGGCATGGGAAGAAGGATAGCGGACGCCACGACAAAACGGCGCGATTGCGCGCGAGCCCGGAGAAGAGCTAACCTTGGCGCGGAGGATTCCCCATGGCTGAATCCCGCAGCACCGTGATCCCGGCGCTTCGTTACCGCGACGCTCCCGCCGCCATCGAATGGCTCTGCAATGTGCTTGGTTTTACGCGCCACGCAGTGTATGAAGGCGCGGGCGGAGTCATCAACCACGCTGAGCTCGCCCTGGGCGGTGGCATGATCATGCTCGGGTCCATTAAAGATGACGAACACGGTCGCAGATTCAAGACGCCCGGAGAACTTGGCGGCGTGGAGACACGTAGCGCGTATATCGTGGTTCCCGATGCGGATGCAGTCTACGCGCGGGCGCAGGCGGCCGGCGCAACCATCGTGCGGCCGCTACAACAGATGGAATATGGCAGCCGCGAGTTTACCGTGAGCGACACTGAAGGACACTCGTGGAGCGTGGGCACGTACAATCCGTGGAGTGCGCAGAGCTGAGATGCGGAAATCTTTTGCGGACGCAGGAAACCGAGTTGATTGGCATTTCGTAGTTGAGGGAGGTCCTCGTTGAAACTGTTTTCGTTGGTTGGTCTAGGAGCAGTATCGTTGTTGGCTGTGGGCGCGGCGCAGGCGCAGACGGGCCATCTACTCGTAGCGCAGAAAGGCGATCGCAGTCTGGCGATCGTCGATCCTGGCGCCGGGACTGTGATTGCGAACGTGGCGGAGAACGGCATCACCGGGCACGAAGTCGCGGGATCGCCTGACGGACGGCTCGCGTTTGTGCCTATCTACGGCAACTCGGGCGTGGGCAAGCCGGGAACCGATGGAAACAACATCGTAGTAGTCGATGTGGCGGCGCAGAAACTCGTCGGCAATATTCAGTTCGACCATGGCGTGCGGCCGCACTGCGCGGTGTTCGGGCCGAAGGACGGATTGCTCTACGTGACCACGGAGCTGGATCGCGCAATAACCATCATCGATCCGAAGACGCTGAAAATTGTCGGCTCAATTCCGACCGGGCAGCCGGAGAGCCACATGCTGGCGCTCTCGCACGACGGGTTGCGCGGTTATACGGCGAACGTGGGGCCGGGAACGGTGAGCGTGCTCGACATCAAGGCGCGCAAGACGCTGACGATTATTCCCGTGTCGGGCAATACGCAGCGGATTGCGATTTCAAATGACGACCGCTGGGTATTCACCGCGGACCAGACCGCGCCCCGCATGGCGGTGATCGACACGGCGACGAATAAAGTGACGAAGTGGGTAAAGATCGACGGGCTGGGCTACGGCAGCGCGGTCACGAAGGATGGCCGCTGGCTGCTGGTGGCGGTGCCGGATCAAAACAAGGTCGACGTGATCGACTTGCGAACGATGACGCTGGCGCGCGCAGTCGACGTAGGCAAGAGCCCGCAGGAAGTGTTGGCGGGGCCCGACGGCAAGTCGGCGTATGTCTCATGCGCGGGCGCTAATGAAGTAGCGGAGATTGACCTTGCGACATGGAAGGTGAAACGGACAATAGCAACGGGCAACGTGACGGATGGACTGGGTTGGGCGGGGCGGTAAAGCAGCAAGCCGCCAAGTTCGCGAGTCAGCAAGTCAGCGGGTGCGGTGGCCAGTCCGCGCCGGGAGTCTGCCCTTAAAAAACGAACCTTTCGCCTGGAGCGGAGAATCCAAAATTTGTGCTGGATTAAAGGAGGTCATCGATGGCTGCGCAATGCACGCACGTGGGAACGATCAAGAAGGGCGTGAAGCCGAACACGAAGGGCTGCGAGGAGTGCATGAAGTTGGGCGACACGTGGATGCACCTGCGCATGTGCCTGGAGTGCGGGCATGTCGGCTGCTGCGACTCGTCGAAAAACCGGCACGCGCGCGCGCACTACCATGAAACGCAGCATCCGCTGATCAAGTCCGCCGAGCGCGGCGAAGATTGGAGTTGGTGCTACGTGGATGAGGTGTATCTCTAACCTGCAGCTAACTCAACTTCAATCATTTTTGAGTCGGCGACAAGCTTCGTGATTTTGAAGGTGCGGATCTGGCCTTCGGCGAGAGGCTCAGGAGCGGCTGACGGCTCAGGGGCGTTGCCTTTCCAGCGAGCCTTCAACATCGAGGAGAGCTGCGAGAGGTCGGGGGCGGCGGATTGCGCCGCGGGGTCTGACTGCGCAATTCCCAGTGGCTTTTGCGGCGAAGTCGCGGCAGCCGCACCGCCCGTCTTTGCGATTAACGCGGCGCGGATTCCTTCGCCGAGTTCAACGATTGCCCCAGAGGCCGTGATCTCGACGACGCGGCCCGAAACCGAGTCGCCGACTTTGTGCTCGGCGATGTACTCGTCGATGCTGGTGGGGATGAGCTGTTTCATTGACAGCTTGATCTGGCGCTTCGCTGAGTCAATCGCGAGAACGACTGCCTTGACGCGCTGGCCCTGGCGCACCGCGTCGCTTGGATGATTGATGCGGCGGTCAGCAACGATCTCGCTGACGTGGACGAGCCCGTCGACTCCTTCGGCGATCTGAACGAAGGCTCCGAAGTTCATGATCTTGGTGATGGGGCCTTCAACTTGAGAGCCGGCGGGGAATTTGCGCTCAACTTCAAGCCATGGATCGGCGAGCGTTTGCTTGAGGCCGAGCGAAATGCGTCCCTGCTCAGTGCCCGCGGGCGGCTTGACGGAGAGAACAACGGCGTCAACACGGTCGCCCTCGCGGAGCAGATCGGAGGGGTGGCGAACTTTCTTGGCCCACGACATCTCCGAGATGTGAATGAGGCCTTCAAGGCCCGGCTCAAGCTCAACAAATGCGCCGAAGTCGGTGAGGCGCGTGACGTCGCCGTTGATGCGCTGGCCCGGGACAAAGCGTTCGGCCGCGGTCTCCCAGGGCTCGGGCTGAAGCTGCTTGAGGCCAAGCGAAATTTTGCCGGTCTCGGGATCGATTTTGAGAATGCGCAGCGTGAGTTGCTCGCCGACCGAGAGCACGTCTTCGGGCTTGGCGACGCGTGAGCGAGAGATGTCACTGATATGAAGTAGTCCGTCAAGGCCCGGCTCAATCTCGACAAACGCGCCATAGGGCATGAGAGTGCGGACGGTGCCGTTGACCGTATCGCCGGGCTTGAGCGCGGCGCGGCGGCCGGCTAGCTCGCCACGAGACTGCTCTTCGACGACGACGCGGCGATCGACCACAACATCTTCATCTGCGACGTCGAGCTTGGTAATGCGGCAGGTAATCTCAGTGCCGACGAGAGCCTCAAGCTCAGCTGCATCGCGCGTGCCGCTGCGGCTGGCGGGCATGAAGGCGCGGACACCGACATCCACGCTGAGGCCGCCTTTGATGACGGCAGTGACGGTGCCGGCGACGGCGATTTTATCTGCGAAGGCGCGCTCGAGAGCGGACCAATCGCGCGGCTGCGCAACACGATGGCGCGAGAGCTCGTAATAGCCTTCTTCGTTGCGGCCAGTGATGGAAACTGGAAATGTATCGCCAGGATTGACGCCTTCGGCGTTGTCGGGAAATATCGACCGCGGCAGAACACCTTCAATCTTGTAGCCAACGTCGAGGACAACCTGATCGGCGGTGAGCGAGACGACCGTGCCCTGGAGCTGCTTGCTTTCGGCGCGATGCGTGTGCGAGCGCTCGAATGCAGAAAGCGCATCGGCAAACGAGGATTCTTCGACGGGCGCGGACTGGACGTCCAGGTCTTGGTCTTGATTGGGTTCAGCAGGAGTGAGTTGATCTGTCATGGAGGCGTCCCGATTATTGTTTCACGATTCGGCCGAGAGGCGGCGACCGCGTGCCGTTATACCCTGAGAGCAGACCATGGAGACCGCCCCCCCACAGCCGCGCCGCGGCCTTGAGGCTTTCGCCTCCCGTGATTTCAGGCGATACCAGCTTGCGCGAGTGGCCGTGATTCTGGGCGCTGAAGCGCAATCGGTCGCGGTGGCGTGGCAGGTCTACTCCATCACGCACCGCGCCATTGATCTTGGCTACACGGGGCTGGCGCTGTTTTTGCCGGGGCTGCTTTTTCTGCTGCCCGCGGGTCACGTGGCCGACCGCTTCGACCGCAGGCGCGTAATTCTGGCCTGCTACGCGTTGCAGATTTTTTGTACCGGCGCGCTGATCGAGCTGGCGCGCAACAACACACAGAACATTCTGGCCATTTACATGGTGCTGTTTTTTGTCGGCACAGGGCGCGCATTTTCGTCGCCGGCAAGCTCGGCGCTGATCCCGCATTTGGTGCCGGAGATTCATTTCGTTAACGCCGTGACGTGGGGCGGCGCGATTTTTCAGCTGGCCAACATCACCGGGCCGGCGCTGGGCGGATTGCTGTTCACTTTGCCGCTGACCGGCATTTTGACGCGAATGGCGGCTGGAGGGCGCGGGGATTGTGTATGTGTTCACGCTGGGGACGGTCGTGTGGTTTCTGGCGCTGGTGGCTTCGCTACATGCGCGACCGGGACGCATGGAGCATCGCGAGCTTTCGATGAAAGTGTTGCTCGCAGGGTTTCAATATGTGCGGCGAGCGCGGATGCTGCTGGGATCGTTTTCGCTGGATCTGTTTGTGGTACTGTTGGGCGGCGCGGTAGCGCTGATGCCGATTTTTGCGCATGAGATTCTGCACCAGGGGCCGCGCGGGCTGGGAATGCTGCGCGCCGCGCCTGCGGTGGGCGCGGTAACTATGTCGCTGATCATGGCGAGGTTTCCGCTGCACAGGCACGCGGGGCGCTGGCTGTTTACTTGCGTCGCGATCTTCGGCGCGGCGACGGTGATCTTCGGGCTGTCGCACACGCTGTGGCTCTCGCTGGCGTCGCTGGCCGTTGCCGGAGCGGCAGACACCATCAGCGTGATCATTCGCGGGTCGCTGCTGCAACTGGCCACGCCGCCCGAGATGCGCGGCCGCGTGAGCGCGGTGAACTCGCTGTTTATCGGCGCGTCAAACGAACTGGGAGAATTTGAGAGCGGGCTGACGGCGCAGTGGTGGGGCGCGGTGCGGGCCACCGTGATTGGCGGAATGGGCGCGTTGGCGGTTGCGGGCTTGTGGGCTGTGATCTTTCCCAGCCTGCGCAAAGCCGATGAGCTGACGGCGGAGAGCTTGCGGCGGCAGGTGCCTGCGCCGCAGGAAGTTTTGTCGGGGCTGTGAGTGGGCGGTTCTTTATCGCGCGCGGCCGCGTGGGCGTGCGGCGCGATTGCGCTCGAAGAGGATGCGCAGGCCGTCGAGCGTGAGCAGATCGTCAATCTCCTGGATGTAGCGTGAGTCCGGAGCGATCATGCGCGCCAAGCCGCCGCTGGCGATGATGCGCGGCGATTTTGCCGGGTCGGCGGCGGCCGAAGCGCCCAGCTCCGCGAGATGCGCTCGATGATGCCGTCGACAAGGCCGATGTAGCCGAAGTAGAGTCCGCTCTGCAGGTGGCCGACGGTGCTGGTGCCGATGACTTTTGCAGGGCGCTTGATGTCGACGCGGCTCAGGCGCGCTGCGCGATTGAAAAGCGCGTCCGCGCTGAGGCCGAGGCCGGGCGCGATGGCGCCGCCGAGATACTCGCCGCGAGCGGAGATGACTTCAAACTTGGTGGCTGTGCCGAAGTCGACCACGATGCACGGGCCGCCGTATTTCTCATATGCGGCGATGCAGTCGGCGATGCGATCTGCGCCAAGCTCGCTGGGATTGTCGATGAGCAGCGTCATCCCGGTCTTGATGCCTGGCTCGACGAAGAGCGGCTCGACGTTGAAATAAGATTCACAGACCTGGCGCAGAGTGGAGTCGACGGGCGGAACAACGGAGGCGATGATGATGTCCGTCACCTGGCTGGGCGCCATGCCATGCATCTCGAAGAGGTTGACGAAGAGGACACCATATTCGTCGACAGTTTGCGCGCGATGCGTGGTCACGCGCCAATTCGCGGCGAGCTCGGGCTTTGTAGCACCCCCGCGACCAGGACCCGTCGCGGGGGACCCCGCCGCTTCGCCGTCGAGCTTGTAGAGGCCCAGCGTCGTATTCGTGTTGCCGACATCGAGAGCGAGCAGCATTTTTTCTCGAGCTCCGAATCTAGCTGTCAGCTAGTCTTTCTCCGCAGCGCGCAGTCCGCCGGTTTGCACCGTGACGAGCCCGTTTGCGGTTGCGACGCGCAAAAATCCATTCTCGTCTAGGCCCGCCGTGACGCCAGTGCATGATTGCGGGCCATGCACCTGAACGTTGCGGCCACGAACCCAGGTGGACGCATTCTCAACGCGCGCGAGAATCTCTTTCGCTGCCGTCGCATCGGCGAGCGTTTGCGCCTCACGCTCCAGCGATTTTAGCAGGGCGACGAGAAGAGTCTGACGGCTGATGTTTTTGCCGGCTTCAAGATCCAGCGAAGTCGCGGGCGTGGCCAGGCTGGGAGGAAACGTGTGTTGGTGCACATTGATGCCGATGCCGACGACCACCACTGCGTGGGGCTGGCCTTCGGATTCGGTCCGTGACTCAAGCAGAATGCCGCCGGCTTTGCGAGGGCCGATGAGTAGATCGTTGGGCCAGCGCAGATCGACAGTGAGGCCGCAGACGGTACGAATCGCTTCCGCGGCGGCAAGGCCCGCGGCCAGGGGCAACAGCGCAAGTCGCGACGCCGGACAATTGCGGACGGAGAAGTACGCTGACGTAGAGCCCTTCGCCGGCGACGGAGACCCAGCCGTGATCGCCGCGGCCACGGCCAGCCAATTGCTCATCCGCAAAATAGACCGAACCATGTGGCGCGCCCGCAATCTGACCGCCTCCGCGAGCCGCCGCGATGGCGTCGGAGTTTGTCGATCCTGTAACGCGGACAAAGTGCAGCTTGCCGGCGAAAACCGTGCCGGCGAGATCGGTGTCGAGAGCGGAAAGATCGAACATTACTCTCCGGGCCGCTCGAGCTTGTGAGTTGAGTTCATGGCCCTATTCATGGCCCTGGTGCTTGCTGTGGCTCTGCTCCGCGGCAATTGTCATCGAGATATCGGCGGCGCGGGCAGAGTGAGTGAGCGCGCCGACACTGATGAAGTCGACGCCGGTTTCGGCATAAGCGCGGACGGTGTCGAGCACGATGCCGCCAGAGGCTTCGGTGGGAATCCAACGACCAGGCTCTGCCGCGCTCGCGGCCTTAATATGCTCGATTGAGCGGCGGACCTCAGCAGGCGTCATGTTATCGAGCAGGATGGCTTCCGCGCCATGAGCGAGCGCTTCCTCAAGCTCCTGCGCGTTGCGGACCTCGACCTGCACGCGCTGGCCGGGCTTGCGCTGTGCGAGCGCGCGCTTGAGAGCCGTTGCAATACCGCCGCCGAGCGCGATGTGATTGTTCTTGATGAGAATTCCGGAGGCGAGATCGATGCGGTGATTGGTGCCGCCGCCGCAGAGCACAGCGTATTTTTCCAGGGCGCGCATTCCGGGGACAGTCTTGCGCGTGTCGAGCACGCGGGCGTGCGTGCCTTGAATCGCGTCGGCAAACCGGCGCGTGAGCGTGGCGATGCCGCTCATGTGCTGCAGCAGGTTGAGAATGACACGCTCGCAACTGAGCAGCACGCGCGCGTTGTGGCGAATGACGGCCAGCACCTGGCCGGCGTGGACGCGCACGCCATCGAACATTTCTGGATGGCTGACGACTTCAAAGCGGGTCTGCCCTTCGGGGCTGCGGTCAAGGCGCGCGTAAATCTCGAAGAAGCGCGGGATGGCGCCGAGGCCGGCAACGACCAGCTCTTCGCGAGCGATGATGGAGCCGGCTGCGCGAAGATTGGCATCGATAGTGAGATGCGTGGTGGCGTCGTGCGGAGCCTGGTCCTCAAGCAGGGCCTGCTCCAGCAACGCGTCGATGCGGTGGCTCTTCCAATCCATAACGAAGCTTCCAGCTCCTAGCTTCTAGCCGCTAGCTTTCAGCTATCAGCGTTCAGCCCTCAGCACGATTCGTGCCAAGCAAAAAGCGTCAACTCTTCGGCAGCGCGGCCAAAGCGGCGCGGGCTTTTTCAAGCAGGAGGCGGGTTTCGGCTTCCTGCTTTCTTGAGGCCTTCGACGATTTGTGCCGGGGCCTTCGCCAAAAAGCCTTCGTTGCCCAGTTGACGCTCGGCTGCTGCCAAGCCTTTTTCATACTTGGCGATATCCTTTGTCAAGCGCTCGCGCTCGGCGGGGACGTCGATGGTGCGCTCGTAGACGACCGCAACGTCGAACAAGCGGCGTCGAATGCATTGGACAGGCCGGCGGAGAATGTCGGTCGACGAAGCGGACTTCGCTGACGCGTGCTAAACGCTCGATGATGTCAAGATTCGCGTTCAATGACTTTCTTGACCAGATCCGAGTCGAATATGGATTTCGATGCGGAACAGGCGTTTTCTCATCGACGCCCGCCTTCTTTGCGAAGCGCGCGAATTCGTTTAATGAGTTCTTGCAGCAGACTCATCGCGTTGACGGTCGCTATTGTCCGATTCGTGAGAGCTGCCGCCTTTGCGGGAAGCTCGTCAACGCGATCGACTTCGCAGGTGGCTCACCGTCGTAAACAGCGTTCCAGATCTCTTCAGTAATGAAAGGCATGAACGGCGAGAGAAGTCGGAGAGCGCATTCAAAGACTTGAACCAATATAGTGAGAGCTGCTTCGGTGGCGCCTTTATCGGCCGACTCCGAGAAGTCGAGGCGCAGCTTTACGATCTCGAGATACCAATCGCAGAAACTGCCCCAGAAAAATTGATAGATCGTATTGGCCGCGTCGTCGAAACGATAATTCTCCAGCGACTGGTTCACCTTTGCTGCGGTCGCGTGCAGTTCGGCGACGATCCAGCGCGCTTCGAGCGGAGCGTCGGCAGCTGATCATGCGGCATCCTGCCCGAGCGTCGCTCGGTCAACAGTAATGCCAACCTCCGCAGCCCGGTCCACGTTCATGAAGATAAACCGCGCGGCGTTCCAGATTTTGTTGGCGAATGCGCGGTAGCCCTCGGTGCGAGCGACGTTAAACGCAATATCCGTGCCGGGCGAGGCCATGCTGGCCAGCGTGAATCTGACTGCATCCGTCCCGTACTGCTTGACGATCTCGATGGGGTCGACGACGTTGCCCTTGGTCTTGGACATCTTTTCGCGGTTGGCGTCGCGGATGAGGGCATGAATGTAGACCTCTCTGAACGGAACAGATTCCGCGAGGGAACGGGCACTTCCGTCGGGCATGGGCACATCGCGCGAGAACCAGCAGCCGAACATGATCATGCGCGAGACCCAGAGGAAGAGAATGTCGAAGCCGCAGACGAGAACGCTGGTCGGGTAGAAGGCGTCGAACTGCTCCCGCGTTTCGGCGGTAACGTTAGGCCAGCCGAAAATCGAAACGGGCAGAAGGCCGG
The DNA here is from genome assembly GCA_963773915.1 of uncultured Acidobacteriaceae bacterium. GTDB lineage: Bacteria > Acidobacteriota > Terriglobia > Terriglobales > Acidobacteriaceae > Telmatobacter. The sequence goes on from CAVZCY010000006.1 coordinate 149,616, forward strand.
ACGAGAACCAGGTGTCGAGAACGTCGGTCTCCTGCGTGAGCTTCTCTGCCCCGCAGTGCGCGCAGGCGGTGGGATCTTTTTCGCCGGGCTGGGGCACCGTGATCTTTTGGCATCCGGCGCAGTGCCATGCGGGAATGCGATGGCCCCACCAGAGCTGGCGCGAGATGCACCAGTCGTGGAGGTTCGTCATCCAGTCGAGATAGATCTTCTCGTAATTCTCCGGCGTGATGCGGATGGCCTTTTTGCTGTCAGCGTCTGGCCCCTTCGCGTCGGACCCATTCGCGTCAGACTCATCGACGCTAGGTTTGACGGCATCGGGCCAGTCCGCTCGGGCCTTGGCGGCGGCAATGCCTCGTTCGGCCATGGATGCGCCGCCCGCATCGGGCTTTTTGTTGACGGCGATGAACCACTGCGTGGAGAGTCGCGGCTCGACGACGGTTTTGCAGCGATCGCAATGGCCGATGTTGTTGGTGTGATCTTTGGTTCCCGCCAGCAGCCCCTGCTCTTCGAGGTCGTGGACGATGTGCTTGCGCGCAACATAGCGATCGAGGCCTGCGTATGGGCCGCCATTTTCATTGATCTGTGCGCGGTCGTCCATCACGTTGATTGCAGGCAAGTGATGCCGCTCGCCGAGCGCGAAGTCGTTGGGATCGTGCGCGGGCGTGACCTTGACTGCGCCGGTGCCAAAGTCGCGGCTGACCCACTCGTCGAGGATGATGGGAATTTCGCGATTTCAATAAAGCGGCACGCGGAGCTTCTTGCCGTGAAGATGCAGATAGCGCTCGTCCTCGGGATGAATGGCGACGGCCGTATCGCCGAGCATGGTCTCGGGGCGTGTGGTTGCAACGGTCAAAAACTCGCCGGAGTCCTTGCCGTCGGCCCCCGGGACTGGATTGACGACGGGATACTTGATCTCCCAGAGATGCCCCTTGTGCTCGGAGTGGATGACTTCAAGATCGCTGAGGGCGGTTTGGCAGCCGGGGCACCAGTTGACGATGTACGCGCCGCGATAGATGAGGCCCTGATGGTAGAGGCGGACGAAGGCCTCGCGCACGGCAACTGAAAGGTGCGCGTCCATGGTGAAGTACTCGCGGCTCCAGTCGACGGAGACGCCGAGGCGCTTCATCTGCTCAAGGATCGCTCCGCCATAGTGCTGCTTCCACTGCCAGACGCGCTCGACAAAGGCCTCGCGGCCGAGCTTCTGGCGCGTTGTGCCTTCAGAAGCCAGTTGGCGCTCCACCAGCATTTGCGTAGCGATGCCTGCGTGGTCGGTTCCCGGCACCCACAAAACTTTGCGGCCGAGCATGCGCCGCCAGCGGGCAAGAATGTCGATCTCGGTGTGCTCCAGCATATGGCCCATGTGGAGATAGCCGGTGACGTTGGGCGGCGGCAGCAGAACTACAAAGGCCGACTGGTCGCCTGCGTGGCCGGTCGCCTCGTCCGGGCTGGGACTTGGCTTTGATCAGCAGGAGTTTCGGGCGTCGGTTGTTCGAAAAGCTTCTCGCGGACCCAGTAGGCGGCCCAGTGATCTTCAATGGCGGTTGGGTCGTAGGCTTTAGGCAGGTCGTGAGGCATTTTGTCGGTCGAAAGTCACCTTGGAAAGTGCGCCAACTCCTCATGACGAAAGGGGTTTGCGCGAAGGGACTACATCTCAGGTTAGCAGATGGCGGTCGAGTGAAATTTCAAGGCGCGATCAGCGTCACGGTCGGGAAGTAAGTTGCGTAGCGGCTCGTATCGCGCGTGAGAATTGAGCAGCCCAGAACCGTTGCATGTGCGCCAATGAAAAAATCGGGCAGGATGCTTCCCTTCGGTCCTCCTCGCTGCCGATACAGAAAGTGAGCTTTGCCGGCAAGAAAAGCCGCGGATCGCGGAATCTCCGCAAAATCCAGTTTTAGTTCCTTCAGCAATTCATCGACGTTCACCTCGTATCGATATCGTGGCGAAATCTCCGCGTAGACAATCGCATTAACCGTCATCCTGCCGAGTTGAGCCCATCGCTGCAACTGAGCGCCGGACCAGGCGCACCATTGTGGATCGTTGTCGAGCAGATCAAAGATCACGTTCGAATCAACGAGGATCATCGGAATATCCGCGAATCAACTCCATGTACTCGTCGGTCGTGCCCGGCCACTTGATCTGCGCGGAGCCAATCACTCGATCCAGGGCGATTGGTCCCGGAGGCGCTGGTCGACCGGCGGCCCGAATCACAGTCTCTCCTGCTTCGTTGATGTCGAAGACCACCTTGGAACCCGGCTTGAATCCCTTTGCGTCCCGAATGCGCTTAGGAATGGTTACCTGTCCCTTTACTGTGACCGTAGTCGCCAAAGCCTTCGCCCTCCGGCTTGCATTAGTATTACCGCAATTTCAATTGTAATACCAAAGGGATAGCGAGCCAAATCTCAAGAAAAAAGGCCGCCCGAAGGCGGCCCTTTTTCTGGCTTAAGTTATTCACTCAGAACGGGTTCAGCTTGGCCAGGCCCTTCTTCTTTTTCTTCTTGCTTGACGATTCGTCGCTCTGGTCAACCTTGGGCTTTTTCGTCTTGCCGCTCGCAACATCGGTGGCCGGCGCGGGGTTCTCGCCTGGCTTGATGTCATTGGTCTGAATCGGCGCCTCGTCAGGCTTTTCAGCGGCAGGCAGGACGGTGTTGGTAGGCCCAACCGCCTTGACCACCGCGTTGGGATCGGCAGTTGCGTCGGGCGCAGCGGCAGCACTTGACGGCGCGCTAATGACCTCTACGCCAACGCCGGAGCCTCCCCCGCTGGGCGCCTGCATCTCTACCGGAGCGGTTGACGGCTGATCGCTGCGCGGTGGCTCGTTGGCGCCGGTTGGCGTAACGGCTGCGGCCGGCGCGGGCGGCTTGCCCTGGTTCACAGCCTCCATAAAGACGGCCTTGTTCTGGTTGGTAATGTCGGGGGCAAGCGTGCGCGTGGGATCGTCTAGTGTCGGTTCGCCGACGTGCACAGCCTCAACGACGGCAGGTCCGCGCTTGATGATGCCGATCATGGTGTCAGTAAAGCGGAGAGGCTGGCGGCTGCGCTCTTCGGCGTCGCTTTCGGCAATGGCCGCCGGCGTGGGCTCGGGAACGGCGCGGTTCATGGCAACCAGGCGGTCGCGGGCATCCTCAACGTGAGGCGCCATGGGATAGCGCGTGATCACCTTGGCGTAAGCCGCGGCGGCTTTGTCCTCGTAGACGGAGCGCATGCGCTCTTTGATTGCGGCGGGCAGGCCGGGAGCTATCTGAATAGCGCGCGCCTGGCCGGCATAGGCATCGCCAATTCCAATGAGCACCTGATCGCTTTTTGAGTAGAGAGGATAGGAATCGCTCACCGTTTGAAGCCGGGCAATGGAGGCGATAAAGTCTTCGCGGCTCAGGTAGTAACTGCCGATCTGATACTCGCGCTCGGCCAAAACCTCCTGCACATCGCGAAGCCTCTGCTTGGCGCGCGGCACGAGGGTCGAATCCGGGAACATGTTGATCATCTCCCGGTATTCCCGTTCCGCTTGCTGAGCGTTGGTGAAGTCGCGGTCGGGCTTCTCCATCTGCTCGTAGTAGATGTCAGCCACCTTCATCTTGGCTTCAGCGGCCTCTGGCACGTTGGGGAAGAAGGTAATGAAGTCCTCGTACTCGGCTTCGGCTTGGGTAAGCGCCGCGGAGCCGCCTTCCTTGAACCACGTATCGCCCACCGAGAGCTTGGCGCGCATGCGGTATTCCGACTCGGGATAGGTATTGAGCATGGTTTGCAGGTCGAGGCGGGCCACGTCAAAGCGGCCTTTCTTCATGGCCACCATTGCCTTGTCGTAGAGCTCCTTGTCGGGCTGGCGGGATTGAACGCCGGCCAGCGGGTTGGCGTTCAGGTCGTAGGCCTTCTTCTGCTTTTTCTGCCTTACAGCCCTCGGGTGCTGGACGTCGTCCTGGCTTTGACCGGGCTTCTGATCTGGAGCGGCGCCCTGGGCCTGGGTTTCAGCTGTAAATCCGCTGAGAAACAACGCCAGAAGGGCAATCGTCACATTCTTGAGAGACAAACGGTTCATACCACCTCTTGGAAGGACGACCCTGGGCGGGCCATCCGCAGCTTGCACGGGCTAGCGATTCCAGGGTTACCGCGCTTCGAAATCGCAACTTCTGAGTGGCATTTTCCTTAAGGAAATGCCACCTTGCACTACCTGAAAAAAGACTCGTGAACTCTGGAATCGCTCTAGTGAATTCTACTCTTTCCGGCCGCCGCTTTTCCGGCGATGATCCGGTCGTCTGCCTCACGGGCCGCTGCCAGTAGCGCGCGGGCATCGCGCTCCGGTTCGCCCCGGCCAAAAACGGCATTGCCGGCCACAAGCAACTCCGCACCGGCTTGGACGACGGCGGCGACGGTGTCGTGAGCTACGCCGCCGTCAACTTCGATCCTGAAATCAAGCTCCAGATCGCTGCGGAGGTCGACAAGACGGCGGATCTTATTCAGAGAGAACGGGATAAACTCCTGCCCGCCGAAGCCGGGATTGACGCTCATGATCAGTACGTGATGGACCATGGGCAGGATATCGATGATGAGGTCGACCCGCGTGGCCGGATTGAGGACCACGCCCGGCTTCATGCCGTGTTGAAGGATCATCTCCAGCGAGCGGTGCAGGTGCGTGCAGGCCTCGTAGTGGACGCTGAGCCAGTTGGCGCCCGCCTCGGCGAAGGCTGGAATGAACTCGTTGGGATTCTCGATCATCAGGTGGCAGTCGAGGGGCAGGCGGGTGACTTTGCGCAGGCTGGCAACGACGGGCGGCCCGATGGTGATGTTGGGCACAAAGTGACCATCCATGATGTCAACATGGATAGCGGCAGCGCCGCCGCGCTCGGCCGCGGCAATCTGGTCGGCCAGATGGGCAAAGTCAGCGGACAATATCGAAGGCAAAAGCTCAACCATTTCCCAACCACCATTAACCGGCCGGCAGCGGCGCGACTATGCGATTAAGCGCGCAACTCCTTGCGGGGACAGTGTATCAGGCGGAAAGGTGCGCTGGAGGTGGCGAAGATTATGCGTGCGCTGGCGTGGATGCCAGCGAAAGCGTGAGCACCGTGATGTCGTCCTGCTGGCCAAACTGGACCGCTGCGTCGGCAATCTGCTGAGCCGCGCGGGAGCTGAGCTGACGCGTGCGGTCAAAGCCGAAGAGCTCGCCCACGGCGTTGCGCGCCTCCACGACTCCGTCAGATAAGAACGTGAGCTTGTCGCCGGGCGCGAGCTGGTGCGACGATTCGGCGTATTCAACCGCCGCATCGACACCGAGAGGAAGACCGGCGGGAATCTCGATCTCCTCGCCGTTGCGATAGGGCGGCAACTGGCCGGCGTTGGCGATCAGCAGAATTCCAGTCGCCGACAAATCGGCGCAGAGGCAGGTTGTAAATCCTTCAATGCCGCTATGGCGCAGAGCCGCGTTCAGTTCCTTGAGCACCGCCGCGGGGCGAAGATCGTCGCAGCGATCGGCCGCGCCCAGCAGCAGCGCCGAAGTAAGCGCGGCGGCCACGCCTTTGCCGCTCACGTCGCCGAGCAGCACGCGCTGCGCGCCGTTCGAGAGAGCGCGGCAGAGATAGAAATCTCCGCCGACTTCGCTGGCCGGCAGAAAAGCGGAACTTACAGTAACTCCGGGTGCGACCAGCATCTTTTCGGGAATAAGCAAATGCTGCACCTGGCGCGCGGCGGAGAGCTCTCCTCGCATTTCTGCGCGCTCGTCGGCCGTGATTCTCTGCTGATGGAAGATGTGGCCAAAGATTGCGATCAGCAGCGCGGCGATGGCCAGCGACATAATGTCTTGAACCGCGCCTCGCCATGTTTCCCGGTTAAAGATCACTTGCTGGAACTGGAACCAACCCTCGATGACCGCCCAGACGGCGCAAAGCACAGCGACCGTGCGCATGCGCCTCGAGAGCCGGGTCCACGGCCAGAATGCGACGAATGGAGCGGTACACGCAAAGGTCCAGATGCACCAGATGGGCTTGAAGCAAGTTACTTGCACGAAGAGTGAAAGCGGAAGTGCTTCTTTCACGGGGAGCAGGACCGGTAAAACCGATCCAATAAATATGAATACCCATGCGGCGAAAACCAGCCAATAAATGGCCGGGACGCGCCTCTCGGCAAGAGCAAAGCTGACGCGAACCAGCGCCCACGACTCAAACATCGAAAGGCCGAAGAGCGTGGCTTGGATGTAGCTGGGGTAGTTTTCAAAAAAGAATGAGCCCATCATGCTCAGGCGCGTGATGAACACGGCCACGCAGTAGAGCCCCAGCCAGAAAGCAGCTTTTTGCGAGCGATCGAAGAAGAAGAGCCCCAGCAGAAAAAGGCCTGCTGCGCCAATCACAAGATAGCTGGAGTAAGCAGGCACCAGTTTTCTCAGGGCTTCGCCGCGTTGAGCCTGGATGTACTGCTCGATGCGCGAGCCATCGGTTACGTAGACATACACCGGACGGCCAGGCGTGTTGCCGGGCGCGATCGGATATCGAGCAACGCGCACGTCGATGGTATGGATGGAACTGCCGGCAACAGTGGAAATAGGAAAGAGCGGGTATTTCTCCATTTTCTTCACCGGCTGGTGATCAAAATAGACCTGTCTTCCCTCAGGGCCATCGGAGTCGATCACGAGCGCCGGATTCTGGATTCCGGCCAGGTCAATCGTCCCGCGACAGCGCACCCAAACCACGGTCGCGTCGCTTGTCATGCGATATTCGCTATAGGGCCGGGCGCCGGCGGGGTCGGCATCGGCAGGAGTCCAGGCGGCCTTATCGCCGAGCCAGTAGATGCACTGGCTGTCGGGGACTCGGACAAATGTTGCACTGGGTCCGTTCTGCCCGTATAGTGCGCAGGGCAGCGCCAAGCAAAGGACGAACAGCCAATTTCGCACTTGGGAACTTCGCATGACGATCGACGCGTCCTTCACGTTGGGGCTCGAACGAATCATAGACGGTGCGGCGCGTGCGCGCCACGATCTTGTGTAGGCTAGCGCCCGCAGCGCCTATGGATTTCCTGGCGGTGCCTGCTGCGCCGCAGGCGCGAATGATTTCGCCGCCACACGGCCGATGCCGCGAAGAATGGACTTGATGGGCCAATGATCGTCGGATTCGGGAAAGAAAATTTCGCCGGCGCGCTTTGCTTCAGGCCTGTAATACCAGCGCTTGAGCAAAGCGAGATGGCCCTGCCTGACCGTGGACGAAGGCGGGGTCGCGGGCCCGGGTCTGGATCCGGCTTCATTCTGCGCAAGCGATGCGATCGCGGCTTCGAGGCGGGATTCGAGAACGCCGCGTGGGATTTTCGCTTCGATAGGTGCGTGCGATTCCTGCTCTTCGGCTTTTGATTCCACTGCGCCGCTTTTGCCGCTATCTACTCCCTGTTCCCTGTTCCCTATTCCCTGTCTTTCTGTTCCCTGCACTTCAGCCTCCTCCGGAATCGGCTCGATGGCCAGCGGCTGCGCGAAAAGCGATGTCGAACCGGACTGCTCGTTCTGGATTCTCATTCCGAGAGTCGAAAATGCGGCCGGTCCGCGCAGGCGGCCGCTCTCAAAAAGAAAGACGGCGACTTCATCGGGGTTCGCACCCGCTTGAAGAATGATGGCGCGAAGTTTGCTGAGCGGGCGAACAAGCTCGGCCGCAAGCGCATGCACGGCTTCAACGCGCTGAATTTGCGCATGAAGAGTCGCTGCCGATTCAAAGGCGAGATCGGCCGAAGCCTGATCGCGCTCGCTGCGCAGAGTGACGAGGCGGCTTTCGCCGCGCGTCGTGAGAAAATTCTCAACCGCAGCAGACTCCTCCGCGTAACGCTCGTCCGTGCAGCCCTTGAAACACGGGCGCAAGGCACATCTTCATCTCGGAGTAGACGCAGCCGGGATAGCTCGGGTCAGGATCAAGTTCAAATGTGCAGCGGCGTAGGAGAAAAAGTTTGAGCATCTCTTCCGCGTAGCGTTCGGCGGCGGCGCGCGAAGGGAACGGCCCATATGCCCAGTCAGCTTCGCGCAGGCTGGGCCGATTTGTGACTGTAACTCGCGGATAAGGATTGCTGCCGAGAAAACGCACGAATGCCGGGGGCCGAAGGTGCATGCGCTCTAAACTTTTCGCCCCGTAAATCTCCTGCAAAAGAGAAAATTGCGCGAGCAGCGATTCGAACTCCGAGCCGGTGAGCTGCCACTCGATGCGGCGGACGAGGCCTGCGAGGTGCAGCCGGCGCGGATGCTTCGGCGAGGGCTGCAGAAGGCGGTCAAGTCGCGAACGCAGGTTGGGCGTGCGGCCGATATAAGGTTCGGCGCGAGTGTCAGCTCCAAACAGCGCAAAGACCGCCGGCGACTGCGGCAGCGCACCCAGCGCGGCTTTGGCATCCGCTGGATCGAAGGCAAGAGATTGAATTTCAGGCGGCACGGGCCGGGTCCACCTCGCGGAGCTCGTCACGCATTCGCGTTCAAAGTGATCTTACGGCGAATGTGCGGAAAGCGCACGAGTTTGAGCAGGCGCGAGGCATCTCCGAACCTAATTTGCCGCGGTGACGACAACGACAAGCGATTGCTTGCCATCGAGGGAGAACTGGACCGGCGCGGCGCGCTCGGTGGACTGGCTGGCGTCGAAATCGCGCTCGAGCTTGCCGCCAGTTGCGCCAGTGATTAAGACGTGCATCTTCGTGGGCGATGGTGCAACAAGCTTGCCGGCCGGAGCCTGCGTGCGGCTGGTCGCCGGCGCGGCAGCGGATGGAGAATCGGCCGGCGCGAACTCCAGCGTGTAATTGCCTTTGGGCCACACGCCAAAGTCGGCCTTTCCTCCCGAGTCAGTAGTGCGCGCCGCACAGCCGCCGCCCGGGTTCTTGCCCAGCTTTACGTCAATACCCTTCAGCGGTGCGCCGGCAAAGGCAAACTGCGCGAGAAGGATGAATGTAGCTGCCGCCACGACGGGCGAAGATTTCAATCGGATTCGATTCGAGATGGACAGTCTGATCATTGCGCTGGTCATTGTGCCTCCGAAAATCTTTGAGCATCCTATTCTTCGAAGACAACGGTTGTCAGTTCCTCAAATGGGGTACGGGAATCGCGCTGAAGTGTTGCTTTGCCGCGATGCGGCCAAGCTGCTATGCTGCGGGCTCGAAAGAAAAGCGATTCTCGGCAGAAAAACGAATCTCGAAAACCGATTTATGTAGGGAGACAATGGCGATGTGGTTCCTCGGCATGGATGTGGGAACGGGCGGCACGCGCGCGGTTGTAGTGGACGGCGAGGGAAAGCTGCTGGGAGCGGCGGCATGTGACCACGCTCCGTTTCGCGCCGAGCATCCGGGATGGGCGGAGCAGGATCCCGAGGATTGGTGGCGCGCGGCGCAGATTGCGATTCACGGCGCGCTGGCAGCGACGCCGGAACCGCAAGAGCCGATTGCGGCCATTGCGCTTACCGGGCAGATGCACGGCGCTGTGATGCTCGATGAGGCGGGCGCTGTGCTGCGGCCGGCGCTGATCTGGTGCGACACGCGCACGCAGCCCGAGTGCGACTGGCTGACCCAGAAGATCGGCTACGAGCGGCTGATCGAGCTCACCTGCAATCCGGCGCTGCCCAACTTCACTCTGACCAAGCTGCTGTGGGTCAAGACGCACCAGCCGGAGATCTTCGCGAAGATTCGCCACGTGATGTGCCCCAAGGATTATGTGCGCTACCGGCTGACAGGCGAGTTCGCCATCGACGTGCAGGAGGCGAGCGGAACGCTGCTGCTGGACGTTACGCATCGGCGCTGGTCGCGCGAAATGGCCGAAGTGTCGGGGATCGACATGAGCTGGCTGCCCACGTTGTACGAGTCGCCGGAGATTTGCGCGCGCATCAGCGAAAAAGCGGCGGGGCTGACCGGTTTGAAAGCGGGTACGCCGGTTGCTGCGGGCGCAGGCGACCAGGGCGCGGGCGCAGTGGGCATGGGAATTCTGCAGCCGGGCAGCGTTTCGGCGACCATCGGAACTTCGGGCGTGGTTTTTGCCGCGACGGCCGAGCCCACTAAAGATCCCAAAGGCCGGCTGCACACGTTTTGTCACGCGGTGCCCGGATTGTGGCACGTGATGGGAGTAACGCAGAGCGCGGGGTTGAGCCTGAACTGGCTGCGCGGAGCGTTTTTTGCGGGCAAGAGCTATGACGAGCTGAGCGATGACGCGGCAAAAATTGCGCCCGGCTGCGACGGCCTGGAATGGGCGCCGTATCTGCTGGGCGAGCGAACGCCGCATCTCGATCCTGAGGTGCGCGCGGCATTTGTTGGCATCGGCGTGCAGCACACAGGGGCGCATTTTGTGCGCGCCGTGCAGGAGGGCGTGGCCTATTCGCTGCAAGACACATTCACGCTCTTCCACGAGCTGGGCATTCCCGTCACCGCCATTCGTCTCGGCGGCGGCGGCGCGCGCGGAGCGCTATGGCGGCAGATTCAGGCCGGCATCTACGGCCAGGCGGTGGAGGTTCTCGTGGCCGAAGAGGGCGGCGCGTTTGGCTGCGCGCTGATGGCCGGCGTGGGAGTGGGGTACTGGAAGAATCTGGACGAGGCGTGCGCGCAGGCGATCAAGGTGGCGAAGCGGATCGAGCCGGAGCCCGCGGAAGTGGCGGAGTACAAGATCGGCTACTGCGCAATGGAGAAAGCTGTATCCGGCGCTTCGCGGGCTTAGAAACTAAGCGCTCACGGCTTCGGCAGCGCGGCATTGTGAAATCGGCAAACGTGAATCCGTCGCGCGTGACGACTTCTCCAGTTTCGATCGGCAGCGGCGCCGAGAACATCGGTCCGGCGTAGACGCAGGTATGGAACTCGCCGCGTTCGCCGCAGGGATCGGCTCCGGCCGGCAGATCTCGCAGCAAACTCAAATCGAATTCGCGGCCGGCAAAGTCTGCGGGAAGCTGCTTCGTGTCCACGCAGGAGAGGCGGGCGCGCAGGCCGCCGGCAATCATGTCGCGCGCCAGCGCATCGGTTGGGATTTGCCAGAGCGGGAAGATCGGTTCGAGCCCCGTGGACGCGAGCTGCTTTACGCGATAGGCGCGGACGTCTTCCAAAAACAAATCGCCAAAAGCAACAGCGTCGATTTTCTCAGCGATGGCGCGCTGGCAGGTTTCGGCCATGCGCTGCTCATAAATTTCGTTGGAGCAGGGCCACGGAAGTGGAACGATCCAGAGCGGCAGACCAGCGGCCGCGGCCTGGGCCTCGAGCACCGCGCGGCGTACGCCGTGCATGGCGACACGATCGAACTCGGCATTCAACGTTGTGACTAGGCCGCAAAGCTCGATGGTCGGATCGCGGCGCAGCGCGTGCAGCGTCCACGCGCTGTCTTTGCCGCTGCTCCATGAAAGTAGAACGCGCTTCATAGCCCCATGATAGCGTTTGGATCTCCCTCGCCCTCTCGATTGCATCCAATTGTCTAGGAGTGTTCACCCGGCCAGACTCCTGCACTGACCCCGACACAGGAGGTAGGAACAATGCTCCGCGAATGGCGTGGTGTGAGTCTTTGGGGATTGACCGTCCTGCTGGCAACCTCGCCGGTTAAAGGGCAAGATGCTGGACAAATTGTGCGGCGGGCCGTGAATGCCGAACTCGCTGCCGACGGCGCTGATCACTCCCGATGGGTGTATCTCGATGTCGACCGCAAGCCGAATCACAACATAAAACAGTGGGTCGCCGAGACAAATGAGGGAGACCTGAAGCGGCTTCTGAAGGACAATGGCCAGACGTTGAGCACAGACGAGCAGGAGTCGCGATTGAAAAGCTTCGCGGAAAATGCCGCGGCACAAGAAAAGCAACACAAAGGCGAACGGCACGACGATCAGCAGGCACGGCAAATGTTGAGGCTGCTGCCGCAGGCATTTGTGTGGACCAGGCTAAGCGATCGGAACGGAAGAACCGTATTGCATTTCGCGCCCAATCCGCGGTTTCATCCGCCCAGTTATGAAGCGCGCGTATTTGCCGCAATGGAAGGGAAAATGATCGTCGACGATGCTCAACATCGGATCGTGAGTCTCCAGGGACGAATGATTCACGACGTGAAGTTTGGGTGGGGATTGTTTGGCGAATTGCGAGCGGGCGGGACGTTCGACGTGGAGCGGCGCGAGACCGGCGACGGAGTATGGCAGATCACAGAGACTCATGTACACGTCGAGGGACGGGCGTTACTTTTCAAGAGCATCTCTGATCAGGAAGACGATGTGAAGTCGAGATTCAAGCAGATTGCGGGGAACCTGTCGATCACAGACGCTGAAAAGCTTTTGATGGCGCAAAACAGTTGACAATCTCTTTCCGTCTGCAAAGAAGAAAGCGGCATGCGCTTGTTTGCGCCTTCCGGTTTAGCCCTCGTGAACCGGATATCATTTCGCAAATAGCGTCAGGTCGATCGAGCCCGCCATTGCCTTGTAGCCTGCGTCTTTAGGATGCAGGTGGTCGCCTGAATCGTAGTCCGCGCTGAAGTGGGTTGGATTCGCCGGATCCTGCGTGGCCTTGTCGAAGTCGACCACGCCGTCGAAGGTGCCGCTTGAGCGTATCCAGTCGTTGACGGCTTCGCGCACCTGCTCGCCCTTGTCAGAGGAGTAGCCCGCGCCGCCGTAGGGCGTAAGCGTCGCGCCGATGGCCTTGATACCGTGCTCGTGCGCGGCGTCGGCAATTTGCTTGAGGCCCATCTCCAACTGCTGCGCCGTAATGTCGTCATACGGGTTTACCACGTGCGACAAGCGGCCAATGTCGTTGATGCTTTCGAGAATAATCACATAGCGCACGCCGCTCTGCGAGAGCACGTCGCGGTCGACGCGCGAGATCGCGCTCGGCCCGGCGACTTCGTTGAGCACGCGGTTGCCTCCTATGCCTTCGTTGAGCACGGAAACATTCTTCAGGTTCGGATCGGCCTGGAGCCGCGCGGCAAGAAGGTCTGGCCAGCGCAGATTGGCGTTGTGCGTTGAAAGCGCGCCGTCGGTGATCGAATCGCCGAGTGTGACGATGGCGCGTGAGCCTTCCACAGCCTGCACGTCAACGCCGTCGAGAAAGTACCATGAGGAGATTTTTGTCGCGTCCGGCAGATCCGCCGCGGTGGAAACGTCGCCAGTGGCGATGAAGTTGTCCTGATCACCGAAGGAGTGGTAGGTCTCGGCGCGCATCACCTGCGACGGCAGATAAAAGCTGATGGCAAGATCGGAGAGCGGCTGTACAGCAAGCGCAATGGGATCGGAGAAGAGCTCGCCGCCCGGCGGAATGTTCACCGAGGTTGCTCCACCGAAGGTGATGGCGTGATCAGAGCCGGCTTGAGTGGCGCCGGCTTGAACGGCCGCATTGCCGGCGCTCAGGGCCACGTGCGCATCGCTGATGGTGAGCGGGTCAAGCCCATACGCGTTGGTAAAGCGCACGCGAATCTGCGCGCCGCCTGCGGAGATGTGGACGATCTCGCGCAGGGTAGTGCCGCTGAACGGGCGAATGTTATAGCCGCCGTCGGCCACCATGGGAGCTGTAGCCCACGTGCCCACCCACTGCGGTGCGGTTTGGGCGTGAGGAAAACGGGGAACGGTGAAAGCAACAGCAGCAAGAACGAAAGCAGCAACTCGGAAAAACCGGTTCAACATGGATAGGTTCCTCTCAAAAATGGAGATCATGGGCGAACGGCTGGTTAGTGCACGTCAATGTCGGCGCTCAGCGGCGTGTTCTCGCTGGAGTCGCCGACGCGAATTACGAATTTGCCGGGATCGACGATCCACTTGTGTGCGTTCTCATCCCAGAAGCTGAAGGCGCGCGCGTCGAGGCTCAGGGTCACGTGTTGCGTTGCGCCGGGTTCGAGACGAACTTTGGCGAATCCCTTCAATTCGCGCTCAGGGCGGTCGACTTGCGCTGAAGGGTCGGAGACGTAGAGCTGAGCGACTTCGGCTCCGGCCACGCTGCCGGTGTTGGTGACGTCGAAGTTGACGGTGACCGTGGAACCGGGCGCTGCCGAAGCGGGAACTTTTAGATTGGAAAGCTTGAAGGTCGTGTAGCTCAAACCGAAACCAAACGGAAACAGCGGGTGCTTGCCGGTCGTAGTCCAGTAGCGATAGCCGACCATCAGCTTGTCGCCGTATTTGATGTGCTCGATGGTGTAGTCCTTGGGCTGGCCGTCGGCGCCGATGGTGTTGAGCGTGGTCGGAATCTTTGGGGTCGCCGTAGTACCACTTCGAAGAGGGGTTTTCGTTCCAACTGCGATCGAAGCTGACGGGAAGTTTTCCCTCCGGATCGTGCTGCCCGAAGAGAATCTGCGCCACGGCCTTGCCGCCTTCCTGGCCGGGATACCAGGTGTGGACGAGGACTGGAACCTTATCGAGCCAGCGACTCGTATCCATGCCACCGCCGCCGGTGAGCGTGACAATGGTGTGTGGATTGACTGCCGCAACAGCCTCGACGAGCGCGTCCTGGCCCGGCGGCAGCGTGAAGGTGCGATCGGCGCCCTCGTGCTCCGACTTGGCGTCGAAGCCAACCGCAACGACAACGACGTCAGCATCGGCGACAGCCTTCTTTTCGTCGGGCGATTCGGGCATGCCGGGGCTGTAGAAGACATGCGCATCAGGGCCGAGCAGGTTGGCGATGCCGGTGAGGATGCTGACCGGCTCGAAGGCATGAGCTTCAGATGAACCGCCGCCGCCGGTGACTGCTGGATACGCGTCGGGGCCAATGACGGCGATCGATTTCACCTTGGCGGGATCGAGCGGCAGCAGATTTCCATCGTTCTTGAGCAGCGTAATGCTTTCGAGCGCGCCCTTTAAGGCAACCGCGCGATCGGCAACCGAGTAAGTGGAGTCCGCGGGATCAAATTGCGGGCGATCGGTAAATCCATAGCGCAGCTCGGTGCGGAAGAGACGCAGCAGATGCTCGTCGATGGTGGCCTCAGTCACCTGACCGTTTTGCACGGCGGGGATGAGATTTTTCGCATTCATGAATTTGGGGCTGGGCATTTCGAGATCGAGGCCGTTGTTGACCGCAGCCACGCCGTCGTAGGTTGCATCCCAATCAGACATGAGTACGCCCTGAAAGTCCCATTCGCCCTTGAGCAGCTTGAGGTTGAGAAAGTCGTTTTGCGTAGCGTGGACGCCGTTGACGAGATTGTAGGAGTCCATCACCGCATCAACGTGAGCCTTGGTGACGGCAGCTTCAAACGCAGGCAGATAAATCTCGCGCATGGTGCGTTCGTCAACGTCAGCGCTGGCATTGTGGCGATTGAACTCCTGATCGTTGAGCGCAAAGTGCTTCACAGTAGCGACGACGCCCTGAGACTGCACGCCTTGAATAAATGGCACCACGAGAGCCGCGTTCAGGAACGGATCTTCAGAAAGATACTCGAAGTTGCGCCCGCTCAAAGGTGAGCGTGCGATATTCACGCCGGGGCCGAGCAGGAAGTTGACGCTCCGTGCGCGAGCATCGCGGCCAAGGCTCTCGCCCAGCTGGCGGGCAAAATCGGTGTCCCAGGTAGCGGCCAGCGCAGCTCCGCCTGCGTATGCCGTTGTCGGTCCCCAGGTGCGCACGCCGAGTGAGGCATCAGACATTTTGAATCGCGGCAAGTCGATGGCCGGCATGGGCTGGGTAAACATCTTGTCGACGCCGCCCAGCAGCTCGATCTTCTGCTCGAGCGTGAGCTTGGCAATCATGGCGTGAGCCTTGGCTTCGATGGCGGGCGAGTCGGCCACGGGAGCCTGGGCCCGGATAGCGAGGGTGCCAGCGAAGAGAATTGCGAATTCGAACGAGAGAACTGCGATAAAGGAGTTTTTGCGTAGAGTTTTCATTCCGCGCCCAAGTTAGCGCATTGGGCCGCCGGATGTACAGTGCGCCATCTGCAATTTGCATTGTGTCGCGAGTCACACGTTGTGGTGAATCGAGTCACAGTATGCCCCCGCCGCCGAAGCGCAAACTTGCCTCTCAACGAGCTTGCTTGCTGTGGACTGCGCCGAATGGAAACCGTGCGCCGGGGGGAACGATGAGTTTCGATAAGGGTTTAAAGACCATTTTGGTGGCCGTAGACTTGGAGGGCCAGCCAGAGGCAGCGCTCGATTATGCGCGTAAGCTGGCTACCAACTACGATGCGCGAATCGTTCTGGCGCATGCGCTCGACCCCATGGAATACGCTTCGGTTGACCGCCTCCCGGCCAGGGTCGTGGACCACCTGACCGCGAAGGCACGCGCGGCGCTGGGCAAGCTCTCGAACGACTTGCTCACTTTGGGAATACATAGCCACTCCGATGTGCGGCAGGGCGCAATATCGGGTGCGCTGGTTTCGATGGCGCGGCAGCACGATGCCGGGCTAATCGTGATCGGAACCAAAGGGAAAGACGGCGCCGGTCCCGTGGTAGTGGGCGCGGTTGCCGAGCAGCTCGCAAGGCTGTCACCGTGTCCGGTGCTGGCTGTGGCCGACGATTGGAACGCCGGACCCAACCGGCCCTTGCCAGGCGGACCCGTACTGCTGACCATGGAACGGAACGAAGCGTCCGCCGCCGCCGCCGCGGCAGCTTACTCTCTAGCCGTCACTTTTGACCGGCCATTGCTGGCGCTGCACGTTCGCACGGCCGCCGAGGCTACGGCCGGTATGAACCCTTGCAACCCAAAAGACTTTGGCATGAAGCTTCCGCCGCGGCCGCACCACGCGCTGAGCGGAGGCTCAGGCTGGCTTCGAGGAGAGGCTCCGGTGCATTGCCTCGTTAAGGATGGCGATCCGGCTGAAGCCGTTGCGGAAGCGATCGCCGAAAATCACCCCTGCATTCTTGTAACCGGAGTGAAGCGCATAAGCGCGACACCAGGTCCGCATGGCACTGCCTTTGCTTTTCTCTCTACTTCGCGCGTGCCGGTTCTCTGCGTTCCGCCTGAAAGGGCGCAGGCAGACATGGAGCGGCTGGCTACGCTTCCCATGGGAGCGCCTTAGCTCAGGAGCCATCGCTCGAATTTAAGAGGGAGCGGGTGAAATGAGAAACCCGCCATCGCGTGAGGTCAAACTCGTGCGATCAGAATCGGGCACAAATCCCGACTCCTGCAGCAGCTACCGCAGTTTGATAGCTTGAACTCATGCCCGAAGCAACCTCCCTCTCCCCAGAAACAGCGCTCGACCTCGAATCCCTCGTCTCCGACGTCATCGCATTGGCCGTAAAGGCTGGCGCGAGCGACGCCGAGGCTGCGGCGCGCGAAGGCGACGAATTCAGCGTGAATGTGCGCATGGGCGAAGTGGAAACGCTGAAGGAATCAGGCTCTCGCGGCCTGGGTTTGCGCGTGTTTCTGGGCACGCGAACGGGTTCGGCAACAACCAGCGACCTGACCGCGGATGGAATCCGGCAGCTTGTTGACGGAGCCATGGCGCTGGCCAAGGTCACCGAAGAGGATCCGTTCTCGGGCCTGCCGGACGCGAGCGAGTTTGGCTCCGCTCCGGGCGATCTGCATCTCTACTTCGACGATGTGTACTCGCTCTCTGCAGAAGAGCGCATCGAGTGGGCGCGCCGGGCTGAAGCGGCGGCGATGGCTGCCGACCCGCGCATCACGAACTCCGATGGCGGCAGCTTTGACGCAGCCACGGGCCGCAAAGCCATGGCCAACTCGCGCGGATTTGTGGGCAGCTACCGCACCAGCTATGCGGGCGTTTCGGCGGCGCCGCTGGCGACGGATGCGAATGGAAAGATGCAGCGCGACGGCTGGTGGTCGAGCGCGCGAAGCTTCGCGCTTCTCGAAACTCCTGAAGTCGTCGGCGCCGAGGCAGCGCGCCGCACGCTGCGGCGGCTGGGGGCAAGGCGAGTGCCTACGCAGCGCGTTCCGATTGTCTTTGCGCCCGAGACCGCGCGTTCGCTGATTGGCTCAGTGTTTGAGGCCGCCTCCGGCGATTCCATCTGGAGGGGCGCGTCGTTTCTTGGCGGGAAAGCTCGAGGAGACTATCGGCTGCATCAAATCTAACCATCATCGATGACAACCTGATGCTGCTGCCCACCGGCGTGGGAGGCTTCGGCACTTCGCCCTTCGACGACGAGGGCCTGGCTTCGCGGCGCACAGTGGTCGTGGAGCACGGAGTGCTGCGCAACTACCTGCTGAATACTTACTCTGCGCGAAAGCTGGGAATGAAGTCCACGCACAACGCTCGCGCGAGGATTGGCGGGCGCGCCGGGAATCGGCTGCGGCAATCTTTTCCTTGAGCCGGGAACGCTCAGTCCAGATGAGATCATCGCGGAGATTCCCGCGGGACTCTACGTAACCAGCCTGATGGGTTTCGGAACGAATCTCGTCACCGGCGATTACTCGCGCGGCGCAACGGGTCTGTGGATTGAGAACGGGCAACTCACGCACGCCGTTGAGGAAGTGACCATCGCCGGAAACCTCGCCGAGATGCTGCGCCACGTGACGGCGATCGGCAACGATCTGGTGTTTCGCGGATCGGTGGCCTCGCCCACGCTTCGGATTGACGGAATGACAATCGCGGGAGCTTGAGTACAAGCCACGCCATCAACACCGTCAACGTTGGACGATTGAAGGAGCATAATTGTCCCCATATCAAGATGCGTCAAAACCAGGCTGCATCAAGCTTGTGGGGGTAAGCCATGGCAAGAAAGCTCGCAATCACCATTGCCGGTGCTGTTTCACTGGGAAGCTACGAATCGGGCGTTGCGTTTGAGGTCCTCGATGCGGTCGCGCAGCATAATGAATGGGCCAACGCAAATCAGCTTCCCGATCAACGTATCGAGATCGATGTGCTGGCCGGCGCTTCAGCCGGCGGAATGACTTCGGCGATGATCGCGCAGCGGCTCCTCTTTGATGGGCCGTCGATGTCTGAGCCTTACAGCAATCCCCTCTATGATGCCTGGGTCCAGGACGTCGATATCGTTGGTCTTTTGGCTCGGCAGAAGGATGAAGACGAGACTCACTCCGTCTTTTCGTCCGATTTGGTGATCGGCATCTCGAAGAAATATCTGACGGGTCGTTATGCGGCTCAGCCGATTCCTCCCGCTCAACCGCACTCCGCACTTCCCTTAGACGGTCAAATTCAGCTTGGTTTAGCGTTGTCGAATCTGAATGGAATCGACTACGAGCGAGCGACAAGCAGCGGCGGCGAATTTACCTACACAGCGCACGAAGACCAACTTGTGCTGCCAATCGACGAGCAGTCCGGCGACCGTGGGGACTTATGGGAGACGATTCGCGCGACGGCCGTGGCCTGCGGCGCGTTTCCGATTGCGTTTCGCGTGCAGGACCTGCTCAGGAATATTGTCGACTACACAAGCCCATTTCTTGACCGCTTGCTTTGGGCGGGAGCGCCCAGCCGATACTTCACGTACACCGATGGAGGCGTCTTCCAGAACGAGCCGCTCGGAATGGCGAAGAACCTGGTGGAGAATCAGCCCGGTGGCCACCTGAACGCCCAGCAGCGCGGATACATCTTCATTGCGCCGCAACCGAAGAAGTCAGGCGAGATTCTCTACACAAATGACCCGAGCGTAGATCCGTCGCAGGCATTTGGCGCTGCCAATGCGAATTACAAGGCTGTGGGTGGGCATTTAGCGGACGCGATTGTTGGCCAATCGAATTTTCAGGATTGGATCACAGCCGAAGGGGTGAACGACCGGTTGCGTTTGCTCGATGAGAGGGCAGCCGAACTTCAAGCGCTGTTCCTGAGCGGCGCAATGACTGCCACGGAGACGAATCCGGTTTCTGCGGTGCTGCTCAAATCATTCTTTGCAGAGAAAGGCGTCATGACTCCGGCGGCCATTGCAAGTCTGCAGGCGGCGCGCACGCAGCTGAGGACGCAGTACCAAAGCGAATACGACGCGTTTGGCTCGAACACAACCGCTGCCGATGCGTGGCTCGACGCGGTTCTCGTTCTGGAGCTCGCGGCCAATCTCCACGAGAAAGAAGAAATGCTGATCTACGACTTCGTCGCCGACACTGCACTCCTGGCCAGCAAAGGGCTTGAGGCGTTCGAAGGGTTCTTCGATGTTAAATTCCGGCAGCACGATTACGATTACGGACGCAGCGTAGCCCAAACGCAACTGGCGAAGTACCAGGCGCAAGCCGGCAGCATTTTCGAGAATCTGCATTGGACGCCGAAACCGATCAACCCAATCGATCCGGCCCTGAACAACTTCGACATGTCGAAAGTGGATGAGACGAAGCGGCAACAGGTGTATCAGCAGATTCGCGACGCGGCCGACGCTCTGCTGAAGGAACTGGGAGTAGCAGCGATCATTCGCGGTCCCCTGATGCTGTTTTATGTGCAGGGGCAGATCAAGAAACTGCTCGCGCTGTGATTGCTTGCTGTGATCGTTGTTGCTCGCGGGCGCGTAGCCGTCAGAGGACCCGCACCCTCAGCCACGGACGAAATTTGCGGGGACTCTCTTCGCTCAGGCTGAGCGCAGCGTGAGCAGCGCGATCTCTGGCGGGCAGTTAAAGCGGACCGGCACGCCGACTGTGCCGAGACCGCGATTGACATAAAGTTGCAGATTCCCAAATCGAAAAAACCCCTCAATATACTTGCGCCCCAATTGCGGAAGATTCAAAGGGGGGATCAGTGGCAAACGAATCTGACCGCCGTGTGTGTGGCCTGACAGCATAAGTGAGAGCGCCCGGCCCGCTGGGATCGGCAAAAGATCGTCGACGTAATCGGGCGCATGGCAAAGGAGCACGATAGGCTCATGCGGCACATTGCGGATGGATTCGGGAATGGCGAGCTCGGGAATGGGCAGGCCCTCGACGGGATCATCGACTCCGGCTAGCCAGAATCTGGCGCCGTCGCGCTCGATTGGCAGATGAGCGTTGTCGAGCACGGTGATTCCATTCGCTGAGAGCGATTCAATGACGGCTGCCCGGCTAAGCAACACGTCGTGATTGCCGACAACAGCATAGCGGCGAGGACACTGGAGTTGACGAAGCAGATCGGCGCACTGCCACGCCGAGCCGATGGCGTATTTGCTTGGCAGGATTCCATAAGTCACATAATCGCCGGTGATGAAAACCGCGTCGGGATTCATGCTGTTGATGCGATGGATGGCGTCGAGCAGCAGAAACGGCTCAGTGTATTCGTCCAGATGGATGTCGCTGAGCTGCGCGATACGGAAGCCGTCGAGCGCCGGGGAAAGGCCCGGCAGAAAGACGTCGCGGTGGGTGAGCTCAATCCAGTGCCGCTCACCCTCGCCCCCGTAGAGCGCCAGACCAGCGCCTGCGCACGCGCCCCCAAGCAGGAAGCGGCGACGCGAAATTGGCGCGATTGGAAGGGAGCTGGACACAGGCTTAGTTCATGGTAGCGAAGTTTGACGGCTGTTCACGGCGCGAGATCTTTCGCGAAAGCTCGAGAGCCGCGCGGGCTTGAGAGCTTTGCATCTGCTCAAACAACTGCTTTAGATTCCGAGACGACGCCGGCGAAGTAATCGGCGACCTCGAGCCAGTTGTTCACGCGGACGAAACCCGCAACTTCAAGGTTATGCGGCGCAGAGTAGAGCAGTCCCTGGCCTTCGAAACGTGTGAGATTCCTGGGCTGGTCGTCGATGAGATAGTCGGCGCGGAGAATGCTCTTGGTGCCGCAGAAAACGTAATGCGTGGGCGGGATGAAGGAAAAATGGCGCTGCAGCCAGCGGTATTTGGGACCGAGCGAGTTGGGCACGGCCATGGCCTGCGTGGCAATGAAGATTTCGAAGCGCGCAGAAAGATCCTCGAGAACTCGCTGCGAATCGGGAATCACGTCGAGAACTTCGAAAAAGTCTTCTGCGTCAAGAAAAGCACGAAGCTGAGCCTGCCGATCGAGCGGTGCGATCTCCCACAGGCCTTTTCCCGCCAGGTCATTCAGCGTCACGTCTTCGTCGAAGGTCTGGTTATAGCGGCGCAGGTGCTCGGCGAGCGTGTCGGCCATCACTTCATCCATATCGACACAAATGCGCTGCACGAGGGGATTCTCCGGAAGAGAGTCTTCAAGAAAAGGTTAGCAGGCTGAGTGCGGGGAGCAGCAGCTCAACCGTGCGAGGAATACCTCGCGTGGCAATCCCTGCTACGCGCCCGCCTGGCGAGGTTTGCGCGGGGCGCGGCCGGCGCCGGGGATGAGTTCCGGCTGCGGCGCTTTAGGAATAGCGGCGATCGCCGGGTCCCAGTAGAGAAAACGGCTGCAACTATCGCAGCTGAGCAGTTCGCCCTCGCGAAGCTGGTTCCAGACTTGCGGGCGCACGCCCATGCGGCAACCGGTGCATTGCTGATTCTCGGCGCGGGCGATGCCCGTGCCGCGACCGGCAACGATGCGGTCAAAGTGCGATAGCTTGTCGTCTTCGATCGCTGCGCGCACCGCAGCGCGTTCGCCGTCCAGTGCGGCCAGCTCGGCGGCCAGCTCCTGCTGGCGAGCGGCAACGCGCGCGCGCACCGCATCTACTCCGGCAGCAAGCTGCTCCACTTGTGCGCGAGTTTGCGCCAGAGCGGCTTCGTGCGCCTCGGTCCGTTCGAGACTCTGGTATTCGTCGCTTTCCATCCGCTCCGCTTCAGCTGTAGCGAATTGAATCTCGTGCTCAATGGCCGCGGCCTGCTCGGGGGTGGTGACGGTGTCGAGTTGAACGCGGAAGCGGGCCGCTTTCTTGCGATGGTCCCCGATTTCGCGATCCAGGCGGGTGCGCATCGAGTCTTCACGACCCAGCGCGGCGGAGAGATCGGCAGACTGGCGCTCGGCCGCGGCCAGCGCAGCAGTGGCCTGAGCGATCTCCGCAGGCAGCGCGCGCATCTCCTGATTCAGGCGAGCGCGGTTCAATTCAATGGCCTGGAGCTTAACGAGATTCTCGATTAGCGCATTCATCTGTGAGTTGAAGTCTACGGCATTGAGGGGACTGGGACCAAGGACACCGAAAAGCAGGGTAGAAGGAAACGAGGGGCAAAACGGGGAGCCAGAGGAACCAAAGAGCGCGACGTCGCTCGTGCAATTTTGGCCGCGAGCTGCATCCAACAAGAAAAGGGTTGCGGCTGGGTCGAGAAACGGGCCTGCGAAAATGGCCGTAGGAAAGGACGCGCAATGGCGGCGAAGCGAGAGGGAAAACGGCATAAGCGCGCATGGCTGAAGTGGGCTGCCGGTGCGGTCCTGTTCGCGTTTATCTTGCTTGGCGTGGCGATTTCAATCGCCATTCACCGGGCCGAGCCTATGCTCCGCGCAGCCATCGTAGAAAAGCTTGAGGAGCATTTTCACGCCCGAGTGGAGCTGGACAGCTTTCATGTCTCGTTGGTCAGCGGATTGTGGGCCGAGGGCAAAGGGTTGCGCATTTGGCCTTCTTCAAACGTGGCCGCAGTGGCCGTGCCAGAACCGATTCCAGGGCCGAATGAAGCGAGCGCGCCGGAACCGAACATTTCTGAACCAGTCATTCGGCCGCTCATCCAGTTGGCCGAATTCCGGTTTCACACGCCGCTGCGCTACAAACCGGGCGAGCCGATCCGAATTGCGGTTGTGCAATTGAACGGCCTCGACATCGATATTCCGCCGAAGCCGCAATGCGCGCACGCCGCGGCAAAAACCAACGGCGCCGCGCCGGACAGTGGCAACAAGCCCTTGCTGAGCTTCGAAATCGACAGCATAGACTGCAAGAACGCGCATCTGACCATCGAGACCAGCAAGCCGGGAAAGCTGCCCCTGGAGTTCGCCATCGACGCATGTGAAACTGAGCCACGTTAGCGTCGGGCAAATCGATGCAATTCGATGCGCAGCTGACCAACCCGCGGCCGGTTGGAACCATCATCAGTTCGGGCAGCATAGGGCCATGGGTGGTCGAGGATCCGGGAGAAACTCCAGTGATGGGCGGTTACCGCTTCGAGCATGCCGACCTCGCGCGTCTTCAAAGGCATTGCTGGCATTCTCAATTCAACCGGCAAGTACCAGGGCGTGCTGCGCAATCTCACGGTGGATGGAGAGGCTGATGTGCCGGACTTCAGGCTGACGCACTTCGGCACTGCATTGCCGCTCGAAACAGAGTTCCACGCGATCGTCGACGGCACCAATGGAGACACATGGCTGCAGCCGGTGCGCGCAACGCTGGGGCAGTCGCACTTTACCGCCGAAGGGAAGATTGTGGGCGTTCCGGCTGGAGTTTTGCCCAACGGAGCGGCGTTGCCCGGCGGGCATGAGATTGCGCTGAATGTAAATGTGGATGCCGGACACATGGAGGATTTTCTGCGCCTGGTAAGCAAGAGCGGGAGCCCTATTCTTACCGGCACTCTCAAGCTGAAGACGACACTTGAGATTCCGCCGGGAACCGAGCCAGTACAGGAAAAACTGAAGCTGAACGGGAATTTTCTGCTTGAAGACGCAGCGTTTACCAGCGCGAAGATTCAGAATGAAGTGGGTGCGCTGAGCATGCGCGGTCAAGGTCAACCGAAGGAAGCGAAACACGCCGGCGATGACGTGCGATCCGCTATTGAGAGCAATTTCACCATGGCCGGCGGAGTGATTACGCTTCCCAATCTTAAGTACACTGTGCCTGGAGCGGAGATCGATTTGAACGGAACCTATGGAGTCGACGGTGGGGCGCTGAAATTCAAGGGAACAGCTCAAATGCAGGCGACGGTTTCGCAGATGGTGGGCGGCTGGAAGGGAATATTACTGAAACCCGCCGACAAGCTCTTCGAGAAAAATGGCGCGGGGACAGAGGTTCCAATTCATGTTGATGGAACTGAACAGGCCCCGAAGTTTGGGGTCGATTTCGGCCATATAAAACACACCTCGACCCAAATCCCTGGCGAGGCCCAGTAAGCGGGGCCCAAAGGTACCTCGCCGCGCAACAAGATTGAGGAGACCACCATGACCGCGGCGAGTCGAATGTTGAGTAGGATTGCAATAGGCTCTGCCGTGCTGGTGGCAGTGGCGATGAGGGCAGGAGGGCAGACAGCGCCGGTGAAGAAAACGAGTACTGCGCGGCAAGCAGAGCAGGCAAAGCAATTGGATTGGTGGAAGAACGCCGTGATCTACGAGGTGTACCCGCGCAGCTTTCAAGACACCAATGGCGACGGGGTCGGCGACCTGAACGGGATCACGAAGCGGCTTGACTACCTCAAAGATCTGGGCGTCGATGCGATCTGGCTCACGCCCGTGTACCCGTCGCCGCATGTGGACTTTGGCTACGACATCTCAAACTACCTCGACATCGATCCCCAATACGGCACGCTCGCGGATTTCGACCGGCTGGTGGCCAGGGCTAAAAGGCGCCACATCCGCGTGATCATGGACATGGTGATGAACCACACTTCAGACCAGCACGAGTGGTTCATTCAGTCACGGTCGTCGCTTAACAGTCCCTATCGCGATTGGTATTGCTGGCACGATGGCAAAGGCCAGACTGCAACAGATAAAGGCCAGCCGCCGAATAACTGGCAGTCGCTTTTCGGCCATACAGCTTGGCGGTGGGACGAGACTACGCGCCAGTATTATTACCACAAGTTTTACCCTCAACAGCCAGACCTGAACTGGCACAACCCCGCGGTGCACGAAGCTTTCAAGCAAATCATCGCATTCTGGCTCAAGCGCGGTGTGGGCGGGTTTCGCTTCGACGCAATCACCACGCTGTTTGAAGATCCGAGCCTTGCCGACGAGGGCGTAGTGCACGACAAGGACGGCAAGCCGGTGATGAACGCCTTCGGCGATCCGCAACTCGACGGCTCTAAAACCGACAACCAGCCCGGTGTTCACGATGTCATCCAGGAGATGCGCGCCGAATCGGACAAATTCACTACTGGCGATTTTCCCGGCACGCGCCTCCTCATCGGCGAAACTTACATGCCCAACATCGGCGAGTTGATCAAGATGTACGGAACGCCGGACAAGCCGGAGTTTCATCTGCCGATGGACACGCAAGTGGGCATGATCAACAAGCTGGATGTGACGGAGTTCCGACGAAAGCTGATCGACGCCGAAACGCATCTCAGCGCTTTCATCCCGCTGTTGCTCTTTGACAATCACGACGTCCCGCGCATTGACGCGCGTTATTGCGACGGCGTGCACGACCTCGACATCCAGCGCGCGATCGCGACGGTACTGCTTGCCAGCCGCGGCGCGGCACTGGTCTATTACGGCGATGAGATCGGAATGGAAACCACCCCGCCCACGCGCAAAGAGGATGTGAAAGATCCCATCGGGATCACGGGCTGGCCGAAGGAGAAAGGCCGCGATGGCGAACGCACGCCCATGCAGTGGGACGGAAACACAAAAGCAGGCTTTACCACCGGAACGCCGTGGCTACCGGTGCCGCCAAGCGCAAAAACCAACAATGTCAGGGTCGAAAAAAACGACCCGAACTCGCTCCTTACCTGGTACAAGACGCTCATCCGGCTGAAGAAGACGGTGCCGGCCTTCGAGAACGGCGCCAACATCATGCTCGACCCGGAGAACACAAAAGTCCTGAGCTGGATGCGCCAGGCCGCGGGTGCGCCTCAGGTCGTCGTCTGCGTAAACTTTACGGCCAACCTCGAAATTGTCGATCTGACGATTGGCGGGGCGGGCATCCGGCCGAGAGCATTCAAGACTTTGCTAAAGACTCCCGGCGGACCAGACACCTTGGCGCTCAATCGAATCGTGCTCGGCCCCTACGGCGTGTATATCGGCGAGGTGCAGTAGCGGGCAACGTAGATTGCGTGTGCGGGCGAGACTAATGCTGAAGCCGATTCTTTATCCGGCGACGGACTCCACCAGCCGGTTCATTTCGTCTTCCTGCTGTTCAATTGACTCCACCAGCTTGAACTGCGCACGGCAACGGTCGAGGTTGTGCCCCTCGCGATGCACCTTGAAATACGTGTCGCCAGCCAGATAGTCGGTGAGAAAGCGAATTCCAATCTCGAACGTGATGAGCTTGCCCGAGAAGGCGAGATATTTTCTCTCCGCGGCCGTCAGGAAAGCGCCGGCTGTTTCAAGATAGCCGCGAACCAGCGCCTCAAACATCGGGAACTGCATCCTGACTTTGGACAGATCCCGCTCATCTTCCGCCGCTGGGCTGGTCGTGGTGCGCACCATGTCGCCAAAGTCGTAAAGCGCCAGTCCCGGCATCACGGTATCGAGATCGATGACGCAGACAGCTTCGCCGGTCTTGTCGTCGAGCAGCACGTTATTGAACTTGGTGTCGTTGTGGGTAATGCGCTCCGGCAATCCTGCGTCAAGCAGGTTGCCTGTAATTGCCTTGCGCGAGCGGGCAAATTCGATCTCCGGGTTGGCGAGGGCTACGCGACCGGCGGCGTCCGCGGCGATAGCCAGCTCCAGCGCGGCAAAGCGTTTCGGCGTGTTGTGAAAGTCCGGAATGGTTTCATGCAGGCGCGGCGGAGGCAGGCTGCTCAGCTGTTGCTGGAAATGGCCAAAAGCGCGCGCAGCCTGAAACGCTTGCCCGGTAGACGTCGCGGTTTCGTAGGTGCGCGCGTTTTCAATAAACCGATAGGCGCGCCATGTTTCCCCTTGCGCATCGACATGCCAGTCGCGCCCGTCCCGCGCCGGAACCAGGCGGAGCGCGCGGCGTGCGCTGTCGGGTTTGCCTGCCGCCTGGGCAGCAAGATGCGCCGTGACGCGCTCCACATTTTCCATCACTGCGACCGGATCGTGGAAGACATGGCGATTGATGTGCTGCAGAATATAGCGAACCGGCGCGCGTGGCCCCTGGCAGGTCACCAGGTAAGTGTCGTTAATATGGCCGCCGCCGTGCAGCGTCACGCTTAAAACATCGCCGCTGAAGTCAAACTGATTTGCCGCGGCTTGCGCGTCCGGCCGTTCGCTCATGAGGGGGAACTCTCAGGCCAGAGCTTTTCAGGATAGAGTCCTTCAGCAATCAGTTTGCGGATGCTCTCGACGACGCGGGGGCGGTCTTCGCGATAAGTGACGCCGAACCACGAATCGCGCGAGTGCAGCACTTTGACCCGCGCCTGCCCTGCGCGCACCAACTCGCCGACGGTGTTGGGGATGTAGCACTCGGACTTCAGGTCGGTACCGCTACTCTCGAGAAACTTTTCGAAATTCTCGCGCAGTTGATCGAAGACTTGCGGCGTGAACCCCCAGTAGTTCATCGAAACTGGCTCGTCGCCTGTAAGTTTCGTCACTATTCCGGCAGCGTCAGTGTTGCGTGCGCCGTTTCCGTCGCGTTCCACCTTGGTGAGTTCGGCGATGTGCTCGAGGTAGCCGTCACCAGAAACCTGGCACACGCCGCGAGCCACCGAGCCAAAATCCGAGAGCGTGTTGCGCAGTACAAAGCCCACCATTGAATAGTCCTGCGAGCCGGACGTCAGCTGCCCGGCCAGCGAGCGGTAGGCGTCCGCGCCGTAAAAATCGTCGGCGTTGATCGCGGCGAAGGGTTCGCGGATCGCGTTCTCAGCCAGCAGGATGGCCTGCGTGGTGCCCCAGGGCTTGGTGCGGCCGGCGGGGACGGTGAACCGCGGCGGAATGTCCTCGAGTGCCTGGAAGACGTAGTCGACGGCAACGCGTTTTTCAAAGCGCTCCCCGACAATTTCGCGGAACTGCTGCTCGATGTCTTTGCGAATGACGAAAACGAGCTTGCCGAATCCCGCGCGAAGGGCGTCGAAGATGGAGTAGTCAATGATCGTTTCGCCTGCAGGGCCGACGGGGTCGATTTGCTTAAGCCCGCCATAGCGGCTGCCCATTCCGGCAGCAAGGACAAGGAGTGTGGGAGAGGATGTTGGGGTCATCAGTCGGGGCCTTTTCGAGGGCGTCAATCCAATCGAATGGTACAACACCAGGGGCTGCGGAACGACGGCGGAACAGGCCCATGGGCAGTGGCGCAAGGTGTCTGCTAAAGTGGTTTGCCATGAGAATCTTCAAACTTCGCCGACTGATTTCCGCGTCTTTCCTTTACGCTACGCTCGGATTTTGCTACGGCGCGCTGACCGTTCATGCGCAAACGCCGCCTGCGCAAAATCCGCTGCCGCCCGTGCCGGATTGGGCGCTGCCTGGTTCGGCAACCCACCAACAGGTCGCGCCGCCAGCCGACTTTCACCGGCCGAGTACAAACTTCGACACGCCGATTGGAATCTTCGATGGGCAGTCGGACGTTGGCAGCGCGCTTGTGCCAGGCAGCGCGAGCTTCGACGCTGCGACGGGCCAGTACACCATCAACTCGGCGGGATATAACGTTTGGTACACGCGCGACGAATTCCGCTTTCTATGGAAGCGCATGTCGGGCGACGTTTCGCTGGCCGCCGATATCAACTTCCCCGATCCGAAGGGCTACGGTGATCGCAAAGTCGTATTGATGATCCGGCAAACCCTCGACGACGATTCGAAAGCGGCGATGGTGGCCGAGCATGGAGCGGGGATGGTGCACCTGGCCTGGCGGCCTGAAAAAGATACGCGCGTCACGGACATGGAGTTTCGCATGGGCGGCCGCGGGCGACCGGGCGGAGCGAGCCCTGACAGCCTGGTAACGATCAGCGCCAGGCGGATCGGAATCGAAAAGCGCGGCGACGACTTTACGATCTGGCTGAGCCTCGATGGCGAGCCGATGCACCAGTTTGGCCCGCCCATCAAGCTGCATCTGGATGCGCCGTTTTACGTGGGAATCGGCTTCTGCTCGCACCAACCGGAAACGGTGGACACGGCTGTACTGTCGAATTTGGTGCTCGAGAACAAGGCGGGAAAAGTGCAGTAGGCGCACGCGTCAATAATGGGACTCAGGTCAAAATGCACTATTCCGTGCACGGGATAAATTCGGAACTTCCCCGTCCAGCACTGCGTCTACTCTTCGTCAAACATCTTTTCTAAGTCGCGCCCGCCATAGAAAACGCCCAGGATCGTCACCACATCGTCTGCCACATCAAATGCGATCGTGACGCGGCGTCGAAATCCAAACGTGCGAAGGCCTGCACGGATATAGTCGCGACGTGTTCCCCGGTGAGGAAGGGTTCGCAGGCTTTCGCACTCTTTGACGATGTCTTCGGTGAATTTAGTTGCAATTTCGGCGAGACGCCGCTCTGGCGATGTGGAAATAGAGGGCAACTAGCTGCGACTCTGCTTCTGGCGAGAAAACGACATGGTACTTCATCTTGCTTTAAGAGAGGTCTTGTGCGCGGTGGCCAGCGAAGCTCGCACTCTGGTGGCGGATACGGCGCGCGAGGGGTTGGCCTTCATGGCATCGTAAGCGGGCGCCACCTGTTCGCGCAGCCAATTGTCGAGTGCGCGTTCATGGAGTTGGAGCGCTCGCAACCCGTCTCGGATCACTTCGCTCTCCGAGGCATACTCGCCCGATTCAACTTTGGTGCGAACTAGCTCGGCCATCTCATGGGTGAGGGTAATGCTGAACTGCTGGGTGCTGCGCATAGGGCCGCCTCCTGCCACCTGATAGGATTCAATCCTACTCCGATTCGACATCTCTTTCCAATCTTCTTCGATCTGATTTAGGTCTCCGCATCCCCTCGAGGTTGATCTTCTGATCTCGGCCATTTCGTCGTCTTGCTCCCTCCCTGCCCTGCGTGTTTGACTGGTTGCCTGAAAGCGGGTGGCACAGATGGCGTATGTCTTAGCTCTCGATCAGGGAACCACAAGCTCGCGTGCGATTCTGTTCGACGCAAGCGGCGCGATTGCGGCCGTCGCGCAGAAGGAATTCCAGCAGTTTTATCCGCAGGCTGGCTGGGTTGAGCACGATCCAACGGAAATCCTCACCAGCCAGCTCTCCTGCGCAGTTGAAGCACTCGGCAAGGTGAGCGCGCGGCCGCGAGACGTTGCCGCCATCGGCATCACAAACCAGCGCGAGACGGTCATCGTGTGGGAGCGCGCAACGGGCAAGGCGATTCACCCGGCGATTGTTTGGCAGGACCGTCGCACCGCGGCGCTGTGTGAAAGCCTGGAGCAGAGCGGAGCCGGCGAAATGGTGTCTTCAAAAACCGGCCTGGTACTCGATCCGTATTTCTCGGCAACAAAAGTGAAGTGGATCCTCGACAACGTGGAAGGTGCGCGGGCGCGTGCCGAGCGCGGCGAGCTGGCTTTCGGCACCGTCGACAGCTGGCTGATCTGGCACCTGACCAGCGGCCACACGCATGTGACCGACGTGACCAACGCGTCGCGCACGCTGCTCTTCAACGTGGTCAAGGGCGAGTGGGACCCTGAATTGCTGAAGCTCTTCGGAATTCCCGCGAGCATGTTGCCTGAAGTGAAATGGTCGAGCGAGCGCGTGGGCGAAGTGACGACGACGCTCGGCCTTGGCGGCGTAGCGATTGCTGGCATCGCCGGCGACCAGCAGGCCGCGCTCTTCGGCCAGCTGTGCTGGAGCGCGGGCGAGGCCAAGAACACTTACGGAACGGGCTGCTTTCTGTTGCAAAACATCGGCACAGAATTCATGCGGTCGCGGCACAAGCTCATTACGACCATCGCGGCGAGCACGCAAAAGCGGCTTGAGTACGCGCTTGAAGGCAGCATCTTCATCGGCGGCGCCGTGGTGCAATGGCTGCGCGACAATCTCAAACTGATTGAAACGTCGGCAGATGTGGAAGCGCTCGCCGCGAGCGTGCCCGATACAGGCGGCGTGGTTTTTGTGCCTGCGTTTGTGGGCCTGGGCGCGCCGCATTGGGATGCGCACGCGGCGGGAATGCTGATCGGCTTGCGTCGCGACACCGGGCCGGGGCACATTGCGCGCGCGGCACTCGAAGCGATCGCGTTTCAGGTAGCCGACGTGCTCGAGGCCGTCCACAGCGAAACCGGCGCGCCGCTCCAGGCGCTGAGAGTCGATGGCGGCGCCGCGGTAAACGATCTGCTAATGCAGTTCCAGGCAGACATTCTCGGTGTTCCTGTAGTGCGGCCACGCGTGACGGAGACGACAGCTCTCGGTGCGGCGTATTTGGCCGGATTGGCGACCGGCTTCTGGCCCAGCCCTGATGCGCTGCGCGCCGAGCGCAAAGGCGACGTGCGATTTGAGCCGAAGATGAACGCAAGCGAACGTGCCGACCGGCGCGGTCGCTGGCAGAAGGCAGTCGAGCGTGCCAAGGCCTGGTCCACATAAGAGTTTCGACCGTATAGAAGTTTCGGCCGCGTAAAAACCCAGACGGCGTATCTGGTTCGCGTAGTAGTCTCGATGAGACCGGCCGTGAAACTGAGTTACGAATCCTCGCCGTCTCAATATTTTTTGATCTGGATTCATTGATCCGAATTTCTTTTGACTTTCGGTCAGGAGCATTAACGCCGTGAAACTGTTTCGAAGCTGTCGACCGCTCCAGCACCCAAGCGCTCTGCGCGACGCGCTCGCCGGCATCGTGATGGCGGCGATGGATATCCCGCAGGTGCTCGGCTACAGCAAGATCGCGGGAATGCCGGTGGTGACCGGGCTTTACTCGCTGCTGCTGCCGCTGATTGCGTTTGCGGCCTTCGGCTCATCGCGCTACCTGGTGGTCGCGGCAGACTCTGCGACGGCTGCAATTTTTGCAGGCGGCGTGGCGGGTGCGGCCACTCCCGCGAGCGCGCAATATATTGCTCTGGCCTGCATTGTGGCAGTCATGACAGCGGTGATCCTGCTGCTGGCGCGCCTGCTGCGACTGGGCTTCATCGCCGATTTCCTTTCGCGCACGGTGCTGGTGGGCTTTCTTACCGGCGTCGGCGTGCAGGTAGGAATCTCCGTGCTGAGCGAGATGACGGGCGTGCCAGTGGATTCGCGCCGGCCAGTAGTGCAGCTCTGGGAAGTGCTTCGCGGATTGCCGCGCGCGAATCTGGATACGCTGATTTTGTCGGCATCGGTGCTGGCGTTTGTTTTGCTTCTGCACCACTTCGCCCCAAAAATTCCCGGAGCGCTGGTGGCTGTTGTGGCCGCGATTGCTGCGAGCGCGGCGTGGAACTTTGCGGGTCACGGAATTGCGACCATCGGGCCAGTGGCTGGCGGCCTGCCGCATCTGGGATTGATGGCGCTCATGAGTCTTCGCGACATGGACCGCAAAGAAATCGAACTGCTGCTCACCGTGTCGGCCTCGTGCGCGGTGATGATTCTTACCCAGAGCGCCGCCACGGCGCGAATTTTTGCCGCGAAACATTACCAAAAAGTAGACGAGAATATCGACCTGTATGGGCTTTCCGCTGCCAACGCCGCGGCTGCGCTGAGCGGCGGGTTTGTCGTGAACGGCAGTCCCACGCAGACGGCGATGATGGAGAGCGCCGGCGGCCAAAGCCAGTTGGCGCAGATAACGACTGCTCTCGTGGTCGGCGTGGTGCTGCTGTTTCTCACCGGTCCGCTTCAGTACTTGCCCACTTGCGTGCTGGGCGTGCTGGTATTTCTGGTTGCGCTGCGGCTCATCAATTTCAAAGAACTGCATGAGATTCGGGGGGAGAGCCCGCAGGAATACGCGCTGGCCGTTATGACAGCGCTCGTCGTGGTGCTGGTCGGCGTTGAAGAAGGAATCGTACTGGCGATGCTGGTGTCGCTCGCGCGCGTGGTGCGCCACGATTATCACCCGCACAGCGGCGTGCTGCAGCTAAACGCGGAGGGAGGCTGGAATCTCGTCCCCGTTGCGCCGCATGTAGTCACTCAGCCTGGGCTGGTGCTCTACCGGTTTGGCGCAGAGCTTTTTTACGCCAATGCCGGGCGGTTTCTTGAGGAGGTCACGCAAGTTGTACAGCCCATGCCGTCAGACGTGAAGTGGTTGGTCATCGATGCTGAAGCCATGACGCACCTGGACTACACAGCTTCGCGCGTGGTGCAGGGGCTGACGAAGAACCTTACCGAGGCCGGTGTGGTGCTGGCGTTCGCGCGCGTGCCATGGGATCTGAAGTCCGATTTCGATCGGCATCACGTGACAGAAGCGATCGGGCGAAAGCGACTGTTCAACCGGCTGCACGACGCGATTGCAGCGTTTGAAGCGTCGGAGAAGCCGGAAGCCTGAAGGCCTACTTGAGACTCTTGCTTTCTGCCGGAGACCTGCTCCGGCCATGCGGTCGCTCTGGCTGCAACCGGTCACCCGATCTCCTGGTTCCAGCCTTCCAGCATCTTTTTGAATTCCAGCATGAACTTGCCACCGTCGGCGCCGTCGATCAGGCGATGATCGAAGCCGAGGCAGAAATACTGCATCGACCGAATCGCAATGGTGTCGTTGCCTTCGGCGTCAGTCAGGACGGCCGGCTCTTTGCGCAATCCACCGACAGCAAGGATGGCCGAATCGGGCTGGTTGATGATCGGCATGCCGTACTCGCCGCCGAACGCGCCCGCGTTCGTCAGCGTGAATGTTGATCCGCCAACTTCGTCGGGCAAAGCTTCTTTGAGCGCGCGCGCAGAGCGAGATCGGCGATGGTGCGCGCAATGTCTGCAAAGCTGCGCTGCTCCGCGTGGCGAATGACGGGCACGATCAGCCCCCAGTCAAGAGCCACGGCGATACCCAGATCGATGCTGCGGTGATAGCGAATGGCGAGGCCCTTGTCCGTATTTTCAAGCGAGGCGTTGACGATGGGGCAGCGGCGCAGCGCGGCGACCGCTGCGGCAGCGATGAAGGGCATGAACGTAAGCTTGACGCCATTGCGCTGGTCGAAGGCTGCCTTGCGCTGCTCGCGCAGGCGCGCAATGCGCGTCATGTCCACTTTGTAAACCGTGTAAACGTGAGGGCTGATGTTCACGCTCTCGACCATGCGCTCGGCAATGATGGCGCGCATGCGGGTCAGCGGAACGGGGTCGGCGGGCAATGTGGCGAGCTCCGGCGGCGGCGCCTTGCGCCACCTGCGGTGGGGCAGACTTTTGGACTGGACTGATGTGCCGATGCAGAGCTCGCCGCGCGCAAAACATCATCCTTCGTCACGCGGCCTTCGGAACCCGAACCGGCAATGCGACTCAACTCGACGCCGTGCTCTTTGGCGATGCGGCGTGCGAGCGGCGAAGAACGGATGCGGCCGGTTGGCGCTTCAGACGTTTGTGACTGGGCAGACTTTTCTGCTGGCGGCTGTGCGGCGATTGCCTGCGCTTTTTGCGCCACCTGCGGCGGGGCAGACTTTTGGACTCGCGATTGTGCGATGCTCGCTTGCGGCGCCGCAACCTTCGCACCGGATTCGCCAATGACAGCGACGACAGTGTTGACCTCGACTGTAGCGCCCTCGGTGAAGCGAATTTCTGCCAGCACGCCGGCAACAGGCGAGGGAATCTCGGCGTCAACTTTGTCCGTTGAAATCTCGAAGAGCGGCTCGTCGATTGCGATCGTGTCGCCAATGGCCTTGAACCATTTGGTGATCGTGCCCTCGAAGATCGACTCGCCCATCTGGGGCATGATGACTTCAGTCGGCATGCTTTCCTCTCTTCGCGGTTCCCGTCTTCGCGATCAAGAGTCCTCGCCCATTGCACTCGCGCGCACGCGCTTAGGCTCCTGCCGGATTATAAATCGCGCGTGCGACAAGGCAGCGCCGGCTCAAGCCGGGCTTATGCGGAGACGGGCCGGTCTTTGCTGCGGCGCAGACGCTCGATCTCCGGCGGAACTTGGAGCGGCGTATCTTGAGCGGGAAACACGGGTGCCGGAAATTCCGGCGCTGGAGATTCGGCTGCTACAGAATCGGGCACCGCGTCGGCCAGCGCGCGCAGGGCGGCGAGATCTTCGACGAACTCGAATCGGCTCATTGAAGACAAGACCAAACTGGCGCGCCGCCCGCTCAGCGAGGAACTCGAGGCTCGGCAGGTTCTTCGCGTCTGCCACTTCCCTTTCGAGACTCGTCACCGGGCGATCGGTAATGCCGCAGGGATTGATGAGCGAGAAGTCACGCAGGTCGGTGGTCACATTAAAGGCGAACCCATGCGAGGTGACGCCGCGTGCGACATGAATCCCGATTGCGGCGATCTTGCGACCTGCGGAATGTGTCGGCGCATCGCACGGTCCTGCGGACCGGAGTGCGCTCGATGCGCTCGGCGTTTCACTCCCGAATTCGTCGGAAGCGGGTAGCGGCGCGGGTAGCCCGCACCACACGCCAGTCAATCCGCAGATGCGACCAGCCGGAACGCCCAGTTCGCCGCAAACGCGGATCAGCGCTTCCTCCATAAGACGAACAAAGTCGACCGGCCCGAGCCGATAATGTCCGCTTGGGTTGCGCAGGCTGCGCAGATCGAAGATTGGGTAGCCGATAAGCTGGCCGGGACCGTGATAGGTAACGTCGCCGCCGCGGTTGATTTCGTGCAGCGTTACGCCACGAGCGGCCAGTAGCTCATCGCTCGCGAGAATGTTTGAGCGATTGGCGTTGCGGCCGAGGGTGAGCACCGGCGGATGCTCGAGGAGCAGCAGCACATTGCCGATGCGGCCTGCGGTGCGCAGCGCCACCAGCTCCTGCTGCAGGCGCAGCGCTTCGCCGTAATTAACGCGGCCGAGATAAAGGTACTGAATCATGCCTACTGCGATTGTAGCGGCGGCCCGGAGAGCGAACTGTTGGTATGTACCGAAGGCGAGTCAGGCGAACCCGTTTTCGCGGTACACTAAACACTGGCAGGAGGACCGGGCGGTCGCTGCCGGAAGTCCTTGCGCAAGCAGGGGTTGCCGGGGGAGGAAAGTCCGAACTCCGCAGGGCAGTGTGCCGGATAACGTCCGGGACGCGGGCTTCAAATCCCGTGGACGGCTAGTGCCACAGAAAACATACCGCCAGGCTATTCGCGCTTTGGCACGAACAGTTGGCCCGAAGGGCGTTTGCCTGGACGGCCAGTCCGGTAAGGGTGAAAAGGTGCGGTAAGAGCGCACCGCTCCGGCAGTAATGTCGGAGGCAGGGTAAACCCCACACGGAGCAAGACCAAATAGGGAGGGAAACCGGGGCCAAGAGCCAGGCGCCGGTTGCGCATCGGCCCGATGCGGCAAGGCGGCTCAAGAAATCGCCGAAACCTCCGGGTAGGTCGCTGATGAGTGTCCGCGGCAACGCGGCGCCTAGAGGAATGACCGCAGTAGGGCCTGCTCACGATTTTGTGGGCGAGCCTGGAACAGAATTCGGCTTACAGGTCCTTTTGCCGAATGCTTAAATCCCCGGCGACAGAATCTTGTCGTTGGGGCAACAAACGACAGCCCCGACCGGAACAAAACCGGTTGGGGCTGACCATTTTAGAGCGTCGTCAGAAATATCTTGGGCGGATTCTACTGGCCAATCAGGCCGATTTCCCGAGCCCGAACTCAGCGAACTGGTGGGCTTCGGCGATTCTGTCGGAATACTGGCGAATCTTTTCGCAGACTCCAATCACTGTCTGATCGATGCAGATACAGTAGACCTGAATATCACCATGCCTGGGGCTGGCCGGCGTGCCGTTGGCAACATCGAAAATCTTGCGGGCGCTCTGAAGAAAGTCCTCGTGAGCCAGGCGGCCTTTCGGTGTGTGAGTTCTGGATATAGCTCGGGCTGAATCGACAAGCGCCTGAGCCTCGTTATAGCCGCAGGTGTGTTCCCACACATCCCAGCTGCCATTTAGGAATTGTTCTGCAAATACAATAATTCTCATCGATGTCCATCCTGAGCAAAGATAAAGGTGCTTTCGCCGAAGCCGATGGCCAAAGGTCTAGTAATTTGTTGTTCTAGGGGCCTTCAACCTTTTGGCTCGCGGATCTACTCTGGCGTGCCTTGCTAGGTTTTCACTCGCTTGAAACAGACGCCTGGGGTCAGCGTTTCCAGCTAATTCTAGGGCGACGAATCTCGCGCATCAATGCGACGAAAGGGTTATCTGGTCGCTGCGAAAGTCTCACTGGCCCCAAAGCGGCATCAGGATTCGGACTCCGCAACGGGCATTTCCGGCCCCGCCGCTACCACCCTCACGCTGGTACGATCAGACCCATGTTGCGTGTAAAACTTTTGGAAGCAGGTGCAAGGGCGCCGGTGGTGGCGCATCCGGGCGAGGATCTGGGCTACGACCTTTTCGCGCTGGAGGGGGTCACGCTTGAGCCTCGCGCCACGGTCAAGTTGCGGACGGGAATCGCTGTTGAGGCGCGCGATCCGCGAACAGGCGCTCCGCTGGGACTGCTGGTGCGCGACCGCTCATCCATGGCTGCGCGGGGAATTGCCACAACGGGGGGCGTCATCGACTCGGGTTACCGCGGTGAAATCCTGGTGTTGATGACCAACCTGGGCGACGCAGCCATCGAGCTGAAGGCAGGCGAAAAGATCGCGCAGATGGTTCCTGTGCCGGTGTTAACCGGCGCGGTGGAAGTAGTTGAAAGCCTGGAAGTTTCGGTCCGCGCAGAAAAGGGTTTTGGCAGCTCGGGCCGCTGATTTATTCGCCCGGAACCCCGAATCCAGCGTTTGCGTATCATAAAGGCAGGATCATGCCACTTCGAGAGGGCTTCAAACTCGCGCTGCAATCGCTGTGGGGCAACAAGCTTCGCACCATTCTCACGCTCATCGGAGTCGTAATGGGCGTGGCTTCGGTCATTATGGTGATTACGCTGGTCAACGGCGCCAATCGCTATGTGGCCACCAAGCTCTCCGGCTACGGCGCCGACGTGTTTCAGGTGTCGCGGATGCCGAGCGTAATCTTCAACGCCCAGGATTATTTCCGCTTCCAGAAGCGCAAGATCGTCCGCATCGAGGACTACGAGGCGGTGCGGGACGGCTGCACGGATTGCAGCGAAGTGGGCGCGGCGCTAAGCAAATCTACCAATGTTTTCTATAACGGCCACTCCAGCAACAACACTGAGGTGCGCGGATACACGTGGACGATGCTGGCGCTCAACAACATTGACATCGCGCTGGGGCGCGGGTTCACGCCGTCCGACGAAGACCACGCCACTCACGATGCGATCGTGGGCTACGACATCGTGGACAATATTCTGGGCCCGGGCGACCCCATCGGCAAAGAGGTTCGTGTGGACGGGAATCCCTATACGATTGTCGGCGTTGGCGAGCGCCAGGGCAACACGCTGGGCCAGTCGCAGGACAATTGGGTTGCCGTGCCCATTACCACCTATCAGCAGAACTACGGGTACAACGATTCGGTAGATGTTTTTGCGCGCGTGGCTGGCGGCGCAAGTGCGATGGAGCGCGCCGAGGACCAGGTGCGCGTGCTGATGCGGACGCGCCGCCACGATGCGCCTGGGTCGGCCGACGATTTCGAGATCCAGACCAACGACACTTTCCTCGACATCTGGAAGCAGATCAGCTCGCTCTTTGCCAGCGTAGTGCTGGGGCTGGCATCCATCTCGCTGGTAGTGGGCGGCGTGGTGATCATGAACATCATGCTGGTGAGCGTGACTGAGAGGACGCGCGAGATTGGCGTGCGCAAAGCGCTGGGCGCTAAGCAGCGCGATGTGCTGATGCAGTTCCTCATTGAAAGCGCCTCAATGGCGTTTATTGGCGGGGCCATCGGCGTCATGTGCGGAATCCTCGCGGGCAAACTGATCACGATCGTTATTGGGTTCCCCACCAGCGCGCCGCTATGGGCGATTTTTCTTGGGCTTTTCCTGGCCGCCACAGTGGGCATTTTCTTCGGCGTTTATCCCGCCAGCAAGGCAGCCAAGCTGGATCCGGTTGTGGCGCTGCGCTCGGAACTGTAAGCGCAGCATGCAAGGAAGCAGCTTCTGAGAACTAAGAACGTGAACTGCGAACTATGAACTCTACTGGGCAAACTCGTGAATCCGTGAAGATGGCGCTGGATACGCTGCGCGCAAACAAGATGCGCTCGGGGCTGACGATTCTGGGCATCGTGATCGGCGTGGCCACCGTGATCTCCATCTCTTCTGTGATCAGCGGGCTCAATAACCGCGTGTCGGAATGGGTAAGCTCACTGGGATCGAATGTGATCTGGGTGTTCCAGATTCCGGTGATTGGCGTGCGGCCGACGTCGGAGATGCTGGCGCGCAAGAAGATGACGATCGACGACGTGCTGGCGCTGCGCCAGTTGCCGCATGTGATAGCGGCAGACGGCGGAATACAGCATGTCAAAACCCCGTTCCGCGTCGGCGATGTCGACGTGAAGTACAACGGGAAGAAGGTTGCAGGCACCATTTTGGGCGGAGACACGGCCGAGGTCTCCGACGTGAACGATCTGACCTTGCTGCAGGGCCGGATATGGACTGACGCAGAAGATGCGCGCGGGGCGCACGTCGTGGTGCTCGGTCACGACACCTGGGAGGAGCTTTTTGGCGACCAGCCGGCGATCGGCAAAGAGGTCGCCGTCGAGATCCGGGCTTTATACCGTGATTGGCGTGCTGGACAAGCGAAGCAGCCATTCGGCGGGGGCAAAAACCCCAACGACAACATGGCAGTCTTTCCCATGGGCACATTCCACAACCTGCACCCGGAAGACAAGGACGTGTGGGTAGTCCGTGAAGTACGACGACCAGAAGAACAAGGCGCTGGTGCAGGAGGAGATTCGCGAGCTGTTGCGAATCCGCCGCAAGGTGCGCGTGGACAAGGACGACGACTTCGAGATCTTCGGGCCGGATTCGCTGACCGGCTGTGGGATCAGGTGACCGGCGGGCTGGTGCATGTTCATGATTGCAGTATCCAGCGTCGGCCTGATGGTGGGCGGCGTGGGAGTGATGAACATCATGCTGGTGAGCGTGACTGAGCGAACGCGCGAAATCGGCGTGCGCAAGGCGATCGGCGCGACCAAGCGCACCATCCTCACGCAGTTCACGACGGAGGCCGTCACCTTGTGTTCGCTTGGCGGAATTGTTGGCATTTTGGTGGGCGCAATCATTACCTGGATTGTGTATTTCCTCCCCATCGGGCTGCCGGCAACGCTCTCAACCACGTGGGTGCTGATCGGCTTCGGCGTTTCCTGCGCCATCGGATTGCTGTTCGGCATTTATCCGGCATGGAAGGCTGCGAACCTTGACCCGATTGAGGCGCTGCGATACGAGTAAGGCAGTTTACAGTTCTTATTTCCCGGTTTGTAGTATTTCGCACGCGGTGATCGTTCAAGCTGTCCTTTATCCGAACCATGAAAGTTGCGCCGAACACGTTTGTGAACTGCAAACTACGAACTGCGAACTGAGACCTCAATGGCAAGAACCGGCCAGACCACCGAATCCGTAAAGATGGCGCTGGATACATTGCGAACCAACAAGCTGCGCTCGGGCCTGACGGTCCTTGGCATCGTCATCGGCGTCTCCACCGTCATCGCGATTTCGTCCGTCATCAATGGCATCAATAATCGCGTCTCGAGTTTTATCAACTCGCTGGGATCGAATGTGTTTTGGGTCGGGCGCTTGCCGATCATCGGAGTGCGGCCGACGGCTGAGATGCTCGCGCGCAAAATGCTCACCCTTGATGACGCGAAAGCGATGCGCGCGCTGCCTCATGTGGAGACCACGGACGCCGAGGCCGTCTACGTCAAGAACTTTCAGGTTGGCGACGTTAGCGCTCGCTATGAAGGCAAGAAGGTCGCCGGCTCGATCCTGGCGGGTGATTCGCCTGAAGTGATGGACGTGACCGAGCTGACGCTGATCCAGGGCCGCATGTTCACTGATGCCGAAGATGCACGCGGCGCGCATGTTGTGGTGCTTGGCCATGACACATGGCAGGAGCTCTTCGGCGACGCGCCCGCGGTGGGTAAAGAAATCGCCGTCGAGTCAGGACTCTACACCGTGATCGGAGTTCTTGATAAACGCAAGCAGCCCTTCGGCAGCGGCAAGAATCCCCGCGACAATATCATCATCTTTCCCGTTCAGCACCTTCCACAACCTGCATCCGGAGATCACGGATCTGACGCTCATCGTGAAGTACGACAGCCCCACGAACAAGAAACTCGTCGAGGAAGAGATTCGCGAGCTGCTGCGCATCCGCCGCAAGGTTCACGTCGACAAGCGACGACGATTTCGAGATCTTCGGCCCGGACTCGCTCACCAAGCTATGGGGCCAGCTAACCGGTGGGCTGGTTATCTTCATGATCGCCGTCTCCAGCGTGGGGCTGATGGTGGGCGGCGTGGGCGTAATGAACATCATGCTGGTGAGCGTGACGGAGCGAACGCGCGAGATCGGCGTGCGCAAGGCGATTGGCGCGACCAGGCGCACCATCCTTACGCAATTCACGACTGAAGCAGTGACATTGTGCGCGGTGGGCGGCGTCATGGGCGTTCTGCTGGGCGCGGTCATCACATGGATCGTTTATTTCCTGCCCATCGGATTGCCGGCCACGCTTTCAACCATGTGGGTCATCGATCGGCTTCGGCGTCTTCCTGCGCGATCGGGTTGCTGTTCGGCATTTATCCGGCATGGAAGGCGGCGAATCTCGACCCGATTGAGGCGCTGCGGTACGAGTAAGGCAGTTTTCGGCCTCTAGCTTCTAGCCATCAGCTTCGGGTCTTTGCGCTCGACCTCCCATGTCAGGAAATCCGCACTCGCGAGGCGACGAGTTTTCGAAAAACAGAATCGGTCGATGGGCGCACGGGAAGCTAGCGGCTAGAAGCTAGTAGCTAGAAGCTGTAATCTGCCTTTGTGATGCCGCCACGCAATTGCGCTGGCCGTGGAGATCGTGACGACGTCGCTGACCGTGGCCGGAATGGGTTACTTTCTGGCGGCGATTGTGGCGGCGCGCGTCTTCTCTGCGCGAGCGGCGAAGCTCCGCGGCGGCGTTTGCGCCTGGCGTAAGCATTCTTAAATCGCTCAAGGGGCTCGACCCCGGCATGATGGATGCCTTTCGCAGCCATTGCCGGCAGAATTATGCGGGCGAGTTTGAATTGCTGTTCGGCGTTTCGTCGCTGGACGATCCCGCGGCCGCGGCTGTGAAGGAATTGAAGGCCGAGTTTCCCGACGCACGCGATCCGGCTGATTGAGTGCCCGGAACGGCTGGGCACCAACGGCAAAGTGAGCACGCTGGCGCAACTCGCTGACCCACGCGCGGCATGATTTTCTGCTCATCAATGACTCCGATATTACTGTGAGTCCTCGCTATCTGGAGCGCGTGATGTGCCGCTTTCGCGCCTGCTTCGCAAGACACGGCCAAATCGCCAGGTGGGGCTGGTGACTGCGCTCTATCGTGGCAAAGCCAACGGGGCGACTTCGCATGGCAGCATACTACCCTCGCGGCTGCCTTCGCGGCTTGAAGCACTGGGGATTGCAACGGAGTTCATGCCCGGCGTACTGCTCTCGAAGCTGATCGAGGGCGGGCTGCATTACGGGCTCGGCTCGACGCTTGCGGTGCGACGCGAGGCACTGGAAAAGATAGGCGGCTTGCTCTCGATCGTGGATTACCTGGCCGACGACTACGAGCTGGGCGCGCGCATCGCGAAGGCGGGCTATCGCGTCGAAGTCAGTGCCGAAGTGGTCGAGACCTCCGTCCCCGCATACAGCTGGCGCGGATTTTTCGACCATCAGCTGCGCTGGCTGCGGACCGTGCGTTGTTCGCGGCCGGCCGGCTACGCAGGCCTGATCTTCACCCATGGGCTCGCGTGGGCACTGCTGAATGTGCTCGCCAGCGGATTAAGCCCGTTGAGCCTTTGGCTGCTGGGCTTGAGCTTCTTCCTGCGGCTGGCACAGGCGATGACGGTGGGCGCCGGCGTTCTTGGCGATCATGAGGTGCTGCCGAATCTCTGGCTGCTGCCGCTGCGCGACGTTATCGCAATGGCGCCTGTGGGTGGCTGGCTTCTCAGGAGACACGATCGTGTGGCGCGGCGAGCGATTCACGCTGAAAGATGGAAAGCTCCAGAGAGCAAATCAGCGAAAACGAAATTAGTGAAGCGTCGGGCCCGCTGCGTTTCTGGCCCGAAGCAACTCGACAATCTTCTTAATCCGCTGCTGCCAGCGCGTCGGCTTGCTCGCCTGCGCGCATCGCCGCCGTGTCAATGGTCAGGCATGCGCCCAGGTCGTTGAAGTCCTTTTCCCAGCGCGGACGTTCTTCCGCGGCCAGCGCGGAGAGCGCATAGTCGGAGGTGCGCAGAATTTCGTACCAGATGTTCTGCGCCTGCCAGAGATTCAGCTCGAAGGGCAACTCAGCAAGCGGCGGGCAAGCGTAAGCGCGCGCTCCAGCATCTCGAGCGATCCCGACGGACATTTGCAGTTCGACCATGGCGCGCTTCATGCGCTGGTCGGCGATGTAGGAGAGCGTGGCGGTCTCGAGTGGCACCTGGTCGGCCTTGGCCAGCGCCAGCAGAGAGCGCAACTGCGCAACGGTCGATTGGGTCGCCCTCGATCACGCGGCGCAAGCCGGCGTTGATCGCAAAACCGGCGGCAAGGGTGAGCGCGGGCGGCTTGGGCAGGCCCGCCTGCGAGAGAAAGTGAAGCAGGCTGGCGTGATCCTGGTAGATGGTGGTGAGCGAATTCTCAATGTCCCAAAGAGTGGAGCTGAGAATAAGCCGCGACGATGCGGCGCTGCTCGTCAC
Source organism: uncultured Acidobacteriaceae bacterium (assembly GCA_963773915.1). GTDB lineage: Bacteria > Acidobacteriota > Terriglobia > Terriglobales > Acidobacteriaceae > Telmatobacter. The sequence continues at coordinate 193,743 of CAVZCY010000006.1, forward strand.
GTGAAGAGCGAAGTGAGCGAGTAGTCGGCGTGGCCGTAGAAGCGGTCAATCTGGCGAATGACCTCAGGGAAATCGGCGCGTTGCACATGATCGGCGGCCTCGGCGGAGAAAGCCTCGAAGTCGGCGGCGCCGGCGTCGCCGTAGGCTTTGACCGCGGCGGTGATGTTCTGGTCGCCAAAGTGGAGAACCGCAAACGAGAAGCTCTGCGCGTGCCCCGTAATCGCGCTGGCAACATGCACGCGGCCCAGGGCAAGGCGGCCTCGGCCGGAAGTGTAAATTTCGTAAGAGATGCGCCGGACGTGGAAGCAGAAAAGATCCGTCTCATCGGCAAACGAAGAAAAGATTGAGCTGATTGCGTAGTGCGCGGCCACTTGCTCCAGGTTCAGCTCCATGGTCGCGACGCTCTTTTCGTAAATACTCGCGCCGTCGCCCTCTTCGGGATTGTTGGAGTGCGCCTCAGCCAGCCGCGCGAGGAACGCAGGCTCGAACGGCACCGCCTGTTGTCCAAAGAGCTGCTTCGCCAACTGCAGCACGCGCGCCGCGTAGGCGATAACCTGCACCGTCTCAATGCCTGCAACGTCATCAAAGAACCACCCGCAGCTGGTGTACATCAGCTGGGTGTGGCGCTGCATCTCCATCAGCTCCAGCGCGCGAACGCGCTCGGATTCCGAAAGCATGTGCGTCTGTTGCGCGTTGAAGAATCGGTCGGCGGATTCCGCGCTGCGGTCGAGCACGACATTGATATACGCGTCGCGCGCAGCCCACACATCCTTGAAAAGCTTGCCGCCTTCACGCTCAGTGAGTGGAGCGACCGCGTCGCGCAGCTCGTCGAAGGCCTGACGCAGAGGCGCGCGCCACTTCTGGTTCCAGCCGGCCCTGCCGCCGTTGCAACCGCAGTTGGAGCGCCAGCGCTCGATGCCGTGCTCGCAGCTCCAAGACGTTTCGTCCACAATTTCGCACTCGAACTCTGGCGGAAACTGTTCAAGGAAGCAGCCGTAGTTTGTCAGCTTCACCGTCTTGTCCTGCTCCAGCAGGCGCAGCGCGTAGGCCAGCGCCATCTCGCCATACTTGTGATGGTGCCCGTAGGACTCGCCATCGGTGGCCACGTGAACCAACTGCGGCTTATCCGATTCAATGAAGCCCGACTTCAGGCGCGCGGCAAGATTGTCGCCTGAATCGAGCAGCCCTTCAAAGGCGATGGCGCGCGAATCCGGGCCGTTGTAAAAGAAAATGGCGATCGATGCGCCCGAGGCGAAGCGAACCAGATACGGGTGTGTCGTGTCGACGGTCGCATTGGGTGTGTCGGTCCAATCATCTTCGCCGGCTTTGCGCTTCAGCGCGCGAATGCGCTTGCACTGGTGCGGCGCGAGCACGGTGAATTTGATTCCGTTTGCAGCGAGCGCTTCAAGAGTGGCTGTGTCGGCCGCGGTCTCCGGCAGCCACATGCCTTCGGGCGCAGAGCCAAAGCTTTTTTCGTAGTCGGCGATGCCCCAGCGGATTTGCGTGTTCCGGTCGCGCCGGCTGGCCAGCGGCAAAATCATGTGGTTGTAGCCCTGCGCCATGGCCGAACTGTGGCCGCGGTAGCGCTGGCGGCTGCGGCTCTCGCCGTCGAGAATCATGCGGAAGGTTCGCTGAGCATTTTCCCTGAGCCAGCTCAGCAGCGTGGGGCCGAAGTTGAAGCTGATGCGCGCGTAGTTATTCACGATGCGCGTGATCTGGTTCCGGTCGTTCACTATGCGGGCAGCGCCATTGGGCGCGTAGCACTCCGCGCAAATGCGTTCGTTCCAGTCGTGATAGGGAGCGGCCGTGTCCTGGATTTCAACAGTCTCCAGCCATGGATTCTCGCGCGGCGGCTGGTAAAAGTGACCGTGAATGCAAACAAAGCGCTTCGCTTGAGGCATCGGCTACCCAGAATGTCTGGAATATACAAAGTCGCGCCAGAATCTTCGCCGGCCGCTCAGACTATTTTACGGCTACAGCGCACGCGCTATCTTGATGAGCGCCCCGCCGGAGCAGTTTTCTTTTGCAGGTCGCAGGCGCGCCAAAGGTACCAGCTCGCCACGGAGCGGTACGGCGCCCAGCGTTTGGCGCGGCGAAGCATCACGTCAGGCTTCGGCAAATCGGCGGCCTCAAGCGGGCGGGACTTAGGCACGCGCTGAAAGGTGAGCGCAAAGCCCTTGCGCACGCCGTAGTCGGTTACGGGCAGCACGTCTGGGCGGCCAAGGCGAAAGATAAGCAGCATTTCCACGGTCCAGGTGCCGATGCCGCGCACCGCGGAGAGCCGTTCAATGATTTCGGCGTCAGGCATTTTGCGAATGGCGGCGTGCGTGGGCACGGTGCCGTCGAGCGTGCGGGCGGCCAGGTCGCGAAATGCTTTGATCTTGTTGCCGGAGACGCCGGCGGCGCGCAGCGGCTCATCGGGCGTGTCGATCAGGATCTGCGGCGATGGGTCTCCGCCGAAATACTCGCGCACGCGGCGGTGAATGGTGGCTGCGGCCTTGCCGTGCAACTGCTGGTAGAGAATCGATTCGAGCAGCGACTCAAAAGGCGAAGTCGTGTTCTGCAGGCGGAGCGTGAACGGGCCGGCGCAGTCAATCAGCGTGGCGAGTTTCGCATCGCTGCCCTTGAGGTGCTTCACGGCCTCGTCGGGATCGAAGGGAAGTTTGCGGCTGCGCCCGTCGTGAATCATGGAAGGAGTTTACCGCAGGCGCGAGGCCTGGCCAGAGGCTGCGACTGGAAAGCCGCAGCGAGAAACCGGGCGGCGCTAAAGCGGCGCGGCGAAAAAAGCGAAACTCCAGTATGAAAAAACAAGGCCCCCCGCAGTTGCATTCTTCCGCAAGGGAGGCCTCGCAGATTGACGATCCGCCCAACTGTCTCGCTCAACTGCCCGACGTATTCACGATCGTGATCTGCGTCTCGCCGTCGTGCTCGCTTGCCGCTTGCGCGACCGTCACGGTGATGGAGCTGGAGCCGCTCTGCATCGTGATAATTCCGCCGGTGCCGGTACCCATGATCTGTGCATTAGGACCCGCTTTGTCCTTGTAGAAGGCGAACACCTTATCCGGCGAGTCGGTCGTGAGAAAGTTCGCCGAAACCATGGATTTGCCGGCAATATTCATGCGCAGGCCGCCCTTGCCCTGTGTCGCGCCAGGATAGATGGCGATTCCCAGATCGGCCGCGGTGAAAGTGCCCGACGAATTGGCAGTAAAGGTGCCCTTGGGCGTCGTCACCGTGATATTGCCGTTGGCATCTTTGTGGATGGAATGGGCTACGCGATAAACGCCGTAGGCAACAATGCCGCCCACGATAATGCCCAGGCCCACAAAGATCCCCAGGATAATGAGGATGATCTTTACGGCGCTGGAACCGGACTTGGGTGGGGGTGCGCCAACCGGCTGCGGAACCGGCTGAAATGAACCGGGCTGGGGAACTTGACTGCTTGTGGAATCGGCCATAGTCACTTCCTTTTCTTCGTGCTTTGATTGTGAATCCCTACCGGGGCCGTTTTGGGACGCAGCTTCAGCGGTTCCAGAATTGCTTTACCCTGGAGCCACGGGCGCCAAGTGGCATTTTCCCAAAAGAAAATGCCACCTTTCAACACTCTTAATAGGGGCACGTGAATTCTGGAACCGCTCAACTATACCCGATCCGACTCACCCTCGGTAACCAGCATTTTCGCGCGGCGTACGAACCCGCCAAAGCCGCAATGCAGATTTCATTCCCGATTCGCAATTCCGTCAGCTCCGGCCGGCGACGGCTCAGACAACTCAACCCCGGCAGCTTTACCATCAGTAAGTAAACTCAGGAGCCTCAACATGAAGATGCGGCCGGGAACGCAGACGGGATTCTTGCTGTGCGGCAAGGAATGGATTGAAGGAGAAGCATTCGAGGTGCGGTCGCCGTGGGACCAGGCGCTGGTGGGCCGAGTAACCGTAGCCACCCGTGCCGACGCGCGCACCGCCGTCAATCATGCTTCCGCGAGCCTGCGCCGCACGCGCGCTTTGCCGCGCTGGAAGCGGCGCGAGATTCTTGAGGACGTGGCCGCCGCTCTCATTGAACAAAAAGAGCGGTTTGCGCAATTGATCGTAGCCGAGGCCGGCAAGCCGCTGCGCATGGCGCGCGTTGAGGTCGATCGCGCCGTGCTCACCTTCAAAACCGCGGCCGAAGAGGCCGTACGAATGGGCGGCGAGAGCATTCCTCTGGATTTGACCGAGGGCAACGAAGGGCGCTGGGGAGTGGTGCAACGCTTCGGCGTGGGCCCCGTTCTGGCCATCACGCCCTTCAATTTTCCATTGAACCTGGTGGCGCACAAGGTTGCGCCGGCCATTGCCGCGGGCTGCCCGGTGATCATAAAGCCCGCGCCGCAAACGCCGTTTACCGCCTTGGCCCTCGGCGAAGTGATTCTGAAGGCCGGCTGGCCTGAGGAGGCGTTGGCCGTGCTCACGCTGGCAGACACCGACACCGCGTGGCTCGCCGAAAAAGAAGATCGCATCAAGCTGATAAGTTTTACCGGGTCGGCCAAGGTTGGCTGGGAGCTGAAGGCGCACTCCGGCCGCAAGCGCGTGCTGCTGGAGCTCGGCGGAAACGCTGCGCTCGTGTTGCACAGCGATTGGAAGGACCTGGACGACGCGGCATTGCGCACCGCGCACGCGGCTTTCAGCTTTGCCGGCCAGTCATGCGTCAGCTTGCAGCGCGTTTTTGTTGAGCGAAGCATCTTTCAGACCTTTCTGTGGAAGGTGGTAGATATCGCGGAGAAACTCGTCATCGGCGATCCGGGCAATGAAGCCACTGAAATTGGGCCGCTGGTTCGCCAGAGTGAAGCAGAGCGCGTGGAAGCGTGGGTCAAAGAAGCCATTGCGGGCGGAGCCAAGCATGTGACCGGTGGCGAGCGCAAAGGATCGATGATCACGCCGGCTATTCTGACCGGATCCAAGGCCGGCATGAAGGTTCGCGATGAAGAGGTCTTTGGGCCGGTTCTGCTGATCGAGCCGTACGACGACTTCGAGGAGGCTCTCGCGCAGGTGAATCACTCGAAGTATGGGTTGCAGGCAGGCTTGCTCACGCGCGACTCTGTGCGCATCCTTACCGCCTATCGCGAGCTTGAAGTGGGTGCGCTGATCGTGGGCGACACGCCAAACTGGCGACTGGATCCGATGCCCTACGGCGGAGTGAAAGATTCGGGTCTCGGTCGTGAAGGAGTTCGCTGGGCCATTGAAGAGATGACCGAGCCGCGCATGCTGGTGATGGCGTCATTGGGATAGACCAAAGGCCCCACCGCTCCTGAAAGGAACGGCGTCGGCGAAGCGGCGCCGGCACAGCGTCTCAAATAGAGAACGACTATTTCTTTGCTTTGGATTTGGCTCGCACTGCGGCCCAGCGCTTGCGCTGCGCATCGGCGATCCGCTTGCGCGCGTCGGCGCTTAGAAAACGCTTCTTCCTGGTTTTGGCCTTGGTGGACGTCTTCGCTGCTTTGCGACCGGATGTCGTGGGAGCACTGCCGAGCGAAGCCAGCAATGCACGCGCCTGCTTGAGGCTTGCAATCTCGGAATCTATTTGGGCAAGTATATTTTCAATCGCCATGTTCACAGAATAAATCATGAAATTAACATCGGCATAACTTCGCGCAAGAGTTTTTCATCACAAGAAACGATAATTGGGTCGATAGCGTGCCTTTTTCCGCCTGGTTACAACTTGAAGAATGGATAGAGCGCAAAAAACCGCGGCGGGATAGGTTACAAACCTGTCCCGCCAAGTTACTTCCCCTGTTTTAGAAATCAATAGAGAAACGTCGGACTCGCGTGCCCAGCCACCTGCATGCCTGAATACTCGACGTGCACATAAGTGCCGAGGCGCACGTTACGGGCGAGATACCAAGCCACATAACAAGCCGTAATTACCCTAAGCAGTCACCGTCACTGGTGCGCGCCGCCAGGCGTAAAGCGGGAACTGGTTGGCTAGCTCCGCCACATCGCCGCGAATCCGCGCGAGCGCTGCATCGTCGTTGCGCTTGTCGAGAGCCGAGACAATCCACGCGGCAATCGTGCGCATCTCCGGCTCCTTCATTCCGCGCGTGGTGAGCGCGGGCGAGCCCAGGCGAATGCCGGATGGCTTGAGCGGCGGATTCGTATCCCACGGAATGGAATTCTTGTTCACCGTGATGCCTGCCTTGCCAAGCGCGAGCTCTGCCTCTGAGCCGAGAATGCCTTTTTCAAAGACATCAACGAGTAGCAAATGATTGTCTGTTCCACCGGAAACCAACCGATATCCTGCCGCACTGAGCGCTTCACCCAGTACCTTGGCGTTGGAAACGATCTGCGCGGCATAGTCGCGGAAATCGGGGCGCAGTGCCTCTTTAAATGCCACTGCCTTGGCCGCAACAATGTGCACCAGCGGACCGCCCTGCTGGCCGGGGAACACGGATTTATCGATCGCGGTCGCCAAATCCTGCGTGCTGATGATCAGGCCGGCGCGAGGGCCGCGCAGCGTTTTGTGCGTGGTGGTCGTTGTGATCTGAGTGTGTGGAACGGGCGAAGGGTGCGCGCCGCCGGCAACCAGGCCGGCAATATGCGCCATGTCGAAGACGTAAATCGCACCCACCTTGTCGGCGATCTGGCGCATCCGCGCAAAATCCCACAGGCGCGGATAAGCGCTGCCGCCGCCGATGATGACCTTCGGTTTTTCCTGGATCGCAACCGCCTCCATCTCGTCGTAGTCGATGGTTTCTGTGTCGCGGCGAACGTGATAGAAGGTGGTCCGGTATAACTTGCCGCTGAAGCTCAAACGATGCCCGTGAGTAAGATGGCCGCCATGCGAAAGATCAAGGCCGAGAATGGTGTCGCCCGGCTGCAACACTGCTGCGAATGCCGACGCATTGGCCTGCGAGCCGGAGTGCGGCTGCACGTTGATGTGCTCGCCGCCGAAGAGTTGGCGCGCGCGATCGCGTGCCAGGTTCTCCACGACGTCAGCGTACTCGCAGCCGCCGTAATAGCGGCGCCCGGGGTAGCCCTCGGCATATTTATTGGTGAAGATCGAGCCGGCCGCCTCTAATACGGCTTCTGACACAAAGTTTTCGCTGGCAATCATCTCCAGCCCCTCGTGCTGGCGGAGAGTTTCCTGGTCAAGAGCGGCGGCGACCTCGGGGTCAACCTGGGCGAGCGAGAGAGACATGCGGTCGGTCATACAAGAATTTTAAGCCATAGGCGGAAAGGCTGCGCTGTGGAGGATTGGGTTGCGCAATGTCGCGACGTCGGAGACCCCACTTTGGATGCAACGGATTTGAAAAAAAGCGCAACTACTTTTTTGAACCTGTGTCTGCTGGTGACATGGGCCGGCAATTCAAACCCAAAGGCCCACGGAGGAACCCATGAAGCGCACACTCTTTACGCTTGCCGTGGCCGCCCTGCTTGCTTCGGGTTCGGCCTTTGCTCAACAGAGCCAACCAGCTGCCCAGACGCAGCCCAATCAGCCTGCGCCTACGGTAGGCGACCGCAAACAGGATCAGCAGGACCGCGTCGCCAACGGCGTTGACTCGGGCCAACTGACCGCCGGCGAAACCAAGAATCTGGAATCGCGCGAATCCAATTTGAATCGCGAAGTCCGCGACGATCGCTCTGCCGATGGTGGCAAGCTGACTTCAACAGAGCGGCAACAGATCAATCATCAACAGAACAATCTGAGCCACTCGATCTACCAGGACAAGCACAACGCCAACACGGCGCACTACGGCAACAATGAAGTGGGTCAGCGCCGCGAGAATCAGCAGGACCGCGTTGCCAACGGAATCCGCAATGGCTCAATGAACGCCGGCGAGGCCGCCCGCACTGAGAACCGCGAGCAGGGGATCAACGAGCAGGTCCACGCTGATCGTCAGGCCAACGGCGGAAGGCTGACCGGCCAGGAACATCGGCAGATCAATCGCGAGCAGAATGGCGCCAGCCGCCAGATCTACCGCCAGAAGCACAACGGAAGATAACGCCGTACAAGCGCGGGAATTATGGGGCCAGCGTCTGTTCTGCAACAGCAGTCACATGGCCGTTTGAGCGGTTGACGAGAAAGACGACGAGTCGAAGCGGCTCGCCGTCTTTTTCCGCGCTCAACAGGTTTGCGCCCGTCAGTTGCAGCATCCGGCCGTCGGCTGCGCTTGATCCATAGTCCTTCAGAACGCGCACGACAGCAACGTGGTGCAGGGTGCGGCCGGCGTTTTCTCCTCGGGAGACTTCGGCATGCGTGGCGTTCTCCGCTACTACCGCCACCAAAGTCGTCTTTGAGGCTGATGCCGCCTGCACTGAAAAAATGATTGAGCCATCTACCGCGCGATGCGCGTCGGCGATTGTTAATGCGGGCTTGGGCGTGGCGGCGGCGCGGGCCACAGAATTTTCCAGTTTGGGTGCATCGCTACCAACAAATTGCTCAGCCCCATCCACGACCATCTGCGGCGTATAGACGTCACCAAGTGAGAACTCCTGCATGTAATCCTGTTGCCGCGCGGTCATGGCGTCGAATGAAAAAGGATCGCTCCAGCCCTCGTGATTCCAGTAGGTGACATGCTCGCTAAGCACAATGGCTTGTGCACCTGCGACAAACTGCTGCGTGTCGAGCTTCGCTAGCAGAGCGTCAGCGGGCGGGCAATCTGAGCAGCCTTCAGATGTGAACAGCTCGACAAGAACGGGCGTGCGGTCTGAGCGCTTTGCCTGCGCCTGGCCCTGGCCTTCAGCCGCGGGAAGAAGCAGCGCAGCTATCGCAGCGGCGACAAAAACAATATGCCGTAGATGGTTGAAAGAGAGGGAAGTCATTCGCTGGTTAGACAGAAGAAAGAGCCAAAAAGTTACGCGCTTCTATGGCGTGGCTGCCCGGTCCAACGCCGCTCCACTATTCTATCTCTGATGCGAATTCGCCTTTTTGCAATATGCGCCGCGATGTTGCTCGGTAAATCTGGTGCCGTGACGCTGGCACAATCGCCGGCCGTCACGCTCACGCCTGCAATCGTCGTAGCAGGCTCGCCTGAGTTGATCTGCGTGCATTTGCCGGCGGGCGCCGCGCTGAATGGCGCGGGACTCGGCGGCGAGTGGCTCAACCAGAAGCTCCAGTTCTTTCGCGGACGCGACGGCAAGGCATGGTATGCGCTGGCGGGAGTCGACGTGAAAGCGCAGACCGGTCCTTCTACTCTCAAAATCTCCGCTCGTATGGCCTCTGGCGCGCCGCTCGACTTGAGCCGCGGCGTTGAAATTCTCCCCGCGCATTACCGCACCGCCACTCTCACAGTCGCTCCCAAGTTCGTCGAACCGGGGCCTGACGAGCTTACGCAAATCAAAGCCGAAGTCGAGTTGAAGAGCAAAGTGTTCGCGTCGAGCGCGGCAGAGCCATTGTGGTCCGGCGATTTTCGCGCGCCCGTTCACTCACCCCCAACCGACAGCTTTGGCACGCGCCGCACCTTCAATGGACAACTCGCCAGCGTCCACGAGGGGATGGATTTTCGCGCGGCGACGGGAACGCCGGTACACGCCGGCAACAGCGGCGTGGTGGTGCTGGCGCAGTCGCTCTACTACGAAGGCAACTGCGTCGCGATCGACCATGGGCTGGGGCTGTTCACGATTTCAATGCACCTAAGCCGCATCGACGTGCACGAGGGCGACCATGTCGTGATGGGCCAGCTTATCGGGCTGAGCGGAGCCACGGGCCGCGTCACCGGACCGCATCTGCACTGGGCCGTGCGTTGGCAAAGCGCCTATCTCGATCCGGCAAAGATGCTGCGCATGGACCTGACGAAAGCCCGCTAGCGTGAGACTGCCTGCTCTTCTGCCTCGGGCGATGGGCGCGTCGCAGCTCGAAGATCAGCCGCTTTTTCTTCCCGCAGCGCTTTGAAAGCGCGATACACAAACCAGCCCATGTACCATCCGTCGATGAATTTGTAGGGCGTTTCGCCCGTGGTGTAGTGGCCGCAGGGCAGCACGCGCACTTCGTAGTTCAATCCGGATTGGCGCGCGGCCTCAACCACCTTAAGCGAGTATTCCAGCGGAAATGTGAGGTCGTATTTTGCGTAGACAAGCAGAACGCGCTTGCGGGGTCCGCCCGCTTCTGGCCTCGCAAATTTCGTGTAGTAGCTGATCGGGCTTACGGTGGCCCATAAGGCGCGCAGCCGGTCCTGCGTCAGGCCCGCCGCAGCCACCGCCTCGCGAATGTGGCGCGTGCTCTGCCCTGCCCATACCACATCTCCAAACGCCGTTGACGCGTGGTTGAACGCGTTCACGCGCAGCCTGGCATCGTGCGCGCTCGCCAGATATCCGTAGCAGGAGCCAAGGCTCGTCCCCAACACGCCGAAGTGCTCGTAGCCCTGCTCCTCGAGCCAGTCGAGGCAGCAGCGAATATCAACCACCGCCTGGCGGCAGGCGGAAATCGTGCGGCCGACGTTCGCGCTGACAGCATAATCAGACCGCTCCAGCTCCGCGGGACGGCGAATGTCGTGGTAGGGCTTCGAGAGCCGCAGTGCCGAGACGCCCATGCGGTTGAAGATCGTACACAGCGAGTTGTGACTGAAGCCGTCCGCATTCCATTGCGGCATTACGATGATCGCTTGTTTGGGCCGCGCCGGATCTTTGTGCGCCGGAGCCGGAAACCAGCGCGCATTCACCAGGTCGTTCTCCGGATAGGACGTGCGCTCCGGCGAAGTAAAGCGCAAATACTGAGCCTTGGGAATCTTTCCTTCGGCGGCCTGCTGCTTCAGCTCTGCATCTTGCGCAAGCGTCTCGGGCCGCACGTTTGTCGGGAACAACTGCGGATGCCGCTCTTCCAGGCGGAAGTCCGTTGGGCGCTCATAGCCAAAAAAGAGGTCGCTGTGGCGAATCAGAAGCTCGTTGATTTGGAGCATGGCGGCTTCGGCAGCCGCTGGGTCGCGAGCTATATCGGGTCCGGGAACTGCCGCGCCAAAGCCGTGCGCCTCAAGAAACGGAGCAACCCACTCAAAACCCCACTCCAATGGACGCACCACGCGATTTTCGTCGCGTGTGGTTAGCCGCGTCTCCCACGCGTACATTTTTCGCGCATACCAGCCGGTCAGCATCGATCTGCTTCGATTTTATCAGCGGATATCGTCGGCGATTTTTGCGGGAAATGAGGCGCTCGACTGGGGAAAATGAGTCTGGCGGCGTGAATGATCTCTATGCCGATGCCGACTTGCTCGCGCGCGATTTCGCAATCTGCGCCGCGATCAGCCAACCCGCGCTCAGCAGCGTGATTAGGGCGATGATTCCTTGCGAAATGACGCAATAGAGGCACCAGACCTCGAGAACTTTGTCTTCGATGTAAGTCAGATGAAGCGCGAAACCCATGCCGATTAGGGCAGCGATGAACACCAGAGCGCGCCGCCGCGCCAGCGCAAGCACTCCGATCAACAGGTAGCCCGCAATCCCTATGTCCGCTACAGGGACGCCATGGATCACGGCGAATGAGCTGTGGTTCACGATGCCGCAGTCCCAGTGATCGTTGATGGAGCAGGGCTCGGTGCCAGTATCGTAGTGCACCTTGAGCGCGAGCGCGGAAACCACAATTCCGGCGAGGGCGAGGATGATAAGAATTGGGCGCATAGCTGCACAGTAATTCTATCGGATGCGAGCCGCCTGCCAAAGCCGGCGATTAAGAGACCCACTAGAGATTACGATGGACGCATGCCCGAATTCTCGCCCGGATCCATCAGCGGCGTCAGCACCGGACACCCGACCGCAGCGCAAACCGGCAGCCGCATCGCCCTCTTCGGCGGAAGTTTCGACCCGCCGCATTTGGGCCATCTCGCCATTGCGCGCGCGGCCCGCGATGCGTTCCATCTGGATACAGTTTTGTTTGCGCCGGTGGGCGCGCAGCCGCTCAAGCCTGAAGGTTCCGCCGCGAGCTTCGACGACCGCCTGGCCATGACGCGGCTGGCCATCGCAGGCGAACCGGGGTTCGCGGTTTCGCTGGTCGATGCGCCAAAATCTTCAGGCGCAGGCGTTGCCCTTCCCAATTACACAATCGACTCGCTCAATGCCCTCCGCGCCGAATTCAAGGCTGACTGCGTTCTCTATTGCCTGATGGGCGCTGACTCGTTTTTCGGCCTGCGACAATGGCATCGCGCCGCGGAGATTCCTTACGCGGCAGCCCTGATTGTGGCCTCGCGGCCAGGCCAATCTCTTGCCGGATTGCAGGCGGCGCTGCCGCAGGGGCTCGCGCTTGAGCCCGCTCCGGCTGGCGATCGAAACGAGTCTAAGCCAAGCGAATCTAAACCAAACAAATCCGGCCCAATCGAGTCCGGACAAGATGGATCTGAAATTGAAGTTCGCGCCTTCACCCTCGTAAATCCCGCGGAACAACGCGCGCCATTTTATTTGCTGCCCGGGCTGGATGTGGAGATCAGCGGAACAGAGATTCGGACCCAAATACGCAACAGCTCTCACGGCGAGATTACAACCCGCAACCTGCTGCCTGCGGCCGTTCGCGACTACATCGCGCGGCACGGCCTTTACGGCGGCTGATCCGAGCGCGCGCCGCCCGACCGGCAGTCGGCCGGGTGAGCCCGGCAACCGCAGCCGACCCGCAACTTGCTACCTATCGAATCGACAGGCTACGATGAGCTTGGAGAAACTCACTAAAGCATGAATATTTCGCAGGCGCAGAAACAGACGCGCACAATGGTGCAGACCGCAGCCGCGGTTTGTGAAGAAAAGAAGGGCCAGCACACCCGCATCCTCGAGCTCGATCCTGTCGACTCTGGCCTCTCCGACTTTTTCCTCGTCACCTCAGCCACCAACCAGCGGCAGGCGGTCGCCATAGCCGATGAGATTGAGTTGCGCCTGAAACACAACTTCGGCGCCTATCCCAACTCGGTTGAAGGCCGGCGCAACGGCGAGTGGATTCTGCTCGACTACGTTGACTTTGTGATCCACGTGTTTCTCGATGAAAAACGCGCCTTCTATGACATCGAACGGCTGCGTAAATCCGCGCGTCCGCTGACCCCAGCCCAGTTCGACGCTGAGCTGACCACCGCGCTTGCCGAGAAGACCCGCTCCGTGCGCAGCAAGACTGCCGCGGCGCCAACCCCACAGGCGAAGCGGCTCGCAAAGGCCAAAAAGCCCGCCGCCCCAAAAAAGGCACCGCAGACAAAGGCCCGAAAAGCCCCGGCGACAAAAAAGCCGCCGTGAAACCGGCTCCCAAAAAACGGGTCAGCAAGAAGCACTAAAACCGGCGTCGAATCTTCGCAGAATGATCATCATCGAACAAAACAAAGGGCGCCTTTTTACAGGCGCCCTTCGTGTTTCAACTCTGCGTTGAGGGTTAGAAGTTGATCTTCAACGCGAACTGACCGAAACGCCGTTCGTCATTCGCGCCACCGTTGTTTCCAACACCGCCCTTGGCCGCCTGAATCGCGCCACCCTCAGCGGCGATATCGTTGTTGCCCTCCAACAGGTATAGGTTGTGGTGGTTAAAGAGATTGAACGCCTCGGCACGAAATTCGACGTTCAGGTTCTCGTGGATTGGGAAGGTCTTGGCGACGTCCATGTCGTAATCCCAGTAACCAGGGCCACGGAAGCTGTTGCGCCGGGACATGTTCGCTGGCCACGGGCCCCAATCGGAGATGCCACCGAGTGCCGGGTTGCTCCACGAGTTTGCGGCCGGCAGCGTTCCGATAGTGTAGGTGTTGTCGCCGCCACCATCGGCGCCCGACGGAATCGACTTGAACAGCTTGTTCCCTATCGATCCAACAGGAGTGTAGCGCGCGATGTTGTAACCGGTGGCGTCATTTGTCGAATCAAAGTAGGTGAACGGAGTGCCCGAGTGCGCGATGTAGATGCCTCCCGCTTCCCATCCTCCGAGCACTTCACCCAGCAGATTGCTTTGGTTCTTGAAAAACGGCTCCGTGTACACCGGCGCAAAAGCCAGCCGATGCCGCACATCCAGGTCACCGCTGCCCCAGTCCAGAGAAGGGTTGTAGGGGTCGGTGTAACCCAGGCTGAATGCGTTGTTGCTCTCTGAGAACGTCGTGCTCAGATCGTCCAGTTGATGCGCGTACGTGTAGTTCGCGGTAATGGCGAAGCCGCTGTGATACAGATTCGAAGACTCGAACTGTGCGTTGAAGCCCTCATAGTGCGAGGCGCCATCGGAACCGCGGTTGTTCGCGTTGGAATACTGATTATTCAGGCGGGTCAGAGCTGAGTTCCCGCTGACGGGGTCAGTGTACGGATCGCCTAGCAGCACGTTGCCGCCGCCCAGGCCGTTGAAGTTCTTGATGTCGTAAAGGTGGACGCCATGAGCTCCCACATACTGCAGTGACACCATCGTGCTCGGCGCCAATTGGTGCTCGATCGCCAGGCTCCAGAATTGCGTCTGCGCCGTGCGAATGTTCTGGTCGACCCAGCGCAGGCTGGTTGGCGGCAGGCAGGCCGCGGGGTAGCAGAGCGAAGAAAGTGGCGCCGCAGTCCCCGCAAGCGGGCCGGCGTTCGAATTCGTGACGGAAAGGGGCTGCGCCGTCGTGCTGTTGATAACGACAACTGCATAGTTTGGCGGATTCTGGATCACATTGAACGTCACGTTGCCAAAGTTGCGCTCATAGGCAATGCCCACTCCGCCGCGAATCGAATCTTTCCCGTTGCCAAAGACATCATAGGCAAAACCGACGCGGGGCGAGACGTCGCCGTAGCTAGGCTTCCACAAGCCGCCAATTGGGCTCTTCGGGGTCGTGAAGACCGCGCCGTTGCGGGTCCTCGCGCCGATGCTCGAACCGCTTCCATAGTAGTAGTTCGAGTCGAGGTTGTGGTTGTCGTTATGCTGCACGCCGTAGTACTCGTACCGCACGCCCAGATCCAGGGTGAGCCTCGGCATGATCTTCCATGAGTCCTGTCCGTATCCCGCCCATTCCTTGAAGCGTTCGCTGCGCGCGAAGCTTGGCGCGCTCGCCGGAAGCGTAATGGAACATCCTGCCGTCGGTGTGTACACTCCCGTGTATGGATTCTTGACGCAAGGTAGCGCGCCTTTTGGATTGACCGCAGCCTCGAACTCATACATGTTTGTGCCCGAGTAGAGCGACTGCAGGCCATTGGTACGGTTGACGCCCAATTGCTCTGTGGCTTGCGCGTAGGCTCCGTAAGCGTTGTTGTCCTGGATGTAAACCAGTTGGGCTCCAGCCTGGATTGAGTGCTTGCCCTTCACCAGGTTCATATCCTGATTGATCTGTGAAGTGTCCTGCGGGCCGCCATACGGCAGGCCGCCGTTTGCCGGGTTGGTGTCATAAAATCCGGGCAGCTGAATCAGAGTGCCCGTGGTAGGAATCGTCGCGTTCGTCGCTACGTCCAGCGTCGGCACGTTCTGCAATGCCGTGTTGTAGGAGTCGAAAGTGTTGAACCGGCTGAAGCTCAGTTTGGTGCTTGTGGCGAACGACGGCGTGAACTCGTGCGACAGATTGTAGAGGTATGCCTGATCGTTCTCCGTTGAGCCGACATCGTACTTTGGATAGGGCGAAGCAAACCCGCCGCCCGTCTGGTCGACTTCCTTGTAAGTAACGTAGCGGAAGAACATCTGCGTCTTGTCGCTCAGGTTGTAATCGCCCCGTCCGACGACGTTGTAGGTGTTCTGCGGAACACCACCGCCGGCGTTTGTTGGTGCTGTGTAGCTAACGATGCCGAAAACAGGCGTCCCGGCCGCTAGACCCGCTGGAATCGCAGTTCCATACACCTGTGAAGCTGAGTAGGTCTGCGAGAAGGTGGTCGGCGCGCCGGCTCCATAGGTCGAAAAGTAGCTCTGAATGTTTGGCGCTGCTGCCGCCAGGAATTGTGAGGTTGGGATGCCGGCAGTGATAACGGCGGAACTGCGAACGCGGATCCACTCGCCGGTTCCCTCAAAGAAGAGCTTGTTCTTGACCACCGGGCCAGCTACCTCTGCGCCAAACTGGTTGCGCGTGTAAATGCCCTTCGGGTTCCCTTCCTGGTCGTTGGTCTCAGTATTCGAAGTCAGGGCCGAGACGCGATTGAATTCCCATGCGTCGCCGTGGAACGAATTGGACCCCGATTTGGTGGTAACGCTGACAATGCCACCGGAGGCTCGGCCGAATTGGGCCTCGTAATCGCTGGTTGTAACGCGAAACTCCTGAACCGCGTCCACGGGAATAAAAATTCCGATGCCATCGCTGAACACGCTGATGTTCTCAACACCGTCGAGCAGAATCTCGGTGCCCGTTGAGCGCTGGCCGTTGATGTTGAACCCTACACCGCGCGTGGTGGAGTTCTGTGAGTTCGTATCGGCCGCTCCCGTGCTGCTTCCCGAGTTACTGCCATCTCCATTCGAGATGTTGCCCGCGATCGCGACAAAGTCATACGGGTTGCGCGTCAGGCTGGGTAGCTGCTGAACCTGCTCCGAGTTCACAACCTGCGAGAGCTCCTGGGTCTGCGTATTGATTTGCGTTCCGCCTTCGCCGACCACTTCCACTTCAGTCGTGGTGGCGCTCACAGAGAGCTTGGCGTCCAGCGTCACATGGCTGCCGACCGTTACCTCAACTTTGGCCGAGTAGGGCTTAAAGGCACCCGCCGCGATAGTGACTTCGTAGACGGCAGGTTCCAGGCCCGTAACCAGATAGGCGCCAGTGGAAGAGGAGGTGGCGTTGCGCACGGAGGTCGTGCCGAGGTTTTCTACCGCGATGGATGCCCCAGGGACAGCGGCGCCCGACTGGTCGAATACAGTTCCGGCGATCTGGCCTGATTCCACTTGCGCGTGAGCAACCACACCGCAGACAGAGGTGAGGGCGAAAACGCTCAAAATAGCAAAAACTAAGGCTGCAAAGCGATTTCCAACCTTCAACGACGGTGTTATCTCAAGATTCGATGGTGTCATCTGAAAATGTGATCCAAAGTGCCGTGGAAACAGCTTCATAGATGTCCTCCAGTGTCAGTCTGATTTTGAGAAGCCTTCGGGTGAATCCTCACCATCCGGGTTGGGCGATCATGGGTGACTTGATGGGAAGGCAAGTCCGGTCTCGGAAATTGATAGAAACAAACAAAAATTGCGACTACCGAAAAATTCCACACGACCGCAAGCCTGCAAGCCATGCTCGCTGGATTTGAATCCAGTGCCGGTGAAGAATGCTTTGGAGTGCTTATTGCAATTTGCGGGCCAATTGAATTGGAAGGAACTAACATGCTCAACAAATTGAAAAGAAATGACATTTAAGTTTTGGGACTCACCCGAAAGTGTTAATGGAATATGAAAACACGTAGCTCAGAACCCTAATATTGCAATAAATGTACATTAAGGGGCGGCTTCATCCCCACCCGCCTCTGCCTTTCGAAGGCTCAATGGGTCGATTCTCGGGGTCTGCCGGATCTCGGGGTCTCTGGGATTCTAAGGTTCTCGCGGTTCTCTGCGCCGCCCAAGCGTCTGGCTCATCTGTCAAGGCTGGCACGCCAGCCGAGTGAGCGTCCTTCTCCTTCCTCCCGAGCAAAAGAAAGGGCGTCCCTCTCGGGGCGCCCTTTGTGATTCGGAATGAAATGCGAGCCAGCTTTTAGAAGCGGATTCTCGCAACCAGCTGCACCGTGCGGCCGCCTTTCGGGTCGCCGTTGTAGTCTGCCGATGCCCTCACCGCGGTGACGGTTCCGAAGTAGGGACCGTCGGTGTAGTTGCCGTCAGGGTTGTCGAAGTTGGCGTGGTTGAACGCGTTTGCCGCCTGCATCATGATCTGAATTGCCCGCGTACCGTCGCCGCCCAGCGGGAAGTACTTATACAAGCTGAGGTCGGAGTAGTTGAATCCGGGTCCGTGGATCAGGCCGCGGCCTACGTTGCCAAAGGTGCCGACCGCCTCCTGCGAGAACGTGCTGCCGTCGAAGTAGGTCCCTGATCCGGTGCTCTGGTAGGTCGAGCGGACGTTCTCCTTGCGGATATTAAAGCTGGAGGTGTTCGGAACATCCGGGCATGCGTAATAGCTGTACGCGCCGCAATAGCCGGACCAGTAAGAGCCGTAGTCCGTAATGTCGACTGGGAACCCGCTTTGGAGGACCGTAAAGCCGGCGAAGTGCCAGCTGCCCAGCGCTTCCTTCACGATCGCCTGATGGTTCATTGACGCCAGTAACGGAATTCCGTAGTCGTAAGAGACCACAACGCGCTGGCGCGCATCGAAGTCCGAGCTGCCGTAGCTCAGGTGGTGGTATCCGGGAAAGTAATTGGTTCCCGGACCATTAAAGCCTGAGCTCTCCAGGCCTGACGCGTCGTCGAGAGCATGGCTGTAGGTGTAGGCAAAGGTAAAGAACAGGTTGTGCCAAAGGTTGTTGTTCACGCTGACCTGCAGGGAGTTGTAATTGGAACTTCCCTCGGTGCCCAGCTGCCCCATGCTGAGATAAGCCGGGGAGCCATCGAAGATTACCGGCTCCGCGGTGTATTGCGGGAAGAGATTAATGAACTGAATGTTGGCGACGCAAACGGGACTAGCAAGGCAGGCTGCGTGACCTGCCGGAGTGACCGGATCGGCCTCGTAAGCGACGGCGAGTTTGTGCCCGATCGATCCCACATAGCCAATCTGGAGAATCATTGCGCTGGTGAGTTGGCGCTGGATATTCAGATTGAAGTTGTAGCTGTAGGGCGCGGTGTAATTCTTGGCGATGGAACTGGTGTCCTGGTACGTGTATTCATCCCAGTCAAGCGCGGCGCCGGCTGCCGGAGGCGTGTATGGAAATGGACTTGGCTCCGAGCCACCGCCGGCTACATCGGCAAAGGGGTTAATGAATCCGGGGCTGCCGCCAAAGTCAGTCGCTCCAAAAGAGTTGAGGAAGTTTGGCGTATCGCCCAGGTTCTGCAACTGGCCCTCTTCCGCGTCTCGATTAAAGTACATTCCAAAGCCCGCGCGAATAGAAAACTTGTGCGCGCCACTCTCGCCGATGAGCCCTTCCGGGCCGCTGCTGGGAGACCAGGCGAAGCCCAGGCGCGGTCCAAAGTGGTTGTACTTGGTGGTGGCGCCGCCTGCCGTGTTGCAACCGGGGTCGCCGGGGAATAGAAGACCGGCGAATCCTCCCGGAAAGACCTTGGAAGTCGGGCCGCCAACCTGGAAGCAGGTAATGCCTTCGCCTTTGAACTGCTCGTTCTTGTTGGGCGTTTCCACATCCCAGGCGATGCCGTAGTTGACGGTCAGATCGCTGCTTGCCTTCCAACTATCCTGCGCAAAGGCATATTCCTCATAGGCAAGTGTGTCGGTGAATCCGTCGGAGGTTTGCTGGTATGTATCGGGGATGCCGAGCAGGAAGTCGATGCCGGGGTCGCCTGAGCTGTAGCTACCGGCGCCCTGGAAGCCGAACGAGCCCGCGTTGTCGGCCGAGTAGGGGTTGTTGACCCGGAACTGCTCGACGGAGGCGCCGAACTTCAGAGTGTGGTTATGGAAGACGCTGGTGTAGTTGTCGCCAAAGGTCAGGTTGGTATCTTTGCGCGGCTGGGGACCCTCACGGCTAAAGCCCAGGCTGAACAAGCCAGTGAGGCTCATGTAAGGCACGCCGGAGAGCTTGTTATTCGGATAAATGTCGAAGCCGACGCTGCTCGGAGAGGCCACCTTGGCCGGGTAAACCGCCGCGTAGTTGAAGCGGAAGTAGCCGGCGCGTAGCTCGTTCAGGTTGTTAGCATTGAAGGTGTGGGTTTCGGTACCGGAGAAGAGCTTGAAGTGCTCCGCGTTGATCTGGCCAAACCCGGGCAGATCGGAGCCACCGAAACTCAGCGAGTCGGTTGTCGGGCTGGACTGGAAAACCCCTGTGCCATAGAAACTATCCTTGCTGCCAAGGTGGTAGTCCGCGCGAAGAACGCCTTGATCGCCAGCGCCGGTGTCGGCGGTGTTGAAGTTGTATAACGGCGCCAAAGCGGTGCCGGCATTGCCGGCCGGCACATACTGCTTTGCCAGGGCAAGGGCAACGCTATTGAAGCTGCTCGGCGCGATGTTAACCGCTGTGCCTACCGGGAAGCAGTCCGACCAAGCCGGGTAGGGTGTCCCGGGACCGCACATCGCTCCGGCATTCTGCGCGCCGGGGCCTGCTGTAATGTCGAATGGAATGTCATTGTCGGTCAGGCCGGCATTGATGTTGGTATCGCCGTTGGCCACGTTCTGTTCGTTACTGAAGTTTCCGCCCGGATTGCTTGAGGTCGGAAGAATTCCGTTTTGGAAGACGGCAGTCTGAGTGGTAGAGCCGGTGCGGTTGCGGAAGCCCTGATAGGCCACGAAAAGGAAGAGCCTATTTTTGATGATGGGGCCGCCAAGGGTGCCGCCGTAGATATTCTGATGGAAGGGCGGACGCAACTGGGAAAAGTAGTTTCCGTTGTTCATGAACGTGTCGCGGTAGAAGTCGAAGCCGCTGCCATGCAACTGATTGGTGCCGGACTTGAGCACCTGATTAATGACCGAGCCGCCATTACGCGAGAACTCTGGATTCAAAGTGCTGGTGATGATGTTTTCCTCGGCCAGCGCATCGGGATTGATGGTAAGACCCTCATCCTGGAGCGGACCGTCGTTGTTGTCGATGCCGTCTACCAGGTAGGAATCGTCTGTGGTCTGTGCTCCGTTGACCGAGAAGGCGCCGAACCTGTCAGAGGACTCCATCACGCCGGGAACCAGCTTCTCGAGCGATGCCGCGTCTCCGCCCAGCATGGGGAGATTCTCGATCTGTACATCCTGCACAGTCTGTTCCAATTGCGTGTTGGCCGTCTCAACCTGCATTGCCGTCGCAGTCACCTGGACGGTCGTCGCACCGGCGCCCGCGACCTTCATCGTGGCCTGCACTTCGCGGTTGTCGTTCGCGTTCAGGGTTAGTCCAGTAGACACAAAGCTCTCAAACCCTCCCGCCGAAACGGTAACGGTGTACGGTCCACCCGCTTGGAGGTTGGTGATAGTGAAGTATCCGGTCTTGTTCGAGGTGGTATCTGTCGAAATGCCCGTGGCATTGTTCAAGGCTGTCACTTTGGCGTCCGGAACCACCGCTCCACTGGGATCGGTGACCGTGCCGTGAATCGAAGCCGCAGTCACCTGGGCCATTGCAACCGGAACGTTGACGAACGCGAGAGAACCAACGACCAAAAGGGTGACCGCCAAAATCGCAGTTTGAAACCGGAAAATCCGCATCCTATTTCCTCCAGAAATCTGGGAATTTTTCAATTAATAAAAAAGGGGAGCCCGGACTGCATGCTCGCTTCCCTTCTTGCTTGTTGAAGAACCACTCGATTCAGCGAACGTGGCAAAGTACCTTTATGCCGTGAATCGAGGAATGGATCGTACCGTCCTCGGCGCTTCGCGCTTGAACTAAAGCCCAAAGCCGTACACACAAGAAACAAAAATCCTTGTGAATTTACGTGCACGCGGTGGGCCATTCGTCCCAGAGCCTCCACTTGCACCTTGTTAACAGAAAACAAAGAAGTTGTACCTCACATTTTGGTGGTACATGCAACTGGCCCCTTCGATCCTGTGATCATCCCTATGATTTTCCATATATTTCAATATGAATAATCCAAAATGCAGGCTAGAGTTTCAGGTTTTGATGGAGATGGCGCAGCGTTCTCAAGACGGCTTTTAAGGTATCCTCCTCACCATGCAGGTTACCCTAGTCCACATTGGTGCCCCGATCCGGAAGCAGGACCCATACGAGGGGTTGGTGGGCGATTATCTCAAGCGCTGTGTTGGGGTTGCGCGGTGCGACAGTCAGTCGTTTCGCACCGAATCCGCATTTTTTGATTGGCTTGCCCGGCAAAAGGGCCGCACCGAGCCGGTTGTTCTGCTTTTGGATGGGCGCGGCCGGCAGATGAGCTCCGAGGCGTGGGCAGATTGGCTCGGCGCTCGCCGCGATGAGGGCGCCCAACACGTCGTCTTCGCCATCGGGCCCGCGGATGGATGGTCTGAGAATGTGCGAGCCGAGGCCAAGCGCCGCGGTAGGCTGTTCTCCTTTGGGCCCATGACGCTCGCGCACCAGCTAGCCCGGCTTGTGATGGCAGAGCAACTTTACCGCGCATGTACAATTCTCACGGGTCATCCGTACCACAAGGGGCATTGAAGAAAGACATTCGCAGTTCACAGAACAAGCCAGGACCCTCGCGGGGACAGGCGCGGTCCTGAGTAACTGCGAATATGAACTAAGAACTGATTCTGAAATGTCAGAAACACCGGGCCCCGGCAAAGGCAAAACCACAGCCGCTCTGGGCACGGCCTTGCGCGCCGTCGGATGCGGCATGAAGGTGCTCGTGCTCCAGTTCATCAAAGGCTCGTGGCACTACGGCGAGCTGGACGCAGCCGAGACTCTTGGCCCAAAGTTCACCGGCAATTTTGTGATTCGGCAGATGGGCCGCGGCTTTGTGAAGATCGGCGGTGCAGAGGCAGATCCTGAAGACATTCGCCTGGTGCAGGCAGCCTGGCAGGAAGCCCGGGCCGCGATCAATTCCGGCGAATGGGATCTGGTGGTGCTCGACGAGATCAACTACGCCATCAGCTACGGAATGCTCGATCCCGCCGACGTGGCCGAGGCCCTGAAAGCGAAGCCGGAGATGGTGCATGTAATCCTGACCGGGCGCAATGCCCATCCCTTATTGGTGGAATTGGCCGACACCGTCACCGAGATGCGCGAAGTAAAGCACGCATACCAGAAGGGCATTCTCGCGCAGCGCGGCATTGAGTATTGACCAAAGAGAATTGAGATTCGACCAGCGCGGAATCGAGTACTGAGGAGGAGTTGTGCCGGAAGCCAAACACCATCGCTGGACCGACATCGAGCCTGAGCCGTTGAACCCGCTCATCACCCGCCAATATCTGGTGGGGGCAAACGTTATGCTTGCGCGAATCGTGCTCAAAAAAGGCGCGCAGGTGCCCACGCATCACCACTTTCACGAGCAGATCAGCCACGTTGTTGAGGGCGCGCTGAATTTCACGATCGACGGCAAAAAAGTCACCGTGCACGCGGGCGAGATTCTCACCATTCCGCCGGATGTTCCGCACGAAGTAATCGCGCTTGAAGACTCTGTGGCGCTCGACATCTTCAATCCTCCGCGCCAGGACTGGATCGACGGCGACGACGCTTATCTGCGTGGTGTAACGGAAAAGTAGTCGGCTTGAAAGGCGTTGCTTGGCATTGAATGGGGGGCGTTCAATGCGGCCGGGCCCAGCTCCCGTCGCCGGTTTGCATTCGCCCAAGCGCCTCGCCAAGAATCAGTGCCGTGCCAGCGAACAAAAGTGTGTCGAAAATATAATTGATCGCCTCGACGACCTGGTCGGTTCCATGAGCTGGCCCAAGCATCGGCAAATAAAGAAAAATCTCCGTCACCACCAGCGCGATCCCCAGCCACGCCGCCGCCTGCCGCGCTTTTCGGTTTGCCACGATCAATAATCCTGCCACCACCAGCACTGTGCCCATCGAGTATCCCCACAACCGAGGCGCAGGCACCCACGCCGCCGTCAGTTTTTCCAGCGGTACGCCCGGCAGAAATCCCGGATGCAGCCAATGTTCAACGCCATAAAAAACCGCCGTCACTCCGATAACGACGCGGCACGGCGTTACCAGCAACCTGAGCCAGGAATCGAGTCCTGACCTGCGCGCCCCCATGCTGCCGGAAAGCGCCAACAGCCCGCAACCGAACACCACCTCGCGTGCAACCAGCGTAAACGCAAATCGATCGTGCTGCCCGCCGATCACCGCTGGAACATCCAGCATCCCCACAAATAACAAAAACATGGCGCCACAGAGCAAACTCGACCAGCGCACAAACCGGTCGAAGATCAGGCTAAGCGCCGTTGCGATCAGTCCGAAGCCGACGACGTAAACCCAGAACAAGTGCCACGGCATGTACGTCGGAACCATCCCCATCAGCCCGTTTGCCGCAGCCAGGTGCAGGGCGCCAAAGGTCGCTAGAGGCGCTGCCACAAAAACCCGCCCCAGCGCGATCGCTCTGTCAGTCAACGAACCGTGAGTCAGCCCATCGCGGCGCGCTACCACACCAGCCACAATCACAAGCACTCCCGCGGTGCTCATCGAAACTACCGTGCGCGAGATCTCAAACATGAACTTTCCGCCGGATCCGAATTTTGAGCTTCTGCAATATGCCGACCAATTTACATGATTCCATGTGGCGTTAACATCCCATAGCTGCAGGACCCACAGTTCCAGAACTCGATCGACCTCGACCTTGTGTATCTGCGGGGTAGCAAAGTTTAGGCCAGTTCCTCACCGCTTCCTCATATAGACCGTTCCCTTGAGAAAAAAGAGAGAAAATAAAACTGTGCCCGTGATTTTTCGTCGCCGCACGCCGCATTCTTCCCAAACGCTCACGCGAGGTCGATCATGAGTCTCGAATTCCTCTTCAATTTGCTCACAAAAGTATGGCTCGTAGGAGAAGTTCTCATTCTCCTTTTCACAACCACGCGCAGGAGCGGCGGCAAGATTCAGGATAGAGGAACGCAGATCATTCTCTGGGTTGCAATCGTTGCGTCGTTCTCGATCGATGGCTGGATGCGCCACCTTTTCCAGCCGGACATGCCGGGTAGTTCCACTTGGCTGCGACCCACGGCCATTGTGATTTTGATTTTAGGGTTGGTAATTCGCGCTGTAGCACTCTTTACCTTGGGCAAAGCCTTCAGCGCCAATGTCGCCCTGCGCTCCGGCCAGAAACTAAACCGTAGCGGACTCTATCGCTTCGTCCGACATCCCTCCTATCTCGGCCTCGAGCTCATTCTCCTGGCTTGCGCGCTTCACGCGCGCAACTGGGCCTGCTTTGCCGTCGTCCTCATTCCGCCAACGCTGGCCCTGCTGTATCGCATTCACGTTGAGGAGACCGCGCTCCGCCTAGCCTTTGGAGCCGATTACGACGACTACAGCCGCAATACAAAGCGGCTGATTCCGGGAATCTACTAAGTTGTCTTGGGTTGCGGATTTTGCCGCAGTAGCAGACGCAGGGACGTAATTGAGCGAGCGCCACCGCTCCTGCCGCGCCATCCATTTACAATTGGGTTCGATATGTCGTGGTTTAAGCGCGAAGACGGCGAGTATTCTTCCGAAGTGGGCGGCCCTGCAGCGGAAAACGGACCCGATGCGGGTACCAGGAACGTCCGCACCGAGGGCCTCTGGGTCAAATGCCCGGGCTGCCGCCAACCCATTTATAAACAGGATCTTGAAGTCAATCTGCTGGTCTGCCCCAAATGCCAGCACCACTTCAAGCTCTCCGCGCGGGAGCGAATCGACACGCTCCTCGAGCCGGGCTACTCGCTGGTTGACGCTGGCCTGCGCTCCACCGATCCGCTGAACTTTACCGACGTCAAGTCCTACAAGCAGCGCCTGCGCAAGGCACGGCATGACACCGGCCTCGACGATGCCATTCTCAACGCGGTAGGCCAGATGGGCCCGCATGAAGTCGTGCTCAGCGCCATGGAGTATGCCTTCATCGGCGGATCAATGGGAGCCGTCGTGGGTGAAACCATCGCACGCGCTGTGGACCGCGCTCGTGTCGCGCGGAAGCCTCTGATTGTTGTGACCGCTTCGGGCGGCGCGCGCATGATGGAGGGCGTTGTGAGCCTGATGCAGATGGCCAAAATCTCCACCGCGCTCGCCCAACTCGACGACGATCGCGTGCCCTATATTTGCGTCTTGACTGATCCCACCACCGGCGGCGTCACCGCCAGCTTCGCTATGCTGGGAGACTTGAACATCGCCGAGCCGGGCGCGCTGATTGGTTTCGCCGGCCCACGCGTGATCGAGCAGACCATCCGCCAAAAACTGCCAGAAGGTTTTCAGCGCTCAGAATTCCTGCTTGAAAAAGGATTTCTCGACGCAGTCGTGCATCGCCACGCTCTAAAGGCCTACCTGATCCGTGCTCTGAACTTCCTCAAAGCGCCAGCCGCAGCATAACCGCAAGTTCCCTTTTCAATTTGATTTTCCTGCCCCCTGATTTTCACGCCGGCCGAATCACTACAAAATTGCGTCCAAATCTCAAGCGCGCGCCCGCCTCAAAACCCCCACACCAATCCCGTCGACACGCGGAAGAAGTTGTTGGGCAGTCCCGGCGTGTGAATCGGATTGATGTCTTTCACGTTGTCGACCAACTGGAAATTCGACCACTGAAACCCGCCGCTCACGCGAAACGCAATGCGCCGCGATATCGGTGTATCCAGGCCGCCGCCAAGCACCGTCACGAACGAGGCTGTTTCACCTGGAGCTGCATTCGGTCCCCAGTATCGGTTGACGCCGCCATCGCCGGCGAACCCCTCGAGAAATGCCGACTCGCGGCCGAAGCGCCTGGTGAATTGCGCGCCGCCCATGATGGCGTACTCGTCTTCCTGCGCGCCCTGGTTCGTTCCGCGGTAGCTCGACACATCGACCTTGAATCGGATAAATCGCCAGGGCGGAACGGCGATCGCTGCATCCCATCCACTCAACGCTTGGCGCTCTCCCGGCAATCCATTCGGTGAATTGCTGAGGAAAGCGTAGCCGCCATAAAGCTCAAATCGGGGTGGCTTCGCAGACGGCGCATCGGTCTGAGCGTGTAGTCCAACGGCCGCGCAGAAAAGCGTAGGCAGCGCAAACAGACTAAACAGAAAGGAGAGACGAGAGGTCATCAAGAGAAGCGCTCCCGCAATCGGATCAAATCAGATGCGCATGGGCATCAGCACGTAGCGATATTTGTATTCGGCTTCGGGATCTTCGGGGCGCATCTGGCCGGCCGATTGCGCGTCTTTAAATTCCAGGCGAACTTCACCCGCGTTGTCCAGCGCCTTAAGGAAGTCGAGAATGTAACCCGAGTTGAAGCCCACCGTGATGGCCTCTGACGAATACGGCGTATCGATGGTGTCTTCGCTCTCGCCCGATTCAGTCGAGTTCGCGCTCACCTTCAGCTCGTTGTCCTCGAGCTTCATCCTGATCGCGCCAGATCGCTCGTCCGCGAACTGCGCCACGCGCTGGATGGCCGCGGAGAGCTCGCTCGAGCGCACCACAGCAAACTTGGTGTTATCCCGCGGCATCACCGCCTCAAAGTTCGGGAATTGCCCCGTCAGCTTCCGGCTGCTCAGCGTGCGATGGCCTACGCGGAAGAACAGGGTGTGCTCGTCGTCGGCAAACTCCACCTTCTCGGCTTCGGAGTTTGACAGCAGGACTTGCAGCTCCTGCAGCGCCTTGCGCGGAATAAGCACGCGCTTTTCGCCGCTGATGCCTTCCAGGCTCTCGCCGGGCTTCTCGACAAACGACAACCGGTGGCCGTCTGTAGCAATCATCGCCAGCGACTCAGCCTTCAAAACCAGCAGCGCGCCGTTGAGCGTGTAGCGCGACTCCTCGTTCGAGATGGCGAAGATCGTGCGCGCAATCAGCGTACGCAACGACACGAGCGGAATGCTCGTAACCGCGATCGTGGGAAACTCGGGAACCTGCGGATAGTTGGCGCGCGCCATGCCGACCATCTTCGTGTTTGACCGGCCGCTCCTGATTTGCACCCAGTGGTTCTCAAGCAGCTTGATGGAAATATCGCCGTCCGGCAGCAGCTTGATGTAGTCGTAAAGCTTGCGCGCGGGAATCGTACATGAGCCGGCTTTTTTCACTTTCACCGCGGCGCTTGTGCGAATAGCCTGGTCTAGATCGGTCGCCGTAATGTTCAGGCGATCGCCGTCGGCCTCAAGCAAAAAGTTTGAAAGAATCGGGATCGTGGTCTTGCGCTCGACCACGTTCTGCGTCGCGGTAAGTTCCTTCACCAGATCCTGGCGGCTTACGGTAATCTCCATCGCTGCCCCCTCAACCCCAATTCCCGCTCCTGCTCGCCCGGCCGGCTTCTCGACTTCGGCTTCCGCACTTGGCATATCCCCACCCCAACTCGCCAAGCCGCGCCCTATGCCCTCACTCTATAACAACTTGCAGGTCACCGGAAGCGGCAGCTTTTCTTCCTCCCGATTGTAGTCATCCTGCGAACTCCATGCGCGTGGAAAACCGGGCTGATTCTGTGAATTCCATGGAGTGGTTCAGCTTTTCTCATGCGCATTTCTCGCGCTCGCTTCAGCGTCTGGTCTTTCGCGGTCGGGCCTATGTATTCGTCGCCATTCGCGACCGGCCGTGATTAGGGGTGAGTAAAGTAGGAGAAGAAATAGATATAAACCAGTAGTACCCGTAGTTGTGCTCGGAAAAGTGGGAATCCGAGCAATGTAGCTTAAGGCCAAGCGAGTTGAGGGTCTGCTGCGTTTTCTAAATCTCCGCTGTGCGATTCTGGGCAATTGGATAATCGGTCATCATCGTCGCAGTTGGTGTGGTCTTTCCCACTCTTCCCACAGCAGCTTCGGAATCACCTGTGGAACGCATTGCGGTTGTGTGAACCCTGCGACGAAGGCCATACAGCGCAGCGGCTTGCGGCGGGCGCGTCTTGCACATTAGCCCCAGGTGCGCGGGTGCCCCCATTCTTGATGTCATCCTGAGCGACCGAAGCGTAGCGATGGGAGTCGAAGGACCTGCTTCTTGTAAATCTGGCCAAGGGTGGGAAAGCACAAACCCCAACCCCTCGCTCATCGGCCTCTTATACTTGATCTTTCATGTCCCGCGCAGCCACCAATTCCGCGACCCCAGTCTCGCCCGACAAAGAAGCCTCGTCCTATACAGCTGCGGTAGCCCAACTGAATTCTCTTGTGCCCGAGCTTTATGCGAGCGCGGAGCTGCCCCGCCGCAAGTTCTCCGTAGACGAGGTCCGAATCCTTCTCGATGCCCTCGGCAATCCGCACACACATTTCCCAGCGGTGCTGATTGCGGGAACCAACGGAAAAGGCTCAACCGCCTCAACGCTCGCTTCGATCCTGACGGAAGCTGGCCAGCGCACAGGCCTCTACACATCGCCACACTTGAAGCGGCCCAATGAACGCGTCCGCATTGGGATTGAAGAGATAGCCGACGCAGACTTCGCCCGCCTCTACTTCCGCGTGCACGATGCCGGCCAGGAGCTGGTGCTCTCCGCGCGTCTGCCGCAACTGCCCAGCTATTTTGAGATTCTCACCGCGCTGGCCTTCCTCTACTTTGCCGAAAACAAAATCGACATCGCCGTGCTCGAAGTCGGCATGGGTGGGCGTCTCGACGCCACCAACGTCGTCGACCCGCTGCTCTCCATCGTCACCGACATCTCGCTCGACCACATGGAGTGGCTCGGCCCCACCATTACCGACATCGCGCGCGAGAAGGCAGGAATCCTGCGCCGCGGCGGAACCATGATCACCCTGCCGCAGCATCCTGAGGCTAACCAGGTTCTCGGCGAAGTCGCCGTCGAGTTGGAAGTCCGCGGCGTCAGCGCGGTTCCCTACGTGCCGGCAGCCGGAACCAGCGGGCCGTACACAGTCGAAGTCCCTCAGTTTCTTGGAACTTCGGGCGCCACGATCAAAGTCGATTCGCCGCTTGCGGGCGCTCACCAGCAGCGCAACGTGGCCCTGGCCATTGCAGCCGCAGTCGAGCTTGCCGCTCACCACGGCTTTCCCATCACCACCGCTGCAATCGAGAACGGAATTCGCCGCACGCGCTGGCCGGGGCGTCTCGAACATATCTCGAATCGCATTTCAGAAAACAGCGCCGAAAACAGTGTCGGCAAGAACGGAATCGACTGGATCCTCGACGTTGCCCACAACCCAGCCGGCGCATGGGCTCTGCGCGCGGGCATCCGCGGGATCCTTGAAGCTCACTCGCCGCGCGTGCTCATCTTCAGTTGCCTCCGCGACAAGCCTCTCAGCGAGATGGCGCAGATTCTGTTTCCTCTTTTTGATCGAAGTAATTGTTGTGCCCCTCCAGAATGCCCGCGCAGCATCTGTCGACGATCTTCTCGCTGCTGCCGCCACGACTGGCACTCCGGCCATCGCCGCGGAATCGGTGAGCGAGGCTCTGCGCATTGCTCAGAAACGCATCAACAATCAGGCCCGCATCAACCAACAAGGCGCAGCCGGCGGCCTGGCCGTAATCTCCGGCTCGGTCTATCTCGTCGGCGAAGCGCGGACTTTGCTGCTTGGCACTTCCGAATCATGAGCCCCCGCCCCAACCCGCTGCCGCGCATCTACGTCTGGCTTAGCTACGGCGTGCAGGGGCCGCTGCTTTTTCTGCTCACCGCGGTTTGCGCATCCACCGCTTTTGTCGCCTCCGTTTTTGACAAGAACGGCCGCGTACAGCATCGCATCGCCCGTTTCTGGGGCCGCAACGCGGTGCGCCTCATGTTCTCGAGGCTCACAATCAAGGGCGCAGAAAACTTCCGCAAGCACCCGGTCGCGGTCTACGTCTCCAACCACACTTCGTACATGGACACGCCCGTCATCTTCGGCTCTCTGCCCTTCCAGTTCCGCATCCTCGCTAAGAAAGATCTCTGGCAGTGGCCCATGATCGGCTGGTATCTCGGCCGCTCCGGACAAATGCCCATCGACCTCGAGAATCCGCACGCCACGCTATCGAGCCTGGGCGGCGCGGTGAAAGCGTTGCGCGCCGGCATGCCGCTTTTCGTTTTTCCCGAGGGAGGCCGCACGTCCGACGGCGCGCTGCCGCCCGTTCCTCGCCGGCGCGGCATATCTCGCTATTCGCGCTCAGGTGCCAATCGTTCCCATCGCGCTCAGCGGCGTCTACGATTTGCTGCCCATCCACACCAAACAGTTCTATCCCACCCCGCTCACAGTTCAAGTTGGCGAACCCATCGAAACCAAAGGAATGAACGTGCGCCAGAATGGCGAACTGACCGAGCGTCTGCGCGTGGCAATTGGAGAGATGCTCGGCCAGCCGGCACCGGTCCAACCGGAATCGCAAGCACCCGTCGCCTGAATCTACGAAAAACATCCCAAAACTTCGCGATTGGCGATCCCACTCCAATTGACCGGAACTCCTGTTTCCGTTGTACCGTATCTCCTACTGATCGGTCGCTCTGAAGCACTTTACCGGGTAAGACTCTCAAGAGGTTAAATCCATGTCCGGTTCTCCGATTCTCCTTGTTCATATCTGTTGCGGCGTGTTGGGGTGCCTTTCAGGCGCAGCCGCCTTGGTTTTCCGTAAGGGGTCTCGAGCACATATTTGGTCGGGGAGGGTTTTTGTCGCAACTATGCTGATAATGGCCTCAGCCGGAGTCTACCTCGCAATCACGAAATCCAGACCAGGGGACGTACTCGGCGGTGCATTGACGTTCTATCTGGTCGCGACATCCTGGATGGTCGCGAGGCGCCCAAATGGTAGGCCAGGCCTGTTCGACTGGTGTGCCCTGGCGGCGGTGATTGCGCTCGTGAGCCTGACGGCAACTTGGGCCGCTGAAGCGCTCACGAGTCCTACAGGGACGAAGAATGGGTATACGCCTGGGCCTTTCGTGTTTCTTGGCTCAATTGCGTTGATCGCCATGGTTGGCGATATCCAGATGTTGGCGCGAGGCGGAATTTCTGGCGTTCGGCGAATAGCGCGGCATCTTTGGCGCATGTGCTTTGCGTTGTTTATCGCGTCCGCATCGATTTTTCTGGCACGTCAACGGTTGTTTCCTCTCTTCGTTCGGGCCAGCGGCGCACTTTATCTTCTCAGCTTCCTGCCATTGATACTAATGAGTTACTGGCTACTCCGCGTGCGAAGCAACAGAGCATCGGGCCGACAGCTGGTGCGTGATACGACTGTTTCTGCAGTCGCAGGTAACAAATCGTGAATGCCGGGTGCCCCATCCTAAACGCGCATTCTGCGTTTATGAAGGGAAACACACTGCCGTTACACTTGTTCCATGCCCCCGCGCATCGCCATTCCCGAGCCCACCAGCGACGAGCCCGATTACAACCAGCGCTCATTGCCGCAGTACATCGCTGCGCTTGAAGCCGCTGGGGCGGAGCCGGTCGTGGTGTCGCTTCGCGAGCCGCAGCAAAGCGTCGCCAAACTGCTCGCATCTGTTCAGGGAATTTTATTGCCCGGCAGCGGCCACGATGTCGACCCGCAACGCTACGGCGAAGCACGCGCTTCCGAATCCGCATCCGACGATCCTGTTCGTGCCGCAGTTGACGAGCTTCTCCTCGAAGACGCGTTCAATCTTCGCAAGCCGATCTTGACTATCTGCCACGGCACTCAAACGCTGAATGTGTGGCGTGGCGGCGCGCTGATTCAGGATTTGAAGACTCACGGTGAATCACATGCCCGGCCGCGAAGTAGCCGAAGCGCATCCGGTAAAAATCGCAGATCGCTCGCGCCTGAAGGAAATTCTTGCGCACGCCGGCGAATCGAATGCGCAGGTGAACTCGAGTCACCATCAGGCAATTCGCACGCCCGGCAACAATCTTCGCGTCACTGCTGTCTCGCCGAATGACGGCGTCATCGAAGCAGTTGAGCTCGAAGCGCCAAATCATTTCGTTGTCGGCGTGCAGTGGCACCCGGAGCGCACCTACGCGCAAAGCGATTTCTCTCGCGCAATCTTCTCCGCATTTGTTCAGGCCGCCGCCGCTTGGCAAACCCTGCAAGTGAATTCTCCTGAAAACGGACCAGGAACCGCGAAGCCGAAGCCGCTCAACGCGGATCCGCAGAAAACGAATTTCGCCCGATGATCGCGGATGGAACAGGTCCCCGGCTCAACGAGCTGCTTCAAGAGGCAGGTTTGGAGTCACTGGACGACGAAAAAACCCACAAATTTGAGGCCTATCTTTCGCTATTTGTTCGCTGGAACAAGAAGCTAAACCTCAGTTCCGTCCGCGACGAAGAAGGGATCCTTTCGCGCCATTTCGTTGAGTCTATTGCAGTTGCGCAGGCCATCCCAAATGAAATCACGACCCTGCTCGATTTTGGCTCCGGCGCCGGCCTTCCTGGAATCCCGATCGCCCTCTGCCGGCCACCCATCGCCGTAACGCTTGCCGAGTCGCAGGTCAGGAAAGCCGCCTTCCTCCAGGAGGCTGTGCGAGTCCTCGGAATCGCAGCGAAGGTCCATGCGGATCGAGCCGAAACGCTTGGCGAGTTCCCGAAACAGGTCTTCGACTGTGCGGTCCTGCGGGCAGTTGAGAAAATGCCAAAGGCCGTTGCGGCTGCTGTGAAGCTGGTTGCGCCGCACGGCTGGCTCGCGCTGATGACGACGGATGCCTGTCTCGCCGAGCTTCAAACGGCCGCCGGGCCGCAATTCAATTGGAAAGAATCGGTTCGCCTGCCAGGCAGCGACTCGCGAATTCTTGCTCTCGGCCAGAAGATCAGCTCATAGGATTTCCATCGTCCTGCACTCAGCGCTGTGTCAATCCCCTCGGCAGCTCAAGTCTCCCCTAAAGCCCTGAAAACGCTCCGCAAATGCCCCTCTCAAAGTTTGCCGATTATTTAGTAGGTCCGGCGCATAATCAACTCATAGGCGTCCTTCAACGAGCGCGACTCCAGAAACAGAGCGCATTATCGCCGCTGCTTTTATTGGTCGGCTATCGCTCTAGGAGGATCCGGAGCCGCACAGCTATGCCAGAGCGGAACCGGAAATTAAATAAATAATTTTTTTTCGCTGTTTTCTAAACGAATTGTGGCCGTAACCGCTTTAGATTCAGCAAACATGTTCGAGAATTGTGGCGAAAAATGCGCTAATTAGCGGCTATTAAGTCGCGCTAAGCCTTGTCCTATCAGCACCGCTGATGAGAGTAACGCGTAACCGCACCGGCCGACGCCAGGGCCCTCGTCTGATCTCTCCCGGCTTGTTCCACGTGGAACATTTGGCATCCGAGATCCTCCCCATTCGCCCCGCGGGCAATCGTTCCACGTGGAACACCAAACGGCCGGAGTCAACCTTCAACCTCCCGAAGTCCCAATCGTTCCACGTGGAACATCGCCTCCCTTCACGGAAAGTTTTCCACTTCGGGCCTCCCTTTCTGCCTTTTGATTCCCTTACGACAAGCCCACCCCGAAGCCTTTCCCCCGCAATGATTTGCTCCACGATCCGTCTTCGGCGTCCCGGCCGCTTTCCACAGCTTCGCCCCGTTTCCCACAATGCAAGCGCGAACGCGCACACGCTCTCTCGCTTTACTCTGGTATGCCATGGGAAAGATCGTCGGGCTCGTCAACCAAAAGGGCGGAGTGGGCAAAACCACCACTGCCATCAATCTTGCCGCCTGCCTGGCGCTCGAGGGACTCAAAGTCCTCCTCGTCGACTGCGATCCTCAGGCCAACGCCTCCTCCGGCCTCGGTCTCCAGCGCGACGACAGCCGCCATTCAGTCTATGACGTCCTGATCGGTGACAGCAGCGCCGAACAGGTGATTTTGCCCACTGAAGTCGATGGGCTCTCGCTTTTACCGGGCTCTAAGAACCTCACAGGCGCGAATATTGAGCTTTCCGGCGCGGATGATCGTGCACTCCACTTGCGCAAAAGCCTTGAACCGATTAAAGACAGCTACGATCTCATCTTCCTCGATTGCCCGCCCGCCCTCGATCTGCTCACTCTCAACGTCCTTTCGGCCGCTGAAACGCTGATTGTTCCCATGCAGGCTGAATACTTTGCCCTCGAAGGGATCTCAGAGCTGATTTCGACCCTCGAGCGCGTACGCGCCGCCTACAATCCCGATCTGGCCATCGAAGGCGTGCTGCTGACCATGTACGACGATCGCACCAACCTGGCCCAGCAAGTCACCGAAACCCTGCGTGAGCACTTTGGCGAGATCATTTATCACACCGTGATTCCCCGCAACGTCCGTCTGGCAGAAGCGCCCAGCCACGGCAAGCCCGTCGCCATATACGATCCGCGTTCCCGCGGCGCCGACGCATACTTCCAGATGGCCGGCGAGTTTCTGGCCCGCAATCAGATCGAAAGCCCCCGCGCCGCCGAACGCAAAGCTGCCGCGGAACGCAAGACCAATCAAGATCGCAAGGTAGCGGCCGACGACCGGGCCAAAAGACGACCAGCCTAAAGAGGACCGTCCTAAGGCCAAAGGCGCCTTCTGGCCCTACACCTGACCCAGTGGCTGATCGAATCAGCCAATCAAACCCTCGGAACCAGCGCTAAGATCCAACCCCTGTTGCATTCACTAACCTTTGAGGATTCAGTACTATGACCACAGCCGCCGCAATCGACCCCAAACGCCGCGCCCTCGGCAAAGGCCTTGACTCTCTTCTTCCGCGCGCACAAGCTCCAACCGCTCCCGCAGCCGAATTCGAGGGCGGAAGGCCGCGCGAGATTCCCTTAGACCTCATCGACCAAAATCCCTTCCAGACCCGCTCGACGGTGAATCAAGACCAACTCGCCGAGCTGGCCGCATCCATCGTCGCGAACGGAGTTGTGCAGCCAGTTCTTGTTCGTCCCCTTGCAGGCGGCCGCTTCCAGTTAATTGCCGGCGAACGCCGCTGGCGCGCATCGCAGATCGCCGGCAAAACCACCGTACCCGCAATCCTGCGCCAGGTCTCCGATGAGCAGGCGATGGAAATCACCATCGTCGAGAACCTTCAGCGCGCCGACCTGAACCCAATGGAGCAGGCGCGGGCCTTCGAGCGCCTCTCGCGCGAATTCCACATGACCCAGGAGCAAATGGCGCAGCGCACTGGAAAAGACCGCGCGACCGTTGCCAACTTTCTTCGCCTGCTCAAGCTTCCCCCATCCGTACAGGCCCTCGTGGAGTCTGGCGAGCTCACATTCGGCCACGCACGCGCTCTACTCGCCCTCCCAGGCGCTGAAGAGATGGAAAAGGCGGCGCAGCGAATCGCCAATAATTCGCTTTCTGTTCGCCAAACAGAGAGCCTTGTGCACGAACTCATCGACCCGAGCCAAAAGCCGAAAAAAAGTCCCAAGCCATCGGCGCCGGTCGACGCCAATGTTCGCGACGCCCAGGAACGACTGCAGCGCGCCCTTGGCCTAAAGGTCACAATTGAAGATCGCAACGGCCGCGGCAAAGTAATCATTGAATACGCGCGCCTTGAAGACTTCGACGCCTTGATGGAGCGGTTTGCCGCCGAATAAGCGAATACAGGCGAACGAATAAGGCTCGATCCCGGATGAGCTTGCAAGTTGCTGAGCGTAAACTGGGCTAGCTCGCGAAATCTGATAATCTGACTTAATGGATCCGGTTCCCATCAGCGTAACCGACGCTTCGCGGAATTTCTCTGACTGCGTAAACCGCGCGCGCTACCAAGGCACATCCTTCGTGCTGCTCAAGGGTGGCACGCCTGTCGCACGCATTGAGCCGGCAGAAGCCCAGCCGAAACGCGGACGTGAATTGGCCGCGGCATTCGTCAAGGCCGTCGAAGACGTGCACGTTGGCGAGGAAGAAGCTACCTCGTGGCTGCATGATCTGGAGCAATCGCGCGGAGCGATGCAGCCGCAAGGCCGCCCGTGGAGATTTTAGTCCGTGGCGTTTCTAGTCGATGCCGATGTGATCATTCAATCCGAGCGCAAGGCGTTCGATCTCGGCGCGTGGCTTCTGTCGCATCCTGACGAGGAGATCAAGCTCGCGACGATCACTGTTGCGGAGTTGTGGCGAAGTGTTGAGCGCGCCACCGGAGTTCGCCGCGCGCGGCGTCAGAAATACCTGCAACACGCGCTCCCCGTGTTTGAGGTCGTTCCGTTCAGCGAAAAGGCCGCTCTCGAACACGCGCGCCTGTGGGCAGACATTGAGTCCGCGGGGCAAAGGATGAGCCCTCACGACTTGATCCTCGCGGCGACGGCCAAGGAATCCGGCGCCACCATCGTCACTTTCAACACCAAGCGTTTCGCGGCCGTTCGGGGATTGACCGTGCTTAAGCCCTAGCGGCGGCGTGTGGCTCGACAGGCGTATCTGAGCGGTTGCGTTGCGGCTGCGGCGGATTTATCCTTCATGTCTACTCACGCCTCTTTCGCCGGGGCTCCTTCACTTGAAGCGGAGACAGCATCATGGCCCTCCAACCCGCAACCTCAAACAACGACGCGTCTCACGCTGCCAAGCTGGTCCCCGTCGTCCTCAATGGCCGCACGCTTGAAGCCAACCGCCGCATTCCGCTCAACCTTGATTGGGTTGAAGGCGTCCGCGTAAACACCAGCGCCGTTGAGCGCCGCGTGGCCACACACGTTGCCCGGCGCACCGTGAAGAAAGAAACCCAGGCCGCCTGGCTGCTCCGCGCCATCGCCTGCATGGACCTGACCACTCTCAGCGGCGACGACTCCGCCGACCGCGTGCGCCGTCTCTGCGCCAAAGCGCGCAACCCGCTCCAGCGGCACATCGTTGAAGGCCTCGGCATTGAGGATCTACATCTCACCGTCGGCGCGGTTTGCGTCTATCACGCCTTTGTTGAAACTGCGGTTCGAGCATTAGAAGGCTCCGGACATTCCCGTCGCCGCGGTCTCCGCCGGATTTCCCGCCGGCCTTTCGCCGCTGGCCGAGCGCGTCGACGAAATTCATCGCTGCGTCGAAGCGGGCGCTCAGGAGATCGACATCGTCATCACCCGCGCCCACGTCTTCAACGGCGAGTGGCAGGCGCTCTATGACGAAGATTGCCGCATTCAAAGAAGCGTGCGGGCCAAATGCGCACTTGAAAGCGATTCTCGGCACCGGCGACCTGATGACCCTGCGCAACGTGGCGCGCGCCAGTTGGGTAGCAATGATGGCTGGTGCGGACTTCATCAAAACGTCAACTGGAAAAGGAAGCGTAAACGCCACGCTGCCTGTATCGCTCGTCATGGTCCGCTGCATTCGCGATTACGCGGAGCGTACCGGCATGCGCGGTAGGATTCAAGCCTGCCGGCGGCATTCGCACAGCGAAGCAATCGCTCGACTGGCTCGCGCTGATGAAGGACGAACTGGGCCGGCCGTGGCTTGAGCCGTCGCTGTTTCGGTTCGGCGCCAGCGGAATGCTCGGCGACATCGAGCGCCAGCTGGAGCATCATTTAACCGGGCGCTATTCGGCCACGTACCGTCATCCCATCGCGTAGAGGTCTCGCTCGGGGTCACAAGGAGACGCTGTGAGCATTGCGGAAAAGTTCTACACCATGGAGTACGGCGCCGCGCCGGAAGATCCCGAAAGAAGCCGACCAATGGCTCGAGCGCCATCACCGCCGCTTCAACGAATTCATCGGCGGCGCGTGGGTCGCGCCCGCATCTGCCGAATACACTCCAACCGCCGATCCTTCCACCGGCGACACCCTCGCCGAAGTCGCTCTCGGCAACACAGCCGACGTTAACTCCGCCGTCTCCGCCGCGCGCAAAGCTTTGCCAGCATGGCAGGCGCTTACTGGCCACGAGCGCGCCCGCTACCTCTACGCTCTCGCCCGGCAAGTCCAAAAGCACTCGCGCCGCCTCGCCGTTCTCGAAACCATGGACAACGGCAAGTCCATCCGCGAAAGCCGCGACATCGATATTCCCCTCGTCGCGCGCCACTTTTATCACCACGCCGGCTGGGCGCAGCTTCTTGAATCCGAATTTCCCAACTACCAGGCCTGCGGTGTCGTCGCACAGGTTATTCCCTGGAACTTTCCGCTGCTGATGTTCGCCTGGAAGGTCGCGCCCGCGCTCGCCGCCGGCAATACCGTCGTCATCAAGCCCGCGATGCAAACTCCGCTCACCGCGCTGGCATTCGCCGAGCTGGCGATGGAAGTCGGCCTGCCGCCCGGCGTACTCAACGTGCTCACCTGCGACGACAAAAGTGCGCAGGCTTTGGTCGAGCATCCTGACGTCGACAAGGTCGCCTTCACCGGATCGACAGAAGTCGGCCGCATCATCCGCAAGGTCACCGCCAACTCGCCCCGCAAGCTTTCGCTCGAGCTCGGCGGCAAATCTCCTTTCGTTGTCTTCGATGACGCCGATCTCGACTCGGCAGTCGAGGGCCTGGTAGACGCAATCTGGTTCAATCAGGGTCAGGTCTGCTGCGCGGGTTCGCGGCTGCTGGTTCAGGAGCGCGTTGCCGAAACGCTCTACGCAAAAATCCGTGCACGCATGGAAACCCTTCGCGTCGGTCCGCCTCTCGACAAAGCCATCGACATCGGCGCGATCGTCTCGCCGGTGCAGCTTGAATCCATCCGCAAAATGGTTGATGCCGGAGTTGCCGAAGGCGCTCACTGCTGGCAGCCCAGCAATCCGGTGCCGCAAAAAGGCAGCTTCTTCCCGCCCACTTTGCTCACTGACGTCCATCCCGGGTCGACAGTTGTGCAGGAAGAAATCTTCGGGCCTGTTCTCGTCGCGATGACGTTTCGCACCCCTGCCGAAGCAGCGGAGCTTGCGAACAACACCATATACGGTCTCGCCGCCAGCATCTGGAGCGAGAACATCAACGTCGCTCTCGATCTCGCCTCGCAGGTCAAGGCCGGAGTCGTCTGGGTCAACTGCACCAACCAATTCGACGCAGCCTGCGGATTCGGCGGCTATCGCGAATCGGGCTACGGTCGCGAAGGCGGCCGCGAAGGCATGTACGAATACCTCACGCCGAAGTGGCTGCACACGCTGCCGGCTGCACAGGCAAAAGCAGCAAAAATGGCCGCTCCGGATGACGACGAGGAATCCACGCCGTCAGTCGCAACTGCCGCCGCGAATATCGACCGCACTGTGAAGCAATACATCGGCGGCAAGCAGGCCCGCCCCGACTCCGGCTATTCGTTTCCGGTTTACGCGCGCGATGGCGAGCTGCTCGGTGAAGCGCCGCTCGGCAACCGCAAAGACATTCGCAACGCTGTTGAAGCCGCGCGCAATCGCGTCAGGCTGGGCCAAAACTTCCGCGCACAATCGCGCGCAGATCCTTTACTTCCTCGCCGAAAACATGATCCAGCGCCGCGATGAAATTGCGAGCCGGCTTTCCCGCGCCGCGCAAAGTGAACAGGCCGCAAGTACCCCGCCAGCGCTCGAAACCGCAGCTCGCGAAGTCGACCTCAGCATCCAGCGCATCTTCACCTATGCCGCCTGGGCTGACAAGTACGATGGACAGGTCCACAATCCTCCCGGCCGCAACATCGCCATCGCCATGAATGAGGCTATCGGCGCCATTGGCATTCTCGCGCCCAGCGAAGCCCCGCTGCTCGGTCTGCTCTCGCTTGTGCTGCCGGCCATCGCCGTCGGCAACACAGTGGTTGCGGTTCCTTCAGAACGCTACCCGCTCATCATCGGCGACTTGTATCAACTTCTTGACACAAGCGACGTGCCCGCTGGCGTTGTGAATCTCGTCGCCGGCCGACCCGCCGAGTTGGGGAAAACTCTCGCCGAGCATGACGGAATCGATGCCATCTGGTGCTTCCGCAGCAACGAAGAAGCCGACGCGGTGCGCGCCGCCTCCATCGGAAACATGAAGCAGGTTTTCACCAACGACGGCCACCAGTACGACTGGTTCAATCCTGCGCAAGCCGAGGGCCGCTGGTTCCTGCAACACGCCACGCAGGTCAAAAACATCTGGGTGCCCTACGGCGAATAGTTCTCAGGACAGCGAGTTCGCCGGATCTACTTTCCGATGCAGAAAGTCGAAAAGATCAAGTTCAAAATGTCATCGGACGTCGTCTGCCCAGTGAGCGAGTCCAGCGCCCACAGCGCGCGATAGAGATCGAGCAAAATCATCTCGTGAGGAATCGCATCGGCGTTGGCTTTCGCGGCGTCGGCAAGCGCCGAAAGTGCTGTCGTAACGGCCTGGTGCTGGCGAAGATTCGTCAACATTCCCGGCTCGGCCGCTGCGCCGCCGGTCGCGAGAGTCAGAATTCGTTCGCGCAGTGCGGCAATGCCTTCGCCGGTGAGCGCTGAAGTCGGGAGCGCAGTGAGTCCTGCGAGTGCGTGCCGGGATTTGGTGATCGGCTGCTTTTCATTCGCAATCAGATCGCTCTTGTTGAGCACAACAATCGCCGGCCTTCCTTCGACCGCGGCGAGCAGTCTCCGATCCTCGTCCGTCACCGGCTGAGTTGCATCCAGCACAATCAGCACCAGCGCCGCATCGGCCAGCGCTTCGTCGCTGCGCAGAATGCCAAGCTGCTCGGCCTCTTCCAGCAGTTCGCGTGCGCCCTCGCGGAACCCCGCCGTGTCCACCAGTTCAATAGGAATGCCGTCAAGAGAAATCCGTTCGGTCACCAGATCGCGCGTAGTCCCCGGCGACGATGTCACAATCGCGCGATCGCGCTCAACCAACCTATTGAAGAGCGAGCTTTTCCCCACGTTAGGCCGCCCCACGATGGCCAGCGTCAGCCCGTCATGCACAATGCGGCCGCGCGCGAAGGATGCTTCAAGCGCCGCGAGCGGCGGAGTAATCTCGCCGATACGTCTCGCAATTTCCGCTTTCCCCGTCACGTCAATATCGTCTTCCGCGAAGTCGATGCCCGCCTCGAGCAGAGCGATCAGTTCCACGAGGGATTGCTTTGCCGGCGCAGCGCGGTGACTCAGCGCGCCGCCCATCTGGCTCGCTGCCTGGCGCGCCTGCGTTAGCGTCTGCGCATCGATCAGGTCGCGGACTGCTTCAGCCTGAGTCAAATCAAGTCGCCCAGCCAGAAACGCACGCTGCGTGAACTCCCCTGGTTCGGCCAGCCGCGCGCCTAGTTCGAGTGCGCGACGAAGCAGAAGCTCGAGCACCACGGGCGACCCGTGCGCTGCAATCTCCACCAGATCTTCCGCCGTATACGAATTCGGCGCGCCAAAAAAAGTCACAAGAGCTTCGTCAATGATCCCGAAATCTGTTTGCGGATTATCGGCGTCTTCTGCGTCGATCACGTCGGCAAGACGCGCATGAGCATGCTCAAGCGGCTGGCGCGGCCGCACCAGTTGCGCGGCGATCGATGTTGCTTGCGGTCCGCTCAAGCGCACGATTCCGATACCGCCTCGCCCAGGTGGAGTGGAGATAGCGGCGATTGTGTCGGTTGCGTTGTCGGAAACGGGATCGGTCGCGGCCATGAGTTGAACTCAGTGTATTGTCTCGCGCCTCATCGCAACATCGTCGTGGCTGGCGCGCCGCCACGATCGCAATCTTCTACAATAAGCCGATGCCGGAACTGCCTGAGGTAGAGACGATCGCTCGCGGCGTCGATAAGCGCATCCGCGGCGACCGCATCGTTCAAGTCTGGTTTAGCCGCCATCCTCAACCTTTCAAGACACCGCGCGCCCGCCAACTCAAAGAGCTCGTGGGTCGCACGATTCTCGCTGTTCACCGCACCGGCAAACACATCGTCTGCGAACTAAGCTCGTCCAACGCCAAGCCCGGCGCCGACATGCCTGACGCACACGAGCGCAACGCGCTCAAGCCCGACGCACAATGGATCGTCCATCTCGGCATGACCGGGCGGCTGCTCGTCACTACACCCGAAGCTCCCATCGCCCCTCACACTCATGCGCGGCTCACCCTGGCCAGCGGCCGCGAGTTGCGCTTTGTCGATCCGCGTCGGTTCGGCCGGCTTGAGTTCCGCGATCTTCGTCACGGAGCGGCATTCGGTGCGCCCGGTGATGAACCGCTCACAATCGGTCCCGATCAATTCGCCGCGCTCTTCCGTGGCCGTCGCTTGTACATCAAGGCAGCTCTGCTGAACCAGACATTGCTTGCAGGCGTAGGAAACATCTACGCCGACGAAAGCCTCTTTCATGCGGGAATTCGCCCTCGTCGTCGCGCCAACCGGGTCGCCCGCGCCGAGCTTGACCGGCTGCGGCTGGCGTTGCGCGAAATCCTGACGCACGCAATTCGCCTTGGCGGGTCCTCGGTCTCAGACTATGTGGGCGCCGATGGCGAGCGTGGTTTTTTCCAACTCGAGCACTGCGTCTAT
The DNA here is from genome assembly GCA_963773915.1 of uncultured Acidobacteriaceae bacterium. Lineage (GTDB taxonomy): Bacteria > Acidobacteriota > Terriglobia > Terriglobales > Acidobacteriaceae > Telmatobacter. Next base: position 236,305 of record CAVZCY010000006.1, read on the forward strand.
CTGCGCACGGGCGAACCCTGCCGCCGCTGCCAAACACCAATCCGCCGTGTCATCGTTGCTGGCCGCGGAACCCACTTCTGCCCCAAATGCCAGAGCTAATGTCGGCGCAATGGCTGCCCAAACCGGGGCATTGCTCGCCTGCAGTGAGCCGCTGCGCCAGCGCTCCCCTATGCATTTTTGAAGAATTTTCGTTTTTTTGCTTCCATAATCCAGACAATCGGCGGGTGAATTCCGCATAACTCATTGAAAGCAAATGATTTTCCTAACGGTACTCAGATTGCTTATGTTATAAGCGCCAGTGATGTACGGCGGCTCAAGTCAGCACCGAGCGAGCCTGATCAGCACCGGGTACCCGGCAGAGCAACCGCCCCAGAGCAGTCATCTGGGAGCGGCCATCAAAAAAAGGGAAGAGCCAGCCGGGAAGCCTGCAACCGAAGCGGAAGAAACAATCGCCGCTCTTCAAATCACTGGGAGGCCAGTGACCAGTACAGAACCCAGACGCCACTCCCTCAAGAGTGGCGTTTTGCACGTGGGACTTTCGCCATCGACACCAAACGGCCCTTCCCGCCAGCGTCCCGAGTTTGCCGTGCTTATTACCAAAGGCGGTTCCTGCCAAAACGCCTACTTGCCACTGGATAGCCTTCCCTGTACTATCGGAGTTGCCTATCAAGCGGCTGACGCAGGCCACCCGGGGAATGGGTAGAGCATGTTCGCCGCAGAGCCAGGAAAACATCGTCCGGCAATCTGATTGCGATCAGGCTGCGCGTGACGAAGGCTCACATAGGAAAGGGCATTCTCAGAGAAAAGCAAAGGCTGTGCCGGGAAGAGTCCGGCTGTCGGATTGAGTCGATTGATAACTCCGGCGTTTGAAGCGGCAATAACATTCTCCCAGAGGCTCAAGGGTTAGATACACAGAAGCTGATGCGTTGGGCTGGTTTGAGAACCGTTCGCGCAGCACTTCCTCACAGGTAAAGTAGCGGTCGCGCCATTTTATGAATTGAGCAGTTGACGATCTCATCTGCTCCGCTTTCCGCAAGAACCCGGAGAGCATTTGCGCAGGGCCACGCAGCAGCGTATCCAGGGTAAAAATCGCATCTCAATACTCCAGAAAGCAAAGCCGCAGGAAGCATAAGCATCATGACAATAGAACCGACGCAGCCCCCGACAGAACAGGGGCCTCCTTCTGACAATGGTCAGGCGCAGTCGCATGGGCACCGGCGCCGTCGCCGGCGCCGCAAGAACAAGTCCAGCCAACAGGCTGGGGCGCAAGCTCAACAGCCGCAGGGCCAAGTGGCCAACGGTCATGTACCCAACGGCCAATTGAAAGACCAGCCGCAAGCGCAGACGCCGCATTCTTCGCAATCCATGCAGGGCCGCCCGGTACACCAGCACCAGGGCCGCAAGAAGAAGAAATTCTTCCAGAAGAGCTCGGCTCCTCCGGCCCAGCCCGGCAACAGCATCGGCGGCTCATCGCAAGGCAAGCGCAGGGGACGCCAGAAGGGTCCGCGCGCATTTGTTGGCCCCATGGACCACAGTTATCGCGTGGCCAACGGCAATGTGGCTGACGGTCCGCCCTCAACCATCCCCACGGCGAGCAACGGCCATAGCAGCGGCTACTATCCCGACGTTTATTCTGGGCAGCCGCCGGCTCCCATCCGCGCAGACGCTCCCACCCGCATCTTCTGCTTCATTGAGGATCTTTTCTTCCTCGCCAAGATTCAGGAGACGGCGCGCAAACTCGGTGTCAAAGTCGAGTTCATCAAGGGCGAAAATAAAGATGCAGTCACGCGCATCTGCGAAGCGCCGGAAAACGAAAAGCCCGCGCTGCTTGTCTTCGATCTGAACAATCTGAACGCCAAGCCCATGACGCTCATTCCCAAATTCAAATCTAAGTTCAAGAAGGCTGTATCGATCATCGGCTTCCTGAATCATCTGCAGGGCGACTTGAAGATGAAAGCTGTCGAGGCGGGATGCGACTCTGTCATGCCGCGCTCGGCCTTCTCGCAAAGCCTGCCCATTCTCCTGCGCCGCTACGGCGTGGAAGAAGAAGAGGAAGTCTCGCAACAGCCTGTGTTCTAGAGACATCGACGTAGGCACGAAGCGAACAAGAACATCAAGGAAGCAAAAACGAAGGGCGCGCCGTTTTGGCGTGCCCCTTTTGTCTTCCATGACTTTTATTTCGTTTCCTCGGTCCCTTGTTCCCTCGCTCCCTTGCGCCCTGCATTCATCCCGGTGGCCAGGTCATCTGCCGGCCGCCCATCAAGTGCAAGTGGAGATGCTCCACAGTCTGGCCGCCATCATCGCCCGTGTTCACCACAACGCGGTAGCCTTTCGCGAGGCTTTTTTGCCGGGCAATTTTCCCCGCCACGCCCATCAGGTGCCCCAGCAGAGCGCGTTTGTCTGCGCCAGCCTCAGCGAGCGATCCGATGTGTTCGCGCGGAATGATCAGCACATGTACCGGCGCTTTCGGATTGATATCCCCGAATGCGTACGCCAGCTCATCCTGATAAACGGCGGTTGAGGGAATCTCTCCGGCGGCGATTTTACAAAAAACGCAATCCATGGCGTGTCCAGTGTACATCCAGGCTGGGCGAGCAAAATCCGCGTTCAGCTTACAATCACTTCATGGCTACTTCCACCCCATTCCGCATTGTTCACACGGTCTGCTCGCACGACTGTCCGGACTCATGCGCGGTGCTGGTGACGGTCAACGAAGAGGGCCGCGCTGTGAAAGTGGAGGGCGACCCATCGCAGCCGGTTACGCAGGGATTTCTGTGCGGCAAGGTGGCCAAGTATCTTGATCGCGTCTACGCGCCAGACCGGATTCTTTATCCCCTGCGCCGCAAAGCGGGCGTGGCGAAAGGGCCGTTGCAACGCGGAAGCGAGCACGAATCTTTCGAGCGCGTGAGCTGGGACGAAGCGCTGAACTCAATCGCCGTGCGGCTCAAACAGATCGGCGAAAAATTCGGGCCAGAGTCGATTCTGCCTTACAGTTACGCGGGCACCATCGGCGTGCTCGGCTATGGATCGATGGATCGCCGCTTCTTTCATCGTATGGGCGCGAGCCAGCTGGATCGCACGATTTGTTCTGAGGCAGGCGGCCAGGCGTGGAACCTCGTCTACGGAAAGAAGTACGGCACGCCGACGGAGGATGTGCGGCTGGCGAAGCTCGTCCTCGCGTGGGGCGCGAACATTCACGGCAACAACATTCACCTGTGGCCGTTCGTCGAGCAGGCGCGGCACAACGGGGCGCGGCTGATCGTGATCGATCCCTATCGCACGCGTACCGCTGCGGTGGCTGACTGGCACATTGCCATCCGTCCTGGAACCGACGCGGCGCTGGCGCTGGGCATGATGCATGTGATTCTCAACGAGGGCCTCGAGGACCGCGTCTACATTGAGGAAATGACTCACGGCTTTGCGCAACTTGCGGATCGAGTTCGCGAGTACACGCCGGAGCGCGTCGCCGCGTGGACAGGCATGACCGCGGCCGAGGTCGAGCAACTTGCGCGCGAATACGCGACAACGCGACCCGCGATGCTGCGGCTTGAACTACGGCGTCCAGCGATGCGAGAACGGCGGCACGGCAGTGCGCGCGATTGCCATGCTGCCGGCGCTCACCGGCGCGTGGAAACATCGCGGTGGCGGCGGACAACTTTCGACTTCTGGCGCGTTTCAGTGGAACAAGCAAGCTCTCGAGAGGCCCGATCTGGCGCTAGGCTTCGCCAATCGGAAGACTTGCGCGCGTGGTGAACATGTCGGAGCTTGGCCGCGCACTCACCGAGCTTGGCTCGCATGCCGAAGATGGCCCCGCAGTGAAGGCGCTGTTTGTATACAACTCGAATCCGGGCGCAGTGGCTCCGAATCACAATGCAGTCTGCCGCGGAATGATGCGCGAGGATCTTTTTACGGTCGTTCATGAACAGTTCTTTACCGACACCACTGACTACGCCGACTTCATTTTGCCTGCGACAACGTTTCTCGAGCACACCGACGTGCAGGGCGCATACGGCCACTACTTTGTGCAGCTTTCAAAACAGGCAATTGAACCGCCGGGCGAAGCGCGTCCGAACGTGTGGCTCTTCGGCCAGCTCGCGCAACGGATGGGATTCACCGATGCCTGCTTCCGTGACACGCCGGAGGAGATGATTCGGCAGGCGCTAGCGATCGGCGAGGACGGCCACTCAAAGAACGCGAACATGGAGCATATTACATTCGAAGATCTGGAACGCGAAGGTCACATTCCGCTCGCGTTTTATTCCGATCCTGAAAAGCGGCCGTTCCTGCCCTACACCTCCGGTCCGGTGCCAACGCCTTCCGGCAAGATCGAATTTTTTTCGGAGACGCTGGCTGCTGCGGGCGCCGACGGCCTTCCGGCATTCGTTCCGCCGATTGAGTCGCGATGGGGTGACACAGCGAAAAAGTTTCCGCTGGAACTGCTTGCACGCAAGAGCGACAACTATATGAATTCGACCTTCGCGAATTTGCCGGGCCATCGCAAGATGGAAGCGCGAACCAGCCAGCGAATCGAAATTCACCCTACTGACGCCGAATCGCGCGGCGTTGCCGAAGGCGAACTCGTCCGCGTCTTCAACGATCGCGGATCGCTCGACCTGACTGCAATGTTGAACGCGAGCCTGCCCCCGGGCGTGGTTGCTGCGCGCCTCGACTGGGCCAAGTTGCACCCCGACGGCGCAAACATCAACGCGCTCACCAGCGAGCGGCTGACTGACATCGGCCGCGGAGCGACTTTTTACTCGACACTGGTCGAGGTGGCTAAGGCGTAAAGGCTGGGCTCAGCGCTTTCGGGCGCGCTCGCGCTGAAGCTCGCGATACACTTCGCTTTTTGACTGGCCCAACTCACGGGCCAGGCGCTTGAGCGCTTCTTTTTCGTCGATATCGCTTTCAGCCTGCATGCGGGCAACGCGCGCGGCGATCGATTCGTGCGCAGCGTCAGGCGCGCCGAGGGACAAAGTAGCCTTTGTCGGCATTTCGACGAGCAACGTGATTTCACCGCGAATGCGATCGCGACTAGCAAGTTCACTGCGCACCTCGGCAACAGTTCCGCGAAGAAACTCTTCGTGAATCTTGGTCAGCTCGCGCGCCACTGCGACACGAAGCTCCGGCCCGAAAACCAACTCCAAATCGGCGAGCGTGCCGAGCAAACGGTGCGGTGCCTCGTAGAAAATCAGAGTCCGTGCATTTTCGCCTGGATGAGCGGCGAGATTTTCGAGTTTCGTCCGACGCGCACCCGCCTTCTCCGGCAGAAATCCGAGAAATTCGAACTCGTCGGCGGGTAATCCTGAAGCGATCAGCGCGCTCACAGCGGCATTGGCGCCGGGAATAGGAAAGACTTGCACTCCCGCGGCGATGGCGTCACTTACCAACCAGGCCCCGGGGTCGCTTACGCCGGGCGTTCCGGCGTCAGAAACCACAGCGATGGCGTTACCCCCCTTGATCGCCGCAATTAGCTCCGCTGCGCGGGAATGCTCATTGTGCTCGTGATAACTGACAGTTTTTTTCTCGATTTGGAAATGGTTGAGCAGCTTTTGCGTCTGCCGCGTGTCTTCGCAGGCGATGCGGTCAACATTGCGCAGAACTTCAAGCGCGCGCAGCGTAATGTCGCCCAGATTGCCGATGGGAGTGGCGACGAGGTAAAGGCCTGGTGCGAGATTCGATACGAGGTTCGAGGTGCGGGCCGCATCTTCCTCGCGTGCCATGGCAGCCTCTAGTTCTCTGCTTCCTGGCGTTCGATGCGGCGCTGCTCGGCGAGCAGCGACATCGAGCTCATCAAATTCTGCACGCTCACAATGCCCACCACGCGGCCGCTTTCAGTGACGGGAATGAGCGCCAAACCATGGCCCGCTGTGAGGCGGCGAATCGTGGTGCCGAGCGTGTCCTCGGGCCGCGCCACCTGAAACGCGCGCGACATGACGGACTGCACATAGCCGTTGCCGTCATTGCGCAGAGCGTCAAGAATGCGCTGGCGCGAGACGATGCCGACCAACTGCGGACCGCGCACCACGGGAAAATCCTCCTGCAGCGAATGCACGCAGCGGTAGAGCGCGTCGGCGAGCGTGTCAGAGGGCGAGAGCGTGGCAAAGTCAGTGAGCATCACCTCGCGCATGCGCACAGTGTCAACGACGGATTGGAAGAAGACGCCCTGATCTTCAATCTGCGCGCCGATCATGATGAAGAAGCCGGCGAGAATGAGCCAGGGTTCCTGCGCCAACATGCCGCCGAGAATGGCAGCCAGCGCGAGCACCTGACCGAGACCAGATACGGCGCGTCCGGCGGGAGCCGTCCCGTGAGTTCGCGCAAAACTGTTGCGGATGAGGCGGCCGCAATCGAGAGGATACGCGGGAAACAAATGCAGGGCGCCAAGCGATGCCTGCATCCACACCATGCTGCGCAGCAAGTGGCCTGCGGTGATGAAGGGATGATCGAAGAGCCGCACATCCGGGCTGGTGCCGAGGATGATGCCGGCAGCGATGAGCGCGGCACTCAAATTGGCCAGCGGGCCCGTCGCGGCAAGGATAAACTGCCCGCTGCCGCTATTGGCGATCTCCTGGCTTTCAGGATTTGCGTAGGCAAAGAGGCCGCCGATGGGCAGCAGCAGCACGGCGCGAAGGCGCATGCCAAGCCACGCGGCGACGATGCAGGCGCGCGGTTTCACGGACGAGCACAGCCGTCATCAAGCAGAAGAAATAGAGCCAGCGCACGCGGCCAGCCGTCAGCGCCGCTGATGGCAAACAGCACCAGGACCAGCAGAGGGAAGAAGATGTGGACGCGCATCTCCACGCCCATCCATCGGCCCAGCGGGATTGACCAGCCACGCATACACCGATTGTAGTGGCAGGCGACCCGGAAAGCTGCCGGCAGATTCTCGTGGCGGACGGGCGGTCACCCCGACTGACCCTAGGCGGACGCCTGACGGAACGTAGCCCAGTGGTTTCGGTCGGCGATTCGGCTGGGAAGTGCCGGAGGCCAAAGGCACTTCCGTTATGCTGGTTGGCGATGCGCATCATCGCCGGAACCTTTCGCTCGCGCACACTCGCGGCCCCGCCGGGAATGAGTACCCGGCCCACCAGCGATCGTCTGCGCGAAACGCTCTTCAACGTGCTCGCGCCGCGCATTGAGGATGCTGCATTTCTCGATCTGTATGCCGGCTCGGGCGCTGTGGGTCTTGAGGCGATCAGCCGAGGTGCGCTGCGCGTGACGTTTGTTGAGCGTGCGCCGGCGGCCTTGAAAATCCTCAACGCCAATCTGGAGCGGCTCGAAATCAGCAGTGGTGTTCGCGTCCACGCAAAAAGTGTGAGCGCGTTTCTGAAAACGGCGAGCCGGACCGATCCGAAGTCAGCCAATCCAAAACAGACCGATCCAAAACCTGAAAAATACGAAGTCGTCTTTCTCGATCCTCCCTATGACGAAGCGAAAGAGTACGCGACCACGCTTGAATTGCTGGGCGGGGCTGCGCAGGGAATTCTTGCGCCAGGCGCGGTGGTTGTCGCAGAGCACCGGCGCAAGCAGTCTCTTGAGGGGCAATACGGCAACCTGAAACGAACTCGCGTGCTCGAGCAAGGCGATGCCGCATTGAGCTTCTACGCGAATCATTCCTGACTTCCTCTCTAGTCCTGTCGGCGACCAATGAACAAAGCCCGTGTGGCGTTTAGCGTGCAAGCATTTTCTTGCCGGCACGTCGATCTGTGAGCGGGGTCACCTTCAATTGCATTGACAGCCGAAGAAAGTAGATGAAAAATGGCGGGGCAACAAATTTCGGGCCGTTTGAAGATGTCTACTCTTGCGGGCCACATAGGTGGTCAAAGGAGGAAGCGTGAAAAACGCAGTGAAGTTGCAGATCATGGGATTGTTCGTGATCCTCGTATCTGGAATATGGATGGCAGGTTGCAAGTCGGCGCCTGACCTGACGCAAGCCCAGGCATTGGCGATGATTCAGGCCAAGTATGACCAGACACCCGCTGTGCCGGCGAACATTGCGGTGAACGACATCGGAATGGGGCAGGGAGTCACAGCCAAATACTGGCTCGGGATCAAGAGGTATCCCAACGGGTATTGGGCCGACTTCAAGTTAACGCCCGATGGCAAAAAGGTATTGACGCTGGCCAGTGGCGGAGATGTGATTCAGTGGCGGCCCGATAGCCCAAGCGATCCGCAAGCTTCGGTGATCGTAATGCCCGTTGTGGCAAATCATCTGAAAGCGCGCGACGTGGGCGAGATTCAGTCTGTAGGAGATACTCGGACCGCATTGTTCACTGAGGACATCAATCTGGATGGAGTTCCGCAGCCGTTGCAGGATATTGCGCACAATCCCGGCAACAAATTAAGTTCGTCGCGACTGGCCACGTTTGTCCTGACGAACGGAGCGTGGACGTTGCAGTCGATTGAATAAAAGCTATTGCGGTGGCGAGTTTTGGGGCTGCGCGCTTTGCGGAACTGTGGCGCCGCGCGGAACCGAAGGCGTCTCACCGCCCGCACCACCAAAGACGTTCACGTTGGTTGCGGTAAACACTCCATCCTTCACGGCGCCATCGGCGCGCACGGTGTCGCCGACTTGAATGTCGGCAAGGGTGATCGGGTCGCGCCGCTTGCGAAAGGCCGTGTTTTCGTCCGCGAAAACGGAGTGAGGGGAATTGTCGAGCACGCCGGTCAGCGTGATCTTTGTGCCTTCAATGGCGGTGACCTTTCCCATCAGCCAGGTTTTGCCGAAATTAGCCTCCATGGCGTGAATCTGCTCGACGACCGCGGGATCGAGTTGCGCAATTCGATTGGCAGCCACGGATTTGGCGGTCGCATCCACATCACCCATCGCGCTGATGGCGTCGCCGACTTTAATGTCAGTCGGCTTGATCTGCTGCGGCGAGTTGCCGCCGCCGTAGCCGCGACCGCCTTCCACCGCCTGGTCCGCTACCCTGTCCGCCATTCCGGCCATCGCCCGCGCCGGTCCCAGTGCCTTCACCCGGCTGGCGTGCACCTTCTGCCACCTGCTTGAAGATGCGGGTATCCGCGGTGAAATGGACGGTGTAGACGTCGCCAGCGTCAGTCTTGATGGTGTAGTGATCAGCCGCAACTTCAGTCACGGTGCCCATCAAGCCGCGGCCCATCATGCCTGCGCCCCTGCCCATTCCGCCGCCGAATCCGCCCCTGCCGTCACGCTGTCCGCCCCGTTGCCCACGGCCGCCGACAGATCCCGGGTCCCCATTCTGCCCCGCATTCGGGCTCGCGCTTTGTGTAGATGTCGGTGCGGTGTCGGAATCCTGTGCCGCGGGACCAGAATTTTGAGCCGCTGCCCCGGAATTCTGAGAATAGGCCGTGGCAGTGAATGTCACTGCAATAACAACTGCGGACAAAAAGCGGATATTCATCAAATCTCCCAGAGAGGCGGCCAGATCGGCCCAAGAAAAGATCGGCCTAAAAATGTGGGCCTGTCAGATAGACGCATGAGATGCGTCGGGAGTCGACGATACTCCACGAGCTGGCGCGGCTTATTGTGCGCGCTTCTGCTGCTGCTCTTCAAGCAGCTTTTTGAAGTCGGGATTGTCGTGCAGGCTGGCGAACTCGCTGTCGGTCGCGACCTTTTTGCGGGTGGTAAAGCCCTCATCCAGGGCCATGCGCAGATACTGAAGTGCGCAGTCAGCGTAGCCGGCACGCGCGCAACCCGCCGCCATGTAATAGTTCATCGCGCCACGTTCTTGTATGGAAGATGGATCCTGAACCGATGGAGAGCCGTTATCGGAAAAGATATGCGGATCAATGGCCAAAGCCCGCTGGTAGGCTGCCCAACCCTTGTCGTACCTGTGCTCCGCTAACAGGTTGGTGCCCAGATTCTTAAGAATGAGCGCCGATCGAGGATCGATTTTGAGTGCCTTGCGGTACAGGCGGTCGGCCGCGCCGAAGTCCTTTGACGAGGCGTAGACCGTCCCCAGATTGTTCAAAACCTGAGGGTTGCGCGGATCGAGCTTCAGCGATTCCTTGTAGCAGCGGGAAGCGTCTGCTGAGTTGAACATCATCTGGTAGTCAATTCCCATCTTGTTCCAGATGTCGGCTGTCTTTTCGGGCGCTTTGGCGTAGGCGGCAATGGCGGCCTGGTAGCGCTGGCGAGCGGTAAGCGAGTCACCGATTTCTTCGTCGGTCGGTTGTCTTGGGGCAGCTGTCGCGGGTCCGCTGGCAGATGGAACGGCGGCAGGAGACGGGCTCGGCGCGTTTGCCGGGGTGGGTGCCTGGGCCGGCAAATTCCGCGATACCGCGATCGAGAAAACGATCAGAGCCGCACATGGGATCCAGCGGTTCGGCTTGAACGTGTCGTTCATACTCCCTCCTGGCCTCGTGCGAGGGGATGAGGAATCCTGCAAGTCTTTCGCAGGAATTAAAGCACTATTTGAGGTCAGATGCCAGCCCCAAAGCCCTGTCTCGGGCCCTTTCATGGGCCAAATCCGAATGGGAGGCAAAGCCGTAACCTTAGTTGAAGGCCATGCGTCCCACGATGATGGGACGGATGGCGCGCCCTTTGGTGTTCAAGCGACGGCCGTCTACCAAAGGAAAAGAAGCCGAAATAACAATGAATTGCATCAAAATGGTCTACACTCAGCGGATGCGGGAGGGCGGGCCGTGAGCACAACCACTTTTTCGGGGTCCCAATCGGCGATTCTCAACCGTTTCAACGACGTGCGGCGCAGCACGATCGCCCTTTGTGAGCCGCTGACGCCAGAGGACATGATGGTGCAGTCGTGTCCGGAAGCCTCGCCGGCCAAGTGGCACGTGGCGCACACCACGTGGTTCTTTGAATCGTTTGTGTTGCGGGAGTTTCTGCCCGGCTACCGGCTCTTTAATCAGGACTTTCCGTGGCTCTTCAATAGCTATTACGAAGGTTTCTCGGCGTTCCCTGAGAAGCGGCTGCGGTCGTCGTTTTCGCGCCCCGGGCTTGAGGAAATTCTGCTTTATCGTGAGCACGTAGATGCCGCGATGGAACAGCTCTTTGAGCGCGATCCCGAACCAGAAGCGCTGCGGCGCATCGAGCTCGGCGCGAACCACGAAGAGCAGCACCAGGAATTGCTGCTGACCGACATTCTGAATGCGTTCTTTACCAATCCGCTGCGGCCGAAATATACGGACCAAGGGACCAAGGGAACAAGGGACCAGGCAACGCCACTAAGTTTTGCGCAATTTGAGGGCGGCCTGAAAGAAACCGGGAACTCCGGCGACGGTTTCTGCTTTGACAACGAAATGCCGCGCCATCGGGTTTGGCTGGAGTCGTTTCAATTGGCCAACAGGCTTGTGACCTGCGGCGAATACGCTGAGTTCATGGCCGACGGTGGCTACCGCAAGCCCGAGTTGTGGCTCTCTGCCGGATGGGATGCTGTGAAGGCGAACGGCTGGCGAGCGCCGCTCTACTGGACCGAAAAAGATGGCGCCGGGAAAAGCGGAGTCTGGTCCGTATTCACGCTACGCGGCGAGCTCCCTCACGAGCAGCTCGCAGCCACGCCGGTGAGTCATGTGAGCTATTTTGAAGCTGACGCTTACGCGCGATGGGCGGGCCGCAGGCTGCCCACGGAGTTCGAATGGGAGTCCGCAGTTGAGGGCGAGCCGGTCGAGGGAAATCTGCTTGATTCCGGGCGGCTGATGCCTGTCCCCGCCTCAGATCTCATCCAAAACGAGGACGGTGCGAAGCACTACTATGGAGACTGTTGGGTGTGGACGAGCAGCGCCTACCTCGGCTATCCCGGCTTCAAGCCGCTGGATGGAGCGCTGGGCGAGTACAACGGCAAGTTCATGAGCGGGCAGATGGTTCTGCGCGGCGGTTCGTGCGTAACGCCGGCGAGGCATATCCGTTCGACCTACCGCAATTTCTTCTCCCCTGAGACACGATGGCAGTTTTCCGGCATCCGGCTGGCGACTTAAGCGCGCCGGCTGCATCCAAACTGAAAGCGAATGAACTGAGAGCCCATGAGCGCAGCTGCTTCTCGTGCCCCAATTCTACAAATCGACGACCTGCAATTTGATGAACGAGTCGCAGAGGTGGCACGCGAAGGACTGACTTCGCGGCCCAAGCGCCTGCCAGCGTGGCTTTTCTACGATCAGGTCGGCTCGCGGCTCTTCGACGAGATTACCGAGCTCGATGAGTACTACCTCACGCGCACTGAGCGCGGAATTTTTCTTGGCGCCTCAGAGGAGATTCTCGAGCGAGCGTGCAGCGGCAGGCGACTGCGCATCGCGGAGCTGGGCGCGGGATCGGCTGAGAAAACGCGGCTGCTTTTGAAGGCGGCGGTGCGACGGCAGGGAACAGTCCGCTATGAGCCGGTCGACGTTTCGGCGAGCGCGCTTGACGTAGCCAAAAGACGAATCGAGCGCGAGATTCCCAGCGTTTCAGTCGCGCCGCGCGTGATGGATTACACCGATGGCGACGATCGCAAATTTCACCTGGGACCGATGGATGAAGACGAGAGCCGCCTCGTGCTCTATATCGGATCGAGCATCGGCAACTTTGAGCCGCACCAGGCAGTGCGGCTCTTGCGCAGGGTACGTGCCGGTCTTGAAGTTGGCGACGCAATGCTGCTGGGCGTGGATCTCGCCAAGGACAAAGCCACGCTCGTCGCTGCATACGACGATGCAGCAGGAGTCACGGCTGCTTTCAACAAAAATATCCTCGTGCGCCTCAATCGCGAGCTGGATGCGGAGTTCGATGCGGAGACATTCGCGCACCGAGCGTTGTGGAACAAAGCGGCTTCAAGGATGGAGATGCACTTGGTGAGCCGGATCGCCCAGAGCGTGAATATTGCCGCACTGGATTTGACGGTCGATTTCGCAGCCGGCGAAACCATCCACACCGAGAACAGCTATAAATATCAACCCGGCCAGGTCGAAGCGCTGCTGGCAGAGACGGGCTTCCGCGCCGAGGCAACCTGGACCGACCCTAAGGGCTGGTTTGCGGTGTGCCTCGGCCGCGCAAGTTGATTCGGTTCTCTAGCCGGCAATTACAGCCTCGCAATAAATCGACCAGAGAACCGCTCTCGTCTCAGCTCGCCGACGAATCGTCGTCGACCGCGGCGTCGTCGGCTGGTGGCGAGTCATCCACCGGAGTATCGTCCACGGGAGCTTCTTCTGCCGGAGCGTCTTCGACCGGTGCATCTTCCGTTGTGTCCGCCGGCGTATCCACCGGCTCGCCGACCGGATCGCCGTAAGCGCCCGCTTCGCCGTAGTTGTCAGCAGTCCCTTCCTCGTTTTGAGCGGCGTCGCCATAGAGCTGCGCGTCGGCTGCATCGGATGGAAGCGCGTTAGGATCGTTGGCGTAGCTATCGGCGGTCGTCTGGTCCTGCTCCGCCGTCTGCTGATCCCAATTCGCCTGGCTCTCGTTCTGCTCCGCCGCCCAGGTCTGGTCGGTGTTGTCGGGGCCGCCTTCGTTCGCGATGGTCTGCGATTCCTGATAGGCCAACTGCGCATCGTTAGAAGCTGTTGAGTAGTCGCCCGATTGAGCAGCCTGACCCTCTTGCTGCTCCGTCTGCTCAAGCGTTTGTTGGTCAGACGTTGTGTCGACCGGGGCTGGCGCATCAGGGTCAGTCGTCGAGTCCGGGTCGGCGGGGGTGGAATCAGGATCAGAGCCGACTACGGTCGGATCGCCGCTGCCAGTCGGGTCGGAAGTCGGATCGGTTGTAGTCGGATCTGTAGGATCTGATCCGTCAGGCGTCGTTGTTCCGTCTCCCGGATCAGTAGAACCTCCAGTCGGGTCCACAACTCCCTCTGCCGTTCCAGGGTCCGTTATTCCAGGATCTGTCGCCCCCGGATCGGTCGAACCGGGATCCGTCGAACCCGGATCGCCCACGGTTGGTGCATCTCCGCCATCAGGAGTGCCAGCGATGGGATCGGAGCTACCAGTCGGATCGGAATTTGGATCAGTAGTCGGGTCCCCAGTCGTCGGATCGGCTTGGCCTGTCGGATCGCCGCTACCCGTCGGGTCGGACCCAGTCGGATCGGAAGTCGACCCGCCATCACCTCCGGGGCCATCGGCGACCGGATCGATTACGATCACCTCGGGTCCGCCATCAGGCGAGGCGCCCTCTTCGACGACGATCACTTCCGGATCGCCTGTCGTTGTTCCGGTTGAGTCTGTTGGGTCACTGCTCCCGCCAGGATCAACAACAGCATCAAAAACTTCAACTACGACGGGCTCGTCTGTAGGGCTCGAGCCGTCGGGTGAATCTGCGGCTGCGTCGGGGACAATCACCACTACTTCATTCGGATCATCAGGCATAAGTTACCCCTCTCTTTTCTTTTCTCGATCACTTGGCGTGTTTATGTGGGGCTACAACTACGGACGGCCGTGCGGGCGATTTTGTTTTCTCGCTCGGCGAAGTCGCAGGTGATTTCGATGCCGGCGATGCCGCGGCAGATGGCTTCGCCGCAGTTGGCTTTAGTTTGTCCAGCGGCAGTTGCCGTCGCGACGCCAGCCGGCTTCGCCGGTGCAGCGGGAGACCCCGGCGGTCTGGGTGGATTTGTTTGTGCCGCGCCGGTTGGCGCTTGAGTGGCCGGCGCCTGCGAAGCGGGCGCCCCAGTAGCAGGTCTCGGCCGAATCGTAAAAATGTTTTGGCATTTCGGACAACGGACGTTCAGCGAAGTCTTGCCGCGCAAAACCGCAAGAGGAATTCGCATTGCGCCCTGACATTTGTTGCAAATCACGCGAACAGAATCAGCCGGCGCCGCCACGGGCGCAGACGCTGGGCCAGGTACTGGGCCGCGCACAGAACCAGTTACCGAGCCAAGAGCCTGGCCGGCCGAAGGCACTGTCCCGGGAGCTGGCAGCGGACGCCTCACGACAGGCGCGGCAGCGGTCAATCCGGATATCGGCGGCTGCGGTGGAGGCGTCAGGCGTTTGCGAATCGGCTGGATGCTCTGGCTCCAGCGCATAAGCTCGGGTTCGCGCGCCGCCTGCCCCAGCAACCGCAAACGCCGCGTGGTGTACATGGAAGCAGAAGTAGTCATCTCAGAGAAGCGCGTCATCTGATCGTCGCTGCCCTCTTCCTGCTTCATCCATTCCTCAATGTTGACTTGCTTGAGCAGCCTTGAAGAGCGGATGGACCAGGCCAGCAGCACGCGTCGCGCCATAGCTTCATCGCCAATCGCAAGCAGCGCGGCGCGGTCCGCCGTGATGTCGGCCTGGCGAGACCATGCCATCAGCGGCAGGTCCACTGCATCCTGAATCCATTTCGTAGGGCTGAGGCTGATCGCGTTCAACACTCCGCCGGAGAGCAGACCCTTGTGCACGCTGTCGTCGCCGGCGAGAAAACGAGCTACTGTTTTCCAAAGCGCATGGCCGGCGCGGCAGTGCCCCATTTCGCGCGCCAGCACAAACAGCAGATCGTCGTTTTGAAAATTGTTCAGGATCGCAGTGCCCAGCACAACAAACGCACTGGTGTCGGTGCCATAGGTGTAGGTGTTCCACTGCGAATCTCCCGAGATATAGACATCGGGCATTTTGGGCAACCCGAGAATGCGCGCAGCCAGAACGGCTCGAACCCAGATATCCGGGAACTGCCTCGGCCCCAGGCGAATCCCGTTAAACGTCGATTCAATCCATGGGCCGGCCCACTTTCTCTGAGATGGACTTCGCGGCCGTATGAAGCGCGGAGATACTCTGTAATTTGGTCATCGCCTGGCCGTCCTGCGCCCACAAAAAGACCGAGCGATCGAGCGTGTAACCCGGAAGCAAGGGGCGCAACCAACCACATTCCGGGCAGACGATCGTGTCTTCGCTGAGCCCTGCGCCGGTGTTTCGGCAAACTTTGCAGGCGGGTGCTTGCTTGGTCGAAATCGGAGCAGGATTTGCTGGCGCAGACACAGGAGCTGAAACCGCAGGAGGCGCCTGAGCAGTTGTCGATCCGGCTGGTGGCTGCCAAGGTGCACCCGGAGGCGGTTGGGTTGACGTTGCTGGCGGTGGTTGCCACGGCGCCTTTGGAGGCATCGAAGCAGGAGCTGCGGCGTTCGCCTGGGCCGGCCCCGTATTTACCGGCTGCCACTGCGAAGCGTTTGCCGGCTGAGCGACTGCGGGATTTGCAGGAACCGCCTGCCCCGGCGCAAGAGGAACTACTAGGGTCGCCCCGCAGAAGGTGCAGAACCGCGAACCGGCTACTCCGGGCCCGTGTCCTTGCGGACAAATCAGCGCTGGTGCGGCGGTGGCCATGAGCACTCCTAATCCGGTTAGCGCGGCGAGAAATTCAGTAATCGGCAAACTGAAACTGACGAATCTGACGAAGTACTCGAAAGAACTTGAGATCGCTAGCTGACAGCACGCCCCACTGCGGCGCTCAAAAAGCGTCACAAAAAAAGCGTCAGAACCAAAGCAACATATATTGTTCGGCAGGGGGAACCGGTAGGGATTACTTTACCCGGTTTTAGCGACGGTTGGGAAAAAATTCTGATGTCTGAGCAAGCAGATCGTTCGCGCGATCAAAGGCCCTTTGCAGCGCTCTGCGTTTGGCCTATTTCGGCGCCAGAAGCCGCACCAGCAGAATGTCGTGGCTTGCGATTTCGATCGGCATGTCGTTCGTGAGCCTGACCTCCTCGCCCGTCCAGAGGTTCTTGCCTTTTTGCGGGCCGTGCAGGCCGAGCTTGGCCAGACTCAAGTGAAATGGGTGCGTTGAGTATCGGTCAGACCCGGCGTTCAATACTGCAACGGCCAAAGCGCCGCCAGACAAATGCCGCGTCCAGACGTCCACTTCGCCGTCAGAGTAGGCGTGTGTAGCCTCGCGGCCAAGGCGGTCCTGATCGATGGCGATTACATCGCGATTGGTCAGGATGGCGTGAACTTCAGGCGTCATATTGGGCAGATCGTTGCCCGCAAGCAGCGGCGCGGCCAGCATGGCCCACATGGAAAAATGCGTGCGATTCTCGGCCGTCGAAAGCTTGCCGTTGCCTACCTCGAGCATGTCAGGGTCGTTCCAGTGGCCGGGCCCTGCGTACTTCGCCAGTCCTGCCTGCTCATTAAGAATCGAGTAAATGCTCTGCCAGTTCGGCTGAATGTCGCCGGTGGTGCGCCACAGGTTCGCGCCGACGTTTGGGCCCCACTCCCACACCGCGTCCCAGCCGTACTGGCACAGCGAGTAAACAATGGGACGGCCTGTGGCCTTGAGTGCTTTGTCCATTTTCGCGTAGGCCGCAACCATCAGGCGCATCTGCGCGGCTTTGTCGTTGGGCGATTGCACAGACATCACGGCCTCGCGATAGCTGCACAGGTCGTATTTCAAATAATCAACGCCCCATGAGGCGTAGAGTTGCGCGTCCTGGGCTTCATGATCGAGCGAGGCCGCAAAGCCCGCGCAGGTCTTTGGCCCCGGCGAAGAATAGATGCCAAGCTTCAGCCCCTTCGAGTGCACGTAATCGGCCAGGGCCTTCATGTCAGGAAACTTCGCGTTCGTGTGGAGCACTCCGTCGGCGTCGCGTTCGCCCTCCCAGGTGTCGTCAATGTTCACGTAAACGTAGCCGGCGTCTTTCATTCCCGTGGCGACAAGCTGATCGGCAGCGTCGCGGATGTCCTTGTCGGTCACGCGGCGGGCGAAGAAATTCCAACTATTCCAGCCCATAGGCGGAGTCAATGCCACCTGCGGTCCCTGCGGCGGGGCAGACTTTGGGAGGAGTTTCGCGGAGACTTTCGGAGCGGCCTGCGCCGCAGCGGAGAGCGATCCAAGAACGAGAGCGCCGACAGATAAAAGCGAGTGGATTTTCACGACTGGAATCTCCTGAAAACTTTTTCACGGCCATCCTATCTTGCCAGTACGGGACGCGGCAACGAACACAGCAAATCTTCCCCACCCCAAAATCTTCGCCGACCCCGGGTGCGAGATACTTTAATCAATGCCCTTTACTCTTTCTCACGCCGCCGCCGCATGGCCCTTCCGAAAAACGCGCCTTGAAATGCCGGCCCTCCTGATCGGATGTTTCGCGCCTGATTTCGCATACTTCATGTTTATTCGGGCGCGCGGAGCCATCGGCCACTCGCTGCTCGGCGCCTTCATCTTCGATTTGCCGGTGAGCCTTGCGGTGCTTTGGCTGTTCTATGCCTATGTAAGGCAGCCGCTTTTAATGCTGCTGCCGAAGGGCTTTCGCACAAGACTCAAACCCGGAAGCGGAAATTTTTCCTTCTGGCCACCTGCGCGTCTGGCGTTGATCGTGGTTTCGATCCTGATTGGAACGGCGACGCACATTTTGTGGGACTCATTCACGCACCCGTTTTATTGGCCCTTTCGGCACTGGAGCTTCCTGAGCGACGTTGTGCATGTCCCGGCTGCGGGGAACATGCCGATGTTCAAGGTGCTGCAATATGCGAGCACATTGTTTGGCCTGGTTTTTGTTGCGGTTTGGATCTGGTCCTGGTATCGCGCGACCGAGCCGATTGAATTGCCGGCCGCGGAACCTTATACGCCTACGCAAATTCGCGTCATCACAATAGTCACGCCTGCAGTGGCGCTCGCCGGCGGGATTCTCCGCGCGTATTTGATCCTCGGAGGTCCAAAGATGACGATTCGATCCTTGATGTACTTCGGGGTCGACTGGGTGATTACCGCAGCCACCCTGTTGTGGCTTGGACTTCTCGTCTGCGGCGCAGTTTTCAAAAGGGGTTCCGCGCCGATGGAAGCGGCCTAGACTCAAATGTTCACCTCAGGGCAGCTTGCCGGGCGCTTCCTTCTCTTTTGGTCCGAGCAGCAATTGGAGTCCAACGTAGGCGATCCAGCTCGGCTCGCCGTTAGTGCGCGTGACTGCCTGAATGGCGCGGCCACCCATAAACAGCAGACGAAGATGGCCGGCGCGGTCGATGGTCTGGCGTCCGCCAAGATCGAGCGTGAATGATCGCTGTTTCGGCTGGCTGCCAATGCGATCAATCGCCTGTAGATCGTAGAGCTCAGCGTAGAGTTCGGTGCGATCGTTGAATTCATGCCCGGCGATCAAGCCCCGGCCCCATTGGTCGGGTGCATTCCTGTTGCCGATCCACCGGCCAACTTCGCCATTGAGCGAAAGCCATCCGAGTTGTGCCGTGGCTTCGATGGGCAAGTAGTATTGCGGGCCGGGTTCAACAATGCCGCGCCGCGCGGAGCTGGTGGGATTGTTGATCATGATCTGCGGGTAGGTGCCCAGAGAAAAGAGCAGGTTCGCGTCTGTTTTCGGCTCGCCTGAACGATGGATCTCGAAGTAGCGCCACTTGATGCCCGGATACGATTCGCCGAGTCCCACTCCGGTGGAGTTGTTTGGATCAGTTGCCGCGGCCAGCGGAATCTCATATTTGAGCTGGATGCGATCGCCCCAGCCGTAGTTGATGTCGACGTCTGGAATCTCATAGTAGGACTGCCCTGGATTGTGGTTCGCAATCCAGCCGAAGTTGATCTCCCAATGATGATTGCCGGGCGTGCCAGGGTCGTCGGTGATAAATGGCGGTCCGCCCTGTGCGCAACATTGCACGCCCGCGCACGCCGCACCCAAAAGCGGCAGCAGCAGGAGGACTGGAAGAAGACGG
Source organism: uncultured Acidobacteriaceae bacterium (assembly GCA_963773915.1). Lineage (GTDB taxonomy): Bacteria > Acidobacteriota > Terriglobia > Terriglobales > Acidobacteriaceae > Telmatobacter. The sequence goes on from CAVZCY010000006.1 coordinate 255,818, forward strand.
CACATATAGATGGCGAAAATCTTGCGCAACATTGGGTTCCGGGCGATCACGGGGTCCAAGGTCCAAGGTAGCATTTTGTTTCTCAGGGTTGGCGCAGCCGACAGGTTTGGCAGATCCCGGTGGCTGCGGATTTTCTTTGCCGCGGAGCCCAGCGCCCGGTCCGCCCGGTCTGCGATACTTGGCCGGTCTGAGATACTTAATTGTTATGCCGATTGACGACTTGCAGCAGGCTGCACAGAAAATTGCCGGATTCCTGAACTCACTGAACAAGCTTGGTGGGCTGCGCCTCAAATACCGCATTAGCGCGACCGATGGAGCACAAGAAGTGGAAGGCGCGGAGCCCTCCCCGATCGGGCGCCAGATCAGCGTTGAATTGGCCGGGCCCGACGTACCCCTGGTGATCCAGCACAACGGCGAGCTCCTGCGGGCTATCGAAACCCTGGCCGCGCAGATGCTGCGCCTGGACCACCACGAGCACGACATGGTGAGTTTTGACGCCGCGAACTTCAAAGCTCTGCGTGCCGAGGAACTGCGGCTTTCCGCTGAAGCCGCAGCCGACAAAGTGCGCCAGACTGGGCAGCCCTACAGCTTTCCGCCCATGAACAGCCGTGAGCGGCGCATGCTGCACCTGGTCTGCAAGTCGCTGAAGGGCATTGAAACGGCCAGCGTAGGCGAAGGGCAGGGCCGGTTTCTCGTGGTCTATCCAGAAGGCAAGACTGACCTGCCTGTCGAGCCGCAGTTCAAGCCGCGCGGGTTTGGGCGCGAACGACGGCCGGATAGCCGTCGGTGATCCGCTGTCAGTGGTCCGAGCATCGCCCGGCAAGTTTGGCTGTGAAAGTAGACCCCAAAGCTGTGCCACAATTCAGAATATGAAAAGACAGTTGCTTGCGCTTCTGCTTTTGGCCTGCGTCACTCTTTGCCCCGCCCAAAAGCGCCTGGTCCTGATCGATCAAGATGGCGCGGGCCCCGGTGGCTCCGATCAGATGGCAATGCTTGTGCTGCTTCAGTCTCCGGATGTCCAGGTGCTCGGAATCACCATGGTGACCGGCGATGCGTGGCGCGACGAAGAGACGCTGCACACGCTGCGCATGCTGGAGCTGACCGGGCACGCGGATATTCCTGTCGTTCGTGGCGCTGTTTTTCCGCTGGTGCGCGACGAGGAGCAAACGCGCATGGAGGCAGCGCTCAACGGCAAGGTGGCGTGGCTGGGCGCTTGGGGAGGACTTGTGGCAACGCCGGCCGGTGCTGTGAAACCGCAATCGCACGGGCCATTCGAAATTCCTCCTATGCCCGAGGGTTTGCCGGCCGCGAAGCCGCTCGATGAAGACGCGGCTCACTTTCTCATTCGCCAGGTGCGCGCCCATCCGCATGAGGTTACGATTTACGCCGCCGGGCCGCTGACAAACATTGCGCTGGCTATCGCGATCGATCCTGAGTTCGCGTCGCTGACTAAAGGCATCTTGATTATGGGCGGCAGCCTCAATCCGCAGACAAACGATATCGAAGCCGCTGACCCCCGCCACGAATTCAACTTCTGGTTCGATCCCGAGGCCGCGCACATTGTGCTGCGTGCCAACTGGCCGCACATTGAAGTGACGACTGAGGACGTTTCAGTGAAGGCGCCGTTCACCGAAGAGATGCTCGACGCTATCGCAAAGTCGCAGACACCTGCGGCGCGCTATATCGCCGCATGGAGCGAGCGGCGCACGGATATGTGGGACGAGCTCGAAGCGTGTGCGTGGCTCGATCCCGCGATCATCACCAAAGAAGTCGACGTCTACATGGATGTCGACCTGAGCCACGGCCCAAGCTACGGCGACACTCTAGCGTGGCCGGAGCCGCTGAAGCCGGCGAACGGCGTGCGCCTCGCACATGCGCAGATGGACCTGGACTTGCCGCGCTTCCAAAAGGATTTTGTCGATCTGATGACGCGTACACCTGACGGCGCGCGCTAGTCGGAGCTGCCTTCCTGTTTTGATTCGCCGCTGGATTCCTGGCCCGATTCGTGGCCCGACTCATCGCCGTGATCGTGGTGCTGGTATTTAAGAATCGTTTCGTTCAGCCGGTCGGGATCAACAGAGACCTGCACCACATCCAGCTCTGTGCCGTCGAGATCGAGAATGAAAAGTCCCATCCGCTTGCCCTCGGCGTGCGAGAAGATCAGCGTTTGCTCACCGCCGTGGCGGCCCGTTGCGCGACTCGTCTCGCGGATCATCCGCTCCCATCCCTGGCCCAGCTTTTCTTCGACCATGCGGTTCAAATCATCGCCGTCAACGGGAGCCGAGAAGTGCTCGAACTCGGCAACGTGAACGCCGTCGACGCCGCCGTGTGTAACCGCGCTCGCGACAAAGCTGCCCAGGCCCATCAACGGAATCCGCATCGCGTGCTGGTGATAGCGGCTCTCAATGGAGCTGACGATGTTGTCAAATCCGCCTTCGCCGCCCCCGGCCGCCCGCACAACCCACCGTGGAGCGACCAGCAGTACGCAAAGAGCCGCGCAGCCCAGAGGAATCCAAAAATGCCGGTTCAAAATGCGCCCATTCCCCGCTTGTGTGCTCCCCTTTTGTCCGTTCATTGGTCGCCGCCTTTCTTGGCCTTCTCACCGGACTTGTCTTTGTTGTCCTTGTCCTTGCCGTCCTTATCCTTGCCGATGTTGCCCAGCTCGCTGAGCCCGCTCAATCCCTTAAGCTCACTCAACTGATCCAGGCGAATGGGGCCGAGAATCAGCACGATCGTCAGCTCGTTGGGTCCAGCGGCCAGCACAAAGATTCCGTGCGGCTCCCCGTTCACGAGCTTCATCAGCACGTCCGTGCTTTCTACTCCATTGCGCTCGCGCTCGTGCACCATCGGCGACCACTCCGGTGTCTCAAAGGCCTGGCGCAGCTTCTCGATCTCATCCATCGAGTACTGGCCTTCCTTGTCAAACTCGTAATCACGCACGTAGATGCTATCGAGACCTTCGATCAGCTGCTTCACCGCTGCCTGGTCCTTATCGTTCTTGTCCATGAATTTGGAGGCGAAGCCCAGCATGTCTTTGTTGAGCGTCACTTCGGTCACAGCCGAGGCGCGCGCGGCGAGTTCCTTCTCGACAGGAGCTGGCAGCGGCAGCGGCGATGTTTGGGCCAGTGCCGGCGAAATCAGCGCCGCGGCTCCCAGAATGACTGTTGCAATGCGATATTTCATGCTCAATTCTCCTTGTGAGTGCGAATCTTTTTTTACTGCGAATTCTCGTCTCGCTCCTGCAATTGCTCGTTCATTACCTCAAACGCATGATTAGTAATGCGCAGTGCTGTGAATACTTGTCGCTTAGCTTCTTCGCCTTTGCGGCGCTCAATGGCGTAATGTCCCGCCACTACGCTGCCTGCCACTCCGGCCAGGACCAGTGAAGCCGCGATGCGCTCGAACCAGATCATGCGGCTGCGTTGCCGCGCTGCCGTGCGAGTTAAGTGAAGCTGCGCGCGATTCTGCCGCCCCTCCATCACTTTGCGCTTCAGGCTTGCGGGCGCTGGTTGGCGCTCCAGGTTTCGGCTCAGCTCGCGTTCAAATTCGTCGACGTGCTCAAACTGCTTGTCAAACGGCACGGATGTACTCCTTCAACTGACTCTCGGCCTTGGCTCGCAAAAGCTTCAATCCTCGCTGCAACTGGCTTTTCACCGTGGCTAATGGCGCGCCGAGAGTTGACCGCAATCTCCTCCGGCGTCAGATCCTCCTGATAGCGGAGAATGATCGCCGCGCGTTGCGCCTCAGGAAGTGTCGCCAGCAAAGCTTCAATTCGGTCGCCAAGCGGCGATCCACGTTCCAATTCCTGCACGCCGTGCGATTCGACAATCTCAACCCACTGGCCAAAACCGCGCGCCCGCCGCCGCCGCAGCGCATCCGTCGCCCGGCTCATGGTCACTCGCCGCAGCCAGAAGATTGCGTGCTGCGCAGATTCGATCTTGCCAAGTTTCGGTCAAGCTCCATAAAAACATCCTGCGCAATCTCTTCGGCCAGGCCGCGGTCGCCCGTCATGCGCAGCGCCAGCGAAAAAACCATGGACTGGTGCTCGTCAACAAGTTGTTCGAAGTCGGGCTGCCAATCTTCGGCCATAAGACTCGCTGCTACCTTCTAATCCGCAGATGGGTGCGGGATGGGATGCAGAGAGTTACGCGGCTGGCGAGAAAAAGTTCAGGCCAGGAAGGCGCTTGAATTGCATCTGCTGTTCACTTAAGGGGAATGAGCATTCGAAACACGCGGTTTCGCCGCCAGCGATAGCGGGCAAAGTCGCTGTCGAGGGTGAGAATCTCTCCTGTTTCGAGCTCGTCGGCAAGATGGACCAAACAAGCGTCGGCAAGGTCTGCCGGCACATCGCGGTATTTTCGGAGAATGGCCCGGATCGAAGCTGCAGTGCGATTCAGATGCAAGGGAATCTGAAAAATTCCTTGCTCCACATTGGCGAGCACTGTTTCCGGCGCTTCGGGGACTCCACGCAGCAGATAGCAGCTTTCAGCGATGACTGCTTCGCAAGTGGCGAGGGGCTGATCCAGGGTTTCTAGAGCTTCCACGCAGCGAGCGTGATGCTGTTCACTCCGGTCCAACAGCGCGACAATCACTCCGGTGTCGAGAAGAACGGACCTCACCGGCCAAAGCCTTGCATGTGCCGCTTGTTCGAACCGAGATCGGGCAACCCGGATTCGAATTTGCCTACGCCGATGACTCGCTTGCGAGGAGTCGCGCTGTGATACCGGCCCATCAGGAGAAGGCTTTCGCGGACGACGCGGGAGGGGTTCCAGCCCAGGCGGCGAACGAGGCCATCCAAAGTCTTCCGGGCTTCGGGATCTAACCGTGCTTGAACAACCGCTTTCATAATACGTATTGTACTACAAAAGCACTTTTGTAGTACGCAGCTATCCCTGCTCTTAAAACAAATCCGGAATGCTGTTAAACGCAATCCGAGTGGGCGCAGCTTTGTACGCCGTGAGCATTGCGGCGGGCGCGAGCGTGCTCATACCGTACTTGTCGTTGATCTGGTCCATCGTGGCAAGCAAACGCGTGCGGCTCTGCTCTTCTTCAAGGCCGTCAAAGAGCGCCAGCGTGTGCAGCCGATCGGGAACAAGGTTATTGAGCTGCACGCCGATGAAGTACGGGTGATCGTATTGCTCGCCGCTGGGCCGCGACTCCCAAAGGCGGCGCAAAGCGGCAATCAGCGTCTGGTTATCCTGGCACTCGCTCAGTTTGATCTCGCTGCGCCAGCCGCGCGTGGGCGCGCCGAATCGTGAAACGGGCATCTTCTCGCCGCGCGGCACAGCAAAACCAATCGCCAGGCCAATGTGGCTGGCCCACATCTCCGCCGCGCGCAAGCGCATGGCTGCTTTGTGCAGTAGCTTGTGAGCCACGGCCCAGGCCTTCTCCGCGGTGCGCATTTCAGGCGCCAGCACATGCGAGTGGCTGATGGATTTTTGGTGCTCTAGTTCCCCCATTTCGAAATCTTCGCCCGCAAGCCAGTGAAAGAGCCGCTCGCCCCACACCGATCCCCAGATTTCGCCGGCGTGTTCGCGGTCGAGCGCCAGCAGATCATCCATGGTGCGAATGCCTTTTTCATTCAGCCGCTTCTCCGTGCGCGCGCCAATGCCGGGCAGATCGCGCAGCGTGAGTTGATGCAGCGCCGTAGGCAGAATGTCGAGTGGCAGCGCCACCAGTCCATCGGGCTTTTCCATGTCGCTGGCAATTTTGGCGAGATACCGGTTCGTGGCGATGCCTACAGAGCTACGCAGACATTCGCCGGCCCGCTCATGGATTGCCGCCTTGACTCGCAGGCCAAGGTCGATAGCGTTCAGGAGTGGCCTCTCGCGGCCGATCAGCCGGCAGGCCATCTCGTCGATGGAGCAAACGGCAGTGACCGGCACACAGCTCTCAACAGCTTCGACAACGCGATGGTGGTACTCGGTGTAAATCTCGTGGCGGCCTTCGACAAGAACGATCTCAGGGCACATGCGTTTGGCGTCGGCGACGACCGTGCCCGTGCGAACGCCGAAAGCTTTGGCTTCATAACTGGCGGCAATGCAGACGGTCGTATCGGCCATCATGGGCACCACGCCGACAGGTCGGCCGCGAAGCTCGGGCCGGACCTGTTGCTCCACCGACGCAAAGTAGGAGTTCAGATCGACGAAGAGCCAGTTCAGCAGCGGAGCCTGGGCGGAATTTTCGGTGAGGACGGAATCGACGTCATGAACAGTTTCCGGATTCTTGGGTGCATCTTCCGCCGCGAAGCGAAGGTTGGCAAGCTCCTCAGGCCATTCATCCGAAGGGGGTAACGGTGCCGGATTGGGATAAGCTGCCATTCGCTCACCACCATCTTCGCCTTTTGTTTGCTATTTTGCAATCTGAATTTTTCTCGATCCGGCCGATAGATTCCCAGAAAGCGTTAGTTGCTGACCCAAAAGGGAGGGATATCGTCTAATCTCGGATGTGGGTAACATTCCACAGAGTTTCGGAATCCAACTGGATAGCCGGATCTTTACCCTGAACGGTGATCGAAGATGCGGACCCTGGCACATTGGATTGCGGTGAATGGAAGCGTTCTTGCCGTGCTGGTCACGGTGGGCGTAGCCGTATTGCTTGTGGCCTGCCTTGAGTGCACGCACTGCCCCAAGAGCAAGAAGGACGAACTCTTTAAGCGCAACGAGGTTTAATTGCACGCGGTCTAATTAAGGATCAGTTCCCGCCCGCCGCCGGAGCCTCGGGCTTCAGATAAGTTTCAAACTGCGCCAAGATCCTTGAGAATAATTGCGTCTGCGCTTCCGGCCCCGCGATGGAGTGCGTCTTGCGCGGGAAGATCTGCAAGTCATAGGGAATGCCGGCGTCAATGAACCGCTGCACCAGCTGCACCGTGTTTTCAAAGTGCACATTGTCGTCGCCGGTCCCGTGCGCGATGAGCAGCCGGCCCTTCAAGTCCGATGCTGAATTCACCACTGAGAAATCGCGATAGCCGTCCGCGTCATCCGCAGGCAAGCCCATGTAGCGCTCGGTATAGACGGAGTCGTAGTTGCGCCAGTCGGTAACCGGCGCAACGGCCACACCGGTGCGGAAGCGGTCCGAGTGAGTCATCGCGTAAACCGTGAATGTGCCGCCCCAGCTCCAGCCCCACCAACCCAGGCGCTTCGGATCCAACTGCGGATACTTAGCCAGCGCCGCGTCCACAATCGTCAACTGATCTTCAAGCTGCACGGGGCCAAAGTCGCGATAAGCGGCCTGCGCAAAGGCGCGCCCGCGGCTGCCCATGCCGCGATTGTCGGCGTGGAGCACTGCGAAACCGTGTTGCGCCAGCAGCTCATCGAAGAGCAGCGCGCCGCTCCATCGGTTCGCGACGATCTGGTCGTGGGGCCCTCCGTAGGGATTCACGATCAAAGGGATGACGGCGGGGGGCGTGCCGCCAGGAAGTCTGCCTGCGGGATTCGTCGAGCCTTCCGGCAGCAACAACGTGGCGTAGAGGGTAGTTCCATCGTGCGCCTTCACCTCAAACTGCTCCGGCGGGTCCAGATGGTAAGAATCGAGCGCATGCGTCTCCCAAAAGACGCGGCACGAATCCCCGCCGGATTTTCCGCCCGGCTTATCTCCTGCCTTATCTGTCATCCGGCAGACGCGCATCACCGGCGGCGTCATGCGCGACGAGAACTTGTCGGTGAAGGCTCCGCCATCGGGAGCAAAAGTGACCTGATGAAACCCCGCACCCTCGCTCAATTGCCTGCGTTCGCCAGAGAAGCTCACCTGCCAAAGCTGCTGTTCGAGCGGATCGCCTTCGTTCGACGCATAGTCCACAACTCTGCGAGCAGTGTCTGCGTTGTACACATCGCCAACTTCGAAATCGCCTTTGGTCAACTGGCGATCGAGCTTCGCATCCGAATTGAGCGGCTTCGACTTGTCATAGCTATATAGATAGAGCTGATTGTGTCCGTCGCTCCAATTGCTGAGCACGATGGCTCCATCGCCCACCGTCACATCGTAATTTTCATCGAGAAACTTATCGTCGCTGACTTCGAGCATCTGTCGCGCTTCGCCTAATTCGGCGTCGGCAAAGAACAGCGCCAGGTGCTTGTGATCGCGCGTCAGAGTTTCAATCCACACAGTCTTGCTGTTAACCCAGCCAAAGCGCGGCACGTAGTCGTCGCCGTTGTGCAACGGGATTCTCATCCATGCAGTCTTGCCGCCGCTCGCAGGCACGACGCCCAGGCGTACTTCAGGATTTGGGTCGCCGGGCTGCGGAAAGCGCTGCCAATCCACTGTCGCGTGACTCGGAATCCAGTCAGCCAGCGGATATTGCGGCACCTGAGTCTCGTTCATCTGCAAATAGGCAATCTTTTTTGAATCCGGCGACCAGAAATAATTGCTACGCACGTCAAGCTCTTCCTCGTACACCCAATCCACCTCGCCATTGAGCAACACCTGTCCGTCGCTGGAGGAATTGGACGCGGGAGTTAGAGGCATGGTGGGCGTTCCGGGGTCGCGAAGCTGGATGACGGCCAGGCCGTGATCTTTGATAAACGAGATAGACCAACCGTCAGGAGAGAACTTGGGGTCGTCGCCGGAGAGAAGACCCGAAAAGCCCATTTCGACTCCAACACCGTTGCGAAGGTCGTAAAGCCAGAGCCGGCCGTTGGAGTCGAAGAGAATGTGCGTGGAGTCCGGAGCCCAAACATAGCTGGCCAGGTTGTAGCGCTGGCGATGGTCACGGTCCTTCTCTGACGCATTGCTGCCGTTCAGGTTCCCCATCTTCGCCGCGCTTACCAATACATGCGTCTTGCCGGTGGCAGGATCCACATCCATCAATTCGCCGCCGTCGAGATAGGTCAGGTGCTTCCCATCGGGCGACCAGGTGAGTTGATCGGGCGGCTCGCCGATGAGCGGCCCATGGGCAAAGATCGCGTCGATCGTCAGCGGTCTTTTCCGGAGCTTGCGCGGGCAGCGAAAGTGCGCCCAGCGCAATTGCGGCCATTAGCGGAAACTGGAAGGCGGATTTTCGCGTCAACAGAAATCCTCCTCGATTGAGATTCCGGCTTTGCATGAAGGCTTAAGTGGAGGGCGCCGGTCGCACCGGAAGAATCAGTGTAAATGACCGAGTGCGACCGCCAAACCACAATCCCCAAGCGACAAATTCCTCGAAATTAAATTCTTGCCCCAAGCTACCGCGACCTCATACAGTCAGGAAATCGCCCAGGAGCAAAAAATCATGTCAACAACATACGATTTGGCCATCGCGGGCGGCGGCCTCGGCGGCGCAGCTTTGGCCAAGAATATGGCGGAACATGGCGCCAGGGTTCTCGTCATCGAGCACGAGCGGCAATTCAAGGATCGCGTCCGCGGCGAGGCGATGTTTCCCTGGGGCTATGCTGAAGCTCAGGCCCTCGGAGTCACCGACTGCCTCGCAGAAGCCGGCAGGCATCATCTCAACTGGATCGATACATATGTTGTGGGCGATCGAGTCGAGCGTCGCGAGGTCATCCCCAGCACGAAGCATCAGCTACCTTTCCTTACCTGCTATCACCCCGCAATGCAGGAGTCGCTGTTGAAAGCGGCCGCAGCAGCGGGCGCCACGGTGCGACGGGGCGCGGCGGTTCGCCAAGTGCTGCCAAGTGCGCAGCCGGGCGCGTCGCCCGAGATGGTCATTGACGAAAATGGCAGCACAGAAACAATCTCTGCGCGGCTGGTGGTAGGCGCCGAAGGAAGATCTTCCGTGGCGCGCTCTTCCGCGCGTTTCACAGTGCAGCGTGATCCGGAAGACCTGATGATCGCCGGAATTTTGCTCGAAAACGTCTCAGCGGCGGAAGACACGCTTCAGGGCGTCTACAACTTTGCACTGGGGCAATTGGCAATCGTCATACCGCAGGGCGGCAGACGGGCGCGAGTGTATCTCTGCTACCACGATCGAACGCAGCCGCGGTTTCAGGGGTCCGGCGACGTGGGCAGATTTTTTGATGGATGCAGGAAGACAGGCGCAAACGCTGAGCTATTCGAGGGCATAAAGCAGGCTGGCCCGCTAGCGACCTTCAGTAGCGCGCACAGTTGGGTCGATCATCCCTTCCGCGACGGAGTAGCGCTTGTCGGCGACTCGGCGGCATCGAGCGATCCCACCTGGGGGCAGGGCCTTTCCCTTACCTTGCGCGATGCCCGGGTGCTGCGCGATCACCTGATGCGCACCGACGATTGGGATGCAGCAGGACACGCTTACGCTGACGAGCATGACAGCTACGCGGGCCGGTTGCACGCTTTCCACCAGTGGATGAGCGCAATGTATCTCGGCATGGGACCGGAAGCAGATGCGCGCCGCGCGCGGGCCATGCCAATGATTGGTGCGGACCCCACCCGGCAACCGGACGCGCTCTTTGTTGGGCCCGACCTGCCAATTGACGAAGCAGTGCGCAAGCGCTTCTTCGGCGAGGACTGAGCGCAAGGACGTAGCCGATTCGCTGCGGCTGCAGATTCGGGTGCTGAAAAGGACATCGCCGTTTGTCGCCGCAAGGGTCGCCAGTGTGCGTCGCGCGAAACGGTTCTACAATTGCTTTACTCTGGATCGGCAGAAGTTCAGCGGCTTTTCGATCAAGGAAAAGCTGCCTTGAATGAAACTTGATCGAAGCTCCACAGGGCAATTGAATTGGAGAACCGCCAGTATGCACTGGGCAAGTCCTGAAGAACGGCGGGCATTGGGTCAGGCGCGGCGCAAGCAGGTGGGCCGCCACCAGCAGGAAGCGCTGCATCCCAAGGCGCGGCCGGCCAGCGCTCTGGAGCTTGTCGCTCGATCGATGCGCGGCCGCATACCGGATCTGATCCAGCTCAAATATCGGCTCATGGCGGAATCGCCTTTCGGCTACTTTCGCGGCGCCGCGCCGGTGATGGCCGCCGATCTGGCGCAGCTTCCGTCGACGGGCATCGTCAGCCAGCTTTGCGGCGACGCGCATGTGCGCAACCTGGGCGCATTCGCCGCGCCCGATGGGCGCCTGGTATTCGACCTCAACGACTTTGACGAGACCATCCGCGGCCCGTTCGAGTGGGACCTGAAACGAATGGCGGCTTCGCTTGTTCTGGCCGGATGCGCCGCTGGACACAAAAACAACTCAGCGCGCAAAGCCGCCGAAGCCTGCACCAAGCGCTACGCAATGCTGATGCGTGCTTTTACCCGCATGCCGCAACTTGAAGTGAACCGCTATCAGGTGCATCGCCTCGACCTTGCTCGGCCAGTGCACGATGCTCTCTCAAAAGCTGAGCGCGCCACGCCATTGCACTTGTTTGAACGGATGACCATTCCGTCTTCGTCGCGTTCTGGATCAAGCCGCCGCTTCAAAGAATTAAAACCGATGCTCTTCCGCGTGACGGGCGCCCGCGCCGCCGCTGTGGTGGCCTCGCTGGGCCCGTATCGCGAGATGCTGGAGCCGCAGCGTCAACATCTGCTCGACTTCTATCGCCCCATCGATGTCGCATTCAAAGTTGTCGGCACCGGCTCCGTAGGCCTGCGCGACTACTCCATCCATATGGAGGGAAATGGGTCCGGCGATCCGCTGTTTTTGCAAATCAAGGAAGAGGTTGCATCGGCCTACGCGCCCTATCTGCCTGATGCGCGACCCAGCGCGCACGGTGGCCGGCGGGTGGCTGAAGGCCAGCGATTCATGCAAATTCAAACTGACCCGTTTCTCGGCTGGACGAACATCGGCAACCGGCAATATCTGGTGCGCCAGCTCAACGACCACAAAGGCTCCATCACAATTGAGGACTTGGCTGGCGCGAATCTCAAGGCCTACGCCGAGGTCTGCGGCGAGCTGCTCGCCCGCGGCCACGCGCGATCAGGCGACGCGCAAACCATCGCTGGGTACATCGGCTCAGGAGATGTGTTCGCAGAGGCGATTGCCGAGTTCGGCATTGTCTACGCCGCGCAGACCGAAAAAGACTGGGAAGAGCTGAAGCGGTCGGGCAGGGCGAAGAGGAAAGCGTAGCGTGCGCGAACATCGCCACTAGCGCCGATACACGTCGTATCCGCTTAGATGCGCGGCCAGCTTAAATTCGTTAATCAGCAAAGTCATCGTCTCGGCGCGGTCGGGCGTCGGATCGGTTTTCATTTGCAGATCGCGCTTCACAATCAGCCAGCGTATGTTCTGAGTGGGCACTAAGGCTGCGGCCTCGGCCGGCGCATACGGATCCGTTGTGGGATCGAAAAGCAGCACCGGAAAACGTGGCACGCGCCCAGTCGCAAAGTAGAAAGGATCTTCGCCGGGAATCAGAATCAGCCCGTCATCCTCTGGGATATTTGCCTGTGCGTAGCGCAGCAACTCGTCAAGTTCCGGCAAATACTGTCCCGGCGTGGCCATGCCCGCGAGCTGCGGAAATGCGGAATGCTGCACCGGCCCATCGGGAAAATTCTCATACGAGAGCCGCTCTTCGCTGGTCATATAAAACCCTCCGCAAACGAGCAGCGTTGCGGAGATGACAACGGCGAGAGCCGGTACAATCCATTTCGCCGGCCCGGGTGCGGCTTTGGGTGCGGCGTCATGCTCCGCAAATCCACCTTCTACACGATCGAGTACTGCGAGCAGCTCCGCGATGAGCAACGCGAGCAGCGGCCAGATGGCATAAGTGGAGCCCCAAAGCTGCTGCGACATAAATGTGCCGCCGATCGCGGCAAGAATTATGAACGGAAAAAATGCGCGCAGTGAAAGCTGTCGCCGCAGTCGAAAAAGATTCGCGATGGCCAGCGCGCCTGCGAGCAAGAGCAGCAGCGGCCAAAGCGCCAGCAAGCTGTCGCCACGCTCGTCGGCGTCGTCGTAGATCAGCAGCGAAGCGAGCGTGTAGATGAACGGCGTGGCCAGCAGCAGAAATGCCACCACCCGCGCCCAACGGAATTTTTCAGTCGCGAAGCGCAGGAGCGCAAAGCCAGCAACGATGCAGGGCAGAGTCCATAGCAGCGACGGATCGCGGAATACGGAGAGCATGTTGCCCAGTCCCGGCAAACGGCGCTCGCCGGCAAACTCGATCGTCCAGTAAAGGTAGTTCCTGATGCCGACGGTCCAATGCAGAGCCAGCCCAGCCGCGACTAACGATACGCACGCGCCAGCCAGAATCGCAAGCAGTGCTTGCTTCTCAGGCGCTTCAACCTCAAGTTCACCGGGCTCGACTTGCCCGCGCCGCATGAGCGTAAGCGCAAACACGAGCAACACCGCGCTAATTGCTGCGAGCAAAAATGGCAGGCCCATATTTTGTTTGAAGAAGAGCGGAACGCAGATTCCCACGCCGGCGGCGAAACCATTTGCCACAGTTCGTTTTGCCTCGGCCCTCTGCACGAGCCAAAGAGCAACCAGAATCCAGAATGCGCACTCGCCGTCGTATTCGGGAATCGGAATGATGCTATAGATGCCGAGGAAGATCAGCGGGGCGGCCACAAGCAGCGCAACAGGCCACGCAGCAACACGCCCGCGCGTCGACACGACATCAACACTTTCGCGGAGCGACGCTAGAGCGATTCTCCAGGCGAGCACGGTGCCCAGCCCGCTCACCACTGCGGCATAAATCACATGATGAAAGAAGACGCGGCCCGTGAACCGGATGATTGCCGCCTGAATCAGGAAAGTAAGCGGCGGATGAACGAAAGGGAAGTCTCGGTAAGGCATTTGCCCGGCTGCGATGCGCGCAGCGTTGTCGAGCACATAGCTGGTATCCCACAGAATCGCCACGTGCGCGTTTTGCCAAAGCACGACGCACGCCGTAGCAGCGAAGAGGCTGACTGCGGCGGGCAAATCTCGGAATGCAAAGCGGGGCGTCAATTGGTTGGGCTCGGCGGCTCAACCCCAGTCTCTACCATCCGCGGTGATAGTAGTAGTAGTCGTCGCGATAAGGCCCGCAATGGGGCCCATAATACGGCCCATAATCCCGCATCGAAAAGATCGCCATAAGAAGCGCGACAAACCAGCCGATCATCGTCCAGCCGAGAAAAAGATTCAGCAGCAGGATTCCGGTGGAGTTGTGCGTGTGCCGTACAGCCGCAATGATTGCAGGAAGAAAGTAAAGTCCGACGCCGAAGATCAGGAAGTGCATAAGAACTCCGCTCGTGTTCAAACCCAGTGTTCAAACATTATTACGGTGAGTTTAGCTCCAAAGTTCACTTACTCTGCAAGATCGTGCAAAGGTCTTGGCGATGCCGGCTCCAGAAACATGTGGCATCGCAAGCATCCGGAGCCGGCATACCAGCCTCATCTCTGGTGAATATGGTGAACAAGAACGCTCGCAAAGGGAATATTTCAGAAATTTAGTCCCTAAGTGACTGAAAATAAGTGAGATATTTTCATTGCGCGACCTATACACCGCGAGTATACTTCCGCGGTCCCCCAAAACGCCAAAAGGAGAGCATCATGGGAAAGATCAACGTAACCCGTCTGATCCTGGGCGGAATTGTCGCGGGCATCGCCATCGATCTGTTGGATTATCTAGTGGATGGCGTATGGCTGGCGCAGCGCTGGGCCGATGGAATGGCCTTGCTCGGCAAGCCCGGATTTTCGCAGGTCCAGATCATCTGGCTCAACGTGCTCGGGCTTCTGACCGGACTCGCGGCCATATGGCTTTATGCGGCAATCCGGCCCCGATTTGGCTCGGGACCGAAGACCGCAATCATTGCCGGCTTGGCCGTGTGGTTTATCGGAGTCTTCCTGCCCAACGTCGGCTTCATGTACGTTCCGGGTCTGTTTTCGAAACACCTCACGCTCTACACGACGCTCGGCGGGATTGTTGAAGTTGTTTTTGGGACCCTTGCCGGAGCATCGGTCTACAGGGAAACCTAGTCCGGCTGCGGTCGCCCTCTACAATGATTCGGTATGTCGACCGCCGCGCCTACTATCGTCCGATCGCACGCCAAGATCAATCTGGGCCTGTTCCTGGGGCCGCTGCGTCCGGATGGATTTCACGCGCTTGTCACGGTCTATCAAACGCTGGAAACGCATGATTTGGTGACGGTTAAGGCGAAACGCGCCGGCACAACCTCGATTCGGATCACCTCAAACGACCCCCGCGTTCCCACCACTGAGAACAAACTCGCCGAGCGCAACACCGTCTGGAAGATGATCGAGCTCGCCCTCGACACGCTCGAGACGACCGCAGACGTCGAAGTCCATATTGATAAAAGGCTTCCCGTGCAGGGCGGCCTGGGTGCCGGATCTGGCAACGCCGTGGCGGCGCTCGTTGGCCTGGACGCCGAGCTGGGCACATCGATCCGCAGCCTGTTCACCCGGAAACTCGAGATTCCCGCCAAAGTCGGCTCCGACGTGCCGCTGTTTCTCGTCGGCGGAACGGTTCTCGGCGTCGACCGCGGGCAGGAAGTCTATCCGCTCCCCGATATCGAGCCAACATGGTGCGTCATTGCCGTGCCGGAAATTGGCGTTTCCACGCCGCAGGCCTTTCGCGATTGGGACGCACTTTGCGCCGCGGAAGGTTTGACCGCAGAGGCAGGGACGGCTAGACTAGAGAAGTTGAGCCGAAGCTACGCCAGCGCCTTTCGGGGAGAGATTCCTGAAGGTGGGTTTGGAGACGGCTCCTCCGGTGTCTTCTCCGCGGGAGAAGACCTGGCCGGACTTCAAGAGTCTGCGCTTGTCCGCACCGGGATCATGAGCTGGATTGAGAACGACTTCGAGCGAGTCATTTTTCCCCAGCATCCCTCCCTTGCAGAGATCAAGCGCCTTCTTGCGGGTTCCGGTACACCGGAGGCAGCCCTTCTTGCCTCTCTGTCGGGTTCCGGTTCCGCGCTCTTCGGGTTGTACCTGACCCGCGGAGATGCTGAAGCGGCTGTAAACCGGATCACGAATGGAGTCCAGAACTTGGGAGTGCGGAGCACGACAATCACGCGCACCATTCCGAGATCCGCTTACTGGAAGCAAATGTTGAAAAACGTTGATTGACAGTCCACCGTTGGGCAAGCGAGACTCACCCACGGCTGACCGTCATGGTGGGCGATCGTTCAATGGTAGGACAATGCCCTTTGGAGGCATTTATCCAGGTTCGAATCCTGGTCGCCCAGCCAGAGATTGTGAACGATGAACACGGAACACAGCCATAGCCAACCAGCATGGAGGTGCACTTACGATGGAATCGCAAACGTTAGCCGTGACACCGGAAAACAAGCCGGGCGAGACAAACCCTGAAAAGCAAACGGGTCCTGACAAGCTTGAAGGCGCGAAGGACGCGCCCAAGAGTGGATCTGGCAGCGGGTCCGGAGGCGGGTCAGGCGATGGCGGCAAGGGCAAAGATGCCAAGCTGACGCCGGCTCCGGAGCGCAAGAAGGGCTCGAAGCTGAGCGAAGACAAGCGCTTCAAGCTGTTCAGTGGCACAGCCAACCCAAAATTGGCTCATGCCATCGGCGAGCACATTGGCGTCAAAGTCGGCGAAGTCAAGATGCAGCGTTTCGCCGACGGCGAAGTTTATTTTCAGCTTCTCGAGAACGTACGCGGAGTGGATGTTTTTGTAGTGCAGCCCACCTGCTATCCGGTGGACCAGCACTTGATGGAGCTATTGGTAATGATTGATGCGCTCAAGCGAGCTTCGGCGGCAAGGATCACGGTGGTGGTGCCCTACTACGGGTACGCCCGCCAGGATCGCAAAGACCGTCCGCGCGTGGCCATCAGCGCCAAGCTCATCGCCGATTTGTTGACGACGGCTGGCGCCAATCGCGCGCTGTTTGTCGATCTGCATGCCGCGCAGATTCAGGGCTTCTTCAATATTCCCGTGGATCATATTTTTGCCAGCCCGGTGCTGGTGAGTTACTTCAAGGAGCTCAAGCTGCCCAACCTGACGGTGGTTTCGCCGGATGCAGGCGGCGTGGAGCGGGCGCGATTTTTCGCGCAAAAAATGGGAGTGCCGCTGGCGATTGTCGACAAGCGGCGCACGGACATCAACGTTGCCGAAGTGATGAACGTGGTCGGCGATGTCAACGGCAAAACGTGCTTGATCATCGACGACATTATCGATACGGCTGGGACGCTGGTAAAAACTGTCGACGCGCTGTACGCTTCAGGCGCAACGGCCGTGTATGCCTGCGCCAGTCACGCCGTGCTTTCCGGCCCGGCCATTGACCGCATCGCAGCATCGCGATTGGAGCAGGTCGTTGTTACTGACACCATTCCATTGCGCGAGGCGGCACAGAAGTTGCCCAAGATTAAGGTGCTTTCGATCGCTGGCTTGCTGGGTACTGCGATCGAGAACATTCATTTGGAGACCAGCGTGAGCACGCTGTTCAATTAGCCGCTAGCTACTAGCTTCTAGCTCCTAGCCTGCGCAGTTCGGAAAATGACCTTCGCGTTTTAGCGAAGCGATGAATGAAAAGGCGGTGAATGAATTGATTCGCCGCGCAACATCAACATTCAGCTAGAGGCTAGGAGCTAGTAGCTGGAAGCTGCATATTACAAAGGGAGCGGAGCAAAACTTCGTGCCCGATTCCAAGAAGAAACGAGAAAACGCGAAATGCCAGAAGTAGTCGTAGCCAAGCCCCGTGAGGGCAAATTCAATAAAAATGCTGCCCGCCGCGTGCGCGTAGCAGGCAAGATTCCGGCCGTGATTTACGGTTCCGGGCTCGATCCCGTAGCCGTGGAAGTAGATCCGAAACAGATTTCGAAGATTCTCTACTCCGAGACCGGCCACAACACCATTCTGGATGTCGAAGTGGCAGGCCATCCGGCGACCAAAGCCATGATCGTCGACTGGCAGCGGGAGCCGATCAAGGACCGGCTCATTCATATCGATCTGAAACGCATCGCGCTCGACAAAGTTCTGCGCGTGCGTGTGCGCATCAAGCTGCTGGGTATCCCGGTGGGTGTAAAGGCTGAGGGCGGGGTTCTGGACCAGGTGCTGCGCGAGGTTGAGGTCGAGTGCTTGCCCGCGGACATTCCCGGCCACATCGATGTGGATGTGAGCGAGCTCGGAATGCACCAGGTGATCCGCGTAAGCGGCCTGCCCCACTCCGACAAGATCAAGTATCTGACTCGCTGAAGATGCGACCGTAGCTCACGTTGTCTCCATCCGCGAGGAAGTGGTTGCGACGCCGGAGACTGCGGAGGCGCGGCGGCGCGCCAGGAGCGGCTGCAGCCGGGTGATGCGGCTGCACCGGGCGAGCCTGAGGTAGCAAGAAGGGCAAGGGCGATGCTGAGGCGCCGGGGGCAAAGAAGCCCGAGGCGAAGAAGTAAGCCTTGCCTGAAGCAAGCGAGACCGGTTCCCACGCGGACCTATCCGGTCCAGCCCTTTCCTGATTGTGGGGCTGGGCAATCCCGGTCTCGAGTATCTGTGGACCCCGCACAACGCGGGGTTCATGGCCATCGACCGCATCGCTCAACAGGAGGGCGTTGTGGTGCAGAACCGGCGATGCCGGGCCACTACCGCGACCTGCCGTATTGCAGGGCGCGAAGTGGTTCTGGCCAAGCCGGAGACATTTATGAACCTGAGCGGCGTTGCAGTGGCCGCACTGGTTCAAGAGTTTGAAGTGGACCCGGCGCGGGATTTGCTCGTGATCTACGACGAGCTTGACCTGGTGCTGGGCACCTTCAAGATCAGGGAGCGCGGTTCACCCGCCGGGCACAACGGAGCCCGCAGCGTAACCGATGCTCTGGGCACGCAAGAGTGGTTGCGCTTGCGTATTGGCGTGGGGCCGGATTTACCTCCGGAGGCGATTGCTGCCGGAGCAGGAAGACGGCCGGGCAGAGATTATCTGCTGTCGCCCATGCGCAAGGCGGAGTTGGCGGTGTTGGACGAAGTGCTGGACAAAGTGGCCACGGCCACGCGGCGCATCCTCGAACTGGGGCCGGCAGCCGCGATGAATGAGTTCAACAGGAAAGACGAGAAGACAGGGAACAGGGAATAGGGAACAGGGAACAGAAAGCTAGCGAACTACGAAGTCTCGATTGAAGGCTGAGAAGAACTGTGAGGCTGTTAGCTGGAGCGATTGAAAAACGCTCCGGCGGAAAAGGAATACCGATGTCGCGTGTGTATGAAGTGATGTTTATTATCCGTCCCGATGTGGACGACGAAGAAGCTGACAAGTTGATTGCCAATTTTTCTTCGACCGTTACGGGCGGAGGCGGTGTGGTGAAGTCGGTGGAGAAGCTGGGCCGCCGCAAGCTGGCCTACATGGTGCGCAAGATTCAACGACGGCAACTACGTGCTGCTGACCATTGAAGCCGATGGCGCGGTGGTTCTGGAGCTGGAGCGCCGGTTGCGCGTCACCGAGCCGGTGATCAAGTTCATCACCGTGCGCGTGGACGAGGAAGAGAAGCGTCTGGCTAAAGTGAAGGCGGCACGCGGTGTGCGCCGCAAGCCGGCTGAAAGCGCACCTGCGGCGCCTGCAACTCAGGCGCCCGTGGCTGCCGAAGCCGCGCCGGCAGAGCCGGCCGCGCCGGTCCAGGCCAGCGCGTAAATCAAGGAGACAGAGAAAGTCGCCAACTGCGCTTTCTCAACCTTGGTTGCCAATTGCGAGTTCATTGAGAAATCCTCCGGCTAAGCCGGAGCAAAGAAATTGAATGAGGAGATAAGATGCCTGACGAAAACCAAGAAAGAGCGCCCAGCCATTCGAGCTCAGCGCCGCACAGTTCATCGGGACCGAGCAGCTCATCCGGACCAGGATCGGGCCCGCGTGGCCCGGGCCGCGGACCCGGCGGACCCGGCGGACGCGGAAAGTTCTTCCGCCGTAAGAAGGTCTGCAAGTTCTGCACGGAGAAGATCGACGGGATTCCTTACAAGGACGTACGGCTTCTGCAGCAGTTTGTGGCTGAGCGCGGCAAGATTGTTCCACGCCGCCTGAGCGGTGTTTGCACCACGCATCAGCGCCGCCTGTCGCGCGCCATCAAGCAGGCGCGAAACATCGCGCTGCTGCCGTTTGCCACCCGGCACTAGAGCTACGGCTGAAGTGCCGAAAGACAATTTTGCGCGAAGCCGCTTGACGGCTGCATTCGCTGACCCAAAGGTTCAGAACGGCTAACGCCCGCGGCGCATGCGACTTTGAGATTTGGAGAGTTTCTTATGGAAGTGATTCTGAAAGAAGATGTAGCCGACCTCGGCTTTCGCGGAGAAGTGGTGAAGGTTGCCGACGGCTACGCGCGCAACTATCTGCTGCCGCGCAAGCTGGCCATGCAGGCCACCGCGGCCAACAAAGCCGTGATCGAACAAATGAAATCCGCTGCCGCGCGGCGCTCCGCCGGCGAAAAGGCGCAAGCCGAAGAGTTGCTCGCACAGCTCGAGCCGCTCGTGCTCAGTTTCACGCGCAAATCCGGCGAGGGGGGCCATCTGTTTGGCTCGGTCACTTCGTCTGATATTGCCGCGGAACTGGCTGCGCAGGGCCACGAGGTCGATCGCCGCAAAATTCAGTTGGGCGATCCGATCAAGGCCGTGGGCGACTTCAAGGTGGCCGTCCGGCTGCACCGCGAAGTCACCGCGCGCGTGACGGTAAAGGTCCAGGCCGAAGTGACAGAGGAAGAGAAAGTAGCAGCCGCGAACGCCGCTTCCGCGGGAACCGCGTCGGCCGAAGAGGCCGCCGAGCCAGCCGCGGAAGAAGCAACGGCCGAGTAGCTCTTTCAAGAAACAATCTCGCGCCTGCTGCCGACAAATCAGCAGCAGGCGTGGGACTATCGGCCGCGACGGTCGGTAAGAATCAGCCGAATCGCTTCTCCGAGACTCGCGCGACACTCCTCAACGGTGCGGCCCTGCCCATTCGCGCCAGGGACTTCGGGCGACCAGGCAATAAACCACTCGCCGTCCCGTTCAATGATCGCAGTGAACTCATTCCGCATGGCTAGAGTATAGTCCAGACTCTGCGTCTCCATCGTGCGAATGAAAATTTGAAGGCGCGTGGCCCGGGCAATTCCCTACGAGGAAAACAGCGAGCCCGAAGTGGCGCGAATCGGCGCCAGGCGGTTGCGGCGGCGCGCAGGCTGCTGCACCGTTGCGCCCAGCATATTCGCAATTTCGCGCAACTCGGCGCGCGCGTGGCCAATGGCCGCTGCTACTGCGTCGAGCCGTTTGCTCTCGCCGGCAACGAGCGGCAAGTTGGCCTGCGCATCATGCTTCTTGTTCCGGTCAGGCTTGCGCTGCTCGTGTCCAAGAACCGTGCGCGCGCCAGAGAGGGTGTAGCCCTCGGCGTGGACCAGGCGCTTGATCTCCATCGCCATCTCCACGTCGCGGCGGCGATAAAGCCGCTGTCCGGTGCCGCTTTTGTTCGGCTTCAGTTGCGGAAACTGCGACTCCCAAAAGCGAAGAACGTAAGTCTCCACGCCGCAGAGTTCAGCGACGTCCCCAATTTTGAAATAGAGGCGATCCGGGATCGGCGGTGGCTCGTAAGCGCGCTTCCGATTGAGTTGCGTTGCCATAAGTTTAAGTGAGCGAAAACTGCATCAGCTGCTGCAAAAGCCTCGCTCTAGAGGAAGTATAGGCCTCCGCATCCGCCCTTTGTGAGGCAAAATGGGGTGGCGAACCAACCTGAACAGAGGAAAAACTAGGCGAAATTCAACACGCGGGCTTCGTGGTCTATTCGCGAGCCGTTGCGGAACGTGCGGGTGAACCCGGCGGCGCAGCACGCAAATACTGTTTGGGCCAGCTCGCCTGTTCGCCCAGCGCAGCGGCCGCATGCACCGGCCAGTAGGGATCGCGCAACATGGCGCGGGCCAAAAACACAAGATCGGCCTCGCCCTCGGCGATGATGGCGTTGGCCTGCGCCGGCTCGGTAATCAGCCCAACCGCAGCCGTGGCAATTCCTGCCTCGCGGCGGATTCTCGCGGCAAATCCAACTTGAAAACCGGGAGCGGCAGGAATCTTCGCGTTGGGAACGAGCCCGCCCGAAGAAGCATCCACAAGATCGACGCCATTTCCGCGCAACCGCCGCGCCAGCTGCACCGATTCGTCAATGTTCCAACCGCCTTCGGCCCAGTCTGTAGCGGAGATGCGGACAAACAACGGCAAGTGTTCCGGCCATTCGCGGCGCACGGCGTCCACTACTTCGAGCACCAGGCGGATGCGATTGTCAAAGCTGCCTCCATAAGTGTCCGTGCGGAGATTTGCAAGCGGCGAAAGAAACTCATGCAGCAAATAACCGTGAGCCGCATGAATTTCGACGAAGTCGAAACCGGCCTCGAGAGCCCTGCGCGCCGCCTGGCGAAAGCCTTCGACTACGGCCTGGATTCCAGACAAATTGAGCTCAGCAGGCACAGCATAATCCGGCGCAAACGCGATCGCGCTGGGCGCAAACGGCTGCCAGCCGCCCTCCGCGGGAGTTACCAGCACAGGTCTCGTCTCGAAAGGCGAAGCCGTGCTCGCCTTGCGCCCGGCGTGCGCCAATTGCATGCCCGCTCGCGACCCCTGCGAATGCAAAAACTCTGCGATCCGGCGAAGGTTGGGGATGTGCTCGTCTTTCCAGATGCCAAGATCGGCGGGCGAGATGCGGCCTTCAGGCAAAACTGCCGCGGCCTCAAGCATCACCAGGCCAGCTCCTCCCTGCGCGCGGCTGCCCAGGTGGACAAGGTGCCAGTCATTGGCAAAGCCGTCCTGGCTGGAGTACTGGCACATCGGCGAAACGCCAATGCGATTGCGAAATTCAATTGAGCGAAGTTGGAAGGGAGAGAAAAGCGGGGCAGTCATATCTAACTCAGATGATAGCCGCCGATATGCGATTCAACGAAGCGACGCAACATTCCGAGAAGCGATTCAACACTTCCGCGGCGAAGCCGGCGACCAAGCCTCGCGCCAGAATTTCCCGCACGCCGGAGATGCAGTCGAAGATCCTCGACGAGAATCTACTGTTTCTTGAGCACCGCCGCGCCTTTTTCGTCAAACAGGATTGCGCTCTCGAGCTTGCGGAAATCGGCTGCCTTATCCGGTGGAATCTCCACCTTCCGCACCACGTAGTCGCGCTCATAATGGAGCACGTTGCCCTTGGCCGTTGTGGCCGAGTGGTAGCTGGCGAAGTCCGTGTCCACGTCCACCGGATCCGGCGTCTCATCCACCGTGTAGCCGGGCGGCAGGGCGATGTCGAAGCTGTCGCGCCAGTGGCCGGTTTCTTCAAGGTCAATCGGCAGCTTGCGCGGCTTGTCGTCAAAGGGCAGGGCATCATCTCCGACCACGCGGGCTCGCACCAGATATAACGGGCCAGCTTGATGGGCGTACTGCGGCACCGTCACTTTGTAGTTAAGTTCGAGTGGCTTGTCGAGATCCGGCGGCTGCACAAACTCAAATGAATCCAGCACCACTCCCGGCAGATCGCGCGACACGGACTCCTCCACGGATTCGCGCCGTTCCCTCTCGTCGGTCTCCTTCAGCAACCCGCGAAGTTCCGCACCTTCAGGCCCCGTGCTCGAGGTATCGACTGTTCCCGTCAGCACGCCGTCGTCTGAAAGCGAGAAACTGCCCTTCCGTTCCTTCCCGTTTGCATCCGGCGGAAGTACCGGCAGAGCAATGACCTGGCTTGCGGCACCAGCAGAGAGAATTCCATAGCTGCCCTGCTCGTACGAGGGCAAGTTGCCAACTGGGGTGCGCTCGTTGGTGGGGTCAAAGATCAGGTAGCGCTTGCCGTCGTTGGCTTTCACAACCGCCATCAGGCGCGGATCGTTCACGTCGGCGGGAATCTCGATGGCCGTAATCATATGATTGCCTGCAAGCGATGGCGCATCCGGATCGACCACGCCGCGGCGATCGTCCACTGGGACGTAATATGCCTTGATCCCGACAGCCTGCAGCATGGAAATCAGCAGCGTTGTCTTGTCTTTACAGTCACCGTAGCGATTGCGATAGATGTCCGCAGCATAGTGCGCCTGAAATCCTCCAATGCCCCGCTCAACGATGAAGTACTGGATGTTTTTCTGGATGTATTCGGTAATGTTTTTGAGCTTGGCGTAAAAGTCCGGCGCTCCGGCAACGAGTTGCTGGGCCTCGGCCGTGATCTCTGGATCGGGGTCGGGGCGGCCGGCTTCAAGCTTTGTCGTCCACTCGCCAAAGGCTCGCCATTCATTATCCTTTCCGTCTACGGCCGCATCTCCCCAATCTACTGACATGCGTGCATCAAGAGCCGCCTCCTCAAGCGTGGACCTGACGTCGCGCAGATCAAGCGCCCGCATATCATTGATCTCCCAGCGCCAGTGGCCGGGCGCGACTTCGACCGGTTTGACCAGGTCGTATCTGTGCCAGGACGCCGCATAAGAGCGGCCTGCCGGGAGATCAACCTCCAGCGCTTGAAGAACCTTCGGCGTGTCGTCCTGGATTTGCCAGATTTTTTCCTGTTCGTACGGGGCCAGCAACTCTTCTGACTCGCAGATAACGACGGCGCCCGGATCGGCCGCAGGTGGGCGCACTACACGCACTTTTTCCGTAGAGAGCAAGACGGGACGGTTGGGGTCACCTATGTCGATAAAGTCGGTGTCCTTCGCCTGGAATTGCTTTTCATCGGCGCCAATCGTCCACTCGTAAAAAGAATTGATCTTCTCATCCACATCAAATCCGACCGCGCAGTTGGCATCGTTGCGGCCCTGCGGTTGAAGAATGCGGAAGGCTTCGCGCCTGCGCTCGACTGCGCGACCAGAATTGTCAATCGTCTCCAGGTACTCGTCATAGAGGATCACTGAACCTGAGTTCCTGGCGTAATCCGGCGTGGGCGTCTTCGCCGCGTCCAAACCCCACTGCGGAATCGATTCCTGTTTGTCCTTGGCTGCAGCCGGCTGCGACCCGACGAGGGCCGCCCCGCCGCAGATTGCGAAAATCAGAAGGCGTGAAAGCCCCGTATGCGCACGCATCAGTTGCCTTTTCCCACCGGAGTAGTTGGAGACGCACTCAAGACTAATTGCGCCTGATAGGCTGCTTCGACTTTTTGGTAGAACCCTCGCAGGTCCTGGTACTCTTCCGGTTTGGCTAGCGTGAAGGCAACCGACAATGTTTGGCCGATGGTGATTTGACCGGGTTGCGTCACGCTTCTGGCCACAAGCAGTGCGTGCCCAGACCATGGAATGTTTGTATCCTGGGGCGCGCCCTCCACGGTCATCCCGTCAGGCAGGTGATAGGTAATGTCGTCGGTCACGCGATTGCCGAAGTGCATGTCGACCGGCTCCAGGCGCTTATCCTCGTTGACAAATGGAACGCCGCCCCGAGTCTCAAAAAAGAACCCGGGTAAAATAAGGCGCTTGCCAATCGCTGTGCCGATCGATCCTGTCACGTTGACCACGGCCATCAGGTTTGTATACGGATCGCTCATCGAGAGAAAGTGGTCGACGTGCGCTTCTACGCCGTCCGGCACCTTCCCCTGCAACTCTTCGCGGTCAAACTCCTTCTTCAATTCGGCGTCATCTTCTTCGAGCGCCCTCTGCCGCCAGTGGAGCGCCGCCTGTCCGGTCATGACGACATTAATGTGTCCGGTAATCCCGCCCTGCGCGTCAAGGTAAACATCTCCCAGGCGCGAGGTGACATTATCTTTGTATTGCTGCATCGCCGTTGTTACAAACGTCCCACCCTGTGCGCTTTGGCCAATGCCTGAGGCATCGGAATGCCGCCAGCTCACAGTCGCAAACGGACACATCTTCTCGCCCGGATCGGCTACGATCTGCTTGCCGCCTGCGGTCAAGGCCACCAGGGTGGAGTCGAGCTGGTCCAGGCTCATGTCGCTGGGATCGAAGGTGTTCTGGTCGCGGTCGACGACCCTGACGGCGTATGCAGTGAGGCCTGCGGCGCGCAACATTGACAAATATAGCGTCGCGATGTCGTCACTGGACCCGCTCTTCTGCGTCCAGGTATCAACTGCGTTCTTCACTTCCTTGATCTTCAACTCTTTCAGTTCTGACTCGCTTTTTTTGCGTGAGTAATCGGTATTGTCGAGGGCCTCAACCGCGTCATACAGTTTTTTCGCCTTGTCGATATCGCTGTCGGTCGGGGCGACGAGCCCATTCACAGCTTCGTTAACGGTCTTTGATGGCTCGGCGAATTTGTCGACATCCTTCGACCAGAGCTTGATTTCGCTTGCCCAATAGAGGGCCGGGTCACGAGCATAGCTGTAGTAAAAGCCCACCTTGTAGAGAAAGCTCTTGATGGGCGGCATGTGGTCTTCATCCGGAGCAGGTGGAACGTCGGTCACATCCACGCTGTAACTGCCGTTGATACTGGTCTGCAATTTCACGCCCGGAGGCAGGTGCTGCCACCAGATGAGGCTGCTGACGATGCGCCCCCGGCTATCGGTGAGTTCATAATCCGCGCGGCCCGCTGCGACTGATCCCGCAGGCATGTAGCTCGGTTCGGGCGTGAACGAATAATGCGCTTTGTGCACAAAATAAGGCCGCTGGATTTCCCACGTCGGGGACGAAAAGGAGTTGTCGTCATAATTCAGGTCGTAGCGGTACTCCAGGATGCTGCCGACTTCAACGCTGGGCAGAGTAAATACTTTCCTCTCGATTTGATAGTCGCCGTTCTTCACCACCACCAGGTCTTCTGGTTTGACGGTGAGCGGAACGATCGTCCCGTCAGGCTGGATGGTCCGGCCCTTGATGTCTGTGATTTTGGTGGATCCCTTCAGGAAATATGGAAGCTCAACGGTGGCCAGCGTCTTGCCTTTTTCCGTGAGCACTTTGATCCGAGCATAGGTGCTCTGGTAGTGCAACGGATCGTTGGCGATTTCTTCGTAATCAAGGTAGACCGCCGCCGCTCCCGGGGCATTGGGATCGGCAGTCATCTTGAGTTCTTCGTCGGTCGGCTGCTGAAATTGCGCGCAAAGCACCGTGGGCCTCAATGCGCCGAACAGCACAACCGCGCAGCACAGGAAAAGATATTTCCGCATAGGAGCAGACCTGCTTTGAAATCGCGACCATTCTACCGCAAAAAGCGCGGGACGCAAATTTCGGTCGAGGTCTATTCATCCAATGTGAAGTTTCGTTGGCGTCGGCTTTTTATTCCAGCCCTGCCGCTTCCAGCCCCGCCATTTC
The DNA here is from genome assembly GCA_963773915.1 of uncultured Acidobacteriaceae bacterium. GTDB lineage: Bacteria > Acidobacteriota > Terriglobia > Terriglobales > Acidobacteriaceae > Telmatobacter. The sequence continues at coordinate 282,742 of CAVZCY010000006.1, forward strand.
GAGCATCGCCGAGACCAGCGCCAGTGGCAGGCCAACCACGTTGAAGTAGCAGCCTTCAATGCGTGGGATCCACCGGGCGGCGCGGCCTTGGATCGCGTAAGCACCGGCCTTGTCCATGGGCTCGCCGCTGGCCACGTAATCCGCGATCTCTGCGTCGGAGAGGGTGAGAAACCGAACAGCAGTCACTTCCGCGGCTACTTCAGTGCAGTCTGCGGTCGCAAGCGCAACCCCGGTCATGACGCGATGCGTGCGGCCAGAAAGCAGGCGCAACATACGTGTGGCGTCGGCCGCATCCGCGGGCTTGCCAAGAATGATGTCATCGAGGGTGACTGTCGTGTCTGCGCCCAGCACGGCCAATTCGGATCGGCTGTCACGAAGAAGCTTCTCGGAATCGCCGGCGGTCAGCTCGCGGGTCAGTTCGCGATAGACCGCCTCGGCCTTTTCTCGCGCCAAGCGGGTTACATAGGCGATCGGGTCCTCGCCCGGCAGCGGGTCCTCGGGGATGTGCGCCGGATGCACCCGGAACCGGTAGCCCGCTTGGGTTAGGAGTTCACTGCGGCGCGGCGAAGCAGATGCAAGAACCAGCATGATGGAATTATGGCAGGCTGCTCGAGCTCCGCTGGTATACCTGCTTGCCCATTTAGACTTGTTGAGGGCTTGCGGCCGAGTAAAGCCGCGCCCGGACAAGGTTCAAATGCACTTCAGCAACCTCGATTTTTCGGCTACTCAGATTCTCTGGACGCTCACGTTTGCGGCGTTGCTTGTGCTGCTCGTTGTGCTGCTGGGGCGCGACAGGACTAAGCGTTTTCCATGGTTCACCGCCAGCATTGTGACCATGGGGCTGCTGAAACTGACAGAGCAGCTCCTATTAACCAGGCTGCCGCGCATCACAGGGCTTGAGATTTATTGGGCGCTGTCGAATTTAAACGTTGTGATCGGCCTCATCGTGCTGGTGGAATTGGCGCGGCAGTCGTTTCGCGGAGCCAGGAAACTCGGCTGGGTCATCTGCACGCTTGCGGTGCTGGCCGGGGGCGTGGCGGCAATGGTGCTGTGGGGCCCGTGGCCGGCCTGGTTGACGCTGACGGCTCAATCGCAGTTCGCTGCGATCCGGGTGATGCAGTTTGCGGTGGACAAGGGCTCGTTGCTGTCTGAGGTGCTGACCATCGAGTTGGGCCTGCTGGTGACTCTGCTGGCGAGACGCTTCGGGGCCGGATGGCACAGCCACGCGCAGCGGATTTTGGTCGGACTTTCGACGTTGGCGCTTGATCAGCTGATCATGCGCGGAACTTTTCAAGCCATCGGCACTCACAGTCTGATCCACTCGCAAGCGGAGTACGACAGGCTTTTAGGCCTCCGTGACAAACTAATCCACGCCAACGACGTGGTTTACCTGTGCGTAGTGCTGTGGTGGATCGCCTGCCTCTGGATTGACGAGCCTGCCGAGCCAGGCGCTGCGCGGGATGCGGACCCGGAAGCCGAGACCGACGCCGAAGCCGCGGCGGAAGCAAAGGGAGAAACAGAGTCAACGGATTCGCCAGAAGCTCTTGAGAACTTGGACCCGCAGGACGAGAGCGGCGCGCACTCATCTTCCGAACTGACAACTGTGAACTAAGAACTGTGAACTGTTCTTAGATGTGGCAGCTCGTCTGGCCGCGCTTCTCCAAATACCGCTGGTGGTAGTCTTCCGCGCGCCAGAAGGTCTGCGCCGGTTCCACCTTGGTCACAATCTTCCGCGGTTTGTAGCGGCCATCGGCGGTTAGCTGCTCGATCTTGGCGCGAGCTTGCGCTTCCTGCTCCGGCGAGTGGAAAAAAATCGCCGAACGATACTGCGCGCCCCAGTCCGGCCCCTGGCGATTCAGCGTGGTGGGATCGTGCAGCTCGAAAAACGCGTCGAGCAGCTTTTCGTAGCTCACTTTTTCGGGATCGAAGTCCAGCTCGACGACTTCCGCGTGGCCCGTCGTGTCGGTACAAACATCTTTGTAGGTTGGCCTGTCGAGCTTTCCGCCCTCATAGCCCACGGCCGTCGCCGTTACGCCGGGAATGGCCGCAAACGCAGCCTCAACGCCCCAAAAACATCCTGCTCCAAATGTCGCTTTTTCTGTGCTCATAGCTCTCTGTTAGATGCCAAGTGAGGAACGAAAGGCTCAAGCGCTCATCCCGGGCTTAATGGCGCCAGGTGCTTGGTGTTCTGGTAAGTGTAGACCACGCGGTGAACCACAGTAACGGTGGAGAGTACAGCAAGCAGCCACAGCACCGGAGCCATCACGCCCCAGTGATTGAACAGCGCGCCCAGCAGGATCAGCACGATGCGCTCGGGCCGCTCCATAAATCCCACCTTGCACGATCCGATGAGCGCCTCGGCACGCGCGCGCGTGTAGCTGACCATAAGCGAGGTGCACATGACGAACGCCACCAGCACCACATAGCGAAAGCGATTGATGCGCCCGTAGTAAACCAGCAGGCCGAAGAAGAGAACCACGTCGGAGTAGCGGTCAATCACCGAGTCAAAGAACGAGCCGAAGACGGTGACCTTGTTGATGCGGCGCGCCACGCGGCCGTCGACCATATCGAAGATGCCCGCGCCGAAAATGACCAGCCCGGCGTAGAAAAACATGATGTCGCCGTTGGTGGAGTTGGCGTGGCCGAAGAAAAACGCAGCGACGATGTTGATCACGAGCCCAATGAAGGTAAGCGCGTTGGGCGAGATGCGCGTAAGCGCCAGCCCATACACGATGCGGTCAAGAAGCCAGCCGCAGGCACGGCCAAAAGCGCTAGTCCAGGTCATTCAAAATCTTCCTTGCTACTTCGCTCGCGCCGTCCCCTGTGCCGCCCGCGGCTTCTGCCGCAGCGGCCGCGGTAGCTTCGTCGTGGATCGTCGTCAGTTTCAGAATTTCAAGTTGGCGTTTGCCGTTGGGCGTTACGATGGTCGCCACGTCGCCCACCTTTTTGCCCACGATTCCGTGGCCGATAGGTGAAGTGGTCGAAATCAGCCCCTTGGAAACGTCGGCCTCTTCGCTCGTCACCAGCCGGTAAACCAGCTCTGCGTCTTTCGTCGAGTCATACACCACCACCGTCGATCCAAATCCCGCTTTGTCGCGCGGAATGTTGGCCAGGTTCACCAGCGACAGTTCGCCCATGCGTTTCTTGAGTTGGCCGAGGCGGGCATTCACAAACTCCTGCCGCTGCTTGGCCATGTGATATTCGGCGTTTTCCGACAAATCTCCCAGAGCCCGTGCCTTCTTGATCTCGGCGGGCAACTCTGTGATGAGCTCGTACTCGAGTTGCTTGATCTCCTCGAGGAGCTGCTTTTTGATTTGATCGGGCATCGTGTTCCGGTAGTGCGGAGAGGCTGCTCCAGCTGCAAAAGATATACGTTCCTAACCGTCGATTATACGGCAGGGACATACGGCGATTAGCGATCGGTCCCAGCCTTCGTCGCGCTCCCAGGCGCATCAATAAACGATTGCAAGATCAGCGTCGCCGCCACCTGGTCCACCACTTTGCTGTGCTTTTGCCGTTCATGGCCGGCCTCGTAGAGAATCTCGTGCGCCGCTTGGGTGGTCAGTCGCTCATCGCAAAGGTGAATCGGCAGGCCCGTCAGCTCTCCCAGTTCGGCGGCGAAGGCTTGTGTTTTGGCAGCACGCGGGCTTGACTCGCCGGAGAGATGCAGCGGATTGCCGACCACGATCCCTGCCACGGCAAAACGTCGGCACAGGCGCGCCAGCGAGCGAAGGTCTTCTCGCCGGTTGGCAGGCCCACTGCCCCGCCGCTCAAGCGTCATTACAGGCTGCGCCGTCAGGCCCAGCTCATCCGACACAGCAACGCCGATGCGGCGGCTGCCAACATCAAGACCGAGATAGCGCGCCGGGTTGGGTAATCGTCTGCCGGATTGCACTTGTCCTTCACCTCATATTCAGCTTACGGCCAGCTTGCGGGCCACCCTAAGGTCGGCTTACGCACCCCCCTCACGCATTTGAGTCGCCGCCCGCTCCGAACGCCTTTCGCGGGCCGCGGAGAGGCTTTGATCCCGGTACAATCTAGGGACGGGTGGAACGCTGGCAGCCCTATTCGCGTTCCTATTCTTCATGGAAGGGTCCACAACCGCAGGATGGCTCGACGCAGACGGAGTGGCGGCAGAAATAAAGGTTCCGGCGCGGCAGCTATCTTGTTGGTATTGCTGCTAGTTGCGTCCATCGGAGCTGGCGCCGCAGCGTGGCTGGTGTTTACGCCCTACGGGCCGGATTCTGAGACGTTTGTAGAGATTGCGCCCGGCTCATCTGCCGTGCGCATTGGCCGCCAACTGGAAAAGGCGGGCCTGGTTCGCAGCCGATATGCCTTCGATTTGGTGCGTTGGTACCGGCACGGAACTTTGCACGCCGGAACCTACCGATTCGACCATGAGGCGCCGGTAACAGAGGTTTACTCGCGAATCGCTCGCGGCGACGTTTTTACCATTGCTTTGACGGTTCCCGAGGGAGCCAGCATCTTTGAAATTGCAGCGCGCGTGGAACAGGCGAAGTTGGGCACTCGGCAGGGCTTTCTTGACGCGGCGGTTAGCCAGACCGATCTGGTGGCAGATTTGGACCCCGGCGCAAAAAGCCTGGAGGGTTACCTGTTTCCGGATACTTATCGCTTTTCGCCAAAGGTCACGCCGATTGAGCTTGTCGCGGCCATGGTCAAGCGGTTCCGCGTGGCGGCCACGCAGTTGGGGTTGGGTGAGAATGTGCATCAGGTAGTAACCATTGCGTCGCTCGTGGAACGTGAAACGGCCGTCGATGCCGAGCGCCCCCTCGTCGCCAGTGTCTTTCAGAATCGGCTTGCCAAAGACATGCCGCTCAACACCGATCCCGCAGTGATCTACGGCTTGGAGCTTACAAAGCATTGGCGCGGCGCAATCTACGAGAGCGATCTTACGCGCGACACGCCTTACAACACTTATCTGCACGCCGGGCTGCCGCCGGGACCGGTCTGCAACCCCGGCATCCCATCGCTGCGCGCGGCAATGAATCCGCCGAAAACGAACTACCTCTACTTTGTGGCCGCCGGAACTGACGCTCAGGGTCATTCTCTCTTTGCCGCGACCTTGGATGAGCATAACCGGAACGTGGCACTTTATCGCAAGGCGCAAAAGAAGGCGGGCGATCGATGAAGATTCACGCTCGCTTCGCCCCAGTGTTTCGATTTGCCCCCGCGCTGGTTCTTCCGTTGATGCTTTCCGGATGCTCCTACTTCATTCCGACCAAACGGCATCTACCCGTTCCAAAGGCTCCGGCGATCGTGCAAACGGCTACGCCGGAAGAATTGGTAAGGCAGCTCAATCAGCGCTGGGATGCGCTGAACAATCTGACGGCGACCGTTGAGATTGAGGCCACGGCGCTGAAGACCTCTGAGGGGTTGGAGAAAGACTATCCCTCCTGCCGTGGATATATTTTGATGCGCAAGCCAAACCTGCTCCGCGTTGTGGGGACCTTTTTTGGCAAACGTATCTTCGATTTGGCGAGCGACGGCGGTCATTTCACGCTGGTTATGCCGGTGGAGAACACGGTTTTCGAAGGTTCGAATACAGTCCCGGGGACATCGGCGAACCAATGGGAGAACCTGCGTCCTGGCTTCTTTTTGGATGCGATCGCGGTGCGCGGGCTCGACCCCAACAACGAGTACATGGTAGTCCTCGATTCGGAGACCATTGAAGACGCGGCCAAAAAGCACTTGTACTCTGAGCCGGAATACGTTTTGAGCGTGATGCAGCCCAAGGCAGGTCCGGAAAAACTGGCGCTGCGTGTGATCACATTTCATCGCGACGACATGCTGCCCTACAGTCAGGACGTCTACGACGATAAAGGGAACATTGAGACCGAGATCGCCTATAGCAACTACACCACGTTCAGCGCCGGCAAGTACCCCTCCAAAGTCACTATCAAGCGCCCGCAAGAGGGAATCCAGTTCGTGCTGAGTTTTGAGGCGGTACATGAAAACGTCAACGTCACTGACAGCCAGTTCGAAGTGAAGATTCCCGATGGCGCCACAATCAAGAATCTGAAATAGTCCAGGAATCTGAAATAGCCGGACTCGTCTTCCTTCTTGCGTCTCCGCGTATTCTTGGGTCAGCCATAAAACCTACATTGCTTTTGGAGAAAAACATGCGCGCCAGCGCCATCGAGTTTCGCCTGCGGATGCTGATCATGATTGCGATCGTCTTCGTGGGATTCTGGTCGCCCTGGCTTGGGGGATGGGACTTCGGTCGGCGCATCTCTACGCTCGAGTGGCTTCCGCTTGAGGCAAGCAGACTGGGCCTGACCAGCTTCGCGATTGCGACGCCCATCGTCATCGTTTTCGGCGCGGTCATTGCACTCGCCGGCGCGGTTTTGCGCGTTTGGGGCACAGCCTATCTTGGGTACAGCACGGTTCATCATGGCGATATGCAGGCCGGCGCAGTCCTGGCCGACGGACCTTACCGCTTCATGCGGAATCCCCTCTACCTGGGCGGCTGGTTCATGATGCTCGCCATCTCGCTGCTCATGCCGCCATCGGGCGCGCTATTCAGCATAGTGCTGCTGACCATCTTTTTCCTGCGCCTGATTCTGGGCGAAGAAGCATTCCTCACTACACAACTCGGCCAGCCCTATCAGGAATATCTGCGCCTGGTCCCGCGCCTCGCCCCTCGACTCATTCCACGCCTTCGCTCGAGCTTGCCTGCGGCCGGCAACGAGCCACACTGGCTCACGGCGCTCATCACCGAGATCATGCCCATTGGCATGTTCGTCACCATGGCGGTTCTCGCCTGGTTCTATGACCAGCAACTTATGCTTGAGGGGCTTTTCTGGAGCTTTCTCGCTTCGCTCTTCGCGCGCGGAATGATGAAGGCGTGGATTCCGACGCTTGTCGGCGCGGCGGTCTATATCGCCGCGTTCGCTTACTTTCACCTCAACTGGCCCCGATCGATCCTGATCGCCTTCGGCGTGTGGCTGATCGTGCGCGCGCTGGTGCCGAGCAAAGAAGCCAGTTCCGCGGCTGCCAATTCCGGCGCTGCTTAATCAGGCCTTCTGCTTTCCCACCCGCCCCAAATGCGTGAATCCGAAATCCGTCGCCGTACTTGAGTCCGTAGCCCAGCAGGCGGTCGACGCCGATGTGGTTGGCCCAGATCAACGCAATTGGCAACGCCGCGTGCGTTCCCGGCAGCACCAGCGCAGCAAGAGCCAGCGCTCCAGGTGCAACATAGGAATGGAACGCGTTGTAAACTCGCGCGCCCTGGCACGGCCCCGCCAAATAACCGAGCATTGAAAGGTCCGGCAAGAGCCACAGCGCCGCGAAGAGCCACCAGCTCGCGCCCGTGCGCGCATAGAGCAGCGCTGCAAAGGCTGCCACAACCAGGCCCTCAAGACGCAGAAGGATGAGAATCGATGAGCTGCGCGCCGGAGCAGGCGCAATCTGTTCAGGGGAAGCCGAGGCCATCGTCATAGTCTGTTGGATGAACCAGGCCGCCGGCAGTGTGCGGAAAAATCCGTCCGAGCAAAAGCCACGCAACAAAATGAAAAAGGGAGAGCGCGAGGCTCTCCCTTTTCTTTACAGCTTGGGGAAGGGACTACTTTTTCGGCGGAGCGATAACGTCCTTGGCGGACTTTGCCACGCGGAACTTCACCACGGTCTTGGCCTTGATCTTGATGGCCTCGCCGGTCTGGGGGTTGCGGCCCATGCGGGCCTTGCGCTCGGCCTTCACCAGACGGCCGATTCCGGGGATTACGAATACGCCGCTCTTCTTGGTTTCCTTGATGGCGGTCTCCGCCAGCAGGTCAAGGAAGGCTGCGGATTGCTTGTTGGTGAGTTCGAGCTTCTCGGCCAGGAGCCGTGTGAGAGCCGTCTTGGTCAGTCCAGATGCCATTGAATGTTCTCCTTCTCGGCGAGCCCTCGGGGCTGCCTGTTTGGTGGGCTTCCGCGCAACAACACTTACCGCAAGAGGGAGGGCATAACAAACTACCGAATGCGCGAAAACCCTGTATTCATGCGGCTACGAAGAACCCTGCCGATGGTTACCATGCGGCCTGGGCAGGTACAAAGTCAATGGGAAAATACGCGATTTCCACAGTTTTCTTGGGTTTTTATGGGTCTAATGCCGATTTTTCCCGGATTTTGGGCCTTCGAGCCTCTGAAACCCGCATTTGGAGCGGGTTTGGCGCGCCAGAAACTTGGTTGCCCCATCCTTCGCACGTCTCTTGTGCGAAGGGTGAGAGACGCAATCAGTCCCGCGCTACTTCAGTCCAAAAAGCACCTTTCTTTTCGGCGCGACGGTCGCGGCGATCGGCGTATTCAGCGCGTCAACCACGGGCGCGGCAACCTTGAAGTAGCGAATCACCACGTCGGCAATGTCCTTTTTCAGCGCCGCCTTCGCAGGCAGCTCCGCAGCCAGCCCCCATTGGCGGCAGCGAATCAGATCCATCCCCGGATGCTCGGCGGGAAATCCCTTCGGCGGTCGCGTCAGCGCATTGCCCTCAAATTCGTCGTAGAGTTTGCGCACCGTCGGCCGCTTGAGCAGTTTGCGAAATTCCGCATGATGATCCAGCAGCCAATGGCGAATCGCGGCCAGTTGTTCTTTCTCCGGCATGTAAGATCCTGCGGCGATGATCACTTCTTTGGCGCTCACATGGAAGTAGTAGCCCGCGCCGGAGGTTTTCTCAAATCCCGTGTGCGTCCACCACGCGGCCACATGCGTCTTGTAGGGGCGCTTGTCGTTTGAGAAGCGCGTGTCGCGATAAATCCTGAACAGAGATTTCTCCGCCGGCCGAACGTGATTCGGCGCGAACTCCGCCATCGCGTCAGTAATCTTGCGCACCACGGCCAGCATCGGCTCCTTCAGTTCCGCTTCAAACTGCGCTTTGCGCGGCTGAAACCACGCGCGGTCATTGTGTTTGGCGAGGTTACGCAGGAAGGCGAGAGCTTCCGGACGGAAATAGGGCGGCGCTGCGTCAGCGGTAATTTTTGGTTTGGATTTTGTTGCCACGACTACTGGAGTTTAACGCGAACGTCGCAGTGAGATTTTCACATTCGAAAATCTGCACGCGTCGCGAATGGTTTCATTCGCGAATCGCGCGGTTCTCCCGCTAAGCTGCGCGGGCCAGCCAGTTCTTCATCGTATTCGCATCCACCAGGCCAGCCTGCTGAAACTTGAGCTCTCCTTTGGCGAAGACGGCGAAATTGGGAATGCCCTGGACTTTGAAGCGCGCGGCGAGCTCCGGGAACTTCTCGGTATCGACTTTGAGCACAACCGCTCGACCAGCCATGTCGCGCGCAACTTGTGCAACGTGAGGCGCTGCCATGCGGCAGGGTCCACACCACTCGGCCCAGAAATCCACCAGCACCGGAACCTTGCTTGCGCCAACGATTTCGTCAAACTCAGACGGGCCGGTTGCGATCGGCTCCGACATCGGCGGCAAAGCGACTTTGCACGCTCCGCATCGGCCTGTATCTGCAAGGTGCTTTGCGGGAATACGATTCGGCTTTCCGCACGAGGGACAGTTCCGGATGATGGGCATTGCAGACCCCTCCACTAAAGATGCTGTTCAGGCCACTTTCGTCGCTAACGGATGACCGTCAGTGCGCCGTCGCATCCCTTGCCGCAGCCTTCTCCGCCATCTTCTTGCGGTGCTCGCGAATAAAGTGCGCCGCCGCATCAGGATAGAACTCGCGAATCGAAGTGAAGATCACATCGCGCATCGCTGAGTAGCCGAACTTCTCGGCCAGCACGGGAAAGGTTGTCGCGCTTCTCGGGTAATAGTTCCGCGAGACGACCTGCGTAAGAACTTTGCCGCCGAGTCCCGCGATGTTGGGCGTCTGGCGTCCGCCGTAGGTCCGCGCAACACCCTCGCGGCTAATGACGTAAAGTTCCCGAATTAGAATGCTGTGCCCTTGGCCGAGCGCGTAAAAGCGCGTGTCCTCGTGGATGAGCGAGGGAAGCAGCCAAGCTGAAAGATACGTATTGTCGGTCTTGTCGAGGAAGCCACGCCATGTGTAGTTCCAGAATCCGTCTACGCCTTTTCCCAGGGCCGGGTGCTCATCGATGCCTTCGGCCGAAAGCGAGGTCAGGCCGAGAAAAATGAATGAGGAATAATCCGTGGCCTGATGGGTGGCGACGATAAAGTTATACTTCCATCCCGGCGGATGCGGCTTTGCGCCACCCGAAACCGACCTGAAATTGGGCATAAAGCCGAGAATGCGCTGCGGTTCAACGCGCTCAAGCGGAATGGGATTTCCGTTGGCGTCAACGGGAACGTTGGGAGCCGGCGCAGGGCGGGGGCTGGCATTTGGGCCGGTGGTTTTGCTGCCTGATTGGGCTGTGCCAGATTCGGTGCCGCCCGATACGGACTGGGGACCGTCTGGCGTATTCAGTTCCGGCGTGTCATCGGGCAGGGCAGAGAGATCGTCCGAGGTTGAAATCGAACCGGAATCAGTCGCGGCTACTTCAGACACAAACACGCAGTCAGCCGGCACACTTCCAAGCCGCATCGAATTCGCAATCGGCGTGAACCCGGCGGGGACCGAAGCTCCGGCGGGAACACCGAAGGCAACACCGATGCTGACAACGGCGACGATTAAACGCAATCAAAACATCCTTCGGGAGCGGGGAAACTCGTCGCTCAGCTGAACAGCGAATGGGCGGCTTTTGTGTATATAGTTTAGAACGAAAACCGCCAGAAATGGGTTACAAACTCTGAGTTTGAACCGCATAAGCGCGCAGATATCGCAAATTGAATGATGTTGCGAGCGGACTTCGCGGACAATTTCCCGCGCATCTACCGAATGATCTTCAGCGCGCCTCTGAACAGCCCGTCAAAATCACCAGCCAGCGTCTTTTCTTTTGCAATGGCCTGCTCGATGGCCTTCTCGGCAGCCGGACGCTGGTAGCCCAGATTCGTCAGCGCGGAGAGCACATCGTCAACCGCAGGACCCTGCGCCGACGGCCGTGTAGGCGCGACTGCAAAATCGTCCAGCTTGTCTTTGAGCTCGACCACAAGGCGCTCGGCCAGTTTCTTGCCCACGCCCGGAATGTGCGTGAGCTGCGCATGATCCTGCCCGCGAATGGCCTGAATCACGCGCTCGGAGTTAAGGCCGCTCAGAATCTTGATGGCCAGCTTCGGGCCGACACCGCTCACGGTAATCAGTCGCTCGAAGAGGCGCTTTTCGTCAGTCTCCAAAAAGCCGAACAGAGCAATCTGGCTGTCGCTAACCTGCGTATGAATATGCAGTGCCGCCTCAGCGCCCACCGTGGGCAGCGCCGTAAACGTGGGCACTGAAATGGCGACGTCGTAGCCGACTCCGCCGGCCTCGACAATGGCCTGGCCGGGCTGCTTGTAAATGAGTTTGCCGCGCAAGTGAGCGATCATTCAGGCCCAATTGTAGAACTCCAAAGTGCCCGCTGCGTGCTTCTCCGCGCAATCCCTCCACGCGCCTAGCACTCCATGCTGCAGCCGGATGGCGTTCCGTCGCCTGATACGTCCAACAAAGGGCCGATGGGCGGGCCCGCGAGGTTGGCAGGCGTCCGCCCCGGCCAGATACAATAGGGGTTTACGAATAGTTCATCGAAAGTGCGCTGCCAGGCGAAGGCGCCATCATTCTGGAGAGTTGGAACAGGTGCAGGTGAGAGGTTGAACTGCCGCGTTTTGCGGCTTGAATTTGTTGTGGATTGGATCGCATTGGCGCTCGCCGTGCTGCCGGCAGCCGCAAACAATGGCGGCTGCCAACAAATTGCGACAGAAACCAGCGCTGACCGTGGAAACCAGCGACCAGGGCGGCCGCACGCAGGCGACCGCGTCAGTGACCGTGTCCGGAGCGGACGGCCTGCCCGCAATGCGGCGTTGTCATCATCGACGACGGAAACCGGCAACTGGCAGAATGGCTTTGAATGGCGAAGGCAGGCCGTCCGGTCCTGTCGTTGGCGGGCGGCGATCATGCCCTGCGCGCCGTTTATGCGGGCGATGCCGAGCGCCAGGGTCGGCCTCCGCCTACCAGCAACGTGATGGCCACGGGAACCAGCTCGACGCCGAACTTTACGCTCTCGCTGGCGGCCGTGCCGCCCTCCTCGCTGCCGCTAACCCTTACGGCTGGCGAGTCGGGTACTATCGCGGTGACAGTGGTTCCTGAGGACAATGCGGCCCTGACGTCGCCGATGTTCGTTGAGCTCTCCTGCTCGGGCCTTCCCAGTGAGGCCTCGTGCACTTTTACGCCGCAGACGTAGAGATCCTGCCAACCACACCCACGAGTTGCGCCTCCGGTTCGCCCGCATCGGTTGCCCGCCTGTCAGCTCCATGCTGATGCAGACGCAGGAGCAGGTAGCACGCGCCGTCGTGCCGCACGGCCGGCACGCTGCGACGGGAACGGCCCCGTCGCCTGGGCGTTTCTGCTGCCCGGCATGCGCTGGGTTGGCGGGCTGGCGTGGGGCGCACGGCGGCGGCGCTGGTTGCAGCGCATGGCGCTGGTGGCGCTGGTAGGCATTGTGACCACGTTGGGACGACGGCGTGCAATCCGCTCTACAACTACTACCATCACGGTCCGCCGCATCCCCCGCAACTCCCTGCGGGCACGTACATGATCACCGTCACCGGACAGTCGAGCAACGGCGTTACTGCCATCACCAACACCACCACCTTTGTGCTGACGGTCAGTGCGAGCTCGTAATTAACTGCCTGCATGACGCGCCGGCATTCCCTTCCCGCGGAGATCTACACGCTGGTGGAGCAGACGCCGGCCACCGTTTTGCTGGAAGGCGGAAAACCGGGACAGATCGAAACCAATGAGGAGCCGTGGACGCGATTGTTCACGGCTCCGCTGCGCGTGTGCGTGGCGTATGCGCCGCGAAGAGATTCCCGCGCTCTTTGCGGAGATTGAGGGCGCGGTGGCTGCAGGGCAGTGTGCGGCGGGATTCTTCAGCTACGAATGCGGAAATTGCTTTGAGCCGAAGGCTGGGCGCGCGCGGCCAGAGCCGGGCCAGCCGCTGGCGTGGGTTGGGATCTACGCGCGGAGCTACGTTTTCGATCGCAAGACTGGGAAGTTCGTGGACGGCGAGCCGCCGGAGCTGGAGCGTTTTCGCGCGCAAATTGAGGGCGGCCCGGCCGCCGAAGGGGCAGGCACGGGAAAGCCGCGTCGCCCGATCCGCGGATCGCCGCGGAATTTGCGCTCAGCGAAGCCGAATACGCCGAGCGCATCGCCCGGATTCACGAGTGGATTCGCGCCGGGGACGTGTACCAACTCAATTTCACCGCGCCGATTGCGGATTGAGGCGCAGGGTAGCGCCGCGGCGCTCTACGCGCGGCTGCGCGCGCGGCAGCCGGTCGACTACGGAGCGTTTCTGCACTGGCAGCCGGGCCGTCACATCCTCTCGTTTTCGCCGGAGCTGTTCTTCCGCGTCGAACTGCGGTGACGCCCGCAGCGGCGGGCGGCGTATCGCCACGCGGCCCATGAAGGGCACCGCGCGGCGCGGGCGCACCACGCGCGAGGACCGCGAGATTGCCGAGTGGCTGCACAGCCGACCCGAAAAACCGCAGCGAAAACGTGATGATCGTCGACCTGGTGCGCAACGACCTGGGCCGCGTGGCGCGGACGGGAAGCGTGCAGCGTGGAAGAGCTCTTCGCCGTCGAGCGCTACCCCACGCTCTGGCAAATGACCTCGACGGTCAGCGCCGAACTGCGGCCGGAGGCGGGCTTCTACGACATCTTCCGCGCGCTGTTTCCCTGCGGGTCGGTCACGGGCGCGCCCAAGGTGCGGGCCATGCAGCTTATTGCTCGAACTCGAAGACGCGCCACGCGGCGTGTATACGGGCGCTATCGGCTTTTTCTCGCCGCGGCAAACGGTCTTCAACGTGGCCATTCGCACGCTGGAGCTGGACGGCGAGCGCGGCACGATGGGCGCTGGCAGCGGCATCGTGATTGACTCCAATGCGGCCGAAGAGTTCCGCGAGTGCTTGCTGAAGGCGGAGTTTCTCACGGGTTCGGCGCATCGAGTTGCCGCCCGAGCGGCGAAAACGCGCCGAAAATCAGCCAGCCTGACAATTTTCCCTGATCGAGACGATGCTGTGGGAGGACGGCTATACCCGCTTCTCGAGTTGCATCTCGACCGGCTTGAGGACTCTGCTGAGTATTTGGCTTCCGCGTGCGAACGGGCCGCGGTGAAAGCGCGCGCTTGAAGCAACACGCGCGACAATTTGCTGACCAGAATCCGCAGACCGGCGGCGCGCACCCGAGGGAGTGCGGCTGCTTATGCTCGAGAGCGAAGGCGGTGTCGAGATGAGAGCGAAGATTTTGCGCCGGCCGGCGACCGAGCAGCGCGCGGCCGCGTGCGCATCTGCAGCGGAACGCACCGATCCCGCGGACCGGATGCTCTATCACAAGACCACGCATCGCCCGCTCTACGCGCAGGCGTTCGAGCAGGCTGCGCGCGAGGGGTTCGACGACGTGCTCTTCCTCAATCTGCGCGGCGAAGTGGCCGAAGGCGCAATCAGTAATGTGTTTGTCGAGAAGGACGGCCATGTGGTCAACGCCGCCGGTCGAGTGCGGCTTGCTGGCAGGGGTGTATCGCCGGCATCTTCTGGAAACGCGGCCGGGGATTGAGGAGCGGGTGCTGTTTCTTGACGATCTGCGCCGCGCCGATGCGATTTATCTGGCGAATGCGGTTCGCGGACTCCGCCGCGTTGAGCCTTTGCCGCGCCAAGATTGACGGGCGCAAAGCCGGTCGCTTCAACATTGCGGTTCAATATTTAGATCTCCGTGGCGGCGTAGCGCATTTTACGCTTGGAATCAATAGCACGGAGATTGTCTCCTGGGCGGCGGATGCTTTGTTTCCCTCTAACCATGCGGGCGATACGTCAACTCGATTTACCGCGCGCGGCCCTGATGGTCGAGGCATCGAACTAAAGCCGGGCGATGTGCTGCGCGTAGAAGGCGCGCCCGACGCGAGTGACCCAGCCGCGCTGGACTATATCGAGATCGAACCCAACGCAGCGGATGCAGGATACTCCGCCACAAAAGTTCCATAGCAGCGATCAGAAGCTGTTCGTCTTCGTCCGCTGGTGTGAAGCTATATGCAGTTCGCTGCCTGTCAGACTGTGCCTGCGCCTGCCGCAGGCTGCGATTTGCGCAGGTGCTCGATCTCGACGATTAAACCCTGCACCTGCTCCCGTTCGCGTTCGTTCAGATCGAGGAAGCGAATTCCCACAGTGTTGCGATCATAGATTGACTGGATGACGCCGCCCAGCCGCAACGGCAGATCTTCGAGCCGAAACTCCGTCTCCACGCGCGTGTAAATGCCCGCTGGGAAGCGCTCGTCGGTGCGAATGCGGCAGCCTGTGACGCTCATGTCCAGAATGTGGCCCCGCAATGTCGATCCATCATTGACCAGGAGAATCGTCGCAGAGGAGGACACCTCATGGCGGCTTTGCTGGCGCCTTTCGCGGCCTGCGGGCGCGTGCGACTCCTGTTGAGCGTCTTCCGCCATAAATGCCGGCGTAACTGCCCGCCCAGCTTCGGGTAGTTGCATTTGCGCCGCTGCCATTCGCGCCTCCGCCATCAGTTGCGGATTCCCGTTTACTGCCCGTTCCATCGCCTCCCGGCCAGTCCGCTTCGAGGTCTCATATTCGGCAACCAGCAGGTTCACGGCCTCGGCCCGCACCGCCGCGGTTTTCTCCATCCCGCAAACGATGTTGGCCAGCTCAACCATGCGCTGCGGAATGATATTCACGAAACGGACGCCGATTAGGCGGTGCCCGTCGGTCCATTGCAGCACTCCACGAAACCGGAACGAAATTCCATCGACGTTGAAGAAAACCTCGACAGGCAGGCGCACACGCGCTAGAACTGGCTCCGTGGTGCGGAGACGGCAACCCTCCTGGCTCAAATCGACGAGACGAGCTTCCTGCGGAACGCCATGACCAACGAAGAGAACAACGGAATCCTCGTCGACCGAGTAGCGTAGATCGGAACGGCGCTCCAGTTGCCGCGCCGCCAGCATTCCCCTGTTTTCGCAGGTCTCCATGGCAAGCTCCGCTCAGCATTCAGCGGAGGCCAATGCCCGGAAGCCAATGCCCTCAAGTCAGTGCCCGTCGGGTAGCTCCCATGGCTGGGTGGGCGCGGCATCGTCGGCTCCGCGGCCCATCAGGCGGTCGTAGCGGTACACGTCGCTGGTTGTGCCCAGCGATTCGTTGTACAAACTGACTGCGCCAATGAGCTGCGTCAACTCCTCGCTGAATGCGTGTATCGCCTGCAATTGAGTGGCCGTCGCGGGAAGTTCGTATTGGGAAGTCTTAATGAATTTCTGGTAGCCCCGATCCAGAAGAAGCGAAACTTCGCCCTTCACCAAAATTCCGGGGCGGACCGCATACGCCGCAGATTCGTCGTCCGAATCGTCGGCGCGCCGTGGCGGCACAAGAACCGCTCCGACTCCGTGCTTGCTCACCAGCGTGCCTCCGGCGACGCTCGTATACGGAGTCACGTCGAAGGAGTGCGCTCGCAACAGTTCCAGAGTCTGGTCGAAGTCGGGATGGGAGGATTTCTTTTTCATGAGGTCAGCCACTTTTGGAAGGATCGGGAAGGAAGCCGGCGAATCCTTGCCGGTCCAATCTCGTAGTTCAAGTCTCGTTAACTCCAATCTCGCACACTTGCGATGCGCGCCGCAATTCCCCCAGGCCGCGCGAAGGCCAAAACCCGCAGGCTGCGCCTGATCCAGTCCATGCAAACGAAAGTCTCGATCGCCGCAGGAACCCCACTCGCCCCTATCTGCTCGCCCCTAACCTGTGGAAACAAAAACTTCTTTACACCGCACGGTCAACAGATTCATAATCGACTCCCTTGGAGAGATTGCGCTTCCCGTATTTCAGCCCCTTACCCATCGCAATGAAACTCCGAGCCAGTCAAGGAGGATTCACACAAAATGAAAATCATGCGTCCCGCCCTGTTCGCACTCACTCTCGCGGCCGGTGGAAGTCTGTTTGCCGCGGCACAAGACATGCAAGGCCCGCCCAAGGTTCTCGAAGTGACACGGGAGTTCATCAAGCCGGGCAGAACCGGCGCTATCCACGACAAGTCAGAGAGCCATTTTGTGGCTGCCATGGCTGCCGCCAAGTGGCCAACGCATTACTTTGCGTTGCAGTCGCTCTCTGGCAAATCGCGCGCTTTGTACCTTACGGGCTATCCATCGTTTAAAGCCTGGGAGGACGATAACCTGGCCACGATGAAGAACAAGAGTCTCTCCGCCGAGCTGGACAAAGACAGTGTTGCCGACGGCGAACTGCTCGATGGGATCGACCAGTTTGTTCTCTACTACGACGACGATCTGAGCTATAAGCCCAGCCCGACTCTTGGCCACGCCAAGCTGATGGAGATTTCGTCGTTCAAGATCAAGCCCGGCCACGACAAAGAGTGGCACCAGCTCGCCAATCTGGTGATCGATGCGCACAAGAAAGCCGGCGACAGCGCGCACTGGGCCACATTTGAAATCGCATACGGCGGCGGCGATGAGTACTTTGTCTTCAGTGACGACAAGTCGATGGCCGACATTGATACCGGCTATGCGGAAGGCAAGCAGTTCAACGATGCCATGGGCGAGGAAGGCATGAAGAAACTCCACGAGCTGGTAGCCGATTGCATCGACAGCGAGGATTCAGAGTTATTCGCTATCAACCCCGCTCAGAGCTATCCGCCGGATGAGTGGGTCAAGGCAGATCCCGATTTCTGGAAGCCGAAGCCAGCCGCTGCGCCCGCTGCCAAGCCGGCTGCGAAACCAGCGCAGTAGCGTCTGTTGATTAAACGTCTCGCATCGGCGGCCCGCTTAAATCGCGGAGCCGCCGGCGCAGGACTCTGTCGAACGCCGGCCCGATATACTGGAGTGACAACTGATTAGGACCGGAGAATCCGCACCATGGGCACCGCAACGAACAACGGCATTCCGCAAATTACCGTGCTCGAACTTAAGCAGCGCCTCGACAATCGCGTCGGGGCCGGCGAAAATCTCATGATCCTCGATGTTCGCGAGCCTTTCGAGTATCAGATCGCCAACATCGGCGGCACGCTCATTCCCAATGAACGAAGTTCCGCGGCGCCTGGCGGAGATCGATCGCGAGCGCGAGATCATCGTCCAGTGCCGATCCGGCGCCCGCAGCCAGCGTATCGCTGAATTTCTCGCCGCGCAGGGCTACCCGAACGTGAAGAATCTAGCCGGCGGAATCCTCGCCTGGGCCGACCAGATCGATCCCAAAATAACGAAATACTAATCCGGCATTTCAGTGTGCCGGATTGCGCGCGCAGCATGATGATGAAGATGACTCTCGACACTCCTGTCCTCACCGGCAGCCACATTCGCCTCGAGCCGCTCTCGGCCGCCCACTTGGATGGTCTTGTGGCCGCGTCTTCGGGCGATCCGGCTGCTCTATCAATGGAGCGCGGTGCCAATCGGCCGTGACGCTGTTCTGCGCTACGTTGAGACCGCGCTCGCATTGCGCGAGGCCGGGAAAGCACAGGCCTTCGCCACCATTCGCATTGCGGACGGCGTCGTCATCGGCTCCACGCGCTTCTTCGACATTGAGCGCTTTGACTGGCCCGCGAGTCACCCGCGCCACGCGCACCAGAATCCCGACGTCTGCGAGATCGGGTACACATGGCTTTCACACGCGGCCATCCGAACCGCGGCGAATACTGAAGCCAAGCTGCTGATGCTGACACATGCATTCGAAGTGTGGCAGATGCTTCGCGTCTGCCTGCATACCGACGCGCGCAACAAGCGTTCGCAGGCTGCCATCGAGCGCATCGGAGGGAAATTCGAAGGAGTTCTCCGCGCGCACCGGATGGCCTCTGACTTCACAGCGCGCGATTCCTGGCGCTATTCCATCCTTGCGGCGGAATGGCCCGAAGTAAGGCGCCGCCTTGCGGAACGCCTGCGGCCGGCGTAGAGCGTGTTCTAAAAATCAGTCTTGTAACAAGGGCACGGCCGGGGTACCCACCCAGTGGGTGGGTCGCTGGGCCGAAAAGGCACAAAAATATCGGGTTTCAACCCCTGATGGATTTTCGCTGCCCGGTGCTAAATATTCGCGGCAGCTCTCAGGAGGCTTCCACCATCGTCTTCCCGTTCTCCTCCGCCTTGCCGAAGATCATCTTGCCGCTGGCGGTCTGCAGCACGCTGGTCACAGAGATCCCCACCGATCGCCCGATCAGTTTCCGCGCGTGGTCCACTACCACCATCGTGCCGTCATCCAGGTAGCCCACACCCTGGTTGAACTCCTTGCCTTCTTTCAGAATCACCACGTTCATGCGCTCACCCGGAAGAACCACAGGTTTGAGAGCGTTGGCCAGGTCGTTGATGTTCAGCACATCCACATGGTGCAGGTGAGCCACCTTGTTCAGGTTGAAGTCGTTGGTGACTACTTTGGCTTCCCACTTCTTTGCCAGTTCAAGCAGCTTCAGGTCCACTTCGCGGATGGATGGGAAGTCGTCGGGAACAATCTGCACGTGAATCTTGTCGTTGGACTGCATGCGCTGCAGCATATCCAGGCCGCGACGCCCGCGTTGGCGCTTGGAGCCGTCGGTTGAGTCGGCGACAATCTGCAGCTCGCGCAGCACGAACTCCGGCACCACCAGCATGCCGTCAATAAATCCGGCCTCGGCAATGTCGGCAATGCGCCCGTCGATAATTACGCTTGTGTCCAGCACCTTGGCGCTGCGGCGCGTGGGCTTATCGCCCGAGAAAATGGTACCCAGCGCCGCGGGATTCAGCAGGTCGCCTTTGCTCGCGCCCACCAGCAGGCCCACGTAGGTCATAAAGAAGAGCACGAAAATCTGCAGCACCGCGGAGTTGGCGCTGGAGATCGGAGCTGTGCGCAGTACAAGGCAGAAAAGCGCAGCGCCCACAATACCGAGCACGCTGCCCACGACCGCACCGATCAGCCGTCGCAGGGTCAGCGCCCGCACGCGCAGTTCGAAGATAATGACCGCGCCCGCCGCAGCCGCACCCGCGATTGCGCCCTCCCAACCTGTTTGAAGCCCGAAGGGTCGGAGGAAGTAACAAACCGCGGCAAGCAATAGGACAAAAAGAAGACGTAAGAGAACCAGGTCCATACGAACCGACTTTCACCGGCGGCGACGTTTTGCAGCCGGTCCCAAATCCCAATCTAAAGTCACCGATGGCGAGTATGCCCATTGTCGCGCACCATCGTCAAGAGGGAGCTGCCAAATGAGGAAATAAGGAGAAGAGACCATCTGCAGAGGACTGCGAGCAGGTCCGTCTATTGAAGCAGACGCGTCAAAGCAGGTTTGATTTCCTGCTCCCTACTCCCTATTCCCTGTCATTCTCACGAAGCCGCAGCCAGCGCGTCGTCCTGCGGAATGCGCTGCGCGCCCTTGCGCGGGCCACGCTTGCGCGCGCTCATCACCTTTACGCGCTCCAGCAGCTCGAGCGATGAACAGTTCTTCCTCGCCATCACTGCATCGGCCACATGCATCTCTCCGCCAGCGGCCTGCGCATCGCCGAGCAGGAGCATGGGCACATGCGACCGCATGCGCTTCAGCCGCTCGGCAAGCTGAATTCCACTCATCTGGGGCATGTTGGTGTCGGCCAGTACCAGATCGATTTGCGGCGTTGTTGAAAAAACCGCGATCGCCTCCTGGCCATTGGTAGCCGCCAGCACGCGATAGCCATTCGTTGCCAGCGTGAACTTGAGCACGGAGAGCTCTTGTTCGTTGTCGTTTACACAGAGAATCACTTTCTTTGGACGCATGGTAAGGGGACTACTCCTAATTCAAATCTCAAGGCTTTGTTCCATGGCAACAGTTCACCGCCCGCTATGGCGGATTCCCCGCTTTGGCGGATTCAAGATACAGCAACAATGTCTGGCCCAGTAGCCGGTAACAGGGCGGGCTCGTCGGATTCGGATCTGTGCGCACGGATCGCCTGCGCCAGTGCCTGCACATTGGGGTGCAACCACTTACGCTGCCAGGCAACCGGCACGAGATCCTCAACGGCTCAACCCTGCTTCGCGGTCGAGTGCTCAGCGGTTTGACGCGTCAGTCAAATTCCGACATCACGCGTCAGAGAATTGTCTGCTACGAATCGAAACATTACGACGAGCGGAGAGTGATGAAAAGAGAGAATAAGAAGAGAAGACGGAGCTGAAAATCCAAATGAAACAAGTGGAAAACCTGTAGCAGCAAGACACAATGTCACTTGCGAAGATGAATTTCTGTTGAAAGCGTGTGCATCACGGCAGGAAAAGCTGTCCTTTTGCAACGAGAACTGTGCTGCCTGCGACGCGCACATGCGAGATCTTCACAGAATCTTTTTTCGCGGAGAGAAAAAGATCGCTCGGCCGGCCCATCTCAACTCCCTGGCGCAAATGCACGCGCGCACCCGACGCAACCGCGCCGCGAGACACAAGGTAAGCGATAGCGCAACCCGCTGCCGAACCCGTCGCCGGATCTTCGCCGCCGTAGAATTGCATCCGCGACCTGAACTTCACGCCGTCCTGCTTTTCGTCGATCGAGTTTTGCCCGAGCGAGTTTTGGTTGAGAGCAGGGGCCAGGACGTAGAACCACCTCGCTCCGCGCTCGCGCAGCCACGCTGTGGCCTCATCCTGATTCACTTTCAGGCGTTCCAATGCCGCCAGAGAGCGCAGCGCCACGATTGCAAACGCCGTTCCCGTTGAAACCACTTGTGGTGGCAATGTTGGATCGAGGTCGTCCGCCGACAGGCCCGCCAGTCGCGCAACAATTTTCGGATCCAGCTCGGCTCCGAACTCCGGATCGCGCTGCGTCATCTCGCCGAAGAGTCCCGCCGCGCCGGCTTTACTCACCTCAAAGCGAACCGGCACCGGCCCAACGTTTTCAGCCAGCGTCACCGTATCGCCTTCGATCGTTTCGGGCGCAAACATCTTCAGCACTCCCGCTGTGCCCAGCGTGGGATGCCCGGCAAAAGCCAGCTCTTCGCGAGGAGTGAAGATGCGTACGCGCACCCCCTCCGCCCGCTCAATCTCCGCCGGCCTGCGCTCCACAAATGTGGTCTCAGAGAGATTGAACTCGCGTGCGATGGACTGCATCTTCTCGGTCGCCAAACCGCGAGTATTCATCACCACGGCCAGCGGATTGCCGCCCAGCGGCTCGGTGGTAAATGCGTCCACAACGAAATAATCGAGCGTCAACAAAGCGCGGCGCGCCTCCGAAGTGGCTTAAGTTTACGACCAAAACGGAAAAGAGCGCGGTTGTGGAAACCCGCGCTCCTGTGGATTAGATCATTGGAGATTGACTAGGAAGGATTTCTAAGGCCGGACCAACGGACGCGAAATTCCAGCGTCGGCGCGATCGAGAAAGATCCTCAAGCGCAGAGCTTCGGCGCGCTGCACCGCTACAAGGCGCATCTGCCGGCGAACATGGTCGATGTCGATCAGCAGGTCTAATCGCGCTTCGTCGCGAGTGGCGTCGCTCTCCAGTTGCGCGATGCGCTCCTGAATCGCCTTCCGGAACCCCAAACTCATTTCGAAGCCTTCCTGAGTAGCGCATTGACTGGCCATGAATAAAACCTCGGAACTGGAAAGTCTGATGCAGAAGATCGTTTGCAGGCAGCTTCAAGTTTTTCCTGTTGTTGCCGATAGTATTGAAGCTTTCTCATCTGCGCCAGATTACGGAGTCGCGTAACCATTCCCAATTTGGTAATGGCCCGGAGGTGACAGTTTGTCCCAAAACGAGACGGTTGCCAGTTACCCTCGACCAATCAACGACGATCAATGACCCACGATCACTAGCCGCCCTTAATTGCCCGTTGCCACGCCCAGTTGAATCAGCGTTCCGCTCTCAAATTGAACATTCCTGATCAGTGACAGCAATACTCCCGAGGAGGAGCTGTTTCCGGCCAGCAACACGCCGGGAATTTGCGTCGTACGAGGAATAGCGCGGTTCGCCGCAACCGTATGAGCGCCGGTAGGGGTGCTTACGCGGCCGCCTCCCTGAGCCGTTGTGCTTCCCGCCGAACCCGGTGCGGAGCCCGACGTCGAGTTTTGATTCAATTGGTCCCTTCTCCAATCGTCAACGGCCGTATCTGAGGCTCGGTCTATGTCGCTGGTCGCCGCTCCGGGTGCTCCGCCGCCGCGGCCAGCGTCCATCCTTCCTCCGTTGGCCATGGCGCCCGCGGGCGCCGGCATTCCCATCATGCCGCCACCGCCGCCGTCGTCCTCAAGTCTGGCCTGATTTCGTTGATCGATCACGGCTCCGCCGCTCGGGACCACTCCCCCAATCAGCGTGTATATCGAAATGCTCTGGCCGTTTTTCAGCTCTGCGTGGTCGAATGCAAGGGCGATTCGTGCCGTCCCAAGCACGGGGTCGTATGCCTGCACCTCGGTCACGTGGCCCACCAGCCGCGAGCCCCTGGGGATCAATGTGCCGCTAGATGTCAGCACCTTGTCCAGCGTTTTGAGCACCACGCGATCGCCCACCCTGGCGGTCTTCGAATCCAGTTTGCCGTCCAGTTCACCCGTAACCGGGCTCATCTCCCAGGCGTGCGATGCCGCCTGATCGCCGAATCCTCCAGCGGTAGACGCGTAGGTCATTTTTGCGTCGTCATTCGTCTGTGAGGTTGCATTCGCGTCTGCGCCGGAGTCTTGCGCAAACAGTGGAAGGCCAGTGAACGAGGCCGGCGGCTATCGCAAGAGTAATAACAATTTTCATCTCGAGATCCTTTCTTAAGCCCGCGCATACCCAGGGAAACGGATCAACAAGCGGATCAACGATCGGGTCAAGCAGAGTGCACGCTTCTCAGTTCTCCGGCGTCGGAGCGTAATAGCCCTTGCGTACCTGCACTTTGAGAGCTTCGCCATTATCGCCTTTGCATTCCAGCCCGATGTGGCGGAATGTCCCGTCCTCTTTCGTATCGCTGGGCGTGTAGCTGGCCACGTATTGAGTTCGCAGCTCGGCTTCAATCTCCTCGAACGCCGCCTGCAGCTTGGCGCCGTTGTTGCCAACGTCAATGATCCGGCCGCCGCTCTCATCCGAAATCTGCTTCGCCGGGGAGTAGCCGTAGTAGCCTTCGCCCTGGCTCCAGTACATTGCCCGGTCGGCAATTAGAATCACGTAAATGATGATGTTGTTTCTCTCCGCCGCGGCTATAGCGTCTTTGATCTTGTGCTCGCTGCCTTCATCCTCGCCGTCCGTCAGGATGATGAGCGCCTTGCGGCCGGTCTCCTGGTTGAGTTTGTTGTCGGCTGCCTCATAGATGGCGTCATAGAGCACCGTGCCCTTGGGATCGCTGATGGGAACCGGACCGCCGCCGAGGCCGGGAACACCTCCGCCATTACCGCCGGCGGTGTTGATCTGCGCTTTCTCCATGGCGCGGGCCAGCATGTGCGGACTGTTGGTAAAGTCCTGCAGAAGGTCGACATTCACGTCGAATTCAGCCAGAAAGGCCTCATCCTGCTTCCGCAAAACCTGCTCCAGAAACTGGCTGCCTGCTTGCTGCTCCAGCGGCAGCACTCGTTCCTGGCTGCCCGAAGTATCCAGCAAAATTCCCAGGGTCAGCGGCTGATCCGTCTCTGCCTCAAAGCTCTTGAAAGTTTGCGGCACCTTGTCCTCAGTCGCCTGGCACTCGTTCGCGGTGAGGTGCGGAACCAGGGTTCCGCTCTTGTCCTTCACCGTGAAGAACAGGTCGACCAGATTCACCCTGGCCTTGAGAGTTTCTACCGACGTCTCATCCGGTGGGGGCGCCGGCGCATTGCTTACCGGTGGCGCGTCGGGTGAGGGCGCAAGCTGAGCCCATCCCATTGCCGGCCACATCGGCAGGCCAATCAGCAACGCGGCGATTCCATACCACAGGCTACGCGCTGGGCGCATGATGCTCCGTTAGACGCGAATTGAACCTCCAAGAGAGCATAACAAGAGAGCTTGGCGCCACGGTTTATGGCCCAATAGGCAACCTGCGCGCGTTTGGTACGTCTGATATTCTGTCGACTGCGGCATCACGTGCGTCAATCGCGGGTTTCAGCAACGCGATGAGCGAGCATCGAAGAATTCCGACCATCAAAAGAGTCGAGTCTCGAAAGAGTCGAGCCTCGAAAGACTCGGCATCAAAAGACTTCAGGGGGACAAACTCACGGTGAGGGGCTGGAAAACCATTGCGCCAGTGGCACTTCTAGGTTTCGGGCTGGTGTTGGCTTCGGGAATCCTGGCCCAGCAGCAACAGGCACCTGTTCCCGACGCGCCCACGCCGCAGGCTCCGCCACCGCTGCCCGGTGTCAGTGGCGGAATCGCTCCCGGAACGGGTGCCGGTGAAACTCCCACGACTCCAGACTCAGGCTCTACGGCCGGAGCACGAACGCCTCCAGAGCAGCCACCCGCGCCAGCAACCCAACAGCCCCCAGTCGACCAGCCAGCGCCGAACGCGCAAGACGCCCCGCCGGCGCCGAGTCTTTCCGCGGCTCCGAATATCGTCGTGAACGTAAACTTCGTTCAGGTTCCTGTCACCGTGAAGGATTCCAAAGGCAATCTGGTGTCCGGGCTTACTTGGCGAGATTTCACCGTCTACGAAAACAACACCCGCGAGCGGCTGAGCGTGTTCAGCGTCGATCCGCAGCCGCTCTCCATAGCCTTCGTCATCGATCAGACCGTGCCCTCGAATGTCATGACGCAGGTGAACAATTCCATGGGTTCCATCCAGGGCGCGCTCGCGCCCTATGACGAGGCCGCGGTCTTCACTTACACCAACGGCCCCAAGGAGTGGACGGGCTTCACGGCGGCGCAGAGCGCCCGCCTGCCTGCGGTGCTTTCACTGGCGCAGGCCACCGGCACAGACCCGATGGTGCCTGATCCAAGCGACCCATTCTCCGCTTGCGCGATGTCGATCAACGGACAGTGCCCCGACCCCACTCTGCAACACGGTGGGTCGACGCAGACCATCGGGCAACTCGATCTTCATAAGGATATTCACACCCTCAACGACGCAATCCTGGCTGCCGCCAAGGAGCTTTCGACGCGTCCCAAAGACCGCCGGCGCATCATCTTTGTCATCTCCGATGGCAAGGAATACGGCAGCAAGGCCACCTGGAAGGAAGTCGTCCGCTACCTGCAAACCAACAAGATCGCCGTCTACGGCACCCTTGTGGGCGACACAGGGCACTGGGGCGGAGAATGGGTTGATCGCATCCACATCCCGTTCACCGGCGTCTACGACAACATTCTTTACCGGTACACCGCCGAGACCGGCGGCGATTATTACGCCGAGGGCGGCACCAATGGCATCGAGCGCAGCTACGCCAAGATCGCCGAAGAGGCCCGCGACCAATACACGCTCGGCTACCTGAGCCACGAGTCGATCTACGATGACAAATTCCGCAACATCGATGTGC
Source organism: uncultured Acidobacteriaceae bacterium (assembly GCA_963773915.1). Lineage (GTDB taxonomy): Bacteria > Acidobacteriota > Terriglobia > Terriglobales > Acidobacteriaceae > Telmatobacter. The sequence goes on from CAVZCY010000006.1 coordinate 309,090, forward strand.
GCGTTGACCGGCCCAACGTCAATGTGATCGCCAAGCGCGGCTACTATCCATCCGCGCAGGATTTCAAGTAGGCGCGTAGCAACAGAAATACGAAAGCCTGTGCTGTGGCACAGGCTTTTTCTTTTTCTAGAAATCTTGAGCGGAACACTGCGCACCCAAATCTGAAATGTTCGCGCCGCACAGGCAGCGTTATTTCGGCTCAGCTATTTCGGGTCAGCTACTTCGGCTCGATCGGCGCGTTCGATACAGGCGGCGGAGGCGGCGTGTTCTGCTGCTGCGCTGGTGGCGCCGGCGGCGGCGCAGGCGGATCGGAGATGCCTTTCAAGCCTTCCTTGAAACCCTTCAATCCTTCGCCCAAACCTTTGCCCATCTCCGGTAGCCGCTTGGCTCCGAACAGCACAAAGGCAAGGACAACCAGCACCACAATGTGCCACGGCTGTAGTAGATCGCCCATCGAAGTTCCTCCGCGCGCTACAACAAAAGCCGCGCTTCCTTAAGGCACTATTGTCGCACAAATGTGCACCGGAACGCCCGGCAACGGGCAGTTGTGGCAGACTGGAAAGAGCCACGGAGGTTATCTCGATGAGGACCATCAAGTTCTTTGCTTTCGCTGCTTTGCTCGCGTTGTCGGCGGTCACGGCCAGCTCCGCCGACCGCGATATCTATCCCGATCCCTCCCAAGCCCGGGCCGACCTGGCCGCAGCCCTCAAGACCGCCGCGGCCACGCATCGGCGCGTCCTCATTGATTTTGGCGGCAACTGGTGCGGCGACTGCCAGGTACTGGATCTATATATGCACGACCAAAAAAACCAGCCTCTTGTCGAGGCCAACTTTGTCGTAGTCCATGTCAACGTCGGCCACATCGACGCTAATCTGGACCTCGCCGAAAAGTATGGAGTTCCGCTCAACAAAGGCGTACCCGCGCTCGCCGTCCTCAGCGACCATGGCGCGTTGCTCTACAGCCAGAAGAACGGTGAGTTTGAAGCCATGCGCCACATGGAGTCCTCGGCGCTGACCGATTTCCTCGTTCAGTGGAAGCCATCACGTCCCGGCTGCTCGGCTGTTGTCGTGAACTGCTAGAGCAGAGAAGTTCAGCGCGGCAAAACGCGCCGTCTCCGAGGAAACCTGATGCACCCGCCCGATAAAAGCGATGGCGACGGCCCAGCCAACACCATCACCACGCTTTCAAGTCGCGAGGTCTATCGCAACCACTGGATGCGCGTGCGCGAAGATGAAATCCTGCGCTCCAACGGCCAAAAGGGAATCTATGGCGTGGTGGAGAAAGAGGATGGTGCAATCATCCTGCCCGTCGACAACGGGCGCGTCTGGCTCGTGGAGCAGTATCGCTACACCATTCAACAGCGAGCGCTGGAGCTGCCTCAGGGCACTTGGGAGAAGCTGATCGAGAATCCTGAAGAGCTGGCGCGCGGCGAGTTGCAAGAAGAGCTCGGCCTGAAAGCTGCGCAGATGGTTCAGTTGGGCAGCATGTGGATCGCCTACGGATTCACGCGGCAGCGCGAACATGTGTTTCTGGCTACCGGCCTTTCGCCCGCGGAAAAGAAACCCGACGCCGAGGAACACGATCTGGTGGCCCATTCTGTTTCCATCGCGGAATTCGAGCGCATGATGCTCGACGGAACCATCCAGGATGAATGTACGCTGGCGGCGTGGGGTCTTTACCTGCTTTGGAAGGCGCGGCAGAGTTGATGCGCTGAGGCAGGTTTTTGGGCATGTGCGTTCGGCACTCTGTATCATGATGGGAGTGTCTTTCCACGCACACACGATCAGAGAACACGACAACAGACCGATGACGAGCACTATTCGAGGCTCCGGCAAGGCAGGCTCGTTATCTCGAACTGGACTCGCTCCGCGGCTTGGCGGCGATAACAGTCGTTCTGACCCATCTTCAGATCTGTGTGGCAGGACGACGCTCAGCCGACTTCCGGGATCATGCAGGTCTGTTCTAGATCTCATGTACTCCTCTCGGCACTAAGGCTGTAATCCTGTTTTTCGTGCTCAGCGGCTTTGTTCTTTCTCTTCCCGCGATCAATGGCAGACCCCAAACATATTCCACATTCCTGATACGCAGAGTTTTCCGCATCTACGTGCCCTATCTTCGCGGCCCTCGCTGGCCTCCGTCGCCGGAGCATTTTGGCTTCACGGCATCATCACCAGGAGCATTTGGTTTCATCAGTTCTGGTCAGAGCCAGTCAATTGGCATTTGGTTGGCCAACACGTGCTGTTCCTGAGACTCTACAACACTGACCAGTTTGACCCTCCCATATGGTCGCTGGTCTACGAGATGCGCATCTCGCTCATCTTTCCTTTGCTGTGCGGGTTTGTTCTGCGCCTCAAGAGCAGGTGGTCTCTCGTGATCGCCGGCGGCCTAACAGTCATTGCCGTTATGTTCGAAAGAATGGCGTACATCGGCGACCAGGTTCGGCGTTCAATTCGTTTCATTATGCGGGGCTTTTTATTCTTGGCATTCTTCTGGCACGCGAAAGGTAGCAGGCTCGGAGCATGGTTTCACCATCGCAGCCGGATTCGCAAGGGCTCCTGATCAGGCGTCGCATTTCTTTGGCTTTTTTTATTTGCGGGCGCTACTATTGATCGAGAGCAACTGGTCACTGCAGTCCATTTCAACGGTCCTTGAGCTACATATCGCAGTGGATAACCGCTTTTGGCGCGGGCGGCCTGATGATCGTCTGCATGAACTCGGCATCCTGCAAGCGCGTTCTCCATTGGCCGCCGATTCATTTCCTGGGCCAGATTTCCTATAGCCTTTACCTTTGGCACTATGTCGTATTCTTCTGTATTGCGTTCACCTGCTGTTATGGCAAGATTCCTCTGCTCGCGCATTCTGTGCCTTGATCTTTATCTTGCAGCATCTGTCGTGTCCTGGCTCTCCTATCGCTTGGATCGAAGTGCCTTCAATGAATCTTGGGCGCAGGCTCAGCAACGCCTTTCCCAGCCCGGCGGGCGCGCGCCGAGCCGCTAAACTGAATGCTTAACGAATCCTCGACCTGATCGTCGAGAGTTCCAGCTACGCCATTTCCTTGCGCGTCGGCTTGTGTCCCCACAGGCCGTAATAGGCGACGTAGATATATCCAATGATGGGAATGATGAAGGCGTACTGGATGCTGGTCTTGTCGGCCAGCAGTCCAAACAGCGGCGGAATCACGGCGCCGCCGACGTTCCCAATGGTCAGCACGCCTGAGCCTTTGCTGGTGAGCGGCCCCAGCTCCGCTACGCCCAGCGCGAAGATGGTTGGATACATGATGGAGTTGGCCAGCCCGGTCAGCACCAGGCAGGCGATGGCCACCGTTCCGTGCGTTGTCATCGCGGCGCAGAGCAGCAACACTCCGCAGAGACCTAGAATGATAAGCATCTTGTCCGCCTTGATCCAGACCATGATGGCGCTGCCAACCAGCCTTCCGATCATCATGCCAAGGTAAAACAGGCTCACCATCAGGCTGGCTGTCTCCACCTTCGTCATACCCTGAGCGAGACAGAACTGAATCGTGATCGAGGCCAGCGCAATCTCCAGGCCAACATAAAAGAAGATGCCCACCATTCCCAGCACGGTGTGCGAATAGCTCCAGATGTTTCGTTCGACGACCAGGCCGGCGCCGGCGACTGGCTCAGGCGTCATGGTGATGGCCGGCAGGTGCAGTGTCGTTACGATTACGCCCAGCAGCAGCAACGCGATCGCAATCGCGACATACGGCCCGTGCAGCATATGCGCAGTGGCAGCCGGAGTCAGCATCTTGCTGGGATCGCTGAGAATAAAAATACCCGCAACCCATGGGGCGGCCAGCGAGCCGATGGAGTTCACTGCCTGCGCCAATGTGAGCCGCGCGGGCGCGCTGTGTTCAGGTCCGAGAATCGAGACGTAGGGATTCGCTGAGGTCTGCAATCCGCACACACCCGATGCCAAAACAAAAATCGCGAACAGCGTCATGGGAAAACTGACCATATTCGCTGCCGGCAAAAACAACGCAGCTCCGCCGGCCATCACAAACAGAGAAATCACCATGGTGCGCTTGTAGCCCACAGCCTCAATCACTTTGGCGGCCGGAACCGAAAACACAAGATAGGCGAAAAACCAGGCCGCCGTCGCCAGCTCGGCCGGCCCATGGCTCAACTGGAAGATGTCTTCAAGCTTTTTTACCAGCACATTGTTCAGGCTGGTCAGGAACCCAAAGATTCCGAACAAAATTGCGACAGTGATAAACGGTCCCGTGTAATTGGGCGCGGCCGCATGGATTGGAGCGTGTAGCCATAGATGTCTTCTTCCTCTGGATGCTTCAGAAGCAGTTTGAAACGGTTCCCAAACACTCTATCCAGCATGGCTGCGATCGTCCAGCGGGAAATGGAAATGTTTTCAGTCCTTCTCTGTCCGGAATCCCAGTCCAAAGGGCTGCTCCATGCAATGGGCCATTTACACTGGAATTGCATGATTCCCACCCTCACATGGACCCCCGAAGGCGTCCGCTTCATCGATCAGACCAAGCTTCCGCTCGAAGAGAGCTATGTCCTCGCCACGACCTACGAACAGGTGGCCGATGTCATCGTCACCATGGTCGTCCGTGGCGCTCCGGCCATCGGCGTTTCGGCGGCCTACGGCGTCGCGCTTGGCGCGAAAAACACCAAGGCAGCCACGCCGCAGGAATTTGCGCCCGAGTTCGAAAAAATCTGCGCTCGGCTCGCCGGCACTCGCCCGACGGCAGTCAATCTCTTCTGGGCCATCGATCGCATGAAGGCGCTGTTCGCCCGCTTGTTGACCTCCGGGGCGTCGCTCGCTCAGATAAAGGAAAAGATCCTCGCCGAGGCGAACGCGATGTATGACGAAGACATCGCCGCGTGCAAGACAATGGGCGCATTTGGCGCGGAGCTTTTGCCCGACGAGGGCGGCGTTCTAACGCATTGCAACGCCGGCGCTCTGGCCACATGCGGATACGGCACCGCACTCGGCGTAATCCGCGCGGCAGTCGAGCAAGGCAAGCGCATCCATGTTTATGCCGACGAAACGCGGCCGTTCCTGCAAGGCGCGCGGCTCACTGCATGGGAGCTGATGGCCGACGGCATTCCCACCACTGTCATCTGCGACAACATGGCCGCCAGCCTGATGCGCCAGGGAAAGATTCAGGCCGTAGTTGTCGGTGCAGACCGCATCGCCGCCAACGGCGACACCGCAAACAAGATCGGCACCTACAATGTCGCCATCCTCGCGCGCGAGCACGGCATCCCGTTCTACGTCGCAGCGCCGTGGTCGACGATCGATCTCGCCACCGCGACCGGCGATGCAATTCCCATCGAAGAGCGCTCAGCCAGAGAAGTGACTCACCACGCAGGCAAGCAGCTCACGCCCAACGGCGTAGGCATCTGCAACCCCGCCTTCGACGTGACCCCGGCAAAATACATCACCGCCATCATCACCGAGCGCGGAGCGCTGCGAGCCCCGTATGTCGATTCCCTCAAAGAGATGGTTCTGGTGAGCTGATTTATTCGTTTAGTTCATTGATTCTAAGTCGATTAGATAAGCTTTTCTGAGTCCTCGTTGACATAAACTGCTAACTTAGCTAAGCTAAGTTAGCAGGATACATTTATGCCGTCGGCAACCATCTTCGAAGCCAAGACAAATCTCTCCAAGCTCATTCAGCGCGCGCTTAAGGGGGAGGACGTTCAGATCACCACCGGTCGTGAACGCAAGCCCGTCGTGCGTCTCGTCGCGATTGAACCTGTCCGCGCCAACCGCCGTCTCGGATTTCTTGAGGGACAGGTTGAGGTCGGTCCAGAATTCTTTGAGCCTCTCCCAGACGACGAACTTCGCCTTTGGAACGGCGAAGGTGAATGAGAGTTCTGCTCGATACCCATGCCCTTCTATGGGCTTCGAATCGGGTAGACCTGCTTTCGAACCGGGCTCGTCACTTGCTCCACTCACAACGAAATGAGATCTTCGTCTCGGCAGTCTCGGCTTGGGAGATTGCAACAAAATATCGCTTGGGCAAACTACCTAAAGCCCAAGCCCTCGTCGATGATTTCGTTCCGTCCATCCAATCGGCGGGATATGTGCCGCTGCCAATCAGCCTCGAACATGCACTTCGCGCAGGCAGTCTGGCCGCGGACCACAAAGATCCCTTCGACCGAATGCTCGCCGCGCAAGCCATCCACGAAGATTTGGCCTTGATCAGTAACGACGAGCAGCTCGACATCTTCGGCGTGCGCCGTGAGTGGTAACTCCGGCGCCGCATCTTCCAGCACCTACGCCAGCGTTCGCACTTCGCTCGATGTGCCGCCCGCCGCGGGAATGTAGCACCCCAGCGTGTAATCCATCACTTGCCGGTCAGCGTTGAAACGCCATCCCAGCGTGCGAATTGTCCGCTTCATGCGCTTGATCCAGCCACGCGGCAGCCCATCGCGATCGCGCTGGTAGTAGAGCGGAATCACCTCGTCAAGCAGCGCGCGGTAAAGCGCTTCGCCGTCGCGGCTGTCATGCACATCCATGTTGGAGTGGGTTCTGCCGTTTCCGATCGCGAATCCATTCAGCCCGTCGTACGCTTCGGCCCACCAGCCATCCAGAACAGACAGGTTCAAGCCGCCGTTTAGCACCACTTTCATGCCGCTCGTGCCCGAAGCCTCCAGCGGCCTGCGCGGATTATTCAGCCACACATCCACTCCCTGCACAAGATGGCGGGCCACGTTGATGTCGTAGTCCTCAATAAAGATGAATTTGTCGCCGAAGTCCTTGTGACGCATCATTTGCGCGATCTGCTGAAGCACTGTCTTGCCTGGTTCGTCGTGCGGATGCGCTTTGCCGGCAAAGACAAACTGCACCGGGCGCTTGGCGTCGTTCACCATCGCGGCCAGCCGCTCCAGATCTTTCAGCAGCAGGTTGGCACGCTTGTAAGTGGCAAAGCGGCGTGCAAATCCGATGGTCAAGGCATCTGGCGAGAGCACCTTGTCCAGCCGCTTCAAAGCCTCAGCCGGTTCGCTGCGGCGCTCAGCCTGCTCGCGTGCGCGGCGCCGCAAAAAGTTGAAGAGCTGCCCTTTCAGGCTGAGGTGCGTCTCCCACAATTCGCCGTCGTCCACAGTCTCAATTGCCGACCAGGTGTGCGCCGCTCCGCTTTGCCGCTGCCAGCCCACGCCAAGATGACGATCGTAGAGCCGGCGCATCTGCGGCGCCAGCCACGACGGCACGTGCACGCCGTTGGTCACATGGCCGATTGGCACTGCGTCCTCAGGCCCGTCGTCGTAGAGTCCTCGCCACATTGCGCGTGAAACTTCGCCGTGCAGTGAGCTGACCGCATTCACGCGCCGAGCCAGCTTCAGGCCCAGCACCGTCATACAAAAAGTCTCGTTAAAGTCGGTCGGATGTTCGCGTCCAAAGCCCATCAGGTTCTCATGCGAAATGCCGAGCTCATCGCGCAGCGGCCCCAGGTGCTCTTCGATCAGGTCGGGGCTGAAGCGGTCGTGTCCCGCCGGCACCGGCGTGTGCGTGGTAAAGATCACTTCGCGCGGAATCTGACGCGCAGCGGAGTAGAAATCCAGGCCCTCCTCCTCCATACGGCTGCGAATGGCCTCAAACACCGCAAAGCCGCTGTGGCCCTCATTCAAATGCAGGACGCCGGGCGTGATTCCCATGGCTTTGAGCGCGCGATAGCCGCCCACGCCCAGCAACAGCTCCTGCCTGATGCGTGTGCGCGCGTCGCCACCATAGAGGCGCGAAGTGGTCTCCAGATCTTCAGGCGCATTCCCGGCCACGTTCGAATCAAGCAGCAGCAGATCGCAACGGCCTACTTTGGCGCGCCACACCTTGGCGCGAATCGAACCGTTGCGTGTCGCAATCTCCACTACTACCGGCTCGCCGTTCGCGCCAATGGCCTGCTGCATCGGCAGTTGGTTCACATCGGTCTGCAGATACTCCTCGCGTTGCCAGCCGGTTCCGTCCAGGCGCTGCAAAAAGTAGCCCTGTCCGTAGAAGAGCCCCACTCCGATCAGCGGAATGTCCAGGTCTGAGGCGCTCTTGATGTGGTCGCCGGCCAGTACACCTAAACCACCCGAGTAAATCGGCAGCGACTCATGCAATCCGAACTCCGCGGAAAAATAGGCCACCGGCCGAGGCCTCAGCACGCCCGCATGGCTCGCGCCCCATGTGCGGTCGTCGTGCAGGTATTCTTGCTGGCGGCGGTATGCGTAGTTGATGCGGCTATGTAGCACCAGCTCCGTGGCTCTCCGCTCGATCTCCGCCAAGGGGATTTCGTTCAGCAGCGCGATTGGATTCTGATTAAGCTGGCGAAAGCGCGTGGGATTCAAATCGCGAAACAGGCTGACGCATTCGTTATCCCAACACCACCACACGTTGCGCGCCAGCTCCCACAGCTTCTCCTGCGCCGGGGCAATAAACCGGTCGAGGGTCCGCGCCTCGCTCACCACGGGCGCAACCTGGGCCGCAGCCTCCGCCAGCATTCGAATCTCATTGTCGTGAAAGACTCTCGGATCCTTGGTCTGCACAACGAGAACGCCCTGCAGCACGCCGCGATCGATCAAAGGCACGCCGAGAAATGAGTGATACTCCTCTTCGCCCGATTCTTTGAAGTATTTGTAGCGCGGATGCTCACGCGCATCGGGCACCGCCACTGGCACCAACTGCTCTGCAACAAGGCCTGAGAGCCCTTCATGCAACGGCATGCGCAACGTCCCAATCGCGCGCGGATGAAGACCCAGCGTCGCAGCCAGCACCAAATTCGACCGGTCGGGTTCGAGTAAATAGGCCGAGCAGACGTCGGTCCGGAACCTCGTGGCAATCAGGGCTACCACGTTCATCAGCGTGTCGGCCGGCTTGCCTTCCTGTTCCGCCAGGTTGGTGATCTCCTCCAGCGTCAAAACCAAGTTGGCATCAGTGGATTCGCTGAGTGGGGTCATCGAATGCGTGCACCTCAAGCATGAGATTGAAAATTCGTATCCCGCGTGTTGCGCCCAAATCAAAAGTAAGAAACGTAGGCGGATGGCTCGCGGTCTGGAAACCGAGGCAACAAACTATTTGAACTTAGGCTAATTTGGACTTGAGGAAAGGTCCCGTAAATCGCTGCTGCGGGATTGATTCGACGATACCATATGCGCCGGACGGTTTCGCCGCCGTGCAAACGCAGCTTGCGTCAACCAGGGTAGCGCGCGGGCACACGAATCCCGGCCAGAACCACGCGGCACACCACTACAGCGCGCCTTGCCAGTCGGCTCACAACCTCAGTGGTGAAATACCAGATAAAACCCCGTGAAGGCGACGCCCCCACCCACGGGCATCAAGACCAACCCGGCGTCCCTGGCTTCCTTGCAGCCCCCGGATTTCTCGTTTGAGCAGATATCGATTCCGCTGAGCGTAAAGGAGGCTACGCCCACGGCCAGCGCTGCCGATCCCACTATAGCCAGCGCCACGCCCAGCCCATGATGTGGAGATTTGGTCTTCACTGCCCGAGGCTGCGCCGGAGCAGCGCCCGAAGGCGAATTCTCAGGGGGCAAGTTTTGTGACGATGAACTCTGTCCATTTTCCTGCGCAAAAGCGAGGAACGGATCGGTAGCCGGGCTAACCAGGCTGGCCACTTCCAAACTCGGTACTGGAGCCTCCGGAACCGAAGTCAAGCCGCCCAAATCCGATGGAGTCGCAACCGCGGCGCTCGTCTGCGGCGTGGCGATCGCGGCGTCCTGCGCCGAATCCGGCAATCCCGCGTTGGAATCGCGTTTGGGCCGCCGCCTGGCTCGCGGATTGGCTCGCGACAAAGAGTGCGGCACAAATGAACGCCGTCTCCATCATGGAGGTGCAGCGACGCGCATTCCAGTGGCCACGTGCGGCTTTGGACACATTGATTTGGAACTTCATTGGGGGACCTCCAGGGTGGCTCTCTGCAGAATGATTGGGCGACTGCGACAATCGTACTCCCGCCTTAACCCTCGGCTGTTTACCGGGAATGATCCTTCTCTTTGATCATCTAGGTTTTTGCCGCCCGCTCCGCCCGCCAACAAGCTCACTGTGGTCACCGCCTCAAACGCGCACAGGCCCTGCGTCTCCGTGCTACATTGGGATTCCACAGGGCTCTATGGAACTTGACTCTCAGCTTGCCTCGGACGGCGAAACAATTGAATTGCAGCAGCAGGTGTTCCGGCTACAGGCACTGCTTGAGGCCTCGCGCCAGGTGCACTCCACCATCCGCGAAGAAGAAGTCCTCGAGTCCGTCCTGCGCATCGTGGTGCGCGAGCTTGAGATGGCCGGCGCAGAGTTTCCCGGCTCAGGCCTCACTTATGGCAGGCTTCCGGCGGAGACCGCAGCCGACGCCGCGAATTCCGAACCGCTGCTCATCTACCCGCTAGCCGACCGCGACGGCCGAAAGATGATCGACCTTGTTGTGGCGCCTCCGGGTGGGCGCGAGCTCACGCTATCTGAAGCCGATTTTCTCGAAGGCCTGGTTCTTCAGGCCGCCGTGGCGCTTGAAAACGCGCGCAATCACAAGCGCAACATCGCATTCGCGCGGTTGCAGCAGGATCTCGACGCGGCGCGGCAGATTCAGCGTTCGCTTTTGCCGCAGCAGCTACCCGAGATTCCCGGCTACTCCATCGCATTCCGCTCCGATACCTGCTACGAAGTGGGAGGCGACTATCTCGACATCGTGGCGCAGCCTGATGGCAGCCTGTTGATCGCTGTGGCCGACGTGGCCGGCAAAGGTCTGGCTTCGGCCATCATGTCCACCAGTTTCCGCGCGGCATTTCGTGGTATGGCGCTCACCGGGCCGCCTCTGGACGAGTTGGCTACGCGCATGAACCAGCACCATTGGGCCGAGGGTGAGGAGGCGCGCCGCCGCTACGTCACGGCAATCTTTCTCCGCCTGCATCCGGTGGCCGGCGAAATCGAAGTCGTCAATGCGGGCCACAATCCCGGGTTCCTGGTCGCTCCGGGCGAAACGCCGGTTCAGTTTGACGCCGCCGGAACCCCGCTCGGCCTTTTGCCCGGCATGCGCTACACAAGCGAGCGGCGTGACTTCGCAGCCGGAGCGCGCCTCCTCTTCTATACCGATGGCCTGACTGAGGTTTTCAGGGGAGATGAGGAATTTGGTCCAGAAAGGCTTTTGAATGAATTTTCTAGGACTCCGGCACTGAAGGCCGATGGTATCCTCGAAGCATTGTGGGAAGCCATTCAGGCGTTTGGCGAGGGCGGCCCGCAGGCTGACGATATGACCGCCCTGGCGCTTTGCCGCGGAGAGCAGCTGGCTGGGGAAATGCGAGCCTGAAAGATGCAAGCCGGAGAGACGCGAGAATGAGCGACCCGAAAACCACCACCGTCGAGGTTCGCCTGCCCACCAAAATGGGCTACGAAAAGGTGGCCATGAGCACAGCCGCGTCCGTGGCCAAGCTGATGGGTTTCCCTGAGGATCGCATTGAAGATCTCAAGACGGCAGTAGCCGAAGCCTGCATCAATGCCATCGAGCACGGCAACCGGCTCAACGAAAAGCTCTCAGTTGGCGTGGTCCTTCGCGCCGATAACGACGAGCTCGAAGTGAAAGTCCTCGACGACGGCAGAGGAATCAAGGCGCCGCCCGTGAAACCCAACATCGACCGCAAAATGCACGGCGACGAAGACGCGCGCGGCATGGGCATGTTCCTCATCCAGGCATTAGTAGATGAGGCGGAATGGGTAACGGGATCGGACGGCAAAAGCAGCTACGTCCGGCTGGTGATCAAACTAAATAAGCAAGCGGCATAACCCTAAGAAGCGGCCAATAGAAACGCCCAATCGCAAGCGGAGGCAATTGACAAGTGGAGAGCGAGACCAAATCGCACGTGGATCAACTGAAGTCGCCAACCGGATACCCAGTGGCCGTTCTCCGTTTTTCGGGCGACATCGCCAGCACTTCAAAAGAAGCGGTCCTCGGCACATACGAGGCGCTGCCCAGGGAGACGACCAAGCTCATCCTGCTGGACTTCACGAAGGTTGACTACATCAACTCCAGCGGAATCGCCCTGATCATCCAGCTGCTCATTCAGGCCGCGCACTCAGGCCAGACCGTGTGCGCATTTGGCCTCTCGGCCCACTTCACTAAAGTTTTCACCATGGTGGGCATCACCAAGTACGCGCGCCTGTTTCCCAGCGAGGCGGAAGCGCTGGCCGCTCTCTAAAAGCGCTCTCAAATCCTCTAAAGTCAGTTCTGGAGAGCCCAGTCTCGGGATCCCGCGGCTCAGTAATTCGCGGACCCTACTGCGGCCCTTTTTCGCCCCTGGAGAACGGGTTCGGCAAGTGGAAAGGCGTTTCCGGCGTGGACTCCCTTTTCCTTGTCGATGCGTCCTGCCGCAAAATCGTGCGCTGCGAATTAATGCACAGCCAGCCGCCGTGTACGCGCTCGAAGACCTGCGTGAAGACGCCTTTTTCGTCTACCTGTGCCGACCCGACCTTGTGATGCAGTGTGTAGGTGCCGTTGGCCACCGCGATGTCGCCCAGCATGCGCACGGTCACCACCTTTTGCGTCAGATAAAGCGTCTTGTCGTCGGCGCTGATCACCTGTGCCACCTGCTGATTGCGTGTGGTCACGTCGCCGCTCGCTGAGACGTCGACAAACAGCGGAGACAGCACCAGTTCCAGGCTGTACTGGTCGCGCCGGTTCACGGCATCGGACCAGCTGTCTTCAATTTTCTGGAATTGCAGAATCTCGGGACTGATGGTCTCAGTCACGCCAAGCTTGTCAGCAGCTGGAGACGAGCTTGGCGCCGGACTGGGGCCTGTTGCTGGATTTGGGGTTGAATCCTGAGCGACTGCGGTGCCGCACAAAAGAGCAGCAGAAAAGAGGAAAGCAAAGCGAATCATAGGTATATCAAGCTCCAACCGGGAAACCTGTCTTCCATTAAGAATCATAGCTCTTTTAGCTCCACTACCGGAATCGAGGGAGGCCAAAAGCTCATCTCCGCCGAAAGCGATCAAAGGTACTTAATGAAGGCTGTCGGGTTGTTGGATTGAAAGGTGAATCTCCAACTAGAGCAATAGTGCACAGTTTCGCCGAGTCGATTTGGATAGGTTGAGGGGAACTTTGAACAAATGAGAGGGGACTAAGATGCTCACACCATCAAAATCAACCTTCCCGCATCGACATAACGCCAACGGAACTCACGATTCAATCTGCACGATGTGCCTGGCGACTGTGGCCTCGGCTCGGTACGAATGGGAACTGGCCCGCATCGAGTCAGCCCACACATGTGAGCCGGCAAAACTCTATCAAGTCAGCCAGAGCTTGTCGCCACTTCAACGGTTTGCTTATTAGTTACCCAGAAGGATAAGTAACCCTTCAACGGTCCGAAGATGCTCGCTCAACCCAACCTCCTTCGCGGTGTGGTCCAGAGCGTCCGCTCCCTGCGCGAGCGCGAGGAAATGACCCGATCGCGCACCTGTCGAACTCTGTTTCTTCGTTCTCCTGGGCTTCCAAACTGAGCCACTGACGACGCTTAGTACCGAAACGAGTCGGCCATTTATATGTGATTTCGTTGCTATGTGACCAGGGTCACCGATCTGATCGTTTTGAAATCGTAACCTCTCCAGAAGGTGACGATTCTCACAACCCTCGAGCGTCCGGCAGACTGCTCCGGCTGTGCTCGAGCTCACATTGAGAGTCGGCCAGGTTCAGCCGTAAACAGAAGCTGGGATTGGTTTCAAGCAGTTCCATGAGGTTCTTCGAAGGCGGTAATTTCGATGCATTCAGATAGGCCGGTAACGAGATTGTCCAGATTGTCCCCGAGACCGTTTCCGAGATCGCCCCACGCCCCAGTGCCCGGCGAACAACGGGGACTGCGAGCGTCTTTACTGTTCCTGCTGGCGGCCGGAATGCTATGCGCGGTTGCATCTGCCGCTCCTCCGCCGGGAGCCAAGGCCCAAACCGCGCCGGCAGCTCAGACAGCGCCGGCGACCGCTGCCGCGCACGCCGAATTTGTAGGTGCTGACACTTGCGCAACCTGCCATGCAGAAGAGGCCAAGAACTTCGCCACCAATCCTCACACCAAAATGGCATTGATGCACGGGAATGCGAATGGCGTGACCTGCGAGAACTGCCATGGCGCAGGAAGCGAGCATGTATCAGGCGGCGGCGACGTTACCAAAATCTTCGATCCCGCCAAAGCCTCGCCCAAGGACATCGACGCAAAGTGCCTCAGCTGCCATGTAGGTGCGCATCCTAACTTCGACCGCTCTCCGCACGCCAAGGCTGGCCTTAGCTGCATCAGTTGCCACAGCATTCACAAGAGCCATGAAGATGACCTTCTCACCGCCGCGCAGCCGACGCTCTGCTACCAATGCCACGCGGATCAGAAGGCGCAATTCGAAATGCCCATTCACCACAGGGTGAATGAGGGCCTGATCAAATGCACTGATTGCCACGATGTGCATGGCACCTTCCTGGCAAACAATCTGAGATCCACTGAAGACCAGAACCAGATCTGTACCAAGTGCCACACCGATGTGCGCGGGCCGTTTGTATTTGAGCATGCGCCGGTCAGGGCCGAGGGCTGCGTCACCTGCCATACGCCGCACGGTTCTCAGAACCCGCGGCTGCTGAACATGCCCTCGATCGCCACGCTGTGCAACCAGTGCCACAGCCCGCTTTCAGCGGGCGGGGTCCACGGTTTGGATGCCGGTTCAACGACAGTGACGCCCTGCGTCACCTGCCACACGATGATTCATGGCTCGAATGTCAGTCAGGCATTCATCCGATAGCGGGGCCAGTTCGCGCCGTCTGCCCATCGGGCGGCGCGATTCCGGTCCCGAGTCGAACGGACGTGCAGGAACAGAGTTTGATGGGAACAACGTTTTTTTCAAGTGAGAGGCTTCATATGACGAACAGAGGCTGGTTCTCAAGGATTCATAGGCCACAGCCCTCTTTCGCAATGGCGTTAGGGATGATCATCGCCATCTTCCTTGCAGTCGCCTGCATCGTTGCCGCTGCGGCTCAGTCCCCGCTGCCCGCGCGCCGGATTCAACCATGTCAATCCCCGGCGGTTACACCGCCCATCACTCCATCGATATGGGCGGCCGCACCTCCAGTATTTCGGGCAGTGGAGAAATGTATGACACACTCGTCAACCTCCACGGCGGCCCGCGCGTTCAGGCCGAGACCTTCTAGCTGCATGCCCTTCCGGATAACAAGCACACGCTGGTCGACGATCTCTCTGCGTTCGGCACCGGCTTCGGCGGCGATCCCAACATCATGGCCAAGCTCGACTCCTCCAAGAGCAAAGTTCTACGAGTTCTCCGGAATGTTCCGCCGCGACCGTCTGTACTCCGACTACGACCTGCTGGCCAACCCGAACATTCCCGCCGGATATTCGATCAACAATATGGTCGGCGGCGTGGCTACTCCTGCGCTGCCCTGGCCGCAGGTCAACAAGTCGCCGGTGATGTTCAATATTGTGCGCCGCATGACGGACACGAACCTCACGCTCATGCCGTTCGCCACATTCAGCGCGTCGACTGGCCTACTCGCACAGCACCATGGAAGGGCCCGCGCTCAGCCCCTCCTACACAATCCTGAAGTACAACGCGCTGCTCAGGCAGTATCAGCGCAACGGCAGTGACGACTTTCTCGGCGCGCATCGACTGGAAGCCGCCGCCGGCGACCAAGATCACCATCGAGGTGCAGGCGAATCACTACAAGTCCGACACGTTCTTCACCCTCGATCCCAAGCGGCTTCCTGGTGCAGGAAGCGGATGGAACGCCGGCCTACCTCGGCAACTTACACCAGCTTTGCGCCTTACGGTATCTCTGTCAGCGCCGCCTGCAACACCACCAGCATGGGCAGCGGGCTACACCAGCGCTACAAACTACACCATCCTCTCGCCCGCGAACAAGCCGGGCGGGCTGCCGATCATCAATCCGGCATGCGCTGTGGTCACGAGTTACATGCGGTACGCGCCCACCCGCATCTGGACGCCGACCGAGACGCTTCGCTTCCAGAGCTCGGCGTTGAAGAACATCTCGATGAACGGCAACGTCCACTACACTCGCGGCTCCTCTGACATGCCGAACTACTACGAGAATGCGCAAGGCCTCACGACTCTCGCTACAAACGGTACCGCAAATCGCTCGGTCATCTGGACCGGCGGCCACGCCACGGCTCAGCATTCGGTGATCGGCGCCGATTTCGGCATTATCTGGCAGGCGACTCCCACCGTCAGCCTCGCCGACCAGGCCACCTACTCCAGCACGCACGAGCCGAGCAACTCGATCATTCCGCCTCAAACCGCACTCGCCGACTCCCGCCGGTGCCGGCAATGGCACCATCAACTATTCCGGCCCGCTCGTTCCCGGAACGGTCTCGCTGCCTCACGGGATCAACGGCACACTGGTCTACAACTACTATGGCCAGGAATATCTGATCAACAATCTGACTGCGAGCTGGGATCTTACCGCGCGCGCGCGGTTTGCTCTCACCTACCGCTACAGCAACCGCAACATCGGCCAGGGCGTTCCCCACCAGGGTCCTATTCCGATCGTGCTGAGCGACCCAGTGAGCGGAACCATCGCCATTAATGAGAATGCCGGAGTCTTCAATGCCGCGCTGCGTCCCGCCAAAGACTGGGATCTGAACGGCACCGTTGAAATTGGCTATGCCGACAACGCCTTCACCGCGGTGGGCCAGCGGCAGTTCAGGACCTACCGCGTGCACACGATGTACCGGCCAAAAACCTGGGCGACCATCTCCGGATCGTTCAGCGACCGCGAGCGGCACAACAACACCAACAACAACCAGGACGCAGTTGGCAGCGGGCGACGTGAATTACAACGGTCCGCTCAACCACGTCGATCACAGCCGCATCGGCAGCGTG
This sequence comes from uncultured Acidobacteriaceae bacterium, assembly GCA_963773915.1. Taxonomy (GTDB): domain Bacteria; phylum Acidobacteriota; class Terriglobia; order Terriglobales; family Acidobacteriaceae; genus Telmatobacter. The sequence continues at coordinate 325,939 of CAVZCY010000006.1, forward strand.
GGCCTGGACCTGGCGCCAAACGAGCGCTATAGCGTGAACGTCAATTACTCCTACAGCGATGTGTACGCGGCAACCAACATCTGCTTCAGCAGCGGGGCCGCAGTTGCATCGGCCACCACTCCGGCTTTGCCCGGCGTCGCCACCGTCACCAGCCTCCGGCGCGCCCAACCTTTGCGCTGGCAACGCAACATGGTTTGCCAGGGACTTCATGGATGCGCCAACGGAGTTCGCATCCGTCAGCTTCTCGTACAACCCCATCGTCAAGGTCCGCGCCAGCGTTGGCTACACCATCAGCGACGTCAACGGCAGCCGCTTTTTCAACGACGCCCGCGACGTGAACGGCTCCATGGTTTCGAAATACCAGACCCCATTCCTGAATGTGGCTTACGTTATGCATCCGGGACTGATCTGGAAAGCCGAGTACAACTACTTCGGTTACGGCGAGGGCGGGCCATCCGGCGCCCCGCTCTGCAGCTACAGCAACATCGCCCACAGCCACCATCTCTCCCTGCGCCTCAATCGCCGGAACCGACGGGATTAACTGAAGGCTCGGCGGGAGCGACCTTGCCGCGCAACTTCCACGCCAACAACGTAACGCTCGGAGTGCACTACGAGTTCTGACCGTGAGACCCTGATTCGAGAATCTAATGGAGTTTGTAATCTACCCAAGGAGCATCATGAAAAGAAGCTTTCGTTCCCCAATTGTTCTCGCCGCCGCACTCTTCCTCGCCGGCTCCATGTGCTTCGCTGAAGACGGCGCGGCGACCTACAAGGCCAAGTGCGCCATGTGCCACGGGCCAACCGGCACTCCCAGCCCTGGAATGGCCAAGATGATGGGCATCAAGCCCGTCTCCGATCCTTCCATGTCGGCCCTCACAGTGGCTCAGATATCCTCCGCCGTCAAAAACGGCAAAGGCAAGATGAAGCCCATCGCCGGCTTGACCGATCCGCAAGTGGCTGCAGTCGCGGCATATTTCAAGACTCTCAAGTAGGCCCGGGAATTAGGTCCTGAAATCGGGTCCCGTATTCGGGTCCCGTATTCGCCGCAGCAGATTAAAGGCGGCCCCGTCGCTCACTATCGGGCCGCCGGCGCATGGAGGTTGAGCAACCGTGTCGTTCTTTGAGAGGCTTCAGTCGAGCTGGCTTCGTCCCGCGCTGTTTTTCGGCAACAACCCCATCAGCCTCGCGGGCGGCGCAATTACCACTGCCTCCGGCGTCACCATGATCAGCTACTGGCTGGCCGAGCTCTCCGGCCATCTCAGTGACAATCCTTATCTGGGCATCATCTTTGTCCTCATCCTGCCGTTTATCTTCCTGTTCGGTCTTGCGCTTATTCCTGTCGGCGTATTTCTGCGGCGCAGAAAGCTCCAGAAAGCCGGCCAGATTCCCGCCGCATTTCCCAGGATCGATCTCAACGACCGCGTCTTTCGCCATGGCATCGATATCGTGCTTGTCGCTACCATCGTCAATTTTCTCGTGGTGGCTACCGCCAGCTATCACGGCGCCGCATATATGGATTCACCCGAATTCTGCGGCCGCTCCTGCCATGTCATGAAGCCGGAGTATACGGCCTACCTCGTCTCCCCGCACTCGCATGTGGCCTGCGTTGACTGCCACATCGGCTCCGGCGCTCAAGCCTTCGTCAACGCCAAAATCAACGGCACCAAGCAGCTGATTGAGGTCAGCTTCCACCCGCTCGCGCCGCTTGCGCCCAGGATCATTCCCAACTATCCCACGCCGATTCCCTCGCCCGTCACCAGCCTGCGCCCGGCGCGCTACACCTGCGAGGCCTGCCACACGCCCACGCGCTTCGACGGCGACAAGCTGCTGGTCAAGTCGAGCTTTGCTGACGATGAGACCAACACCGAAACGCAAACGGTGCTCATTCTGCATTTGGGCGGCGTCGACTCGCTCTCTCGCTATACAGGCATTCACGGCGTGCATCTCGGCCACATCGAGTACGTCACTACAGATTCATCCCGCACCACAATTCCCTGGGTCGAGCGGCAGAACGCCGACGGCTCGTTTACTGAGTTCAGCTCTCTCCCTGCTGGCAGCGGCATTCCCAAAGGCGCCCGCAGAGTGATGGATTGCATCGACTGCCACAACCGCGCCGCGCATACATTCGTAACCGCGGGTGAAGCCATTAATCAGGCAATGGAAGGCGGCACAATCAGCCCCGATCTGCCGTGGATTCACAAAGAGGGGCTTGTGCTCCTGAATGGCAATTACTCCAGTCAGGAAGAGGCCGGCGCCCAAATCCCCCAGCAACTTCAGGCTTTCTATCGCTCGCAGAATCCCGCCGTGCTCACACAGAAAGCCGCGTTGGTCGATCAAGCCGGTAAAGAGCTAGTCACGCTCTACGACCAGAATGTTTTTCCGTTTATGAAAGTCACATGGGGAACGCATCCCAACAACATCGGCCACATGGAATATCCGGGATGCTTCCGCTGCCACGACGGCAGCCATGCGGCCAAAAACGGCGACACCATTCCGCAGGATTGCTCCGTCTGCCACAACCTGCTGGCCGTCGATGAAGCTAAACCCAAAGTTCTCGCCGACCTCGGCATTCAGTAGAAACAGCGCTCCGTCGCGCGCGAGCGTTCTTCGGCGCCGTGGCCCGCAACGTCTCATCTTCCTTCCAATTTGGCAGGCTCCTTGAGCAGCGCCGAAAGTCTCCGCAGCATGTTAGGCTGGCTTGTCTCGCGATATCAGCGGTTCCACAATTGCTATACCGCGAAGCGTATCTGCCGCGTGGCTTTTTCATCAAGAAAAAGCCACCCTGCAGGACGCCTGAAATGGCAATTGAATTGTGGAACCGCTCAAAATCGGCCCGCCAACCTCAGGAGCACCATCCTTCATGCATTCCACGCAGCCCTCTCACTTCAATCTTGTAGCCGCAGCGCACGCCTCCATGACCGAGCACGGTTTTCAGCCCGACTTCCCTCCGGCAACGGCAACAGAACTTGCCGCCATTCAAGCGCAGCCCGATATTCCCGCAGGCGACGGCTTCACTGACCTGCGCAACCTGCTCTGGTCCTCCATCGATAACGACACCTCCAAAGACCTCGACCAGATTGAGTGGGCCGAGCAGTTGCCAGATGGCCGCATTCGCGTGCTGATCGGCGTGGCCGACGTCGACGTGCGCGTCTCCAAGGGCACAGTCATCGATAAGCACGCTGCATTCGAAACTACTTCCGTTTACACCGGAGTGATTACCTTTCCCATGCTCCCCAAAGAGCTGTCGGAGGGCATCACCTCGCTGAACGAAAATCAGGATCGCGCGGCCATCGTCGTCGAGTATTCCATTGACGCCGCCGGAGTCGCTTCCGATGGAAAAGCCTACCGCGCACTGGTGCGCAACCGCGCGCAACTGGCTTACCCCAGCATCGGCGCTTGGCTTGAGGGCAAAGCCGCGCCACCGCCCAAGGTTGCCGCAAGCTCCGACCTTGCCGCGCAGCTAAAATTACAAGACGCCGCGGCGCAACGCATGGCCGGTGGGCGCTATCAGCATGGCGCGCTCGAATTCGACACCATTGAAACGCAGCCGGTGCTGGTTACCGACGAGGTCATCGGAATCGCACCCATCGAAAAAAACCGCGCCACCTCGCTCATCGAGGAGTTCATGGTGGCCGCCAACGGCGTTATCGCGCGCACCTTTGAGAGCGCCGGTGTTGCCTCAATTCGCCGCATCGTCCGCGTTCCCAAGCGCTGGGATCGCATCGTGGAGCTGGCCGCGCAAAAGGGCACAACCTTGCCTGCAGATCCTGACTCCAAAGCTCTCAACGACTTTCTCCTGGCGCAAAAGCAGAAGGACCCCGACCACTTTCCCGATCTCTCGCTCGCTGTCGTCAAGCTCATGGGGCCCGGCGAATATGTGCTGGTCAAGCCCAACGAGCCCTCGCCCGGCCACTTCGGCCTCGCTGTCCGCGACTACACCCACTCCACGGCGCCCAACCGCCGCTTCCCCGACGTAATCACGCAGCGTTTGCTCAAGGCGCAGCTCACGCACGCCGCTGCGCCATATTCTGAAGACGAGCTCAACAGCCATCGCGCAACGATGCACTCTGATGGAAGATGCCGCCCGCAAAGTCGAGCGCGAAATGGAAAAGCGCATCGCCGCCGTCGCTCTTCATCCGCACATCGGCCAAACCTATCAAGCCATCGTTACCGGTGCCAGCAGCAAAGGCACCTTCGTCCGCACGCTCGATCCGCACGTTGACGGCATGGTTGTGCGCGGCGCAAAGGGGCTCGACGTTGGCGACAGAGTCACCGTGAAGCTCGTCAACACCGATCCCCAGCGCGGATATATAGATTTCGAGGTCTAACTCCCCGCGTATTCAATGGTTTCCAATGGGTTCGCACACCTGTTTGGGACCACGAATCTAACTGCCACATTTAGGTGAATTTGCGCCGATTCTTTGCATCTTCTGAGCAGGAATCGTGTCTAATCGAGTAAATATCCCCGTGCCGCTGAGCGCAAGTCGTCTCCTTGTTGAAGGTACGCGGCAAGAGCGAAAAACAAGTTCCTGCAGCTTCCTGAACTCACTGGCCTTTCGTCGCCATTCGTTCGAGGAAATCTTCGCCGGAACCGGCCGATCGCTTAAGGCGCTTGAAGTCTCAATGGTCTGCAAGATCACATTTTGGACGAACTCATGCAGTTGCATTTTTCAAGATGTCTTGTTGTCATGGCGCTTGCTGTCGCGCTTGCAGCCTGCTCAGTTTCCATGCCTGCGCAGCAGGGCGGCTCGAACACCATCCCCGCGCCCGCCTCAAATGAGGGTCCACCCTTTGCCGCGCAGCAGTCGCCCGCGCCGCAGCCTACTCCTGGCCAAATCTCCAATTCCGGGGCCTCCACCTTGCCGCTCGCTCCGCCCGCTGACGAACAAAGAGGCTCAATAACCGGGACCGTGCTGGATGCGCAGGATGAACTCGTGCCCGGGGCCGCGGTCACGATCGATGGCGCTACGCCGAACGATCACCGCGAGACCTTCGCCAGCGACGCTGGCGCCTTTCAATTTGTTGGTCTCAAGCCGGGAACCTATCACGTCACCGTCAGCGCCAACGGTTTCGTAACCTGGATCTCGAGCACCATCACCCTCAATGCGGGCCAATATCAGGTTGTTCAGGGAATTCACCTCGAGCTGGTTGGCAACCGTACTTCGGTCACCGTGTATGCTTCGCCGCAACAACTCTCAACCGAACAGGTGAACATCGCCATGCAGCAGCGCGTCCTCGGCATTGTTCCCAACTTCTACGTGGCATACGACCGCAATGCTCCGCCTCTCACGGCAAAATCAAAATTCCAGCTCGCGCTCAAGGTGTCCGACGATCCCATCACCATCGCCGGAGTGCTCTTTATGGCCGGTGTCAACCAGGGCGTCCGAATCCCCGACTACCGGCTTGGAGCCGAAGGCTATGGCGAGCGGGTCGGCTCGGTGGCCGCCGACGGATTCACCGACATCTTCTTCGGCGGCGCGGTTCTGCCTGCGCTCCTGCATCAGGATCCGCGCTACTTTTATCAGGGCACTGGCACAAAAACTTCGCGCCTGCTCCACGCTCTCGCCGGCCCATTTGTCTGTCGGGGCGACAACGGACGGATGGAGCCGAATTACTCCACTGTTGGCGGTGATGTCGTCTCGGCGGGTTTCTCAAACCTCTATTTTCCGCGCGGCGACCGCACTTGGACGTTCTTTGGCGAAAATGTCATGATCAGCACCATCGAGCGCACCGCCAGCACAGTTACGCAGGAATTCGTCCTGGGCCACCTTACCTCCAAAGGCAAAAACAGGCACAGAGCTTCGACAGATGTTCAGTAATCGCTGTTCTTAGATCCATGCCTCCCGCAGTTCTTCCGTCCTCCATCCCTTAGCGCGCCCTTAACCACCCTGCGTTATCATTCCTGCATCTCAAAAGCGCGGCCAGAATAGAACCGAATCTGCAGCCTCCGCGCCGGAGCTATGAGGCTCTCGAATAAAGGAAGGTTCGTCATGGACAGCTCGCCGCTTCTCGTTCTTACCCTCATCATTGCCGCCGTCGTGGGCATTTTTGTAGTCGTCACGATCCTCAAGACCATGTACACGGTCCGCACTTACTCGGCCGGCGTCGTGGAGCGCTTCGGAAAATTCAACCGCGTCGCGCGCCCCGGACTGCAATTCCTGCTGCCCTGGTGCGAAACCGTGCGCCTCGTCGATCTTCAGGTGCGCCAAGCCGTCGTCAATGTTGAAACCAAAACCAAAGACAACGTCTTCGTCACCATTCCCGTCTCCGTGCAGTATCAAGTCGTCGAAGCAAAAGTCTTTGACGCCTACTACAAACTCAGCAATCCGCAGAGCCAGATCGAGAGCTACGTCTTCAACTCCATCCTCGGCCACGTGCCCACGCTCACCCTCGACGAAGCCTTCGAGCAGATGCAGCAAATCTCCGGCGCCGTCAAGCGCGATCTCGACGAGGTGATGGACAACTTCGGATACAACATTCTGCGCGCGCTGGTCACTGACATCGTTCCCGACGCCAAAGTAAAAGCCGCCATGAACGATATCAACGCCGCGCAGCGCGAGCAGATCGCCGCTCAGGCCCGCGGCGAAGCCGACAAAATCCTGAAAGTGAAACAAGCAGAGGCCGAAGCCGAGTCGAAGGCGTTGCAAGGCGAAGGCACAGCCCGCCAGCGCCAGGCCATTATCAAAGGCTTGCAAGCGTCAGTCGAAGAATTCAAAACCGCTGTCGAAGGCTCAACCGCGCAGGACGTAATGGCCATGGTCCTGATGACGCAATATTTTGACACCATGCGCGAAGTCGGCGTCACGGGCAAAGCGAGCACAATCTTTCTGCCCAGCTCGCCCGGCCACGTCAACGACCTGATGACGCAAATCCTCGCCGGCTTCACGGGCGCGAAAGCATCCTGATCGCGCTGGGTGCCCCCGGTCCATCGCGTTTGGGGGACCGGGGATACCTTAACTTTGCAATAGCAAGAACTTAGATGACGAACACGATCCGCTCTTTCACATTCGCGTTCCAGTTTTCTTCGATCGCCGATAGCGGCACAGCCTTTGTCGCAATCTGGAGTTTCGCAGGTACGGCCGCATCAAGAACATTCTGATTCCGTCCAGTAAGCTTGGGCAACGGCACGCTCCTGATCCCGCTGCCCATCAACGTAATGGCGGACGAACGGAGCGCGGCGCCCGGCAGCTCAATATTCTGCTCGCCGCTAGCCTCGCCGACGTGCACGAATCTAATAGGATGTCCATCTTCCAACGCTTTCGCAATGGCTACGATGATCGTCTGCGCGCTCAGCCCCCATAGATAATCCACCACGACGTCGATCCCGTAAGCGAACTCTGCAATCAGTGCTTGTTCATACTGCTTCGCTCCCTGGGGATGGTCTGCATCCAGCGTGAACTGGATCGCAACATCTGCTCCCAGCGACTTGAGTTTCTCTAGCTCGCTTTCGTTGCGGCCTGTCGCGATCACCTTCGCTGCGCCGAGATACTTTGCCAGCTGCACTGCGATGCCGCCCGCACTACCCGTTGCGCCATTCACGAGCACCGTTTCACCCGGCCGCACAGCCGCACGTATCACCAGCGCAGCCCAGGCCGACATGCCGGGATTCGCGATCGCGGCCGCCGTAATGTCGTCGAGGCTGTCAGGAACGGCAATCGAATAACCAGAACGAACCAGGGACTTTTCGGCAAACGCTCCATACGGCGATTCCGGCAAAGCGAAGTAAACCCGCTGTCCATCCGCGGTCAATCCCACACCATCGACGCCTGCGACCGAAGGAAACACGCCCTCGGAACTGTAATGCGAACCCGAGGCCCGGGACTTGCTCAAGGGGCTCAGCGCGGAAGCTCTGACGGCGATAACTTCCTTTCCCTCCGAAGCAACAGGCGATTCGAAATCTCCATAAACAGGCGTCGTGCCGGCCGCGCGAATAATTCCTGCTTTCATCGCTCCCCTCCTTTGTGCCTACTGGCGGATTGAAGCCGACCGCGCCATGTCCGATTTGTCGAACCAAGGATCGCAAAAATCACGGGGTGCCCCATCCTAAACGCGCACCGTGCGTTTAGGGTGGGATAGCACGAGGTCAACTTACACTCGCTTTGCTGATTTCGCCGCTCGCCGCCCTGCCGATTTGCTGCCCTTCTTGTTCTTCCCCGCGCGCAGCTTCCACGCCGAGTGCAATGCGCCGCGCAGCGAGTCTTCATCCGCGACGGCGAGCCGGATATGCGTCGCGCCGTTGCGACCCCACCCGCCATGAACCGGCAAAAATAGATCGGGCCGCTCGCGAAGAAACTCCGCCTGAATCTCCGGCGTGAGCATCAGATTTCCGTAGCCCTCTTTGACAGATGCCAGCGTTGCAAAGATCCGCCCGCCAACGCGGAAATCCACCGCGCCCATGTGTGAGCCTTCTTCCGCGCCTTCCAGCGCCAACGCAATCCGCTTGAAATCTGATGCCTTCATCGTGAACCACTCGCAGCAAGTACCCGAATGAAAAAGCTAGAGGCTAGGAGCTAGCAGCTAGCGGCTGTTCCTCAAACTCTTCATTGAGCCATTTCGTGAACGCCGCAAACTCTTCGTCGCGGCCCAGGAAGTCGCGCACCATTTCTCTTCCCGGCTTTGACCCGCCCTGTTCGAGCACCGTCTTGCGGTAGCGCGTGCCCGCTTCGCAGCCCAGCAGATCTTCCGCATCGAACTGCCCAAAGAAATCCAGCGCAATCACCTTGTCGAACATATAGGTGTAGTAGTTCGACGAGTAGCTCATCAAATGCCCAAAGCTCGCGTACATGCGATTACCTTCGAGCCACGTCCACTGCTGGAATTGTTTGTAAAGCTCGCGCGTGATCAAGTCCGGATCAATCTTCGCCGGATCCTCGTCGTGCAAATTCAGCGCGAGCGTCGTGTAGTAGAGCTGCGTTCTCACCCAGTCCGCTCGCCCAAACGCGCCCGCCAGTTTCATCGTCCGAATCAGCTCCGCCGGCAGCACCTCGCCTGTTTCGTAGTGCTTGGCGAACGCTTGCAGCAGCTTTTCATCGCGGAAGAATTCTTCGAGCATCTGCGACGGCACCTCAATAAAATCGCCCTCCGTCGCAAACCCCGAAAGTCCCGCCCACTCCGTCTGCCCGCCGAGAATCGCATGCATCAAGTGGCCGAACTCGTGGAAGAACGTAACCACGTCGGAGTACTGCAGCAGCCCTGGATCATTCGCATCGCCAGCAGGAAAATTGCAGATCAGCGCAGCCTCCGGCATCGTGCGTCCGCGCACGCCGGTCACCACCGGCGCGGCAGAAAACCACTTGTCCTTGCCCTCGCGCGGATGCATGTCGAGATAAAATCGCCCCACCTGTTGCCCAGCATCGAAAACTTCAAACACCGAAACCGCCGGATCCCACGCCGACGCATTCGAAGGGCGGAATTCGATTTTGAAAAGCTTCGCCGCTGTCTTCAGCACACCCGCCTCAACCTGCCCATACGGAAAATACGGCCGCACCGACTGCGAATCGAAATCGAATCGCGCGCGCCGAAACTGCTCGTACCAATACCCGCGGCTCACGATGTCAATCTCGCTAAGCCCGGGCTGCCGCCCGCGCGCAAAATCGACCACCAGCGCATGCTCGCGTTTTGCGCCATCGCGGCTCGCCTCGTCCAGCTTCGCCAAAAATGCCCGCACATTCGCCGCCGACTTCATCATCTGGTCGGCAGTCGCCAAGTCGGCCCAGCTGCGAAATCCGAGAATCGTCGCAATCTCCTGCCGCGTCGCCAACAGGTCAAGAAGAATCTTCCGGTTCGCCGGATACGCCCGCGTGTTGTAGGCCAGAAACATCCGCTCACGCAGCGCCGCGCTCGTGGCAAACGTCATCACCGGCATCAGGTCCGGCGGATCGGTGGTCAGAGTCACTAGGCTCCGGCCGTTCGCATCTTTCTCCGCTGGGTGCCGCGCAATGTAGTCAGCAGGCAGCCCCTCCAACTCTTCCAGCGAAGCCTCAATCGTCTTCCCGCCCTCCTGAACATTGCGGCCGAACTCGAGCGACAATCCAGTGGCCTTGTCGTGCAGCGCGTGCAGATGATCGCGCGTAGCCTGGTCCTTATCCACGCCCGACAAGCGATAGCCAAGTAGCGTCCGTTCCACAAAATGCTTCGTCGCCGCGCTTGCGCCGTCCAGTTTGATCGCCGTCAGCGCTTCGTACACTTCTCGGTTCAGGCTCAGCGTGCTCCCGGCCATCGCCACGCGCTGCGCCTCAATCTGCGCCTGGTCGCGCACCGCCTTGTCCGCCGCCACGGAATTCAGAATCCCCGCCTGTGCTCCGGCCAAATTCAAGTGTCCGATCGCCTTGTCGTAAAGCAGCAACGAATTCTCGGGCGTGCGCTCGCCCTTGATGGCGAGCAACTCGGCCAACGCGCTCTCGTGAGCAGCCAGCCGCGCGCTCACCCAATCGGTCAGCGCCTCAGCCGAAGTGGAAGCGCCAGCCTCCCACGCGTGCAGATTCTTGTTTTCGGTCACGCCGGCTTGAGTTTCGATCGCCATCGTTCGGGAATCCTCCAAAGCACTAGAGTAACAAGACGATTCTCCCCGCGCGCATCATGGCGAAGCGCAGCATCCCGGAGCAGTTCGGAATTCGTTGTTCAGTGTCGCTAATTCGCGGGCGCCTGGCCGCTCACGATCGGCGGCATCTTCAAGAACTCTTTCGGCTTCAGCGCTCTCGGCGTAAACCGCGTCTCGAAAACCGCTCCCTTGAAGTAGTCGCGCTGATTAATCCGCGTTCCAATCGACGAGTGGCCCGGCCCCTGCGCCGTCATATGCAGTTCGCCCTCGCCCTGCAACTCATCACCGACATAATTGCGCAGCGTCTTGCCGTCATACACCGCCGTCACCCGGTACCACTGGCCCAGCGGATGCAGATCGTTGCAGTTCAGCAGCGCGCGCGCCGCGCCATTCGCGTTGGCGAAGCTGTCGAGGCACCACTCGCCCTTCACAATGCGAATCTCGAAGAGCATGCGGTTGTCGGTGTCCTTCCCCGTTGCCGGGTCGACTTCAGCGAGATGAAAAAAACGCTGCGCCTCGGCGCCATCGGCGTCGGGCCGAAAAATCACTTCCCATGTGTAGGCGCTGACGCCGGCCAGCGGATGCACGTCGACAAACAACGCATCATCCACGCCGTTGAACCCGACAGCCTTGCCATACGGCGACTCGATTAGGTGCGGATGTCCGAGCACATGCGTCGGATGGCCGCCAATCGAATCAATGTTGTCAAAACGCCAAATCGTCGAATCATCCGGTGTCTGCAGCTCGGCCGATGTTTGCGCAAGAGCCACCGGAATCAGACAGAAAGCCAACGCGAACACCGCAAAATGATTGCGCTTCATTTTCATTGCAATTGCTCCCTCGCGTTTTCTTGATCTCTCACTCGCCACGCGTCAGCAATCCCCGTGGAGCAGGAAGTCCATGTCAAGCGCATCGCGCCTCATAAACCCCGGTATTGCTCGTCGCTCACATGCTCCATCCAGTCGACCACTTTACCGTCGAGCTTTTCCTGGATCGCAATGTGCGTCATTGCCGTCGTCAGGCCGGCGCCGTGCCAATGCTTCTCGCCCGGCGAAAACCACACCACGTCTCCCGGCCGGATCTCCTCGATCTCACCGCCCCATCGCTGCGCCCGCCCGCAACCCGCCGTCACAATTAGTGTTTGCCCCAGCGGATGCGTGTGCCACGCCGTCCGCGCGCCCGGCTCAAACGTCACGCTTGCGCCCTGCACAAACGCCGGCTCCGGCGCCTGAAACAGCGGATCGATCCGCACCGAGCCGGTGAACCAATCCTCCGGCCCTTTGCCCGATGACTGGGTGCCGCTTCTCTTGATTTCCATCCCGATTGCCTCCCCGATTTCTCCCAAACTTCCTTTTGGCTAATTTCATCGCTTACTGTTTAAAGTACTCGAACCAGTCCCCCGTCCACCGTCTCGCCCACCGCGCCCCCGCCTGTCCCAATGTCGGCCCCAGCCGCAACCCGCCCGGATTCAGTACCGAAATACCCTCCAAATCTGCACATTCGCGGTTGCATTAGCATCAAAACCCCTTTAATATGCGTCAATTGAAGAGAATGCCCCTAGCCGTCGCCAAAATGCCGATAGCCGTATCCAACCAGCTCGAAGCTCCCACCGCCCCGCCCGTGGCTCTGCCCCGCATGCGGGTCGGGAAGCTGTGTATCTCCGTCCAGGGGGCAACGCCCGCCGAGCTGATTTCCCGTGCCGAGGCCACTCTTAAAGACTCTGTTTTCATCGAGTTCCGCCTCGACTATCTGTCCAAGCCCGCGGCCGTCCTGCCCGACATCAAGGCCCTGCTGGTTCGCCGGCGCGACGTCACAGCCATTGCCACCTGCCGGCGCAAGGCCTACGGCGGCAAGTTCACTGGCACCCTCACCTCCGAGCTTGAAATCCTGCTCAAAGCCGCCGAAATCGGCTGCCATACCGTTGATTTAGAGGTCGAATCTGCCGAGCAGTGCACCCGTCCGGCGCTGGCCAAATTTCGTGCCGCCGTCCGTGCCGCCGGTGCCACGCTGCTCATCAGCTCGCACGACTTTACCCGTACCCGCCGGCCTGAGGGCCTCAATCAGACCGCCAAGCGTATCGCCGCCTACGAGCCCGAGTTCGTCAAAGTCGTCACCACGGCTCGCACACTGGCCGACAATCTCTCCGTCCTCCAGATGATCGAGGACCAATCCCTCGGCGCAAACGTGATCGGCATCGCCATGGGCGAGGAAGGCCTGATCAGCCGAGTTCTTAGCCCGCGTGCCGGCGCAGCCTTCACCTTTGCCTCTTCAACCGACGGCGCTGAAACCGCCGCTGGCCAGGTTCCCGCCCGCACGCTGCTCGATATCTACCGTCTCGACCAGCTTGACCAGGCCACGCGCATCTTCGCTGTCGCCGGCAATCCCATCGCGCACTCGCTTTCTCCGCTCATGCACTCCACGGCTTTCCGCCGCGAAAACGTCAACGCCGTCATGCTTCCGCTCAAAGTCAAATCGCTTGACGATCTGCTCACCATCGTCCGCGATCTGCCCCTCGACGGTGTCGCCGTCACCATGCCGCTCAAGCAGGAAGTCCTGCCGCACCTCGCCAACATGGATCCGCTCACCCACCGCATCGGCGCATGCAACACCCTGCGCACCGGCGCTGACGGCAAGCTCTACGGCTTCAATACCGATGTCGCCGGCATTGTTCGCCCGCTCGAGCGCCGCATGAAGCTCAACGGCGCGCGCATTCTCGTTCTCGGAGCAGGCGGAGCAGCCCGTGCCGCGGTCTTCGGCCTCGTCGAGCAAGGCGCTGAAGTCTTCATCGTCAACCGCACGCACGAGAAAGCCGTTGCACTCGCGCGCAAGGCCAAAGCCCACGTCCTCAAACAGGCTCTTCTTTCAAAGCAGCGCTTTGACGCCATCATCAACACCACGCCCTGCGGCATGGCCGGCATCAAGCAGCAGTTGCCCTTGAAAGAAAACGAGCTCAACGCCTCGCTCGTCTTCGATCTGGTTTATACGCCGATCGAAACGCCGCTCCTCAAGCTGGCCAAGGCACGCGGCCTCGCTGTCATCTCCGGCCTTGAAATGTTCGTCCGGCAGGGCGCCAGCCAGTTTGAAATCTGGACCGGCAAAGCCGCCCCCGAAGCCGAAATGCTCCGCGTCGTCGAGCTCGAGCTCCGCCGCCACCCGCAGTAATTCGTCGACCGCACGCCTTGTTCTGCGCGCGAACTCCAGTCGACTTCCTCTGGCTCGCTCACGAAGTCTTCTTCGGCTCAATCCACGCCGGTGAAGGACTTCACAACTCCCAGCAGATTTGAGTAATCGTCCGTCCACAACCGCGAATCGGGCCGGCCGTGCAAAGGCTGCCAGCGGAAGCCCCGGCTCGTATCGGCTCTCAGCGCGTCGAGATCACCGGGTTCCCGAGCCATCACCACCCAGATCGACGGCTGCTTTCCGGCATCGCGTTCTGCTGGTGTCACTTGTGTGTCGTTCGCAGTTAGAGCAGTCAAGTGCGCATCCTGCGCCAGATTGCCCAAAGTGGGCCGGATATCGAAGTAAAGGTTGGAAACTTGAAATACGATGATGCCGCCGGGGGCCAGCTTGCTTTCGTAAAGAGCTAACGCCTCCTTTGTCACCAGGTGCATGGGAATCGAATCGCCGCTGAAAGCATCAAGGAAAATCAGCCCATAGCCGCCGTCGGGCGCGCCGCGGAGCTTCAGCCTTGCGTCACCCAGCACAATCCTTGTTCCCGGCGCGCAACGGCTGAGATAAGTAAAGTAATGTGGATCTTCCGCGATCTGCGCGACCAGTGGATCGATCTCGTAGTAGGTCAGCGTCTGCCCCGGTTGCAGGTACGAGGACATGGCTCCGGCGCCCAGCCCGACGATGGCCCAGTCTCCATGCGGCATCCTGGCCTGCGCCGTTTCAAAGATCGCGCCCGCAGGGCCGCCTCGCGTGAAGTAAGAAAGCGGTACGCAGCTTTCGTCCGGGTTCAGGCTTTGCGTTCCATGCAGAATGCCACCATGGAAAAACAATCGGAATTTTTCATCCGGGCTATTCCTCACGCGGTAGACGCCAAAAAAACTCCGTCTCGCAAGCAACAGCTGGCCATAGGGAGCGTAGAGCCAGCTCGCCGCCAATAGCGCGACCAGCCCCAGCGTGAATCGAATTCTTCGTTTGCCAAAACTCATGCACCACAACATCGAGTAGCCAAAAACCAGCGTCGTCTCCACATGTCCGGGCTGAATGCCGGTGCGAGCGAGGCCCAGAATCACAGCCACCATGCAAAGGCCGAGCGCCAGCGGCAAGAGCCAATCTTTGCGCATGGCCCACGCTGCCGAACCCTTGGCCGGAACGGCGGAATCTCTTGGCGAATCCTGCTTGTTCAAGGGTCGAATCAGCGCGGCGAAAATGAGCACCAGCGGCAGTTCCATTACTGTGTGGAACACCTCAGGCGCAATAAGCGAGTTGAAGATGCCGCCCATCACGCCGCCAACTGAGAGACAAAGATAGAACTCAGTCAGGCGCCCAACCGCCGGCCGGCTCCGGGCCAGCTCCCCGTGAAAAACCAGCGCCACCCCTAGCAGGACGGTCAGATACAGCAAAAGAAGCACGCCCAGCGAGAATCGCGTCTGCGAAAGCGTCGGCAAAAGTCCGCCGAGGATGAGGAATGGAAGTCTCTCAACCAGAAACCGGTGCGATATCGGCGGCTTCTTTGGCGAAAACAAGCACAAAGCTGATCAGGTAAATCGCCAGCGGCAGAACCCAGAACAGAGGAATGGCCGGCACATCGGCGGTGATCGCACTCGTCGCGCCCAGCATCAAGCTCGATGGCACGAAGGCCAGCGCAATCCAGCGCCATCGCGTCTTCCATGCAATCGGCTCGCCGGTCGCGTTTGATTTCTCTACGCCGCGCCTGCCGCTTCCTGCATCCGCATCCCGACTTCGCCACTTCCATGCCAGATACGCACACGCCGCCGTGAACACCACAAACGCTGCGTACCCAACACTCCACAGCCGGCTCTGCGTGTGCAATCGCAGCAGCGGCTCCAGCAGCAATGGATAAGCCAGCAGCCCGATCAGGCTTCCCGCATTGCTGGCTGCGTAAAGAAAATACGGGTCATGCGCATCCTTCACGCCCGAATCCGCAAACCATCTCTGCATCAACGAGGTGGTTGCGGAGAGGGCGAAGAACGGCAGGCCCACAACGACCAGAAGCATCAGAAGCAACCAGCCGGCTGGGTTGCTGTCGGCTGGGGGCTCCCAACCCGCTGGAAGATGCGGGGGCAATAGACCCACGATCAGCAAAGGCGACGCCACCAGCGCAAGGTGGATTGCAATTTGCGCCCGTCGTTCAAAGAACCTGAGGAGCGCATGAGCGTAGAGATACCCGGCCAGCAAAACAGCCTGGAAAAATACGAGGCATGTATTCCAAACCGCGGGGGTGCCTCCGAGCAGCGGCATCAGCATTTTGCCGATCATCGGCTCAACCACAAACAGCAGGGCCGCGCTCAGGAACATTGAAAAAGTAAAAACGATGAGTGGAAGCGGCCGGGCGCTCGCCGATTTGGGTCTCGACTCCGCGCCTGGGCGCAAGACAGTGCCAGCAGAATTCATTGGAATGCTCGGATTATATGCCTCTTTTGGCCGCGACCTATATGGGCTGGAATTACTTCTGTCGTATCGGGAATGCCCGGAAAGTCGCACGAGAAGTTAGCGGCCGCCGGGCCTTTGACTCTGAGCGACGAGCGCTACCCTGAGTCTCTGCCTCTGAGTTCCAGCGCGATCATGGGGACGCTGAATTCTCCGAATCAATCAGGGTGCCCCAGGTCCCTTGAGTCCAACCCGCCAACAAAGTGGGTTGCCCCATCCTTCCGCTTTTTTCTGCGGAAGGGTGGGATAGCACGAACCCCAACCATCTTCCTCCGCCCTCGGTCTCTCGCCATTTTTTCCAGTGTCAAGAGTCCGCCCAGCCGCCGACCACCCCAACCCGCTGAAAACATTCGCAAAATTCCACCCCCCAGCTTTGCCGATAATTTCGACCCGCCCGCGCATAATCAGCTTATGAGCGCTCACCCTGCCAATCCGTCTAGCTGCTGCGGCCACAGCGCGAAAAATCTTCGCCGGATGCTCCCATCCGCTGGCTCAAGGCCAGGAGGTATGGAGGTATGCATACGGTATGGCAAAAGGTATGAGACCCTCCCTTAACTCCTTCGCAATCAAATATGGAGGTATGGCATACCGGGGGGGGAGGGGGTGGCCCTGAAAAATCAACAGAGGGCCAGGAGTCGAGTGAGCTCTACGAGAGCCAGAAGAGCCCGATCTGAGCGCAGCAGAAGGATTCGTGGTCCGTAGCCTCTACTTCCGATGCCCAGGTTTTCTTGGTCCCTTGGTCCCTTTGTCCCTTGGTCCCTGTACTTCCCCCGCCTCATGCACGACGGGCAGCGGCGCCATGTCAGGCCCGATTCGCTTCACCTGTGTGTCGATCATGTCGTAATCAATCGTTCGTGGGGACACCGGCCGCGTAATGCCCGTCGCGGCATCGGTCCGAACGTCGTTGTTGCCGGCAATCTGAATGCTGAACGCGGGAAGGTTTCCCTTCGGAGTGTTTTGCGTGAATACGCGCACCGGCAAATAGCCCTGAATGGGATGCAGCCGGAAGCCCGTCTCGTAGCGATGGTGCTTGATGCTCCACGTAAAGACGCGCACCTCGTCGTAGTCGAAGGGCAGCCCCGCTTTCAGCGGATCGAGCACGGTCAGATATTCAGGAACCTGATGATCAGGCGTGTCGGAATCGGGGTCGGTCACCTTGGTCAGAATCCACGCGCCCACGATGCGCTTGTCTTCGGCGTACTGCCCAATTTCGTCGGGCACGTCAACATCCAGCCGGCTCGCGAGCAGCCAGCCCACGCGGCCCTGCTGCATCGCGCGCCAGCCACCAGTCCTCCATTAATGGAGGCTCAGGCGCTTCTGCTCCCGCAGAGGGATTTGGGGTGGATGCCGCTTTCGGTTGTGCTGCTGTCTTAGGACTCGCCGGCGGTGCACCTTTTCCGGGCTGCCCAGGTTTTTCTAATTTGGGCACTAGACTCGGCAAAAGCGCCTCGGCCGGATTCTTCAAAGCCGACGCTCGCGCCAGCAGCTGCACTTTGGCATTGCCCGCGAGCAGATAAAAGCGCGGCGTTTCGCGCCCCGGCAGCAGGTGCATTGCAAGGTCGTCGCGAAGCGTGGCCGTCGCTGCCGCGGGATCGTCTTTGTGCAGCTTGCCGAGCTGAACAAATCCATCGTAGGTCTGCTCGTCGATCACGGCGTGCTCTTCAATCCAGCCCATTTGGTTCTTATCGGTCTGGACTCTCAGAAAGCGCTTGCCATGCTCCAGCACCTCAAGCGGCTGTCCGTTGACCACTTCGCACACGCGGTTTGAAACCGGGGCCACGCGGTCGTGCAGGTAGGTTGTGCGGACTGAAACGTACACCATTTCGTGATGTTCGTGCCGGAATCGCGCGCAGCCTGAGGCGAGCACAAGACAGCACAGGACGAGACTGAGCACAAGAGGAGGCGGCACAGGCAGCGCGAGGACGCTTCTGAAGCGCCGGATTGATTGAACGGAAAGGATTGGCAGACGAGTGAGCACAGCTCGTGACGTTCAAGTTGAGAATATCACTTACGGAAGCGCAGCGACGGCGAGCGCACCGACGGGATCGGTTCCTGTGGCAGCGGTAAGCGCGGCGGTGAGCGCGCCGGAGCTCATTGTGTAGGCCTCAAGATCAGGATCGCCGCTATTTGTGGTTCCGCCCGTTGACACTGCGAGCACAAAGTTGCTGGTGCTGTCCTCTGCAAGGCCACTCGGCTGAATGCCGGATGTAATCGTCTTTCCCGCGGCTACCGTGTAAGTGGTTCCCGAAGCCGTAATGGGAAACCATGCGACGTTGCCGGAAGATGTGGTGCCCTGACCGTTGGCGACATAAACATAGTCACCATTGGTCAGGGGCAAGATGGCATTCGGAGCAAGACCGCCGCTGGCAATTGGCGAACCGGTCGCCTGGGTCAGCGGGTTGCTGCCAAGTGAGCTGTAGTTGAACGCGCGCAATCCGCCCGAAGCCCCAACCGCTAATGTCTCACCGATGTAGAAAAGCCGCGGGGTGGTGCCTGGATCGACGGCCACGGAAAGTGCCGAGCCACCGGAATTCGCTACCGGAATGGTGGTTGCCGTTGCTCCCAGCGGATTCGCATCTCCGGAGGCGAAGGGAACGACGATCGTTCCGCCGGTGCCAAGTGCAACAAAGAAATTTGCGCTATCGGGTGACAGCACCATTTGTTTCACCACCGCGTTGGCAATGGTGAAAGTCTGGCTCGGAAGCGTGCCGCTCGAACCTGTGTATGCACCGGTCGAAGCATCGATTGCGATAGCGTCCAATTGCACAGCGCCACTTGCATTGGTGAATGCATCGATAAGCCATGATCCGCTGATCACCATCGCTGACGGAATATCGCCCGAGATCGCAGCTCCGTTATTGCCGATGCTTAAAGCGCCGCCAGACGCAATCGTGTAAAGGTAGATGCCGTTGACAGTGCCGACATAGAGGAATCCGCCATTTGGCGCGACGGCAATCGAAAAGGGCGCCGCGGATAATGTCTGCGTGCCTCCCGAGATGGCGCCGAGAGTGCCCGAAGTGATGGCGTAGCCAACGACCTCCTTGGTCGTCTGGTCCAGCACATAGAACACGCCACTGGAAAGTGTGGTCGGAGTGGTCGGGTTCGACGGTGTCGAAGCAGGAAGATTCCAGAATCCCTTGCATCCGGCGAGGAACAGGAAGGAAGCCAGGCAAAGACCCGCCGAAATTCTGCTCTTCATTATCATTCCTCACTCGCCGCTAATCGGAGAAGGGTTGGTGTCTGGCACCATCGGCCAAGTCCTCAACTTAAGGGTACTTCCTGGTCGCGTATCTTGTCCTGACGCACCAGTTCGATGCGCGAAGCCGAGAATTGCCCTTCTTGATAGAGACGCGGGGAAATGTATTTTCGCTCTGCGCCGGTGGAATGTGGAATTACTGCTGTGGCTGGGCGAGCTGCTTCGGCGGAGCTTGCGCAGTCTGGCACGAATGCTAGTTAGGGCGGCCACCGGCGGTGACGCGGCGGCGGAAGCGCTCGTCCACCGGCTGGCGGCCTTGAAAGCCTGCCTCGATGGTGTGCCAGTGTTCGATCGCCCGCTCACCCATGCGCCAGCACAGCAGAATGACCTGACCGTCGATACGGCAGGGAAAGTCGAGCAGTCCGGAATCGAGATCCTTTACCTGGACGCCGATTGCGTCGATTTCCGAGATGCTCTCCTGGACCTGCTTGAGATGTTCTTCTACCTGGGCGCGCTGTTTGGCGACGCTCGCGGAATTCACGCGCATTCCCCCGGAGAGGTAGATCCGCTGCGGAAGTTCGTTGAGCTCCGCTTCGACCAATTGAGCGGCGCGCCTGCCTTCCATGGCGCGTTTCAGCAATGATTCGAGCACCGGGAGCAGCGATTGCGCTTCATCGAGATTGAAAGTCTTCATCAGGCGGATCCTTATTTACAGGATACGACGAAACTGAAGAGATGGTCTCGCCAGCCTGATTAGGTACCAGTTCTTCAGGCACCTTGATAATCAATCGTCGCGCAATGTCCTCAATCGGTTGCGAGGCAGGACCGCGCTTGAGGGAGCAATCAGAATGCCCAGCCTACGAAGGGGCATATTGGCGTTTTGAGACGATGGCCTTGAGAGAAAAGCAGCTAGCAGCAGTTCAGCGTACGAAAAATCGGTGTGTGGCCGCAGACGGGCAGTTTCGCCCGGGCACCAGGAAATCGAGGCAATCGAATCATAGTGGACGATCTGGTCAGGGCGGGAGATTTGGCAGCAGATTTGACGATATGTCTATTGTAATCTGCATGATGCTTTCAGATTATCCGTACACAATTTTTTTGATTCGATGAAATGTTACTCGGGCGCGTGACGAATGACCATTGTTCCGTTGACACTGCTTTGCTCGTCACATATGGTCAAGAGACAACTGCACGGCGCAGGCGTCCTTAGTTCGTTCCGCTCTTTTTCAGTCCACTTCAACGTTCCTGGGTTTTCTGGTGAAGGTTTCATCGGTTCCTAAGGAAGTTGTTCGCTAGGCAACGGAAGAACGTATTGCAATAAGTGGTTGGACGCCGCGATAAAGCACGATTCCTCATACGGTTATCTCCAAAAGCCGCGCAAGAGGCCTCATCCCGTATTCGCTGGATCATTGCTGTTGGGCGACAACCGCCCAGCGGAAAAGGGAGTTCTTTCCAATCTCACATGGGTAATGATTGGTTACGTTTTTTGAATGACATTGAACTCTTTGGGTGGCTTAGAATTGATGTTTCTCAGGCGGAACCGGCGCATGGCCGGGTTTGGGCCGGCTGAGTTTTCTACGAGATTTTGCGGAATAGGAAAGAGGCCTCGGTGAGACGGCTGTTGCTCATTCTAAGTGTCATCGAGAATGCAAAGACGCGCGCGTTCGCCAGGATGGTGCTCGAATGCGCCGGCCACCGAGTGATCGAGGCGGCCGGAAGCCCTCAGGCTGTCTCGCTTCTGAGCAACGGGCTCGATCCCGATTTGCTACTGTGTGAGGATTCGGCGGTCCACGCCTCTGAGACGTCTCAGTTTCGCCAGTATTTGAAATTCGCCCCCGCGGAAAAGATTTGCTTGGTGACCCGACTGAGCGATCAAGCGATATTGGCGGAAGCTGACGAACTCGGAATCATGCGCACCTTGACCATGCCGCTCACGCGCGAAGACCTGGAATCAGTGGTCGAATCTTTGACTCTCGCAAGCAGGCAGGTACGCGAAGCCCGCAAAGCGTCGCCCAACTTGAATGAAGTTGCGATCTCCGCGGCAAGTTTTGCGCATGCACCGCACATTCCAGAAGATATGCCCGCCGTTCCTTATCTGGAAGATTTGGGTGGCAGCAGTTTCTTTCTGGCTGCGTCGCCGCAGATGCTGGAAATCCATCGCCAGGTTAAATTGCTTGCGGATCTCGATGTCAACGTGTTGATTCTGGGCGATAGCGGCACCGGCAAGGAAGTGATTGCACAACTGATTCATAAACACTCTCGGCGGGCCCGGGAGAAGTTTCTGAAAGTGAACTGCGCGGCCCTGCCGGCGGACCTGCTCGAGAGTGAGCTCTTCGGTCATCGGCAAGGGGCATTCACGGGAGCGATCAACGACCGTGCGGGCAAATTCGAACAGGCGAATCGCGGCACGTTGCTTCTGGATGAGATTGGCGAAATTGACGTGCAGATGCAGGCGAAACTCCTTCACGTTCTCCAGGATGGGCAGTTTGCTCGCCTTGGGGCGCAGGAAACCACCAGAGTCGATGTCAGAGTTCTGGCTGCCACAAATGTTCAGATGGAAGATGCGCTTTTCGCGAAGGCATTTCGCGAGGACCTTTATTATCGCCTCAGTGTTTTCACCATCAAAGTTCCACCCCTTCGCCAAAGGCGCGAGGAGATTCCTTATCTGATCGAGGAGTTTATTCGCCGCTCCCCCGTGGAAATGACGAAGGGATTTGGAAGCAGTCTTCCTTCGCGGTTGATGGATGCCGCGCTTCTCTACGATTGGAAGGGAAACCTGAGGGAGCTGAGGAATTTCGTCACAAGGACCATCGTCTTGCGCGACGCAGACGCTGCTACCCGAGAGCTAGAAGCCAAGGTCGACGCGCCAAGCCCGGCTGATCCGCAGGATCAGTTGGCTGATGCACCGGCCCCATGCGTCGGCATTCGATCGATTGTTCGCGATGTGAAGGCTCGCACCGAAGCGAAGATGATCCAAAGCGCGCTCGAGACCTTCGGCTGGAATCGCAGGCGCACCGCGCAATATCTCAACATGAGCTACCGCAGCCTGCTGTACAAGATCCAGCAGCATCAACTTAGGCCCTGGTCGGCAGGGGATACCCAGCAACCGCTGCGGAAGATCCCTTCGGCTCGGAACAATGCGGTCTAGCCGACCAACAGAAAATCAAAGAGAAACGATCTTGCTCGCTGCCGCCGGTCGATTACTGATCCGGCGATCGGAAGTGCGTACGATCGAACTGCCGTGTTCGCGCTTTCGGCGACTCCGCATTGAGATTCCAGGCTTGGCGACAAGGTTAGTTAGGACCTGGGTTCATGCTTCTACCGGCGCGGTCGGAAATGCACAAACAAATAAAGCAATTCCTGCGATGATCGAGACGATGCATGGGGGGGCACAGACAGGGCTTGACCCAACGATTTCGCGCATAACCCTGAGAGGTTGCAAAAAAGTGGTATAAAGTGTGCAAAGTGTTGCATAGGTCCGCAAAAGCTCAGGGAACCGGCACGGCAATCTTCTCAGTAACGAACAGCAAATAAACGACATATGCTTTCATTGACCTTTGTGTTCTGCTCGGGTTATGGCCATTTGATTGCTACAAACAGCAGCGAAGTTCCTTCCGTTTTTTGGGGTTTATGTCCACATCTTTAGATCGCAGCTTCCGCGTGGATCCGGCGGAATTGCCGGGTGAGGCTGTCATTTTTGGCGGCACGCCAGCCATGCGCGAAATTCGGAGCAGGATCGACTCGGTGCTTGCGGTCGATCTTCCCGTGCTCATTCAAGGGGAGAGCGGAACGGGTAGAGAGCTGATTGCCCGGTTTCTGCATGCGCGCTCGAGCCGGCGCGATCAACCATTTGTGAAGCTCAACTGCTCGGCGATTCCGGCGAATCTGCTTGAAAGCGAATTATTTGGCGCCGAGAAGGGCTTCATTAAGGGGGCGAACGGGGACCGGCCAGGCTTAATTGAGATCGCAGACGGCGGAACCCTGTTCCTGAATGAGATCGGCGACTTGAGTCTGGATCTGCAGGGCAAATTGTTTCGGCTTCTGCGGGACCGCTCTTATACGAGAATCGGCTGTCGCGAGGAGCGATTCGGGCACATTCGAGTTGTTTGCGCGACCACTGTCGACTTGCAAAAAGCTGTCGAATTGGGCACTTTTCGCGAAGACCTGTTTTATCGCATCAACATTGTGTCCTTGCGCCCTTCGCCGCTTCGCGACCGCAAGAGCGACATTCCGCAACTCTGTGAGTACTTTCTTCAGAAGCTTTCTCTCCAGTTTCGAAGGAACATGCCGCAGTTACGTCCGGTTACGCTACAGCTCTTAGGGCAATGGGATTGGCCTGGGAATCTGCGGGAACTCGAAAACTGGGTTGCGCGAGCCATCATTCTTGGCGATGACGAAGCTCTGGGCGCGGAACTTATGCGCCGGCTCGAAATGTCCAAGGGATTAGCCAGCCGACAACCTCGGTTGGGGTCCTTGAAAGAGGCCACTGATCGGGCGACTTCCGCAGTAACCAGCGCCCTGATTCTGAAGGCTCTTCAGGCGAATCGCTGGAACCGGCGAAAAACGGCGGAAGAACTGAATATGAGCTATCGTGCGTTGCTTTACAAGTTGCGCGATGTGGGCATTCCTCAAAGACGCAGAAGCCACAGGGGGCGGCCACCTGCGCATTAATATCCGTCTCCATGAGAATCCATCGTCAGAGAGGGATTCGGCAGACAAAGACAGGATTTGGATATTGCAGATCGGATAAGACTGGCTTGGTGATTTGGGGGGGCGGGAAAGAAGGACGAAAACCGCATTTCGTTTTTTGCGGCTGAGACCTTGTCAAAGTGCGGGAGAGCGACGAGGGAAGGCGGAACGGGCGGCGGGGCGGGAAAGCGCCCGGGGATCTGAGAGCGGCTGAAGTATTGTTGAACTGTTTTTTGCCGATTTACATTTCAGGGCGTTACCGATGGTGTCTTAAGAGTGTTACCGGGAACTGAACCGCTAGCACAATAGGGGCATTGAAACTTAGTTGGTTGGCCATGATGATGAAGACACGGCATTTGTACCTCGATTCTTTCAGGCAATTCACTTCTTTTTTGGGGCCGATAGATGGGGGGAAACAAGGTAGTTCAGACGGAGTCCTCAGCCCATTGATGTGACTCACAGGGCGAAGCTGTATCCCATTCGTTCCATTTTGGGAGCCGAACACGTCCGAGACAAGGTAGCGAGAGACAAGGTAACCCGAGACTAGGGAACCGGAGCAAAGCGAATCTGAGATGCAGGCCGCCGAGACATTCCGATCCGAAACGGACGAATTCCAGCCATGGTGGGCCGTTTATACTCGCCACCAACACGAGAAGACCGTTGCAGGGCTGCTCTTCGCCAAAGGTTTTGAGGTCTTTCTGCCCCTCTATGAGTCGACTCGTCGCTGGAAAGACCGGAGAATGGTGCTTTCTCTGCCGCTATTTCCGGGCTACGTTTTCGTTCGCGGAGGGCTTGATCGCAAATTGCAAGTGGTAACCACTCCGGGAATTCACATGATTCTCTATCGCGGAGAACAGGTTGCAATTGTTCCGAACCAGGAGATTGAAGCGATTCAGAGAGTCGTTGGCAGACCTTCCCAGATCGAGCCCTACCCGTTGCTCAAGTGCGGGAAACGCGTACGAGTCGTTCGCGGCTCCTTTGAAGGAGTTGAAGGCATCCTCGTTCGCAAGAAGAATCTATTTCGCCTTGTTCTCACTGTGGATATGCTGGCGCAGTCTGTTGCTGTTGAGGTCCACGCTTCCGATGTTGAACCGTGCGGCGATTTCAGCTCCGATTCCGGGCAAGGCTCTTCGCCGATTTGGGCGGACAAGAGCAGCGCTCTGAAAAACAATTCTCCACACTTGGCGGCCTCTTAAAGTCCAGTGTTCGAGGTTCCGAGATCAAGTCAAGGTCATTGCGAGTGGATGAGTTTCAAGGAGCATCGCTCTTGTAATGCAAAGCGTATTTGAGGAACTCCTGATGTTTTATCGTTTTCGATCGCTGAGAGTAGCATTTGCGGAAGGGATGCGGAAGGCGGCTATGAAGAATTTGACGAATTGGGCAATTGGAAGCTGCCTTGTGGCGGGCCTTGCGGTTACGGCGCACCTCGGTAGCCAAGCCGCCACGCGGCAGCCAACTGCACGTGGAATCTCAACAGGCAGCTCCTCCGTTGGTCAACTCGACTCAGCGCCGGGCAATGGTCATTTGGACACTGCTTATGTAATAGGCGACGATGACGTTTTGGCGATCAGTGTATGGAAGGAGCCTGACCTCACTAAAGTGATTCCGGTACGGTCAGACGGGAAGATCTCGTTACCGCTGGTGGGAGATGTGCAAGCAGCGGGACTAACTCCAGCCCAGCTCGCGGCGGACCTCACAGCCTCCCTCGGTAGTTTCATCACAGATCCCCAGGTGACGGTGATCGTTCAGGAGATCAAGAGCCGGAACTTTAACATCCTCGGTCAAGTAATAAAACCGGGCTCCTACCCTCTCACCGTCGACACCACTGTTGTAGACGCGATTGCATTGGCTGGCGGGTTCAGGGACTTCGCCAAAAAGAAAGCCATCTACATCGTCCGCCAGGGCGCAAACGGTGCGGAGCTCCATCTTCCTTTCAACTATGAAGACTTCATCAAGGGCAAGAAGGGAAAAAAGGGGAAGCGTCCGTCACCGGACATTCAAATCAAGCCACATGACACGATTGTGGTGCCCTGAAAGGCCGAAAATGTTCGCACGACTCGCCATCGCCGCACTATTGCTCGCGAACCTGCCTCTATGGTCACAGGTGGAGCCGGGCGCAAGCGGCAGTGACTCAACCTCGGACTCCAATGCGGAGATGTCGGTTCCACCACCCGTGGCCGGCGTGCTTTATCCGGACGAGGTGTCTCCGGAGAATCTGCCGAATTATATGTCAGCCGGCATCACCGCAAGCGCCGCGTATATAAGCAATGTTCTTCCATATCAATCCACAACAGCCGGGAAACCAGTGAACGACGAACAGTATTCGTTTTACCCGACAGTAGGGATTATCCGAGCCACCGTTCGCCGGCAAGTAACGGCTACTTACAGTCCAAGTTTTGTCCTCTATCAAAACACGACCGCCCTCGACACGATCGATCACGGCGCGACGATGACATTTCAGGATCGTTTCAGTCCGCACATTACTTTCAACGTGGAAGATTTCTTCTATCGAACTTCGGATGTCTTTGATCAGTCCTATCTATTTTCCGGAGGCGGGGTCACGGGCTCAACGCAGACGCCCGCAACGATCCTGGTCGCCCCTTACGAGCAACAGCTGAGCAATCTGGCGCACGCAGTCCTGAGCTACCAATTTGGAAGAGACGGAATGGTTGGCGGGGGAGCATCCGACTCGGTATACTACTTTTCCGCCCCCTCTGCGATCACCGGGCTCGGAAATTCGCACTCAGATACCGCCTGGGCCTTTTACAACCGGCGCATTTCTGCAAGACAATATATTGGCGTCTCTTATCAGTGGACGCGCACCGCCGCACAAACCTTGCTTCAACGAAGTTATACCCAGACCAACTCAATACTCCCGTTTTACTCGTTCTACATCACAAAGAGGACCTCGGTCTCGGTCTCCGGGGGCGCACAGCAAGTCAACGTCACCTCGCCTAGTTTGCCGACTTCGAATTCGTGGTCGCCCGAAGCCGACATCAGCGTGGGCTACCAGGGCAAACGCGCCTTTCTTGCAGCCAGTTATTCCTACACAATTACGTCCGGAGAGGGTTTGCTTGGCGCCTACACTACGAATGACGGAAGTCTCAATGGAGGCTGGAATATCACTCCCACATGGAATGCGGACGTCTCGGCGTCTTATGCGAATGTGACCAGCGTGACCCCAAACTTATTCGCGTACGCCGGCGGGACTACGATCGCGGGACAGGCGTCTATAACTCATCCATTTCGCAAGTCACTTGTTATGAAGATAGGTTATCAGCGCCTTCATGAGGACTTCTCCGATATTCCCATCATTGCCGCGAATCCTGACAGCAATCAGGTGTACGGGAAATTAACTTACGAGTTCACGAAACCCATGGGGAAATAACCATGCCAGAAATGATAGAAGAAAACGAGTCACAGAGCTTTGACATCTCCCGCATATGGGGAATTGTTCGGCGCAGGCATATGTATTTCCTGGTCCCGCTTTTTCTCGGATGGCTTTTAATATGGGGGTCAAGTTGGGTAATCTCGCCCCGGTATAAATCGAGCACTCTCATCATCGTTGAGCAGCCAACAATGCCGCAGAACTATGTCGTGCCGAATATCAATGACGATTTGCAGACACGACTGCAGAGCATGACTGAGCAAATCCTCAGCCGAACCCGGCTACTTGTGATCATGCATAAGCTTAACCTGTATGGCGGAGACCATTCAGAACTCACAGACGATCAGAAGATTGCGATTATGCGGAAGGACATCGTCCTCGACCTGGTTCGGGATCCGCAGAAGCAGGATATCTCTTCATTCACGATTTCCTATGAAGCGCGCGATCCGCGCTTAGCGCAAGAAGTAACCTCTGAACTTACAGAACTCTTCATCAACGAGAATTTGAAAGTGCGCCAAGAGGAGTCTGAGGGAACGACGGATTTTCTTGAGAAGCAGCTGGAAGACGCGCGCCAAAGCCTGTCGGAACAGGAGGCTAAGGTCCAGGAATTCGAGAGCCAACACGAAGGAGCGCTGCCGTCACAGGAAGGGAGCAACCTTGCGATTCTGAATGGCCTACAGTCGCAACTTCAAAGCGAACAGGACGCTCTGAATACAGCAAAGCAACAACGTGTCTACCTTGAAGCGTTGCTCGAGCAGGAGAGGTCGGCGCAAGTAAAAGTCCGGCCCGGCGGCGACCAAACCAATGCTACGTCGACGGATTTGGCCACTATTGACGATCAGCTGGACAAGCTGCGTGCGCAGCTCGCCGATCTGAGCTCCCGCTATACCGACCGTTACCCCGACGTTTTGAGGCTCAAGGCCCAAATTGCCAAGACTGAGGCGATGAGAAACAACCTGATCGCGGCCCAAAAATCGGCGACTCCAGGATCGGCACATGCAGGCGACGATCCCGGATTAAGTGCCACGGGACGCCAGATACAGAGCCAGTTGCAGGCCAACCAGGTGGAAATAGCGAATCGGGAGAGTTCGATCGAGAGCCTGAAGGCGCGCCTCGGCGAGTACCAGGGACGGCTGAATTTGACCCCAGAGACCGAGCAGCAACTGGATGACTTAACTCGCGGATACGATCAATCAAAGGCGAACTACGACGATCTGCTGAAAAAGAAGGACGACTCTGCGATGGCCACGAGCATGGAGCAGATGCAGCAAGGCGAGCGGTTTACGATTCTAGATCCGCCGAGTCTGCCTTCCAAGCCAGCCTACCCCAATCGCCTGAAGTTCTGTGGTATTGGTCTGTTTGTGGGACTGGTGCTGGGATTAATCGTCGCGGGTGGTATCGAGTTCTTCGATGATCGTCTTTACAGCGAAGAGGAGATCAGGGCGATTCTGCCTATGAGTGTTTTGTCAGAGATTCCAAGAATCGAGAATGCGGAAGATGAACAACAGGCAAAACGGAGATTGACGTTTGGGTGGACAGCGACCGCCGTCGTGTTCGTCACGATTCTCGCCGGCTCAGTCTTTAGTTTTCTCCATTCCTAGGTCTTATTAACCAATGTATAAAGCTTTCTTCAATCTCAAGCGCAACCCATTCGACCTTACGCCGGATCCGCATTGCTTTGTGCCTACTCCCAGGCACAACGAGGCACTCGCGGCGCTGTATTATGGCGTGCGGCGACATAAAGGCTTTGTCGTCGTTACCGGAGAAGTTGGCACAGGAAAGACATTGCTCCTTCGCTGCCTGCTTCGCCTGCTCGAAAACAGCAAGGATATCGCCTACGCGTACCTGTTCAACAGCCGGCTCACGCCGACGGACTTTCTGCAATACGTTGTCTCTGATTTCGGACTGCCGTCCTCGGGAAAGAACAAGTGCGAGCTGCTGATCGATCTCAGCAAGTTCCTCGTCAACCGTGGCGCAAATCATTTGACGAGTGTCGTGATTGTTGACGAAGCGCACGATCTGTCCGAAGACACATTAGAAGAGCTTCGTCTGCTTTCTAACCTGGAGACAGCGGAAGACAAACTGGTTCAGATCATCCTGGCAGGCCAGCCCGAACTTGACGAAAAACTGGATTCGGTTGGGCTGAGGCAATTGAAGCAGCGGATCGCACTCAGGACGCAACTTGGAGCCCTGAGTGCCAAACAGACGCTGGAATACATCGAGCAACGGCTGCGGATCGCCGGCGCTGACTCAAGCCAGCCGCCGATCTTTTCTCCGCAAGCCATTGACCAGGTGTACTCCTATTCGCGCGGTTTTCCACGCCTCATCAATACCATTTGCGAAAATGCGCTGCTCAGCGCGTATGCGAGGCAATCGACATCTGTGACAGCGCAGATTATTGAAGATGTAGCGACCGAATTCCGTCTCCAAGCATTTGTC
Source organism: uncultured Acidobacteriaceae bacterium (assembly GCA_963773915.1). Classification (GTDB taxonomy): domain Bacteria; phylum Acidobacteriota; class Terriglobia; order Terriglobales; family Acidobacteriaceae; genus Telmatobacter. The sequence goes on from CAVZCY010000006.1 coordinate 355,810, forward strand.
CCTCTGGAACAGAATTCCTAAGCGGATTGAGAAGCCCAACGGCTATAGAAGGAATTGACTATGAGCAGAATATTTGACGCGCTACAAAGATCCGAAAGAGAGAGGTCAGAGGACGACAGCCAAACGCTGCCCCAAGGCCCCGATCTGCTGAAGCGGGCCGAACAACGGGCCGCATCTAGGTGGGAAACTCTCGAAGCCCATATCGGGCCGGATGTGGTCAACTTTGCGGAGAACAGTGAACCGGCTCATACAGAGGCTGATCTCGCGGCTCAAAAAGAATCCGCTGCCAGCAACTCGAAAGAGTTGCCTGTAGATCAGCGGCAGAAGGCTTTAGAGCGCCTCCGGTCTATTCCGATCTCACTCGCTCCACAGAGCCGTTTGGTCTGTCTTACGGATCGGGAGAATCCGACCGCCGAGGCCATTCGTCTTTTGGGAGTGCGATTGAAGGATCTGCGCCGTGTGCGGCCGCTGAAGAAGCTTCTCATCACGAGCACGATCCCACAGGAAGGCAAGAGTACTATCGCAGCCAACCTGGCTTGCGCACTTGCCCATGTGTCCGGCGAAAACACGTTGCTCATCGAGGGAGACTTGCGCCGCCCCTCTCTCTCCGGCATCTTTGGAGTGCAGCCCCTCTCCGGCATGTTCGAGTGGTTAAAAGGGGAAGGCAGCCCGCTCAAGAGCATCTACCGCCTTGCAGACACAGGCCTTTGCTTCATGCCAGCCGGGAAGATTTCGAGCGACCCCATTGAGCTTCTGCAGTCGTCGAAATTACCAGCCCTGATAGAACAGTGCGCGGCCTTGTTCGATTGGATCGTTATTGATTCCCCTCCTGTTTTGCCCCTGGCAGATACCAGTGTCTGGAGCCGACTTGCCGACGGAGTGCTACTGGTTACGCGCGAGGGAGTAACCAAAAAACAGCAATTGCAGAAGGGTCTCGAGGCGCTCGATAAGAAAAAACTTCTCGGCGCACTGGTGAACGGCTCAATTGCCTCCGCCTACAGCGGATACTATTACCGATCGTCGATTTCTTCGTAACAATTCGCGCCAACTTTGTCAGCAACACTAAAATTGATCTTGACTCCTTACATTTTCTTCATGCAGCATTGAAAACCAGATACCAATAAAGTCGGAATGAAATGGCGCGATTCACATCCTTTTTTAGAAGAAGCAATTAAACAGCGGTCTAAACACTACGCTGCCAGTTGCATAGATGTTCGGGCAAACATCACATAGAGGAGTATGTTGTGACTTTTTCCGATGAAATGAAGCAGCAGAATTCTGCTGACCCGCTTCTCGACGTGACTCCCGCAGTCGACCGCACTCCGCTGGGCGAGGAGACTTTCCGGCGGATGATCGCGATTGAACGTAAGCGGACGGAACGCTCCATGTCTCCATTCCTGCTGATCTTGCTGGAATGCGTCGGAGCGGAGAGCGCGAAAAAACACAAAGCGACTCTGAATAGCGCAACTTCGGCATTGCTGTTGTCGAGCAGGGATACGGATCTTGTGGGCTGGTACAAGAGCGAGGAAATCGTCGGTGCGATGTTCACGGGCCTCGTGGTGAATGATAAGCGAGAGGTTTTAGATACGTTCCTCACCAAAGTTACGAAGAGCCTCAGGAGCGAATTGTCAGAAGAGCAATTCAATCAGATTCGTATTTCTTTTCACCTCTTTCCAGACGACTGGGATCACGAATCACCAGGACGCCCGAGTAATGCAGCTCTCTACCCTGACCTGACGAGCCATGACGAAGGCCGGCGCTCCGTGCTCATCGTGAAGCGGACGGTTGATCTGATGGGAAGCGCGACAGCATTAATCCTGTGTGCCCCTCTCTTTCTGTTCATTGCTCTTGCAGTCAAATTAACCTCAAAGGGGCCCGTGTTCTACCGGCAGCAAAGGGTCGGACGCTACGGTCAGACGTTTACATTCCTCAAATTCCGATCCATGTACGTCAACAACGATTTCAACGTGCATAAGGAGTTTGTGACGCGGCTCATCGCGAGCACACCCGGCGAGACAAAACAGAGCACGAGCAAAGAAGGCGTCTTTAAACTTACCGCCGACAAAAGAATCACGCGAGTGGGCGGACTGCTGCGAAGAATGAGTCTCGACGAGCTTCCTCAGTTCCTTAATGTGCTCAAGGGAGAGATGTCGCTGGTCGGCCCGCGCCCTCCCATTCCATATGAGTTGGCCGCGTATCAAACATGGCACCGTCAGCGGCTGCTGGCCGTAAAGCCCGGCATCACGGGCCTTTGGCAGGTTATGGGTCGCAGTAGCGTGCGGTTTGATGAAATGGTGCGCCTTGATTTGCGTTACGCCTCGACCTGGACACCGTGGCTGGACTTGAAGATCCTGCTGCGAACTCCGGGAGCGGTCATTCGAGGTTCAGGCGCGTATTGAGGTCTGAATCCGTCCACCTGGCCCAGGCGATCGCTTCGCGGATCGCCGCGGTGGGCTTCAGTACCAGCCGCATTGGTGGAACCGGATTGACCAAGTAGTCTGCTGTGCCTATCCGCTAAAAGACATTCGGACTCGCCGCGATTCAGACTTAATGCGGAGCGGCCGCGATTCGTGTTTATAAGAGCGTTTTGTTTAGCCAGCAATCAGCGAGGAGTGAATAGATTATGGACTTCGGAGTAATCGGATACGGATACTGGGGTCCGAATGTCGCCAGGAATATCGCCAATCTGGATGGTGCAGGGTTACGCGCGATCTCAGATCTAAGTCCCGCGGCGCAGGCGCGCGCCCGCAAGGCTCATCCGGGTGTAACTGTAACGGCAAATGCGATGGAAGTAATCACTTCCCCTCACATCGACGCGGTCGCTGTTGTTTCGCCGGTTTGGACCCACTATGAGCTGACAAAAGCCGCTCTGGAGAATGGGAAACACGTTTTTGTCGAGAAGCCCTTCACGAGTACCGCCGCCCAAGGAGAAGAGTTAGTCAATCTTGCGGAGCGGAAGAACCTGAAAGTGATGGTTGACCATACATTTCTGTTCACGGGTGCGGTGAAAAGAATTGGCCAGCTGATCGACGAAGGTGCGCTGGGAAACCTTTACTACTACGACTCAACGCGAGTAAATCTTGGCCTTTTTCAACACGACGTCAATGTGCTTTGGGACCTGGCGCCGCACGATCTTTCGATTATGGATCATCTCATCAAGGCCAATCCGGAGGCGGTGGTCGCCACCGGGCAAGGGCATCTGAACGGCCACGAGGACGTTGCTTTTGTGACGGTTTACTTTCCAGACAAGATCATTGCGCACATTAATGTGAATTGGCTCTCCCCGGTGAAAGTTCGGACAACGCTGATTGGCGGCGAGAAGAGAATGATCGTGTGGAACGATCTTGAGGCCGACGAGAAAGTGAAGGTCTACGACAAGGGAGTGAAAATTACTAGCCGAGAGGGTCTTTATGAACTCCTGGTGAGTTACCGTTCGGGAGATATGTGGTCGCCGCAACTGGAGCAAGTTGAAGCATTGCGCCAGGAGCTGAATTATTTTGTGGAGTGCATTAAGACGGGGCAGGAGCCTTTCAACAACGGACATGCGGGATTGCGTGTCGTCAGGATGCTTGAGGCCGCCAGCCAGTCATTAAACAAGAAGGGAGCCTTGGTCCGCTTATGAATAAGTACAACTCCATCGCCGCTGACGTAAAGCTCGGCAAGAACGTCAAGCTGTCAGAATACGTGAATCTCTATGGATGCGAAATCGGAGACGAAACCAAGATCGGAGCACTTGTAGAAATTCAGAAGAACGTCACTGTCGGCAAGCGCTGCAAGATTTCGAGCCACACATTCGTCTGCGAGGGCGTGGTTATTGAAGACAACGTCTTCATTGGCCACGGAGTGATGTTCATTAACGACACTTACCCTCGTGCGACAACGGAAGCCGGGGAGCTTAAGACCGAATCGGACTGGAGCGTGGAGAGTACCCGGATCGGAAAAGGCGCGTCGATCGGCTCAAACGCGACGATACTTTCGAAGATCAGAGTGGGAGAAAATGCGATTGTCGGCGCCGGCAGCGTGGTAACGAAAGACGTTCCCCCCTTCGCGGTGGTTGCGGGAAATCCAGCAAAGATTTTGCGCTTTGTTGAGCGGCCTGAGGAGGACAAGACGCCTGGCGCGATCCCATTTCTTGACTTGGTCACGCCGCATCTGGCTCTTGAACACGAGCTCGTCAGCGCCTTTCGTCACGGACTTCACACGGCGGGATTCGTGGGAGGCCCCGTGGTCGAAAAATTTGAAGAGGCATTCGCTCACTTCTGCGATGCCAGTTACTCCATCGCAGTCAGCAGCGGCACGGATGCATTGCGCTTTGCCATTATGGCTTGCGGAATCGAGCCCGGCGACGTGGTGGTAACTGTACCGAACACATTTATTGCCACCACCGAGGCCATTTCTCAGGCGCGTGCGGTCCCGGAGTTTGTCGACGTGGATGAGCATACCTACAACATGTCGGCGCGGATGCTGGAGCGCTTCCTGGAGAAACAGTGCGTCCGAAACCATTCGGGCAAACTCATCAGCCTGCGAAGCGGACGGCCGGTGACTGCGGTTGTGCCAGTACATCTTTACGGTCAAATGGCGGATATGGATGCCATCCTGGCGCTGGCCGACAAATACGGCCTGACTGTGATCGAGGATGCGTGCCAGGCCCACGGCGCGGAATATTTCTCCAAGAGCCGCGATCGATGGATGAAGGCCGGCTCGATGGGCCGGGCCGCCGCATTTAGTTTTTACCCCGGCAAGAACCTGGGAGCTTGCGGCGAAGGTGGCGCGGTGACGACGAATGATGTCGATGTCGCGGCAAAAGTTAGAATGCTGCGCGATCACGGGCAAGTTCAGAAATATTTTCACGACGTCGAAGGATATAACGGGCGATTGGACTCGATTCAGGCCGGAATTCTTCACGCGAAACTGGGTCATCTGGCGGAGTGGAACACGCAACGCCGAGAAAGAGCGGCTCTATATAACAGCCTTCTGGAGGTCGACCAGGCTTTGAGCGTACCTTTTGAGCCATCCTGGTCTCGAGCCGTTTATCACCTGTACGTCATCCGCACAGATGATCGCGAAGGCCTGATGAGTCACTTGAAAGACGCTGGTATCGGAGTAGGGATTCACTATCCGGTCCCGCTTCATCTGCAGAAGGCGTATGTCCCGCTTAACTACAGCTCAGGGGACTTTCCCATCACCGAGAGGGTTTCAACCGAGGTTCTCTCCATTCCGATGTTCCCGCATCTTGCCGAAGCCATGCAGAGACGGGTAGCAAACGAGATTCTCGGATTCTTGCGAGATGCCGGCCAGAAACAACACGTCAGCGAGGAAGCGATACTCGCTCCGGAGGAGTGGGCGAGCTAAGGCTGGACCCGCGCGGCGACAGGCTATGAGGAGTTCCTCGCGCGCGCAATTGCGGATTGAGTTGTATCAGCCGGATGATGAAAATGGGTTGCATCCGCGCGGCTGTCACGTGTCGGCTGAGTTTAGACGCATCGAAAGCCGGAGAGAAAAAGCATGAGGGTCGGCGACAGGGATATTCATGTCGAGGGCAGTTTAATTCGCATCGCAACGCTCGATGGGGACAAATACAAGTTCCTGGATGATCCGGAGCCGGTCGTTCAGGCTTTACGGAAATCGTCCCAGCGAATCGATATCTTTACATTCATGCGGAAGCTGCCGGACACGACAGTCAAGTACAGCTACCCCATGGAATGGGATAACCTCGCCGTGCTCGGGATTTCGACGTTCGATGAATGGTGGACGAGCCGCATCGGCTTCAAAGCGCGGAACAAAGCGAAGCAAGCGGCGAAAAAGGGAGTCATTGTCAGAGAGGCAGCCTTTGACGAGGCCCTCGTTCAAGGAATTTGGGAGATTTACAACGAGAGCCCTGTGCGGCAAGGAAGACGGTTTCCACACTACGGCAAGAGCGTTGATCAAGTGCGCCAAATGAGCGCGACGTTTCTTGATACCAGCATCTTCATTGGCGCATACCTTGATGAGAAGCTGATTGGTTTCATCAAACTTACTACAGATGATGGCGGGACGCAGGCCGGTATGATGCACATCGTTTCGATGATCCAACACCGGGACAAAGCACCGACGAATGCACTGGTTGCGCAAGCCGTGCGTTCTTGTGCCGATCGGGGAATCATACATCTCGTCTATTCCAACTTTGCCTATGGGAAGAAGGAGCGGAGCAGCCTTAGTGACTTTAAAGAGCGCAATGGATTCGAGCGGGTTAATCTGCCCCGCTATTACGTGCCGCTAACAGGAATGGGCTGGGCTGCGATTCGGCTGAAGTTGCATCACAAGTTCTCTGACCGTCTTCCCGCACCGCTGCTGGCCAAGGCGCGCGATCTTCGCTATTCGTGGTACAAGCACAGGTTCCCCGCCCTGGAACAGGACTTATAGTGAGAATTCATTTAAGCCGGGAATCGTTGAATATGCAGCTGGGCCGATCAACCCAGATGCGGCTTGCATCCGAGGAAGCGTTCCGCATCTCTACCTAATTGCCGCCGTGGTAATCCAAGTCAACGAAAGCGCTTTTAAGCATCTAAAGTTCTCCAAACATCAACTCCCTCAATGACGGTAATTCCAGAGTACGTAATCGTGACACCGGCGCGGAATGAGGCTCAGTTCATAGAGTCCACGCTACAGTCAGTCATCGCCCAGACCGTTCGTCCGCTGCGATGGGTAATTGTCAGCGATGGCTCTACCGATGCGACCGATGAGATTGTCGCAAGATACTCCAAGGAACATCCCTGGATTGAGCTGGTATGCATGCCCGCGCGCGTCGAACGGCACTTTGCCGGCAAGGTGCTTGCATTTGATGCGGGGTACGCCAGGTTGAAAGATCTCGATTACCAGGTCATCGCGAGCCTGGATGCTGACATCACGTTCGACCCGGATTACTTCGAATTCTTGCTTCTGAAATTGGCGGCCGACCCTATGCTCGGGCTGACCGGAACACCATTTCAAGAACTCTCCGGTCAAATGTACGACTACCGATTTGTGAGCATCGAACATGTTTCCGGCGCATGCCAGGTGTTTCGCCGCGAGTGTTTTGAAGCCATCGGCGGATACGTCCCGGTGAAGGGCGGTTCGATTGACCACATTGCGGTGATCAGTTCGCGGATGAAAGGTTGGAAGACGCGGACGTTCACTGAGAAAGTGTGCATTCATCACAGGGAGATAGGGACCGCAGAGCGAAAGGTGCTCGCCTCGAAATTCAAGTATGGGATTAAAGACTACGTCCTTGGCAATCACCCTGTGTGGGAAGTGTTCCGCGCTTTGCGCCAGATGGCAATACAGCCAGTCTTCCTGGGTGGATTCGTTCTCGGTGCTGGGTACTTCTGGGCGATGTTGGGCCGCCGCGATCGGGCGGTGCCACCGGAGTTGATCGCCTTCCACCGGCGCGAACAAATGCAACGACTCAAGAAATTCCTAGGATTCGCCGGCGCCAAGACAAGCCTGGCCACACCCAACCTTTCAGATTCACGCCTCGACTCAGACTTGCCTCTCGACGGCACCCGACCGATTAAAGCGTCCAATGGCCGCCGCTAATCCAGCTCCCGTCCAAGTTCCTTCTTCCTCTGGCACCCGGTCAGGGAACAGTTCCGCAAATTTGCCGATTAATACAGCTGGTTCACTCATCGTGAATGCTGACGATTGGGGGAGAGACTTCGAGACGACCAATCGAATCTTCGAATGCGTGACTGCCGGCACGGTATCGTCGACCAGCGCCATGGTGTTTATGGCGGACTCGGAAAGAGCGGCGGACCTGGCGAGAGACCGCGGAGTTGACTGCGGTCTGCATTTGAATTTTACGACTCCGTTCTCGGCACCCGGCTATCCCGCCGAGCTAGGAAAGCATCAGGAGCGGATCGGTCGCTACCTTAAAGGCAATCGACTCGCGCAAGTGGTTTATCATCCGGGACTGACTTCGTCCTTCAGTTACGTTGTTGCCGCGCAGATTGAAGAGTTCGAAAAGATCTTCGGGGGTGCGCCGCATCGCTTCGACGGCCATCACCACATGCATCTCTGCGCCAATGTACTGTTCGAAAAGCTGCTGCCGACAGGTACGACGGTGCGAAGAAACTTCTCATTTAGAAAGCACGAAAAGAGTGGCCTCAATCGGCTCTATCGTGCTGCTATCGATCGCGTACTGCGAAAGCGCCACCGGCTCACCGATTACTTCTTCTCACTTCCACCGCTTGAACCGCCCAGCCGATTCGACGAGATCGTTTCAATTGCTCGTCGCTCGATCGTTGAGGTTGAGACGCATCCAGTGAACCCCGAGGAGTACAGATTTCTCTCGGGCGGCGGGATTCTGCTGAGAATCGGCGATCTTCCGATTGCGCGCGGCTTCACGATCGCCGCTTAGCGCCGAGCAATTCCTACACCGGATGTTCCCCGAGGGATTGTTCATTTTGAGCGAATTGTATTGGGCGAATTGTACTGAGACGGGAACAAAAAGATTCGAGCCGTGAAGTTTAATCAGAAGATGAAGACGAACGGGACGATTTCGGAGATGTCATGCCGGGGATAGTGGGGCTTATCACCAAGAGGCCGCGCCAATGGGCTGAGCCGCAGCTGTTGCGGATGGTCGCGGCTCTGCGCCACGAATCTTTTTATCGGACGGGCACATGGATAGACGAGTCGCTCGGCGTTTATGCAGGCTGGACGGTGATCGAGGACTCCTTTGCCGACGGCATGCCCCTACACAACCGGAAAACGGATCAATCAATGATCTTTTCCGGCGAAGTGTATGGGCACGGGCTGGGCGCGCCGGACGTCGATGAGAGCCAGGCCGCATTCATTTTGCGTCTTGCCGCAATTGATCGGAATTTCGTTTCGCAATTGAACGGGCTTTTTCACGGCCTGCTCGCGGACCCAATCAACGGCTCAGTCGAGCTGTTCAACGACCGTTACGGGATGCATCGACTTTGCTACCACGAGTCTGAAGGGGCTTTCTATTTCGCCGCCGAGGCCAAAGGGATCCTTGCGGCGCGTCCCGATTTACGGGTGCCTTCTCCGCAAGGCCTTGGAGAGTTTCTGGCCTGCAGCTGCGTGCTTGAAAATCGCACGATTTTCAACGATATTGCCGTAATCCCGGCGGGCTCGCGCTGGATTTTCCGCAATGGGGCATTGAAGCAAAAAGAGACCTACTTCGCCCCGAAGCAATGGGAGGAACAAGAGCCGCTCGATGCCGAATCCTTTTATCAGGGATTGCGCGAATCGATCGCAAATGCTCTCCCAAAATACTTTGAAGGACCGCAAAGCACCGGGATCGCGCTCACTGGAGGAATGGATACCCGAGTCATTCTGGCTCAATACAAGCCGGATGCCGGATCGCTACCCACATACACATTCGGAAGCATGTTCGGCGACTGCCGCGACGTGCAGCTGGCGCGAAAGGTGGCCGACGTCTGTGGTCAGACACACGAAGTCATCACGGTTGGCAACGAGTTCCTCTCCAATTTCCCGCATTACGCTGAAAGAAGCGTGTACATGACGGAAGGAGGCGTGGATGTATATCGCGCTTCCGACCTTTACGTGAGCGAAAAGGCTCGCAAGATTGCGCCGGCAAAAGTCGTGGGTACCTACGGCAGCGAAATTATCCGCCACGCGGTCATGTTTAAGCCGATGCTGCCGGCTGCCGGTCTATTTAGAGGTGACCTTGTCGCGGATGTTCGCCGGGCATACGATACTTACGCGACCATTCGGCGCGTCAATCCGGTAACATTCGCCGCATTCCGGCAGTCCCCGTGGTATCACCACGGAGTACTCGCACTCGAGCAAACGCAGTTGGCCGTCCGCTCGCCGTTTCTGGATAACGATTTCGTCGCGGCCGTCTACCGGGCGCCTGCCAACCTGTCGCCTCATGACGATGTACGGTTGCGGCTGATCGGCGACGGAAGTGCTGCCCTGCGGAGGATTGCATCAGATCGCGGAGTCGGCGGCGCGCTTGGTCCGGTCGCTTCCGCTCTGACGAGGGCCTTTTTCGAGTTCACGTTCAAAGCTGAGTACGCGTGCGACTACGGGATGCCGCAATGGGCCGCACAAATGAATTTCTGGGTTGCGCCACTCCACCTGGAACGGATTTTCCTTGGCCGCCATAAGTTTCTCCATTACCGGGTGTGGTACCGCGACGCGCTAGCCGGCTATATACAGGATATTTTGCTCGATTCGCGCACTCTTTCACGGCCCTTCCTGGAGCGCAAGAGTATTGAAAGCATGGTGACCGGACACGTGCGAGGGAACCGCAATTCGACGACCGCGATCCACAAGATGCTGACGATGGAGCTACTGTTCCGGCAGTTCTTCGACGCACAGCCGAGTGACAGCGCCGCAGCATCGCACACCGCGGCGCTCCAAATTGCCTGATGCAGACTAAACAGAACAGATGGACTACCAGCGACGCAACCTTCCGTGAACAATCTGCTTTTGTACGTCCGGAAATTCGCGATAATGCGGCGAGTGGTATGGCTGTGGTCGAAATTGGACTGCTGACCGGCGGGCAGGATCGGCATTACGCTGTTGGCCTTGGTACGGCCCTGATGCAGCAGGATGTGGCAATGGAGGTCATCGGCAGCGCCGAAATCGACGGGCCCGAATTCCAGGGCAATCCACGCGTGCGATTTCGCAATTTGCACGGCGATCAGCACAGTGCGGGTTTGGCTCAGAGAATCAGCAGAATTCTCATCTTCTACGCGCGAATGTTTCGATATACGGTGGTTTCTAAAGCCAGGATTTTTCACATCTTGTGGAACAACAAACTCCAGGTCTTTGACAGAACACTGCTCACGTTGTTCTACAAGGCCGCCGGGAAGAAAGTCGTTCTTACCGCACATAATGTGAATGCCGGCCGGCGTGACAAAAAGGATACCTGGCTGAATCGAGTTACCTTGAAGTGCCAGTACAAGCTTGCGGATCATGTTTTCGTCCACACGAAAAAGATGAAAGACGAACTGGTTGGAGAGTTCGAAGTCAAGCCAGAAAAGATTACAGTCATTCCTTACGGCGTCAACAATGCGGTGCCTTTTACGCAACTGACAGGCGAGCAAGCACGGGAACGACTTGGGCTCCGAAATGATGAGAAAGTCATTCTGTATTTCGGCGCTATCAAGGAATACAAGGGACTTGAATATCTGGTGGCGGCATTTCAGCAAATTGCAGCGCGGGGAAATTATCGGTTAATCATCGCTGGCGAACAGAAGAAGGGCTACGAGGAATACTGGCGGTCGATCGAGCAAAGCATTGAAACAGATCCCAGTCGGGATAAGATCCTGCAGAAGATCGAGTTTATTCCCGACGCCGAGACCGAAACCTACTTTAAGGCCGCGGATGTTGCTGTTTTGGCCTATACGGAGATTTTTCAGAGTGGCATACTCTTCCTGGCATTCAATTACGGCCTCCCGGTAATCGCCACCGATGTGGGATCCTTTTCGGAGGACATTGTTGAAGGGAGAACCGGTTTTATCTGCCAGCCACGCAACGCGGATGATTTGGCCGCGAAGATCGAAAGTTTCTTTCAGAGTGAATTGTATCGAGACCTGGAGCGCCGAAGGCCGGAGATTCGGGACTACGCTAACTCCAGGCACTCCTGGGATGTGGTGGGCGAGATGACGAGAGACGTCTATTCGAAACTGCTCCGAGACCCTTCGCAGTTCCCCGCATCTTGATCGCGGCGGTAGCGTCGTCGATCTGGAACCATGTTCAAGCGGAATCAAACCCCTGTAATTGGAGAATCCCCGAGCTGTCGTTGACATAAGCCTGCTCGGAAAGCCCCGATGATCCCATTCATAGCAACTGTGATTTGTGTTATTGGAATCCTGACACTCCTTGTGCTCGAGCGGAGGATAAGTGGCAGGCCCTCCTGGGCGCTCTGGCTTCCCATGATTTGGTTTTTGATTTCCGGATCGCGGCATGTTTCGGCATGGTTCGGCATGGTGCAGTCCAGTTCGCCAGATTCGTACACGGAAGGAAGCCCAGTTGACGCTGCGATTTATGCTCTGCTCATTTTCATTGCCGTCGTAGTACTCATTGGCAGGCAAAAAGCGGTCTTCAAATTACTGCGGAACAATTGGCCGATTCTTCTCTTTGTCGCTTACTGCGCTGTGAGTATTTTGTGGTCCGATTTTCCCGAGGTTGCACTCAAGCGCTGGATCAAGTCATTAGGCGACTATGCGATGGTTCTGATTTTGCTGACCGAGCATGATCGAGAAACGGCAATCAAGCAGGTCTTGTCGAGAGTGGGAATTATATTGATGCCGCTCTCTATTTTGTTTATCAAATACTATCCGGCAATCGGCAGGACCTATGCCACGCATTGGGCGGGAACGCAGTTCTTTGTGGGGGTATCGGACAACAAGAATATGCTTGGAATGGCCTGCATGATATTCGGCTTCGCGGCGTACTGTATGGTACTGGAGGTGTTGCACTGGCCTCGCCGGAGCCGGATTAGAGGTCTATTTGTATATGGTACTGTCGCCGCATTCGCGATTTGGATCCTGAGGTTATCCAATTCCATGACCTCACTTTCCTGCTTTGTGCTGGTCAGCGGTATTATCACCGCATTCACCTTCGTAAAACCTCTGCGAAAAAAGGCTGTTATTAACTTCTTGGTGGTTTCAGTCATCTTCGTTTGTGTCGCGGTTTTGTTTCTTGGAATCGGGAGCGGGGCGCTTAGTCAACTGGGGCGGAATTCCACTTTAACTGGCCGCACAGACATGTGGGCAGTTTTATTGAGCGAACCGATAAACCCCATCATTGGGACAGGCTTCGAGAGCTTCTGGCTCGGACCGCGGCTAGTCCACCTCTGGACTTTTCCGATCGTCTCCGAAATTACGGAGGCCCATAATGGCTATTTGGAGATGTACCTGAACCTTGGATGGATCGGCGAATCATTACTGGCGATATTATTGCTGACCGGGTACAGAAACATTCAGCGTCTTCTCAGTCGCGATCCCGAAGCGGGCCGCATTCGATTAGGGTACTTTGTCATCGCCGTGGTCTACAACTTCACGGAAGCTGGATTCCGAAGCGGTGACCTTATTTGGATTAGTTTTGTTCTTGCAATTATTGCTCTTCCGGTACGCCTTCAAGGGCGAACATCTCGCGCTGAAACACCTTACGCAGAGTCGGCGCTCGCGGGAGCGTAAGAGGGTGTTTCAGAAGTCGACACGGAATAGCTCGTTGAGAAAGACAGAAGGCCGATGAAGACTACGATTTGCATCGCCGAAGATCGAGTGACATGCGAACCTTCAGTGAAGCTCCTATTACTAAGCCTGAATAAGTATTGTCCCGAAATTGCAATTAACCTGTTCTATCCGCCAGCAGGCGAAGCATTCCTCTCCTGGGTCAAGAAGTTTCCGCAAGTGTGCACGCAAAGCACAAGCTTGACTAGTGGAATTGGATGGAATGTAAAGCCCCAAGCGATTCTGCGCTTAATGGACATTGGCTTCGACGAAGTCATTTGGGTCGATTCGGACGTTCTGGTCAATCGAAACATACTCAACATTTTTTCCGCTCTTGGGAGCGATGCTGTCGCAGTTAGTGAGCACACCCTCGGCGCGAGGGAGCGTTTCGACGGGGATGCTCGACGAGCGCGCGCCTGGGGATTGCCTGTTGGGAGAGTCCTGCGGACCGCAGTTTGCTCGGGGGTCATTCGGGTCACGAAGGATCACTACCACTTGATGGAACGATGGTGGGAGCTTCTGCGTTCCGATCTGTATCAAGACTTTCAGAAGAAGGATTGGTCAGAGAGACCTGATCACATGTTGGGTGATCAGGACGTCTTGACCGCTCTTTTGACTTCGAAAGAATTCGCGCACTTTCCGCTATTCGTACTTCGCAGAGGCAGACATATTATTCAGTTTGACGGGATATGGGGATACACGGTGGCTGAGCGGATGATGAATCTGCTTGGTTGCGGGCCGGCATTTATTCACTCGGCTGCCGCTAAACCGTGGTCCGATCGATGGAGGCTTGAGCCGCCAACTGCCAGGGAGTACATCAAGAAAGTTTATCTCGACCTTTCCCCATACACCCTGCTGGCCAAGCGGTTCAGGTACGAACTCGAATGCGATACAACCTGGATGAGGCCACACTACAAGCTCAGCCGGATCCTGAGGGCGACGGGAGGGGGCAATTCTGCACTCGTCGGCCTGCCGATGGCAGTCATTGCCGATCTCGCGCGAATGGCAATTTTAGTGTTAAAAGGTCGAGAGCCAAATCCGGCTTGACTGCAGCTCGAACCAAACACGATTATGCTCAATATGGCGGAAGGATTTGCGGTGACTGTTTGAAGGCGTCTGCGGCTCAGGACAAGCAAATCTGCGTAGAATATTGACATGGCATTACTTAAGTTTATTGCTTGGTTACTCTTGAACGTCGGGGTAGAAAATAGCTTTATACTATCCCCATATTTCTCCGATTAAGCATGCGGGGGGCGCCAACGCTGCTCCGCACTATATTTCGAAGAGTTTAGGGTGGCCAAATGGTCCGCAAAGCATGGTTCTTATCGTTCTTCATGGTGTTTTTCTTCCCGCCACAAGTCTTCGGGCAACTCTGGTCCGGCGTGATCTCACCGAGCCGCGCTGTCAATTGGTCAAATGCAGGCGCAACTATCGCTACATCGCGAACACAATGCGGGTCGACAATCGCGCCCTATGGTTCTAGCGCTTCCGCCGCATCTGCCGCAACGATCAACGCGGCGTTGGCTGCTTGTCCTGCGAACGGCTTCGTACTGCTTGGATCAGGCACGTTCTATCTCAACACGACAATTTCACCTGGCAATGGAAGCGGTCCTGCCAACAACGTGACCTTGCGCGGCTCGGGCGCCAATTCGACGTTCTTGATATTCAGCGGTCAAGGATCAGCTCCCTATAACGCCAGCTATTGCAGCGGGTTCAATATCTGCGGAGCGAGCAGCGACTCTAACGCGCCGAGTAGTCCATCTAATACCGCGACATGGTCGGCGGGATATACCCAGGGAGCTACATCGATTACTTTAAGCAGCGCCGCAAATCTTTCAGTCGGAAGCCCGATCATTCTTGATCAAATCGACACGCAATCCGATAACGGCGCGCTGTATGTCGGCTGTGAATTATTCGACGGCTCCTCGGACTGCTACTCAGGAGCCGGTCCTAATAGTTACGAGCGTGGAGACGGCGCTGTTGCCACGATCCGCGGCCAACAGCAGATGGTCCAGGTCACCAGCATCTCGGGAAGCGGCCCTTACACTGTCGGGATTACACCGGGACTTTATGCATCAAACTGGAATTCTGGCCAGTCCCCGGGGGCATGGTGGTCATCGCACCCTATTCAGGGATTCGGCATCGAGAACATGTCGATTCAACCGTCCGGCAGTGCGGCGGGCGGAATATTTCTGTTCAATTGCCAAAACTGCTGGGTAAAAGACGTGGTTGGCAATCTTCAGTCCTCCCCCGGTGGGTCTGGGTGGGGCCAAGTCATCATGCAGAATTGCAATCACTGCACGGTTAGAGACTCCTATTTCTATGGCAACGTGAGCGTGGATAACTATGTCGTAGCAGTCGAGGGCGCCAGTGATCTTCTCGTAGAGAACAACATCTTTCAATTCCCGGGAACGGCGCAGTTCTATAATTCCGATTGCGAGGGATGCGTTGCGGACTACAATTTCTCAGTCAACGCACTCTATAGCTCAAGCTCAAACTGGCTGGCGCAGTCATCCGATTACCACGGCACAGTCATGTTTGCACTTTCCGAAGGAAATATCGGTACCGGCCTCTACGCAGACAGCTTCCACGGGACCCACGACCTCGATACCCAGTTCCGCAACCGATGGGACGGCAAAGAGCAGAATAATGGCAACGTGACGACTTCAAGCACGGTTGCAGTTCGGCTCAATCCGGGCGCCCGGTACCAAAATGTGATTGGAAATATCCTCGGCACTCCTGGCTATCACACTACTTATAAGTCAACGGTCTCTGGCAGCAACCTTTACAACTCCGTCGTTGGCTGTGGCGCCTACCCTGAGGCCAGCATGCCCGGCGACTCGCTGAGTTGCCCGACAAGCCTCTGGTGGGGTAATTGGGACAGCGTGACAAACGCGGTGAGATGGTGCGGCCAGACGGGAGACACCGGCTGGAGCACGACTTGCGGAAGCAGTTCGGAGATACCTACCAGTGCAATCGGTTACCCGAACATAGTGCCGACCACGGGTGATACAGGTGACGGCCAACTTGCGCTTCCTGCTTCGTTTATCTATGCCTCAGCGCCATCATGGTGGCCTTCGGGCAAGGCATGGCCGGCCATCGGGCCGGGGGTGACAGGCGGCAACGTGGGCCAATGCATCGGAGGCGCTTACAGCAGCTCGGAGGCTACATCGAGCGCCCAATGCACGGGAGGAACGCTGACTCCAGTTGCGGGCGGAATGGTGACGAGCATTCCAGCAATGGATTGCTACTTGAATATTATGGGTGGCGCGGTAAATGGAATCGGGGCCGTCTTACCCTTCGATTCTTCATTATGCTACGCGACAACTAAAACTGGGTCGAGTCCCGGCCCCGGCGCTCCGTTGGGCCTATCGGCGACTCCAATTGTCCTGCCATGATTCCAGCGACACCAAACTGCAAATTCGCAAATTCTTTGATGAACCTATGAATATTCAGCGGAAGGCGCGCAATGTCTTTAGAGCCCTTGTGCAGAGTTACGGCTCCGAGCGCGCAAAGAGGCGTCAGTGGGATGATGAATACGCCTCTGGCCGATGGAACTATCTAGACGAGATTGGCGAGCTAAGCGTTCGCTCAACGGTTGAGAAATACGCCAGCAATGGCAGCATTCTCGACCTGGGATGCGGTTCAGCCGCCTCCAGTAATGAGTTGAATCCAGCCGCGTATAGCACTTATACAGGCGTGGACATCTCAGATGTGGCTGTCGAAATGGCCAGAGCCAGGGCCCAGGAGGCCGGCCGGGCGGATCAAAACGAATATTGCCAGTCCGACATCCTCATGTATGAGCCGACGCGGCGATACGACATAATCCTGTTCGGTGACTCCATTTACTACGTGCCGTTCCGGCGAATTGCAACAATGTTGAAACGGTATTCGCAATATCTAACGCCGGAAGGTGTTTTCATCGCCAGATTGTGCGATGTCAGCGGCACACACCGCCAAATTGTCGAGACCATTGAGAGCCACAGCAAAATTATCGAAAAACACGTTGGCGGAGAGATGAAAACATGCATCATTGTGTTTCGGCCGCTTTCTGAAAAGCGGGCTTCGCGATTTGGCCAACTGCGTGAGATCTGCCCAACTGCGTGAATGGATTCTCCGCAACGCAGTCGCGAATGCGGCTCAGATTTCGTCATGCAGACCGTCAAAAAGAGTGAATGGCACGTTTCGGCGCTCGACGCTGTACGCAGCTTCTCCGGTTTGATTCGGCAGCCCGACGCAGCACGCTCGACCAATTCGGCAGGATGAGCCTTTGCTGGACACGTTCAATCGACCTCCGCCACAAGACAAAGCTTAGCGCCGACATGGGTACTTCTTTGAGAGATCCGGGTTTTGTGAATCCGATATTGGACCTTTCGCCCAAATGAAAGCTTTAGGCGGCAAAAGATCAGTCGGTCGCAAGCTGGTTCACGGGTCAGCCCTTAGAATGGCTAATCTTTTCGTGGCTGCGCTATCTGCGCTGGTCACGATGCCTCTGATCGTGCATCACCTTGGCGATCGAACCTACGGATTTTGGGCTCTTGCTTCGGCATTTATCGGTTATTACGAATTGCTGGATTTGGGTTTGACGAGTGCGATTTCGCAGTATATTTGCATTGCCATTGGCCGACAGGATAAGGAAGAGTGCCATGCGGTTTTCAACACCGCCCTGCGGATTATGTCCCTCGTCGGCGTTGCGGCATTGGCGGTCACCGCGGTAATCGCGTTTGTCACTCCCTGGTTCTGCAAGACCGCATCCGAGGCGTCGGTCTTTCGAAGCGTCATTATCATACTCGGAGCCAATGCAGCCTTTGTCTTTCCGACGCGCGTCTACTCTGGCCTCCTGGAAGCAGAACTCCGCTTTGATATCCAGGCAGGCATAAACCTGTTGAGCCTTGTCTTGCGGACCGCGGGAACTATTTGGGCGATGTACTCCGGGTTAGGTCTGCTGGCGCTGGCCTGGGTTTTCTTCGTTGCCCAGGGGTTGGGCATGGCGTTGCAAGTCTACTTCGCGCACCGTGCCGTGAGCTGGGCGCGGATTAGCAGTGGGTCTCTCAGCTGGACGAGGACGAAGGAGTTTTTCTCGTACAGCGCCTTCACAAGCGGGGCGTCGCTCGCTGACTTGCTTCGGTTTCAGGTCGACGCACTCGTAATTTCCAGCTTTGTTGGGCTGGGTGCGGTTACGCACTATCGCATCGCGAGCGTCTTCGCAAAGTATTTCATGGATACGCTTCTGGCGATAGTAAGACTGTTTCAGCCAATCTTTAGCCGGCTCTTCGGTGCGGGTGATCGTAAAGGGCTCGACAAGGCTTTTTATTTCGCAACCAAAATCGGGCTCTGCGCCTCTGTCTTCATCTGCTTTGCGTCGATTGCCTGGGGAAAGCCTTTTATTGTCCGCTGGATGGGTCCGGGATATAAAGACGCCTATTGGCCGATGGTCGTCTTATTGATTGCGGTCTTTCTCGATGTTTGCCAAACTCCCTCTATTACTCTTCTGTACGCGATCTTTAAGCATCGCTATTACATGTATACAAACTTGGCGGAGGGCATTCTTAACCTTATCGTCAGCCTGATCCTCGTGCGACCGCTCGGCATTCTGGGTGTCGCCCTTGGCACCTTGATTGCAGCGGTCGTTGTGCGCGTCCTGATACAGCCCGTTCTCGTCTGCCGCGTAGCTGATCTTTCGCTTCGCGAGTACACAACGAGTCTCGGCAAAGACACGGCTCGCTTTGGCGGTCTAATGGGACTAACAATTCTCGTTTCGGCATGGGGACTCCGCCCGAACTATCTTTGGATCGTGAGTTCAGCGATTTGCGCGACGGTAATCTATGCGGCTGGATCCCTATGGGGCGTCTTTGATGTAACCGAACGGAAACAGCTGCTCAGCGCGATTGTTGGTCGCTCTTAGAATCAGCGAGTGAAGGGGAGCTTTGGAACATAAACCGCGCGTATCCGTCGTGATGAGTGTCTTCAATGGGGCACGGTTTCTTGCGGCTGCTGTTGAAAGCATCTTGACTCAAAGTTTTCGCGATTTTGAACTCATCGCGATCGATGACGGTTCACAGGACTCAACCGGGCGAATTCTGGGTGCGTATACGCAAGACCCCCGAGTGCGCGTCATTCATCAGGACAACGCGGGCTTGATTGAATCTTTAAACCGCGGATGCCGACTCGCGCGCGGTGTCTATATTGCGCGCATGGACGGCGATGACATCGCCGTTAAGAACAGGCTTGAAATGCAGGTGGAATTCATGGACACGCATCCAAATGTTGGTGTTCTAGGGGGGGCTGTAGAAGCGATTAGCGTGGAGGGACGAGTGCTCGCGGTATACGCGAATCCGGAAACAGATGCGGAAATACGGGGAGCCCTGAAAAGCTGCTCGCCGTTTTGGCATCCAACGGTCATGATGCGAACGGAAACGGTCCTGGCAGTCGGGGGTTACAGAAGTGCGGTTGCTGAGGCCGAGGACTACGATCTTTGGTTGCGGATCGCAGAGCGGACAGAGCTTGCTAATTTGAACTCGATTCTGCTTCAGTATCGGTTGCACTCGAATCAGGTGTCAGTATCGAGACGGAGCCAGCAAATCTTGAGCAGTTTAGCGGCTCGCGCAGCTGCTGAGGTGCGGAGAAATGGTGGTCTGGATCCGCTTGAGACGGCGGAGAGCGTCGATGAGGCCGTGCTGGCGCGTCTTGGAGTTAGTCCTGAAAAGCAGCAGACTGCGCTCGCAAGCGAACATATATGGACGATCCGAAATCTGTGTGACACGGGCGAGTACCTGACCGCATTCACAATGTTGACGAAATTGAAAGGTGACCACGCTATAAATGCGGCCGGACGGCGCACGGCGTCAGACTTTCACGCGGTGGCCGCTCGGATTTACTGGCATCAGCGTAGACCCGCTAGCGCCCTTTTCTCCATGAGTAGAGCAATTGCTATAAGGCCGTTGGTAGCTGTGTCCGCGATGAAGTCCTTTATGCAAAAGCGCAGTTGGAGAGAGGCGAAGGTAGATAAGGGGCTAACAAGGCTATAGGAGTTTGTGCATTTGCCCGCCCGCAATACGGTTCAACCAGAGCGAAGAGCTTAGCCGATGTAAGGCAAGATGTACAGTAGCGACATCCTGTTCCATCGGACGCAAACATCCACCCATAACTTTACTTACTCCTGAAGTCTCGCTGACTTGCGGTCCGTCGCCGAAGCTTTCTCTTCGCCCACCAAGTCTCTCTGTCTCTTGTTTGCTTGCGACACGATTTTGAAACTGATTGCCAGAATCACATCCAGGAGCTTGATGCAATGTCATCAGCCATTCCGAAGCGCATAATTCAGACCGCGAAGGAGCCACCGCAATCGATACGGCTTCGGGCGATGGTATCGAACCTTCGCCTCCTTAATCCGGACTTTGAATACCTATTCTTCGACGACGCGAAAGTTGAGAAGCTTATTGACAGTGAGTTTCCGCAATACCGCACCGTCGTCGACTCTTTCCGTTATCGAATTCAGCGTTACGATTTCTTCCGCTATCTAGCTGTCTTTCACTACGGCGGCTTCTACTTCGATTTGGATGTGCTTTCTGCGTCGGGGCTGTCACCTTTATTGGATTATGGTTGCGTCTTCACCTTCGAAGGCCTGACTTACAGTCGCTTCCTGCGAAGCCAATACAACATGGATTGGGAGATCGGAAACTATGCATTTGGTGCGACACCAGGCCACCCCTTCATCGGAGCAATTATCGAAAATTGCGTTCGTGCACAAAGGGACCCTGCCTGGGTGGCTCCAATGATGCAAGGCCTCCCGTGGCTATCGAAGGAGGAATTCTACGTCTTGTATACGACTGGGCCGGGTTTGGTCACTCGAACCCTTTTCGAAAATCCAGAACTAGCGCGAAGCGTAAAGATTCTTTTCCCTGATGATGTGTGCGACTTCGACAACTGGAATCAATTTGGTGAATTGGGCGTTCATCTGATGGATGCATCCTGGCGCCCGAAGACTAACCGAATTCGCAGACGTCTCGCCACGTACCTAGAGAGTCGAAAGATAAAACGGCTAGCCGGAGAAAGCCGGGCATTCGGAGGCTCGAGGCATCACAAATACAATCCCGTTCAAGAAGTTCAGGCCGGCAGCCCTTCCGTTTCCCAAGAAGGCTCGAAGAAGCCGCTGGTCTCTATTCTGATTCCGGCCTATAACATCGAAATGTGGATTGCGGATTCGATTCGGTCTGCTTTGGCGCAAACCTGGGAGAACAAAGAAATCATCGTGGTCGACGACGGGTCTACCGATCGCACATTCGAAGTCGCTCAACGGTTCGCGACCGAGGGCGTTCTGGTAATCAAACAGAAAAATCGCGGAGCTGCGGCGGCAAGAAACAAGGCGCTGGAACTTAGCCATGGGGATTACATCCAATGGTTTGACGGAGACGACCTGCTTGCACCCGACAAGATAGCCAAACAAATGGAGCTTGTAGAAAAGGGAACAAGCAAGCGCACCCTTCTCTCCGGTGCATGGGGGATGTTCATGCATCGGCCCAATCACGCCCGGTTCATTCCAACTGAGCTGTGGGGCGACCAAAGCCCAGTGGAGTGGCTGGTGCGCAAGATGGGCCAGAATCTCTATATGCAGACTGCCAATTGGCTTGTCAGTCGTGAATTGACAGATGCCGCAGGGCCCTGGGATGAGAGGTTGCTCACGGACGATGATGGAGAATACTTCTGCCGAGTGCTGCTTGCCAGCGACGGTGTGCGTTTCGTGCCGGACTCGAAGATGTTCTATCGGAGCTTTGGATACACAGGTCTCGGCTATATTGGAAGTTCAAGCGACAAGATCAATTCACACTGGCTCTCAATGAAGTTGCACATCGGCTACCTTCGCGGCCTCGAGCAAAGCAAGAGAATCGACGCGACTTGCCTACATTATCTACGGGCATGGCTTATCCATTTCTACCCGGAAAGGCCCACAATCATTCAAGAAGCGGATCAACTAGCGGCCGAGCTCGGAGAGTCGTTAGGAGTTCCTGGACTATCGTGGAAGTATATGTGGGCGCAAAAGGTTTTCGGCTGGCATGTCGCGAAATCGATTCAGCGAATTTTGCGTCGCGCACATTGGCAATTGGAACGGCGCCTGGATCGCCTTCGCTGGAAATTAGAAGATCAGTAAGTAGATCGTGACATCAGCAAGCGCGGCGCTTATGAATGGCTCGCTCGAAGAGTAACAGCCAGCGCTTCAGGAATGATCGAATGAAATCGGATGAAGCGCACGGTGAGCACTCTGTTAGAGATCGACGTCGCTCACGACGCAACTATCCCGTCAAAGTAACTATCGTCTGAAATCCGGCAGATCTGGCCGAAAGGGTGAATTGTGAAGATTAGTATCTTGGGGCTTGGCTATGTTGGCACGGTATCGGCGGGTTGTTTGGCCGGCGACGGTCATGAGGTGATCGGTGTCGATCCAATTCCGAAAAAAGTCGATCTGATCAACCGCGGCCGCTCTCCCATCATTGAATCCAATATCGACGAAATCATCGGTACAGCCGTGAAGGCTGGCCGCTTGCGGGCAACTAGCGAAGCGGGCGAAGCTGTTCAGAACACCGACCTGTCATTTGTCTGTGTTGGGACACCGAGCCAAGCCAACGGCGATCTCGACCTGCAATATATTCGCCGGATTTGTGAGCAAGTTGGTGAAGCGATCGGAAAGAAAAGCCAACGCCACACAGTCGTCATGCGAAGTACCGTTTTGCCGGGCACCGTGCGCAAGGTTGTGATTCCGATCCTGGAGGCTCGATCTGGCAAGAAAGCGGGAGTTGACTTTGGAGTGTGCAGCAACCCCGAATTCTTGCGCGAAGGCTCTGCCGTGAGAGATTTCCGTTCACCGCCGAAAACTGTGATCGGCGAATTGGATCGTTCCAGCGGTGAAATATTGGCCAAGATTTACGAAAAGCTTGAGGCGCCGTTGGTACGGACGGATATTGAAACGGCCGAAATGATCAAGTACGTCGATAATAGCTGGCATGCACTGAAGATCGGCTTTGCCAACGAGATCGGCAATTTCTGCAAGTTATTCGGCATCGATTCTCATCTGGTGATGGACATTTTTTGCCTGGACCGCAAACTTAATATCTCTCCAGCGTATCTTCAGCCTGGCTTCGCGTTTGGCGGTTCATGCCTGCCGAAAGATCTTCGCGCGCTGTCGTATCAGGCGAAAAAGGGTGATTTACAGCTACCGATACTCACTTCGATCCTGCCCAGCAACGAATTACAAATTGCACGCGGCCTTCAAATGATCATGGAGAGCGGGCAAACGCGGGTCGGTGTGCTGGGCTTCAGCTTTAAAGCCGGCACCGACGATTTGCGCGAGAGCCCGGTGATTGAAGTGATTGAGCGCCTCTTAGGCAAGGGCTACGACGTGCGGATCTACGATCGGAACGTCAACGTCGCCAGTCTTGTTGGTGCAAACCGCGACTTCATTTTCAATCACATTCCGCACATCGCGAAACTCATGGTTGACAGCATGGACGCGGTCCTCGACCACGCTCAGACCGTGGTGATCGGCAACAACGACCCAGAGTTCAAGCAAGTGACGAAGCGACTCAATGAAGGGCAGCGGCTCGTGGATTTTGTCCGAATTGAGGAAGGAAGGAGCACGGATGGCAAGTATGACGGTATCTGTTGGTAAAGAATCGGCAGTCCAGGATCAGAGGAGGGCCTCTGGAAATGAAGTATGGAACTCCATCGAGCGGCTGGAGGACTGGCTGGAGAAAAACGACTACCGCGGATACGATACTTTCGACGGACTAAACGCAAGATTTGTTCGGCCCCTAACCTTCGAGACGAAACTTTTGCGGACTGTTTTGCAGCAAGGCGTGCGCCGTTTTCCCTTAAACCTCCGGCCATTGTTAGGGATTCCCAAGAGTCGCTCGACGAAGGGCATGGCTTTTCTGGCAAGAGGATTCATGCGCCTTCAGCGTGCATCGGGAGATCAAGCCTGGGGAGACAAGGCCGAGTCTGCCTTCGAATGGCTGATCGACAACGAATCCAAAGGATACTCGGGAGCATGCTGGGGCAATCACTTCGACTATCAATCGCGAAGCTTCTATCTCGCAAAAGGCGTACCGACCATCGTCTGGACTTCGCTTATCGGCCACGCTTTTGTTGATGCTTACAATCATTTTCAAAAGGAAAGGTATTTGGAGGTCGCAGTTAGAGCGTGCGAGCATATTACCCGCGACCTGGACAGATTGATTGAAGGGGACGCCCTTTGCATCAGCTACATTCCTGGCTCAATGAATCCAGTTCACAATTCCAACACGCTGGGCGCCAGTTTTCTGGCTCGCGTGGCTGCAATCACGGGGAACGAATCGTACCAATCAATTGCAGAGAAAGCGATGCGGTACGCGGCGGTCCACCAGAGGGCGAACGATTCCTGGTACTACGGTGAGCCCTCGAACCTGCACTGGGTCGACAATTTCCACACGGCGTACGTGCTTGACTGCTTTAAGTATTACCAGGCGGCGACAAACGACAGACAATTTGAAGGAAAGATGAACGCAGGATACCAGTACTGGAAGAAGACATTCTTTCTGCCGGACGGCACGCCCCGGTATTACGACTACAAGACCCTACCAATCGATATTCAGTGCTCATCGCAAGCAATCGACACTTTAGTTCTCTTTTCAGACCAGGATCCTGAGGCGCTTGACCTCGCACTTCTCATCGCCCGTTGGACAATCAAAAATATGCAGGATAAGACAGGCTATTTCTATTATCGGCGTTATTCGCGGTTAGTTAATAAGACTCCTACGCTCCATTGGGGTCAAGCAACGATGCTCTGCGCCCTTGCGGGACTTTACGATCGGCTAAGTGGCTGCTGAGGTATTTGTGAGTAGAAAAGCTCTAATCATTGTTGAAAATGCCTGTGTTCCCTTTGATCCGCGAGTCTGGAAGGAAGCTCTCGCACTTCGCCAGTCGAACTATGAAGTCTCTGTACTTTCTCCCAAGGACAAAGGCTGCGAACGAAGCTACGAATGCCTGGATGGAATTCACATTTATAGACATTCGCTGCCGAATACAGGCAGCTCCGCGCTGGGATACGTTTGGGAATACGGGTGCGCCTTGTTCTGGGAATTCCTGTACGCGTGGTGGATTTATTTCCGCCGGGGATTCGATGTCATTCAGGGCTGCAATCCGCCTGATGACATTTTCCTTGTCGCCTGGCCTTTCAAGTTGTTCGGGGTGAAGTTCATTTTCGACCATCATGACATAAATCCAGAGTTGTACCTTGCAAAGTACGCGCGAAAGGATTTCCTCTATCGAGTCCTGGTGTTGATGGAGAAGATGACCTTCCGCGCCTGCAAAGTGGTGATGTCGACGAACGACAGTTACAAGGAGATTGCGTTGGGCCGCGGCGGTAAGTCGCCTGAAGATGTATTTGTAGTTCGCAACGGGCCCGACCTCAAGACCTTTCAAACTGTGCCCGAGAATCGTGCATTGAAATACGGCAAGCGCTATCTCGTCGGATATGTCGGGGCTATGGGTGAGCAAGAAGGTCTGGATATCCTGGTGAATGTGGCCGAACACATCAGGGGTCTTGGACGACAAGACGTCCACTTCACTTGTGTAGGCGGCGGCCCAGCTCTTGCCGGCCTGAGGAAGATGGTCCAAGAAAAGGACCTCGGAGAAATGGTCAACTTTACGGGAAGGATACCGGATGCGGACCTGTTGGAAATCCTCTCTACCGCCGATGTATGCGTAAATCCAGACAAGCCATGCCAGATGAATGATATGTCGACGATGATCAAGATCATGGAATATATGGCTCTGGGAAAGCCGATCGTCCAGTTCGATCTTAAAGAGGGACGCTTTAGTGCAGGCGAAGCTTCGCTTTATGCTGACAACGACGATCAGGTGAAGGATTTTGCGAATAAGATTTTATGGCTGCTTGATCATCCGGAAGAGCGTAGTGAAATGGGTGAGTTTGGGCGCCGGCGAGTCGAGCAAAAGCTCGCTTGGGAATATTCCATAGAGCCGCTGCTCGCGGCGTACGACAGAGCTTTCGACAAATGATCGAGCCAGGACAGCGCAACAAAGCAAACGATACGCCTGCCAGAAGGTAACTCTGGCCCCAATGAAGCCACTCCTTACCCGTCTCATCATCGCGAGAATGCTTGTAGCCATACTCGCGACATAAGCGGCTTTGACACTCTGGATATAGTTTGCATGCCTCAATTGATCATTGAAGCCGATCACGCCGAACGCCAGTATTGGCGCGACCTTTGGCGCTATCGGGAGCTGTTCTACTTTCTCGCCTGGCGCGATCTTCTTGTTCGCTATAAGCAGACCTTTATCGGGGTGAGCTGGTCACTGATTCGGCCGCTCCTGACCATGGCCGTGCTGACTTTTGTGTTTGGCAAATTGGGCAGAATGCCCTCCGGAGGAGTGCCCTATCCGCTCCTTGTCTTCTGCGGGATGCTCCCCTGGCAGTTTTTTTCCACGGCGATCGCGGAAACCGGAGCCAGCTTGGTATCAAATTCGACTCTGATTTCCAAGGTGTATTTTCCGAGACTTATCATCGCGGGGAGTTCTGTCATCGCCAGCCTGGTGGATTTCCTCATCACCGGTGCATTTCTTGTTGTCTTGATGATCTGGTACCGATACGTTCCTCCGGCCACTATTTTTCTTTTGCCACTCTTTGTATTACTTGCGATCGCCGCATCGCTGGCATTTGGGATCTGGATTGCCGCACTCATGGTCGAGTACCGCGATTTCCGCTTCATCGTGCCCTTCATTGTTCAGTTCGGTCTCTACCTTTCACCGGTAGGGTTCCAAAGTTCGATCGTGCCAAGCCGATATCAACTTCTTTATTCCCTCAATCCAATGGTAGGAATCATCGACGGCTTTCGCTGGTGCATATTGGGTACGCGGAGCAAAATCTTTCCGCTTGCCCTTGCGATCTGTATCGTTGAGGTCGTTGTGGTCTTGATAACGGGCATCGTCTACTTCAGAAAGACGGAGCGCACTTTCGCAGATGTGATTTGAGGCCTTCGGGGGCTCAGCTGCAAGTTAAACCTATGACGCAATCCGCCATCTCCATCACAAATCTTGGCAAGCGGTACACCATCGGTCGGCAAAAGACGCGTGGCGACGGTATGCGCCATGTTCTCGAGGAGGCGATTCGTCACCCGATTTCCTGGCTCAAATCCCGTCGCCCCGGAACGACTCAGAGATGTGGATTTTTGGGCCTTAAGAGATGTTTCGCTTGAGATCAAGCAGGGCGAAGTGGTGGGGATTATTGGACGCAACGGCGCAGGCAAAAGTACACTGCTTAAAATCCTGAGCCGAATTACCGTCCCCACTGTAGGACGGATTTGCATCGATGGCAGAACCGCGAGCTTGCTTGAAGTTGGTACGGGCTTTCACCAGGAGCTTACTGGCCGCGAAAATATCTATCTGAATGGAGCAATCCTGGGCATGAGCCACGCTGAGATTGCCCGAAGGTTCGACGAGATTGTCGAGTTTTCTGAGATCAAAGACTTTCTCGACACACCGGTCAAGCGCTATTCCTCCGGCATGTATATCCGGCTGGCGTTTGCAGTGGCAGCTCATCTTGAACCAGAGGTTCTGATTGTGGATGAGGTGCTGGCGGTCGGAGATGCTGCCTTTCAAAAGAAATGTCTCGGCAAGATGGAGAACTTCGCTCAGAGTGGGCGAACCGTCTTGTTCGTGAGCCACAATATGGATGCAATTCGAGGTTTATGCCAAAGAGGAATCTGGCTCAAGGATGGGCACGTCCATCAAGACGGAAGCGTGGATGAAGTCTCGGCCGCTTACTTCGATAGCATCACCAATGAAAGTGCCAATTCCATCGCAAATCCAGCGTATGGATTAAGGATTCTCAGGATCGTCTTGAAAAACGATCGCGGCGAGGAGGTCAGGCAGTTCGAGCCCGGTGATGACCTGACAGTAGAAATCTCCTACGAAGCCAATAAGCGCATCGCAAGGCCGATTGTGGCCTTGGGGATTATCGGTGTTAATGGTTCTTGCTTCACTGCCAATATGCATCTGGACGGATATAGGCCAGATTCTTTGGACGGCGCCGGTAGCATATCGTGCACATTTCGTTCTATTCCCCTGTTGCCGCAAAGCTACACAGTAAGGATGAGGGTTCAGGGAGCTGATCCGAGCGAGGTGATCATTCCGTACCAGGATGTAGCCTCTTTTAACGTGGCGGCTGACCTTGCTGAATATGGGTACAAAGGAGAGTACTTGCACCAGGCGCAGCGCGCGACTGCAGTTGTTGTTCCGTATGAGTGGCGCCTGCCGGATGGAACGACCGCCTCTGTCACGCTGGCAAAGAAAAGCATGCCCGCTCTTAGCTCGCGGTGATCGCAAAGTCAGGCGCTGATGGCGCCGAGACCACCAAAAATAATGAGGGACATTCCTGGCATCTCCCGGCACATTCAATGCAGAGACTAGCGGTTTACACAACAATTTATCCCGGTGTCGAGGAGTACTTGCCGGACTGGTATCGTTCGCTACAAGCACAGACAGATCAGGACTTTCAACTCTGGATAGGCCTGGACGGAATTGAGGCCGGGGCGGTTGAAACAGCTATCGGCACACATTTGGATGCAGTCTGGGTGCAATCGAAGTTGGACAACACTCCGGCGCTGATCCGGCAACAGTCCCTGGCACAAATCGTGGAGAATTTTGACGCGGTCGTTCTGGTGGACAGCGACGATATTCTGCATCCGACCCGAGTCGCGGCATCGCGGGCGGCCCTCGAGACCTCTGAACTGGTCGCATGCGCTCTTCGACTCGTGGATCAAGACAGGCAAGATTTGGGAATGACCCTTTCGATTCCCGAGCAAGCCGTCCCTGATAGGATTCTGCCGCGGACACAATGTATTTGGATTTTCCAATTCGGCGTTATCGGTCGCAGTTGCTCAGCCAGTGCTTGCCGATTCCTGCGGGCGTCGCGTTGGTTGACTGGTTTCTGGCTACGAGGGCTTGGTTAACGGGGGCGAGGCTGGCATTCGACCCGGTGGTGCGAATGGACTACCGGCAGCATGGGGCAAACATGGCTCCGATCCGGTTCCCTTTCGACAGCAACCGAGTGATTCAAAATACAAAAAGAGTGCGGGATCATTATCTGCCTGCTTGAGGCGTGGCCAACAAAAGATGTGCTGCCCGATCGCCAGGCACAGGTAAAAAAAGTTGCCGCGGACGTTCAGCTCTTTTTCGAGCGCGTGGTTTCGCAGCCGGAAAAACTTGAGGACTACGTTCGCAATCTCAATACTTTGGAGCCGCAAGCGGTCTGGTGGTGGGATGTAGCGCAACCTGCACTGCAGTGGATGTGGAAGGATGATTCTCAAAAAACAATATGAATGAGATACGAATCAACGGCGTTGCAGTTGGACAGGGACAGCCACCCTACATCATCGCGGAAATTGGTTCAAATCATAACGGCGACATGGATCTCTGTCGCCGGCTGATTGATTCTGCGGCCGAGTCGGGTGCGCAAGCGGTGAAATTTCAGTCCTGGACGGACAAATCGCTGATCGCGGAAGAGGAGTATGCGCGCAATACTTCCTACTCCGATAAGAAGAAGCACTTCGGCTCGTTGCGCGAGATGGTGACCGCTTACCAGCTCACCGCCGACCAACATTTCGAAGCCGCCGCTCATTGCAAGTCGCGTGGCATCGCGTTTTGCTCGACACCGTTCTCCGTGGAGGAAGCAGACCTGCTTGAGAAGCTTGATGTGCCGTTCTTCAAGATCGCTTCGATGGATATCGTTTATCTCTCCTTGTTGCAGCATGTCGCGCGCAAACAGCGCCCTGTCATCATCTCAACAGGCATGGCCACATTAGCCGAGATCGAGCGGGCTGTGGAAACAGTGCGCGCTGAAGGCAATGAGCAAATTGTCCTGCTGCATTGTGTGTCGATTTACCCTCCGGAATATGACACGATTCATCTGCGCAACATGGCCACTCTGCGGCAATCCTTCGGCGTGCCTGTTGGCTTTAGCGATCACACATTGGGAACCGCGATTCCGCTCGCTGCCATCGCACTTGGCGCGTGCATAATCGAAAAACATTTCACTCTGGATCAGGAAATGGAAGGGTGGGATCATGCGATCTCCGCCAATCCTGAACAACTCAAAACTATTGTCGAAGAGGGGAAACACATTGTTACAGCGCTTGGAGACAGCGAACGGACGGTGAGTGCTGCGGAGATCGAGAAGCGGAAGAAATTTCGCCGAAGCCTGGTGACCACTCGGCAATTGCAGCGCGGTCATGTGCTCACCGAGTCAGACCTGGACGCGAAGCGGCCTGGAACCGGAATTCGTCCGGACGAAATCAGCTATGTGCTCGGCCGCCGGCTCGCGTCCGACATGATTGCCGATCAAGTCCTCAACTGGACCCACTTGCAGTAATCGACGGATGGACTCTTTGGAACTGCCAGTCATCGTTATCGGGGGAGGCGGTCACGCCAAGGTTCTGGTCAGTACGCTTTTGCTATGCGGCGGGAGCATTCTCGGATTCGTTGATTTGAACCCGGCAGCTCCCTCCATTGCTCGGAGCGAGAAATCTCGGCAGCGACGCAGCAGGTATTTCTTCACGCGCCTGCCGAGGTGCAGCTTGTGAATGGCGTGGGCTGCACCGCTTCTACGGCGAATCGACAGGAAGTCTACGATCGCTTCACGAGGCGGGGATATTGCTTTGCGACTGTGAAACATCCCTCGGCGATCATCGCTCCTGAAGTACAAATTGAAGATGGAGCCCAAATCATGGCGGGAGCCATTCTTCAGCCCGGCAGCAGGGTTGGCGCCGAATGCCATAGTCAATACTGGTGCCATCATCGATCACGATTGCGTCATGGGCGCGCACGCGCACATAGCCCCGGGGCGTTACGCTTTCTGGCGGCGTGCATATCGGCGCCGGCGCACACGTCGGAACTGGCGCATGCGATCATTCAAGGGATTCAAGTTGGTGCGGGTAGCGTCGTAGGGGCGGGAGCCGTCGTAATCAACGATGTTCCTGCCGGCGTCACGATGGTCGGAGTGCCGGCAAGGATTCTCGCCAAGACCATTGGGTGAAGTGATAAGCGTGCGGAAAGCCGCCTGGCGTGGCGACTTAGTAAGTTAGCGGGCACGGCAAGTTCAATCAATTGGAACCGGACTAAGTCAGACACTTACTCGGAGGGTTCTTCAACGTGAAAGAAATGTTCAACTTGGACGGCCGCGTCGCTGTTGTGGCCGGCGGGGCCGGTTTAATTGGATACGCGCTGGCGGAGGGCCTCGCGACCTTTGGCGCAAACACTTTTATCGCTGACATAAATGAAGAGTCAGCAGGGAGATACGCTGCGGAATTGACTGCCAAAGGGTTGAAATGTTCAGCAGTTCCACTGGATGTGCTGGATGTGGCCTCTATCCCAGCTGCTGTGGCCAAGGTCTTGTCACTGGCCGGTTCGCTCGATGTTTGGGTGAACAGTGCTTACCCGAAGCCGAAGGATTGGGGTCTAGCCTTTGAGAAGGTTCCAATCGAATCGTGGAGAACAGCTGTTGATAGTCAAATGACCAGCTACTGCATTTGTTGCCGGGAAGCCGCGGAAGCAATGCGATCACAGAAACGCGGCTCAATTATCAATCTCGGTTCCACTTATGGAATGGTCGGCCCGGATTTTTCAATTTATGAGGGGACGGCGCTCACTATGCCGGCAGCCTATGCCGCCATTAAGGGCGGAATCATCAATTTCACGCGCTATCTTGCGTCCTACTACGCCAAGGATGGCATCCGGTTCAATTGCATCTCGCCTGGCGGTGTTGAAAACAACCAATCAATTTCATTTGTCGAAAAATACGTTGGCAAAACACCGCTCGGAAGAATGGCCAAGCCGGCCGATATTGCGGGTGCGGCCGTATTTCTCGCTTCGGATGCCTCTGCCTATGTCACGGGCCACAATTTAGTTGTGGACGGCGGATGGACAGCTATCTAAGGCGTCGGCAGCCAGGTTCTGTATTCGAGCCGAATAGATAGACGGTAGATGGCCATCTTGTTCGTAGATCCTTCACTGTCGGGGAAACGTTTCTCGTTCTGAAAACTCAAACTAGGGTTCGCCAAGAAAGGCGAGCGAATCAGCACCATGATATCCACGGACGACTACAAAAAGAGCTTGCATCCCATTGGGCCCCGAGACGGGTAGGCGCGATCCTGGCGATTTGGGTCCTATGGCTCGCGTTGCCCTTTTACGTGTTTGGCTCGCATTCCTATGTTTGCGTGCATGATTCTGCGGATCAGATGCTGTCGGCAATGGTCGGCTATTCGCGCGGGTTATCGTCTCCCGCGCTCTGGGCAAGTGGTTGGGCCTCAGGAGTCGATTGGCTTTCGCAAGGGTATACGAACGAACTGTATGTCTTGCCCTTTTTTGTACTTCCCGGCTGGGCTGCATATGCTCTGGTCATGCTGCTACAGCGTGGGCTTGCGGCATTCTTTTTCTACCGGCTGCTCCGGAATCGACTCGATCTGAATCAATTGGCTGCCTTGTTCGGGGCGTTTGCTCTTTCGATCGCGCCTCAACTGGATGTTGACCTGGGGTTCAGCCTGTACCAAGGCTTTGGAGAACCTGCATTTGCATTAGTCCTGTTGCTGCTTACAAGCCCGAACCTATCTCGAGCTCGCCTATATTCGGTATCAGCAATCGCGGGAGTGCTCTATGCGCTATGTTCAGGCTTTGCGTATTCTGTCTTTATCCTTGCATTAATACCTGTTTGGTTTACGATATTCGCAGAAAAGATAAAGCGGCGCCATTGGAAAGCCGCGATTATCTTTGCAGGCGCGTGGGCAGTCGCCGAAGGACCTGTGATAGCTGCAGCTCTGCTGAACGCCCCATTGTCTCATCGCGCGGGTCGGGACATTGCTGCCGCCAGCGGAATTCACGAAATTTTGTACCGGCTGCTCACCATCGCGGCCTGCAATTTCGTATTTGTTGCGCTGGCCTTATACAGCATCATCTCCAAGAGCACAAGACGCCGTGAGGCTGCGTGGCTACTCTCAACCAGTTTAGTTTGCGCTGTAGCACTCGTTATTTGGTTCTTCGTCACTAGTCAAAAGCTAATTCCACTTCCCGGAGCTGTACGTGGCTTTGGGTGGTGGCGCCTCACTGAACTGGTTCCAATACTCA
Source organism: uncultured Acidobacteriaceae bacterium (assembly GCA_963773915.1). Lineage (GTDB taxonomy): Bacteria > Acidobacteriota > Terriglobia > Terriglobales > Acidobacteriaceae > Telmatobacter. Next base: position 389,163 of record CAVZCY010000006.1, read on the forward strand.
CGATCACCGCGGCGGCGCTGGCTCTCGATCTTCTTTTAAACCGCAAGGGGAAGCGCCATAATTGGGGCAAGTGGCTCACTTATTCGGCGCTGGTGTACGTGCTCCTGCTTTCGTTGAAAGTAAATGCAAGAATGTTTCGCGCTCTGCTCCATGGAGAAAACTACAGCGAGATCTACCAGAACCCCGATTTGCTTGAACTTTCCAACAGGGTTCGTCAATCGGGGCTTTCCCCGGTGCGAGTCGTCAGCGTGGGTCTACATCCAGCGTTTGCGTGGGGATATGGGCTTGAGACTGCTGATGGGTATCTCAATCTATATTCAAAGCGCTACCAGGACTATTGGGACATCGTCATTGGGCGCGCACTCGCAAAGGATGCGTACTGGAATTCATACTTTAACGATTGGGGTAACCGAATCTATCTTTTTGTTCCGTCGAACGACTACAACGATCAAACGCTTCAATTCGATCAACTGTTTAATCTGGACTTGCTTTCGATGCAGAATGTTAAGTACGTAATTTCCGACAGGCCGTTGCAAGGAAATGATCTGACTCTGTTACCTTCACAGTTTCGCAACTCCCAGTTGCAATGGCTGCACAAACCTCGACTCTCAAGGTATTTGGATATTATCCGCGGCAAAAATCCCGGGACGCCAATTTATATCTACGAAAACGCACATGTGTTGCCGCGTATGTTTTGTGCAGCACAGACGGTAAGTCTTCCACGATCTGACGTTTCAGCCGCATTGCAAACAAGCGATCTGCAGAGCTTGAGCGAGAAAATGCTGGTGGACGGCGGCGAATCTACCAGTGCATCCTCCGGCGGCCGCGTCGAGCTGCGCCACTATTCTGCGACGTGCATCGTTGCAGACGTAACCTCCAACTCTGGCTGCGGGTTGACCATCAGCAACAGCTTCAGTCCATACTGGCATGCGTCGACAGACAATTCGGCGGCGACGCTGCGTCCCGCGGATTTGGCATTCCAGGGCGTTCAGATACCAGCAGGAACACACCGAATTCGACTTGAATACAGACCCCCATACGGATTCGGAGTATCCTCTTGCTCAAATGAATCTAAGTAGTCATAACAAGACTTTGCGACGAGTAATAACTTATGCTTAAGACAGTTATCAAGGAACAGATTGCGGATTTTGTCATTTCGCCCGATTTGACAATCTCGGAGGCATTCGCACGTTTGGATGCGGCTGGTATTGGCGCGTTGGTCGTGTGTTCTGCTGACCAAAAACTCTACGGTATATTGACCGACGGCGACCTGCGCCGCGCCATGATAAAGGCAAAACCCCTGGAAACTCTGTGCGGGACGATTGCAACGACGAATCCTATCGTTGCTTCTCCGTCGACGACGCGTCTGCAAGCTCTTACTTTGATGAATCAACATGACGTTGATCATCTTCCCATAGTTGATAAGCAGGGCATTTTGCAGGATTTGTTGCTTCGTCGCGATCTCATTGTCGGCGATGAAATAGAATCGTTCGCATCAGAACTGCTGGACTCGGTGACGCTCCGCCCTTCCGCGTCGATTACGGAAGCCATCGCGGAACTCGACAAGGCCGGGACCGGGGCGCTGGTCTTATGCAACCAAGACAGGATTCTCATTGGTTTGCTCACCGATGGGGACATCCGCCGCGCGATTCTGCGTGGTTTAGCGATGGACACAGCGTGTGAGAGTATCGCGAGTCGCGAACCGCTGACCGTGACAAGCTCGCTGTCGACTGGCGGGGCGCTGGAACTCATGGTCAAACATGACATCAATCATCTTCCAGTGGTCGACGGCACAGGCCGGGTGATCAGATTCTTGCTTCGCAAGAACCTGGTACAACAAGGGAGCGCGGATCTCTCTGCTGTCATCATGGCCGGCGGTTACGGAAAGCGGCTGCTCCCTCTCACCGAACGGGTGCCGAAGCCGATGCTTCTTGTCGGCGACAAGCCCCTCCTCGAGCTTACAATTCAGTTATTGCGGCGCTCGGGAATTCGCGACATCAACCTCACAACTCACTATCTGCCCGAAAGCATTGTTCAGCACTTCGGTGACGGCAGCGCTTTTGGCGTCAGGCTAAATTACCTTGAAGAAGATCGTCCGTTGGGCACAGCCGGCGGGTTAAGGCTGATGAAACGGAATAGCAACCCTTTTCTGGTCATCAACGGAGACATCATCACCGGCGTCCCGTTTCAGGAGATGCTCAACTTTCACCGCAAGCATAATGCTTTGCTCACAGTGGGAGTGCGCAAGTATGAAGTCGAAGTACCGTTCGGCGTCGTGGAGTTGGATGAAGTCCATATCAACCGCATTCAAGAAAAGCCCTCGTTCAGTTTCTTTATCAACGCAGGCACTTATCTCCTAGAGCCAGAGGTCTGCGATTTCATTCCTCCGGGTCGCCGTTTCGACATGACCGACCTGATACAAAAATTAATTGAGGCCGGAAAAGTCGTCGTGAGCTTTCCGATCACCGAATACTGGCTCGACGTTGGCCGTCACGAGGATTATGCCAAGGCCCAGGAAGACGTTCGCAACGGAGTAATTTGATATGAAGGTACTAGTTACAGGCGGTGCCGGGTACGTGGGTTCAACTCTCGTTCCTCTGCTTTTGAACGCGGGTCACTCGGTCAGAGTCTTGGATAATCTAAATCACGGAGGGGCTCCGCTCCTGCCTGTGTGGTCTGATCCTGCTTTCAGCTTTCATCGCGCCGATCTCCGGAACCGCTCGGCTGTAGCGTCGGCCTTATCCGGAATGGAGGCGGTCGTTCACCTCGCAGCAATTGTCGGTGATCCGGCATGCGCCCGTGATCCCGAATTGGCGCGATCGGTAAACCTCGACGCATCTTTGTCGCTTATTGAAGAGAGCCGTCGCTCCGGCGTTCAAAGGTTCATCTTCGCTTCAACGTGCAGCAATTACGGGAAGATGAAGGATCCTGAAAGTTATGTGGACGAAGACTCCGAACTGAGCCCTGTTTCACTCTACGCGGAAACCAAGGTTGCCGTTGAAAGGGCGTTACTCGCGAGCGGCACTGGCCAAACGTGGTCTCCTACTCCTCTACGGTTTGCGACTGTCTTCGGGACTTCACCTCGGATGCGCTTCGACCTAACGGTAAACGAATTCACCCTGGAGATGCTGACCAAGAAGCAGCTGGTGGTTTTTGGCGAACAGTTCTGGCGGCCTTATGTACATGTCCGGGATGCTGCGCGAGGGATTAAGCTGGTGCTCGAATCTGCATCAGGAAAGGTTGCCGGGCGGGTTTTCAATGTGGGAGCAACCGATCAAAATTTTCAAAAGCAGCAACTGGTCGAGTTGATTCATCCGCACGCTCCGGATGCCACTGTAGAGTTCGTGCATAAAACCGAAGATCCTCGCGATTATCGCGTTTCATTTAGTCGCATTAAGGAACAATTGGGCTTTGGCATTACGCGCACGGTGCCGGAAGGCATCGCGGAGGTCGCAAAGTTGGTGCGGGAGAATGTGCTGAGCGACTTTGAAAGTCAGAGGTATCGTAATTAATGATCACTGAAAAATCGACACCAGAAGTGGCCTCGCCTTCCGACTTCATTCCTCTGATGGTTCCGGAGATCCGTGGAAATGAATGGCGCTATATCAAGGAGTGCCTTGACACAAATTGGGTTTCTTCAGCGGGTCCCTTCGTCGATCGGTTCGAATCTGAGATTGCGAGCCGGGTTGGGGCGCGATTCGCCGTCGCTACTGTAAATGGGACTGCGGCGCTGCAGGTCGCTTTGCTGGTGGCCGGGGTGAAGCCTGACGATGAAGTCCTCGTTTCGACCCTCACTTTTATCGCGCCTGTAAATGCCATTCGCTACGTTGGCGCGTGGCCGGTATTTGTTGACGCAGAGGCAGATCACTGGCAGATGGATCCGTTCGGCGTGGCGGACTTCCTAGAGCAGCGTTGCTCCTGGCGCGACGGGGCACTTTACAATCGGCACACAGGGCGCCGAGTAGCCGCGATCATCCCCGTTCACATTCTAGGGCACCCGGTCGATCTCGATCCCATCATTACAATTGCCCGCAAGTATGGCCTCAAGGTAATCGAAGACGCGACTGAGTGCCTGGGGGCGACATACAAGGGGCGTGGCACCGGAAGCATTGGAGACGTAGCATGCTTCAGTTTCAATGGTAACAAGATCATCACCACCGGAGGCGGTGGCATGCTTGTAACCTCCAACGAGGAGTGGGCACGCAAGGCAAAGTATCTTACTACCCAGGCCAAAGACGATCCCGTTGAGTATATTCATAAGGAAATTGGTTACAATTTTCGCTTGACGAACATGCAGGCCGCGATGGGCTGCGCGCAATTAGAGCAACTAGATGCCTTTGTAACTACAAAGCGCGAGATAGCGGATCGCTACGCCGTTGCTTTGCGGGATATTCCCGGAATCGTGCCTATGCGGCAAGCATTATGGGCGAAGAGCACATATTGGATGTACACAGTCCTGATCAAAGAGAAAGAGTTCGGCATCAACTCCCGCGACTTACTTCAGGCTCTCGGTCAGCAAGAGATTCAAAGCCGGCCCCTTTGGCAACCCATCCATCAATCCGCGGCACATGCTACGAGCCGCATCGGCGCGTTACCAGTTTCCGAGCAACTATACAAAGAGGCCCTCAGCCTGCCCTGTTCTGTAGGTCTGTCTGAAGATGCACAGAACAAAGTAATCGATCAGCTTCGCAGGAAGTAAACTCTTACCATTTATGTCTACGAAACACGTGCTTAATCCCACCCAAGCGACGTGCAACCATAGTAGCCAGGAGATGCACCGCAAAAGATTGGCAAACTTATGAACAAAAAAATCGATAACTTTACTCAAGGCGATCGAATTAATGAACGCTTTCACGAAATAGTTCCCGGAGCTAGTCATACTTACAGCAAGGGAGAGGACCAATTTCCTCTGCGGTCTCCTAAAATCATGGCTCGCGCCCAAGGGGCGTATTGCTGGGATGTGGATGGCAACCGTTATCTTGATTGGGCCATGGGTAACCGGGTAATCGTGTTGGGCCACAGCTATCCTGCTGTCAACGAGGCTGTAAAACGCCAGATTGACATAGGAGTCAATTTCACTCGCCCTGGAATTCTGGAATACGAACTTGCAGAGTATCTTGTTGATCTCTTGCCTGTGGCCGAGATGGTCAAATTCGGAAAGAACGGTTCGGACGTAACTTCCGCTGCCATCAAGCTTTCCCGAGCATATACGGGCAGAAAATACGTAGCCTGTTGCGCCCAACATCCATTTTTTAGCATCAACGACTGGTTCATCGGCACGACGCCAATGAATTCCGGCGTTCCCGACGAGGTGTCGAACCTCACATTGAAATTCCCGTACAACGACATCCCGGCCCTGGAGAGCCTGTTCGCTCAGTATCCAGGCCAAATCGCAGCGATCATTCTCGAACCAGTAAAGAACGACGAGCCCAAAGAGGACTATTTACAAAAACTACGTGAGATCACGCGCCGAGAGGGAACAGTCCTCATCTTCGACGAAATGATCAGCGGTGTGAAGTTCGATATCCGGGGGGCGCATCATCTACGAGGCGTATATCCCGACATTGCCTGCTTCGGAAAGGCCTATGCTAATGGATACTCATTTTCTCTTCTGGCGGGCAAACGGGAGCTTATGGAGTTGGGCGGATTGAGACACAATAAGCACCGGGTATTTCTTCTTTCCCAGACACACAGTTCGGAAACGGTGGGCTTGGCGGCTTGCAGAGCAACCCTGGAGGAGTGCCTTCGTGTCGATATAAGCCGGCACATCTGGCCGATGGGTAAGAAACTCGTCGACGGATTCCGTGCCCTGGTCAAGGCGGAAGGCGTTACGGACTATGTGCGAATCATCGGATTTGATTGCAATCCGCAGATCGTTTGTACGCATCAAGATGGAACGCCCTGGCCGGAGCTTAATACGTCTTTCCACGAAGAATTAATCGCCTGGGGCGTACTAATGCCGTGGATCACGATCACCTACTCACACGGGCAGGCCGAATTAGATCAAACTTTCGAAGCGCTGCAAATGGCTATGCGAAAGATTTCGGGTGTTATCGCTTCAGGGCGCATAAGGGAATCATTCGAAGGTGACCCCGTTAAGCCCGTGTTTCGGCGCTTTAATTAAAGCATGAAGAGCCGTTCTTCCCGAATCCGCCAAGACTCGCATCGGCTCAAATGCCGTACCGAGTAGGTCGTTGCCTTACACCGGCACGATTTGCAACAACAGCGACGAGCTTATCCGATGATATGCTCGTCATTTTTGAAGATGCGCCTGGCTAACAGTTGAGAAGCTAGAACTTTGGAAGCCACTTGGGAGGTAGCTGGCGCAAGGAAGTAATGTCACTCCCGCTCTCGAAAATACAACAACTAGAAGGCGCGTGATTTAATTCTTATGAAGATCGGTGCATTAGTTCCCGTACGTCTCTCGTCGCAACGAATGCCTGGCAAGGCGTTGATGCCGATCATGGGAAGACCCGTGCTTTTGCACCTATTGGATCGGCTGTTTGCATCCCGGCACTTAAAAGCGCGCGATGTGATCGTATGCACAACTACCGACCCTAGCGATGATCGACTGGTATCAATTGTTGAGTCGGTTGGCGCGCGGGTTATTCGAGGCAGCTGCGACAACATCATTGATCGTTTTAATTTAGCCGTTTCAGAGTGTGGATTTGACGCAGTCATACAGGTTGACGGGGACGACCCTTGCAGCGATACCACCTACATGGATCTTTGTATGGATCGCCTTCTAGCAGATCCCGAACTCGGCATCGTTCTCACCGAAGGTCTACCATTGGGCCTTGGATCGAAGGCGATTCGGGCTTCTGCCGTTCGCACGGTGTGGAGCAATCATGTCACTCAACAGAACGACACTGGCTTTATTTACTACTTCACGCGGACAGGCCTTTGTAACATGGAGACCGTCAAACCGCTGAGGCCAGAACATGTGCACGAAACGGCGCGCCTCACTCTTGATTACCCTGAAGATTTGGCGTTCTTTGAAGCGCTATTCAAGGAGTTGTACGATTCAAAAGCAGTTTTCGGGATCGACGAAATCACTTCCCTGCTTCGTCGTCGACCGGATCTTGTTGAGATAAATTCCGGCTTGGATGAAGAGTATTGGAGACGGACCCAACAACTTGCGCAGTTGGAATACCGCAAAGAAGGAAAAATTCTAAAGATAGGAAGTTAATGATGCGAATTGGGGTAGTAGGTTTTGGATCAATGGGAAAGCGGCGTACTCGAGACCTCGTGGCATTGGGATGCGAAGTGGCTGTGTTCGATAGCCGCGCTGATCGGATGGCGGAGGCACCGAAGCTATTCAATGTCGAGGCAACCTCCAGCTTCGAAGACTTAGTAAAGAAGAAACCGGATGCGCTCGTGATCTCGGTTCCTCCGGATCAGCATCTCGCCTATTACGAGCGGAGTTTTGAGGCTCGACTTCCGTTTTTTAGCGAGATGAATGTGCTGACGCCGGAAGCTAGCTGGTTCGCCGGCAAAGAGGCTGAAGCCGGTGTTCGCAGCTACCCATCTGGGACCTGGCAGTTTTATCCACTTTTCAGAATCCTACGGGAACAACTGAGCGATCTGGGATTCGATCGCATAAACACGGTCCATTATCACTATGGGGGCTATTTGCCATATTGGCATCCGTGGGAGCCTTATAGCGAGTTTTATGCAGGACGGGAGCGATTGGTTTGTGCTGCAAGAGAGATGGTTCCTTTCGAGTTGGAATGGTTCCGTTGGGTCTTCGGACGGATCAAGTCGGTCTGCTGTACCTATGGCCGCAACGCCGAGTGGGTAACGGACATTGATGACACTTACACGATGATGTTGCAATTTGAATCGGGTCTTTTCGCGACCATGATCATTGAATTACACCAAACTGCCCCTTTTAGATTGGCGCGAATCGCGTGCCGTGAGAACAGCTTTACGCTCGATATGGCTGCGCACGAGCTGCGCCGTTACGATCTGAAAACGGATACCTGGAAGATTCTGAAACCGCCCGGCATCCGCTCCCTCGGGTCCTTTAACTTTGAACAAGTTTATTCGAATGAAATGAGCGCATTCGTAGATGCCCTGAAGGGGAGCGCGCCATATCCAAAGACATGGGCCGAAGATCGCCACTTATCTGACCTTTTGGTCGCTGCTGAATTGAGCTGGAAAGAACGTAGATGGATCGACGTCAGCGACGTTGAGAAGACTTACGACGGCCGTTCATGGGTTCGGCGTTAGTCTACGCGAAACATTGGGCCCAGGCGAGCAAACCTGCGACTTCAAATCGAAAACCTGCTAGTCACAGAAAAGCAAGAAACGTTAGGGGAGAAGAATGGCTTTGATGAACGAAGTAGATCTCGACATAGACTACGCTCAATCGGACTTGGTTGATGGCTTGAGAACAATTGGCATTGGCCGGGGCGATGTCGTATACGCCGTGGTTAATCTGGAAGCACTCGGAAAAATGAAGGGCTGCTCTGGAACGGAAGAACAATTTCAATGTGTACTGGGAGCTCTCCAGGAAGCGGTAGGCAGTGGAGGCACAATTCTTGTACCCACGTATACATTTTCGTTTTGCCGGGGAGAGGTCTTCGATGTGCAGAACTCGCCTTCGGTCAAGGGGCCGTGGAGCCCGACTACTGAGTTCCTTGAATACTTCCGCCAACTTCCTGGCGCCATTCGATCGGCGGATCCGATTCATTCTGTAGCCGGCATTGGGCCCCAAGCCGCAGAAATTCTATCCAACGTCCCGCCCACTTGCTTTGGGAAAGACAGCGTTCCTGACCGGCTGAAGCGAGTTGGCGCTAAGATCTGCGCTATTGGCGTGCGCTTGCAGGAAGCTAACTTCCAGCATCATGTTGAAGAAACACTCGGCGTCCCCTTTCGTTTCAGAAAGCTCTTCACGGGGTACATCAAGGACAATGGCGCCACCCAAAAGAAGGGCTGGATTTATAACGTCGGAATCCTCGCGAGCAACGGTCGCGTGGATGGGCACCGATTGGAAGAAAGCGCGCGGGAGACGGGCATATGCCGGGCGGCAACAGTCGGACGGGGTGAGCTTCTGGGTGTCGATAGCCGGAAGCTGTTTGAATTTACATCGCAGGCTCTGACCAAGGACCCGTGGTTTACCGCTCAGGGCCCGGGCGATGATCCGGTTGAGCTTGAGCGGCGACGGGAAGCTGCTCCCCATCATGAAGTTGATCTGCCTGCCAATGCGTCGGTATCGGAAATGATCGAAAATTTATGGAGACTGCCCCGCGATATCGTCTCGGAGGGATACGATACCGCTCTTAGGGCTCTAGCCACCCAGGCGCCGATGAAGATTCATGAGTATCCGACGGGCACGGAATGTTGGAGCTGGATTATTCCCGAGAAGTGGATATGCCATGAGGCCTATCTTGAGTCTCTGGATGGCCGAAGGCTATTTTCCTACGCAGACAATCCGCTCCATGCGGTGTCCTACTCCCTGCCATTTGAAGGCGAGGTGTCGCGCAAAGATCTCTTCGAACATCTGCATGTTCATCCTAAGATTCCGAGTGCAGTGCCATTCATGTTCAAGTACTACGAACGCGACTGGGGATTATGCTGCAGCAAAGAATTAAGAGACACTTTGACCGATGAGCGGTACAAGGTCGTAATCAAGAGTGATTTCAGCTTTGGAACATTGAAAGTGGGAGAGATTATTGCTCCCGGCAAGACTGATGATTGCATCGTTTTGTGTGCCCATCTTTGTCACCCTGCGATGGTCAATGATGACTTAGCCGGGGTGGTCGTGGGGATCAAAGTAATGCAGGCTCTGTTAAGCCGGAGCGACCTCCACTACACTTACCGCTTCATCATCCTGCCTGAGACGATTGGCTCCGTCGCTTATCTCAGCCAGAACGAGCAGCTAATCCCGAAAATGAAGGGCGGATTGTTTTTGGAAATGCTGGGGCTCGATAATCCCCATGCACTTCAGCTTTCATTCGCGGGCAATACTGAAGTCGATCTCTGCATGTCGCTCGCACTCAAGGATCATGATCCACTTGGCTGGATTGGGACCTACCGAACTGTCATCGGCAATGATGAGCGCCAGTTCAATGGGCCGGGTGTCAGGGTTCCTATGCTGTCTCTGTCACGGGTTCTTCCGCCAGCAAACGCAGATTGGCCGTACCGCGAATATCATTCCAGTCATGACTCACCCGAAATGACTTCGGTCAAGAGTTTGGATGCCTCCGTTCAAATGGTTCTAAGCATGATCGATACCATTGAGAAGAATAGCGTTCCCGTCAACCGGTTCAAGGGAGAAGTGTTCTGCTCCAGGTTTGGAATGTCCTTTGACGAAGCTTCAAATCCGGAAGCCTATCGGGCACTGTTTCACGTCATGGATTTGATTGACGGCACTCGTTCCGTCGCGCAGATCGCGAACAGATGCGAGATTTCCTTTGAGGTCGCATTGAGTATCGTCAATGAATTGCAAGCTCGAGGTTTAGTGAACTAGATATTCGTTGACGAGAAACCGGAAGCGCGGGGCACATCATCGTGGACCACATAATAATCGATACGGGCTTGGGGAAGGGCCCGGAAGAATACGGGAATATGGGCGATATTTCCATGCTGCAAGTAGCTGTCGCTCGATTGCAAAAGCTATTTCCGACGGCTTGTCTTGAGGTGCTGACGGATTCACGCGAGAACCTAGCCCGCTTCTGCCCCGGGGCAAGACCATTGGACAATCTCGGCAGAACACTTTGGCTCGCAAATGGAGTGTTGTTGGGAAGGCTTTCCCACATCCCACCGCAGTGGTTCTTAGATTTTCTTGTCTGGTTAAAAGCAACCACCAGGTTGCGATTTCCAAAACTGTTTAGGGCATTGTTGATTTGGAGACTCGAGTACGCGAGCCGCTCGGCAGATGCCAATGCCGTTAAGGCATTTACAGAAGCGTTGTGGGGCGCGGATCTGCTTTTAGTTTGCGGTGCAGGCGGCTTTTATGACGGTTCCCAAGCGTGGAACCTAGATATGTTGAATCTGATTGAGGCAGCCATTCAAAAAGGTGTGCCTGTCGCCATGCTTGGTCAAGGTTTCGGCCCCCTTAGCGATCCCCTGGTTCTGAAACGAGCTGCAAAGATTCTTCCGCTGGTCGAATTTATAACCTTGAGAGGAGGCAGAGGCTCGCTTGATTTACTCCGCTCACTAGGTATCCCAGAATCGAAAGTACAGACCACGGGGGACGAGGCTATCGAACTGGCGTACGAGTCGAGGTCCGAGGAGCTCGGGCAAGGCTTGGGAATTAACATACGCTATCTCGCATCAGCACTTACGGATGATAATGATGTTCAGAGTATCCGGCCGGTCCTGCAGGATTTTGCGAGACGACATGAGGTCTCTTTGATCCCACTTCCCATAGCAATTCATTTCGGTACCAGGGATGACCTTGCCATCAAGCAACTTCTGATGGGATTTGATGAACAGTCTGACGGAGGCGAAACCCTCGATTCACCTCTCAAAGTGATAAAGCAGGTGACGCTTTGCCGGGTAGTCGTTACGGGCGCCTATCATGCCGCCGTGTTCGCGCTTGCACAAGGTATCCCCGTGGTCGCTCTCGCGAAATCCGGCTATTTTTCCGGCAAACTGTTGGGCTTGGAAGATCAGTTCGGCGAAGGTTGTCAGACCATTAACTTGAACCAGCCAGATTTGCCCAACCGACTCCGCAGCGCTATCGAAACGGCTTGGCAAAATGCAGATAAACTGCGCGAACCTTTACAAGCAGTGGCGCTCAGACAAATCGAATTAAGCCGAAGGTCATACGAACTGATTCAGGATCTGGCAGCAAGCGCGACTGAAAAGATGGCTGGTAACGTATTTCACACCCAGGTGGAGTAACTGCCGCTCCACAGAATCTCGACCTTGTCATCGTAATCTCGCCCGCGCTCATGCGGTGCGGCAACTGAGCTAGAGCTGCTGCGCGGATGTGCCGCATCTGCCAGTCCCAACGCTTTTTCGATTTATGACACATTTTCGCGACATCCTACCGTTCAACGCCTGGCCCTCCTACTTAATGTGGCACTACACACAGAAGAGGCCATTCCGCTGCAGGCTGCAGGGGGGAGCCGAGATATCCATCAGACCGAAGCCGAGCCATGACTACCAGACGGCGTGTGAGATCTTCTCCGACCGCATCTACGATTGCGATCTTGACCCAGGCTCAGTCCGGCACATTGTTGACCTCGGAGGGAATGTCGGCTATTCCTGCTTGTTCTGGTGTGAAAAATACCCCAATGCGAGCGTATTAACATTCGAGCCACATCCGACCCATTGCCGCTTGCTTCAGTGGCACTTAGATAAGAACGGCTACGCCAACCGCATTAAGCTTGTGGCCGCCGCTGCCGGCGCACGAGCGGGAATAGCCAACTTCACCGACGAAGATGACGGGTCGGCAATCGTTCAGGACGGGGTGACGGGGTCCATGAGAGTCCCGGTAGTAGACGTTTTTGAGGCAGTTTCCGATGCACCGATTGATATACTCAAGATGGACATCGAAGGATCTGAGTATGCGATTCTGGCGGATCCGCGTTTCGAGGCCCTCGCGGCTCGTACGGAGTGTGTGCTGCTTGAGTGGCACGCGCGCGGTGAGCAGGGCGGAGCATTTTGCCGGGATCGGCTAGCCAGCCTCGGTTTCACTGTTGGATCCGGCCGGGACTGTGGTGACCAATGTGGGATGCTCTACTGCACCCGAGTTCGATGAGTTAGTCCGACGCTTTTCGTTTGGCCCGCAGTTCCTTGCGCCTTCCGATTTCAGAATCTCCCATCGCCCTTCCCGATTGCCCTGACATGAACAGCAAAGGCGAATGCGCTCACAAAGCCGACTCCGAGGAGTGCTGCCCAGGACGAGCGCCCAAGAACAAAGAGAATCTCTGCCCGGTGATTGAGCGCCTGGGAACCTAGTACAACGAAGAATGCGCTTATCTCCCAATAAGAGGCGGGACATTTGCGGGGCGCGTTCGCGAACTTCTCGACGAATTCAAAACTGTAGAGGGTCTTACTTGATTAGAAGCTACCGCCACAATGAGAGCCCGGCCCAATGAAAATCGACGATCTTTTTCATTCGCCGAAGGATCACTTACAGAAGTTTGCTGATGCGCAGGTGCACCTGTACCGCCATGATGCCAGTCTGCAAGACTATTTTCATGCTCTTGATCTCGACATGTTCTATGGCGAAGACCGTGTCCCCAAGGGACGGTCCTCCATCAACCCAGTCATACATTGGTGCTTTCGCGCTGCCGACAAAGCAACCCAGATCTTCGGGCGGCGAACAATCAAGACGGATGTGCTCTTCTCTCCAACGCCGTACTTTAGTCGCAAGACGGAGATCCGACTTCTCACGCGGACATTGCTCGGTTTGGCAGATACCGGGGCCGAAATCTTATGCCTGCTTCCTGAGAACGCTCCTTTTCGCCAGGATTTGGAATCAGAGCTGACTGCTGCTGGACGCAGGAAGCAGGTCACATTTCTTGATCCCGCAATGTGCTTCCATCCGCTTGAGCGGAGGATGTGTTCAGTTGCAGGGCGACTCCGCGGCCGCGCGGCCTTTGAAAAGGTAGTTCAGATTCTTGAACCGCACGGGCTGAGCCCATCACGGTCTGCTTTAGGAGAGTTCGAAAGGGCCGCCCATTATGTCGAGATGTGGGAGCGACTGGCTCCTTACATCGAGTTCAATTCAGTGGTCGCGCGGTGTCACTGGTACGTCCTCTGCAGCCCTGTCTGCCGTACGGCCATGCAACGGGGTAAGCCGGTGATCACATTTCAACAGGGCGTCTTCGGACACACAACAGACGTTCCGGTTACGGCTACTAAGTTCGTGGCTTTTGGTGCGTCTTCTGCTACTGTCCTTGCCGAGGCAAATCGACGATTCTTTGATGCTGTCGGATCGCCGGAGCATCCGGTCGAATACGTGAGTGGCGGTTCGCTCTTCGACACAATACTGCCGCTCTCCGACCAATTTTCTCTGCAGACCGTACTTATGATTGATATGCATTCTGCTCAAGACGACGCATGGGGGGACGGGGATCAAGCGCAGGCGCTATTTCAACTGGCGGAGGAACTCCTCGCGGCCAAACTCCCGCTGCGCCGCCTGGTGATACGGCCGCACCCGCAATGGAAGGAATCTGATCTTGCAGAATGCCTGAAGCTTGTACGCGAGCACCGGGACGTGTGCGAGCTATCGCACCCTGTATGGTCGCTCGAAGATGATCTGCGCCGCTCTTCAGTTGTGGTTGGAATCTGGAGCGGTGCTTTGACTGTTGCTTCAGCATCTGGATTACCGACGATTTTCCTGCAGACTCCGCAAGGCTTTCAAACCCGTGATCTGGCTTGTTTTTCGCCTGAGCAGACCCTCTTGCCTGACGAAGCGTTCCGGGCCGTGAGCAGGCTCCTGGCCGATTCCGAAAGCTACGCAGAGGCGAGGAAGGTAGCACTGCGCAATTCGAGTGAGTATTATGCGAACGGCGCCAATGCGGCCCTCGACGGGCCTTTCTTTACGAGCCTCCTGAACGATGGGGAGCCGATTCGTCCCCGATGAGATTCACGTTTATCAGCACGATGCACGACTCGCCTTGGGGCGGCAGCGAAGAGCTCTGGAGTCAGGCGGCCATCCGGCTCAAACAATCGGGGCACCAGGTGTACGCATCCGTGGGCTATCGGCCGCAGTTGCCAAGGCAGATTCTCAGTCTCATGAAGCAAGGGATTCAGGTGCAGTTGCACGCTTCGCGCTGGGCTCGAGCGCCTCGACGTATCTGGAATAAGGCTTCCCGGTTCGACCGAAGATGCCACACCGCCCTGCAGCGCTCGCACCCGGATCTCGTCGTGATTTCACAGGGATTCAATGCGGGAGGCTTTGATTGGGCACGAACTTGTCGCGAAGCCGAGATACCGTACATCATCATTGTTCATTGCAACAGCGAGCACTGGTGGTTTCAGCATGAGTTGAATAATGCACTGGAGGCCTATCGCGCGGCCCGGGTTGTCTACTGCGTTTCACAGAGGAACCTTGATCTGCTCTCACTGCAACTCGCCGAGGAGCTGCCGAATGCCGCGATCGCGCGCAACCCCTACAACGTCGCGCCTCAACGCCCGCTAACCTGGCCGGAGAAAGACGATCCCTGGAAGCTTGCCTGCGTGGCGCGGCTGGATCCCGCCGCCAAAGGGCAGGATATCCTTTTTCAAGTCATGGCCCAGCCCAAGTGGCGGCAGAGGCCAGTCGAGTTAAATCTTTACGGGCAAGGTCCAGAGGAGCCGGCTTTTCGCAGAATCATTTCCAAGCTGGCGCTCGACAATGTAAATCTTCGCGGTCACATCGCAGACGTCGCTTCCATCTGGGACGAGAGTCACATTCTCGTGCTGCCTTCTCGCTATGAAGGTCTTCCCATTGCCCTGGTCGAGGCGATGTGGTGTGGCAGGGCGGCTGTCGTCACCGATATTGGCGGCAACACAGAACTTCTCAACGATGAGCGGACGGGTTTCTTCGCCGAAGCGCCTACAGTTGCCTCCTTCGAGTTGGCGCTCGAACGTGCATGGCAGCGCCGGCTGGATTGGAAAGCGATGGGAATCGCAGCGCGCCAAGCTGTGGAAGTTCAAATTCCCCTCGACCCGATTGCCATCTTCTGCAAGCAGTTGGAAACCGTGGTTCTCGATAGTCGTACTTCCTCTCGCGCCGGCGCCGCAGAAGTTGGCGCGGCCAAAGCCTGAGGCAGCAAACGAAAACGGCAGATGAGATCGATTTTGCCCACTGGCATAAAGGAATTGGACAACTGGCTTATGAAGGTCTCGGTCGTTGTCTGCACCTATAATCGGTGCGATGAGCTTCGCGGCACATTGACCAGCCTGGCAGCTAGCCAAGTCCAAGACTCATTCGAGTGGGATGTCCTGGTTGTTGACAACAACTCGACGGATCAGACGCGGGTGGTCGTTGAGGAGTTGTCTCGCGCCTATCCGGAGCGGTTCCGTTACATCTTCGAGTCAATTCAAGGAAAATCCTGGGCGCTCAATAGAGGTATCCGAGAGGCAACCGGCTCTATCCTTGCTTTCACAGATGATGACGTCGAAGTCGACCCTTCCTGGCTGGAGAACATAACTGCTCCCCTTAGAGACGGGCGATATGCGGGTTCTGGCGGCCGAACTCTGGGTCCGGCGGGTTTTACGCCCCCGCGATGGTTGGCTGTGGATCGCCCTCACGCCTTGGCTCCGCTCGCGCTTTTTGACCGAGGATTTGTTTCGATGGATCTAGAGGAAGCACCCTATGGGAATAACATGGCTTATCGCAAGGAAGCTTTCGAAAGACATGGAGGGTTTCGGACAGACTTAGGACCCAGACCCGGAATGAATTGTCCACAAAAAAGTGAAGACTGCGAAATCGGCATGCGTTTTTTGGCTGCCGGCGAGCGGTTGCGCTATGTGCCTTCCGCTGTGGTTTATCACTCAGTCCCGCCGCACCGGCTTGAAAGAAAGTATTTTCTTTCCTGGTCCTGGGACAAGGCTCAGTCCGATTTCTACATCGGCGAGTCGCCGGTCTCGATGAAAATGCAAATTGGCGGTGTTTCGTTAGTCCTGTTTCGTCGTCTGGTGCGCTGGACCCTCGAGTGGCTGATCCGCATCGAGCCTTCGCGGCGGTTTGCTTGCAAGATGAAAGTGTGGAGTTTGGCAGGAACGATCCAGGCAGCCAGACAACTGAATTACAAACATTCAAGTCAACAGTAATAGGGGATGACATTGACAATCACATCATCGGCGAAATCGACTGACTTCCTTCAACGAATCGAATCCCGCGAGGTCCGCATCGGGATAGTCGGCATGGGTTACGTTGGCTTGCCGCTCGCGCTTCTCTTTTCAGAGGAGCGATTCCGCGTCACAGGCTTCGACATCGATGCCCACAAAGTCACGACGCTCAATCAGGGCGGATCGTATATTGTGCGCATCCTGAGCTCGGAGATCAAGGCAGCCCAGCAGAGCGGGTTCAGCGCCACAGCCGACTACAGCGAGATTGCGCAAATGGACGTCGTCATCATCTGCGTACCGACTCCGCTAAACGAATATCACGAGCCTGATCTAAGCTATGTCACCAGTACAATACGGAGCATTGCGCCGTACGTGCATGAAGGTCAGCTGGTCATTCTCGAAAGCACAACCTACCCTGGCACAACTGAAGAGATCGTCGTTCCGTTGCTCGAACAAGGAAACAGCGATGGTCTGCGCGTGAAACGCGATGCCGCGAGCACTGGTTTCTACGTCGCTTTTTCGCCCGAACGCGAAGACCCAGGCAACGATACGGTCGCTCGCCGCGATATTCCCAAGGTGGTTGGCGGATGCGGCCCGGTGGCGTCCACTTTGGCATCTGCCATTTACAGGACCATTTTCAATCGCACGGTACCTGTATCAACACCTGCGACCGCGGAGATGACCAAGCTGCTTGAGAATATCTACCGCTGCGTGAACATCGCTCTCGTGAACGAGCTGAAGCAGCTCTGCATGCGCATGAACATCGATCTATTCGAAGTGATCGATGCGGCGAAGACGAAGCCGTTCGGCTTTCAGGCCTTTTATCCAGGCCCGGGTCTCGGCGGGCACTGCATTCCCATCGATCCATTCTATTTGTCCTGGAAGGCGAAGGAATTTGATTTTCGAACGCGGTTTATCGAGCTGGCAGGAGAAATCAATCTTCAGATGCCTTACTTTGTTGTTGAGAATGTGATTGAGGCCCTGAATCAATGCGGCAAAGCGCTCAAAGGATCGCGCGTTCTGGTTCTTGGGATGGCCTACAAACGCGACATCGACGACCTGCGCGAGTCACCTTCCCTCACGATCATCGAGCTACTCCAAGTGCGAGGCGCGCATGTGGAGTACAACGATCCGTTCTTCCCCACCGTCGGCCGGGGACGCAAATACGCTTTGAACATGACCTCCACTCCGCTTGACCGCGTGCCTGAATTCGATTGCGTTTTGATCGTGACCGACCACTCGCAATACGACTTTCGCCAAATCGTAAGCCAGGCTCAGCTTGTGGTTGATACGCGCAATGCGACACGCAACATCGAAGCCCGGAATATCGTAAGGTGCTAAAGTCGATCGCCGATGTAGTGAAGGCGCATTGCAAAGCCGCCTGACCCTTCGAGGGTGATCATCGCGATATACTGATGCGGCCTATCGTTATAGTCCACACTTGATGCGCAATAATAGTCGATTCTTGCCACTCCGTGCTGCATGGGCTCCAGATGTATCGGGTTCATATTTAGCGGGGGTTATTGCCACGTTATGCCTGGCTGCCTAGTCCAGTATTTTCGTTGTCCCGAGGAGTTTGACCACATTATGTGGCCGGAGGAGAATTCCGCCCCGGCCGGATATTTTCGCTTTGGAGAGGATGCTACCTGCTTTGGAAATTACCGAAAGCAGCGACCTGATCCATCTCCCGCCGAAGCTCTGCATGACGCCCTCGCTGAAGTCGTCGTTGAAAATGGTAAAGTAAGCCTTCCGTTCAGCCCGGAAAATGTCGTCGAGAATCTGTATCGCGAGACCTACGCGGGAGAGTGGCGTAAAGGCGCCTTGTCGATCCTCACCCAGATTTACTACTTTCTGCGGCCAGTCTTGCCGGTCTATGTCCGCCGCCAACTGCAAATGCTTCACCTCGGAAATTGGAACAAACTTCCGTTCCCTTCCTGGCCAGCCGACTGCTCCGTAGACAATCTGATGCAGCGCTTGATGCTGCTCTCACTTCGCGCGAGCGGTGAAAATCGCATCCCTTTCATATGGTTCTGGCCCGACTCCCATTCGAGCTGCGCGATCATGACCCACGATGTCGAAACGCAGAAAGGCTACGAGGACTGCGTGGCCTTAATGGACATTGACGATTCCTTCGGCATCAAAGCCTCGTTTCAAATCATCCCCGAGGAGCGCTACGATGTCCGCGCCAGTCTTCTCAAAGAGATTCACCGCCGTGGATTCGAGGTTTGCGTCCACGATCTGAATCACGATGGCCACCTGTACAAGAATCGCGAGCAGTTCCTCAAGCGAGCCGCGAGGATCAATGCCTACGGAAGGGAATTCGGCGCAGAGGGCTTCAGAGCGGCGGTGCTTTATCGCAAACAGCTGTGGTACGACGCACTCGATTTCTCCTACGATATGTCTGTTCCGAATGTTGCGCACTTGGATCCGCAGCGCGGCGGATGCTGCACCGTGATGCCTTATTTCCTGAACGATATTCTCGAGATTCCGGTGACAACGATTCAGGATTACTCGCTCTACAACATTGTGAAGGACTATTCGATCACTCTCTGGAAACAACAGGCCGAGATCATCATGGAGAAGCACGGGTGCATGAGCTTCATCGTGCATCCCGATTACATTGCGCAACCTCGCGCCCTCGGCGTGTTCAAAGAATTGCTCGCGCATCTCGACCGCCTGCGAAGCGAGAACAGTGTCTGGATCACGATTCCGCGCGAAGTCAACCGGTGGTGGCGCGAGCGTGCAGCCATGCGCCTGGTCAAGACACCGAAGGGCTGGCGCGTCGAAGGCGAGGGATGTGAACGCGCCCGAGTTGGGTATGCGATTGAGCAAGATGGACGTCTCGTCCTGCGGCTCGATGATTCATCACCTGAGCGCCGTTGATGCAGCGGACCGTGTCGCACCTGCCCAATCGATCAATAGACACGCGCGAGACGGCACGAGACGCCACGCCGATTCCGCTTTGATTGGAAGCAACACCACAGAAGCCCCGAAAAAACCGAGTGGCTCCTGACCAAGAGACATATTGAGGAAGCGAACTGATGCCTGAGGCTTTACCTGATTACCAAGTCGTAGTGGTCGGCGCAGGGCCGTATGGCCTCTCTGCCGCAGCTTATTTGCGTGCTGCGGACGTTGATACGCATGTGTTTGGCAGGCCGATGTCGTTCTGGCAAGACAAAATGCCGAAGGGCATGTGCCTGCGTTCCAACTGGGGCGCATCCCATATCGCCGATCCGCGTGGCGAACTCACCCTCGACGCATATTGCCGCGAAAACGGAAACCACGTTACAAAGCCGATCCCTCTCGATCGCTTTGTGGATTACGGGCAGTGGTTTCAACGCAAGGTAGTTCCCGATCTCGACCGCCGTGAAATAAAGAGCATCGAGCCTGGGCTCAATGGGTTTCGGCTTACGCTGAATGACGGGGAAGCATTGACGTCGAAACGAGTCGTCATTGCCGCTGGAATTGAGCCTTTCGCGGCCGTTCCTACAGAATTCGATCGGTTCCCTTCCTCGCTGGCCTCGCATTCAAGCCAGCACACGGACCTCGGCAAATTATCCGGCAAATCTGTCGTCGTGGTGGGCGCCGGCCAAAGCGCTCTGGAGTCGGCGGCCCTATTAATGGAATCGGGCGCCAGTGTTGAAGTTCTTTGCCGCCGCGAAAGTCTTCGTTGGGTCGGACTTCATCCTCGCCTTCATCACCTCGGGTTTCTTTCTAAAATGCTCTATTCCGATCGTGATGTGGGTCCGGCAGGAATCAGCCGCCTGGTGGCAGCTCCGCACCTTTTCCGGCGCCTTCCCCGCTGGTTCCAGAACCGAACTGCTTACCGCGCCATTCGCCCCGCGGTCGCGGGCTGGCTCGCGTCGCGGATCGCGAATGTACCCGTCAGTTACAGCCGCCGAGTGACCGCGGCTGAAGACTCGCGTGACCGGGTTCGTTTGAAAATAAGCGACGGTACGGAGCGGTTAGTCGATCACGTTCTTCTGGCCACAGGTTATCGCGTTGACGTTTCCCGATATTCATTTCTTGCCCCAGCGCTGATTGGGAATCTCAAAACCTTCAATGGCTATCCGATCCTGAAGCGCGGGATGGAATCCTCGATTCCTGGCTTGCACATTGTCGGCAAGCCTGCGGCGTGGAGCTTTGGACCCATCGTCGGCTTTGTCTCAGGGGCCGGATTCGCCTCAACGGAATTAGTCCGCTCCATTGGCCGCTCGAACGGCAACGGACACCGTGAGGGCTGACGGGTTGAGCGCCGCGCGAGGCGATGTTTCTCATCTGCCCACTGCCGCGCTGGAGGTAGACCCGCCCGGCGCTGTCGTCGTAGGCGGTGACTATCAGGGCCTGGGAATTCTTCGTAGTCTTGGGCGGCGGGGCATTCCCGTGTGCGTTGTCGACGACGAGCATTCGATTTCCCGCTATTCGAAATACTGCACCCATTTTGTCAGTGTCCCGAATCTTCGCGACGAGCGCGCGATTGTCGATTCTCTCCTGGGCGTTGCCAATCGTCTCGGGCTGTCTGGATGGATTCTCTACCCAACACGTGAGGAACTCGTTGCCGCCTTTTCGCGAAATCGAGACGAGCTGAGCCAGTCGTTTCGTGTTCCCACGCCGGCGTGGAACAGCGTGCAATGGGCCTGGGACAAGCGGAAGACTTATCAGCTCGCCCAGGAACTCGGGATTCCAACTCCCGTCACCCACTATCCGGAGAGTGTCAGCGACCTGGCTAAACTGGACACCCTGACGCCGCCATTTGTAGTTAAGCCGGCGGTCAAAGAACACTTCGTCTACGCCACCAAGGCCAAGGCCTGGCGAGCCGACACGCATGCGGAACTGAGATCGCTCTTCCTGAGAGCATCTGAGATGGTCGGCCCCGGAGAGGTGATGGTTCAGGAGTTGATACCGGGCGGAGGATCTCAGCAATTCGCGTACGGCGCATTTTTTCGCGATGGAGAAGCCGTCGGAAAGATGGCTGCTCGCCGCCGC
The DNA here is from genome assembly GCA_963773915.1 of uncultured Acidobacteriaceae bacterium. GTDB lineage: Bacteria > Acidobacteriota > Terriglobia > Terriglobales > Acidobacteriaceae > Telmatobacter. Next base: position 410,889 of record CAVZCY010000006.1, read on the forward strand.
CGCCAGCACCCCCTTCAATTCGGCAAAGCGAGCACTTACGTAGAGACCGTTGACGTTCCTATTCTGGAGGAGTATTCCGAACGCTTTCTCAGAGCCGCAAATTACAACGGGCTCGTGGAAGTGGAGTACAAACTCGATCCCCGCGATGGCCAGTTCAAGTTGCTTGATGTGAACGCTCGTACTTGGGGATATCATTCCCTCGGTCCCGCGGCGGGAGTCGATTTTAGCTATATGCTTTATGCGGATCAGGTCGGTCTCCCGGTTCCGCGCTGCAGAGCGCAGACAGGCGTTGGGTGGGTTCGCATGGCGACAGACCTTCCGGCAGCGGCGGTTGCAATACTTGCGAAAGAAACCGATATCGGCGCCTACTTCCGCTCTCTGCGAAACTGCAATGTCGAAGCTGTCTTCAGCTCGGACGATCTCTGGCCCGGCTTCATCGAAGTCCTTCTGATCCCCTACCTCGCGATCAAACGAGGTTTCTGATCTGTCCAGTCTTTCGCGTAGGCGCCACGCATAGGTATGTCCGCGCAATTCGGAGCGAAACTAAAGGCTGCACTCCTCGGACTGCAGCCTTTTTCGTTGTATTCAACTGCGCTTTGGATGCAGCCCCTGCGGCCAAAGACTACGGAATGGGAACACTGGCCACGCTGGACGGTCCGCTTTCGACACCGGAGGCGTCCACACTGACCACAAAATAGTCGAAGGTTTGGCCATCCTGAACGTTGGCATCGACGTAGCTGGTCTGGGTGATAGCTGTCGAATTCAGCTGCTCATATTGAGAGGCTCCGCTTGGAGAGCGATAGACGTAATAGCCGGCCACTGGGTCAGGGGAATCCGGGGGAGCTTCCCAGGTCAGTTCGACTTCGTAGGAGAGATCCACTACGCCGGTTCCGCTCAAGCTGATCGATGTAATGGGAGTCGTCAGCGAAGTACTGACGATCGTGAGTGTGCCGGCGGCAGCTCCGGCGGCCGTCGGATCGAACTGCACGTTCAGCGTGACTTGCTGATTGGGGTTCAGGATGAGCGGGAAGCTAATTCCGGGAACGCTAAAGCCGCTTCCGGTCACAATGACAGAACTGACTGACACCGCCGCGCCCCCGGACGAGGCCAGGACCAGCGACTGAGTTGCCGGCGTGTTTAAAGGCACATCGCCAAAGGCCACGCTGGCGGAACTGACGCCGAGCGCAATCGCCTGCACTCCCAGCCGAAGAAGAAATGTCTCCGCTACACCGTCCGCGCTCGCGGCCAGGGTAGCGGTCTGTGCACTGCTCACCGAGGAGATAAGTGCAGTGAAACTGGCGGTGGTTGCTCCGGCCTGCACGGTCACCGAATTCGGCACCGTGACCGCAGGGTTGTTGCTGGAAAGGCCGACCGCGAAACCGCCGTTGAGCGCCGCGGAGTTCAACGCGACTGTGCAGTTGTCGACCGCAGTTCCAGTTGCGCCGTTGAAGGCGCAGCTGAGCGACGTCAATATTGGACTGGGACTTGCGCTGCCTGTGGTTCCAGTGCCCATGCCGCTGAGCCCTACCATCAGCGTTCCATCGGTGGCGGCGTCGCTCGAGATCATCAACTGACCTGCCGCCGCGCCTATTCCAGTGGGAACAAAATTCACGCCAATGCTGTACGTGCCACCGGCAGGCACAGTGACGGGAAGATTGCCCGTGCCGCTAACAGAGAAAGCCTGCCCCGACACGCTGATCTCGGAAACGTTCACTGCTGCCGATCCCTGATTGATGACATTGACGTTGGTGGTGGCGGTCGTGCCCGTTGCCACTCCGCCAAAACTCACAGAGTTTGGAGATACCTTGAGGGATCCTGCATTGGCATTCGGTCCGAGTATTTGTCCACCGAAACAACCACACAATGCGGACGTGAGGCAGCATGAAAGCAAGATGAAAGCGCAGGGATGCAGGAATAAAGTTTTGCGGCTTGATGTTGCGACACAAGCACGCGCGCGCGCGTCTCGACAGGTCAAGTTTGAGACTCGGTCATCGTCGGCCGTCGTCAAGTTATGCGTCAATGGCGGACGGAAAGGAATGTCGCGCAAATGAATCACTTAAGAAAAACCCTTAAATCACTCGCTCTTCATGTCCCGCAACTGGAGAATTGCCAGGGACCTGAAATTCGTTCACGTTAACCGGCTAGCTTATATGGAGCTAACGGTCGAAGATATGCAATGCAGTCGGTCACTACGCTCGGTGGCCCAGACGGCGTTCTGAATGTTAGAGGAGCCCTGAAGAATTCGCTCAAAATCGATTGAAGCAAGGGGTAAGTAAAATTCTCATTGCCTGCTCGCAATCGTCAAGGGCGGAACTTCGTTAGTTGTGGAAAAAGACACAGGGGAATTATCTAAACTGCGCTTCGCTACCTTTCGGATTGTTACCGCGCGTTTCGGTTGCATGGCGTGGAGTTCCTCACTAAGCCGCACCAAGTGAAATCTCCGCGTGTAGTTACAAATTAAGTTGCAACCGCAGGCGCGGAGCCACACGTTCACTTTGCCTCGGAACAAGTTCCGAGGCTCGAGGCAGAACACTCGGTCAAGTACTGAAATGTGTCGACTGCAATCGTTCGAAGTCTTGCGCGGCGAATATTGTTTGGTCGCGCTATAAAACAATCAGGGAACTGCACGTCATCTCGCCGCGATTCGTCTCAGCTCGATTTCGTCTATCCGGGATAAAGGGTTAATCCGGCATTAAATTGGCCACTTCGCTTCGCGACTTCCTTCGTCGGACCCGGAGTGGTTCGTAATTTACAGCCACATTTTCTTGAATCCTTCGGTCGCGACCAATGCAGATAGATATCCACAGAGTACGAAGCGCTCGAGTAGCTGCTGTCAATGATTTAGCTCTTTTTGTCCGCAATCGCCATGCCAAACCAATCCAATTGAGGCTGTGTATCCATGCCGTTCATACAACGGAGCTTGAACCGGAGCGATAGGAAGGCTGTGCAAAACTTCCGCGCGTTGGGAGGCCGCTGCACGTGTAATTTATTCATCATTGCGTACAAATTTCCCTACAGCAGATGGATGTACACATCCGCCGGCGGTACCGCGCACAAAGAAATGCAAGACAAAAAGGGGCCCTTATGGGCCCCTGATTGGGTCGCTCAGTCCGTGTTTCGGAACTACGGAATAAGTGCGGCGGCCATGGTGGAGGGACTGCTCGTAACGCCGGAGGCGTCCACGCTCTCCACGATGTAGTCGTAGGTCTGTCCATCCTGGACGCTTGTATCGTTATAAGTCGTCTGGGTGATGGCTGACGTATTCAATTGGATGTAGCTGGAGCTGCCGCTGGACGCGCGATAGACGTTGTAGCTGGCAACGGGGTCAGAAGAACTGGCTGGCGCATCCCAGTTCAGTTGAACCTCGTAGGCAACCGAAACTCCAGTGCCGCCCAGGCTGATGACTGCAGTGGGACTCGTTTGGGAGGTGCTGATGACTGTCAAAGTGCCAGTAGCGACGCCGGCTATGGTGGGATCGAACTGTACGCTGATCGTCACCGTCTGGTTCGGGTTCAAAGTGATTGGGAAGGTGCCTCCGGAGACGGTGAATCCGCTTCCACTCACTGTGACGGAGTTCACCGTGACGGCCGCAGTTCCCGTCGAAGACAGGGTCACCGATTGCGTCGCGGGTGAGTTCAGGTTCACGTCGCCGAAGGCGATGCTCGTGGCGTTAATGCTCAGTGTCGGCACACCCGATCCCAACTGAAGCGCGAAGGTCTTTGCCACGCTGCTGGTGCTGGCCGTCAAGGTGACGGTCTGAGCAGTGCTGACCGAAGAGACGGAGGCAGTAAAGCTGGCCGAGGTTGCTCCTGAAGCCACTGTCACCGAGGCCGGCACCGTGACCGCGGAGCTGTTGCTGGCCAGGCCGACTGCGAACCCGCCGCTGGCTGCCGCAACATTCAGGGTTACAGTGCAGCTATCCGTTCCTGCACCGGTCATCGATGCGCTGCTGCAGCTCAAACCGGTCAATGCTGGAGCACCGGAGCCAGTCAGGGTTACTACGGTCGACGTTCCGGTCGATGAGTTGCTGGTCAAGGTCAACGATCCGGTATCCGCACCTGCGGCTGTGGGATCGAATTGCACCGTAAGTGTTGCAGTCGAATTCGGGTTGAGGGTCAGCGGGAAGGTCGCTCCCGAAAAGGTGAAGCCCGACCCGGCAACCGCAGCATCGCTGATGATCACGGCCACAGTGCCTGTCGAGGACAAGGTCACCGTCTGTGTTGTGGCCGTATTTACATTGACGCTTCCAAAGCCGATGCTCGCGACGTTTACATTCAGTGTCGGCACGCCTGATCCCAGCTGCAGAGCGAAGATCTTCGCAACGCCGCCGGCGCTCGCCGTCAGTGTAACGGCCTGAGCAGTGCTGACCGACGCAACGATGGCTGTGAAGGTGGCCGTGCTCACTCCCGCAGGGACAGTTACTGAGGAAGATACGACAACAGCCGAATTGTTGCTTGCCAGGCTGACAAGGACGCCTGGGCTGACCGCAGGTGCGTTCAGCGTCACGGTGCAGGTATCCGTTCCCACGCCGGTCATCAATCCTTTGGTGCAGCTCAGTGCGCTCAACACGGGGACGCCGGCGCCAGTGAGGCTGATCAGGGTCGAAGTGCCAGTTGTGGAGTTGCTGGTCAAAGTCAACGAGCCCGTATCCGAGCCCGCCGCCGTGGGATCAAATTGCACCGTTAGTGTTGCGGTCGAATTCGGGTTTATCGTCAGCGGGAAGGTCGCTCCCGAAACCGTGAAGCCGGCGCCGGCCACAGTGGCCGCGGTTACGGTCACAGCCGAAGAACCAGTTGAGGAGAGCGTTAGAGTCTGACTTGCTGTTGAATTTACGTTGACGCTTCCAAACGCGATGCTTGCTGCGCTCACACCCAGCGTGATCGAGGCTGCGTTGAGCGTCAGGGCAGTAGCTTGGGATACTCCGCCGGCGCTGGCATTCAGAGTCGCGGATTGTGCGGTGTTTACCGCGGTAACGTTGGCCGTAAAGCTGGCTGAGGTGCTTCCCGCGGCGACGCTTGTGGCAGCCGGCACAGTAACGGCCGCGTTACTGCTCGTCAGGCCTACAGTGAGGCCCCCTGCCGTTGCCGCCGCGTTCAGAGTCACCGTGCAGCTATCCGTGCCCGCTCCGGTCATCGATCCGCTTGCGCAAGTCACCCTTGTCAACCTTGGCACGCCTCTGCCTTGCAGCCCGATGCGCCACAGAGATCCGTTGGCGGCGTTCGTGTTTAAGTCGAGTTCACCTGCCAGCGACCCTGTCGCCGAAGGATCAAACTGAAGGGTGAGCGTTGCCGTCTGATTCGGATTCAGGGTAAGCGGGAAGTTTGCGCCGGTGGCCGTGAAGCCTGTTCCCGAAAGCGACGACGAATCGATTGTCACCGCCGCATTCCCGGTTGAAGAGAGTGTCAGCGTCTGCGTTGCCGCGTTACTCACTGCCACATCTCCGAAGTTGATGGTGTTCGCGCTCAGGTTCAGTGTGGAGATGGAGGAACTAAGCTGCAGCGTGATTGCTTTCGCCACTCCGCCCGCGGTGGCCGTCAATGTCGCCGACTGCGGTGTAGTGACGGGAGAGGCGTTCGCGGTGAAATTCGTGCTGCTTGCACCGGCAGGCACAATCACCGAGCCGGGTACGTTGACCAACGGATTGCTGCTGACGAGACTTACCGCGAATCCTCCGCTGAGGGCGGCAGCGTTCAATGTCACACTACAGCTATCCGCTACCGAACCCGTAATCGCCGAGTTGACGCAGGTGACTCCGCTCAATACCGGCACGCCAGTGCCACTCAGCACTACCACCGGGCTTCCGCCGGAAGAGTTGCTGGCCAGGGAAAGTTGCCCCGCTGCTGCTCCTGATGTGGTGGGGTCAAACTGCACGCTTAGCGCGATCGTTTGGCCAGGCGCCAGGGTCGCCGGCAGAGTCGCGCCTGAGATCGAGAAACCTGTACCTGATAGTGACGCCGCGCTTACCGTCACCGGCAAGGTGCCGGTTGAGGAAAGAACCACGGGTTGCGAAACCGGCGAGTTCACCGGCACGCTGCCAAAGGCCACGCTTGAGGTGCTGATGCCCAGAACCTGTAAGGCTGCATCCAGCTGAACCGCGAAGGTCTCTGCCACGCCGCCCACGCTGGCGGTCAAATTTGCGGCCTGTGGTGAAGTAACCGGGGATGCAACTGCGGTAAAGTCCGCGCTGTTTGCTCCCGCCGGTATGGTTACTGAACCCGGAACTTCGATCGCGCTGCTGTTGCTCGCTAGGTTAACTTCCAGGCCGTTGCTTCCGGCTGCGGCATTCAAAGTGATTGAGCAGGAGTCAGAAGCCGCTCCCGTGATCGATCCGCTCACGCATGTCAGTCCAGTTAGAACCGGCACGCCCGTGCCACTGAGAGCGACGGTTGCCGAAGAGCCGCTTGCGGCATTGCTGGCGATCGCCAGCTGACCTGATGCCGGACCCGAAGCCGCGGGGTCGAATTGGAGGGTAAACGTGATGCTGTCGTTGCCGCCGACAGTGATGGGCAAAGTGTTCCCCGCGCCCAGGGAGAACGATTGCCCAGTCAAATTGAGCTGAGAGATCTGAACCGCCGCCGTTCCCTTGTTTGAAACGGTGACGCTGGAGCTGACCGTCTTGCCAACAGCGACTTGACCAAAGTCGACCGTGCTGGACGAAACCACAAGGGTTCCCAATGCGGTATTTGTCGCGGCGATAGTTCCGCCACAACCGCTGAGCACGAGGCCGCTGAAAAAGGTAAACAGCCCGAACAAACTAAATTTTAAAAGGCGCATAATCCCTCCGAACGCTTGCCAAAACCTCATCGGCAGACGCACGAGATTTAACGCCAAGGCTCGCAAAGGTAATCATTTAAACGATTACTAATGTGGATGAGTATAGGCGTAAGTGAGGGTACTATTGTAGGTTACCGTACATTACTATCGTGTAGTTTAGTGTCAGACGGGTAATGCTACTTTTGTGGTATTTGCTCTGTCCTGACACACCAGCCGCGGAGACAGACGTCGAAAATGCCTCGGATTTGGCGCGAAAATCTATTCAGAATCTGTCGAATACGCTGGAGTTAGCCCGGTGGGGATGAGTCCAGGTACGCGGTTTGCCTTCGCGCGGGCCTTTGAACTGGTCTACGGGCCTTGGAGTGACGGGTGCCACACCGACTGTCGCTAGGTAACCTACAAAATTGCCTTCGCAATTGAGGCTAATTGCATGAAGGAAGTGCCTTCGTAAATCGCGCCGATTTTTGCGTCTCGAAAGAGCTTCTCAACGGGGGAATCCTTCACGAACCCTGCCCCCCCTAGAACCTCTACCGCGAGGCTCGCCACGCGCTCAGCCACATGCGAGGCAAAGTATTTGCACATGGCCGCTTCCTTGCGGAATTCCTGCCCTGCGTCCTTCAGTCGCGCCGCGTTGTAGACCAGCAACCTCGCGGCTTCAATATCCGTGGCCATCTCCGCAAGCTGAAACTGCATGGCCTGAAACTCCGCAATGGGTTTGCCGAATTGTTTGCGCTCTTTTGCGTGCTTAGCGGCGTGTCCTAAAGCGCCTTCAGCCAGCCCCAGCATTTGCGCGCCGATCCCGATCCGGCCGCCGTTCAGCGACTCCATCGCAATCTTGTAGCCGTTGCCCACCTCGCCCAAGACTTGTGACGCTGGAATCGCGCACTCCTCGAGAATGAGCTCGCACGTGCTTGATGCGCGAATTCCCAGCTTGTCTTCTTTTCGGCCGACAGTGAACCCCGCTGTGCCTTTTTCGATCAGGAATGCGGTGATGCCCTTGTAGCCGGCGCTCGGGTCCACGGTTGCAAAAATGATGAACAGGCCCGCTTCTTTTGCGTTGCTGATCCAGAGCTTGCGGCCAGTCAGCACATAATCACTGCCGCGCTTCACTGCGCGAGTTTGCAGCGCAAACGCGTCCGACCCGGAAGCGGCTTCGCTCAACGCATAGGCGCCAACCGTGTCCGTCGCAAGCTTGCGCAGATACTTGATTTTTTGTTCAGGAGTGCCCCAACTCAGCAGCGCGCTCGCTACCAGAGTGTTTTGTACGTCCACTACCAGCGCTACTGCGGGATCGACGGTCGAAAGCATCTCGACCGCCAGTACAGAATCAAAGAAAGATCCGGCGCTGCCTTCGAATTCCTCCGGAATCTCGATCCCCATCAAGCCAAGGTCGAAGAGCCTGCGCAATAGTCCCGCGTCCAGATGCTGTTCTTCGTCCATGCGGCGGACCTGAGGCGCAACCTCATCACGGGCAAACTGCCGTACGGTTTCTCTGAAGAGCGTCTCTTCTTCGCTCAATTGCGTGAGTGGTGCGCCTGATAAATGTGAATTCATCGCCGGATGCCTCGAATTTTCATTTCGTGAACCCGATTTCGCAAACCAATGACCAGCCCGATCACGGATGCTCTTTTGAATGATATGCTGCGCTCGGGACCTGAACCATCCCGCTTATTCCCATGCAAGTCAGGAATCACATCTTCCTTATTACTGGTGGCGCATCGGGCCTCGGGGCAGCCACAGCGCGGCTCCTTGTCCGCGAAGGCGCCTCTGTCGTCATCGCAGACACCAATCGCGCAGCAGGCGAGGCCCTGGCCGTGGAGCTGGGTGCCAATTCCCGTTTCGCTCTTACCGACGTGACCAGCGAGCACGACGCGAAAGCCGCGGTCGATCTTGCGCTCGGAGCCTTTGGCCATTTGCACGCGCTCGTCAACTGCGCCGGAATCGCTCCCTCAGAAAAAGTCGTCGGCCGCGAAGGTCCGCATCGTCTCGACACTTTCGCAAAAACCGTCAACATCAATCTTGTCGGCACCTTCAACATGATTCGCCTTGCCGCCGCTGCTATTGCAAATGAAGCGCCCGGCACTGATGGCGAGCGCGGCGTGATCATTAACTCCGCCTCCATTGCGGCATTCGAAGGCCAAATTGGCCAGGCGGCTTACGCAGCATCAAAGGGTGGCGTAGTCGCGCTCACGCTACCCGTTGCGCGCGAGCTGGCGCGCTTCGGCATTCGCGTCGTCACCATTGCGCCCGGAGTCTTCGAGACGCCGATGGTGGCCGGTTTCTCGCCAGAAGTGCAGGAAGTGCTCGGCAAGAGCGTTCCATTTCCCGCTCGTCTCGGCCAACCCGCGGAGTTCGCCGCTCTGGTGAAGCACATCTGCGAAAACACCATGCTCAACGGCGAAACCATCCGCCTCGACGGTGCGCTGCGAATGGCGCCCCGCTGAGGAGCGAGTATTGAAGAAGGAGCTGCGATGGCTGCATCCGATCCTATTGTGATTGTCGGCTCCGCGCGCACGCCGATCGGCGCATTCCAGGGCGACCTTAAAGATTTCACTGCTCCGCAACTCGGCGCAGCCGCCATTCGCGCCAGTGTGGAGCGCGCTGGAATTTCTTCCGATTCGGTCGACGAGGTTCTTTTTGGATGCGTGCTACCCGCGGGCCTCGGCCAGGCTCCGGCACGCCAGGCCGCACTCGGCGCGGGATTATCAACATCAACCGGCGCGGTCACGATCAACAAAATGTGCGGGTCGGGGATGAAGGCGGTGATGCTCGGACACGACATGCTTCTCGCAGGCAGCGCGAAGATCGTCGTCGCGGGCGGCATGGAAAGCATGAGCAACGCGCCCTATCTGCTCGACCGCGCCCGTGCCGGTTACCGCATGGGCCACGGCCGCATCCTCGACCACATGTTTCTCGATGGGCTGGAAGACGCATACGACAAGGGCCGGCTCATGGGAACCTACGCCGAAGATTGTGCGCAGAGCAACTCCTTTTCACGGGCCGCGCAGGACGAATTCGCGCTCGCATCTCTCAGGCGGGCGCAGGAAGCTACGGAGAGCGGAGCGTTCTCATTTGAAATCGTTCCGCTCACTGTGAAGGCAGGCAAGACCGCCGGGGCCGAGCGGGTTATCAGTCTCGACGAGCTCCCGCTCAAAGCCACTCCCGAGAAGATTCCGAACCTCAAGGCCGCCTTTCGCGAAGACGGAACAGTGACTGCGGCAAATTCCAGCGCGATTTCCGACGGCGCTGCCGCTCTCGTCCTCATGCGCCGCTCTGAAGCCGACCGCCGCGGCCTGAAGCCGCTGGCAATCATCGCAGGCCACTCTACCTACGCGAATTCGCCGGCGCTGTTTCCCACCGCGCCTATCGGCGCCATTCGGCGTTTGCTCGAGCTTACCGGCTGGTCACTTCCGAACATCGACCTATTCGAAATCAACGAGGCCTTTGCCGTTGTCGCGATGGCGGCGATGCGCGATCTCGACATTCCCCACGAAAAAGTCAACGTTCACGGCGGCGCTTGCGCGCTTGGCCATCCCATCGGCTCGTCTGGCGCGCGCATCATTGTCACGTTGCTTGCGGCGCTCAAGCAGCGCAAACTCCGCCGCGGAGTTGCCTCGCTTTGCATTGGCGGTGGTGAAGCAACGGCGGTCGCGATCGAGCTTGTCGAAAATTGAAAGAATCGTCTGCGGTTTTTTTGTAAAGAGAGCGGCTCTGCTTCAGGAGATGGGAATCAGCGCGTTACGCGCCGGCCAAAGCAGCCTCGCCAACTCCGCCATGGGCCTCTTGCTGAGGCTCAACAGCGGCGGCGGATTCAACTGGCACGTGGGCCAGCTCCCATGCTGAACGGTCTTTGAGCAGTCGCGCTACAAAAGCGGTGTGCATGGCGTGCCCCGCACGGACGGCAACAACATGGCCCTCCAACCTGCGCCCGGCCAGCGCCAAGTCGCCAATCAGATCAAGCACCTTGTGCCGCACATATTCATCTGGGAACCGCAGCGGCCCATTCTCCGGCCCATTCGCGCCGAGAATGATCGCGTTCTCCGCACTCGCGCCGCGAATCAGCCCCATGTCGCGCAGCTTGCGTTCATCCGCCTTGTAGCCAAACGTTCGCGCGGGTGCTATCTCGCTCCCATAAGTCTCCGCGGCCAGATCGATGCAGGTCTCCTGCCGCCCGATGGGCGCGGGAAAGTCAATAGTGTAGGAGATTCGATAACCCTGGCCAGGATAGACGCCAATAAATTTGTCGCCCTCTCGAACCTCCACAGGGCGCAGAACGCGAAGCGTCTCGCGCCGGCGCCGCTGCTCGCGCATGCCGACGCTTTGGATCGCCGCCACGTAAGGCAATGCGCTGCCATCGAGAATGGGCAGCTCAAGATTGTCGATCTCGACAATTACGTTGTCCACGCCCATGCCGATGCAGGCTGAAAGCAGGTGCTCAGTTGTTGAGATGAGCACGCTCTGCCGCATCAAGCTGGTTGCGTAACTGACCTTGGCGACGTTGCGGCCGTTCGCGGGAATTTCAAAGTTGTCCAGATCTGTGCGCCGGAAGACAATGCCGGAACCGGCGGCTGCGGGCAAGAGGCGCATGGTCACGGGCGCTCCCGAATGCAGGCCAACGCCCGCAAATTCCAGCGGCGAATCAATCGTTTGTTCGTGGTGCGCTGGCTGACCCAATCGAGCTCCCCGCCCTGAAAACCTTTGCCGTCTATAGGGTAGACGCCATCCCGGATTTCAGTTGTGTGTCATTTTTGCCACACCATGCGCCAATTTGGCTGCTGGCGCCTTTTTAGTAACCTATGCCTGATTTGCTCATAAGTGTCGTAGAATCATAGAGTCACTGCAAGGAAAATCAGAGAAATCTAACCAAATACAGACGAATGCCCTTGCCTGCCAACTCGATGATTTCCATGCGCGCGCTGCTTGCGGGCGCCCGGCGCAAGCAGCCGAACCTGATCGCGTTCGCCCGTAAGCTGGTCAATGTCGAGTCCCCCTCCGATAACAAGGCAGCAGTCGACGCGTGTATTGCCCTGGCTGCTGCGCGCGGTCGTCAATTGGGAGGTCGCGTCAAAATCTATCGACAGTCGGATTTTGGCAATGTGCTCGAACTCCGTTTCGGTCCGCGAAAGCCAGCCACGCGCGGATTAAAGCCAATCATGCTGCTTGGCCATCTGGATACGGTCTGGCCGCTCGGCACACTCAAGACCATGCCCTGCCGCGTCAGTGATGGCCGTCTTTTTGGCCCAGGAACGCTGGACATGAAGGCCGGCGTTGCAATGGCTTTCACCGCGATCGAAATGCTTGTTGATGCTGAGCTACTACAGCGTGAGATCGTGCTCCTGCTCAACGGCGACGAGGAGATTGGCAGCCCTGTTTCGCGGCCGATCACCGAAAAAATCGCCACGAGTTGCTCCGCCGTTTATCGTGCTTGAGCCGGCGCAAGGGCTGGCCTATAAAACAGCGCGCAAGGGAATCGGCATTTGGCGCGTCGAGGTCGAAGGCGTTGCGGCCCACGCCGGCGTGGACTTTGAAAAAGGCGCGAACGCGATTCTCGAGTTGGCCCGAGTTATTGAAAAAGTCAGCGGCTGGACCGACCTGAAGCGCGGGCTCACAGTGTCTGTCGGCGTTGCGGGCGGCGGCACAAAGAGCAACGTGATTCCTGCTCATGCCTGGGCCGAAGTTGAAGCTCGCATTGTGCGTCGAGCTGACGGCGCAAAAATTGCGCGCAAATTTGCCGGCCTGAAATCGGCAGACCCGCGCTGCACGCTGACCGTAACCGGCGGCTTTAATCGCCCGCCAATGGAGCGCAGTCCAGGGACAGTGCGCCTCTTCCGCCGAGCGCAGGCGCTCGCCAAAGATCTTGGATTTGCCCTCGACGAAGCCGCGACCGGCGGCGGCTCCGATGGAAACTTCACAGCTGCGCTTGGAATCCCGACGCTTGATGGCATGGGCGCAGTGGGCGAAGGCGCACACGCGCGTCACGAATCTGTTCTAGTCGAGCATCTTGCGCCGCGTACTGCGATGCTGGCTGCAATGCTGATAGGACGTGATCGCCTGACGCGACCCCTAAACGCCTCCGGCCTGATAAACTTCCGTGTGGAATCAACTGGGAGACTTTTTTCGCCATGAATCGTTTTGTTATCCTCCTGTCCGTCGCAGCATTCGCTACTTCTACCGTCGCTCAAACTCCCGTTGCAAAGCCGGCAACCGCCGCGAAGCCCGCTTCATCCAGTGCCCACGCGTCCACGGCCAAGCCGGTTACCGCCGCTGCCGTTCCGACAGCTGCCGCACCTACGCCCTGGATCAAGCTACCTGCCGGCGTACCGAAAGTTCTGCATGGTCCGGTCAAAATGCCTTTCGCGCTGCGCTATGAAGACATCAAGGTCGGCACGGGCGCTGCTGGTGAGTCCGGCAAGATATGGCACTTGAAGTACACCGGCTGGCGCGCTGCCGACGGCATCAAATTCGATTCGTGGGACGATCACAAGCTGCCCAAGAGAGGTCCCGACGGTAAGCCTGTGATGGGACCCGATGGAAAGCCCGTCATGGGCGATCCTGAGCCGATCTCGATTCCGCAAGGGATGGGCCGCGTGATCCCCGGCTTCGACTACGGACTAGAAGGCATGAAAATAGGCGGCAAGCGCCGCATCTTCATTCCGTGGCAGATGGCGTACGGAACCCGCTCCATACCTGACCGCCCTGACCATCCGGGGATTCCGGCCAAGTCAGACCTGATCTTCGATGTGGAACTCGTGGACCAGACCGACATGCCGCAACCGCCGATGATGACGCGTCCCGGTGGAATGCCGCCGCCGCATCCTGGCGCAAGTGCTCCGCCGACCACCACACCTTCGGCGCCGGCTTCGCAGCCAGCAGGTCAGACAACTGGGCAGACACCCGCAGCGGCACCTGCACCGGCCGCTTCCGCGCCAACTCAACCTACTGCTCCTGCGCAACCGCAGCCGAAGTAGGTTTGAGGTCTAATTCTTGCTTTCGCCCCGATCCCTGCCGTTCGTCAGAACCAAATGGCAGGGGTCGGGGTGGGCAGATTTTCGAGATCCGCACAGCCCGAGAAAAACTACAGTTAATATCGCCTATTTTGAAGGCGATTTTGAGGCCGGTTAGTCAAATCCAAAAGAGTTAGAGCCGAAAATTTGCGGCAAAATGTCCAAAAAAAATTTGTTATTTAATTTTCTCGCCTGTGCGAATGCAGGGGTTACGCCGATCAGTAATTCGATCAGGATCAGCACCCAAGAAAACCATGGTTAATTATGGCCATTTTCGTGGTGATCTTGAGGCCTGTTAGCCGAATCCAAAAGAGTTAGAGCCGAAAATTTGCGGCAGAATATCCGGGAAAAATTAGTTATTTAATTTCTGCTCCTCTCTTAAATGTTGCGAGTTGCGTCGATCGAAAGATTGGAACGCCGGAGACTGAAAGGCGCGAGCAGCCGCGCCGAGTCTGCATTTGCTGGAACTGAGATCAGCTTAGCAAGATGGGTGAATTAATCAGCAAACATGGCGCACGATTTTTGGGTCATGTTTTCAGCGCCTTGCGACGAATTTGCGGAGGCGAGGGGTTGACTTCTCGCGCTGCCGCGCAAAGACGCACCAATCATGCGGCAGGAAACTCCGGCGTGGCGCCAATCAATTGCCGCGTGCATGCTTCACGCGGATGAGCGCAGAATCTCTTTGGTTTCGCCGGTCTCGACGAGCTTTCCGTGCTGCATGACTTCAATGCGTGTGCTGAGGTAGCGCCAGCCAGCGGCATGAACATCGGCATGAGCATCGGCATGGCGTGAGCGGCATGAATCGATGTAACACGGCAACCGACTCGTGAATTCGTCGAAAATTTTCTTGGCGGGCTGCAGCTGATTCGATAGAATTCGCCCACGAAAGAATCATTTTCCGATTCCTGGCCCGACTCTTGCCTCGATCCGATTTTTCCCCGGCCTCTGCCAAGTTGAAAAATTCATTCGCCGGGCTTGCGCCGGCAGAAAGCAGGAATGCCTTGTCGAGCAGCGGATTCAAATTTGCCAACCCAACATTTACGGCCGACAACTTTGTTACCTACAGTGCGCAGCAGATCGATGCCGACGCGTCGGTCTCAACGTCGGATGAGATTCAGGTCCTTGAGCCCATACCTAAGCCGCGCGTGAGCCCGCCGATTCTGCCTCTTGCCAATGTGCTCTCCCAGGCCACCGTCAACGCCATCGCCGCCAGCGGCCAGCTCGTCATCCACTGCGTGGGCGACACTGGCGGCATTGAACGCGCGGAGCCGCAACTCGCAGTCGCCGATGCCATGACCGCTGACTTCGCAGGCAAGACCTGGGCCACCGGCGAGCCTGCGTTCTTCTATCACCTTGGCGACGTGGTCTATTTCTTCGGGCAGGAAAGCTACTACCCCGAGCAGTTCTACGAGCCGTACCGCAACTATCCCGGCCCTATCTTCGCGATTCCCGGCAATCACGACGGGTTTATGTTCAAGGGCGAACCGGCCAACTATTCTTGCGAAGCCTTCGTGGACAACTTCTGCACGCCAGTACCGACGCAGGGCGCGCCCGGGTTCGACCGAACCACGATGACGCAGCCCGGCGTCTACTTTACCCTCGATGCGCCTTTTGTCCGCATCATTGGTCTTTATTCGAACGCGGGAGAGAGCGCCGGCTCGCTCGGCAACTCCAAAATCGGTACGGCGCAACTGGCCTTCCTGACCAGCGAACTGAAGCGCTACGCCAGCGATCGCAAGGCCGACACGAAAAATGCGAATCCGCAGGCACTGGTGATCGCGGTGCATCATCCGCCGTTTACGGGCAGCAGCCAGCACATGCCGAGCGCGGCGATGCTCAAAGCAATGGACACATGTTGCACGCAGGCCAGCGTGTGGCCCGACATGGTGCTGAGTGGCCACGCGCATCTTTATGAGAGGTACACGCGCACGATGAAGAGCGGCGGGCGCCAGATTGCCTACGTCGTCTCAGGCAACGGCGGTTATTACGATCTTTCGGGATTGAAGAAGAATCAGCAGGGGAAGAAGGCGGTCGCGGGCAAGCAGACGGAATCCGATGGAGCCGGCAATACGATTAGTCTCGACAGCTACAGCGACACGCAGTTTGGTTTTCTGCGCATCACCTTCAGCGCCGCATCGATCGCGGTCCAATCGCTCGCGGTGAACACGGCCGCGCGCGTCGACACTACCGTTCCGCCGACCACCAGCAGCATCGATTCGTTTACCGTGAATCTGGCCAAGCACACGGTCGCGACGGCGGGGACACCTGCAAGTAAAGGTTCGAGCGCTAAGCGAGCTTCGGGTGCAGCTTCTCGAAGCCCGTCGCCTGCTGGTAAGCGCGCGCGAAAGCCGCCAGCTTCGCGTCCTGGTAAAGCGCGCCGAGGAAAGTAATCGACACCGGCGTGCCCGGGCCGCCGATATTGTCGTGGTTACCGTCGTCGATCGCCGGCGGCGCAGGCGCATCTGTGCCGCGAAGGCCGTTGGGCACAATCACAGCGGGATTGCCGGTCATGTTTGTTGCGATCAACTGCTGGTCGGTTGAAGGCGTGACGATCACGTCTACTTTTTCGAACAATTTTGCAAACTGGCGCACGCCGAGCGTCCGCGCACGATTGGCCTGAATGTATTCCACTGCGGGATAAAATCGCGCGATGCGGAAGTCGTTTGGCCAGTCTTCCGGTCCTTGTTCGGTGAGCAGGCTGTCGCGGCCGCTCATGGTGAGGTCGTCGAATGCCGCAGCGGCCTCGGCTGTTAGCAGCGGGATCATTTCGTCCCACGGCAACTTGGGCAGTTCGACGGGAATGAGATTTGCTCCCATTTTTGTGAGCTTGTCGAGCGCCGCCTGTTCGTATTTTTTGTCGTACGTGCGTCGCGCGTAGTCATCCTGCGCGGCTGCATTCGCGTCTTCGCGGATTTTCTGCTCGTCGGGGGTCTCATTCGGCGCGGCATCTTTAAGCGTGAGCGGCGGCAGCGGATCGAATTCGCTTTTGAAGTAGCCGACGCGCAGCGAACGCCAATCGAAGTCGGGATTCCAATTGAAGTCAATGCTGGCACCCGCTGAAAGATCTTTGCCGTCGGGGCCATGAATCACGTCGAGCACCAGCGCGCAATCGTCGACTGAGCGGCAGATCGGCCCGAGCTTGTCCATCGTCCAGCTCAACGCCATTGCGCCTGTGCGCGGCACCATGCCGAAGCTCGGCCGCAGCCCCGAACAGCCGCAGCGCGTTGAGGGCGAAGAGATGGACCCCAGCGTCTCCGAACCGAGCGCGAAGCCGACGCAGCCCGCGGCCACTGCGCTTGCCGAGCCGGCTGACGACCCGCTTGAGCCCAGCGCGGGATTCCACGGGTTGCGCGTGCGGCCGCCAAACCATTTGTCACCCATGGCCAGCGCGCCGAGCGAAAACTTTGCTACAAGCACGGCGCCTGCTGCATCCAGGCGCTGGACTACAGTCGCGTCTTCTTTGAATGTCTGTTGCTCAAACCCGCCCGCACCCCACGTGGTCGGATAGCCTTTCACTGCGAGCAGATCTTTTGCGCCCCAGGGAATGCCATGGAGCGGGCCGCGATAAAGGCCGTTTTCAAGATCTTCATCGGCGGCTTTAGCCTGCGCCAGCGCGCGATCTTCAAGCAAAGTGATCACGAAATGCAGCGTGGGGTCATAGCGCTTGAGGCGATCGATGTACATCTGCGTGAGAGCGACAGACGTGATTTTGCGATGCCATATGAGGCTGGCCAGCTCAAGAATGGAGGCGAATGCAAGGTCTTCAAGGTTCGCGGGGGCGTTTGGCTCGCCGGATTCAGAGTCGTTAAAGATCAGTTGCGGCGCCGCGCCCTCGTATGCGACACGGCTCTCTGCCGGCTTGGCCGGCGGGGCTGGATGAAACACATACGCCGGCGGAACGTCATTGGCGATCTTGAGCGCGCGAATCTGCGCGTAGGCGTCGCGCTGGTCGTTCAGGCCGCCGAGCATCATCTTCTTTTGCTCGGCGGTGAACGGGCCCACGCCAGCCAGCATTGCAGCCTGGTCGAGCATTTCGGATGTGATTTTTGGCAGTGCGGGCGGCTTGGCTTCGCCGCCTGAAGTTGAGCCCGCAGCTGGGCTCGCTGCTGGATTCGCTGTTGAATTCGCCGCAGGAGGCGGCTGCTGCGCCTGCGCCTGCGCTGCGAGCGTGTACAGAATTCCCGGCAGCAGCGGAGATGCAATTCCCGCGCTGGTGCAGGCGTTCAGGAAGGCTCGGCGGTTGATAGCCATGCGACGGATGGTAAATTGCGCGGGCGCCGGCGGCAAAATGCGGGCTGACCGAGGGCGAAACAAAAGTCACAAATTTTGTGCTTGACATATTCCCATATGAGCATGTATTGTTTTGGTCATGGCAAGGGCTGCGACCACTTCCGATGCTTTCAATGCCGTTGCCGAGCCGCGACGCCGGCAGATTCTGCTGTATCTGGCGCACGACGAGCGCCAGGTTGGCGAAATTGTCACGGCCATCGGCCTGGATCAGCCGTCGGTGTCAAAGCACCTGGGCGTTTTGCGCAGCGTGAATCTTGTTCGCGTGCGGCGCAACGGCCGCCACCGGCTTTATCGCACGAATGCCGCCGCTATCCGCCCGCTGCATGAGTGGACTGAAACGTTCGAACAATACTGGCGGCACCAGTTGAACCGCGTGAAAGAGCGCGCGGAAGCGCAGATGGATCCGAAGCCGCCGACGAAATGACCACGCCGGCGTAATCAAAGAAAAGTTCACAACGAGAATTACCAAGGAGGACGTATGACAACGCTGACCGCACCTGATATTGAAGCCCTTACCCTCAGGATTGAGCAGGAGACCCGCGTGAAGGCTTCTCTTGCGGTAACCTTTGCCGCGCTGCTTGAAGAGCTGGGCCCGGCGGGGACAAGGCCCGATGGAACGCCGATGGACATGAAGATTGAACCCGTGCCTGGCGGCCGCTGGTATCGCGACCTGGGCGATGGCAACGGTCACTGCTGGGCCACCGTGCAATCCATCAAGCGGCCGACGCTGCTTGAATTCAGCGGGCCGCTCTTCATGTCGCAGCCTGTTTCGAACAATGTTATCTACCGGCTGAGCCAGGATGGCGATGAGACGGTGATCAAGTTCGTTCACTCGGCCTTCGGCCCCATTCTGGAAGATCACCGCAAGGGCGTGGTCGGCGGCTGGAGTCACATTCACGAGAATGTGCGCAAGCGCGCCGAGAAGAGCAAAGCGTAAGCGATAAATTCGCGCGACGTTTTACGAAACTGCTTTGCGGGTCAATGCCGCGCATTTCCGATCGGCCGTGAATTTCCGATCGGGGCACGGCGACCGGGACCGGGACCGGGACCGGGACCGCGAGCGGGCCCGCAACTTCGCCGGGTTCGCCAAGGAGAAAATTTCTATGCCCATTGCAGAAGCTGTTGCTACGAACTCCATCGCTCAGTCGATGCTTGACGAGTTTGAAACGCAGGCGCCCATTACGCGCAAGTTTCTCGAGCGGCTGCCGGAGGACAAGCTCACCTGGAAGCCCCACGAAAAATCCATGACCGCGGGCCAACTGGCGCTTCACCTGGCGACCGTTCCCGGCAGCATCGTTAAGTTTGTGCAGAGCAATCCCGCGCAGGCGCCGACGTCGTTCAATGCTCCTCAGCCTGCCAGCCGCGCTGAAATTCTGAAGGCCTTCGACGAAAGCGTGGCGACGGTTCGCACCCTGTTGCCGAAATTTGACGATGCTGCGATGAAGGAATCCTGGCATTTGATGGCCGGCGACAAGGAATTGTTTGCACAGCCGCGCGGCGAATTTGTTCGCGACGTGATGCTCAGCCACTGGTATCAGCACCGCGGGCAGTTCAGCGTTTATCTGCGCATTCTGAATGTGCCGGTGCCGGCAAGCTGGGGGCCGAGCGCGGACGAGCCGCCGCCGTTTATGCAGTAAGCGGCTGCTGATTTCATTTCGCAGAGTTTTCGCGGCGCACTCGCGAAAGCAGAGCGCAATCTGCTTTCGCTCACCTGAGGAGGGTCTTATGTGTCCAGTATGCGTAGCTACAACGGCTGCTGTTTTGGCAGGAAGCACTGCAGGCACGGGCGGAATTGCTGCATTGATCGCAAAATTATTTCGCCGCGGCAAGTGAACTGCGATTGTCCGCGTAACTTCGCGCAAGTTTCGGAGTAAATGTCCCCAACAAATCGGAACAAAGGAGGTTGCTATGGCAACCACAGCGACAGAAGTCAAGAACCCCAAAGTTGTTTCGCACGATGAGTGGGTCGACGCCCGCAAAGAATTCCTAAAAAAAGAAAAGGAATTTACCCGCCAGCGCGATGAGATCAGCCGGCTGCGTCGCGCTCTGCCATGGGAGAAGGTGGAGAAGAACTACGAATTTGAAACTGCGGGCGGAAAAATCTCGCTCGCCGATCTGTTCGGCGGGCGCAGCCAGCTCGTGATTTATCACTTCATGCTCGGGCCGGGATGGACGGAGGGCTGCAAAAGCTGCTCCTATCTCTCAGACCACTTTGACGGGATGACGATTCACCTGGCCAATCGCGATGTGACGCTTGCGGTGGTTTCACGCGCGCCGATTTCGGAGATTGAGACGTTCAAAAAACGCATGGGCTGGAAGTTTCGCTGGGTTTCGTCGAACTCGAGCGATTTCAATTTTGACTATCAGGTTTCGATCGCGCCCGACGAGGTCGGAAAAAAGCAGGTCTATTACAACTACGAGATGATGGAGTTTCCCGCCGAGGAGCGGCCCGGATTGAGCGTCTTTGCAAAGGACGCGAGTGGGGCCGTCTTCCATACCTACTCGAGCTATGCGCGCGGGCTGGATATACTGGTTGGCGCTTACAACTTTCTCGATTTGGTGCCAAAGGGGCGCGACGAAGCGGGCCTGAAGCACACGATGGCATGGGTTCGCCATCACGACAAATACGGCGAAGGGTATTTTGTTGAGGCGGATCAGCCTTATATTCAGCCGGAAGTCGTGAAGGCAAAAGCAAGTGGATCGTGCTGCCACGATTGAGGAACAGGCGCGAAGGCGCGGGAATCTACGGTGTCGACGAAGATTTCGCGGCCTCGGCCAGCAGCGCCTCGGCCCGGTGCAGCTGGTCGCGGCGTTTTTGCTTTTCGCTTTCAATGTCCGCCGGAGCCCAGGTGGAACCGCCGATGCGCCGCGACGTATCGCTGAGGCGCTGCTCGAATTCCTTGTCGAGCTGGGCCACGTCGGCCTGCGCCTTCGCGAGCGCTTGGTGAAAGTGTGCAAGCTCGGCGTCGATGCGGTCGGGGTAGTAGCTGATGTAGTCGCCGGTTTGCATCGCGTCAACGAGAGCATTGGAAGGGCCGGCGACAGGACCGGTCTGCTGCAGCGCGTCGTCGACTCCGCTCAGGCGGGTCATCGCGCCCGCAAATCCGTCAAGCTCGCCTCGGCGCGCAACGCGGCCATTGGCGCGCCGGATTTCTATGACGGCCTTTGCGGCGACACTGCCGGTTGGAACTGGAATCACGGTCGTCAGCGTGTTGCCCTCAAACGTCCAGCCACCAGCCTCCCCCGGCTTCGCGAACTTTACGGCCTTGCCGTTTACTGTCACGCTCGCCGGTGGCCAGTCGTCCGGAAGCCGCACTTCATAGCTGCGCGTCTTCAACATTCCGGGATAGCTGCCTTCAACTGGCCCGATCTCGACTCGTAGAGTGTCACCGTTTTCGGTTGCTTTGATGGGCGTGCGCGCGAAAACTCCGCGCTGGTATTCAACCGACACGCCCGAATCCTCGTAGACGGAGTAGCTGGAGCTTGCGCCCGGCGCAAGCGGCCAGACGTTCACAATCAGCGGGTCGACGGGTTTTTCGCCGGTGTGGAGCATCGCCGGCTGCATGGGAATAATTGTGCCTGCGCGCAGATATCTGGGGATCTGATCGATGGTGAAGCTGCGCTCGACATTCGTTGGGCCCGCGAAATGTTTTCCTGTTGGCCACTCGATCCAGTCGCCTTTTGGCAGCCAGACATTCTCGGTGGCAAGGCCGGAGATCTTGTCAGCGGGCGCAGTGACAGGGCTCACGATCATCTGGTCGCCAAAGAGATATTCGTTTTTGCTGGTGTAAGCCGCGTCGTCTTCCGGCCAGTCGTAGTAGAGCGGCCGGAAAAACGCGACCCCGGTGTCGTAGGTGCGTCGCGCCTCGGTGTAGAGGTAGGGCTGCATCGCTTCGCGCAATTGGTAAGCGTTGCGCATCACGGCCGAGTAGGGTTCGGGATAGGCCCAGATGCGCCGCTCCGAATCCGGATTCTTTGTGGTGTGCGTGCGCAGAATTGGGCTGAAGACGCCGAACTGAATCCAACGCGTGTAGAGTTCGGGATCGACCGCGCCGGGCATGTGGCCGCCGATGTCGTGGCTCCAGAATGCGTAGCCAACGTTGGCCGCCGTCGCGGTGAACCACGGCTGGAACGCGAGCGAATCCCAGACGGAAATTGTGTCGCCCGAAAATCCAATCTGATAGCGATGATTTCCGAGGCCGCCCCAGCGATGAAACAGGAGCGGACGCTTGCCTTCGCGCTGCTGGTCAGTGAAGTGAACATAGTTCAGCCACCAGGTCGGATTTACTCCGGGCAGATCTGTTGTCGACTGCTGCTGCCAGTCAAGCCACCAGAAATCGACTCCCTGCTTTTCAAGCGGATGCAGCACCAGGTTCAGATAATTCGTTGCCCACTTCTTGTCGGTCGGGTCAAATGGGATATATTTTTTTGTCGCCGGGTCGACGCCCATCGCGCGGGCCATCGCGGGATACGCCTGCTCCCAGGGCTGAATGCCGGAGGCCGGATGCAGATTCATCGTTGTCTTCAGGCCGTCTTCGTGGAGCTTCTTCAGGAATGCATCCGGATCGGGAAACAGTACTTTGTTCCAGGTGTAGCCGGTCCAGCCGAGCAACTGCCCGGCCTGATCTATATCGCCAGCGGCGCGGAGTTGCTCATCGCTGATGTGCCAGTCCATGTCGATGACGAGCACGTCGAGCGGCGTGTCGTTTTGTTTGAAGTCGCGCACCAGATCGTCGAATTGGGCGTCGCTATACGCCCAGTAGCGCGACCACCACACGCCGAATGCAAATCGTGGTGGTAGTGGAATGCGGCCGGCGACGCGGACAAAATCGCCCAGCGCCTGTTTGTAATCGTGGCCGTAGCCGAAGAAGTACCAGTCGGTGTATGCGCCAGGACGCTCGTTTGCAGGCCGCTCCATTACCCACGGCCACTCGCTTTTTTCGCCATTGAGGAAACGAAAATCGGCCGAGTCGAAGAGCGGGCGGGTGGAGTCGTCGACGAGCGCCCAGCCGGAGCGCGAAACCAGGCCCTGCTCCGATCGGTTCTTCGGTTTTTGATCCGCGGGCGGTGTCGAGGGTGCGTGTGGTGCCTTGCAGATTTTCAGGGTCGATGTCGCCGGGATGCCAGACGACTTGCTTGCCGTCGAGGGTGAGGGTGATGGAGAGATTGTTTGCGGTGAAATGGCCGTCTCCCGACGGATCGTAATCAACCGTGAGCGCATCAGTCTTGATCGTCCTCAACTTCGCGCTCCCTTCGGACTCGGTCCCGATCGCGAACTTCGGCACCGGCAGATGCCGATTGAGGAATACAAAGGATGCGTGATCCTCGAACTTGCCGTCCGCCGACCACTCCATGCGAATGAGCTGAGGGGTCAGGACGGTGAAGCGCGCGTTGCCGATGGTTACAACGGCCTTGGGGTCGGCGACTGGATTGTCGACTGGCGGATTGGTGCCGCGAACTTGCCGCCGGGTTGTCCGATTCCGGCGCTGCCTGAGGCCTGGCTGCCACAGAACACAAGCAGCCGCACATTAAAGTCGCGACCGCCAAACCCATTAAAGACACGCGCATTGTGGCCCCCATTCCTGCTCCATCGGGAAGGGTACCACCGCTTACCATGCTCGATCAGCCGACCGGGCAAAGAGTCATGTATTCGGGGCCGCTATTATGGGTTCACCCATGCAGTCGGCCCCAACATCAACGGCACCGCTTATTTTTATCTCGGCAGGCGAAGCCAGTGGCGAGCACTATGGCGCCCTGCTGGCTGGATCGATCCGGCGACAATTTGCGGCGAAGGGCGAAACGGTTGAGCTCGTTGGCATGGGCGGCGCGCGTATGGCCGCAGCCGGGGTTGAGTGCATTGTCCGCGCCGAAGACATGGCCGTGATGGGCTTGACGGAAGTGGTGCTGCATCTGCCGCGCATCTATCGGGAGTTCCGCAAGCTGAAGCGCGCCATCCGCGACCGGCGGCCTGCGATCGCCGTTCTCATTGACTTTCCTGAAATTCACTTCCGGCTGGCGAAGGAGTTCCATCGGCTGGGAATTCCGGTGATTTATTTTGTGAGCCCGCAATTATGGGCGTGGAAGCAGCACCGCATCAAGCTGGTGCGCGAATATGTGCGCCGCATGCTGGTTATTTTTCCTTTCGAGGAGGCGTGGTACCGCGCGCGCGGAGTCGATGCCGAGTTTGTTGGGCATCCGCTGGCGGATTTGCCGCAGCCGGCAATTTCGCGAGAGCAATTCGCCCAAGAAAACGGCCTCGATTCGGGCCGAACATGGATCGGCCTGCTTCCCGGTAGCCGCCTGCGCGAGATCGAGGCCAACCTGCCGCAAATGCTCGAAGCTAGCCCGCGCCATCGCGCCTCCAGAGCCGGATCCCACCCGCCCTTGAACGATACAGTCGCGACTCATGCCCCGCAGGCATACGAGTTTCTGATTCCTCTCGCACCTACGCTCGATGCCGCGCAAAGGAATTCAGTGTTCAAACTTGCGCAGGCTTGCGCGGCGCGGAAACTCTATGTGCAGGTTCGTCTCGGACGCCCGCGCGGCGTTCTTCCACGCGCGCGCCTCGGTCGTCGCCAGCGGGACGGCGACCGTTGAGGCGGCCCTGATCGGCAACCCTTTTGTCGTGGTCTATCGGGTCTCGCCGCTTACATACGCCATCGCCAAGCGCATGGTGAAAGTGCCGCATGTGGCCATGGCCAACCTGATTGCAGGCAAACGCGTGGTTCCGGAGCTGATCCAGCAGGACTTCACCGCGGCAAATATCGTGGAACAACTCAGCCCGCTGCTACCCGACGGCCCTGCTCGGGAGTCCATGAGAATGGAGCTGGGAGCGATTCGGGAGGCGTTGCGGGTGCATGCGGACGGTCAGGGCGCGATTACCGGGCCGGGATCGACCGCGTTCCGGACTTACGGCGATTGAGCGGGTAGCAGCTATCGTAGTGCAAGAGGTTGAAGCAGCTGGTGCGGTGAAGGGGCATGGGGCCGGGCTTTGAGGTCAGTCGCGGAATTGCCAGGATCAAGCAGAGGCAGGCAGAAATAAGCAAATCAGGCGGGAACGAGTAAGCCAGTGAAGAGCAGCAAGACAATGAGCGATGGAATGAAGAGAAACCTGAAAGATCCCCAGATTAATGGCCGGCGCACCGCAACCCAAGCGGCATTTTGCTTGCTGGCGGTGGCCCTTGTTTCAATGGCCGCGCTGCCCGCCGCGGCCCAGATTGCCCGCCCGGCGCTCAACATTACGGGCTACGTGATCGACGCCGAAATTGATACCGCGACGCACCACCTTACCGCGACGGCTCAGGTGACTTTTACCGCTCCGGCGAACCTGGACGTGGTCACGTTCGGCTTTCATCCGGCGCTGAAAGTCAGCAAAGATCTCCGACGCTGCCGGCAAGCTGCTCGACGGTGAGCGGACGGCGGACGGGTCAATAAGGGTGACTCCGAGTGCGCCTTTTGTCGCCGACCAGCCGGTGCACTGGACGTTTGTTTATGACGGCATTATTACCGGCAACGAGGATGGACCGATCGAGGGGCTCAAGCTCGCGGCCATTCAGGAGCCGATTACTTACCTGCTTTATCCGGCTCGCTGGTTTCCCATGACCGGGTTCATGACCGACCGCTTCACCGCGGAAATGCACATTCGCGTGCCGCAGGGAATGAGGGTTTTCGCAAGCGGGGCAAGTGGGGCTTCAAAGTCCGTCACTCTTGCGAGTGGAAAGCCCGGCGACGAGTACGATTTCAGCTGGTCGAAGCCGAGTTTCCCGGGAACGGTAATTGCAGGCCGATTTCTGCCGCCGGTGTCAGCGGGCGCAGGAAACGTGAAGGTCTACGTGACCATTAGCCACCAGGCCTCGGCTAACCAACTGGCGCAGACGGCCACCAGCGAATACAACTTTTTTACTGACGAATTCGGGTTGCCCCCGACGCCTCGGATCAACATTGTGGAGCTGCCGGACGACACGCTGCCCGCTGTCTATGCGCCGGAGCTGGCGGCAATTATGGGATCGCGGACCGGCGATAAATCGGGCGTGCGCCTGCTGGCCAACACCATTGCCCACCAGTGGTGGGGACTGGAAGTGAGTCCAAAATCTCTTGATGACGCATGGATCACGAACGGCATGTCGCGCTACGGCGAGCTGATGTATCTGGAGGACCAGAGCGGCGCCAGCGCTATGAAGGCCGCGATGGGAGACGTGGCCGCAGGCGCGCTGGCCTATGACACTATTCCACTGTCGAGCGTCGGCCGGCTTGATCCTTTCTCGCCTCAGTTCCAGTCGATGACGCTCGAAAAGGGCGCCATGATCTTTCACATGCTGCGCTGGGAGGTTGGCGACAAGGCTTTTGCGGACATTTTGAAAGGGGCACTTAGCCAGTTTGCGGGCGGGTCAATTCGGACAGATGATTTAGAGCGGGTTGCGGAGGCGCAAAGCCAGCAGCAATTGGTGCCGTTCTTCTCGCAGTGGATCGACGGCACGGGCGCACCGACTTTCGCGAATAAGTACTCCGTTTACCGGCTGGGCAATAACAAGGGTTTCAGGACCATTGGCGAGATCAACCAGGATCTGGACCTGTTTCGCATGCCGGTCGATTTGCGGATCGAGACCGAGGGCAAGACCGTCAACCAGAAGATCGAAGTAGTTGGCACCGATACTCAGTACGTCGTGGACACTTTTGGCCGTCCGAGGCGCATCAGCGTCGATCCCAACGATTGGGTGCTCAAGTCTTCGCCGGACCTACAGGTCAGGATTTCCATTCTGAAGGGCCAGCAACTGGTGGCGCAGAACGACCTGCTTGGCGCTTTGGCCGAGTATAAGAAGGCTATTGACGCCAATCCGCAGAGCTCGCTGGCGAGCTATCGCATCGGCGAGGTGCTGTTTACCGAGTGCAACTACCAGGCCAGCGTGAATGCGTTCCGCGACGCGCTGCACGGCGACGACGAGCCGCCGTGGACCGAGGCCTGGAGCCATATCGCGATCGCGAAGATCTTTGACATTACGGGGCAGCGCGACCGCGCGGTCGGCGAGTACCGCCTGGCAGTGCAGACCAACGACAATACACAGGGAGCGGTGAACGAGGCGCGGGAGTACCTGCAAAAGCCCTACGCACAGCCGGAAGGCAGTTGCTCGCACTGAGTTGGTTCTTGATCCCAAAAACAAAGGCCAGACAAAAATCAAAAAAGCCAGCCGGGGAGGGCTGGCCTTTTTGCATGGGGAGGGCTGACTACTACCGGTTGCTGGCTACCTGCTGGTCGGCCTGGCTTTCCTGGGGCTCGGTTTGTTTGGGCTGCTTTTGCTGCCTGCCCAGCGACAGAACCTGCAGGTCTACGTGGGCTACGCCGTTCCAGGTCATTCCGAGCTTCTGGGCCGCGCCATAGGAAAGGTCGATAATGCGGCCATCCTCGACGAGGTCGCCGCGATCGGTGATGCGGACAACGACCGAGCGGTGGTTGTGCACGTTGACCACGCGCACGATTGAGCCGAAGGGAAGCGACGGGTGGCAGGCCGTCATGGCATTCATGTCATAGACCTCGCCACTGGCAGTCTTGCGCCCGTTAAAGACACCGCCATACCAGGAAGCGACTCCATGAATCCTGTCGTTCCAGCTCTGAGCGGCTGGGGTTGGGGCGTTCTGCGGGACCCGAGGTTCAAGATCTGCAGTCGTTGCCCGATTGTGCGCCGATGGAACAAGCGAAGCCGGAGTTGCGCTCGCTTGAGATGGAGACGCAGGCGCGATGAAGACTGGTCTGGGAAGACCCGCATCCGCTTGCACGGTGCGCGCCGAAAACAATACAACCAGCGCGACCATTGCAACGGCAGAGACAGCTGCTACGAGACAAATCCATAGCGGCGCCTTTTGTCTTAAGTTGCGTGTTTTCCTTGTTCTAACCATTCAGATATTTTACTAGATCGCCACTGGGTGGTGTGCGGATGTTGTCAAGATCGATAAGGGGGTTTTTGCGGAAAAATCCCGAAAGGGCCGGGCGGTTGCCGATAAGCTATTCAACCGGCTTGAGTTACAAAATTGCACCAAAAATGGTGCAACATTTCCTATTTTGGGCACAGATTTTTATGCAAAATTGGGCTCAAATAGGCAACTTGGCAGCCTGCATGCACATCGGCGATGTATGTTATTGAAATAAAAGCAGTTAACATAAAAAATCGACGCCTGCCTGCGTCGGTCTGGCTGTTGGCGTTAGATGCGGCGCCTCGGCTAATGAGTTTGAGGAAAGTAGCATCGATCTCGACGCGAACGCGCCAGTTAAGTGCCACTAATTTGGGCAATTGTAATCGCATTTGCGAGGGCGGCAAGTCGATTCCAAAAGAGTTACGGCTGAAAACGGACGCAAAATGTGCCCAAAAAAATTTTCTTAATTAATTTGCTTGCTGGCTGGAGATTTGCGCGGGCGGCCGGGGCCTCTGCGCACGGAGTTTGCCGGTTCTGGTTCAAGACGAAGAGCGCTCAAAGCAATTTTGGCGGCTGCAAGCAGATGCTCGGCTTGTTGGTTGCGGATGATGTCCCACATGTAGGCCTGGGTGACGCAGGCGATGAAGTCGCAGATGTTCTGGTGGCCGGAGAGAGGAGGCATGGCGGCGAGGAAGGCTTCATTGGCTTCTTTTTCGGCGTCGTGTTCGTCTTCGTCCTCGTCGAGCTTGGCTCGCTCGTTCTCCATGGTGATTTGCCATGCGCGCAGGCAATCGGCAACGGCCTCGTTTTCAGAGAGCCGGTTTGGCGCTTCTTCGGTGAGCTCGTCGGGTGCATCGGACGAGGATTCGTTTTCGGATTCGTCTTCGCACTCGTTGATTGCGAGCTTCGCGGCTTCGGTCATAGTGTTCGCTCCTATGGTTTTAAGGTTAGCGATTTGCGCGAATTAATCGGCAAAGTTGGGAGAGGAATTTGGTTAGTGGATTCAAGGGGTTGCGGGGATTGGGAGATGCAGGAGGGTTGACAAAGGAAGCGGCGGGGTTGGCGGGGTTAGCGGAGCTAGCGGAGTTGGTGAGGTTGCACGCGGCGAGCGCGGTCGAATATAAGTAACAGCGGACGAAGGGCACCGTTCTCAAGCTTGCGGCGGCTCAAGACATTGAGGAAGAACAGAGGAGAAAACGATGAATCGGAGAGAGATGTTTGCGGCTTTGGCCGCTGCTGCCGTGGCTGGCGACGTGCTGGCCTTTGCCGAAGCTAATCCCCAGGCGACGCCTGCTGCCACGCCTGCGCCGGCGGCTGCGCCGCGCGGCGGCGGCTGCAGCACCAGCCGTCATGGGATCGCCAATTATGGGATCGAAGGTGTTCGACTGGAACGCGATGGTCGACAAGCCAACCAAAACGGGTTCGGTGCGGACGGTTTGCTCGGCGCCGACGGCGACGCTGGAAAATCTGGAGATTCACATTTCGACGCTGAACCCGGGGCTGATGTCGCATCCGCCGCATAAGCACCCGAACGAGGAGCTGATTATCGTGCGGACGGGGACGGTGGAGACGCTCTCGAACGGGGAGTGGATTCGCGTGGGGCCGGGGAGCGTGATTTTCAATGGGTCGAACCAGCCGCATGGGTTCAGGAATGTGGGAACGGAGCCGGCGATTTATCACGTGGTGAACTTCAAGACGGCAGCGACGCCGCCGGGAAAGACGGAGTTTGTGGGGGGATAGGGCAGGGAGCAAAGGGAGCAAGGGAACGAGGGAGCAGGGGGAGCAAGGGAACGAGTTAGCCACGTTGCGGCATGGTAAAGCCGAGCCCTGATACAAAGCGTGGAGATTGAGGTTCGTGCGATCCCACCCTTCCGCGATGAAGCTGCGGAAGGATGGGGCAACCCGTTTTTCATAGAAGTGTTTAGATTCCGGCGTGGTCGCTCAAGTCGTTCGCTGTCTTCCCACTTCGCGGGGGCTCCCATTCACGTCAGTCCACGATTCCTCCTGGATGCAGCTGTTGACTCTCCCAGTGCGCTTGGCGCGGCCTCCGCGCAATGAGTCAGGTAACCGCGAAATGACATCTTCGGGACCCGTCCCTATAGCAGCGGGAGCAACTTCGTTGCATAGGTTCAGATTTGAGGCTCTAGCTCACGGCGAAGGCTTCTGAAGAAATCTTTGTCCGCCTCATCCCACCACTAAAACGCAAAGTGCGCGTTTAGGATGGGGCAACCAATTTTTCATGTTTAGCAAGGATCGCGAAAAGCAACCGCAGGTCCCCATTCGACTTCGATCGCGTCCGCGATCTCCGCTCAGGGCAGGCTTTCGACTGCGTCCGCTTGGCGCGGACTCCGCTCAGGATGACAAGGCGAGAAATTTGATCGTGCTATCCCACCCTTCCGCGATGAAGCTGCGGAAGGATGGGGCAACCCATTTTTCATAGAAATGTTTAGGTTCCGGCGTGGTTCTTTCGCCCCCATTCGGGGGCTTCTATCCAAATCGATGCTGTTGCAAGGCTCGCGAAAAGCAGCCGCAGGTCCTTCGACTCCCGCTCAGGATGACAGCGCGAAAAATTTGTTCGTGCGATGCCACCCTAAACGGCAAAGTGCGCGTTATAGGATGGGGCACCCATTTTCATGCTGAGAGAAGTTCGCGAAAAGCAAAAGCAGGTCCCCGTTCGACTCCGATTGTGTTCACAATCGTCGCTCAGGGCAGGCTTTCGACTGCGTCCGCTTGGCGCGGACTCCGCTCAGGATGACAAGGCAGAGAAATGAGATCGTGCGATCCCACCCTTCCGCGATGAAGCTGCGGAAAGGGTGGGGCACCCAATATTGCGAATGGGTGGTGGCGGCTGAGTCACGGGTTCGCCGGGGATGCTCAGCTTGACGCGGTAGACGCTTGTGCTGGCGCAGATGTAGAGGGTTTTTCGATCGGAGCCGCCCCAGGCTACGTTGCCTACGCGCTCGGGGATGAGCAGGGTGGCGAGGCGCTTGCCTTCGGGCGAGAGGATGACGACGCCACCGGGGCCGGCGCTGTAGATGTTTCCCTGGACATCGACCTTCATGCCGTCTGGGCCGCCGATTCCCGAATCATTGGTTCCGTCATAGAGGAGCGTGGGATCGGCGAGCGTGCCGTCGGGGAGCACCGTGTAGCGCATCCAGATTTTCTTTGGCTCGGTGGAGTCGACGTAGAGAAATTTTTCGCCGGGCGAAAAAGCGATGCCGTTAGGCCGGGGCAGGTTGGAGATGAGGAGCTGGAGGTCATCGCGCGAGGGCGGCGTGCCGGGCTTTTGAGCGGCGGCGTTTGGGATGCGATAGACGCCGTTGATCTGGAGTTCTTTTTCGGGGTCGGAGTCGTTTTGCTTGCGCAGGCCGTAGGGCGGATCGGTGAAATAGATGGAGCCGTCTGAACGGTAGACGAGATCGTTGGGGCTGTTGAGGCGCAGGCTCTGGTAGCGATCGGCGAGGACGGTTTGCTGGGCGTCGGGGTTGAGCGATTCAAAGCGGAAGATGTCGCGCTGGGCGTGGCCGGCGACGGTGAGTCGGCCCTGGGCGTCGAGCGTCATACCATTGGAGCCGGGCTCGCGGCCGCCATAAGGAGTGGCCCCTTTGTAGCCGCTGGGCTGAAGGAAGATGCTGACGCCTTTGCCGGGGGTCCAGCGGCGAATGGAGTTGGAGGGAATTTCAGCGAAGAAGAGACTGCCATTGACCCAGATGGGGCCTTCGGTCCACGTAAACCCTGTGGCGATGCGATCAAGCTTGGCGTTGGCTGGAATGATGCGGCTGCTGGCTGGATCGGCGCGGTCGACCTGGAGCGGCGCGGAGGTGATGCGGGTTGGCGAGGGAGATTGCGCGGTGGCGGGGATGGCGAAAGACAGGAGAGCAAGGGTTGCGGGCGCGAGGAGATGAAGCGGATTGATGTGGGTGATTTTCATTTGGTCAGTTTCCTAGAGTGAAAAGAAGTTTCTGGGTCGGTGGATCGTTGCGCGGCGCATTGATGCGCGGTGCAGGGCAGTGCATCCAGCCCATTCATCTTTCGCTGGAGGGCGAGGGTGAGTCAAGTCTCAAGTTCCCGAGGTGATCCGCGGGAAGAAGGGAAGATGACTGCCCAAAAGCATGAGCGGGAGCATAAAATCGGAATTGCAATGAGCAAGGACAAGGACAAGACGTTTGAAGTGGCGTGCCCGGATTGCGGGGCGATGCTGAAGATTGACGCGGAGACTGGCGTGCTGGTGAGCCACACACCTGCTCCGAGAAAGCGGATGTTCGACGACCTGGAGACGGCGGCGAAGGCGATGCGCGAGCAGGGGGAACGGACGGAGTCGATTTTCAGGCAGAGCGTGGACGCGGAGAAGAACAAGGAAGATTTGTTCGACAAGAAATTTGCCGAGGCGATGCGGAAGGCGAAGGACGCGCCAGATGAGAAGCCATTTCGCGAGATCGATTTGGATTGAGGTTCGTGCTATCCCCGGTCTCAAAATCGAGACCGGGGGCACCCGATTTACAGGCTGGAATGAACGGGCTGGATTTTCAAGCGATACTTAGAAGGCAATGGAGTTCGTGAGCCGGATTGCGGCGCGAACACGAGGAGGGATCATGGCGGTTGTGCCGTTGGCTAGAGGAGAATACAGGCCTGGAGAATACAGGTCGGGCGCTTCGGGATCGGGCGCTTCGGGTTTTGAGACGCGTGAGGAAAGCGAGAGCGGCACGAACTGGATCCGATACGCGGCGGTGGGAACACTGGCGGCAAGCGGAGTGCTGCTGGTGACTGGGCAACGGCGGATCGGGCTGATTGCGGCTGTGTCGGGCGCGGCGCTGGCGCTGATGGATCAGCAGGATGTGGTGCGGAGTTGCTGGGACAGGCTGCCGGAATTTCTGGAAAACCTGCAGGGGCTGCTGAGCAAAACGCAGTCGGCGGTTGAGGATATTTCAGCCCAGAGCGAGAAGCTGCGGCAGGTGCTGAGCCAGTAAGGCGCGGCGCGCAGGCGCGTTATCAGCCGAGGTAGCCGTGCGCTCGGAACCACGCGATTTCATCGCGCAGAGTTTCTTCGAGGGGCCGGAATTCGAGGCCCAATTCCTTTGTCGATTTGCTGTGGTCGAATTGCAACTGCTCAATGCGCCGGTCGAGGAGGCGCACGGCTGCGAGGCTCAGCTGTACGGGCCTGCGCGTGAGGCGCGCCCAAGATTCGCTGACGGCAGCGACGGCGTAGAGCGCGGAGAGTGGAATTCTTCGCGTCGGTAATTTGACTTCGGCGATCGCGGCGAGCGAGGCCATGTAATCGGCTGAAGTGATGGGACGTCCGGCGGCGAGGTAGCGTTCACCGCGGCGGCCCTTGAGCGCGACGAGGGTCATGGCTTCGGCGACATCGCGCACGTCGACGATTGAGAATGCGCCGGGCAGGATTCCGGGGATTTTTCCGCGGAGAAAATCGAGCACGGACTGGCCGGCGGGGGTTGGGGCGGCGTCGCCGGGGCCGTGCATCCAGCCGGGAAGAATCATGGCGGCGCTCATGTCAGGATGCTGGCCCAGAAAGCTGAGGATTTCGCGCTCGGCGAGGATTTTGCTGCGGTAGTAGGGTTCGGCGCGGCGCTCATCGCGGAGCATGGTCTCGTCGATGCGAGAAGACGCACGATCATCGAGGACGGCGATGGAACTGGCGTGGACGAAGCGGCGAATACCGGCGCGATATGCGGCCTCAAGCAGGTTGCGCGTTCCGGCGACGTTGATGCTGTAAAGCGCTTCCCAATGGCGGCCGCCCTTGAGGTAATCGCGAAAGTAGGCGGCGGTGTGAAAGACGATGTCGACGCCGGAGAGCGCGGAGGCAAAGGCAGGGACGTCGCGCATGTCGCCGCGGATGATTTCGACGGGAGTTTCGGCAAATTGGATGGGGACTTTGTCCATTTCGCTTGGGAGGACCAGCGCGCGAACCGAGTATCCCTTGCCGGCGAGGAGCCGGACTAGATTGCTGCCGAGAAGGCCGACGCCGCCGGTGACGAATGCGGTTTGAGTCATCGAGGATTGCCTCCGGATCGCAATTGCGCGGCGTTGAATGGTGATGCGGGCGGCGATTTGCGAGCCTGATTGCAGCTTCGTACGTTGCGGGGGGGGACGATTCGGGGAGGTTCGCGTGCGAACACGCGAGGGAAAATCAGTTTTTGCGTTCGATGAGGTAGCGGGCGATGGCTTTGAGGCCGTAGGCGCGGCTGCCGTAGGGATCGAGAGCGGCGAAGGCCTCTTCGACGAGCTGCGCGGCGTCGCGCAGGCTTTGATCGACGCCGAAGACGGCGGGCCAAGTGGCCTTTTCTGTGGCTGCGTCTTTGCCGGCGGTTTTGCCGAGCTGGGCTGAGTCGACGGTCATGTCGAGAACATCATCGACAATCTGGAAAGCGAGACCGGCTTTGCGGCCGAAGCGGTTGAGGCGCACGACGTCGTCGGCAGTGGCTCCGGCGTAGACTCCGCCGGTGATGACGCTGACGCGGATGAGCGCGCCGGTTTTGGCGCGATGGATGGCCTCGACCAGCTCGGGGGTTGGCTTGCGGCCTTCGCTTTCGAGATCGAGCACCTGGCCGCCGATCATGCCGTCAACAGTGCCGGTGGCGTTGGCGATGAGGCCGATGATCTGCGTGGTTGCGTCGGGCGGGCAGGCGAGGCCGGAGAGCACTTCAAAGGCGCGGGTCTGGAGCGCGTCACCGGCGAGGATGGCGATGGCTTCTCCGAAGGCGACGTGGCAGGTGGGCTTGCCGCGGCGGAGATCGTCGTTGTCGAGGGCGGGCAGATCGTCGTGGATGAGCGAGTAAGTGTGAATCATCTCGATGGCTGCGCCCAGACGCTCGATGCCTTTGGGCAGACGGCCCGCGATGGCGACCGAAGCTTGCATGGCGAGCACGGGGCGGAGACGCTTGCCGCCGGCAAAGACGGAGTGGCGCATTGCGCTGTGGATCGAAACAGGGACGGTGTCCGCGGATGGGAGCAGCTTGTCGAGCGCCTTGTCGGTGAGGTCGGCGCCTTCCTGGATCAGCGTCTTGACGTCGATTTTGGTGTCGGGGGGCATTGCAATCATGTTAGACGAGAACGGGCGAGGCGGCGTTCACAAAGCGAAAGAGCGATGAGCAACAAAATGCTGAGGACGGTGAGCCAGCGGCCGGCGAGATCGCCGTGAGAGGTTGTCCAGTCAATGGTGAGGTTGATTGGCCCTGATGGGACGGGCACGGCGATGAGGCCGTCGTCGCGGGGCGGCGAGTCGGAGATGAGTTGGCCGTTGAGGTGCACGGACCATGCGGGATAGCGCTCGAGATGAAGCACGAGGTAGCCGGCGTGAGGCATGGTGGCGAGGATAGAGCGGTGTTCGGGGTTGAGTTGGTTTTCTCCGGACGATGCTGGAGAGCCTGCGGGCGATTCATGTTGGCCTGTGGACGAGATTGGCGGGGCGCCGGCCCAGGTGAATGCAGCCTGGCAGGTGTTTTGATCGGGAGTCCAGGCGGGGTTGATGCGTCGGGTCGTTGGGGTCGGGCTTGCCGAGGACGATGTACGGGTCGGTGACGAGGCAAGCGTCGGGGATTCCGGTGGGGATGATGCTGAGATCGCCGTTGGGCGGCTCGTATTCGTAGAGGCCTTCAAAGCCGGTACCGGTGCGGTAGTCGGCGAGCGAGGATGCGACGGTATCTTCTGGGTAGCAGACCTGGAAGTAAGTTGTTCCGGCGTAGATGGTGGCGGCGATGAAGAGAGCGGCGCAGGCGGCGAGGATGAAAATTTGGCTGCGGCTCGACGCGGCTGGCGGAGTTGGCGCTGCGATTTGACGGCCAGATGGCGGCGACGAAAAAGATGGACATTGGCGCTTCGACGGCTTCAAGCATGCGCCAGGGATATTGCAGGAACGGCATTTGAGGGAGCGTGTGCCAGATGGGCCGCGAGATGGGGAAAAGAAGAAACAGAACGACGACGGGAATAGCGGCAAGCGGAATCCACTTTTTTTCTAGTTTTGGAAGAGACCCGCGGGAGTAACAGACCAGGACGGCGACGAGAGCGACGGCGATCATTGAGACGGCGATCCAGGAGACCTGGCGCAGGATTACGTCGTGCATCGCGAGCAACGGGTCGGAGTGGCGTGAGAAGAGCCAACTGTTTTCAAAGTTGTAGCCGGGATCTTGCGTGGACTGATTGATGTCGACCCAATGGCGCTGAACGGTTGCGGGCACCCAGTAGATTGCGGCGAGACCGAGGCCGAGCACGGTGGCGACAGCGGCGCGAAGTAGTGGAGCCCAGGATTTGTTGACGATAGCCCAGAGGAGCGCGGTGCCGGCGAGCAGATAGCCGGCGATGACTCCGAGCGGGAGATTGGAAAGCCATGCGCCGGCGAGGGCGATGGCGAGCGGGACGGTTGAGCCGGAGAAGGCGCGGCGGAGAAATCCGATTTTCAAGTTACCGGGTGTCGTGGATGGGTTCCCACCCTTTCGCGCAAAACGCGAAAGGATGGGGCAACCAGGTGTTCGGTAATCGCTCAGGACGAACAGGATGATGAGGGGGAGCCAGAATCCGCCGGCGAATTCAGGGAAGGCGCAGCGCTCGTAGGCGGTGAAGAGCGTGAAGCCGGAGAAGATGGAGACGCAGCCGGCGAGAGTGGCGGGAGTGTTGTCGAGAGATTCAAGAGCGAGGGCGCGCGTGGCGAGTCCGGTGGCGGCGAGGATGATGAAAGTGAGCGCGATAGGCGCGAGATTCCAGGGGAGGATTGCGCCGAGTGCTGCGCCGAGCATCCAGGTGAGCGGGGGATAGTAGACGAAGCGCGGCTCGCCTGCGCCGTAGTTTGCGCTGGGCGTCCAGTGGGGATAAGGAATGCCGTGACGCCATGCGTTGAGGCAGTCGAACCATGAGACGAGATGGACGTTGAAGTCGTGGCCGCAGGAGTTGCCGCGAATGAGTTGCGGGACGATGGCGATGAATGCGGCGAGGAGAATGAGGGCGGGGCCGGCGAAGCGATGCAGGTTGTGCTCTGCTTGTTTTTCCTTTTCGTTCATGGCAGCAGGCGGAGCGTGTGCCTGGTTTGCGCGGCGACGGCTGAGGGAGTGAACGGGAGCGCGAAGGTGGTTCCGTTGTACCAGTCGTTCCACTGGTCGCGGAAGTAGGGGCTGAAGGGATTGCTGCTTTCGCCGAGGACGATGTTTTCAGTTGAGCCGTCGATGTTGCTCCAATCCATGGTGAAGCGCTGCGAGGGGCCGAAGTCGCGACCGACCTGCTTGACGGTTGTGCCGTCGCCACTTTGCGGTTGCGGGCCGGTTCCGGCGACGCGCGCGATGAGAGGAAGAAAAACGGCGAGCGGGTGCTCGATGTCGACGACGTGCCAGCGGCCGTAGGCCCATTGCGTGATGTCGGCGGGCGCTTTTCCGCGCTTCATTCCGTTGCGCACGGCGGCGGTGAGGAGCGCGTTCCAGTCTTTGTAGGCGGATGGGAGCCACGCAGGCTTGGAGTTCATCACGATCTCTTCTTCAGCAAACCAGTCTTCGCCCCAGCGATAGTCGCCGGCGAGTTTGCCGAGTTTGGGCTGGAGGATCATGGGCCAGAGCGCGGCGCGAGCCTGGGTGACGATGGACGCGGCGGCGGAGTTGGTGGTGAGGCGGCCATCCCAACTGCGCATGAGGTCGGCGGCCTGACGCATGCGCGGATCGCCGTTGCCTTCAGGGCCGGGCGTGTGATCGATGGCGTAGGCGAAACGATGGCCCATCTCCTGATCGAGTTCGCTGTAGATGTCGGTTTGGACGGCGAGCATGTCGGCGTTGGTGAGATGGTCGCGGCCGTCAAGAGATTTGTAAATGCGCTCAATGCGGTAGGGATCGCCCCATTCGTTTGTGATCGGGTAGGGAGATTTGTCGGTGGTGACGCGGTTATTGGCGGTGGCGAGAAAGCCTGAGGGTGGATCGACGGCGCTGGGCAACTGGTCGAAAGGAATGTAGCCCTGCCATTCGTGCGTTTGGTCGGAACTGGACTCGCCGGCAATGGGAGCGTTTGGGCTGGACGCGTCGGTAGTGGGTACGTTGGGGATTGGCGCGGCAGGAATGGGCACGTTGGCGATTCCGGCGGGGCGAATCGGAATTAACCCGATGGCGTGATAGGCGATGTGGCCCTGGTCGTCAGAGTAAACGAGATTCAGCGTGGGCCAGGACCAATCGGCGAGCGCGGCGGAGAATTCTGCCCAATTCGATGCGGTGTTCATTTCATAGAGCGGAATTTTGTTGAGCACAGGATCGTAGAGGGTCCACTTGAGGGCGGTGGGCGGGTCGCTGGCGGGGAGAAGCGAATTGAGCAGCGGGCCGTGCGCGGTGGAATGGACCGTGAAGAGAACGTCTTTGCCGCCGCGAACGTGGATGACTTCGGGATCGACGGTGAGCGGGTGCCATGCAGCGCCTGTTGCCGTAGATGCGGGACTTTCGTAGTTGCCTTTGCCGTCGAGTCTTTCGATATAGAGATCCTGCGTGTCGCCGTAGAGCGCGGTGAATCCCCAAGCGACGTGGTCATTGTGGCCGGCGATGACGAGAGGGAAACCGGGGAGGGTGACGCCTGCGGCGTGGAAGCCGGGCGCGCTAAGGTCGGCCATGTACCAGGTGTCCGGCTCGCGGAGGGTGAGGTGCATATCGTTCGCGAGGAGCGGCTTGCCGGAAGCGGTGTGTGAGCCGGCGATGACCCAGTTGTTGGAGCCGGACGCGCAGCCGGGACAAGTGGGTTGGCCGAGAAGGGTGAGAAGGGCGGGGGTGTTGAGGGGCGCTGGCGAATTGCGGGCTGCGGCCTCGGGGGCTAAAGCCCCTTCTTTTTTTGCGGCTGTTTCGGCACGACTAAAGTCGTGCCCTGATACAAGGCCCCGGAGGTTGGCTCGTGCGATCCCACCCTTTCCGTTCGCCGCGGCGAACGGAAAGGATGGGGCAACGAGGTTCGTGGCCGGTCTTGTTAAGAGTGCGGTTGCCGGCTGTGGAACTGCAGTGCGGCTTGGCGCTGTGAAAGGCACGGCGCGGGATTCGGTGTTGTCTTCATCATCGTCGGCATTTCCTGGTGGGAGGGGCAAACCCTGCGGCTGCGTGAGATCGAGCTTGACGCCGGTGGGCGGATGGTCGCGCCATGAGCCGACGGGGTAGAGATCGGATTCGAGCGCGGGGCTATTGAGTTTGGCGGAGATGCGACCGCGCGAGAGTTTGGTGGCGATGTGAGTGTCGAGGGTTTGGACCATGGAGAGGACGACGCTGATGGAGTCGACGCCGGTCCAAGGCTCGGGGCGGTAGTGGAGGAGGCGGAATTCGACGGGGAGTGAGTTCGACTGTTCGCACTGCGCGATGAAGAGGTTGACGCCGCGGGCGTAGTCGTCGAGCCGGCGGCGTTCGTCGGCGGATATTCTGCCGTAGAAGCGCTGAGCGGTGAGACGAATCTGGAGGACGCGCTGCGTTTTGTCGTGCTGGATGAGCGTGGGGCCCATGATTTCGGCGAGATCGCCGTTCGAGCTGCGGCGCGAGGCGTCCATTTGCCAGAGGCGGTCTTGCGCGGTGACGTAGCCCTGCGCGATGAAGAGATCGTCTTGCGACGAGGCGTCGATGTGGGGAACGCCGTGGGCATCGCGGCGGATTGTGACGGGCGCGGAGAGGATTGGACGGGAAGAGCCGGAGGGGAGATGGACGTCGCCGTCGAGTTGGGGAAGTGCAGATTTGGCTGCGGAGCGAAGCCAGAGGACTCCGGCTAGCGGCGCGAAGAGAAGCAAGGCGAAGAGGGCGAGGCAGGACCAGAGGAGGATGCGGGGCCAGAGGCGTTTGCGGCGCGGCTGGGGTGGCGCGGGGGGTGGTTGCGACGAGATTGTTGGAAATGAGTCGGGCATTGGGCAGATTCAGGATACGACGATATTGAGGCGCTGAATGGGCAGATTGCTGAAGCGGTCAGGCTGTCGGCTGCGCGGCGGCGGCTTCGAATTTGGATTTTTTGCGTGCGTAGAGGGCGAGCAGGAAGAGAAGCAGGAGCAAAACTACGCCGAGGACGAGCAAGCTGCCTTCGGGGCCGTCGCTGCCGCCGCTCCAGAGCGGATTGCCTGCGGAGTTGGCGGAGAGGAAGTGGCCCTGGCCCTGGAAGCCGCTGTCGGCTGCGCCGTAGAAGAAGGTTTCGGCCCAGTCCCATGCCGCGTGACAGCCGATGGCCCACCATGCGGAGCCGGTGACGCGAACGCTGACGCAGAAGACGAAGCCGATGAAAGCGGCGGCTAAGACGCCGATCCAATTTTCGCCGTAGTTGGAGGTGTGATAGAAGCCGAAGAACGTGGAGGTGACCCAGGCGGCCTGCCAGAATGCGCTGCGGGCGCGAGACTCTGAGTGGGCCACAGATTTTTGGTGGAGGACGAGGCAGGGGAAGAAACCGATTGCGGCGGCAAGGTAAACGCCCCATGCACCGTTGCCTCCGCCGGTGAGGGCGAGATAAAGGCAGAGGCCGATCTGGGCGGCGAGCGCCCACCAGAAATTGATTCCGTGGGCGAGCGTGGAGAGTGAGTAGCAGCGAAAGAGGCCTTCCTCAACCGACGCGACGAGGAGGAATGCGATGGCCCAGAGCGCGGCGTTGAGGAGCGCCTGCGCTGGGGCGAGCGATGCGGGGCTGAGATGTAACCAGCCGCCCGAGGCGAGGGCTGCGATGAGAAGCGAGAGCGCGGCGAAGCCAGCGGCGAGGCCGGAGGCGAAGTGGCGGACGCGACGGGGGCCGGCGAGGTTGTAGCTGAGGATGCGGCGGGGGAGATTCTCATCGATATCCAGGTGGGGGCTGCGGATTTCGATGAGGGCCATGATGAGTGCGGCGGCGACGAGCGCGAGAAACGGAACGAATTCGGCGATCAGAACGGCGCCGGCGGAGTCGGGGGGCGTGTCGTGAATGAGACCCGCGGCGTAGAAGAGGTTTCCGATGATTTCGCGGAAGAGGTAGTAGAGCGCGGCGAAAAAAAAGATGGACCATCCGGCGCGCAGGCCGTGAGGGCCGATGAGGAGTGAGTCGAAGTCGCGGTGTGGGCGCGGGGCGGGATCGGGGATTGGGGGTTGCGGCTCGATTGATGAACCGTCGCGCGCGGAAATCTCTTCCCCTGGAGATTGCGGGTGGAAAGGCACACACCAGCTTATACGGTTTTTGGGCGAGAGCGGGGTATGGGTTCGGGGCTAGTTTGGAAGAGCCTTCCTTCGGGGGCTAAAGCCCGTACCCTTCAATTCAAAGCGGCGGTTGCGGCACGACTAAAGTCGTGCCCTGATACAAAGCCCCGAGGGGTAGAGTTCGTGCTGTCCCACCCTTTCCGTTCGCCGCGGCGAGCGGAAAGGATGGGGCAACCGGCTTTTATGGCGCGCGGCCAACTTAGCGCGCGCGAACGTCGTGCCGCGGGGACAGTTACAGCCGCTTTTGAGTTACGGCTACTTCTCGGACGGCTGGCCGGCGACCTGGAGATTGTTGGTCACGCTGAAGACTCCGGGAACCGAGTTGGCGCGAATGTAAGCGGTGTCCTTGTCGGATTGCGAGTCGACTACGCCGTAAAGCTCCACATGGCCGTTCTGGACAGAGATGCGGATGGGCTTTGCGGGATCGATCGCGTACCGGTTGAGCGACGGGTAGCCGTAGACGGCGCGCGCCACCGCGAGCCGAATGCCGTCATCCATGGCCGAGGTGGGATCGACTTCAATATTGTCGACGACGTCTTTCACGCCGGGCGTTGTGGAGACGACGGCGAGGGCCGTGTCACGGTTGGGATAGTCGTGGACGTGACCACCCAGGGTGACGACGCCGTCGTGCACGTCAACGGTAACGGCGTCGAACATGTTGCCGTAGCCGATGGCACTGTCAGCAACTTTCTCGAGCAGCTTCTTCTGTAACTCACTGTCAGGGACGCTGGGTCCGGCAACCTGAATATCGTTGCGGACGGCGGAGACGCCTTTGACTTTGTGGACGGCCTTGTCGGCGTCAGCCTTGTACTCATAGTCGGGGACAGTGCCGGACAAGGTGGCGATGCCGTTCGCGTCGACATTGACCTGTACGTCTTTGTACTGCGACTTATTCAGCTTGGCGCGGACCGCGGCGGCCACGTCAGGTTGGTCGGCTGCCTGGACAAACTGGGGAAGGAACAGTGCGCCGCCGAGAAGAGCCGCGGCAAAGAGAAGCGAGTTGCGATGATTGATGTTTCTTGTCATGGGGAAGATCCTCCGTCATCAGGATTTGTGCTTTTCAGGCGCGGGCTCCCTGACGATTGAGCCGGCGACAGCAGCGAGCCTGCCGGTCTGTTTAGACACCGATGGGGTGCGATTGGTTGCGCGGAAAAGCTGAAACAGCCAGGCGAAAGGAGTTAGGGCGGGAGTTAGGAGGAGTTAGAGAGGAGTTAAAGGGCAGTTAAAGAGGAGTCAGCGACAAGTTAGAAAGGAGTTAGCGGTAACGGCGGGTGGCCTTTATGACCATGGAGAAGACGCCGGACTCGTCGCGGGCGACGACGAGGGAGACGTGGCGATTGATGGCAACTTCAGCCTGGAGCAACTGCTGGCTGGTGGTGTTGACGTCGGTTGCGTAGGTGAGGGTGACGGCGCGGCCGAGCTGCTCCTCGACGGTGATGCGGGAGGTGGAGTTGCCGAACGCGCCGAGATAGTTGGGGTCGACTTTGACGGAGCCTGCGCCGAAGAGCTTTTGGATGCGGCTGGAAACGGTGGCATTGAGCGCGCCGCCGAGGAGCGCATCGGTGGTGGGATTGCTGATGGCCTGCTCCTGCTGCTGGGTGTAGAGGCG
Source organism: uncultured Acidobacteriaceae bacterium (assembly GCA_963773915.1). Classification (GTDB taxonomy): domain Bacteria; phylum Acidobacteriota; class Terriglobia; order Terriglobales; family Acidobacteriaceae; genus Telmatobacter. The sequence continues at coordinate 453,614 of CAVZCY010000006.1, forward strand.
CTGCTGATTGGCGGTGTGGCCGAGCGCGAGAAGCGAGACGACGTCGGCCTCAGGCAGCGGAGGATCGCTGCGGTAGGAGACGCTGAGCTTCTGCATCGATCCGTGCAGGCCGAGGGAGATGTCGTAGTCCTCGACATGGGCGGTGGCGCTCAAGTCAATGACTGGCTCGATGCGGACGGGATTGGTGAAGGTGATGTCTCCGCGCTCGAGCTCGTAGCGGGTTCCGGCGATGAGCGCGCTGCCTTCAGTGATGGAGACGGCACCGAGAAGCGAGGGCGAGGCCAATGTTCCGCGAAGGCGGAGATTGACGTCGCCGGCTAGCTTGGCAAATGCGTTCTGGAAGTTCAACTGCGGCGAGGAGACGATGCGCACGTCGAGGCGCACGTGGTTTGAGGGAGCGTCGGGCGGCGCGATGGCCTGGACAGATGTGCCGGCCTGCGTGGCGAGTGCGGCGAGGTCGAGGTCGGGGCTGACGGCAAAACGCGTGATGAGCACGTCGCCGCTGAGGAGCAGATTATTTTGCGGGCCCTGGAGCTGCATTGTGGCGTCGGCGAGGGAGCTGACGCCGTCAGGGTAGCGGATGTGGACGGCTTTTCCGGTGGCGGTGAGGTCGGCGAAGATGCCGTGCTGATAGGCGAGGTATCCGCCGACAGTGAGCTGGCCGCCGCCAGTCATTGCGGTGAGGGATTTTACTTCAAGGCGGTTCTGGTTGAACTCGAGCGTGCCGCGCAACTGGCTGAGGCCGTTGGGAAGATCTTCGAGCGAGAGCGAGCAATCCTGGAAATCGACATTTCCCTGCAAAGCGGGATTCTGAAGTGGCCCGTGCGCTTCCACAGTGAATGTGGATACGCCGCTCGCGGTAAGGTCGGGATCGAGCGTTTCGGCGAGCTTGAGATTGATGGAACCGTTGGCGGCGAGATCGAGTTGCTGCGAACCCTCGAGCGAAAGGCTGCCATGCACGCGGAGATCGGTGTTGTCGCCGGTGATGTGGAGGGGATCAAGATGGATGATGCCGCCGGCGAGCGTCGCGTGCGCGGGGCCGTCACTCTGGAGAGGCACGCCGGCGACGGTGACCGCCAACTGCTGGAGGCGGGCGTCGCCGCGAATCTGCTTGAGATCGGAGAGCGGCCCATCGATGGAGACGGTTCCGGCGAGCGCTGAATCGGCGCTGAATGCGTCAAAGCGCGCCATGCGAAGTAGAGCGCCGACATTGAACTGGGAAAACTCGAGCTGAGCGTGCGTTGCGTAGCCGGCGCTCATTGCAGTCTGGCCCTGAAGGTGGAGGTTGGCTCCCTGCAACTGCGTGGTCGCGGTGTAGATGTAGTTGTGGTTGGCGGTGTGCGCGGAAATTTCGAGAGCGCCGAATTGCTGCCCACCCAAGGTGAGGGATTCAAGGTGCGCGCTGGCGTTGAGACGCGGATCGTCGAATGAGCCTGAGCCGGTGATGTCGGCTGAGAGCTTGCCGGCGGCGTCAAGATTATGCTGGCCGACCCAGCCGATGCGAGCGATATCGATTCCAGTTCCGTGCGCTTGCACGTCGAATGTTTTTGCGTTGAGGTCGTAGCTGCCTGAAGCGGAGAGAACGCCGCCCGCATCAGTTGCGTGAAAGGAGGTGAGCTTGAGCGCATGGTTGCCCAAGGAGGCCTCGATGCGGAGCTGCGTAATCGGCTCGCCGTAGATGACGGCATGGTCCATGGCGACGGAGCCGGAGGCTGCCGGCTCGCTGAGCGGTCCGTCGGCGGTGATCTGCGCATTGAAGACGCCTGTGACCGGGAGGGTCTGGGCGATAAATGGCTGGAGATCAGCGACGTCGACGTTGGTGGCGTCGATATGGGCGCGGAGGATGGAATTGGAATCGTAGGTTGGCTGGGGAGTAGCGGCGTAGTGGCGATGGGGCCTGATTGGTGGCGCGGCGGTTGGCGGAGTGGCGACGAGAGATGCGTCGAGAGTTGTGCCGAGAGAGGCGTTGAGAGTTCCGCTTGCGGAGATTTTTGAATTGCCGCGAAGGAGCGTTGCGTGCTCGATGGCGATTTGAGTTGGCGAATAGCTGCCGTCGGCGTCGACTGAGTCGAAGTGAACGAATCTGGTTTGAGTTGGGCGGGTTTGGGCATCGCTGGGGGCAGATCCAGAAGCGGCACCGGGCGATGGCATTTCGAGAGCCAACTGCGTGGCTTTGAGCGAGCCCGTGATGTGCGGCTCGATCAAGGAGCCGGTCCAGGTTCCATGGAAATCGGCCTGGCCCGCGAGGGCTACGGGAAGAGCGGCGGTTCCTGCTTTGCCGTTGCGACTGAGGCCGAGCGAGCGCAGCACGGCGTCGAATTCCGACAAGTTATGCGAATGAGCTTCGACGTTGAGAACTGACGGGCTGCCCATCGGGTATGCGCCGAGCGCGCCATGCGCGATTATGTCGCTCGAGGGCATGTGCAGCTCGAATTTGCGAAGGTCGACGCCACCGTTGCGCTGCGAGTAGGTGGCATCGATGACGCCGTTGGCTGGAACTTCGCCTGAGGGCGTGTGCTGTGAGGGGCTCAGGGCCAGCGTCGAAGTGACGGTGACGCTGAGCACATTGCCATTCGACCAGGTGGCGATTGCGGGACCGCTGACGAGCGAGTCAAAACCGAGGCGGCGAAATTGAGGCGGGCTGACGATGTCGAGAATGGTGTCAAGAGAAACGCTTTTGAGATTGGCGGTGACTTTGCCGTTGAAGAGGATGGGAACGAGCGGCGCGTGGACGAGGACGTTGCGCGAGGAATGCGATTCTTCAGGACCCGGAGCGGAGATTTGCGCGGGGACGGCCTCGGCGCGGGGCAGCCAGGGCTGAAGCAGGACGGAGCCTTCAATTTGCCCGCCCTGGTGGAGTCGAGCAACGATCTGGGAGATGAGAAGCTTGTCGGGATCGGCGTCGACGCGCGCGTCAAGGTTGATATTGGTGGCGTTCATATTTGCGCCGGTGTAAGAGCCGCCGTCAACGTGGATGGTGCCGGCGATTTGAAAGGTAGGCGCGAATCCGTTTGCGGCGAGGTTGAGATGAGCGATGCCTACGGGCGCATCGGGATAGCCGAGGATGGGATCGAGGAGACGCATGTCGAGATCGCCGGAAACCTTGGCCTGCCAATGTGGGTGAAGGAAATCGTCGAGGACGCCTGAGATCTGAAGCGTGCGGTCTTGTTCCCCGCGATTGTGGGAAGTGAGTTGAAGGCTGGTGAGGGACGCGCGATTGCGTTCGAGGTTGAGAGAAAGTTGCAGCTTTCCATGAACAGCCGGGAGCACAAGCGAAATTTGCTTTCGCGGCAGATCTCGGGAGAGCGCGAGGTCAGAGGCGGCGGCATTGATGCGATAGCTTTCGGGCGCGCTGAAAGTTGCGGGCACGTAGATCATTTGAAGGGATACGTCGCTGGCCCTGAAGTCGAGCGGAAGATAGCGATTTTGAGCGTCGAGGGACGCGGCGCGATCGTCGAGATCGAGCATTCCCTGCTCGACTGTGACTTGGCTAACGCGCAGATCGAAGAATGTGTCGAGACCCGACTTGCTGTGGTTCGAGGGCGTGCGCGGGCTCGGCTGATTTGTGGAGCCGTCGCGATAGAAGATGAGGTGCAGACGGGGTTGGACAATTTCAAGGTCGCGCAGGGAAATATGCGGAGTGAAGAAACCGAAGATGCTTACCTGGACGCGCAGGCGGTCGATTTCGGCGTAGGGCGATTCGTTGGAATCCTCGGTGCCATGAATTACGACGCCGCGGGCTTCAGCTTCAAGATGAAGCAGGCGCCAATGAAATGAAGAAATCTCGGTGCGGCCGCCGGTAGCGGTTTCGATTTGAGCGATGATGCGCTTGCGCATCCAATTCTCGAACTCGGAAGAGCTGGCGACAAAATAGCCAACGACCGCGGTGAGGACAAGCACAACCGCGACTGCCGCGAGCGAAAGCGGAAGGTGACGCAGGAAGAAACGGCGCAGACGGGTGCGCTTGCGCGGCGGGGCGGACTCGGGCGCGTGGTCCGGTTCTGGCGAGATCGCATTGGGTTCGCGAACGGGCGAATTGGGTTCGCGTTCGGGCGAATTTGGATTGCGATCGTTCATGGCTTGGCACCTGGACTCGGGGCGGGGATGGTGTTCACGGCCGGGGCAGGCTCGAGCGGCGGGGATTCAAGGGAAGAGCCTTGAAGCGACGGATCGAGAATTTCGACGTCGCCCTGGCCGCGCAGATTGGTGAGCCATGCGTCGAAGAGAACGTTCACTTGCTGTTCAAGCAGGATTTCCTGAATGCGCGGAGCGACCTGATTCAACGGCGGAATGGTTTCGCCGGGTTTGTACTGCGGGAGCAGCGTCTGGTGGTAATACTCATCGATCTGTTGCGGCGAGATTTGGATTCCCTGGCGGAAACGCTGCTCAATGAAGCTCAAAATTTCAAGCCGATAGCGGAGATAGGACTCTACGCGTTCGGAGGTAAGCCCGTGCGCGGCAAGAAACAACTTCCAGCCGGCGTCGGTGGCGCAGTCCTGGTGCACGCAGGCCGGGAGCTCTTTGCGAATCTGGTCAAGACGAGCGTTGACCTCATCCTGCGATGGCTCGATCGACAGCATGTCTTCCTGGCGAATCTGCTGCTCGATGAGGGCGCGGCTGATGAGTTGGTTGAGAGCGCCTTGCTTTGTGAGCGCGCCCTCGCCGATGAGATTGGGGTCGAGAACGGAGAGGCGAATTTCGTCGTCGATATCGCTCGAGAGGATTGCGTGTTTGTTGGCGACAGCGACGACGCTGTCGAGGACGACGGGGTTAGGTTGTTGGGCTGTTGAGGTGATTGCGGCAAAGAGAAGAGCGAGAGTCAGAATTCGAGCCGGAATTCGCGGCAAAAAAGAAAAAGCAGGTCCTTCGACTCCGCTCGGCGCAATCCTGCGCCAAGCTCCGCTCAGGATGACAATCCAAAAATAGCCGCTCAGGATGACTGCCTTCTTAAGAAAAGCAAACGCAGGTCCTTCGACTCCGCTCGGCGCAATCCTGCGCCAAGCTCCGCTCAGGATGACAACCTCTCAAAAATAGCCGCTCAGGATGACTGCCTTCTTAAGAAAAGCAAATGCAGATCCTTCGACTGCGCCTGGCGCGAACCCGCGCCGCGCTCCGCTCAGGATGACTGCGTTGTGACGGGCGACTTCGATTCGGATTGAGGTGCGCTTATTCATCAGAAGGCCTGCCCAAGACTGAAGAAGAAGTTGATGTGCGGCGATTGGCCAAGGTAGGGCCCGGTTGCGAATCCGGGGATCGGACTACCCGCGGCGGTTGGAATCGAATAGTTGATGTTGACCGGGTAGATGGGCGGATTCAGGTTATAGCTTACGTCGAATCGAATCGGCCCGACGGGCGTGTGGTAGCGCAGGCCGAGACCGAGCGCGTGCGAGAAGTCGTTGAAGCTGCAAACGCCCTGCTGGCCTGTCGATGTGGGAAGGCCGGTGGGCGTGTAGCCGGCGGGATAGGCGCTGGGGTTGGTTACGACCGCGGTTCTGCACGCGGCGCTGTTGGGCTGGCGGACGCGAAGAGCGCTGGCCCAGGCGTCGCCGGCGTTGGTGAAGACGTTGCCCATGTCGTGAAAAATGACGAAGCTGACGGTGTTGCCGAGCCCGGGGAGCGTGGGCGGCGGCAGGCGCAACTCGGTCGAGTTGGTGAGCGCGCCTGCGCCACCGATCTGGAAGCCGGTTTCAGGATCGCGCGGCCCGGCAGCGTTCTGAGAAAATCCGCGGAGGGAGACTGCGCCGCCGGCGTAGAGACGCTCGGGCAGAGGGATGATTCCGTTGGCGCCGCTGCCAAAGGCGCGAATCTGGCCGTAACGCGTGTTGCGAGCGATGACGTAGCGGCCTTTATCAAAGCTGTAGTAGCTGGAGTTCGACATATCGATGCGATTGAACTCGGCTTCCGCGCCGAAGAAGCGGTCGGAGAGAAATTCCTGAAAGCTGGTGTAGGTGCCACGGCGCGCGTCCATGGCGAGATCGCGGGTATCGCGAATCCATGTGAAGGCTGGGCCGCCGACGCGCGTTGCGGTCGAGAGCAGCGAAATTTCTCCGGGGTAGACCTGCAAGCTGCTGGCGGAAACTTTGACGCGACGGAAGTCGATCTCATAGATGAAGGTGTTGGCGCGTGAGAGCCAGGAGCCGGGGCGATTGAAGTTCTGCGTAAAGCGGAAGCCAGCTTCGAGACGGGAAGCAACGTAGGTTGAGACATCGAGGCTGTTGGCGTAGCCGCCGGAAAAGGTGAAGCCGAAGTTGGGGTTTCCCTGAAGGTGCGGAACCTGGTATTGAATGCCGGCGCTTTGCTCAAGCAAGCCGTAAGTGCCGCGAAGCGAAATGGATTGGTCGCGGCCAAAAAGGCCGTTGCGGGTGATGTCGGCGAGAACGCGGGGGCTGACGCCGGTTTTGCCATTGGGATTGCACTTGACGCCTCCGGCAGTTGCACCGGCGCAATTGTTTTGCGGCTGGCCGGTTTGCGCCTCGAAGCCGATGCCGGGGGTAAGGGTCCAGCGGCGCGCTTCGACGGTTTGCAGCAGGATTGTTTTCTGGGGCGCGCCTCCGTCGGGATTTTCGATGGCCGCGTTCACTTCATTGAAGAGAGCAAAGTCATAAAGATTGCGTTGCGTATCGGAGAGCGCCGTGCGGTTGAGCGGATCGCCGGCGTGGAGAGTGATGGCGCGAGCGACCGTCTGCGGGCGGGTGAAGACGAGGCCGGTCAACAAGACATCGCGGACAAAGAGCTGCTCGCCCTCATCGACATGGAAGACGATGTCGACCTTGCTGGGATCGGAGGCTTCAGTCTGTTGGGCGATGGTGACTGTTGCCTGGTCGAAGCCGTGGCTGTAGTAGTCGGTGACGATCGCGTCGTGATCTCCGGCGAGGCTGACCGGAGAAAGATTCTGGCCTGGCGCGGTGTTCATGAGCGCAGTCAGTGTGGCGGTAGCGATGTGGCTGTTGCCGTCAATGCTGAGCTTGCCGACGTGGAGTTGCTGGCCTTCAGCGATGTGGTAGACGACCTGGAGCGGAGCGGTGCGGTCGATGGGAGTTTGCGGGCCGTTGGGTGACGGGTTATCGGCAGCGACGGTTTCAGGAGTACTGGTCTCGGGCGTGACCTTGACCTTGTAGAAGCCGTTGCTCTGGTACAAGCCCTGGAGCGCGTTGACGTCGGCCGACACCAGCGCCTGACTGTAGACGCCGTGGCGATCGAGAACGCCGGCGGTGTGAACGCTGAGCAGGGCGGTGAGCGTGGCGGAGTCAAAGTAATGATTGCCGTCGACAGAGACTTTTTCAACGCGGCGGCGCGGACCGAGCTGGACGGTATAGAGGATGTCGACTCTGTCGTTGCTGGGCCGAACGCTTCCTGGCTGATCGGGGCCTGGCTGATTGCTCGCCGGCGTTTGGGATTGGTGATCGACTTTGACATCGAAGTAACCCTGGCGCTGGAAGTAGTCGCGCAGGCGGCGGTTGCCTTCATTGAGCAGGTCTTCGTCAACGTCGCCTTCTTCAAAGATGGGGACGAGGTGCTTGACGCGCTCCGCGGTGACGACGGCGCCTTTGACTTCGACCTTGACGACCGGCCCGCGATTCGCGGTGAAGCTGTAGTCGATCGATTTGGTGGCGCTGTTGTATTTGGCGGATTCGAGCTTGACGTCGGCTTCAAGCCGGTCCTGCTTTTGATATTCGCGGAGCACTCCATCGAGGGCGCGATTGACGATGTCGTGATCGACATGAGCGCCGATGCGCAGATTTGCATGGCGGCAGAACTCTTCATGGCTCATGCCGGAGTCGCCGGTGACAACGATTTTGCCTACGCGCGCGAGAGGGCCTGAGACCACATGGAAAGCGACATCGGCAAGTTGATGCTCGGGGTGGGGCGTGACTATTTGAGTGATCGCCGCTTCGTGATAGCCATTTTCATCAAGCGTGGAGTGCATCTGCTGAACAGCGCGAAGCATTTTGGCTGGGGTGAAGCGGGTTCCGGGCTGGAGCTGGCTGGCGCGCTCAAGTTGCGTGTTCATGGTTGGGCCGGCGGCACCGTCCACGCTCACTGTGCCGATAAACGTGCGCGGAGTTCCGACGAAAACGAGCGCTACTCCGTCGGATTGACGCGAGGCCTGGACTTGGAGGCTTTCATAAAGCCCGGTTGCGTAGAGTTGGCGGAGACTTTTTTTGAGGTTGTCGGCGGAGAGCGGTGCTCCTTCGGCCTGATCGAGATGGCCGGGCAGAGGAGTGAGGCGGTCAGCGGAAACGCCCTCGAAAGAGATGCGCTGGACGGTCAAGCCGTCGAATGAAGGAGCGGAGTTGTCGGCTGCGTTTGGGGCCGCATCTGGAGTTGAAGATGCGGGCGGATTGGTAGTGGTGAGATGCGGGAGGTTCCTGGCTCCGGAGGGAGATTGCGACGAAAAAAAGAATCAATATAGAGAAAAGCGAGACGCGGAAAAGGAAGGAGAAGCAGAGCCGATTTGAAAAGAGATTTGCGAAGCGACGCCGGCGATGAGCGCGGTTGATTTCGGCGCTGCGCGCGGCCTTTGGATGGAGGACCCGATCAATCACCTCGCCGACTAAGACCTGTCGGCGGGGACCCAGGTGCACACCGCATATTTCCGCAGGCTTCGTTTGCAAGACCATTATCCTAAAGATGCGGTGGAACCGTGGGATTCAGATGACAGGCCCCGGCATCCTCTGGCGCAATGCCTGAGCGGGGCAATACGCGATGTGAATACGACGGGCTGCAAAACACTCTGCCAACACGGGTTTTGGAAGGGCGTGGGCCTTCAAGTTGTTTTTATTTGAGCTCAGCCAACCCAAACAGCCTGACTCTATACTAACGATTAAGGAAGCAACGGCAAAACCAATGAACGACCGCTCTGTTTAGCACGAAACCGGACAGGCGCTCCCGCAAGGGCAGCAAGGAAGACCTGTCTGTAGGGACCCCAATTTCGGACTCCGGTTGTGGTGGGCGAAGGTGAGGGACTGAATTCCCCCGCCGGGCCAGAATGGTGAACGCCGGAGCACAGGGCCATGAATACGGGAATTGGGCAACCTGGGAAGTCGCCGTTGTGCAGGGGCCAGTCAGATTCAGTAAAGACCAGCATTCGAAGGAAGTGCATGCCCAACTCAACCTCCCCCACACAATCACCGAGTCGCGGCCGCCCGAAGGCTGTCAAGGAGACGCCGCGGGCGGATTCGGCGAATGAGCCGACGAGCCACGCCGCGACAGGTCGCGCCCCCAAACAGGGCGCAAAACAGGGCAAGAGCCATGGCTCGAACCACGCTACGGACGAAACTCCGCGACACACTACGAGCGAGACAACGAGCCAGGGAGCAAACCAGGTCGCGGGCCGCACGACGAACCGGGCTGGTGCGACCAATGCGGTCGACGCCGATGTGCTGGCGCGCGCGCAGGCAGGCGATCATCAAGCCTTTGCGATGGTGTACTCCCTGCACAAGCGGCGGATCTACTCCCTTTGCCTGCGCATGGTGGGCAATGTGGCGGAGGCCGAAGACCTGACGCAGGAGGCGTTTTTGCAGCTGCACCGCAAGATCGCAACGTTCAGGGGAGATTCGGCATTTTCGACGTGGCTGCATCGGCTGGCCATCAACGTGGTTCTGATGCAACTGCGGAAGAAGGGGCTTTCGCTGATCTCGCTGGATGAAGCGATGGAGCCGACGCCGGATGAGGGGCCGAGCCGCAGCTTTGGCGCTCCCGATTTGACACTGACCGGAGCGATCGACCGCCTGGCGCTGGAGCGAGCGGTTGCAGATTTGCCGACTGGATACCGGCTGATCTTTATCCTTCACGATGTGGAGGGATTTGAGCATAATGAAATTGCCGCGATGCTGGATTGCTCGATTGGCAACAGCAAGTCGCAGCTGCACAAGGCTCGCCTGAAGCTGCGCGATGCGCTGCGCATCCAGAAGCGGCCGGAGGAGCAGCCATGACGATCGATCCCGGCAACATGAGCTGCGAAGAGTTCCAGGCGCAGATGCCTGAGTTGATCGGCTCCGGGGAGGACGCGTCTGCCCATCCTCACCTCAAGAATTGCGATCGATGCCGGGCACTGCTGGCAGATCTACAAACCATCGCCGACGCCGCCCGCGAGTTATTTCCCAGTGTGGAACCCCCGGACGAAGTGTGGACGAACATCGAGTCGGCTCTTAAGCAGAAAAAGAAGTAAGACCGGCATCGAGCTGCAGTGGTGCGCGGGAGGCGATCTCCAAAACAAAGGGAGGCGCTGGCCGATTTGCCTCATATTTCGGCGCATTTTGCCGATAGACGATAGGCCCCACAGTCGATAGCGCATCGTACTGTTTGGGAGGCCGACTCTTAAAGAATTCAGCCTTAGAGAATCCGGTGGCAAGGGCGGTCCTGACTGGATTTTGGCGTGCAAGTCAATTCTGGCGTGTCTGGTCTGTCGTGTCTGGTCTGTCGTGTCTGGTCTGGTGCGTGTGCCGTGTCCGGCGAGCAGGCCGGCTTTGGCGGGCAGGCCTGGGGAGCAGGAACGGGGGCGGTTCGGACGATCCGGATGCGCTGGGAACCCAAGCAGGATCAGATACGTAGGACAAGGTTAAGGACAGGGCGCGGGAAAAGGCGAAGAGGCCAAAGGGGATGGCGGGAGAGGGTGAAAGTTGCAACTTTTCCTGATTTGAGCTATCTAATGAAGAAATGTTGATACGAGGACACTCAATGCCAAACGAGCCAAACACGCCAGCCAATGAAGCGACAGAGCCGGCGCAAGAGATATCGCCGAAGAATTCCCCAGTCACGCGCAGGATTCCTGTGCTTCCGGTACGCGACACGGTCCTGTTTCCCCACGCGGTGCTGCCGCTGACGGTAGGCCGTGAAGGCTCCATCCAGTTGATTGAATCGCTGGGCGAGGAACGCACGATCATTGTTGCGGCACAGCTGGACCCGCGCCTGGACACTCCCAAGCCTGCTGACCTGCACGCGGTGGGAACCCTGGCGACGGTGCACAAAGTTGTGCGCATGCCGAACCAGAGCCGGTTTGTCTTCACAGAGGGCGTGAGCCGAGTTCGCCTGGTGAAATTTGTGCAGACAGAGCCGTTCCTTGTGGCGGAAGTGGAGACGATGGAAGATGCGTCGCCCGCGCCCACACCGGAGTTTGAGGCGCTGGTGCGGAATGTAGTGGGCGAGTTTCAGCAGATCGTCACCGAGTCGCCGACGCTTTCAGACGAATTGAGGACGATTGCGGCGAACATCGACGAGCCCGCGAGGCTGGTGGATTTTGTGGCTTCGTCGCTTCCATTCCTGACCACGGACGACAAGCAAAATCTGCTTGAAACGCCAGGCATCGCGGAACGGCTGGAGCGGTTGAACCAGCTGCTGGCCAAGGAGATCGAGGTGCAGCAGTTGCGCGCCAAGATCCAGAACGAGGTGCAGGACCAGGTGCAGCAGTCGCAGCGGGACTACTACCTGCGCGAGCAGATGAAGGCGATCCAGAAGGAGCTGGGCGAGCAGGATGATGGCCAGCGCGATACCGAAGAGCTGCGGGCGAAGATTGAAGCCGCGGGCATGCCGGAGGACGTAAAGAAGGAAGCGCTGAAGGAGATGTCGCGGTTGCAACGGATGTCGCCGATGGCGGCTGACTACTCGCTCACACGGAATTACATTGAGTGGCTGGCGCTGCTGCCGTGGACCAAGAGCTCGGGATCGAAGATCGACATCAACCTGGCGAAACAGATTCTGGACGAGGACCACTACGAGCTGAAAAAGGTGAAGGACAGGATTCTGGATTACCTGAGCGTGCTGGAGTTGAAGCCAGACATGAAGGGGCCGATTTTGTGCTTTGTTGGGCCGCCGGGAGTGGGCAAAACGAGCCTGGGGCGGTCGATTGCGCGCGCGCTCGGAAGGAAGTTTCAGCGCATCTCGCTGGGCGGCATGCACGACGAAGCGGAACTGCGCGGCCACCGGAGAACGTACATCGGCGCGCTGCCGGGACAGATCATCCAGAGCATTCGCCGGGCGGAAACCAACGACCCGGTGATCATGCTGGATGAAGTGGACAAGCTGGGAAGGGACTTCCGCGGCGATCCGGCATCGGCGCTGCTGGAGATCCTGGACCCGGCGCAGAACAATACGTTCCGGGACAACTACCTGGACGTGCCGTTCGATTTGTCGAAGGTGCTGTTCATCTGCACAGCGAACATGCTGGACACGGTGCCTGCGCCGCTGGTGGATCGCATGGAGATCATTCCGTTGCAAGGCTACAGTGAGGAAGAAAAAGTCCACATTGCGAGCCGGTACCTGATTCCGCGGCAGATCAAGGAGAACGGGATCACGGCGGAACAGATCGAGTTTCCCGAAGCGGCGGTGAGGCAGATTATCCGCCACTACACGCGCGAGGCCGGAGTGCGCAAGCTGGAACAGACGATCGGGACAGTATGCAGAAAGCAGGCGCGGCGCGTGGTGGAAGGCCATGCGGAAAAGCTTGTGGTGACCAAGGAGCAGCTGAAGGAATTTCTCGGCGGCATCCAGGTGCGCGTGGAGACCGAGGTAGCAGAGCGGGTGAAGCGGCCGGGAGTGGCAGTGGGGCTGGCATGGACGCCAGCCGGCGGCGACATTCTCTTTATCGAAGCCAACAAGATGAAGGGCAAAGGCGGCTTTACGATGACGGGGCAGATCGGCGAGGTGATGCAGGAGTCAATGCAGGCCGCGCTGACCTGGGTGCGCTCGAATGCGGTGCGGCTGGGGCTGGCCGAGGACTTCAACAAGGACCTCGACATTCACATTCACGTGCCGGCAGGGGCGATTCCGAAAGACGGGCCGTCGGCCGGCGTGACCATGGCCACGGTGCTGGCGTCACTGCTGACGGATACGCCTGTGCGACCGCTTACCGCGATGACCGGCGAGATCACGCTGAGCGGCAATGTGCTGCCGGTGGGCGGGATCAAGGAGAAGTTTCTGGCGGCGCGCAGGGCCGGGGTGGAAAACATCATTCTGCCTGCCGAAAACCGCCAGAGCGTGGAAGAGGACCTGACGCCGGAGATGATGGAAGGCGTGACGGTGCACTACGCGAGCGAGATCGAGGACGTGCTGGCAGTGGCGCTGCCGCTGCTGGCGGCTCGGCCGCAGATGCGGCCGGCTGCGCCGAGACGGCCGGAGACCGCTCCGAGTGCGGCGAGCGCAGTGGCGTAAGCGTCTCTCGATTTTTTGTGCGAGCGGGCCGGCAAAAAAGCGGTTCCACAATTCACTTGCCCTTTCCAAAATCTTGCAAGGTGGCTTTTTCTCGGTGAAAAAGCCACTCAGCGGTTGCGGGACTGGGTAGGGCAATTGTGGAACCGCTGTAGCCGGCCTTTTTTTGTAGAACCGTTGTCGCCGGCGTTTCATTTTGGAAGGATGCCGGCTCGGCTCGCCTGATCCAACCCCTGAATTCAAGCAAGTGCGTCTAACGTGCAGAGCGTTATGCTTTTCATAACCATGCAGGTACGCGTGATTGCTTTTGGAGTGTTGAAGGAGTGGCTAAGCTCCGATGCCGCTACCGTGGAGCTGCGGGATGGCGCGACAGTGGGATCGCTGCTTGAGCAGCTGCGCGCACAGTTGCCGGAGCGCGCGCCTAAAGACGCGTTCCATGGCATTGCTGTTGGCGTGAACGCCGAATACGCGCAGGCTGCGCAGATTCTGCATGACGGCGATGAAGTGGGGTTGCTGCCGCCGGTGTCGGGTGGGAGTCCGCGTCCCGAAGTTGAGCGCACGGAGAATTCTTTGGACGAGAGCGGGGGAGAACAGGAATTGATTGTCGCGCTGACGCGCGAGGCGATTGATGCGGACAGGATTGTTGCGGCGGCGAAGAGCGGCGAAGACGGCGCGGTGGTGGTGTTCGACGGGATTGTGCGCAACCATTCGCGAGGACGGCGGACGCTGCATTTGGACTACGAAGCTTATGAAGAGATGGCCGTGGGACAGATGAGGGAGCTGGGGCAGAAGGCGCGGGAGCGATTCGGCGTGCGCCAGGTGACGATGGTTCACCGGCTGGGGCGGCTGGAGATTGGCGAGACAAGCGTGCTGATTGTGGTTGCGTCGGCGCACCGCAGCGCAGCGTTTGAGGCGTGCCGCTGGCTGATCGATACGGTGAAACAGACTGTGCCCATCTGGAAGAAAGAGACGTTTGTGGATGGGGCGGTTTGGGCGCCGGGAGAGCCGTTTCCGGCTGGGATTGAGCATTGATGGGGCAGAGGGAACGCGGTCCCCGGTCTCAGAAGCGAGACCGGGGGCACCCACTGCCGCACCCATTGCGACACCGGTCGGGAAACGCGCCGACACGCGTACCGAGACACGCGTCGAGACACGTCCGAGGGAGGCGTCGCATGAAGGCTAGGTGGAGCGGTCTTCGTGCATTGTGCGACTGGCGGAAGGGTGAGGGCGATTGCGGGATTTTTTGCGGTGGCGGCGCTGGCCCCGCTGGCGGCGCTGGCTCCGGTGGTGATGACGGCGCAGGAGGCCACGTTTCATGTCGACGTGAAGCTGGTGAATATCTTCGTCAACGTGACGGACAAGAATGGCGTGATTGTAGGCGGGCTGACCCAAAACGATTTTGCAGTGTTCGAGGATAATCGGCCGCAGGAGATCGCGGTCTTCGAGCGGAAGACGGACGTGCCGCTGAATCTGACGCTGGCCATCGATACATCGGGGAGCGTGCGCAAGGATTTGGACGAGGAAGCGAACGGGGCGCGGCACTTCGCGCACGACATTCTGCGGACGCAGGACCAGATGAGCGTGATCGAGTTTGCGACGGACGTAACGGAGCTGACTCCGTTTACCAATAACCTGTCGCGGATAGACCACGCGGTGGGCGAGCTTCGCTCGGATTATTCAACGGCGCTTTATGACGCGATTCGATTAGGCTCCGAGGGCCTGGGAAAACGGCAGGGCCGCAAGGTGCTGGTGCTGGTGTCGGATGGAGATGACACGGCCAAGACGTCAACTTATGCGCAGGCTCTGGAAGCGGCGCTGCGCAATGAGGTGATGATTTATTCGCTGATCGACGTGCCGATTGAAGCGAGCGCGGGGCGCGACCTGGGCGGGGAACACGCGCTGATTACGCTGGCGGAGCAGACGGGCGGAAAGCATTTTTACGTTGGCGAGGGCGGGCTGGATAAGGCGTTCGCGCAGGTGAGCGACGACCTGAGGACGCAATATTTGATTGGGTACTATCCGCAGCATCAGGCGCCCGGCGTGGAGTTTCATCGGGTGGTGGTGACGGTTCCGCGGGCCGCGGCGGATGAATTTAATGTGCGGAATAAAGCCGGGTATTACGCGGATGCGGCGAAGGGGAACTGAGGGCGGCGGCAAGAATTCCCCATAAAACTAATTGATGTGCGCGGAGTTGAAGCAGGCGGAACGCCGTTCGGCGCGTTTGCATCTAAAATGGCAATATGACTTCCCCATTATCTTCGCGGCGCCGATCGAAGACGCCTCCGCCGGGCGAGACCGGCCAGGAAGGGCTCTACCTGCGCTCGTTGAGCGATCGCCAGGTGATTGTGAACATCAAGTTGAGAGACGGCGAGACGGTGCGCGGGTGGATTGAGTATTTTGACGACTCCATGCTGCGGCTGACGCGCGAGGGCCAGCCCAATTTGTTTATTTATAAGAACCAGATTCGGATGATCAGCGAAGCGGGGCGGCGGCGGACTCCGCGATATGAGACTGCGGACGGGCATGGATTGGGCGGACGCGGACCAGATGGGCGTGGGGCCGATGGACATGGAGCGGGACGGGCGCGGCTGACGGGCAGACGAGGGCACGGACAGCATGGGGCGGGGCTGTGAGCGGCGCAGCGGAACCGGCGATTGAGAAGAATTTGATCTATGTTCCGAAGGCGGCGGAGATTGCGCGCGAGGCTGGAGCGCTGCTGCGCGAATACTACGCAAAGGGCGTAGAGACCGAATACAAAGGCGACGTGGACATTGTGACCGCGGCCGACCGCGCGGCAGAGAAGCTGATTCGCACGCGGCTGGGCGAGGCTTTTCCGGAGCACGGCGTCTATGGCGAAGAGGGCACGCGCGAGCGGATGGATGGGGAGTTTCGCTGGTACGTTGACCCGCTGGATGGGACGACGAATTTTGCGCATGGGTTTCCGCAGTTCTGCGTGTCATTAGGACTGGAAAAGCGCGGGGGCCTGGAACAGCGGACGAATCTGGACCAAGAGGCGGGGGGCCTGAAGGCCGGCGAGGATGGAACGCTGGTGGCCGGGGTCATTTACGATCCGCTGCGGGATGAGCTGTTCACGGCCGAGCGCGGGCACGGGACGCGACTGAATGGGAAGCTGGCGAGGGTTTCGCGTAACGCGGAGTTGGCCGAGGCGCTGCTGGGGACGGGGTTTCCGAGCCGCAAGCGTCATGCCAGCCCGAACATTCATTTTTACCAGGAGTTCACGCTACGGTCACACGGGGTGCGGCGGGCGGGTTCTGCGGCGCTCGATTTGGCGTATGTTGCCTGCGGTCGCATGGATGCGTTTTGGGAGTTCAATCTGAATCCGTGGGATACGGCGGCGGGAATTTTGCTGGTGGAGGAAGCCGGCGGACGCGTGACGGATTTTGCGGGCAGGCAGTTCCAACTGAAGAGCGATGAGATTCTGGCGTCGAATGGATTGATTCACGAAGAGCTGATCGGGATGTTTGAGGATCTGTTTGCGGGGCGTGGCTTGTCGCCGATTCCGACGCCGGAAGAATTTGCTAGAAACAGGGAACGAGGGACCAAGGGAACCAGGGACCAAAAAGGCGGGGCCTGAGCCTTATCCAAGTTCGTGCGATAAACAGGGGACCAAGGAAGTAGATGAGTCTTTTTGGGGCCGCGAGGATTTGACCGGTCGCTTTCCAACCAATCTTTGCGAAGTTGTTCTTACGCCCCTTCGGGGCTGTTTTCTCAAATGGCAACTTCTAACCCCAGGCTCGCGCCTGGGGCTACCGTCTTTTGCCCGCTTTGCGGGCTTGCTCCGCCGGTCGCCGCAGGCAACTTCTCCAGCACCAACAGCGAAAATCATTAAGTCAATGGTCGCGCTGGCCTCGTTGCTGCTTTGTTGCATTGGGCCGCCTGGTCCCTGATTTTCCGCTTCCCGCATGGCAAAACGCGGGCAAAAATCGTGGAGCCGAGGCGCGGGGACGTATGCTAGTATCAGGCTCGTAAAAGCTGGGCTCGTAAAAGCTTGGCTCGCAAAAGATGGAGTCGTAAAGATTTCGCGGTAAAGATCAGAGCGGCTCGCGTTTGCGGGGGCCGCGGGAATACTCGGAGAGAGCAGAGATGGCATACGTAATTGCAGAACCGTGTATCGGCACCAAGGATAGCGCCTGTGTGGACGCCTGTCCCGTCGATTGCATCCACCCTAAGAAAGATGAAGCCGGTTATGCCGAAGCCGATCAGCTTTTCATCGACCCGGTCGAGTGCATCGACTGCGGCGCGTGCGTGCCGGTTTGCCCGGTGTCGGCGATTTTTGCGCTGGATGACCTGCCGGAGAAGTGGGCGCATTTTGCCGAGAAGAACGCCGCGCATTTCGGCCGGTAGACGGCTGAGCGTCAGTTTGGCGCGGCAGTAAAGGTTTCTCAGGACGCGCATTCCGGTTGCCGGGATGCGCGTTTGTGTTTGTGGGCGATGCCGTCCGGGCCTGAAGGCCGAGGGTTCGTGCTCGCGTATTCAGGGGCCTGAAGGCCCCTGCTCCTTCCGTCTCCAAATGGACAGGGCCAGTGCGATGATGAAGAAGCATGAGCGTGCTCACGTCAGAAGCGGTGATTTTGCGCACATGGCCGGTGCATGAGTCCGACCTGCTGGTGAGCTTTTTTACGCGCGATTACGGCCGGCTGAAGGGCATGGCGAAAGCGGCGCTCAAAAGCCGCAAGCGATTCGGCGGGGCGCTGGAGCCGATGACGCTGGCGCGGGCGTGGTTTGCCGAGCGGCCGCGACAGGAATTAGTGAGGCTCGACCAACTGGAGATTCTGCGGTCGCCGCTGTCGGCGCCGGTGGACCAGACGCGCATGGCGGTGCTGAGCTTTTATGCCGAGGTGATCGACGAGGCGCTGCCGGAGCGCGATCCGCAGGCGACGGTGTTCAGGCTGGTGGCGAGTGTGCTGGAGCAGACGAATGCGGTGAGGGCCGAGACAGCGCAGCCGTGGATGGCGCTGACGTATTTTTCGCTGTGGATGACACGGCTGATGGGATTGTTGCCGGACATTGGCCACTGCATGGTTTGCGGCGAGATGCTGGGCGCGGGCGAGGTGCGATTTAACGCGTATGCGGACGGATTGTTTTGCGGTGTGCATGCGAACGGCTCGGGAAGCGGGCTGAGCGCCGATAGTTGGCAACTGGCGCAGCGGATGCTGCGCGCGCCGGTGGCGAGTTTTGCGGGCGAGGCGTGGCCGCGGAAGCGCGGGCAGGATCTGAGGCGGTTTACGCTGCAGACGCTGGAGCGGCATTTGGAGCGGAAGCTGAAGACGGCGGAGGCGCTGGCGAGGCTGGGCGGGTGAGGGGTTGCACGTGTGTATAAAAGGCGTATTTCGATTTGGCACCGATCGCAGAGAAGCGGTCGACCGAAGGACTGCGGCAAATCATCAAGAGACTGAATGATGACGGATGATTTGAAGGTTGCCTGCAGGCGCGAAGCCGACGACAACAATTCAAGCACTTGTCGAAGCCTGGGCGTGTATGGTTCCGTCATCGCGCAGATCAAGAAGTGCCACAGGGACGCTTCGTTCCATCGAGAATCAAGCGGGAATAAGCTGAGGTTGGTGCAAACGCATGAATACGTTGCGTATCTTCACAGAGAAGCGAAGTCGGCACGGACCGTGAAGTTTTCGCAATTCCCCGGCCCGATAAATCGGCGGGCTCGATTTTTGAAGAGGTGCGCCGCATGTCGACGGACAGTGCAATGTCGGGTTTCGCGAGGATCAGATCAGCTGCTCACCCTTCACACTCGGAACGAATCACGCGAACAGTCGGTGATTTAGCCGCGCAGGCTCGACGTTACACGGAAGTTGCGCTGCAGGAAAGTACCTCATCGCACAGAAAGATCGCCCAGCCGCTTGAATCTTCAGCGGCGCATCGAGGGCCATGGCAATCCTGTTCTCTTTGTCTGGTTCAGCGGACGCACTTAACGGAATGACCCGGAAGTGCAATGATTACTCCCTCAACGGATCGGAGCCTTCGATGGGATGCGGCCTTCATGCGACGGGAAAGGTGGTCTTTTCGAGAAACCAAGGGAATAGATCGAGAAGAGGTCATCCGAATGATCACTGGGCGCCCGTCTACGGGGTGAATGGCGAAGGCGCGGCTAGGTACACCCTAGTAACCAAGAAGGTGGATTGCCGACTGGTAGAATCTTTTCTTAGTTCAAATGAGAGAGATGAGCCAGTGTCCGCAGCCCAGCCCGAAGCGCGCGTAGCCCCAAGTTCCCTCACCTTTCAGGATCTTTTGTTTCGCCTGCAGGCGTTTTGGGCGGAGCGCGGATGCGTGCTGCAGCAGCCCTACGACGTGGAAGTGGGCGCGGGGACGATGTGTCCGGAGACGTTTCTGCGCGTGCTGGGGCCGAAGCCCTACAAGGTGGGCTATGCGCAGCCATCGCGCAGGCCGGCTGATGGGAGATACGGCGAGAATCCCAACCGGTTGTTCAAGCACACACAATTTCAGCTGATCCTGAAACCGCCGCCGGTGAATGTGCAGGAGCTGTATCTCGAATCGCTGGAGGCGATGGGGATCGACCTGAAGCACCACGACCTGAAGTTTGAAGAGGACAACTGGGAGTGGCCAGCGGGCGGCGCCTGGGGCGTGGGCTGGCAGGTGATGCTGGATGGCCTCGAGATTACGCAGTTCACTTATTTTCAGCAGTGCGGCGGGATGGATCTGGATCCGATTTGCGCGGAGCTGACGTATGGCATGGAACGCATTGCAGCGTTTTTGCAGGATGTGGACTCGATCTACGACATTGTGTGGGCGCGGGATAAAGAGACAGGCGCGGTGGTGACCTACGGCGATGTGCGCCTGGCCGAGGAGCTGCAATTTTCGGTGTACAACTTCGAGATGGCCGATGTGGCCAGGCTTTGGGAGCACTTTAATTCGTATGAGGCCGAGGCGCAGGCGCTGCTTGAAAAGGCGCATGCGGTGTTGGCCGATGAGAACGCGAGCGCAACGGAGAAAAAACGGTTTCCGCTGCTGCCGACGTACGAGCTGGCGCTGAAGTGCTCGAACCTTTTTAATCTGCTGGACGCGCGTGGCGCGATCAGCGTGACGGAGCGCGTGGGCGTGATTGGAAGGATTCGCGCGCTGGCGGTGGGCGTGGCGAAGGCGTGGGCGGAACAGCAGCTCCTAGCCTCTAGCTCCTAGCCTCTAGCTATTCCTTGCGGATGCCGGGTTTTGATTTTGGCGAAGTTCGAGTTGCTGTGAGACGAGAGATTGAGCTGTTCGGATGCATGAAGCGGCTAGCACTGAAGTAGCGGCTAGAAGCTATGAAAGAAACGATTGTATGGCTGACTTTTTGTTAGAGATCGGGCTTGAAGAGGTTCCGGCGCGGATGATTGCCGCGGCGGAGGCCGAGCTGGGCAAGCGCGTGACCGAGCTGCTGAAGCGCGAGCGGCTGAAGGTGAACGGCGCGAAGGTGGCGACGTACTCGACGCCCCGGCGGCTGGCGGTGCTTGCAGAAGGCGTGCAGGCCAAGCAGGCGGACACTGACAAAGTGGTGATGGGCCCGTCCTGGAAGATTGCATTCAAAGACGACGAGCCGACGGCGGCCGGCGAGGCCTTCGCAAAAAAAGCGGGCGTGGAAGTTTCCGACCTGAAAAAAATTGAGACGTCAAAGGGCGAGTACGTGGGCGCGTCAGTGAAGCTGACGGGGCGGACGGCGGCGGAGATCCTGATCGCCGAGCTGCCGAAGGAAGTGCTGGGGCTTTACTGGGCGAAGAATATGTACTGGCGGGCGGCGAAGCCGGAGCGCTTTGTGCGGCCGGTGCGCTGGGTTGTGGCGATGCTGGATTCGGATGTAGTGCCGGTGGAGATTGCGGGGATTGTGGCGGGCAATGCGAGCCGCGGGCATCGCGTGCTGAGCGGCGACCACTCCGTAGTTTTGCCTTCGGCGAACGGTTACGTTGAAACATTGCGCGGGGCCAGCGTTGTTGTGGATGTGGCGGAGCGCAGGCAGATCATTCGCAAAGCATTGGACGCGGAGACGCGAAAGGTCGAGGGTGCGCGGTGGCGCGAGGACGAAGCGCTGGTTGAGACGGTGACGCACCTGACCGAGTGGCCGAGCGTGATTCTGGGAGATTTTGAGCGAGAGTATTTGGGATTGCCGGAAGAGGTTCTGGTGACGGTGATGCGCGATCACCAGAAGTATTTCGCGGTGGAAGATGCAGAGGGAAAATTGGCGCCGCATTTTCTGGCGGTGCTGAATACGCAGGCGGACGAAGAGGGCGCGGCGATCATTCGGCACGGGAATGCTCGCGTGCTGCGAGCACGGTTCAAGGATGCGCGATTCTTCTGGGACATGGACCAGAAAACGCCGCTGACCAAGCGCATGGAGAGCCTGAAGAATGTGACATTCCAGAAGGAGCTGGGCAGCTACTACTGGAAGACGGAGCAGAACCTGGCGGTCGCGAGTACGCTGGCGACGATCCTGAAGAACGCTAATGTGCCGTTTGACGAAGCCGCCCTTTTCAAGGCAGTGGAGCTGGCCAAAACGGATCTGACGACGGAGCTGGTGAAGGAGTTTACCGAGCTACAGGGCGTGATTGGCGGGCTGTACGCGCGAGCGCAGGAATTGAATGAGCGGATTGTGCTGGCGATCTATGACCAGTACACGCCGGCCTCGATCGAAGATCCGATTCCGGTTTCGGTAGAGGGGCAACTGCTGGGGATTACGGATCGCATCCAGACGATTGTGGCGATGTTCGGGATTGGAAATGCGCCGACGGGATCGAAGGATCCGTTTGCACTGCGAAGAGCGGCGAATGCGATTGTGAAGATTCTGGCCGAATCGGAACTGCCGCTGACGCTGAGCGATGTGGTGAACGCGAGCGGCGTGAGCGATGCCGGCAAAGCGCAGGTAAGCGAGTTTCTGCGGGAGCGGCTGCAGTTCTTTTTGAAGGATGTGCGCGGATTTGCGTACGACGTGGTGAATGCGGTGCTGGCGGTGGGCGCGGACGATGTGCGCGACGCGATTGCACGGGCCGAGGCGCTGACGGCGGTGCGGGAGTCGGCGGATTTCGCGGCGGTATCGGCAGCCTGCAAACGGATCAAGAACATTTTGAAACAGGCTGAGGAAAAGGGTTATCGACCCGATGAGAAAAAACTGAACGACCTGGCGCTTGAGGCGATCGATTTGTGGGACCGGTCAAAAGAGATTGCGCCGCAGATCGCGAAAGCTGCGCGAGCAGCGAGCTTATCGCGAGGCGCTCGGGCTGATCGCAACTCTTCGACCAACGATCGACCAGTTCTTCGACAAGGTGATGGTGCTCGATCCTGATGAGAAGGTGCGCAGCGCGAACCTGGGGTTGATTGACGCGGTTCTGCGGAATTTCTCGACGATTGCGGATTTCAGCGAGATTGTGACGGGGTAGGGCGCCGAGTCCGGTTCTTCCGAAATCAAGTTCCTGGTTTCCCACCCTAACCGCGATGAAGCTGCGGTTAGGATGGGGCAACCCGTCTTCACTTCTGAGCCCACCTAGCCATACCAAGTTCCTGCTTTCCCACCCTAACCGCGATGAAGCTGCGGTTAGGATGGGGCAACCCGTCTTCACTTCTGAGCCCACCTAGCCATACCAAGTTCCTGCTATCCCACCCTAACCGCGATGAAGCTGCGGTTAGGATGGGGCAACCCTGCGATCCCTGCGATTTGTCTGGTGCTCCCTTTGCGGCGGCCGAAGACTGCAAACGTCTAAAATCAATACTGATGGCAGACACGCTTTATTTGAGCCTGTGGTATCCGAATTTGCGCCTTGAGGCGCTCCCCGACAAGCTGATTGCGGTGCTGGGTGCCTTTGCCGCGCATGGTGGCGAGGCGAAGGTGTATTCGGCGACGGTGTGGCCGGTGAGCTGGAATGAGTCGCCGGTGTTTGAGCGGGTATACGGGCGCATGGTTGGCGAGCAGATGGATGGCGGACGGTTGCTTGCCGGGCCGGTGCCGGGGCAATTGCCGGGAGCCGATCCGCGCGTGGCTGTGGTGGAGGCGACGGAGCTTCTGCACGAGGACTACGCATACGAGTTCCAGATTGGGTGGAATTTGTGGGAGCTGGAGATTGAAAATGCAGGTCCCCATTCGACTCATCCGGCTGACGCCGGATTCGCTCAGGGCAGGCTTTCGACTTCGGGCGCGGCGGCGCCCTCCGCTCAGGATGACAAAATTGTTGGCCGGTGGGCGCGCGGGCCGCGTCTGGTGCGGGTGACGGGATACGGGCCGCTGTTCGACGAAGGTACCTACGAACAAGACGGACATATAAGGATCGACTTCGGCAGCGATGCGCCGTTTCTTGAAGAGGATGTCGACTTGAGTGAAGTAGGCGCGAAGCATGTGGCGGAGAATGTGCGCCAACTGGTGGAGCTGACGGCCGGAGTGGAGAAGGCGTCTGGCGCCACGGCGCGGTTGCTTTGGAGCGAGTTGGGCGAGAGCCTGGCGCAGCGGCTGGCGGCGCGGTTGGGAATGGGGAACTAGCGTGGTGAACCTGAAGCTCGCTAAAAACAACCGCAGGTCCTTCGACTCGTCGGCCCGCTGCGGCGGGCGGACTCGCTCAGGATGACTATTCAAAAATAGATGCTCAGGATGACAATCCGAAAAAAGGCGCTCAGGATGACAATCCAATATCAGACGCTCAGGATGACAACATCCACTCGCATTACGCGATAGGAACGGAGCACAAACGCCGTGCGGTTGACGATCGAGCGAATCCGGACGCTGGTGCTGGTGGCGGGAGCGCTGCTGCTGGTGACGCTGGGCGTGTTTCTGGTGCGGGCGAAGTGGAAGAACCTGCTGAACCGGCACGATTTGCCCCAGCGGCTAGGCAAGAACATTGTGCAGGAGGCGGATGGATACACCTATGTGCACGCGTTTGGTGCGCACTCCCAGTACAGGATTCATGCTTCGCGAGAGGTGGAGCTGAAGACCGACTTTGTGGAGTTGCACGACGTGCAGATCGATCTTTACGGCGAGGACGGCAAGCAGATCGACAAGATCTCCGGCGACATATTTGAGTACGACCAGAAGACGGGCAAGGCAACGGCGCAGGGGCCGGTGGAGATGCTGCTGACGCGGCCTTCAGCGAGTACCGAAGCGGCCATGGAGCAGGCAGACAAGGCGAAAGGAGACAAGAAGAAGGAAGACAAGATCAGGGAAGACGAGATTAAGGCGCACGCGATTGCCGATGTGGACGCGACAGGCGGGGCGGGACAGATTGATGTGAAGACGAGCGGAGTGACATTCGACCGGAATTCAGGACTGGTGACGACGGATCAGCGAGTGAACTTTACAGCGGCGCAAGGAGACGGGAGCGCGACGGGGGCAAGTTACGACTCGCAGAGCGGCTACCTGACGCTGGAGCAGGCGGTGGAATTGACGACAAAACGCGGCGGCGATGAGGTTGAGATTCATGCGCAGCACGCGGAGTTCGATCGTGGAGCACAGAGCTGCGAAATGGAAAGAGCGTCGGCGGCATTTAGCGGTGGGAAAGCCGACGCGGCTGAAGCGAAGATTCTGTTTCGCGAGGATGGGTCGGCAGAGCGGCTGGATGCGAAGGGCGGGTTTACGCTAACGACCACGAAGGGCGGGCACGTGGCTGCGCCAGTGGCGTGGATGGTATTTGACGAGCACAGCGAGCCGCTGCATGGGCACATGGAGGGCGGCGTGACGATGGATTCGGCGAGTGCGGGGCGAACGATGCATGGGACTGTCGCCGACGGCGGAGCTGAATTTTGCGGCGAAGGGCGAATTGAAGAGCGCGCACCTGGAACGCGGCGTGGAGATGACGAGCGAGGAGACGAGCGCGGGGGGCGCGGGGAATGCTGGGCGAGGAACGGGAGGCGGCGGGTTGCGCGTGCGTAGGTACGTGGCGCTCGCCGGTGGTGGAGATTGGATTTAGGGCGGGGCGAGGCAGAAGCCGGGGACAGTCAGGCGAAGGACAGTTGGAAGTGGAGACGATGCGCGGATCGGGCGGGGTGACGATCACGAGCGAGAGCCAGCGCGGCAATGCGACGGCGACGCCATCGAAGATGAGCGCGGATGAAGTGACGGGGAGCTTTGGGGCAGGTTCGGCGTTGCGCACGTTGAGCGGCGTGGGCCACGCGGAGATTGACGAGACGACGGCGACAGGTACGCGACAGACGGCGACCGGCGACCGGCTGGAAGCGAGTTTTGCGCCGCACATGACTAGCGGAACGAGAAGAGCAGGGACCAAGTGACCAAGGGACCAAGGGACCAAGAAGGCAGGGAGCAAGAAGACAGGGAACGAGGGGGAACCGGAAGAGGCGTCGGATCCCCGGTCTCAGACTCGAGACCGGGGGCACCACAAGTGTGAGCGCAGGTGCGACTGAGGTGCAGTCGGCGGAGCTGGATGGGAATGTGGTGCTGTTTGAGCAGCCGGCGGCGAAGACAGGCGCGCCGCCGCCGCCGCCGCTGCGAGCGACAGCCGGCAAAGCGGTGTATGAGGGCCAGGGCGAGTGGCTGCATTTGACGATGAGTCCGCGAGTGGAAAACGGCGGGATGGAGCTGACGGCGGAGAAGGTGGATATGTCGCAGCAGTCGGGGGATGCTTTCGCGCATGGCGATGTGAAGGCGACGTGGACGGGCGCGGGGGTTGGCGGGACAAAATCGACGGCCGGCAACGCGGGGAGTGATGGAGCGAGCGGTGGCGCTGGGAGCGGCGGGTCGAATAATGACTCAGCGAGAGGCGGCGCTGGCGGCCAAACGGGCGGAGTGACGCTGGGCGGCAAGGGACCGGCGCATGTGGTTGCAGCGGAGGCGCAACTGAACCAGTCGAGCGGCGAGGCGACTTTTCGCGGGCACGCGCGCATGTGGCAGCAGACGAATTTCGTGAGCGGGCCGGTGATCGTGCTGAACCAGCACCTGCAAACGCTGGTGGCGAGGAGCAGCGATCCGGCAGAGCCGGTGCGGGTGGTGATGCTGAGCGCGGGCGGGGCGGCTTCAGGCAAAGCAGCGAATGCGGCGGACGCAGTTGGAACAGGCGCAGGCACGACACAATCTGCGGGGCAGGCGGGGGTGAGTAATGCGGGCGCCTGCGGCTTCTGTGATCCGCGTGCGTGGGGGCGAGCTGAAGTACTTAGATGCGGAGCGCAAGGCGGTGATGCACGGGGGCACGCTGGGACCGGTGGTTGCGGAGACGGGCACGGCAACATCTTCGTCCGATGCCGTGGAACTGCTGCTGATGCCGGCGGGAGGCCACGATGGAAACGGCGGGCCGGGACAGAACGGGCAGGCGCAGAGCGGGCAAGCGCAAGTGGATGAGATGAAGGCGACGGGGCACGTGGTGCTGACTTCTCAGGGCCGGCGCGGAACCGGGGAGCAGCTGGTGTATACGGGCGCAACCGGGGAGTACGTGCTGACGGGCACGGCAGCCGTGCCGCCGAAGATGAGCGATCCGGAGCATGGAACCGTGACCGGCGAGGCTTTGATTTTCGATAGCCGCGATGATAGGGTCAGAGTCGAAGGCGGCGGCCGCGAGACAGAAACGGAGACGACCGCTCCGGAAGCGCACGGGAAGTAAGCGCGACTGTCACGACAGCGAGACTCATGGAAACACTGATTGCCGAGGGAATCGGAAAGAGCTACAAGCGGAGGCAGGTTGTAAGAGACGTCAACCTGAGGATTTCCCGCGGCGAAGTGGTGGGTTTGCTGGGGCCGAACGGCGCCGGCAAGACGACCAGTTTCTACATGATTGTGGGACTGGTGCAGCCCGAGAGCGGGCGCGTGATGGTGGACGCGACCGACATTACTCGGGTGCCGATGTATCTGCGGGCGCGGAATTTCGGGATCAGCTATCTTCCGCAGGAGCCTTCGGTTTTTCGCAAGCTGACCGCGGAGGAAAATATCCTGGCAGTGCTGGAGGCGCAGCCGCTGGGCAACCGGGAACGGCGCGACGCGAGCCGAGAAGCTGATCAACCAGTTGAATCTCGGGCACATCCGCACTACGCGGGGATATGCGCTTTCAGGCGGCGAGCGGCGGCGAGTGGAGATTGCCCGGGCGCTGTGCATCCAGCCGAATTTTATTTTGCTCGACGAGCCGTTCAGCGGCATCGATCCCATTGCGGTGCTGGAGCTGCAAAAGATCATCTTCGACCTGAAAGCAAGCGGGATCGGGGTGCTGGTGACGGACCACAACGTGCGCGAGACGCTGAGCGTGACCGACCGGGCATACATTATTGCCGAAGGGCGAATTTTCCGCGACCGGGACGCCGCGCGAGCTGGGTAATGACGTTGAGGTGCGGCGCATTTACCTGGGCGAGGGATTCTCGCTGAATTAGAGCATATTTGGGGTGCATTTGGGTGGCTCCCAAAGCGCTGGACGGTCGGCGCAAATCAGGCATATTCTGAAGGTTCCAGCGGCGGGAGGGTGACGCCGCTAAGTTGTTTTCTTCCAATGAATCCGAAATGGGCCAAGCCCCAATTCGGAACGATGACACGAACGGGGGAGCAATAGCAGAGCGTTTCTGTACTAAGCTTTATCACGCACGACGACTAGACTCGCATTGAGCCAAAACGGGACACAACGCAATTATGCCGCTACTGCAACCAAGACTGAGTTTGAAAGTCGCCCAACGCCAGGTGCTGACGCCGGGCCTGATGCAGATGGTGAGCGTGCTTGCGCTGAACAAGCTCGAACTGAAGGAGATGATCGATGCCGAGATGGTGGAGAATCCCGTCCTGGAGGAGATTGACGAAACGGTTCCGATGCTGGATGAGGTGGCGGGCCGCGAGGAACGGCTGGAGCGCAGCGTTGAGGAGACGGCCGCGCCACCCAAGGATGTATTCGACGAGATCGATTTTGGCTCGTACTTCCAGGAGTATCTCGATCCCGGCTACCGCACGCAGCCGGAGTACGAAGACAGCGAGAAGCCCTCGTTCGAGAACTTTCTCTCCCAGCCCACGAACTTGTCCGATCACCTGGCGTGGCAACTGGGGGCTCTGAGCCTGGACCGAAAGCTGCATGAGGCGGCGGAGTTTGTGATCGGCAATCTGGATGAGGATGGTTATCTGGCGGCGAGCGAAGAGGAGCTGGCCGCTGCGTTCTGCGGGGTTGCCGCTGGAAGTGGCCGCGAATAACGGCCATGCGGCGGAGCTTGCGGCGGCGCTGGATTTGATCCGGCGCGGGCTCGACCTGGTGCAGCATCTTGGATCCGGCGGGAGTGGGGGCGCGCGATCTGCGCGAGTGCCTGATGATCCAGATTGCGGCGCAGCAGCACGAGTTCAGCCATATGTACGGGCCGGCGCTCAGATGAGTTGCCGATCCCGGATGCCGACCCGCACGGCAGCTTCCGCAGGAGGCCGAGGCGAAGATCGACTGGAGCGGCGCCGGGCGATGGAAGTGGCGGCGCTGATTGTGGACCGTCACTTGCATCTGCTGCAGAAGCGGGACGTGAAGGACCTGGCGCGGGCGGCGCAGGTGACAGCGGACGAGGCGCACGCGGCGGTCGAGTTTATTCGCACGCTGGACCCGCGGCCGGGGCGCCTGTACAACCGCGAGCAGACGCGGCTGATTGAGCCGGATGTGGTGTTTGTGAAGCGCGGCGGCGAGTGGGTGGTGAGCATGAACGAGGAGGACCTGCCCAGCCTGCGCCTGAGCCAGCGCTACCGGCGGATGCTGGTCGCACCAGAGCACCGACAAGGAAGTGAAGGAGTACGTGAAGGAGCGGTTCCGCTCGGCGCTGCAACTGATGCGGAATATCGCGCAGCGGAAGAGCACGATTCTGCGGACGTGCGAGGTGATTGTGCGGCGGCAGCAGGAGTTTCTGGACCAGGGCGTCGAGGGGCTGCGGCCGATGATGATCAAGGAAGTGGCCGAGGAGATCGGGGTGCATCCCTCGACGGTGAGCCGGGCGGTGGCCAACAAATACGCGCACACGCCGCAGGGCGTGATCGAGCTGCGGTTCTTCTTCTCGCGAGGGCTCGAACGGCCCGGAGGGCGCGGATACGCCGCTGCTGGTGCTGAAGCGCAAGGTGCGCAAGCTGATTGAGGATGAAGACGCGCGGCATCCGCTGACCGACGACCAGCTTGCGGCGATGCTGCAGGCGCAGGGGATCCAACTGACGCGGCGGACGGTGGCCAAGTACCGCGAGGATATGCAGATTCCGTCGACGCATCAGAGGCGGAAGCGGGTTTAGGTCTCAGCTTTCAGCTATCAGCTTTCAGCTCAATTGTGCAAAGGTGGGCGTGAAGGCATCCCACCCTAAACTCAAAGGGCGCGTTTAGGATTGGGCACCCGGCACCCGGCGATTCGCCACAGGATCGAGATCGGACGCGGGGGGGTGTGGCTCAATTTGAGTGAGGAGCAGTACCGGAAGCTTAAGTAGAATGGCAAGCGAGAAGGGGAACAATTTTGAAGACCATTAAACCCATCCTGCTTATTGCTATTCTTTTTGTGCCTACCGTAATAGGACGGGCGCAACAATAGTCCACCACGCAGAACACCATTTTCCAATCATTTGAACTTTGGGGGTCGTCGCTATCGGATGCGGATAAACTCCTTCTCTACGCCGGATTTACTAATGGATTCTTCTCCGCTCCATCAACGGATAAAGGGAAAAAAGATTTGGCAGACTGCATAACAAAAAATATTCCTAACAAACAGGCAATCGCTATGATCGACAAATATTACAAAGACAATCCACAGCGTTGGAACACCCTGTTGGCCATTGGCATCATTGATGCTCTCACCGTTAAAGATGGACCGTGCCCAGACATCAATCCTTGGGTCCGATAGTTATTCCTAACTTTCCGACTGCGGATTTTTCCTGTCGTCATCCGAGCCGCGCCATAACATTCTTCAACTGGCGACAGAGCTCCTCCTGTTTCTGATCCGCTGTGCCGTTTATTCGTGCTCCTCTCAAAATCACCTCGTCAAACAGCTCTGAACGCAAAGAGCTCACTCTCCATTGGTATGGATTTGGCCCATGTAGTTGAATCGAGAATCGCTCCGCGCCCGGACATTCCCGCAACCAACTTGTATAAAGTTCCTGATTTTCGGTCATTTGACCCTTCTGGCTGCGTATTTAATCATCGAATCGCCGATAACACAAGCAGATCCGTACCGGAAGTTATCGTCAATCCGGCGGGTGGCCCACCCTTTGAGTCACCGCTCCGTGCGGGTGCCCCACGTCTCGATTCTGAGACGTGGGATACCGACGCACTCGCCTCAGCACGAAAAGCTGAAAGCTAAGAGCTAACAGCGAGAGCTGCTCTTACATCGCTTCGGGGCTTTCGATGCCGAGGCAGGGCGAGCGACGGACGAGTTCGCGGAGAGTGACGGCGGCGGTGGCGAGCAGGAACGTTTTGCGCGCGGGGTCTTCTTCAGTGAGGATGTGGTGGCGATGGTAGAAGTTGGCGAACTCCTGCGCGAGCTGGAAGGCGTGCTTGGCGAGGTGGGCGGGCTCGGACGTGCCGATGCACTGCTCCAGGACTTGCGTGCAGCGGCCGGCGCGCAGCCAAAGGGACCAGATGTCTTCGATTGTCGTCGCCGGAGAGATAGGCGGCGAGGGATGACTGCTGGCACGCTATGCGAAATCCGCGAGAACCGCTTCGGCCGTGGTGTTCCCTTTGCGGAAGATGTTGCGGATGCGGACGACGGCGTATTGAATGTAGGGGCCGGTTTCGCCCTCAAAGCTGAGTGCGTCTTTGAAGTCGAAGGCGATGACTGAGTTACGCGTGACCTTGAGCATGAAGTAGCGCAAGGCGCCGATGGCGATTTGCTCGGCGATCTTCTGGCGCGCGGCTGCATTCGTCGCCGGTCCCAGGTCTGACGCGCGTCCACTTCGGCGCGCGTGGCGGCGATGAGCTTGTCGATAAGGTCGTCGGCTTTAACGCCGAAGCCCTTGCGGCCGCTGACTTCGATGTAGGATTTTTGCTGGTCTTCTTCGGAAATTTCGTAGCCCAGCTCGACGGCGCAGCGCGGCGTGAGCGCGACCATCTCGTAGCTGAAGTGCGTGTAGTGGTCGGCCTGCTCGGTGTATCCCATGCCGCGCAGAGCCTGGATGACGTTGGACTGCGGATCGGACTGGCGCGAATCGATGACGTTATAGATGGCGGTTGCGCCGCCGAAGCGGGGATGTTTGGTTCGCCGGATTCGGCGGAGATCCAGCATTCGTGGTCGGGATAGGTGAAGAACCGCTTGTAGCCGAAGTCGTTGCCGAGCAGGCCGAACTTCCAAAGGTGGTAGGCGATGTCTTTGCCGACGTAGGTGACGGTGCCGTTGGAGCGGACGATGACTTTGGCATCTTCGTCGCCCTTCGGGCCGTCCTGGTTTTGGACGGGACGGGGCGCCGGCGCGAGCATCACCCAGCAGCCTTTGTTGTTGCCTTCGTTTTCGAAGTAGAGCACGCCGGATGGCTTTGAGCTTCTCGAAGGCGGCTTCCCAGAATTTGAGGTGAAGAATTTCGCTCTCGCGCGGGAAGGAAATCGTACTCGATGCCGAGGCGGAGCATGGTTTCAAGATGGCGGCGAAGGACGGCGGTGGAGATGAGGTCGGCGATTTCGGCGGTTTCGTTGCTGCCGTGCTCGATGAGGTGGAGCGTGTCGAGGCGGAGTTGCTTGCGCGCGGCCTGTTCTTCGGCAGTGCCTTCGGTGTACCACTGCGAGGTGCGGGCGTAGAGGTCCCAGCAGTAGTAGTCGATGACGAAGTTTGCCAGGCTAAAGCCCCGTCTTCTTTATGCTGCGTTGCGGCACCTGAGTCGTGCCTGAACATGACCTGCGGCAGTTTTCGCAGTCGGCCACCAGATGGCGAACCTCGGCGGGCGATTTTTTTTCGAGGTGCAGGAAGCCGACCACGACGTCGGCAACCTGGACGCCGGTGTTGTCAATGTAGTTCTGCACGTCGACCTTGTAGCCGGCGGCGCGGAGCAGGCGGACGAACGTGTCGCCGAGGATGGCGTTGCGCAGGTGGCCGATGTGCGCGGCCTTGTTGGGGTTGATGCGAGGTGTGTTCGACGAGCACGTGGCCTTGCGCGGACGGCGGGCGGCGCTTCGGCGTGGGCGACCAAGCGAGCTGCCGGCGGCGCGGTCGAGATAGGCGTTGATGTACCCAGCGCCGGCGACTTCGAATTTGGCGAAGCCGGTGAGCGGGCCGAGGGCGGCGACAATCTCCTGGCGATGATTTTGGGCGCTTTGCGGAGTTTGCGGGCGAGTTCGAAGGCGATGGGCGTGGCGATTTCGCCGAGGCGCAGGTCGGGCGGCGTCTCCAGAGGGATCTGGCCGATCTCAAGATCGAACTTTTCCTTCAGAACGGCGCGAAGACGACGGCCAAGCCGCTTTTCCAGTTCGAGAACCACGCGAGAGCCTCAAAAAAATCCTTGATTTTCCTAGTGATTTTAGCACCTGCGGTGAGGCGGCTATCGAGCGCGATCGCATCAGGCGCAATGCCTAAGATGAAGAGTGAATGCCGTCTACGCCGCATTTTCTTCTGCGCGCGGACGGAATGCGCTGCCCATGACTGATTCAACAACAAAAACGGAAACGAACGCGGGCCGGTTTTACCTGACCACGCCGATTTACTACGTGAACGCGCGGCCGCACCTGGGTCATGCGTACTCGACGATTGTGTGCGACGCGATTGCGCGGCGCAAGCGGGCGCTGGGGATCGAGACGTGGTTTTTGACGGGCACGGACGAGCATGGGCAGAAGATTGAGCGCTCGGCGAAGGCTGCCGGGTGCACGCCGGAGGAGTTCGCGACAAAGATTGCGGGCGAGTTTCGCGGACTGTGGGACAGGCTGGGGATTACCTACGACGATTTCATTCGGACGACGGAGCAGCGTCACAACCGCGGCGTGCAGAAGCTGTTCACCACGCTTCGCGACAAGGGGTACATCTACAAGGGCTCGTACACGGGGCAGTATTGCGTGTTCGACGAGGCGTATGTGGATGGGCCGCCGGGGACGCCTTGCCCCGATTGCGGGCGGCTGACGGAGACGGTGAGCGAGGAGAATTATTTCTTCAAGCTGTCGGCGTTTGAGCGGAAGCTGCTGGAGTTCTACGAGGCGAATCCGGGATTCATGGGGCCGGAGTCGACGCGGCGCGAGGTGATCAGCTTTGTGCGTGGCGGGTTGAAGGATCTGTCGGTGAGGCGGACGAGTTTTTCATGGGGCATCCCGGTTCCGGGCGACGAGAAGCACGTGGTGTACGTGTGGCTGGACGCGCTGGCGAATTACATTACTGCGCTTGGATACGGTTCGGACGACGACGAGAAATTCAAGAAATTCTGGCCGGCGGACATTCATCTGATCGGCAAAGAAATCAGCCGGTTCCATTGCGTCTACTGGCCGGCGTTTTTGATGGCGGCAGGGATTGCGACGCCGCGCTCGGTGCGGGCGAATGGGTGGCTGCTGTTCGACCAGGGAAAGATGTCAAAGTCGCGCGGGAACATTGTGCGCGCGGAGACGGTGCAGGATGTGCTGGGCGCGGATGCGCTGCGGTACTTCCTGCTGCGCGAGATTCCGTTTGGGCAGGACGGGAATTTCAGTTTCGACGCGCTCGTTCAGCGATATAACGGGGACCTGGCGAATGGCTACGGGAACCTGGTGAGCCGCGTGGTGAACATGGTTCACAAATACTTTGGCGGGGTGGTGCCGGAGGCGGGCGCGGAGACGCAGGCTGAAACTGCGCTGCGCGCGAGCGCGGAGGCGGCGATTGCGGCGTTTGGGCCGGCGTTTGACGAGCTGAATTTTTCTGACGCGCTGAAGGCGCTGTGGGCGCTGGTGGCGGAGACGGATGGCTATTTGACGGCCAATGCGCCGTGGAAGAAGCCGCCGGAGCGGTCGGATGCGGAACACGCAAAGCTTCAGGCGAGAGTGCTGGCGACGGCGGCGGAGACGATTCGCGTGATTACGGCGCTGGCGTATCCGATTGTGCCGGACGCGGCGGCGAAGGTGTGGCGGCAGCTTGGGCTGGGCGAATTGGCGGACGCGGCGAAGAACGGATTTTTGAGTGAACTCGCGTGGGGCGGATTGAAGGCGGGGACGAAGTTTGGCGAACCTGCGCCGCTGTTTCCGCGCGCGGAGAAGGAAGCGATTGAACGTATGCAGAGCCTTGAGGACGAAAATAGCCGGACGGCGGTGGAAGCCGCGGGCGGCAGAAGCGGAGTTGAGGAAGTGAAGACGCCTGCCACGGCGCAGAAGCAGGAAACGAGTGCGGCGCAAGTTAGGCCGGCTGTGGCGAAGGCGCCAGTTGCGACGAGGGCGGTTGCGCCGGTGACGGCGAAAGATTCGACGCCTGCTGCGGCTGCGGCAGTTGGTCAGGCTGGTACGGCGAGCGCGGCTGCGCCGGTCGTGACGCAAGCAGCGGCAGAAGTGCGACTGTTGGCGCAGGGGCCGCAGCAGATAACGATCGACGACTTTGCCAAGGTGGAGTTGCGCGTGGCGCAGATTCTGGTGGCCGAGCGCGTGCCGAAGGCGGACAAGCTGTTGCGGCTCGAAGTCGATCTGGGCAACGAGAAGCGGCAGATTCTGGCCGGGATTGCGGAGTATTACGAGCCGGAGAAGCTGATCGGGCGCAGGATCGTGATTGTGGCGAACCTGGCTCCGCGAAAGATGCGTGGGCTGGAGTCGAACGGAATGCTGCTGGCCGCATCGCTTGAGGGCGGAGCGCCGGTGCTGGCTGGGTTCCTTGAAGATGTGCCGCTGGGCGCGCGGCTGAAATAAGCGCGAAGCACTTTTAGCCTTTGGAGTAGAGGAGTGCAGATGCGGAAGCGCGCGGGTAGAGCAAGCAGGAATGAGGCTAGTCCGGTGGCAATCACCGGGGATTTTGCGACTCTCCCTGACCGCTTCTTTTTCGATCATGCCGCTCAGTCGCACGCCTTTTCGCGTTCTGGCGATGCTGATAAACTGATGTTGCTGCAATACAGGCGCGTAGCTCAGTTGGTTAGAGCGCTTCCTTGACACGGAAGAGGTCGTTGGTTCGAATCCAATCGTGCCTACCATTTATTTTCAATAACTTAAAGAGGGGTCGATAGATTATTGGGGCGACTCATCTTGCAGCCTTCAGTTCCAACCTAAGTGAGCCGCATCGCCATCTGATAGCGGATGCACCGACACCTGACGCAGTTCAGGTTGTGCGAAATACCGCTCAATTCCGGCATCAGTGAATCCGAGGCAGGAGCGGAGGTCGGCCTCGAATGCCTCCCTCGTTTCATAGTGCATTGTTGCTATCGCTGACACACTTCGACTGAATGGAGCGATTGCAGTTTCGTAAATTCGAGCGGAACAGGGACTTCCAAACCCCCCGTCTATGAAAATCGCGTAGTCCTTGATCAGAATCTTGCCCCCAGCAGTGGCTCAAAGGAACAATTGGTGCGGAAGGCGGGACTTGAACCCGCAAGCCTTTTGGGCGCTAGCTCCTAAGGCTAGTGTGTTTGCCATTTCACCACTTCCGCACGGTTGGGTGTGGCCTAACCAAGTCTAGTGTGAAATTGGCGCGGGTGGCAATGAGCCGGTAGTGCGCCGCTCGCCAGATGGTAAACCTTCCCTCAGGGGCTAAAGCCCATTCCTTTATTGCCGTTTTTCGGCACGACTAAAGTCGTGCCCTTTCAAGGCGTCGAAGCACGACGACGCGACCGTCGAGCGCTGGTGGCAATGTGCGGTGCTCTCCCACCCTAAATGCGAAGTGCGCGTTTAGGATGGGGCAACAAGTGCCGTGCCTTCCCACCCTAAATGCGAAGTGCGCGTTTAGGATGGGGCAACCAGCGCCGTGCCTTCCCACCCTAAACGCAAAATGGGCGTTTAGGATGGGGCAACTATCACCGCGCCAGTACCGCGCCTGGACGCGCCTTATTTCTTTTTTCGCGAGAAATTTCCGCTTTTGCCGCCGGATTTGGATTCGAGGCGAATGTCGCGGATGACGATGGATTTGTCGAGCGCCTTGGTCATGTCGTAGACGGTGAGCGCGGCGATGGAGGCGGCGGTGAGGGCTTCCATTTCGACGCCGGTGGGGCCTGTTGTCGACACGGTAGAAGTGATGCGGACGCCGCCGGGGACGATGGTGGCCTGGACGTCAACGTGGGTGAGCGCGAGGGGATGGCACATGGGGATGAGATCGGCGGTGCGCTTGGCGGCCTGGATTCCGGCGAAGCGCGCGACCTCGAGCGGATTGCCTTTCGGGTTTGAAGGCAGAGCCGCGAGGACGGCTGCGGAAAGCTCGACGAAGGCCGATGCGGTTGCGGTGCGGTGAGTGGACTGCTTGCTGCTGACGTCGACCATGGCGGCGTGGCCGGAGGCGGTGAAATGCGAGAGGCGCGAAGGTTTGAGACGGGAAGATTTGGGCATAGGACTCCTCAGGAAAGCAAAATGCGGACGGTCGAGCCTGCGCGAAGGCGATCGGCATCTTCAGGCACGACGAGAAAGCAGTTGGCGCGGGCCATGGCGGCGAGGTCGCCCGATCCTTGCCAGGGAACGAGAGCTACTTCAGGGACAGGGCCGGAGAAGGTGCATGCGGCGGGGAGAAAGCGCGTGAGGCCGGGTTTACGCCCCATGGACGAAGACCTGTCCGTGGGGGCCCCATGTTTGTTCTTCACGTCTTCGGTGAGACGCGCGAGGGCGAAACTCGGACCGAAAGCGCTGCGACCGGCGAGCGCTGCGATTACTGGCGCGGCGAAGAGCAGGAAGGTGACGGCGGAGGAGACGGGATTGCCGGGAAGGCCAAAGCAGCGCTTCGCGCCGTTCTTGTTTTGGATTGAATTCGTGGGACGATGGGGCATCTCGCCGAAGACCAGTGGTTTGCCGGGCTGGATGCGGACGCCGGTGAAGTGAAAGCGAGCGCCGGCGCGGATGAGGGCGGGCTCAACGAGATCGAATTTACCGGCAGAGACGCCGCCGGTGATGAGCAGGAGATCGGCAACTGAAGCGCGAGCGAGCGCGGCGTCGAGGGATTTGGCGGTGTCGCGCGCGATGGGCAGAATCCACGGGTTGCCGCCGGCGGCGGAGACCATGGCTGCGAGCATGGCGCTGCTGGAGTTGCGAATCTGGCTGGGGCCGGGAGTCGCGCCGATGGGAACGAGCTCGTCGCCGGTGGAGAGGATGGCGACGCGTGGCTTCACGAAGACATTCAGCGTAGTCGAGCCGCAAGAGGCGGCGAGCGCGATCTGCGCGGCGAAGATTGAGGAGCCTACGGCAAGAAGTTCTTCTCCTTTGCGCGCCTGCGCGGCGCGAGCGACGATGTTTTCTCCTTTGCGGATGGTGCGCGGAGGCAGGAGGCGGATGGTGCGCGGGGATGCGGAGTGAGTTTCTGCAGCGTTGGCGACAGAATCTTCAACATGCTCGAGCATGATGACGGCGTCAGCGCCTGCGGGGACAGGAGCGCCGGTCATGATCTCCCAGACTGCGCCGCGCGGAAGTCGACCGGATGGAGTTTGCCCGGCGCGGGTTGAGCCGGCGACCGAGAGTGGGCGATGCGTGGAGGCTTCCGCGGCGCGGCAGGCGAAGCCGTCGCGTGTGGAACGAGGGAATGGCGGCTGGTCGCTGTCGGCGCGGAGCGGCTCGGCGAGTACGCGGCCGACGGCTTGATTGAGCCGGACTCGCTCGACTGCGGGGCGAGTGCGGGCGAGTTTCGCGGCGTGGGCGGCGACGAGCGCGGAGGCCTCGTCGAAACTGGGCAGAGCACTGCTCATGCAATGGATTGTAGAGGGTTCGACGAGTGGAGGAGAGCACTGGTGACCCTTCGAGTTTGAAGTTGGAGCTTCGAGGACTTCCAAGTTTCAAAATCTGTTGGCGGTCAACTTGGATATGCATTCCCTCAGGGGCTAAAGCCCGCATCCATAACGGTCACCTTACGTACGGGCTAAAGCCCGTACCCTTCAAACTCGTTGCCTTCAATTAGCACGCGACCAAAGGTCAGGACCTCCGCCTCGACGTTCACTCAGAGAGACCTGGGGCACCGATTATTTCTCGGGGCTTTGAGTGGAAGGGACGAGAGTTGGGCTGGCAGGCGCTGGGCTGGCGGGAGTGGGACTGGCGGCAGTTGGAGTGGCGGGATTTGGATTTGCAGTGGCGGGAGTGGATGGCGCAAGACCATCTTCTGTCCGCTGGAGTAATGCGGTTACCTGAGCGGCGTGGGGGCCGGTGGGAGCCAGCTCAAGATATTTGCGATATGCATCGGCGCAACCGGGGGGCAGAACGAACTTGTTGGTTTCAGGATCGACGCGGGCGTCTTCAGCGAGCCCTTGCGCCTTGATGAAGTAGAGGAGGGCCCGATTTGGATCGGCCAGATTCTGATCAGCTTTGATGGCAATGTCGGCGGCGTCGATTTGAGCGGAAAAATTTCTGGCGTTATAGAAGATGATGGCCTGATTGCGCAGGTAGCGGTTGGCGTTCGAGGGGTCGGCCTTGGCGGCAGCAGCGAAGGCGGAGTTGGCGTCGTCGACCATCAGAGTGTGGGCATAGACTTCGCCGAGACCAGACTGAGCGGCACCGATGACCTCAGGTCGAGGCGGGTCTTCTTTCATCGCGATGTCGAGCGCCTTTTTGAAGTTGGTTTCCGCATCAAGGTAGTTCTTTAGGCCAGTTTCGGCTCGCGCCAGATCGATCCAGAGTACGGGCTCGTTGGGATCGGTTGACGCGTCTTTGGTCATGAGGGTTTCAATCTCGGCAAGCTTGGCATTCTCGATCTCGGAGGTCATTTCGTCGACGTCGGCGGGGCCAGCGGCCGCGCCAAGATTCTGAGCAGCGGTAACGCGCGCATTTTCCGCGGCCTGAAAGTCGAGGTTCACTATCTGCAGGTCAGCATTGACGGCGGACGCGTCGCGATTGGCGTCAGAGGCTGCAGCGATGTTTGCCTCGGACAACTGATGCAATAGCCTTTGCTGATCTGGCGAGAGTCGAGCAACGAACTCCTCGCGCGTCATATCGATGTCCTGCGCCGTATCCTGGCCGGCGACGAGTACGACTCCGCTGATGTAGTCGACGATTTTGCCCTCGGGCGTATCGGGCGCGCGGTAGACGATTGTGTATTCGCCGGGAGGCGCCTGGCCGGAGTAGTTGCCAGTGGGGGAGACGGGAAAGTTGTAGCTCAACGTCACGCCGCCGTCGACGGAGAGGCTGACTGTGCCGTCTTTCTGTGGCGTGCCGGAGGGATTGATGACACGGCCATGAATTGCGCCTGTGGTTGCGGTGGCCGGCTGCTGCGCGGGTGCCGACAGGAAGGCGAGGCCGATGAGGGCGGTGAGAACCGCCACGGCAGGCAGGCGCAAGCGCAGCGCGAGACGCATGCAATGGATTGTAGAGGGAAAGGTGCGACTGGAGGAATGGGAGCGCGCCGGATTGCTATGGCGATAAAAACAGAAACAAAAGGCGTCCGCGTAACGGACGCCCTTTGAGGTAAGTTGCGAAGGCGGTCGGACTGGCTGAAGGCAGGCTAGTGAGCTTTGGGCGCTTTGTAGGAGGAGCTGACTTTTTCTCCCGCCTGCTGCAGGATGCCGGCGACTTCGTTGGCATACGGGCCGTCTGGCGCCAGCTCAAGATACTTTTGATAAGCTGCGGTGCAATCGGGAGGCAGAATGATGCGTTGGGTCTTGGGATCGACGGTTGCGTTGGCGACCAAGCCCTGGCCCTTGATGTAGTAAAGAATGGCCTGGGTGGGATCAATCTTGATGGCCTCATCGGCGGCGGCCGTTTCCGCGGCATTGTCGTTATCCTGATAGAAAATGACCGCTTCATTCCTCAGGTAGAGAGGCCCGTTGGAAGGATCGGCTTTAACGGCTGCGTCAAAGGCAGCGTTGGCTTCAGGAACCTTGTCCTCGCGTGCATAGATTTCGCCTAAACCGGCTTCAGCTGCACCGATCACGGGCAAACGCGGCTTTTTTGAGGCCGTCTCCATGTCGATGGATTTTTTGTAGGTCGCGATAGCTTCGTCGTTTTCTTTCAGGCCAGCCTGCGCGAACGCGAGGTTGTTCCAGAGCAGAGGCTCATCAGGCTTGAGGCCCGTGTCCTTGGTCA
The DNA here is from genome assembly GCA_963773915.1 of uncultured Acidobacteriaceae bacterium. Lineage (GTDB taxonomy): Bacteria > Acidobacteriota > Terriglobia > Terriglobales > Acidobacteriaceae > Telmatobacter. Next base: position 493,732 of record CAVZCY010000006.1, read on the forward strand.
TCAGGCTCTGGATGTCGGTGTATTTGGCGGCTTTGATTTCTGCAATCTTTGCGTCACGGTCGGCTTTGGAAGCGCTTGCGCCGAGCGTCTGCAGCGCAGTTGCCTGAGCAGTGTCGATGTCTTTCTTGTCCTGGGCGACGACTTTCAGGTCGGCGTTGAGTGAATTGATCACTGCGTTTGACTTGAGGGCTTCTGCATTTTGCTTCCTCAGCTCCTCAAGTTGTTTCTTTTCATCCGGCGTCATCGCGTCAATGTATTCCTGCCGGGACATATCGTCGTCCTGGGCAAGATCCACGTCGGGGACAATTTTGATGCCGCGAATGGAGTCGACCATTTTGCCTTCAGGAGTATCGGCGGCGCGATAGACCAGCGTGTAGGTGCCGGGCTTTGCTTCGCCGGAGAAAGCACCAGTGGAATCGACCGGGAAGGTGAATAGCAGCGTATGGCCGCCGTCGGTCGAAAGGCTCACCGTGCCGCCACCCTGGGGCTCCCCGGTGGGGTTGATGACGTGGCCGTGAATCTTGCCCATCTTTTCAGCAGATGGGGCCTGCGCATGAGCAGAAGGGAGAGCGAATGCGAGCATACCGGCGATGGCGGCGATGCCCAGCCAAAGTGAAAAGGTGCGTTTCATGTCTTCTCCTCGAGAGCGGCGGGAAGAGCGCTGCCCGCAGTCTCTAAAAAATCTAAATTTCAGGCACCTGCCGGGAGATTGATGCGCGACTCCATTGGGCAGGGCATATTTCCAGCAGGAACAACGTTAAATCCAACCCTGCGCCCTGCACAAGGGGACCCGAGGCTAATCGTCCCACTCAGGTCGGGTTAGATGCTGCAGTCAAGGTTCGCGACTCAAGGCACGGGCTAGTGCTCTGGCGGGGCTTAGGGCGATGGTGTTCGGCGTCTTGCGGGACGCGTTTCTGGTCAGGGATTGCATGCCACTGGAATCGTAGTAGAGCGGGCGCAAGGGCGCTTGTGGCGCGGATCACAAACTAGAATCTGAATATGAGCACTGTGATTCGCAGGGCAACAGCGGGGGATGTGGGGCAGATTCTCGAGTTTGTTCGGGCGCTGGCAGCGTTTGAGCGCGCGCCGGACGCGGTTGAGGCAACGGAAGAAGGCTTGATTCGCGACGGATTTGGGCAGAAGCCGTTTTTTCAGTGCCTGATTGCCGACTACGAGGGGCAGCCGGCGGGTTTCGCGCTTTACTTCTTCAATTATTCGACATGGGTGGGGCGGCCGGGGATTTACCTGGAGGACCTTTTTGTGTTGCCGGAGTTTCGGCGCAAGGGCATCGGCAAGGCGCTGCTGAAGCAGGTGGCGCTAATCGCGGTGGAGAACGGCTGCCAGCGGCTGCAATGGGAGGTTCTGGACTGGAATACGCCGGCGATTGATTTCTATCGCGAATTGGGAGCTGAGTTTCTTGATGAGTGGAGGAACGTACGGCTGGGCGCGGAGGCGATTGAGCGGCTGGCTGGAATGGAGGGACATCGGGCATGAACCCGCGCGGCGACCACTTAGCGGCCGAGCCTCACGCCGCATTCTCCGAGCCGAAGGCGGCTGCCCCACCGCAGGTGGTTCGCGTGATTGGCGGAGGGCTGGCCGGGCCAGAAGCGGCGCTGACGGCTGCGCGGCTTGGGCTGCGAGGTGGATCTGTATGAGATGCGCGCGATGGTCGACGGCAAGCCGCGGCTGACGCCGGCGCACCAGACGACGGATTTCGGCGAGCTGGTCTGCTCGAATTCGCTGAAGAGCGAGTCAGTGAATACTGCGCCCTGGCTTTTGAAGCAGGAGATGCGGCGCGGAGGGTCGGCGCTGTTGCGGATTGCGGATGAGACGGCGGTTCCGGCGGGTCATGCACTGGCAGTGGATCGCGTGGAGTTTTCGCGGCGGATTGGGGAGGCGATTGCGGCGGAGCCGAGGATTCGCGTGATTCGAGAAGAAGTGACAAGGCTGGAAGAGGTGACTGATCTCGGCACGGCCCATGTACAAGACGAGAACGGCACGAAGTGCACGATTGTGGCGACGGGGCCGCTGACTTCAGATGCTCTGAGCCAGGAGATCGAGCGGCTGACGGGCGCGGGGCACCTGGCGTTTTACGATTCGATTTCGCCGATTGTGGATGCGGAGTCGATCGACATGAGCCGGGTTTATTTTGCCGCGCGATGGGACAAGGGAACGGCGGACTACATCAACTGCCCGATGGATCGCGCCGAGTATGACCGTTTTCTGGATGCGCTGCTCGCTGCGGAGGCGGCCGAAGAGAAGGAATGGGAGAAGCTGGATTATTTCGAGAGTTGCCTGCCGCTGGAAGTGCTGGGGCGCCGTGGGCGTGACACGCTGCGCTTTGGCCCGATGAAGCCGGTGGGACTGCGCGATCCGCGGACGGGGAAGACGCCGTGGGCGGTGGTGCAACTGCGCAAGGAGAATCTGCGCGCAGACAGCTACAACCTGGTGGGATTTCAGAATCATTTGAAGTTCGGCGAGCAAGCGAAGGTGCTGCGGCTGATTCCGGGGCTCGAGAATGCGCGCTTCCTGCGCTACGGGCAGATTCACCGCAACACTTATATTTGCGCGCCGGTGCTGCTGGACGAATGCCTGCGCCTGAAGAGCCGGCCAAGCCTGCTTTTCGCCGGGCAGATTTGCGGAGTGGAAGGATATACGGAGTCGATTGCGTCAGGCATGCTGGCGGGAATTTACGCGGCATCGCTGGCGCGAGGCGACCCACCGACGCCGGTGCCGCGGGCGACGGCGCTGGGAAGTTTGATCCACTACATTACGCACGCGGACGCGAAGAATTTTCAGCCGGCCAACATCACCTTTGACCTGCTGGAGCCGCTGGATCTCGACTCGCTGGATGGGGAAACGCGGAAGCGGGTTCGCGACAAAAAGGAGCGGCACCGGATGGTGTGCGAGCGGGCGCTCGAGGCGTTTGAGGGTTGGCGGGCTGCGACGGGGCGGCGGGTGGCCGAACTTCCCGCTTAAGAACTGGGTAATCGGGCGGCGGAACTTCGCGCATAAGAACTGCGTAATTCTGTAGTACGCTGTTGCTTCCCGTGAAAGGACGCCCATGCAGCCCATCTCCGCTGTCGACGCAGTTTCGCCTGCTATTGAACGCACCAAGCAATTCCTCTTCAGGCCATTTAAATGGAGCACTTTTCTGAAGCTGGGACTGGTGGCGATCATTACGGAAGGGGTGGGGAGGAATCTTCGCTCTTCGAATTCGCACGAGGGCCATGCGGCGGGGCCTGGGTTAGGCGCGGATTCGCCGTTTCATACACCAGGTTCTGTGGCGAGCGCGGGCTGGCCGTTCCACCTGACGCCGCAGAGCGTTGTGGTGATCGCGGCGGCCTTGCTGCTGGCGTTTATGATCGCGATTTTTGTTTTTTACCTGATCACGCGGCTGCGTTTTGCCTACTTCAATTGCCTGATCCACAATACGAAAGAGATTGGGCCGGGTTGGCGGCTTTACAGCGATCGGGCGTCGCGATTTTTCTGGCTGAATGTCGTAGTGGGAATCTGCTTTATGGCGTTGCTGGTGCTGGCGGCGGTTCCGTTTGCAGCGGGGTTCTGGCGTGTGTTTCATGAGAGCCAACAGGGAGGCCACCTGGACGTGTGGAAGGTTCTAACTCTGATTTTGCCGGCGATTCCCGTCTTGATTTTGCTGATAATGGGCGGACTGTTGACCGACTTGATTTTGCGCGACTTGATGCTGCCGCATTACGCGCTGGACAACGCGACGGCGGGCGAAGCGTGGAGGCAGGTGCGGGCGCGGATCAGGGCAGAGCAGCGGCAGTTTCTTGTTTACGCGATCCTGCGGCTGATTCTGCCGGCGATCGCCGCATTCGTAGTGTTTGTCGTGATGCTTCTTCCGGGACTGATGCTGGCCGGTTCGCTTGCGGCGATTGAGTTGGGAGTGCATTCGATGTTCGCGAATGCGACAGGCGCATCGTGGCTGGTGGGCATCGCACTCGAGGTGTTCTTTGGCGTGATTGCATTCGGCTTTGCGCTGCTGGCGGGCATCTGCCTGGGCGGGCCTTTGAGCACGGGGATACGGGAGTATGCGCTGATCTTCTACGGCGGCCGGTACAAGGCGCTGGGAGACATTCTGTACCCGCAGCAGGCGGCCGTTGGGGGCGCGAGCGGAGCTGTTTGAGCGGAACTCGGCAAACGGGCCGGCAAGAATTTAAGTGGGAACCTTTCTGCATCTTTCAGTGTCGAAGATAAGGGACAGCAGGTAGTGGTCGGTTTGAAAGATATTTCCCTCGGGGGCTAAAGCCCCAGATCACTTCCCTCTGTTTATGTACGGGCTGAAGCCCGTACCCTTCAAGCGTGTAGGCTGAAGGATGGAGAAGCCGGTTGATGAGATGGATAGCGATTGCTGCGGGCTGTGTGGCGCTGAGCGGGGCGCGGGGCTGGGCTTGTGGCGCCGTTTTTGCCTTGGCGCAGGGCCAGCAGCCGACGGCGGCGGAGAAGCAGTCGGCGACGACGATCGTTTTGCCGCCTTCGCCAAAGGCGCTGCTGCCCGATGCGTTTGACGGATGGGTCGAGACGGAGCCGGCGAAGGTTGAGACAGACGCGGCGCAAGTTGATGCGGCGAGTGCGGCGGCGCTGAAGGAATATGGCTTTAATGCCGCGGTGCTGGCCAACTACAAGCGCGGAAGCGATACGCTGAGCATGCGCGCGCTGCGCTTTGATGACGCGAGCGGAGCTTACGGCGCATACACCTTTTATCGCCAGAATGGCTGGCCCAAGGAAGACATTGGTACCGGAGCGGCCTCAGACCACAACCGAATTCTGTTCTGGCAAGGAACGACGGTGGTGGATGCGACGTTTTCGCGCATCGGGCCGATGACGGCAGGGGAGCTGCGCGAGATTGCGCGCCAGTTGCCGGTGCCATCGGGAAACCGGGCGATGATTCCGCCGATCCTGGCGAACCTGCCGCAGGCAAAGATCGACGGGCAGACGACGCACTATGCGGAGGGACCTGCGGGCTACGAGGGATCTGGAGGCGCGCTGCCGCCGGCCCTGGTTGATTTTGACAAGGGCGCAGAAGCGGTGACGGCGAGCTACTCCCTGACATCGGGCAAGGCGACGCTGACGATTATCGATTACCCGACGCCGCAGATCGCCGAGGCGCAGGAGACGGCCATTCGCGCGTATCTGAAGGCAGGCAGCCAGGCACAGCCGCCGTGGCCGAAGCCGTTGACCGATTCCGACCAGGCGTCGCTTGAGGTGCGCCACAGCGGGCCGCTGGTGGTGGTTGTGAGCGGCGACGCGGTGCCTGACGACAGTCACCGGCTGCTGGAGACGGTTCACTTCGATGCGACCCTGACGGCGGTTCCGCAACCGGTGGAATCGGACGTGCAAGTGACCAGCAAGCTGCTGATGGGGATCGTTGTGCTGTCGGTTATAGGGGCTGCGGCGGCAATTGTGCTGGGAGGGTTCCTGGGCGGAGGGAGAGCGCTTTATCGCTTGGCGCGGGGCAGGCCGATCTCGTCGGTGTATGACGAGGAGTTCATCCATCTGGATTTGGCAGAGAAATGGGACGAAAGAGTGCAGGTGATCGAAGTCATTGACGGGCCGCATCCGAAGGGTTAATGGCGCCGCTGGCCTGTGGAAAAATGGATGGAAACCCGAAGAAACACTACGAAATCACGGGAAATGCCGGAAGATTTGAGGCGAACGTCAGGCGAACAGATTTGCACACTCAATGAATGGGATGCATTGTTAAAGTATTGAAACATCAATACTTATTTTCACAAACATTTTCTCTTGACACCGCTTCCCCCCGCTCCTAGTATGCAGCCAGAAAGTTCTGATGGCTTTGGCTCCGTTGGAACTATTCTCCCTGAGGAGAGAGCTGCCCTGTTGCCGGGCGGCTCTTTCCGTTTTTTGGGAGGTTTTGGGGGCTGCTGGGCGTTTTTCGGGCTTATGGCCAGGCTGAGTCGGGTCTGGCTAGGCTGGGTCAGGCGAGATTGGGTCTTGCCAGCGCTTGCCGCATTGCTCACATCGCCAGGAATTCGTGGGATCGACGCCTTCGAGAATGGGATCCGGCGCGCCGCATTTGGGGCAAGTGGGCGGCTGGTAGTCGGGAATTTCTGTCTGAGCATCTTCGACGATCTGCCGCGGAATGGGTTGCGCGGCGATGGCGCGCGCTTGATCGAGCTGATCGGCAGCGACAAGGACGCGTGGACTGCCGAGACTGAAGCTCGCGTATCGAGAACCTGTTCCGGGCGCTTCAATCCAGCTCTCGATGCCTGCCTGTTTTAATGTGGCGGAGAGCTCGCGCGCCTGGAGCACAGTGTCGCAGTCGCAGAGCGGCGTCTTCCAGGTGTAGTCGACGGGACCGTTGAGTTCGTCGCCGGATTCGGCGTTGGAGTCGGGCGTGTCGGGAACGAGCTCGGGCTGGCGCGCGAAGAAACTGCTGCTTCGGTTTTGGGTTGGCGCGCTGGATTTGTATGTAGCGGGTGCGGCGTGCGGCGCATTTGAGGCGATGGGCGAGTTGGTTGCGCGGAGAGGGTCGGCGAGTGGGCCCACGAGTGGATTGGCGGCGGCAAGACGGAGGCCGCGACTTTGCATCTCGGTGCGCAGAGCTTGCTGTGCGGTCTCGGTGAGATCGGCGAGGTCGGCGGCGAGATCGCGAAGTTCGTCGTCGCTCAGCTCGCGATAGTGCTCCGTGAGTCTTCGCAACTCAGCGATCGGGTCGGCTTGCATGGGCAGAATTGTAACGCTGAATTTGAGGCCGTGTGAGGCTGCAGTAGTTGTGGGCTAGCTCGGCGAAGCATTCCCTCGGGGGCTAAAGCCCTCGATCATTCCTGCTCAACTTATGTACGGGCTAAAGCCCGTACCCTTCAACTGAAGCCCGTACCCTTCGAGATGTCATCTTCCTTTCGAGTTGTCCGCTAACGAAGCCGCGCGCGGCTTTACCTCGATCCGGTGCAACGATACAATCGAAAGGCGGGATAATGTGAAAAGCAGGCCGACGTAGCTCAGTTGGTAGAGCAGCTGATTCGTAATCAGCAGGTCGTCAGTTCAAGTCTGACCGTCGGCTCCAGAATCAAATAGAAGACTGGATTAGTTGCGGCATGGCCTCTCGAGCGCGAGAGGTCATTTTTATTTGTGGGCGAAAGTTTGAGGCGCGCCGATTGCGGTGAGATGGAGCGCACCAAAAGGTTGAGGCCTCTTCACACGAATGAACTGTGCGAAGAGGCCTCGGTAATTGGACTAACTGATCAGGTCGTCCCGATGGGTTGGGCGATCTGGGTTAGACGACCGGCGTTATTGGACGACGACGGTCAAGGTTGCGCTTGACTGCACCGATCCTGACGCGCCGGCAAGCCCTGGCGCCGGTGTGGCAGTGATGGTGGCTGTGGATGTGACCGACTTGGTGGTCGTGCTGTTGGTCGTGCCGCCGCAGCCGGAGACAACGCCCAGGCCGACGAAGAGGACAACCAGCAACGCGAGCATGTAGAGCCGGTTCCGCTTCTTGAAGCCGAGGAAGCAGAGTGCCACCGCCAAGGTCGCCGGGAAGATCGGCCTGAAGTCCTGATGGACAACGGCAGCCGAAGCAGGCGGCGTGATGGTGAGCGTTGTAGTTACGGTCGTTCCCAGGGGCAAGCCGGTTGTTGAGTTCTGGGCAAAGACCGTTACCGGGTTCGGGTTAAAGGAGCAGTTATAGCCGGATGGCAGGCCGCTGCAGGAGAACGCAATCGAACCGACCGCGAAGTTATTCACGGAGGTAAGAGTGATCTGCGTCAAGCCAACGGTTCCGGGCTGAATGGTGAGCGTGGAGAGCGACAGGCTCATGTTGAGGCCGGGGTTCTGGCCTGCCGGGTTCACGGCGAACGTCTGCGTGAGGGGGATGGCCGCGGCAAAGGTAAGGTTGTCGCCAGCCTGCGTAGCGGTTATGGTGCAGGCGCTGGCAGCAGTTGGTTTTGCGAACGTGACCGTAGCGCCAGTGACCGTGCATACGGACGTTGTGCTGGAAGTGTAGGTGACCGGGAATCCGGAACTGGCAGTCGCCGTTAAGCGTCAAGGATGCGCCGCCAACCTGCGTTCCTGGGTTTGACCAGGCAATGGTCTGGAGCGGCAGCCCGCCGAGAACACTGACGGTGATCTTTGCCTGGGTAGCGGCCGCGTAGTTGGAGTTGCCCTGCTGATTGCCGTCGATGATCAAATTGGCCGGGAAGCTCAGGTTCTGGTTTGGCACAAGTGCAATCGTCGCCGTCGTGACCCCGTTCTTTACCGAACTGCTGAGGATGGTGAAGATCACGGCATTGCTCGGATCCGGGCTGAGGGCGACGAGATTATCCGTCGCACCGCCGGTGGCCGAGATGGTAACAGTTGCGCAGAGCGTGATGGGCGAGCACGACGCGATGTAGTGGAGCGGCGTAGTGACCGGAGTGAAGACGATGGTCTGGGTAGCCTGGTTGACGACCAAGACCTGCTGAACCTGCGGTGCTGCCAGGTAGTTCACATCCGATGCCTGGTTGGCGTCGAGCACGATGGTGCCTGCCGTGGTCACCGTCAGCGTTGCCGTTGAGGTGTTGCCGGTGACTGTTGTGGTTGAGATGGTCCCTGCGCCGGTGCTGGACGCATCGACTGTGAAGACCACCGGAGTTGAGGCGCCACCGCCGAGTGCGCTTAGAGGAACCGTCAATCCAGGTGAATAGAGGACCGGCGATGTTGGCGGCGTGAAGGTGATGGCCTCAGCAGACTTGTTCACGGTGAGCGTCAACTGGACCTGCGGGGCAGCGTCGTAGTAAGTGCCGCTGGCAAGGCCGCCCAATTCGTTGGCGTCGATGACGATGCTGCCAGCCTGCGTGACGGTCAACGTTGCTGACGAGCTGGTACCGGTGACGGTGGTGGCGGAGATTGTTCCCGCGCCTGTGCTGGATGCATCGACCGTGAAGGCGGCAGGATTGTTGGACCCGCCGTTGGTTACCGTCAGCAAGATCGTCTCGCCGGGCGAGAAGGTGGAAGTGGTTGTGGTGGGCGCCGTAAAGGTAAGCACCTGCGGCGTGGTCAAAGCGAAGCCGGTGACCGAAGCAGTTCCCTCGCCGCCGTTGGTGGTGTCGGTGATGGTGAGGTTGCCGGTCTGTGAGTTGGGCTTGGTCGCCGTGAAGGTGATGGTCGCCGGATAAGAAGAGGCGGAGACCGGAGTGCTGAAGGTTGATGGCTGAAATTGTCGAGCACGGTGTTCCGGGCGTTGCGCCAAACTCCGCGTTCGAGGAAGCAAAGGCCAAAGTTGCGCCGGTTGTGCAAGGCAATGCATTGTCGACGACGGTAGCCGCGGCGTTGACCGGAGCGCCATCGTACTGCGCGTCAGGCGTGACCAAGTCGCCGATGAGCGCATAACCGAGGTTATCGCCGCCGGCGTGATAGACCACGACCCACTCGTTGCCGTTGGCGTCAAGCTCCATACCCTTTGCGCCGAGGGCCGACACAACATATTGGTGCGCAGTGTCAGGGCCGCCGGTTTTGGTGTTGGGGATGGCAAACATTCCATCGTTCTGGTCGGCGTAGTAGATGGTGCCCGTAGAGGTAACAGCGACGCCATCCAATTGATTGTCGTAGTTGCCGGGAGAAGCGTCAGTGAGGGTTTGCAAGAGGGTGGGATTCGCCGCAAAGCCTGTTCCCGCCGTGTAGGGCAGCTCGTAGAGATTGGAGCTGCTCACCTTGTCGTCGTTTTGGAAGCTCGCATCGTTGTAGATTCCGTCGGTGAAGAACAGATTGCCCCAGGGATCGAAAGCAATCTGGCTGACTGCGCCGGTGGTGTCTGAGTAGACGAGCGTTGCGGTGCCGCCAACCTGGCAGGCCACGTTGCACTCATAAATTGCGTTGACGCCCGGAGCCGCTGGAACACTGACCATGTAGAGGTTGCCGGAGGCATCGAAGGCTATCGCCTTCATTCCACCGCTGGGAAGATTTGCAACGGTGCAGATCGCTGTATCGGTGCCGGTGCAGTTTGGCGCCGTCGCCAGGTCGCTCAACGCCACATACGCGCCGCTCACAAACGGGATCTTGTAGACCGCCGAGCTGTAAAGGTGGCCCATGTAGAGGTTGTTCTTGCTGTCGATCGTGAATACGCCTCCGCCGTTCATCGCTATCGACTGGACCAGGGCGCCGGTGCTTGCGTTCACGATGTCAGCCTTGTTGCTGTAAGTCGTTCCGACGTAGATCAAGCCATTCTGCGTGACGGCGAAGCTTCCACCTGCGGGATTCTGCCCGTCGGTGAAGGAGCCGCTCTGGTAGCTCCAATAGATCTGGTTCATCAACAGCGCGGGCACGTCGGACGCAACCACAGTGTTGGTGATGGCGATGGGCGCCTGAACCTGAGTCGCCGCGGCATATTGATTGCCGTTGGCGGCTCCGCCGGCCTGATTGGCGTCAACTTTGACGGCGCCCGCTGAAACTGCCGTCAGCTGGCTGCCCGTGATGGTGGCGCACGCGGGACATGCCGATGAGACGTCGATCGAGTAGACGACCGGATTGCCGGATGCGCCGCCGGTAGCCGAAAGCGTGATCACTTGGCCTTCCTGTAGCGTGGTGGGCGGGTTGAAGCCGGTGATGGTCTGCGGCATGATCGACGACACAGTGGCTGAGCCGCTGAGGCCAACGTTGATGGAGGCAGCCGGAGTGGCGACAGCGATGGTCGCTGTGCCAGCTTGCGGTCCGTCGGGAGTGGCAGGCGGCGGAGCGAAGGTGCCGGTGAACTGGCAAGCCATTCCGGGATTTCCGGATGAACCGCTGGAGCAACCATTGCTCGCAGCCGGAACGAGAGTGAACATGGTGTTCGCCGGCTCAGTCACGTCTGGAGTGGCCAGAGTTGCCGGCAGGTTTCCATCACTCTCGAGATTGACGTTTGCGGAGTTGGTGACGCCATCGGAGACGGTGCCCAGATCTGATGGCGGCGGCCGTGCGCTGAATGGCGTATACCGAAGCGCCAGTCGCATCGGTTGTAAAGAGATTGCCCGAAGCGTCAAGAGCAATTCCGAGCGCGGTGTCTGGATTCTTCTCGATCGTCACAGCGCTGGCAGGGGTGAGCACTCCGGCGATATTTGGGACCCACTCGATATTGCCGCTTGCGTGGTCGGAGACGATCAAGCTGCCGGATGCGTCGACTCTGACTCCCCATGGAGCTGCGACGTTGGGCACCGTCAATGTGGACTGAGCGCCAGCGGCATCAATGAGTACGTTGCCATTGCCGGTGTCGGCGACGTAGATGTTGTTGGAAGAATCGACGGCAACTCCCCACGGGTTCTTGAGTCCCGTAATCGGAACCGCGGTTTCACCGGTGACGAGGTTGTAGCTTACAACGCGGTTGTTGCCGAAGTCGGCGACATACAGCGCGCCGTCAGGCCCGACTGCCAATCCACTTGGTTCGTTGAGCGCTGTTCCATTAAACGCAAAGGTGGACGAAATCAGAGTGGACTGCGAACCGGGAGCCAAGGCGCCGCTTACGTAGGGGATCTCGACGACATTGTTGTTGGAGAAATCGGCGACGTACAGATTTCCGTTCGAGTCAAATGCAGTAGCTGAAGGCTCGACGAATCCCGAGCCGATCGAGGTGGGCGCGGTTCCGGCGGCAGATCCGGCGGGAATCCAGAAAAGCTTGCCCGCTCCCTCATCGGCGATCGCCAAGTCATCCACGGCATCCACTGAGACTGAATAGGGTTTGGTGAATCCGGTTCCGTATGCTGTCGAGACGCCGGGATCGGCGTTGACTGCAGCGCCCTGACCAACGCCGTTGAGCGCTGTGCTGCCGCTGGCGCTGTTTGTTGAATCTGCGACAACCAGCGACGCTTTGCGCGTGCCTACCGCAGTAGGCGTGAAGGTGATGGTTGCCGAGTAGGAAGCGCCGGTGGATGCAAATGCCGGGCTGAATGTTCCACTTCCGGTGCCGACGAATGTTGAACAGGTGGTTCCAGCTACGGTTGCGAACTCGGTTGACGCAACGCCGCCTTCGACGCTACTAACGGCCAAGGTTGGCGGAGTGGTGCAGTTGCCGGCGGCATCGTTGATCGAAACTGTAGCCGCGGTCGCGGCGGTTCCGACCGGCGAGGCGCCGAAGGGAATGTTATTCAGCAGAGTCTTGGTGACTCCGGAGTGTCCCAGAGAATTGACATACACGACTGTGTACAAGTTGCCGGTGCTGTCGACTGCCAAGCCCTGACCGCCCTGGCCGGAGACCTTGTAAATTCCAGCGGGGTTGGGACCTGACGCAGAGTTCGGAAGGGCAAAGACGCCATCGTTGGCAACCGAGAAAAATACCGTATTCGCACTGTTGGCCGAGACGCCGGTTAACGCGTTGTATCCGAGCAGTGGTTGTGTAAGAAGTCATCACAGTTGGCGAGGCTGCGTAGTGTCCGCCTGAAAACGGCAGTTCCTCGAGGTAGCTGACTTTTCCGGTGTTCGCGCCGTTGTCAGCGCCGTCAGAGAAGAACAGATTGCCCCAGGGATCGATGGCGACCGAGCCCAAACCGCCCGACTTATCGGCGAAAACCACAACCGGCGGATAGGTGCCATTGCCGTCGGTTTCCGCCTGGCACTGCGCGCTGCACTCGTAAATTGTGTCTGGATTGTTTGCAGGATTGTTATCGGTAGAGAAGAAGAAGTTGCCTTGCCCATCGAAGAACAGGGATGAGAAGCCGCCATTTTCGCCGGCGAAAAGCGCCTGCGTGCCAGGAGCAAAAACGCAAGCTGCCGTGTCCTGCGTACCGCCGAGGCAATTGGCCGTGGGAAGAGTGGTAAAGCCGGTGTAGGTTCCGGTCGCGGCGTTGTAAGGAAGCTTGATGATGCTCGGGCCGTAGTCTCTGGCGATATAGGCGTTGCCGTATTGGTCAGTGCCAGCCGCATTACTGTTGCCGAAGTTGGCGATGACGGATTGCACGCCGGCGGGAGTGATGAGAAAAACGCCGCAGGCTGCACAGCCACCGTAACCGTCGCCGACAATCACATCGCCGTTTGGACCGACCGCAAAGGTGCCGCCCAAAGGCGCCTGGCCGCCGGGCCAGCCGCCGGTGGCGCCGTTAAACTGCAGGTCTCCGATAACGACGGAGGGGCCTGTTACCACGATGGGCGGCGGCTGCGTGACAGCCAACGCCGAAGATGCGCTAAGCGAAAGGGCCAAGACTGCGAAAAGGGCCACGAGCAGGGCAACGCTTGTTCCCGCCGCGAGGGACCGAACTGGACTCGTCAATTTGCTGAAAGTAATTTGCATTCCTTCTCCTCCGATTTGTTCCCATCCCCGAAGCGGGGAATCGGTGACGGTCGGGATTGTCCCGTAACGTCCTTGGCCAACATCAAACTTTCGAATCGAACCCCATCCTGGCATGCCGTTCGAGTAACTGCCCCAATCAGCCTCACGCACGATTCGGTCTCGAAGGCCGAAATTTCCGTCTTCGAATCGACCCCTAAGAAAGCTGGGTGAGCACACGCAGGAAAAAGAATCCTGAAAACTGCCGGAAAACTCCGGCACCTATACCCACACAGAGCGGCAGCGTGAAGCTAACTGGAACTACGTGCGGATAATTCTACAAATTTGGTAACGGTACACCGTACTCGACAAAATTTGCGGTTGTCAAGTGAAAAACGATTAAGCATGGGGAATGAGGCAGGCGGAAAAATCACGGTGAACAAGGGCCTGACGGCGGTACGGATGAAGGCGGGGAATCTATCTGCCGCTATTGATGATGCGCGCTCAGGAGAGCTACTCGACCGTTTGGCTGACCCGGCGGAAGGAGGGCATGATCGGCTCGGAATGAAAAATCATGATACCGTTATCTGTGCCGCGCCGGTTCGGGGCCAAGAGGACGGCGAAGAAGAGAGAGAAATCCCCGATGTTACCCCGATTTCGCCTGCTGGATTTGGAGCAGAGGGCCGAGTATTCGACCCGCCCGATAAGATTAGGACCGCAAGCCGATAGAGGAAGTGGATATAGAGCAGAGAGGGTGGGTTATGACGAAATTGGGGCGGCCGTCGGCGATTTGGGCCGGTGTCTTAATGAGTTTGTGGGTGAGTTTGTCGGTGGTGGGGTGCGGTGCGGTCTCTAACTCGGGTGGGGGAAATGGCGGGAATAACAAAACCACGCCGACGGTGACAACATGGCCCACGGCGAGCGCAATTACCTACGGGCAGACGCTGGCTTCGTCGAATTTGACCGGAGGGTCGGCCTCGGTATCCGGCTCTTTCGCCTGGATGTCTTCCACTGTAGCCCCGGGTGCGGGCACGCCCAGCGAAGGGGTGACGTTTACGCCCTCGGACACGGGCGACTACAACGCAGTCTCGGGCTCTGTGGGAGTGGTGGTAAACAAGGCGACTCCGACGGTGACGGCGTGGCCGACGGCGAGCGCAATTACATTCGGCCAGACGCTGGCTGCGTCGACACTGAGCGGCGGCACGGAGTCGACAAGCGGGACGTTTACCTGGACAACGCCGACAACTGCGCCAGCAACCGGGACAAGCAGCCAGGGCGTGACTTTTACAGCGACGGACGCGGCTGACTACAACACGGTTCCGGGCCAAGTGAACGTGACCGTGAACAAGGCAACGCCGACGGTATCGGCGTGGCCGACGGCGAGCGCAATCACTTATGGGCAGACACTGTCATCGTCAACGCTAAGCGGGGGCACTGCGTCTGTAAGCGGCACGTTTACGTGGACGACGCCAACGATCGTGCCGAGTGGCGGAACACCGAGCGAAAGCGTGACGTTTACGCCTGCCGACACGACTGACTACAACACGGCTGCGGGCTCGGTGAGCGTGACGGTGAACACGGCTGCTCCCACAGTGACGGTGACACCGGGCTCGTCAAGCATCGCGGTCACAAGTCCGCTTTCTGTGACGGTCACGGTCAGCGGCGGAGCGGGAACTGCCGTACCGACGGGCTCCGTGGGACTAAGTGGCGGCGGCTATTTTCCGCCTGCGCTAATCCTACTTATCAACGGAAGCGCGCAATTCACGATTCCAGCCGGCGCGCTGACAGTGGGAACCGATACGCTGACAGGGATCTACATTCCGGACGCGAACAGTAGCGCGTCCTACAAATCGTCCAACGGAACCGGGCAAGTCACGGTGAATCCGGCGGTGGCATATACGCTGACGGTGGATTCCACGGCTCCCGCGAGCGGCATCACGATCTCGCCTGTCTCTCCCGCTGACAACAATGGCGCAAGCTCGGGAACGACACCTTTTACGCGCGTTTACAATTCCGGCACGCAGGTGACACTGAGCGCGCCGCTCAGCGACAACACTTATTCCTTTGTGTCGTGGAGTGGATGCACGTCGACAAGCGGGGCGAGCGGGATCAATTGCAACGTGACGATGAGCGGCAACGCGACAGTGACGGCAAACTACAACCAAGCGGGAATTACATCGATTACAGTGACGCCAAGTACGGCGACGATTGGCACACAGCAGCAGTTCACGGCGACGGTGCACGGCAACGGCAGCTTCAGCACGGGCGTGACCTGGTCGCTGAGCTGTTCTTCGTGCGGGAGTTTGAGCGCCGGCACGATTAACGCGAACGGCCTTTACAACACGCCTTATCCTGCGCCGGGATCGGTAACCGTTACGGCCACCAGCACAATGGCCGGCTTCACGAATATTAGTGGCAGCGCAACTGTCACATTGAGCGCGCCGACGACGGCGACCGGGCCGGCACTGGCAGTGGACGTGAATACGCCGAGCACGCCGAGCGAGAATCCGCACACGATCAGCCCGTACGTTTATGGGATGAACGGATACGTTCTGGATTCAGCGTCAGAGAAGATTGCGAACCCCGGGATCGTGCGCTGGGGCGGCGACGATACTTCGCGGTACAACTACCAACTCAACATGACCAACTCCGCCAGCGACTATTACTTCGAGAACTTCAGCGGTGGCGGAGGGCAGTTTCCTAACGCGACGGGGAGCACGAACTTCACGCAGTTTGTACAGTCGACAGATGCTGCCGGATCAGCGGCGCTGGGCACGGTGCCGGTTCTGGGCTGGGTGTCCAACAATACGCAATACGCATGCAGCTTTACGCAATCGCAGTTTCCAAGCCAGCAGTCGTTTGAAAACGGCTGCGGAAACGGGGTTTTGACCAGCGGCGTGGATCTAAACGGCAGCAACGGGACCACGGGCACGCAGATTCCGAATATCACGAGCCTTTCCGAGCCGCCGCCAAACATTGCGGACCCCTCGGCAACTCCCACGGCCAGCACGGTTCCGAATCCCGGCTCGGTGACATCAACCTGGGCGGATGGGACATGGCCGGGCGGCTGGGTGAATTCGATTGCGACGAATTCCAGCCTTGGCAATGGCGCGAGCGGGAAGGGTGTTGCGATCTGGGATCTGGACAACGAGCCAACGTGGTGGGATGCGGTGCATCGTGACGTGCATCCGGTCGCATTTACGTACGACGAAGTGACGAACAACGGAATCGGCTCGGCGCTGGCGATCAAGACCGCCGATCCGACGGCGCTGGTGAGCGGACCGGTCATCGACTATTGGGAAGCGTATTTCTACTCGAAGAAAGACATCGAGAACGGATGGGGGACACGGCGCTCCCTGCTACCAGCCGTGGAGTGCGCCGATTGACCGCGAGGCGCACGGCGGCATACCGATGATCGAGTACTACATGCAGCAGTTCAAAAACTATTCACAGCAGTATGGCGTGCGTCTGCTCGATTATGTCGACATTCACGGGTATTTTGCGCCGGACTACCCCGCCGGCAGCGGAACCTCGGTGGCCTTTACGACTGCCGGGGACACCCAGGAGCAGGAAGCGCGCGTGAACGCGACGCGGGTGTTCTGGGATCCAACCTACACCGACCCAAATGAACCGCAACCAAACTACATCACCGATGCGAACTACACGTCGAGCTGCAACCCGCCGGCGCAGGCGCCGCAATTGATTCCGATGCTGCAGACATGGGTCGCGAACGACTACCCCGGTACCAAGACAGCGATCGACGAATACAACTTCGGCGGGCTGGAGTCGATGAACGGCGCCCTGGCGCAGGCTGACATTCTGGGCATCTTCGGGCGGCAGGGCCTGGGTATGGGCGCGTTCTGGCCGACGACGAACTACAACCAGCAAGGCCCCGGCAACTACGCCTTCGCCATGTACAGGAACTACGACGGGAACGACTCCACGTTTGGCAACACGTACCTGTATGCGACGAGCACGGGATCGAGCGGCGACGGGGAAGGACAGCTGTCGGTTTACGGCGGGCAGAGAACTTCAGACAACGCCATCACCGTGATGGTGATCAACAAGACTTACGGGCCGCTGACGTCGACGATCAGCTTGCAGAATCTCACCGCAGCGAACGGAACGACGGCGCAGGTCTACCAGTACAGCAACGCCAACCTGAATGCGATTGTGCAGCAGGCGGGTGTAAGCGTGACGCCCCCGGTGGCGAGCGGGACGACGAGCACGATCAGCAGTTACACGTTCCCGGCGCAATCCATCACGCTTTTCGTGGTGCCGGATTAAGGGCGAGCGCGGAGAACGATTCCGGGTTTGTGGCAAGCGAACTGAGCGCACGAGTGTGCGATTTCCGAGGGTCGTTAGGCCTCTTTGGGCCGCAACTAAAGCGGCCATTGAAGCGACATTCGAACAGGATTCGAGCAGGGTTCGAGCAGGGCGTTTCATGATATCGAAATCACGGCTAACGAATACTGGCGCGATGCGTCGGAAAAGCGCTGCGCCGCGTAATCGGTGTGTGAGCGCGCTCACAGTGAGTCTTGATGATGAATGCGATCGCCCGCGCGAGAAGACCTGTCAATCGTTTGGTGGAGGCCTTGATGCATCACGCGCGGGCGAAGATGCCGTGCTGGTGTCCTGAGACGCGCGCCGCGATGGCCTTCCCTAGTGAACGCTCGCGCGGAAAATGTGCACTTGAAGTGAAGCGATTTTTCAAGTGCGGAGCGAGCGATTTCAGCACTTTGGCAGGCGGGTGACAATCCAGCACCATTGAGCGATGAATTGCGTATTCAAGCGCAGCCCCATTGGAAGTACAACCGCCGGAATCCCTGTCAACGTGATGATGTTCGCGGTTTTGCGGGGCCGAGGAGTGGCGGCGCAAGGGCCGAAAGCGCACCACGCGAAGGCCCGAGGAGGCGCATAGGCTGGTAAACCTGCGGTACCGATCCCATTATTGAAAAACCCGGAAAGAATTCGCTTGACAGACTCTAACCGTAAGCTTCAGAATTCCCTGTCATCAAAGTAGAACGAGAATCTGCGTCCCAATACCCAAAGGCTTAAGTGGCGCTTGCATGCATAGTTGGGGTGCGCAAAAAACTTAGGCGTGGTACGGGGACCCAAGAACCAACTGTCAGAGACACAAAAGAACGCAGGACAAAAAGGAATGTAGCCGACGGGGGGACTACTATGAAGTTCTTTTCAGGGAACAGGCCGACTGCCTCGTTGCTGGTGATGCTAACCGCAGTGCTGCTGCTAGCTCAAACGGCGCTCTATGGACAAGCGACAGGAAGCGTGACTGGCGTTGTCGCGGATACGACCGGCGCCGCGATTCCAAAAGCCACCGTCACATTGACAGACCTCGCGAGCGGAATCAAGCGGACTGAGAGCAGCAGCGGCGATGGCACATTTGCCTTTGCCGGCGTAATTCCCGACTTGAGTTACCAGATCTCGGTAGCTGCCGACAATTTTGAGTCCTGGCAGTCCCAGCCGTTCGCTGTGCATGCCGGAGACAAGTTGAGCTACGGCGATATCAAGATGAAGGTCGGCACTGCCGCGACGGCAGTCACGGTGGAAGCGCAGGTGGATTCCAATCTGGCTGCGCTGGATACTGGCGAGCGCAGCGACATCATCACCTCAAAAGATCTGAACAACCTCACCATCGTCGGTCGCGATGCAGGTGAGCTGGTCAAGATGTTGCCCGGTTATGCGCTGTCTACGGGGACACAGGGCCTCTTCAATCGTCCGGGATATAACAACGCCGTAGTGGGCCTGAGCGGCCCGACGTCAGCCTATGTCGCCAACGGGTCAGGCCCGGCAGGCATCGCGATTGTCAGTGACGGTGTTTCGCTTACCGACATCGCAACCAATTCGGGTTCAGTGCAGCAGATGAACATCGAGATGGTGCAGAACGTAAAGGCATCCAGCTCTTCCTACGGACCCGAGTACGCGAAGGGGCCGGCGCTTATCAGCTCCTCGACAAAGACGGGTGGCTCTTCGTTTCACGGCGCGGCTTACCTGGTAGCGCGCAATGCGGTTTTGAACTCCAACGACTGGTACGACAATTACCTCCGCCAGTCCCGCCCGAACGAGCAGTACTTTTATCCCGGCGGCAATTTAGGCGGTCCGCTTCCGCTGCCGTTCACAAGCTTCAATCACAACCGGGACAAGCTGTTCTTTTTTGCAGGGTACGAGTATTACCACCAGACCTTTGAGGCCGATCAGCAGGCGATTTCTGCGTGGGTACCTACCGCGGCCGAACGTCAGGGTGACTTCAGCGCCGCCTCGCTTGATTCCGAACTTTGCGGCGCGCGTCCCGACGGCAAGCAAAATCCCAATGCCATTCTTCCGATGTGCTATGTTGACAGCTTCCTGCCGAATGGAACCGCGGTGGCAAACAACAATGCCAATGCCTACATCAACGGCGCAGGTGCGGCGCTCGTGAACTGGTTCCCGGCGCCGAATGCCGATCCATTCACAAACCCCTTTGGCTACAACTACATTAAGCAGATTCAACAGAACCAGAACGGGAGCGTGTTCAGGTCCACGCTGCAATACAACATCAACCCGAACAATAACCTGTTCCTTGTTTATGGTCTGCAGAAAGAGATCGACGAGGATCCGGTCGCTCTCGGCTATTTCCCGACTGGCGGAGTGCCTTATCCCGGCAACATCACAACGGGAGACGTCTCGAATGTGCTTTCCGCGCGCTACACGCGGTTCTTCGGTTCGACTGTAACCAACGAGCTCTCGGCCGCGATGTCTTTCGTCAGCTTGCCCGGAAAGATGGGTGATCCAACGGCGGTGGACCGGTTTGACATTCCGGGCAATGGCGGTCTGGGATTCGACTATCTGGGTGAGTACAAGAACAACGACGACTATTCCGTGCCTGCGATTAATTCTGGAGGCCCGAACGGCTATCCGAACGTTCTGATGC
This sequence comes from uncultured Acidobacteriaceae bacterium, assembly GCA_963773915.1. Classification (GTDB taxonomy): domain Bacteria; phylum Acidobacteriota; class Terriglobia; order Terriglobales; family Acidobacteriaceae; genus Telmatobacter. The sequence continues at coordinate 513,858 of CAVZCY010000006.1, forward strand.
CCGGAGGATTCTTCAACAACCGGATCCACACAAAGAAGGTCGATCCGATTGTCCAGGACAACGTGAGCTGGGAATGGAAAAAACACTTCTTCCAATTTGGCTTCTACGGGGAACAAGGCACCTACAACGGCATCGCGGATCCCGGCGCTTATCCTCAGGGCGAGTACACCTTCACTCCCGGAAACTCGTACTTTGAATATTCGTCGACAAATCAAGCGCCATACAACGGCTGCGTGAATCCGAACGGGGCGGGCAACCTGCGCACCTCGGGCGCCGCTTATCTGGGAAGCTGCTATAACCCGACCGCGATGATGTACGAGGGCTATGCCGATTCGTTTACTCAGACCAATTTCACGCCCCTGGTCGACATGCGCTATACGACGGTAGCCGGGTTTGCGATGGACACGCTGAAGGTTCACAGTGTCACCTTGATCTTCGGCGCGCGCTTCGAGCATCTCGGTCCCTGGACGGACCGTTATAACAATGGTCTAGCGACATTTTCCGACGCTCTTTACACGCAGCAATGCAGCGGGTATACGCGCAACTGCACCAGCGCGGGCTTCCCGGGGATCACCTGGGCTTCGCAAAAGACAGGTGTATCGAACTCCGTCAACTCTCCATCGACGATTTATGTAACACCTCGCGTGGGAATTTCCTGGGATCTCTTTGGAAAGGGCAAGACCGTACTACGCGGCGGCTGGGGCATGTATCGCAACCAGGAGCAATTCAATCCCTATGCCCTGGCGGCGGCCACGGCCCAGGGATACAAGACCTCGTTCCTGCAGGGAGCGTTGACCTTCAACCAGATCGACAGCCAATCGCCGATCCTGCCTCCCGATTTCACTGCCTATACGATTTCGCCGAACGATAAGGTTCGTCCGATCTACTACGAATTCAACGGCGGAATCGATGAGAGCCTGCCATGGCATTCGCATCTCTCGATCGCATACGTGGGCAACGAGAGCGCGAACCTGGGATCCTATAGCGGCAGCAACAGCTACAACAGCGCATCCGACATCAACATCATCTGCGGCATCGAGACGGGTTGCCCCAAGAACAATAACCCGTACATGGCGGGCGCAAACGACAACCTGTTCAATGTCAACTATTCGGTTATCCCCACCAATTTGCTTTCGCTTTACGGCAATCCGGTTATAGGCAGCATTGCTTCGTTCGGTACGCCGGAGTTCGATTTGTACCGGCCCTACCCGTTCTATAACCACATCTATCAACTCAAACACAACTTTTACTCGAACTACAACAGCGCGCAGGTCGAGTGGGATAAGTCCTCAGGCATGGTCTCGTGGGGCGCGAACTACACCTTTGCAAAGAACCTGGCTGTGGCTTCCTCATACAACAACCAGCTCGTCGATCCGGCCAACCTGCGCAACGATTACAACCCGGTGCCGTACGACAGGACGCAAACATTCAATGTTCACTATCTGATCGACCTGGGCAAACGCTACAAGGGCAGCCACTGGGTTTTCTCCGAGCTGGCCAACGGGTGGCGGATCTCCGGAATCTCTCAGGTGGCAAGCGGATTCCCGCTGGCGTCTGAGAACGGCAATAACTTCGGGTTCGGATACGGCGGGTTCGCGAACGCCGTGCAGGTTTCAAATCCAAACCAGGCGAATCAACAGGGCCAGACTCAGTGCGAGAGCGTTTATGGCATCCAGCCGGACAAGAACGGCAATACATTCTGCGTGAATAACCTGAATCCAGTGGTGTGGCTGGGTACGCCGGACGTGCAGCTGATGCCCACGCTTGTAAAGGGAGTCAGCGTCAAGGGCGGCTCGCATCAGCACCAGTTCATCAATCCGCTGGGGTTTGGTATTCCGCAGCCCGGGAGCAACGGTGCGTACCGCTTGCCTTACCTGCGCGGTCCCGCGTACATGGACCACGATTTGACGGTACTAAAGGATTTCTCGGTGGGAGAGGGCAAGGTGTTGCAGTTGCGGGCAGCGGCCTTCAACTTCCTCAATCACCCGCTGGTTTCGTTCAACAACAACAACACCAACAACCTGAATCTTGGTTTCCAGGACGGGGTCGTTGGCGCGCCACTGACGCAAAACATGCTCACGTATCAGGATTTCGGCGTTGCGAATATCAAGGTCGGAAACAGGCTGGCGGAGCTTGAAGCGAAGTTCACGTTCTAATGAATGGTCCCTGCCTGGGCAGCCGCTGCTTGAACCTGATGCGGCTCCCGGAAAGGGGATTGGGAAGCGGTCGGCAAAGGCGGAACGGCCGGCCAGGGCAGGGTCAAGATCGAGAAGGATTAATAAGTGCGGTATCCGCCTTCTGTTGAATCCGCGAAAGCGGGCAGACAGGTAAGCCGCTCGTAACGAGATATCTGATTGAACTTGTTGGAGGGAATGTATGGCCATCGAATCGACAGTCATGTTTCGCAGAGTTGCACGGATCGCGAGCCTGGTTCTTCTTGCCGGCCTGTTGCCGGGTGTTGCCGCCAAGGCCCAGTTACCCATTACGGCGCCGGCGCCGGTTTCGGTTGGCTCAGTCGTTCCGTTCAACCATGGCGGCACCGGTAACTGGATTCAGATCTATTCCATGAAGCAGGACCCTTTATATGGCCATATCCTCTTTCTGGATCAAGCCGGCAGCGTGATCTACGATTTGGCGCCCGGTGCATCATTACCGACGGAGATCGTAGGACCTGAACCTTCCAACAAAGACGCCTCCGATTGTTCGTTGCTCGAGTACAAAGGCTCGTACTGGGATGGCGCGATCGCATTCGACAAGTGGGATAACCTTTACGTCACGGATCGCTTCGGCTCTGCTGTCCAGTTCTGCCGGGTTCCTTATAACGCCGCGTCAGGGACATGGACTTTCAGCAATGCGGACATCTGGAAGGGCCCTACCTACACCAACAGCAGCAATCAGACACTATCGATTCCGCCCCAGGATCTGCAGGTGGGCGATGACGGCGTGACTTTTTATGTGTGCACATCCGACACCAGTTCCGATCTTCAAGTACCAGGTGGATCAGGCCGGCAACGTAGTGCCGAATTCGGTTGTCGCATTGGCCACGGGCCTGGAGGCTGGGGCCACTCAGCTTGCGGTGGATCACGCCGGCAATCTGTTTTTCGTTGAGAACCAGGGCGCTTATCCGAACAATGTGCATGGCATCAGGGAAATCGTAGCGGGCTCCCCAACTGTGGTCGGCGATGGGACGGGAACAGCCGAATCAGCTTTGCCGCGGGTTGATCAGGGCGGCTGGAACGGCATCAATGGCATGTTCATTGACCCGCAGGGAAACATGTATTTCGGAAGCACGAACAACATTTCATACGGCGGTCAAGCGGACGGCGTTTTCGAGATTCCGAATGAGGGCACGCCGACGAGCCCGAAGTTGGTTTGGGCGGATGCGCAGATGGTTTCGCCAGTCGATGGCGGATACCCGCCGATGGTTGATAAAAGAGGCTTCCTCTGGGTCGCCACGAGCTATTACAACAACTGGGCACCGGCCGGCGTAAACGGCCCGCAGTGCGACACCACGACTCAACAGGCGGCGACGGCCACGTGTTTGTATTCGTCGATGGTGATCTGGAAGCCCGGCGCTCTGGGCCTGGGGAGTTCCCCGGTTGGCGGCCCGAGCGCTGTGCCTATCACGGGCTACGCAGTGGCGTCTGGCGGGGGATCGATTACGCTGACCGCGAAAAACTCCTTCATTGAAAACACAGTGGTCACAATTTCGGCAAAGTCCGGCGACCCCCTGTTCGCGCTGAACGGAATGAGTTTCTATGTATCAGGAACCGGGCTGAGCAGCACGGCTTTCCAGATTTCAACGAGCTTGATCGCCGCAGGCGCGAGCGGCGCGACATCCGCTACGGGCGCCGTCAATCAAACGCAAGCCCTCTATTACATGTTCAACAAGGCCACCACACCGGCGACTATCGCTATGGCGCAGCCGAGCAATGCAAGTTTCCTGCCCGTGGCGAACAATCCTTTGTTGAGTAACCCGCCACCGACAAATCCAGTGCAGCCTTGCGCTGCAGGTACAACGTATCCGGCTTTCAGCGCCAACATGACGACAACGAGCGCATACAGCTGGTGCCCGTACTACGTGCAATTGAACACCAACAAGGCCGGCTCCGTTGAGGGCGAAGTGCAGTTGCTCGACTCCGGCAACGACGTCATCGCCGGGAGCAATGCTTACCTGGGCGGTACCGGGCAGGGCTCGGCTGTTTCAGTGGTTTCTTCGGCTAGTGTTCTATCCATTGCTGCGGGGCTGAACGATCCGAAGCAAGTGGCGGCTGATCTCTACGGGAACACATTTGTCGCCGATTCTGCTTTGAAGGCCATTGAGAAATATCCGGCCGGCACGACCAGCCCGGCATCGGGCAAAGTCGTGGGCAGCGGCCTATCGGCGCCGACAGGCGTGGCTGTTGATGGCGTCGGAAATCTCTATATCGGAGACTCCGGCAATGTCTACCTGATTCCGTTTATCAACGGCGCTTTGGCTACGGGTCAGCAGACGAAGATTGCCTCTGGCCTGGGCACGGGCAATTTGAATCTTGCCACCGATAACCAAGGAGATGTTTTTGTAGCCGATGAGGCCAAGAAGCAGGTCGTCGAGATACCGAATCCGCAAACACAACTGCTGGCGCAAAGTTTTCCGCCAATCGTGCTCGGATCGGGTTTCACGGGTCCGTCGGCGATTGCAACTGACACCTCAGGGAATGTGTGGGTGGCGGATGGATCGAATCTGTGGGAGATAACGCTGCCGTTTGGAGGCTCGACGAAGGTTGCAAGCGGACTCCAGGCGCCGATCACCGGTTTGGCCGTGGACCCGTCGGGTTCAGTTTTTGCGGCGGAAGCCAACGGACTGGTGTGGATTCCCTACAGCACGACTACAGGCGCGCTGAATATCAACAGTCAGATTTTGTTGACCAGCGGTTTGGGCAGTGGCCCCGCCGTACCATGGGGCGTTGCGCTCGATGGCACGCAGAATGCCTATGCATCCTACGGCTCCGGGACAACTGCCGGCCTGTCGCAACTCGGCATAGGCGGCACGTACAACTTCAGCGATGTTACGGAGATCAATCCCAACGTTCCGACAGAAGTGGATGCGCAGATTCTGAATCTGGGCAATCAGCCACTGACGGTATCTGACGACCCAACGATCGATCTCGTCTCCGGGACCGACGCCGCCGATTATACGGTTGCGCCTGCGACGCAAAACTCGCCGGGCTGCAGTTCGACAACGAGCACCCCGCCGGGCGGCTCATGCTACCTCGGCATGGTGCTGCAAGCTCCGGCCGCGGGCCAGACGAACGCATCCATCGCAGTGATTACCAATGCGGTGAATGCAACGTCGGGCGTCAATATCGCGGTGTCGGGCAATGTAATCCAGGATCTTCGGCCAGCGGCCGCGGCTGTGATCGCGGTGACCCCGGTGACTATGACAGGATGCGCGGGTGCGACTTATCCGGGATGCAATACGATCCAGGTGACCGTAACCGCCGGCCAGGGCTTCGGTACGCCAACTGGGACTGTGTCGCTTTCAGTAGGGAGCGCCACGGGCAATCAGCCCAAGCAGACGCAAACGCTGAACAGCGCAGGCGTGGCCACATTTAGTTACGTTGGGCTGCTCGGCGGGACCTACACCGTCAACGCGGACTATAGCGGCGCCGGCACAGCGGGCGCCACGCAGAACACATGCGCCACGGCTACCCCATGCTTCTCAGGCGCTGCCGCGAAGGGAACGTTCACAATCGCCCGGGCGCTGCCGACAATTACGCTCGGCGTGCCGGTAACGAACAGTCAATGCCTGAATTACACGACATTGACCAGCGGGGCCGCGTCAGGAACTTGCGCTGCTAATCCCGGACTCGTGACTGTGTGGGCTGGAAATACCTACGTGTACTGGACAAAGCCTGTCTACGTTTCGGCGATTATCAGCTCGTCGGTGGGAACGCCCTCTGGCACCGTAACCTTCAATCAGAATGGACAACCTGCCGATCCAACTCAGGGTGTTGGCGGGTCCATTGCACCGAATGGCAATGGCGTCGCGACCTTCCTGCTGCAGAATCTCGGGCTGGGTGTCTACAATCTGTCGGCGGTGTACAGCGGCGACGTGAACTACGCCCCTGTAACCCTTTCGGTGGCGACCTTCTACGTAATCAATCCAAGCGTTCAGATCACAGTGTCGGGAGGGGCGACCGTCACGCCCGGGACGCCAGTTCAAGTGACTCTGACGCTGATGCCGCTCGTGGGCTTTAGTGAGAACGTGAGCCTGGAGTGCAACTCATCGGATGCGCCGATTAAGCTGGCCACAACTACCCCGGCAACCACGCTGCCTCAGTACTCCGAGTGCACATTCGCTTACGCCAACCCGAGTACAGGCACAGAAGCTGTGGGCGCAAGCGGCGCGGTTCCGTCAACCATCGTAATGACCATCAGTACGGACGTAGCGGTCAACGGCGGCACGACGGCATCGGTCGCTCGGCAATCGCCCTGGGCGCTGGCTGGAATGTTCGGACTGGGCCTGGTTGGGCTAATCGCCGGACGCAAGAAACTCTACCGTTCCATGGCTGTAATTTGCGTCGTGATGATGCTCTCCGGCTTGTTCATGGGCCTCACGGCTTGCACCAACGCCGGGTACTCGACGCCGCCCCCAGCACCAAAGGTGGCGACGCCTGCGGGAAGTTATAACGTGCAAATTATCACTTACGATCCAGAAGCGCTGATTCAGAACTCGCTGACGAACCCGATGTTTACGTTGCCGGTCACCGTTCAGTAAAGGTTGTTCAGTAAAGGTTGCAGAAACCGGCAGGAATCAAAAATGCTTTCCGGGAGTTGGAGGCGACTCCCGGAGAGATGAAAGAGAAGGCAAGCCTCGATTCGCGAGCGGAGTTGAACCGACGCGGAAGGTTGCTACGAGTTGTTTTTGGGAGGAATGCAATGGCCACCACATCGTTCACCACACTGCGCCGGTTTGCCGGCTATGCGTTTACGCTGATGTTGATTAGCATGTGCCTGACTGGCCTGGCGACCGGGCAAGGTTCGCCGCTGGTGACGGCCAGTTCAGCGGCCGGCTTGAGTCACCCCACAGGGTGGGGGACCATCGAGGACTCGGCGATCGACCAGGCCGGCGATTGGTTTGTGGTGGATTATGCCAATGGAGGGCTGTACGAGTTTCCTGCGAGTGGAGGAGCGGCGATTGTGCTCGGTTCAGTTACGCCGTCGGCAAGCCTCGGTGGCGGCTACCAAAACCCCGTGATCACCATCGATCCAGGCAACAATCTCTACTTAAGCGCCAACTGGAACAATTGCCTCTTATTGTTTCCGTGGAATGCAACAACGAAAACCTGGACCGGTCTCAACGATGGCGGGCCAAACGACTTGTCGCCAAGTAATCCGACGACGACGATGTGCACCAACTCGGGATCGAACAACGAGCCCGAAGCTTTCGCGCAATACGGCGTTACCGATCTATCGGGCAATGGGATCGGCTACTTTCAGCCGTGGGCGGTTACAGCCGGCAACAACAGCGACCTGATCGTTGGAGAACAAGGCGGCTCGCTCGGGGCAGCTGTTATGGATATGTCCGTCACGGGCGCATGGTCTGCTCCTGTACACGGCGACTGGACTGCTGTGCCGGCTCAGGGCTTGTCGGCGCGCCCAATTGCCGTTGCGGTGGACCCGGAGAACAACATTTTCTTTGTCGAGGATTCGGGAGGGCTCCCCGGCGTACTTGAAATCCCGGCGAACGCAGCTACTCCATACACATCGGACGCAACTCTTCCGCGCGTGGATCCGATGCTGCCTGCCGTGAAGGGCGTCATCACCGATGCCGCCGGCAACCTGTATATCAGCGATTTGCAAACCGGCGTAGTCGAGGTGCCGAATCCATCCGGTACTCCGCAGACCTCTTCGGCGATCCTGCTTTCGGGCGTGCCAGCCGAGGGTCAGGTGGCCATCGATTCCGCACGCAATGTGATGTATGTTCCTACGAACCAGACGCAAACTAACGGCCAGGCGGATGTGGCCAAGGTCGGATTTGGTTTTGCCGAGTTCGGCGCTTCCACGGTTGGCACGACAGCGGCGGCCGGTTCGAATGTAGTCTTCAGTTTTAACGGCGCGGCGACGCCCACAAGTTTCGTCATCGTTGAAGATGGCGTGCATGCGGTGGACTTCGCGATCACCGGAGGGACCTGCACCACTGGAGTGGCGTATGCGAGCGGCAAGAGTTGCCTGCAGAATTTATCTTTCACTCCAACTTCCGTGGGGAATATCTCAGCCAAGCTGGAAATGCTCGACGCGACAGGGCAATATTTTGGCGTCCATGATGCTGCACGGCATCGGGACGGGCGCAAATATCCAAACGAGCCCCGGGCTCCAGTCGACATTCGGCTCGGGCTTGATGACGCCTTCCCAAGTGACGACGGATGCGTTCGGCAATGTCTACGTTGCGGATCCGGGACAGGGTAAAGTTCTCGAGTATGCGCCCGGCTCCACAGGCACCTCCAAAGGTGTTTCCATCGGTACGGGATTGACGACGCCAACCGGCGTTGCAGTGGATGGCGCGGGCGATGTCTTTATCGCCGACAGCAGCACGGGCAGCGTGTACGAAGTTCCCTTCGGGACAACCGGATTGAATGCGGCGGGCCAGGTAACTCTGGTGAGCGGCCTGGGCACTACAGGGCTGCAACTTGCGGCGGATGGGTTGGATCATTTGTATATCAGCGATCCGAGCAATGGGCGGGTCGTCAAGCTTAGCGGTATCAGCGCCTCGACCGCCTCAAATCTGGGACAGGCGCAAACCTTGCTGACCACCGGCTTTACGGCGCCCTCGGCCGTGGCTACGGATGCTGCCGGAAATGTCTTCGTGATCGACGGCGTGAACCTTTTCGAGCTTGTCGGTGGCCTGGGGACTCCGGTTACGCTATTGAACAATCTGAGCGCCGCAACCGGTCTGGCTGTCGATCCATCCGGGGCGATCTATATTTCTTCGGCTAGCGGAACCACGCGCGTTCCATGGGTGAGCGGCGCATTGAATCCCGCAGGTGAGACCGCGGTTGCCTCGACGGTAGCCGGTACTTCGTCGGTCGCTCTTGACCGCACAAACAATGTTTATCTGGTTCAGGCGGCTGGCGGCGCCGTCACCCTGGTGAGCACCGCCGGGACGCTTACTCTGCCCACTCCGGCTTCGCTCACGAGCTCGACGGATGCGGTTGCGACAATCACCAACACTGGAAATTCCACGCTGACAATCAGCGGCTATACCAGCAGCAATTCGGTGGACTACACAGCTGCCGATACGGCGACTGGCGGCTGCGAGGCCGGCAGCCCCGTGGCGGCGGGCGCCACCTGCACGGTGGACGTGACCTTCGATCCGGGAGCTGGAGAGCAAGGGACGCTTACCAGCATCATCGGAATCACAAGCAATGCGGTGAATATTCCAATCGTGATTGACGCCACTGGAGTCGGACAGGCGCTAACCAACTCCGCAACGAACGTTGCTGGCGGAGCCCAAGCGGCACAGGTGATTAACACGCCACTGACAATTACCGTGGCACCGAAGGCAGGTGCTGGAATTGCGCCCACGGGAACGGTCACGGTGAGCTACACCACCTGGATCGTAATTATCCCGAGCTCGGGAGCGAACGCGGGCATTCCGACCATCACTCCGCAAACTGCGACGGCAACATCGAGCCTGGCCAGCGGCAGCGCCAGTTTCACTCTGTCGCCGGTATTGGCGGGGACGCAGACGATGACCGTGTCTTACAGCGGTGATCGAGTTTATGGCCGTTCGACGGGAACGCTGTCAGTTACCGTGGCGAAGTCCGCGATTACGGGGATCAAAACACCCACCTTCCCTGATCCGACAGATATCAACCTGCCGTTCGTTCCAGCGGGGACCGGCAGCGGCACTGTTCCCTACGACGGGTCAGAGACACCGTTCCAATACAGCTACATCATGAAAGTAGGCACCGCCGCGGGCGTTCCAACAGGGACGATTACGGTGATGGACAACTCGACTTCGTGCCCTGCCGGAACCTCCGCAGCGGGAATCGGCGCGGCAAGCTGCGTTTTGGCGGGATACGCGACTCCGGGCGGATACTCGGGCGTGGCATGCCCGACCTCATCCGGCGCCGGAGTGTTGACGATTGAGAACGCCGGTACGGCGACAGGCGCGCAGGCAGCATTCCCGACGAGCTGCTTGTGGTATGTGCCCCAGGGCATCAGTTACTCGCCGGTGCTGTTCACGCACTCCATTTACCCGGTGTACAGCGGCGATCAAAACTTCCTCGGACTTACAGGAGCGACTCCACAAGTGCTGCAGTCTGTCCGTGGACCGATGCTGCAAATTACCCAAACCGGAAATGCGGCGTCACTGACTGTTGCTCCGTCGCTGACGGTGCAGGGCGGATCCTCGGCAAGCATGAATCTGACCCTGACTTCAATCCTTGGTTATGGGATTTCGGGACTGAACTCGCAGTTAAACGCTACAAACTTCCCGGTCTCACTGACGTGCGACAATCTGCCGCCACACACACAGTGTTCGTTCAGCTATCCCAACCCGGATCCGGTTGTACCGAACGCCGTGGATATTCCATGCCCCACTGGCGCAACGACGACGCAGATTGCAAACGGCTCAGTCTCATGCACGCCGGGACAGGTGACCGTGACTTTCTACACCGATGTAACGGCGGGCACTACCACGAGCCAAAATGCTCGCACGACCTCCGTCACGCTGGCGGCAATCTTTGGCTTGGGAATGATGGGGCTATTCTTCCGGCGCAAGACGTTTGAAAAAGGCCGGCTGATGCTGATGGTGCTGCTGATGGTTGTCGGAGGCGCGCTGGCGATCAGCGTTACAGCGTGCAACACGACAACTTTGACCCCCGAAGCCGCGCTGACTACGCCTTCAGGAACTTATCCGGTGACGATCACAGCGGATGAGGTGGGCGCATTGTGCGTCTCCGAACCAGGCGGCGCAGGCGACAATTGCATCGTTCCTGGGAGCGGATCGGCAAACAATAACGGCATCAAGGTCTATGGCACTCAAAACCAGGTCTCGATACCGTTCTACGTCAACGTGAAAGTGCAATAGCACTGCATAAACCAGAAGCTACGATCACCAACATCGCGCCGCGCAAGCGGCGCGATGTTGTCTGCGGCAGAATTTATGCGCGCGTTGCGTGGCAAAGTAAATTGATTTAGTATGGGTGGGCTGCGGAAGACACTCCCCGTTCCGCGCCTTGAAATACGCGCCCTTGAAAGGGCTGTAGAGCGCCGACTGACGGTGCCGACTGACGGTTTGAAGCTCGCACTAGAAACCGATTCCACCTGCAAGCGAAGAACAGCAAGCCTGGTTTTGCCTGAGATACAGTGAACTGAGATCCGGGCGAACCAGCGGCTAAATGATCCTGAGGAGAATTTGATTATGCGGATTCGTGCGGCTTGGTGGCTGGTGGCTGCGGCGTTGGTCATTTCCGGGTGTGGCGGCGGCAGCGGTGGCGGTGGCGGTTGCACGAGTAACTGCCCAACGAATGTGATTTCGGTCGCCTCGGTCACGCCAGCAAACGCGGCTACGAACGTTGCGATTACTTCCACCGTCACGGCCAGCTTCAACATTGGCGCGAACTTGTCGACGATCACCAGCTCGACTTTTACGTTGACGGGGCCAGGCGGGGGCGCGGTTGCTGGAACCGTCAGTGTCAACAACGGCGGTCTCGGGGCCACGTTCACGCCGAGCGCTCCACTAGCCTATAGCACGACATACACTGCGACGCTGACAACGGGGGTGCAAAGCACCGGGGGAGTCGCGCTGGCCTCCAACTATATCTGGTCATTCACGACGGCTGCAGTTCCGGCGCCGACAATTACTGCGGTGACACCGACGAATGCAAGCACGGGCATCGCCATCACATCGGCTGTGACGGCAACTTTCAGCGAGGCGATGAATGCGTCGACGATTACAGGGTCGACTTTCACGCTCGTCCCGCAGGGCGGATCGGCAGTGGCGGCGACCGTGAGCTACGACGCCAACGGCAATGTGGCGACACTTACTCCGACTTCGCCGCTGGCCAACGGCACAATCTATACGGCAACAATTACTACAGGCGCGATGTCTTCGGGCGGAAGCGCGCTGGCGTCGAGCTACTCCTGGACATTTACCACTGTCGCTCTTCCAGCGCCGACCGTGACCTCGGTGACGCCGGCGAACCTGACCAACGGCGTTGCGATCACCTCGACAGCGATGGCAACATTCAGCGAGGCCATGAATCCCGCCACAATTACGGGGTCGACTTTCACGCTGGTGCCGCAGGGTGGATCAGCAGTGGCAGCCACTGTCAGCTATGACATCAGCAGTATGACTGCGACACTTACGCCGAGCTCGCCGCTGGCCTACAACACGATCTACACGGCGACGATTACAACGGGAGTTACGTCGTCCCAAAACACAAACAACACTCCATTAGCCGCCAATTACTCATGGACATTTACAACTGCGACAGCGCCGGCGCCGTCGGTTACAGCGGTTACGCCAGCGAGTTTGAGTACAACAGCGGCCATCACGACTACTGTGACAGCAACGTTCAATCAGGCTATGAATTCGTCGACGATCACTGCCTCGAGCTTTACCCTGACTGGGCCAGGGAACACATCTATACAAGGAACAGTTGCCTACAACTCCGGATCTTCGATTGCGACGTTCACGCCGGCGGCGAATCTGGCTTACAACACCGCATACACAGCGACGCTTAGCACGAGCATTACGAGTTCAACTGGAGTTGCGCTATCCGCGCCTTATACGTGGAGCTTCACGACGACGCCAGCACCGGTTCCGACCGTTACAACAACCGTTCCGATGAGCGGCGCTGCGGGCGTGAACATCGGCAATGCGCTGATGGCGACGTTCAGCATACCGATGAACTCTTCGACGATTACCGCGTCGACATTTACGCTGACGGGGCCGGGCAATACCGCGGTCTCGGGCTTGGTCACTTACAACACCGGAACCTCAACGGCGACGTTCACGCCGAGTGTATCGCTGGCTTACAGCACTTCGTACACAGCGACGATCACGACGGGAGCAACGAGCTCTGCCGGCGCTGCGCTGGCCGCAAATTACGTGTGGACTTTCACGACGGGTGCGAGCCCGAACCAGGTGACGGTGGACTTTGGGACGACATACCAAACGATCCGCGGATTCGGCGGCTCGACTGCGTTTCTGGGACAGATGCCGTCAGCCGTGGCCACGGCCCTCTACAGCCCAACGAGCGGACTTGGCCTCAGCATCCTGCGTGTGCGCATCGATCCCACAGGCTCGGCGTCATCCACGCCCTATCCGTGGGAAACCAGCTCCCCAAGTGATGGCGGAAACTGGGCGGAAGAGGCTGCAAACGGCGCGGAAGCAGTCGCCGCAAATCCAAATGCAATCGTGTTTGCATCGCCATGGACAGCGCCGGCGGTGTGGAAGCTCAACGGCACCACTACCACCGTTAGCGGCACAAGCTATAACGAGGCATTGAACGCCACTTGCGGCGAAGGCGCCGGCTACTGCGGCGGATATCTCGATCCAAATCACTATGCGGACTACGCCAACTATCTCGAGGACTTTGTTAATTTCTTCAATGCGACGAACAGCCCTCAACACCTCTACGCCATCTCAATGCAGAACGAGCCGGAGGAGAACGTCACCTACGAATCCTGCGTTTGGACTCCGCAGCAGATGGATACGTGGATAGCAGGCAACGCCTCCACAATTACGTCGGACCCGTATACGACGAAGCTCATCATGCCGGAGTCGGATACGTTCAACCCGGTCGATGCCGCAACGGCTCTGGGCGACACGAATGCGCAAGGGCTCATCAGCATCATCGGCGGCCACCTTTATGGGACTCAGCCGGCGCCATACTCCATTCCTTCAGGAGACAGTGCGAAGGAAGTCTGGATGACTGAGTTTGGTCCGTTGAGCACTACGACACTCACCTGGGCCCAGGCCATGACGATCTATGGTGAATCGATCCACAACTCGATGGTGACCGGGCAATACAACGCGTATGTCTATTGGGGACTTTTCGGCGCTTCGAGCGGCACTTGCGCAACCAACGCCGGCACGTGCGGACTGGTGGACGACGCGGGGAATGTGCAGCCGATGGGCTATGTGATGGGCCAGTACTCGAAGTTCATCCAGCCGGGATATGTGCGCGTGATGGCGACGGCGACGCCCCTCTCCGGCGTATTTATTTCGGCATACAGCAATAGCTCGCCGGCGCACTACGTGATTGTGGCGATCAACGCCAATACGACTTCGCAGAGCCTGGGATTCGTGCTGAACAACGGGAGCGGCGTGACATCGCTGACGCCGTATCAATCAACCTCAGCCGCGGGCCTGGCGGCGCAAACCGCGGTCACCGTTACGGGCGGGCAGTTCAATTACACGCTTCCGGCGCAGAGCATCGTGACGTTTGTGCAGTAGAGATAATTGTCGGGCAGCGCGGCGAGAAGAAGGGCAGAACTAGACTACAGCGCTGCGCATCGGCGTGGATTTGCCGGCGTCAGGCGGACCATCTTCGTTGCGGAAAGCTGCCACGCCGCAGCCGACGAGCGCGGCTTTGTCCTTAAGCTCCGAGACGCGCAGCTGGATCGGCGAGTCGCCGATGTGGGCTTGCACTGCGGGCAGGAAAAGATCGGCAGATCGAGAGATTCCGCCTCCCAGCACGATTACGTCAGCGCGAAATGCGACAAGCAGCGTACTGATGATTATGCCAAGATGGTCGCCGAATTCGACGAAGGCCTGTTGCGCGGCCGGATCGGAAAGAGCGGCAGCTGCCAGGTCAACGACCTCGCACTTTTTGCCGGTGCGGCGCTCGTAATTCCCCACGATGGCTCGCGAGGAAACAAAGTCCTCGACGATTCCGCCGCGGTAAGGAAGATTCCAGATTTCGCCACCGCTGGGCACGCCGGGCCCTTCGGTCACGAGATTTCCATCGATTGCGAAAGCCGAGCCAATTCCAGTTCCCAACGTGAGACCAACTGCGCGCCGGAAGCCGCGTGCTGCACCGGCTCCGACTTCACCGAGAAGATACGCGTCGGCGTCATTGAGGAAGCGCACTTGCGCGGGCTGCAATCCGAATCGCGCGGCGAGGGCCTGGCGAAGATCGACGCCATAAAGGTAAGGCAGCTTGTGACGCATCAGGCTCACGCCGGCGAGAAGATCGAAAGGGCCGGGAACGGCAAGCATGGCTCCGCTGATGCCGTCGTGGCCGTCAGTCTCGTTTTGGCCGGCTCGGGCCTTCGTTCCCAGTTCATAGAGGAGATCGACGAAGGCATCGGAAGCTATGCGTGGCCGAGTGAGGGGCGCTGGCAACGGGTCCGAGATGGAAATCCGAGCCCCAGCACACTGCGGAAGCGACGTGGCTGCCGCCAACATCGAACGCAAGCACACGGCTCTCCATAAGGTCAGCCATTACAAACACCGCAAACCCCATCCGACGAGAGCGATTCTACAGTCAATGAGATTGTTACCATTTGTACCATACCGAACGGTGAGAAGTCTGGAATCTTTCAGAAAAAACCAGAGCATTCCCGCAGAAAAGCAGCGACAATTCTGACCCGATGCCGCTATTATGGTTGCCGAAATCCGTGGCGGGATGTTGTTGGCCAAAAGGCTGAGCATCGCCGTTATGATAACGTTATCTTCTGGCACTTTGCGGCGATTTCGAGCGATAGCGCGGCCTGAGGGGTTCCGAGACGCAGTTTTTGCGCAGCGATTCGCGGGTTCGATAGGATGGTTTGCCATGCCCAAGCATTTCCAATTCATTTCTGAAGCCGGGGTTCGACTTTTTGTTCGCGCAGGGCGGCGAGTTGCGGCTGCGGTGCCGGCGGTTGGGCTGGCTGCAATTTTGGTTTCGACTTTGGTCTCGCCGTTGGCCTTGCGTTGACGGCGCAGACGACTGGGACGCCTGCTGAGGCATACGGTCCGTTCGATGCGGTTTTTCTTGCCGATGGGTCCGGCTTGAATAAGACGTTGTCACCATCGACTTCGCTCGACGGAGTTTGGGCCGTGGCAATGGATGGCCAGGGATCAGGCCAGCCTGCGATACAGGATCCGCTTCTTGCGGGACGCGCTGTGTGGACGCTTGCTTTCTGGTTCGAGGCCCAAGTTCCGATTCAAGGCACGGCGTTGCTTGCAGGCATCGGCGATCCTGCGGCGGAGGATGCGCGCTTTATCGGCATTGCGGACAATCGACTGGGCCTGTGGCTTGGAAAGGCGCAAAGTTCCGCGGGGTTTGTCGCGGGCAGTCAGGAACTCGACGCGGCAAAATGGCACCTGGCGGTTGCGGTGAGCGACGGCGATGGCGTGGTGCTCTACGCCGATGGCCGCGAAGTGGCCGCAAGCAAACTGGCACAGGGCAGCGTCGCGCCGGTTTTGGAGATGGCGCCGACGCCGCTGCTGAATGTTGCAGGGAGCCACTTTGGCGGCGAGATCGCCGGGCTCAGGATTTTCCGAACGGCGCTGACGGCTGAGCAGGTGAAGGCGATTGCCGATGCGCCGCCGGACTTTAGCAAACCAGAATATGAGGAGGCGACGCAGCACTGGCCGGTGCAGACTCGCGCGCAGGCCGGATACAGCGCGCCGCAAGATCCCTCAACATGGCCGCACGGAAAAGGCGAGGTCGAAAAGCCCGTGGCGAAGGAGCTGAGCGCGGCGGATCTTCATTGCCAGTTGACGGGCGACGATCCGTGGAAGCTTGCTGGAGGCTGGAGGCTGCAAGCTGCGCCGCAAGTGACGGCAACCGGCGAGGAGATTTCAAAGGCGGGATTTGCCGACAAGGACTGGATGGTGGCCACGGTGCCGGGCACGGTGCTGACGACGATGATCGATCGCGGCATTTATCCCGATCCTGATTACGGGCTGGACAATCTTCAAATTCCCGAGAGCCTGGCACATCAGGATTATTGGTATCGCGTGGGGTTCAAGACTCCGGCCGCGGGGCGTGGAAAGCGGCTAACGCTCACCTTCGAAGGGATAAATTACGCTGCCGAAGTTTGGATGAATGGGAAAAAACTCGGCGGTTTTGCGGGCGCATTCCTGAGAGGGAAATTCGATGTGACGGATATCGCCGAGGGCGGCGAGAATGCGCTGGCCGTGCGGGTTTCTCCGCCACCGCATCCAGGGATTCCAAATGAGCAATCGCTCAGAGGTGGTCCGGGTGAAAACGGCGGAATAGAAGTGCTGGATGGGCCGACATTTTCTGCCGCAGAAGGCTGGGATTGGATTCCTGGAATTCGCGACCGCGATACGGGCATCTGGCAGGACGTGACACTGACGGCGACTGGGCCAGTGGATATTGGCGACCTGAATGTGATTACAACGTTGCCGAAGCCGGATCGAAGCGAGGCCGACATTGAGATTGAAGCGCCGCTGACAAACGCCAGGCAGCGCGGCAATTGACGGTGAGCTAACGGCCAGCTTCGACGATGTGACGGTGACGAAGCACGTGCATCTTGCTCCGGGAGAGACGGTGGTTCGGCTGGAGCCGGCGGAGTTTGCGCAGCTCAAGGTTCAGCAGCCGCGGTTGTGGTGGCCGAACGGCTACGGCGATCCGGTGCTGCACACGCTTAAACTTTCGCTGGCTACAGGCGGGAAGACGAGCGCGGCGAAGGAAATTGAATTCGGCATGAGAGAGGTGAGCTACGAGATTTCGCTCTTCGATGCGCTGGGAAATTTGCGGCGCGTGGAGGTGCTGCCGAGCCGCACGCACGACGATGCGCTGCCGCTGATCGACGGGACGCACCAGGGAATCCGGCAGATATTTGATTGGACGCCGAATCAAGTGCTGCCGGGGCAAACGCTGCCGGACTGGATGCTGCACGCGTGGGTGCAGACGCTGGAGCCGGGGGCTGCGGGTTCGCCGTCAGTTCGTCCAGTTGATAATGGATGGCCGGGAACCGACCTGGTGATTAAGGTGAACGGCGTGCGCATTGCAGCTCGCGGCGGCAACTGGGGTATGGACGACATGCTGAAGCGCGTGAGCAGGGAACATCTGGAGCCGTACTTCCGTCTGCATCGCGACGCGCACGTGAACATGATTCGCAATTGGATGGGCCAGAATACGGAAGAAAATTTTTACGCGCTCGCGGACAAGTACGGGCTGATGGTTTGGAACGATTTTTGGGAATCGACGCAAACCTACAACCTGGAAGCGGAAGACCCGGCGCTGTTTTTGGCGAATGCGCGCGATACGATTCTGCGCTACCGTCATCATCCGTCGATTGTGGTGTGGTGCGGGCGCAATGAGGGCGTGCCGCAGCCCACGATCAATTCGGGACTGGCCGAACTGGTGCGCACGCTCGACCACACGCGCTATTACACGGGCAGCTCGAATCAGGTGAATCTGCGCAACTCCGGCCCTTATCAATTTCAGCCGCTCGATACTTATTACCGAATTAATCGAGGGTTCAGCGTGGAGCTGGGAATTCCGAGCGTGCCGACACTGGAGAGCATGAAATCGTTTATCCCAGAGCCGGATCGCTGGCCGATCAGCGATACCTGGGCTTATCACGACTGGCACCAGAGCGGGAACGGCGCGGTGCAGCCGTTTATGGCGCATATGGAAACGGAGTTTGGCGCGCCGACGAGTCTGGAGGACTTCGAGCGGAAGGCGCAGATGCTCGATTACGCCGGCCATCGCGCCATCTTTGAGGGATTCGCCGCGCATCTTTGGCAGCCCAACTCCGCGCGCATGATCTGGATGACGCAACCCTCGTGGCCGAGCATGGAGTGGAATTTTCTGAGCTGGGACTACGACACGCAATCGAGCTTTTACGGAACGCAGAAGGCGTGCGAGCCGATTCACGCGCAGTTGAATTTGTCGGATGGCTCGGTGGATCTGATCAACCTGGATGAAGCTCGTTCGCTTAAAGTGCGCACGCTTGTTGAGGGGCTGGACGGCAAGACGCTGAGCGATCACAGCGACCAGGTGCAGGCCGCAGGCGACGATCGCACGCCCGTGGGCAAGCCCGATCTGGCAACGTTAGCTGCTGGTCATACTGTTCTGGTGAAGCTTGAAGTAAGCGACGCGACGACGGGCGCGCCGGTGAGCGACAACTTTTACTGGTGGGCGGCAGACGAAGCAAGCTTGCGCGAGCTGAACTCGCTTCCGCAGGCGCAGCTTGCGGCATCAGCCGCGGCCGCAATAGCAAATGGCGAGCGCACGGTTACGGTGCGGATCAAGAACACGGGAGCCGCAGCGGCGCTGATGATCAAGCTCACGCTCGAGAACGCGGCGACGGGGCAACGCATTCTGCCGGCATACTACAGCGACAACTATGTTTCGCTTTTGCCGGGTGAGGAGCGCAGCGTGAGCGTGGCGTTCCCGGCGGGCAATGCGACGCCGGCGATTGGCCTGCGCGGCTGGAACCTGGCCACGGAGACGATTGCGGTGCAGTAGGAAAAATGCCGAGCCGAATCGTGTCTGGCGAATTCGTTTTCGGCGAGATCGTGTCTAGCCTGGCGAAATCGTTTTCAATTTCAGTGAATGACGAATGGGGCGCGGTGTTTGCAGCCGCACGAGCGCCGCAGCACGATCTCAACCGGGAGAACGATTCGATTGCCGGTATGCGGCGTTTCACCGCGAGCGATGCGATCGAAGAGCAGGTTGGCTGCGACGCGGCCCATCTCCTGCGCGGGTTGACGGACAACCGTAAGCGGCGGTGAGGTGAACTCGGCCAGATCGAAGTCGTCGAATCCAGCAAAGGCGAGATCGTTAGGAACGCGCAAGCCAAGGCGCGAAATTGCTCCCAAAATGTAGCGCGTGACCAAAGTATTCGAGGTGATGACCGCGGTAGGCGGAGTGTCTTGCGCCATTTTGGCCTTGATGATTTGTTCGGCGATCTCCTCCGAATCGCAATCGAAGATCGGACATACTTCCAGTCCCGCATCTTGCACGGCGCGACGATAGCCAAGAAAGCGCGTGTTGATGGTAAACAAGCTGCGGCTAAGCCCAATGAACGTGATGTGCTTGTGGCCGTGCTCGATGAGGTGCTCTGTGATGCGGCGCGATCCCATGGCATTTTGCACCAGAACAGTGTCGATGGAGGGGTCAGAGACGGGACGGTCGAATGCGACGACGGGCGTTTTGCCAAAGAGCGCGCGCGTAAGGCGGGAGTTCCGGACGCGAGCCGGAATCACGAGTACGCCGTCGACGTGGCGTTGCAGCATCTCGTCGGCAGCGGCGTACTCCGTTTCGGGATCTTCATCGGAGGTGGTGATGATGACGGAGTAGCCGCGCTCCTTGGCCACGGTGGTGACCGCGTGGGCGCAACTGGCAAAGAAGGGATCGTAAAGGTACGGAATGATCAGGCCGATGGAGTGGCTGCGCTGGCCGCGAAATGCGCGCGCCAGCACATTGGGACGGTACTTGAGCTGCTCGATTGCGGTTTGAACTCGCTGGGTTGTATCGGCGGAGACGCGAACCGTGCCGCTCAAGACGCGGGAGACGGTCATAGTGCCGACGCCCGCGAGCCGAGCCACGTCACTCATGGTGGGCTTGCGATGTACAACCGGCGCTAATGCGCGTTGCTTCGCTTTGCTCGCAGATTGACTCGCGGAACGCTTCGCCAATTCACTTACTCCAGGAACAACTTGCTCTTTCGCGCCCTGGCCGAACTCCGAAGGGGAAGATTCAAGGGCCCTGCGCAGCTCTTCAGTCCGGCTGCATCTTTGTGCTATAGGCCGTTTCACCGACCGCAGAATGCGAGAAACAGCGGCGCCAACCGCGTTTGCAACGGCCAATGCAGGACTATAACAGTCTCGATACGCTGGAAGCAATGAAATCCGCGAGTTGCCCTGACGGTCTTGCCAAGCAGGCTATTTCCTTTTTAGTTGACTTATTATAAATGACTTAGACAACAGTCACGGCCGGAATGCGGACGTCCATTTTCGCGATTTGCGGCGGCAATGGGGGGCTTATTTCCATGATCGCGAACGATCAAGACTCGAGGCCGGCTCGGGTTGGGCCCGAGTTGGGCTGGAGAAACTTTGCGCTCGGAATGGCTAGAAACACTTTGGTAACCATACTTTAGCGTTATCTAAGTTCCAAAACAGACCAAAAAGTGAGTACTATCGACCCACAGCGACTTGTTTTCAGGCAGTCGTAAGTTGAAGCTCGCATTGGAAGTTCTCCCCGGAAGTGCACGATTTTTGTTGATTGAAGGGGGAACGGACCAGCAAGTTCAGCTTTCGGGGACCTGTCGACTTGAGATTTGAGAAGAAAGGCAGTTGGCGTCTCAATGAGCACGTCATCCCATAGGGCAACTAAAACCGTGAGATCGGCAGAAGTGTCAACGAACTTCGACACCAAACATAGAGATGCGCCCGAGGCCGAGCTGTTGTCGATTGCATTGATCGGCCCCGACGAGCAAAAGCGGACGGCAGTGGCGAGAGCGCTTGCCGAAACGCAAAGGGTCGATATCCGCGAGTTCGATTCATACCCGCCGGAAGTTGGAAACCTGCACGGATTGCTGGCCGTCTTCGACGTTGTAGTTCTTGATTTGGACAGTGAGCCGGCTGTCGCACTGGAATTGGTGGAGAGAATGAGCGCCGATGACGCGGCGACGATTATTGTGTATTCGGAAAACCCAGATCCGAAACTTGCGATCCGCTCCATGCGGGCAGGCGCGCGTGAGTATCTGCTTCTGCCTCTGGAGCACGACGCGGTAGGCGAGGCATTGGCCCGGACTGAAGCCGCGATGCGCGAGAAAGCTTTGCCGGGAGCGAGGACTGTTGGTGGACTGCACGTATTTGCGGGATCCAAAGGCGGATCGGGCGTAACGACAGTCGCATGCAATATTGCAGTCGCGCTGGCCGAGAAATCCGACCAAAGCATTCTGCTTATCGACCTGGCTCTACCGATTGGAGATGCAGCGCTGTGTTTGGGAATTTCCGCGGGCTACTCGACGGAGGACGCGCTACGGAATATCGACCGCCTGGATGCGAGCCTGCTCAAGAATCTTCTAGTCGAACATCGGTCTGGAGTGATGGTGCTTGCTGCACCTACGAAAGTTCCCGAGGTTGAGGTTTCAAAAGGCGCCATCGACAAGCTGATCGCAATTGCGCGGCGCGAATTCGATCACGTGATCGTGGATGTGGGATCGAGGATCGATGTGGCGGCGAAGGTTCTGATCGAGGAAGCCTCGACAATTTATCTGGTTACACAGACCGGCATCTCGGAGTTGCGCAATTCAAATCGCCTGATTTCGCAGTATTTCGCGGAAGGAAATCCAAACCTGGAGATCGTGATCAACCGATTTGAATCGCGCTTTCTGGAATCAGTGAACGAAGATGTAGTCGCCAAGGCTCTTGGCAAGCCGGTGCGGTGGAAGATTCCCGATGACCAGGACGCTGCGCGCGCGCTGCAGTACGGCGACACGGGACGGCCTGAGACGCGCATTTCACGCATCAGCCGGGAGATGGCCAGCTCGATCTCCGGACGCCCCATTCCTAAGGAGCGGAAGAAGGAAGTTGAGCCCAAAGTTTCTGCGAAAACTGTTGCGCGAGTTGAGCCTGTGAACAATACGCCGCCGAGCACTGCAAATTCGAAATCAGCCGATGGGCGCATGATTCCGGTGGTGACATGGCCGACGCCTGGCCCGATTACCTACGGGGAAAGACTGACGTTTGCGCAGCTGAACGCCACGGCATCGGTTGAGGGAACATTTGTCTACACGCCCGACCCCGGCTATGTGCTGCCAGTGGGCGCGCACACGCTGTGGGTGACATTCACTCCGGTAGATACGAGTGCATACTCGCCGCTGCAGGCCGCAGTTTCAATTGTGGTGACCAAGGCGACGCCGGCAATTTTCTGGCCAACGCCAGATGGAATCACCTACGGCACCGCATTGGACAAGACACAACTGAATGCGATGGCCCCGGTGCCCGGAAGACTGAGCTACTCCCCCGCGGAGGGCGAGATGCTGCCGCCGGGGATGCACACGCTCTCGGTAACCTTCACTCCTGCGGACACCGCGAACTACGCTACAGCACAATCGGCCGTGACGCTGGCTGTAGCCAAGGCAACGTCGGTCATCCAGTGGCCGACGCCCGATCAGATTACATACGGCACGCAGCTTGGCCCCATGCACTTGTGTGCCGCGGCTTCGGTGCCGGGGAAATTTGAATACACTCCGGGCCTGGGAGCGGTGCTTGCGGCCGGGGAGCACAGACTGTCAGTGGTTTTCACGCCGGAAGATACGGTGGGCTATTCGTCGTCGCAGGCCACCGTGTCACTGAAAGTTGCCAAGGCAACTCCTGCAATCAGCTGGCGGAAACCGGATCCGATTTCCTGCGGAGCGGCCATCGGCGCTGCCCAGCTCAACGCCAAAGCAGGAGTGGCCGGATCTTTTGCCTACGCACCTGCCGCAGGCGAAATCATGGAGCCGGGAGCGCATGAACTCACAGCGGTCTTCACTCCGATAGACACGCTGAATTACACGACGTCGCATGCCGCAGTGCCGCTGACTGTGACGGAGAAATCGCCGACGATCATAACCTGGCCGACGCCCGCTGCGATTTCATACGGCACAGCGCTGAGCGACGCTCAGTTGAACGCTACGGCATCGGTTGAGGGGACATTTGTTTACACGCCTTCCGCGGGCCACGTGCTCGCGCCGGGAAGCTATACGCTCACCGCGTCGTTCACTCCAGCGGACACGGAACAATTTGCGGCGGGGCAAGCCACAGTCGTGCTTGAGGTGGAAGGACTGGCTCGCATCGATTTGGCGGCAGTGGGGTCGGCTCCAGCGGGGTCGGCGCCAGCGGATTCGACGCCAATGGATTCGACGCCGGGCGAAACCACAGAGCAGCCGACCGCGTGGACTTTTGCGACGACCAACCTGGTCCATCCAGATTTAACGCCGGCGGAAGCAGCAAGTGAGCGCGCTGCCACCCAGACAAGCCAGCGCGAAACGCGCACCTACAAAGGCGCTGTTTACGAGAAAGGTGAGGACGGCAAATGGCATCTCCAGAAGAATTAATTCCGTCGCTACCTGATACGCTTCCCGAAGATTTCGGCGAGTGGGACAGCGAGAGCGCTGCTACGGCTACAGCTGTGGATCCGGGCGAATGGGAATCCGCTCAGGCTGTTAGCGAGGCTGCGAAGGCCTTTGACCAATCCGCGGACGGTGATGCGGCGACGGCCTTTGCTGAACAACGAGAAGATGTGAGCGCTGGAAAGAGCGAAGCAGTTCCGACGGCGAAGACTCTTAGCTCTCGCGAGGAATGGGAAGCGTGGATAGAATCTCATTCGTTCAGCGAGGCTCCAAAGCCGTTTGGGAAAACCGATCGGCGCGATGAAGCACCGGCATCTTCGGTGGACAAGCCGCGCGGTTCGGGCTCGGCAACGTCCGCGCCAGAGATTGCGACGAAGCAACAAAATTCCAGCAACGGGAATGGCAAGCCGTCTCCTGCGTCAAAGCCTGCTCAGTCCAGCGAGTGGGAAAATTGGGTAGCCGCTCATTCCAACGGGAAGACTCCAAAGTCGAATGGAAGATCCGCTGAGCCCAAGGCAACTTTGCCGCCGGCGGCAGCGTCATCGTCGGTGCTTGTTGCAGAGCCGGAGTTGAGGAGCGAGCCAGCGGTTCGGGCTGCCAGGCCCGTTTCTTCGGGGCCCGCTTCATCGAATCCCGTTTTGTCGAGCCCCGCCCCCACTATCCCCGCATCATCCACTCTTGTGTCGCTTGGGCTGGGAGTTAGCCGCGCGACCAATGCGGTTCCGGCGGCTGTGGGTATGACAGCGGTAGTCGAGGAAGATGAAGTTGTTCACTCGCCAGAACCCACGGCGACCCTGAGGCGCGAAGCCGACGAGGCTCTTTCAAAGCTGTATTCCCCAAAGAAGATCGAAGTTGAGGAAGAGCCGAAGACAACCAATAAGAAATGGATGATCGTTGGCGGCGCAAGCGCCGGCGCGGTTCTGATTGCGATCATTCTGATGATGACGGTATTCCATCACGGGACGACGCCCGCGGCGAAGCCATCTGTTCAGACGGCTCCGACGCCGACCGATACTCAGGTGGAGACGCCTGCGCCGGATCCATCGACCAGCGCGCCGGCGGCATCGAGCGCGCCTGCGGCAGCGACACAAAAACAACCGGCAGCGAATAGTCAGAATAGTCAGCCGGGTGCCGCGGATAACGCAGTGAAGGCGCCAAAGACACCGACGAAGTCGCAGGCGAAGATGATGGGCGATCAACTCAACGCGCCAACACAAATTGAGAAGCAAGAGGCCGAAGTTGCGCCTCCTACGATGAGCATTGACGCGGCCGGTGCGGATGGCCTGGGCGGCAGCGGCGCGAATGCGAGCGTCTTGAGTGGACGCTCACAGCCGACCGTTAAATATGTGCCCGCCAAACCGATTGCTGTTTCGTCCGGCGTGGCGACTGGAATGTTGATCTTGAGAACGCCGCCGGTGTATCCGTCTATCGCTAAGGCCGCGCGCGTGGGCGGCACCGTACTGCTGCACGCCACAATTTCAAAGAACGGGACGATTAAAGACCTGCACGTTGTGAGCGGGCCCCCCATGTTGCAGCAGGCCGCCGCCGATGCCGTGCGGAATTGGCGCTACAGGCCATACATGCTCAATGGCGAGCCGATAGAAGTAGAGACATCGGTGAACGTGGTTTTCTCGCTGGATAAATGAAGTAGCGGATCGCTGGCGTTGGCGGTCCCTGGATGCTTCCGCGCGGGTTCGGCTGCAATGCCCCGCGTCACTTCCCTAGATTAAGAACTCGATAGCATCGCCAGGCGCGAGTGGGCAGTTTCGCCCGAAAAATCATATTGATGGATTTGTTGGCGTCCCCGACGGGATTTGAACCCGTGTTATCGCCGTGAAAGGGCGGTGTCCTAGGCCGGGCTAGACGACGGGGACGGCTGGGAGAGCAAAGCGCAGAGGTGAGATTGGCCGCGGGTGCCCTAGAGAGAGGCTACCAACTCGGTGAAGAAGAGTCAAAAGAAGATGGTGCGCCGGCGCCATGGCTTCTTGTGACTTGAATACCGGCCGTTCGAGTCGGCCGGACGCGTGAAGGCAAAGCCGGTGACTGGCAAGATCGCTTTCAGGGCTTAGCAACATAGCCGGGACCGAGCAAAACCTGTAGGGAGCGACACAAGCCAATCGGCGCGGGCGAACCAGAAGCGTCACCCGTGAACGGCCAAGTTGTGCGCTATCCTCGATGAAGCTTCGAGCAAATATGGGCGCCTGTATCGCACGGCGCCGCGCTGTTTTTTTGTATCAACTGCCCTCATCCGCGTATCAGATAGAGCAGACGAAGACCGCAAACCTCCGAATCCTGCAACGATGCGAGACCGGCAACAGTGAGAATCCGGCGAAGATCAGAGTCCGGAAACGATGCAGAATCCGGCGACGACAGGAATCCGGCAGCGGTCCAAATCGCGCAACGATAGGGGCGGAGGCGCTTGAGGGCCAGCCCATCTGCGATGGGTGATCTTGTTTGGGGATCCGATTGCAGCGCATTTAGGGGTTGGGAGTAGGGCGGGCGTGGGGCGCGGGTTTCACTTTAGCCAGGGGACGAAAAAATTGACGCAGAGCAGATTGCAGCGCATTTATACGATAGGTTGCGTGATCCTGACTGGATTGGCGGCCAGCGGCTGCCAAAAGAAGCCGGCAGCAGCGCCTGGCGGAGGTGGTCCGCAGGCTTTGCCGGTGCAGACGGTTACGGTGACGATGTCGCCGGTGGCGCAAAGCAGTGAGTATGTGGCCACCATTAAATCGCGGCGCTCGACCGAACTGTTGCCGCAGGTGAGCGGACAACTGACAGACATTAAGGTACACTCCGGCGACCATGTGAAAGCCGGACAGTTGCTGATGGAGATCGATGCGCGGCAGCAGCGGGCCACGGTCGACTCACTACGCGCGACCGAGCAGCAGAAGAAAGCGCTGGACGACTACGACACGATCGAACTGGGACGGCAGCAAAAGCTGTTCGACGCGGGGGTGACCAGCCGCGACGCATACGAACAGGCGCAGCAGGCTTTTCAAAACGCCAAGGCGGACTACCAATCGGCAGTGGAGGCGCGCAAGGCGCGGTGAGCAAGAGCTGAGCTACTACTCGATCCGCGCTCCCTTCGATGGCGTGGTGGGCGATATTCCGGTGCACGTGGGCGATTTCGTTTCTCAGAACCAGTCGCCGGCTACGATTCTGACCACGGTTGACGACAATAACAATCTTGAAGCGTATATCTACATTCCTACCGAGCGCGCCACTGAGGTGCATCAGGGGCTGGCTGTGGACCTGACGGACGACAGCGGCAAGCTACTGCAGAAGACGCGCATCGATTTTGTTTCGTCGGAAGTGGACAGCACGCTGCAGGGAATTCTGGCGAAGGCTCCGGTGCAGACTGGGCCGGAAGGGCTTCGCAACGCGCAGATCGTGAAGGCAAGAGTGATCTGGAGCACCAAGCCAATGGCGGTGGTTCCGGTGCTGGCGGTGACAAGGCAGGGCGAAGAGAGTTTTGTGTATGTGGTGCTGAAGCAAAATGGAATGGCCATTGCGCGCCGGACTTCTGTTGTGCTCGGCGATGCGGTGGGGAACAACTATTCCATCATCTCGGGATTGAACACGGGCGACAGCGTAATTATTTCGGGAACGCAGTTCCTGGTGGACGGGATGCCGGTAATGCCGCTGCCGCCGCAAGCTGCGCCCGCGCAGGGGCCCGCGGCAAGCGGACCGCAAAGCAAGCTGGAAAATGCGCAGCCGGAGAATAGCGCGGCGCCGAGGAACGAGACGCGCAACGAGACGAACAAAGTGTCGCGCAAGGTGGCCTACCATCCACGCCACAGAAGACATAGAAGAGCCCGGGCAAGAAAGAATCACCACACACCGCCGGCGACGGTTTCGTAGGAAAGAGGGCTCATAAGTGTTTGTAGATTTCTTCATTCGCCGCCCGGTCTTTGCCACGGTTTGCGCCCTGCTGATTATTCTTGCGGGAGCCATCTGCATTCCCACACTGCCCGTAGAGATGTATCCCAATCTGGCTCCGCCTGTGGTTTCGGTGACGGCGAGTTACGTGGGCGCGGATGCGCAGACGGTCGAGAAGGCGGTGACGATTCCGCTCGAAGAGGCGATCAACGGCGTAGAGGGCATGCGCTACATCAGCTCGACGAGCACGAACAACGGCAGCTGCGAAATCGATATCACCTTCCAGACGGGATACAACCTGGATATCGCGGCCGTTGACGTGCAGAATCGCGTGGCCAGCGTAGAGGGCCGCCTGCCGGGTGAGGTTGTTTCGACGGGCCTCGACGTCTCGAAATCGAACTTCAACTTTGTATTCGGCGCGGGATTTTATACGCTCGACGGACGCTACTCCCCAGAATTCATCTCGAATTATCTCGACGTTTATGTAGTTGACGCGCTCAAGCGCGTGCCGGGCGTGGGCGACGTGGTGAACTTCAGCCCGCGCAAATATGCGATGCGCGTGTGGCTCGATCCGGAGAAGCTGGCGGCCCGCGACCTGACCGCGACTGACGTGATCGCCGCTCTGCAGGAACAGAATGTCGAGGTTCCAGCAGGACAGTTGGGGCAGCCGCCGGCCGACCCGAAACAGGCTTACCAGATTCCCGTGCGCGTCGTGGGCCGGCTCACCAACCCACAGGAGTTCGACGACATTGTTGTCAAAAATTCCGCGAACGGGCTTGTGCAACTGAAGGACGTTGGCCACGCGGAGGTGGGCGCCGAAAGTTATGGCACAGCGCTCAAGTTCGCAGGCCATGACGCGATGGGTCTCGGCGTGGAGCAGCTATCGATTGCGAACTCGCTCGATGTGGACCGCAAGGCGAAAGCCGCTCTTGCGGAGCTCTCGAAGACTTTCCCGCCCGGCCTGCATTACGCGATTGCGTTCGACTCGACAACCGCAGTGGGCGAATCGATACAAGAAGTGCTCAAGACGCTGGCGGCGGCAATCGTGATCGTGATTGCGGTGATCTTTTTGTTTCTGCTCGATTGGCGCGCCACGATTATTCCCGCGGTTACCATTCCTGTTTCGCTGATCGGGACGTTTGCGTTTATCCGGATCTTCGATTTCTCGATCAACTCGCTGACCTTGTTTGGCATCACGCTGGCAACAGGCCTGGTAGTCGACGACGCCATTGTGGTGATTGAAAACGTGCAGCGCCACATAGCCATTGAGCACTCCGATCCGCATGAAGCCACTTCGCATGCAATGCGCGAAGTGACTAGCGCCGTGATCGCCACATCGCTGGTGCTGATCGCAGTGTTTGTGCCGGTTTCATTCTTCCCCGGCGCGACGGGCATTCTCTATCGCCAGTTTTCGCTCACCATCGCGTTCGCAATTGCTATCTCGGCGTTCAACGCGCTTACGCTTTCGCCGGCGTTGTCGGCGCTTTTCCTGCGCGGCGAAGAGGCTCGCCCGCGCCAATTGGATTTTCTTCACATCCGGCCGGTCTCACGGGCCTTTGCGGCATTCGTTCACGGCGCCGATGCATTTATCGGTTGGCTGGGCCGCACGTATGCCCGCGTGATTCATGGGGCACTGCAACTGCGTTATGTGCTGCTGCTGGTCTTTTTTGTCGGACTGGCCGCGACGGTGTGGATCTACCGCTCGGTTCCGACCGGTTTTATTCCGCAGGAAGACCAGGGATATTTCTTTGTGATCGTGCAGGCGCCGCCGGGCTCATCGGTGGCGTACACGACAGCCCTGGCCGATGAAGGCGGCTGCGATTATTTCGCAGAATCCACATGTGGTCGGGTTATTTCAGATTATTGGCTTCAGCTTTGCCGGCAGCGCATCCAACGCCGGAATGATGTTTGTAGACACGGCCGCGACGGATAAACAGGGTGGAAAGCAGAGTGGGAAGCCTTACACGACAGCCGACGTCATTAAGGATTTGGGGCCGAAACTGCAGATGCTGATGTTCGCTCCCAATGGCGGCATTGTGGAACCGGTTGAGCCGCCGGCAGTGTCAGGCGTGGGCAGCTTGGGCGGGTTCCAGTTCATGCTGCAGGATCAGGGCGGAAACACGCTGACCGATCTGGACCGCGTGGCGCATCAAATCACGAGCGCCGGCGCTTCGGACAAGGATCTCGCGGATATGTTTACAACTTTCTCAGCCAACGATCCGCAAGAGTTGGTGACGATTGACCGCGAGAAGGCCAAGGCGATGGGCGTTTCGATCACGCAGATCGCAACCACGCTGAACGTTTTCATGGGGTCGGAGTATATCAACGACTTCGACTATAACGACCGCACATATCGCGTGTACGTGCAGGCCGACCAGCAATTCCGCATGAACGCGAGCGAGCTGCACAGCTACTACGTGCGCTCCGACTCGGGGCAGATGGTGCCGCTCGACAACCTGGTTACCGTCGCTGCAAGCGCCGGTGCCCCGGTGATTACGCACTACGATCTGTTTCGCGCGGTGGAGATTGATGGCTCGGCTGCTCCTGGCGTGAGCTCTGGGCAAGCACTGAAGAGCATGGAGAAACTGGCCACGGACAACATGATGCACGGCATGAACTACGAGTGGACGGGCCTCACTCTCGACGAGATCGAGTCGAGCGGCAAAGCGCTATTGATTTTCGGGTTGGGAATTCTGGTGGTTTACCTGACGCTGTCAGCGCAATACGAGAGCTTCGCGCTGCCGTTCATCATTCTGCTGGCCGTTCCGATGGCGGTGCTCGGCGCGCTGGGACTGGTTTCACTGCGCGGCATGGCCAACGACGTTTATTGCCAGATCGGCCTGGTGATGCTGATTGGGCTCTCGGCGAAGAACTCGATTTTGATCGTCGAGTTTGCCGAACAGTTGCGGCGCAAAGGCAGATCGATTAGCGAAGCGGCGATCGAGGCCGCGGAGTTGCGCCTGCGGCCGATTCTGATGACTTCGTTCGCATTCATTATGGGCGTTCTGCCGCTGGTATTCGCAACGGGAGCGGGCGCGCAGGGACGCCAGTCAGTGGGAACAACGATTGTCGGCGGCATGCTGCTGTCGACGGTGCTGAATCTTGTGTTTATTCCGGTTCTGTATGTGATTATGAGCCGGTTGTTGAGACGCGGCGGTGCGGCGGAGCATGCGGAGGCGGAGGCCTAGCGCGCGCGGTCAATTTATTTGGCTGCGGCTATGGCTTCTTGACTACCTGAGCCGGTCCCACCTGCGCGGCCGTCGCTGTGTAGAGATGGCAATTGTCCGCGGTTTCTTTGAAACGGAAATATGGGTGGAGGAATAGCGCGGCGCGCGCATCACCCGAGCCTTCAGCCAAATCAGTGAGCCAGACGCCGTCGGGGCGCGGCTGATTGCGAATGTGCAGCCACAGGCCCTTGTGCACGTTAGCCACGAGGCCGCCGCCGATCTTCAAATCCGCAACCGAAGTAACGTTGATGTCGATCACCTCGCCGGTTGTTTCATCGATAGAAACTTTGCCCTGCATAACCTGGGCCAGGTGCTGGTTGATGTTCTTCGCGTCGAACTTTGGATTGGGCACGATGTCATAAAAGAGCACGCTGCGGCCGTCGACAATCTGCCTGTGCCCATTGGCCAGCATCATGGCCTGCATAAAGTCTTCAAGCTCCTGGTTGTCTTTGTCTTCTTCTTTTTGAGCGTTGGCCTGGTTGCTGTATTTCATCGTCTCTTTCATCACGCGATCGTCCTGCTTGCGCTGATCGTCGGCGGAGAGATCTTTGCCATCTTTCTGGAGAGTGCGCTCGATGGGAATGCCGTTGACGTAGAAGAGATCCGAAACCGTCGACGTGTCTTTTTTAGTGTTGCCGCTGCTGTCGGTCTCGATTGCGTGTTCGGTGATGCGGCAGTCGTATTTTTCGCGCTCGGCGGCGAGCTTGTGCTCATTTGCGAGGGCGCGTTGCAGAATTTCGCTGGCATTGGGTAGGGGCGCATTGGGTGGGGGCGCGTTGGGTGAGGGATTGGGATTTTGCGCGGCGCTGAGGCTGCTGCCGGCGAAAAGAGAGGCGGCTGCGAGAAGAACAGCGGCGAATTGAAATTTGGCGGCGCTACGATTCACGGGAATCAGCGACATGCATTTGTGACGAGGGAAATCGCTTTGCGTCACGTGGCAAGCTGCGGCGGGGCCGGCTGCAGGGCAGGCATTTCGCCCAGCGTTTTTGCTTCGGCAACCACTGCGTCAAGGTGATCGAGCACCTCGGCCACAGTCATGGTGCAGATTTCGCGCCGTGAGTCGTAGCCTTCCTCAACCATCTGCTTCAAATATCGCCCGGCTACCTGAGCAGCGAGCTGGTCGGTGATTACCTTGCCGGCGCGCTTCTTCTGCTCAACCCAGGCGGTGCAGGGGAGAGCAATCCACATGGGGCGGCCGTTGACGTCGAAACGAATGTCTACGGCGTCGGCGTGACGGGTGGCGATGGCCACGATGGTGCCCTTCCAGCGGCAGTGGAGGTCTTCGCCGCTCCAGCGGTCGGTGACGTGGAAGTCTTCGTACATGTACTTAGCGTATCGGTCAGAGCACGTGACTGCAAGCAGGCCACGGCACGGCAAGCCGGGTTGTGACGGCAAGCGGGGCCGTTGCATGGCAAGCCGGATGCCTCGCCCCGGTGGACTGCGCTTAAACGGCGCTGGTACACTAGCAGGGTTGCAGTGGCGCCATTTTCTTCTGTTCAGACCCGCCTGCACGGCTAACCATAGCCATCAAAGGACTAGAAAGACCAAGTGGATACTCGAACTCGTCACGCCCTGAAAAAGGACAAATTTGCGCAGGCTGCCGCAAGCAGCGCCAGCTGGCTCGGCGAACACCAGGCCTCCGCGGTGCGCTGGATCATTGGCATTGGAATCCTTGTGATTCTGGCCATCGGCGGACTGATTTTCTGGAACTTTCGCACGTCGGCAGCAGACGCGGCGCTGGGCTCGGCCCTGGATCTATATACGACGCCGCTGGCGACTCCCGGAGCGCCTGCTGAAGCGGGCACATATAGCACCGCCGCCGCTCGCGCCACAGAGGCAAATCGGGAGTTTGTGGCCATTGCGCATAATTACAGCTGGCTGCCGGAAGGCACCAAGGCCCGCTATTTTGCCGGTATTACCTACGAAGATATGGGGCAGAACAGCAATGCTGAGACCGAGCTAAAGGCTGCTGCCGGATCGTCGGACCGCAATGTGGCTAACCTGGCCAAGCTGGCATTGGCCGGACTTTACAGGCAGACTTCCCGCGATAACGACGCGATCGCGCTTTATAACGAGATTATTGCCAAGCCTTCAGCGACTGTGTCAGAAAGCGTGGCGCAGCTGGACCTGGCCGATCTTTACTCCTCAGAGGGCAAGCAGGACCAGGCGCGCGCACTTTGGGCCAAGGTGAAGGATGCGGACAAGAACGGCGCTGCGGGGTCGATCGCCTCAGAGAAGCTGGGGGCCAAGTAGGCTGCTGGCGCTGGCCGGGCGGGGTCGGGCTGAATCGGGCCGGACTGGACTGGGCTGCAGGGGCTTTCGAGCGGTTTCTGAGCAGATTTCGGGCCGTTCGTGGCTCGCTGGGCACAAAAGGCAGGCTGGCCGCGAGGCGGCGGGCAAAGCCGGCCGCAAGACCGGCTATAAGGCAGGCCCAGAGCAGGACCTGAGCATTTTCTTATCTGGCTGCGTCTGGTGAGTGATGAGCACCAGCCAGGTCATTGTCGCAGGCATTGCCGCGGAGTGGATGGACAATCCCACGAGCGCCGTGAACGATGAAGCCCGCCAGCGCGCGGAAGACGCTGCGCTTGCGGCGCTGGTTGACCAGTATGCGGGCGCTCTTTACCGCGTAGCCTTTTCCGTCTTACGAAATCAAGCTGATGCTGAAGATGCAGTGCAGGAGGCGTTCGTGCGCGTCCTGCGGCATCGCGATACGCTGGGCGAGGTGCGGGATCACCGAGTCTGGCTGATTCGCATTGTGTGGAATATTGTTCTGGACCGCAAGCGGCGAGCGAAGACACGGCCTGAGACGGACGACGTGGCTGACCTGGCGCGGGTGCTGCCGATGAAGGGGCTTTCAGCCGAGGAGCTTGCCGCGGCGGCGCAACACCATGCGCATGTGCTGGCCTGCGTGGACCAACTGCCGGCCAAAGAGCGGCAGGTGATGATGCTTTCAGCCTTTGAAGAGCTGAGCAGTGTGGAGATCGCGGCGGTGCTGGAGATTTCCGAATCGAGCGTTCGCTCACGGCTGTTCCGCGCACGCAACCTGATGGCCGGCCTGCTCGATCATGAGAGAAATTTGCATGAGAGAAGTTTGCATGAGAGGAGTTTGCGATGAATTCGAACCCTCACGATCCGACGACTTCTGAGACTACATCTGACTCCGTTTCTGCTTCGGCATTTACCCCGGCGGAAGAGACTTTGCGGCTGATCGCGAGCCTGCCTGCTCCTGATGGGCTTGAAGACCGAGTGCATGCTGCCCTGAATGCCGCGCCGCGCGGACGCCGTGTTCTGGCATGGCCGAGTGCTCTTCGTGCCGAGAGCGGCTGGATGCGGGGCGCAGCGGCAGCGGCGATTATTTTTGTGGTTGCCGGCGGAGGCTGGGGCGTTTACATGCGCGTGGAGCCTACGAACAACGGTCAGAACCAGCCGGCCAAGGTGATCGTGATGCCGGCACGCATGCCCAGTGCGGGCGGCTTTTCGGGCGCGGGCGCAATGCGGCCGCCGTTGACGCTGCCGGGACCTGCTGCGCCGCAGCCTGTCAAGATTAGTCGCGAGGCAAGCCCCGTGAAGGCAAAGGCGGGAAAGAAGCCGGTTGCGAGCCGCAAGGCTGGCGGCGATGGGGCGAGGCCTTCCGCCGCAACGAACTAGCCGTCCGGCTGAGAACGCGCCAGTGGTCGAGCCCGGCGCGTCCCGGTAGAAACCTCAATCCAAATCTCAATCCCAGGAAATCCCAAGCGGCGAGATTCTAAGCGGCGAAATGCTATGCGTCTTTGACGATTGCGCGGATCAGCATGCCGAGCAGCGCCAGCACCACCGCGCCCCAGAAGGCCGGCACGATGCCATTGACATGGAATCCTGGGACAACGGCCGAGGCCAGCATGATCATAAGGCCGTTGATGACCAGCAGGAAGATTCCCAGCGTGAGAATGCTCAAGGGAATAGTGATGATCTTGAGCAAGAGGCCGAGAGTCGCATTGAGCAGGCCGATGACTACCGCGGCGATTAGCGCAGGGATCAAACCGGCGACGTGAAAGCCAGGCACGAAATGGGCAACGAGGATCAGCGCAAGCGCGCTCAATATCCAATGTAAAAGGAGTCTCATTCGGTGGTCCTCCAGCGAATCGGCCGTTGCGTACAGGCGATGGAGCCGCCGCACTTATGACCGTCGCATCTACGGTATGATGCGCGGCCTTAGTGTGTCACTAATTCGGAGATCAGATTTTTCAGATATCCGCTAGCGGTTCCGGTCGCAGTTCCGGTCGTTTCGTCTCATTCGTTACCATTGAAGGCATGTTCGCGCGGCGACTGACGGTGAACCGAATCGACGCCAAGGGCGCGCGTCGCGCATGCCCGATCGGGCAAATTGACAACTTTGCGATGCGGAACTTTACTAACGATGCGGTTTTCGATGACACTTTTCCGGTTGCAGACGGGATTTTGGAGGCAGGAAACCTCGTTCCGCTGGATCAATTGCAACCCGCGATGGAAGATTGGTTTCGGCGCAAAGGCTACTTGAAGCCTGATGAACGGCTTGAAGTGGTCGAAGAAAACGTCGGCGCGTGAAAAGTCAGGCTGCGGCAGTCTGAGTTGCGCCGGTCTGAGTTGCGCCGGACTGGGCTACGCCGGTCTGCGCTGGGCCGCTTGTGCCGGTCCAAAGTCTCAGTTCGGCCTCGCGGCGTGCCTTGAGACCCGCAATGACGGCGCCACCGGCATGGTCCCAGACGAGCAGTTGTTCGCCGGCGGTTTGGTAATTGCCGACATTCAACTCGCGGAGCAGGGTTGAATCCGCCAGCCGACCTGCGCCGAGGTTGAAGCAAAAGTCCACGAGCGCGTCGAACTGGCCCTGGGTAAGCGTGACTTTTACCAGGCGGGTGACGGACTGCTCGGCATCCTGGACGTCGCTCGAAAGGATTGCCGCGGCCTGAGGCTCGGCGATGCCGTTGGGAAAAGATTCGTGAGGCCTGATCAGGTGGCCAAAGCCGATGGTCGGAAACCCGGCGACATCGAGATAAACACGATCGCGAAAACCCTCAGACTTCTTGATCAGATCCAAACCCTCAGTGCTTAATTGCATGGAATGCTCCTTTTGCCAGAAATGAGTTCTGCCAGAAATGGCAAAGGGCCTGCCTTGAAGCCCCCTCGGAAGGAGAGTTCAATGCAGACCCTAAGACCACGCTAGCAAAACCGGCGAATTAATCGGCAAACTTCAGGAAAATATTTTTGGCTGACGTGGGTAACCGATGAAGATTTTGCTTAACTTGTTGATTCAGCAAATCCTGCCATTCGCTTGGCGAATTTGCCAATTGCTCCGTTGGGGTGTTTCAATCGAATTACTGAAACAGGGGTGCTCCACGCGGTGTGGGGCTGAGAAATACCCTCGAACCCGATCCGGATAATACCGGCGTGGGAAGTTTTCTCCAACCGAGCGGCATTCTTCATCACCTCCCTTTGCGGCGCAAGCTCCTTTGTTTCATGTGAACGCTGAAACGAAGGTCCCCATGCACGCAGCGGCTAATATCCGAAGAACACAATCTTCACTCTTTCGTCGCGTTCGAGTTGGGCGCCGCGTTCACCTCGCGCGTGCGGCGATTTTCTTTTTCGCCTGGCTCATTGTTTGGCCGACCTCGCTGCCGGTTCGGGCGCAGTCTGCACAAGCCACGCAAACCGTGCCGCAATCGCCGCCGAGCTCCTCTTCGGC
Source organism: uncultured Acidobacteriaceae bacterium (assembly GCA_963773915.1). Classification (GTDB taxonomy): domain Bacteria; phylum Acidobacteriota; class Terriglobia; order Terriglobales; family Acidobacteriaceae; genus Telmatobacter. The sequence continues at coordinate 550,692 of CAVZCY010000006.1, forward strand.
GACGCAAACAAACGCGCAGAGTCCGAGCGCAGCGCAGCAGAAACCAACGCCTGTCACCACCACCGTTATCGTTCACGGCGAAGTGGATGACAATTTTCTTCCGGAATCCGTAACTGTCGGCACTCTGGACGGTGGTGAACTTAAGAGCGTGCCGATTTCGGCGTCCGTCATCACGCGCGACCTGCTCAACGACCAGGTTTCGCGATTGCTTTCTGACGTGATTCAAAACGACGCCTCCGTTGGCGACGACTACGTGCCTGTGGGCTACTACGGCGTCTACGAGATTCGCGGCTTTCCACTCGATCTCGCGACCGGACTCGAGGTGAACGGCATGACCATTGCAGGCGAGCAGGATGTGCCGCTCGAGAATAAGGAAGCCGTCGAATTTCTCAAGGGCATTGCCGCCGTGGAAAGTGGCGTGGCCTCGGCTGGAGGCCTGATCGACTACGTGACCAAGCGCCCGGCCAACATCGAGGCCGTCGACTTTGCAACAGACCATCGCGGCACAGCTTATGGCGCCGTCGATCTTGGCCATCTTTTTGGCAGCCGCAAACAAGTGGGCGCGCGCGTGAATCTGGCCGGTGAACGAATTGTGCCCTACATGAATGACACCAACGGCTGGCGCGCGATGGGCGCAGGCGCGGCGGATTGGAAGCTAAATCCGACAACGATTCTCAAAGGCGATTTCGAGTACCAGCACAAAACGGAGCGCGATGGCAGCGGCTATCAGCTTCTCGGCGGAACTGTGCTGCCTGACATCAACCACATCTACCGGTCGACGATGGTGGGTGATCAGCCGTGGGGTCTGCCGGACACCTACGACACATTCAACACAGATGCACGCCTGGACCATACTTTCTCGCCGATGTGGGTCGGCTTTGTGGCTGCCAGCCTGAGCCACTCGCTTATCCAGGACAACGTGATCTACGCATACGGCTGCTACTACGAAGCTGAGTGCAACACCGGCTCGGCGCCTTATCCATTCTTTTTTGCGCCCGATGGAACGTATGACATCTACGACTATCGCAACCCCGGCGAGCTGCGCATGGACGCTGAGGCTGAAGCGATGGTCACAGGCCACATTCATACCGGCGCGATCACGCAAGACGTCACAGGCGGCGGAGTCGCGTTCCTGCGCAGCGTGCAAGAGCCCGGCTTCTACAGTCCGCAGAATCCATATTCCGCCGACGGCATCGTGCAGGATGGCGCTGTCTATACCTATGTTGGCTCGGAGAACATCTACCAGACGAACGCGGCGCTGCCGCCGCCCGGCGACCCGAATTCGCTTGAACCTGCATTGCAATCCGCCGGCCCGCGCCGCCTTTGGGAAGACAGCCATCAATCGTCCGGCGTGATTCAGGACCGCATTCATCTTCCGCATCGTGTTGAGCTCATCGCCGGCGCGCGCTACGACTCGCTGCGCGACCACAACTACTCCGCGTACGCGAGCTGTAGCGATCCTTCTGAACTCGATCCTGCGACCGTGACCTATCCGAATGCTTGCGCGCCGGCGATTACTAACAAGCCGGCATGGCTGCCGCAATTTGCCGCAACATACAGTCCGGTCGAAAATCTCACTTTGTATTCGAATTACGGCGTGACGTTGTCTCTCGGCCAGCAAGCTCCTTTCTGGACCGACAACGGCAGCGAGTTTCTTGCGCCGTTCTTCACGCGCCAAGCCGAGGTCGGCGCGAAGTATGAGCCCGGCCAGCGCATTTTGCTTACCGCAGCGCTCTTCGAGATGCACGCGCCGTTCTTTTATCCCAAAATGATTGCGGGTGCCGACAGCTTTTGCCCCACTGGTGCCGCGGGCGATCTTTGCTTTGAGCAGGAGGGCCACGAAAGGCACGACGGCATCGAGCTTAGTGCCGAAGGCAAAGCTGCAAGCTGGTTGCGCCTGAACGGCTCGGCCGAAGCCATGGATGCAGTCTCCAGCGATACCGGCACGCCGGCGTTCGACAACAAGCAAGTGATCAACGTGCCGCATTTGCATACGAGCGTCTTCGCCGATCTCAGCGTGCCGCACGTGCGCGGCTTTCATCTGATGCCGGGCTGGAGCTACACCTCGCGGAAAGAAGCTACGCGCGACGACGCGGTGAGCGTGCCCAGCTACAACCTATTCAACCTGGGTGCACGCTACACGCCAGGTGGCGAGCAGGGGCACGTCACGTTTCACATTTATGCCGACAACATCGGCAACAAGCGATACTGGTCCGACACTGGCGCCAGTTACGGCGATACTTTTGTGTGGCTAGGCGCGCCACCGACGGTGCGTCTTGACGCACACTACACTTTTTAGAACCGATGGATATGAAGAACGAAGTCGCGCTGAGCGAAGCGGCAAAAGCTCACGGCATGGACGGCTCGCTGGTCGAGCCGGACTGGCCCGCGCTTAACCTGGCCGAGTTGCGCGCGATTCTTGCTCAGTTCCCCGATCTCGGCGAAGCGATTGGCATCGTATCTGTAAGCCCGCGTCCGTTTTCGGCAGCTGCGGTAGTGGCCACGCGGAACGAACACGGAACGGAGCGGCCGGTCTTCATCAAGCGCCATCACCACTCGGTGCGCGATCGCGAGGGACTGATGGAGGAGCATCGCTTTCTGGCGCATCTGATTGCGCAGGGTGTGTCGGTTCCGCGTGTAGAGGCTTCGGCCGCGGGCGAGACGGCTTTTGAAAAAGGCGAATGGACTTACGAGGTGCACGAAATTCCGCCGGGTATCGATCTTTACCAGGACGCGATCTCCTGGACGCCCTTCCGCAGCGCGGCCCATGCGCACTCCGCCGGCGAGGCGCTCGCGCAGCTTCATTTTGCTGCGCAGAATTTCCATGCTCCGCCCCGCAAGCCTCGTCCGCTCGTCGCCAGCTTCACGATCTTCGCCGCGAACAACCCTGTTGCCGAGATGGAGCGCTACCTTGCCGCGCGGCCTGCGCTGGACGCGCATCGCGCCGTTCACGACTGCGCCGCGCAGGCACTTGATCTTCTCGCTCCGTTTCACGCAGAGCTTCTACCGCATCTGCCTGCGCTCGCACCGCTCTGGACGCATAACGATCTGCACGCTTCCAACATGTTTTGGAGCGATGCTGGTCCGGATGCACTGCGCCACGGCCATTATCGACTTCGGCGTCGCGGACCGCACCAATGCGGTGCACGATATCGCTCACGCCATCGAGCGCAACATCGTCGAGTGGCTTGCGCTCGTCAACGATCCCGTTCGCCCTGACGATGTGCCGATTCATCTCGATCATCTCGATGCGTTTCTTGACGGTTACGAATCCGTTCGTCCGTTGTCGAGCGATGAATCTCACGCCCTCGCGCCGATGGTCGCTCTCTGCCATGCGGAATTCGCGCTTTCTGAAGCGGATTATTTTCTCGGTGTTCTGCGCTCGGAAGAAAAAGCGCAAATGGCCTATGACGGCTGGCTCGTCGGCCACGCGCGCTGGTTCTCGAGCGCTCCCGGGTGCAAACTGATTGAGTTTCTTCGCGAACGCGCAGCTCAAACTTCAAAGCGCGGGAAGCCTCATTCATGAGCTGGAGCTTGATTACGAACTATCTCGCCGGTCATTGGCTCGAGCTTGCGGGAGTGGTTACGGCGGCTCTCGGAATCTGGCTGACGACGCGGCGGCTTCTGATTTGCTGGCCCATCACGCTTGTTTCCATTTTTATTTACATGATCGTTTTCTTCCGCGCAGGGCTATTCTCTGACGCGCTGCTTCAAGTGTTCTTCGTCGTGTTCACGATCTATGGCTGGTGGCACTGGTGGCGCGGTGTGCGGGATGAGGGCCAGGTGCGCGTTGTTGCGCTGCCGCAGCGGAGCCTGTATATCGCTATCGTGCTTGGCGTGGCGGGGAGTTTCGTTCTCGGAACGCTGGCCAAGCGTCTCAATGCCGCGCTGCCGTATCTTGACGCCATGCTGATGAGCTACAGCCTGGTGGCAACATGGTGGCAGGCGCGCAAGCATATCGCGAACTGGTGGCTTTGGATTCTGGTGGACGCAATATACGTTGGAGAATACATCTACAAGGGGCTGTGGCCGACGGCGCTGCTCTATGCGGCCTTTGTGCCGCTGGCCGTGCTTGGGCTGCGCGACTGGCGCCGCGCAGCGGCAGCTGCTTAGCTCGCTGCCTGGACAACATTCAGGAGCGGTTCGCCCTTCATATATCTCTCCAACTCCTGGGCGGCAACGTGCAGTGCGCGCGGCGCAAACTGCGGAGTGGATCCGCCGATATGCGGCGTGAGCAACAGGTTTGGGCAGCCCCAAAGCGGGTGCCCTTCAGGCAATGGCTCGGGATCTGTGACATCGAGTGCAGCGCGAATGCGCCCCGAATTGAGCGCACTCACCAGTGCGTTTGTATCCACAATTGGGCCTCGCGCGGAATTGACCAGCAGAGCGCCCTGGTGAAGCAATCCGAGCTGCCGCTCGCCGATAAGCCCGCGCGACTCCGCCGTTGCGGGAAGGATGAGAATCACTACATCGGCGCGCGGCAGCAAGTTGTCCAGCTCGCTCACGGCATGCACCTCCGGATCGGTCCGCGCGCTTCGCGCCACGCGAATCATCGTGACAGTAAATGGCTCAAGCATGCGCTCGATTTCCTTGCCAATCGCCCCGTAGCCCACAAGCAGCACCGTTTTACCCGTCAGCTCTTCTGCGAGCACCGGCGGATAGACCGTGTGCGTGTCGCCGGTGATCGCCGCGTAGTGCACGCTGGCCTCGATACGGCGCCTCCAATTGCCAGACCGCTGAATGTCGAGATACAGCGGAAAATATTTCAGCATCGCGAGGATTGCCGATACGGTCCACTCGGCGGTGGAGATGTTGTGCGCACCGTGCGCATTGCAGATCGTTACGTGCGGGCCCACCGTTCCGGGAATCCACTCCGTGCCGGCCATCATTGCGAGCACGAGCTTCACGCCATCCAAGTGAGGCCACGCGCGTATCGCCCTGGTCGAATAGGGATCCGGAATCCAGACATCGATTTCGACGTCGTGGTCCATTTTGTCCGACACCGGGATCAGCTCGATCCCTTTGGGGAAATCGCGGAACAGCTCAATGGGCAATGTGGCGGGGTATCCGACTCGCAGCATGCGTTTTTTTGCGCGCAACGGGCGCGCGCTCCTCGATTCCATCCTAACGCAGCCGCTGACTATGCTTGAGCCTGCCCTGGCCGTCTCGTTTTGTTGAGTCTCGCCGATCGTGGACGCGAAAACTGTCCCTGCCGCACGCGCACAAACTATCCTGAAAGAGCGGGGACGTTTGTCCGCGAATCGTATTCATGCGCTTGAAAGCCAAAAAGACGTGGTCCCAGCACGAGCTGTCAGCGAAATTGCGCGTAGCAGGCGATGAGCACGGACTCCTGACCTTCGAGCGGCGCCGCCTCGTCATCGACGCGGCCAAGACCGCGCTTGCCGCGGCTCTGTGCTGGTGGCTCGCGTTGCGCTTCGGGCTGCACGATGGCTACTGGGGCTCCATCAGCGCCATTATTGTTTTGCAATCGAACGTCGGCGCTACGGTAACGGCTTCGCGCGATCGCCTGCTCGGCACGTTTATGGGCGCGGCATTTGGCTTTGCCTGCTCGGTCTTTGGCGCGCCCCCGTGGAATTACATTCTCGCCGTGATTCTCGCTATCGTGGTCTGCGGCTTGCTCAGTCTTCGAAACAGCTCGCGCCTTGCCGCTGTCACCATCACTATCATCATGCTCGTCCCCAAATCCGGCTCGCGCTGGGAGCTGGCGCTCGATCGCGTGGGCGAAGTGCTGCTTGGAATCGTTGTTGCGCTCCTCGTCTCAACGCTTGTCTTTCCTGACCGCGCGCGCCTCTGGCTGCGCAACGGGCTGGCACAGGAATTTCTTGTGCTCGGCAGTTTATTTGAGGCTATTCTCGAAGGCTTTCGCGGGCCGCCGTCACAAAATCTGCCGGTGCTGCGCGAGGATGCACTGGCTCTTCTGCGAGGCAACAGCCAGCTGCTTGAAGCTGCGCGCAATGAGCCGAGCGGTCCTGGCTGGCGCGAAGGGCTGGGCACGCTGTCGCAGTTTGGCCGCGCTCTTTTCGACGTGCTGGTGGCGCTGGAGCTTGCGGTAAAAGACAGCCACGAGGACCGCTTCGCGCAGCAGCTGGAGCCGGCCCTCTCGCATCTCGCGGCCGACATTCGCACTGGCTTCAATTACCTGGGCAGTTGTACTCACAACTGGCGATTCAGCGCGCCGGCCGAGGGAATCAATCTCGAACAGGATATCGCCGACCTTGAGGCTCGCATGGACAAGGTTCGCCATACCGGAAAAGGTTTCTCGCAGGCGGAGCTCCTGCGCGCCTATGCGGTCCAGCTTCACCTGAAGCAGATTGCGCGCCTGCTTCGTGCGACGCGCGTTGAAACCAGCAGGGCCATTGGCGATTCTGAGAAAGTCGTCGATTCCGTGTGATCCGAGCTGGCTTCGCGTGTGTTCCGGCCGCGCTACCGGTGGAAAAACGCGGAAGGTAACCGCGATCAGATTGCGAGCAACTCCGTGTAGACTGCCATCCCAACGACGGCATCAGCGCCGATCGCATCGAGCGCGTCCACTTCCTGCTGGCTGCGAATTCCTCCGGCCACGATGAGCTGGCGTTTTGTGAGTTTGCGCAAACGCGCCGCAGTTTCAATGGGAAAGCCCTGCAACAGTTCCTTCGCCGTCCACATGCGTGTAGAGAAATGCGGCTACGTGCGGTTCAAGCTGCGGGATCGCCTCGTCGGGCGTCAGCTCGACCTGCGCCTTCCATCCCTTCACGGCGATGCGGCCGTTCTTCGTGTCGATTCCGGCTACGACGCGGTCCGCGCCCACGCTTTCGGCCAGATTCGAAGCGAATATTGTGTTGACGGCGCCTTCTGCTGAAAAAAGTGCCGAGCCGATGATCACGCGTTTTGCACCCGCGCTGAGCACCTGACGCGCGCGGTCGACAGAGTGAATGCCGCCGCCCGCCTGCACCGGTAGCCGCTTTGCGATCTGCTCGACGAGCGCGGAGTTGTCGCCTTGCCGCATGGCTGCATCCAGGTCGATGAGCTGCACAAGGGGGAAGCGCGAGAAGCGCTCGATCCAGTATTCGAAATCGTCGAAGGCCAGCCGCAGCTTCTCACCCTGCACAAGCTGCACAATGCGCCCGCCCATCAGATCAATTGAAGGAATCAGCATGGCAGCCTCACTAGTACGCCCGCCCGCGCCAACTCCTCTTTGAGCGAGCGCGATGTGGATACGCCGAAATGAAAGATGCTGGCCGCGAGCGCCGCGTCAGCCTTGCCGCGCGCAAACACATCGGCAAAGTGCGCCACCGTTCCAGCGCCACCCGAGGCGATTACCGGGATTCGAACGGCCTCGCTCACTGCGGCCGTCAACTCACAGTCAAAGCCAGCGCGCGTTCCGTCAGAGTCCATTGAAGTCAGCAGAATCTCGCCCGCGCCGCGCTGTTCGGCTTCGCGCGCCCACTCTACGACTGTGCGGCCGATCGGGCGGCGGCCGCCTTGCACGTACACCTGCGCATCGCGAACCGGGTCCGCGGCTGTCAGGGTCGCGGCGCGCGTCAATTGCGACGACGACAGCCTGCGCGCCAAAGCTCGCGCCAATCGCGCTGATGAGTGCAGGGTCGGCCAGCGCCGCGGAGTTGATGCTGACCTTGTCCGCGCCTGCCTCGAATACTTGCTCGGCGTCGCTTGCGGACTTGATTCCTCCGCCCACGCAGAACGGCACAAACAGTTCTCGCGCCGTGCGCCGCACCGTATCGAGCAGCGTCTGGCGGCCCTCGTGCGTGGCCGTAATGTCGAGCAGAACGATTTCATCGGCGCCCTCGCGCGCATGACGCGCCGCTTGCGTCGCCGGGTCGCCCGCGTCGACGAGGTCGACGAATTGCACGCCCTTGACGACGCGGCCGGCGTGCACGTCGAGGCAGGCGATGATGCGCTTGGTCAGCATGCGGAACCTTTCGCTTGCCACGCGAGAAAATTGCGCAGGATCTTAAGGCCGGTCTCGCCGGACTTCTCCGGGTGAAACTGCACGCCCATCACGTTTCCGCGCTCGACGGCTGCCGCGAAGGGTTCAATGTATTGCAGTCACTGCCGCGGTGTCGTTTGTGACCGGCCCTTTGTAGGAATGCGTGAAGTAGACGAACTCGCCGGGCTCGACTCCGGCAAGCAGGCGCGAGCTTTTTCGCACTGCGAGCGAATTCCAGCCGACATGCGGAACTTTTTCAGTGCTTTCGGCAAAACGCGTGCACGATTCCGGGAAATGTCCGAGCCCCGGCTGCTGCGGGCGCTTCGGTCGATCCGGCATAAAGCCACTGCATGCCAACGCAGATTCCCAGGAACGGCACGCCGCGCGCAATCGCCGCGCGAATCGCGCCTGTCAGCCCCGTCTTGTCGAGCCGTTCGGTTGCGGCGAAGTGGCCGACGCCGGGAAGCACGATGCGCTCGGCAGATTCGACGAGCGACAAATCGCCGTCTGTCACGACCGTCTCCGCGCCCAGATGCTTGAGCGTCTTGAGCACCGAGGTCAGATTGCCGGCCTTGTAGTCGATCACAGTGACGCGCATGATATTTTAATCTCAGGGGCTAAAGCCCCGAAGTCATTTCAGGTCTTCAGTTGGCACGACTGAAGTCGTGCCCTGATACAAAACATCTCGTAGAATCTGGTCAGAGCAGCCCCTTGGTCGAGGGCAGCATCTTGCCCAGTTGCTTGTCGCGCGAGCAGGCCACGCGCAGCGCCCGCGCGAAGGCCTTGAAGATCGCCTCGATCTTGTGGTGGTTCGAGCGGCCGTACATTGTCTTCACATGCACATTGGCTCGCGCGCCGCGCGCGAAGCCTTCAAAGAAGTCCGTCACGAGTTCGGTTTGCAGATCGCCCACCAGCCGCGTGCGCACTTTCGTGTCGACGGCAAAAGCCGCGCGCCCGCTCAGATCGACGGCAGCAATCGCGAGCGTCTCATCCATCGGCATCACGAAGTAGCCGGCGCGCAGAATGCCGCGCTTGTCGCCCAGCGCGCGATCAAACGCCTCGCCCAGCGCGATGCCGACGTCTTCAACCGTGTGGTGCTGATCGACATCCAGATCGCCTTCGCAGGTGAGGTTCAGGTCGAATGCGCCGTGCCGCGTGAACAGCTCCAGCATGTGATCGAAGAATCGAATGCCGGTTGAGACTTTGTATTGACCCTGTCCCTCAATCGTCAGCTCAATCTCGATGCGCGTCTCGTTGGTGTTGCGAACCACGGTTGCCGAGCGCTTTTTTTCGTTCGTGCTATCCCGGGTCTCAGAAGCGAGACCCGGGGCACCTGGCTTTTGTGCTTTGCGTTCCTTCGTCATCGTTTCCCGCCTCCCGACCGCAGCGCCGACAGTGCGCTGTTTAGCGCCGTAACCGCCTGCCGCATCTGTTCGCGCGTTCCGATGGTGATGCGCACGCGACCATCGCAACCGGGATCGCTCGAGCGGTCACGCACGAGCACGCCGGCTTCGCGCATCAGCCGCACAAACTCCGCATGCTGCGCGCCAATATCAGCCAAGACGAAATTCGCCCGGCTCGGCCAGCGGCGCACTTTCGCATGATCCAGCGCGGCCTCGAACTCTTCGCGCGCAGCGAGCACCTCGCGCACATACCAGTCGAGATACGCCGTATCTTCAAGCGCCGGCGGCAGGCAGGCCAGCGCCAGCGAATTCACGCTGTAGGGCGAGAGCACGCGCCGCACCCAGCGCATCAGGTCGACGGGTCCGGCGAGCAGACCCAGGCGCAATCCGGCGAGGCCGTAGGCCTTTGAGAATGTTCGCGCGACCACGAGATTCGGCAGCGTTCCCACGAGGTCCATTACGGTTTCGCCGAAGAAGTGAAAGTAGGCTTCGTCGACCAGCAGGACTGCTTGCGGCGCGCGCCGCGCCAATTCGAGAAGTTGCTCGCGCGTGGCCACTGAGCCCGACGGGCTGTTGGGATTGGCGATCGCAATGACCTTCGTGTGCGGCGTGATTGCTGCCAGCAGCCGGTCGAAAGGAAATTGAAGATCGTCCGCAGCCTGCACCGTGACAACCCGCGCATCTGTTGCGGAGGCGTAGACCTCATACATGGTGTAGGTGGGCACAGGCATCAACACTTCGTCGCCCGTTTCAAGAAATGCGTCGAAGAGCACATGAATCGCTTCGTCCACGCCGTTGGTGAGCGCTACCTGATCGGCGCGCAGCCCGAGATGTGCGGCCACGATCGCTTCCACCGGCTCGCGCTCGGGATAGCGGGTCAACGCGCCGGCCGAAATCTGCGCCAGCGTCTCGCGCACGCTTGGCGAACATTCGAGCGTGTTCTCGTTAAAGTCCAGCCGCATCGCTTCGCGGCTGCCGAGCGGAGGGTGATACTCCTTCATCTGCTGCACGCGTGCGCGCGGCGCGGGGGTTGCTGTTGTCGTTGCGTTAGCCACGTTTCTCCCTCCTTTTGCCAGCGATCGAGCGGAGCCGCGTTCGAATCGCCTCTGCGTGGCCGAGCAGCCCTTCCGCTTCAGCCAGCAGGGCGGCTTTCGGTCCCAACGTTTCGACGCTCTGCGTTGTGTACTGCTGCACCGTGATGAGCTTCACGAAGTCGTTCACGCTCAATCCGCCGCGCACACGCGCCATGCCGCCCGTGGGCAGCGTGTGATTTGGCCCTGAAATGTAGTCGCCCATGGGCTGCGCGGACCAGCGGCCGACGAAGACTGATCCTGCATTCTCGACCCACTCCAAATCGCTCGCGGCATCGACGGTCAGATGTTCGGGCGCAAGGCGATTCGTGATGTCGCGCGCTTCCTGAGGCGAACCTGCAACGATGACGACTCCGTTAAGTCTGAGTGCGTCGCGGGCAACGGCGTTATTGCGGCTGCGCTCTTTTGTTTCGGCGATCACCGCACGCGCCAGTTCCTCGCGTGTCGTAACAAAGATCGCGAGCGCCTCGGGATCGTGCTCGGCCTGGGCGACAAGATCGCTCGCAATGCCGGCCGCGTTGCCGCGCTCGCTGGTGACCACAATCTCGGTCGGCCCGGCGAGCATGTCGATGGCGCAATCGAAAGCCACGAGGCGCTTGGCCGCGGTGACGTAGAGATTTCCCGGTCCCACGATCTTGTCTACACGCGGCAGGCTACTGGTTCCATAGGCGAGCGCGGCCACTGCGTGCGCGCCGCCCAGCCGATAGAACTCCGTAATCCCCAGCAAGTGCGCAGCGGCCAGAGTTTCAGGAGCGGGCTTCGGCGAAACGACAACGATTCGTTTTACTCCTGCTACCTGGGCGGGAATTGCAGTCATCAGCAGAGTTGAAGGCAGAGGATGCCGTCCGCTGGGCACGTAGCAGCCGACAGATTGCAGTGGGCGCACAAGCTGGCCGGTCGTCAGACCTTCAACGGTCGATTTATTCCACGATTTCGGCAATCTGAAGTTTTGCAAATCTGCGGATCTGCTTCGCAGCCGTGGTGAGCGCATCGCGCAGCGCAGGGTCGAGCGCCTTCCACGCTGCCGCCATCTCTTCCTGCGTGACGCGGCAGCGCTTTCGGGCCGGCAAGCCCATCGAACTTCGCCGCGTAGCGCAGCAGCGCGCGGTCGCCGCCTTTGCGGACATCAGACACGATGCGCTTCACTGCGGGCAGCACAGCGTCCAGCGCCGCGCCGCCGCGCTGCTCGAGAGCGGCCAGCGACGGCTGCCGCCTCGCGCGCATTTCGTCCTGTGGTCCGGATCAGCTTCATCGTTCGTCTCTCGTTACAGCACAACCTTGTTCAGCGGATACTCCACAATTCCTGCCGCGCGCGCAGCTTTCAAACGCGGGATCACGTCGCGCGCCACGCGCTCTTCGAGGATCGTGTTGACCGCGACCCATTCGGAATCGCTCAACTGCGAAATGGTCGGCGAATTGAGAGCCGGCAGCACTGCCAGTACGCCCGCAAGATCGCCACGTTTTACGTTGAGCATCAGGCCAATCTGCGCCTGCGCGTCGATCGCGCCGCGCAGCATGAGCGCGATCTGATCGATCTTTTGCCGCTTGTCACGGGTCGGCCAGCGCGGCCTTGCTTGCGATCAGGTGGGTCTCGCTCTCCAAAACCGTATCGATGATCTTGAGGTGATTCGCCTTCAGCGAGCTGCCAGTCTCCGTCACTTCAACAATCGCATCGGCCAACATCGGCGGCTTGACTTCCGTCGCGCCCCAGCTGAACTCCACCTTTACATTCACGCCCTTCGCGGCGAAGTAACGCTTGGTCACTTCCACAAGCTCCGTGGCGATGATCTTGCCTTCGAGATCTTCGGCCTTTTCGTAGCCGCTCGCCTCTGGCACAGCAAGCACCCAGCGCACCTTGCGCCGGCTTTGCTTGGCATAGGTCAGCGTGGTCACGCTGGCGACGTCGAGACCGCTCTCGACCACCCAATCGATGCCGGTCAATCCCGCGTCGAGCACGCCGTGATCCACGTAGCGCGCCATTTCCTGTGCGCGAATCAGCATGCACTCGATGTCGGCGTCGTCGATCGAAGGAAAATAGGAGCGGCCGTCGGCGTAGATATTCCATCCCGCGCGTTTGAAGAGCGCAATGGTCGCATCCTGCAGGCTGCCTTTAGGAATTCCGAGTCGAAGTTTGCTACCCACGAGTCACCTCCGCGCCGATCGCAATCGGCCGCGTAAAACAGCTTACGGTGCCTTCGTGACAAACCAGGCCGTCGCCTTCCACTTCGACGCGGAACAGCAAAGTGTCATTGTCGCAGTCGGTGGAGGCCGAAACCACGCGCAGCCGGTTGCCGCTGGTCTCACCTTTCATCCAGAGCTTCTGGCGAGTGCGGCTCCAGAAGGTCACAAAGCCGGACTCCTGCGTTTTCGCGTAGCTGGTTGGATTTAGAAAACCCAGCATCAGCACTTCGCCGGTGCGCGCATCCTGCACGATCCCCGGCACCAGGCCATCCATTTTGTCGAAATCAATTGCTGTCTTGTCCGAAACTTTCTGGTCGCTCATGTCATTTCCCGTCTTTCTGGTCCTGTCTTTTCTGGTCCCGTCTTTGCTAAGGTTTTTGCCTAAACACGAAAAAACCCACCAGCGTTGTTCGCCGGCGGGCTTCTGGTGTATCTCTTCGATCTCTCTGGCCGATTTAGCTCAGGCCATAGCAGTCCGCCGGCATGGATGTTCCATGATGGTGGTGGTGGCCGTGATGGCGGAGGCTCTGCATCTGTATTCAAGGTACGGGGAAAGCCCTTTTGGTGTCAAATACTTCTTGCTACGCGGGATCATATTTCTTGCTAGACAGAATTGGAGGACTGTCTCCGATGCTCAAGCCCGGTCTCTCCCAAGGCCCGTTGTCGCATACCTCGCGCGAGGGATGAACGCGTCTTCTATGGTTCTGTTCCGCGCCTGGGTTCCGTTGAACTCACTGGCTCTCCGCCGCAACAAAGGGTACGGAGGCGCAGGTAACCGGGCAGCTGAACGTGGAGGATGGAGGAACTTAGTGAGCCACAGTGTTTTGCTCGTGAAGCAGTCCGACAACCCGTTGATAGATGCGATTGCGCAGATCGAATCGTTCTGAAGCGGGTGCTACATACCGAATATGGAGCTCGATCCCGGAACTGGAAGGCCTGAAGTTCACCGCCGGCGCGGCACTGAATCGGCTCAGTCCAGCATCTTGCTTTCCATGTTTCCATTCCTGCTCGGCCTGGCGCGAGTTTTCCTTCGTCTCCTCGGCAACAGCCTTTTGTACATTTTCCATTGAGGAATGAACATCTGCGCCCTCCGGTACATTCACCTCGATCTCGTCCCACATCCACTGGCCTGACGTGGAGAAGTTGAAGTACTGACCCCTGATCGCAAAGCCGTTCATGAACGAGATGCGCCGGCCGGTCGGAAGTCCCTGATCGGCGAGCCCACCAGTTTCGATCAGGGTGGTTGTCATCAGCCCGATCTCCGTCACCTCGCCGCCAACGCCATTGATCTCAACCCAATCGCCAACATGAATACCGTTTTTGCCCATGAGCATGAACCAGCCCAGAAACGCAAGGATATAGTCCTGCAGCGCGATCGTGAGCGCGGCTGTAGCAAGGCCCAGAATGGTCGGCGTCTCTTTGGGCGAGCCGAAGATCACAAGCAGGATGAGCACAACGCCCAGCACCTGAATACTAAGCCCAAGAACGCTGCGCAGAGTGCCCATCTGCCGGCGGTCGATTGCGGGCCGGGCCATCAATCGTCGCGCCAGAGCGTCGAACAAAAGCATTCCCACCAGGATGAAAAGAATAAGCATCAGTGATTGCAGAATCAGATGGAATATGATTCGGTGCTGGAGCTTCACCTGGGCGGCCCACTTGGCATAGACGATCGCAAGCTGTTGTTCGGTTTGGATTCGGTCGTCCTCGATGCTCAGGATCTGGCGCTCGATGCTGCGGTTCTTAAGGCTGGCGAGTTGAGACGCGCGATCCTGCCCCTGGTCCGCCGCGCCAGCTGCATTTGCCTTGGCTTCAAGGGCGGTGTGCTCCACGGTGAGGCTGCGCACTTGGTTCTGCGAATCCTGGAGCGCCTGCTCGATCAACTGCTGGCGTTGGATTTGTTTGAACCATGCGTTCAGCCGCGACGCGAGAGTACTGTCCTGTGCGGCTGAAAGCACTGCAATTTGGTCGCCACTCCTGGCCTGGCTGTCGTACTCATGCATTGATGCTTCGTGAGCGGCCAATTCGTCCTGGATCTGCGCGCTGTGATCGCCCAATGCGCGCTCGAATTCGCGCTGGGCATCGCTCAGCTCGTCATTATCGAGCCCGAGTTGGGCCTTGGCTACTTCAAGGTCGTCATCGGTTGAACTCGGCTGAGCACCATTGCTTGCGGAGCCTTTCGATGACCCGGCTTGAGCCGTCAGGCTATCCACGAGCGCCTGGTCCTGTTTTGTAAGCTGCTCGAGTTGTGTGACCTTTTGCGAGAGAGCGAGCGCATCTCCCGTGAGCGTGCGGCGCTGCGTTTCCAGGCGCGCCTGGCGCAGAGCGGCGGCAAATGCCTGATCCACTTCATGGTCAGCGAGGCGTTCGGCCTCGCGCGCGTATTCATTTTCCTCGGCGGAAACCGCAAGCGGCGCCAGAGCCTGAGCGGTCTGCCATGGATGCAAATCGACGAGTGATGGTTCACCGGCAGAGTTCGATGCTCCAGCTTTGCCGCGCAAAACGTTCATTGCGCCGCTCGTGGTCCACGAAAACACGACGCAAACGATTAGAGACACTAGCAACGCGCAAAGGATCAGAAGCCTGGTCTTGCCTAAGAGGCGAGCGCCAGATGAACCGCCGGCTGGAGGAACGACAGGGGAAGTCGCCACAGATCTATTTTGACAGGTCGGCCGCCAAATTGCATGTTACAGGGACTCCATCTGTTGGCCTCAATCTCCGGCGATGGATAGACTGGAGATGGAGAATCGGGCCATGCAAAACATCGTTCGACTGACGGTGATGCCGATTGCCCTTCTGGCCGTCTTTTTGGCCGGCGCAACGCCGAATGTTGCGGCTGCCCCGCAATCGAATTCAGCGCAACCTGCAGCCAAATCCAAAACTACTCCGCCGCCTGAAGCGCGTGTCGACATTAACCACGCCAGCGCGGAGGAGCTCGCCAAGATTCCGGGCTTGACTCCGAGCTGGGCCGGACGGATCGTACGCTTTCGGCCATACAGAACCAAGCAGGACCTGCTGGATCGTGGCGTGCTGCCAAGCGATGTTTACGACCGCATCAAGGATTACGTGATTGCGCATCGCGGCGGACAATGACTGTCTTGCCGCGGGCGCTAATGACTGGCCGCGGGCGGGGATCGTCTTGCCGCAGGCGCTGATCGCTGGCCGCGAGCGGGGATCGTCCGGCAGCGAGCTCGATTGCGGAAAGATTCTTATCGGGCGAACGTCAAGGCCATTACACTGGCCATTACACTGTTGAGTGACAGGAGGCTATCGCAATGCAAACCCGAATTCTGGGCACCACAATGCCGGTGCTTGAAGTGCTGCTCGAACCGAACGAGAGCGTTTTCTCTGAGAGCGGAGAGCTCTCGTGGATGACCGCGAGCGTGCAGATGATGACGCACACGCAGGCGGGCGGGGGTGGAGGAATTTTCGGCGTGATCAAGCGCGTGGCCGGCGGCGGCAGCCTGTTTCATGACCGAGTACCGCGCCGTTCAGTACCAGGGGTCGGTTTCATTTGCTACGCGGGTGCCGGGCCACATTGTGCCTGTGCAGCTTGGCCAGGGGCCGGAGTATATGGTGCACCGGCACGGATTTCTTTGCGCTACGCCCCAGGTGACGATTTCGGTTGGCTTTCAGCAGTCGCTCGGCGCGGGCATCTTTGGCGGCAGCGGATTTCTGCTGCAAAAGATCGGCGGCGTGGGCACGGCGTGGATCGAGTTGTCGGGCGAGCTGATCCAGAAGGACCTTGCGCCCGGCGAGATTTTGTTTGTGCATCCGGGCCATGTGGGCGCGTTTCAAACTTCGGTAGGGTTCCAGATCACGACGGTTCCGGGGATCAAGAACATGATCTTCGGCGGCGACGGAATCTTTCTGGCGCGGATGGTGGGTCCGGGCACAATCTGGCTGCAGACGCTGCCTATTTCGCGGCTGGCGATGCAGATCTACGAGTACCTGCCGCATCCCGAGGCCGCTCAGCAAGCAACCGGCGCCGGACTGCTTGGTGGAATCGTCGGCGGAATCATCAGTGGACAGTGATCAAGAACCAGTGATCAGTGATCAGTTGTCAGTGCTCAGAATTGAACGCCGACATTGAGTCTGGCCACCACTGAACCTGGCATGTAAGGATCGATAAGCATGAATCAAGCCGCGCAGAGCAAGCAGAACGTCCACGGGCACATCCTGTTTTTTTTCGCCGTGGCGCTGGGCCTCTACATTGCGTGGCTGATCCGCGGCATGCTGGCGCTGCTTTACATCTCGGCGCTGTTTGCCGTGGTGCTGTCGCCTATTGTGCGGGCGACGTCGCGGATTCAAATCGGTCGCTGGAAGCCGTTCCACGGATCGATGGCGATCCTTATTTTGCTGCTGGGGGTTGCGGGCGCGTTCGCGGTGTTCGGATTTTTCGCGTTACCACCGGTCATCAACGACCTGCAGTCGCTGGCCGGCGAATTGCCCGCCCGGCTGCCCGAAATCCTGGACAAGATCAAATCGGTTCCGTACGCCGATCGCATTGACGCCGGCGACCTGCTCGCCTGGATTCAGCGCGGGCTGAGCGGCGGAGCGACTTACCTGCTGGCTTCATTCAAGACGTGGGCGGGCGCGCTTCTCCAGGTGATCACGGGGTTCGTGCTCACGCTGTATTTCATCCTCGAAGGCGACGAAGCTTACCGCTGGTTTCTTTCTTTTGTGCCCGCGGAACCACGGCATCGGCTGGACGCGACGCTAAAGCGCGCCGCCGGCCGCATGGAGAAGTGGCTCGTGGGCCAACTGAGCCTGATGCTGATTCTTGGCACGCTGAGCACGATTGTTTATCTCCTGCTCGGCGTGCGGTACGCCTACGTGCTGGGCGTAATTACCGGGCTGCTGAACCTGATTCCGGTTCTGGGTGCGGCTGTTTCGCTGGTGCTGGCCGCGCTGGTGGCGGCCATCGACAGTTGGGGACGCGTGCTGGGCGTGGCGATATTTTTCGTCGTGTATCTGCAGATCGAGAATTCGTGGCTGACTCCGCGCATCATGCGCAGCCGTGTGAATCTACCGGCGCTGGCGATTTTCGTCTCTCTGCTGCTCGGCTCGGCTCTCGGCGGCATTGCCGGAGCGATGGTCGCGATTCCGACGGCCGTTCTGGTGAGCGTGCTGGTCGAGGAGTATCTGGTGAAGAAAAGCGACGCGTAAAGCGGAAGCGGAATTCGCTGTGTCGGGCTGCGTCCATTTTTTACCTCGACAACTGAGGACGCACACGGTCAGCAATGCCGTCCGAGTCGTTTCACATCATCTCCAGAAAATCAGAGGTCAAATCCGCCAAAATTGATTGCTTTTGTCAATCCGTATGGGCTGAGGGCCTATACGGTTGTGCAGGTCTGCTTCACCGAGTTTCCGAATGCCCTGGGCCGTCGACTCAAGGGAACGCAGCGTAAGATCGGGGAGTGGAGTGAATACGACATAGGAGAAAAGTAATGACGCAATCGCGAATGAGACGAACTACTTTGATCGCAATCGCAGTTTCTTGTGTGGCAGCCATCCTTGGCGTCGGAGCATCTGCCCAGTCGACCTCGGCTACCGGTGCCGTAAACATCGTATTGGTTCATGGAGCCTGGGCGGATGGCTCGAGTTGGTCCAAAGTGATTCCACTGCTTGAGGCCAAGGGATTGCATGTGGTCGCAGTCCAAAATCCCCTGACTTCGCTGGCCGATGACGTCGCCGCAAC
Organism: uncultured Acidobacteriaceae bacterium; assembly: GCA_963773915.1. Classification (GTDB taxonomy): domain Bacteria; phylum Acidobacteriota; class Terriglobia; order Terriglobales; family Acidobacteriaceae; genus Telmatobacter. Next base: position 569,013 of record CAVZCY010000006.1, read on the forward strand.
GGAACGCGCCATCGCATTGGCGGATGGTCCCGTAATTCTGGTTGGGCATTCATACGGCGGTGCAATCATCACCCAGGCAGGGAACAACCCGAAAGTTGTCGGGCTGGTTTTTGTAGCAGCTTTCGCTCCGGGGGATGGCGAATCCGTGGCCACTATCAGCCAGCCGTATCCTCCCGCTCCCCTCGGCGCAGAACTCCGCCCCGATGCGCAGGGCTTCCTGTCGATAACTCCGAAGGGGTTTGCCGAAGATTTCGCGCAGGATCTTCCGGAGAAAGAGCAGAAAGTCCTGCTTGCCACGCAGGGTCCAACGAACGCCGCTGCCTTTGGCGCGACGATCACGACAGCCGCGTGGAAGACCAAGCCGTCCTGGTTTGTGATTGCGGGCAACGACCGCGCGATTCCTCCAGAGCTTGAGAAAGCCGAAGCCGCGAGGATGAAAGCTACTTCTATCACGCTGCCCTCGAGTCACCTGGCTATGCTTTCTCACCCGAACGAAGTGGCTGAGCTCATCGAGCAAGCCGCCGCGAAGGCCGCCGCCAAGTAGGAATCGTTTCAACGATGGTGAGGAGGCTAGGCCGGGGTGCGCATTGTGTCGAGGGCTTTGGTGAGGTCTGCGCCGAGGGATTGCTGGGATTCGGGTGAGAGCTTCTGGTCGTGGCTGGTCAAGTAGAAGACGTCGATGGCGGTTTCGCCTTCCGTATCGATGAGGGCCACTTTGATGTTGCACTGATGAGCGCTGAAGGTGAGGGCGATCTGGCGCAGAAGGCCGGGCATGTCTTGCGCGACCACTTGTAAAAGTGTTGAGTGCGACGAGGACTCGGAGTCGAAGTCGAGCTTGGTGGACACATCGAGCTTGTAGTGGCCCGGCTGGTTGAGATGGCGGCGGGCGCTGAGCAACTGCTCGACAGAGACTTTTTGGGCGACAACATCGTGGACGTTCGAGAGGAAGCGGTCTTTCTCTGTCGGGTTCAGCTCGATGGTGCGAAAGACATCAGTGAACTGAAAGCTATCGACAATGACTCCGGCGTCGTTGGAGTAAGCGCCGGCGCGCACGATGTTCATGCCCCATGAGGCGAGGACTCCGGCAACGTCAACAAAGAGGCGGGTGCGATCGCGGGTGATGACGGTGAGGTCGTAGAGCTGGCGGCTGGGGCGCAGATCGAGCTGGACGTTGTCCTTATCGAGGTTGAGCGCCATTTGGAAGTGATTGCGAATCTGCTCGGGCAGGCGAGTTTGCAGGTAGCGCTGCGGAAGGCCTTCAAGGAACTGCTTGAGATCGTCGTGTTGCGGCGGGGGAACCATGGAGCGGATGCGATTGAGCAGCGTGGGATCAATGGCGGCGTGATAGCGCGCCTCGTCGACTGAGCGATCCATGAAGTTTGACGTGGACATGTAGAACTGCCAGAGGTTCTCGGCCTTCCACGGGGTGAGCGCGTCAGGGTTGACGGCCTTGATGTCGGCGAAGGTCATGAGCGTGAGCATCTTGAGCAACTGCGGGCTACCGATTTTGTCGGCGAAGCCACGCACGTTGTCGAGATCGAAGATGTCGCGACGCATGGCCTGCGACATATCCAAATGCAGGCGGATGAGCTTGAGAACGGAGTCGCGCTCTTCGGCGTCGAAGTCGAGGCGGGCGAGAAAGCTGTCGGCCAGCTCAACACTTTGCTGCGCGTGCTCGCCTGCGCGGCGGCCTTTGCCGGTGTCATGCAGAAGCAGAGCGAGGAAGAAGAGATCCATGCGATCGATTTCAGGGAGGAGTTGCGCAAGGCGTTGCTCGTGCTCACTCGAGGGCGTGCGCAGGGCGTGGACATTGTCGACGACGAGGAAGGTGTGCTCGTCGACGGTGTAGCGGTGGTAACTATCGCGAATGACCAGCGCGTCGATGCCGTGGAACTCGGGAATGAGCATCTCGAGGACGCCGAGCGCGTGCATGGTGCGCAATGCGTGCGCGGCATGGGGGCCGAGAAGCACCTCGCGCAGCGCGTTCCAGAGATAAGGGCCTTCGGGGATGGAGATGGCGAGGACGGGAAGCGCGTCGGTGATGCGGTCTTCAGCGGCCTGCGAGAGCGTGTAGCCGTGCGTGGCCATGAGCGAGAAGATGCGCAGAATGGCCGCGGTGTCATTGAATTGCGCGCCGGGTTGAATGTCGATGCGGCCCTGGTCGAGGAGAAAGTCGGTTCCGGCGATGGGCGCGCGGCGGCGGCGGAACTGGCGGTAAAAGCTGACCGGGGCGGGCAGATGCTCCATGAGCAGCGCGGCGCGGCGATAGATGACGCGGGCGTGGCGGTAGTAGGTGCGCATCCAGTAGCTGGGGTCGGCGGTGCCGCGGGTTTCAAGGCCGATGGAGCGGGCGGCGGCTTCGTCCTGCGATTGCCAGTCGAGCGTGTTGTCGTCGCGGCCGTGGCGGAAGTGGAGGAAACAGCGGGCGGCGGCAAGGAAATCGAAGGCCGCTTCGGCGTCTCCGCGGGCGCTCTGGAAGACGCCACCGCGCTGGCGTGGCCACTCCTTTGTCGCTTTGAGATGGAAGAGGACGGCGAACCAGACGGCGAGCGAGTAGTCGCGCAGGCCGCCGGGACAGTCTTTAAGATTTGGCTCGAGATGAAAGATGGTGTTGCCGTATTTCGCGTGGCGCGTGCGCGCGATTTCGCCGAGCTTTTGGGCGATGGAGGTCCACTCGCTGAGGACAAGGCCGGGAAAGGTGACCTGGTGGAGCTGCTGGTAGAGCGGAAACTGGCCGGCGAGGAAGCGGCGATCGAGAGTGGCGAGGGTGAATTCGAGATTATCGGGGTCGAAGCGGCCGGATTCTTTGACGGTGCGGGAGTTGGGGCTGGCGCGCAGGCCGATGTCCCACATGCCCTGGATCATGGCGCGAACGGCTTCGCGGGATTGCTCTTCGGTTTTTTCGTCAGCGAAAGCGAACAGGACGTCGATGTCGGAGTAAGGGAAGAGATCTTTGCGGCCGTAGCCGCCGAGGGCCAGCAGGGCGGCGTTCTGGGGAGGCAGGCCGGCGTAGGCTCGACGCCACATTTCAATCAGGATGCGGTCGACGACGGCCGATCGCCGGCGGATGGCAGCGGTGCCGTCGCCGGTACGCTCGCAGGTCTGGCGGACGAGCGCCATCTCTTTGAGATACTGCTCCCGAAGATCGTCGACTGCTAAAACGACTGGGTTCATAGGAAATTGTTTGCGTGGCCTGCCAAAGCAAGAAGGACCTGCCGAAGCAAGAAGGAATTGTTACAAGAATAAGCGATAAATGCCGGAAAGGGGAGATTTGGTGGGGCGGCCCGAGAATCCGGGACAGATGGGGCGCGTTTTGGGGCCGCTGTTGCGCGCCTGCCTTTTATTGCGGGAAGGGCACGAATTTGTCGGCGCAAGAGGCGGGGTCGCCTTCGGCGGGCTTGCCGGAGACTGTTGAGTCTTGGTTCGTTAGATCTTGGTTCGTAAGATCGGGGCCGGCGGGCAGGTTGAGGTTGGTTGGGCCGGGGCCGAGCGTGAGGTCCGCGTGATTGAGCTCGTAGGTGTAGGCCGCCTGGTCGGTAATCTGCACACCGTCAAGCGTAGCCGCGATGCGGTGAGTGTGGTCGTAGGCGTTGAAGGTGATTTTGCCGCCGCCTGAGACGCGGACATTGTGGAGCGTAATGTCGCGCATGGTGGGAGGCGAGTCGCCCTGCAGCGGGCCGTTGGCGGAGTAGGCCGTGTCGAGAGTGATGGGATTGGGCGAGTTGCGAATGCATACGTCGTCGTAAACCACGTCCTGAGTGAGGCCGCCGCGCGAGCCGTTCGATTTGATGCGGATGCCGTTGTCGGGGCCGTCGAGCGAGAGATCGAAGACGCGGATCTTGCTGACGCCGCCGTTGGTCTCGCTGCCGATGGACATGCCGTGGCCCCAGTAAAAGTGGTTGTGGCTGATGGTCATGTTGGTTGCGCCGCCCGGCGCCGCCTTTGATGGCGACGTTGTCGTCGCCGGTGCGGATGTAGCTGTGCGTGATGGTGATGTTCTTCGCGCCGTTGCCGGGGTCGACGCCGTCGGTGTTGCGGGCGAGGCGCTGCGGCGTGTCGATCTTGAGGCCCCAGACCGTAAATCCGTCGGCGTGGTTAAAGACGACGTGGAAGTTGGGCGAGTTTTTCAGGGTGATGCGGTACAGCGTGAAGTTGTCGGAGTCGGTCGGCGACAATGAGGCGCGGAACCTGCTGTCCGCCGCCGGCGCGCGCCTGCTCGGCCAGATCCCACCAGGAGTATTGGGAGCCAAGCATTTTTTCGCCGCCGCGGCCGTCGATGACGCCGTCGCCCATTACGCCTGAATCTGGTGCGTGGTCGACGTTGATGAGCGGCCTGCATCCTCGGGGGCCGGGCGAATGGCTGACGATGCCGCAACTGCCGGGCGAGACGGCGAAGAGAGCCGGGATCGCGCGAGGCGAAGAGCGTGACGCCGAGGCCGACGATGAGCGTCACGTCGGGTTTCAGTTCCAGCGGGCCGCTGAGGAAGGCGTTGTTGGACTCGTCCACGTGGAGCTGGACGGCACGGCCTTTGCCGCACTTGTCGATGGCTCGTTGAATGCGGGCGGTGTCGAGCTTTTGTTCGTCGGCCGGAGAAAGCGAATGGCCGTCCGTATGAAGCTGCGCGTCGAGCTTGGCGCATAGCTGGGGGAAGAGCGGCTCGATTACGGTGCGCGTGTCTTGAGCGAAAAGGCGGGGCGAAAAAGGCAGGGCGCGGGGAGGAAAGCGGCGACGACAATGCTCACGCCAAATAGGAAGACGGATCGGGGAATCATGGCAGTGTTTCCTCTATGATGTTGCGGTGCAACAACACACTAAAACACTCGACTCTTTGCCATCAAGAGAATGTCCGGCACATTAGGCGCGGGTTGCCGCGATTTGCTTACAGCGCGTTTTCGCCGCGCTCGTCGTTGCGGATGCGGATGGCCTCGTCCAGGCGGCTGATGAAGATTTTGCCGTCGCCGATGCGGCCCGTGCGGGCGGCGCTGACAATGGCCTGGATTGCCTTCTCCTTCAATTCGTCGTGAATCACTATCTCGATCTTCACCTTGGGCAGGAGATCGACGGTATATTCGCGGCCACGATAGAACTCGGTGTGGCCTTTTTGGCGGCCGTGGCCGCGGGCTTCAAGAATGGTCATGCCTTCGATGCCCGCTTCGAGCAGCGCGTCTTTTACGGCATCCAGTTTTGAGGGTTGCAGAACAGCTTCAATCTTGAGCATAAACAGACATTCCTTGTTTCGATAGGGTAACAGGCGGATGGCCTTCACGGCAGCCTTCGCAGGACGAAATTTGCGCAAGTTTTTGCGATTTCCTAATCGTTTTCTTGTGCCTGAGGCAATGCGGCGATGCCGAAAAGGGGGTTTCTGACCCTCTTTGTCTCCTGCAGGCGCCAGAAGAGCTCGAATTCTCAACCGGGGTATACTTGCTCTATGGCGGCTTCAGTGGGGCGCGACCGATATCTTTTTGGCGCGCTTGATAGCAGCGCAAAAAATCGCAACAAAGTGGCGGAAGCGAGCTACGGCTACGAAGAGTCGGAGGGCGTCTTTCTCACCTCGATGGATTTCGCGGTGAATTGGGTGCGCAAGAATTCCGTGTGGCCCATGACTTTCGGGCTGGCCTGCTGCGCCATCGAAATGATGTCGATGGGCGCGGCGCGATTCGACATTGCGCGCTTCGGCGCGGAGGTCTTCCGGCCTTCGCCAAGACAATCTGACCTGATGATTGTGGCCGGGCGCGTGTCGCAGAAGATGGGCCCGGTGTTGCGGCGGCTCTACGATCAAATGCCGGAGCCGAAGTGGGTGATCTCAATGGGCGCATGCGCCACTTCAGGCGGCGTGTTTAACAACTATGCGCTGCTGCAAGGCGTGAATCAGGTGGTTCCGGTGGATGTGTATGTTCCGGGGTGCCCGCCGCGGCCGGAGCAGTTGATTTATGCGATCAACTTGCTGCAAGAGAAGATCCAGCGCGAGCCGCGCAGCCTGATGAAGACGCTGAATGTCAGTTGAGCAGCAAGAACGTCGGCAGTACACGATTCCTCTTTCCCCACGTCCAAAATAGTGGCCACGTTGCTGAAATTCTGCGGCATCGCGTCCTGCCCGTCTGGTTTCACAGAATCTGAGAGGAGACAGCGATGCGTCCGACACAGAAATTTACGCAGTCATTTTTCGGGACAATCTTTGGAGTGGGCCTAATTGCCGGCCTGGTAGCGATGACCGGCGTTGCGTGCCAGGCTCAGACCTCGGTGGCGTTGGGCGTCTACGGGGCATTCAACGGGACAACGTCGGGCGATGGCACCGAACAAAGCCCCGCCAACCAGGCAGGCGGATTGTTTGAGTTTCGGCATATCAAGAACCCGCTGGTCGGCTACGAGGCCACGTACTCCTACAACCGAGGCGATCAGGGTCTTTCGAGCGGCTCCAGCGTTTGCCCAGGCTCAAGTTGCACGATCTCGACCGCTTCCATCGCCGACAATGCCCATGAAGTGACGGGTGACTGGGTTGTGTCGCTTCACGGGGCGAATCTGCGGCCCTTCGCGCTTGCCGGTGGCGGGCTTTTGTTGAATGTGCCCAGCGGGGGCACAGTTACCACGACAACCTGCTCTAGCACGAACCCACTGTGCAGCCAGAGCACAACGGCTGCCACCACCCGCACCTCTATCCAGGGTGTTTTTACTTACGGGGCTGGCCTGGATTGGGAATTGCTGCCGCACATCGGCCTTCGGTTTCAATATCGCGGCAATCTATACAAAGCGCCCGCGATTGCCAAAGCTTTTTCGTCGACGAATGCGTTCACCCATACATCGGAACCGGTGATCGGGATTTATTTCCGGCTGTGAATGGGTGGTTTTGCGACGCGATCCTTGATCAGATCATCGATCTGGGGTAGTCGCGGAACGGAGACGTCGAAGGTCCTCTTTGCGGGAAAACTGAGGCTGGCCAGTGCACAGACTGGTTAGCCTCTTCGCTTTTTGTGGGCAGAATTGTCTATTCTTGAGAGAGATACGTGGGTCTTGAATGAGATGAGTGGGAGCTATCTGCCAGAATGAGCGGCTTGCGGGGTGTACGAAGCTATAGGCGCTGGGTTGGGGCTCGGGCGCAACTGATTTTAGCCAATGTGCTTTTGCTGGGGGCGATGCGCCTTCCAGCTGAGAGCGCGTGGACTGTTGTTGGACCCGCGGGCGGGGACGCGCGTGCATTTGCTGCGTTTCCGGGGCAGCCGAAGCATCTGCTGCTGGGCACGACGAACAGCTGGCTCTACGAAACCACGGATGAAGGCGCGAACTGGCATCGGCTGGCAAAGCTGGGCAGCGATGACGGATTGGTGCTCGACAGCATTGTGGTGAACTCCGCCGACCCGGCCACGATTTATGTGGGCGCGTGGAAGAATTCTGACGAAGGTGGATTGTGGGTGAGCCACGACAGCGGCCGCAGCTGGAGCGAGCCTGCGCAGTTCAAAGGCCAGCCGATTCACGCCCTTGCGCAGGCGCCCTCCGATGCACACATTCTGTACGCGGGAACGCTTGAAGGTGTTTTCCGGTCGGACGACAGCGGGGCGACGTGGGCGCAGATCAGCCCGCCGGGCAGCCACGAGATTCACGAGATTGAATCGCTGGCGGTCGATCCCGGCAATGCCGACGTGGTCTACGCGGGCACCTGGCATCTGCCATGGAAGACGACTGACGGCGGCAAGACCTGGCACAACATCAAGCAAGGATTGATCGTTGATTCGGATGTATTTTCCATCATTGTTGATCCTGAGCACGCGCACATTGTTTACCTGAGCGCATGCAGCGGAATCTACAAGAGCGAGAATGCGGGGATTCTTTTTCGCAAAGTGCAGGGAATTCCATCGGAGGCGAGAAGGACACGGAGCCTGATGCAGGATCCGGAGCAGCGCGACGTGGTGTATGCGGGAACCACCGAGGGACTCTACAAGACGGTGGATAGCGGCAAGACGTTCGAGCGCTTGACGGACTCGGATGTGGTGGTGAACGCGGTGTATGTCGATCCCGGCGATTCAAATCGCGTGCTGCTGGCGACGGATCGCGGCGGCGTGTTGACTAGCCAGGATGCGGGCGTCACGTTTACGCCCTCGAACGAGGGAATCTCGGAGCGGAAGGTGGCGGCTGTTCTGGTCGACCGCGACAATCCGGACGTGCTATACGCGGGCGTGGTGAATGACAAGAAATATGGCGGGGTGTTTCGGTCGAGCGACGGCGGCGCGCACTGGGAGCAATTGGGATCGGGGCTTGATGGGAGCGATGTGTTCGCGCTGGCTGAGACGAAGGATGGGCGAGTGGTGGCGGGAACCGGGCATGGCCTGTTTGTGCTGGGCGATAGTAGCGCAGCAGCAGCGGGCGATCCACCTGCGGCGGGCGGCGACGCTGCGGCGAAGAGTGATTCAGCTACGCCGGCGACGGATGGTTCAGCAGTGCCGGCGGGCCTGACGTGGCAGCCGCGGAATGCGATCGTGAACACCCTGGAGAAGACGATCACGCAGACGCACATGCACACCAAGGTGAACATCGAGAAGCAGGTGCAGGCGCCGACGATTCAACTAGAGAGCCCGGTGAATGCGCTGGATGTTTCAGGCGATGTGTGGGTGGCGGCGACGAGCTACGGCATTGTGACCAGCCATGACCGGGGCGCAAGCTGGCAGGGCGGCCCGGTGATGGGCGCAGGCGATTATCTGTCCGTGACTGCGAACGGCGACACGATGGTTGCGGCTCGCGCCGATGGCGTGGTGATTTCAAAGGACGCGGGACAAAGCTGGTGGCCGATGGGCCTGCCGACGATGCTGACGCGGATTCACCGGGTGGTTTTTTCGCCCGACGGCACGCTCTGGCTGGGTGCGCGCGAGGGAGTTTACCTGAGCCGCGACCTGGGCAAGACGTGGCTGTGGATTCATCGACTTCCTTTTCGCGATGTTGACGATTTGAGTTACGACGCCGAGTCGAAGAGGATTCTTGTGAGCTCGCGCACGAGCGACGAGGTGTTTGCGGTGGACCCGAAGACGATGGCCTGGGATTGGTGGCAGACAGGATATGACATTGCTCTAATCCGCGCAGCCGGCGACAGGCTTGTGGCTGCATCGCTCGATGACGGTGTTTTGGTAGGACCCAAGATCAAGGCCGTCGAGAACAGCTCTGACGCGGGGGCGAGCACGAAGCCGTAGCCACAATCCTCATTGCATTGAGCGATGGCCGCTGGATAACTGCGCGTGGCTACTGCACGTTGAACGCTTTGTCGACGATGGCGTTGGGATTGCGGCCTGCGGGGAGCAGCGTGAACAGCGATTGCGTTGAAGTGCGGACAACGGCAATGTCGCCGGAGCGGCTATCGGCGACGAAGAGCAAGTGCCCCGCGGCTGAGAACGCGAGCGCTCCGGGCCCGTCGCCAACGTGGATTGATCCGATGCGCCTGCCTTCGTCGATGGAGTACACAGTCACCTCTTGCGCGCGCGCGTTGGCCACGTAAAGCAGAGAATTGTCGGGAGAGACCAGTCCGCGGACCGGATTGTTGCCGATCATGTATGTGTCTCCGACTTCGTCGGTGGTGTTGTAGATTTCGGAGACCGAGTCGGAAAGCGAGTTGGAGGCGAAGATCTCGCCGCCGTCAGGTTTCATCGCGAGATCGACTGGCGCGAGGCCCACATCCATCAGCGTTTCAAGTTGATCAGGTTGGGCGGGATGAGCGCCAGGCCCGAGATCTGGTTTGGCGTTTGGTTGGGCAGCAGGCTCGGCGAGCGCAACGACCATCACTTGATGGCCGGCTGAGCAGGGCACGAAAGCCTTTGTGGAATCGGGCAGGATGACGACCTGAGAAGCTCCGGGGCAGCCGGCGAAAGAAGCACGCACTTTGCCGGTGAGCGCGTCGATGATGGTTACTGAGTTTCCATGCTGGTTGGCGACCACGAGAGTCTTGCCATCCGGGGCGAGACGGACGAAAACCGGATTGTCTCCTGCTGCGAGCTGGGCCGTTTCGCGGCGAGATGTGAGATCGATTACGGAGACGGTGTTGGAGCCTGAGTTGGCGACGTAGGCGAAAGTTCCGGCGCTATTCAAATCAATAGACAGCGGCTGGCGGCGGAGAGGAATTGTAGCCACGACAGCGTTGTGCTCGGCGTCGATGACAGAGAGCGAGCCGTTGGCTTGCGCGGTGCCGGAGTTCACGACATAGATCTCGTTGTGCGTGGGGTTGGCGGCGACGGCAACCGGAATATGGCCCACGGGCAACTCGCGATCGACGCGGACGTTGACCACGTCGAGAATCGTGACGGTGTCGCTGCCTCCGTTCGTTACGTAGACGTACTCGCGGTAGTTGGGAGCGTATTGCGGGAAGTCGTGGGTGCGGCAGCCGGTGATGAATAGCGCAAGAATGCCGGCAGCGATCAGAGCGGGCTGCCAGATTCGCGAGCGATACGAAAGGTTCACAAGCCGCCCGAGAGCCAAAGTTTGCCGGGGGTCCACGAGTTATTGCCCCGCGGCGGCGGAAACAGAGACGCCTCGCTTGAGATGGCGACCGACGACCGGCGCTATCTTTTCGACTTCGCTCATCATGGTTGCGAACTGCGCGGGATAGAGAGACTGAGGTCCGTCAGAGAGCGCGGCTTCAGGATGGTTGTGCACTTCGACGATCAGACCATCGGCGCCTGCGGCGATGGCGGCGCGCGCCATGGGCAGAACGCTGTCGCGGCGGCCGGTTCCGTGGCTGGGATCGACGAGGATGGGCAGGTGGCTGAGGTGATGCAGCGCGGGGACGATGCTGAGATCGAGCGTGTTGCGCGTGTGATCGGTAAAGGTGCGTACGCCGCGCTCGCAGAGAATGACTTCGTAGTTGCCTTCGCTCATCACGTACTCGGCGGCCATTAGGAATTCTTCGAGCGTAGCGCTCAAGCCGCGCTTGATGAGCACGGGCTTGCGCAGTTTCCCGGCCTTCTTGAGCAGCGAGAAGTTCTGCATGTTGCGCGCGCCGATTTGGATTACATCGGCCCATTCGGCAACCAGTTCGAGGGTTTCCGAGTCGAGCGCCTCGGTGACGATGCGGAGGCCAAACTTGTCTCGGACTTCGGCCATGATTTTCAAGGCTTCGAGGCCCAGCCCCTGAAAGGCATACGGCGAGGTGCGCGGCTTGTATGCGCCGCCACGGAAAAACTGCGCGCCGGCGGCGGCGACTTCCGCGGCGATGGCAAAGGCCTGGTCTCGAGTTTCGATGGAGCATGGCCCGGCGATGACGGCCAGATCGCGACCGCCAATGGTGGCACTTGTGCCGGCGAACCGGACGACCGTGTCTTCTTCTTTCACGTCGCGGCTGGCAAGTTTGTAGGCTTTGGAGACGCGAATTACTTCCGCAACGCCGGAGAGCGATTCCAGGTTGCCGCGGTTGACCTCGCCCTGATTTCCCGTGATGCCGATTGCGGTGCGCTGCGCGCCGGGAAGGGGATGGGGACGGAAGCCCAATTGCACGATGTGGTCGCAGACCGCCTGTATCTCTTCCGGCGTAGCCTGCGCTTTCATGACGACTAACATGAATGCCTCTCGATCCTTCAGTCTACCGGGTGAAGAAGCGAAGGGCAATTGCTGCTTCGCGGATGCGCAAACGACCATCTTTTCGACGGCGAATGCACGATTCGGAGATTCCCTACAGCAGTCGTACAATTCGAGGGAACTGGTGATCAGACAGGCGGTCTTGGTCCGGGTGACAGAGACACTTAGAACGGAGAATCAAGTTCAGGCGAAAAAGCTGGGCGTACTTGCGCGTTCACTTCATCTGGACGACCCATGGCTGGTCGGCTTGATGATTGCGGCCTTCCTGCTGCGGCTTTTTTTCTGGGTTTACACCCATCGGACCTGGGAAGACGCGCTGATCACTGTGCTTCACTCGGAAAACTTCTATCGCGGACTCGGTCTCACCCACTTCAATATCGATGATCCGAAACCGCTGCACGGATTCACGAGTCCAATCAGCGTGCTGGTGCCTCTGCTCGCAGACCGCTTCCACGTGGGCTGGGGCTTGCCGTTTCTCAAGCTGCTCTCTCTGTTTGCCGGGCCGGTGACGGTGTGGTTCGGCTACCGGATGGTGCGTCGTTTTTTGGCCCCACTCAATCGGGCCGCGGCCGTCCTTGGAGCGGGCTATCTCGCCATTGAGCATCACCAGATACTTTGGGGCATGGCCGGCATGGAGACCCAGTTGGCCACGGCCATCCTTCTGGCCGCGATCTACTTTCTGCTTTCCGAGGATCTAAAGGCCAGCGCGATTCTGTCGGGCTTATGTCTTCTTGCCCGGCCGGACTTCGTCCTGTGGGTTGGGGTGGCGGCCACGGCGACCGCAGTAGGCTCCATTCGCCGGAGGGATTTCAAGCCACTGGCTACATTTGCGGCTCTTGTCGCTCTGATCTACGGGCCATGGCTGATCTTCACAACCCTCTATTACGGGAGTCCTATTCCCAACACAGTGGTTGCGAAACGCTTGGGCTACCCTGGTTTATGGGAAAATGCCCCGTCCTTCGGGGCACTCCTTAAGCCCGCGGCCCAGGCTCTTCACTCGGAAGTCTTCGCTCCCCTCGAACCAGTGTTTGGCGGCAACGGCACCGGTTTTATTCGGCTGATGCGGGGGCACTGGCTGGAAGAACTCTGCCTAGCCGTCATAGCGTTCGGTTTCGTCGCATATGTAGTCCGGCGCCGCGGGGGCCTCTGGCCTGTGTATGTATTTGCGGCGCTCGACGCAGTATTTTTCGTCTTTTGGGCACCGGTTATTTTCGAGTGGTATGTTGCGCCGCTCTGCGCGGTGGCCGCGCTCCTGCTGGGGAAGGGCGTGGCCGACATCACTGCTCTTTTCCCGGGCCGTTTCCGTGCCATATCTTCCTGGCTGCTCGCGTTGGCATACCTGGCCAGCTTTGCCGCAGTTCTGCCAACCACGTTCCGCGCGGAACGCAACATCCAGGAACTGGTTGAAAACAGGGTGCGGAAGGCCATCGGAATCTATTTGTCACAGACGCCACCCTGGACAACCATAGGCGGCGAACCTCTCGGCTATATCGGATACTACTCGCGCAGGACTTACTACGATTACCCCGGCCTGTGCAGCCGGAAGGTCGTTCGCTGGCTGCAGGCGCATAAATACCCGCGTGATGCCGACAAGGAACCGCAGCTTTGGGATTATCTCCGACCGGACTATCTGGTTCTGAGGAGAGGTGAATATGCGGGATTCGTCACGCAGCCAGATGGCGCCTTTCTGTTGAACGATTATCGGCTGGAACGGGAATTTTCTGTTCCTCCGGAAGATCAAAAGAAACTGTTTCATCCGGAAAAAAACGTTGACTTGGATTTCCTTCTTCTTAGGAAGGTTAAGGGTTCTTCAAAATAAGCCGCGCGCTACGGCGTCGTTTTTTGCTTTTGCGACTGCCACCTGACGAAGAGCCAGGCGACGTAGCCGAGCTGAATGGCCCAGGTAATGGTATAGGCGGCCCGCGTGAACAGGTGATTCAGCGTCGCGACAATGGCATCATGATCTGCCTGGGACATATGGAGTCGCCAGTCGAATGGCGGCTCGGGCGGCCCGGAGAGGACGAAATAACCCGCCAGACAGAAGAGGGCGACCGGGACGGCAACGACTAATGCAGTAGCGAGTTTCTTCATCGCGCTCCTCCATGCTGCTGCGGGTTTTTGGGCTGCCGGGTGTTTTGGGGTTGGCGCGGGTTTCCGGATTGGCGGGCGGCAGTTACCATTTCAGGGCCTCAAAAGCTTCTTCGGCGGCGATCTTTTGCTGCTTACGCTCGACGCGATAGCGAAGGAAGAGAATGAGCACGCCCCAGAGAAACCAGGCGAGCATGTTCCAGAGAAGCGCGCCGACCATCGATGGGTCCATTCCCGAATCCTGCCCGCCGCCGAACACAGGCGCCGGATGCTGCGTGCGGAACCAGCGGTTGGACATGTAGACGATGGGCACATCGATCGCGCCGAAGACTCCAAGCACGGAAGCCAGCGTTTGCATTTGGGGGCCGGCGGCGAAGCGGCGCAACAGCAAGTAGCTGACGTAAATGAGCCAGAGAAGCAGCGTGGTGACGAGGCGCGCATCCCCCCAGGTCCACCAGATACCCCATGCGCGCCTGCCCCACATGGGCCCGGTGACGAGCACGACCGAACAGAAGACGACGCCAACTTCGGCCCCGGCGAGCGCCCAGGCATCGAACATTTGCGCGCGGTCAGGGTGGCTGTGCCTTGATGCCAGGTAGCCGATTGAGCCGATCAGGCTGACGCCGAAAAAAGCGAATGCGACTGTCGCCGAGGGCACGTGGTAGTAGATGATGCGGAACATCTCGCCCTGCGCGGCGTCGTTGGGGGCGACGTAGATGGCCTGATAGTAGGCCCAGCCCAGCAAGGCAACTGTGACAAGAACATAGAGGCCGATCGCGAGCTTTTTCATGAGAAATGCCTAACCTCACCAGTGTACGACGGTCGCGCTCCTGCAGCGTTTGACGTTCGCCGCGAAAAAGAAATACTCATCCTTGCGGATGAGTGAGCATCCAAAGGGTGAAGGAAATAAAGGGCTATCAACTTTCCACTGCTACCATGAACTAGCAAGAAGGCTCATGCGCGATCACCTGGCTTCACTGATCGACGATTTTCGCCGCCTCGACCGCGATATCGCGGTGGTGCGCTACCAGGGAAACCGGCGGCGCGTGACTACGTATGGGGAGCTGGCGAAGCTTGCCGGGCGATTTGCCGCGCTGCTCGACGCGCGAGGCGTGCGTGAAGGCGACCGCGTTCTGATCTGGGGTGAAAACAGCGCAGAGTGGATCGCGGCTTTTCACGGCTGCATGCTGCGCGGTGCGCTTGCTGTGCCGCTGGACATATTTGGAACCGCCGATTTTGTGGGGCGGGTGGCCAAAGACGCGAACCCGAAACTTGTATTTGGCGATGCGGTGCTTTTGGCGAAGCTGCGCGCGGCCGGTAGCGCGCCGCTGGCTGCAACACTCGCTTTTGAAGATCTGCTGAGTGAGCTGCCCACGACGGAGATGGGCGCGGTCTCCGGGCTTACGAAGGAAACTCCGTTGCAGATTCTCTTCACTTCAGGCACAACGGGCGATCCGAAGGGAATTGTGCTGACGCACGGTAATGTGCTGGCCAGCATGGTTCCAATTGAAGAGGGTGCCGCGCCGTACATGCCTTACGAGCGGCTGGTTCATCCGCTGCGCATTCTGCACACGCTGCCGCTCAGCCACGTGTTTGGGCAGGCGCTGGGGCTTTGGGTTCCGCCGATTCTCAAGGCAGAAGTGCATTTCGAGAGCAGACTGGCGGCGCCGCGGCTCATCGAGCAGATCCACGATGAGCGCATCTCGGTCGTCGCTGCCGTGCCGCGCGTTCTGGCGGTGCTGAAGTCCCATTTGGAGGCGACTCACGAAGGCCTCGCTGAACGAGTTGCAGCCGCGCACACGAAGCCTGCCGGGTGGGGTCGCTGGTGGCGCTTCCGCGGAGTGCATCGCGAGTTTGGGCTGAAGTTCCTGGTTTTTGTTTGCGGCGGCGGCGCGATGCCAGCCTCGCTGGAACAGTTCTGGACCACGCTGGGCTTCGTGCTTGTGCAGGGCTACGGCATGACGGAGACGACGGCGATGATCGCGCTGAATCATCCATTCCATGTGGCCGAGGGAACAATTGGCAAACCAGTTACGGGGACCGAGGTAAAGCTCGGCCCCGACGGCGAGGTGCTGGTGCGCGGCGACGTAATCTCAAGCGCGACGTGGCAAGGCGGTGCTCTGCGCAAGCGAGATAGCGAGTGGCTGGCGACGGGCGACATTGCGGAGCGGAACGAATCCGGCGATCTTAAATTTCTGGGGCGAAAGAGCGAAGTGATTGTTACCGCGGCCGGTGTGAATATTCACCCCGAGGACATTGAGGCAGCGATCGAAGCAGAGCCCGACGTCGCCGCATGCGCGGTGGTTGGCATGGAAACTCCAACCGGCATGGAGCCGTGCGCGGTGCTGGCTTGCCGCGGTTCAGGAAACTGCGGCGCGGCGGCGATTGAGCACGCCAATGCCAAGCTGCCGGAGTTTCAGAGGATTTCGACGATGGGTAATGTGGCCGGAGCCGGATCTGCCGCGGACTTCGACGGGAAAAGTGAGACGCAAGCCGGTCGCCGAGTGGCTCGCGCAGGTCCAGAGCGCGGCGGCAACGCCTGCAAGCGGAAAGGCGGCAACGAGCGGCGATCATTCTTATGGGCCATCGGCGGACTGGTTGCTGGCGCTGATTGCGCAGATTACGGGAGAGACGCAACCGGGCGTGGGCGACGAGCTGCGGCTGACCGAAGACTTGCATCTCGACAGCCTGGGGCGCGTGCAGCTGGCCTCGGCGATTGAGGACAGGCTGGGAGTTGTTTCGGGAACGGGCTTGCTTGAAGAGGTGCAGACGCTCGGCGAGCTGCGCAAAGTGGTGGCTGGCGGAGCGGATGCGGATGGAACGCGAGGCGAGGCGGAGCCAACGGGTGCTGCAACGCCTGACGGCCATCGGCGGGATGGTGCGCAGGGTGCGAGCGGAGCAGCGCCGGAGTCCGGGAGCGAAACACGTTCGCCGGGCGCAGCCGAAACGCAGCAGGCCGTAGCAACACAGGCCGTAGCGACCGCAGATCTGCCGCAAGGGGTGATTGCCGCGCCAGGCACGCTGAAGCGGCCGCGCTTTATCTATCCCGAGTGGCCGTGGTGGAAGCCGTTCCAGTGGATTCGCGCGGCGTTTGTTGAGGTGGCGCTGCGCCCCGGCACGTGGCTGCTGGTCGAGCCACGCGTGGTGGGGCCGCAGAAGCCGCTTCCGCCTGGGCCGTTGCTCATTGTCTCGAACCACGTCACGTCTTATGACGGGGATCTGATCATTTACGCGCTGCCCGGGCCTTATCGGCGCCGGATGGCCGCCGCGATGCTGGGCGAGATGCTTGATGACTTTTTGCATTGGCGCAATCCCTGGAAGCCGGGAAACAAGGGCTTCTACATCTTTGGGCCGCCCTCTTACTATCTGGTCACGGCGCTGTTCAACGTGTTTCCGCTGCCGCGCCAGCGCGACTTCCAACGGAGTTTTGCCCACGCGGGCAAGGCGCTCGACCACGGTTACAACGTGTTGGTCTTTCCCGAGGGAACGCTGTCGCGCGATGGCACGTTGGCGCCGTTTCGCGCGGGGATTGGATTGCTCGCGAAGCAGAGTTTCGTGCCCGTGCTGCCCATGGCCATGCTCGGGCTGGGTGAGATCAAGACGGGCAAGCGCCGCTGGTTCCGGCCGGGGACGATCGAGGTTCGCATTGGCGAAGCGATTTCGTTTGGTCCTGAAGAGACCGAGGCGGCGATCACCGCGCGGCTGCACTACGAGGTCGAGCGACTCATGGGAGATAAAGGCTAGCGGACCAGCGGGCTCTCCCAGACGCGGAAGAGAATTTCTTTGAGACGGGCGAAGTCTTTGGAGCCGAGAACGGCCATCCAGTCGCGCTCGATGCTGTTCAAGATATCAATTGCCTTGGCATAAGCCGCGTGGCCGCGCCTGGTGAAGTGGACAATGCGCGCGCGGCCCTCATCGGGCGCGTCGGAACGCTTGAGATAACCGAGATCCTCCAGACTGCCGAGCAGACGGTTCATGGCCTGCTTGCTCATGTTGGCGCGCTCGGCAACGACGCCCGGGCGCTCTCCATCCGGGCCCGGATAGCGAAAAACCGCCATGTGGGCCAAGCTGAGCCCTTTGAAGCCTGCCGCGTTGAGCTCACGGATGATGCGGCGGTGAATAGCTTCGGCAGGGGCTCGCAGCAGAGCACCGATCAGCATCTCCGTGGTCGGGACGTTCCGTGGCGGCGCATTTTCTTCAAAGAAAGTCATTGACACTCAAGGTAAACCGTGTTTACTATCATCTCACGGTAAACAGAGTTTACTACAAAGGAGATTTAGATGACAACGCAAATTGTGGAAGTTCCCGGCCGCTCCTTGGTTGAGACCAATTTGGAAGAGTCACAGCGGCGCGTCACGGCGAATGAGACGCAACAATACCTGGTCAGGCATGTGCCGGCGGGGAGTGGCCGGGCTTACTGGGGGCCGGGGGAGCGCATGACGATTCTCACGACCGGCGAGGAGACAGGCGGCGCCTTTTTCCTGGCTGAGATTGAAGTGGCGCCGGGCGGAGGCACGCCGCCGCACGTCCACCGCCGCGAGGATGAGGCGTTCCACATGCTCGAGGGCTCGCTGACCATACAGGTGGGCGGGAATACAATCACGGCATCGGCGGGCGACTTTGCTTTTCTTCCCCGTGGAATTGCTCACTCCTTCAGGAACACAAGCGATGGCTGCGCTAAGGCGCTGGTTTTGACGACGCCGGCGGGACTTGAGGGGTTCTTTGCCGAAGTCTTCGATCCTGCCACGGACCGCGTTTCGGCACCGCCGCCGCAGAGCAAGGAATTGATCACGCGGGCGCTCGCTTCCGCCCCGAAGTATGGACTGGAGCTTCTTCCCCCGGAATAGCGAAGACGAACAGCAAGACTCACAAGAGGTCACCATGACAACTCAGGACATTGCCGTAAGCGTCAATCCTGCTGATGAAACCATCCACATCGGCCCTCTCACCTTGCACTTTCTGATCACCCGTGAGCAATCGGCCGGCGCAGTCACGGTATTCGAGGTGATTGTGCCCGCTCGGCAGCGGCTGGCGGCCCCGGCGCACAGTCACGACCACTGCGAAGAGACCGTGTACGGAGTCGACGGCGTGTTGACATGGACCGTGAACGGAAAGGTGATCAACGTAGGGCCGGGAGAGGCGCTCTGCATCCCGAGGGGCGCCGTTCACCGGTTTGACAACAACGGCGCCGAGGACGTGAAGGCAGTCTGCGCGATTACACCGGCGGCGATCGGGCCGCAATTCTTTCGTGAAGCTGCCGAAGTGGTGAATGCCGCAGGCGGCGGCCCGCCCGACCGGGCAAAGATGATTGAGATCATGTTGCGCCACGGGCTGACCCCGGCGCCGCCGCCGATGACTCGTACGTAGCTGGGCTGGCGCGGGCCGCCGCAGAGGGAATTGTCCGCGGGCTGCGCCGGGAACGCCGCAGGTGTACATGAGCGGTCGCAATGCATTAGCCTCTAATCTTCACTGCGTGAACAGAAAAGGGCGCATTGACGATGACGAACGTGAGTCAGCCGGAACTGGAAAAGCTGCATGAAGTTGCGCGGAAGGCGGCGGAGAACTCCTACTCGCCATACTCGGAGTTCCGCGTCGGTGCGGCGCTGCGGCTGACAAACGGCGAGACGGTGACGGGGACCAATGTAGAAAACGTGAGCTACGGGCTGACCATTTGCGCGGAGCGGGCGGCAGTGGTGCGTGCGGTTTCTCAATTCGGCCCGAAGATTCGGATTGCGGCCGTCGCAGTCGCGAACCTGAATGGAAAGCCCAGCCCACCGTGCGGTGCATGCAGGCAGGTGCTGGCGGAATTCAGCGAGCCCGACGCGCCGGTGATTTTTCCGGTTGAGAATGGAACGCGGACGATGACATTCAGCGAACTGCTGCCGCTGGGGACAGAGATGAAGCTCAAATAGGCGTGAAACTGAAGTTGGAGATGAAGCTAAATTAGGGCATCGAATCCATGACTCAGGCTGACAGCAATTCGACTGAAGCTTCCGCGGCTGCTCCGTTGCACATGATCGACATTATCCGCAGGAAACGCGACGGCGGTGAGCTGAACGCGCGCGAGATTGCGTTTGTGGCGAAGGGCGCGGCAAATGGATCGATTCCGGAGGCCGAGCTTGCGGCGTGGCTGATGGCGTCGTGGATCAGAGGGCTTTCGCTTTCTGAAACTCGCGCGCTGACACTGGCCATGCGCGACTCGGGCGAGAAATTTTCACCGTCGGGGCTGGGCACGGCGCACGGTGGACAAACATTCGTCGGGCGGCGTGGGCGACAAGACCAGCTTTCTGGTGGCGCCGCTGGCGGCGGCTTGCGGCGTGGCTGTGCCGATGATCAGCGGGCGCGCGCTGGGGCACACCGGCGGGACGCTGGACAAGCTCGAAGCGATTCCCGGATACCGCACTGCGCTGACGCTGGCCGAGTTTGAAGCGGTGATCAAGAAGTGCGGCGCGTCGATCATCGGGCAGACGGACCAGCTGGCGCCCGCCGATCGCAAGCTCTACGCGTTGCGCGACCGGACGGGGACGGTCGAGAATCCGGGGCTGATCTGCGCGTCGATATTGAGCAAGAAACTGGCGGCGGGGCTGGATGGGCTGGTGCTCGACGTGAAGACGGGCTCGGGCGCGTTTCTGCGCAAGGTGGAGGACGCGGAGTTTCTGGCGGCGCTGATGGTGGCGACGGCCGAGGCCGCGGGAACGCGGACGGTTGCGTTGCTGACCGACATGAGCCAGCCGCTGGGACGCGCGGCGGGCAACTGGATTGAGCTGGTGGAGTGCGTGGAGCTGTTGCGCGGCGAGCGGCCGGCATGGAGTGAGGATTTGCGCGAGCTGTCGCTGATTCTTGCGGGATGGATGATTTATTTGGGTGGGAAAGCGGAATCGGCGGAAGATGGCTACCGTCTAGCCGGAGAAGCATTGAAGGATGGTTCTGCGCTGCGGGTGTTTTTGGAGATGGTTGCGGCGCAGGGCGGAGACATTCGAGCGTTTTTGACGATCCCGCCGGATTTCACAAGCCGGGCGCGACGGAGATTGTCGCTGCGTGGGAGAGCGGCTATGTGGCCGAAATGGACACGACGGCGCTGGGCTGGGCGGTGCAGCGAACCGGCGCTGGACGCGAGAAGGCCGGCGAGCCCGTCGATCCGCATGCGGGAATTCTGTTTCACGCGCGGCGCGGGGCGAAGGTGGAGCGCGGGCGAGCCGTTCGCGACGGTGTACGCGACTCGGACTGAGTTGCTGGCCGAGCCGGTGGCGATCTTGAAAAAGGCGATTCGGTTCGCCAAATCGCCGCCTGACGCAGACGCCGCTGGTGGGGCGCGTGTTCACGCAAGAAAATGCTGAGAACTATTTGCGGAATGCTGTAAGGTAATCGAAAGTCATTTCGAGCATTTCTTCGCCCGCAAAAGGAGCAACCTCTTGGGTCGATTCACAGGCGTGCTGGGGATTCTGGCGGTGCTGCTTGGCCGCGTATCTTTTCTCTACCGACCGCAGGCACATACGCTGGCGCACCGTTGCGTGGGGGCTCGGGCTGCAGATCACGTTTGCGTTTCTGGTGCTGAGATTCAGTGTCGGCCAGAACGTGATGAAGTGGGCGGGCAGTCTTGTCACCAATATGCTGTCGGCCACGTTCGCGGGCACGCAGGTGTTGTTTGGTCAGCTTGGGCTGCCCAACTCCGGGCGGTTTGGAGATTTGATTACTGACCAGTATCATCCTGCAGCGGGCGCGATTTTTGCGTTCCAGGTGCTGCCGACGATCATCTTCATCTCGGCATTTTTCGCGGTGCTTTATCACATTGGATTGATGCAGATCATTATTCGCGGCATGGCGTGGGTGATGCTGAAGACGATGCGCATCTCCGGCGCGGAGAGCATGAACGTGGCGGCGAGCATCTTCATGGGGCAGACGGAAGCGCCGCTCACGATTCGGCCGTTTCTTGTCGAAGGCCACGCGCAGTGAGCTGATGACAATTATGACGAGCGGCATGGCGCATGTTTCAGGCGGCATCATGGCCATGTACATTGCGCAGGGTGTTGCAGCGCAGCACCTGCTGTCAGCGGTGATTATGACTTCGCCGGGAACGATCCTGATGGCCAAAATGCTGGTGCCTGAGACTGCAGTGCCGGCGACGGAGGGCAAAGTTGTCATTCCCAAAGACGAACTGCACGCCGACGAGAACTTTATCGGCGCCATTGCTCGGGGCACGATCGACGGCGGCAAGCTGGCGTTGAATGTGGCGATCATGCTGGTGAGTTTTCTGGCGCTGGTGGCGCTGCTGGACATGATGCTCGGCTGGGTTCACGGGCTCGGCTACATGCACTGGGTTCCTCCGAGCCTGGGGCAGATTCTTGGATTTTTCGGCGCGCCTGTAGCCTGGCTGATCGGCGTGCCATGGCGCGATTGCATGGCCGTCGGAAACCTGCTGGGAACGCGCATGGCGCTGAACGAGGTGGTTGCGTACATCTCGCTGGGCGCGCAAAAGGCGACGCTGCTGCCGCGGTCGTTTACGATCGCGACGTTTGCGCTGTGCGGGTTCGCGAATCTCGGATCGATCGGGATGCAGATCGGCGGCATTGGCGCGCTGGTTCCGGAGCGGCGCAACGACCTGGCCAAGCTGGGAGTGCGGGCGATGCTGGCGGGCACGATGGCGAACCTGATCTCGGCGTCGATCGCGGGGATTTTTCTGGGATAAGAACTTTGCCGGGGCAGGCCGGGAGTACGGCGTGGCTGTGCTTGGTTTGACTGGCGTGCCAAATGGCGCAATAATTGTGCCAGGTGGCGAATATGACCGTTGCGGAGATTGTTGAAGTTCTTGGCGGAAAAAAGACCTTTAAGCAGCCGGTGAAAAGCACTGATGACCTGGCGCGACAAGTGCGGTCCGGGCTTCCGGCGTCGACTGTGACTTTGCTGGCGGCGACAATGGCGGTCGAGAGGGCGCAAGTGGCGAAGCGCCTGAACATTCCATCGCGGACGCTAAGCCGGCGGCTGAAGATGAAATCGCGCCTGACGCACGATGAATCAGACAGGACCTTGCGCATGGCCAGAGTAGTGGCGTTGGCGAGAGAAGTTCTGGGATCGGATGAGAAGGCGTCGCACTGGATGAGCAATCCGAATCGGGCGCTGGGAGGCAAAAAGCCGTTCGACGAGTTGGACACCGAGCTTGGTGTGCGATCGGTGGAGCGGGTCTTGTACGCCATTGCTTATGGAATGTATAGCTGATGCAGATCTGGAGAATTTTTCCTGGGCGATTCCGCGATTCAGCGTTTACAGGCGTGGGCGGGCTCTTCGCTGCGAGGCGGTGGAATCACCTGGGAACCGAAATGGTTTATACCTCGACGTCGCGAGCGCTGGCGGCACTGGAATTCTTCGTTAACTTGCAGCCGAATGAGGCACCGGACAATCTGCTGATGGCCGAAGCAACTGTTCCCGATGCAAACATTGAAACCATCGGGCTGGATGCTCTTCCGCGCAACTGGCGGGAACTGGACAATGAGCGGTGCCGCGATCTCGGTTCCGAGTGGGTTCGGAGCTTGCGATCGGTGGCGCTCAAGGTTCCGTCGGCTGTGGTGGATGGGGATTGGAATGTGCTGCTGAATCCGAAGCATCCGGCAGTTTGGCAAGGTGAAAATCGGCGCGGCAAAGCAATTTCGATTTGACGAGCGCATGTTTCGATAGTGGGGCTTTTGAACAGAGGCTCTTGTTTGGGAGATTGTGAAAAGAAGAATCGCGGGCGAGGAATCTGAAGAAGCGCAAAAAACCCCGGCCAAGAGCCGGGGTTTTCAGCAAAATCCGCTGCTCAATGAACTGAGCACGCCTGCGAAGCAACTTAAAGTTAGCTCCAATCGCGCACCATGTCAAGCGAATGGCCAGGGTACGTCCGGGCCAGGCGGCCCAAAATTGAATAAGCCGTTTATTGTCAGGTCGTCGTTTGCGCGCGTTGGGACCGTGCGGAAGATGGGAGAATCGAACTCCTCGAGGCTGCTAGGCCTTTCCAACGCTTCGCAGGCGTGCTCGGTACCCACACTGAGAGCATCTTCCGAAGCACGTTTCTGCGCCATCAGATGCTAATCCAAGTATTCGACCCCCTGCGTGTCGAACATCACACCTATCTAGATCCGCGCGAACGGTGCGGCGCGCGAGCGCGACCAGACTATCCAGGATACGCGCCGGTGATGTAGCCCTCGAGGGCCTGAATTGCGTGTTCCTGGCCGGAGATAACCCACTTTACCAGGTCACCAATTGATACGATGCCGACGACCGTGTCGCCCTCGAGTACCGGCAGGTGGCGGATGCGATGGTCGGTCATCACGGTCATGCACTCGTCGACGGTGTGCAGCGGAGTGACGGAGCGAACGGGGCTGGTCATGATCTCGCGGACTTCAGTCTCGCGCGAGTGGTGGCCGAGAAGGATGCCTTTTCGGGCGTAGTCGCGCTCGGAAAGGATGCCGAGCAGACGCGGACCGGACATGACCATGAGCGCGCCGATATCGTATTTGGACATGAGCGCGAGAGCTTCGTGCACCGACTGCTCGGGGGCAATGGAGAGGACTTTGATTGCGCCTTTGTGTTTGAGGATCGCTCCAATCGTGTCAGTGATGCGCATCGGGACCTCCTTCAAAAGATCAGCGACCGTGCAGCAAGAGCTGCGAACATTCGCGGCGGACAACCAGGACATTGCCGCCGGGGAGAGCAGTATACCCCGGCTTGCACACAAATGTCGTTCCGAACCTTCCACAGTTCGTAAATTGATGGGAAACGCCTGGACGGGTTTGGGATGGGAGCCAGGGAGGGGCCGGTCTGGTGGCCAGATTCCAGGCGGGAGGACTTTAGGCTGGCGGATTCGAGGCGACCGCGCGCAGGCGGCGCAGGCGATAAATGATCGTGAGCAGGGTGACCGTTCCGCATGTTAGAAAACTGACGCCGAGACCGACGATGAGGGAGTTGTCGTGCTCGTAGACACCATGGACGACACCGATGACCTGCAGGATGCAGAATCCGCCGAAGGTGATGAGCGACACACCTTCGTCGCTTTTCTTGCGCCAGACGGCAAGCGCCTGCGGCACAAAGAGGGCCGCATTGCCCAGCAGGGCGAGCCCGAATACATAAGTAACAATTTCTCTCATTGCAGATTCCTCATTTCCGAACAAATTCTCGGCGCTGCGACAACCGGCACGTAGAGATGATCTCAGATGGGGTCGGGCGAAAAGCGAACCGGCGAGTTGCGGGCCGGCCTTGGTGGTATCCCACGTCTCAAAATCGAGACGTGGGGCACCCGCCCCCCCTCTTCGCCAGATTTTCGAAAAGCAGGTCCCCATTCGACTTCGATCGCACTCGCGATCTCCGCTCAGGGCAGGCTTTCGACTCCGATCGTCCGCTGCGGCGGACGATGGTCGCTCAGGATGACAGCCAGGATGGGGCAACCAAAGTCGTGCATGGGTAGGGCGGTTTATGTGATTAGAACTGCAGTTTGGCGCCGAATTGAATCTGGCGCGAGGTGGTTGAGGTCGCGGTGATCACGCCCGCGGTGGGCGAGGCGGCCGAGGGGACGACGGTTTGCACACCTGCCGAGGTGGTGACGGTGGGCGCACCCGAGAAGACGACCTCGTTGGGGGTGAGGAAGTTGGTGTGGTTGGGAATGTTGAAGAACTCGGCGCGGAACTGCAGGTTGAGCCGTTCGGTGATGTGGGTGTCTTTCACCGCGGAGAAATCCAGCTCCGTGATTCCGGGGCCGACGAGCGAATCGCGCCTGGCATTGCCGTAGGTTCCGTAGATGGTGTTGCCACCTGTGCCGTTCGGGATGCTGACCGTGGGCTGGATGAAGGCGTTGGGATTGAAGTACTCGGTGGGCGTGCGCGGGTAGAGGTTTCCGGTGAAGTTCGGATTGACATTGGGCCGGATGGGATTGCGCGAGTCGCCGTTACCCGGCGGGTTATAGCCGAGCTGCGGCGAGAACGGGAAACCGTTTTGGATGGTGAAGATCGCGCTCGTAGTCCAGCCGCCGGCGAAGAAAGCAACCGGCCCGGAAGCATGATTCAGGAAGTGTCGATCGGGCCCAAAGGGCAGCTCGTAGCTGGTGTTGATCGACGCAATCTGGCGAACGTCGGTCGCGGCCGGGCCCCAGTCAAGTTTTGGATTGAGCGGGAACGAAACATATGCAGGGGTGTTGCCGCTGACGCTGGTATTCCAAGCCGAACCGTCGTCGAGATTCTTTGACCAGGTGTAGTTGCCGCGGAGTTGAAGCCCGTTCGCATAACTGTGCCGCACGTCGACTTCAAGCGCGTTATACAGGCCCGTGCCTTGCGAGACCCACGAAGTGGAATTGGCAAGATTCGGGTTCACGTCGGTGGTCGAGGGGTAGTAGACCTGGCCGGTCGTTGCGTAAACCGGCGTGGGCTCGTTCATGTCCTCAGAGAGGATCTGGTGGTAGCTGTGGAACCCGACGTAGCCGACGGTGAGTGAAGTGTTCGGGGCAACCTGCTGCTCAACGCGCAGGCTCCAGGTGATGACGGCCGGCGTGGAGAGGTTGGGCTGCACATTGCTCGGCGAGATTTTCGCGGTGGGCGGCGGCGGCACACCGGCGGTGAAGTTAAGGCTCGACACTGCGATGTTCTTGATGGACTCAGCCGTGTTGAAGGGCGCGGTCTGATCGAGACGGTAGTCGAGCGTGTCGAGCAGGCCGTGATAGAGGCCGATGCCTCCACGCACTGCGGTTGTGCCGTTGCCGTGCACGTCCCACGCAAAGCCGAGGCGTGGGTTGGGCAGGAACTTTGCGCGATTATCTGACAGCGCGGAGCTGCCTACGATCGGTGTGGTTTGCAGAACGCCGTTGACGATGGCGTAGTTTGAAGCGCGACCCTGCGACTCATTCCATCCGTTGGTGGATTCGGAACGGAAGCCGGCGCGGAGCTCAAAGCGCGGCGTGATTTTGATGGTGTCCTCAAAGAAGCCCGCGCCCTCAAACGAACGCCAGCCCAGCGCCGTAGGCGCGGGAACCAGCGTGAATGTCGCCACGGTGCCCTGCAAGAATGTTGTTTCAGTGGAGAACGAGGCCTGGCCGTATTGGTCCTGCGCGAGCAGATCGTTGGACTGCACGCGTTGGAACCATGCGCCGGCTTCGATTTGCTGGCGGCCCTTCGACCAGTAGATGTGATCGTCTTCAGTGAACAGATTTCGCGCAGTGTCGTTATTGCTGCCCGTGTTCGCGCCCGCGCCTGTGATGGAGGAAGCGCCGTTTGAAGCCGTGCTGCCGCTGATGACGATGGCGCCGACGGGACTGCCTGAGACCCATCCGGGAACTCCGCTGACTGGGACGAGCCCGGTGAAGAAGTAGCTGGCACGCGAGTATCCGAAGCGCGCCGTGTTCAGCAGCGAAGGCGAAATAACGTGCTGCTCCTGAACGCTGGCGACCTGCTCGCGCAGGCTTTCGTTGACGTAGCTCAACGGATTGGCCGATGGCGAAGTCGCGGAGCTTGCATCGACCGTGTAGACGGCGAAGAGCAGATCCTTGCCGCTGAGATTGTCATCGAAACGAGTGGTGCCGAAGTCCTCTTTGATGTGCTGCGGTGGATGGCTGAAGGCTTCGGCGATGCCGCTGGGATTTCCATTCGACAGGAGTTCAGGTCCGTTCGCGACCGGCCAAAGATTCAGCAGCGGCACAACTGAAGCGTTTACGCCAACGTGTTGCTCCACGCCCGACGAGTTCGGGACGTAGCCCTGCCGCGCTTCGTTGTCGGGGACGAGCGTTACGTCACTCAAGCCCCAGGCTTGGCGAAAGCCTTCGTAGTTGCCGAAGAGGAAGAGCTTGTCTTTGCGGATTGGGCCGCCCAAAGTTCCGCCGAACTGGTTGCGCTGGAACTCGGGAATCGTTGCCTGATCGAAGTAGTTGCGCGCGTCGAGAGCGCTGTTGCGGATGAATTCGAAGGCCGTGCCGTGCAGAGCGTTGGTGCCGGAATTGGTGACGATCGAGACCTGCGCGCCATCGCGCTTGCCGAAGCTGGCGCCGTAAGTGTCGGTGACGACGTTGAACTCGCGTACCGCGTCGACGCCGAGCAGCTCGCCGCTGGTTCCGCCGGGCGTGACGTTAATAAGCGAAGCGCCGGTATATTCGATTCCATTGAGAAGGAAGAGATTGTCTTGTGGGCGACGGCCACCGACGGAAAACATGTTGCCGACCGAGGAGTTGGAGGTTCCGATGCCGCCGGAGCGCTGGGTGGTGTAGTTGACGGTGGCGGGATTGAGGGTGAGGAGCTGATCGTAGCTGCGGCCGTTGAGCGGGAGTTCCTTTACCTGACGCTCGTCGATGAGGCCGGCGGTTTGCTGCGAACTGGTGTTCACGACAGGATCACCGGCGCTGACGACAACCGTTTCATGCACCGAGCTGACGCTGAGCGCGAAATTTACCTGCACGCTTTGCCCGATGGAGAGCTCGATTCCGGTCTGCTGCTGCGGTTGAAAGCCCTCGTGCGTGGCAGAGACCGAGTAGGGGCCGACGGGGACCGAGGGCGCGGCATAGCGCCCGTCGCCACTGGTAACAAGCGTACGGGTGAAGCCGGTGTCGGTTTGGCGAACGGTGACGGTTGCGCCGGCCACCGGGGCTCCGGTGGAGTCGTGTATGACGCCGCCGATGTTGCCGCCGACAATCTGCGCGCTTGAGGGCGCTGGGCTGAACGCTACTGCAACGACAAGAGCAACTGCAACGACGGGAGCAATCGCGGCGAATGGAACAAAAAGAATTCGATAAAGCTTTTGCTGAAGGTTCATCTGCGTCTCCTGAAGATTTGGCAAGGCCTGCTGGTGCAGGCTTATGGATATGAGCGCACCCTCAAAAATTCATAGGGTCAGAGAAGATTCTGGGCGCGCTTCAAAAAAATGAGATTTAGAAGAGGGCTTTAGCGACAGCAACAGCAACAACAGGGACAACAACAGCCGGCCTGCCGGGAGGCAGGGGCGAGGAGGGGATTTTTTGATCGAGCAGTCATGTTTCCGTCAAAGGGGTTGATTTAGGGGTTGCGAGTCGAGTTCGGATTCACCAGCCTAGACACGAAAGCCGCGTCAGCAGTTCTGCTGTTACGCGGCCTTAAGGTGAATCGGATGAGTCTGAAATCCGCTCAACAACAAGGCCGGTGTGACGTGTAACAACACGCCTGACACGCCGACTCGGTGAGCATCAATCTCATGGGTCTTAAGATACCGGAATGCCCGAAGTGAGGTCAAGTTCAGGCAGAGCCTTGCAGCGGGTCAGGGGTTGCGTCGTGGGTTGCGTTGTGGGGCGCTTTGTGGCCCCCAAATAGCCCAAGCGCCAAGCGCGGCATTGATCACAATTCCGCTTAACACGGCTGCGAACGACCAGGAAGGGACGGCGTATACAACCGCAAATTGGGTCACTAACACGAAGATGATTCCCGAGATAGCCAGCTTCAATCTTGTTTTGCGGTTCATACCCCAGCCTCTGTGCTCGATGCGGTCGGTTCAGTTCGGCGGATGGCGACTGAAACGGGCTCAATACCAAAAGCCTCGGCTGAGCCGCGTCTATTGCTCGATTCTTCTATTGTTCGATTCTGCGCGGGCGGCCGAGAAAACGCGCGCCGAGCGCGCCGCCGGCGACGGAAAAGGCGAGAAGGATGGCGGCAAGAAAACCGACACTTGAGAGCATGAAGCCGGCGTGTCCTTCAGGCGAGAGCATGATGGATTTATTCAACGCGATCTGCTGAGCACTGAAGCCCATGGACGCCCAATATTGGGTGGCAAAACTCAATTGGCTCTGCCAGTCGGCATCGAGGGCCGGGCCGCGATGCAGCCAAAAGCGCATGGCGTAGAGCGAAATT
Source organism: uncultured Acidobacteriaceae bacterium (assembly GCA_963773915.1). Lineage (GTDB taxonomy): Bacteria > Acidobacteriota > Terriglobia > Terriglobales > Acidobacteriaceae > Telmatobacter. Next base: position 598,464 of record CAVZCY010000006.1, read on the forward strand.
GCGGTGGTTAAGGCCGCGGCCCAACTGCCGAGAATGCCGGTGACGAGTCCGATGCGCGCGCCGGCTCCAATGGTGATCCAGGCGGGGCGTCGGCTGCGCATGTAAAGAGCCACCACCCAGGCGCCGGCCGCAGCCATCAAGGGGAGTCCGGCCGGGGAGTACATGGAGCAAAGAGCGCCGACCGGAATGGCCAGCGAGAGAGCCAAACGCAGGGCAGACTTCCAGTCGACCGTAGCCGCGTCGCGGATCGGCTCGCCCACGCGCTCGGGCTGGCCCGGCGCAGCCGAACCCTCCGCCGTATAGACGAGCTGGGGCAGGCCGCAGAAGGGGCAGAAACAATCCGCGGGTTGCACGGTCTGGTGGCAGCGGCTGCAGGTTACTTCCATATACAGTTAAGAGCCTATCGTATTGGGGGCGACGGGGCACTTTTTCCCTGATTTCGTTGTCATTCGTCGCTCGCGTACATTTCGTACGCGTCGCTTCTCATTCCTGGAACTCAAGGAAAAATTGCTCCCGTCGTGGGGCGGGCGGCCGTCCCGCTGGCGGTTTGCGAATGATGAATGGCCCTACGAGGCGGGATTCGCTGTCCCGAGTTTTTTCGCGACGATGGCCTCGGCCGCGGTGAGCGCCTGATCGAGCGTCATGTTTGTGGAGTCCAAAATGACAGCGTCGGGCGCGGCTTTGAGTGGGGAGTCTTTGCGATTGCGGTCGCGCTCGTCGCGGGCGCGGAGGTCGCGCAGGATTTCTTCTCTCCCCAGCGACGAAGACCTGTCACTGGAGGCCCCGGTCTCAGGCGGCGGCGAGGGCGTAGCGCCCTTTTGGCCGATCTGGCCGATTTGTTCATAGCGGCGCTGGCCGCGGACTTCAGGCGCAGCGTCGAGGAAGATCTTGACGTCGGCGTGAGGAAAGACGACGGTGCCGATGTCGCGGCCTTCCATGACGACTCCGCCACGCGCGCCGATCTGCTGTTGCAGGCGAACCAGCCAGGCGCGCACTGCCGGAAAGACGCTGACGCGCGATGCGGCCTCGGTGACGAGGGGGTTTCGGATCTGGCCGGTCACGTCTTCGCCATCGAGCAGGACGAGATTTTCTTCTTCGCCGGGATCGAGACGGATTTCGGTTTCGCGGGTGAGCTCTTCAAGAGCTTTGGCGTCGTCTAAAGCGACCGCCGAGCGCAGTGCCTTGAGAGCGAAGGCGCGATACATCGCGCCGGTTTCAAGATTGAGCAGGCCGAAATGGCGCGCGAGGTGGCGCGCGATTGTGCTTTTTCCCGCTCCGGCGGGGCCGTCGATGGCGACGATGATCTTCCGAGCACCGTCAGGAGCAGCGGTGAGCGTGTCTTCCGCTGTCATCTACTACTACTCTTGCTCATCGGGCTTCGCTCATCGAGTCTTGCTCAGCTGGTTTCGTTTACCTGGATTTCTTCGATCGCCGATTGGAAGAAGCGGTAAAGCCGTAGCGCGAACGGTTGGTCGCCTTTGCTGAAGCCGTCAGCGCGGGCTTGCGGCTGCTGCGCGCGTCAGGACGCGAACTCTTGCTTGAAGAGACGGGTCGCCGTGAAGGCTTGGCGGCAGCTTTTCCATTCCCAGAATGGCCATTGCTGGTGGAGTGGCCGTTGCGCAGATTTCTGGACGCGGACGGCTTGGCCTTGTGCAGGCCATTGGTCTTGTGCAGGCTATTCGACCCGTTGCCCGCGCGTGAGTGGCCGTTCGAACTAAAGCGGGTGCCGTTAGAGGAGGTTTTGCCGGCGTGGGGGGCGAGACGCTTGCTGTGGCCGTTGCCGTTGACCTTCCCGTTTTTTGAGGCAGTCTTCGTCCAGCGCGAACCCTGCGCGTGGCGGGAGCTGCCGGTCGAGCGCGGTGCGGAACTGCGCGCATCACGAATGGGACGGCGGGCGACGCGGCCGGCGACGGACTTCTGCACCGGTTTGCGGTCGCGGGCGCGAGTGGGCTGATGGCTGAAGCGCGGACGAGAGGCCGGCGCCTTTTCAATATGCGCTGCCGGCGCCCTGTCAATATGCGAGGGTGGCGCCTTTTCGAAATTCGTTTTTTCAAAATTCGTTTTTTCGGGGGCCTGCGGCGGGCGCTCAATTACCGGCTCGGCGGCCCTGGGAGGCGGAACGGGCGCGGAGAAAAACTGCGGCGAAGTCTTGGGCGCGACCGAGAAGCGAACCGATTCCTCGTGCTCATAGGAGCGCAGGAAGTAGGACGAGGCCGGCATGGACGAACTTGCATAAATGGTGGCCGGCGCAGCGAACTCGGGAAGCGTTCCGGCGACGTAAAAGTGCGGAGCGTGGCCCATGGCGAGCGAGTGAACCTGGCGGGTAGCAACCAGCCCGCGAAGAACTTCACGCACCTTGCTGCGCGCGGTAAGCGGCGCAAGGAACATCTCGACCTCTTCCATGCTGGCGGCGATAACCGCTTGCAGGTAGATGGAAGCGAGCACGGAGATGGCGGTGACCTGCGATGTGGATGCGCCTTCAGCAATGGCCTTCTGGTAGCGAACGCGCAGAAGCTGCCATTGCGGCGATTTGCCGGGAGCGGAGACGACGGGAATGATGCGCAGTTGCTGCCAGAGCTCGGTGATGGCGCGCAGAACCGCGGACTCAGAGACTTCGCGGCCGAGGGAGTGGCGCAACTGAGTGATGGTCTGGTCGCCGGTTTCAAGCTGCTTGTAAGCCTGTACCGCGAGCTGTGAGACCTGGCGCGATCCGGTCAACTGCGGGATTCGCCGCCAGTCGCGATCGCCGCGAAGAGCATAGACGTAGGGCAGAACCCAGGCCGCGACCACAAAATCGGGCTCGTCGCCAGGCTGGCCAAGCAGGTTGAGCCGGACTGCCACATTTTCAGATTCCAGGCGCACCAGCAGGTCTTCAGCATAAGAGACCAACTTGGCCGAAGGAGAAGATGTTTGCTCGCCGGCTACGGCTTCAACAAAGGTAGGGGCTGTGAATGAGGCGAACTGCCGCTTTGGTAGGAAAAGACACAAACCCGTTTCTTCTAACCAAGTGCGGGCCTCATCAATCGTCAACTGCCCGCGTCCGTTCAGGCGCATCCTTTCGGAGCGCGATGCTTCCAACTGTTCCGCTGTCAAAGAAAACCTCGCTTCCGGGTTGAGCGATCACGGCCAGAATCCCGCGCTCCTGAGAGCGCGTCCGGTCACCTTCCAGACGTCCGAGGGGTCTCTAATTGAACCCTAAATTCGGTGGAAGGCCCGCAGGATCTCCTTCCAAGAATACAGCAAAGCTATAGGACGTCCATGCGGGCAACTGGTAGGGTGACTGGTCTTTCCAAGCTCTAACAATAACCATTCTATACGTTTTGTATCAAGAGCGGTATTGACCTTGATGGCCGAATGGCAGGCAATTGAGGCGGCAATGCGCGAGCGAAGCTTGTTAAGTTCCTCATTATGCGAGGCTTCGCCGGAATCCCCGGTCGATTGATCGATGACTTCGGCGAGCGTTCTTTCGAGCTCGGCGCCTTCCAGTCCAACGGGGGCAGCTTTGACGGCAAGTGTTTGAGGGCCAAAGGGTTCCACCTCAAAACCGTTGACTTCGAGCTCCTCGGCGATGCGGGCGAAGACGACCATCTGTTCCGGCTTTAATTCCACAAGCATGGGCATCAGAAGGCGTTGGCGCTGCACGCGTTCCACCTGGCGGTCGCGCAGGATTTTCTCAAAAAGCACCCGTTCGTGTGCAACGTGCTGGTCGATGATCCATAGGCCGTCTTCGCCGGAGGCCAGAATGAAGGAATCGCGCAACTGCCCGATAGGTTTGAGGGAGCCGAGCCGGTTGAGGGAGTTGGCGGCCTGGTCTGCTTCGACGAGAGCTGTGGCTGCTGCGGCCGTAGCCGCGGCAGCTGTAGCCGGATTGTTGGCGTAAGCTGCTGTGCCATTGGGGTTTGGGCTGCAATCTCCGGCGTCAGTGGCTGCCGTGGCGAGCAGAGCGCTGGCGGCTTCGCTCCAGGCGTGGGCGTCGAGGTTGCGAGAGGCGAGGCTATCAAGCTGGTTTTGCGGGCCGTCGAAGCTCGGAAGGTCGAAGGGCAACGCGCCGGGGACGGCTGTGGGAATGCGCTGAGTCAGATGAAAAGGTTCGGCGTCGGATGGGGCATGGGGATCGGAGTCGGGAGCTCCCGGCAGCGGCGAGGCTGCGGGAGGCATCAGCGATGGGCTGGCAGAGGGCTGTGAGTCGAGGGCAGCGAGGAATCCGGCAGCCGGGCGCGCTTTGATGAGCGCCGTGCGCAGGCTATCGCGAACAAAGTCGTGAATATGGCCAGCCTGGCGAAAGCGGACTTCGGTCTTGGCTGGGTGAACGTTCACGTCCACTTCTTCGGGCGGCATTTCAAGGAACAACAGAACGACGGGGAAGCTGGTGGGAGGAATTACGTTGCGATAGGCCTCGGTGATGGCGTGGAGCAGAAGGCGGTCGCGGATGAGGCGCTTGTTGATGAAGATGTAAATGGAATTGCGATTGAGTTTTTGCAGCTCCGGCTTGGAGTAGAAACCTGTGAGGCGCAGCGAACCGGGCTGGCGCGCAGGCTGGTCGGGATCGCGTTTCCAGGGTGGCGGCTGGGGCAGGCCGGCGCGCTCGAGCAGAGTTTCGGCGGCGACGGGAAGCAGTTGGCTGAGTGTCTCCTTGCCAAAGACCTGGAAGATGCGTTCGGCGGTGCGGGCGACTGGAGGCGCGGAGAGGATGGTGTGGCTGGCGGAGAGAAGATCGAATTGCTTCTCAGGATGTGCCAGGGCGTAGTGCGTGACCAGCGCGGTGACGTGGGCCAGCTCAGTGGATTCGGCGCGCAGAAATTTGCGCCGCGCGGGCGTGTTGAAGAAGAGATCGGCAACGGCGATTGTGGTGCCGCGAGGCAATGCCGCATCTTCAACGCGATGGATTTTGCCGCCTGCGACTTCGAGATGCGTGCCGGCTGCTTCGTCCCCAGTAGCTGTTTCAAGCGTGACGCGCGCGACTGAAGCGATAGACGGAAGCGCCTCGCCGCGAAAGCCCAGCGTGGCAATGGAGAGCAGATCGTCCGCGGTGCGGAGCTTGGAAGTGGCATGGCGCTCGAAGGCCAGCAGAGCGTCGTCGCGATTCATGCCGTGGCCATCGTCGGAGACGCGGATCAGCTTTCGCCCGCCGCCTTCAACCTCGACGCGAATGCGCATGGCTCCAGCGTCGAGCGCGTTCTCAAGGAGCTCCTTGACCACGGACGCGGGCCGATCGACCACCTCGCCGGCGGCGATTTGATTGGCAACCTGATCGGGAAGGATGCGGATCTGGCCCATAAGAACTCAGAGTAATTGATGGGCCAGATCAGATCCGGTGAGGGGTCTGTGCGAATTGCGCGCAGATTCCTAATTTGTCGCTGGCGCGCCAGCTTTTGCCGGTTTGGTTGCCGCGGCGGTTTTGACCCTGGTGCGGGAAGTCGGCGATGAGCCCGGCTCAGCAGAGGGCGCTGAAGCCGGACCTTCCAGCATGGAGGCCTTGCGAATGACCGCCTCGGGAGCGGTGGTGGTGAAGCCGGGGTTGTTGGTCAACTGGGCGTCATACCACTGCGGAGGCAAATACCACCGTCCGTCGCCAGCGGCGGTCAGATAGTCGTAAATCAGCGGCATGTCGGCCGGCAGTCCACCGTGATCGCGTTCGGACAGGACAACATAGGCCTTTAGCTCACTCGAAATCTGATCGTGGTTGGAGGAGTCTTCCGCCTCCATCAGATCGACGGCATATTCCAGGTGAGCCGAAGGGATAGCGCCCCGCTCCGCGTCGAGACGGAGCGCGGTGGTGAGATGGTTGAGAGCGTCCTGCCGCTCTTCGGGAGTGCGCGCGGTGAGGCGTTCGAGCTTGGCCAGATAGAAGTTCGCGTAAGGATCATCGGGCCGATCAGCCACTGCGCCCTCAAGATTCCGCTTGGCTACGGCAAAGAGATCGTAGTCCATGGCGAGGATGCCGTTGTCGCGCTTGACTGAGGAGATCATGGGCCCAAAATCGGGACCATTGGGATTGAAGCCCTTGCCCTTGGTCCGCAACTCGATCTCCGCTTTCAGCTGTCCGCTGAAGAGCGAGTCGAGGTGCGCTTGCCGCTCCTTGATGCGCGGCGCGCTGCCCATGAAACCGAGGCCCATGCGCGAGTCCGCGGTCACAACCTGATTGAGCGAAGCGAAGAGGCGATTGACCTCGCGCGGGTCGTAGCCCTGCTCGACCATCAAATTCAATGCCATATCGTCGGCGTCGTCTTCTTCTTTCGAGGCCCAGAGAACCGGCTCGATTTGCGGATGAATGAAGTAATGGCCGACTTCCATTCCGGTGGCGAGGCCGGCGCTGCCTCCGAGCAATCCTCCGAGGCGCAGCGGAATCATGGCGCCGCCTAATCCGGCTCCCATGACCATGGAGCCGACGTCGGTGATCATCTTTTCCTTCTCGGCTTTTTCCTTCGCCAGCTCTTCAGCAACATGCTTGTCGCGAATGCGCAGGTAGGCCTGCCTTAGCTCAACGTGGGCAATTTCGTGCGCCAGCACGTAGGCCACTTCAGACTCGCTGCTGAGCATGGAAACCAGGCCCGTGGAAAGATAGATGGTTCCGGTAGAAAGGGTGAGAGCCTTGGGGATGGGATCGTACAGGACGCGGAAGGTGTAAACGTTGGCCGAGTTCTTGGGAACGAGCCGCTGCCCGATGTGGTTGACGTAGCTTTGCACAACGGGATTGGCATAGAGACGCTGCCGGTCAAATGAGTCGCCCGAAGCGGCGTCCTGAGACAAGCCCATATTCTCGGTGAGGTTAATGCCGTAGGCCAGCTGCATATCGTTTCTGCGCAGCGTGTCCCATTCCTGTTGAATGGCGTCCTGGATCTCGGGCATCTGCTCGACATGGGCGATCTTGTCCTTGTCGACGTTGCTAATGTCGTTCGGATCTGTCGCCCCCTTTTTCTTCCCGGAGAGCGCGTTGGTTATTTGGGACACCTGGGCTGGCGAAGGTGCCGCTGTGACTCCCAGGAAAAGCAGAGCACAAAAGGCGATGGCGAGAAGTCTTTGCATAAGACTCTCCTTTAAGTTGCGGCGCCATGAGGACGCAGCTGACCGTTGCTGGCTGGGGGGAAGGCCCGGTGATTCCGAGTATAGGCCTGAATTCAGCGCAGAGTCAACGCAAGGGACTGGGCGCAAATCGCCGCAATTGGAGCGGGGATTCGCAAATCGGGAAAGCGAAATGGATAGTCGCGCGGGCCAAGCGGAAAGGGACGCTTTGCGGGAGTTGGATACCACATGCAGAGACGCCAGCCCGAATTGTGACCAAACTCACATAAGCCAAACTGCGGTCGGGAGACAATGATGAAGTAAGAGCGGGACTGAGTAAGACCGGCGGGCTGTTGGCTTCGCCGGCCGGGAGAATCAATTCATGAGCGACCTTGCCACATTGGCTGAAGCTGTTGCCGTTGATCCGCTGGTCGGCCATCCGCCGGACTATCACGTCTTTCACAAATTCATTGAGCGTTGCAAGAATTTCCCCGCCATCACTACAGCGGTGGTGTGGCCGCTGACTGAAGTGGCACTGAGCGGCGCGGTGGAAGCGGCGGCTGCCGGGCTGATTGAACCGACACTTATTGGTCCGGAAAAAGCCATGAAGGCGCTCGCGGCAAAGATCGGCGCCGACATTAGCGCTTTCCCGATTGTGGAGGCCGAAACCGAGGCTCATGCCGCGGAAGCTGCCGTGACAATGTGCCGCGCAGGCAATGCATTGGCACTGATGAAAGGCAGCCTGCACACTGACGAGCTGTTGAAGCCGGTGATGCAGCGCGATAGTGGCCTGCGCACGGCGCGGCGCATCTCGCATGTGTTCATTATGGATACGCCGGCTTACGCGCGCACGCTGCTTATCACCGATGCGGCGATCAACATTACGCCGGACCTGGAAGACAAAGTTCACATTGTGCAGAACGCGATCGACCTGGCGCATGCGCTGGGCATTCCCGAGCCGAAGGTGGCACTGCTTTCGGCGGTGGAGACGGTGAACCCGAAGATCCAGTCCACACTGGATGCGGCGGCGCTGTGCAAGATGGCGGATCGCGGCCAGATCACCGGCGGCATACTCGATGGGCCGCTGGCGTTCGACACGGCAGTAAGCCAGAAGGCGGCGAAGATCAAAAAGCTGGTTTCGCCGGTGACGGGCCAGGCCGACATTCTGGTGGTGCCCGATCTTGAAAGCGGAAACATGCTGGCGAAACAACTTGAGTATCTTGGCGGAGCACAGCTGGCCGGCATTGTGCTGGGCGCGCGCGTGCCGACGATTCTGACCAGCCGAGCGGATTCAGCGGAGACGCGGCTTGTGAGCTGCGCGGTGGCCTTGCTGCTGCACTATGGGGCGCATCCCGCGGTAAAGGTGTAGGGATTCGCTCAAAAAGAGCGACAAGCCCGGTTGGGCGACCTTGAATCTGCGGCGGCGGCTTTGCGTTTGTGGAATTCTCCACAGATTTTCATTTTCAGTGATCCTTTAGGCGCATCGTCGGCTTTTCCGCGGCATCATAATGGATACGCGAGACATGCGGCGCTCGACTCTCCGGATTCGGCTTTTTGCGTTTCCCGTGCCGCGCTCGCCCAAAGGAGATCGAATGCCAACCCACGCAACCGAAGCAAAGAAAGCGGCCAAGACAAGCAATCCGGACGATTTCACGCCCGAGCAGGTGAAAGAACTGTCCGACGCGCTCAATCCGCTGCTGGCTGACGTATTTGCCCTCTACATCAAGACGAAGAACTTCCACTGGCACATGAGCGGTCCGCATTTTCGCGATTATCATCTGCTGCTCGACGAGCAGGCCGATCAGATCTTCGCCATCTCCGACGCAATTGCGGAGCGGGTTCGCAAAATCGGCGGACTGACGATTCGCTCCATCGGGCAGATTGCGCAGTTGCAGCGGCTCAAGGACAACGACTACGAGTTTGTTCCGGCGCACGGCATGCTGGAGGAACTTCAGTCTGATAATCGAGCGCTGGTGAAGAGCCTCCGCGAGGCGCACGAGGTTGCTTCCGACGCCAACGACTACGCGACGACCAGTTTGATCGAAGTGTGGATCGACGAAGCCGAGCGGCGCGCGTGGTTCCTGTTCGAGGCGACACGCTAACTGCTGGCTGGGGACTGTGAGACGGTGACGGCTGGTTGCGGAGACTTGAGCCGCTGGCGTAAGGTGGGCGCATTGGGCACGCCTTTCTGGGGTCCGATTTAGTTGGAGGACCTTCACGCCAATGGACGCCGCATCTCCCATTGTTGCCGCCGCCGGCGGCAGCTTCCTGATCGAATCGCGCAGGCCGGATGAGGTTTTCACTCCTGAAGACCTGAGCGAGGAGCAGCGGCAGATTGCAGCGACGGCGGAGCGATTCGCGCGCGAAGAGATTTTGCCGCGCATTGCGGCGATCGAGGCGAAAAGAGCCGGGCGCGATGGCGGAGGCGCTGCGCAAAGCTGCGGAGCTGGGGTTCACCGCGGTCGATGTTCCCGAGGAGTACGGCGGCCTGGGGATGGACAAGGTGAGCTCGACGCTCATCGTCGACCACATTTCAGTGCTGGCCAGCTTTTCGACGGCGTTCGGCGCGCACGCCGGCATCGGCACGCTGCCGCTGGTCTGGTACGGAACTCCGGAGCAAAAGCAACGCTACCTGCCGAAGCTTGCCAGCTGCGAATGGATCGGCGCGTATGGATTGTCCGAGGCCAGCTCGGGTTCGGACGCCATGAACATTCGGACGCGCGCGACGCTTACGCCGGATGGCGCGCATTACATTCTGAGCGGCGAGAAGCAGTGGATCACCAACGGCGGCATCGCGGATTTGTACACAGTTTTCGCAAAGATAGACGGCGAGAAGTTTTCGGCGTTTCTGATCGAACGCCATACGCCGGGCCTGATCGTGGGCACCGAGGAACACAAGCTGGGGATTCACGGTTCGTCGACGTGCCCGCTGGTACTGCAGGATTGCAAAATTCCGGTAGGGAATCTGCTGGGCGAGGCAGGCAAGGGCCACCACATCGCGTTCAATGTGCTGAATGTCGGTCGCTTCAAGCTGGCCGTGGCCTGCATCGGCGGGGCGCGGCATGCGCTGGCGCAGATGATTCACTACGCCAAGGAGCGCCGCGCATTCGGCAAAGCGATCGCGGAGTTCGGGCTGATCCAGCGAAAGATTTCTTCGGCAGCGGCGCAGCTTTATGCGGCAGAGAGCATGGCTTATCGTTTGGCCGGCCTGATGGACGCAAAGCTCGGCAGGGGCGACGGCGGGCGCACGCGGAGCCGAAGTGTAGACGTTCCGCGGCTGCTATTGAGGAGTATGCGGTCGAGTGCTCCATCCTGAAGGTCTACGGCTCGGAGATGCTGACGCTGGTGGCGGACGAGCTGATCGCGACGATGGGCGGCTATGGGTATGTCGAGGAGTATCCGGCGGAGCGTACGTACCGCGACGCGCGGATTAACCGCATCTTCGAAGGAACGAACGAGATCAACCGGCTGATCATCACGGGCTGGATGATGAAGCGCGCAATGAGCGGGAAGCTGCCGCTACTCGGCGCGATCAAGCGCGTGATGGACGAGGTAATGGAGCCGCCATCGTTCGGCGGCGATGCGGATGCGGGCCCACTCGCTCACGAGGCCAAGGTTCTGGCGGCGGTGAAGAAGATGACGTTGTTCGCGGCGGGCGTGGCGAGCCAGAGATTTATGACCGGGCTCGAGGAGCAGCAGGAGATTATGGCCGACCTGGCAGACATGATCAGCCAGGTGTTCGCGCTGGAGTCGGCGCTGGTGCGCGCGCAGAAAATTGCCCACGCTGGGCGCGGCTCGGCTGAAGTTGCAGCGGCCATGACGGGATTGCTGGCGGATGAATCGATGGCGCTGGCGGAGCGGGCGGCGCGGCGAGTGCTGGCTGCATGCGGCGAAGGCGACGCGCTCGAAACGCAGTTGGCGATTCTGCGGCGGCTGGCGCGGGTTGTGCCGGCCGATGTGGTTGCGCTCAGCCACGTCGTGGCGAAACACGCGATCGCGATGGAACGGTACCCTGTCTAGGACGGGCATCTGTTTTCTATGCGACCCAAGCCATTTGATCGTTCAAATATTCGTTCACTGATTGCGGAGGCCGAGCAAATGCTTTCGGCGGGGCCGCATCCCGAGCGCGCGCGCCGCGATGCGGAGACGCTGCTGCTTCATGTTTTGCGGCGGGAGGCGCCGGAAAGAAACCTGGCGTGGCTGATCGCGCACGATAACTCACCAACAATGCCGAAAGTAGGCGCTGAATTCCGCGCGCTTGTCCAGCGCAGGCGCGCCGGCGAGCCAATCCAATACATCACAGGCGAGGCGGAGTTCTACGGGCTGAATTTCAAGGTGAATCGCGCGGTGCTGATTCCACGGCCTGAAACCGAACACCTGGTGGAAAAGGTGATTGAGATTGCAGGCGGGCTGAAAAATCAGCCCACCGCCAAGCTGCGCATCGCCGATGTGGGTACGGGGTCGGGAGCGATTGCCGTGGCATTGGTCAGCAAGCTGTCTTCGGAGGCGTTGGGGGCGCGCATACACGCTACGGAAATCTCTGCGGCGGCGCTGGCAGTTGCGCGAGAGAATGCGGAACAGAACGGCGTCGCGAATCGCGTGACCTTCCACCAAGGTGACCTGCTCGCACCCGTAGCGAGCGAGCTGTTCGATTTCATCGTTTCGAATCCGCCCTACGTGCCTGAGCCGGATCGCGAGTCTCTTTCAGTAGAGGTGCGCGACTATGAGCCCGCGCAGGCGCTGTTTGCGGGCGATGATGGTCTGGAGGTTTATCGCCGGCTGATTCCCGCGGCATTTGCGGCGCTGACGCCAGGCGGATTTGTCGCGCTCGAGATCGGATTTGGTCAGCAGGCTGCGGTCGGCAAGCTGCTGGCGGCCGCGCGATTCGAGGACATCGAATTCACGAAGGATTTGCAGGGGATTGCGCGGGTTGCCGTCGCTCGACGCCCGTGAATCAGGCCGCGCCAGAAATTCAGGAATCGGCGTTCATGAAGCGCAATTCAGGAAGCGCGACCGGTCTTGTTCAGCTCCTTATAGAAGCCGAGGTCTTTGGCGAGCAGCGATTTGGTGATGTAGACAATCTGGCCGTAGTGCAGGCCGAAGTGCACGACGACATGGTAGACGGCGTCGAGACCGCGCGTGTGATAGCCCTGAATCTCCCGGGGAGCCAGCAACTCGTCTTCAGTAAGGCGAGCGATGACTTGGCCGGCTTCCTCGAGCGTGGCGCCGAGCCGGGCGAGCAAGTCGGCGGCCGAGATCCCGCCTTGAGCGGCGAACTCAGCCGGCCGGTTGCGGAGATCTTGATTCTTATTGAATGAATCAACCAGCCATTGGCGAATGTTGCCGTCGAGATGGAGCAACAGGTTGCCGATGCTGTTCGACGCATCGTTCGGCCGCCACCAGATTTGCTCCTCAGTCAACGGAGTCACGCATTCCTTCAGCCGCGACCAATTTAATCCGAGAAGTTCGGTCCGCGAGGACTCGAGAAACAGCCGCAGGAGTTGGTTATCGTTTGTGCTCATTTGAAGAGCCCTCCGTTGCACCGGCCTGTCTAAATCAGCTCGTAGCCGGCGAACCAGTAGGCGATCTCGAAGGCGGCAGTCTCCGGCGCATCGGAGCCGTGGATGGCGTTCTCACCGAGAGAGCGAGCAAATTTCTTGCGGATGGTGCCCTCTTCGGCGTTGGCGGGATTGGTGGCGCCCATCAGCTTGCGCAGGTCGGCAATCGCGTTGTCCTTCTCCAGAACCATAAGGAACAGCGGGCCCGAAGACATGAAGTCGGTAAGACCTGAGAAAAACGGCTTGGCGCTGTGAACGGCGTAGAAGCCCTCGGCCTCGCGTTTGGTAATGGATTCTCTCCGGATTGAGACGATCCGGAAGCCGGCCTTGTCAATCTCGGCGAGAATGGCGCCGGCATGTCCGTCGGCTACTGCGTCTGGTTTGATGATGCTAAATGTTCGCTCGGGCACTTTTGGGGTCGCTCCTTCGCGCAAAAATCTTTCTGTATTCCATTGTAACGGAAGGCTTTTGGCGCTGTTTTGGAGGGCGTTGAAAAGTCTGTTTGCGCCGAAGATCAAGTGTTCGAGAACGAATCATTACTTTTGTACATTGTCCGACGGAGAGGCAACTTATCCCACAAAAGGGGTATTCGGAAACCGTTTTTGGCGCAGACAAGCGATTTGAATTCTGCTACAAGTATTGGTGTAGACGGAAATGTAGCGGGATGAACCACTGATTAGCAGTTGCAATAGATTTGTTTTGGGGATCAATTTTGGGGTTCGAGGGATAGTTTGTTTTGTCCCCCGAAAGTAGTATTCCGATAACTTGTTTTGGCACATACAAGCGACTTGAATTCTGCTACAAGTATTGATGTAGCGAGAAATGTATTGTGTTGAACGACTGATTCGCAGTTGCCGATAGAGTTGCTTTGGGGATTAAGAATGGCGTTGGTTATCTTACAAATCGCTGCCCTGGTTGCAGTCGCTCTGGTTCTTGTGGGATTCCGCAAGAGCGCGAAGCGGCGCAATTCGCAATCATGGGATGCCTTGCTGGCTCGCCTGCGACCCGAATGGAGTGCGCGCGAGTTGAGCGACCACTTCCTGTGGCAGGAAGGCCTTAGCGCAACTCCTGAAGACGCCTGGCAGCGGATGGAAGGGCCGAAGGGCCTCTGGGTGATCTACCAGAACGCGCGGGTCATGCAGGAGATGGCGGACTTTGCGGCCAAGAATTGCGATTCAGTCGATCGCCTGCTCATCGAGACATTACACAGCGACGCGATGCAGATTCGAGTTTGCGTCCTGACGGCTCTAGGACAGTATGCATTTCGCCACGCTAGCGAAGGTGTTCGCGTGAATGCGTTCCGCGCCGCCTCAATCTACACCGGCATGGCCGCACGCATGACGCAGTTGCTGCAAGAGCACGCGGCCGTCATGGTTCCGGACTTTGTCGCGGCGATGTAACCAAGTTACTTTCTTTGAAAAGAAAACCCCGGCTTCGGCCGGGGTTTTTGTTTGTTTGCACATTGCGCGGGCTAGCTTGAGCCTGCAGCGGCTGGACTATTTTTCCATCGTGTCGAGAAACTCGCCGATCCTTGCGAATTCCTCTTCGGTCAGGCGAAAGGTGAGGGCGGCAGCGGTCTCTTCGACTTGGCTGGCGCTGCGGCCGCCGACGATCGCGGCGGTTATCGCTGGATTGTGCAGCACCCACGCGACGGCAACAACTCCGGGGGTTACGCCATGGCTGCTTCCGATTTCACGCAGCAGCTCTACCAGGCGCAGATTCTGGCCGAGCCGCGGCTCATTGAATTCCTTGTTCCTGCGCCGCCAATCGTCGGGAGCCAGGTTCGCCGCGCGCTCGGCGGTCATTTTGCCGGTGAGCATGCCGGAGAGCATGGGCGAGTAGTTGATGACGCCGATGCCGTTGGCAAGCGTGAAGGGCAGAATCTCGGTTTCGATGGCGCGGCGCAGCATGGAGTAGGGAGGCTGCAGGCTGGTGATGGGCGCGATCTTCTGGGCGCGCTTCATCTGGTCGACAGAGAAGTTGGAGACGCCGATCCAGCGGATCTTTCCGTGCTCCTGCAGGCGCGCCAGCGTCTCCCAGCCTTCTTCGATTTCACTATCGGGATTTGGCCAGTGAATCTGGTAAAGATCGATGGCATCGACCTGGAGGCGCTTGAGCGAAGCTTCAACTTCTTCGGCGAGCGACTCGGCCTTGAGCGAGTTGTAGATTGAGCGGTCAGCGTGCCAGCGCAGCGAGCACTTGGTGAAAATGTACGGCTTGCGCGACAGCGATTTGACGGCGCGCCCGACCATCTCTTCAGAGTGGCCTAGGCCGTAGACGGCCGCAGTGTCAATCCAGTTGACGCCCAGATCGACGGCGCGATGGATGGCGGCGATGGAGTCCGCGTCGTCCTGCGGTCCCCATGAAGAAGCCCAATCGCCGCCGCCGATGGCCCACGTGCCAATGCCGATGGGGGTGAGCTCGAGATCGGAGTTGCCGAGGGTGCGGAGGGAAAGCGAAGCAGTTTTGGTCATGTCACAAGGGTAGATGCTTCAGGTGAATGAGGCGTTGCGGAAAACCTAAGGTCGTCAAGAATTCGGAAAGATGCCAATGATATTCGACTGGGTTAGCTATTTCTTGGGTTTGGCAGCCAGAACCAGTTGGATGGTCGAAACACTCTGTCCGCGTTGTACCGAAATTTTGAACGAATCGCCAATCTTGCCGAAGAGCATTTCGTTTGCGGACTCTCCTTTGCTGGCGGTCAAAGGCTGGCCCTCGATGGCGACGATTTCGTCACCGGGTTGCACGCCGGCCTTGGCCGCGGGAGAGCCTGCGTCCACTGTTGTCACCAGCGCTTTGCTCTTATTTGCCTGATCGATCTCAAATCCTGTCGAGCCAAGATCCGCAGACTTGATGAATCCATATGGCTTGAAATGCCCGTAGCAAAATGCGAGAGCGGCCGGGGCAGCCGGGCCGGCGCCGATGCAGGGAGCAAACTGGTTTTGCCAGTTGATCATGTCTTTGACCGAAAGCATAAAACCGGAAGCGGTCGGTCCGGCTGGCGCATTTTGCGCGGCGCGGACCAGGCTGACGTCGACTTGAGATCCCGCGCGCTTCAACGTCAAGTGCAGAGTGTCGCCGCGCTGCCCGAAGACGCCTTTGGCGGCGATCATGCCCGGCGTCGGCGCGACCGGTTTGCCGTTAATCGCGGTGATTGAATCGCCGACTTTGAAGCCGGCAGCGGCGGCCGGAGATTGAGCATCGACGGCAGTGATGGCGCCGTCCGTATCGCCCTTTGTGCCGATGGTGAGGCCCGAGTATCCGAGCTGGTTATTGATAATGAAGCCCGCCTGCTCAAAAAGTGCGACGCACTTCTTGACTATGGGAGCCGCGATGGGACCAACCCCGACGCACGGTGCGGTAGCGCCCTGCGAATTCACGAGCTCATTTACCACTTGCGCGGTGGCTTGTGACGCTGCGAGAGCCAAGCATAGTACGGCCAGACAACATACTCCGGAACGAGTCAAAATACCCTCCAAATTTTGTTGAACGCCCATGGCGCACGCAGGCTTTGCCTTTCGCGCCGGCAGGCGGGAAAGCAAATCTGCCTCCTGCATAGTACGTGAACTGTTGCGAGGGTTGGAGCGGATGCCGGCGCTAGTTCAGGAACATCGTTCGGTAGAGCGTATCGCGCTGGACCGGTTTGAAGCCGGCGTCGCGGATGATGCGGCGCAGTTCTTCTTCGGTGGTGCAGTTCGAGGTGCCGGCGGCGCGGACGACATTTTCTTCGAGCATCACTGAGCCCACGTCGTTGCCGCCGAAGTGAAGGCCCAGCTCGAGCACTTTCAATCCCTGCGTGACCCAACTGGCCTGCACGTTCTCAATATTGTCGAGATAGAGGCGCGCGATGGCGAGGACCTTTAGATATTCGACCGAAGTCGCTTCATCCCAGCCCCGGCCGCCGAGTGCCGTGTTTCCTGGCTGGAAGCTCCATGGGATGAAAGCCGTGAAGCCGCCGGTTTCTTCCTGAAGCGGCGGACGACTTCAAAGTGGTTGATGCGCTGATCGAAATTTTCGCCTACGCCAAACATCATGGTTGCGGTGGTGCGCATTCCCAGTTGATGAGCGGTCCGATGCACGCTGACCCAATCTTCGGTGTCGCATTTGAGGCGCGCGATGCGATGGCGGACTTCGTCGTCGAGAATTTCAGCGCCGCCGCCAGGAATGGAGTCGAGGCCGGCATCGCGGAGGCGAGCGATGGTGGTTCGCAGATCGAGGTTTGAGTATTCCGCAATGGCGAGGACTTCGGAAGCTGAAAGACAATGCAGCCAGATTTGCGGGAAGCGCTCTTTGATGCCGCGAAATAGGCGCTCAAACCAGTCGATCTTGAGATCGGGATGAATGCCGCCCTGCATCAGCACGCCCGTGCCTCCCATTTCAAGTGTCTCGGCGATTTTGTCGCAGATGGTTTCGAATTCGAGGATGTAGCCGTCGCTCGAGTTGGGGTGGGGCTTACCGTTGATTGGCAACGGGCGATAAAAGGCGCAGAAGGTGCAGTATTCGGTGCAGTAGTTGGTGTAGTTGATGTTGCGATCGATGATGTAGGTGACTACGCCCTCGGGATGCAGGCGGCGGCGCACAGCGTCGGCCTCGAATCCCAGGCCGATGAGGTCGGGAGATTCAAAGTACTCGAGAGCTTGCTGGCGCGTGATTGGCATAGATTCGATTTTAGCAATTCGGCTGGAAATTCAGTTGTGTGGCGTGTCGTCGACTGTTGGCGCGGCGTCAATGTCGGGTGGCAGCGGTCCTGATCGCCAGACGGGCGGCGGCGAAACAGAAAGATGCCACGCGTGTTCGGCCGCCGGCCCTGGGTGCGGGCCAGGGCTGAAGCGGTTGAAATGCCGCTGAAAAGAACAAAGAAATCAAGGAATGCCCGGATGAAGCCCTTTTTCTCGTTTTCGGCCATCGGGGAAGAACCTCGCCCAACACTCTAGTTCATTGGATCGAATGATGTACTGCGCGGATGCATGATTCCGGCATGAGAGGGCTATTTCCAGACGAATGTGGCTTTGTCTTTGTCCTTGCGGGCCTTCGAAACCGGAAAAACCTGGCCGTGCATGACAACGAAGACACCGGGCGAGAGCAGTCGCGCGGCAAGCAGGCTTTCGGTGAGGTTTTGCAGGCCGTCGCTGCCTTCAAAGCCGAGTGGCGTCATGGCGCCGGTGAGAATGATCGGGATTTTCAGACCGGAGAAAGGGAGGGCCGTGAATGTCGCTTCAAGAAACAGGCCGGTTTCAATCAAGGTGTCGGTGCCGTGAGAGATCACGATAGGGGCGCCTTCAGCCAAAAGCTCGCCGACTCGGTCGCGGACTTCGATACGATCGGCATCGGTCATCTCCAGCGAATCCTTGTTCATCAGGTGAACGGCGCGGACATCGGCGTCGGGCAGGCGCAGGGCGCGCAGATAGCGGTCGAGCTTGGCGGCGCGATTTTCTACCGCGCCACTCTGCTCGGAGTAGACCTTTTCGATGGTTCCACCGGTCGAAAGCAAATAAATTCGCTGCATCGCCTTTTTCCCTACTTGCTGTAGCGCTTCTGGTGCCAGATCCACGCCGTGCGGATGATGTCATCGAGCGAGGTGTAGCGCGGCTTCCAGCCTAATTCGCGCATGGCTTTTTCTGAGCTGGCGACGAGGACGGCGGGGTCTCCGGGACGCCTCGGGTGGACCTCTGCCGGGATGGGGTGGCCGGTGACGCGGCGCGCCGACTGAATCACTTCGAGGACGCTGAAGCCCTGACCGTTTCCGAGGTTGTAAATCAGCGGGCCCGGATTCTCGGCGCTGGAGCCGTTTTTTGCGCCAGACTCGCTTCTCGAGTCTGATCCAAGGGCGGCGAGGGCCAGCATGTGCGCCTCGGCCAGGTCCGAGACATGAATGTAGTCGCGGATGCAGGTGCCGTCGTGGGTGGGATAGTCGTCGCCGTAAATGCGAATGGAGGGGCGTCGCCCGAGCGCAACGTCGAGGACGAGCGGGATCAGGTGGGTTTCAGGGTCGTGCGCTTCGCCGCGGGTGATGCCCTTGGGACCTTCAAGCGCGCCGGCTACGTTGAAGTAGCGGAGCGAGGCATAGCGCAGGCCGTGAATGCGATTGAACCAAGAGAGCATTTCCTCTACAAGCAATTTCGACTGGCCGTAGGGATTGGTCGGGGCTAGACGCGCATCTTCTTTGATTGGAATGGTTTCCGGCTCCCCATAGACGGCCGCGGTGGAAGAAAAGACCAGGCGTTTAGGGCCGCAGGCGAGCACGGCCTCAAGCAGTGAAAGCGTGGATGCGGTGTTGTTGCGAAAGAAAAGCTCAGGCCGGACCATCGACTCGCCGGCCTCAATGAGGGCGGCAAAGTGGAGCACGGCGTCAAAAGGCTGGCCCTGTTTGCGGGCGTTATCAAAGATGGATTCGAGAGCCTGCCGGTCGGCCAGCTCGCCTTCAATAAACTCGATTCCGGGTGGCAACAATTCGCGACGGCCGTGACTCAAGTTGTCGAAAACGACGGTGCTATGACCCTGTTCGGCGAACAAGGCCGCTACAGTACCGCCGATGTACCCGGCACCGCCCGTCACGAAAATCTTCACAAAAAGACTACCCTCGCACGTCCAGATTGAGTTACCTTGAGTCTATAAGAGTAGTGCCCGACCGCGCGGCCATCCGAGCCGTCCGGCCTGAATCTTCTGCTTGGGTGGTATACCACGACGGAAGCTCGAACACAGCGCTCAGGGAATTCAAGGCTGGCCCCTCCTGGCAGTCCCGATCGAAAATTCCCGTGGCGTATCTTCAGTCGCGAAGCCCGCGGCCGATTCCTTTTGAAGTGCCTTGGATTCTGGAGGAAAGGAACGGAATATCCGTGGTGAACAGACCTCGGGCAGGTGGGTTATTTAGACAGATTCCCCTGTGCCCTTGGTACCTGCGACTACACAATTTGTGTGATCTGCGAGTAACCAACCCCTCCGTATACTGGTAATGATCTCTTTTCAATCATTCCCTCGGGGAAACTGCTCCCGGGATCGATGAAGGGGATAGGCGCAGCCATCAGGAAATTGGGAAGTGGGTGGTGCCAGGCGGCACATCTTTTTGAGCCGCCGACGGGTTAGACTTCCCCAATTACACGGGTTGGAAGAAGCATTTGGTGCCTGTTTCAGAAGATTGCAAGGAAGTGGAAGAACGCTGCATCCAATTGGATTGATGGATAGCGCTCTCCGGATTCGCCATTTTTTTCCTGGAGTGGCCTGTCGCCGAGGCGGCGGCCGCAAGTGAGGATTAGAGACATGCCGACATCGTTAACCACTGGACAGGGCACTTTCGGTCTATTGCCTGAGCCCGAGTTCCGTCCTTTAGCCTTTCTCATGAGCGGTGGCATCAATTTATTGATCGGCGTCACAGCCATCGTCATCGGCATGACTGCGAAGCATGTTCTGGAACAGCACTACGAGATGACGACGCTCGTCGTGCCTGCGACTCCACCGCCGCCAGCGATAAAAATTCGGCAGCCTCCGCCACAGCAGTTGCCGCCTCCGCCGGAGCCGCCGAAGATTGTGTTGCAGCCACGGCAGATTGAAATGCCCAAGCCGCTGCCCGCGCCGAAGCCGGTGCAGATGGAAGCCAAAGTGAACATGCCGGTGATCCAGCCCAGGCCACAGACGGTGACTCTGGCGCCGCAGCCGAAGGCTGCTCTGACGGCTGCGATGCCGGCACAGAACAACCTGCAGAAGGCCTCGACCGCGCCCGTGCACCTGGGCGACACATTCGGTGCGACACCCAATCCCAATTCGACTCGCCCGGCCACGGTTGCCGCAATCGGGAATCCATATGGCGGCATGAACGGCCCAGCGGTGGCTCCGCACGGAGTGCCAGGGTCGACCGGCATTGGCAATGGAACGAAATACGGTTCCAACTCGGGCAACCTGGGTAAAGTGGCTTCGGCCGGCATTCCCGGCGCCACCGGCACGGGACCGTCCGCCAACTACGGCAAAGTGGCCAACGCGGGGATCCCGGGAATGACGCAGGTGACTGCGCCGCCGCCGATGGCCGCCGCGGTAGTTCGTACGACGCAGGTTGAAGTTCTCTCCAAGCCGCCGGTGCGCTACACGAGCGAAGCGCAGCAATTGCACGTCGAAGGAGATGTGGTGCTGAGCGTGACGTTCCTGGCCAACGGGCAAGTGGTGGTGCACGGGGTTCTTCATGGATTGGGCCATGGCCTGGATGAAGAAGCCAAGCGCGTAGCGGAGCAGATCCGATTCCGTCCCGCAACCAATAATGGCCAGCCCGTGGACGTAACGACGAAGATTACCATTACGTTCCAGTTGGCGTAGAATCGCGCTCTAATTGGCGTAGCATCACGATGGTAAGGAAGAAAAAGCCACTATACTCGGCCGCCGCGCACCGCAAGGAGCGCTGGGCTAAAACAGAGCCGGACAGAGATCAATAGGAGTCACAAATGACGTTTCGGAAGATCCCCCTAACCTTCCTGATTCTGACCATGGGTGTTACTTACGCGCACGCCAAGAAGGAACCAAAGTACGAACAGGCGCGCCAGCTCACTGCCGAACAGGCCGCATTAGTGCAAAGGGCCATCGCGCAGGAGAAAGTGCTCATCAAGAACATCCAGCTGCGCACGCCGCTGGTGGAAACCTACATCCAGGACACGCGGCCGGACGTGAAGCTGTATGAAGTGCCGGCCGACGACCAGTACATGCTGAGCCGCGTGGACTTCAGCAAGGGGTTCTTCGACAAGGGCTATGAGCCGAAGTCGGAGACCAAGCATGGCTTCTTCAAGGGCTCATTTGCGGCCATGACGGGGTTGAGCAAAGCTCTGGGCCTGGAGAAGTTTACCTACAATCCAAACGGATTTATGCAGATGATGTTTATCGATCCCGTCGGGATTCGATCAGCAGCATTATGTGTTCAGCTTTGTGCGCCGCGAGTTTCTGGGCACGGTGCGCACCTGGGTTTTCGACGTGCATCCCAAGGCTGACGTCAAGGGAATGGGCCGGTTCTATGGCCGCATCTGGATTGAGGATCAGGGCGGCAACGTGGTCCGCTTCAACGGCACCTATACCGGACCCACGACTGAGGACGCGTCAAAGTATTACTTCCATTTCGACAGCTGGCGCATGAACGTGCAGCCGGGAATCTGGCTGCCGGTAGCGGTATACGTTGAAGAGACGCAGCGCACCGAGGCCGACAAGGCAGTTGGCCTGAAGGCGCAGACACACTTCTGGGGCTACTCGCTGAAGCTGCCCACGCGCGAGAGCGAGAACGTGAGCGTGAAGGTGGACGAAGCGGTAGACAACAGCGACGACTCGTCAGGATGTGGGTCCGCTGCAGGCTTCGCGCATGTGGGTTACGCAGGCCGAGAACAACGTGATCGACCGCCTGGTGGAAGCCGGCCTGGTGGCGCCGCTCGAATCCGGGCGGTTATGAGAACAAGGTTCTGGACCAGATCGTAATCAACCTGGTGGTGCCGAACAACCTGGCATTCACCGACCAGATTCACACGCGCGTGCTGCTGACCGACACGATCGAAGCCACGACCGTGGGCAACACGATCCTGCTGAGCAAGGGCCTGATCGACTCGCTGCCCAGCGAGGAAGCGATTGCCTCGGTGATCGCGATGGAACTGGCGCACATCGCCATGGGCCACCACATCGACACGCGCTATGCGTTTAACGATCGCCTGCTGTTCCCCGACACAGCCACTTTCCAGACGCATCAACATGAACCACTCGGACGAGGACAACGATACCGCGTCAAAGAAGGCGATGGAGTATCTGGAGAACTCGATGTACAAGGACCGGCTGGCGAACGCGGGCCTTTACTACGAGCAATTGGCGGACCGCGCCAAGGTGTTGAAGGCGCTGAATACGCCGATGCTGGGCGACTCGCTGCTGAGACCGGACGGCACGCCCTGGATGAACGCGCTGGAGCACGTGGCTCCCAAGTTGAACTGGGACGATCTGTCGCAGACGCCGGCTCTGCCGCTGGGCAGCTGGCTCAAGACCGATCCGTGGGACGACACGGTGCACATGCTGAACGCCAAGCGCTATGCGCCGATGAACGCGCGCGACAAGATGCCGTTTGAAGTGACGCCGATCTTCTACAAGCTGGCCCACTATGAAGATGCCAGCGTGGAGACGCCTGCGTCCGCGCCAGTTGTTGCTCCCGCGCCCGCTGCGCAGCCAGCCAACGATCAGCCGGCTGCCGCACCGGCCGCCGCACCCGACAACGCTCCAACTGCCGCGCCGACACAACCGCCGTCGCCCACGAGCAGCGCTGCCCCCACGCCGGACCAGCAGACCACTGCCGCCGGCACACCACCGCCGGGGCAGCAACCAACGGCGGCACAGAATCCGCAGCCGTAAGTTAAATGAGTCCCGCCGAGACCGGATACGGTGCGCCGCTTTTGAACGGACGCACCAAATCCGGTCTGGAGTGTGAATTCGGGCAGCATTGCACACCAGAACCCTGATTCACCGTAAGTGATGTGCGCAGCTTTTATGAAGAGATCGATCCTAGCTGTAATTTGCGTCGCATCTTCCCTCGCCATCGTTTCAGCGCGGGCTCAAGTTGTGCCCGCGGCCACCTCAAGTACCTTTCATCTTTCTGCCGGTGCGTTGGGCTCGCTCGCGCAGCCCGATTACGAGGGAACTTTCGAGGCCGCTACCAGCCCCAACCGCATCTATGGGCCGGGCGCGTATATCGATGTCCATTTCAGCCGCTGGGTTCAGATAGAAGCCGAAGGGCGCTGGTTGCGCTTCAATCAGTTCAAGCCCATCTACCTTCCCGAGGGAAACGGCGAAACCACTTATCTGATCGGTCCGCGCATTCCGGTTGGCACCTTCCATCGCGTTACGCCTTACGGCAAGTTTCTTGTGGGCCTGGGCAGCGCGCCATTTCTCATGGGAGGGAATGCGTTTGTGCTCGCTTATGGCGGCGGAGTGGACGTGAGGCTGTCTCACCGATTCACGCTGCGCGCTGTTGACTTTGAGTATCAGCAGTGGCGCGTGAATCCGACGCTATGGCCTTACGGCGGCAGCGTGGGCATCAGCTACAAAATCTTCTAAAACTGCGAACTGCTTTTACGGCGCAACGTGCAGCGGCTTTGCCTTGGCTGTCGGCATCGGCACATGCAGGATTCCTGCCACGGTGGGCGCGATCTGGCGCATGTCTACCAAACCTAAATCGCGATGGTGCGCGATTCCGGCTCCCACGGCGAAGAATGAAGAACGCATCTCGGGATACTCGGGCGAGAATCCGTGCGAGCCGCGGTGGCCGGGAATCAGCGTGACCAGGCTGCCGCTGAGCGCAGTCGAAGTGTAGTAGCCGGGCTTCAGAACCACCAGAAAAGCAGCATCAGGATAAGTGCCGCGCTTTTTGATTACGTCGCGATCCAGAATCTCCGCGATTCCGTTGTCGGGGTTCGCGGCCAGTTCGTCGAGCATGGCCTTCACCTGCTGCTCGGTTGCGTGGTCATTAGGATCGTGCAGCATGATTGCCGCCATTCCGCCTGCCATCCAGGGTTGAGCCTTCCAGGAGTTGATCACCGGGGCCTTGCCCGGCACTAAAGTTGCGTCAATCAGCTTAGCTTGAATGAAGGGAATGGCAAGGTTGACGGCATGCGTGATATCCATGAAGCCGTGATCGGAGACGATAACCAAAACGGCTGCGGGATTACCGGCAAACGCCTGATGAGCGAGGCGAGCGATCATGCCGTCGATCGCTTCAAGGTCGGCGCAGGCCTCGGGGCTGAAGGGGCCGTGTTCGTGCTGCGATTCGTCGAGCGAGCTCAGGTGCAGCGTCATGAAGGCCGGCTTGTAGCGGCGCAGAATCTCCAGAGCGTAGCGGGTCTTCATCTCGTCGCCCGCGATTGAAGTGTCGTTGCCGTTCATGTAGGGGCCGGCGGCGGGTTTCAGTTGCTGGATCAGCGTGTCCGGCCGCGCCAGCGCCGCCATCAGGAGCTGGTCATCGGGATTCGAGCTGTCTGAAGGGCTCGCGCTGCGCCAATACTCGGGGATGAGGTAGTCAACGTCGGTGGCGCCGGCGCTCACGGGCCAGCCGATGCTGGCTGTGCGCAGCCCGGCGTGATGCGCGACCTGCCACAGCGTAGGAACGCGAATCTGCGCAGCATACCAATTCCATGCGCCTCTGAATTTCTGCTCGGGGTCGAAGACCTGGTTGTTCAGAATGCCGTGCTCTGCGGGCCAAACGCCGGTGATCAGCGTGGTGTGGCTGGGATAAGTAATTGTGGGCCAGATGCCGACGACGCCGTCTGCGTATGTTCCTTTATCGAGGAGAGTGCGCAGGTAGGGCAGCTTCATGCCGTGCGCGTCAGCCTGAGTAATGTATTCGGGCTTGAGACCGTCGATCGAAATCATCAGGACAGGCGCGGCGTGGGCGGCGATCGCGAAGAAGCCGGCGAAAGCGAGAAGGGCGAGCGGCAGGACCAAAAGGCGGCCAGGGTGACGGCGAACAAAACGGCGAGCGAGATGGCGGACGGCGGCGTTCATGCGGAGTGCTCCTCTTGGTATTTTGATGGGAAGCGTCGGAGCCGTCCGCACTCTCAGGTTAAATTCACAAGCGAGCGGCAATGGAGACTGCGGGGGAAGTATACAGGGGAGCAGCACTGACCCGAAATGAAAGGGCCGCTCCGAAGAGCGGCCCTTTTTCTTTGTCGATTGCTGTCTTGCGGCGAAGCTGCGTCTGCCCCACCGCAGGTGGCTAGGCCGGTGAAGGCGAGCCCTCAGGCAGGCCGCCAGTGCCAGTTCCGCGGCCTTCTGGTTTGAGAACCTGCTGTGGCTGGCCGCCGTCGGAATCGCCGGGCCCGGCAAGCGAGGACCGCAACTCAGGCAGTGCCTTGCCCTCAAGCAGCAGCTTCAGCTCGTCGGCGTCGATGGTCTCGCGCTCTAGCAGCGCCGCGGCAATGCGGTGCATTGCGTCCCCGTTCGACTCCACGATGTTATGCGCTGCCTGGTAGGCCTCGTCGATCAGGCGGCGAACTTCCTGGTCGATCTGGCGCGCCGTCTCTTCGCTGAAGTCGCGGTGCTGCGCAATCTCGCGGCCGAGGAAGATCTGCTCTTCCTTCTTGCCGAAGGTGAGCGGACCGAGGCGGCTCATTCCATACTCGCAGACCATGGAACGCGCCAGCTCCGTTGCGCGCTCAATGTCGTTTCCTGCGCCGGTCGACATCTGGTTGAGGAAGATCTCCTCTGCGACGCGGCCGCCGTAGAGCATGGCCAGCCGTGTTTCCAAATATTCACGGGTGTAGTTGTGCCGGTCGTCGGGCAAGTGAACCGTGACGCCCAGCGCCATGCCGCGAGGAATAATGGTGACCTTGTGCACCGGGTCGGAGTGTTCGCTCTTCATCGAAACCAGCGCGTGGCCCGCCTCATGATAAGCAGTAACGCGCTTCTCCGCGTCGCTGAGGATCATGGACTTGCGCTCAGCGCCCATCAGGACTTTGTCCTTGGCCAGCTCAAAGTCATACATGGTGACTTGCTTGCGATTCAGGCGCGCAGCGTTCAGCGCCGCCTCATTCACCATGTTGGCGAGATCTGCGCCACTGAAGCCCGGAGTTCCGCGAGCGAGCACGTTGAGATTCGTGTCGTCGGAGACGGGAACTTTCTTGACGTGAACCTTGAGGACTTCCTCGCGCCCGCGAATGTCGGGCAGGCCTACGACTACGCGCCGGTCAAAGCGGCCGGGGCGCAGCAGCGCGGGGTCGAGCACGTCGGGGCGGTTGGTGGCTGCTACCAGGATCACGCCGTCGTTCGACTCGAAGCCGTCCATTTCGACGAGCAACTGATTCAGGGTCTGCTCGCGCTCATCGTGACCGCCGCCGAGGCCTGCGCCGCGATGGCGGCCGACGGCGTCGATTTCATCGATAAAGATGATGCAGGGCGCATTCTTCTTGCCCTGCTCAAACAGGTCGCGCACGCGGCTTGCGCCTACGCCGACAAACATTTCGACGAAGTCAGAACCGGAGATCGAAAAGAAGGGAACGTTGGCCTCACCGGCCACGGCACGAGCCAAAAGCGTTTTGCCGGTTCCCGGAGGCCCGACGAGCAGCACGCCCTTGGGAATGCGTCCGCCAAGCTTTTGAAACTTCTGCGGCTCGCGCAAGTACTCGATGATTTCTTTGAGCTCTTCCTTGGCCTCATCCACGCCGGCCACGTCTTTGAAGGTAACTTTCTTTTGCTGCATTGAGAGCAGGCGCGCGCGGCTCTTGCCGAACGACAGCGCCTTGTTGCCGCCCGACTGCATCTGGCGCAGCATGAAGAACCACACGGCGATCAGCAGCACAAACGGGCCCGCATTGATGAGCAGGGGAATCAGGACGTTGTTCTGCGGCTCCTTGATGGAGAAGTTGACCTTGGCGGCGATCATCGCCTTCAAGAGGTCCTCGTAATTGCTGGGCAGGGTGGTGTGGAACTCGTCTTTGGGCGAGAGCTTTAAGTGGCCCTTCAGTTCGTCGCCCTGAATGGTGGCGTCGAGCAACTGATTGTCGGTCACCTTGTCATAGACGTCGGAGTAGGAATACTCCGGCTCTTTCGCCATGCCGGTGCTCTTCTCCACCACGCCCCACAACAGCACGAGGCAGATGAGGATAAAGAGCCAAAACATGATGGTTTTAACGCTCGAGTTCACCAACTTCTCCTTTTCGCGGCAGAGGAGGAAGGGCCACCGCGATTCCCAACATCAATCCCTGGTATCAATCCTTGCTAACAATCCCTGGCCAAAGGCCACTTTTCTTAGACGCCGCAGCGTCCTCGAAAGTGGCAAAACCACACAATACCCGTCTTTAATCTCGTTCGGGACACCAATAGCGTGCCGCCCAACGAGCAGTATCCAGATTGTACTCCCCGGGCAGTAAAAGTTGGGGGAGTGAGGATGGTACCAAAGGGGCAGGACCGATTGTGTCAATGGTCACTGGGGTTTTCGGGGGTTTAGTTCAGCGGCACTCGCTTCGTCGGGGAGCCCGTCAGCGCTGCTGACGAATTCCGCGGAGATCGTAAGCCCGGGTTCGTGCTCCAGCTCCACGCCGCGCATCCAGACGATTTGCCCATCGACTTCGAGAACCGGCCAAAGCGCCCGGTCGGCACCCGTAACCCGCAGACGTTCCAGCACTTCCTTGACCTTGCGGGGCCCGGATGAGTGGCGCAGCGTGACCCGGTCGCCGGGCTTCCAGTTGCGCAGAATTGCCGTTTTGTCGGCAGGGTTGCTGTGACCGTTTGGGCTTGCGCTGGCCGCTGCGGCGCCGGAAAACTCAATACTGAGACGAAGCCCGAAGGCGGGTGCGTCAATGACGCCGGGAATTGCAACTTTGTAGAGTGGCACTCCCGTGCTTTTGCCCATTGGAGTTGATTCGAGGCCGGTCAAGAGCCGCAACTCCCGCGCGGTTCTTTCTGCGATCAAGCCATGCGGCAGGGCAAGCTTCTGGCCGGCACGGCCGGTAAGGGCGAGCGAGCGGATTGATTCCGTGGCGGAAAAATCGAGCGCAGCGCCGAATCGTTCGGCCGCATAACGAATAAGCCGCCTTTGCAGCGCCGGGGCAAGCGCGGCCAGGCGGCTTGCTTCAATGGCTAGGCCGGAATCGGGCCCACCACCGGCGGCGCGGCCACCCCCGCGCACTGGACGCCCGGGCAACAGCAACTGCGGCGCAATGCGGGCGAGCTCAGCCTGCCACCAGGCTTCCTCGTCGCGAGCCAACTCCGCCATCTGCGCCATGTGCTCGCGCAGGCGGGGATTCCAGCCCTCAAGCAGAGGGAGCAGCTCGTGGCGGATGCGATTGCGGGTGAAAGCAAGGTTGCGATTCGACGAGTCCTCGCGCCATTCCTGCCCAATCTCGCGCAGGTACGCCTCCAATTCAGCGTGGGTCGCGGCCAGCAGCGGCCGCACAATCTGCCCCTCCGGGGTTTCGAGTTTTGGAGCAATTCCTGCCAGGCCTTCTGTCCACGCTCCGCGCAGAAATTTGGCGAGAACCGTTTCAGCCTGGTCATCGAGCGTGTGCGCGGTGGCGACTGCGTCGAGGTTTTTTGAGACGAGGAGTTGCCGGAACCATGCGTAGCGCAAACGCCGCGCAGCTTCCTCAATGCTTTCGGCTGCCTTGCTGGTCTCGGCTGCTTTGCCGGACTTTGAATTGGCTACTGCTTCGGCGGCCGTGTCGACGCACGCCTCGTGAAAGGGCAGGTCCAGCTTCGCCGCAAGCTCGCGGCAGAATTCAAGGTCGCCGTCGGCCTCCGCTCCGCGCAAGCCGTGGTGCAGATGGGCAGTGTGGAGCACGAGCCCCAACTCTTTGCTGCGCGCCGCCAGAATGCGCAACAGCGCCACCGAATCCGCGCCACCCGACAGCGCCACGGCAACTCGCATTCCGGGCTTGAGCAGGGTGGTGTCGAGCGGCAGAGATGGAGGCTTGGCGGGACTCACGATTCGATGATACGGCGCGGGCACACGGCTTTGGGATCCGCCATTGAGATACGTCGCCGGAAACGGTGCTGGGTTGCGCTGCGCAGCGCAAAACTCCGGCAAGACCCACAATCGCTGGTCCAGCGATACGCCTTTATACTGGCTCGATATGGAAATCCGCACGGCTGAAACAACTGATGCTGCTCTTATCTCAGCGCACCGCCGCGCAATGTTCGCAGAGATCCAAACGCTCGATGAATCCGTACTCGATGTAGTGGAACGCCGCACAGTCGCATGGACGGAGCGAATGATCCGCGAGGGCAAATACTACGGATGGATCGCAGCTGACGAAGGGCGGGCCGTGGCATCGGCTGGCCTCTTGATTCTGGACTGGCCGCCGCATCCGTTTGATCCAGAAGGGGAGCTGCGCGGATATCTACTCAACGTATATGTCGAACCGGAATACCGAAAGCGCGGGCTGGCGCATAAGCTCATTGAGCGGTCGATGGCCGAAGCGCGCAGGCGCGGAATCCGCGTAGTCACGCTGCACAGCTCGCAAGCAGGGCGGGCGATTTACGAGCGCCTGGGATTTCACGCGACGAACGAGATGATGCACACGGAGCCGGCCGAGAGGTGAAGCTTGCGCGGTCCTGATTCAGTCCGAAATGAGTTCCGTCACCTTAGTAACTTCCGGATCGCCCGTGATCCGACCTGAACCTTGGCTCCCGTGCTCTTGATAAGCGCCGCGTCGGTGATACCCTCATCGAGAAGTCGTGCCATGATCCCTTGAGGCGCTGAAGTGAACCGCATCTTCCGTCAGTAATTTCAGCGGGGGTATTATTTCTTCTGGAAGTGAGCGTGCTCCGGCAGAGCGGCGCTCTCAGGATTCAGAGAGTGACTTTTTTGCCGCGACAATCTTCTGCATCGCCGGGAGGTCTGATGCTGGCTTGCCGATTGACTCCAGGTCTCGCGTTCCTTCTCGTCGTTACTCCGCTCTGGTCGCAGGAAATGCACGACCACGGAGTTCCCGAAAAGCTCGGCACTGTATCCTTCCCCGTCTCCTGCGCGCCTTCTGTTCAACAGGACTTTAATCGCAGCGTTGCACTCCTTCACTCCTTCGCCTATTCGGCGGCTCAGGCTTCATTCCAAAACGTTGCCAGGCTCGATCCCGGTTGCGCCATGGCGCACTGGGGTGTGGCCATGAGTCTCTTCCACCAGCTCTGGGAGCCCCACTTGACCTCCGATGCGATCACCCTTGGCGAGCGCGAGATTCGGCTGGCCCAGCAGGTTGGCGCCGCCTCCGCCCATGAAAAACGATTCATCGACGCGCTCGCATTCATCTTTGACAATGGATCTCAGATCCCCTACTCCACTCGCGCGCTTAACTACGAGCAGGCAATGGGCCGGCTGGCCGAAGAAGACGGCGCCGACGTGGAGACGCGGGTGTTTTATGCCCTCGCGCTGATTTCGAATGCATCTCCCGGCGACAAAACGCACGCAAGGCAGAAGCGTGCGCTCGCGCTCCTTGAGCCGCTCGGGCGCGCCTATCCTGACCACCCGGGAATCCTTCACTACGAGATCCATGCCTGTGACAATGCCGAGCTTGCGCGGCGCGGACTCGAGCCGGCACGCGCCTATTCCCGCGTCGCGCCATCGGTCCCGCACGCTTTGCACATGCCGTCGCACATCTTCACGCGCCTCGGTTTATGGCAGGACTCAATCGCGTCGAACCTCGCGGCCATTGACGCCGCGCGCAACCAAGGCGATACCGGAGAAGAGCTGCATGCGATGGATTACCTGGTATATGCCTACCTGCAGCTCGGTCGAAACAACGAAGCAGATCAGGTGGTTCAGCAGCTTCAAGGCATCACCGCGCTGGATGAGCGCGAGTTCAAAGAAGCCTACGCCGCCACGGCGATGCCCGTTCGCTGCGCCGTGGAACGCCATCGATGGGCGGACGCGGCTGCCATTGTTCCGCCGCAGGGTGCGCCTCCTTATGTGACCGCCATCGCCGTCTGGGCGCGAGGCCTCGCGCTCGCATGGGGCGAGCACCAATCCGCCATCGGTCCTGAGATTGACCGTCTCCAACAGCTCGAAAACCAGTTGCGGGGCGCGCAAGACGACTATTGGGCCGTTCAGGTAAAGCTGCTTCGGCAGGAGCTGATGGCGTGGGCCGCACAGGCAAGCGGACAACAGCAACAGGCATTTGTCCTCATGCGCGACACTGCCGATGAAGAAGATTCCATCGAAAAGCTTCCCGTTACCCCCGGCCCCGTCATTCCGGCTCGGGAACAGTTCGGTTACTTGCTGCTTCTGCAAGATCATTCCACCGAAGCCGCCAGGCAATTCAGAATTGCGCTCACCGATGCTCCCGGTCGCCGCGGTTCCATTGATGGTTTGGCATCCGCAACTTCCGTGGCCAGTCAGAAATAACCAGGTCCCAAGCCTCAACCAAGCGCGGTGCTATACTCCACGAGTTATGCAAGTCTTTGCCATTGTTCCGGCTGCGGGATTGGGCACGCGAATGGCCGGCCCGCAACCCAAGCAGTTTCTGGCGCTGGACGGCGTTCCCATACTTATTCACTCATTGCGCGCTTTTGCCGCGGTGCCGCGCGTGACCGCGATCTATGTGGCCGTGCGCAAGCAGGAGATGGAGCGCGTAGAAGCCCAGGTGGACGAGTACGGGTTTGCTGGGCGATCAGACGCGTTTATGTGGTTGAAGGCGGAGAAAAGCGGCAGGAATCCGTCTCTAACGCGCTTGACGCGCTGCCTGCCGAAGCCGACGACATTGTGCTTGTCCACGACGCGGTGCGACCGCTGATTGACGCGACGACCATCGAGCGCACCATCGACGCAGTGGCGGAATTTGGCGCAGCCATTGTTGGGCTGCCCGCGGTGGACACAATTAAGCAAGTGGAGCGGACTGCGCATGGAGCGCTGGTGACGGCGACCATTCCGCGTGAGTTTGTGGTGCTGGCGCAAACGCCTCAGGGCTTTCGCTTTGGGCTGCTGAAACGCGCCTTTGCCGAGGCCAACGCCGACGGCTTTGTGGGAACTGACGAAGCTTCGCTGGCCGAGCGCGCTGGAATTCCGGTAGCCGTGGTGCCCGGTTCTCAGGTTAATCTGAAGATTACGCAGGCGGGCGACCTGGAACTGGCGGAGTTCTATCTGCGACAGCGAGCGCGCTGAACAGATCCCGATCAAGCTGCTCGGATCGCGGGCGACGCGCCGGAAAGAAAAACTTCGCCGGAAAGAACAGCTTCAGAGAGCAACCGCTTGAGGCAGACACGTTAAATGATGGACATACGCATCGGATTTGGCTACGACTCGCACGAATTCAAACCCGGTGTGCCCTTGCGCCTTGGCGGCATAACGCTCGACCACCCCGAGGGCTTGGCGGGCCACTCCGACGGGGACGTGCTGCTGCACGCCATCACCGATGCGTTGCTTGGCGCTGTGGCCGCGGGCGACATCGGCAGCTTTTTCCCGCCTGGCGATCCGCGCTGGAAAGACGCCGACTCCGCTATTTTTCTCAATTTGGCTCTGGAAGAGTTGCAGCACGCAGGCTACGGCATCGTGAACATCGATACAACATTGGTGCTGGCCGCGCCCAAGATTGTGCCCGTTGCGGCTGAGATGTGTTCCCGAGTTGCCGATTTGCTTGGCGTATCAATCGATCAGGTGAGCATCAAGGCTAAAACGCCAGAGGGATTGAATCTCGATCACGTTGCCCAGTGCCACGCCGTTGCGCTAGTCGAGCGCGTGCAGGAGCCCGAAGAGCTGAAGAGCATGAGCGAAGTGGTCGAGAGCCAGCGCCAGCTCGAAGACGTGGTTGAAGATTTGCTGAGCTCGGTGCACGGCGTTCCCAAGAAGCGGACGATCGTGCCGGTCTACGACACAGAGGACATTACGTAAGGCTTCGCGGGCCAATCGCCGGAGAGCCTCCCGGGTGCGAGCCACATCTCGACGCGGCGATTCCGCTTTCGCCGATTTTTGTTGAAGATTCATTGGTTTGGCGGTACCTTGGCAGCGATTCCAATTTCACTTTGGAGCATTGCTATGTTGAATCTCGCGTTCTTTCTGCAACAGGATCTTAACCCGGATCAGATTTCACACATTGTGGTGGCCGCGATGGCGATCCTGCCGCTGATCATCTTGATTTTCGTCGCGATCATCATCATTCCCTTTTGGTTCATCTGCAAAAAGGCCGGCTTCTCGCCCTGGCTTTCGCTTTTGAACCTCGTCCCTGCCGGCAACCTGATCCTGATCTATGTGCTGGCCTTTGCGCAGTGGAAGGTTGTGCCCGCGCCGCAGTTGGGGTATCCGCCGCCGTATCCGCCACCGCCTGTGCCGCCGCAACTGCCGCCGCAGCAGTGATACGCAGTACTGGAGCGTTGCGATAGCATCGTGAAGGTAAACGAAACTACACGATGTCTGATCCCAACTCTTCCGGTGCCATTACTCCGCGCGTTCGCTTTGCGCCGTCGCCCACAGGCTTTTTGCATGTGGGCAGTGCCCGGACTTTTATCTTCAATTGGCTCTACGCCCGGCATAACAGCGGGACCATGGTGCTGCGCCTTGACGATACCGACGTCGAGCGCAACACCGAGGCCAGTGTGCAATCGATTTTTGAGGGGCTGCGCTGGCTGGGCCTCGATTGGGACGAGGAGTACAAGCAATCCGAGCGCCTGGACCTGCATCGCAAGGCGGCCGAAGCAATTTTCGCAAGGGGCTTGGCTTATCGGGACTTTACGCCGGCGCATGCGGAGGTTGAGGAGCACTCTTCTTCGCAGGGCGCGTGGCTTTTCAATCCCGGAATGCGCGAGCTGTCCCGCGAAGAGTCCGACCGCCGCGCTGCTGCCGGCGAGCCGTTCGCGCTGCGCTATCGCGTTCCGCGCGGCGAGGGCCGTATTTTGCACTTCGTTGACGGCGTTTACGGCGCGCAGGAAAAAGCGGCCGACGAGGTGGAAGACTTCGGGTTGCTTCGTTCAGACGGCATGCCGACTTATCATCTGGCCTCGTGCGTTGACGACGCCGATCTGCGCATCAGCCACATTATTCGCGGCCAGGATCACCTGACCAACACCTTCAAGCACCTGCTGATTTTTGAAGGGCTGGGCGCTGCCTCGCCGCATTTCGCGCATCTGCCTCTTCTTGTGGCTCCGGACGGCGCCAAGCTTTCCAAGCGCAAGCATGGCCCCGTCGTCAGCGTGACGACGTATCGAGATGCAGGCTTTCTGCCGCAGGCGTTTATCAATTTTCTTTGCCTGCTGGGCTGGTCGCCGAAGAACGACCGTGAATTTTTGCAGCTGGCCGAGATTCGTGACCTGTTTACTCTCGAGGGCGTCAACCGTGCGAACGCGGTAGTGAATTTTACGGAAGAGTCGCCGTTCGATGATAAGGCCGTCTGGCTGAATGCCGAGCATATTCGTGCGCTGCCTCTGGAGGAGCTTAGCCGCGACTTGCAGCCATTTTTCGAGCAGGCCGGGTTCAATGCATCGCCCGACAAAATCCTCGCCGTTACTCCGCTCATTCGTGAGCGCATCAAGCTGCTGCGCGATGCGGTGCCGGCGGCCGACTTTTTCTTCCTCGACAAACTTGCGCCGTATGATCCTGCCGAGCTGATTCCCCAAAAGGGTGATGCCGCGCTGGCTCGTCGCGTTTTACAAACTGCGCTTGAAGTTTTGCCGGCAACTACTTTCGATCACGATTCGCTCGACAAAACTTTGCGCGAGGCAGCGGCTTCGCTTGGACTGAAGGCCGGCCCGATGTTTCAGCCGATACGGGTCGCCGTTTGCGGACGCAAGAATGCGCCACCGCTTTTTGAAACCATGGTCGTTCTCGGCCGCGATGTGTGCCTCGATCGCATCCGTCAGGCCGAAAAAAACCTTCAATCTCTCGCTCAAGAAGAAAACCGTTAGGAATTAAAGTTATGACCAACGGAAATCCGGCTATGAATCAATCAAATCCCGAAAGCTCAGACGCTCCAAGTCTCGAGGTTCACGCTCCCTCCAACTTTCTGCATGACATCATCGCCGAGGACGTACGCAGCAAGAAGTACGGCGATGCGATCGTGCAGACGCGCTTTCCGCCGGAGCCCAACGGCTACCTCCACATTGGCCACGCCAAGGCCATTTTTCTCGATTTTGGATTGGCCGACGAGTTCGGCGGCAAAACCAACCTGCGCTTCGACGACACGAACCCTCAAAAAGAAGAGACGGAGTACGTCGAGTCGATCAAAACGGACGTGCACTGGCTGGGCTTCGAGTGGGATCGTCTCTGCTACGCATCTGATTATTTTGGTCAGCTTTACGAGTGGGCATTGCAGCTCGTCAAGAATGGAAAAGCCTATGTCGACGACCTCACGGCTGACGAGATCCGCCAATACCGCGGCACGCTGACTGAACCGGGAAAAGACAGCCCCTACCGCAACCGGACGGCTGAGGAAAATCTCGATTTGTTTCGACGAATG
Source organism: uncultured Acidobacteriaceae bacterium (assembly GCA_963773915.1). GTDB lineage: Bacteria > Acidobacteriota > Terriglobia > Terriglobales > Acidobacteriaceae > Telmatobacter. The sequence continues at coordinate 633,886 of CAVZCY010000006.1, forward strand.
AAATCCGGCGAATTCCCCGACGGTTCGCGTGTGCTGCGCGCCAAAATCGACATGGCCTCGCCAAATCTCAACATGCGCGATCCGGTGATGTACCGCATTCTTCACGCCACGCACCACCGCACCGGCGATGAGTGGTGCATCTACCCGATGTACGACTTCGCGCACGGCCAGTCGGACTCGATCGAGCACGTCACGCATTCCATGTGCACGCTGGAGTTCACGGACCATCAGCCGCTGTACAAGTGGTTCATTGCCGAGCTCGGGATCTTCCCATCGCAGCAGATTGAATTTGACCGGCTCAACCTGACCTATACGCTGCTCTCTAAACGCAAACTATTACAGCTGGTGACGGAAAAGCGTGTGAACGCATGGGACGATCCACGCATGCCGACGCTCTCTGGCCTTCGCCGTCGCGGCTTTACTGCTGAGGCCATTCGCGCTTTTTGCGGAGCCATCGGCGCCTCGCGGACCAACGGCACAACGGATGTTGAAATGCTCGAGCACTTCCAGCGCGACGACCTGAATCATCGCGCCCGCCGAGCAATGGCCGTGCTGCACCCGTTGAAGCTGGTCATCGATAACTACCCCGAAGACAAAGAGGAATTTGTTGAGGTCCAGAACAATCCCGAAGACTCGTCGGCCGGGACACGTCAGGTGCCATTCTCGCGCGAGCTTTACATCGAGCACGACGATTTTCGCGAAGTTCCTCCGCCGAAGTATTACCGGCTGTCGCCTGGAAAAGAAGTGCGCCTGCGCAACGCTTACTTCGTCACCGCCAACAGCGTAGTAAAAGACGCGCAGGGCAACGTGGTCGAAGTGCATTGCACATATGATCCGGCGAGCCGCGGCGGAAACTCGCCCGACGGCCGCAAGGTCAAGTCCACAATGCACTGGGTTTCGGCCGGGCACGCCATCTCCGCCGAGATCAGGCTTTACGACAAGCTATTTACAAAGGCCGATCCGTATGACTTTCCCGAGGGCGGCGATATCTTCGACAATCTCAATCCCAACTCGCTTGAAGTTCTCATTGGGTGCGAAGCTCGAGCCGTCGCTTGCCAGCGCCAAATTAGAAGACCGTTTCCAGTTCGAGCGCGTCGGCTATTTCTGTCTCGATCCGGATTCGGCTGAGGGCAAGCTGGTCTTCAACCGTACGCTCGCGCTGAAAGATTCATGGGCGAAGATCGAGAAGAAGGCGATCAGCTAGTCAGCGAAAGACCGGAAGGTGCTGCCTACGGAATCAGAAACGCTCCCGGTATCCCCTCATCCAGCGTAGCCAGAACCGCTCCATTCGCGCTCGCCAATTGCACCAGGTGCCCGTCCGTCGTCTGCGCTGGAGATTTGACCCACTTGGGCAGGGAGGAGATGTCGTTCCCGTCGTCGATGAATTCGAGCGGCAACTCTTTTCGCGACTTTAGGTCCTGCAAGAGGGATTTTGCATATGCCAGTCCATGCCATAAGCGCGAACATTGCCCATCACACGAACAAATCCAAGCTCGGTGATCGAACAAGTGAGGAAATGATCGCTGCTACCAGATCGCATCCATGCACCGGTCCGGTTATGAAAGCCATGTTGCCTGAACCCATAGGCGACGAGCGAACTGACGTCCAGAAGATATCTCATGGAAAGTCTTTGAGCAGCTCTCTTACCATCTCACTGGTCAGAATCGGCGCATCGGGACCGGCGTCAATTACAGGAAAACCGGTTATGGGGTCTTTCATGATTCGCGCCTTAAGCGTGTCTTCGGCCTCTTTGGGGCTGTCAGCACAATCCGATCCTTCTCGACGGCAATTTCGAGTGGATCGCCTGGTTGAATGCCGAGCCTGCGGCGCAGAGGCCAGGGAATAACGATCTGGCCTTTGGTGGAGACCTTCGTCTGCATGGTAAGACAATCTTACCTCAAAAGTGGCTTTCTTGAGAACGAGGCCGGGCGGTTGCAAGGTCCCTCCGTCATGCAGCTGGCTGGCCCGCAGCCGCTGTCTTGCCGTAGAGTGATTCGGTCACAGAAGGCGAGAGACATCATCGTGCATGGGAACAAGAGTGTGACCGGAATGCTTGCAGCGGTTGTGGCGTTTGGGTTCATCGGGTACGGCGAAATGCCGCCGCACAACCTGCTGGCAGCGGACTCGGAATCTTTGAAAACCAGACCGACGTGGGCAGCGTTGTGCCCCCGGGAGTCGCGAGCTTCGACTCGGCAAAGGGCGTCTACACCATCCGCTCGGCTGGCGCGAACCTATGGGTCAACGTTGACGCGTTCCACTTTGTGTGGAAGAAAGTGTCCGGCGACGTATCGCTGACGGCGGACGTAAAGCTTGCCGACGCCGGTCCAACCGCGAGTCCGCATCGCAAGGCGCTGCTGATGTTTCGGCAGACGCTCGACTCGGACGCAATGTACGCCGACGCGGCGATTCACGGAAATGGCGAAACGGCGCTGCAATACCGGCGCAACAAGGGCGACACCACGCAGGACATTGCTTTCAACATCGGCGCGCCGCAGCGGCTGCGGCTCGAGAAGCGCGGCGACACCATCACGCTTTTCCTCAGCGCGCACGGCGAGCCGCTGCACCAGGTGGGAGCGTCGATCAAGCTGCACTTCGACGGCGATTTCTACGCCGGCCTGGGGGTGTGCGCGCACAACGCGAGCGCAATCGAGCAGGCCACATTCGCGCATGTGGAGCTGGAGCCGCTGGCAACGTCTGCTCTTGTGGGCCCAATAACGGCCGCGCCTGCGGGGCCGGCAGCGCCGACGCCAATGGCGCTCTACAGCACGCTGCAGACCATCGCTATCGACAACAATGCGCGCATGGCGTTTGTCATCCAGACCGGCAAGGGGCAGATGGAAGCGCCCAACTGGAGCCGCGATGGCAAGACGCTGATCTTTGACCGTGCGGGCAAGCTGTGGAGCGTGCCTGCGGCTGAAGGCGACGGCTCGATTGCTGATGCCACGCCGATCGACATCGGGAACGCGAGCGATTGCACCGGCAGCCACGGCCTATCGCCTGACGGCAAATGGCTCGCGATGACCTGCACCACGCCGGACCATCCGGGCCGTCGGGTATATATCGTGCCTGCAACGGGCGGTGCACCGCGCATGGTTACGGAGAATCCGGATTCCTATTTTCATAGCTGGTCGCCGGACGGGAAGACGATTTTGTTTACGCGGCCGAGCCACGGCACGCTGAACATTTTTGCCATCTCGCCGGACGGCGGAGCGGAGACCGCGCTGACCACGGGCTCCGGCGTTAGCGACGACCCGGATTTCTCGGCCGATGGGCAGTGGATTTACTTCAACTCCGATCGCGCGGGCGGAATGCAAATTTGGCGGATGCGGGCAGACGGCAGCCAGCCCGAGCAGGTGACCTTTGACGAGAAGCACAATTGGACGGCGCATCCTTCGCCGGACGGGAAATCGATCCTGATTCTCTCTTACGACAAAGACGTGACCGGGCACGCGGCCAACAAGGACGTGACGTTGCGCATTCTCAACGTTGGCGACGGAAAGATTCGCGACCTGGTGCAGATTGTGGGCGGGTCAGGGAGCAGACAACGTGCCCAACTGGGCTCCCGATGGCGCGCACTTTGCCTTTGTGAGCTACCAGTTTTTGCCGGCCGACGACAATGGCACAACGCAGTGAGATGTAGCTACCCCCAGCCAAAGCTGACAGCGATTTTTCCGCCGGCCATGGCTCGCCAAAATCTATTTCCCGACCACATCAATCGGAACGTCGATTGTCTTGGGCGGCATGCACTGGTTCTGGTCGCAGGCCTGGTAGTGCAGCTTGGCCTGAACCGGATGATTGCCGGTCGTGGCCTCGATGCGGGCCTGAATGGCGAACTCGCCGGTGTAGACGCTGAGCTTAGTGTTGGGATCGAAGGCCAGCGAGATGATTTTGCCCGGCGGATAAGTGACTGCGCCGAGCCGAACGCCCGTGCCGTCGGGACCCACGCCGGCGGGAATTGAAAAATCCGTCGGGATCAGGAACTTGTCGCTGGGCGTGTGCGAATTGATGTGCAGCCCCTGCGCGACGCGGAAGTGCAATATGACTGGGCTCAGCTTACCTGCGGGAACGCTCACCTGCTCTGGAAAAAGATACTGCACGGCTTCAGTCTTAATTGGAGAGTCATTTCGCGGCGAATTTGAAACGAACTGGCCGTAAGTCGCTGCTGCCGCAGTCCGGCGAGGCCGACGAGCGCAATCCACGTCCAATTCCGATGCCAATTCATTCGACTCATCGATTCCGATCCTCAAACTCGCCGACCATCCGACGGTGAAAGCAGCCGGCTGAAAAGCTGACAGCTAATAGCTGAAAGCAGCTCTTACTCCGCCAGCGCCTTCTTGATGTTGCCCTCGATGTCGCTTTCCGAATTCAGGCCTACCGACGCCGCGACTACTTTGCCGCTGCGATCGACAAAGAACGACGTAGGCAGATCGTCAAGCCCGCCGTATTCGTTGCTGATGCTGTCGCCGTCGAGCAGCACCGGATAGGGCACCTTCATTTCAGCCACGAACTTGTTGGCGTTTGTCTCGGCCTTGGCCCATCCCGCCTTGTCGCCCGGCTGCAGGTCGTCGCCCTCGGTGTCCACGCCCAGCACCTCGAAGCCCTGCGCGGCATATTTGTTGCGCAGCTCGACGATCCACGGCGTCTCCACCTGGCACGGGCCGCACCATGTTGCCCAGAAGTTGATCATCACGGCTTTGCCCTTGTAGCTCGCGAGCGAGATTTTGCTGCCGCTAAGGTTTTCAAGCGCGAATGCTGGAGCGGGTTTGCCATTGAGCGGCGAAACATAATTGATTGCATCGCCGCCGGAAGTGGGCACGAGCACCCCCTGCGGCGCCTCGGCCTGCTTTTTTTCGGCGGCCTGCTTGCGATACTCCCAGTTGGCCCAGCCCGCCCAGGCAAAGATGGCCAGAATAAAAAGGACAGAAATAAGAACGATAGTGTTTCGACGCAACGGAATCGACCTCGTAGCTCTATTGTACGAGCGGGGCGCTTGGATCGGCGCAGCTGCGCCGGCGATTCACACGCCGGCCTCACGGCTGAGGGCTGAAAGCTAGCTTCCAAGCTGTTAGCATGAAATGCCAATGAGAACCACAGAGACAAACGAGCCGTTCCAGCCCGCGGCGCTGGTGCGCACCGAGGCCGCAGCGCTTGAGGCGTTGGCCGCGCGCCTCGATGGGCCGATGGCCGATTCCTTTGCGCGAGCTGTCGGCATGATTCTCGACTGTGGCAAGTCAAAACGGCCGCGTGGTGGTCACCGGAATGGGCAAGAGCGGCATCATTGCGCAGAAGATCGCCGCCACGCTCAGCTCCACCGGCTCGCCGGCGCTATTTCTCCATCCCGCCGAGGCCGTGCACGGCGATGTAGGCGTGCTGATGGCGGGCGATGTGGTCATAGCGCTTTCTGCGTCAGGAGAAACAGAGGAGATTCTGCGGCTGCTGGCCACGCTGAAGCGCAAAGGCGACGCGCTGATCAGTTTTTCCTGTAATTTGAATTCGACTTTGGCCCAGGCGAGCGACGTGGCGCTTGATTGTGGCGTGGAACGCGAGGCCTGCGGTTTAAATCTCGCTCCGACAGCCTCGACAACGGTAATGCTCGCGCTGGGCGACGCGCTGGCCGTTGCGGTAAGTCTGCGCAAGGGCTTCCGCGCTGAGGATTTTGCGGACCTTCACCCGGGTGGCAAGCTGGGCAAGCAACTGGCCAAGGTCCGCGAACTGATGCATGCCGGAAAGGATGTTCCTGTTGTCGCGCCGGGCACTCCAATGACCGATGTGATCTACGAAATGTCGTCAAAGAAGCTGGGCATGACGACGGTGCAGGAATCGGGGCGGCTGCTCGGCGTGATCTCAGACGGCGATTTGCGGCGATTGCTTGAGCGCGAAGGCGGCGCGGCACTCGGCAAAACGGCTGGCGAGGCAATGAACGCGCATCCTCGAACGATTGCGGCGGAAGAATTGGCGGCCAAGGCACTGGCGATTCTCGAGGAGCGCAAGATTACTTCGCTGATCGTCGTCGACGCGGAGCAGAAGGTCGAAGGCGTGGTGCATCTGCACGATCTGTGGGGCGTGGAGCTGATCTGAGGGAAGGGCGGCGGAAGCCTGTTGGAGAAATCAAACGCAATGGAAGACGATCACAGCTTTGAGCGGATTCGGGAAGACGTCGCGGCGAGGCAGAGGGCGACGGTATGGCCGGATACTCTCCGGAACGGGGCAACAATTGATGCGTTTCTCTGGAAGGGCGACCCAAACGCGAAGCCGGTTCAACGAATAGGTTTGATCATCTTCGCGATCTTTTCTCTTCTTTTAGCCTTTTTTCTCACGACCATTCCGTTCGAGAAGAACTTTGAAGACGGATCGAGCATTGTTTTCCTCGCGGCTCTGATTCCGATTTTGATTACGGTGCGGCTGCTCCGCAATGCCTTCCTTCGGCCACCAAAGCATCGCGGCAGGAATGAGCTTCCCGGCTAAAACAGCCAACTCCCGTCAACATTTAGAATGAAAGCTGCTTCAATTGCCCTGCGTTCGCTGCGGCGGACGGGAAAGTTCGCATCATATTTCTATGCACCGTTGGTCAAAGGTCTTTATTCCGACATTGCGCGAGGCCCCGGCAGACGCCGAAGTGGCCAGCCACAAGTTTCTTTTGCGCTCGGGCTACATTCGCCAGCTTGGCGCGGGAATCTATAACTACCTCTTCCTCGGCCAGCGCTCGCTGAACAAAATCATCGCTATTGTGCGCGACGAGATGGACCAGATTGCGCAGGAGTTTTACCTGCCGGGAATCCTGCCGCGCGAGCCGTGGGAAGAGAGCGGCCGCTGGGCGACAATGGGCGAAAACATGTTTCGCCTGAAAGACCGCAAAGGCGCGGACCTGTGCCTGGGGATGACGCACGAAGAGATCATGACCACGATTGCGCGAGGCGAGTTGCGCAGCTACAAGCAATTGCCGCAGATCTGGTATCAGATTCAGACCAAGTACCGCGACGAGCCGCGGCCCAAGGGCGGCTTGCTACGCGTGCGGCAGTTCATGATGAAGGACAGCTACTCCTTCGACATCGACAAGGCGGGGCTTGACCGCAGCTTCGATCTGCACGACCGTGTCTATCGCTCCATTTTTTCTCGCTGCGGGCTCAAGTTCGTCGCCGTCGAGGCCGACTCGGGCGCGATGGGCGGCTCGCAGTCGCAGGAGTTCATGGTCTACACCGATGCAGGCGAAGACCTGATCGCAAGCTGCCCGGTGTGCCACTACGCGGCGAATCTGGAGAAGGCAACATCGCGACTCGATCCCGTGTTGGAGATGAATCCGACCGGCGGCGGATCGCCGGAGCTTGTGCACACGCCGGGCTGCGGCGCAATCGCTGACGTGGCAGCGTTCTTTCAAATGTCGCCGGCGTCCGACATCAAGTGTGTCGCATACATGGCGTCGATAGCGGGCGAGTGGAAGCCGGCGGTGATCTTCCTGCGCGGGGACCATCAGGTCAACGAGGCAAAATTGTCGGCGGTGCTGTTCGCTTCAGAACTGAGGCCGATGCAGGCAGAGGAGATCGAAGAGGTCTTCCATGCGCCGGCGGGATTTCTCGGACCGATCAGTCTTAGTGCGGCGAGCAAAGAGAAATATAGCGAGGCATTCGCCAGGGATGTTCTCGAAGCCGAACGTGGCGAAGCTTCTAGAAAAAATCGCCTCGCATTTATTCAAACCGACGTTGAGGCCCGGTCGCCTATTGTCGTCATCGATCGGTCTCTCGAGGGCCGCAAGAACATGGTCTGCGGCGCGAACAAACTCGACTACCATTTGCGCAATGTGACGCCGGGCCGCGATTTCACCTGGACATTTGCCGCCGATATTCGCAGCGTCAACGAAGGCGAAGCTTGTCCGTCGGAAAATTGCGGGGGCAAGCTCGTAGTTGGCAAAGCTGTCGAAGTCGGACATATCTTCAAGCTGGGATACAAGTACTCCGAATCAATGGGCGCGCGCGTTCTCGATGAGAACGGAAAAGAAATAACGCCGATCATGGGCAGCTACGGCATTGGAATCGAGCGTATTCTCACGGCGGCTATCGAGCAGTCGAACGACGCCAACGGCTTTTGGCTGCCGGCTTCAATCGCGCCGTTTACGGTGGTGGTGACCATTACGAACGTATCTGACTTTGCGCTGCGGGCCACCGGAGAAAAGCTCGCTGCCGATCTGGAACAAGCGGGGCTGGACGTGCTGCTGGACGATCGTGACGAGCGCGCCGGCGTCAAATTCAAGGATGCGGATCTGGTGGGAATTCCGTACCGCATCAACGTGGGTAAAAAGGCTGCTGCGGGCCAGGTGGAACTGGTGACGCGAGCAACGAGTACCAGCGTGGATGTGGCCATGGGTGAAGTAGAGGCGTTGCTGAAGAAGCGCCTGGACGAAGAGCGGCGGCTGGCATCGGGCCTTTAGCTGGTCAGGCGGGTAGCTGGTTCAAGGAGCGGCAATGGCACTGCGAATTCGAATCCCGGAATCCCAATCGGGTCATAAACTCAGATCGCGAATTCTGCTGGGGCTGCTTGTCGCTTTTGTTGCCGCTGCCGTAATCGGCATTTCGATTTTTGGCTATTTCTACCACAAATATGAGGGCATTGTTGATGAGCGGCTGAAGCAGCCAATCTTCGCCAGCACTGCACAGATCTACGCCGCGCCGCGCGAAGTAAGACCGGGACAAAAGCTTTCCATTCGCTGGATCGCCAACGAGCTGCACGAGGCCGGCTACACGAGCGACGGCGCATCAAATGCCTCGCAGCTGGGAACTTATAGCGAAAGCGCGCAGCAGATAACGGTGCAGCCGGGCCCGCAGTCCTATCACGCGCCGGATAGCGCCACCATCCGCGTCAGCGGCGGCGTAGTAAGCGGGATAACCGATGCGCACGGTCAGGCGCTATCGAGCTACGAGCTCGAGCCGCTGCTCATCACGGGGCTGAGCGAGGGATCGCAGCGCACCAAGCGGCGCGTGCTCACTTACGATGAGATTCCGCAAAATCTTGTGCATGCCGTTATCGCCATTGAGGATCGCCGCTTCTTTGAACACAGCGGCATCGACTATTGGCGCATTCTGGGCGCCATGCGCAATGACATTTTTCACCTTCATCGCTACCGGGAGGGCGCTTCCACGCTTACGCAACAACTTGCGCGCGGATTTTTCCTTACGCCCGAGCAAACGTATTCGCGCAAGGCGCGCGAGGCGATTATCAGCATCATCCTGGAGCACCGCTTCGACAAGCAGCAGATATTCGCCATGTATGCGAACGAGATCTCGCTGGGGCAAATCGGCAGTTTTTCCATCGTCGGCTTTGGCGAGGCATCGCAGGATTATTTTGGCAAGGATGTGAACCAGCTCGACCTGGCACAGTGCGCTATGCTCGCCGGAATCATCCAGAGCCCCAGTCGCTTGAATCCTTTCCATCATCCCGAGCGCGCGATAGAGCGCCGCAATCTTGTGCTCGACTCAATGGTGGAGACTGGCGTGATCACCAAGGATGAAGCTGAAGCTGCAAAGGCTGAACCGCTCCATTTGGTGTCAGCGAGCGTAGACGAAAGCGAAGCGCCCTATTTTGTCGACCTGGTGCACGATCAGCTGACGCAAAGGTTGGGCGACCGCGACTTTAACCGCGAAGGCCTGCGCATCTACACCTCACTCGATCCCGACTTGCAGCGGCTGGCGACGCAGACGGTCGACTCCACAATTCATATCGTGGACGCGCAGATTGATGCCGTTCACGCGAGCGACAAAAAGCTGGGCAAGCCATACGTCTATCCCCAGGTAGCACTGATTGCGCTCGATCCTCATACGGGCCAGGTGCTGGCGCTGGTGGGCGGGCGCAGCTACGGAACCTCGCAGGTGAATCACGCGGTGGCGCATCGCCCAACGGGCTCGATTTTCAAACCGTTTGTCTATGCGGCCGCGTTCCAAACCGCGGTTGAGGGCACGATGCTGCCCGGTCAAACGAAACTCTTTTCGCCTGTGACCATGCTCGACGATGCGCAGCAGACCTATGGCGCAGGCACGGACTACGAATACACGCCGCACAACTTTGAAAGCGAGTTCTACGGCGAGATGACTGCTCGCCTGGCGCTAATGCGATCGGACAACAACGCAACCATCAGCCTGGCGAGCATGGTGGGCTTCGATCGAGTGGCCGCGCTGGCTCGGATGCAGGGATTAAAAGCGCGCAAGGCACGCCTTCGATGGCCATCGGCTCCTACGACGCCACGCCGCTTGATATGGCCGGCGCGTATACGACTTTTTCCAATGGTGGCGTGCATATCGATCCATGGATGCTGGCGAGCGTGCGCACGCCTACCGGCGACATCGTCGAAGACTACACGCCCACCACGCGGCAGGTGCTCGATCCACGCGCCGCCTTCCTCACCACTTCATTGATGGAAGCTGTTCTCGGAGGCAACGGAAGCGATCCGTGCACGGTGGGAGGACGAGATTACTGCGGGACTGGCGCCGGCGTCCGCAACATGGGATTCGTCTCTCCGGCTGCGGGCAAAACCGGCACCAGCCACGACGCGTGGTTTGCCGGCTTCACCTCGAACCTGCTGTGCATCGTGTGGGTGGGCAACGACGATTACACCGAGCTGGATCCGCAAAACCGGGGCCGCATCCAGGGCGCGCGTGTCGCTGCGCCCATCTGGGCGACATTTATGAAACAGGCGGTGCAGCTGCCGCAGTATTCCGATACCAATGAATTCACGCCGCCGGATGGTGTCGAGATTCAGACCATCGACAAAAATAGCAATCTGCTGGCCGATGCCTCATGCCCCGACGACTTCAGCGCCGCGTTCCTCGATGGCACTGCGCCGACCGAAACCTGCGACCACAAAGGCCCGAACGGCGAAGACCACCGAAATATTTTTCAAAAGATCTTCGGGCTCGGCAAGCCGCAGAACTGATTCAAGTGAAAACTTAGCTGCCGACGCAAAATCTATCCGTCCAAAATCTATCCGTCTATGTCTGTCCCGTCCGGCATAGGCTGGCAGCATGGGCACCAGAAGGTGACGCGCGCGTCAGAACCCTGAATTCGCCGTCGAATTTGCTCGCCGCAGCGTCGGCATGGCTCGCCCGCGCGGCCATAAACCCATAGGCTGGCGCTCGGGTCCGACGCGTGCGTCGTTCGCCGCTGCTGGCCGCGATAGGTCACGATCAGGTCGCCGGAATCTTCAAGCACGTTCGCGCGCAGCAACTTTTTCGCGGTGGAGATTGCCGTTGCGGCTTCTTCGTGCGTGAGTGTTCCGACGGCGCGGAATGGATGAAGGCCCAGGACGAAGCAGATCTCAGACTTGAAGACGTTGCCGACGCCGGCGAGTACAGTTTGGTCGAGCAGGACGTCGGCAAGCGCTTCTTGTCGTCGGCCCAGCAAGCGTTTAAGCGCAGCTTCGGCGTCGAAATCTTCGCTGAGCAGATCGTTGGCAGGCTGGGCGACATGAAGGTCGCGGGCGAGCGACTGTTCAGTGTGCATGCGCGCTACCGGCACGCGGAAGCCGACGGCCTGGTATTCGCTGTTTTCAATCACGATGCGCATGTGGAAGCGCGGCGCCTGCCAGCGTTCGCCTTGGCGGTAGATGTGCCAGCGGCCATTCATCAGCAAGTGCGAAGTGAGGATTCCGCCGCCGGAAAAATGAATGAGCAGCCATTTGCCTCGCGCTTCGACTTGATCGACCGTCTGGCCAACGAGGGGCGTGTCGTCGTTGAATCGCATGAGGAGAGGAAACGTCGTCCGGAAGCCGATGACCGGCTTGCCCGTAAGCGCGCGGCCGATGTTGCGCGCGGTGCGAAAGATGGTGTCGCCTTCAGGCATTCCTTCCTCGGAAATCCTTTATCGATCCATTTCTCAATGCACTTCGGGCCTGCTCGGCTCGGCATGCGCGATCGCGAGCGGAATGCGGCGCAGATGCATCCCCAGCGGCCCTGGATGGAAGCCCGCGTCCATCAGGAAGCGCGCCATCGGGTGCGCGGCCACGGGCTGGCCGTTGATGGTGGTGATCAGCACGCCATCATGATTGCTCGCGCGCATTCGTTGCTGCCCGCGTCCGCACAGAAAATGCGCCAAGCCGGCGGCGACTTGCGAACGCTCCGGTTCCTCGGCCGGCAAAAAGACCAGCAGATTTGGATTGCTGCGTTTGACCCAGGCCACAAGTTCTCCGTTGCGCAAAATCACTTCAGCGTAGACAGCGCGCGTGAGAATGCGCGGCGCAGACTCCGAATCCTCATCGGCGACAGGCAGATCGGGCCAGCGCAGAACCGAACCGTAGGGGTTGGCCGGATCGGTCGCGGCGAGTTGCACAAATTCGGGCTTTTCAGCCGGCGGCTCGGTGCGCAACTGCCGTAGCAGGTCAACGGCTGCGGGCAGCGCAAACTGCGTGGCGCCCAATCCGCCGACGAAGTAGCCGCGGCGAATCCGCCCGCTCTCTTCGAGCGCCTTCAGCACGTCGTACACTGCGCTGAATCCGCCGGGCACATTTTCGGCAGCAACTTGCTCTCGCAGCAGCACGCCGTAGCGATTGAGCAGCTGCAGAGCCAGCGCGTGACTGCGTTCGGTTGTGGCGCGCCTCGTGTCCTCCGCGCTCCGATCCGCTGATCGAAGCGGCAATAAGGACCATCGTCCCTGAGCGGTGGGCGGCGTAGTGCGACGCGAACGGAAAACGGCACCAGTCTGGTAGCGGCGCGGCGTACGCGCGCTCTCGGGCCGGGCGATGTAGGCGCGTAGCGCGTGTAGCGAATCGTTGGTGATGAGACCACGCCAAACAAGGCTCCAGAGCGCGTCGATTGTCTCGCCGGGGTAGCCCGAGCCTGCCGCTTCGTGCAACGAATCGAAGAAGCTCGCGCCGTTGGATTCGAGAATCGCGAGCAGCTTTTCTTCGCGCTCGGTGAGAGGTTCGGCAAGGGGACGCTGTTGCGCCAGCAACGGCAGCTTGTCAGCGAGGAACAGCGCAATGCGTCCATCGCGCTCGCCAATCGGCTCGACGCCGGCCCACGCAATTTCGCCCGCGGCAATCAGCGTGTCAAGACCCGCGGACGTGAAATCGGCGATGCGCGCAGGCAGAATTGAAGATTCAAGCAACGATGCGGGCAGCGGCGCGCCCTGCAGGCTCTCGATTGCGTCGAGCAGCGCGTCGAGGTGCGCGGTCCCGGTGCGGCGCGGCGCCAACACGCCCTGCCAGTGCGTGAGAAAGCGCGCCAGCGTGTGCTGCTCAACTGGTTCTACCTCGCGGCGCAGCTTGGCCAGCGATTTGCGGCGAATCTGCCGCAGAATCTCCGCGTCGCACCACTCGCGATGAAGGCCACCCGGGCGAAAACCGCCCTCAAGCACCCGGCCTTCGTGCGCAAGCTGCCGCAGCGCTTCTTCGACGGCCTCGGTATCCAGCGCAAATCTTTCCGCGGCTTCGCGCAGCGTGAATGGCCCGTGCGTGCGCGCATAGCGGCGCACCAGTTCGAGCACAGGGTGAGCCACAGGCTCGAGCAGCGCAGCCGCCAAGCCCGGCGGCAACGGAATGCCAAGGCCGTCGCGGTAACGCGCGGCATCTTCGGCGGCAATCAAGCGCTTTTCGCCGGCGATGCGGAGTTCAAGCAGGCGGCGCGAGCGAACGAGCCGGTCGATATGTATTAAAAGATCAGCGGAGACGACGCGGCGGCCCAACTCTTCGCGTGATAGATCGCCCAGGCGCAGGCAGAGATCGTGGATTCCGTCGGCCGAGCGCGCGCGATAATTTTCCGCAAGACACTGCGCTGCCTCTTCCACTTCAGCGATGGCATCGGCATCAAGCAGCTCACGCAGGTCGGCCTCGCCAAGCAACTCGCGCAACTGGTCTTGATCAATTGTCAATGCTTGCGCGCGGCGCTCGGCCAGCGGCGCATCGCCTTCGTAGACAAAATTAGCCACGTAGCTGAAGAGCAGGGAAGAGGCAAAAGGCGAGGGCTTGCGCGTCTCGACCACGTGCACTCGCAACCTCCGTTGTTCTACTTCTCGCAGGATTTCAACCAGGGAAGGCATGTCGAAAACGTCGCGCAGGCACTCGCGATAAGCCTCGAGCAGCAACGGGAATTGCGGGTAGCGCGAGGCTACGCTGAGCAGATCGTAGGAGCGCTTGCGCAACTGCCAAAGCGGCGATCGCTGATCGGCGCGGCGGCGCGGCAGCAGCAGCGCGCGGCCCGCAGCTTCGCGAAAGCGCCCGGCAAAGAGCGCCGTCGATCCCAACTGGCGCAGCACTAGCTGCATGGCTTCGGCAGACTCCACCAGAATCCAATCGGAGTCGGGCGGCTCGTCGGTGTCAGGGAAGCGCAGGACGAATCCATCATCGCCCCAGAGTGTTTCGACCTCCGGCCCGCCGGCAGCGCGGATGCGCGCGGCCACAGCCATCGCCCAGGGAATATGAATCCGGCTGCCGAAGGGCGTGAGCACGCATACACGCCAGTCACCCAGCTCATCGCGGCAGCGCTCGACCACAATCGTCCGATCGTCGGGAACCTGGCCAGTCGCTTCGGCCTGATCGGCGAGAAAGCGCAAAAGATTTTCCGCGGCGCCGGGATCGAGATCGTGCTCATTAACGAGGCGCGTGAGCGCGGCTGCCTGCGGCAATGCACGGAGCTCGCGCACCATTGCGCCGATGCGGCGGCCAAATTCGAGCGGGCGGCCGGGGCCGTCGCCCTTCCAGAACGGCATCTTGCCCGGCTCGCCGGGAGCGGGCGTGACCAGCACGCGGTCATGCGTAATGTCGGTGATGCGCCACGTGGATGCGCCGAGGATGAACGTCTCGTTGGGATGCGACTCGAAGACCATCTCCTCATCAAGCTCGCCCACGCGCACCGGCTTGCCATCGGTAAATGCGAGGAAGACGCCGTAGAGGCCGCGATCAGGAATGGTTCCGGCGTTCAGAATCGCCAGCCGCGCGGCGCCGTCGCGAGCCGTGACGACATTGCGCACGCGATCCCATGTGAGCCGAGGGCGCAGCTCGCCAAACTCATCGGAAGGGTAGCGGCCGCTGAGCAAATCGAGCACGCCATCGAAGGCCGAGCGCGAGAGCGAGCCAAATGGCGCGGCTCCGCGGACGAGGTTGAAGAGAAAATCGACGGAGACTTCGGGCTTCGGAGCTTCGGCGTTTTGAGTTTCGGCTGAATCGAAGCCGTCAAACTTCAGATTTGCGGCTAGGTCCTTTCCGCGCCGGGAATTCTTCCGGACATTTGCCGGGAGCGCAGCTTTTGGCGGCCGCGCAGACGCGACGATCGCCACTAATTGTTGGCACAGCACGTCCAGCGGGTTGCGCGGGAAGCGAGTCGACTCGATGTGGCCGTCGTGCATGGCGCGCGTGACCGCGGCGCAAGCAACCAGATCGGCGCGGTACTTGGGAAAGAGAATGCCTTCGCTAACCGCATCAACATGGTGGCCGGCGCGGCCAATGCGCTGCATACCGCTGGCGACTGACGGCGGCGACTCGATCTGGATGACGAGATCGACCGCGCCCATATCGATGCCCAGCTCAAGCGTCGAGGTCGCGCACAATGCTTTGATCTGGCCGGCCTTGAGCTGCTCTTCGATGACGGAGCGCTGCGCAGCGGCCAGTGAGCCGTGATGCGCGCGAGCGATGGGCTCGCCTGCCAGGTCATTGAGCGCTCCGGCAAGCCGCTCGGCAGTCTGGCGCGCGTTCACAAACAGAATCGTTGAATTTCGCTCACGAATGATTTCGAGCAAGCCGCGGATGAATTGCGTTCCAGATGGAAACGCGGCGCGGAGTTTGCGATGCGGGGCCCGAGGGAATCTCTTCCATTTCGCCGAGTCGCGCCATGTCTTCCACGGGAACCTCGATGCGCAGCTTGAGTTGCTTGCGGGCGGCGGCGTTGACGATGGTGACAGGGCGGTAGCGGAGCGATGTGGCCTCGGCCACATCAGGGACCAAGGGACCAAGCCACCCCGGCGAGCCAAGATCGCCCGCCGGGGGCCCCAGCAGGGAACGAGGGACCGAGGAATCATCGTCTGTGCCTTCTGCATCATTAGCTCCGGAGTTTCCTGACTCGTGCGCGGCGATCCGCTCGTCGTTGATCTCGTGCTCTTGCCCGCTTGTTCCCTCGGTCCCTTGATCCCTTGTTCCCTGCACTTCCACTCCACCCAAGAATCGCGCCACCTCTTCGAGCGGCCGCTGCGTGGCTGAAAGTCCGATGCGTTGCAGCGGCTTTGCGGTCAGCGCCTGAAGGCGTTCGAGTGTCAGCGCCAAATGCGCGCCGCGTTTAGTTGGAACCAGCGCATGAATCTCGTCGATGATGACGGTTTCGACTGTGCGCAGCGCCTCGGCTGCCTGCGAGGTAAGGATCAGATAGAGCGACTCGGGCGTGGTGATTAGAATTTCGGCGGGATGACGCGCGAAACGCGCCCGCTCGCGCTGAGGCGTGTCACCCGTGCGCACGCTGATGAGCGGCTCATGAAATGGAACTCCCATGCGGCGTGCCATGTTGGCCATGCCTGCGAGCGGCGAGCGCAGGTTCCGTTCGACGTCGACGGCCAGCGCCTTCAAGGGCGAAACGTAGACGATCCTGCAACCCTGATTCGCGACTTTGGGTGCGGATTTGGACCCGGATCCGTGTGCGCCTTGCAGCATCAACCGGTCAAGGCACGCCAGGAACGCGGCCAGCGTCTTGCCTGTACCTGTGGGCGCGAGGATCAGTGCATTCTCGCCACGAGCAATCACCGGCCAGCCAAGCCGCTGCGGAGCTGTAGGCGCGTCAAAGACGGCCTTGAACCACTCCGCCGTTACCGGGTGAAAGCAGGCAAATGGGTCGGAGATTTCGGGCGGTTTGGGAGTGTGCGGGGACATGCTGCTCTCAAGAGATTAGCGCAACAGGTGCGGCGAATACAAAGCGAAGAAAAACAGAGGTGAGGCATACGCGGATTTTGGGTCGGGAAACCCGCCCTAAATTCAAAGGACCCCGCTTCGGTTTTACTGACCGATGTTCTTCAGGTGGGTCAGCTCTGCTTCTTCACGTCTCCCCACCGCGCCACGCTGAACTGCGCGCCGGCAAACAAAATCAGACCGGAGATGTATGCCCAGAAAAGCAAGCCGACCGAAACGTAGAACGGCCCGTAAAGCGACTCGAAATCCATATGCGGTAGCACCGTCGCGTAGATGAACCTCGAAATCAGCCAGACAATTCCGGTAATGACAGAAGTTCGAAACACTGGCCGCCAGGGGACCTTGCGATTGGGCAGAACGTAGTAAACCGAGAAGAAGAACAAAATCGACGCGACGCCCGTCGAGACCGCCAGCCAAAGGGAGCTCAAGGCGTCGTAAGAGTAGTTCAGAATCTTGAAAAACCAGTTGTTTGAGTCATGCACGAGAGCAATAGCGAGTACCTTGTCAACATTCACGTTCACCACCATGCTGGCCACGCCCAGCCCAAGCATCAGCAGCGCCAATCCGACAGCGATGGTCTGGTTGAAGAGGTAATTGCGGCTCCTTTTCACGCCCCAGGCCTGATTGAGTGCCACTTCCAGCGGCAGGAAAATGCCCGTGCACGCAATCAGAATCATCACCAGCGAAAGCGCCTGAGCGCCGTGCCGCTTCAACAGTGGCTGCACGGCCTCACTGAGGATGGCGGTCGTCAGCCAGCCCGGCTGCTTGGTGGCCGAGGGCAGGAAGTAATTCACCATGTCATCAACCACGCCTTTCATCGCGTCGGAGTGGAAGACCGAGAGCGCCAGCGTGTAAAGCAGCACGACGAAGGGAATAAACGAGATGATGGCATTGGCCGCCACGCTGAAGGCGAAGGTGTGCACTTCGCTATCGAGCAGATACGCGATGAGCGCGGTGCCGCTTTTGCGCCAGACGTACCACTTGGATTGCGCGACCGGCTGAGCGGGGCCTTCGGTGGCGTTAGCCAGTGCGGCGCCGGCGTTTTCGATGTCGGCTGCTACGTCGTTTGCGTCGCCGGTTGTGGTTTTCAATCCGTCAGACACGATTCATTTCCTTGGGCACGATTCATTTCCTGGGGCACTGTTATATCCCTCGCAGGGCTTTCTTGCGGCAATGCTCGCTCTGCAGTTCCCGCGATTCGACGTTCTCATTTTGACGCTCACGGATGAAGGAAGGTGTTTGTTCAAGGATAGTCGCTTCTGCTCAAGCTCGCCGGACAAGTGTCGGCGCTCATCGTCAATTCAGATGATTGGATGCGCCAATTGAATGCGCCGATTGGATATGTCGATCGGATATGCAGATCAGTCACGACGCAGCCGCGCCAGCGCCCACCGCGCGGCGGCGCGCAGGCCATCATCCGTTGCCGACGCCCACGATTCGAGTTTGGGCACGAACTCAGCCCGCCCGCTGTTGCCCATGGCAATGGCGATATTTCGACGCAGTCCCAGAAATCCTGTGCGGCGAACGGGCGAGCCGTTGAATTCTCGCTCAAATTCGGCTTCGCTCAATCCCGCCAGCCATTCCAGCGTTGGATTGATGAGTTCAGGCCGCGGCTCGAGATCGGCGTCCACTGAGATCGGCCCGCTGCGCTGCGCATTCCCAATCGACTTCAGATTCCAGGGGCACACATCCTGGCAGATGTCGCAGCCGAAGACCTGCCGGCCCATTTTCCCGGCGAGTTCTTCGGCGATTGGCCCCTTGTGCTCAATGGTCAAGTACGCGATGCACCGCGTCGCATCCATCTGGTAGGGAACGTCGAGCGCGCCGGTCGGGCAGGCCTCGATGCAGCGAGTGCAACTTCCGCAACGATCAGGAATCTGCAGCTCGCCGCGCGGGCTCGCTGCGTCACTCACCTCCAGCGAGGTCAGAATCGCCGCCAGAAATCCGAACGAACCTAACCTTGGATGAATCAGGCAGGTGTTTTTTCCTGTCCAGCCGAGCCCTGCCGCAGCGGCGAGCGCGCGCTCGACAATGGGTCCGGTGTCAACGTACGCATCGCGATTCAAACTCCCCGAAGCTCCTCATGCAGCTTTGCCTCGACCGAGCGAATTCGCTTGAGCAGAACCTTGTGGTAGTCGCTGGGCCTCCGCTCGCCTTCCTCATTTTTCCCGCTGGGCAGCACGCGACTCGGCAACACGCGACCGGTCCAGGCATACCGCGCGATCCACCCACTCCCGCGCTCTGATTCTTTGGTTGAGAGAGGCGCCGATGGGAACGCATAACTGGCGAAGCAGACGATCGCCGACCGTGCCCAGGGGAAGGGAACGGCCGTGCGCTCGCGCAGCAGTTGCCCATTCTCCGCTTTGCGCTCAAGGTAGCCCATTGTGCCGGCACGGCCCGCGGCCACCCACTCGCGAAACCGCTCGGCATCGCGCGTCTCGGCGTCATAGGGCAGGGCTACGACGCCCACTTCCTGAAAGCCCGCGTCAAGTGCAAAAGCCCGCGCCTGTTCCGCGTTCAGTTCGCTGACGTTGCTCATTGAAGTACCAGCCATGGAACCGGACCACTCCACTTTGCGTATGAGCCAATGTACCGCTTGATCGCCCCTGGGTCTTCTCGGACCCCTTGCGAATTCAGCATAGCTCTTGCGCGGTTTTCAGGGTCGAAACTGAGCGGTCACCACAAAGTTCGCTCTTTACGAGCGATTTTTCTGGGGAGGATGAAAATGAATGACACCATGTGCTGCACAGATCTACCGCCCATCGCAGCAGGCGAAATCACGGAATTGGTAAGGGGCAACGAAAACGCCCTATTGGAGCGCTTCATGCCGATCGTGCGCCGCCAATGCGTCACGCTCAATCTTGAAGCTGTCACGCGCATCGACGCCGCCGGTCTCGCCGCGCTCATTACGGTCTATTGCACTGCGCGCGAATCTGGCCACGACTTTACGATTCTGAATCCCTCATCCCATGTAGCGGAGATTCTGGCTGTTGTGGGCCTCGACAAGATTCTCGTGGCTCACGACGCAGGCAGTTTTTCAGCGTCCGGCGTACCGGCAGAAGCGACAGCCGCCTGAATTAGGCGAAAATCGTCAGGATTCGCCCTGTCAGCGCAGCCATCGTCCTAGAATGCGGTATATGGTACCTGTTTCGAGTACGGTCCTCTCCTCGCTTACCCCCCATCGTGACCACAAACACAGTCAACTGCATCCTCAAGGCGATATTCCTGCTGTCGACATAGGAATTCCGCCAAGCCCAGACCTATTTTCAGGGATTTTGGTACGCTCAGCCTCTCCGCATCTTCCAGTTGGCGCGCTGGCCGTCTGTTCCGTTACCCTTGCCTATAGACCGCAGTGCGGAATCCTAGAAGATCCAACAAGCAAGGGAGACTTTATCTCAATGGCACAGGGCGTAATCGAGCAGGCGTCTGCTCAACCGGATAGCTCAACAACAACCAAGTATGTGTATTCGTTTGGCGGCGGCAAGGCTGACGGCAACGGCAAAATGAAGGAGATTTTGGGTGGCAAGGGCGCAGGCCTGGCCGAGATGACCCTGGCCGGCTTGCCGGTGCCTCCCGGATTCACGATCCAGACCGAGGCCTGCCGCGAATATATGCGCGGCAAGCTGAGCCCGCAGATCGATACCGAGATGCTCGACGCGCTCGAGAAGCTCGAAAAAATGCAGGGGCAGAAGCTGGGCACGGGCGAAAATCCGCTGCTGGTCTCGGTACGCTCGGGCGCAAAATTTTCCATGCCCGGCATGATGGATACGATTCTGAATCTTGGCCTGAACGATCAGGCTGTGGAAGCGCTGGCGAAACGCACCAACAATCCCCGTTTTGCTTATGACTCCTACCGCCGGCTCATCCAGATGTTCGGCGACGTGGTTCTCGATGTTCCCAAGAAAAAGTTCGAGCATATCTTTGACGGCGTGAAGGCCGCGAAGAAGATCAAGTTCGATTACGACCTGCAGCCAGATGCGTTGCAAAAGATCATTGCCGAATACAAGAAGCTGATAAAAAAAGAAACCGGCAAAGACTTCCCGCAA
Source organism: uncultured Acidobacteriaceae bacterium (assembly GCA_963773915.1). GTDB lineage: Bacteria > Acidobacteriota > Terriglobia > Terriglobales > Acidobacteriaceae > Telmatobacter. The sequence continues at coordinate 654,796 of CAVZCY010000006.1, forward strand.
GATCCGCTTTTGCAACTTGCCGCGGCCCGCGACGCCGTCTTCAGAAGCTGGCAAAACGATCGCGCCAAGACGTATCGCCGCATCAACCACATTGACGATTCGATCGGCACGGCCGTCAACGTGCAGGCCATGGTCTTCGGCAACCTGGGCGAAGGCTCCGGCACGGGCGTCGGCTTCACGCGCAATCCTGCCACGGGAGAGCACGTTTTCTTTGGCGAGTATCTGATGAACGCGCAGGGCGAGGACGTGGTTTCCGGCGTCCGCACTCCGCTGCCCATCAGCGAGCTTGAGAAGGCTATGCCCAAGGTCTTCGAGCAGTTGAAAGACATTACGCGGCGCATGGAAAAGCACTACCGCGACATGCAGGACTTTGAGTTCACCATCCAGGATGGCAAGCTCTACATGCTGCAGACGCGCAACGGCAAGCGCACCGGCCTGGCCGCTGTTCGCGTGGCCATCGACATGGTGCGCGAGGGCCTCATCACGCAGGAGGAAGCAATCTTCCGCGTCGAGCCCAACCAGCTTTACGACTTCCTGGTTCCGCGCCTCGTTGAAAAGGGCGAGAAGATTGAAGTGCTCGCCACCGGATTGCCGGCTTCGCCCGGCGCGGCAGTGGGGCAAATCGTCTTCACCGCCGAAGAAGCCGTCAAGCAGCACAGAAGTGGCTCGTACAAGTCCGTCATCCTCGTGCGCGGCGAAACCACGCCTGAGGACATCGCCGGCATGGAAGTTGCCGACGGAATTCTCACCTCGCGCGGCGGCATGACCTCGCACGCAGCAGTCGTTACTCGCGGCATGGGCAAGTGCTGCGTGGCCGGCGCAGGCGATTGCGTTGTGGACGAAGCGAAGAAAGAACTGCGCGTCAAGGGCCGCACCTACAAGCAGGGCGACTGGCTCTCGATTGACGGAACCACTGGCAGAGTAATCGACGGCCGGCTCAAGACGCTGGAGGCGCAGCCCAATGATCCCGATCTCGTGAAGTTCATGAGCTGGGTGGACCCGGTTCGCCGTCTGCGCGTTCGCGCCAACGCCGACATTCCGCGCGACGCCAAAAATGCGCGACTGTTCGGCGCCGAGGGCATTGGATTGTGCCGCACGGAGCACATGTTCTTTGCGGAAGATCGCATTGAGCACATGCGCGCCATGATCCTGACCGACAACGAGAAGGATCGCCGCGCGGCGCTGAAGAAACTGCTGCCCATGCAGCGCGCCGATTTCGTCGGCCTCTTCAAAGCGATGGAGTCGCTGCCGGTCACCATTCGCCTGCTCGATCCGCCGCTGCACGAGTTTCTTCCCAAGCGCGAAGACCTGCTGGTAGAAATTCAGCACCTTGAAGACACCAAGCCTCGTTCGCCGAAACTCAAGCAACTGCGCCCGCTGTTGGCGCGCGTTGAAGAGCTGCATGAACAGAACCCGATGCTCGGGCTGCGTGGATGCCGCCTCGGCATTACGTTCCCTGAGATTACCGAGATGCAAGTTCGCGCGATTATTGAGGCTGCAGTGGCCGTCAAGTTGAAGGGTGGCAATCCGCATCCCGAGATCATGATTCCGCTTATCGGCTCAGTCGAGGAGATGCGCAACCAGGCGGCAATTGTTCGCAGCGTGGCCGATGAAGTGTTCAAGGAGAAGAAGACCAAGGTCGACTACATGGTGGGAACAATGATCGAGCTGCCACGCGCTGCGCTGACTGCCGATCAAATCGCCGAAGAGGCCGAGTTCTTCTCGTTCGGCACCAACGACCTGACGCAGACGACCTTTGGAATTTCAAGGGACGACATCAACAACTTCCTGCCGACTTATCTCAAGCTCGGCATCTTCAAGCAGGACCCCTTCTCCACCCTCGACCAGGTTGGCGTGGGGCAACTGGTGAAGGGCGCAGTGGCCAAAGGCCGCAACACGCGGCCGAAGTTGAAGGTTGGCATCTGCGGCGAGCATGGCGGCGATCCAGAGTCCGTCAAGTTCTGCCACAAGATCGACCTCGACTACGTCTCCTGCTCGCCGTTCCGGTTGCTCACGGCACGGCTGGCAGCGGCGCAGGCCGCGCTTGAAGAAAAGCTCGGCGCACAGAGCAGCAACAAGTAACGGCAATTCAGATCAGGACAACGAGGGCGTCCGCGGTTGCGGGCGCCCTTGCTGTTTATGGGTCGATTGCGAAGTTGTTGGCAGATAGCTAGACGTTGGAAGCCGCACGACCTTCGAAGTGCGCCTCAATCTCTTCGAGCGTCTTGCCCTTTGTCTCCGGCAGAAAGAACGCGGCCACAATGAAGTAGACGACCGTGAAGCCGGCGAAGAGGAAGAACATCGACGAGTAGCCGTGCTTGCTCACGAACGGCAAAAAGATCGCAGCTAGCGTGGTCGATACTAGTTGATTGATCACCAGCGCGATGCTCATGCCGTTTGAGCGGATGCGCGTCGGCATCAGTTCACTCAGAGCCAGCCACACCACCACCCCCGGCCCCAATGCATAGAACGCAATGAACACATAAATCCCCAGAGCCACGAGCCAGCCATGCCCCGCCTCAGGAATCCGGCCAACGAGCGCTTTTTGAATCACGAGCGGCGCGGTTCTTGCCTCGTTAAGATCGGCGAACGGATTCCGGAAGAACGCTTCGATTCTGTTCGCGGGCACGCAGCTTGCGCGCGTGATTTCGATGGGCACAGCGGCCGCATCGTCGGAGCGCACAAAGTTTGTCGCCGCGGTAAAGCCGCCGTAGGAGTAAATGATTGCCAGCGATGCGCGACTGCTGTCGATTTCGCGTCGCGCGTCGATTTGGGCGGGATTGCCTTGGCCCGCGTTGCCTTGATCCGCGCTGCCCGAGGCCGCATCGTCCGGCGCCGCAAGCAGCCGGCTTGCCGCAGCCGGATCGAAGCGCAGCGCCAGCTCCTGGCTAGGCGAAACCAGCGACTGAATCGCATCGCGGCAGTCGACGCTCAGTTTTTCGGTCGTTCTAAAAAGCAGCGCCACGCTGGCCAGCGCGACAATCGCTCCGCTGGTGCCTAAAACGAGCAGGAATTTTCTCCCCTTGCGGTCGACCAGCGCGATACCGATCATGGTCGCCAGAAAATTGACCACCGTAAAAATCACGTAGCCCCAGTGCGCGCGCAGATCGCTTAAGCCGCTTTGCAACAGAATGCCGGTGTTGTACCCGATGATTGAGTTCACGCCCGTTGCCGTGTTGCAGAACAAAATCACGCAGGCCAGCAGAAACGGAATTGCGTATTTGCGCCGCAACAGCGAATCGCGAACTTGCTGCCCGGCCTTGGCGCGAGCCGTATGCGCCGTCGCCTCCATCTCCTCAAGCTCCAGCGCGGCCTGCTCAGCGCTGCGCGATCGGAGCAACGCCGCTTGCGCTTCCTCTTTTCGACCCCGGCGGAAAAGCCAGCGCGGCGACTCCGTAACGAAAAAACTGCCCAGGAGGAACACAACACCCGGCGGCAGCGAAACCCAGAAGATGCTGCGCCACGCGTGGTCCTTGAAGCGGAAGAGCGCTTCGGCATCGCCCAATTTCGCCACGGCATCCACGCGATAGCTGAAGTACATGCCCATCAGCGCCGCGGCCACAATGCCGAGCGTAAGCATCCACTGGAAGATTGCCGTGCCTTTGCCGCGACTTTGCGCCGCCAGGCACTCCGCCAGATAAAGCGGAACGACGACGCCGATCAGTCCGCCGCTTGCGCCTTGCAACAATCGCCCGAAAAGCAGCGGGCCGTAGCCAGAGGACAGCGCAGATCACGGGAATGCTCACGACGAATGCGCAGCCGCTCAGGATCATGAGCGGCTTGCGGCCCATCCAGTCAGCTAGCAGCCCGGAAAACAGCGTGGAGAACACGCTGCCCAGCAGCACGGCGGCGACGATGAACGAAAGCTGGGCTGGGGTCAGTCCCGATGTGGCCTGCAAATACGGCACGGCCCCGCCGATGATGCCAACGTCGATGCCGTAGAGCAGTCCGCCGAGGCCCGCCACCAGCAGCAGAAACGCGTTGTAGCGGCGCATTGCTGCGGAGGCGGTCGCGTTCGGCAATCCGGCGGAGTTCACGAAAAGGTGTTCCTCTCCCTTATCGGGATGCGGCCTGCTCGACTGGGCTGATGACGAGCAGAATCGTGCGATGCACCAGTCTACAATGGTCGCATCGCATTTTAGATCCCGACCCGAAGGTGGTTGCTGTTGCAAAAATTCATTCGAATCGCGTCGACCTCACTGCCGCGCGTCGCCCTCGTTGCGCTATTTGCCGTTTCCAGTCTCAGCGCAGCGCAAACAGGCGCAGCGCAGACGGGCGAAGCGCAGACCGGCGCCGCGCAAACGGCGCAAACGCCTGCGCCGGTTCGGCTGCTGCCCGCGCCGCGCGAGGCGCATTTTGGAGAAACCACTCAACTGCCGGGCAAGATTCTCGTCGTCGTCCCGGGTCACGATGCGGAAGACGAATTCGCCGCGCGCGATCTTGAAGACGCGCTAAAACGCGTTGCGCCTGCCGCCGACCAAACCGCCGCCCAATCCGCCAGCGCACAACCGCCGTATCGCATCACGCTTCTGCGAAACGACTCTGATGCGGCGAAGGCCGGCCTGGCGGGCAACAACCTCGCCTTCGATCCGGCCATGGAATCGGCGGGTTACATTCTGGTGGTCGGCCCGCATGAAGCGGCGATTATTGGCGCAACCGGCTCCGGCGTCTTTTACGGCGTGCAAACTTTCAAGCAACTGCTGCCCTTGGCCGGGGCGCCGCGCGTCCTTCCCACGGGCACGGTGCGCGACTGGCCGGCCATGCAATATCGCGGCATCAGCGACGATCTTTCCCGCGGCCCGTTTCCGACGCTTGATTTTCAGAAGCATCAGATTCGCGTCTTCGCTTCGTTCAAGATCAATATCTATTCACCTTATTTTGAGAACACGCTCCTTTACCCGGATCATCCGCTGGCAGCGCCGCCAGGCGGCTCGCTGACGCCGGCACAGGTTGCGGAGCTCGTTGCCTACGCTCGCCAGTATCACGTCACCATCGTGCCCGATCAGGAGGCCTTCGGTCATCTGCATCATGTGCTGAGTTGGGAGCTCCACCAGGATAAGGCTGAGACTCCTCACGGCTACATGCTCGCGCCTGGCCAGGAAAACACGCTGCCCTTGATCAAGGATTGGTTCACAGACATCGCGCACGAGTTTCCGTCGCCCTTTATCCACATTGGCGCCGACGAAACCTTTGACCTGGGCCAGGGCCGCACGCACGATGCGGTCGCTACAGCAGGGTTACGGGCCCGTTTACGTCGCTTTCCTCAAACAGATTCACGACACGCTCGCGCCGCTCAATCGCCGGCTGCTTTTCTGGGGCGATATTGGCGACGAAAACCCCGACGCCGTCGCGGGCCTGCCCAAAGACATGATCGCCGTGCCCTGGAACTATTCCCTGCAGACGGGCTTCGACAAGCTGATCCAGCCATTCGCAAAAAACGGAATTGAAACCTGGGTCGCTCCGGGCGACTCGAATTGGAACGAAGTCTATCCGAACGCGAAAACGGCCCTGTGGAACATTCAGGGCTTTATCGCCGCCGGGCAGAGTCTCGGATCGACAGGCGCGCTCACTACGGTATGGAACGACGATGGGGAGGGCCTATTCAACATGGATTGGTACGGCGTGCTCTTTGGCGCAGTTGCCTCGTGGCAGCCGGGCCAAAGCTCCATCGCCGATTTCCAGGATGCTTATGGTGCCGCCTTTCATCTCGACGGTAGCGGCAAAATCGGCAGCGCGGAAAAAGAGTTGATGGCCGCACAAGGCGTTCTGGTTGACGCCAAAACCGGCATGACCAGCGACCAGCTTTTCTGGCTCGACCCGTGGAGCGCGGAGGGCCAGGCGGTTGCGCCGAAGCTGCTACCCGTCGTGCACGATCTGCGCGCTCACGCCGAGCAAGCGCTTGTTTTGCTCGCCGATGTGCGCCGCGACAATCCCAAGCTCAGCGAGCCCGACGCAATCACCGCGATGGATCTGGGCGCGCGCCGCCTCGATCTTATCGGCCTTAAATTTCAGCTTGCGCAGGAGATTCCCGCTGCATACGCGCAGGCGGTTGCGCAACAGCACGACAAGGCGCAAAGCTCTGCCACCGACAATTTGCTAAGCGAGATCAGCGGCACCAACGGCCGCTGCCAGGACCTGCGCGACGCTTATTCGGCGCTGAAGAGTGAGTACAGCCAGGTGTGGCTCAGCGAGAATCGCCCTTACTGGCTTGGCAATGTGACCGTCCGCTATGACCTGGAAATTGAGCGGTGGCAGGGACGCGGAGATCAGTTTGCAGCAGCCATCTACGACTGGCAAAACGGCCAGGACCTGCCATCGGCCGCGGCACTGGGGTTGCCCGCGCCGACCGGAAGCGCGCACTGAGGTGGTTGAGCGGCATCCCGGATGCGCCCCCAAAACCAGCGCCGCGAAAATTGCCCAACTGGAACGCACCTGAACCAAAACGATCACCGAAGTGAAGATTTCCCTATTCACCCACAGGCTCCAGATGCAAACTAGATGCATGCTGGAGCGCCCCGCCGAAAGGCACCTGCCCGTCGTGTTGCTCATTGACGACGATCTCGTTAGCCGCGAAGTAGCAGCCACAGTGCTCACTATGGCCGGATTCGTCGTCCACACAGCGGTGAGCGGAGACGCGGCGCTCGAAATGCTTGCCAAGGGAGCGTTCTGGCCGGGCGTGATCCTGATGGATGCGCAGATGCCGGGCCTGAGCGGAACGGAATTAATTGCGCGGCTTCGCGGCAGCACAAATGCGCGGATATTTGCCATCAGCGCCAGCAACGTGCCGGCTGAAATTGCGGATGCGGCAGACGGTTTTTTGATGAAGCCCTTCAACGCCGAAGGCCTGAGTAAGCTACTTGAGGGTCATCCCCCGGCAGCGGTGACTTCGCTGCTCGATCCCGAGGAGCCTGTGGTCAGCGTCGAGGTTCTTTCGCAGTTGCGCAAAGTCATGCCTGAATCCGCGGTGCGGCAGATTTACTCCGCTGTCGTGTCCGATCTGAGCAGGCGAATTGTGGCGCTTGGGGCCGCGATTGCCAAAGGCGACGCGGCCGAGATTCGCCGTATCGGCCACGCCATCAAGGGCGGCTGCGGCATGGCCGGCGCCGTGCAGGCCGCCCACCTGGGCGCGCTTTTAGAGGTTACGCCGCTCAATTCGAAGGATAACCAATTGGATAACAGCACAATTCTGCTAAGCGATTTGCGCGCCGCTGCCCAAGGGTTGAAGCGTATGCTGGATGCTGAATTGCCCGCCTGATCCGAGGCGTTGAACTGCGTGCGGATCATGGACGGCGGAGGCGTGTGGCGGAAATGGAAAGAACCATTCGAATCGTGCTGGCGGATGACCATCCTGTGGTGCGCATCGGCGTGCGCAATATGCTCACCAAGAGCGACGGCTTTGAAGTGGTGGGCGATGCCACTGACGGGGACGAGGCCATCACGCAGACCCTCGAGCTACAGCCCGATGTTCTGCTGCTCGATGTCGCCATGCCGCGCCTGCCGGGCCTTGAGGCCATGCGCGCGATAATGAGCGGCCCCTCCACAGCTAAGATTCTTCTGCTCACCTCCACTATCACCACGCAGCAGATCATCGAGGCATTGCAGATCGGCGCCCGCGGCATAGTTCTTAAAGACGCTCTCGCCAACCACCTGCAGACCGCTATCCGCACGGTTCACGCAGGCGATTACTGGATCGGCGGCAAGCGCGTCGTCAATCTTGTCTCAGCGTTGCACGAGCTCATGCAACAGGCAGCCGTGCCGGCACGCAAAACTTACGGCCTAACGCCGCGCGAGCTTGAAGTGGTGGGCTGCATCGTTGAGGGTTGCAGCAATCGCGACATTGCCAAGCAATTCACGCTCAGCGAAGAGACCGTCAAGCGCCACCTCTCGAACATCTTCGACAAGACCGGCGTCTCCACGCGCCTGGAACTGGCGCTCTTTGCGATTGCGCATCACCTGATCGCGCCGCAGTAGCCAAGTATCAGCCCAACCAAGTTCCCGGCGTTCGCGGATCCCCGTCAGTTTCCGGCCGCGATTTGTCTAGGGATGGTTTTCGGTTCCGGCAACGACTTCGAGCGCATGACGCAACAATGGCAGAATCACCGTCAGGCTCTCTTCTGCGCCGCGCTGGCTTCCGGGCAGGTTCACGATCAGCGTTTTTCCGCTCATTCCGGCCACGCTGCGCGAAAGCCACGCGTAAGGATTGCGCTCGGCGCCCCTGGCGCGCATCGCTTCGGCCAGCCCCGGCGCCTCGCGGTCGATCACACGCCGCGTCGCTTCCGGCGTGCGGTCGCGCGGGCCCAGGCCGCTGCCGCCCACGGTTAGCAGCAGCTTAGCGCCCTGCCGAACGAGTTCTTCGAGCGCCGCCACAATCGCGTCCTCGTCGTCTTTCAGAATCGCTGTCCGAATCTCTGCCTGCGGCCACTCGCGCGTGAGCAGCGCGACCACGGCGGGTCCGGCGGTATCAGCCATCAGCCCTTGCGAGCAGCGATCGGAGATAGTGAGCACGGCAAACAGCATGAGGCGATTGTAGAACCTACTCGGCGGGCAGCACCTTGATGGTGTGCAGCCACGTCTCCACCAGCTTTGGCCAGCCCATGATGGGCAGGTCTCCAAAGCTCCTCGCCACGCGCGGCTCTCCGAGCCAGCACTGGCGAATCTGCATCGACAACATTCCGTCCGTCGGGTCCGAGAAATCCACAAGAGATTCGGAGACTAAATGCGCCGGCGTGTGCCGCATGAACCAAGTCGTGCACTCGTTATCCACGAGATTTTAGTTACTGCATCGGTTCCGGTGCGTTTATTCGCGCACAGTCTTGGCATAATCGCAGAGGGAAAGATTCCTCCGTATCTGTTCCGAAAGCTGGGGTCCGTATCTGACCTGTCGTCCGGATCTGAAAGTGCGGTCCGGATATTGGCTCGAAATCTGGGTTCAGCATCCGCAGTCGGAAATTGAACTCGCATGCCGAGATCGTTCGGTTTCACCTGGGGGAGCATCCAAGCGTGACCAGTTATCGCCGTCAGGACGTTTTGCGCATCCTCGAAATCAGCGCCCGCCAACTGCAAGCCTGGGAACGAGCCGGGTTGGTCGCTCCACAAGAGCTTTATACGTTTCAGGATCTCGGCCAATTGCGCACGCTGCGCTCGTTGCGCGAGGACGAAGTGCCGGCCGCGTCGATCCGCGACTCCATTCTGGCGATGAAAGCGGTTGCCGGCATGAGCAATCCGCTGCGCGAGGCGCGCGTGGTGCGCACGGGAACGCGTCTCGCCTTCCGTCACCGCGGCGCCATGGTCGATCCGATCCGCCGCCAACTGCTCTTCGACTTCGAGCGCATGGGCGGGCAGCAGCACGCTGCCGCAGGTCGCGTCTACGCTGCGCAGTATCGGCGTGCCCGACCCGCGCGGCCTGCAGGAGCGCTTCCAGGCAGCGGTTCAAGCTGAGGAGGCCGGCGAGAAGAATCGCGCCATCGCCCTCTACCAGGAGATTCTGTCCATCGACCCGCAGTACGCGGCAGCCTGCATCAACCTGGGCACGCTGTACTTCCATCTGCGCCAGTTCGGCCGCGCCGAGGAGCTTTACCGCCGCGCCACCGTGGCGGATCCCGGATACGTGCTGGCTTACTTCGATCTCGGCAACGTGCTCGACGAGCTTGAGCGCATCGACGAATCCATCGCCGCCTACTTGAAGGCCGTCACACTCTCGCCGCGTTACGCCGACGCCCACTACAACCTGGCCCTGGCTTATGAGCGCACAGGCGAGCCGCGCAACGCTCTGCGCCATTGGCGCGCCTACGTCAAGCTCGACAACCACGGTCCCTGGGCCGACCACGCTCGCGGGCAGATTCGCAAGCTCCTCGGCCGCGAAGGAATTACCATTGTCGCCCGCGCCGACCACTTCATCGCGCCGCGCAAAGGCAGAGCCGCGCTGGCGCTGGTTTAGCGCAGACGCTTAAGCGCGCAGAAAACCTGAGTTCGTCAGCCTTGAGGATTTTGGATTCGCGGCGCGACTTTCGCTACCGTCCAACAATGGGAATTCAAGCTGCCTCGCGTGACCAGAGCTATCTTAGGCGGGGTCTTTTTGGCGGGTAGCCTTTACGGCCGATAAAATCCCCAAGCCGATCATCACGATTGCGCCGACGATAATCCAACGTTGGGGAACGTGGGCCAGATGGGCGGCATACACCAGCCCGGCGATTACGATTGCGTAGCCAGTGGCATAAAGTCCGAACGACATGTGATCTCCTTAGCTGTTTGCTGCTCAACGAGCTATTGTTCGACGGGCCTCGTGAAGTGCCGGCCTTGTGAAGCTGCGCGGAATCTCGCACACTATCCAAGCCTCGCACCACGATCAGGCTTAGTCTGAGCAGTACAGACCATCATTTCGATTCTGATGCGAGCTCGCCGCGGCAGGATTTAACGCGAAGATCGGCGATCCTGGCTGTCTTTGCGCAGCCCCATATTGAATCGCTAAATTCTGGCGGGAGTTTGGATGGTCTACTTGCGAGCTAGAAGCTAGAGGCTGTTTGATCTACACCTTCTGCGTGCGAATTACCTGCCGCACGCCTTCCACGCGCCGCAGACCCAGCACCATGCGGTTCAGGTGGCGCACATCTTCGGCTTCAACCACGAACTCGACTATGGCTTCGCCCTCGTCGCTGCGGCTCAAATCCACGGCGCGAATGTCGGTATTCTCGTCCGAGATAACGGCGGTCAACTCCTTCAACATTCCGGTGCGGTCTTCGCAGTTGACGATGATCTTGACCGGGTAGCGTTGCGCCTGCCCAACGCCTTCGGCGGCTCGCGACCATTCCACGTTGATGCGCCGGTCGCTTTCATAAAGCAGGTTCTGCACGTTGGAGCAACTGCGCGCATGCACCGCCACGCCCTTGCCGCGCGTCACGTAGCCCACAATCTCTTCGCCGCGAATGGGATTGCAACATCGCGCGCGATAGACGAGCAGATCGTTCTGGCCTTCTACTTGCAGCGAATCGGAGCCGGTGAGGTGCAGCTTGCGCACCGCGTCCGTCATGCCCGCTTCGCCCGATTTTGGCGTCGCGCCCGGCTCGGCCTCAGGCTGACCCGCGAAGCCCGGCGCCAGCTTTCCTAACAATTGATGCGCGGAATTTTTTCCCTGGCCCGAGCGTGGCCAGCAGATCTGCAGCCGTGGCCACGCCAAATTCAGTCGCGATGCGCCCCAGATCCTGATCGTCGATCTGCGACATCGGCACTTTGAACTTGCGCGCCTCGCGCTCCAGCAGCTTTCTGCCGATATCCACTGCGCGCACACGCTGGTCTTCATTCAGCCAGTGCTTGATCTTGTTGCGCGCGCGCGGGCTTTTGACGAAGGTGAGCCAGTCGCGGCTTGGCTTGTGGTCTTTCTGCGTGACGATCTCGACAATGTCGCCCGTGCGCAGCTTGGTGCGCAGCGGCACCATGCGGCCGTTAACTTTCGCGCCTACGCAGCTGTGGCCGACGTCGGTATGAATGGTGTAGGCAAAATCCACGGGCGTCGCGCCTGCCGCAACCACCACCACTTTCCCTTTCGGCGTGAAGGTGTAGACCTCATCGGGATAGAGGTCCATCTTCAGGCTGGAGAGGAACTCGTTCGGATCCGTCATTTCTTTCTGCCACTCGACGAGCTGGCGAATCCAGTTCAACCGTTCCTCATCGCGGGCCGTCACTACGCCGCCCGTCTTGTACTTCCAGTGCGCCGCGATGCCTTCCTCGGCGATGCGGTGCATCTCTTCGGTACGAATCTGCACCTCAAACTGATTGCCGCTGGCGCCCATCACCGTTGTATGCAGCGACTGGTAGCGGTTGGCGCGCGGAATGGCGATGAAGTCCTTGATGCGTCCCGGCACCGGGCGCCACAGCGTGTGAATCAACCCGAAGACCGCGTAACACGAGGCCACATCCTCTGTGATCACGCGAATCGCCAGCAGGTCGTACACCTGGTCGAACGAAACTTTGGTGCGCTCGATTTTCTGGTGGATCGAGAAGAGACGCTTGATGCGCCACTCCACCCGCGCCTGGATTCCGTTTTCCCTGAGCTGCTCCGCCAGCGTGTCTTCCACGGCGCGCAGGAACTGCTCGCCATCCACGCGCCGCGCCTCAACCGCGGCTGCGATCTGCTCGTAGCTCACCGGGTCGGTGTAGCGGAAGGCCAGATCTTCGAGCTCGCCGCGCACTTTGCCCATGCCCAGCCGGTGCGCCAGCGGAGCATAGATGTCCAGCGTCTCGCGCGCAATCGCCTCCTGCCGCTCCGGCTTCAGGTGTTCCAGCGTGCGCATGTTGTGCAGGCGGTCGGCCAACTTGATCAGCACCACGCGAACGTCACTCACCATGGCAAGCAGCATCTTGCGCACGTTCTCTGCCTGGCGATCTTCGCGGTTGGCAAACTGGATTTTGTCGATTTTGGTTACGCCCTCCACGATGTGCGCCACCTGATCGCCAAATTTCTCAGCAATCTCCTCGTTGGTGGCCGGCGTATCTTCGACGGCATCATGCAGAAGCGCTGCGGCCACAGCGGTCGCGTCCAGCTTCATCTCGACCAGCACCTCGGCCACTTCAAGTGGGTGAATAATGTACGGTTCGCCCGAGGCGCGTGTTTGACCCTTGTGGTGGGAGATGCAGAACTCCCAGGCCTTTCGAATCAACGAGATATCTTCATTTGGCCGGTTGGCCTGCGCATGGCGCAGCAGTGCTTCAAACCGCTCATCGATGGAGCGGGCATCTTTTTTGGGGTTTATTCGGGAGCTGTGGGCAGGAGCAAGCGATTCCTCGACGGGAGACGCCGATGCGCTCGAATCCTCTGCCGGAATGGTCTGCCGGGCAGTCGCCATGCTCCATTATAGGCCGCTTCGATTCCACGCGAATCAATGGATTCGCCGACGAGCCTTGGCGCCGAGCCTTAACCAACACCCATCCCATAGAGCCGGTTCAATTTGGGCGCGGCAAAGTTCCTCGAGCACTCTGGTAATCATTGGCTCTGCCTCATGTGCCAAACGCCACATACTCCCAGGCAAAGCAGCAGCCTCGGCGATTGGCTCCCATTCGCAGGCCCACTTCGAGGCCTGATACTGAGATAGGCTCCCAATGGCGAAGCAAGTCAACTCGAAGTTTGGCGTAAAGTCCAAAGCACGCGGCAAAATGGCGCCTACCTCATCCGCGTCAACGCGCGAAAGCAGTTCCAAAACGCGTAAGGGCGGTTCCGCCGCATCCGCCGTGCGTCTGCCGCAAGCAAATGGCGCGCCTCGCGGACTGCGCGCTGCTTCACCGAAAGGCGCAAGCCCGCAACGCCAATCCTCGTCGGCGACGGTCGCCGAAAATCAGGCGCGTTCCGGAATTCAATCCGCTTCCGGAGTTCACGCGCGTCCTGGCCCGTTTGGCGCGACCATCAGCCGACGCGCCGCGGACCGGCTCCGCGCAGGACATCTGTGGGTCTACGCGTCAGATTTGGTCGCCATCTCTCTTCCGAAACCAGAAGAAACGCTCCTGCACGTTGCCGACAGCCGCGGTCTGCTGCTGGGCACGGCGCTCTACAGCCCGTCGTCGCAGATCGCGCTGCGCATGCTCTCACGCGAATCTCTCGACGAAGCCGCGTGGCTCAAGCTGCTTGAGTTTCGGCTGCACGCGGCCATCGCCCGGCGCAAGCCGCTGCTCGATGCCGGCAACGACGCATGCCGACTGTGCTTCAGCGAGGCCGACGAATTGCCCGGCCTGATCGTGGACAAATACGGCGATCTTATTGTGCTGCAATTCCTGACCAAGGGTCTGCTCACCGCGGGTGTGCGCGAGACCTGCGTGCGCGTTTTGCGCGAAGAGTTCGCGCCAGCGGCAATTTACGAGCGCCCCGATCCGCGCGTCCGCGAGCTGGAGAGCCTGCCGGCGCCGAATCTTGACCCGATATGGCTTGCGGATCCGAAGAAGCCGATCGCCGCAACTCAGTTTCACCTGAATGGCCTCGCGTTTCACTACGACGCCAACGCAGGACAGAAAACCGGCGCGTTTCTTGACCAGCGCACCAACTACGCCGCCGCGCGCGACTGGGCGCAGCGGCTCGGCAAAACTGGCCGCGCGCTCGACGTTTGTTGCTACCAGGGCGGATTTGCTCTTCATCTTGCCCAGGTCTGTCGCAACGTGACCGGCATTGATGTTTCCCGCGCCTCGCTTGAAGTGGCGGAGCGCAACCTCCAGGCCAATCGGTCTCGACTCACCGCCGAAGTCGACTGGATTGAGGCTGACGCCTTCGAGATTCTGCGCGACTGGTCGACCGCAGGCGAACAATTCGACGCCATCGTTCTCGATCCGCCGGCCTTCGCCAAATCCATGCGCGCTGTGGAAGGCGCACTGCGCGGCTACAAGGAGTTGAATCTTCGCGCGCTGAAAATGCTGCGTCCCGGCGGGCTGCTCATCACCTGCTCCTGCTCGCACCACGTGGGCTGGGCCGATCTTGAGGGCGCAGTCGCGGCAGCAGCAGCCGATGCATCTCGGCGCGTGCGCTTGCTCGAGCGGCGCGGCGCAGCTCCCGATCACCCCGTCGTGCTCAATCTGCCTGAGACCGAATATCTCAAATGCCTTGTGCTTGAAGTGGAATGATCGCGCAGTCTTTCGGAATGGTCTTTAATTCCGCCGGCTCGGGCAGAATGCGCCCGGGGAGATGCAGCATCTCGCTGATGGTTTCTGCGGGCACCGCGCGGGAAAAGAGGAAACCCTGCCCGAATTTGCAGCCTAACTGCAGCAGCAGCGCGTACTGCTCTTCCGTCTCGATTCCCTCCGCCACTACATCCATGCCCAGCACGCGCGCCAGTTCCACAATGGTGCGCACAATCTGCAGCGGCTGATCGTTTCCTTCCGTGATGCGCGCAACAAACGATCGATCGATCTTGAGCACATTGAAGGGCAGCAGGTGCAACTGATGCAGGGAACTATAGCCGGTGCCGAAGTCGTCCATCAGCAGCGAGACTCCAAGGCGTCGCAGGCTGGTTAAAACTTTCAGGGCCGTGTTCTGGTCCGGGATGAGGCTGGATTCAGTCATCTCCAACCCAAGCTGGCGGCTGGCAATTCCCGACTGGCGCAGTAACGCTTCTACATGGTCGGCCAGCCCTTCGCGCGCGAATTGCCGCGCGGAAAGATTCACGCAGACACGAGGCGCATCCTCATTGGGATTCTCGCGGCACCACTGCTGAATCTGGTTGCACGCTTCCGAGAGTCCCCAGTCGCCGATCGGCAGGATCAGCCCGCTTTCCTCGGCCAGCGGAATGAAGTCCAACGGTGGAATCAATCCCCGCTGCGGATGCTTCCAGCGGATCAGCGCTTCGAGGCCCACGATTTTGCGTGTTGATAACTCGACCTCCGGCTGATAGAAAAGTACGAACTCTCGGTTGTCCAGCGCGTGCCTCAGGTCTGATTTGCTTGGCCAGATGCCGGTCGCCGCATCAGTAGCGCGCGTATTCTGCTGCCGGGATTTGCCGAAGGTCTTGCGCATCTTGCGCAACTCCAGCTGGTTGGTAACCAGATCGGCCAGGCTCTCCAGCATGTGCAGCTCTTCAGCAGCCATCTCCCTGCGAGGCTTGCACCCGAAGACGGTGAGAACGCCCAGAATTTTCCCGTCGCCGGAACGGATGGGCGCGCTGGCGAACGATCCAACTTCCAGCCGCCGGATGATCAGTCCGCTGCCGGCAAAGCAAGGATGTTTAGAGACGTCAGGCGCGACCACCGGCCCATCTGCGGCCAGTACCAGCTCAAATACGCTCCCCTTTCGCGGAAGCTCGCGCACTGACTCGCCCCAATAGGATTTGATCCAAATGCGGCTCTCGTCGGCAAAGCCGAGCAGCACGGTGTCGGCCTTGAAGTACTCGGCGGTCAGGCGAGTGATTGTGTCGTAGCTCGGCTCGGGCCCGGAATCCAGAATTTCCGTAGTCTCGAGCGCCAACAGGCGCGCGTCTTCTTCACGCCACTCAATCCCGTCGGTGTGTAATTCCGCTAACGGCATTCCTGCTCCGGGCCTCCGCGTTATGCCGTGGCCTGCTCAAGTGCCGGCCCGTGGCGCCCCGCGGATAACGTCTTCAATTCCGCAAAAAACGACTACGACATTACATCTGTACGACAGTTCATCTCGAATCACTCACGATTTCATCGCAATGGGCCGAGCCGCTGTGGATGCGCCTGTGGCGTGCGTCGCCTATGGCATGCAATCTGGCGCTGTGCTGTTTATCGGAACAGTGCGCAATGGCACGAGGTTACTCGCGGCTACACTCCGCGGCTGCCGCTCGCGTTTCTTCGTTACTTGCGGTGGTTACTTCTCTGAGGAGGGCTGTCCCGTTTCAGTCCACAAAAAGGTCAGCTGGTCGGTGGCGTCCTGAATTTTCTGTTCCACTCCAACCCCGGCCGAGTGGCCGCCGGACACACTATAGTGCAGCAGAATCGGCCGACCGCTGGATGAATCCGCCTGCAAAAGCGCCGTCATCTTGCGCGCGTGAAGCGGATCAACCCTTGTGTCGCTCGCTCCGGTAAAGAAAAGCACCGCCGGGTAGGCCATGCCCACCTTCACATTCTGGTAGGGCGAGTACTTCAGCAGATACCGGAACTGATCTTCTTTGTCGGCCGACCCGTACTCGGTCATCCAATGCGGGCCCTGCTCGAATTTCTGATAGCGCAGCATATCCAGCAGCGGATAGCCGCAATCGACTGCCGAGAACAGATCCGGCCTCTGCGTGATCGCCGCGCCCATCAGCAGTCCGCCATTCGATCTGCCGAGGATGGCGAAATGTTGCGGCGACGTGTACTTATTGGCGATCAGATATTCGGCCGCGGCATAGAAATCGTCGAAGACATTTTGCTTCTTCTCGAACATCCCGGCTTCGTGCCAGCGCTCGCCATACTCCCCGCCACCGCGCAGGCTGGGCAGCGCAAACCAGCCGCCTTCCTGAAGCCACCAGGCATACACGGGACTCCAGTTGGGGAGAATGCTCAAATTGAAACCGCCGTAGGCGGTCATCAACAATCGCTCGGTGCCATCCTGCTTCAAGCCCTTTTTTCCCGCGATAAACATCGGCACTTTGGTGCCGTCTTTCGACGTGAAGAACACCTGCTTCAGTTCATACTGGCTGGAATCGAAGGGAACTTTGGGTTGCGCAAAGATTTCCCGTTTCCCCGTCAGCGTATCCAGCCGGTAGATCGTGGGGGGTGCAATGAACGATTCAAAGCTGTAGAAGCCGTAGCGGTCGGTGGCTTTTCCCGCAAGAGTGGTGACCAACCCGATGCTGTCGTTCTCTAGACTGCCGGCCGGTTTGCCATCCAGCGTATAGATTTTGGTCTCGGACTTCACGTCGTGCAATCGGTTGACATAGATTTTGTCGCCGACGATGTTGAAGCTGTCAATCGCATCCGCGCCTTCAGGAACGATCGTCGTCCACGCCTCGGGCATCACGCCGGGGTCGGCCTTCAGAATTCTCCAGTTGGGCGATTTGTAGTCTGTGCTCACGTACCACGCGCCCTTCACGTAGTCGGCGGAGAATCGCGAGTCGATGCCCCAGACCAAAATCTGAAAGTACGAGCCGGGCTTGGTCAGATCGCGATAAACAATGTCCACGCGCTTGGCCGGTACGCCGCGATCGATTTGGACGACTAAAAACCGGTAGTCGTCCGACAAGAAAGCCTCCATCAGATCGTTAGGCCCCAGTTCTTCTCCGCGAAACTCTTTGCCGAAGACCAGCGTGTCGTGCGAAACCCTCGTCCCAAACTCGTGCTCATAGACCAGCGTTCCCTTCTGATCCATCCGCGAGTAATAGAGCCCTTTCCCATTGGGCGTAAAGGCAACGCTCAAGTAGATTCCGCTGGGAAGCTCGTCCTCAATCGTCTTTCCCGTATTCACGTTGAAGACGTGCACTGTGGATTCATCCGCGCCGCCCTGGCGCAGATCGTAAGCCACCAGAGTTCCATCGCGCGACACGTCATCCAGATTCACTGACTGCGTTGGGATCGCGACTGAACTGCGCCGGGTCAATCAGCCGTTTGTCTTTCTCAGCCCATCCATGGCGCACATAGATCGAGGCCTGGTCCTCGCCCGCCAGCATCTTCTCAAAGAACAGATCGTTGCCGCGCAGGATGGGCACCGTCCACGTGCTCACATGCTCCAGCGCATCCATATCGTTCGCGATCTGAGGGCGAATGCGGGCCTGCTCCATGTAGCGTGCGGTGTAGGCATTCTCGGCGTCGATGAACGCTTTGGTGTCGGCGCTGTTTGCATCCTCAAGCCAGCGGTAGTTGTCGACGATCTTTGTCCCGAAGTAGTTGTCCGTTACCGGAACGGTCTGCACATCTGGCGGAGACGGAAGGGTGAATCCGCCGCGCGAGTGAATCGTCTGGCTCGAAGCAATGGTTCCCAATAGAAAAATGGCCGAAACAAAAGAAAGATTCCGCATGCTACTCTCCGTTTGAACAGATTATCGTGCTCAGATTATCCGCCCGGAAATGGCTGCCCGATCCAGCGGCCACATTCTTTAACGGCTCGCCGTTGCCCGCGCCCGATCTTTCACTGGAATCCTACTGCCACTCGGTACCCATGTTGTCATCAGTGATCAGGCGCAATCCTTTAAGTCCTCCTAAAAGGCTCGCGCGATCTTCAAGCACCGCATCACGCTCCTGGTTTGGGTCCGAACTCTTCGACTCCGACATTGAAGCGATTTGTTCCAACTTGGCGCGGTCCGCCGGGCGAGAAAGATCGAATACCGGGCGACCATCGATGCGGTAGGCCTCAAGCTTCGATCTAATTCCCGCGCTGTCAAAAACGATCGGGCTATCGCTCACGGCAAGAAAATTTGCTATGCGCAGAGCGTATGGAAAAACGGTTGCGCCTGTGAGTTGCACTTGCCCAGAGCCGGTCGTGTTGTAGTACTCGACGCCGCCCGGATTCAGGTGCTGGCGGATCATCTGGAGGAAGTTCATCGAGAGAAGATTCGAGGCGTTGGCGCGCCAGTTGAAACTCGTATTCATCAAAATAAAGTCAAACTTGCGATCCGGGTGCGCAACAAGCCACCTGCGCCCGTCGTCAATCACAATATGCACCTTCGGGTTAGTGAGAAGGCTCACAATAGCGGGCCGATTGCGAATGAGTTGGAGATAGCCGGGATTGATCTCGACAATCGTTACGTCCTCAACCTGCTGATCGTTGGCCAGAATTTGCGCCCACGATCCCGAAGATAGCCCGATGATCAAAACGTTTTTGGGGTTGGGATGAAGGCCGGGAATCGCGTAGGCCCTGAAGATGCCATTGGTGTCGTTCATCGGGTCGATATTGAAGTGGCCGTCGTATACGCCTCCTCCGTAAACAGTCCCACGCGCATCGACTGCGATCACTCCGCTGCGGTTCTCCACGAGATCGGTGAATTTCATCCCGCCATGAAAGGTCTCTTTGAAGAGGAGCCGCTCATACATCTCCGAAAAAAGTGTTCCATTCATGCCAACAAGTACGACGAAACGCCGCGAAGGCAGATAGAACAGCGATCTTCGAAGGTCTGGGAGTCGCGAGCGCCGCAAGAATTGCCGCAATCGCCATCCCCAACCCAAGGAGCAGCACTGAGGTCATTTTCGTCGACAAATGATCCAGCACCACGAAGCCAACCAGAAAACTGCCTAGCGCCGATCCCACGATGTTGCTCAGATACAAATAACTCAGCTTCTTGCCGGCCTGATCCGCGGGGCCAATCGCGGCATGCGACAAGATCGGAAAAGACGCTCCCAGCAGCGCCGCCGCAATCGCCACCAGTCCATACAGGTAGTTATAGGGAATTGTTTTGGCCGACAGGGAAATAGCGGTCCCACTAGGAATGCTGCGATCGCACCCAGTGTCACCACGGTTGCGCAGGCCCTCAAGGTTCGTCCCAGATCGTTTTTGAGTTTCTTCTTGCACGCGTCGTGCACCGCAAGCGCGCCGTAGGCGATGCCGAACAGGTAGTACGCCAGCAGGTTGGCGAAGCACGGCGCGCTGCCTCCGCTGGCGAACGAGTAAAGCCGGTACCAGACGATTTCGTACGCCAGAGCAATGAATCCCGTGGCCGCCGCCAGCAGCATGGCAAATTCAAATCGAATTGTCTTGTGCAGCTCGCTCACGCTGGAGTCGACAGCTGAACTTGTCTCGCGGTCCGAGCGGGCAGAACGGAAGCAAAGCAGCAGTGCGGCGCTGCCGACCAATAAATTCACGCAGGCCGCCAACCTCACCGATCCTGACTCTCCAAGAACCCGCATGAGAACGATAGCCGCCAGCAGGCACGCCGTTGCCGACCCAAAGGTGTTGACGGAGTAGAGAGAGCCCACCGACTCACCCACATTTTCCGTGCGCCGCACAAGGTGAGCAACCAGCAGCGGAAGCGTGCTGCCCATCAGCAACGTGGGAACCAGCAACAGAAGGAAGGTAATCCCTCCCGTCGCCGCCGTCGAAACTCCAGCGGTGAACTCCGCTACGCTATGGAAGATCCAAAGAGAGCAGAAGCCAAATGTCCCAATGCAGATTTCGATCGCTCCAAAGGCTTGAAGAGCGCGTACGCCGCCGGCTGTGGAAAGTCTTCCGCCTGCAAGGCTGCCCAAGCCGAGTCCCAGCATAAAAACGGTGACGATAATGGTGACCGACTCAATATTTACGCCGTAAATCGTAAATAGCGCCCGCTGCCAAACAATCTGATAGATCAGTGCTGGAAAACCGGAGACAAAAAAGAGCAGGAAGTATGGCCAGAGCTGTTCCCGCTGCCGGGCCACTGGGAGCGATTGCGGCAGGGTAGGCATATTAAGTTCCCGATTATAGCAGTCGCATAAAATCCCAGTAGAATCGACAGCAGTGACCAGCACGCCCTCAGACCGCGATCCGCAGCAACTGGAACTTGCCGCTGAGGCGGAACCACAGCCAGCGCCGCGCTCGTGGTGGCAGCGAACGCGCGGCCTTCTGCATCCCGCCCACGCGCACAGCATCTTCTCCGCCACCGTCGTGCTCATGGTCTCCACAGTTTTGTCGCGCATCATTGGGCTGGTGCGGGTGAAATACATTGTCTGGCTCTTCGGCCGCGGAATGGAGGCCGACGCTCTTCAACGCGGCCTTCGTCCTGCCCGACATGATCTCCTACTTCCTCGTCGGCGGCGCGGCTTCCATTACATTCGTCACCATCCTTACTCGCTATCACGAGCAGGACCGCGATGCCGAGGGCGAGCGCTCGCTCTCAGTCATCCTCACCACCATGTATCTGGTGCTGGGCACGGCTATTGTTCTGGCTGAAATCTTTGCGCCCTGGTACGTGCATTGGTGGTTCAACGGTTTCGACCCCCATAAGGCCGCGATCTGCGTGCAGCTCACGCGCATTCTGCTGCCCGCACAATTGTGCTTCTTTGCCGGCGGCGTTTTTGGCGCTGTGTTGCTGGTGCGCAAGCAGTTCAACGTACAGGCCGTCGCGCCGCTCATCTACGGCATGGGCACCATCGTCGGAGGCTTGCTGCTGGTCGGAAAAATTGGCGTGTCGTCGCTCGCAATCGGCACCGTGGCGGGCGCCGTGTGCGGGCCATTTCTTCTGAACTGGTTCTTCGCGCACCGCGCGGGCACGCGCTACCACTGGATTCTCGACTGGCACGACGAGGGCCTGCGCGAATGGGTGCGCCTCTCATTGCCGCTCATGGCCGGCGTCTCCCTGGTCACCGCCGACAACTGGATCATCGCTCACTTCGCCTCAAGGATCGGCGGCGGCGTTTCGCTGATGAGCTACGCCAAGCAGGTCTTCACCGCGCCCGTGTCCGTTTTGGCCCAGGCTGCCGGCGCAGCCTCCATGCCCTTCTTCGCCAGCCTTTGGACGCGCGATCGCCGCTTTGAGTTCGCCACGGGCGTCGCCGATTCTGTTTCCCGCGTGGCTGCGCTCGGCCTTCTCGCCGCCTCCATCATGGTGCCGCTGGGCTGGCCTGCCATCGATCTGGTTTTTACAGGCGGCCGTTTCTCCGCGAACGACGCGCAGCTTTGCTCCGCCTACTTCGCTGTCTTCTCGGTCTCACTGTTTCTCTGGTCGGCGCAGGCTATTTACTCGCGCGCCTTCTATGCCGCCGGAAACACCTTCGTGCCCATGGTCGCCAGCACCATCGTCACAGTCGTCTCGCTGCCGGTTTATGACTTGCTCTTCCAATGGCGTGGCGCAATGGGCCTGGCGCTCGCCTCCGACATCGGAATCGCGTTGCAGACCCTCACCATCGCCTTGCTGCTTCACAAGCGCCACATGGTCTCGCTCGCCAGCCTCGACTACGCCGAAATGGGCCGATGCCTATTGGCCTCTTGCGCGGGCGGCGCGGCTGCGTGGTTCGTCGCCTTTGCGCTTGCCGGCCTGTTCCGCCATCTACCGCGCGTGGCCGAGCTTCATCATGCCCGCGCCATCACTGATACGTTAGTCCTCGCCGGCGGCCTCGCAGTTTGGACCGCCATCGCAATGTGGATTCTTGAAATATCCGGCTCGGCCCTGCCGCGTGTCGCCATGCGCCGCCTTCGTCTCAGCTGACAATCCGGCGTCGCTGGCGCGGCACATCAATGATCGGCTCCCGCTAAAAAGTTCCGCGCTAAAAGACACAAGCGCCCCTGCCGAGGCAGAGGCGCTCGTTGTGGTGCGAATTTGTGTCTTACTGAAGGCGCCCAGCTTGTCGAAATCGAAGTCGTCGAAACCCGCTCCGGCACCTGCGCCTTCCTGGCGCGTGCGCTAGTTGTGCGCCTCGTGTATCGCCGGCGTTGGGCCTGGGACTGCGACCGGGCCCGTCGTACCGGTTCCTTGCGCAGGCTTCGTGTCGGGCTTGCGGATGTCGATGCCGCCCTTGAAAAACGCGCCGTCTTCAATGCTGATGCGCGCCGCTGACACGTCGCCATTCAGCGAGCCTTCCGCACGAATGTCCACGCGGTCGGTGGCGGAGACGTTTCCCTTCACTTTGCCCAGCACTACAACTTCGCGCGCAGTGATGTTGGCCGCAACCTGTCCGTTGCGTCCGATGGTCAAGCGGTTACCGGGAAGGTTGATTGCTCCCTCCACTTTGCCGTCAATATATAAAGACTCTGAACCTGTAATCTCGCCCTTGATGAACAGACCTTTTCCGAGCGTAGCTTGCTCGGCGTTCCCGGCCTGCATCCGGGAGGGTGTTTCAGGCACGTGTGCCGGTGGCGCCGCGTGCTGCGGCTCCGGCGCGGAGTTCGGGATCGATGATCCAGTCTGGCTTGGTTTCCACATTGCGCTCAAGGTTCTCTTCCTATTCTGTCCGCTGGGGACCGGGGGTGCCAAGGCAAGGCCAATGGCTCGAACCCAAAAAAGTAAAAGTCGGCTCGCCGCAGCTCTCGCCGCGGCCATCTCCTGTGCGGCCGGAAATCAGAGGGATCAAACTCCCAGCTCCGCAAGGACGACGCGCAACCCCATTCTACGGCAACTCTGCGTTTTCTGTGCAAGCGCGACACTCCAAAGTCATCGCGACCATCAGCTTGCCTTAATCTGAGCATATGACCGACCGTGAGCTGCTTGCCCGTATCGCCGCCTCCCCCAGCCAAAAGGCCGGATACAAGCAGTTGGTCCGTGAGTTATCGCTGCCCGGCGGCCGCGCGCGGCGGCTTCTCCTCGAACAACTGGACCGCCTGACCGTCCGCGGCCAGCTTGTCCATATCGACCGTGAGCACTGGGCCATTGCGCGAGCGGCGTCGCGCGACAATCTCGTCGCCGGGCGGCTCGATCTGCACCGCGATGGCTACGGCTTTGTCCGTCCCAATCGCAGGCCCTCAGCCACGGATTTGAAAGTCGCCGCTGCTCAGCAGGACATCTTTATTCCTCCCAACGAGATCAACGCCGCCATGCAGGGCGATCAGGTTCTTGTCGAAGCTGACCCTCCCAAAGCCGATGGCCGCCGGCAGGGCCGCATCGTGCGCATTCTGGAGCGGACGAACCCCACCGTCGTCGGGACATTTCGTGTCGCGCGTCCGGATCGCGGACGCGACAATGTCGTGATTCCGTTCGATGACCGCATGACGCAGCCGATCGTGATTCCGCCCGGCGCGGAGATTCCAAAAGCCGCCGGATCCTCAACACCGCATCGCGTGCTCGGTAGCGAGGCGCTGTCTACTCCAAAACTTGGAAGCCTGGAAGGCCCGGAGAATCTAGATGGCCTCGTCGTCGATGTCGAAATCACCAGTTGGCCCACGCCCACGCGCCCGCCGATCGGCCGCGTGATTGAAGTCCTCGGCTCGCCCGATGAATTTGGCGTCGACGTGGAAATGATGATCCGCAAGCACCAGCTTCCGCGCATCTTTCCTGATGCGGTGCTGGCCGAAGCTCGCGCCGCGTCGCTCATCCTCGATTCCCGCCGAAATCGCGCCACGAAATCGGCGCAGGGCCGACTTCCGCTCGCTTCCCATCGTCACCATTGACGGCGAGACGGCGCGCGACTTTGACGATGCGGTGCTGGTCCGCGAGCGCGCTGACGGCGACCCCCTCGGCCCGGGTTTCGAGCTTCAGGTCCACATCGCCGATGTATCCGAGTACGTCCGCCCCGGATCGGCGCTCGATCTCGAAGCCCGCATTCGCGGCACCAGCGTTTACTTTCCTGATCGCGCCATCCCCATGCTGCCCCATGAGCTTTCAACCGGAATTTGCAGCCTTCGCCCCAATGAAGACCGCCTCGTGCTCAGTTGTCTAATGCAACTTGACGCGGCTGGCAACATCGAAAGCTTCGAGGTGGTCGAAGGAGTGATTCGCTCCGCCGCGCGCATGACGTACACAGAAGTGCACGCGATCGTCGAGGGTGACGAAGAGACGCGTTCGCGATACTCCGAACTCGTGCCGGAGTTCGAGAGGATGAAAAAACTCGCCGTGCTGATGAACAAGCGCCGCGAAGAGCGCGGCTCAATTGATTTTGATCTGCCCGAACCGGTCATCGAATTCGACGAGCACGGCCAGATGCGCGGCGTCACAAAGGCCGAGCGTACCTGGGCCAACCGCCTCATCGAAGAGTTCATGCTCGCCGCCAACGAGTGCGTTGCCGTCTGGCTTGAAGACCTCGACGTTCCTTCGCTCTATCGCATTCACGAGAAGCCCGATCCGCGCCGCGTCGTCCAGTTTGAAGAGCTCGCCGCCGGCTTCGGCTATTCGCTTGGCCTCGGTCCACTTCCCGTCAAGCGCATCCAGACGCGCCAGGAGCGCCGCGAATCGCATGGCCAGGGCCGCAATCCTCGCCAGCATGAAGTCCCTGAAGACATCGCCGTCACGCCCCGCATGTACCAGAAGCTGGCCGCGCGCATTGAAGGCAGGCCAGAAGAGCGCATCCTCAGCTACCTCATGCTGCGATCGCTCTCGCAGGCGCGTTACTCCGAGGTCAATGAAGGCCATTTCGCTCTCGCCGCGCCCAGCTACACCCACTTCACTTCGCCTATCCGCCGCTATCCCGACCTCATCGTGCACCGCATCGCAAAAACGCTGCTCCGCGCCGGCGTCTCGGGCGATCGCGCCATCACCGCTTCACGTCTCAGTTCGCCGTGGTCGCATCCCAATGAGGGCTACGCAGCAATCGGGTGCCCCCGGTCCCTCGCACTTGGGGACCGGGGAAGGGAGGTCCATCGCCCATTGAGCCCCCCATCCCCGAGCCCGAACTCGCCGAGATCGCCGAAGAAACCAGCTATACCGAGCGCCGCGCCGCCGAAGCCGAACGTGAGCTGGTTGAGTGGAAAAAAGTTCGCTTCATGCAGGACCGCGTCGGCGACGAATTCGCAGCCCTCGTGCTGAACCCCGCCAAATTCGGTCTCTTTGTTGAGCTAACCGATCTCTTTGTCGAGGGGCTCGTCCCCATCGACACAATGCGCACCGACCGATTCACCTGGCGCGAGAACACGCATGAAATCGTCGGCGAGCGATCGAGCCGGCGCTACCGCGCGGGGGACCGCGTGCAAGTGATCCTCGACCGCGTGCTGGTGCAGGAGCGCAAGCTTCAATTTGCTCTTGTGGAAGAAGAGTTGCCGCTCACAGGCAAGAAAGCCGCTACGTCCTCATCAAAATCGAAGAAGAACAAGCGCAAGAACGCATCGCCGCCGCCCCCAGTTGGGAGCAAGCGGCGAGGTGGAAGATTCAAAAAAGGACGCAAGCGCTAAGGGCCGCCATCCGGCCGATCTTCATTCAGCCATTCGCGCGTGCCCTGCTTATGCGCCGGCCTGTTTCTCGGCGATAGCGCCAATAATCGGCAGCTTGAACCGCTTGCCCTGGTAGGCATTGACGGCGCAGAGTACGACCACCGCCAGCCAGAACAGGTTCACGATCGGCCACAAGAAGAGGCCGAAGAAAGCCAGCGGAAACATCATGGTGATAATTCCTATCACCATGCCGAACGCGATATCCAGAATGATCGCGGCCAGGCACAGAAAAATGCACTGCCAGGAGTTAAATCGTACAAACGAATTCTTGTTGTACGGCTCCACGATGAGAAAAATGATCGCCGGAATAACTGTGAGGTAGGCGAGCGCCCCCGCGGCATTGTCTGAAAGCCCAGTGCCGGCTGCTACTGTGTTTGGTTCGTCGGCCATTGCAACTCTCCTTTTGAGCAAGGTGGTTAAAGGGGAGGGGAATCGGTTCGTTTCTACGCACGGCCCGCGGACCGATAATCCGTGACCAGGAATTTAACAACTGGGGCCGCAGGCTTGAAGCGAGGTGGAGATAGAACAACCTGCCGCCCATCCGCTTGTCAAGAGAATTTACTTGGCAGTTCATTTCAGCATCCATCCCGGTCATCCAATTACAATGTCACTTGGGAGCAATTTTCATGGCGCACATGGTTTTTTGCGTTCGCAACAAGAAAGAAATGGAAGGCCTCGACGAGCCGCCCTTTGACTCGGAGTTTGGCCAGAAGATCTATAAGAACGTGTCCAAGGCTGCATGGGACGAGTGGCTCGGCCGCCAGAAGATGCTGCTGAACGAGTACCGCCTCCAGCCCTGGCTGCCGCAGGCGCAGCAGTTCCTCGTGGAGCAGATGGAGGACTTTTTCTTCGGCTCCGGCTCGGCCCTGCCAGCCGACTACGTTCCCCCCGCGCACTAATCCACAAAGGCAGGCTGGAGAATCCTAAGAGAGATCGTCGGGTCTCAGGCACAAATTAGAGGTCTGTTGTCTTCGGACCGTCTTATTGGGCGTCTCGGATTCATTGCGTCGCCTTTTCGGTCGCATACAATCGGTCACGAGGTGAGAAATGGGCGCTGGACCTATTTCGCGACGGCAAGTTATATCCATGGGGGTGGGGCTGGTAGCCGGCGCTGAAATCGTGCCGAATCTAACGGTCCACGCCGAGCGGAAGAAAGCTACGTTTGTTTTGGTTCATGGTGCATGGCATGGAGGATGGTGCTGGCGGCGTGTCTACGATCGCTTAACGGACAAGGGCCATTATGTCATCGCCCCCACTCTCTCCGGCGTGGGAGAGCGTTCGCACTTGCCGCCCGATGTGATTGACCTTTCCACGCAGATTGCCGACGTGGCCGGTGAAATCAAATGGAAGGATCTCGATGGGATCGTACTCGTCGGTCATTCGTATGGCGGCATGGTAATTACCGGCGTTGCCGAGCAGCTTCGGAATCGAATCTCGGCAATTGTTTACCTCGACGCCTTCATGCCTGAAAATAACCAGTCGCTATACGAGATCAACCACTCCTCGCCGCCGTCCGTAGCTGCTGTCAAGCCCCCGCCTGCGTCCTATTTTCACGTGAACGCAAGCGACCTTGCGTGGGTGGACAGCAAGTTGACGCCCCATCCGATCAAATGCTTTACCGAGGAATTGCGGGTGACACGCGAGTACCAGAACATTTCCAGGAAGGTTTATGTTCGCGCACCCCTGTTCAAGAGTGCTGCCTTTGACAACGCTTTGGAACGCTGCCGGGCAGACAGCGCTTGGAAGACTGAGACTGTGACCTGCGGCCACGATGTAATGATCGACCAGCCGGAAGTTTTGACCGCAATTCTCGAAAAGCTTGTCTAAAGTGCATTGCCCGGCTGCGCAATCCTAGTGGCTGGTCGCCCCGCTGTCATTAGTCACCATCAGGCTCGACACATTCACCGGCTCAAAGTCCGAGAGAATCAAGCTAGTCAGGCACGAAAGGTCCGCATCGTTCCAGCGCGCGTCGGGCGTCCCTATCAACCCGCCGCTGTCGCCATTGTCGGCCAGGATGATTCCGTAGTTCCGGAACCCCGTAATAATGATGGCCGCCTGCGGACTCGTCGCCGCGCATGTTGGCGTCGGCACTGACGCCTTCAGCCGGTAAATCTCGCCGGCCGCTCCGCTCATCGTGCAACTTGCCGGCGGCGTGGCCTGCGAAATCTCGCTCTCCGTTGAAATCGCGCCGCCACCGCTGTCGTTGCAGCTGCCCACGCCCGCCGTTTCCGTGGCCGGCCACACCCAGTAATTCAGCATGTGATTCAGCGTGAATCGAATCGGATGTTGAACTGCTCCGTTCGGCGCGGTCGGTGTGCCTGTTCCAATCACCTCATCCGCATTTACGAGCAGCGGCGAAACCGGCAGCCCCGCCGCGTCCGACGTTCCCTGTCCCTGCGTCGTCAGCGCATCTGTAGACACATTGGGCCATTCCGCGTTTGAGGAATCGGTCCACGGCCCGTCAAGATAGATTCCCTGCCACATCTCGTAAAGCGCAGGATTGCTTCCGTTGCCCGGCTCGAGGTAAACCAGCACATGCCGGTCGCCCGACGAGTTGCTCGTGCCCTCCACCGGCGCGTAGGCCGGAATCGGCCCGGAAGTAAAGTACGACTGGTACACCGTCGTCGCTACCGAAACGTCGGGTTGGTTCGCCGGCACCTCGATCGCCGGAATCCCATTCGGAAACGGCGCATTTGAATTGTTTCCAAAAAATGGCTTGACCGTTTCAGGCAGGTAACCGCTGTACATCGGCGCCGCGGGCGAGGTAGTCCACGGGCAGATTCGTCGTCGCCGCATCCACGCGATGGTGGAAGATGGACGCAGCCGTAAAAACGTTCTTCAGAAACGCATTGCTGCCATTCATCGCGAAAGCGATCTGTGCCTTCGCCGTAGCGCTGGTCGCATCCGTCACGATGATCTCGGGTGTATACGTTCCCTGGCCGCCAATCAACGGGCTCGTAATCTCACCCGACGATGAATCCATCGTCAACCCTTCCGGCAGCGGAGGATAATTGCCGCTGTCGTCGACAGAAAAACTATAAGGCGGAGTTCCGCCCGTCGCGGCAATCGTGCAGCCTGCATACGCCGTGTTTTGCGTTCCGCCCGGGCAACTCGTCGTCGTGATCGACAGCGGCCCGCCTGTCGACGTCAGCGTGACTGTGGCCGACGCTGTCACTGAACCCGCGGCGTTGGTCGCCGTCAAAACGTAAGTCGTCGTCGTCTCCGGGCTCACATTCACTGTGCCGCTTGCCGAGGTCGACGCAAGATTTCCCGGCGCAATGTTCAGCGTCGTCGCGCCGGAGGTTGTCCAACTGAGCACGCTGATGCCGCCCAGCGTTATGCTCGTTGGGTTCGCAGTAAACGAGCTGATCGTGGGCAGGCTCGGCTGAGTCACAGTTACGACCACCGTGGCCGTTGCCGTGCCTGAGGTGTTCGTGGCAGTCAGCGTGTAGGTGGTGGTCGCCGTCGGGCTCAGAACAACCGACCCGCTCGCCGACGTTGACGCAAATGTCCCCGGGGTAACGGCGATGCCGGTCGCTCCCGTAGTGGCCCAGTTCACCGTGGTGCTGTTGCCTGCGATGATGGACGCCGGAGTCGCGGCAAAAGAAGAAATGATGGGCACTGCAACTTCTTTAGTCGTTGGAAACTTCTCCGTGCACCCTGCCAGGCCTGTGATAGCCGGAAAAAGAACCACCGCGCAAACGAAGATCCAAAATCCTTTGCGCTCGTGTATGCCTGATTGCAATGCGTGACGCGATTTGGGGGAGTTCATGCGCCGCCTTTCGCCCGATGATCCTGTCGCCGATCCGGTTGTTCACCGGTCACCGCGAGTCTTTCGCGGCAGCGGTTCTTAAGACCCTTCGAGGATGCGCAGCCCTGGGGGAAAATGTTTGCTTCAAAATCTATTGGTGCTCCAACTATTGGTGCTCCAGGAACCGGCCTAAGCCGCCCATGGGCACACGTCGGGTTCTTTGCCCTGTCTCTCAACATTGCGCGAAGTTTCGGCTTTTGGGTACATGACAAAAGTCACGTAGGCCGGAATAGCCTTGGGCCGGGTTTCTAAGTAAATGCAAATTTAACCCTCGCGCGACCTGCACCAGGGCGAAATCAATGGTGATTGAGGCAGTTTCGTCAGCAGATTCGTCAATGATTGGGCGCGAGGCGCTAAACCCACTGTTCCAGGCCCTGGGCATACAACGAAAATATCTACTTCACTCTTTCCCAAACCTCTGTTTCATCCGCGAGTAATTTAGCGAGGTAATAGTGAGTGCGGACGTAGTATCGGAGGGGGCCAAGATTGTCTTCCCTCGCTTTATCGCCTCCAGTCAGGAATGTCTTGATCGCATGCAATCGCGCGCGCAGATAGCTGCGTGGCTGCGTATCTAATTGATCGCTGTCGTCTTCTCGAAAACCCAGAGACGAATAGGAGATGATCATCGGTGTCTGATGCGCTTCCAGCGCGGCGATAACACCGCTTACCTGCTCTGGGCGCGTAAATGCAGTTGGTGTGAGATAGCGTACCGGAGAGGGATCCCTTACGCCGAGTGGGAAAAGAAGTTCGCCACTTGCAGCAGCGAATACATATTCCCCCGGATGCGTTTGCGACGCAAGCCAACTTAACTTGCTGTAGTTTAGCGGCTCCACTTCCAGCGTCCCGCGAGGCAGCGGTAAGGGCTGCATTGGCGAGGTTTGGCTTTGCAGCGGGAGGAGGATTGCCCAAGCTAAGACGATGAACCAAAGAGCAAAGGAAAGAATCGAACGACAACGATTCCAGTGGATAATTAGCCAGACCAGGAGGATCAATCCTAACGGAGCAACCGCCCACATCCGATACATACTTGGCGAAGGGCTAACAGCGGCGAAGAGGAATGTGCCAGCAATAGTGACCAGCATTAGGCGGTTGCGGTTTTCCAGCCCAGATAGCCTTCGCCGAAAAACAAACCAGAACCCGAGATAGACAAACGGCAACAGGAGGTGAAGGAAGAGGTACATGCCTAAAGGAATCAGGTCGAACCAATGAGTCATCTCCGGGAATTCAAGCAAGACAACCGCCGGGGAAGTCTCCGTGTAATTTGCGGAGTAATATTTGATGTTAAATTCCACAAGACAATAGGCGATTCGGCTCAGCCCAGCCGTCCATACGAAGTACGCGAAGGTCGCGAAGACTGTTCCTGCGAAGGGAATCGACAAATAAACCGATCGTCGGAGAATCTCTTTCCATCTCTGCTTTTCCTGACGCCCCTCCCACAATAAAAAGGCCAGAAGCCCCATAAATGCGAAGGCGCCCTGGCTCTGTGTGAAGAAGGCGGCAACACCGCACAAGGCGCCCGCGCCGGCAATCCGCGCCAGCGTCCGCCTCTCGATCAGCAAGGCAACCGCGCACAACTCACTCAGCGCGCTGTACCACTGGTGAGTGTTATCCAGATTAAGGCCCAAGCCGATGGTAAGAAACACTGCGGCTGGCAAGAGAGTCGAAGCACCGCTCAACAACCGTCGCGAGATTGCCGTAATCACCCAAGTCAAACCAGTTCCGACCAGAACTAACAAAACATTTGGAACCCAGTTACGGGGGCCAAACAACTTGAAGAAGACGAAATCAACCAGCGTAAGTCCGGGTGCGACGTGCTCAAAAAAGTCCCGATAGATAACCTGGCCTTCTAATAAATGGACAGCGCCAAGCAAAAAGTAATTCTGATCTCCGCCAATATAGATTGGCGTGCATGGAAAGCGAAAAAGGTTTAGATAAAGAAAGACAAGAGTGCCGAGGCAGACAATTGCTGAGGAATGATTCTCGAGTCTTTGGCTAAATGTTCTCGGGTTCTCCATTGTTGCGGTAGGCTCCTGCATGGCCGTGGAACAGCTCAGCGCAACTCATTGGCCTGACTGCGAAGGCCTGTAAACCGTGTCTTGGGTCTCTCCAATGCCGTCGACGCCGATATGCTCAACGGGAACATAACTGTCATGAACGGCTTGCACAATTCCGTTTGTCCAAAAGCCGCCGTCAAGATCTCTGATGATGATCACGCCGAACTGATGGGTACGGATCATATTCGTCAACCCCGAGTCATCCCAGATGCCGGCTTTGCCCAGGAAGTTCTGGATGCCTGGCTCAATGGAAATCTCTTTGTGCGCCTGCATCAGCAACAACAAGTTGTCTGAAAGTACAGGCCCTGGTGTTTGTTCAATAATTTGCAATGCCGCGACGTTACTGGAATACTCAGCGTCCTGAAGTTGCCTCAGGCTGGCGCTCGGATGGTACATATTCTTCATTCGCAGCAGCGAATCGGGAAAACCGGTCAGTGCTGCCAGGAAGATCAATAAAAGAGCTGCTGCTCCGCCCAGCGCATAGGTAGACGCGGCCCGCGTGCGATTAAACACCCTGACCAGCAACAAACCGGCGAGCGGGCAACAGACGAAGTTCCATTCGAGGAAGTAGTGAACCCCCGAGCCGTCCTTTATATAGGTGAGTGAAATCAGGAACGCGATCACGAGTTCCACGCCGAGCACGAAGATCGCCAGACGATTAGGACTTGATTGGATCTTCTTCCGGAGCCACTGGAGATAGCTCACGTGTTTCTTGCCGGGGGTGGGGGCAATCAGCGAGAAGAGAGAAAGGCATGCGACTGCTGCGATGGGAGTCATGCTGATCAGGTTGGCTTGCAAGCCCAATATCAAGCGATTCAGTATGAAAGGCTGGGCCGCATTGTAGAGGAAAAGATGCCGAAGAATCTCCCCGCCGGTGGCCCACGCCAGACATCCCAGGCCTGCACTGCCCAGCGCAACGCAAACCAAAAGATAGCGAATACCTTGGGCGGGCCGGATAAGGAACGTAGCAGCAAGACAGGCAATTGGCGCTGCCAGCATGGTCTCCTTTGTAAAGATCGCCACGACAAAACACGCAAAAGCAATGTAAAGCGCTTTCGCATTCTGGCTGAATCGCAGGAACAGATAAACGCCGAGAAAAGTGAAGAACAGCGCGAGGAGATCGACCCCCATCTCTGGAATATAGGTATTCAACGAATCTAATCGAAAGCAAAGCAGTGAGGCGATGAGCGCGCCACTTCCTCGGATGCGAACAGGTATTTTTTGTGGTGTCGCATGCAAAACGATAAGCCCGATAAGCAGGCTGATGCCGAAAGTGGAGACAACACAAACGAGCCGACCCGCAATCAGAAAGTTTCCCGTGCCTTTGGCCGCGAGCCAGGTTACGGCGTGGTATACGGGCGGGTAGGGAACCACAAAGTAGGGGTACTGCTGAATAGGGTGATACATCTCGCGGAGGTTGGTTACATGGGCTGCTTCCCACCAAACAGCGCCTTCATCGTCATCCCAACCGAATCGATAGAAAACCTTGTGAAATGTAGTCAGGGTGAAGGTCACACCGCCGACCAGGAGCAGCGACATCAAAATAAAAAGATAAACACGGAAAACGCGTTGAGTCGCTGTTCGATCAGATAGCTTCTTTGTAAGCGGCGGCATCGCAACCACCATAGCATATCGCCACTTTAATCAATGGAACTGCAGCTGCGGTCATGCGGATTTCCGTGTCTCCGCCCAGATCTTGTAAATGGCTGCAAGGTGCCGAAAGAAAATGCCGGGCATCCTGCGCCACTGGTATACCTGGGTGACGCCGGCGGCACGCAATCGGTGATTGACCGGAATCTCGAGGATGGTTAAGTTGCGGCGATGTGCGCGCGCTACGAACTCCCACCAGAATCCCTCTTTCATTGCAAAGAGCTCTGCCGACATACGGTGCGCAACTTCGCGACGGCATAGGACAAATGGGCAACTCGGATCGTGCACCGGGGCGCGGAAAACAGATTGATAAAAGAAATAGAAGATCCGAGAGAATGTTTTGCGCAGCAGAGTGTCTGCCCGATGGACCCGCCAGCCGATCACGACATCGGCTGAGCCGCGATTCTTCCAGAAGCTGACAAAGTCCTTCGGATCGCATTGCCCATCCGAATCGAGACACAGCAAGTAATCTGCCTCCACGATTGCCATGCCTTCGCGCATCGCTAGTGAGTAGCCTTTGCGCGCATCACTCAGGTTCAGCCGCATCGGCAGTTCATCAGCCAGCCGCGTTAAAACTTCTTTGGAGTCGTCCTTGCTTCCGTCCTCGCAGATGATGAAGCCGAGGCCCGCAGTGGGCGAGAGTTCCTCATAAATATTGCGAATGGTCGCTTCAATGCTTTCGCCCTCATTATGAACCGGGAGCAGGATTTCCAGCTCGGGCGTGGCTGTGTTGCCCGTCATTTCAGCCCAATCGAAACGGGAGCCTCGATTTTCGTTGAGCGCGCCTTTTCCACCTGCCGCGAAATCCAGGTGTAGGTTTTCTCAAGCCCATCGCGCAGAGGCCGCTCGGGCGCCCAGCCGAGTTTTTCGCGAATCAGCTTATTGTCAGAGTTGCGTCCGCGAACACCCAGCGGCCCAGGAATATGCTTGAGGCGTAACTTCTTTCCGGAGATTTCGGTGACGATCTCTGCCAGACGGTTGATCGTCACCATCTCTTCCGATCCGATGTTGACTGGCCCGCTCCAGTCAGAGTCCATCAATCGGCGCACCCCTTCTATGCATTCCTCGATGATGAGGAATGAGCGGGTCTGTTTGCCGTCGCCCCAGATCTCGATTTCGCCCCCATCAGGCGCCTCAGCGACCTTGCGGCAAATTGCCGCTGGAGCCTTTTCCTTGCCGCCGCGCCAGGTCCCCTCTGGGCCGAAGATGTTATGAAAACGGGCAATGCGCACCGCTACGTCATGGTTCCTCTGGTGCGCAAGATAGAGCCGCTCGCTAAAGAGCTTTTCCCAGCCATAGTCGCTATCGGGAGCGGCAGGGTAGACCGAATCCTCAGAGCACTTTGGATTCTGCGGATCAAGCTGGTTGAATTCCGGGTAGACGCAGGCGGATGAGGAATAGAAGAACCGCTTTACTTTTGCGCGGCAGCCTTGTTCCAGAATATTCAGATTGATCATGGCAGAATTGCGCATGACCGCGGCGTCGTTCTCACCCGTAAAGAGATACCCCGCCCCGCCCATATCGGCGGCAAGCTGATAAACCTGTTCAATTCCATCCACTGCCGCCTGTGCGTTGGCCGGGTCTGTCAAATCGCCCAGAATGAACTCGTCCGCCATCGTGCTCGCGAACTCGTGTTCCTTGATATCGGCGCCGCGGACCCAATATCCATCCGCCTTCAGCCTCTTTACAAGATGGCCGCCAATAAATCCGCCCGCGCCGCATACGAGCACACGCTTAGCAATCATGCAACCCCTTCCCGAGCAGGTTCCTCATTATCACCGGCGGGTTTGGGCTGAGTCTATACCCTCGCAAGGCGGCTTCATCAGAGAGGCTACGACGACTCGCCGCCAAGAGCCGAAACGCTCCTGAAGGGTTCAGGATCGCGCCGCTTGAATTAGATCTTATCGACTAAACTGGCTTGTGCTGGAACTCATCGGTCAGGTGTTCACCGCTGCATCCATTGCTTAAAAACTCGAGAGGAAATCACAGGATGCGCTCAAAAAGGGAACAGGATCTCAAGCCAGCGCTGAGCGCTGAATCCACATCGGCCGCGAGCCAATGGATCCGGCGACTCTTCTTCATTTTTCTGTGGGTGTCTTTTTTGACGGCCGGCGCAATTCTCTTTGTACTGGGGAAAGAAGTGGCGCTGCTTATCGCCGTGTTTGCCGGCGCGGGGTTTTGGGCTCTTGAAATTTTCGAAGCCAGGCGCTGGCCCAGCCGGACATTGGGTTTGAAGGTGACCGCAGGACCGCTTCTTGTGGCCGGCATCGTCTTCCTTGTCGCTTTGATGAGTTGCCTTCCGACCCTAAATATCTACTTTATGGAAGATGACCTTGCATTTATCCATGCCTTCCACCACCTTTCTTCCACTCAGTTTCATTCAGCTGTTCCATATGGACACGAGCGAATTCGTTCGGGGTGATGCACGTCAGGAGTTTCGTCCTCTGTACAGCCTCCTCTATGTTGCAGCTTTCAGGGTTTGGGGACTTCACCCCTGGGGCTATCACCTGTGCCTTATTCTCCTCCATTCGACGGTCGCTATCTTAGTGTTCTTGATCACCAAAACCATCGCGCCGGGAGATCAGCGAAGGGCGTGCCTTGCTGGGGTTCTGTTTGCTGTACAGCCTTTGAATGGGCAGGTTACTTCCCTCCTTGAGGGCTCAGTCGCAGAATGCCTTCCTGCCGTTCTGTTCTTGACGGCGTTCCTCTTTTTCATCCATTTTCGATCCAGCGGCCGGTTGCTCTACCTCGCGCTCTCATTCACAGCGTTTGCAACCTGTCTCCTCGCGAAGGAAAGCGCCGTGACGTTGCCAATCATGCTTGCATCGTACGATTTATTTTCGCTCGTGGTCGACAAACGCAGTCCTGTATTTCGAGCACCTGGCCGAAAGGGATTGGCGAATCTTATTTGGCCTTATTTGCCATATCTTATTTCGCTTTTCATATATCTTGAGTGGCGCCATAAGATATTCACAAGTTATCTTCAAGAGGCGGACTGGGGAAAATCTCTCAATGCGGCCGTACCGTCGCACGTGGGGTTTGGGTTACATCTTTGGCACTTCGCTCTACGTGTATGGCAGCTTCAAGTCTTCGACTTCGATACTCTTTTCCCTTATCCCGTGCCGGTTCTTGCAGCAGTCCTCGCCTTCATAGCGTTCTGGTTTCTCTCGCTTTCGCGCAATCGATCCTGCACGAGGTCGATGGCCGTTGTTCTGTATTTTTGCCTGATTTGGCAGGTCATATCGAACCTGCCATACCTGATCGAAATGCACGTAATCTACCATCTCTATCTGCCTAGTGTTGGTATCTGCATTGGGCTGGCAACTCTCGCGTTTCCGTGTCAGCAGGACTCTCGGCAGCAGAGTGGAGTGTTTCGCCTGGCTGGAATGTTGTTTCTCATACTCGTCTCGACCATCCAGATGTGGAAGGTGGATGCCGAATATCGTCGCTTTGGAGAGATGTCAGCTCGAATGACAGCGCAGTTAGCGTTGGGTTTGAAAAGCATCCCAAAAGGTGCGTTCGTTGTGCTCTGGCCGGACAACAGCGAATTTGTTGCTTCAGGCTGGGGTGAAGAACTTCTGCCATTCTCCGTAGAACCGCCGTTTACGTCCACCGACCTGTATTCAAATCTGAGTATTGTCGAGCATCCTGACATGTCCTGCTGCGGAGTGGGAGGTTGGTGGCCGAGGGTGAGCCAGAGCTGACCGCGGAATTGGCAGGCCCCTCTCGGCAAGAAATCACGCTCTATTCGCTGTCGTGGGATGACGGCACGGGCACATTTCAGCAAACGAATCGAGTGATACCAAGGAGCGCTCTCAGCGATTGCGTCTCCGCGTCACTGGCAGGAACTCCTGAGTCTATCGATTCAGTCGATGAGGATCAGGGCATCCGGCTCGTGAAAGCCCTGACAGACCTGGTCAAGAGTGATACAAACGATCCACAGAAAAACTAGAGGAGGGTTGGGATCGAGCACAGTTGGCGCTATTACGTTAGAATCCTTCGCCTAGAAATTTGATTGGTCGGGACGGGTAAATTCGAACTTGAGCCGTTTTGCGGGCGTGAGTGAAACGGGAGCCCGCAGGCGAAATCCCGAGCGAAGCCGAGGGATCAGGGAAGGTAATTGGTCGGGACGGGCAGATTCGAACTGCCGAAGGCTCCGCTTCGCCTCGCTCCCTCGCAGTCTCGACTCGGCGGCCTGCGCTTACGCTACGGCCGCGGGATTGGCGTGCTTCGCGGGTCGACAGTCCAGTAGAGATTTGCCGATGCCAAGATAATCGATGGAGGGAAGTAATTTGGTCGGGACGGGCAGATTCGAACTGCCGAAGGCTCCGCTTCGCCTCGCTCCCTCGCAGTCTCGACTCGGCGGCCTGCGCTTACGCTACGGCCGCGGGATTGGCGTGCTTCGCGGGTCGACAGTCCAGTAGAGATTTGCCGATGCCAAGATAATCGATGGAGGGAAGTTATTTGGTCGGGACGGGCAGATTCGAACTGCCGACCCCTCGCACCCCAAGCGAGTGCTCTACCAGGCTGAGCCACGTCCCGACATAACGCAGCCGGTCCACGAGGGCGGACCGGCTTTTGGGGTCATTGCTAGTTTACACGGCTGCGCTTCGTCCGCCTGGGACAACGCAAAGGCCCCAGCACGACCTCGTGGGTCGTTCACAATCACGGCGCCAGTGCTTCCTTTGCCTGATTCAGAATCTCATCTGCAATCGAGAGCGCCGCCGTTGCCGCTGGGCTTGGCGCATTCAGAACATGAAGCGCGCCTTGCTGCCGCGCGAAATGAAAGTCCTGCATCAGCTCGCCCTCGGGCGAAAGTGCCTGCGCACGTACACCGGATCCTCCCTGCGCCAAATCTTCCATCCTGAGTTCCGGCACTAGCCGCTGCAACGAGCTGCAAAAAAGCTTCTTGCTGTACGACCGCTTGAACTCATCCCAGCACATGCGCGGGTAGCGCGCAAAAAATCTCCAGAACCCGCGATAGGTGAGCGTCTCCAGTGAATCGCGCAGCGAAAAATCCGTGTGTCTGTACCCCTCGCGCGCAAAGGCCAGCACCGCGTTCGGCCCGCACTCCACCCCGCCATGAATCAGCCGCGTGAAGTGCACACCCAAGAAACGGAAACTTTGGATCAGGCACGGGGTAAATCAGATTTCGCACCAGGTGTTGCCGCTCCGGCCGTAGCTTGTAGTACTCACCGCGAAAGGGCACAATCTTCGCCGGATCGCTGACTTCCCGCTTTTCGGCCCACGCGGTCGCTGTGCAATCCCGCGCAGTTGATCAGAAAATCCGCTTCGTAATCTCCGCTCCCCTCGTTCCCTTTTGTCTGGATTGTCCACGCGGCAGTTTTCTTGATTCGCGTCACCTCAGATGAGAATCGAATCTCACCGCCTCTGGCGCCAATCTCATTCACCATCGCGGTGCACACCGCGCCGTAATCAACAATTCCTTCCTGAGGAACGCGGATTCCCTCGAGTCCAGCGGCGTGCGGCTCGAATTCGCGAATCTGCTCTGCGCCGAGAAGTTCGAGCCCCATCACGCCATTGGCTTTGCCGCGCTCGAGCAGCGCGTGCAGCCGCGGAATCTCCTCCGGCTCTGTGGCCACCACAGTCTTCCCGCACAGCTCGTATGGCACGCCGTGTTGCTCGCAGAACGCCGTCATCCTGCGAATTCCTTCCACGGCAAGCCGCGCCTTCGTCGAGCCCGGCTTGTAGTAAAGGCCGCAGTGCAGCACTCCGCTGTTGTGTCCGGTCTGGTGGCGGCCGGGGCCACTTTCTTTCTCCAGCAGAAGTACTTTGTGCGACGGATATCGCTCCAGAAGCTGGTGCGCCGTCGCCAGCCCCACAATCCCGCCGCCAATGATTGCTATTCTCACGGTTTTGAGAAGAATACTAGAGCCGCAGCCCGTGCTCGGGCCGCTCTATAGATGGTCGAGACTTGGTCGGCCAGCATATGCCAAGGTGCTTTACGGATTCGCCTTCAACTCCGTGCATGACGTTTGATCGCCTCCGTCGCAGGCTTTGTGATAGAAACTCAGGGCAGTCGCTTCGTCCAGCGCCACGCCCAGGCCATTCCGGTAGAGCCAGCCGACGGCGCGACAGCCAGTTGGCTCACCGCCGTCGCACGATTTGCGGTAGAAGTCAGCGGCTTGCACTGCGTCAATCGGCGTGCCAATGCCATTTTGATAGAAGTATCCAACGTAAATGCAGCCCGCCATCGAGCCGCCGTCGCACGCCTTATGCTCGTAGCTCAGCGCCTGTGCCAGGTCCTGCTTCACGCCGTCGCCGGCGTACAGAATTGCGCCATACCCCGCGCAGGAGATCATCACGCCGCCGTCACAGGATTTCAGAGTCAGGTCATTGGCGGCGCTAACATCCCTCGTCGTGCCCAGGCCATTGTGAATCATGTAACCCAGCGCCGCGCAACCCTTCATGTCGCCGCTGTCGCACGCCTTTCGATAAGTGGTCAACTGGTCCGCGTAATTCTTTGCCGAGTCGAATCCCTCGTGATCCATGAAGTCGATCACGGCGACGCTGGCGCACCCTCGCGGCTCGCCGCCATCGCAGGCCTGGCGGCTCAGCGCAATGGCCTTGGGTTCGTCCTTCGCGATCCCCACGCCCAAATAATAAGTAGCGCCCAGATTGGCGCAGGCCAGCGTCACGCCGCCGTCGCAGGACTTCTGCGTCAGTTGAAAGACCTTCGTCTCATCCTTGGCCACGCCGATCCCGTTGAAATACAAATAGCCGAGTTGAGTGCAACTCCTCAATTCGCCCGCGTCGCAGTTTTTTTGGAAAAGTTGTGCCGCGTGCGTCTCGTCCTTAGACACGCCCTGCCCCGATTCATAGGCCAACGCGTAATTCACGCAGCCGTTCATGTCGCCGCCATCGCAGCCCTTCTTATAGAGCGCGAATCCCGCCGCCTCGTCTTTTGCCACGCCGCGGCCGCTGACCGTCAGGTTGCCCAGGTCGGTGCAGCCGGCAAAGTTCCCTGCGTCGCAGGCTTTGCCGTACAACTTCGCCGCCTGCGACTCGTCCTTTGCCACGCCCTGGCCGCTTTCAAACATTCCGCCAAGGCCCAGGCAGCCCCTCAACTCGCCGCCGTCGCACGCTTTGCGGAAAAGTCCGATCGCTTGCGGCTCGTTTTTCGTCGCGCCCTGCCCAAACTCAAGCATGTATCCAAGCTGGACGCATCCCGCCAGATAGTTCCCCTCGCACGAGGTACGGAACATGTGCACCGCTTCTCCGTCGTCCCTCGAAGTGCCACGGCCATTCACATACATGTTGCCCGCATTTGTGCACGCAATCATCTGCCCGGCATCGCAAGCCTTGCGGTAGAGGCGCAACGCCTCGGTCGCGTCTTGTGCTACTCCCTGGCCGCCCTCGTACAGCAAGCCCAGATTGTTGCAGCCCCATTGGCCGGCGCTGGCGTCGCAGGCCTTGCGAAAATTCACCGCAGCTTGCGCCAGGTCCTTGGTCAACCCATCGCCGATCTCATAATGATTCCCCAGCTCATTGCAGCCGGTCGCCGACTCGCCGTCGCACGACTGCTTGTAAAGCGTCAGCGCCTGCGCCTGATCCTTGGCGACACCCTGTGCGTTTTCGTACATCCATCCCAGCTCGGCGCAGCTTTCCATTTCGCCGCCCGCGCAGCCCTTGCGATAAAAATTCACTGCCTGCGCCGGGTCCTTGCTCACGCTTTTTCCAAACCAGTACAACTGGCCAATGTTTTCGCAGGCCCTGCCAATGCCGCCGTCGCACGCCTTCTGCCAGTAGCTCATCGCCTGGGCGTAGTCCTGGGTCACTCCCTCGCCAAAGCTGTAAAGCGCGCCCAGGCCATTGCAACCCGTCATCTCGCCGCCGTCGCACACCCGGGTAAAGAGCGCTTTAGCTTGCGCGTAA
Organism: uncultured Acidobacteriaceae bacterium; assembly: GCA_963773915.1. Classification (GTDB taxonomy): domain Bacteria; phylum Acidobacteriota; class Terriglobia; order Terriglobales; family Acidobacteriaceae; genus Telmatobacter. Next base: position 696,371 of record CAVZCY010000006.1, read on the forward strand.
TCCTTTGTCACGCCATGGCCATCCATATAGAGCCTGCCCAGGCCAAAGCAGCCACGCAGATTGCCTTGGTTGCACGAATCCTGAAAGAGCCTTACCGCGCTCTCCATATCCGGCTCAATGCTTTCTCCGGTCTGGTAAAGCGACGCCAGCAGAACGCACGCGTCGGTATCTTTGCCATCGCACGCCTTTTGCGCCAGGCTTGCTGCGCGTGTGTAGTCCGTCTCGCCGCCTAACCCTGTGCGAAAACTTCTTGCGGCTTGTTCGCATCCCCAATACTCGTCGCTGTCCGTGCCGCTGTTGCACATCTTCAAAGCCACGCTTCGCGCCGCCGGAAAGTTCTTCAGCGGATCGTCATTTTGCCAATAGTGGCGGCCATCCTTCTTCAGCCTGTCGAGCTCCAGCGTTTCGTACTTCGTCAGTGTGGAGTTGGGATCAGAGCCGTTGGTAACCGCGGGCTGGGCTCCCACGCCCATGTGAATCACCAGCTCGCCGCCCTGGTCGTCATCGAATGCGCCAAACAACGGAGTCTGCTTCGATCCCGCCGCAACCGCCACTTCGTGCTGCGCGAAAGCGCCCAGTTGGCTTGACGTCACAAAGCCCTCGCCAAAGCTGTCAGCCTTTCCATTCGTCAGGCCTTGAATCATCAGCCCGGTAAACAGCGAGTGGTCCGGCAGCGGCCCGCTGTCGGCGGCCAGCTGGTCGCCCTGCGCGCTGGCGATCACTTTGCGGCTCACCTTCACCAGCATGTCCCGCTCGAACCGGGTATCGGCGCGGCTGGTCATGAATTTGCTTCCCAGCGCCATGCCGCTATGGCAACTGTCCAGAATCACCAGAATGTGCCCGGCCGGCAGCGAGTCGATGGTGTGCAGCAGGTCCTCGATCTTCAGGTAATCGCTCCAGTGCTCGTCCTTTCCGGGCGCGCGCGCATCCGCCGGAACAATGAATCCGTCCGATCGCGATTCGTCGCCGATCTTGTAGTCGTGAGTCGTCCCGTGGCCGGCGAAGAAGATCACCAGCGAGTCCTCGGGTTTCAAGCGCGCGGACAAATCGTCTTCAAGCAGCGAAATGATCGCTTTCCCTGTGGCCGCCTTTTCGGTCAGCGGCTCCGCGGCATATTCAAATCCGAACTTCGTCGTCAGCAGCTTCGCAAATCCCGTTGCGTCGCTCACCGCAGTGCTCAAGATCGGCCAGTTCTCGTAGTGGTCGATGCCGATCGCCACGATGTACTGGTGGCCGTTCTTCGCCGCCGGCTCGTCGGTGTTCTCCGGCTGGAAGCCTCTTTGCGCCCCGCTGGCTTGTGTCGCGGCTGGTTTCGCCCCGCCCGCTTGCGGCGCGCCGCCTCGTGCACTGCTCTGTTGCGCCGAGCCCTGCCGCGCAAATGCCGCGGCCGCGGCCAGCAAAAGCAGGCCTGCCATTCTCATCAGAGTCGACATTGGCAAAACCTCTACTCGAATTTTGGCCGGGAGGATGAACCGTCTTTAAGTTTTATCAACGGTTGGCCTTATTTTATCGCTCAGGCGGAGCCTTTCCAACTTTGCGCCGCTGAATCATCTTATGGGAGATCCCATACCTTCCCAACCGATCGGGCAACCGCTATTCATATCCGGATTGATTGTTTGGAAGTATCTGCGCGTCACCTGACTATCAGCCAGTTGAACCGCTGTCATTCGCCGCACGTTGTACAGCCATAATTTGTCGTCATAAACGTACTTCTGCTCAACTCCGAATGCCGTGCTTCGGATGGCGTCGTCGCCCACTTTCAGTTCAGGCGAGACTACGTCGGCCTGCAGCGTGCTGTCTTCGTAGGCGATTTGTAGCGCGCCGGTGGCGTCGTGGCTGTTCTGCAAAACGGGCGCCGGCCCAACATAATGGCAGAAGCCATCGAGGAAAACCGTGCTGCCCGCAGGTAGACTCAAATTCCCGCGGACTGTAGAAACAATTTCCTGCTCTTGGGTGTAGGCTTTCGACCAGCAACTGGCGAAGCACGCGATGCAAAGGAAATTCAAGCCGCATATTGCGGCAATTGTTGCCGACAGCGTCGCCAATTGAAGACGCAAAGGAATGATTGTTCCGATCAGCAAAACCGCGGCACCTGCCATAATCATCGCCGGTCCGATCGCGGCCGCAATCACTACCCGATTGTTATCGCCATCGTAGGAGAAACTGGATTTCAGGAATGAAAAAGGCGCGTAATCCATCACGAAGATTAGTAATCCAGCAGCAATTAAATAGAGGGCAGAATCCCTGCCGGGCAGGGCGAAGTGCGGCTTTCGCAATGAGCCATTCAGATAGAGCATCACCGCAACCGAGATCACCACGGCGGTAATGATCGACCATGCGCCGGGCTTCGAAAAGCGATATAGCTGGAAAGCGACTCGAGGCAGGTCGAGTCCGTAGTGAAGCACATTGAATCTGGCGGCTATGTTCAGCGTTTCCCGCAAGAAGGCCCCGATATCCGCCGCCGACGGATGCTGCGAGGGAGAAACGACCCGATCCGTCATTCGCATCTTGAAGACGACGGTCGCTGCAACGCAGACAGCACTCACGAAAACATAAAGAGAGGCTGCGTAGATCGATCTGAGCTTCGCACCACCGCGCTTGCGATACCCTTTGGATTTAGCGAATCCGATGAGCAGGATAACCAGTGGCAGAAGGCCGATGATGACTTCGTAAAACAAAAGAGCGAGGACGAAAGAAGCTACGCTCGCCACATCCATCCAAAAGGCCGCAATGCGGGCGAGCGAGTCGCCCTCAGCGCAGCGTACAGCCCAAAGAAAAAGAGCGCCTGACTAAAGACGGCCTGGTGCGCAGCGAACCAGAAACGGTCGGTGGCGTAATGTGGGAGAAGCCCATAGACCAAGGGCACCACCAAAACAATGTAACGAGGAAGCCGAAGCTCACGCAGCGAAGCATAGAACAATGCTGCGACGCCAGCTAGGGCCAAAGTATCGATCACGTGGTAAGGCAGCGGGTGAAGTCCAAAGAAAAAGTAGGTTAGTACTTGATATACCGTTTGCGCGGGCCGCACGCCGAGTATGCTCTGCATCGTTGGCCCGAGACTATGAAATAGTGCTCCCAGTGAATGGTCCTTCACAAAATGGCGCGATCCGAAGAAGGCCCAGTCGTCTGCATAAAAGCCCAACTTGGCTACGTACGGCACCCCCGAGAGGAGCACCAGAGCGATCAAGAACAGGCAATCTTGAATTGCTAACTTCGGCGGGATGAATTCTGAACCACCCCTTACCGAATTCGAAGCCGATGAATCGAGCTTCGCGCAGGCAGACGGAGCATCAAGAGAGGTCTTGCCGGTGTGGCTCAAGCTGGATGATCGATTGAAGATCAACATGAACATCTTGCGAGGATCCAATCTGAAGACGCACTGATTTGAAGCGTAAGGCCAGTCCAATTAAATCATCTTGGCGTCATTTGAGTGATAAACACTGTATTGCTCGTGATGCGCAAACAAAGATCAGGGCGGATCAATATTGAATCGCTGAAGTCCTGGATACCGCTTTATCGACGGCTGGAAGTTATTTTAGCCCTCTGCTGAACGCTTTCCAATGTGACGCTTGCCGTGTACACGCCCCGCTTCGCCTGTTATTGTTTTCATTTACTTCCCCAAAACCTCTGAAAGGCGCATCGAACTCTATTCATGCCCGATCCCGTTATAAAATTCGGTACCGACGGCTGGCGTGGCGTCATCGCCGACGACTTCACGTTCGCAAACGTGCGCATCGCCGCCGAAGCCATCGCCGCCTACATCCATTCTCAAAAAGGCTCCGCCCACGAAGATCCCGCTCGCGGCCTCTGCATCGGCTACGACACGCGCTTTGGGTCGAAAGCCTTCGCCCACACCTGCGCCGAAGTTGTCGCGGCCACCGGCATTCCTGTCATGCTGGCCAATGCCATCACGCCCACTCCAGCCCTCAGCTTTGGTGTGCGCGAGCGCGGCGCAGCCGGCGGCATCATGATCACTTCGTCGCACAACCCCGCCCAGTGGAACGGCGTTAAGTACAAGGGCTGGTATGGCGGCTCCGGCCAGCCCGTCATGATCACAGCCATCGAATCGTTTCTCGGCAAGCCCGCCCCGCGCGCCGCTCAGCCCGCGCCCATCACGATTGTCGATTTCCTGCCCACCTATCTCAAATCGATAGAGGACTTCGCCGACCTCGACCTCATCTCGAAATCCGGCATGAAGTTCTGCATCGACTCCATGTACGGCGCGGGCGGAACAATTCTCGCCGATATTTTTACCCGCATCGGCGTAGCTCACGTGCAGATTCGCTCCAATCCTAACCCGCTCTTTCCCCATATCAATCCTGAGCCCATCGAGCCGAACATTCGCGCCCTCGGCGAAGCCACGGTAGCCAACCAGTGCCAGGCCGGCCTCTGCACTGACGGCGACGCCGACCGCATCGGCGCCATCGACGAGCACGGCGAATTCGTCGATCCGCACAAAATCTATTCCGTGCTGCTGAACTGGGTCTTGCAGTACAAAGGCTGGCCCGGCGCCGTCACTCGCGCCTTCAACACCACGAAAATGCTCGACCGCATCGCGCGGAAATACGGCCGCGAGCTTATCGAGCACGGCATCGGCTTCAAATATGTCGTCGATCTCATGCTCGAGCGCGAAATCGTCATGGGCGGCGAGGAGTCGGGCGGCATCGGCTTCCAGCGCCACCTGCCCGAGCGCGACGGCCTGCTCAACTGCCTGATGCTCGCAAACGTCATGGCGCAGGAAAAGAAGACGCTCGGGACTCTTGTCGCCGATCTTCAGGCCGAATTCGGCGAGCATCAGTACGGCCGCATCGATCTGCACCTGCCTGAAGCGCAGAAAAACGCCGCGATCGCCCGCGCCCACGCACTCAAGCCCGGCGACACCGTTTTCGCCGGCATGGCCATCTACTCGCAGGAAAATCTCGACGGCGTAAAGTTCTTCCTCGACAACCCCGAAGCGAGCAGCAAACCCAAAGCCGCCGAAACATGGCTGCTGCTCCGCGCCAGCGGCACCGAGCCGCTGCTGCGCATCTACGCGGAATCCTGCTCAAAGGAATCCGTCGCCAAGCTCCTCGACTCCGCGCGCGCGTTCGCGATGGCCGAATGAAGATCTGCCTCTGAATAGCCGGTCTGGCCCTCGCCTACTCCCTCAAAACCTGCCGCGAGCCCAGAGTTGCGTGCCAGCGTCCGCCCCAACTTGATCTCAATGGTCAAGCCTCGCGGGATTCTAATTGTTGCCGAGGCTCTTCAACTGGCTAAGGAACGTATAAAAGCTGTCGTCGACCTGAAACAACGTCATGATCAAGAGATGGCCGCGCCCCTCTTTCAATTCGATCCTCCAATACGGCCCGCTCCAGGTCAGCTGGTCCATTCGCCAGCCCTCGATCTCGCTCAGATCTGCCGACTTCTCTCGAATCGCGTAACGAAGCGATATATGTGTACCATCCAGCACCACTCTTGAACGCAGCGCAAATGCCGCAAAATAGCATCCCATCAGCACGAATATCGGGCCGAGGATTGCAGGCTGGGTCGCGAATGAAATGAAGGAAATCAAATTTCCGCCGGCGAGCGCTGCTATTCCACCTCTGGCTCCCGAGGCGGTAAAGATTCCATAGCCGCTAAACGCTAGTCCCGGGACCAAATAGAGCGCTTGCGCCCGCCCCTTCAGCCGGTATTCGTGCCGCTCCGGACTCATGGATGGACTTCCTTCCATCGGCCCTGCCTTTTTAACGACCGCGCCTGCGCCTTCGCGCTCAACATGTAACGTCTACATCGAGATTGAACTGCCGTCCTGAGTGCGTCTCCGCGGTTGCTCGCCTCTACTGCCCCGTCCCCGCGCACGCAACCACTTGGTACCACTGCACGCGCAACACCCCTGGGCGAAGATCGAGACAAACCTGATCGCCAATCGAAGCGCCCTCGTAAGTCGAATACGACACGCTGAGACTGTTCGCCTTCTGGATCGGACCCCACGGCCCAAGATCGAGGTAGTAAGAAGTGGATCGCCCATGCGTCTCGTGCTTGTTCTCAATCGTCACCGAGTAGTTCGCCGGCGTCGCATGGTCCGGAATCGTATCGGCAGCTCCTGCCAGGCCGAAGCCATACGCACCTGCGACGAAGAGCATGCCGAACATTGCGCCCAAGAACTGCGGATTCTTGCGCGCCGCCGAATAAATTCCTGCGCAAAACAGCACCCCAACCAGCGCTGCATACTCCAGCAGCGAGAGTTGGTCCACGAAATGAAAGCTGCTGTCTCCGAAAATTAACCCTAGTCCGCATGCCATAAAAGCAATCCCGAGGTCCGTGCGCGGATCGCGTTTTGGCTTGAAGACCGCATACAGTAGCGGCCCGGTGCGCACCAGATAAATCAGCACGATGGGAAGCAGCACCAGAACAATCGCCGACGGCAGGCGCAGTGAAGCGCCGCCCACCCCGTATCCCAGTGCCGCCGCAATCGCGACCGCCGAAAGCCCGTAATTCAACTGTTTCGCCTTGTTCAGCGCCGCCAGCCTCTCCTCGGGAGTGGCACCCAGCTCCTGGCTTTGCTCAATCTGCTCGAGCAGCGCCTTGCGATCGCGCTCATCCAGATCGGGAATCTGCTGCAGCCACGCGCGCACGCCATCGCAGTCGTAGGACTTCTGCACAGTGATCGTGCCGCCGCCCTCTTTCAGCTTCAATTGCCAGAACGAGCCGTTCCGCGTCGAGACCGTTCGGAATCCCTCAATTTCGCTCAGGTCAGCAGCCTTTTCAGAGAAGCCGTAGCGCACTTCGACTCGCGACCCATCAATCACCAGCCGCGAGCGGAGTGCCGTTGCTAGCATATAGATTCCGAATGCAAATGAAGCGATCGCAATGTAAAGCAGCGATCCAAAATTGGGTTTCGTGAACGACATATAGACGAGGAAGGCGCCGAAACCCTCAAAGATTATGCCGAGAACGAGGGAGAATCCTCGCTGCCATCCGCCCAGTGGATATTCCTGCCGGCCCGTGTCGATTGCCTGCATGATTCAGTCTCGCTTTCAGCCCGGGGGAGTGGGCGCAGCCATTTTACCGGTTGCCCTACGCAATCAACGCCACCTTCGCCCGCTTCCCCAACCGAACCACGATTCGCACCGGCAACGTTGCCGCTTGAATCACTGCGCCGTCCGCCACTTCGCCATCCACCTTGACGGCCTTCTCGGCAATCTTGCGGTTCGCTTCCGCCCCGCTCGCGGCCAGCCCCAGCGCCACCAGCAACTTGGGCAGGCGAATCTGGTTTGCGTCCGCGCTGGATACATCGACATACGCGACCATAACCTCTTCGAGATCCTCGGCTGTCTCCTTTTGCTGAAACATCCGCGCCCAATTCTCGCCAGCGCTCTCGGCCGCAGCCTCGCCATGGAACCCCGCAGTAATCGTCCGCGCCAATATCTTCTTCGTCTCCATCGGGTGCAGCTTTCCCGCAGCCACGTCCGCCCTCATCGCGTCAATTTCACTTTGCTTCAGGTCGGTCAGCAGCACCCAATACTTCCACATCAACTCGTCCGAGATGCTCATCAGCTTGCCGTACATCTCGCTCGCCGGCTCGTTGATGCCGATCGCATTATTGAGCGACTTGCTCATCTTCTGCACGCCGTCCAGCCCTTCGAGAATCGGCGTCATAAGCACGATCTGCGGCTTCTGCCCGTAGTGCCGCTGCAACTCGCGCCCGCATAGCAGGTTGAATCGCTGATCGGTCCCGCCCAGCTCCACATCGCACTCCAGGCACACCGAGTCGTATCCCTGCATCACCGGATACAGCAGCTCGTGCAGGCTAATAGGCTGCTCCTCCTGGAATCGCTTGTGAAACTCGTCGCGTTCGAGCATCTGGCTCACCGTGAAGTGCGCCGTCAGCCGGATCGTCTGCTCATACCCAAGCTTCTCCAGCCACTCGCTGTTGTAGCGGACTTCGGTCGCTTTCTCGTCGAGAATCCTGAACACCTGCTGCTTATACGTTTCGGCATTCTTGTCGATCTCAGCGCGCGTGAGCGGCTTGCGCGTCACGTTGCGCCCCGTCGGGTCGCCAATCAGCGACGTAAAATCGCCCACCAGAAAAATCACCGTGTGCCCGAGCTGCTGAAAATGCCGCAGCTTGCGCATCAATACTGTATGGCCCAAGTGCAGATCGGGCGCAGTCGGGTCGAACCCCGCCTTCACGCGCAGCGGCCGTCCGGTTTTGCGGCTCTCTTCAAGGCGCTCGCGCAAATCGGCGACACGGATAATCTCCGCCGCGCCCTTCTCAAGTAAATCCATCTGTTCGTCTACAGGTAAAAACTTGCTCATATCGTCTTTCAGTATACGAGGCGGCTATTCACCGCACTTTCAACGAGTTTGTGCATCCTGCCGCCTAGCGCCAATCATCTTTCCAGTCGACAGGAGAATTCCCCATGCCCACAGTCACTGGTCGTGCCATGCAGGTCTCCGCCGCAGGCGGCGCATTTCAGCTTGTAAAAAAAGAGTTTCCCGAGCCCGGTCCTGGCCACGTTCGCATTCGGGTCCAGGCCTGCGGCGTTTGCCACAGCGATTCGCTCACCAAGCTTGGTTATTGGCCCGGCATTCAGTACCCCCGCATTCCCGGCCATGAAGTTGCCGGCGTCGTCGATGCCGTCGGCCCCGATGTCCCGCTCTTCAAACCCGGCCAGCGCGTAGGCCTCGGTTGGCACGGCGGCCACTGCAACTACTGCACGCCTTGCCGCCGCGGCGATTTTATGCTCTGCCAGAACGCCTTCATCTCCGGAGTCAGCATGGACGGCGGCTATGCCGACTACGTTATCGCTCCGGCCAACGCTCTCGCATTTATTCCAGACGACCTCTCCGACGCTGACGCCGCGCCGCTGCTCTGCGCCGGCATCACCACCTACAACAGCCTGCGCAACAGCGGAGCTCGCCCCGGCGACACGGTCGCCATACTCGGCATCGGGGGCCTCGGCCACCTCGGCGTGCAATACGCCGCCAAAAGCGGCTACCGCACTGTCGCCATCGCCCGCGGAGCCGACAAAGGCCCGCTCGCCAAACAACTCGGCGCGCACATTTATATCGACAGCAACACGCAGAATCCCGCGGCTGAATTGCAAAAACTCGGCGGCGCCGCAGTCATCCTCGCCACCGTCACCAACGCTGAAGCGCTCGCCTCTGCGGTCGGCGGCCTCGCTCCAAATGGCAAGCTCATCATCAATGGCGTCCCAGACAAGCCGTTTGAAGTCAACGCCGGCGCGCTCGTCAGCGGCCGCCGCTCCATCGTCGGCTGGCCCTCCGGCACTGGCATGGACTCTGAAGACACGCTCAACTTCAGCGCGCTCACTGGCATTAAACCCATGATCGAAACTTATCCGCTCGAAAAGGCCGAGGAAGCCTACAACCGCATGATGAGCGGCAAGGCGCGGTTCCGCGTGGTGATCACCACCGGCGCCTGATCAGATTTGGTTGGAAGTCCCTGCGAAAAGATTCGATCGGCTTTCCGGCGATCTACCGAGCTGACCCGTCCGTCTCTGCCGGAATGTGGTCTGCGATTGCCGCTGCCTTTGCGGCCTTATCCATCGCCTTGCCGAGCTTCCGGGTCATCACCTGGAAGTGATATCCCATCACCGCCAACGTCATGGCTGTGCCAAAGCAACGCCGGTATTTGGTCGCCGCTGACGCAAGAAACTTCCAGTAACTCCACTGGTGCCGCCCAAACACTCCCTGCCACACAATCGAATTCGCCAGCGCGCGCAAATTGCCGCGCGTCAGCAGCGCCGGCGATTTCTGTCCCGCCTGCTTCTTCACTCGCTCGCCCTTCGCCGGCCTCGGATGCGCACGGTTCAGGTAAATCTTCACCCGGTCGTAGTATGCCTCGCAGCTGTAAATTCTTTTCATCACATCGCGATAGCCTTCCACCAGCTTGGCTGAATCCATGCGCGGCAAAAAGTTCAGCTTGTCGCAAAAAGTATTGTTGCCGCCGCCCGCATCCACGATCCGGCCCTCCCGCCGCAGCCGCCGAAACAGTTGCGTCCCCGGCATCGCCTGAAGCAGCCCCACCATTGCAATCGGGATCCCGCTCTTCTGGATGAACTCCACCATGCGGTCAAAAATGTCTTCCTTGTCCGTGTCGAATCCCAGAATGAAGCCGCCCATCACCTGCATCCCGTAGCTCTGGATCGTGGCCACGCTCTCCAGCAAGCTCCGCTTCGTGTTTTGCAGCTTGTTGCTCGCGATCAGGCCCAACTCATCCGGAGTCTCCACGCCAAGAAACACCGACCTGAATCCCGCGTCCTTCATCAGTTGCATCAACTCCGCATCGTCGGCCAGATTCAGCGAAGCCTCCGTGATGAAGTCGAATCGTGCGCCTGTCTCCTGGCGCCACTCGGCCATCGCCCGCAGCAACTCCTTCGCCCGCGCTTTGTTCCCGATAAAGTTGTCGTCCACGATAAACACTGACTCGCGCCAGCCCGCTGCGAGCAACTGATCCAGCTCGGCCAGCACCTGCGCCACGGCCTTGGTGCGCGGCCGCCGCCCGTAAATCTCGATAATGTCGCAGAACTCGCAGTTGAACGGGCACCCGCGCGAGTACTGCACCGTCATTGTCGAGTAGCGCCGCATCTTGATCAGGCTCAGGTCGGGCAGCGGACTCGTGGCCATCTCTGGCCGTTCCGCCGCCTGGTAAACAGGTCGCGCCGTTCCCGTTTCCAGCTCTCGCGTCAGCTCGCCAATCAGGCTCTCCGCCTCGCCAATCACCACGTGATCGGCTTTCAATTCGGCCGCCGGCACGCTGCTCGCAATCGGCCCACCCACAACGGTGCGCAGCCCGCGCGCGCCGCAACGTTCCACAATCTCCTTGAGCGACTCAAACTGAATGTGCATTCCGCTCACGAAAACCACGTCGGCCCATCTCAGGTCGCGATCGCGCAGCCGTTCCACATTCGTGTCCACCAGCCGCTTCTTCCAGGTATGCGGCAGCAGCGCTGCTACCGTCATCAGGCCCAGCGGAGGCTGTGCCGCCCGCTTACCCAAAAACTTGAGCGCGTGTTTAAAGCTCCAAAATGTCTCAGGAAATTCCGGATAGACCAGCAGTACATTCATAAGCCATCTCTCAAGAGGAGGAGCGGCTGCGCGGGCGCGATCGGCAGATTCAGGCCGTGTTTCCCCGATGGAAGCAATGCGGCCCTGCTCGGAGCGGCGAACTAGTCCCGCATCTATTCTCGCACCAGAGGGCTCAAGGGCTGGTCAAAAGCGATCAGTTTCGCCGGCGAACCAAACACCCGCGCGCTGAAATCGCCGCCAAACCCGCCAATCCCGCTGGCTCCGCGAGCTTTTCGCTATAATTAAACCCATGCAGCCCTCCGCTCCAGATCGCGTCCTCATCCAGAACGCGCGCCATGCCGCTAACGCAGCCGCGGCCGCGGCGGCTCGCGCCGCCTAGACTCCCGCCTCACCTCATCCCAAATTCAGTTCTCAGTTCGTAGTTCGCAGCCGGGGCATCCGCGCCGCCTCTCGGTTTCGTTCACCCTTAGCCTTCTCGGTTCCTTGGTCCCTTGTTCCCTCGGTCCCTTGGTCCCTGGCCTTTTACACTGGAGTCATCATGGACGAGTTTTCCCGCATTCAGCGCCTTCCCGCCTACGTCTTCAACATCACCGGCGAGATGAAGACCGCCGCGCGCCGCCGTGGCGAAGACATCATCGACTTCGGCATGGGCAACCCCGACGGCGCCACGCCCACCCACATCGTCGACAAGCTCGTTGAAGCGGCCCGCAAGCCCGCCACGCATCGCTACTCCGTCTCGCGCGGCATTCCGCGCCTGCGCAAGGCCATCTGCAACTGGTACAAGACGCGCTACGACGTCGATCTCAACCCCGACACCGAGGCCATCGTCACCATCGGCTCCAAAGAGGGCATCGCCCACCTCTGTCTCGCCATTCTCGATTCGAACGACACCGTCCTCGTGCCCAACCCCAGCTACCCCATCCATATCTACGGCCCGGTCATCGCCGGCGCGCATATCGTCAGCGTCCCCGTCCACAATCAGGAAAGTTTTCTCGCGCAACTTGAAGAAATCATCCCGCGCATGACGCCGCGCCCCAAGGCACTCATCGTCAACTTCCCGTCGAACCCGACGACCGAATGTGTGGAGCTGCCTTTCCTCGCCCGCCTCGTCGCGCTCGCCCGCGAGCACGGCTTCTGGCTCATTCAAGATCTTGCGTACGCCGACATCGCTTTCGACGGCTACAAGCCGCCCAGCGTCCTCGAGGTTCCCGGCGCCAAAGACGTCGCCGTCGAGTTTTTCACGCTGTCCAAGTCCTACAACATGCCCGGCTGGCGCATCGGCTTCATGGTCGGCAATCAGCGCCTGGTCGGCGCGCTCGCCCGCCTCAAGAGCTACTTTGACTACGGCACTTTCACGCCCATCCAGGTCGCGGCCATCGCGGCACTCGAAGGTCCGCAGGAATGTGTCGCGCAAATTTGCGACAACTACCGCCGCCGCCGCGACGTCCTCGTTGAAGGCCTCAACAAGGCTGGCTGGGCAGTCACCAAGCCGAAGGCCACCATGTTCGTCTGGGCGCAGATTCCCGAGCCGTATCGCGACCTCAAGTCGCTCGAGTTTTCAAAGCTGCTATTGACGGAAGCCAAAACCGCCGTCAGTCCTGGCATCGGCTTCGGCGACTACGGCGACAACCACGTCCGCTTCGCCCTCATCGAGAACGAAGAACGGACGAGGCAGGCACTGCGCGGCATCAAGGCGATGCTGGCCAAAGGCGTTGTGCCGGCGTAAGCTGAGCACTCAAAATTTGTGCTATGCTTTGGTAGTAATATTTCCTACCGAGGCGTCTTATGCCGTCTGTTGAAAAGGTCAGCATCGCTCTTCCACATGAGATGGTATCTATGGTCCGCGAGGCCGTCGAGGCCGGAGAATACTCCTCTTCAAGCGAAGTGGTGCGCGAAGCACTGCGCGACTGGAGCCGCCAGCGCGCTCTGCGCGAAAAGGGCCTCAAAGAGTTACGCCGGGTGTGGAAACAGGCTTTGCAGGATCATTCGCCGGGCGTCTCGCCCCATGGCGTCTTTGATCGGCTGGAACGTAAGTATCAGGCACGAAAGTATCAGGGCACCGCTGATGCCGCGGAAAAGCACTAAAGATGCGCCTAAAACTATCTCGCTTTGTCGAAGGCGATCTCGAAGCTATTGCCGATTTCATCGCCGAAGACAATCCTGAGCGGGCCGTTTCATTCATCCGGCAAATCCGGCAGCAGATCATCGAAATCGGCAAGCATCCGCTTCTTCATCAGCTACGTCCCGAAATCGGCGAGGGAGCGCGGCTGGCCGTTCTGGGCCACTATGTTGTCCTCTTCCGAGTTATCGCCGCAACCGCGCGCCCCTTTGTAGCCCGAACCGTGCGTATTGAGCGTGTCGTCTACGGCGGCCGCGACCTGCCGCAACTGCTCGATATCCCGGAACCTGCAAAGCCCGAATGACTGGCGCAGTTTTAAACAAAGTCGCGAGCACACTTACCTGCAAACGCGATCTCTGGCGAAAATGGCTAGTTCTGCTGCCCGGAGCTTCCAACAAGAAGTTCGAATTCCGGGTCCCCATGGAGACTGGCAAGATCAGGATCGCGAGACAACCATGCAAGGTTGTGGTAGCCGTGTTCCCGGGCCTTTTTCAGCATTGCCAGCGCCTCTTGTTTCCGTGAAAGGCGGGCGTAGACACAGGCGGCGTTAAAAAGGATGTTAGAGTCTTCAGGGCGCAAAACAATGGCTCTCTTTAATTCCACGATCGCTCGGTCCGCTTCTCCCCCCTTAGCGTAATTTGAGGCAAGCAGGACCCGTGCGCGGACATCTTCGGGTACCATCTCCAACTGTTGTTCAAGAACGCGCACATGGCGTTGGCGAATCTTGTCGGCGGCTTCGGTCTGCCCAAGGTTTTCCAAGCCATTAACAATCGGAATGTAGAGGTTGTAATCATCACCGTTTGCTTCCAGAGCGCGCTCGACGAGAGCGCCAACCTCCTGGAAGCGGCCTGAAGCAAAATAGGAACGCGCCAGAACGTTATAAGCGCCCGGGCAATCCGCTTTGCGCTCAATGGCCATTTGGGCATACTCGATCGCTTCTCCAAATTTCTTTTGCGCGTAATAGAGCAATCCTCGAGCAACCAGCACCTCGGCGAGATTAGGATCCAATTTCAAAGCCCGCTCGCATGCGGCCAGACCTTTATCGATCCAACGGAGTTCAGGATCATGCCATCCATGAATCATCGCGCAAGCATGTGCGATGCCCGCATGTGCTGAGGCAAAATTCGGGTCGAGCATGATGGCAAGATCAAACATCTGCAGCGCAAATTCCAGATCGGGACGAGTCTCGCGACGAGCGTAGCTGCGCCCTCGCAGATAGGCGTCGTACGCCTGCGTGTTCTCGGTCGGTTTGCGAGCGATTGCTTTTTCTTCTTGCGGCGAGAGAGTGATGCGAAGCGCCTGCGTGATGCTGCGGGCGATCTCGTCTTGTACTTCGAAAACATCCTTTAATTCCCGGTCGAATCGTTCGGCCCACGCAGAGTGGCCGGTGTGCGTCTCCACGAGTTGCGCGGTGATGCGAAGCCGGCTGCCGGCGCGGCGCAGGCTGCCGCCCAACACATAGGTGGCGCTTAACTCGTGTCCCACCTGAGGACCGGTGACGGCCTTGTCGCGGTACGCAAGCACGGCGGCGCGCGGAAAGACGCGCAACTCCTCAATCTTCGAAAGCTCAGTGATGACATCCTCAGTCATGCCGTCACGCAAATACTCGTCTTCCTTGTCGCCGCTCAGGTTTTCAAAGTAGAGCACCGCAACCGATTTCTCCAAGATCGGCGCTGCTTTGGATGCGGTCGCAGCCGCACCGCCCTTCGTTGACCCCTGCCTCTCCGCCGAATCGTGGTCGCGCTTGAGCCGCTTCAAGTCGGCTTTCATCTCCGTAGCGGTTTGATAGCGGAGATCGCGATCCTTTTCGAGTGCTTTGCTGATGATTTCTTCGAGCTTCGGTGGCAAAGCAGGGTTAAGGCGGGTCGGAGGAGTTGGGACCCGATCAAGTATCGCCTGAAAGATCACTCCGGCCGATTCGCCGCGAAACGGTAGCGTGCCCGTCGACATTTCATACAGCACGACGCCGAAGCTGAACAAATCGCTGCGTCCGTCGAGATCTTTGGCGCGCACCTGCTCCGGTGACATGTAGGCTACCGTGCCGAGCGTCGAACCGGGACTGGTGAGATGTTCCGCATCCACCGACGCCGTTTGCGTGTCAACATCGGCGTCGTTGCTCGAGGAGCCCGCTGTAACCATAACCTTCGCCAGACCAAAGTCCAGAATCTTGGCATGTCCTCGCTTGCTGACGAAGATGTTGGCAGGCTTGATGTCGCGATGGACGATGTTTTCCGAATGGGCTGCGTCGAGTGCGTCCGCAATCTCGATGGCCAGCGACAGAATCAACTCCGTCTCCATCGGTCGCCCGCCGATACGGTGCTTCAGCGTCGTCCCGTCCAGAAACTCCATGGCGATGAAGGCTTTTCCGTGCTGGTCGTCAATTTCGTGGATGGTGCAGATGGTGGGATGATTCAGGGCTGAGGCAGCCTTGGCTTCGCGCTGAAAACGGCTGAGAGCCTGGGGGTCTTTGGATACGTCGTCGGGCAGGAACTTGAGAGCCACAAAACGACCGAGTTTCACATCCTCGGCCTTGTAGACCACACCCATCCCGCCGCCGCCCAGTTTCTCGACGATGCGGTAATGCGAGATGGATTCGCCGATCATGGAGTCACCACATAGCAGGCTGGCAAGGCATCGATCGCTCTCTTCTTGAATTCCTCTGGCAGGTCCAGACTCGGCTTATCCATTTCACTCGATTCAATGCGTTTTGCGCTGTCATGCCAATAATATATGGCCGACAGACCACTGGCGTTGCCTCATCGAAAACTGCCCGTTGCCGCCAGAAAATGCCCGTTGCCATCGAAAACTGCCCGTTGCCCCATCCTTCCCGCAGCTCCACCGCGGAAAGGGTGGGAAACCCAGAATCCCAACCGTCCGACCCCACCCAATCAATCGATGTTGCCCCATCCTTCCCGCAGCTTTGTTGCGGGAAGGGTGGGAGACCGCAAATCTCGACGGTCGTCCATCACATGTTTCCGAACGAACCTCGCGGTAGAATCCAGCCACAATGCCACGCGGACTCGTTCGGTTTCGTCATTCCGGCGCTTTTCATTTCATAACGTTTAGTTGCTACCACAGGCTTCCATTGTTAGCGCGTTCGGGAGGTTACGGCGCATTCGAGGCTGAACTTGAGTCCACGCGCATTCAGTACCAATTCGTCGTTGCTGGTTACGTCCTGATGCCCGAGCACGTCCATCTGCTGGTCAACGAACCGCGCCTCGGAACGCTGGCAACGGTCCTTCAGGTGTTGAAGCAGAAGACGTCGAGGAAGTTGAAGAATGCCGAAGACTCCCAGTTTTGGCAGCGGCGCTACTATGACTATGTTGTGCCAAGCGAGGCAAAGCGTATCGAGAAGTTGCGCTACACCCATCGCAATCCCGTCAAGCGCGGGCTTGCCGTAGGCCCCGCAGACTGGCGTTGGTCAAGCTTTCGACATTATGCAACGGGTGCAATCGGTGCCGTTGAAATCGAATCGGAGTGGACGGCCCGCAAGCGCGAACAACAAGCAGAGCTGCTGACGTCGTAGCGCTAGTTCTTGCCGTCCCACCCTTTCCGCGATAAAACTGCGAAAAGGATGGGGCAACAATCTGGCTATTGGCGACCCCCCAACTACTGACCTTCCCCGTCAAGCCCCTCCCCGCGCATTTCCTCCGCAAACCCCTGAATTCACTCGCGAAAAATATCCGCCAAGTTTGCCGATTATTTCCTCGCTCCGCGCATAATCGTTCCATGCTTGAACCGAGTGTTGAACCGAGCCAATCCGTGCACCGCGCAGTTCTTTCTGCGAAAAACTGCGATGAAAGGTATGGAGGTATGCATACCGTATGGACGAGGTATGGAAAAGGTATGGACCCCTCCCCTAAGTCCTTCGCAATCAAATATGGAGGTATGGCATACCGGGGGGGAGGGGGGTAGGTTACTACTTGATAAACAATCCCGATAAAACGGGGTCCGGCCCAACGCACAGCGCCGCGCCCAAAGCTCCCCCCTCGCAAGATGCGGAGGAGCGAAGGCCGCAGTTTGCAGAAGCCGTCAATTTTATTTCTTTGAGTTTCCCGCTCACGCGCTATACCCTTAGGCCCGCTCTCTTTGGCCCACGCAGAGCCTCACGGGCCACGCAATCTCAACAATCAAACATTCCCAGCAGAGGAGAACTCATGAAATTCATGGTGGTGTGGAAGACTACCCCCGGTAAGTACAAGACTGCCCTTGACCAATTCTTGAAATCGGGCGGCCCGGCGCCGGAAGGAGCCAAAACATTAGGCCGCTGGCATGTTCCAGGATCAGTTCTTGGCTGGCACCTCATTGAAGCGAGCGGCCCGGAGGCACTCGCCGAGCACGCCGCGGAATGGGCCGACGTTCTGGAGCTGGAAATCTATCCTGTGATTGAGGACGCCGCTGCCGGAGCCGCCGCAAAGAAAGTCTTCGGCAAATAGCCCACTGAGAAACCGCACGCGTCTGCGGGGTAGGAATCGCCATACAAAATCCACCCCGCATCTCTTTCTTTTTGCTGACGATCCTGTGCAAATGCAGACCAAAACCCGCGCAAATCTTTAGATAATCCTTATTCTGCACAAGCCTTGGTGAAATCCACAGATTTACCTGTTTTTTGCACTTGCATCCACAGTTTCAGCGGACGTATTGTCACTTCAACTGATGAGCCTTGTAGGGCATCGGGAGTTGGTCGCCGGAACGGTTGACGGAACGAAAAGCCGATGAGAGTCGGAAAATCACCGCCAGCCCAGCCAGAGGGTGAAACCTGGAGCGAAAGCTCAAGAGGGATCGCTGGCAGCGTCAGAAGATGCAAAAGTCGGTGCAAGCCGAAAGTTGTTTAGCTGACAGATCCGGAAGAAGCGCGAACCGGTGGAAACGGAATACTCATCGACGGCTTGCCGGCGATGCAAGGTTCGGTAGAAGCTAGGGGCGCATCAAAGGCCCAGCCGGAGGTAGAAGCGCCAGGCGCAAGCAGGGCGAATCGAAACCGGTAAAGCCGGAGGGTGAAACAGCCGATGCGAGTCGGAGGATCACCGCCGGTTTGGCAAACGGGGGCGACAGGCGAGCGCAAGTTCGCAGGTTGCAGCAGCAGAAGGCGCAAGCTGGAAGCTGCAACAGCAGACGGTGAAAGCCGTAGGGTGTTCTACCAGCCGAGCTAAAGGATCAGAACCCGGTGTGAGTCGGCGCTGATCGCCGGCCTAGCCGGTGGAGGGGTCGTTCGGTGCAAGCCGAATGGATCGCCATCGGACGATCGGAAGCGCGGTGCACCCGATGCGAGTCGGATATCCGCCACCGGTCGAGCTGAGCGAAGCCACACCGATCCGAGCCGGGGAAGTCGGCCTTCGGTCGAGCCGGAGAGCGGGCAAGTAAGCGCGAGCTGAAAGCAACGCACCGGCGCAGCCAGAGGAAGGAGCGGCAGCGAAAGCTGCAGGTTCGCCGCTGGGGTAGCCGAGGGACGCGACAGCCGGTTGTACTACCTGATCATCAAGATTGAGACGCCA
This sequence comes from uncultured Acidobacteriaceae bacterium, assembly GCA_963773915.1. Classification (GTDB taxonomy): domain Bacteria; phylum Acidobacteriota; class Terriglobia; order Terriglobales; family Acidobacteriaceae; genus Telmatobacter. Next base: position 715,019 of record CAVZCY010000006.1, read on the forward strand.
GAGACTTCGGTCTCTGGCGTTTTCAATTTGTGCGCAATTTTTTTCCTCCGTTTGCCGACTGCAAGAAAGACTGGAAGCTCTTCGCTTCGCCTAGCCCCTCAAGAGAGGCAGCCCGGCGCGCTCAGCAATCAACCGCGCCACTCTTTTGGGCCGGTAAAAGCTGTGCGACGTGAAGGTCACAGTGCTTGAGTCCGTACCGAGGACGGTGAACTTATGCGCATTGGGAATCCGCCTGTAGTGGACCGCTTCAATTCCGCTCCACGGCATGAACGCTTCTCTCAGCTTTTCAGTGTTGCCGAGTGTGAAGTGCGCACCATTGCTGTCCAGCAGAACTGAACAATGAGCCATCATGCGCCCTTGCCGCCACAGGTAGACTTGCGCCATTGCCATTAGCCACGCGCCAAGAATCCCCAGCGCGCCGGCCGCGGCCCTATCCAGGTTCATCGCGCTCAATGGAAAAATAGAGGTAGCGGAAGCAAGCACCATGCACAGGGACGCGAATAGCGCAGTAAGGCTACCCAGATACGAGAGAAAAATCAGGACCCGGCTGTTGCGCAGCAGCGTCGGCTGGCTGCCGGCGAAATGAATCGGTTGGCTGACCCCAGATGCCGGCGCCAGAAACTGTTCTTGCACTTCGATCACGCAATCCTCCTCCACGATGGCGTTCCGTGGTCTGCGCGGGGAAGCAGGCCAGGAGGTGGATCCTCGTGGTTCACGCCGCCGCGGCATTCAATGGCCGCGACGCGTATTTTGCTTCCTGCCCGTCTCCATCCGGCTTGCGCTCGCGACAGTTCCAGACAGGTGCGCCGGCGAGGGAGGCCGACGGCAAGTAAACGACATTACACGAACTTTTGGCCTCATACAAGTATCGAAAGCGTAAATTTCGCCGGACTTTCGCCGCACGATTCACCCCATTCCGTGCGCATTTTGCCGCCTCGAATACACTGGCTCAGGGTGACTATGAAGCTTGGCCTGGGACTTTACCGGCACATGCTGAACGACGAATATTATTCATTCGCCGTGCAGGCCGGCTGCACTCACGTCATCGTTCATCTCGTCGACTATTTCCGCCAGGGCCAAACAGACGCGTCTAATAATCCATCCAACAATCAGCCCACGGGCGGCAAAGATCAGCCGTGGGGCCTTGCCGGCGATCCCAACCGGCTATGGACTGCCGCCGAGCTGATTCAACTTCGGAAAAATGTGGAGGCCGCGGGGCTCAAGCTGGAGGGGATTGAGAATTTTGACCCGGCTCACTGGTACGACGTTCTTCTTGATGGCCCAAAGCGCGCCCAGCATATGCAGAACGTGTTCGCCATTCTGCGCGCGGTGGGCGAAGCCGGCATTCCCACCTTCGGCTACAACTTCTCTATTGCCGGTGTTGCAGGCCGCATCAGCGGTCCATTCGCGCGCGGCGGCGCGGTTTCCGTTGGCATGGATGGCAATGTCGACACGCCCATCCCCAACGGCGTTGTCTGGAACATGATCGTTGACCCCAACGCGCCAAAGGGCACGCTACCCACCATCAGCCACGACGAACTCTGGCGTCGCCTGCAGCGGTTTCTTGAGGAGGCGCTTCCAGTCGCTGAAAAAGCCGGTGTTCGACTCGCCGCGCACCCCGACGATCCACCTACCCCGACCATGCGCCGCCAGCCGCGACTCGTCTATCAGCAGGCCATGTATCAGCGGCTCATTGACATTTCGCCCAGCCCCTCGAACATGCTCGAGTTCTGCCTGGGCACGCTCGCCGAGATGACCGAAGGCGACATCTACCAGACTGTCGATCGCTACAGCAGCGAGCATCGCATCGCCTACATCCACTTCCGCAACATCGCCGGCAAAGCTCCGCACTATCATGAGACCTTCATCGACGACGGTGAAGTGGACATGCTTCGCATCCTCTACATCCTCGACAAGAATGGCTTCGACGGCGTCGTCATTCCCGACCACGCTCCGCAGATGACATGCTCCGCGCCCTGGCACGCGGGCATGGCGCACACTCTTGGCTTTCTGCGCGCCGGGCTAATGGCCATCGAGCGCGGCTTTAAGCCCGAGCCACTTCGGCGCGATGCAAAAACTTAGCTGGCTGCCCCTCGCGCGTGGCTCGGCGGCAATGAGTCACCTTGAATCTGATTCGGAGCCGCAGTTTCTTTCATCCCTGAAGTTGTAATCATTAAAGTAGGCACCGTGAAACCGTTCAGTTTCGATGTCCTCATACTCGGCGGCGGTGCAGCGGGCCTCATGGCCGCGATTGAAGCGGGTCGCCGTGGACGCCGTGTTGCGGTAATTGAGCATGCCGACCGGCCCGGAAAGAAGATCCTCATCTCCGGCGGCGGCCGCTGCAACTTCACCAACCTGCACACGCAGCCGGGCAATTTTCTTTCGGCCAATCCGCACTTCGCTAAATCGGCGTTGGCGCGCTATACTCCCGCGGATTTCATTCGCCTCGTCGAGCGGCACGGCATCGCGTATCACGAGAAAACTTTAGGCCAGCTATTCTGCGACGGCTCGGCGCAGCAAATCGTCGACCTGCTTATGCGCGAATGTGGCGACGCAGGTGTGCGCGTGCTTCTCTCCACTGCGGTCAGCGAGGTGCGCCGCGACGATTCTTCTGGATCATTTTCCGTCGTCACCGGCAAGGACGTATTAAAAGCGCCGGCGCTCATCGTCGCTACTGGTGGCCTGTCGATCCCGAAGATGGGCGCGACGGGCTTCGGCTACAACATCGCCCGCCAGTTTTCAATTCCCATCGAGCCGTGTCGCCCGGCGCTGGTTCCGCTTACGTTCTCCGGCTCGGAGCTTGCGCATTTCGCGCGTCTCGCTGGCGTTTCCGCGCTGGTAGTCGCGGACTGCGGCAAGAAGAATTTTCGCGAGAAAATGCTGTTCACCCATCGCGGGCTCAGCGGACCGGCCATCCTGCAAGTCTCGTCCTATTGGAAAAAGCCCGAGCCAATTCGAATCGACTGGTCGCCCGGACAGCAACTGCTCGCACCGTTGCGCGCGCCCAATGCGCCACGCGATCTGGCCGCGCTGAAAACGGCGCTGCGCGCACATCTGCCGGTTCGCCTGGCGGATGGTTTAGCTGGCCGTCTGCTTGAAGGTCCTGCGCCGCAGAGCTTTACGAATCACGCGCTCGATGAGATGGAACACAGTCTGCATTCCTTTGCCTTCATGCCCAGCGGAACGGAAGGCTACGAAAAAGCGGAAGTGACGGCCGGTGGCGTGAGCACCAGCGCGCTTTCAGCGCAAACTATGGAGTGCCGCAGCGTGCGCGGGCTTTACTTTATTGGAGAAGTGGTGGACGTCACAGGCCAATTAGGCGGATTCAACTTCCAGTGGGCATGGGCATCGGGCGCAGCAGCGGGCCGCGCCGTTTAGCACCGCTTCAATCGCCGTTCGGCTTAACTGTGTGAACACGGCTTTAAGTCGAGCGTCAGATGAACAGAGGCAGTGGGGCAATGAGCGTTGAGCTTTTGCTGCAGCATGGGCAGCTCGGCAATAGATCCATCGGGAATCAGAACCCGCTGCGTGATCTCCCTTGACGAACTTCCGTTGAATGACTCGAAAACAAACATCAGCCGGGCCGGTTGATCCATCGCTGCTGTGGCCTTCAGCAGGTATCTGCCGGAGAGAGTCCACGGCGTGTAGGCCCCGTTGCAAAAAAGGCCCTCGTCGCCCAGCCACGTTTCCGGCGCCGCTGCGAGCAGCCGCCGATAGCGCCGGTCAAAATTCGTGCTTTTGAACCAAAACGCCACCACCGCGAGCAGGATGACAAAACCCGTTAATCCGCCCACGATGATCACATTCTCCTCGAGGCTTCCGCCGGTAAACAGAGCACCTAACGCAAAAAGCGCCGCGCACAAGAAAATAAATCCCAATACGCCCTTCCAACTCCACGGGCCCTCCTGGGCTATCTCCCAGGCGCGTTGATTCTCTGCCCATTGCGCCCACTTTTCCTGCGTGTATTGCCAATGCGCCCACGGGCTGGCGATTACCGCCGACATTCCGCGGTCGTTTCGCCGCGCCATCATGTAGCCGATCGAAAGCATGGGGCCGCACGAAAGCAGAACAAACCCCGCAAGCCCCTCTGGCAGCCATTTCCAGTCAGACGGAAGCACGACGGACGCGGCGGCATTGATCAGCAGGAAAGCCACGAGACGCCATATCCACCGGAAGATCTTGTGGCGATTGAAACTGACCAGCCTGGCCGACGGCGGCAGTGCGGCAACGTGCGCGTCGGTGATGCGAACGATAAAGATGCTGGCCCCACATGCCAACAACATCACCGCAACGAGGCTCGCGATTACCTCTGCAACCGGCGATCGGCTAAGGGAGCTGTTCACAATCGCGTAGGTTGCACCCGCAACAACCGCGACGATCAGCAGAAACGCGCCTACGAGCTTCAATGTGGTTTTGACGGAATAGAGCGGACTCTTCCGCCAGGCGCTGAAAGCGCCGACCATGGTGAGGAAGCAGAAAATCAGCAGAGCGATTTGCATTATGTGTGCCCGATCTCTGAATCTGTCTGCATCATTCTTTCATCGCGCTGCGCAACTTGAATTGCCGCCCTGCATCAAACCCCAACGACTCTCTCAAGCACGCGTTCAGTTGTGGGTTCGTTGAAGTATAGTGCAGCGAGGCGGGCTTCCAGGTCGTCGAACGAACCTTGCTTCTCGAGCCATTTCACCACGGTCTCCACCCCTCCCCGTTTCGCTCGCAGATAATAAAGACAGGTAGAATTTCGGCGTGGCCCAGGCCGGAAAGGACTCAAGCCCCTGACCTCCCAGAAGACGATACTCGATAGCTTCAGCCTCAAAGGCAAATCCGCTTTGGTCACCGGCTCATCCCGCGGATTGGGCGCCGCTATTGCTGTGGCTTTCGCCGAGGCCGGCGCTAACGTCGCGGTGCACGGCTCCAGCTCTGCTCCAACGGCCACGCAGAAAAGGCTTCAGACCCTCGGCGTCAAATCTGCCGCGCTTGTGGGCGACGTCGGCGATGCGGTCGTCTGCGCGAGGCTTGTGGAAGAAACCGTCCAGCACTTCGGCTCCATCAATATTCTGGTCAACAACGCGGGCATCATTCGCCGATCGCCGGCCGCCGATCACTCCGAAGAAGACTGGAAGGCGGTCATCGATGTCGATCTCACCAGCGTCTTTCGGCTCACGCAGCACGCCGGCCGTCAGATGCTCAAGCGCGGCTCGGGCAAAATCATCAACATCGCCTCGCTGCTTACTTTTCAGGGCGGAATTCTGGTGCCCTCCTACGCGGCGGCCAAAGGCGGCGTGGGCCAGCTCACCAAAGCCTTCGCCAACGAGTGGGCTTCGAAAGGCGTCAACGTGAACGCCATCGCGCCCGGCTACATGGATACGGACAACACCGAGGCGCTGCGCAATAATCCCGAGCGCGCCCGGCAGATTCTGGAGCGCATTCCCGCCGGCCGCTGGGGCAAGCCTGAAGACCTCGCCGGCGCTGCCGTCTTTCTTGCCTCTTCGGCCAGCGACTACCTCCACGGCCACGTTCTCGTAGTGGACGGAGGCTGGCTCAACCGGTGATCCTGTTCTTTGCTCCTGCCTGCGCAAGCGGCGGCCGAGCTTGAGGCAAATTTGATGAGCGAAAGTACGGTCATCTACACGGCCACCGACGCCACCAGGACTACCACGCCCGAGCCCGGCATGATTCGCCAGGTCCTCGCGTACAACCCGCATCTCATGCTCGTGCGTCACACCTTTGAGAAAGGTTGGAAGGGCGCGCGCCACAGCCATCCCCATCATCAAATGGTTTACGTCGTCCGCGGACACATCCTTTTTCAAGCCGAAGGCAAAAGTTGGCAGATGCGCGCCGGCGACAGCATCGTAATTGACGGCGGCATTGAGCATGAGGCTTCAGCGTTCGAACCATCCGAGGTTCTTGACGTCTTCACCCCTTACCGCCAGGAATACGCCTAATCTATTGCTGCTCCACTTTTATTCTTTGTCTTGCGTATCGCCCCCAACGGGCTTGGAGGTTTTTTTGAGAATTTCCTCGAAACTCTGCTTGATCGCACCACTCGCGTTAGTCTTCGCCTGCTTGGCAACTTTGATCGCGCAGCCGCCCCCGCCAAATCAAGGCATCATCGGCATCGCGCACATTGCCTTTCGCGTCAGTGATGTTGATCGCGAAATCGCTTTCCTGGGCAAGCTTGGCTACCAGGAGCCGTTCGTTATTACCAACGCCGGTAAAACCACCGAGGCCTTCATCAAGATCAATGACCGCGAGTTCATTGAGCTGTACCCCCAAACCGATCGCTCGCAGCCCCTGGGCTGGATGCACATTTGCTACGAGGCGGGCGATCTCAACGCGCTGCAGCACTACTACGCTACTGAAGGCCTCAATCCCACGCCGGTGCGCAAAGGCGCAGCGGGAAATCTCATCGTCTCAATCAGCGATCCCGAGCATGGTGTCACCGAATTCACGCAGTACATGCCCGGCTCGAGCCACACTCTCGACATCGGGAAGCACCTCGGCGCTAATCGCATCTCAAATGAGCTGATGGGAATTGATTTGCCCGTGATAGAGGGCGCCGCGATGAAGGAGTTCTATACCGACCTGGGCTTTGAAGCAGACGATACCAACGGCAACGTTCGCCTCACCGCTCCCGGCGCGCCCGATCTGCATATGGAGCTGCGCCCAGCGAGTCCTCGCGCGCAGCCGGAGTTCCTGTTTCCCGTAGCGGACGCCAAAAAAGCATTTCAGGCGTTGGAGTACGCGGGCGTTAGCGCGCAGCGCAGCAGCGGGCTCGTCTTCGTCAAGGATCCCGACGGCAATCTTTTCGTTTTTCTCGAGACCGGCGACAAGAAAAACAGAGACTAGCAGCGGAGCGTGGCGTGCCAGAGCTAATGTCGGGCTCTAATGGATGGTCTTCGACTTCCGCTGCATATAGTCCATCATCACGTACTGCCCCAGCGTCGCGGGCGTGGTGAAGTATGCCTTGCCGCGGCACATTTCTGAAACCTTGTGCACGAATTGCACCAGCCCGTAATCCTGCGCAAGCATGAAGGTATTGATCATCACGTTCGATCGCTTGCAGCGCGCTACTTCTTCCAGCGTCTCGCTCACCACCAGAGGATCGAGGCCGTATGCATTCTTATAGATTCGCCCATCCGGCAGCGTCAGCGCCGATGGCTTACCATCCGTGATCATCACAATCTGCTTCATGTCTTTGCGCTGCCGCGCCAGCACACGCTGCGCGACGCGCAGTCCCTCACGCGTATTGGTGTGCCACGGCCCGACCTTCACTCGCGCCAGTTGCGACACGGGCAACTCCTCCGCCGAGTCGTGAAAAAGCACCAGCGAAAGCGAGTCGCCCGGATACTGCGTACGGATCAGGTGAGAGAGCGCCATGGCCACGCGCTTGGCCGGCGTAAAGCGATCCTCGCCGTACAAGATCATCGAGTGCGAGCAATCCAGCATCACCACCGTCGCGCACGAACTTTGGTAGTCGCACTGATGCACCTGCAAATCGTCGTATTCGAGATTCAGCGGCAGCTCGAGGCCCTCGCGCGCAATCGCCGAGCTCAGCGTTGCCGTCGCGTCCAGATTCAGCGTGTCGCCGAATTCGTACCGCCGCGAGCCGCCGCTGGTCTCAATCCCTGTTGCCCAGTGCCGCGTGTCGTGGCGTCCATAGCTCGATTTGCCCAGCGACCCCATCAGGTCGCGCAGCGTCTTGAATCCCAGAAAGTCCAGGCTCTTGTCAGTCACTTCGAATCGCACGTTCTCGTGATCAGGGCCACCCGCGTTGCCCACCTGTCCATTCATTTCGTCCATTTGCGTCGGGCCGTTCTGCTGCATCGCGGAGATGTAGTTCTCGCGCTCCATTCGCTCCAATAATTTGTCGATTAATTCATCGAGCGAGCCCTCGGCCATCATCCGATCGAGCAGTTCGCGCGTCTCACCGTCGAAGAAATCACCCGTCTCGAGCACGCGCCGCAGCGCCTCGCGCAGATCGTCCATGTTGTGGTCGAGATCCTGAAAATCATTCATCGGATCGTAGAACCCCGAGTCGAGCAGATAGTCAGACAAAGCCTGCAGGAGGCTCTCAAGATCGATCTCTGAGGCAAGATCGCCCGTGTACTTCGTGTAATGAATCCGCTTCATCCCGCTCCCAGCCTTTTCGATCCCACGTTCTCTTGTAGCGCTGGCGTCCCCGCCCGCACCTCGCTGCTTGCCCCCTTAATTCAATCCCCCGCCACGCCGTGATCGCCGCGTCCGTTGCCAGTCTTCGTACTCCATCTCTATTTCTTTCCGCTCTGGGGGTGCATCCTCGCGCTCGCGAAGCCGCACGCTCTTTTCCGCGGCAAATCCATGCTGCTCGTTGCGGCTCAGCTTGCGATGCGCGACCATCCCCTCCAGCAGAAATTCCGCCGCGGCCACTACCTGCGGCGCGGGATCGGAAGACTTCACGCCCAGTGGCGACAGCTTATCCAGCAGTCCTTGAATCCCTTTAAGCTCCTTGAGCGCAGCGGCCGCCGGCTGGTCTTCGTCCAGCTTTACCTTTCCGCCCAGATTGAACCACTGCTCAATCTGCGCCGTGTTCACGCCGTCAAAGTAGCGATCGTAAACCTTGCCCACCGCCGCGCGGATCAACTCGCGCACCACCGTATCTGCGCCACGCATCTCGCCTTCATATTCCAGCTCCAGCTTGCCCGTGATTCCGGGCATCGCCGCGTAGATGTCGCCCACGCGCGGCAGCGCTGGCGAATCGCCGGTCAACAATCCGCGCCGCTCGGCGTTTGAAACCACCAGCTCAAGAGTCGAAATCGGCAGCCGCTGGCTCACGCCGCTGCGCTTGTCCACCTTCTTGTCTTCGCGCGCGCTGAATGCAACCTGCTCCACCACCTCGCGCAGGTATTGTGGAATTTCGATCGCGCTTTCTCCGCGCGTCGCCCACGCTTCCTGCGCCGTGATTGCCACGCCTTCTTCCAGAGTCTCCGGATAGTGCGTGCGAATCTCCGACCCAATTCGGTCTTTCAGCGGTGTAATAATCTTGCCCCTCGCCGTGTAGTCCTCGGGGTTCGCGCTGAACACGAGCGCCACGTCCAGTGCCAGCCTTACCGGATAGCCCTTAATCTGTACGTCGCCTTCCTGCATGATGTTGAACAGCGCAACCTGAATTTTTCCTGCCAGGTCAGGCAGCTCGTTAATCGCAAACAGCCCGCGATTCGCGCGCGGCAGCAAGCCGTAGTGCATGGTCAGCTCGCTCGAAAGATCCTCGCCCCCGCGCGCTGCCTTGATCGGATCCAGATCGCCGATCAAATCCGCCACCGTAACGTCAGGCGTTGCGAGTTTTTCCACGTAGCGCTCATCGCGCCCCAGCCACGCAATCGGCGTTGCGTCTCCGCGCTCAGCAATCAAGCCGCGGCACCGCCGGCACAGTGGCCGGTATGGGTTGTCGCGAATCTCGCATCCCGCCAGGTAGGCCATTTGCTCGTCCAGCAGCGCCGTCAGCGCACGCAGAATCCGGCTCTTCGCCTGACCGCGCAGCCCCAGCAAAATAAAGTTCTGCTTGGACAGAACCGCATTCACAATCTGTGGGATCACCGTATCCTCGTAGCCCACGATGCCGGGAAACACCTGTTCGCGCGCCTTCAGCCGCGCCATCAGGTTCTGGCGCATCTCGTCCTTCACGCTGCGCGACTTTATTTTTGTTTCTGAAAATTGCTTGCTGGCGCGCAGTTCGCCCAGCGATTGAGGAAGAGTGGCTGCAGGCATTCGTGGCCTCCTGAAATATTCTGCTAATGTTCTGTCAGAAAAATTCGGTCCGTAAATAATAGGACGTTCGATGCGGAGAAAAAGCGCGGCCGCATCGGCATCGTTTGGCTTGAGTGCGATGATAGCCGCTCGATTGGCCAGCTCTTGTGGAGAAAACTGTAAACGGATCCCGCCCGATCAGCGCAAAAGACGATCGGCGCGAAAAAAGATAAGACTGCAACAATATTAAGTTAGACGCGCGAATGCGACCTGCAGGCAGTATGCGCCCGATCTTCTCAATTCGCAAAGTCTGTTGCGATTCGCAAAACCTCGTCAGTACGCAGGCGTTCCGAGCTTTTCCCATTGATTTTGATGCCGCCTGACATTCCAGCAGGGATCCTGCCCTCCCTGCGGAAAAAGCGCTACGGCGCAGGGCACGTTTGCGGTCCCCACATAGTCGTATTCTGGAAGCCCGCTCTTCAGGGGAATCTCAATGAACTGGCTGACAGCCACTGTCGAGTGAGGCGAGCCGCGCAGCTTGAACACCGCAAAATCCACAACGAACGCCGCCAGCGAGATTACTGCAATCGCCAGCAGCACCCGCAGAGCCCACCGCCCAAGCCTGCGCATCATCTTTCCACTTTCTACTTACTTAGCGTGCCGGTTCCCAATCCCAGACCCGAGCCGCTGAGCGTCCGCCTTCAGCGCCACGCCGGTCAAACGCAGCCGCCGTGCCTGGTTCAGAATACACGCCAACTCAGCGGCGGCCTCCGCGTAAGTCAGCCCCTCGGGCCGGATGTTTGAGATGCAGTTCCGATCGGCGTCGGTGCGACCCGGCCGCGGCTGCCACGTAAGGTAGGCGCCCATTGAGTCCGGTGAGCTCAGCCCTGGCCGCTCACCGATTAGGACAACGGCGATCTCCGCTCCCAGCGTCAAACCAATCTCGTCGCCGATGGCCACGCGGCCTTGCTCGACCACGCAAACCGGCGCCAGCTTCCAACCGTGAACTCTCAATTCCTTCAGCCGCGGCAGAAGTTCACGCAGCAGGGGAGCCGCGTGTCTTTCCACCGCGAGCGCGGAAAGCCCGTCCGTCACCACAAGCGCCAGGTCGCATCCGGCGACATTCGCGACTTGTTGCAGCCGTTTTCGGCTAGCGTCGTCCAACTTTCGTCCCAGGTCGGGCCGTTGCAAATAAGTGGCGCGATCCACTGCGGCCGAGTGCAATCGCACCGTGTCGCCCTCTGTTTGCTCGCCCAATGCCGCTGCCAGCGCCGCGCTCTCAAGATGCGCATGCACCGCGTCGCGGGCTTGCGCATGGCACCGCTGAAAATCGAGCACGTCGCGCGTCTCCTGGCTCACCCCGGTCCGCCCCAATCCTACGCGCGCGGACGTTAGCGCACGCAACCGCGCCGCCACGCTGCTTCGCTGTTCCGGTGTTCGGCACTCCAACTCGCTCATGCCGTCAGCAGCCTTTCTGGATGTCGCGCCTCCGTCGTCAGACGCGCAAAGTTCTCTCCTGCGAGCCATGCCTCAAACTCAGGCGCAGGACGCAGTCCCAGCACGTGCCGCAGATAGAGCGCGTCGTGAAAACTCGTACTCTGGTAGTGCAGCATCACGTCGTCGGCGCCGGGCACGCCCATGATGTAGTTCACGCCGGCTGCGCCCAGCAGCGTCAGCAAAGTATCCATGTCGTCCTGGTCGGCTTCGGCGTGGTTCGTGTAGCACACGTCGCACCCCATCGGAAGCCCCAGCAGCTTGCCGCAGAAATGGTCTTCGAGCCCGGCGCGAGCAATCTGCTTCCCGTCATATAAATACTCCGGCCCGATAAACCCGACAACGGTATTCACCAGCATCGGCTTGAAGTACCGCGCCACGCCGTAGGCGCGCGCTTCCAGCGTCTGCTGGTCGACTCCGAGTCCGCCAGCGCCGTGATGCGCATTCGCCGAGAGCGCCGATCCCTGGCCCGTCTCGAAGTACATCACGTTGCGCGCCCACCTGCCCATCCGCGAAAACCGCGCCTCGATTTAGCGCTTCCCCGGCCTCTTGCGCTTCTCTGAGCAGCGCCAAATTCACTCCGAAGCTCCGATTGGCCGCCTCGGTTCCTGCGATCGACTGGAACAGCAGATCCACCGGCGCGCCACGCTCGAGCGCCGCCATTTGCGTAGTGATGTGCGCCAACACGCAGCTTTGCATGGGGATTTCAAATCGCTCGCGCAGCACGTTCATCATGCGCAGAAGTTGCACCGTCGTTTCCATGTTGTCGCCCGCGGGATTGATGCCCACCACCGCATCGCCGGAGCCCATCATCAGTCCGTCCAAAATCGAAGCTGCAATCCCCAATGGGTCGTCCGCCGGATGATTCGGCTGCAATCGCGCGCTCAGTCTTCCCGCCAACCCAACTGTGGTCCGAAACCGTGTCACCACACGGACCTTCCTCGCCGCTACGATTAGATCCTGCACACGCATCAGCTTGCTCACGGCGGCCGCCATCTCCGGCGTCAAGCCCGGCCCGAGCTCCGCCAGCCGTTCCGGCGTGGCATCGTCGCTCAGCAGCCAATTGCGCAGCTCGCCCACCGTCAGCGAGCGTACCGGCGCAAAGGCTGCGGCGTCGTGGGTGTCCATGATCAGGCGCGTTACTTCATCATTTTCATAAGGCACTATTGCTTCGTCGCAGAAATGTTTCAGAGGGACATCGGCAAGCGCGCACTGCGCCGCCACGCGCTCCTCGGCGCTCTCGGCCGCGATTCCAGCCAACACATCGCCGCTGCGCAGAGGAGTAGCTTTCGCCAGCAGCTCGCGCAAATCGTCAAACGTGTATCGCCGGTTCCCGATGGAATGAGCAAAAATCATGCGCCAGCACCGAATGCACGTTCAGAATAGCCTCAATCAAACTGTAACCGAGTGAAAGTCTCCCTTGACCGTGTCGTTTCTCGAAATTATCGGGCAGCTTTCTGCATTCCACACGCCTCATGCTGGATTGATAGAATTCTCTGTCGTCGCTCAGCCCCTAAAGGAGAGTGTGTGTTTCCTCCGGCCTCTTTTTTCAAGTCGCGTCGCAAAATCGCCGCGCAATCTGTTCTGGCCTTCGCCGCGCTGGTTCTCTTTGCGCAACCCATCAAGACAATCGCGCAAAACGCAACGACGAGCGCGCAAAACGCGACGGCTCCGATGCAAAGGGCCTCCGACCCTTCACAAAGCGCCGCCTCTCTCACACAAAACGACCCGCTCGTCGTCTCGACCACCGCCGGCCTCGTTCGCGGCATCGCCCGTGCCAAAGGCGGCGCGCAGTTTCTCGGCATTCCATATGCCGAGCCACCGGTCGGCCCTCTGCGCTGGCATGCGCCCGTGCCGCACAAATCCTGGACCGGCATTCGCGACGCCAACGCTTTCGGCTCAGCGTGCTCGCAGCCCCTTTTAGGCGGCGCATGGAACCGCTACGACCACGAGCACAGCAGCGAAAACTGCCTCTTTCTCAACGTCATTACGCCTGTATGGCCCGCCGCCGCGAAGCCTCTGCCCGTCATGTTCTGGATACACGGCGGCGCCAACCAGGGAGGCTCCGGTTCAGGCTCACTCTACAACGACGGCACATTGCTTAATCACGGCGTGCTCCTCGTCACCATCAACTACCGTCTCGGCATCCTCGGATTCTTCGCGCATCCTGAGCTCACCAGCGAGTCTCCGCATGATGCGTCGGGCAACTACGGCCTGATGGATCAAATCCTGGCCCTCCGCTGGGTCCACGACAACATCGCTCGTTTCGGCGGCGACCCGAGCAACATCACCGTCTTCGGCCAGTCCGCAGGCTCCATTGACACCGGCATCCTCATGGCCTCGCCTCTCGCCCGCGGCCTCTTTCAAAAAGCCATCGGCGAAAGCGGAGCGCCGTTCTTTCCTACGCTCCTGTCTTTTGATCAGGCGCAGCAGGCTGGCCAGCAATTCGCCGCATCCTTCCCTGGGCTCACGACCGAGAATCCAATCGATTTGCTTCGCAGCGTATCCGCGGACGATCTCATCGCCAAAGCGGCCCATTTTCAGTGGGGCATTCCTCCGGTCGGGCCCATCGTCGACGGCTGGGTTGTTCCGCGCTCACCGGATGAAGTCTTCAAAGCCGGGAAAGAAGCGCCTATCCCGTTGCTTGTCGGAGTCACTACGCGCGAGTTCGGGTCCGGCGATTCTTCTGAAGCCTTGCGCAAATCCATTCAGGATTACTCCGGAAAATTTGCGCCGCAGGCCCTCGCCCTCTACGGAGTGGCCGATGGCGGCCAAGGCACCAGCGATCCGCTCTACGGTTCGGCCGGCGTCCAATGGAGCGCCGACACAGAATTCCATTGCCCGGTTTCAACCGAGGCTCTCTGGCACGCCGCTGCGCACCATTCAACTTTTCTTTACGAGTTTGACCACGCAATTCCCGGCCAGGAAGCGCAGGGCGCTCTTCATTCGGCTGAGCTGCCCTATGTCTTCGGCTCGTTCCCCACTTCCGGCAACATCTCGGGCCATTTCGGCCCAATCGATTTTCACCTCGCCGATCTTATGGAGACTTACTGGACCAACTTCGCGAAAACAGGGGACCCGAACAGCTCCAGGCGACCCAAACTCTGCGCGGCCTGCCTCACTGGCCGGAGCTCGATGCGTCACAACTCTATCTCGTATTCACCGAAGACGGCCAAGGTGTCGCAAGCACCGGCCCCCTCCGTGCGCCGCAGTGCGATCTCTACCGCGAAATCCTCGCCGTAAGCATGAAAGCATCCGCGCAATGAGCTAGCCGCGCCTTCCGCGTCGTGCTAACCTGTCCGCATCATGCGCGCGCAGATTTTGATTGCATTATGCCTTGTGGGTGCTCTTGGGGGTTTCGCACAGGACACACTCATTCCACAGCCCGGCCAGATGAAGGATCCTCGCGCAATCCTCGCGGCCGCCGCGCCGTTTTACGATTTCAATGATCCGGCACTCAAGCCTTGGCACCTCAAGGCCACCTATCAGCTATACGACGACAAACGGCAATCCCGCCGAGCAGGGAACATTTGAGTACTGGTGGGTCTCGCCGAAGGTCTATCGCGTCTCCTGGACCCGGCCGAGCGCAACGCGCACCGATTGGCACACCGCCGATGGCAAAGAGGCCTACGTCGAGACCGGCGAGCGCCTGGGCTATTTTGAAAAGGGTCTGCAGTCGAATTTGTTTTTGCCAATACCTTCGACGCAGCCAATCGACCTGTCCAAAATCCGCTTGATCCGCAACGAGCGTCAAGGTTGGCGGCACTGCGATTCCCGTGTGTCTCCGATGTGCCGCTCAAAGGTGACGACCCTTCGGACTTCCGCACATGGCCCACTAAGTGCTTTGAGCCGACGCTTCCGGTCTTGCGCTTTGAATTCAATGCTCAAGGCATCGTTGCCACTAACTATGACAACCTCGCCAAATTCCAAGGCAAGTATTTGGCTCGAACAATCCAGATTCTGGGGGAAAACCAGAAGCTGTTCAGTGCCACGGTCGACGTCATCAATACTATTGATCCTTCCGATTCCGCTCTCGTTCCTTCCAACAATGCGATCTTCAAGCCGGATGCGCTGCACGCCACAGGGAATTTGGAGGTCGGCACGCTCACCAAACAACAGCCGCCGGTGTATCCGCCAATGGCGAAGGCGCAGAGGCTACAGGGGAGCGTTCTGATCGGTACTACCATCGACGTCGACGGAAAAATTAAGGATCCGCAAGTTCTCCTTTCGCCGTCCCCCATATTGTCCTCTGCGAGTCTTGACGCAATCTCGCAGTGGCGATATAAACCATACCGACAGAATGGAATTCCTACCGAGGTGGAAACCCTTATCGTGGTGGTGTTCACACTTGGCCGTTAGCGGCTCGTACAGAAGGAGGGGCGCGGCTCGCACCGCGCCCTCATCGTCATTGGCCTTTTTCTAGAAGCTAGAGGCTAGCAGCTAGAAGCTGCTTCTAAAACTTCACGCTGGCAGCTCGCGGCGAGATTCCGGTTAGCTCCGCGGCCCGCGCCTCAGCATACGCAGCCGCGCCCATCAGCGCCGTGCGGCTCTCGAGAATCACGCGCACCGGCATATTCACGAGGAGCTGACTTAGCCTTCCCTTGTCGGTGAAGGCCTTCATGAACGTTCCGTCCTTCAGCTTCTCCAGAATGCGCGGCGCGATTCCACCGCCCACATACAATCCGCCCACCGACAAAACCTTCAGCGCCAAATTGCCCGCCTCGGCCCCGTACGCCGAGACAAACATGTCCAGCGCCTTCTCGCAGATCTCGCTTTTTGCCTTCAGGGCCGCATCGGTGATCGCCGCGTTCGGATCTTCCTCGGTCATCTGCTCTGCCAGCCATGCCGGCTCTTCAAGGCCGCGCACCTCGCGCAGAAATTCGTAGCAGTTTGTGATTCCCTGACCGCTGACGACCCGCTCAAAGCTGATCCGGCCGTTGTATTTCTGCTTCAGAAAGCGCAGCAGGTCGATCTCATCTTCGTTGCGCGGCGCATAGTCCGAGTGGCCGCCTTCCGATGGGTAGGGAACATAGTTGCGCCCATCCCAAACCAGAAATGCCTCACCCAGTCCCGTTCCCGCGGAGATCAGTGCTTGATTGCCCACCTGCCGGGCATCGCCCTCGCTCAGCGTGTAAATCTGGTCCGCGCCAAGCTCCGCAATTCCGTATCCATTCGCCTGCAAATCGTTGATAAGAAAAACATGATCAATCTTCAAGTCGCGCGCCAGCTCGCGGCTGTCCAGCGTCCACGGCAGGTTAGTCAGCCGCAGCCGCCCATCCCGCACCGGGCCCGGCACGCCGAAACACGCTGACGTCACTTTGTCAGTCAGCACAAACTCTTTCACGATCTCTTCGAGGCCCGAGTATTCCTTGGCCGGGAACTGCTTATCGCGCGTGTGCTTCAGATTGCCATCGGTAAAATCGAACAGCGCCAAATGAACTTTGGTGCCGCCTACATCGCCTGCCAGAATCATTCAGACCTCTCGATAACCCCATTGCCCTGGGCGTCCGGCGCGGGCAGAAAACTCGCCGCCGCCTGGTCCAGAAGCAAGGTCAGTATACCGTCTACAGGCTCGATAAATTGGCTCGGCAGCCGCTCAGGATCGCGCGGCCCTTGCAATACCTCATTTAGAATCATCGCCTTATCCGCGCCACTAATCAGGAAGAACACTTGCCTGGCCTGATTGATGACTGGCCGGGTCAATGTCACCCGCCACATGTCGAGCTTTTCTACGTAGTTGGCCGTTACCAGCCGCTTTGTCTCGTGGAGAGCCTCAGTATGAGGGAAAAGAGATGCAGTGTGACCATCTGGACCCAAGCCCAACTGGACCAAATCAAACTTTGGAATTTCCGCCCCGTTGAGTCCAAAGCTCGTTCTCAGCTCCGCCTCGTACTGGGCCGCGGCATCGTCAGGCTCAAGCTCACCCTTCATGCGGTGAATCTGCTCCGGTTTCAGCGGCACATGGTCCAGCAGCGCCTCGCGCGTCATGCGGTAGTTCGATTCGGCGTCGTCCGGCGGCACGCACCGCTCGTCTACCCACCACAGATCGAGCTTGTCCCACGGCATCCGCTCTCGCCATTCTTCGCCGCGCTCACCCAGCGTTGCAAATGCCGCCTTGGGTGTCGACCCGCCGCTGATTGCGATTCGCGCCACGCCGCGTGCCGCCACGGCTTTCTCGGCATCGATGACAAAATACTCTGCTGCACGCCGCGCCAGCGCCGCAGCATTTGGAGAAACGGAATAGACGATCTTGAGATTGCGAGGCATCAGAAAGCACCTACCGCTCCTAGGTTACATCGCCGAAGGAAAATGATTTTGTGTGAATTTGTGCAACTTGCGGAGGAACTACCGCCCCAAATAATCCCGGTACTGCGCCTCAAGCACGCCCGACGCGCGCGCCAGCCCGATCTTCGACACGTTGTACGCGTACAGGCTTTCCACGAGGTTGTTTTGGGCTGCGGCAAGCGTGGCCTGCGCCGTCACCAGCGGCAGGTTGTCGTCCACGCCGGCGTTTACGCGGTCAGTCTCATCACTCAACTCGCGCGTGGCAAGGTCAACATTCGACCGCGCCACATCTACCAGTTGTTTGTTCGCGCTCACGTCCAGCAGAGCAGCCCGCACCTGCTCGTCGATATGGTTGCGAAGATCGTCGAGCTGCGCATTCGTCTCTTCCATCTTTGCTTTCGCAATGTCGCTGTCGCCGCGCAGCTTGGCCTCGCGAAAAATCGGAAAGGCCAAAGTCCCCATCGCAAGGAAGTCGCCGTGCGTGCCCGCGCCGTTGACGGTGCTGGTGCCGTAGTAGCCGCTGAAACTCAGCGACGGCAGCCGCTCGCTGCGATACACATTATGCAGCGCTTTAAACGCCACCGCCTGATTCTGATAGTTCTGGTAGTCCTGCCGGTTCTGGTAGGCCGTCGCCTTAACCTCTTCCGGCGTCTGTTCCGCTAGATCGCTATACGGAGCAGGATCGGTCAGCTCGATAACCTGCTCAGGATCGACGCCGATCTCCCGCTTCAGCAAAATCAAATCCTTCGCCTGCTGATTTTGCGCTGAGATCAGCGCCTGCTGCTGCGTCTGCAACTGCACTTTCGCCCGCAGCTCGTCAAGATTCGCGGCCACTCCCGCCACGTGCGATTCATGCGCGTGATCCGCGAAAACCTGCGACTGATCGACCAGCGCCTTCGCATTCTCCACGTCGCTCTCGTCGGCTAACGCGCGCAAATAGGCTACGGCCACCTGCTGCACCACCTCGCCGCGCGCCGTCATTTTGGCAAAGTGTGCCGCCCGCTCCGCCGCGTTCGCAGCCTTGAGCCCGGCAATCACCGGCCCGGAAAACAGAATCTCGTCGTAGTGGATCTTTCCCTCGGTCAGGTAGTCGCGCGTAATAAGCGAGAGACCAGCTGGTACGCTTCCGCCCGGAAACGATGACGTAAACTTCGAGATCGTCTTCGGCCCGAAGCCCAGCGCCGCCAGATCGTGCATATGGTAGCCGGTGTCACCATCCAGCGTGATCGTGGGCAGAAACAACTGCAGCGCCTCATTCTTTTCGGCGTGGTAGGTCTTTTCTTCGTTCACCACTTCCGTCAGCCCGAGATTGTTCTTCAGGCCGCGCTGAACGGCGTCGTCCAGCGACAGCTTCAGCGGCTCGCCCGTCACTGGCTGCGCGGTCACGCTGCCCCAAAAGGGATTCTGCGCCGAAGAGGGATTCTGCGACTGCGCGAACACGGCCGTGCCGCCGGCCAAGCCCAGAAAGCCGACCAGCAAGGCGAGAAGCCCGCCGACGCGGGGCAGAATGTTCCTGTCGTTTCACTTTCACTATTTTCTCAGATGTGCCGCAGGCTCGCGAGGATTCACGCAGTCTGCCAATATGTCGACGGCTCACGCAGAATAGAGAGAGCGGCCCGGTCTCTCTCACCCGCCCATGAACATTCCGCCGTTCACGTCGATCACGTGCCCGGTAATGTACGACGCCGCATCCGAGGCCAAAAACTTCACCGCCTGCGCAACGTCCTTCGGAGTTCCTCGCCGCCCGAGCGGAACCGTCGCCAACATCGCCTTTGTCTGTTCCTCGCTCAGCACTGCGGTCATCGGCGTTTCAATAAATCCAGGAGCTACGGCATTCACCGTAATGTTGCGCGACGCGACCTCGCGCGCCAGCGACCGGGTCAATCCGATCAGGCCCGCTTTCGACGCCGCGTAGTTCACCTGGCCCGCCTGTCCCGCGCGTCCCACCACGCTGGCGATGCTCACAATCCTTCCCCAGCGATTTTTCAGCATGGGGCTCAGCAGTGCCTGCGTCAGCAGGAAAGCGCCCGTGAGATTGATGTTCAGCACCAGATCCCAGTCCGCGCGCTTCATGCGCAGCATCAAATTGTCGCGCGTGATGCCGGCGTTGTTGACGAGAATCTCCACCTTGCCGAACTTTTCCAGGATTGCTTTGGCCCCGGCCTCAATCGATTCCTCGCTCGACACATTTACGGTGAACGCAGTGGCATCGATTCCCTGGGCCTTCATTTCCGCCACCGTTTCGGCCAGCTTGGCCTCGTTCACATCCGCCAGCGCCAGCACCGCGCCGGCCGCGGCCAGCTCCTCGGCAATTGCGCGCCCAATGCCTTGGGCTCCGCCAGTCACCAGCGCAATTCTTCCTTGCAAATCTCCCATGTTATCTCGTGACCTCTGCGCGCTCTTAGTCGAGAGCCGCGCCTTTCTCTTACCGATTCTTTCCAGCGCCAATTATAGATGGGCGCATGCCTACCGCTCACAACCGCATAACGGAACGGAGTACGAGCCACCGCGCAAAACTTTCGTTGACTTTCTGCCGGTAAATTCATAAAGTCTAAACACCCAGAGTCCTCCCGGTGCAGTTCATTGCAAGTTCTCGCAAGACAGATTGCAATTCCTTCCAATTTCCCGGAGAGAAGACAAGAGCCTCACCAGCTAAAGCCTTAGATCGTTCGTTCCCCGCGGCGGGACTGGTGAAACCGTTTTTCCTGATGCGGCAAAAACATACCGCAAATCTTGGAGGCTGAACGCCCACAATGCGCAGCCGGTGCAAAACCACCTGATTCGAAAGGGGCACGACTATGAAAAGCACCCAGATCGTCGCAAATTGTTTCTCCGCGAATTGTTTCAGATTGATGAATTTTCTGGCCAGGACAAAATCTCTCTCAACACTTCTTCTCAGCGCAGTTTGCGTACTCGCCCTCATGATCGCTCCTGCCCTGCGTGGCCAGGCCACTGGAAGTTTCACCGGCAATGTCGACGATAAATCCGGGTCGGCGATCCCCGAAGCGACCGTCACGATTACTTCTCAGGGAACGGGCCTCGAGCGAGACACCAAGACCGACGGTGCCGGTCACTATCTGATCCCGCTTCTCCCTGTCGGGACATACGACATTAAAGTGGATGCGGCGAGGATTTCAGGCCGCCCTGTCGAAGGATCTGCGTCTCCAGGTTGATGAGAATCGCGAGCTCGATTTCACCCTCGTGCCGGCGAGCGTTACCACTACAGTGACTGTCTCCGGCGAGGCCGTCGCAGTGGAGACAACCAATCCATCTCTTGGCCAGGTGATCACCTCGCAGGAAGTATCGCAACTGCCGTTGAATGGGCGCGATTTTGTGCAGCTCGCCACGCTTACCGCCGGCGCCACCGCAGAGACCAGTACCGGCAGTTTTTTCAACGGGGGCACCGACAGTGAAGTGTCGGCCCGCGGCTCGTACTCGCTCTCGGTCGGCGGCTCGCGCCCCAACAGCACAGACTGGCTTCTGGATGGCGTGGATAATAACGAGCTGACTGCGGGCGGAATCGGCATTTTCTCCTCGATCGACGACATTCAGGAGTTCAAGGTCCTCACCTACACCTACTCCGCCGAATACGGCACCCGGGCCGGGCCCACCGTCCTGGTAACGACGAAATCTGGAACGAACGACCTCCATGGTTCGCTCTTCGAGTTCGTCCGCAACACCGCTTTCGATGCCAGGGAAGATTTCGCCACATCAACCGCGAAGTTCAACCTGAACCAGTTTGGTGGCTCCATCGGCGGCCCCATCCATAAGAACAAGACCTTCTTCTTTATCGATGGCGAGCAGAAGTATCAGCGCCGGGGAATCGTCTTCACCGGCTTGGTTCCGTCGCTGGCCATGCGCACCGGCGACTTCACCGACGATGCGTTCGGCAATAACATTTCGGGGTCCCCGGGCCCTGGCTTTATTCCCCAAATTGCAAACCCCAACATGTTTGGTGCAGCCGATCCGTACTTCCAGTGCAATGCAGGCACCGGCGCCCCAATCCCTGCCAATCCCGACGGGAGCCAGCCCCTGGGAGTCGACTGCAACAAGATTCCCGCGAATCTCATGGACAACGTCGGAAAGAGCATGATCGGCTTTTATCCCGCGCCGAATGTGAATGCAGGAGCTACCGGCCAAAGCTATAACTACGTAACCGAACCGGTCCGCGCTCTGAACGAAACCAAGTTCGACGTCCGCCTGGATCAGACATTTACTGCCAGCGACAACGCCTTCGCTCGGTTTAGCTACGATCAAGCGCGGGTGTTCGCGCCGGGCGGCGCGCCTGCGCCGTCACTCGCCGAAGGCAATGCTTTCGGCAGCAATGAGACCCTCATCAACCACGCGCGCAATGCGGCCATCGGGGAAACGCACGTCTTCACGCCCACTACGCTCAATCTGGCCACACTTGGTTACGACCGAATCTTCGACTACATCGCCTCGCAGGACAACCACACTTGCGAATCCGCCAAACTGGGGATTCCCAACGCGAATCTCGGCTGTTCGGCCGGCGGTACACCGCTCCCTGGCGGCTCATACAGCCAGGGCCTGGTTTCCACTGAGGTCTTGGGCTATTGGTCTCTGGGCGATCGCGGCTACGCTCCGTTTCAGGGTGGAACCGACATCTACTCCTTCAAGGACGATCTCGATCTGATCCGCGGCAAGCATGAGATTCACGCCGGCATCGATCTTCGCGCCAATCAAATGAATGTCGGTACAGAAGCATTTCAGGATGGCTTCTGGATCGTCGGCCTCTTTGGAGCCTTCACCGGCGACGGGGGCGCTGCCGCTGGCAATACTGAAGCCGACCTGCTGATGGGAATGACCGGATTGGGCGTCCATGACCAGGTCTACGGCGGCGCAGTCACCGGCCGCCGCTGGAATATTTATCGGCCCTTCGTCGAGGATGACTGGCGGGTTACCCCATCGCTCGTCCTCAACCTCGGTCTCGCCTGGGATATGACCACACCCGTCACTGAGGTCCATAACCGCATGGCGGATTACATCCCATCAACGGAAACGCTTCTGATCGCAGGCAAAAACGGAGTAAGCCGTTCAGCTGGAATCAACATGTTCTGGGGCGCATACGAACCCCGCGTTGGCGCCACCTGGAAAGTTCTCGGCAGCGACAAGACCGTGCTTCGCCTCGGCTTTGGCATTTATCACGATTCGTCCTGGAACCAGGGCGCGCAGGGCCTCTGGCAAAATCCGCCCACCCTCGGCGAGTCCGATCAACTTCCCGCTACATATTCAACGGGCTGCGCCTTCGCAACTTCATACTGCGCCACCGTGGGCGATCGAGACTCCCGAGTTGAACTTTACCCTCTCCACCGGCTTTCCAGCCCTGCCTACACCGCAGGATGTGTCCAGCTTTGTGGGCACATACGCCTACCAGCCGACCAACTTCCAGCCGGGCAGGGTTCACCAATATAACGCCAACGTCGAGCGCGAGTTGCCCGGGAACATCCTGCTCACTGCAGGCTACGCCGGGGCAACGGGTGGTCATCTGACGGTCATCGGCAACGCCCTCACTGTCAATAGCCCCACGGCGTGCGGCTCTGGTTCTTACACCATCGGTTGCCTGCCCGGCGGCATGCCCTACTTCTATCCTTATACCCCTCCGAACTTCAACGGAATCTTGCTCTACGGCGACCCAGGCAAGACGAACTACAACTCGTTCCAGCTGAAGGCCGAGACCAAAACGCCAAGAACGGTCTCTACGCCCTGGTGGCCTACACCTACTCGCGCACCTACGACAACGGTCTGTCCGACGGCCTGGGCTCCGAGCTGAGCGCCCCTTATTTCCCGCTGCCCAACTGGCAAAATCTCGACTGGTCTCTGTCGCAGATCAATCTCGATCAACAGCTTCACCGGCAGCGTGATTTACGATTTGCCTTTCGGCCACGGAAAGCAGTTTGGCAGCAGTTGGAATGACATGACCAACGCGATTCTCGGCGGCATCCAATTCACTCTGATCGAAAGGATCTCTTCTGGGTTCCCGGTTCCGTTAATCGACAGCATTAACCAGTCGGGCACGGAATTCAATGCCGGCGGCAACGACAACAACTACAACCGGCCTGATCAGATCTCAGGCTGCGATCCCTACAAAGCGAATCACGGCAAGCATCAGTGGATCAACATGGCCTGCTTTCCTGCGGCCGCCCCAGGCGAGCTGGGCGATGCAGCGCGCGTTCCGGTCGTCGGTCCAGATTTTGTCAACACGGATTTCTCACTCGTCAAACAGTTCGCGCTTCCCGGCAAGGAGATAGGCTTGAACTTCCGCGCCGAGTTCTTCAACCTCTTCAATCACCCTGAATTCGGCAGCCCGGTCAACGATATCAACGCTACTGGATTCGGCGCCGTGAACTCCACGGTGAACAATCCTCGCCTGATTCAACTGGCCCTCAAGTTAACGCTCTGAGGCTGAGGGCGCAGTACAAGCGGATCTGTTGCCGCGAGTGGCTTTGTTTATCAACGAACGCTTCCGGGAAGGCTTCCGGTCTGCAGCAACTTCGAAACTGCTGCAGGCCGGAGCAAACAACTGCAATAATGCTGTCCCTTACGCAGCGGATAAAAGCTGAAACCTAAAAGCTGAAAGCTGATCGCGACGGGCTGCGAACTAACAACTGGGAACTACGAACTGCGAACTGTTCTTACGTCGGTGTAGCCGCTACCGTCACCGGGCGCGCCGCCAAGCGCAGGACGCACCAGTTCCGCCGGCCACACATACACTGCCAGGCGCCGCGAGTAGTGCAGGACCGGCTCCCGGTCAGGCAGTTCCAGGCCCACCGACGTCGCCAGGTCGTTGCGCTCGATCTCCGCCTCTGCTTCTTCAAGCGGCCATGACACATGGTGCAGATTCGCCCTGATCGGCTCTCCCGTCCGGTTGGTCGAGAAAATGCACGGCCGCTCGGTAAAGAAATATTCGAACGACCCCACCCGAATGTCCGCCGTCTTCTGCGTCGGCCCCAATCCCCGATAACGTGCATTGAAGATCACCGGCTGCCCCGAAAACCGTCGACGGCTGTAGAACGAAAACTCCCGCTCCGAGCGCGGCTCCAGATGCATTTCGGCAAGGCAATACGGCAAGTGGTAAATCAGGTGAGCCACGGCAACCGTAAGCAGGTTGCTCGAATCCACTGAGAAGCAGTAGAAACCCGGCGTGCCCGTGATGCGGTCGCGCACATACGTTCTCAAATTCAGGTCAGGAAAGTTGCGCAGGCCCGGAATCGCCGGAACTCCGCGGATTTTAATGCGGTCAAGCCAGAACGGCACCGCTCCCAGCCACGCCGACCCCTGAATCGTGTCCGCTTCAAGCCAATCCGGCAACAGCGCCTGAATTTTTGCCGCGGCAATCGGCCAATGCGCAAACAACAAGTCGTTCCAGCGCTGGGTCATCGCCCAGCGTCCCGCCGGCAAGGGCCGCGGCTTGTGCGACGTTCGCACTAGAAACTCCCGCATGGCTACTCCCGCGCTCCCGGTCGTCCGCGCTCGCTCCCGCCCAGACTCGTTCCTGTCGGGGTTTCCGGTTGGCCGCCTGCGCGCGGGTACTCCCTTATGACGTATTCTGTCCGCGAGACCATCCACATGTCCAGTGAAACTTCGTCTACCTCCCCTGCGCGCAACCTGACCGAAGTCATCGCCATCCACGGCGCCGACCCCGAGATTCTCGCTTATGCCATGGCCAAGTACTCGCGCTCGGCTCTTTCCATGCGCGATTCCCTGGCCGAAATCAGCGCCCAGAGGGCCGAGCAGTTCCTTAATACCTTCTATTTTGAGTACGGACACCGGTCCATCGCCGATCTCGCTCACATCGCCTTCGCCGTCGAGCGCCTCTCCCTGCTTGCGGCCATCGTCCTGGTCGACGAGACCCGATGGGATGGTCAGGAGCGCTCCACGCGCTACCAGAACTTCCTTGAATCCGGCTTTTATGTCCCCGATTTCGCCGGGGATACCGACTCAAAGGATCTCTACAATCGCACCATTGAATCGCTAATGGCTGCCTATAAGCGCGTCAGCCTATCCGTCCTCGATCTGCTGCGCAAGCGTGTCTCGCGCCCTGATGGCATGAAGCCCGAGGCCTACGAGCGTACACTTCGCGCCCGCGCCTTCGATGTAGCCCGCTACCTGCTTCCCTTGGCCACCAACACTTCCCTCGGCCAGATCGTGAGCGCTCGCACTCTCGAAACCCAGGTCTCTCGCCTGCTCTCGCACCCTGCCGCAGAGATCCGGTTGCTGGGCAAAAAGCTGCGTGAAGCCGCTACCGGCCCCGCCTGGAACGTCAACGCCAAGGCGGCTCAAGCCTTTGTTGAAAAGCTCTCCACGATGCAGGACTCCGCCGCGCCCGCGCATGCCGCTGAGGCCGCTGCGCTCTTCACTCGCGAGGTGCACACTGCGCCTACGCTCGTTAAATACGCTCAGCCCAGCGAATATCTCGTCCGCACCGAGACCGATCTCGCCAAATGCGCCGCGGAACTGCTCAAGGGCTTGCCTCCCGCCGCTGCCCCGCTCGTCGATCTTGTCGAGCGCAGCGAGCCGCTTGAAATCGAGCTTGCCGCTACTCTTCTCTACTCCGCGTGCCACCACCCCTACCGTCAGCTTCGCGATTTTCTCTCTGGTTTGCCTGCTGCGCGCAGCGCCGAAATTATTGACCTAGGCCTGAAGCATCGTGGCAAGCACGACGAAACCCTGCGCGCTTTTCGGGCCGGCGCCTCGCTGCGATTCGACATTCTCATGGACATCGGCGGCTTCCGCGACTTCCATCGCCATCGCCGCTGCACGCAGATCATCCAGGGATTCACCGGCCTGCACGGCTATGAAACTCCCGGAGGCGGCGATCTGCGCGATGTGACCGACATTCTCGCCGAGGCCAAAGTTCTGTCTGAATATCGCGCCGCCATCGGCGCCGCACACGTGGCCGCCAGCACCATCGCCTCAAGCCACGTGCCTGAAGCGCCGCAGTCCGCGCTCTATCTGCTGCCTCTCGCCACGCGCATTCGAGCGCTCTTCAAAATGGACTTCGCCGAGGCCCAGTACATCACCGAGCTGCGCACCGCCCCAGCCGGCCACTTCAGCTACCGCCGCGTGGCATGGGAGATGTACCTGAAAATCAAGGGCCAGTACCCCGCACTCGCGCAGCATTTCCGCGTAACCGACTACACCCGGCCAATCGATCTGTTCCAACGCTGAGCTGTCCGCTCGCTTGCTCCCCTTGCTCCCGCGGCCCCTGTCGTATACTCACCCAGTCCGCAATTCCCTTGCGGAGCTCGCACCGAGCTACTCTCGAAAACCAAGGCTCGAAGGACCACGCTCGAAGACCCCCGCACGTTTTCCTCGCTCGCGAAGGCCTTCATCACAATCACGCCCGGCTGCAATGCCGGACCTTCAAGTGCCGGGAGCGCAACTCCCGGCCTGCACCAGGGAGGTTTATTGATGAGCTCATTCAGGAAAGCAGTTCTATGGTCGTGTCTGGCCGCAATGCTCGTCGGCCGTGGCAGTCCTCGCCACGCCGGCTTCCGCGCAAAGCGCCAACATCCGCAGTGTCACCTTCTACACCGTCAAGCCTGATCGCATCGGCGATTTTCAGGCTGAAATCAAGGAGTACAACGCCATCCTGGCCAAAGCCGGCTCTGACCGCTACAGCACCATGTGGGTTTCGCTCACCGGTCCCCGTGAGTACGCGCGCGTTCAGGTGTATTCCAAGTGGGCCGACCTCGACAACACCATCGACAAAGACCCCAGGCTGAAAGATCAGCAAGCCGATCTGGCGCGCCTGAGCACGCAAATCATCGAGTGCACTTCAAGCTGGCATCGCGAAATCGACGTCGTCGATCCCGACCTCAGCCTGCCCGATAACGGCAATGAGCCCAAGATGATTCGCGTTCTCGTCACCCAGATCCGCCCCGAAAAGTACCACGAATATCTCGAACTCCAGAAAAATGAGATCTTCCCGGCAGTCAAGAAGGGCGGAGCCACGGCTTACAACTTCGCCGAGACGCGCTACGGCGCGCCTGGCCCGCAAGTCCTCTCGGTCACCGGATTCAGCAACTGGGCCGATCTCGACGACACCATTGGCGCTGAAAAAGGGCTCGGCAAGGACGGCTACCAAGCTCTGGTTACCAAGGTGCACGCGCTCATCGTACAAAGCGAGTGGTACGTCTACCGCTACGAGCCTGACCTGGGATATCTGCCCGCTGCCACGCCCGCCGCGAAATAAGGCGTGACAAAGCCGGCGCGCAATCCCTTGCGGTCGCGCGCCGAGCAACTATTCGCCCTCCGCCTGTGCTGTGCGAAAATCGATCTTTGCACGCGCAATCCAACTTCCGCCTGCTCATCGTCCGCCTGGGCGCAATGGGCGATATTCTTCACGCCCTGCCTGCGGTGACGGCGTTGCGTCTTGCTCATCCTGACTGGCAAATTGGATGGGTTGTCGAACCGAGGTGGCAAGCGCTGTTGAAGGCAGGGAACGGACAGCAGGGACCAAGGGAACAAGGGACCGAGGGAACGAGCGAACAGCGATCAGGGACGAGCGTAGTCCGACACGCCGAATCGTCCGCCGGAAGCTCGCCGAGAACCATCCGCGATGCCGCAATGCCCGTAGTCGACCGGCTCCACTTTGCTCCGAGCCGGGAATGGAAGCTCCATCCGCTGAGCGCAAGCACGCGCAAAGCGATCAGCGAGCTTCGCCGCGAACTTCGCGCCGGGGACTACAACGCCGTGCTCGACCTTCAAGGAGCAATCCGTTCCGCGGTAATCGCCCGCATGAGCGGATGCGCGCGCCGCATTGGCGAAGCGAAACCGCGCGAGTGGCCTGCTCAATGGCTCTTCACCGAGCGCGTGGGGACGCACGGAGCTCACGTGATCGAGCAGGATGTGGAGCTCGCGTCGGCCGTCGCCGGTGATGCGCTGGCTGTAGCAGACCCCTTGCTTCCTGTCGATCTTGAAGCCGAAGACTGGTGCGGCGAATGGCTTGTGTCCACATTCCCCGGTGCTGCGCGACCCATTGCGCTGATCACTCCCGGCGCGGGTTGGGGCGCCAAGCGCTGGCCCCCCGAGCGCTACGCCGCGGTCGCTACGGGACTCGCCGAGCGCGGTTTTCATGTCGTAGTCAACGCGGGGCCGGGCGAGGAGACAATCGCAGCGAAGATAAGGTCAGGTGGGGCAGTTCCGGTCACCGCAACTCTGCCGCAGTTGATTGGGCTCACGCGCCGCGTTGCCCTCTGCATTGGCGGAGACACGGGTCCGCTGCACCTGGCGAGCGCTCTCGGCCGACCGGTTGTTGGAATTTACGGGCCAACCGACCCCAGCCGCAACGGGCCTTACGGCACGAGAGCCCGCGTGCTGCGCAGCCCTGAAAGCAAGCGCGATCATTCGCGACGCGATGCGCCCGATCCGGGGCTGCTGACCATTTCGCCGGAAGACGTGCTTCGCGCCGCGGACGAGCTGCTCGGCGAGGAGGGCGCTCGATGAATCAGCAGATTAGGCACAACACTCCTCCAAAGGCTGGAACCGCGGAGCGGTGGCAGCGAATCGCGCGTCGCATTCGCGTCCCGCTGGGATTTCTGACCGCAGCCGTCTATCTTGTGGAAGTCGTGCGCCGGCCACCGCATCCAATCGCGATTGCATGGAGCCTTGCGCTGGTATTGCCGGGTTTGGCTCTGCGCGCGGCTGCGTCAGGCACCGTGAAGAAGAACCGCGAACTCGCCGTGACAGGGCCCTACGCTTACACGCGGAACCCGCTCTACCTGGGATCGACGCTGATCGCTGCCGGATTTGCGCTTGCGCTCCTCAGCTGGCCGGTCGCGCTGTTGCTCGCCGTCGGATTTGCGGCAATCTACATTCCGGTGATTGCGTCGGAGGAGCGATTCCTGCGCGCCACATTTCCCGAGTTCGAGAGCTACTGCCGCAGCGTGCCGAGATTTATTCCGCGCCTGACCGCTGCCAGAATGCCACGCGAATCGGGCCAAGCCGCTGTTTCTCAGCCAGTTACTGATGCGGCTACGGATGGGTTCTCGTTCGGCCTTTACCTGAAACACCGCGAGTACAATTCTGCTTTAGGGGCCGCACTGCTATACCTGAGCCTGCTCTACCTGCGACCGATGCTGGAGACTTTTGTGCATCGGGCCTGGTAAGCGCTTTCCGCGTAGGGAAGTCAAACGGAAAGGGACCGGGTTATTTCCTGAGAACCGGGGCCGCGAGAATCCGGGCCCAGAGTATCCGAGTCAAGAGGAGCTGTGCCGAACCTTGAAGATGCGCGCCAACGCAGTCACCCTATTGTTCGTTCTGACCCTGGCGGCTGCGTCGCACGGCCAGGATGCCTCCGTTCTGGCGCCCCCTCGTGCCGGGTTCAGCTTTCCGCAGAAACAGACACTAACTTACTCGGTGGACTGGCGCGTGTTTCCCGCCGGGAACTGCAGTAATACACTTTGAGGCCGCCGGCGACCGCGAGCGCATCATCGCATCGGCTGACACCAGCGGCGCTATCAATCTGCTTTTTCACGTAGCGGATAACTTCCAGGCTGATTTCGACCGCGCGAAGGGATGCACTTACGACTTCGACAAACAGACCGTCGAAGGGCGGCGGCAGGTGAACTCAACTCTGCATATTGACTATGCCGGCTCCAAGGCGGTTCTGGACGAGAAGAACATGGTGAATGGCCAGGCCAAGCATGCGGAGTCTGCCGTGCATGGCTGCGAGACCGATTTGCTGACGGGAGTGTTTTATCCCGCATCGCAGGATTTGACGGTGGGTCACAGCTTCGCGATTCCAGTGGCCGACGCCCAGCGCACGGTGATGGTAACGATGAAAGTGGAAGGGGGCGAGGAGATCAAGACTTCGCTGGGGACCTTCAAGACCATCCGGGTGCAGCCGACCGCCGATGCCGGCGTGGTGAAGAACCGCGGCAACATCTGGATCTGGTACACAGATGACGATCGCCATTTGCCGGTGCAGATGCGCGCGCGGCTTTTCTGGGGGACGATTACGTTCCGGCTGATTGGCAACGAGAACAAGTAGAGCAGTTCGTAGTTCGCAGTTCTTAGTTCACAGTTCATCCTTCAACGTGCGGAGTTTCGTGGCGCGGAGTTCCCGTGGTGATGCGGACGGTCCCGCTCGGAGCTGCGAACTTCGAACTCTGAACGGCCTTTCCGGTGTACACTTCTTTTTCATTCGGAGCGCGGATTTGCTCCGGTCAGTGAGGTATTCCATGCGCAGACTTTCATTCGCTTTTGTTCTCGCCCTTGCCGTCGCTTTCACGGCCTATTCGGCCGCGCAAGACGCGCCGGCAGCGCAAGCGCCACAGCCCAAGCGGCCCATGACGTTTGAAGACTTGATGCAGATGAAGCGGCTGGGCGACACGGCCGTTTCGCCGGACGGGAAGTGGCTGGCGTATTCGGTGACGACGGTTGATCTCGCGCAGAATACGAAGACGGCGGAGTTGTGGCTGCAGGCGATTGCGGGCGGGGAGCCGATGAAGCTGGCGGTGGGTCAGGCGGGCGATTCGGGCGTGCAGTTTTCTGCTAGCGGGAATCGGATTCTGTTCTTGAGCAGCCGCGAGGGTGGGCAGCAGGTGTGGGTTGCGGACTTCGATGGGGCAACGGGCGCGACGAGCAATGCGAAGAAGCTGACGGCGATTGCGACCGAGGCGGACAACGCGAAGTGGTCGCCGGATTCGAAGTCGATTGTGTTTACCTCGGCTGTTTATGCGGATTGCCCGGCGATAACGATGGCGGATTTTGACACGGGGAACAAATGCAATGCGGGCCGCGATGAGGTTCTGGCGGCGAGCAAGGTGAAGGCGCAGATATGGACGCAGCTTATGTATCGGCACTGGGATCACTTCACGGGTAATAAGCGCACTCATCTCTTTCTGGTTTCGGTTGACGGAAGCGGGATGCGCGATCTGAATCCCGGCGACACGCGCGATGTGCCGCCCGATTATGCGTCGCTCGATCAGGGCTGCGGATGCGACTTCTCGCCGGACGGAAAGGAACTGGCGTTTACGGAGAACTTCGATCCGGTGCCGGCGGTGTCGACTCACGCGGATATCTTTACTTTGGACTTGACTGATCCCGCTGCGAAGCCGGTGAAGGTGAGCACGTCGGCGGGCGGGAATTTCAATCCTGCGTACTCGCCGGATGGGAAGTATTTGGCGTGGCGGAGCCAGGCGCGGAATGGATACGAGAGCGATCAGTTTCGGTTGGCCGTTTATGATCTTGCGGCGAAAACGGTCACGGATGTACTGCCGAAGTTTGACAACTGGGTGGACGAATTTGCGTGGGGACCCGAGGGTGCAGATGTTGTTTACTTCACATCCCCGACCTCCGGGGAGGAAGCGGTCTTTGCATTAAATGTGATCGATGGAAAGCCGAATCCGATTCCCGCCTCTCTTACCGATGAAGGCGGGTATAGCGATCTGCATCCGACCCGAGATGGTGATACGCTCATCGCCGCTAAGATGACTGTCCAGTCGCCGGGCGAGATTGTTGCGCTCAAGTCGCATTGGGTTGGTCATACGCTGTTCGATATCGTCGTAGTGGACAATAACGGACGTCAGGTACAGCTTGGATCTAATCCTCAACGGTTGGAGGAGAAGCAGGTAACGCACCTCAACGACGCTCTCCTCGCACAGCTTGATCTGCCGAAGATGGAGGACTTCTGGTTTACGGCTGCTGACGGGACGAAGCTGCAGGGGTTCATCATCCCTCCCCCGGGCTATGATCCACACGTCAAGTACCCAACGAAGTTTTTGATTCACGGAGGGCCGCAGGGTGCGTGGGGCGACGACTGGAGCTACCGGTGGAACGCGGAGCTGTTTGCGGCAAATGGATATGTGGTGGTGATGGTCAATCCGCGCGGGTCGACGGGTTATGGGCAGACGATTGTGGAGGGCGTGAGCGGCGATTGGGGCGGCAAGCCTTTTATCGATCTAATGACTGGGCTGGATTACGCGGAGCAGCATTACAACTTCATCGACAAGACGCGCGAGTGCGCGCTGGGCGCGAGCTACGGCGGATTCATGGCGAACTGGGTCCTCGGCCATACGGACCGCTTCAAGTGCATCGTGAGCCACGACGGGATGTTCAATGCCGAGTCGGCGTTTGGAACGACGGAGGAAGACTGGTTCAACATCTTCGAGTTCAAAGGGCATCCTTGGGATTACTACGGGAAGCCGGACGCGGAGAATCCTTTCCGAAAGTTTTCGCCATCGTATTATGCGAAGAATTTCAAGACCCCGACGCTGGTGATTCATGGGCAGCTCGATTACAGGCTGGATTTGAGCGAGGGGCTGCAACTGTTTGACACGCTGCAACTGCTTGGCGTGCCGAGCAAGATGCTCTATTTTCCTGACGAGGGGCACTGGGTGCTGAAGCCGCAGAACTCGCAGCTGTGGTACAAGACGGTGAATGATTGGGTGGACCAATGGACGGGAAGTCCAGCTTCTAGCCACTAGCTTCTAGCTGCTAGCTTGTTTCAGTGGAAACGAAATCTGCGGTTTCCCAGGTCTCAAAATCGAGACCTGGGGACCCGGCCAGCCGTCGCCGCCCATCCAGTTTCAGCGACAGCGTTACAAAGCAAGGAGCGAGAAGCTGGCCTTCCAACGCAAATCCCGCAAAGCGCGTGAGCCGCTGGGTGAGGCGGGGCTGTATCAGTACGCGGTGAGGGCGCTGGGGCGGCAGATGCGTACCGAGGTTGAGCTGCGGCGGATGATGAGCACGCGGGCTGAGCAGGGAGAGCTTGGCCAGGCTGCGGTGAGGACGGCGATTGCGAGGCTCAAGGAGCATGGGTACCTCGACGACCGCGCGTTTGCGGAGACCTACGCGCGGCTGCGGCAGGAGAACGAGAAGCTCGGCGCGCGGCGCGTGCGACAGGATTTGCAGAAGAAGGGAATCCATTCCGAACTGGTGAACGAAACGATTGATGCGCGATACGGCGGAGCGAGCGATGAGAGGCTGGCGAACGAAGAGAAGCTGGCGCGCGAGTATCTCGACAAGAAGAGAATCCGGAAGCCGGCAAATGAGAAGGAGACGGCGCGGGTGATGCGGCGGCTCATGGCGGCGGGATTTTCGACGGGGACGATCTACAAAATTTTGCGGCAGTGGAATGTGGCGGAGGAAGAGCTGGCGGCGCTGGAGCAGGTGGACGCGGACCGCGAATCGGAGCGCGGGGCTGGGACGGACGGGGAGTGAAGATTCAGCTGGGCCGGCCGAGTTGGCGATGAAGCGCGGGACAAGGATTTCCTCAAGAATCGAGAGGATGTCGCCGGGCGGCAGATGTTTACGAGATAAATAACAGCCAATTCCGGCTGTCTTGCACTTAATTTGGTGCACCTCCAATCGATTCCAAAAGAGTTACGGCAAGAAAGCATGCTTTTGGAGTGCCAAAAAAAAATTTAATTAATTTCCCTCCTTTGCGTCGGCGATGGTCAGAAATCAGAAATCTGTGGTTGGTGGCCGCAGCAAAGGCCAGTGTCTCCACCTAAAGGCAAGTGTATCGACTTGAGAGAAATGATCAGCAAAGTTGGCGGATGTAATTTGCGGAATGGATTCAGTGGGTTGCGGGGGAAATGACGGGGAGCGGGATTGACAGAAAAGCAGGGAGCGAGGGACCAAGGGAGCAAGGGAGCGAGGGACCAAGACGGCGGGTTGGAATTGTGCTGACCCACCCTTTCGCGATGAAGCCGCGAAAAGGATGGGGCAACCGCGCCGGGCCCGTTGCGACAAGTTTGTGCTGCCCGATGGTCCGCGAAAAGCAGGTCCCTCGGCTCCGCTTACCCCACTTGCGTGGGGCCCCAAGCTGCTCCGCTCGGGATGACACGGCGTGGGTCATCTGGCCGCGCGCCGCGCGGCTAGACGATCCGGAGGATTGAGGCTGTCGTTTTATTTCGGTTGCGGCTGCATTTGCGGAAGGACCGTTGCGGGGATGGGATTTTGTTTGGGCTTGGTGATGGCTTCGCGGATGTTGGCGAGGGGCGCGGTACTGACAAAGGTGATGCCGACGGAATTGGCGCCGTTAGGATCGGCGGCGCCTGGGTTGGAGGAAATTCCGAGCTGGGTCCAGAGGGCGGGCAGGTCGTATTGGACGGGTGCGTCTTTCCATTGGGCGTAGAGATCGGTGAGGACGTGGGTGTTGGTGGCGCTGTCGCCGATGGCAGAGAGCTTGCGGTAGGGTCCAATCATGGTCGATGGTGCCGCCGGCGGCGACGATGGCGCGCAGCGCGTCCTGAAGGCCGAGGCGGTTGTGGGTCTGCTGGCGAATCTGGACGTCGGCGACGAGACAGAACATGGCTCCGCCCCAGTAGGTGCGGCCCCAGGTGTGAGTGTGGTCGAGGCCCTGATCGCCGGGAGCTGGCTCGCCTTGCGGCATGTCGCGGACCATATCGTGCCAGATTTTTTCGGCGGTGAGATCGCCGATCATGACGCGCTCAACTGGCTCGATGTAGGTGGCGAGGCCTTCCTCGATCCAGTGCTGGGCGGACTGGTCCTCGTTGGGATCCTGAGGCATCGATGGAAAGGCCATGTGGGTGAGCTCGTGGGTGATGGTCCAGTCGGCGGCGAGCTCGGGCGCGGTGGTGTGCTCGCCGATGCGGAGGCGGGTGAAGCCGGGAAAGCCGTGCATGTCGCCCCAGGTGGTTCCCTGGACCACTCCGTGGCGGCCGGGAACGGGAATGACGAGGACGCGCGC
The DNA here is from genome assembly GCA_963773915.1 of uncultured Acidobacteriaceae bacterium. Lineage (GTDB taxonomy): Bacteria > Acidobacteriota > Terriglobia > Terriglobales > Acidobacteriaceae > Telmatobacter. The sequence goes on from CAVZCY010000006.1 coordinate 750,207, forward strand.
GGAGGCAACGGGAAAGCGGCCGTAGTAGGTGGCGACGGCGGATGCGGCCGTGGCGATGCGGGCGAGGATTGCAGATCGAGGTAGATCGAGCGGGCCATCGGCGAAGTCGACCTGGATGGTGGAGTTGGCGACCTGTATGTGGTCGGTTTCGGCGATGGGGAGATGGGAGCCGGGTTGGGCGTGGAGGGAAGGAATTGCGGCGAGAGAGACCAGGAGTGCGAGGGAGATCGAGTGGGGGCGAGAGGTCATCTGTTTATTGGACGGGAGACAGGGACCGAGGGACCAAGGGAACAAGGGGCTGAAACGAATTCGAAAAGCAAAAGCAGGTCCTTCGGCTCCGCTGACCCCACTTGCGTGGGACCCCAAGCCGCTCCGCTCAGGATGACAAAGTGCGGGTAGTGGGGCCGCGCGAAGCGCGGCCCACATTTCTCCCGAGGATTGTGCAGCGGACTGGATTCTTTCGCCCGCTAAAGCGGGCTGGCGCATTGTGGCGCGGGCTTCCCCCAGGCTTGCGCCTGGGGCTAACGTCTTTAGCCCGCTAACGCGGGCTTGAGCGCGAGCGGGTTCAGACTGGAGAGGCGATCAGATTCGAGAGCGGCTAGGCCTTCGAAGCGAGGATCTCAAGCATCTCGATTTGCGGCGGTTTGGCGAGCAACTCATCGGCTTTGGCGAAGAGCGCTTTTGCGATGGGGCCGGTGAGGTGCGCCTGGCGGCCGGCGTCGTCGGGAAACGTGTCGAAGATGCCAAACTTCGCCGGTCCCAACTTCACGGCATACCAGGTGGTGGTTGCGGGCTCGGAAACCGCCAGCGGTTGGGCAGACTTCAAGAATGCTTCAAGTTCCTTTTCTTTTCCCGGCTTGGCCTCGACCAGGGCCAGAATTGCGCGTGTGTCCATTGGGTCCTCCTTCACGTCCTATGGCCATTGGATGTCGCGGAGCAGACAACGGTTTCGTGAAGTGTTCGTGAAGGCGTGATGCGCTGTTTGGAGGAGGAGCGAACCGGGCCTGAAGGCCGCGGATTTGGGGGCGCGTTTTTCGTGGGGTTGAAGCCCCACGTTCCTCCCGTCCTGCTCGTGCGCGGGCCATTACACTGGAGGAGCTATGAAAATGCGCTCGGGAAATGAGATACGCGAGCTGTTTCTGCGCTTCTTTGAGACGAAGGAGCACCGGAGGATTCATTCGTCGTCGCTGGTGCCGCAGAACGATCCGACGCTGCTGTTTACCAATGCGGGGATGAACCAGTTCAAAGACCTTTTTCTGGGTGCGGAGAAGCGGGATTACAAGCGGGCGACGACGAGCCAGAAGTGCGTGAGGGCGGGCGGAAAGCACAACGACCTAGAGAATGTGGGCTTTACGCGGCGGCATCACACGTTTTTTGAGATGCTGGGGAATTTTTCGTTTGGAGACTACTTCAAACGCGAGGCGATCCAGTTTGCGTGGGAGCTGGTGACGAGCGAGGAGTGGTTTGGGATTGCAAAAGACCGGCTGTACGTGACGATTTTCGAAGGCACGGCTGACGTTCCGCGCGACGACGAGGCGGAGAAGTTCTGGATGGAAGTGGGCGTGCCGAAGGAGCGGATTTTCGAGTACGGGGCGAAGGACAACTTTTGGCAGATGGGCGAGACGGGGCCGTGCGGGCCGTGCTCGGAGATTTTTTACGACATGGGGCTGGAGGCTGCGGAGACTCCGGGCGTGGATTTGCCGTTTGGCAAAGACGACGCGCGGTATGTGGAGATTTGGAATCTAGTTTTCATGCAGTTCGAGCGTTCCGCGCTTCCGATGCTGGCAGGAAAGACGATGGAATATCAAGCTGGCTCCATTGCCAAAACCTTCGATCGATACGGGGATGGGGTTGGAGCGCGTGGCGGCGGTGCTGCAGGGGAAGGTGAGCAACTTTGAGACGGATTTGTTTACGCCGTTGATTGCGAGGGCGGAAGAGCTGACGGGCAAGCGAGTGAGCGATTCCGCCATCGAGCGGGAGAGCAGAACGGCCGACGACGCGGCGGCCAGCTTGCGGATTATTGCGGACCACGCCAGGGCGGCGACGTTTTTAATTAATCGACGGGGTGGTGCCGTCGAACGAGGGACGCGGGTATGTGCTGAGCAAGATTTTGCGGCGGGCGATTCGGCATGGACGACTGCTGGGGCAGGAGAAGCCGTTTCTGTTTGAGATGGTTTTTGCGGTGCGGGATTTGATGAAGGGCGCTTATCCGGAGTTGGTGGATTCGGCGGCGCGCGTGGCGAAGGTTGTGGAGGCGGAGGAGAAGCAGTTTGATCGCGTGCTGAAGATTGGCCTGACGCGGCTGGATGAAGGAGATGCAAGGCAGGGCTTCACGGGGGATGAAGGCCTTCCATCTGTACGAGACCTTTGGCCTGCCGCTGGACTTTATGGTGGATGCGGCGCGCGATGCGGGCATTGCATTCGATATGGAAGGGTTCGAGCGCGCCAAGGAAGCGGAGCAGGCGCGGGCGCGAGCTAGTTGGAAGGGCGGCGCGCAGAAGACGGCCAGCCCGGCGTTTCGCGATTTGCCGAAGACGGTGTTCGAGGGCTACCGGCAGCTGACTTCGACGAACTGCGAAGTGCTGGCGATTGTGAAGGACGGCGTTGGCGTTCCGGCGGCGAAGGCGGGCGACGAGGTTGAGGTGGTGCTCGACCACACGAGTTTCTATGGCGACTCGGGCGGGCAGGTCGGCGATACCGGGGTTTTTCTGACGGTGGATGGGAATTCACGACCGTCGCGGAGATCGTTGGCTGCGTGCTGCCGGTGCAGGGAGTGCGGGCGCACAAGGCGATTTTGAAGCAGGACGCTTGCTGTCGGCGATCGCGTGAATACGGTGGTGGATGGAGTGCGGCGCGATGCGATCCGGCGCAATCATACGGGGACGCATTTGCTGCACGCGGCGCTGCGGCAGGTGCTGGGCACGCATGTGAAGCAGGCGGGTTCGGCGGTGCATCCTGACCGGCTGCGATTTGATTTTTCGCATTTTGCGCAGGTGGCCGACGAGGAGTTGCAGGAGATTGAAGACATTGTGAACCGCGAGGTGCTGGCGAACGCGAAGGTGGAAACGCTGGTAGATGTGCCGATTGACGTGGCCGTGAATGAGTATCACGCGATGGCGCTGTTCGGCGAGAAGTATGGCGACAAGGTGCGGGTGGTGAAGCTGTCGGATGGTTTTTCGACGGAGCTTTGCGGCGGAACGCACACGGCGGCGACGGGCGAGATCGGGCTGTTGAAGCTGACGGGCGAGGAGTCGGTTTCGTCGTGGCGTGCGAAGGATTGAGGCGATCAGCGGGATGGGTTCGCTGGATACGTTCAGGAAGGACTTTGAGCTGGCGAAGGTGGCGGGGCAGTACTTGCCGTCGCGCGGAGAATTTGCCGGAGGGATTGACGCGCGAAGTTTGCAGCGCAGGATGATGAATTGAAGAAACTGCGTCGCGAGATCGAAGAGATGCGGATGAAGTCGGCTGCGGGAGGATTGGATGAGGCGGTTGCGCGCGCCGTTGAAGTGAAGGGCGTGAAGGTGCTGACGCATCGCGCGGATGAGCTGGAGCGCGGGCAGTTGCGGACGCTGGTGGACAATTTGAAACAGAAGCTCGGCGAGGGCGTGGTGGTGCTGGGATCGGCGCAGCCCGAGGGCAAGAGTGGCGATTATTGCCGGAGTGACGCCGGGGTTGGTTGGAGCGAATTCAGGCGGGAAAGCTGGTGGGCGCGGTGGCGAAGATTGTGGGCGGATCGGGCGGCGGGAAGGCGGAGATTGCGGAAGCCGGCGGGAAAGATCAGTCGCAGATTGATGCGGCGCTTGAAGGCGGTGGCGGGGATTGTGGGGGAGATGCTGGGGTGAAGCAGCGGAGCTAGCGGGGTTGGCGGAGTTAGCGGAGTTAGAGTCCGGGCCTGACGGCCCGGATTTTTTTGTGCGCGAGGGTCGTAGTATCCCCGGTCCCCAAATGCAAGGGACCGGGGGCACCCATTCTTGGTGCGCGGCTGAGAGCAAACGTTCCCACCTTTCCGCGATGAAACTGCGGAAAGGATGGGGCAACGTGATTTCGTGGGATGTCGGGTGAAGGGCAGTCGACGAGTCAGCGGATCTTGAAGTTGTAGCCGATGCCGATGGACATGATGGGATAGACCTTAAGCACGCTGAGGTCGTTGTTGTAGATGGCGATCTGCGCGTTGACGTCCGTGGTGAATTGGGGGAAGCTGTTCACGCTGGCGCAGTTGGTTTGTGCCTGGTCGGTGCACACGACGCCGTTGACGAAGTTTAATTTCACGGTGGGCGAGCCGACGAAGGCGGCGCCGATTTCGAATGGAACCGAGAAGTGTCCGCCCCTGCGGGAGATCAGGTTGCCCCAGCCAGTGGTCATGGTGAAGGCGGGATTGGTCCGGTTGAGAACGAGGCCACCGTTGCCCGCAACAGGGCTGACCGTGGAGGAGTAGAACGTGGTGTTGTTCATGGTGAACGAATCTCCGCCAGCCACGTTGACGGTGGCGGTGACGGCGTTCTGGTTATAAAAGAGCGCGCCGGGGCTGAGACGCCAGCCGTGATTCGGAAAGGGATAGAGGTCAACGGAAACGCCGCCGGTTGCGAAGTTAAGTGTGCCGCTGTCGTTGGTGCCGCTGACGGTCTTGGTGAGCGAGTAGTTGAAGTAGTTGCCAATGCCGCGGATGTTGATGAAGCGGTTGGCCTCGACAGCAACCTGCATATTGATGCCGTTGGCTCCGACGCCGCCGGATATGGCCAGGCGCGAAAAAGGCGCGGGGGAGGGATTGTTGATTTCGCCGCGGGCCGGCGCGAGTGATGAACCGCCAAACGAAGCGGATGAGCCGTCAATGGAAAATAAAGAAGCGGATGAAGAGGAAGCTTGAGCGGACAGGCTGGCGGGCAAGCTGAGGGATGCGGCCAGCAGGGTGAGGGTGAGAGAGCAGATGAGTCGTTTCAAAGTGCCTCCAAATGGGTGAGCCGGTGAATCAGTTAAGCAGCCAAACAATCTGAATTCTGCATCGGCGATTTTTGAGCCCGGACGAGCATTTAAGGGTTAACTCGCCCAAAAAAGTGAATGTTTCCGCAGACTTTCGCCAGAATGGGAATTTTCTTCTCGAATCTAACAATGGGAGTTATGCCGGGCAATACACAGAAAGGGCTACTGGAGCACTCGGGTAACCCCGGTTGAGCGAGAGCGGGCGGTCGGGGCGGGGAACAGGCTGATGCCGTAAGCTGGGCGCATGGCGGGGCAGGACGAAAAACGGGCAAAGACGAAAGAGCTGCGCGCGGGATTGCTGGACTGGTACGAGCGCAACAAACGCGACTTGCCGTGGCGGCGCAGCAGGAATCCATACGCGATATGGGTTGCGGAGATCATGCTGCAGCAGACGCGGGTGGCGGTGGTGGTGGAGCGGTATCAGGAATTTCTGAAGCGCTTTCCGACGCTGCTGGCGCTGGCGCTGGCTCCGGAGCAGGAAGTGCTGGCGATGTGGAGCGGGCTGGGCTATTACAGGCGGGCCCGGATGCTGCACAAGGCGGCACAGTTTGTGAGCGAGAATCTCAAAGGGAATCTGCCGGAGAAGGCGGAGGAGTTGCGCGTGCTGCCGGGGATTGGCGCGTATACGGCGGCGGCGGTGGCAAGCATTGCGCACGACGAGCCGGTTGCAGTGGTGGATGGGAACGTAGAGCGGGTGCTGTGCCGCTTTGCGGGGTGGGGCGCGGGAAGCCGCAAAGGGGGCGGAACTGCGCTGCGGCGAAAGGTTGAAGTGCTGGCGCAGCGGTTTCTGGATCGGTCGCGGCCGGGGGATTTTAACCAGGCAATGATGGAGCTGGGCGCGACGGTTTGCACACCGAGGAATCCGCTGTGCGCGGAGTGTCCGCTGACGGCGGAGTGCAAGACGCGCGGGGAGCACAAGACGGCGCGGCGCGCTCCGATGACGAGCCAGGTTGCGGGGTATGCGCTGGTGCTGAGGGCTACTCCGCGGCCGAGCCAGCGGCGCGGCGCAAACACGGAGCAGGTGCTGCTGGTGCAGAGGCCGGGTGAGGCGACGGTGATGCCGGGAATGTGGGAGCTGCCGACGCTGATACACGCGGAAGTGCCGGCGAGCGAACTGCGGATGGAGCTGCGACACGCGATTATGCAGGTGAACTATTATGTGCGCATTCGCAGCGTCGCCGCGGAAGATTTAGAAGCGATGACGGTCGCGGGCGGTGAGCGGCGATGGGTTGCGCCGCGCGAGGCGGGGAGAATGGCGCTGACGGGGCTTGCACGAAAGGCGCTGATGCGCGCGCGGCTGCTGCCCTCGCCGGCGATGGATGCAATTGAGCGGGAGCGCGGCGAGGCCGTGGAGCGATTGAGGCAATTGCGCGGCCGCGCGGCGAGATCGTAGTCTGAAAGTTCGAATTCGTGGATGGTGCGGGATTTTCGGTTGCGGATGAGTTTGGAAGATTTTTCCCTCAGGGGCTAAAGCCCGCGATTGTTTTGGTCAAGATATGTACGGGCTGAAGCCCGTACCCTTCAAACTGACGCACAACAGCGTTTGCGTGTTTTATGTATAGGGTTGGATTCGGAGGGTGATGGAATGCGGCTGAGATTCTTTGCGGCTTTTCGCGCGCCGGCTTTTTTTGCGGCAACAATTTTGACGGCGGCAATTTTGACGTTTGGTTCAGGGGCGGCGAGGGCAACGGCGCAAGAGGCTCCAGGGCAGCAGGCCGACGCAGGCGCGGTTCCTGAGGTTGCGGGTTTGCCGGCGGGGGCGCGCGCGGCAGCGGCGGCGATCGATGGAGAAAAGATTCGCGCGCACGTACGATTTTTGTCTCTCGATTTGCTGGAGGGGCGCGGACCGGGGACGCGCGGCGGCGAGCTGGCAGCGGAGTACATCGCAACGCAGTTCGCGCTGGCGGGCGTGGAGCCGGCGGGCGACAACGGAACTTACTTCCAGCGAGTGCCGTTGTACGCGATACACACGGAGGAGGACAAGACGAAGTTTGCGTTTGTGCCGGCGAATGGGGCGGCGCTGGATTTGGCGTACGGCGATGAGATTGTGGCCAAGGACCAGACAGGGCAGGCGGCGGCGGAGATCGACGCGCCGATTGTGTTTGCGGGTTACGGGATTGATGCGCCGGAGTATCACTGGAACGATTACGCGGGCCCGGATGGAAAAGATATCGATGTGAAGGGCAAGGTGGTTCTGGTCATTGTGAACGAGCCGCCATCGAACGATGAGAAGTTTTTTAAAGGCAAAGCGCTCACTTATTACGGGCGATGGACTTACAAATATGAAGAGGCGGCGCGGCGCGGTGCGGCAGGAGTGCTGATTATTCATCGCGACGACCTGGCCAGCTACGGCTGGGATGTGGTGCGGAATTCGCAGGCGGTGGAGAAGAGCTATCTGGAAGGCGATCCGAACGCGACGCTGCGCGCGGCGGCGTGGATACAGCACGATGTGGCGCAGAAGCTGTTCACGATGGCGGGGCTGGGCGATCTGGATAAAGCGATCGAGCAGGCCGGAGTGCCGGGGGCATTTCACGCGGTGGAGTTGCCGGTGCGGCTGAAGGCGCACATTGAGAGCCGCGTGCGACGGTATGTGAGCGCGAATGTGGTGGGTCGAGTGGCGTGGCGCTGCAGCCGGGCGGGAATGCGGTTCTATATACGGCGCATTACGACCACCTGGGCATCGATCCGGGCATGAAGGGCGACAACATTTTTAACGGCGCGGCGGATAACGGAACGGGGTGCGGAATTCTGATCGAGATGGCGCGCGCGTTTGCGCAGTCGCCGGTGAAGCCGCCGCACGCGATGTACTTTGCTTCGGTGACGGCGGAGGAGCAGGGGCTGCTGGGGTCGCAATTTCTAGGAATGCATCCGCCAGTGCCCGCAAGCCAGATTGGGCTGGATTTGAATTACGACATGCTGCTGCCGGTTGGGATTCCGCGGTCGGTGAATCTGGGCGGCGCGGAGCGGATCGATTTTTGGCCGACTGTCGAGAGGGTGGCCAAGGCGTTCGATTTGGAACTGCTGCCCGATCCCTCGCCGATGGCGGGGCATTATTATCGATCCGATCATTTTTCGCTTGCGCGCGTGGGGATTCCGGCGTTCTCGGTTGACCAGGGAGATTTATTCGAGGGACACGACGCTGGCGTGGGGCGAGGCGCAGGTGGCGGACTACGAGGAGCATCATTATCATCAGCCGTCGGATGAGTACAAAGCAGACTGGGATTTCCGCGGCAATGCGAAGCTGGCGCGGTTTGGATTTGTGCTGGGCTGGCTGGCGAGCGAGCAGCAGAAGCCGATTGAGTGGCAGCCGGGCGATGAGTTTGAGGCGGCGAGAAAGGCGGCAGAAGCAGGGAAGTAGGGAACAGGGACTGAGGGACTAAGGGACTCGGAATAGTGAGGCCTCATTGATGAAATGGAATACGGGCGGTCAGTAGTAGTCGGCGCAACTGAGGTAGTAGCCGCAGTTGGTGCAGACGAGCTTGCAGTGGTGGCCGGTGAGGCGGTGACTGCAGGTGGGGCAGATTTGGCAGTGGTGGTCGATAGGCGGAAGCAGCGGTCGCGTGAATCGGGGCCAGCGAGGCAGACCGCACCACTTTGTGAGATTTCCGACGCGGAATCGAGTTGAAAGCCGGAATTCAGGGCGCGTGGAAGGTGCGGCAACATGCCCGACAGATTAGCATGGAGGAGTGGCGGCCTGCGATTTGAATTTCAAGCAGGCGCACGAGAGATCAACACAACAGGGAATAGGGAACAGGGAACAGAAGACAGCAGGATCGTGGCGCGACGGACATTCTGGAAATGAAGAGCCCGAAGCTCGGCGCCCGAAAAACTCACAGACAACTTGACGACAAGACGCCCCGGAAGGGGTACCCCGAGGAGGGACCATGGCAAGCAAAGCAAGCGCGGTTTGGACAGGATCACTGAAGGAAGGCAAGGGCACGATTTCAATGGCGACGGGCGTGCTGAAGGACGCCAACTACTCGTTTGCAACGCGGTTTGAGGGCGCGACAAGCGGCACTACGCCCGAAGAGTTGATTGCGGCGGCGCACGCGAGCTGCTTTTCAATGGCGCTGGGAGCGCAGTTGGGCGGCGCGGGTTTGACGCCGACCAAGATTGAGACTGACGCAGCGGTGACGCTGGCCAAAGTTGACGGCGGCTTTGCGGTGACGAGAATTGTGCTGAACACGACGGCGAGCGTTCCGGGCGCGACCAAAGAAGTTTTTGACAAGGCCGCGGCGGATGCGAAGGCGGGCTGCCCGATTTCAAAGCTGTTCGCGAACAACACGGAGATTGTGCTGGACGCGAAGCTGGTGTAACTGCAAAACGGATGCGGCGCCGGGGCGCAGGTTCCCGGCCCGCGTTCGCATGCTGAATTTGACACTGTAGAGCGCATTTGCGAGACTCAGAGTTGCTGCCCGCTCGGCGGAACCCCGCCTGAGCATCAATCAAGTGCCGGAGTGGCGGAATTGGCAGACGCGCGTGGTTCAGGTCCACGTACTCGCAAGGGTGTGGGGGTTCGAGTCCCTTCTTCGGCACCAAATTACCAAAGGACAAATTAGCCATATAGGTCCTTCGACTGCGTCCGGCGATCCGGACTTCGCTCAGGATTTCGCCTCAAGGCTCCCGTCGCTTCCGCTCCTCACGCCTTGAAAACGGCTCAAGTTCGAGTCCCTTCTTCGGCACCAAGACTTCTTTTCCTCTCATAAATCAATAGCCGTTCGACGCCGTGGATGCGCGGTTTTGCGCGCGGTTTAGATCGCGTTTTCCTGAACGGCTCCGTGGATTCGTTCTGTCGCCCCTACGGGGCTTGAGAGCTTTTTGTGCGGCTTTCCCAGGGCTGCGTCCGCTTCCGCGGCCTTGCCCTGGGCTAACTTCTATCGCTCCCTACGGGAGCTTGTGCAGTAGTGAGCGAGCCGGAACGGACCAGATGGCTTCGTGGTATCCCACCCTTTCACAAAATGCCGTGAAAGGATGGGGCAACCAGATGCTCGAGCGGCGCTCTTCAGGGGGCAGTGCGATTCTCGACGAGAAGGTCTGGCGTTGCAACGTGACCGGAATATCTGAGTAGAAGGCCTGCAAGTCGACGCTGCGCGATTGGGAACCTGAGAGAATTGGGATATGGCCAGTCAACATAAAGCCCAATTTATGCTTTCCGCGGTTTCGGCGGAGCAGTTTCCCAAGGCGAGCGTTCCGGAGATCGCGTTTCTGGGGCGGTCGAATGTGGGCAAGTCGAGCCTGCTGAATGCGCTGGTTGGCGCGAAGGCGGCGAAGGTTTCCTCGACGCCGGGACGGACGCGGGCAATCAACTTTTTTGAGGTCTCGGGCGAGCGGGGCGCGGCGAAGATGGTCTTTGCCGATTTGCCGGGCTACGGCTACGCGAAGATTTCGAAATCGATCTCGGCGGAGTGGCCGAAGTTTATTGAGCCGTATCTTGCGACGCGCGAGACGCTGGCGTTGTGCATCTGCATTGTGGATGCGATTGTGCCGGCGCGGCCGAATGACCGGCAGTTGCTGGACTGGCTGCGATCAGTGGATCGCGAATTGCTGGTGGTGGCGACGAAAGTGGACCGGCTGAGCGGTAACGAGCGCACGCGGAACCTGGCGGCGCTGAAGCGAGAGCTTGAATTTGATGCGATTTTGCCGGTTTCAGCCAAGACGGGATACGGCATTGCGGAGTTGTGGGGGAAGATTGTGGAGGCACGGACCTAGCCACCCCAACGAGCAAAGATCGCTCGTTGGGGACCCCGGCAGGGACCAAGGGACCAAGGGAACGAGGGACCGAGAAACTAGGGGAATGAGAGACGAGGGGCTGGGCGCGAGCTTCTAGCTGCTAGCTCCTCTCTTCTAGCTGGTGGGCGGGACGGCGAGATTGCGCTCAGCGCGCAGTGGGTGCGAGGCGGTACATGTTTTGTGTGCCGCGAATGTATGAATGGATTTCGACGGTGGCGGCGATGGCGCCGCTTTTGACGCGCTTGTCTACTGCTTCGATGAAACGAGCGGCGAATTCGCGATTCGAGTCGAGCAGACGAAGGTTCTGCGCGAGGCGGCCGAGATAGCGCGGGGAGAGATGCAGCCAGCGGCGGGATTTCCAGGTAGCGGTGCCGGAACGGGCGTTGGCACCGGCGTCGAGACAGTCGAGCGCGATTTCGTCGAGCAGAGCGAGATCTTTGGGAAGGGCAGAGTCGACACGCCAGGTGACGAGGGCGGGGATTTTGCTGAGGTCGACTTTTGCTGAAGCGTCCTGCGGAATGATCGGCGCTTCCGCATTCGCCTCAAGGGCGAACGCGTTGTGGCTGGGCGGGATGGACAGGTCGCGGCGAAGAAGATCTGGGGCGACTCCGCGCAGGTTCATTTCGCGCTCGACTTCGGACGGCGGCTGGGCGATACAGACAGCGACGGTTTCGCGCTTGCGGAGCTGGTTTTTCAAGATGCGCAGAGCTTCATCGAGATTGGTTACAACGAAATCAACGACGCCATCGCGGAGGGCTTGTTTTTGCGCGTCGCGATCGGCTGAAGCGGCGAGCGTGGCGGCGCCGGCAATGTTGGCTGCGACGAGGAGCTTGCGCGTCCCTCTTCGTCGAGTGAGGCCGCATAGAAGAGTTTGCCTCCGAGGCCTGTCTCCGGGGTGGCGAGTGGGGACTGGAGCAGGGTCGCGTAAGAGAGCGCGACTCGCGTGAGGAAATTGAAGGCGGCGGATTGAGGATCAGTCGTCAAGATTTCATCTTAACGAGCGAGTCAGCAAGTTAGCGAGTCGGCGACGTGGTGCCTTGCGGCGCGCGTGGGCGAGGTGATTCGCGTGTAGGAGGGCGCTGTTAATTCTCGAGTTGATCGTGCCAGGAGCGCTTGCGGACAAAGAAGGTGAACTGGCCGGGCTTGGGTGTGTATTTCGTCAGGGCGCACTCATCGGGCGCGACAATGCCGGTGCTGAGGATGGTTGCGATGGAATACCAGATGTTCCTCTCCTTGTCACTCTCTTTGGCGGCATCGCAATTGATGAAGGTTTCCATGCCCATGCCGTAGGTGGCCTTGAGGGAGATCTCTTTAGCGTCGGCGGGGACGGTGATGACGACAGTGCCATCGTCGTTGACGGTGACCCAGTCGGGGTGATCGGTTTCGTGGTGATCGACGCGGACGAGGAAATTGGAGGCCGTGACGGGCAGGCCGGTTTTGCCATCGAGCAAACGGACGGAGATGGTGTTTGTGGTTTGCGCGGGCAAGGCTATGGAGGAGGCGCCAATGAAGCCGGCAATGATGATGAATTGGGCGAAAGCGCGAAGGCTGGGCATGGAGCTAGTCCTCACACCTGAATTTACCAAGATGAGTAGGGCTGGCCGTCGGAACCTGACTCTTCGGAACCAGAGTGGACATCGTTGATGCCAGGATCGGTCTGGTCGATGGAGTACATGGCGTCGCTGGTGTCGGTGACCCAGGTATCCTTCGCGTGGGTCATGGGGTCTTCGGGGATGGCCTTGAGGTAGCCTTCCTGTACGAGATCGTCGAGCGACTGGGGGGCTTTCTGCTTGTCCATGGTGTAGGAATCGATGGCCATGCGCATGGTTTGAAGGTCTTCCTTGAGCGCTGCTTCGCGGGCGTGCCGGACGGCTGCTGTGAAGCTGGGAATGGCAATCGATGCCAGAATTGAAATGATCGTCATGACGATCAGCAATTCGATGAGCGTGAAGCCGGATTGTGTACGTCGGTTGCGCATTTTATTAGTGTTCAGTGATCAGCTATCAGTGGTCAGCCTGTGCGTGCCGATTTCTGCCGAATTGCATTCCCACTCATTCTGACGTGAGGCTAACAGCTTCCATTCATCACCACGTTGAGTATTTCGTGCCATCGAGTCCCGTGCCCTGGGATTTGGAGTAAACGTCGAAGACGCTCTGGCCGCCAAAGGAGTCGGAGTCCGGATCGTCCTGCATGGAGCGCATTCCCCAATCCGTATCGTGGGTCATGGGATCGATGGGAATTTTGCGCAGGAATTTAAGCTTCTTGCCCTGCACGTCGACGCCATTGACCAGCGTTTCAAGATCGGGCGGATAGTTTTGACTTTCCACTTTGGTCTGGAAGGCTCCGCGATCGGCCGCGTCTTTGTATTTGTCGATGGCATCGCGCATCTCCCACAGATCGAAGCGAAGCTCGCGCTCTTGTTGCCGCTTGACTTGAAAGCGCACAAGCGGGAGCGCAGCCGAGGCGAGAATGGTGAGGATGAAGCAGGTGACGATGAGCTCGATCAGCGTGAGGCCGCGCTCGTTCGGCCTGCGGGCGAAGACCGAATCGCGGCTGCGGATCGGAATGGAACGCTGAAGGGTCATCTATTTAACGACGATGCTGGCTTGGGCGCTGGCCACCGGCAACTGCTGTTGCGCGCCGTTGACTACGGAGGCCCTAGTGATGGCAAGGTCGCTGGCGCCTGCGGCTTTGGCCTGGAAGGTGAGAACGCAGACCACGCCGGTGCCGGTGATGCCGTGAGTTCCCGACGGACGAGACATGCCGACGACCAGATTGCCCGCGGGCTGGTCGGTGTGGATAGTGGGAGCGGCCTGACCGTCACTGCTGAGGAGGCTCCCCGAGGAGACGTTGACGAGCTGGAGTTTTGCCGGATCGTAATGGAGCTGGAGGGCGATGGAAGAAACGTCCGTTGCGCCGTTCAGTACGACGGGGACCTGAAAGGTTGCGCCTGAAGCCGGCGGAGTGGGTGGCGGATTGAGCGCGAAGGCTGCGCCAGACGCAGCGGTGATTGCAGGAGGCTGCGCGGATACGGCCGGAGAAACAGCAGGCGGCGGGGACTGGGCGGCAGGCTGTATGACTGGCGGCTGAGGCGCGGGCGTTGGAGTGACAACCTGCGAGGCTGGTTGCGAAGCGAGATTGGGCGCCGTCGCGGCGGTTTGGGCGGCCGGTTGCGGACCTCCGGTGGAGGCCATGTCGGAGCGTAATTGCGCCAGCATTGCGGGGGCAGCTTCGACGGCGCTCTGCGCGGGAACGGTTCCGACTGGCGAGCCTTGCATCGCGACGGGCTGGATAGTTGGTACAGACGCCGAAGCTGCGTCGCCCTGGTCGGCGTGGCGGAGATCGATGGACTGGCCGGAGCCGGTGTCGATGATGCGCAGATTGGCCTGATCGAGCTCCTGCGAGCGGACGATGTGCGGCACAACGACGAAGACAATGTCGTCATCCTGGATGATGCGATCGCGCGAGCCGAAGATGTATTTAAGAATGGGAATGGCGCTGAGGCCGGGGATTCCGTTCCAGTTGTTCTGCTCCTGCTTGTTCTGGATGCCGCCGAGGATGCTGGCCTCGCCCTCGCGCAGGCGGATGGTCTGATCGACGACGCGCTGGCGAGATGATGGGCTCGGTGACGCCGCTGATGGTTTCGGTGCCGCTCTCGGCGGAGACTTCAATTTTGATTTTGAGCGTGACGTCGTGGTCGTAGTGGACGCTGGGCGTCATCTCGATGTTGACGCCGACGTCCTGATACTGGAACTGGGTATTGACCAGCGAGCTGACCAGCGCGGTGGCAGCGCCGGTTTGATAGGAACCGGTGGCGATGGGGATGCGCGAACCGATTTTCATGGTGGCTTTTTGATCGTCGGTGGCGCGGATGCGCGGGCTTTGCAGGATCTTGGTCTGGTTGTCGGTAAGAGAAGATTGAGAGTGGCCGAACCGACGCTCATGGCAAAGTCAGTGGAGTTGAGGTGGGCCAGCGTGTAAAGAGTGGGGTTCGTGGTTGAGGTGCCGGAAGTGCCGGTGCCGGTGCCAGAACTGGTGGTGGAGGAACTGCAAGAGTTGGTCGCAGCGCAGTTGGGCTGGAGAGAGACGCCGACGCTGCTGGGCCATGAGATGCCCAGAGTGCGTTCCCAGTTTTTGCTGACCTCAAGGACGGCGATGTCGACGACGACTTCGCCGCGGGCCTTGTCGAGGTCGTCAATGAGCTGCTGCGCGAGAAGCAGCTCGTCGGGCGTGCCGCGCATGACGATGGCATTCTGGCTTTGCACGCCGTAGACCTTGGCGTTGGGCATGACGTTGCGCAGAGCGGTCTGCACGTCGTTAAGATCGTTTTGCTGCCAGGCGTTGGTGAGATAGAAGGTCTGCACCGCCTGCTCGTCGAGCTCCTGGCGCTTGGTGCGGGAGTTCTGCGCGATAAAGATGGTGTTGCTGGTGACGGGACGCCAGAAGGTATCGGACATGACGCCGACGATGCGCAAGGCATCGAGGAGCGAGACATTGTTGAGGTCGACCGTGATGCGCTTGGAGTTGAAGTCGGGGTCGAAGAGCACGTTGACGCCGGCCGCCTTGGCGATGGCCTGATAGACGACTTTGGTGTCCTCGGCCATGTGCAGGGAAAGCGGCTCGTTGGTGAGCGGCGTGCAGCTCGGGCGGAGCCTGGACCTGGTCAAGCTCCTGCTCTTCGCCGGCCGGCTGGGGCAGAGCGACTTCAGGCACCTGCGCACCTGCGCCCTGGCGCTGGCGGACGTGAGCGATCTCCTGCTGCGCAGCCTCATTGCCGGGATCGATTTCAGCGGCGTGAAGGAACTGCGACCAGCGCGCCCTGCACATCGCCTGACAGGAGCAGCTTGCGGCCGGCGGTGACGTGAGCCGACGATGCGGTGGTGCGGATGCGCGCGAGAGCAATTTTGAAACGCGCGTCTTTGGGATCGCGATTGTAGGCCTTCTGGTAAAGCTCGAAGGCGGCGTCGTAGTCCTCGCGAGCCTCGGCGGCCTGGCCCTGCTTGAAGTCAGAGTTGGCCGACTCGGCGTGAAGGCGAGCGACGAAGACACCAAGGCCGACGACGGCCAGAAGAAGCGCGAGGACGAGGGACAGGCGCGGAGCAATTCGCGAGAGCGGGCGCGAGAACAGACTCGAGACTCGGGCGCGAACAGCGGCTTGTGCGGTGGTGCGACGGTTCATACGACTCCACAACTCGCAAATTGGGGCCGGGGCCACAGGCCCAGATTCGCGGGCAAGGGGTTCGCGGACAAAAGGTTCGCCGGAGGGGGCAGGCTGATGCGGTTCGCGGGCGTAGCGATGTGATTCATTCTGCCGAACTTTCCGGGAAAAACGCTCCCTCATTCTAACAAAGCCCCATTGCGACTGATCGGCGGCGGCCGCAATGCGCGCCGATGCTACGATGAAAATTCAAGGAAGACTGCCGATGGCCCGCCAAACCAGCCACGTTGTTACCGCGAAGGACGCTCCGGCGGCCAAAAAATCGCAGAAGCCCCGCGATCCGGTGGCCAGCGGCGAGCGCGACGCGGTGCACAATCGCGCGGCCAGCCACAACTACTTTCTTCTGGAAAAATTCGAGGCGGGCGTGGCGCTGCGCGGGACGGAAGTCAAATCCATTCGCGAAGGCAAGGCCAACCTGAGGGACTCCTACGGGCTGATCAAGGATGGCGAGGCGTTCCTGTTGAATATGCATATCGGGCCGTACTCCCACGGCAACATCGCCAACCACGAGGAAACGCGCACACGGAAACTGCTTCTGCACCGCGAAGAGGTCCGCAAGCTACTCTCCAAGACGCAGATCAAGGGGCATACGCTCATTCCGACGCGGCTGTACTTCCGCAAGGGGCGGGTAAAGTGCGAGCTGGCGGTGGCCAAGGGCAAGCAGGATTGGGACAAACGGGAGACGGAGCGGCGGCGCGAGGCGGACCGGGAGTCCAGCGCGGCAATCAAGGCGAACAAACACAAGAACAACAACAGTTAGCTGGGAGCTTTAGCGGATGACGTTGATTTCGATGCCGAGGTTGAGATTTTTCCAGGCGGCATCGGTGGTGTAGACGGCGGCTTTGCGCTGAATGGCGAGGGCGAGGCAGGCTCGATCGCCGAGGGAAAGGCCGAAGGGGCGGGTCTGGAGGACGAGTTCTCCGGCGAGGCGCGCCTGAACATCGTCGAAGTAGCTGATCTCGCAACCAAAGGCAATTACACGACGCCACGCGAAGTCAGCGTCTATCCCTCGCGACACGAGGCGCGTGTGCACTTCCGCCGAGTTGACGGTACTGAGCAGGCCTCCTTTAAGGAGGGGGAGAACGACTTCGTCCCCTGGTTCGCTGAAGATGACGGCCAGAATCGCCGAGGAGTCCAAAACGGCGAGACTATCCAAGCGACTCCTCCATCTCACGGCGAGCTTCTTCGCGGCGCTCGGCGATAAGCTCGTCGGAAGCCAGTGTTCCCGGCGTGGCGAATTTCTTGAACTCCTCCTGAATTCTGCGAATTTTGGCGAGATGCGATTCGATGCGGAGCACGCCATCCTCAAGAGACATGACGACGACGTCGCCCGGCTTCAGTCCCATGGACTTCCGGATCTTCGCGGGAATGACGATGCGGCCATTGTCATTTAATCGTGAAGCGACACTTTCTTGAGCAATGTCATTATCAGCGGAAACAGTAAATACTGGCATATATAGATGATATGACATCTTATTTATAAATGTCAAATCTTACATAAGTGACATTCGATGAAGGTTTTGCCGTGCAACGGGCTGGCCTGGGCCTGGTGTGGAGTCGGGTTGGCGATGGGGATTCAGCGGCGTTTTGTCATCCTGGATTTGCCACAAGGCGAGCGTTCCGTGAAGAATGGGCAGTATGCGGACTGAGATTTCTTTTGCCCCGATTGCGGGGATTGCTGCTGAACTTCTGGCCGTACTGGCCATCGATACCCAAACCGAAAAAGGCCCGGAAGCCAAGCCGAGGCCGACGCTGCTGACGACTGACGTAGCAGTTCAGGCGGCCGCGGCGAGCGTAATTTCAACCGGCGAATATAAAGCAGGCGCAAACGAGACGGTGCTGCTGCACGCGCCAGTGGGGCTGGCCGCGAAGAGGCTGCTGATTGTTGGGCTGGGCAAGCTGGCCAAGGCGACAATTCACTCGGTGCGCGATGCCGCGGGGACGGCGGTGCGATTTGCGAAGCCGCGCGGGATTCGCGAGGTGGTGCTGGCGTTGCCGGAGAATTTCGAGATCGGCTCGGCGAGTGCATTGGCGAGGGCTGCCGTTGAGGGCGCGTATGTCGGCGACTTCGACGCGGACACGTATCGCAGCGACCGGAAGGACCAGAGCATCCAGACATTCACGCTTGCGGTTACGGGGACGCTTGCCGTCGGGGTGAGGCTGAGCGCGGAGCCATTGAGGCGGCGTTTGCGGAGGGCGCGATTGTTGGCGAGAGCCAGAATTTTGCGCGCGCGCTGGTGAATGAGCCGGGCAATAAGCTGACGCCGACGATTCTGGGGCAGCGAGCGGCGGAGATGGCGCAGGAGGTTGGACTGGGGTGGGAAGTTCACTCCACCGAGAAGCTGCATGAGCTGAAGATGGGAGCGTTCTGGAGCGTATCGCAGGGATCGCCGGAGCCGCCGGCGCTGATCGTTTTGCGCTACGAGCCTGAGGGTGTGAACGGACGGCCCGGTGCTTGGCTTGGTGGGTAAGGGAATTACGTTTGATACCGGCGGCATCTCGATCAAGCCCGCGGACAACATGGAGAAGATGAAGTACGACATGGCGGGCGGAGCGGCGATGCTCGGGGCGATGCGCGCGATTGCGCTGCTGAAGCCGAAGGTGCGCGTGATCGCGGATTGTTTGCGCGGCGGAGAACATGCCCAGCGGCACGGCGCAAAAGCCCGGCGATGTGCAGACGGCAATGTCGGGCAAGACGATCGAGATCATTAATACGGACGCTGAGGGGCGGCTGGTGCTGGCTGACGGATTGACGTATGCGCGGCAACTGGGCGCGACGCATCTGATTGACGCGGCAACGCTGACTGGCGCCATTTCGGTTGCGTTGGGCAAAGTGGCGGCTGGCGCGTTTTCGAATGACGATGCGGCATATCAAAAATTCGAGGCTGCGCTGGAAGTTTCCGGAGAAAAGTTTTGGCGGCTGCCGCTGGACGATGGGTATGCGGAGTTGATCAAGTCGGACATCGGCGACATCAAGAACACCGGAGGACGCGGGGGCGGGGCGAGTATTGCCGCGGAGTTCCTGCATGTGTTTGCCGAGGACACGCCGTGGATCCATCTGGATATTGCGGGGACGGCGTGGGTGGAGGAGAAGCGGCCGTACATCGCGACTGGGCCGAGCGGGATCGCAGTGCGATCGATTCTGGAGTGGGTGCGGAGCTATTAGGCGCCGGACGATGGTGTAGTCTGATGGGCGAAACTGAAAGCGTTTACCGAAGGGGAATTTTTCATGGCTATCGTCGCCGGCGTGGACTTCGGAACACTGAGCGTGCGCGTAACTCTGGTTGACAGCAAAAAAGGGCCGATCGGGACGGCATCTGCGAGCTACGAGTTGCATCGGCGGCATGATGATCCCGACTACGCTACGCAATCGCACGCGGACCAAATGGCCGCACTGGTGGCGGCAACGAAAGATGCGCTGAAGTCGACGGGCGTCAGCGGCGCCGAGGTGGAGGCGATTGCGCTGGATACGACTGGGTCGAGCGTGATTCCGGTGGGTGAGGGGCTGGAGCCGCTCGACGAATACTACCTGTGGTGCGATCATCGCGCGTTTGCCGAGGCCGAGGAGATTACGCGCAAGGCGCACGAGCTTGGATTCGAGGGCATTGAGTGGTGCGGCGGGGTTTACTCGCACGAGTGGGGATTTGCGAAGCTGCTGCACTGGCTGCGGCACAACCCGGAGAAGCGCGCGCGATTTGTGACTGCGCTGGAACATTGCGACATGGTGGCGGCGACGCTTTGCGGCGTGACGGAGCCGAGCGCGGTGAAACGCAGTGTTTGCGCGATGGGCCACAAGTGGATGTGGAATCCGAAGTGGGGCGGGCTGCCGCCGGAAGAATTTCTTGTCGCGGTGGATCCGTTGCTTGCGGGCGTGCGCGCGAAACTGGGCGGCGAGTACCTGACCAGCGATCATGTGGCGGGGAATCTTTCAGCGAAGTGGGCGGAGGCGCTGGGGTTGACGCGCGGGGATTCCGATTCCTGTGGGCGCGTTTGACGCGCACTGGGACGCGATTGGATCGAATATCCGCGAGGGCGACGCAGTGAACGTGGTGGGCACGTCGACGTGCATCATTGCGATGGCGCGCGAGGCGGAGCTGGTTCCGGGAGTATGCGGCGTGGTGCCGGGAAGCGTGCATCCGGGCTATACGGGAATCGAAGCGGGACTTTCGGCGGTAGGCGATATTTTTGAGGCGATCGCCAGGCGCGCGGGAACGACGGTTGCTGCGCTGAGCGACGGGCTGGAAACGTACAAGGCGGGCCAGACGGGGCTGCTGCGGCTGAGCTGGGACAACGGCGACCGAACAGTATTGGTGAATCCGGAGCTGGGCGGAGTGACGCTGGGATGGAACCTGGTGCACACGGCGCAGGATGAGCTGTTCGCGGCGATTGAGGGAACGGCATTTCATACGCGCATCATTCTGGAACGGATGGCGGAGCATGGAGTGAGAATCGAGCGCGTGATCAATGCGGGAGGGATTCCGCAGAAGAACGAGGTGCTGAACCGCGTGTATGCGAATGTGCTGAACAAGCCGGTGCTGGTGCCGGCGGGGATTCCGACGAGCCTGGGGTCGGGGATTTTTGCGCTGCTCGCGGCGGGAGCATACAAGACGATCGAGGAAGCGCAGGCTGCGGTTTGCCTGCCGCTGCGCATGGTCGAGCCGGACGCAAAAATCGGCCGCCGTTTACGAGCAGCTTTACCGGCATTATCGCGATGTGTACTTTGCGCTGGGAACGCGCGATGCGGCGCCGGTTGCGCTGGGAAAAGTGCTGCCGGAGCTGAGGAAGATTGCGGCTGAGGCGCGGAAGGCGGGTTGAAGCTCCCGCGTCGAGATTAGGAAATCTTCGGGCGGCCTAGAATTTGTTGCCGCACTGGAGACACGTATTTACCAAGTTGCCGCTGCCGATCATTCCGGTTGTCCATTTCCAGCCGCGCTTTTCGGCCTGGACTCGTGTTGATCCGCAGCGAGGACAGGTCAACCCTTGCGGGATGGTTCCGGGCACGTTGGCGCTGGGTGCGGCGGCAGGTTGAGCGGGGAATTGCTGAGGCGGCTGCGGGGCCGGCGCGGCGGGAACGGCCTGGAGCTTCGGTGGGTTTGCCGCACGAAGGGCAAAAACGCGCTCCTGGCTCGAGGGGCGCGCCACATCCTGCGCAGAAACTGTTTGCTGCGGCACCGCTTTGGTTATCCATTGTGTTCTCCGAGGACAATATAGTCATACGCGAGACAGGGGCGGTGGCACAACCTTAATCGCGGGGGCGGAGATGCGAAGCGCGGGTCGGCTTGCGCTTCGGTCCCGGTCGATTTACCGTTGAAATCAATTTCAGCGAGCTTGGTGGCCTGTGTTCAACTTCTTCTACATGCGTTCTTTTATATACAGTCTTCTTCTTGCCTGCGTTTCATGCGCCGCAATCGTTGCCGGACGAGCACAATCGTCCGCGGCTGCGGCTGCACAATCACCGACAAGTGCGGCGGGCGAAACTGCGAATGCTGCGGTAGAACCGTGGGCAGCTCCGGACTTTTCAGTCGATCCCAAGACACTGTACGAGGCGGCATCGGCAGTGCCAGTGCCGGACGGCGCCAACGTAATTGAACTTGTTGAAGATGAGAGCTACACCTTCGACGATGAGGGCCGCATGAACCATGTGGGCCGCATCATCTATAAGGTGCTGACGCAGAAAGGCGCAGAGGACTGGGATTCACTTTCGGTTGGTTGGGAGCCATGGCATGAGGCGCGGCCGGTGATTCGCGCGCGGGTGATTGCGCCGGATTTCACAGTGCACACGCTGGACCCGAATACCGTGACTGAGGCGCCGGCACGCGGCGGCGACTACAAAGAATATAGCGACGACAAGCGGCTGCGCGCGCCGTTCCCGGCGATTGCACCGGGCGTGGTGGTGGAAGAGGAGTACACCGAGACGGAGACGGCGCCGTTGTTTGCGCCGGGGCGCGTGGGTCGCATCGAACTAGGGCTGGAAGATGTGACGGTGGCACACAGCCGGGTGGTGTTCGACGCACCTGCCGCGCTGCCGCTGCGCACCAATCAGTTGTTGTTGCCGGATGTGAAGCCCGTGCGCACAGAAGCCAACGGGCGCGTGACGCTTACTTTTGACGTGGACTCAATCGATGGCGTCGATGTGCGCGAGTCCAACCTTCCGCCGGATTTCGTCAGCCTGCCCATTATTGCGTTCGCCACAGGCGCATCATGGCAGAGCATAGCGGCCGACTACGGGAAAATTGTCGACAATTTATCTGACTCCGCCGCGGTGAAAGCCATTGTGGAGCCGTTAGTTGCGGGAAAGAAATCTACCGCCGAGAAAGAAGCGGCGATTGTGGACTACCTTGACCGCGAAGTGCGGTACACCGGTATTGAATTTGGCGAGGCGGCTATTGTGCCGCACGATCCAGCGGAGACGCTGGCCAAGAAATACGGCGACTGCAAGGACAAGGCCACGCTGCTGGTGGCGATGCTGCGCGCGGCCGGGATTCCGGCGAATGTGGCGCTGCTCAACGTTGAATCGCGGATCGATTCTCCCGTGGACTTGCCGGGCATGGGCATGTTCGATCACGCGATTGTTTATGTGCCGGGAAAAAATCCGATCTGGATCGACGCGACTGACCGCTACGCGAAGCTGGGGCAGATTCCGATGGGCGACCAGGGGCGGCTGGCGCTGATTACAAGCGCGGCGACGACTGCTCTTGAGAAGACGCCGGAGTCGACTTCGAAGGACAATGGTCTGGCAGAAACACGCGAGTTCACGCTGACTGACAACGGTCCCTCGAACGTAGTGGAGATCACACGGCCGACGGGCATTTACGAGTCAGGCTATCGCGCATACTACGCCGACAAGCCGGACGAGGACACGCGCAACGGGGTGCAGGGATATGTGCAGGCGGAGTATGTGTCGGACGATTTGACGAGAGTGGATCGGACCGATCCGGCTGACTTGTCGCGGCCATTCGAGTTGACGATTGCATGCGAGAAGGCCAAGCGCGGATTTACGAATCTTGAAGATGCGCAGGTGGCGATTCGAGTCGATCGAATGTTCCAGATGCTGCCTGACGAGCTGAAGCGAAAAGACGACGCAGACGAGAAGAAGGTCAACGGGACTGATAAGAAGAAGCCGCGTACCGAAGACTGGTGGCTAGACGCGCCCTATAACGTCGAGTGGAATTATGAGCTGACTCCGCCTGCAGGATTTATTGCCAAGGATCTGCCGAAGGACGCGACGATTCAGATCGGCCCGGCGCTGCTGACGGAGAGCTTCTCGAAAGGTAAAGACGGAACCGTGCTGGCGCATCTTGTCTTCGATACAGAGAAGCGGCGCTATACGGTGGCGGAGGCGACGGCGCTACGCAACGAGATTGCCGATTTGATTAACGGGCCGGCGATTCTGGTGAACTTTGAGCCGGAAGGCGCGGCGCTGCTGCGAGAGGGCAAGGTGAAGGAGGCGCTGGCCAGCTATCGCGCGCTGATCGCGCTGAACCCCAATGCGGCGGTGCACCATCTGCAGGTAGCGGACGTGCTGCTGGAAGCGGGGATGGGCGAAGCGGCGCGGGAAGAGGCGCGACTCGCGGTGAAGCTGGATCCGACGTCGGCGCTGGCCGAGCGCACGCTGGCCGACATTCTGAAGCACGATCTGGTGGGGCGCAATTTGCGCGCGGGCAGCGACATGGCTGGCGCAGCAGATGCGTATCGCGCGGCGATCAAGCTCGATCCCGACGATCACACGGCGCAGGGCGATCTGGCGATACTTCTGGAATACGATTCGGTGGGACGGCGGTACAGCGGGCAGTCGCACATGAAGGAAGCGATCGCCGAATATGAGGCGCTGGGCGAGGACAAGCTGGCCGATCTTGGCATCGCGGATAATCTGGCATTCGCGCTTTTCTACGGCGGCGAATATGCGGAGGCATACAAGGCCGGGCAAACGCTGAATCCGGAGCCGAAGCCGCTGCTATCAGCGAGCGTGGCGATGATCGAGAACAGCAAGGCGGGCCTGGCCGAGGCGAACAAGCGGTCGAGTGACGACGCATCGTTCAAGGACACGGCGGACACGGCGGGCGAGATGCTGATGAACACGAGGGAGTATCCGCAGTCGGCGGATTTTCTGCAGGCGGGCGCGGCCGGTGACGACGCCGCGCGTACGCTGGGACTGGCCAACATGCTGCGCGGTGCGATGCATCACGAGAACGTGAAATTCGCGAACACGCCCGAAGATGTTGTGAAGCGCTTCGCGCTGGTTCCCTTCGACGCCAACATGACGGAAGAGACTTTTGCGGCGATGCTCAGCCGCAACGGGCTGAAAGTGCTGAAGGCCGAAGACGCGGATGAGTTGAAGGAGGAATTGAATTCCGGTAAACAGATGAACAGCCAACTGGCCCGGGAAGGCAGCTCGCTGGATGTGACGGAGGACATTCTGCTGCAGATGCTCGACCCAAAGGGCGAGGGCGACGATGCGACCGGTTATCGGGAAAAAGTGCAGCTGCTGGGCGGCACGACGATGACGGTTTTTGTGGTGAAGGAAGACGGGCAATACAAATTGCTGGACACGCTGGATAAGCCGAACGCAATCGCGCTGGAGATGCTGGACCGCGTCGATGCCGGCGATCTGAAGGGCGCCAAGGCGCTGCTGGATTGGTTGCGCGAGGATCAGCATCTGGAGGGCGGCGACGATCCGCTGGGCGGGCCGGTGTTTCCGCGGTTCTGGATCAAGGGTGAAGCAGCCGATGCGCGCAAGATGAAACTGGCCGCGGCGGCCATCATGGTGAGCACGAAGCCGACGGTTGCTCAGGGCGTTGCAATTCTGGAGGCGGCTCTGAAGGATGCGGCAGGCGATCGCGAGCGAACCAACATTGAGATTGCGCTGGCGGAGGGCTATTCGATTCAGGACAACTTTGCGGGGCTGCTGGACGTTTCTTCGGCGCTGCTGAAGGAGGAGCCGGAATCGAAGCAGGCGTTCCTTTACAACATTGAAGCGCTGATGGGGCTGAGCCGCTATGACGACGCGCTGGCGCAGGCCGACGCGAGGCTGAAGCTGCTGGACAATGACAGTGACGCCTACTCCGCGAAGATGGAGATCGAGGCCAACCGCGGCGATTTTGCGGCGGCGCACGCGTGGGGAGAAAAACTGCTAGCGCTCGGCCAGGAGAATGCGGAGACGCTGAATGGACTGGCATGGGATGCGCTGTTTACGGACAAGGTGACCGACGACGACATCGCAACGGCCGTGAAGGCGACGCAATTGCAAAAAGATGCGCCGGACATTCTGCACACACTGGCTTGCCTGTATGCGGAGACGGGAAAGACCAAGGAAGCGCACGATCTGTTGCTGCGCGCGATGGACGATTGGAACCTGGATGAGCCGAATGACGAGGTGTGGTATGTGCTGGGCCGCATTGCCGAGCAATATGGCGAGCGGGATATTGCGATTGCCGACTACCGCAAGATGAAAAAGCCGAAGGAGATTCTGGCGGTTCCGACATCGACGTGGCGGCTGGCGCAGATGCGGCTGACGGCGATGGGGGCGGAGCAGGCGGCGGCGAAATAGGCGCGACGAATTGCGATCGGGGCTACTGCTGCGTTTCTACTGTTGCTGCTGCATCTGCTGCAAGTCAATGAATGGGACTGCGGGATCGGGCGGCTGCTGCGCGCGCTCAACGAGCACGCTCCAATCTTCAGGGATGGGCAGCTTGCGGTCGAGAGCCGGCGGCTGATCACCGGCTTCAACCTGCACAGCCACATAAAGCTCACTGGCGGTTTTGCCGCGGAAGACGCCGTGGGTGGGCGGAACGTCGGCGTAGTCGCGACCGACCGCGGTGCGGATGTGGCGATGATGCGCGACGAGGTTGTTGGTGGGATCGAGGCCGACCCAGCCGAGATGCGGCAAGAGCGCCTCAACCCAGGCGTGCGTTGCGTCAGGCGTGGAGCGGTCGTGATCCCCGGCACCGCGGTAAAGATAGCCTGACACGTATCGCGTTGGAATGCGCACGTGGCGCAAGAGAGCGATCATGGTGTGGGCGAAATCCTGGCAGACGCCTGTGCCGCTGAGGATGGCCTCGTCGATCGGCGAATCAACGCGCGTGGAGCGAGGAACGTAATCGAAGTAGTGGTAGAGGCGCTGGTTTAGCTCGAGCACGAGATGGAGCGGGTCGTCGCGCCGCACGACTTCCATTTTCTTCGCCAGCTCGACAAGCGCCGGCGTCTCGGCGGCAAAGGTGCTGGGCAGCAGCATCTCAGAATAGTCGCCGGCTTCGACCAGCTCATCCAAATCTTGCCAGGCATCGGGCGAGAGGAAATGCGGGACGTCAGGCAGAGGCTGCTGCTCGACTACCGATTCGGCAATGATGACGAGCTGATTGTGCTCGCCGGGAATGTCGAAATGC
The DNA here is from genome assembly GCA_963773915.1 of uncultured Acidobacteriaceae bacterium. Taxonomy (GTDB): domain Bacteria; phylum Acidobacteriota; class Terriglobia; order Terriglobales; family Acidobacteriaceae; genus Telmatobacter. The sequence continues at coordinate 776,514 of CAVZCY010000006.1, forward strand.
TGCACGTTGTTGCCGAGGTGGTCGCGATAACTGAAGACGCGGCAGCGTGGGCTGACGGAAAGCGTGAAGGTGAGGCAATGCTGGCTGGAGTCGGAGCGGGGATTCATGCGCGTCTCCATGATGCTCTCGCTGATGGGGCGCGAGTAGCGGAAGCGCGTGAGGTGGCGGATGGAATAGAAGTTCATTGCTCCGAAATTCCCTCAGGGGCTAAAGCCCCGCGTGATTTGTGATGCTCTTTCGGCACGACTAAACGTGCCGTGCCCTGTTCCAAATTGCAGCGGACTTCCGCTCCGTGCAATAGTGCAAACGAAACAATTTCTCAAGCCGATAGTGCTGACTGAATGGAGTACTGCACGTAGTACCGGTAAATTAGCTCGTGAATGCGAAGACACTGTGCGCGAATATTGTGGAGGAAATCCGCCGACTCGCCGGCAAGAATCTCGCCGATTGAGGTGAATATAAGCATGGAGTGCAGCTTGCCGATGGCGGCAGTGATCTCTACGGGGGCGCGGCGTCCGCCCGACTCCTGAATTGCCTCGATGGCCTGCCGGGCGCCCTCGACGCAGTAGCAGATGGCGTGGGGAAATTCACGGTTGAAGAGAAGAAATTCAAGAATGCGATCGGGCGAGAGATCGGCAGTGTAGACCTGGCAATACGCTTCAAAGGACGTGCAGCAGCGCAGCAGGCCGACGAGCTCGAGATACAAGTGCCCGGCGCGCTCCTCGGCGGGATGCTGGAACAGTTCAGGCTGAAACACTTCGAGCAGCGTGGCCGTTGCATAGGCGCGTTCCAGGTAGCGGCCCAGACGAATGAATTGCCATCCCTGGCCGTGAATCATCGTGGTGTCGGTGGTGCCTTTGAAGAGATAGATGCCGTCGACAACCGAGCCCAGCATTTCGCTGACGCTGGAGCGGAACTGCGCATCCGCGTTAGGCGAGTGAATCTGATGATAGAGGCGATTGAGCCGCTGCCATTGTTCGGTGGAGATTTCTTCGCGCACCTGGCGCGCATTTTCGCGCGCGGCGCTGATGCAATAGGTGATTGAAGAGGGATCGACCTGATCGAAGACGAGCTTGCGGGACATTGATTCGAGCGAGCCGTTCCACTCGATTCCCTCTTTGCGGCCGAGGGCGGCGGTCATTCTTTTCCAGCGCTGCTCGGAGTTGACGCCGCCGGAATCAAGCATGAGGCCCATGGTGACGTCGAGCAGGCGCACGGTATTCTCGGCGCGCTCAAGATAGCGGCTCATCCAGTAGAGGCTGTCGGCGACGCGCGATAGCATCGTGCTTCTCTCACCCCCGGCGCGACGTTCCTGAATCAGACTTGTTCCAGAACCCATGTGTCCTTGCTTCCGCCACCTTGCGAAGAGTTGACTACGAGCGAGCCTTTTTCAAGCGCCACGCGGGTTAATCCGCCGGGCACGATATTGACTTTGTCGCCAAAGAGAATGTAGGGGCGCAGATCGACGTGGCGCGGCTCGAGCCGGCCGTCGACCAGGCAGGGCGCGCGCGAGAAATCGAGCGTGGGCTGCGCGATGTAGTTGCGCGGGTTGGCCTGAATCTGGAGCGCGAACTCCTCTCGCTGGCGCGCCGTGGAGTGCGGGCCAATGAGCATGCCGTAGCCGCCGCTTTCGCCGACGGCTTTGACGACGAGCTTGTCGAGATTGGCGAGCACATGCTGGCGCTCTTTGTCGTCAGAGAGCAGAAATGTTTCGACGTTGGGCAGGATGGGGTCTTCGTTGAGGTAGTAGCGGATCATTTTGGGCACGTAAGCGTAAACGGCTTTGTCGTCGGCGAGCCCGCTGCCGAAGGCGTTGGCCATGGTGACATTGCCGGCGCGATAGGCGTTGAACAATCCAGCGCAACCGAGGGCGGAATCGGTGCGGAAAATGAGCGGATCGCTGAAGTCGTCATCGACGCGGCGGTAGATGACGTCAACGCGCTTGAGGCCGTCAGTGGTGCGCATGTAGACGATGTTGTCGTGCGTGACCAGGTCGCGGCCTTCAACGAGATCGATGCCCATTTGGCGGGCGAGATAAGTGTGCTCAAAGTAGGCGGAGTTGAAGACGCCGGGGGTGAGGAGCACGATGTTCGGCTCAGGCCGGCCCTCAGGCGCGAGCGAGCGCAGCGTGGAGAGCAGAACCTGGGGATAGTGCTCGATGGGGCGCACGCCGTAACTCGAAAACAACTGCGGGAAAGTGCGCTTCATGACGCGGCGGTTGGTGAGCATGTAGCTGACGCCGGAAGGCACGCGCAGATTGTCTTCAAGGACGACGAATTCGCCGGTGTTGATGCGAAGAAGATCGGAACCGACGACCGCGATATATACATTGCGCGGCACCTGGAGCCCGCGCATCTGACGCCGGTAATGCTTGCAACTGTAGACAAGGTCGCGCGGCACGACGTGGTCGGCGAGGATTTTGGCGTCAGAATAGACGTCGCGGAGAAACAGGTTGAGCGCGGTGATGCGCTGGGTGAGCCCGCGCTCGATGCGGTCCCACTCCTGAGAGGTGATGAGGCGGGGCAGAAGATCGTAAGGGAAGATGCGCTCGGTGCCCTCTTCGCGGCCGTAGACGGTAAAGGTGATGCCCTGGGTGAGGAAAGCGAGATCGACGGATTGCTTGCGGCGGCGCAGCTCGTCGGCGGGCAGGGCGGCGAGCGTCTCAGCCAGCGCGTGGTACTGCGGCCGCAGTTCGCCGTTGGGCGCGCGCATCTCATCGAAGGCATGGTCGAGCGGATAGTCTCCGAAGAGCGACTGCAACTCGACTTGATGGCTAGCGGTCATGAGTCTGGTCTCTCGGAGTTCCGGGGCAAACTTGCGTGGGTACGGACAGAGATCGTCATCAACTAAGTTAAGCCGATCAGGCGAAAGTACTGCTCTGAGCCTGAGCGGCCGTTTGGGCAAAGCCCGCGGCGTGCTGTTCTCTTGTTTTTAACACGGCGGATATAAAGGAGCCGTCATAAATCGGGAACAGCCGCAGTGCGCGGAGTGAAAGAAAATCGGCGCAGCCGTTCAAGGGCTGCGCCGACTGTTTCTTGCTTCCGCGGGCCGTCTTTAAGACGGGAACCGCTGTGTGGACTACTTGGTGGGCACTGTGTTGATCGTCTTTACAATCTGAGCGACGATCTGGTAGGGATCGGCCTCGGAGTTGGGACGGCGATCTTCAAGATAGCCCTTGTAGCCGTTCTTGATGAAGTTCACAGGCAGGCGGACGGATGCGCCGCGGTCAGAGAGCCCGTAGCTGAACTTATCGATGGCCTGCGTTTCGTGGAGGCCGGTGAGGCGCAGATGGTTATCCGGGCCATAGACACCAATGTGCGCGGCGATATTGTCCTGGAAGGCCTTCATCAGCGCTTCAAGATATTCCTTGCCGCCTACATCGCGGAGGTGCTTGGTGGAGAAATTGGTGTGCATGCCGGAGCCGTTCCAGTCGCCCTTGATGGGCTTGCAATAGAGCTGGAAGTCGACTTCGTACTTCTCGCAGAGGCGCGCCATGAGATAGCGAGCGGTCCAGACATCGTCAGCGGCCTTGTGCGAACCTTTGCCGAAGATCTGAAACTCCCATTGGCCCTTGGCCACCTCAGCATTGATTCCCTCGTGGTTGATGCCGGCGGCGAGACAAAGCTCAAGGTGCTCTTCAACGATGGTGCGGGCTTCGCTGCCCATGTACTTATAGCCGACGCCGCAATAGTAGGGGCCCTGGGGACCGGGGTAGCCATCTTTGGGGAAGCCCAATGGGCGGCCGTCTTTATATAGGAAATATTCCTGCTCAAAGCCGAACCAGATATCCGGATCGTCCGGGGCGGTGGCGCGCATGTTCGTGGAGTGCGGCGTGCCATCTGGGTGCATAACCTCGCTCAGGACGATGAACCCGTCTTTGCGGCTGGCATCGGGATAGAGTGCGACGGGCTTGAGGATGCAATCGGACTTGCTGCCCTCTGCCTGCATGGTGGAGCTGCCGTCAAAACCCCAGAGAGGCAAGTCGGCCAGGGTGGGCGTTTTGTCGAAGCTCTTGATTTGCGTTTTGCCGCGCAGCTCAGGTATGGGCTTTTTGCCGTCGAGCCAGATGTATTCCAATTTGTACTTTGACATTGCTCTCCTCATGAGTTGGGAATGATGAAACAGAACCGGCGGTGAATGCGCCCGCGGCCAATTAAGGGAACACCCATAGAGTAAACCTGGGAAGAGCGAATCTCATAAGGATGACGTAAGGAAATGCAGAAATTCTGTGGAAGGGAGAAGTGCGCGAGTTGGCGAGGGTTAATGCCGACGAAGGGGGTGGGAAGCGGTTGGCGTCGCCCGGCAGAATGCATCGAAAAGAGTGCAGAACAGAAGTGCTGAACAGGAGTGCGGGACCGAAGCGCGAGCCAGGGAACTGCCCACAGCAGCGGAAAACAAAAATCCATTCGTACTGATTGTTCGTCTGTTGGTCACGCCCCAGAGGCGATACGAGGCGTTCCGCTACCGGCACAGGGCAAAACTGCGTCCGGCTGGTTTACTCTGAATGATCAGGAGATTCCGGGCCACGATGCTCACTCCGCGAAGCTTCGTTATTGCTGTGCTGGCGGGACAGATCGTTGTGCCGGTTTGTTCGCGCAGCCAGCAATCAGCGCCGCCGCCGGACGAGTTTGTTCGCGGGCATTACACGAAATATGAGTACCGCATCCCGATGCGCGATGGCGTGAAACTATTTACAGCTGTGTATGTGCCGAAGGTATCGGCCTTTCCCGATGATCCCGGTCCGTATCCGTTTCTGGTCGAGAGGACGCCCTATAACGTTGCGCCATACGGAGAGGATCGCTATCCGGCGCAACTGGAACCGTCGGACGAGTTTGAGAATTCCGGCTACATTTTTGTCTATCAGGATGTGCGCGGGCGCTGGATGAGCGAAGGCACGTTTGTGGAGAGCAGGCCACACATCGACCAGAAGAAATCGCCGCAGGACGTGGATGATTCATCGGACATGTATGACACGGTCGAGTTTCTCTTGAAGAATGTGCCCAACAACAACGGGAAGGTGGGCATTTGGGGCATCTCGTACCCGGGGTTCTACACATCGGCCTCGATCATTGACTCGCATCCGGCGATCGTCGCCGCTAGCCCGCAGGCACCGATGACGAATCTGTTTTTGGGCGACGACTCTTATCATGGCGGAGCTTTCATGCTGGCGGCGGGATTCGGATTCTATGCGCCGTTTTTCCATCCGCAACAAAATCCGGTGCAGCCTAAACTTGAAGCGCCGTTCGATTTCGGGACGCCGGACAATTACAAGTTCTTTTTGCAGGCGGGTAATGTGGCCAGTCTGGACAAGTATTTTGATGGTGCAGAGTGGATGTGGGACGACCAGTACAAGCACGACACTTACGACGACTATTGGAAGTCGCGCGATTTGTCTCAGCACATGAAGAACGTGAAGTGCGCGGTTCTGGTGGTTGGAGGGTGGTACGACGCGGAAGATCTGGAAGGGCCGTACCGGATTTTCGACGCGATGCGCAAATTCAATCCGGAAACGCCGGTGACGCTGGTCGAGGGGCCGTGGGTGCACGGAGGCTGGGCGCGCAATGACGGCGATCATCTGGGAGACGTGCAATTTAACGCGAAAACATCTTTATACTTTCGCGCCAATATTCAGTTTCCGTTCTTCGAGCATTATTTGAAGGGCAAAGACAAGGCGCCGCCGACGGCCATCGTGTTTGAGACGGGGACCAACGTGTGGCGCCGCTACGATGAGTGGCCGCCGAAGAATGTGGCAGCGAAGACGCTCTACTTTCACGCGGGCGGCAAGCTCAGTTTCGAGCCGCCGGAAGAAACCGCAAGCTCGGACGAATACCTGAGCGACCCGAATCATCCGGTGCCGTTTGTGGGCTACACCACGGACACGGTTCCGCAACGCTACATGGTCGACGATCAGCGCTTTGCCAGTTACCGGCCCGACGTGGTGACATATGAGACTGAAACGCTTGCGGAGGACGTGACGATTGCCGGGCCGATCTCGCCGCACCTGAAAGTGGCGAGCACGGGCACCGACTCCGACTTCGACGTTAAGCTGATCGATGTTTATCCCGATGAGGACGCCGACGCTGTGACGCTACCGAACAAGCGCGTGATTGACGCAGAGCCAGTGCACATGGGCGGCTATGAGCAGTTGCTGCGCGGCGAACCGTTTCGAGCGAAGTTCCGCTCGAGCTGGGAGAAGCCGGAGCCGCTTGTGCCGGGCAAGGAAACCGACATCGACTTCACGATGCCCGATCTGTATCACACATTCCGCCGCGGTCATCGCATCATGGTTCAGGTGCAAAGCTCGTGGTTCCCGCTCACAGACCGCAATCCGCAAACCTTCACGGACATTCCCTACGCAAAGCCGGAAGATTTCAAGAAGGCCACCGAGCAGATCTTTCACCAGAAAGACGCAGCTTCAGGGGTGGAGATATTCGTTCTGCCGCAACCATAACCGCGAGGCGCGCAATTACGCCCGCGAACCGATGAGGATCCTATGAAATTTCGCGCTCTTCGTTTTGTGTTCCTGATTCCCGTACTTCTTCTGGCGACGACAGCGATTGCAAGCGCCGAAGAAGGCATGTGGACTTTCGACAATCCGCCGCTTAAAGCCCTGGCGGAGAAGTACAACTTTCACCCGACGCAGGAATGGCTCGATCATCTGCGGCTTTCGAGCGTGCGGCTGAACGACGGAGGGTCAGGATCGTTCGTGAGCGCCAACGGCCTACTGCTGACGAATCACCACGTGGCGCGAGTCCAACTGCAGAAGAATTCAACGGCAGAACACGATTATCTGCGCGACGGGTTTTATGCCGCGACAGAGGACCAGGAGATGAAGACTCCTGACCTGGAGATTAACGTTCTGGTAGGCATGCACGACGTGACGGCGCGCGTGCAGGACGCAGCCAAGGGCGCAAAGGACGATGCCGAGGCGCTAAAGGCGCGCGATGCCGAGATCGCCGCAATCGAGAAGGAGAGCAAGGACAAGACCGGCCTTCGCTCCGATGTAGTGACTCTCTACAACGGAGGCGAGTATTGGCTGTATCAATACAAGGCGTACACCGATGTGCGTCTGGTATTTGCACCGGAAGAAGAGGCCGCTTTCTTCGGCGGCGATCCGGATAACTTCACGTATCCGCGCTACGACCTGGACATGGCGTTATACCGGGTGTACGAAAACGGCAAACCACTGCACACGGAAAACTATTTGAAGTGGAACCCCAAGGGCGCGGCTCCGGGCGACCTGGTTTTCGTCTCAGGCCATCCGGGTTCGACATCGCGCGACGACACCGTGGCCGAACTGACGTTGGAAAGGGAAGTCCGTGGGCCGGCTATTGTTGAATACCTTCAGCGGCGCATTGACGCTGCGCAGGAATTCGGGAAGCAGAGTGCGGACAACAAGGAGAAGGTTGAAAGCACAATCTTCTTTCTACAGAACAGCCTGAAAGTTTATGTAGGCCGCCAAGAGGCACTTTCGGACAAGGCCGTTCTGGCCAAGAAGCAGGCCGAGGAAGACGACCTTCGCGCCAAAGTCAACGCGAATCCAGAGTTGCAAAAGGAATACGGAGACGCATGGGACGAAATTGCGAAGGCCGTGGATCTTGCCAAGCCCGAATTCAAGAAGCAGCTTTTCCGCCGCGCCGATAGCCAGCTTTTCACGCTGGCCATGGAGATTGTGCAGTATGTGGCCGAAGTGAAGAAGCCGGATGGCGAGCGGCTGCCGCAGTTCCATGATGCGGGGCTGGATTCTCTGCGATTCCAGTTGCTGTCTCCGGCGCCCGTCTATCCGTCGGTAGAAAAGATGTTCATGAAGAATGCGCTAAGTCTGGCGAAAGAGCAACTAGGCGCAGATGATGCGTACCTGCAAGCGATCGTGCAGGGCGGCGACATCGATAAGACGGTGGACTCGCTGGTGGATGGTACCAAACTCGCCGATCCGGCATTCCGGAAGAGCCTGCTCGATGGGGGCGAGTCTGCAGTTGCAGCTTCAAATGATCCTATGATTGCGGCCGCGCGCCGTGCGGACCCTGTGTGGCGCGCCAACTACGTGTACATGCGCGACAAAGTCTCCAGCGTGCTCGACGCCGGAGGCGAGAAGCTGGGTAAGGCTCGCTTTGCTGTTTACGGCAAGAACGCCTATCCCGACGCGACGTTCACGTTACGCCTGAGTTACGGCACGGTCGACGGGTTTCCCTACAACGGAACCATCGCGCCGCCATTTACGACGTTTTATGGGCTCTACGATCGGGCGGCGAGTTTCAGCGACAAGTCGCCGTGGGATCTGACTCCGAAAGAAGAGGCGGCTCGCGACAAACTCGATCTGGCAACGCCGATGGATTTTGTGTGCACGGCCGATATCATCGGCGGCAACTCGGGCTCGCCGGTGGTGAACCGCGATGGTGAATTGGTGGGGCTGATCTTCGACGGCAACATCGAGTCGCTGGCGGGCGATTTTGTTTACGACGGCACAAAGAATCGCGCCGTCGCAGTTCACTCGGCCGGGATGATCGAGGCTATGCGGAAGATCTATGGCGTAGGAGCGCTGGCCGACGAACTCGAGGGGAAGCAGTAGCACCAAAGCGGGAAACGAGCGAACGTCGCACGATGGTGCTCGTTTGATTGCGGGATCGCGGATGCGTGCGATGGCTTGCGGCGTCCGCGTTCCATCAATTGAGCTGATTCGACGTACAATCGAAGTTAGCTGGAAGACCGCGGAGAGGTGGCCGAGCGGTTGATGGCTCCGGTCTTGAAAACCGGCATACCTGAAAGGGTATCGGGGGTTCGAATCCCTCCCTCTCCGCCATGTAGCTTTAGAATCAATAGTTTACAAGAATAATCCACCCAACACCTCTGAATTGCCCGGCATTTTCGCTTGATCCTCGATCAGCATGGAACTGGAGATCATTCTCCGATAGCCCAGATGTGCGCAGTTTTGTCGGCACTTCTCTATTGGCCAAACTGGCAGTTCCGTTTCGATGCGCATCGAAAATGGAGAGATTTGACCCTGCAGTGATTGCATGATCCGGCTGGACGCGATATCGTCTGCATTGAAAAAGCCCAAGCAGCCCGATGGCTGCTTGAGGATTGGTCAGATTGAAGAATTGACGTGCTCGTTACGCGGACTTCTTAGACAGGCCGAGCGACTCTCGCCCCACGAGATGGATCAGCGCGTGATTGAGACCATCCGGCGACGGATGGAAAGCATGAAGTCCGAGACCGAACCTGCTGGCGAAACCGCATCAATGGAGGAACGGAAATGAGCGCGACGGCCACGGCCTGCCCACCGAATCGAATCCGCAACGGGCTCACTTCGATTCGAAGCAATCACGCAGGGCTCTTCCGTGCCTTTGATGCGCTTGAGGAGATCGATGCTGGCACTGTAGTCGGGGACGAGTTCTTTCAGCGCCACGACCAGTCGGCCCATGTCGCGGGCTTCGCAGATCTCGCGCAGCGATCCGAGCCAGGACCGCAAATCTTCCTCCGGGACTCCATTGCCGACAAAGACGCGGATCTTGTCATGTTTCGTCGGTACGGTGTTTTCCAGGCGACAGCTGAGTTCTTCGTAGAGCTTTTCGCCGGGGCGGATGCCTGTGAATTCAATACTGATGTCCTCCTCGGGTCTGAGCCCAGACAAGAGGATCAGATTCCTGGCCAGATCCACGATCTTCAGAGGCATGCCCATATCCAGAACGCAGATCTGGCCGCCCTCGCCAACTGCCAGCGCTTGCAGCACAAGCTGGCAGGCTTCGGGAATGGTCATGAAGTAGCGGCGCATGTCAGGGTGAGTCACAGTGACGGGGCCGCCGGCCGCAATCTGTTTCTTGAAGATGGGGATCACGCTGCCATTCGAGCCCAGCACATTGCCAAACCGAACGGCCACAAACCTGGTGCCGCCGTTCTGCAAAGCAAGAAGTATCAGCTCGGCGATGCGCTTCGTCGCGCCCATCACATTGGTCGGCCGAATCGCCTTGTCCGAAGAGATCAGCAGAAAATCCTCGACGCCGTGACGTGCAGCGGCGACAGCCACGTTGTAGGTTCCAAAGACATTGTTTTCGACAGCCTCAAATGGATGAGCTTCCATCAAGGGAACGTGTTTGTAGGCTGCGGCGTGACAAACCACGGTTGGCCTGTGCTGGCAAAAAACGTCATTCAGACGGCCACGGTTCTGAATGCTACCGATCTCCGGATAAAACGGAACGAGCGGAAAGGAATTTCGCATCTCCCCATCGACTTCGAAGAGCGAGGACTCCGCAGTCTCGAATCCGACAATTCCAGCCGGATGAAAGCGCGCAATCTGCCGGCAAAGTTCTGATCCGATCGATCCTGCAGCACCGGTGACAAGGACAACCTTGCCTTCCAGGGTGTTGCGTATCAGGTCTTCCCCAAGGTGGACGGCGGTGCGCCCCAGAAGATCCTCGACGGCCACCTCCCGGATTTGGCTGGCCAGGCCCCGCTCCTTGACCATCTCGCCAAATCCGGGCACGGTTTTGAACTCGACTTCCGCGTCGTGACACAACTCAAGCATCCGCGTCATTTCGACGCCCGTGGAGGAGGGAATGGCAATCAGAATGATCGCGATCTTATGCCTCGCCACGAGTGGCTTAATCTTGTCGCCCGGTCCGAGGACCGGCACTCCGGCGATATATAAATCCAGCTTGCTGGGGTCGTCGTCGATGAAGCCGCAAACCCGATAAGGCAGTCTTGGGTTGTTGCGGATTTCCGTGAGAAGGGTGACGCCAGCGTCGCCCGCGCCATAAATGAATGTGCGCTTCTCGACACCGGCAATGCTTCGCGCGCGCGAACTGACATTCGCCGTCAGGCGAGCCGCTAGCCGAAAACCGGCGGTGCCGGACATGCATACCAGCAGATCCAGAACATAGAGCGATCGCGGGAATCCCGACGGCGCGACCAAGCGAATGAGAATATAACCAATGGCTGATGCGATCAGATTAGCCGCGGAAATCCGCACCAGGTCTGTCGCAGACACATATCGCCAAAGACCTCGATCGAGCTTCGCCGCGCGGAACACGATGAACTTGACGGGCAGCCAGACGGCAAGAGCATAGGGAAGATAGAGAAGATATGCAGCAGGGACGCTGAAGTCAAATCGAAGCAGGAATGCCGCTGCTACCGAAGCCGCGAAGATTGTGATCTCCGTGGCCCAGATAGCAATTCGGCGAACAGCACTGTTCCGCAATAATAGCTTTTGTTCCATTGCGCATCATCGATAACGCACTTTCCAGAACCGCCGGCGGTGAAAGTTGTCGAAGGGGGGATCGTTTTCTGTTCCGCTCTGGACCTCTATGCGGATTGCAAAATCCCCGGGCTCCCTTTGGTTTCGAAATCAGTTTCAGATCGCGGATACTCCGGGGAAAGCCGGAGATCGGATTTCAATCGCCCAGTCTGACGTCTTGCAACGAAAGCTATCGCTGCGACGAGTTACGCCGCGCTTTCACGCGCGCCCACGCCACTGCGGCCATCGCGCCTGCACCGCCAACCAGCGCCAGCGCGATGGTTGGGTCTTCCGGCGAATCGTCGCAGCCGGTTTGCGCGCGGAGGGGAAGACCGACGGCGAGCATCACGGCGAAGCAAAGTGCGAACAGCGTCTTTCTCAGATTCATTCTTTTCTCCAGTGCCGAATTCCGATTCCCGGTCCCTGATCCTGCTGCTTTCTTCACGGCAAGTTCACAGCATGCGCGCCATAGGGCGTCTTCAAGTTGGCCGGTTCGGGCGTCACAACCGGTGCAGCCAAGCCAACAAACTCCTCGACGAAGTAGCTGGGCCCGCTGCCGGGGTCCGTCACCCAAACATTGCCGGAACCATCGATGGCGATGGCGTTGGGCCCACCCAAATTCGCGCCCGCATATCCACTCGCCCCAGTGATTGCCGTGCCGGAAGAACTGAACTCGGAGATGTCGATGTCGGTGCCCCCACCCCCCTCGTTCACTGCCCACACATTGTCCGCGCCGTCGATTGCAAGGTCGCTGACGTGACCCAAGCCGCCGCCGGTGTAGCCGGAAGAGGTGGAGACCGGCGCCCCGGAAGAACTGTATTCGCTCAGAGAAGCGTAGTAATTCCCGAGCCAGACATTTCCTGAAGCGTCAATCGCGACGGTCTGGGTATCGTTCTGGCCGGCGCCGGTGTAGCCAGCGGATGGTGTGATCGGAGTAAGGGAAGAACTGTACTCAGCCAGAGTTTCCACGTTCCCATTCGGCAACCAGATATCGCCTGAAGCGTCAACGGCAACCGCAACCGGGTGGCTAACACCCCCCTGGCTCCACCAACCGTTATAGCCGGTCGCGGGGACGTATTCCCAGAAATTGGAATATCCCGTTGGGAGGAAGACAGTTCCCGAGCCGTTGATAGCCAAAGGCCCGAGGTCTCCGAACAGGCCCGATGTAGTGGGGTTGCTGTAGCCGCCGGAGCCGGACAGCACCGTGCCGCTGGAACTTAGCTCAACCAGGGTGGCGGGAGCATTGTTGGTTGTGATCCAGACGTTTTCCGAGGGGTCGATGGCGAGATTGGCTGGGCTGCCGGCCGCCAGCCCGCCGCTAGTCATAGGGGTCGTTGAGCTCCACGCCAAGGTGTTGGCAAGGAGCTCGCCGACGCCATCACCGGAAGTGCCAAACCCTCCCACGACCCAGACATTCCCTGAGCCGTCGATTGCAAGATCGGTATAGAACCCCCAACCGTTCGGGCTCGAGAAGCCTATTTGCATGGTAAAGTCGCTGGGCTGGGGGCTGAGATCGGGCTGGAACGGCGAGGTTGGCGTCTGCAAACCGTACAGCGCCGCCACGTTTGCCCCCGGATTATGAGCGATGTTGATCGCCGCCGTTGCCGTGTCTGTTGGGGTTGTACTGCCGTTCTTCGCATTGCTGAGCAACGTAGTGCATCCGGCGGAACCGGGTCCAGTGGAGTTGATGCACGCCGCAAGGATATCGGCCAGCGTATTGATCTCGTTCAGCGGCACATTCCCATAGCCGCTTGGTGTCTTGGCCAGCGCTACACCGGTCTTCAGTGTCTCCATGTTCGAGATGGTGCTGAAGGCATTCGCTACGCCCGTGAGCGCCAGCGCACTGCCGGAACTCGATACGTGCGTCGCATCCGTCGCAAAGCCCGCGAGCGCGAAAGCGGTCACAATCGTCGAAACCTCGTTCACATCAACGACGGTATTCGAGTTCAATGAGCCGCATGATCCCAACCCGGCCAACAGCCCCGCGGCTGAGTTATTGGTGCCGAGAGCCAGTCCGGGGTTCCCACCTACCGCGTAAAGGTAGACCTGCGTACTCGCGCTCGGGCAAGTGTAGTCTCCGGAGATCAAAAAATTGCCGCTGCCGTCCGTCGCCACATATCCGGGACTCTTCAGAAGCGAGTCCGACGCTTTGCCATAGCCGGTAGCGTCCACCGCGTAGAGATAAACACTTGCGCCCACAATCGGCTGTTGTCCGCCGTGGACTCCGCCGGAGAAAGCCGCGCCCTGCCCTGGATTCGTTTGGGTTGAGGTTGTGGTCATGACCGGCGCACCCACGCAGCCGGCGAGAACAACAACGCAAGAGATCAGCGCAATCGCGCGGAGAGCGCGCATAATGAAACCTCCCATGTCGACCACTGCGGGGTTCCAGCTTCAGGCCCGCTGGCAAAGACGCTTTCTATCTCTCTCACGTCTCAGAAGTTCGCTACAAGGTCCATCAAAGGCCAACTCGGGTCATTTCGGGTTTTTGGGTAATCAGGACTAACTGGACACGTGGATTTGGCGCACGTATGATTTTGCATATACGGCCCCCCACCCCCGACTGACCGCCTTGCTCGATTGGAAGTGGCCATGGCTTCTCCTCGAATTGAAAATGCGGATCAGGTGCGGACGCTTGTCTCCTGGAAAGAGATTGCTGTCTTTCTGGATCGTTCCGAGAGCACCGTTAAGCGATGGGAACGGGAACGTGGCCTGCCTGTGCATCGCATTCCCGGCGGGGAGCGCGGAGGGGTGTTCGCCTATTCGGACGAACTGGCGGATTGGCTCAAAGGCAAAGCCCTTGAATTGGAAGCCGACGACTTGGCCAGCCGGCGATCCAGAGACAGCCGGCAGCACTGAGACTGAAGCCTTGAGGCCTGATGCCGCGAGCCAGGGCAAAGTTGATCCGCATACGGTTGAGACGGCCGGCCGAAACGGCAGGCTGGGAAACGCACGCCAGGTAAGGCTTGCCGTAATTGGGATGGCGGTGGCGCTCGCCGGAGCCGGAATCTACGCCAATTTTGCTCATCCGCTCGGTAATTGGATTCAGCGGCGCTTGCCTGCTAATGCCGGGAATTGGGCCGGCAAGCTCAATTCAGCAAGTGGTGACTCCGGTTTCAGACTCCGAAAGGAGCGTGGCTCATGACTTCTACCTCAAAGGCCGATTTGAGTGGAACCAGAGAACCCCCGACAGCCTGAATCGCGCGCTCGACGACTTTACGCAGGCAATCGTTCACAATCCGAACGATGCCCATGCCTATGCCGGCCTGGCTGACACCTACGAGATGCTCTTCATCTATGGGAGCCGGCAGGACGATGACGCTCGCGACAGAGCCATGGTTGCGGCCAGAAAAGCCGTGGAACTGGACGGCTCATTGTCAGAGGCGCATCGTGCGCTGGGATATGCGGTGTGGAGAGCCCGCAACTTTGGGGAGGCAGAAAAGGAACTCAATCTGGCGATCCAGCTTGATCCCAAGGATCCCCTGGCGCACTTATGGCTTTCCAACGTTCTTGCGAGTCAAGGCAAAGAAAGCGAGTGCCTCGCGGAGATTGCCAAGGCTCAGGAGCTTGATCCTGCTTCAGCTTCTGATTCTGGCAGCCAAGGGCGAAAGGCTTTATCTTGACTGGGAAAAAGGAAGAGGGAATCGCACTCCTGGAGGAGGCGGTACGCTCCGAACCGCGGCTCAGCATCGCGCACTTGTATCTGGCGATGGCTGAATACCACGAGCGAAACTATCTGGCCTATCTGAAGGAATCGCATTCGGCGGCTGAGCTTCGAAATGATCCCTGGCTCAAGGACGTTACGGCAAAGCTGTCCGCCGCTTATGCGCGAGATGGTGAGCGCGGTCTTTTGAATGTTGAGTTCGCGGTACAGGAGAGTTGCAGCTCCGCCCGTGTATCCGGCTTTTCGGCTTTACCAGAACCCAGAAAGCCATTGAATGTTTGAAACGGGACAGGGAACCCGAGGCGCTGCAGCTTCTCGAAGAAGCCAGCGCGCAATCAGGAGAAGGAATTTGACAACTTCAGGGCTGCGTTCACTTCCGGTCCTCCCCAAGAGGTGCACAGGCTTGCCTCTAAGCTGGCCGACGACCCGCGGTTTCAGGCACTGATGAAGCAGAAGGCCGATCTTCCAAAGCAGGTGAAACTCCCGGTCATTCGTGATTCTGGCACCTTGTGAGCTTACTTCGCACCACAGCACACGAGGCTCTTCGCATGGATCCCGACCTGGCTCATCCTCACGCCATTCTCGGCAGCAACGAGATGCTCTACGATTGGGACTTTTCAGGCGGCGAGGCCGAATTCAGGAAGGCCCTTGCACTCGACACCAGAACGGCGGGTTCCGGCAGGTTTGTCGCCTATCCGGACATTACCCCCATTTTCTGGTTCTGTCCGCATGGCCGGTGATTCGCCCGGCAACATGCTTGGTCCTGAGAAAACGTCCTCGATTCAGGCATTATTTCGGGCCTGAGTGCCGCTGGAGTAATGAGAGTGGGTAGACTGAAAATCTGAGTAGCTGGTCGAGAGCAAAATCGCAGTTAGACCAAAGAACCTTTCATTACCATGAGCAACCCGTCGTGACGAAGGATGTTTCGAGTGTTCGTGATATCAAGGTGAAAGAGAGATGTTGCGCTCCTTCGGCGGAACGCGAGTCTCTATTCGCTCAACCTTGCTCAAAAATCGTGGGTAGCGCAGAAATCGCACACGAACTCGATATGGTTAGGCTGCCAGGCGGCAAGTTCCTCATGGGCACCGACTACGAATTTGCTTTTCCAGATGATGGCGAAGGCCCGGTGCGCGAAATTCACCTCTCTCCTTTCCTCATCGACCGGCACACAGTCACTAACGAGCGGTTCGCGCGCTTTGTCAACGCGACGGGCTACCGGACTGAGGCCGAGCAGTTCGGCTGGTCTTTCGTCTTCTGGGCGCAAATTTCTCAGGAGCATTTCGATGAGCTTGTGGTCGATACCGTCGCTGCAGCTCCGTGGTGGTGCAAGGTCCCGGGCGCAATTTGGGATCAGCCCGCTGGTCCGGGATCGAGCATCGCTGAGCTTGGAAATCATCCTGTTGTACACGTCTCATGGAACGATGCACAAGCTTACTGCGTGTGGAGCGGTCTCCGCTTGCCGACCGAAGCGGAGTGGGAATACGCCGCACGTGGAGGGCTGATGCAGAAGCTCTATCCGTGGGGCGACGAATTGTGCCCGGGCGGCATGCATCGCTGCAATATCTGGCAGGGCGAGTTTCCGCAAGTGAACACAGCGGAGGACGGCTATACCGAAACCTGTCCTGCGGATGCGTTTCCACCCAATGGCTACGGTCTCTACTCAATCACGGGAAACACATGGGAGTGGTGTTCTGACTGGTTCAGCAAAGATTTTCATCTTGAGGGGCCACGGGACAATCCATGCGGACCCGAGCACGGCGAGGCAAAGGTGATGAAGGGTGGCTCATTTCTCTGCCACAAATCCTATTGCAATCGTTATCGCGTGGCGGCCCGATCGCAAAACACGCCCGATAGCTCCACTTCTCACATGAGCTTCCGATGTGCGAAATATGCGTGAAGGACGGCGTTAGGTTCGGCGTTTTGTTTCATCGCCGATGGCCTTTCGCTCACTTCGTCACGTCAAAAGTTGCGTGCAGGCTTGCGCGCGAATCGTCTCCCATCCATACGTCAAAGGTTGACGCCTCTTGAACGACCGAGCGGGTCGCCGCACTCCAGTACTTAAGCTCCGATGGACCGAGCGAAAACGCGACCGTCTTCACGCCCCCCGCAGGCACGGAGATCTTCTGAAAGCCCTTCAGCTCCCGCCGCGGGCGCGTCGCCGATCCGTATCGCTGATGGAGGTAAAGCTGAACCACGTCAGCGGCTGCAACCTTGCCCTCATTGTGAACATCGACGGACACCGTCATAGTCTGCCCGATCTGCATCGAGGGTTGCTCCACTCGCAGATTGTCGAAGCTGAAACTCGCGTAGCTCAATCCATATCCAAACGGATACAGGGGTGTGCTCTCCTCATCGAAGTAGCGTCGATCATTGGTGGCCGGCTGGTGCGACTCGCGGAAGTCATAAGGAAAAGGGATCTGGCCCACGTCGCGCACCCACGTGATGGGCAGCTTGCCGCTCGGAACGGCGTCGCCAAAGAGCAAATCAGCGACTGCATCTCCGCCCCGGGTTCCCGGATACCAGATATCCATGATCGCCGGCACATGCGTGGAGGCCCAACGCAGCTCGAGGGGACGCGCGCTCATCAGCAGCAGGACCACCGGTTTTCCGGTTGCGGCCACAGCCTCAAGCAGCGCCTGTTGGTCGCCTGGCAGCTCGAGAGTCGAGCGCGAAGCAGCTTCGCCGGACATATTCTGCGGCTCGCCAAGCACAAGAACTGTCACATCGCTTTGCCGGGAAAGATCAATCGCCCGGCTCATCTCTGCCTTCGCGTCGAAGGCGCTGGGACTCGTCGGCTTCGTGGCGAAGAACGAATCGAAGAA
Source organism: uncultured Acidobacteriaceae bacterium (assembly GCA_963773915.1). Taxonomy (GTDB): domain Bacteria; phylum Acidobacteriota; class Terriglobia; order Terriglobales; family Acidobacteriaceae; genus Telmatobacter. The sequence continues at coordinate 794,227 of CAVZCY010000006.1, forward strand.
GGATGGAAACAGTCTCTTTGGCATCGAAACGCCCGGAGCATAGTCCACCCGAATGTTCGCGCCGGCCCGGGTGCGCAGGCCTTCGAGAACGGTTACGGTCTCTTGCAGCTGTTCGTCCTTGACCCAGGGACCGAGAGTGTCCCGTTTGGAATCGGCGAGCGGTCCGATAACCGCAATCGACTTGATTGAGGAAGCGTGAAGCGGAAGCAAGTCGCCTTCGTTGCGAAGAAGTACTGCGGACGCCTCCGCGGCAAGCCGCGCCTCATCGCGGTGCGCCGGATCGGAAAGAATTGATTCGACTCTCTGTAGGTCTACATACGGGTGTTCGAACAATCCCATGCGGATCTTCATTTCAAGGACGCGACGCACCGCGTCGTCCAGGTTCGACTCCGAGATTTTGCCCTGCGCCAGGGCCTCTGGAAGCAATGCGTACGCCGGCTTCATGAAGCCCGATTCCATGTCTTCGCCGGCTTTGAGCGCGCGCGCTGCCGCATCCCCGGGATCCTTGGCCAGGCCCATCGAAACCAGGGCGTTGATGTTATTCGCGTCGGAAACCGTGAAGCCCCGGAATCCCCACTGCCTGCGAAGCACATCTTTTAGCAGCCACCCATTCGCTGCCGCGGGCACGCCGTTCAACGGCATGTAGGCGGTCATCACATTGCCGGCTCCGCTCCGAATCGCAGCTTCGAAGGGTGGCAGATAAATATTCCAGAGTTCGCTATCGGAGATGTTTGCTTCCGCATAGTCCCGTCCCCCGATGCTTGCGCCATACCCTGCAAAGTGCTTGGGGCCCGCGATGATGTGCCCAGGAGCTCCGATCCTTTCTCCTTGCAGGCCGAGCACCTGTGCCCGGGCCATAGCGCTGCCGAGATATGGATCCTCCCCGGCGCCTTCCACGATGCGTCCCCAGCGCGGGTCGCGCGCAATGTCCAGCATCGGAGCAAAGGTCCAGCCCAAACCCACGGCGCGAGCCTCCTGCGCTTCGACTGTCTCGACGGCCTCCACGAGCCTCGGATCCCATGTGGCCGCGAGGGCGAGGGGTACGGGAAAGATGGTGCGCTGTCCATGAATCATGTCCATCGCAAACAGCAATGGGATCTTCAGCCGCGACTGCTCCATCGCTTCATGCTGATAGTGATCGATCAGCGCCGGATCGGTGATATAGGCAAGCGAACCGATCGATCCGGCCGTGATTTCGGCGTCCAGTTGCGGACCGCCAGCCGCCAGCCCGTTGATCTTGATCAGTTGTCCCGCCTTCTCCTGAGGCGTCATCTTTGCGATGAACGCGTTTGCACGCGCCGCCACTTCGGCATCTGTCAGTGGTCGGCTTTCCTGCGCATCGGCGACGGACAAGATTCCCACGCCCAGGAGCACGACAACAACGTAAAGCGATCCACAACGCTTACATTCACTGCCACTCACTCAACCCTCCAGATTCGACTCTTGTTGAACTTTAATGGCCCAGATTTTTCAGCCCCTCGATTACCGAGGAGGCACCGGGTGGAAAGAAAACCGAACGAAACATCTACGATACTGTGCTCGTGCCGACGCCATCCGTCGGCTTCCCTGGGTGGAGCGGCAATCCCGTCGGCTTGTACTCATAGTGATCGTCGGTCTCCTTACGCAGTCTCGCCAGGCGGGCGCGCATCTCGCGGGTCAGATCGTCATAGCCCGGTTTGTCATAGAGGTTGTCCATCTCATCCGGATCTTTTTCGAGGTCGTACAGCTCGTACTCTTTGGGGGGCAAGAAAAACTCAATGTACTTGTAGCGCGCAGTGCGCACGCCGCGGCAAGGCTTCACATTCTCAAAGCCCGGATACTCGTAATACTCGTACAGCCAGTCTTCGCGCCACTTCGGATGCTGCCCCTCGGCGATCGGCAGGAAGCTCTTGCCCTGCATCGGCTCCGCTCTGTCGACCTCGGCGATCTCCAGCATGGTCGGGGCGATATCGATATTCAGTACCATTTCCTGTGGCTTCTGGCCGGCCGTCACACGCGATGGATAACGAAGCATGAGCGGAACGCGGATGGAAGGCTCATACATCAGGCGTTTGTCGTAAAAGTGATGTTCGCCGAGAAAGAACCCGTGATCGGAGCTCAGGAGGATCGCTGTTTTATCGAGCGCACCCTGGCGTTCGAGCTCCCCGATCACCGCACCGACGTTGCGATCATTGTCCTCCACGCCGGCATAGTGATCCTTCACGATCTCTTCGAGTGAGCGCGCATCATCCCCGCCAACCTCAGCACTCCCAATGTGGTTATCTGCCGTCGCCGCCGCCCGCGGTTTGCCTGCATAGTCATTCTTGTCTTCGTCGAACGACTTTGGCACGGGAATCGGAACCCCGTTGAAGTCGTTCACCATGTCCTTCGGCCTGTAAAAAGGAGCATGCGGCGCGTAGAACCAGAGGAAAAGGACAAAGGGCTTGTCATGCTTCTGCATTAGCCATTCGACCGCTTTCTTTGTCAGAAGTGTGTCGACGTACTCTCCTTCATGCATTGTTGGCGGCCCGTACTTGCCACGAATCCCTTCGGTGATCACAGGCCTGTAATAGTCAGCCTGCCCCACGAAGCCGAAGTAGTAGTCCCACTTGTGGTCCATCAGCGCACCTTCGATATGCGATTTCCCGAAGAACGCCGTCTCATAACCCGCGTTCTGCAGCAGATCGGAGACGATGGGAAAGCGCTCCGGCAGCTTGCCCTCGATGTTGCTCACGGCGCCGGTGGTATGCGAATACATCCCCGTCAAGATGCTGGCGCGCGAAGGAAGACACAGCGCGTTCGTCACAAATCCATTCTGGAAGCAGCATCCTTCGCGGCCAATGCGGTCCATATTCGGCGTATGGAGTATCGTGTTCCCGGTAAGGGAAAACTCATCAGAGCGCACGCCTTCTCCAATAATGCAAAGGATGTTCGGACGCGCTTTCGGCTCCGGGCTTCCCATGGCCAAGCTTTCAAGACTCGAGAGATCGCAGGTAAGCACTCCGGCGGCGCCGGCGGCGGAGCGAAGAAAGGTTCGACGCGTAGGCATGTCAGTTCCTTGCTTGGTAGAAGCTCGATGAAGATGGTTATTAAACTAACCTTGCTCACAAATGCCGAAGTGTACGCGTGGTGGCTGCATGAACGGTTGTCATAGAGTCATCGCGCAGGCTGAACGATCGACCATCTGGTTCGAGACTACACTCGGATTCCGGGAATGTCGTCGCCTACCCGTCAGTTCCTAGTTAAGAAACACTGCTTTGGACTGTGAACCCACATCTTGACGCCGGCTAGAGATTCCGCCTCACTACACTAAAAATCGACCGTTCTAGTCCGGCTGGCAGGTTCAGTCCTCGAAAACGCCGCAGTGTCTGTCGTCTTCTAGCCCCTATTCGGTCACGAGATCGCAGAACGCTGGCCGACTTCTCATTCCTAATCGCAGCCGGGATGAGTGCGCTAGAGATTTGGCATCCAATGAGATTTGGCTGCGATTGACTCCGAGTCACCGTCAATTCAAAAACACAACCGCACGGCGGAATCCGATTAATCGCTCTTGATGCAGATGGTTCAGGCAGAGCCTTCACAACTAATACGAAAGTCGAAGTGCTAGTTGAACGATGCGAGGCGAGCCGGCCCCTGAAATCGTACCAAAAGCTGGGCTCTTCTTCGTTGTATTCGGGACGTTCAAATCGACGTTATTGAAGGCATTGAAGGCCTCGGCACGAATCTGAATCGCTACTCGCTTTGACAGTGGAAGGACTTTGAAAGCCGAGATGTCTGTCGAGACATACCTGGGACCGAGGAGCATGTCGAACGGCGCGCTTCCATATGGAGTGCTCGGCGGTGGCACCGAAAAGGCCTCAGGATTGAAGAAGGCCGCCGCAGTCTCAACTCTGCTACGTCCTCCGGGCAAATGTGGATTTCCGACAACGTCTGGCCTGTCATTGTCGTTGCCATCAAAGTTGGTGTCGATACCGGAGATTACATTGATTGGTTGACCTGATCGCAGAATCGTAATGCCGTTGACTTCCCAGCCGCTCAACATAACCCTCCCTAAAGATCCCAATCTGTGAGGATCAGGGACAACAAGGATATACGATGCACTAAAGCTGATCGGGAGATCGATGTTGAGCAAACCACGGGAGCTGCGCAGATCGTAAGCATTGGTCGGATCCCCGAGTCCGGTTAGTTTGGACCAAACAAAACTAGCCTCCAGGGAGAACAGTCGATTGAATCTGCGATGAATCACTGCCTGCAAAGAATGATAGGTAGAGCTCGCTGCAGGCGCCGCGATTGAGATGGCGCCAAAGGTATAAATTGCAGGCATCGGCTGGTAAGGGCGGCGCGCATTCTCGCCGATTGTCGTTCCGCAGGTTGCCCCGGTGCATGACGTGCTGTATATCGGAGAATTTTCGTCTACTACGACGTAAAGGTGCCGACCTACGTTCCCTGCATAGTAGATTTCTGAACTCCATTTCGCGCCATATTGCTGTTGAACACCAAGACTGAATTGCTGAACCGACGGGATCTTATCGTCACCGACAGGCAGGCCGGAGATACTCGCGCCGGAAAGAAAGACCGCGTTTGAAGGAGTCGGTGTGTATGGAAATGGATCCGGTGCGGGAGAGAATGGCGTTACCAGGCCGGGGGCTTGAGCTACCGTCACCGATCGCGAGAACGGCTGTTGCACTAGGTCGTTTAGGATCTGCTGCTGTACGGGTGAGTAGTAGATGCCATATGCGCCTCGAACTGCCGTGGTTCCGTCCCCAAATAGATCGTACGCGAACCCAATTCGCGGTGCGAAGGTATTCCACGGTGTGTGTAGAACGCCATCTGGAATCCCACGATCACCAGAGGTCAATAGCCCCAGTGGCGCAGATGGAAAGCGTGTAGATTGCACTCCTGCAGCAAATGTTCCTGTATTGTTCTGGCCAACGTACGGAGCATAGTATTCCCAGCGCAGACCTAGATTGAGTGTCAATCGGCGGTTAGCTCGCCAGTTTCCCTGGAGGAACAAGGAAGGATCCTGGGAATCACCACGCAGAAAGACGCCGTTGTCTTGTGTTAATGAGTCCGGCTTGCCTTCGAGAAAATCCGCGAGTGCGTTGCCGGTGGAAGATCCAGTGAAAGTAAAGAGCCCATTCGAAGCCCCTGCTCCCGTGTTCGAAAAGCGATGCCGCATGTAGGCGCCACCGACTTTCACTTCATTGTCTCGAAATTCCCAATTGAGCGTATCGGAAACTCCGAGCGTCGACGACGCTGTGTCGTTCGGTCCGCCCCCATTGGTTCCCATCTGCCAATAACCGAGTATGTTGAAGTAAGGCGGCGCTGTGTAGTCAGAGCCCGTGACAGCCTGGCTGCCAAGGTCGGGCAGCAAGTGCTGATTGCCGTAGATGTTCACGCCAACGAAATGGTTGAGTGAATAATAAACACGAGCCGAATTGACTTTGTTTGATGAGATACTCCAGACTTCGCTCAGCACACCGTTGTACTGCCCCCCGTAATTCTGCACGCCGGCATAGCTCAAAATCTGGTTGCCTGTTCTGGTCGGATTGTCCGCAGTCCCTCGCGACTGGAAGTACATTCCGGATAACTGATGGCCTTCTCTGAGACGAAAGTCCACACGCCCCATCGCCTGATTCACATTTTCATTAGCGTTGGCAACCTGCTGAACCGGATGACCAAGACTAGTTCCAGGAGAAGAGTCACCGACGGGAACAAACTCAAGCAGATTCTGCGCGACGGGATCGAGAAGATCTGGACAGATCAAGTATTGGATCCCGAGACATGAGACATTGGGTTGAAACGGAGCCGGTGTGGACCTGAAATCTCCTTTGCGTTCAAGGATTGTAGGCGTAATCAAAGATGAGGATGCCACAGTCGCAGGCTGTCTTGTTTTGAGTCCCTGGTAAGAAAGAAAGAAGAAGTCCTGTCCATGCGTGATTGGTATTGGTCCACCGGCATTACCACCAAACTGGTTCTGGCGCAACGGAGTAACTGAGGTGAGAAACCAGTTCTTCGCATTCAGGACATCGTTGCGAAGGTAGTCAAATGCAAGGGCATGAAATTGGCTCGTTCCTGATCGAGTGATGGCGCTGACAACGGCACCTGCAAGATGACCAAATTCAGCATCGAAGTTTCCCGTCAACACGCGAAATTCCTCAAGAGCATCTGGGTTGGGAAGCAAATTGCCCCCTAGCTGAGCGTCGGTGTTGTAGGCGCCATCAAGATAAAAGGCAGTGCTCAAGGAGGACCCATTAGCTGTGATTTGTGTCGCCACGCGAGATCCCGTTGCAACATCGGGTATATAGTTTGTTAAACCAGGGATGACTTGAAGGAGGTCGTAGGCATTCCGGCCATTCAATGGAAGGTCCTGTATGCGCTTCTGATCTACTGTCTCGCCAATCTGTGATTCACGCGTATCAACAAGAGCGGTGCGGGCCTCGACTGTCATTGTCTGGTCAGGCGAACCTACCTTCAAACCAAAGCTAATGTGGACATTTTGATTTGCGTCGAGATGGACGGCCTCCTGTCTTTGCGCCTGGAACTCGGTTGCAGATGCATGGACTTCGTAGTCGCCGGGGTCGAGCGCCGGAAACTGATAGTCTCCCGACGCGTCAGTCATGAGCCTCTTCGATACAGATGTGTGCAAATCTGTCACGACCACCACGGCTCCTGAAATAACGGCGCCGGAATCGTCCGTGACGGTCCCGTAAATCGATCCACTTGTCTGTGCCAACACCCGTGAGCTAAGAGACACGAGCGCCAGAATTAGCACGCTCATTCGGCACGAGGATCGTCGCGAATTGAACATCTGTTGTAGCTCGGTCCCCCGATCATACGACAGAGGCAGGTGGAACACTACTCCCACCCGCAGTGGATAGTGCGGCCGGAATTTCTGCTCGTCTAAGCCTTTGCTTTTCGGCGGTCGCATACGGGCCCTACTTCACATCGATCAAGCTCCCCAGTGGATCATGTCGTTATTCGATAGCTGTTGCCAAGATGCAGCGATACGCTCGTGATCCATCCCCTCCAAAGTGGTTTCGTCCCCTCTAATGCACGGCAATCCTGGACGAGTCAGCATCGGTCCATCCAGTCAAAGTGACGGTCTTGAGAGGCGCAACAGTCCCGGAATCGGAAGCAGAGAACTCGAATACAGCAGGCACGCTCGATGTCGGAGTGAAGTTGGGATAGATGGCGCTGACGTAGATGGTTCCGGTTGAGTCTACGGCAACGCTGTCATTCCCAAAATACGGATACATTTCTGGCGCCGACACGTACCGTATTGGTGCGACGTTGCCGTTGGCAGCGGAGTCAAATTCGAAGACTCCGAAGTCGGATCTTCCGGTTCCGTCCGTTCTCGAGCAGAGGCAGAGCACATAAAGATTTCCGGCGCTGTCGGTCGTCATCCCAGTGATGTCGTTGCCAGACACGCGGGTCAATGGGCCCGAAATCGTCCTTTCCGGAGCGACATGGCCGGTGTCCGTAGGCCCGAAGACCTCGATCGTGTGGTCGTATTCGTTTTGCACGTACAAGTTGTCCGAACCGTCCACCGTGATGAATCCAGGGCTGAAGACTGAGGTGCTTCCTCCGGTTGATTGTGAGGGTCCCAGAATGTAACGCAACGGAGTGGCATTGCCGGTGGCTGTCGAACTGAACACAGCGACGCCTGTGCCGTCCGAAATAAAAATCTCGCCAGTCGAACTGGCCATCACGTCCTGAACAGTGCTTACTGCTGTCCCGGGACCGAGGGTCAAGGACCGTGTAGGCGGCCCATTGAGGGAATTGGCGGAGTATTCGTTAATGCTGGAGCCTGCGAGGACGTACACGTTTCCAGCTCCATCCAGTGAAACCTGACTCCCTTGAATCTCGAGTGATGCGTGGGTCGGTCCACTGGCTGTTTGAGGAAAGACCAGGATGGAAGGGGGACCTGCACTGTCGCCCATCACGTACACACTTGGCTCCGTGACGCTGCTGGGGGGCGGTGGAGTTGGGGGAATAGTGACGGGAGGGGTGTTTCCACTGGTTCCAATCGCATCAGAACCACAGCCCGCTACAACGAGTAGCGCACAAAAGCAAAATGTCGTGGTGCAGAAGTGCTGGATGCGATGCATTTCTTCATGCCCTCCGTGGGAAGATTTTGAGAATTCTTTGACCTGCGTTTTCGCTGCCATGAGAGTCAGAGACAATGAGCCAAGCAGTTTTCTTGCGTGGTTCTCAACGGCGCATACAGCCGTTGAAGCGAAGAGTCATTGCTTGGTGGGCCACTGTCCCTATATTGCGAAATATCAATTCGGAGCGAGGCATGCAATTCCTCAAATCTCCCAAGAAGATGAAATGAATGTCCCCTTGTCTTTTCTGCGACTTGCAGGCATCCTTTTACCATGTCCCAGCGATCATCGGCCGTAGTGAATCGGTCCGAAGCGGTCAAGGCGGAGTTCGCTGACTTCGAACTGGACCTTGCTTCGGGTGAACTAGGCCGGAGCGGACATCTCGTTCGCCTGCAAGGCCAGCCTTTCCTGGTTCTCTGCGTATTGCTTGATCACGCTCGGGAAGTGGTGACTCGCGAAGAGTTGCAACGCCAGCTCTGGCCGGACGATACATTGGTCGACTTTGACCACGGCCTTAACAAAGCGATCGCAAAGTTAAGAGATGCGCTCGATGATTCCAAGTCGACCGCGGGACTTATACAGACGCTTCCGCGCCGCGGATACCGATTCACGGTGGAGGTGAATTGGGTCGGCCCACGCGGTGGATCGCCAGATTCGGAGGCGCCCGTCGTATCGCGCCGGTCGATTTTGGCCCGATACTGGCCTGGTGGGGCTATGGTGCTTGCCCTGTTGTTAACGACGACACTATGGTCCAACCGGTACGCGATCGAAGACTGGTTTCAGCCCCGGCCAGTGGTTCGATCTGTTGCGGTTTTGCCTCTGACCAACCTATCCAATGATCCGGAGCAGGAGTATTTAAACGACGGAATCACTGAAGACCTGACTACCGATCTCACCTATGCAAAGTCGCTGCGAGTCGTCCCGCTCACTTCGACCAGGAGGTTCAAGGGTTCACTGCTATCTGTTCCGCAGATCGCGGAGCAGTTAAACGTGGACGCTCTGATTGGGGGGACCGTGCTCCGCGAAAACGACACGATCCGGATCACCATTTATCTTGTGGCTGCCAAGCCAGAGAGACAACTATGGGCGGCCACCTATGAGCGCAACATCCGTGATGCAGCAAAGTTGCAAAACCAAATAGCCGCTGACGCTGTAGCTCAGTTCAGGACGCAGCTCCCCCCTGAGGAGCAGGACAGGCTCAAGCTCGAGAGCCAGATTGATCCAGAGGCCTACGACGAATATTTGCGCGCCCGCTTTTTCCTCAGCCAGGAGACACAACAGGAAGACAAGGCAATCCCGCATTTGGAACATGCAATCCGGCTCGACCCAAACTTTGCAGCGGCTTATGCCGCTCTCGGGGAGGCGTGGGGAACCGACGGAGTCTGGGGAGACATGGGCAATCGAGAGGCGTCGGCGAGGGCCCTGAAATATTCAGAGCAGGCAGTGAGTCTGGATCCTAATTCGTCGGAGGTCTACACTTCTCTGGGACACTCGCTGATGCAGGCCCGTCGATGGAATGACGGGGAGACGGCGTTGCGGCGAGCCATCCAAATCGATCCTAACAATTTTCGCGCGATGGAATATCTCTCCATCCTGTTGTCGCAGAAGGCCCGCACCGATGAGAGCGTCGCGCTCGCCCGCAAAGCGGCACTTGCCAATCCTGTCGCGGTCGATCTGCAGCGCATCTATGGCTTGATGCTTTTTCGTGCGCACAGATACGACGAAGCGATCACGCAACTTGAAAGCGCTATCCATCTGGACCCAAATCATTTGGCGATCTACGGCACGTTGGCACACGTGCTTGTTGAGGAGGGTCGCTATCAGGAAGCTGGGGACGCCCTCAGGAAAGGGAAAGCGCAGGATCCTGGAACGTGGGCGTGGCTCTACTTTCGGGAAGGTAACCCAACTGCGGCACGCCAGCTTCTGAAAAAGAACCCATCTTTAGTTAGTCCCCATACTGCGGTAACACGCTACCTACTCGGAGAGCAGGAGGCTGGACTCGCTCAGCTTGACTACCTTGCAAACGAAAAGTGGTCAACAAAGACATATAACTTCAGAAACGATCCCATGTTCGACCCCTTACGTCATGACCCACGTTTCACCGCAATTGTAAAAAAGACAGGTCTCTTGGATAACTGAGCGACTCTTCCTGCGCATATCCATCTTCTGTTAGCCTTTGACCAACTGAAGCGAAAACGGCCCGTACTGAACATACTGCAAGCCTGCTCGCGGATGGCCGAGTTCTGATTGCGGGAGGATCAACAAGTGTCGACCCGTTGGCCAGTGCGGAAATCTACGACCCTGCCGCAGGGACGTTCGTCACCGCTGCAAGCATGGCTTCCCCGCGAAGCAACCACACCGCGACCATACTGTCATCCGGAAAAGTACTGATCGCCGGAGGGGAGAACGGTGAAGGGGCGCTTGCATCCGCAGAACTCTACGATCCGGCGACGAATACATTTTCGCCGACTGGCTCGATGACAACGCCTCGGTCCGGTCATACCGCCACGCTACTGGCAAACGGCAAGGTACTGATTGCGGGAGGAGCGTCCAGCCCTGCTTTTGGGATTGGGCAGATGTACATAAATGTTGCTTCGCTCTCGACGGCCGAACTCTATGACCCGGTGACAAGCACATTCTCGCCGACTGGGACAATGACCACAGGTCGTCTAGCTCACACGGCGACTTTACTCCCAAATGGAAGCGTGCTGATTGCCGGTGGATACGTTGGTTACGTGAATTCTCCGACTTATCTTGGGTACGAGAGTTTGAATAGCGCAGAGATCTACGATCCAGTGTCCGGCTCGTTCTCCACAACCGATCCAATGCTCGCAACCCGATTCTGGCACTCTGCAACACTCCTGCAGGATGGGTCGGTGCTTATTGCCGGTGGAATTGGCGCAGACTGGGACCTGGCTTCGGCCGAGATTTACAAATGACTGCTGACTGCCGAACGCGGTACTTGTGACCTATCCCGACGCGGGGCATGGTTCGCTTTTTGAATGGCACGATTCCTTCTCACGCCAGACGCGAGCCTTTCTAAAAACGGATTCGCCCTACGCGCCCTACTAAATCGCTCGCCGAGCGTTTTGATTATGCAGGCGGGTCCAGGTTGGCCGGACGGGTGACCGCGAGGTCATCCGCTTTTCGTCTAGAAGGAGGTCTTTTTATGAGCGATTTGTCGAACCTGACCGCCGATGCGGTGATCGCCTTTGTAGTGGGAATCTGATACGTTCCTAGCGACAAGGTCAATCAAGAATCTGCAAGAGTTCGCTGCTCGAAAGCGTAACAGGGAATCTCAATTCCCTGTTAACTCGAAAAAATTCCCTGTTCTTTTTGAGCCTCGATGGTTCACTTCCGCTGGCTAAGCGCAGTGAATTGTGCAGTATGCCGAGCGGCACCGCGCTTGAACGGGGTTCAAAATCTCAAGATTTCCCTGTTAAATTCCCTGTTAGCAGGGAATTCGGTACAGAGAGCAGTTCGCCCAAGACTCCGCCCACCGCCATTGTCACTGGTCCTTCGACTGCTATAGTTCTTGTCCTTCCTTCCTCGCCATAGCCTCAATAGAATCAATAATCTGAAGAGAATGGCGAGAGATCGAGAGTGGCCGGTCTAGAAGAAAAATTTGGACCGATGATACGAATTTCGCGGTTATCTTGTTATATAGGGTGAGCGGCCTCCCCCAGCGCTTCCCCAACGCCGCTAAGAACCGAATCGAGGAGGGACCATCATGAACATACGGAAGTTAGCGCTGTTCGCAGGCGGTGCGGTGATTGTGGCAGGCGGCCTGATCTATTCGCTCGGCATCTACCCGCCGGCCTCCTGGCGCAACGCACATGGCGCGATCGGGCAGCGCGATGTGTATCACGCAGACCAGCCGGCCGACGCGGCCGTGAATCCGGGTGCTGCTCCGGTGGCGGTGAGCGCGACGGCCGAACAGATGAACGGCAAGCAGTTGCAGAATGCCTCAGTCGATCAGCTGACCGACGGCCAATTGGTTCAAACGATGAACGGCCAGATGTATCGGGTCAGCGACGGCCAAATGGTTCGCTTGATGAACGGCCAGGTTTTCGAGGTGAACGGCCAGATGGTCCACCTGATGAACGGACAGATCCTCCAGATGAACGGCGAGATGGTTCACTTGATGCACGATCAGATGTTTCGAATGAAAAGCGACCAATTGGTGCAGTTGATGAACGGTCAGTTCTTTCACATGCAAAGCGGTCAAATGGTTCACCTGATGAACGGCCAGGTTTTCCAGATGAACGGCCAAATGGTCCACCTGATGAATGGGCAGTTCTTCCACATGAACGGCGAGATGGTTCATATGATGAACGGCCAGATGCAGATGGGCATGCGGCAATAAGGACACTCGTTTTTAAAGTGCCTTGGCAATCAATAAGGGTGCCCTCCCCCACGGCTCCCTGGCGCGCTGAATCCAATAGAATCCATTCATGGATCGCAAAGAAGCGAGGAGTTGGATCAGGTCCGCAAGAAAATTGGCTCCCGCCGGCAGAATTTGCGCGCTGATACTTTGCGTGTTGTTTGCCGGCAGTTCTTTGGCGAGGTCGGAGCCGCGTCTTTATTCCCAGGAAACGAAACATTTCCGCGTCGTTTACTACTCGCCGCAGCACGAATATCTCGCTCCGCTTCTCATCCGTTCGCTTGAAAATGCAGAGCAATTCTATAAAGAAAAGTACGGCTATGAGCCGACAGGCAAGATCACCATCCTGATTCAGGATTTCGACGACTCCGGATACGGAGCTGCCGGAACCGTGCCCACCGATCTCATTCAGATGGGTATTGAGCCGTTCCATCTGGTCTTCGAATCGCTGCCTTCCGCCGAGCGCATAGGGTTGATGTCGAAACACGAACTGATGCACATCGTGATGGGCGATGAGGCAGGCCCCGACGACGAGATGTTCCGGAGAATTTTCTTCGGAAAGATCATGCCCAATACCGACGATCCGGTTTCAATTCCCTTTAGTTATCTCGGCAACCCGCGAGTTTATTCGCCGCGCTGGTTCCATGAGGGCGCGGCAGTGTTTATGGAGACCTGGCTGGGCGGGGGCCTTGGACGCGCTTTGGGTGGCTACGACGAGATGGTGTTCCGCGCGATGGTGCGCGACGACCGGTACATGTATGACGTGGTGGGCCTCGAGTCAGAAGGAACGTCTGCTGATTTTCAGGTGGGCGCGAATTCATATTTGTACGGCACGCGATTTATGAATTACCTTGCGAGCCAGTACGGTCCGGAGAAGCTTACTTCGTGGATCGTCCGCACCAAGTCGAGTCATGCGTACTTCGAGAGCCAATTCCGCGAAGTATATGGCACGTCGCTTCGCGACGAGTGGCACAAATGGATTGCGTTCGAGAAAGAGTGGCAGGAAACAAACCTGAAATTGATCCGGCAGTATCCAGTGACGCCGACGAAGTCGATTTCGTCAAAGGTTCTTGGGTCGGTTTCGCGTTCCTATTACGATGCGAAAGCCAATGTGATTTATGTCGGCGTGCGGTATAACGGCCCGCTGCCTTATATCGCGGCGATTCATCTCGACTCTGGACGGGTCGAACATCTGACCGATGTGCACGGCGGCGCGCTCTACGATGTGACCTCGCTGGCCTTCGATCCCGACGGCCGCCGGCTATTCTTTACTACCAATAATGCGCGTGGGCTGCGCAGCTTGAATGTCTTTGATCTGGAAACTCACAAAGCGACTCTCATCGGGCCGCATTTGCGGATAGGCGATCTGGTTTTCTGCCGAAAGGACGGGTCGCTTTGGGGGATGATGCATAACAACGGCCTCTCGAGCATTGTGCGCCTGGAAGCGCCATTCAAATCGCCAACGGTGCTCTACACACTTCCTTATGCCTCCGACTTTTTCAATCTGGATCTTTCGCCGGACGGCACACAACTCACAGGAGCTCTGGTTGATGAGAGCGGGACGCAACGACTCGTTAGATTTCGAACCGCGGACTTGCTGGCTGGCAAGACAACGCACGAGGTCCTCTACGATTTCCAGTTCAACACACCGGACAGCTTCACGTTTTCGCCCGATGGCCGGTATCTTTTCGGATCGTCCTATATAACGGGTGCGTCCAATCTTTTTCGTTTCGATCTGGAGACAAAGAAACTCGATGCGCTTAGTAACTCTGAGACTGGACTCTTCCGGCCACTGCCGCTCCCTGATGGAAGCCTGGCAGCGTTTGATTATTCGGCCCGAGGATTTCGCCTGGTGACCCTGCCGATCCGGGTGATCGACGATGTGAACGCCATTCCGTACCTGGGACAATCGGTAGTCGAAAAATATCCGGAGCTGAAGTCGTGGAAGCTGCAGTCGCGCAATAACATCGACGATCTCAAGCTGCGCACGTACGCGGGGATTTACCGGCCCCTCGACCACATCGAATTGCAGTCGATCTATCCGATCCCGCAGGGCTACGAGAACGTGCCGGGCGGCGGCGTGCGCATGGACCTCGGAGACTCTTTGGGCATCAGCCACATCACAACGACGCTTTCGTATACACCCGGTGAAACCGCGCTGAGAGATCGCATTCATTTTGGCTTCGATGCCAAATACTGGGACTGGGGGCTCTCTGGCTACTTCAACAAAGCCGACTTTTACGATCTGTTTGGGCCCACGAAAGTAGGGCGCCGCGGATTCGAGTTAATGGTGGAGAAGAAGAAGATTCTCATTGAGGATTCTGATCGGACACTGGGGTTGACGATGAATCTGGCCGGATATTCCGGCCTGGACCGGCTGCCTGACTATCAGAACGTGGTCGCGTCGCACACGCAATTTGTGGGCGCCACTGCCGAGCTGGCTTACTCGAATTTGCAACAGTCGCTGGGTGCGATTGAAGACGAAAGCGGAGTGAAGTGGAAAGTGAGCGCCGAGGCGGACGACACGTTCCCCAAGATTTTTCCCCACGTGTGGGGGGAATACACCCGCGGATTTCTTCTGCCGCTCAGGAACTCGTCGCTTTGGATACGCTCATCGGCGGGTAAGGCTTACGGCAACTCGAGCGATCCGTTTGCAACGTTTTATTTCGGGGCTTTTGGAAACAACTGGATCGATAAAGGCGACTTTAGCCGCTATCGCGAATACTACAGTTTTCCCGGCGTCCAGATCGATGCGATCAGCGCGAACAGCTTCGCAAAATCCCTGGCCGAATGGGACCTGACGCCATTGCACTTCCGGGATCTGGGGTCCACCAAGGTCTACTGCAATTGGGCGAGGCTCGCATTGTTCACGGGAGTTCTTGGCGCGAATCCGGCCAGCGATCAGCGAAGCGGCTATGTAGACGGAGGTGGTCAGGTTGATTTTCGGCTGGTGTGGTTCTCTCAGATCAAGTCGACCTTCTCGACCGGGTTCGCGGCTTCACACGATGACACCGGCCACAACGGAACGGAGATCATGGTCTCGCTGAAAATCTACTGAAGACTTCACAGGCCTCATTTGCTGAAGGCCGCAGGGCCGAATCGCGATCGAGCATGCGGAGAATAAGCGTGTCGATTTCCTGAGGGATTGCATCGCGCAGCGTGGATGGCGCCGCGACAAGACGGCATTCGATAGCCTCGAACACGTCCAGCGGTGTCTCACCCGCGAAGGGATGCTTTCCAGTCCACATTTCGTAGAACACTGTACCCAACGAAAAGACATCGGAAGCGCTTCTGGCGTTCTCACCGCGAAAAATTTCAGGCGACATGTACGACAGCGTGCCCGAAAGTGTGCCGGATATTGTTCCGGACGCACCTGAAGAATTTGGCTCGATGCGCACTGGTTCGGCAAGACGGGCAAGACCAAAATCGAGGATCTTCAACACGCCGTCGTTGCGGACGATGATGTTTTCCGGCTTGATATCGCGATGCAGAATTCCTGAGTCGTGGGCGACAGCCAGAGCGCGAGCGGCCTGCGAACCCCAATGAATGGCCTGTGCGGCTTCCACCGCGCCAGCGTTCATCAACTCGCGGAAGGTGCGCCCTTCAACCCACTCCATCGCGATAAACAATCCCGCAGGCGAGTCTCCGGATTCGTAAACCGTGACGATATTGGGATGGTGCAACGCGGAGACGGCGCGGGCTTCTGTCTCGAAACGGTCAACTGCATGCGGGCTCGCGACAAGATGGCGACGCAGGATCTTCAACGCAACAGGGATTCCTGACGGGTCATGCGCCAGATAGACTTCGCCCATTCCGCCGAGTGTGATGAGGGAATCAATCTTGTACTTTCCGACGCACTGGCCGGCCGCAAGCGCACCGGGCTGATGCTCTACCAAGTCGGCAGCCAGATGAACGGGCGGCGCGGCGAAGAACGCTTTGTCGTCCGCTTTGAGAAGCGATTCGACCTCGGCCCTGACTGGGGCGCTGGCGGATGCGAGCAGAGCCTGTCGCTCGTGCGCCGGAAGGTCGACCGCCTGATGAAACAGATGTTCGATTTCTTCCCAACTGGCCTCTGGGTTCATGATCGATCGCCGCTCATCTCGCGCCGCTCATCTCGCGGATCAGCCATGTGCGCGCCAGTCGCCAGTCGCGATTTACAGTGATCACGGATACTCCGAGGGCTTTGGCTGTCTCCTCGATACTCAAGCCTCCGAAGTAGCGCATCTCGACCACCTTGCTCTTGCGCTCGTCGATGGCCTGTAGCCTCTCGAGCGCTTCATGAAGCGCAACGACCTCGGCGGCCTCCTGATTCACCGCCGGCTGTACATCGTCGAGCGACAATACGAATTGTCCGCTGCCGCGCTTTCCGGTTTGACGGCTTTTCGCATGATTCACGAGGATCTGCCGCATGGCCGTGCAGGCGACGGCGAAAAAATGGCTGCGATTTTGAAATGAAGCGCTTTCGGCGCCGGCCAGTTTGAGATATGCCTCATTAATCAACGCCGTGGGTTGGAGAGTGTTGCCTTGATTTTGCCCGCTCCATGCGCGTTGTGCCATGCGATGCAACTCGCCATAGACGATTGGCATTAATTCATTAAGCGCATTCTGGTCGCCGTTGCCCCAGGCGGTAAGCAGGCCGGTTACCTCTCCTTGAGGAATCATCTTTCCTGATCTCCGGACCATCATGATACAGCGAAAATATGTTGGCGCTGTGCCTGTTTTGCGGCAACCAGCTGCTGAGTCTCAGCGCAGCCCCTGGCCAAGGCGATGCATCTCCCATAAATCGCGGGGAGTCTGGGAGAGTATTGGACGTACTGCCATCATTCCAGTAGGTCCGATACTTTTCTCCAGAAACTTCAACTCCGCGAACATACCCTCCACTTCGGGGTCCGGGTCAACTTCCAGGCCACCTTCGCGAAGCATAAGAGCGCCCTTGGCGCGCATGCTGAGTTCAGTGGTCAAGTGCAGCAATGACAGCATGTCGCCGCGCAGCTCCGGCGGGAAGGCTTCCTGAAGAGACGACAGGTAAGCGCCAACTCGTGTTTGCTGGAACTCTTGAGAGTCAATCATGAGCAGAACGTCCAAGTCGCGGTCCATTTTCCCCCCGAGCCACTGCCGCAGGGACCGTTCGCTGAAGTAGAACACGACGGCGAAGATCAACGGAAGTCCTAATACCGCCGCGACCATCGATGCCACGGGGAACTGTACGGTTTGGTTGAACAAGGAGTGAAGCGCGATTGCTGTCAAGAGGCCGGGCGCAAACAGGCGGACACCACGCCACTGCCGGCTCTCAAGCAAATAGGCTGAAATAATCGCCCCGAGTGCGGCCACGCCACCGTGCATCACGGCAGTGCCAAACCCACGCAAGATCCAGATACCTATGTCATCGCCCTTCAGCGTTTGAAGATAGGAAATGTTTTCGATCAGTGCGAATCCCGCACCGACGGCGAACCCACAGATAGCCGAATCAGCCATGAACGCCACCCTGGCCGTCGCGATGAGGAAAATCCAGTAAGTGCCCTTGGCTAGTTCCTCAACTATCGGAGCGCCAAAGCGGGCGTACTGATCCTGGTGCTCTGGGAACTGCCGAAAAAAGAAAGTATTGATCGCAAAGCAGAGCACCGCCGCCAGGGCGCCGGCCGCGAGCGCAGCGAAGACCGAGCGCGAGGAAACCAGCTTAAAGCTGTCCAGCGCTCGAAGAACGGCAAGAAACAGCAGCACCGGCACCAAAGCTAACGCGAGTCGAAGTAAATCGGCACTGTTCATCGAGGCGTACGTCACGAGTTCGCCGAGATGGCGAGCGTTAAGCGATTCCAGCCTTGTTCGCGGCGATAAGTCAGCGACTTGGCGAACGACTTCAAGAGCAAAATACCCAAGCCTCCGATCGGCCGCTGTTTTAAATCGAGAGTCAGGTCCGGAGGCGTGGCCGTCAGCGGATTGAATTCAATTCCCTGATCGCAGACTTCGACAGCCAACTTACCTGGTGCTGGGACCGAGTACGAAATGGTTACCATTCCTGGAGCGCCTTCCGGATAGGAATAGCGTGATACGTTCATCAAAACCTCTTCAATCACAAGCTCCAACTCGTGCATCTGCGATTCCGGCAGGCTTGCTTCTCGTGCTGCCTTCCTTACGAACTCTGTAACAGGGCCGAGCGATTCGGCTTTCGCGACCAGCGTCAGGGACGAAGTGAAGGATGGAGGTGTTTGTGGCAAGCCGTTTGCTAGCTCCCCATAAGCGCTGATTCGACTGAGTCGTGCAGAGGGAAAACCTGGCTGAGCCTGGTGATTTCGAACACTTGCCGCACCAATCCGGTCATGCGGCAGATCCGGAGTTCGCCGCCTTTGTCTTTCGCCTTTTTGGCGACCGCAACGACAGATCGAAGTCCCAAGCTGCTGATGTATGCGAGATCGGACAAGTCAATGACAATGCTCGTAAGCCCTTCTGCAATGCAGGATTCGCATCGCAGCTCAAATTGATGTGCATTCTCGGCGTCCATGCGGCCGGCAACATGCAATACAACCTTATCGCCAACCTGGGTCTGTTCAATGGTCACAATATCTCTAGGGTGCCTTATGCTGTGCTGAACGTCAATTGCGAAAATGTTCAGCGCGGGCTGCCAGGTCGGGTGCGAGATCAGTGTTTTATTTGGAGAGACCAACGCGGCGCATGAGGTTGTCGAAGTGCGGGTCGGAGCGCAACGGGTCAAGACAGGGATCTATTTTCAGATACAAAAGCCCCGGGTCGTGCGCATCGTAGGCTTCATCAAGCCATTTGAACGCTTCCTGTTTCCTGCCCAGCCCGGCGTAGACGAGAGCTATCTCGTACCGCCCCACACCATTGGTCTGAACATGCTGCTGCAATTGCGCAATGGTTTTCAGGGCCGCGCCTGCCTGACCTGCGCGTGCATAAGCATTTCCCAAGTGACCCAGGGAATCCGGTCCGTTGCCAGACTTGAGGAATTCAGCGATGGCATCAGCGTACTTGCCCTTTTCAGCGTAGACATCTCCCAGAAGAAAACTCCAGTCGGGCGGGTTGATGTCGAGCGCGCGAACTCGCAGGATGAGCGAAAGCGCCTGGTCGTACTGGTGCGAGAAGTAATAGATGAAGCCCTCGGCGTGGAACGAATGCCAGGAGACAGGATCGAGGTCGACACCTCGCTGCACTTCGGCAAGAGCCTCGGGCAGGCGGCCGGTGCGCACGAGGTAAAACGCGTATTTCTCATGGATGGATGCGGAGTTCGGATTCAACTCAAGAGCGCGGTGAAATTCCGTTTCCGCGGATGCCCAATCCCAATCCAAAGTCATCGCGGTATTGGCGAGCTCGGCATGTCCTTCGGGCAGAGAGTCATCCAGTTCAATTGCCTTGGCGGCTTCAATCCGCTGCTCTGAAAATGCTTCCTTGTAGGCCATGCGGCCTGATTCACCCATGCGGCCGTAACAATTCGCCAGTGCCGCGTGCGCCTGCGCATAGTTTGGATTCTTGTCGACAGCCCTCTCGAAATAATCAACTGCGCTCACGCAATCGTCTGCATCCAATTGGAGAATGCCGCGCAGGTACAGGTCCTGTGCTTCGGGATCGACGGGCCGGCTGCGCGCGAGGCGCGCCTGCTCCTGGGGCGTGACGTTGATGCTGATCTGATCCGCGATGGCCTGTGCAACTTCTCCTTGCCACGCAAGAACACCGGTAAGATCCCGGG
Organism: uncultured Acidobacteriaceae bacterium; assembly: GCA_963773915.1. Lineage (GTDB taxonomy): Bacteria > Acidobacteriota > Terriglobia > Terriglobales > Acidobacteriaceae > Telmatobacter. Next base: position 814,397 of record CAVZCY010000006.1, read on the forward strand.
CATAAGTGTGCGCCCAGATGGGACGATCGTTTCTGGCATCGATGAGCTGCACGCTGATGCGCACTTCGTTGCCGTCGCGCAGCACTCCGCCCTCGACTACGGCGTCCACTGATAATTCATGGGCGATTTCGGGAAGATTTTTCGTGGTGTTCTTGTAGCTCATGGCCGAGGTGAGAGAGATTACGCGGAGCGTGGAAACCTGGCCCAGGTCGTTGATCAACTCTTCCGTCATTCCGTCGGCGAAGTACTCCTGTTGCGGGTCGGCGGAAAGGTTTTTGAGCGGAAGGATGGCCACGGAATGGATTCCCGTCTGGGCATTTGAATCGAGATACCATCTCTTGAAGCCCAGATAGCCGATTGCCGCGATGAGGGCTAATCCAAGCGCAACGCCGGCGAGAACGCGACGTGATCGATGCGGTGCTGGAACGGAAGGAGGCGGAGCAGATTGTGCTGGCGAGGGTGTTTGTGCCGAGGTAGCCTGAGACGGGGCAGGTTGAGGGGAAAGCTTTTCGCCCTGAGCGGCGGTGTGCGCCACAGGGGGCAGGGAATCTGTTTCTCGATCCAGCGATTGCGACGTATTAAAGATGAACCGTGGCACGTACGATCCGCGCGGAAGCTCGAAGCGCACGGGGTGGTTTCCGTTTCTCTCAAGGTAATATTCTGCCAGCTTCTTGCGAACTTCAGTTGCTTTGACGCGGACCACGGAGTCATTTCCCGTGTCGTAGCCGACCGGGCGGCCGAACATCTCGGCACCGATCATCCGCTCTCGGAGGCGATCGATGTCGCCTTCCAGAGCGTGGTCAACGATCAGGTGGAGAAAATCCTGAGTACGTTTGCTTCCCGCGAACGCGTGGCTTGATATGACTTCCTGGAGATGGTGACGAACGAGACCCTTTTGCTCTGGGCTGAGCACTGCTGGTTCGCAGGAAGAGTCAGTTGTGGGCATGACACCCTCAGTTTCCCTTTGGAAGATCACTATACCACCACGTCGATGGGCCCTGAGGGGGGTTATACTCCCGAGGCACTCTCGATGTAAAGTTTTGCATCAGAAAGGTTTAAGTGCAACAAACGTCCCAGCTAACTGTTAATAGCATTACAGGGCCGCATTTGAAGTGCTGGAATGGGCACGCTTTAAAACCGGACGAGGCCAAGATGTAAAAAAGGCCCGCAAAGTTGACAGGTCAGACCAGTACTACGCCATTGTGATTGGTTGAGCAAACGTTTACAAGACCAAAGTTGAGCGACGATATGGATTCCCCCGGAGGCGAGGCTCGGCGGTTGGCGCGACTGCGCATTGCGCGAGGCGCCTTGCGAACTTGTCTCTTGAGTGGGATGTTCGCGGGCGGACTATCTTCTGTCGTTTTGGGAGGGCTGCCTGTTCCGGCGCAAACGCCTGCGCCCTCGGCGACAGTTCAAGAGGCGATGCAGCAGGGGGCAGCGGCGATGACCGCGGGCGACTTCAACGCCGCGGTGACAGCCTACACGACGGTTACGAAGGAAGTGCCCGGTTTTGCCGAGGGGTATTTCAATCTTGGCCTGGCTCTGCAGCAGGCCGGCCAGTTGGACGACGCGCAATCCGCGCTGAAGAAGGCTCTCCGCCTGAAGCCTGACATGCGGGGCGGCAACCTGTTTCTAGGCATCATCGCGTATCGCCAGAATCGTTACAAGGAAGCCGAAGACGATTTGCAGCGTGAAACCCATGTGGACCCGCGCGATGCCAAGGCCTTTATGTGGCTAGGCGTTTGCCATTTGGCCCAGGACGACCCGCAAGGCGCGATTGCTCCGCTCGATAAAGCCTACGCGCTGGATCCTTCGGATGCGGACATCCTCTATCACCGAGGACGCGCCTATTTTCTGGTAGCCAACGCCTCTTATGCCGCGATGTTCAAGCTGAATTACGATTCCGTGCGCGTACATCAGGTTCTGGCCGAATCCTACGCGCAGGCGTATCGCAATCAGGAGGCGATTCTGGAGTTTGAGCTTGCGGTGAAGATGGCGCCCAATCTGCCGGGACTGCATGAAGAGCTTGCCGATCAGTACTGGGTGGTGGGGCAAGCGGACAAGGCCGGCGACAACTACCGGGAGGAACTGCGGATCGATCCTTACGCCGACACTTCCATGTACAAGCTGGGCAGCCTGCTGGTGATGCATCAGAACCCAACGGAGGGCGTGAAGCTGCTGCGCGAGGCGTTGCGAGCCGATCCATCACTTAGCGACGCGCACTATTACCTGGCTGAAGGATTGTCGAATCTTGGCCAGGGCGAAGATGCAATTCACGAATATGAACTGGCGATTGCCGCCGATCCGACTAATGAACGGGCGATGAGCGCCTATTACAGGTTGTCGCAGCTTTATCGCGACCGGCATGACACAGCGAACGCGCAAATCGCGATGCAGAATTTTCTGCGCATGAGAGCCCAAAATAAATTGCACCAAACCCAGGTCGCTTCGCAGGTGGTCCGCAAGCGGACTGAGCTTCCAGTGGCGGACCCGGAAAAAACTGCTGAACCTGATGGACAGGCGGCGAATTGAATCATTTGTCCGGCGCGGCAGCCGCACGCCCGGGCTTGAAGCATCTTGATTGCGGGCAGCGAAAGAGCGGCGATGAAGTGGGCATGTTCAGGCGAGATGAGAAACAGGAATCAGGAAAACACGAAACCGATTGTTGAGGAGGCAGAAATGACGACAAATTCGATGCGCTTTACAGTGGAGCACCCCATAGCACGGAAGCGCGGATTCGCAACTCTCGCAGCATGCATTGTCATGCTTGTCTGGTTTGCCGCACCGGCCAAGGCCCAGCTCGATACGGGCGCCATCGCCGGAACCGTGCTCGATCCGGTGGGCAAGGTGGTTGCGGGGGCAAATGTGACCATCACCGGCCAAGACACAGGAACCACCTACTCGACGCTCAGTTCATCTACCGGGTATTACATTTTCCCCTCGGTTCACACCGGAAGATACGATCTTTCGGTAGCGGCAGCGGGGTTCAAGACGGAAGTTCGCCACGGAGTTATAGTCTCGGTGGGCGCAAACTCCGCGCAAGATATAACCCTCGCGGTCGGCTCCGCAACTGAAACCATAAGCGTGTCGGCCAGCGCCGAAACGCTCGAAGCGGATACCTCGACTATTGACGATTCCATTCAGCCCGAGCAGGTGGAAAAGCTCCCCTTAACGGTGGCCGGCTGGCGTTCGCTGGAATCTCTGGAATCGCTGGTCCCGGGCGTTGTCGCGGTGGGCGTTGCAGCGGCCACCGATGCAATCAAGATTGACGGCGGCCAGGAGGAGGGGACCGACTTCCTGGTCGACGGCATTACCACCAACCGCCAGGAGAACGGCTCGGGAAGTTTCAACATTCTGTCGCCGTCAGTGGACGCGGTTAACGAGTTCCAGGTGAGCATTTCCAGCCTGCCGATTGATGAAGGCAGGTCCACCGGCGGCTTGGCTAATTTCAATACGAAGGGCGGCACCAACGACTATCACGGCTCAGCTTACGAGTTTTACAAGAATGCCGGATTCGACGCCAACAGCTGGTTCGACAATGGCTTTATCGCCCAGCAAGGAAATACAGCGGCGGCGCGAGAGCAATATAAGCGCCCGGCCGACACCAAGAATGATTTCGGTGGAAACCTTGGCGGCCCTATCCGCATTCCGGGCCTCTATAACGGCAAGAACAAGAGCTTCTTCTTCTTTAACTGGGAACAGTGGCGGCAGACTTACGGCGGCACCATCACGAGCCAGCTGCCCACTCCGGCCGAGCTGGGAGCCGACGGCACAGATTTCGACTTCTCGGCTTTGCTTGGAGCAACACCGCTCGGCACCTCTCCCTGCGGCGAAACAGTGTATCCGGGCGAGATCATGGACCCGCAGTATGACAACACAGCGATTCCATGCCGTTATGCCGGATTCGGACAAACCGTGACGGGCGCTCCAGGGGCCTATGTTGTCACAGGCGCTCCGACCAACAAGATCCCTATTGGCCGCGCAAGCACGGTGGCCAAGAATATTGTGACCACATATCTGATGCCGCTGGCGAATCAAGAGGTATCAGGCAGCAGCGCTTATAACTATGCTTATCGCAGCCTGGGCACCATCGCCAACACCGCATATAGTTTCCGCATCGACCAGAATCTAGGCGCCAAGAACAAGATCTGGGGATTCTTTAACTCCCGCGAAAACACCGATACCGGCGGCAACTCCAACATGCCGGTGCCAATTCAAACCTGCTGCGGGACGGTGAATCAGCTAGGAAAACTTACCCGCGCGGGATGGGATTGGATTATCGCTCCGACGCTGGTGAATTCGCTTACCGTGGGTGGAAACCGGTCGAACAACATCAACAAATCGAAAGCTTCGCAACTGGGAACGGCTTGGGACCAGAAACTGGGCATCACCAACGGCTTCAGCGATGACTTTCCAGTTTTCCAATTTATGGCCAACAGCTTCCCACAGCTGGGCCAACAGGAAGACTCGACGGACACCGACAATGTGGTCGCGCTCAACGATATTGTGCACTGGCAACGCGGCGCGCACAGCTTCACGTTCGGCGGCGAAGCGCAGTATCACCAGTATTCGTGGGTGAGCAGAATCGGGGGCACCTGCCAAGGCAACGCCGGTTGCTTCCAATTCTGGCCCAACCAGACAGCCTCGGATGAGGACTTCTGGGGACAGGACGGCAACGCCTTTGGCGCCTTCCTGATCGGCGAGACCGGGGCTGCGGGCAACCTGAACGACCTGCATGCTCCGCGCTGGCTTACTCATTATGGGGCGATCTTTGGCGGAGACACATGGAAGATCAAGCCGAACCTGACGGCAAATATCGGCTTGCGGTGGAGCTACGACACACCGCGTCGTGAAGCTGCAGGCGATACCGCGGTTTGGGATCCGACGCTGGTTGACCAGGCGACGCAGGCCGGCGTGTTCCCGCAGGCGTTGGGCGCGCTCGTCTTTGCCGGCAGGGGCGCGGGCCGGAACGGAAGCAAGAACGAAACATGGGGCACGGTTTACAAAAAGGACTTCGAGCCGCGCGTCGGTTTCGCATGGGAGCCCGGCCTCTTTTCGGGCAAGGCGGTGATTCGCGGCAGCAGCGGAATTTACTACGGTCCGCTGGTTTACGCCGACTACGGCCAGGGAACAGTGCAGGGATTCACGGTGCAGGGAAACCTGTTCACGGCCGATCCGCTGGATGGCGTTCCGCTCGACAACGGCCTGGCGGCATTGTCCACTTCGCCTGACCTCAACCCGAATCAGCTGGACGGCACCACCATCAGCGCGGATTACGTGTCCAAGAGCAACGGACGGCCGGGAATGGTGGAGAACTGGGCGCTTGAAACGCAATATCAAATCGACCCGCACCTGGTGGCCACGGTGGGTTACCTGGGCATGCATGCGACCCATCTGCACGCCATGCTGAACTTCATGAATGACATGCCGGATAAAGATATGGCGCTGGGAGATTGGCTCAACTATTGGGCTTATTACCCGCCCAACAACGAAGGCGGATTTGGCGTGAACTCCATTGAGCCCTACGCGAACTTCAGTTGCGCGGCGGGCTGCACGTGGCCGATCAACGAGCCAATATCGCAAGCCCTGCGTCCGTTCCCGCAGATTCAATACATCAACATGGACAGCTATCTGCAGAACCTGGGGCAATCCACCTACGAGGCGCTCGAAGCCAAGCTGGAGCAGCGCTACAATAACGGGCTGGACATTCTTGCTTCGTATACTTTCTCGAAGACGCTTACGGACGCCGACGTGATCCAGCCTTACTGGAGCACGTTGCAGAACGGCGGCGCAGTGCAGGACCCCGAAAACCTGCGCGCAGAGAAAGCGGTGAGCAGCGAGGACGTTCCAAATAACTTTGTCGTCAGCTACATTTACGAGCTGCCTGTCGGCGCCGGAAAGCACTTTCTGGCAACCACGCCGGGCGTCGTGAGCGCAGTGATCTCGCACTGGAGCGTGAGCGGCATTCAACACTACCAGGGCGGCCAGCCGATCAGCATCTTTGGCGCGACGGGAATTCCGGGCAAGAACTCCAGCGTGCGCTTCGATCGCGTAGCCGGGCAGTCGGTGAAGAACAAGGCCTACACTAACCCGCTGAACTTTAACTCAACTTCCAACGCAACGGCTTGCTCGACGGGCTACTTCAACTGCGCGGCGTTTTACGATCCAAACCTGTTCACCAACCGCGATCCGAACGGCGCGGGGGCGTCGGGCGAGGGTAATCCCTGGCGATTTGGCAACATGCCTCGTAACTCGGCCGACATCCGATGGTCCGGCTATAACGACGAAGACTTTGGGATCTCAAAGCTGATTCCAATCAACGAGCGATTCAAGCTGGATTTCCGCGGCGAGTTGTTCGACGCGTTCAACCGGCATATCTTCACGCGGCCGGTCTCGAATCTTAACTCCGGTACAACCAATGTGGGCCAGATAGGCGGCTTGCAACTCGGGCCGAGGAATGTGCAGTTCCAGTTGAGGCTCACTTATTAACTGCGATTCTTCGGGCGCGTTCTTGATTGTCCGCAGGGTTATTGAACGATCTATTTAACCAGGCGCGTCAACCATGCGCGTTATCCAGGCGCGGCTCCCGGCTAGAAATCGGGCGCCGCGCCTTCAAGGTCGATACAATCGCCGCGCTGTAGGGTTGGTCGCGGCAGTTTCATCAAACCGGGGCGTAAGTCCCTTTCACCACAGAGGAGAGTCCTCTTGCGTTCTACCTTTCTGCTTCTCGCCGCGCTGGCGGCAATCCTCGCGCCGCAGCTCGATTGCCAGGGCCCTCAAGCACTGTCCCTCAGCGGAAACTATCCAATCACACACGATCCCTCGATCGGGCGCGAGGGCAATTCTTACTACGTATTCGCGACCACCTCGAATGCGGCTGAAGGCCAATTACCCATACGGTGCTCTCACGATCTGCTGGAGTGGAAACTGTGCGGCTATGTATTTCCCAGCATTCCCGCGTGGATCCACGAAGTGAGCCCATCGACCAAAGAGCTGTGGGCGCCGGATATTTCCTACTTTCAGGGGAAATATCACCTGTACTATGCCTACTCGGCCTTCGGAGTAAATACTTCTGGCATTGCCTTGGCAACCAACGAGACGCTGGATCCGCAGAGCCCGAGATACCACTGGCAGGATGAAGGGCTGGTGCTGAAGTCGACGCGCGATGATGACTTCAACGCCATTGACCCAAACATTGTGCTTGACGAGAACGGCCAGCCCTGGCTGAGTTTTGGAAGCTTCTGGGGAGGGATCAAGATGCGCAGAATCGATCCTGCGACGGGCAAGCCGTCGACTTCTGACCTCACGCTATACTCGCTCGCCGCACGCGCCAGACCCGCAAATCCTGAGCCACCGAGGCCTGGGTTGCCGGCTGACTGGCAGGCTATCGAGGCGCCGTTTGTCGTGCGTCATGGCAAATATTACTTCTTATTTGTTTCATTTGATCTGTGTTGCCGAGGGACGAGGAGCAGCTATCGAACGATGGTGGGGCGGTCGCGGAATGTCACGGGCCCTTATGTGGATGCCGACGGAAAGGCGATGCTCGAAGGTGGCGGCACGCAACTGCTGACGGCGAACAGCCGTTGGCTGGGCCCAGGTGGAGAATCGATTTTGCAGCGGCCTGAAGGCGACTTGATTGTCTTCCACGCCTACGACGCGGTTACCGGCAAGCCGGCGCTGCAAATTTCAACACTGACCTGGCAGAATGACTGGCCGCATGCGGCGCTCGGAACTACTGGGGAGTCCAAGTGACGGGGTTTATGGGCCGGCGACATCACATTCCAGAGCGGCCAGGTCGTGCTGCGAAACGCGTGGCGGCAATGCGGGGTCGCGTCTGGCTTGGGATTGCGCTTGCCGCCGGAGCTGCATTGAGCGGATGCGGCGGCGGATCGAATTCCGGCGGCGGGGGCGGAGGAGGCACGACAACTCCCGACATGGGCACGCTGACGACGGTGAGCGACACCAATCAATACACGCTGACGAATGATGCCAGCGGGATGGTGCTGGGCATCTCCGGGCAAAGCCAGACTGCGGGCACCAATGTCGTGCAAGAGCCCACGAGCACGACCACGGCAGACATCGACTGGCACTTTATGCCGATGAACAACGAAGTTTATAACGTGGAGAACATGCTTACCCATCAAGTGCTGGGAGTCAGCAATGCGTCCACGACCGCCGGCGCGCAGGTGCTGCAATATGCCGACAACGGCACCAATGACCACCTTTGGCAGTTCTATTTGCTGAGCGATGGCAACTATCTGATCAAGAATGCAAACAGCGACCTTTACCTCGAAGACGCCAATTCGGGCACAACACAATCGGCCACCATCGATCAGAATTCGCGAGCCAGTTCCGGGACCGGATGCACGTGTCAGGAATGGAAGCTGACCTCGACCGGCACAGCAGCTTACCCCGCGCCGATGACGGTCACCGGAACCGGCATCTACGTGCACGATCCATTCATGCTTCAGGATCCATCGACTCACATCTACTGGCTCTACGGCACGCACCAGACGATCGCCTACTCGACCGACCTCAGCACATTTACATATACGACACTTTCCTCGGCCGACGGAGCCTGCACCCAGGTCGAGGGAACTTTTTGGCTGACCGACGACAACCACTGCCCGATCATCGGGCCCGACTTTGCTTCATGGACTGGGCTGCAGACTCCGCCTTCTGACAATGGCGGCAAAAATATCGACGTGTGGGCGCCCAGCCTGCTCTACGCGAGCGGCACATTTTACCAGTACTACGCAATTCCCTATGAGCCTTCGACCGGAGCAGAAGCGGTGATTGGCCTCGCGACCAGCAACACTCCTACTGGTCCATGGACGGATGAGGGATATGTTGTCACTTCGTGGACTGGAACGAGCAGCCCTGTCCCTTCGCCCAACCCATGGGGATTCACAGCGGGCACCACCTGGAACGCCATCGATCCGGCGCCGTTCGAGGATTCCGTTGGAAACTGGTGGCTGGTTTACGGCTCCTTTTCAGACGGCATCCGCGTGATGCAACTACAGACGCCGGCAACTGCAACTTCAAACGCTACGATTGGGTTTCCGGTTTCGAGCAATACCAGTACCTGGACCAAGGTCGCATACCGGCAGACTGGCGGCGAAGAGGGGCCCTTCATCTATCCCTGGATATTCAACGGCACGCAGTACTACTACTATTTCGCGCCGATCAACGCTTGCTGCAATGGAACGTCCAGTACGTACCGCGAAATTGTCGGCCGCTCCACCTCGCCAAGCGGGCCTTTCGTTGATCGCGGCGGCGTCGCGCTGACCTCGGGCGGCGGCACGATTTTGATCAGCTCGCACAGCAATATATATGGGCCGGGCGGAGCCAGCGTCTTTACAGATACGGGAAGCAACGGATCGGAGAGGTTGCCCACGATCGTCTACCACTATTACGACGGCAACAATAATGGAACGCCGACGCTGGGCATTAATCGCCTGGGATTTACTTCTGACGGATGGCCGTATATTGAATGACGGTTACGTAGAGCCGCGCAAGACGGCGCCTGCGCGATCACGGATGCTGAAGCAAGGTGCGCGCCGGTCACCAATCGCCATCGAGCTTGTTTAAATAGCACTTTTAGAGATTCGCCGGCATGATCTCGGATATCCGGGCGATCACCCGCGGACATCTATCAGGCAGCCGCGATCTCATTTTCACCCTGCAGATGGTTGGCGACTGTGCCATGCAGGCTGAGTATCGGACAATGTGCATGCGCCAGCACGCGGCAAACAGTGCCATCGTGGGCAATGCCGTCAAACAGGCGGTGATCGGCTGCTCCCATCACAATAAGGTTGGCGTGGGTTGCCTCCGCCTGAGCCAAAATATTGATGGCAGGATCGCCGTGAACAACCCTGATGTCGACCTCTGTGCATGAGTCCTCGCGAATTCTGCGGGCGAGGTGTTGCAGTTCGTACGAAACAGTCGAATTCAGGATGTTGAAACTGTCAGGCCGTAATTCTTCGTCTATCGCAGGCACCACATTCAGCAAGATGAGCCTTGCTTTTTGGTTGGCTGCAAGCTGGGCGGCAAGTGTTGCGTTGACCTGATGGCCCTCTCCCAGTGTGGTAGCGAACAGGACCGTTCGCTGGAGGCTGCTTTCCTCCGTTGGAAGATGGGCCTCAGGTCCTACGGTAAAGACAGGCAGGTTGACTGAACGCAGCACTCGATCTGCAACGGAGCCCAGGAACAGCCTCCCGAGTCTGCTCAGCCTCCTGGTGCCGAGGAGGAGACGATCCGGCCGGAACTGGCGGACAACTGTAATGATCTCCCGAACAGGCGAGCCTTCGTGGACGACCGCAGTGCATTGCACACCAAGTTTGTGCGCGTGCTCGCACCACGGGTTGATCATATTGCTCGCGCAGGAGAACGCGCCTTTGCGGTCATAGTACGGTATTCCATTGGCATCGGCGCCAAACTCGGCGCTCATGGGCAGTATGTGAAGCAATTGAAGGCGGGCGCCAGTCTCGCGGGCCATTTCAATCGCGAAGGGCATGAGCCTGTGAAGGTCACTCAAGTTGGTGGCGACGAGGATCGCAGCAGGATGGGTCAGTCGATTGTTGCCAGCTTCCGCCATGATTTCTACTTCCTTGACAAGCAAGTGTGGCGCTTGGCGTGGCGCCCGCATGTAATTGAGCGCACGGAGTAATGTGACTCCGCTCACATCGACTTTCGCCGGTCACTGCTCGGTCGGGTCGCGAAGCGAAGAGGCCTCTTCGGCCGGTTGAGGTTTAGAGAGTTGCATACGCCGGCTGGTGTTGTGGCTCGTGAGGACAGAATGGATCGCTGGCCAGAGGATCGCCGGTAAATGCAAAGGCTCGTGCACGGGAGCCACCGCATATTCCGCCATACTCGCACCTGCCGCATTTGCCCTTGAATTGAGCGGAAGAATGCAGCGCACAAAAAAGCGGGGAGTGCCGGTAGATATCTACAAGATGATCGTTGCGCACATTGCCGGCAATGAGAGGCAAGAAGCCGGATGGGTAAATGTAGCCATGGTTGGAGACAAATACGATGCCGTTGCCGTCGCGAATTCCAAATCCACGATAGACAGAGGTTTGCTCGATCTCACTGGACGCTTTGCCAGCTTTCTTCATTCGGTTGAGCGCCAAACGGCGAAAAGACGGCGCCTCTGTGGTTTTGATTTGAAAAGGCGCGACTTCGCTGAGATCGAACACCCAATTCATACATTCTTCGCCTTGACCCGGAGTGAGAGGCTGCAGCATTTTGCCGCGCCCGACTGAAACCAGGAAGAAAAGGCTCCAACGCATGATTTGGAATGTTTTCAGCAATTCGTAGATCCGCGGCAGATCGTCCGCCGTCTCCTGTGACACCAGAGTATTGATTTGAATCGGAAGGCCGAGGTCGCTCGCCGCTCGCACCGCGGAGATTGTCCGCTCGAAACAGCCATCGACTCCGCGGATTGCGTCATGCTTCGTCGCGGTGGAGCCATCGAGGCTGAGTCCGATGCTTTCGATTTTATGATCTTTCAATTTGGCCAGCACGGCCGGCGTCAGGTTCGGCGTTGCGCTGGGCGTGATGGAGACCATCAACTGCAATCTTTTCGCCTCATCGATCAGCTCGTAGAGATCGCCGCGTTGGAGCGGGTCGCCTCCAGTGAGAATCAAATGGGGAAGCGGATTATTGAAGCCCGCGATTTGAAGTAGTAGGCTTTTGCTTTCAGAGTGCGATAGTTCCCATTCATGTGGAGTGGAGACTGCCTCTGCCCGGCAGTGCCGGCAAGCCAGCGAACAGGCTCGCGTCATTTCCCAATAAACCAGCGCGGGGTTCGTGGAGTAGTCGCGAATGCCAGCTTTAGGGTTGCTTCGGCGCTGCTCAAGGAGCATGGTCCTTATGTCATCTGAGGCCATTTGGATATTTCTCCTGCCCGAAGTCCGATTGGCGCAGGTTCGAGCTTCAGGACGATGACAGATTTCGAACATGGCATGCTTCAACCAACTAAGCGTAGAAGGAGTCTGGAACATCCCACTGTGACTGGAGTCACATCGACACAGTGACCCGAATCACGGCCCTGGGCCGCAACAGGTGGAAGCATGCTATCCATGCGTGCGACTCTGGGCGGTGCGCGCAAGCGTGGAAAGAGGATTTGTATGGGAACAACAATGCGCGAGATGAGAATTGAGAATCCTAAAGCGAAAATAGCGGAGTGCCAGGGGTGCAATGCTTGTTCCAGCTGCGGAGGCCGCGGTCAAGCGTTGGCGTTACCAACCCTACCTTCTGGGCAGGGAGCCGGTGGAAGTGGAGACCACGGTTCAGGTCATATTTCAACTTCAGTGACTCGGAGTAATAAGAATTCGTTCGCTGTGACTTGAACCACATACCTGTGTGCGACCGGGCACAGTAGCAAGCGGCCGGATGGCATTCAATCGTTACCGAATGAACGGGAGGTGCGCTATGGCGGATAAGGCAATCAAGCCCGATTGGGTAAGGCCAGAGACGATTCTGTTCGCCTCCGAAATGCCGGTAAATGAAACGGTGTTTGAGTTCGCGCTGTTGCAGGCCCATGAATTTCATGCAAGACTGATCCTCTTCCACGCATATGACACGCTGATGGTGACGACATCAGAGACCTCAGGCATTTGTTACTACGACGCAGCGGGAGCTGAGCGCGAGGAAAAGAAGCGACTGGAGCCGCTCGCCGAACGAGCGCGACTAGCGGGGATTGAGTGCGAAGTGGTGGTGCGCTCGGGGCTGCCGGCAGAGCGGATACTGGCTTTTACGGGCGAGCGCACGATCGATCGCATTGTGATGGGCACGCACTCACCTGGACCGGTGGGGAAACTGCTGGTGGGCTCAGTGGCGGAGGACGTACTGCGAAACTCGGTTGCGCCGGTTTATATTGTTGGGCCGCATGCGGCCGTTCCGGACAAAGGCGATTTCGTCACTCGGACGGTTCTGTGCGGAGTGAGCCTGCATGAATCGAGTGCAGTGGTGGCCAGATTTGCGGCGGAGCTGGCGGCCCAACATGAAGCGCGACTGGTGCTTGAGCACGTGATCAGGCCGCAGGAGCGAACTGCGGTTCTAGCTGGACGCTCGCCGGATAAGTTGGAGACTGAGCTGCTTGAATTCGTTCCACGGGAATTGCGGGAGTGGGTGGAACTTCAAACCATTGTGGTGCCTGGCGATCCAACTGAAGAATTGCTCCATCAAAGCCGCGCGCAGGAGGCTGACGTGATCGTTCTGGGCGCGCGGGGCGCCTCGGCGTTTGCCGCTATCACACGCTACGGCGTTGTCTATAAGATGCTGGCGAGCGCTCCTTGCCCGGTGATTACGCTCTCGCCGGTGGTGCTCGCCCAGTGCGGCGCGGCAGAGGCGAAGGAGCCTGTCGAAGCTTATGTGGGCGGCATGTTCTAGCCGCGGGAGCGAGGCCGTCCCCTGGGTGCGGATGATTGCGCGCTAAATAGGCGGCGTTCGCGGGCGCGCGCAACCAGTGCGTCCAGAGATTTCGCTTCGCTAGCCGGCAGAAAGCTTTTCAAGAGCTGCGGGTTGGAGCACGTTGAGTACGACACCGCGAATCGAGATCAGCTTCTCTTTGCGGAATCGCCCCAAAGTCCGAGTCACAGTCTCGCGTGTTGTTGCCGTCATGGACGCCAACTCTTCATGCGTCAAAGGCATTGTGACGGAAGGCTGAGGTCCCGAGTACCTGGCGTCCACGGTCCAATCCAAAATCAGGCGCGCAAGCCTTCCCGCAGGAGATCCCGGGAGGGCGATCAGACAGGCTTCATCAAAAGCTGCGCGATAGTCCTTGGCGAGCGTTTTGGCTGCCCCCAGGCCGGCATCGGCAAATTCCTGAACCATTTGCCTGAAGAGTCTCGTACGCAGTACGCGAACTTGAGTTGGCTCAATGGCCTCTGCCGTCACTTCGTACTCGTCGCCCTGAAGAGCGGAGCCCATACCCAGCACGTCGCCAGCCCCGGTGATTCGCAGAATGAACGTTCGACCCTCACGGGAAGTGGCAGAGATTTTTACTCGCCCTGAGCAGATGACAAAGACTGCGCTGCACTCGTCGCCTTCGCGAAACAAAATATTGCCGCGCCGGTATTCCATCGGAATCGAATTTCCTTCAAGAAAAGAGCGTGACTTTTCACTCAGGTTGCAAAAGGGATGCTTACAGGCCTGCGGGCAGTTGAGGCAGTCGGTCATGGTTGTTTCCTCCAGTTAGGGTTGCGCTATGAATAAGGCAATCCGCGCGCCAAACAAGTCCTCATGTGATTTCAATCACTTAAAGGAGACTCCCCACGCACAGCGGGCTTGGATTGGGTGAAAAGACCCTATGAACTGCGCTATTTGACCCAATCGAGCGGGCCATGATCCGCTGGTAGGATGGATGGACAGGCCAATCGCACAATGAGTGAAGTCATTCATATTGTCGTTATTGACGACAATCCGGGCAGTCTCGAACTTCTATCAACAGCGCTTACGCGGGCAGAAGTAGCAGTTCACACCGCATCAACGCCGGCTGAAGGTTTGGCGCTGGTGCGAAAGCTGCACCCGCAACTTGTTGTAACTGACCTGGTGATGCCTGAAATGAGCGGGCTTGAGGTCCTCAGGGAGGTTGTGGAATTCGATCCAATGATCGATGTGCTCTTGATGACCGCGCATTACACGACAGAAACAGCCGTCGCAGCGATTAGAAGCGGCGCGGCAGATTACCTGCAAAAGCCGGTCAAGATTGCGCAGCTTCGTGAACGCGTGGCGGCGTTGCTCGCTTCAGCAGAGCACCGGCGCAGGGCAAGCGCAATTGCTGAGCACGTTTCTGATTTTGCATTCGAAGGGATGATCGCGGCGAGCAGCTCGATGTGGCAACTGTTTTCAATGATCCAGCGCATTGCGCCTCATTACCGTTCAGTTCTGGTGCAAGGTCCTACCGGAACTGGCAAGGACCTAATCGCCAGCGCGATCCATCACCGCAGCCAGGTGCCGGGAAGATTCATTGTGCTGAACTGCTCCGCGGTGGTAGAGACATTGTTTGAGAGCGAGTTATTCGGGCACGTCAGAGGGGCATTTACCGGAGCGGATCGAGATAAGATTGGGCTGCTCGAACTTGCCAATGGCGGTACGCTTTTCCTGGATGAGATCGGCGATATGCCTCTCTCGACTCAGGCAAAGCTCTTGCGCGTGCTGCAAAATCAGGAAGTCCTTCCTGTCGGATCGCTCAAAGTGCGCAAGGTGGACGTTCGGGTGATCGCGGCGACTCATCATGATTTGCGTACCGCAATTGCAGAGGGACAATTCCGCGAGGATCTATATTACCGACTTTCCATGGTCGAACTCAGAGTGCCCGCCCTCAAAGAACATTCGGAAGACATCCCACTTTTGGCACGCCATTTTGTACAAAGATTCAGCCGCGAATTTGATAAACAGATTGGCGGCATTACGCCACGCGCGGAAATTGTCCTACAACGCCATAGCTGGCCGGGTAATGTGCGTGAACTGGAACATGTAATAGGCCGCGCCTGCATGCTGACAGAGAACTCAATTCTCGACGTCCACGACTTACCCGAGGAACTGATACAGAAGAGCGAAATCTCAGGCGAAGAATCGAATGGTGCTGTATCACCCCTTGCCGACCAGGAACGGCGCCTGGTTGAAGAAGCGCTACGGGAGTCCGCAGGCAATCAATCTGAGGCTGCGCGGAAACTCGGAATCGGCCGCGATGCTTTGCGGTACAAGATAAAGCGATTCAAGCTTTCCACTTAGGCGGAATGAAGAGCTTCGGCCACGCACTGGCGAAGCTTGGATGGCCCGATCGGCTTAACAAGATATCCCGAAAAGCCTGCCTGCTTTATTTTGTCTGGCGCAGTCTGTGAGAGAGCGGCGGTGAGAGCGATGATCGGTGTTTGCCGTAACTTTGGCATCTGTCTCAAGGCCGCAGCCGTGGCATAGCCGTCAAGCCTGGGTATCTGGAGATCAAGAATGACGAGGTGCGGTTCGAACACATTCACAATCTCAAGAACCTGCGCGCCGTCAACGGCTTCTTCGACGATGTAGTTGCAGGATTCAAGAATTGAACGCAACAAGTCGCGGCTGCTCGCGGTATCGTCCGCGATCAGGATGTGTTTCGGCTCGGCCGTGATATCTGCGCGAGTGGGCCGCTTAACCATTAAGGTTGAGCTTATTGATCTGTACCGGGCGGTTATGTGATTCGAGTCACACTCGGTTGTATGGGCAACGTGAAATGAAAGCGGCTGCCTTTTCCTGGCTCGCTTTCGACCCAGATTTTGCCGCACTGTGCCTCGACCAATTGTTTGCAGATGGTTAAGCCGAGTCCCGTGCCTTGCCGTACCCCCGCCGTCGTATATCCGACCTGGTAAAACTTGTCGAAGATCCGGCCGCACTCCTCTGAAGATATTCCTAGACCCGTGTCGGCTACAGTTATCTGAACGAAATCTTCGTCGACGGTTGCGGTTACGACCACCTCACCGCCAGGGTCGGTAAACTTTACGCCGTTGCTGAGCAGGTTATACAGGATCTGACGCAAACGAAGCGAGTCAGCAATCACTGTAGACTTGGGAATCCTATCCTCGCGCACTTCAACTTGTTTTCCACTGGCTTGCGGACGAATTGCGTTCACGGCCTCGGTGATCGCCGCCTGAAGCGAGAGCGCTTCTGTCCGAATAACCAACCCACCAGCTTCGATTCTACTTAAATCAAGAACGTCATTAATCAGACCAAGCAGGTGCTCTGAATCGGTTTGGATGTGGTGGACGAAACGTTTCTGTTTATCGTTCAACGATCCCACACCTTCCTCGTTGAGAAGTTCAGCAAAACCAATAATCGTATGGAGAGGCGTGCGCAGTTCATGGCTCACGCTGGCAATAAACTCGCTCTTAAGTTGATTGAGGCGCTCAGCCTCTTTGTGACGCGCTTCCAACTCCGCGGTGTAGCTCTGCTCGAGGGAATGTATCTTCTGCTCGGCCCGCTTTCGATCAGTAACGTCGCGAATCACGGCTGTGATATTGATGCCGTCTTCGGTGCGATTAGGACTGAGGCTGATCTCGACCGGGAACTGTGAGCCATCCTTGCGAAGGGCATGAAGATCGAGCCCCATGCCCATTGGCCGGCTTTCTCCAGCAGCTTTAAATTTATTGCGATGGGCGGAATGTCTTGAACGAGCAGTCTCGGGAACAAGAACATCGACGCTCATTCCAATCAATTCATCGCGATGATAGCCGAACACAAGCTCAGCGGTACGATTGGCGAGGATGATCAGCCCCATGGGATCAACCTGCAGGATCGCGTCAGGGGCATTCTCGATGAGCTCTCTAAACTTGCGCTCAGCGAGCATCGCCGCGCGAGACGCAGCCTCGCTAGCTAACAACTGCTTGTGTTCGGTTATATCTCTCGCGATTTTTGAGACGCCGGTAATGGCTCCGGAAGCGTCGCGTATCGGAGAAATGGTCAGCGAGATCGCAATTGTGACGCCATCTTTTCGAACACGGGTGGTTTCAAAATGGTCGATTCTGTTGCCGTTTCGCAGACGTTCGAGAATCTCTGTTTCCTCAGCCCATAGATTCTGAGGTATGAGAATTGTTATCGGCTTCCCAATCGCTTCAACTGAACTATATCCAAAGATCCTCTGGGCACCTGAATTCCAGCTTGTAATGATGCCGTCAAGGTTCTTGCCGATGATGGCGTCATCCGATGATTCGACGATGGCAGCCAGCCAACGCTCTGCGTCAGAAGGTATCGCCGAGTTTGCCTTGCCAGCTGGAATCGATTCTTTACGGTCCATCACGACGGCCTGATTGATTTAGAAAGCTAGTCTATTTTATCGCCGGTCGCAGCTCATGCATGAAGAAAGACAAGCTTTATGCGCAGGAGACCCGCACGAGTGGTCTATGGCATCGCGTAAGGGAACTAAATGGCAAATTCCTGGAATTTGTCAGGCTCCGCACTCATTCGGGCTGCGGCCACTGCGGCTTGACCATAACTCAATCCGCCATCGCCCGGGCTTACATCCCGGTGCAGCAGCACCTCAAATCCGATCGCGGTTAGTTCTCGTTTCAAAAGCCGTGTCAGCAGCCGATTGTGCATCGTTCCGCCCGACAGGCACACTCGATTTAGTGAAGTGTTTTCGCGCGCGTGCTGCGCGGCCTGCGCAAAACTCCGCGCCACCCAGGCATGGAAGCGCGCGCTCATTACTGACGCGTTTACACCTCTGCGCCGGTCTTCAAGCAGCTCTTTTAACATCAGCCCTGGCTCAATCAACCAACCGCCTTCGCCCGCCACAACGTCGGTCGTATAGGACCCACAATCTTCTTGATCGGCCAAGCCTTCGAGTTCAATGGCCGCCTGCGCCTCATAGTCAACCACAGCTCGCCCGGTGACCAGAGCAGAGACAGCATCGAACAGCCTGCCGCAGCTTGATGTGAGCGGGCCGACTTGCCCGCGTCGCATCCAGGCGAGCAAGGGCTCTCTATCCTGACCCGGCCATGTGAGCTCGCGCGCGGCATCTTCGCCCAGCAGACTCCATACCGCGCTTAGCGCCATTCTCCAAGGTTGCTCGACTGCCTTAGATCCGCCGGGCATGGGCAGCGCGCGCAAGTGGCCTACACGCCTGAAATCGCACAGATCGGCAATCAATACTTCACCGCCCCAGACTGATCCGTCGCTGCCAAAACCAGTGCCATCCAATGCAATGCCAATCACGCGATCGGTGATGCCGTGCTCTGCCATGCACGCCGCAATATGCGCGTGATGATGCTGGACGGCGATGCGCCTGATGCCGCGAGCCTTCGCGAACTCCGTTGCCCATTGAGTAGTCAGGTATTCCGGATGCAGATCATGTACCACGCACTCGGGCCGGAAATCGAACGTCTTCTGAAGATGAGTTAAGGCGCTCTCAAAAAAACTCCATGCCTGCGAGGTATTCCAAATCGCCAATATGCTGGCTTTGGAATGCCTCATGACCGCGCGCGAGAGTGAAAACGCACTTCATCTGGCCGCCGACAGCCAGCAAAGGGCGCGCAGCAACCGGCAAGCGCACCGCGAGCGGAACGTATCCGCGCGCACGGCGCAGAAATTGCGGCTCGCCTTCGACCACCGCGACGACCGAATCGTCACAGCGCTGCAGGATCTCGCGGTCATGCAACAGGAAGCCATCGGCGATGCCAGCCAGCCGTTCCCTTGCATCGTCGTTGTCAATGCAGATCGGCTCATCGGAGAGATTGGCGCTGGTCATCACCAGCGCTTTCAGCCTGCCGTCGGCGAAGAGCAAATGGTGAAGAGGCGCGTAGGGAAGAAAAAGTCCGAGCCATCGCAATCCAGGGGCAACTTCGGCTGCGATGTGCGGCCCTTCATTGATTTCTGACGTCGTTGAATCCAGCCGTCTCATCAGCACAATAGGCCGCTCAACGCTGGTCAGCAGCCGCCGCTCTGCCTTGCTGATCTTGCACAGATTCATGGCGGCGGCCTCGTTCTTTACCATCACCGCAAATGGCTTGCCGGCTCGATGCTTGCGCTCGCGCAGCCGGCGCACTGCGTCGTTGTTGCCCGCATCGACGGCCAGATGAAATCCGCCGACGCCTTTGATGGCAATGATTTCGCCGCGCAGGAGGCGAGCGATCGTCTCTTCGAGAGGCGAAGCGGCCGCGGCTTTCGGGGTGACTCCAGAAGCGGCAACTCCGGACACGGCAACGAACTCAAGTTTTGGCCCGCAAAGCGCGCACGCGTTGGGCTGCGCGTGGAAGCGCCGATCGCGCGGATCGTCGTACTCCCTCTGGCACTCAGGGCACATTTGAAATTTCGCCATCGAGGTCTGCGGCCGGTCGTAGGGAACGCTCCTGGTCAGCGTGAATCGCGGGCCGCAGTTGGTGCAGTTCAGAAAGGGGTATCCATACCGTCGATCGTTGGGATCAAAAAGCTCGCGAAGGCAGTCCGGGCAGGTTGCAGCATCTGCCGGAATTCCCGTCTGTGCTGCGGCACCGTGTTCACTTGCGTGGATTTGAAATCCAGCTTCACATTCCGCGTCCGTGGCATCGGCCGGCACTATTACCACCGATTCAACTGCATCCACTCGCGCCAAAGGCGGCCATTCTTTGCTCAGCCTTGCGACCAGACGTTCGACATTCTCCGGGTCGCCCTCGACTTCAGCAAGCACGCCCTCGCTATCGTTGCTCACCCAACCTGCAAGCTGCTCTTGCTCGGCTAAACGGAATACAAAGGGACGGTAGCCAACACCCTGTACCACACCGCGCACGCGAATCCTGCGCCGGGCAATTTGCGTCGGTGCAGGCGCGGGTTTCGGCGCAGACGTTAATGCCTGCGCCCGCGCGTTCGAAATCCGCGGGTCCACTTCGCTGCCAGAAGGCTCGTCACCGACCGGCTCGTCAATTACTGGCGACCACAGCATGAAGACCCTCACGAACCGCTTCCAGCCTGGCATGAAGCCACTTCAACCATCCGTCCAAGCCGCCCTCTTTGGTGGCCGAGCACCGAACTATTTCCATCCCCTCATGAATGCGGCGCGCATTGCGCTCCGCCTCATCGGCATCAAATGGCACCAACCCAAGCAGGTCTACTTTAGTCATGAGAAAGAGCGCAGACTTGAAAAAGATCGATGGGTACTTGAGAGGCTTGTCGTCGCCCTCGGTGACGGAAAGCAGAACAATCTTGGCATCTTCGCCGAGATCGTAACTGGAGGGGCACACGAGGTTGCCCACGTTTTCGATAAAGAGCAGATCGATTTCTTCCAGGTTCCAATCGGCCAACGCGCGCTCGATCATCGTCCCATCCAGATGGCAGGTGCCGCCGGTGGTGATCTGCTTTACCGGATAGCCGTACCGCGCCAGCCTGCGCGCATCGTTTTCAGTCTGGATGTCTCCGGTCAGCACCGCCACGCGCAATCTTTTGGAGAGCTCCACGCGGCGCAGCGCTTCCAACGTCTTTTCCAATAGGGCGGTCTTACCTGACCCTGGCGCGGAGATCAGATTCAGGCACAAGACTCCTGCCGTCTCATATCGCTGACGCAGGGCAGTTGCAATTCTCTGGTTCTCGCTCAGCACTTTCTGCTTCAACGTGATCGTTTCCATCGCGTTCCACCTCCAGGCTAGTCAGGTCCAGCTCATCCGAGCCATGCATTACAGTCTGCGTTGAGCCGCATCGCTCGCAATCCAGCACGGTAAATTCCGCGCGCGTGCGGTGGCCGCAGGCGAGGCAATGCGCCTCGGCCGGAATCAACTCTGTCTCCAACCGCAACCGCGACCAATTCGTGCCCCGCAGCGCCACTTCGAAACCGAATTGCAGCGCATCCACATCGACCGCAGCCAACGCGCCCACTTTCACGCCGACGCGCACCGGCGTCGCGCCCGGATACGCTTCCAACTCCCGGCCGACTGCATCCAATATCGACTGTGCCAACGCCAGTTCATGCATGGGCAATTTCCTTTACTAACAAATTCGCGGCAACTGATCCTGCGCGAGCATATCCACAATCCGCTCAGTACCGAGCGTGGTCCGCAACGTGACCATGCGCGGGTGCCGATTGGTAACCACGCCGATTACGCGGGCATAACGGCCCAACTCATTGGCCTGCATCGCGGCCACAGCGGCCTCGGCTTCCTCTTCAGGAACAAACGCAATCATCTTGCCTTCATTGGCGACATACAACGGGTCCAGCCCAAACAACTCGCAGGCCCCTCGAACTTCTTCACACGCGGGAATTGCGCGTTCTTCAATCTCGACGCCCACACGCGCACTGCGCGCAATCTCATTCAACGCGGAGCTCAGGCCTCCACGGGTCAGGTCACGCATTGCGTGAAGTCCCGGAGCGGCATTTATCACCGCGGCGCAAAGCTCATGAAGCGGCGCCGCATCGCTGCGCAGGTCGCCGCCAAGCTCAAGACCTTCGCGCTGCGCAAGAATCGTAATGCCATGCTCACCAAGCGAGCCATTCAGCACAATCCGATCGCCCGGCACCACGTTGGCTGCGGAGAAGTTCGCCTCAGCTTCCGGCAAGAAGCCGACGCCTGTTGTGTTGATAAAAACGCCATCGCCGCAGCCCTTTTCCACGACCTTGGTATCGCCGGTCACGATCTCAACTCCGCATCTGCGCGCCGCCGCAGCCATGGCGCCGACCAGCCTGCGCAGCGTATCGAGCGGCAATCCTTCTTCAAGCACGAAGCCCGCGCTGAGATATTTTGGCGTGGCCCCGCCGACGGCAAGATCGTTCACCGTGCCATAAACTGCCAGCTCGCCCAGATTTCCGCCCGGGAAAAACATCGGCTTGACTACATAGGTGTCGGTCGACATCGCGACGCGCCCGACCGGCACATTGAAGACCGCCTGATCATCCATTCGCTCCAGCGCGGGATTGCGAAACGCGGGGAGAAACACGTCTTCCATCAATTTTGCAGACAGGCGTCCTCCGGACCCATGGCCCAATAGAATGAATTCATCTGTCGCAATCGGAATCGGGCACGCCAATACGCTCATCGCACGCCTCCAGTCGCGGCACCAGTCACGCCACAGGCCAATTCGCTTTCCGCTTCATGCCTGCGGTACCGGTAATACGCCGCGCACGCGCCTTCGCCGGAGACCATTGGCGCACCCAGCGGCCGCTCCGGCGTGCAGCGCACGCCAAAGGCCGAGCACTCGGTCGGTTTCCTGCGCCCCTGCAAGATCAGCGCGCTGATGCATTCAGCCGGCTCGTCTACTCGCGTGTCTTTCAGGTCGAATTTCACTTCCGCGTCCCAAGCGGCGTATTTCCGGCGAATCTTCAATCCGCTGCTCGGAATTTCGCCCAGCCCGCGCCATTTGCGGTCGCAAACCTCGAGCACGTCGGCCAGCATCCGCTGCGCAAGGAGATTGCCTTCGAAGCGCACTGACCGGGTATATTGGTTCTCCACCTCGGCTCGGCCCTCTTCCAGTTGGTCGCAGAGCATAGCGATGGCCTCCAGCAGATCCACCGGCTCAAACCCGCCCACCACTATCGGCAGATTGAACTCGCGTGCGATCGAGTGGTAGTCGTCCAGCCCCACCACAACGCAAACATGTCCGGGCGCAATCAGTCCCTGCACGCGGTTTCCCTCCGCGCCGAGCAGCGCGCGCAGAGCCGGCGGCACCAGCACGTGCGAGGCCAGCAAGGAGAAATTCATCACGCCTTGCCGGGCAGCCTGCCAAACCGCGGCCGCGTTGGGCGGCGCGGTCGTCTCAAATCCAACGCCAAAAAATACCACTTCACGCGATGGGTTTTCCCTGGCCAGCCGCAATGCATCTAAAGGTGAGTAAACCATGCGCACATCGCCACCTTTGGCCTTCACGCGCAGCAAATCGGTTGTCGACCCCGGCACCCGCAGCATGTCTCCATACGAAGCAAGAATCACGCCCCTGGCCTGTGCCAGTTCAATCGCTTTGTCGATTGTCTCGAGCGGAGTGACGCACACAGGGCAGCCGGGCCCGTGAATCATCTCCATGCCCGCCGGCAAGAGCCCGTCAATTCCGTAGCGGACGAGAGTATGAGTTTGGCCGCCGCAAACCTCCATCAGCACCCATGGTTTGGTTGCCGTCCGCTGCAATCGCTCAACCAGCGTGCGCGCCAGCTTTCCGTCGCGATACTCATCCAGATGCTTCATGGCCGGCCTTTCTCAGGCGCGCCCAGTTCCGCCTGCAACTCACCCAGCTCTTCCAGGTAGGCCAGCGTAGCCGTAGCTTCTTCTTCATCGATGCGGCTAATGGCAAAGCCCACATGCACCAGCAGATAGTCCCCGACATTGGCCTCCGGCAGCAGATCCAGGCAGGCGGTGCGCACGACTCCGCCAAACTCCATGCGCCCGCAAAGCATGCCGTTTTCTTCTGTCTTCGCCAGCAGCTTTCCAGGGATCGCCAGGCACACTGTATTTGCTCCTTTGCGACCATAGTAGGCGCGCAAACCAGCACGGAACGTGATCCCGCTCACAATCTGACTGGGAGCAACCTGACTGGGAGCAACCTGAAATATGCAGCAAAAGCGCGAGGCAGGACAGATTTGTCTGTCGGGCGCCCGTTCCGATTCTGTTCGGGATCATCCGATGGCGTAAAACGATTGCGAAAACTCGCCGCCATATGGGACGAAATCGCGCAGCGATTCCTATTGGTGACCGCAATCACGAATCAACTACAGACCTCGCATATAGAACACGGGTAGAGCGATTTACTGACCGGAGGCATGCAAATGGGCTTTGTACCGCCGCCGCTCCCATCGGACGACAAGCGCTGGAAGATCGTCAACGGAACTATGCGCCGTCACGGCTTCGCCCGTAACGCGCTTATTGAGACTTTGCACACCGTACAATCCTCCTTCGGATTTCTTGATGATGTTGCGATCCGCTTTGTTGCCAGATCGCTGCATGTCCCGTTGAGCCAGGCTTTTGGCGTGGCGACTTTTTATAACCACTTCAGCCTGAAACCTGCGGGCAAGCACACTTGCACTATCTGCCTGGGCACTGCGTGCTATATCAAGGGCGCGGACAGGCTGATGGCCGAGGCGGAAAAGAGACTGAAGATCAAAGCCGGCCACACCACCGCGGACGGCAACATTTCTCTCATGACGGCCCGATGCGTGGGAGCGTGCGGTCGAGCTCCAGTGATTCTTGAGGATAGCGAGTTGGTGGGCCTGGTGGAACCTGGGGTGATGCTGGAGCAGTTGGAGAGGTGGGCAGCGCATGACTAGCGAAGAACTGCTGCAGATTGCCGGCGAGGTCAACGCGGATCGTGAAGGGTTCGACTTTGAAGTGAATGTATGCGTTGCGCTTGGCTGTCTGTCGCAACACAGCGACAAGCTCAAAGACACACTGACGGCTGAAGCGGCCGCTGCCTCTTCGCGTACCGGCAAGCGATGCCATGTGCGTGGCACGGGCTGCATGGGTTTGTGCGCGGCCGGACCGCTGGTGCGCGTTGGCAAACCCGCTGACGCAGGGACGCAAACTCTTTACGCGGGGGTGCACGAGAGCGATGCCAAAGACGTGATCGGCAGCCTGGGCGGCAAGCCGATTGAGCGACTGACGCCGCATCTGGATCAGTACTTCCGCGGTCAGATTCCGATCGTGCTCGAAAACTCCGGCTATATCGACCCGGAAAAGATCGATGAGTACATCGGACGGGATGGATATCAGGCGCTGGTCAAGGCGCTGACAGAAATGAGCCCGCAGTTGGTGATCGAGCAGATTTCAAAGAGCGGACTACGCGGACGCGGCGGCGGCGGTTATCCGACGGGACTGAAGTGGAGCACGGTCTCGAAGGCGGTAGGCACGCAGAAGTACGTGATCTGCAATGCCGACGAGGGCGATCCGGGAGCCTTTATGGATCGCAGCGTGCTGGAAAGCGATCCGCAGCGCGTGATCGAGGGAATGGCCATTGCAGGTTACGCAGTGGGAGCGAGCAAGGGTTACATCTATGTGCGCGCTGAGTATCCGCTGGCTGTAACCCGGATGACATCTTCACTTCGCGATGCGCGCAGGCGTGGATTGTTGGGCAACAACATCTGCGGTACGACATTCGCGTTTGACATTGAGATTCGCCTGGGCGCGGGAGCGTTTGTTTGCGGCGAAGAGACGGCGTTGATTGCATCGATTGAAGGGCTGCGCGGACAACCTCGGCCGCGGCCTCCGTATCCGGCGGTCTCTGGTCTTTGGGGCTCGCCGACGCTCATCAACAACGTGGAGACATTCGCCAATGTACCGCCCATCATTCGCAAGGGCGCGGAGTGGTACGCGAGTATTGGCACGGAGAAGAGCAAGGGCACTAAGGTTTTCGCGCTTACGGGAAAAATTACCAATACCGGGCTGGTCGAAATTCCCATGGGGATGACCTTGCGCGAGATCATTTTCGGAATTGGCGGCGGCGTGCCCAACGGGCGCAAATTCAAAGCGGTGCAGACGGGCGGGCCTTCCGGGGGTTGCATTCCCGAGGAGCATCTTGATTTGCCCATCAGCTACGAGGCGCTTATCGACGTCGGCTCGATGATGGGTTCGGGAGGCATGATCGTGATGGACGATACCTCTTGCATGGTCAATGTGGCGCGCTTCTTCATGGAGTTCTGCATGACGGAATCCTGCGGCAAATGTATCCCGTGCCGCGCGGGAACAGCGCAGATGCATCAATTACTGACCAAAATCTGCGACGGCAAAGCGAGCCATGGCGATCTCGATTTGTTGATCGATCTGTGCGACGTGGTGAAAAACACCAGCCTTTGCGGACTGGGAATGACCGCGCCGAATCCGGTGCTGAGCACGCTGCGCTACTTCAAGCATGAATACCTGGAGCACATCGAACACCAGCATTGTCGCGCGGGTGTATGCGCTTGCGGCAGCAAGCCGTTGTCGGAGTTGTCCCAAGCGGAGGTGCCGGCATGAGCGCAACAGGAATGAACGAAAAGGTGGATGTAAAAACACTGGTCATCGACGGAGAGAATGTGAGCGGACGCGCAGGCCAGACGGTGCTGGAGGTTGCGCGAGAGAACAATATTGCGATTCCAACGCTGTGCCATCTCGAAGGGCTTTCTGAAGTCGGCGCATGCCGAATGTGCCTGGTCGAGGTGAAGAACTCTCCCAAGCTGTTTCCCTCTTGTGTGCTCAAGGTGGAAGAAGGTATGGAGGTGACGACAGCCTCGGACCGGCTGAAGCATTACCGGCAAACGATTCTGGAATTGCTCTTCGCGGAGCGCAATCACATTTGTTCAGTGTGCGTGGCGAACGGGCATTGCGAATTGCAATCGACGGCCCAGTTGCAGGGATTGACGCATGTGCGTCTGCCCTATCGCAGCCCGGAGCTCACGGTCGACGCGTCGCACGAGCGTTTCCTGCTTGACCATAATCGCTGCATCCTGTGTACGCGATGCGTTCGGGTGTGCGCGGAGATTGAAGGCGCACACGTGTGGGACCTGATGGGGCGCGGCATTGATTCGATGTTGATTGCCGACTTGCATCAACCGTGGGGCGAGTCAAGCTGCACGCGCTGCGGCAAATGCGTTCAAGTGTGCCCGACCGGCGCATTATCCGACAAAAGCAAATTTGGCTCCGAGCATCCGAAATATCCAGAGTTTTTGCCCTACCTGAACATGATGCGGGAGGGACAATGAGCGAAACCGCCGGCAAGATCAAAGTGGCAACGGTATGGCTTGATGGCTGCTCGGGCTGTCATATGTCCTTTCTGGATATGGACGAGCGGCTGCTGGAGCTGGGCAGTCAGTTCGATCTGGTCTACAGTCCGCTGGTCGACTTCAAAGTCTACCCGGAGCACGTCGATGTGGCCCTGATCGAGGGCGCGATCAGCAGTGTGGAAGACGAGCACAAGATTCATCACATCCGCAAGCACACCGATTTCTTGATTGCGATGGGCGACTGCGCCGTGACCGGCAACGTTCCGTCGATGCGCAATCCGTTTGGTCCGGAAGCGATTCTGAATCGCGCCTATGGCGAGAATGTCGCAGCCCAGGCGCAGATTCCATGCGTAATTGTTCCGGCGCTGCTTGAGAAGGTGCGCCCTGTGCATGAATTTGTGAAGGTGGATATGTACCTGCCCGGCTGCCCACCGTCGGCGGATACCTTCTACATCGTGTTGAGCGATCTATTGGCCGGACGCACCACGGACGTGGCAAGTCTGACTCGCTTCGGCGCTTAAGGCCCGATGCGGCGCATAAGGAGATTGAACGCCATGTCGAAGACCATCACCATCGACCCGGTAACTCGCCTCGAAGGCCACGGCAAGATCACGCTCAAGACCAACGACCAGGGCGAAATTACAGAAGCATTCTTCAGCGTGACCCAGGTTCGCGGCTTCGAGAAGTTTTGCGAGGGCCGGCCGTACTACGAGATGCCAAGCCTGATGGCGCGCATCTGCGGCATCTGTCCGGTGAGCCACCTGATTGCTTCGGCCAAAGCTTGCGAAGCCATCATGTCCATTGAGATTCCACCCACCGCGGCAAAGTTGCGGCGCGCGCTGAACCTGGCGCAGACGATTCAGTCGCACGCGTTGAGTTTCTTTTATCTCGCCTCCCCCGATCTGCTTCTCGGCATGGATGCCGATCCGGTGGAGCGCAATATTTTTGGCGTGGCCAGCGCAAATCCAGCACTCGGACGCGCCGGCATCGGGCTGCGGCGCTTTGGCCAGCACATGATTGAGCTGCTGGGGCGCAAGCGCATTCATCCGGGATGGGTAGTGCCGGGCGGCGTGACAGAGCCGCTCGACGAGGCAAAGCGTGATGAGATTCTGCGCCTGATTCCCGAAGCCTACGCCAACGTAAAGCTCGCGCTCGATTGGTATAAGCGAATTGCGGAACGCTTTCGCGACGAAGCCGATCACTTCGCCAACTTTCCCGGCGCATTTTTGGGTATGGTTGGCGACGACGGTGGCCTGGAGTTCACCGACGGCAAGCTCCGATTGATTGATGCGGAGGGCAAGATTCTTCTGGACAAGCTGCAGGCCGCCCAGTTTGAAGAGCATTTCGGAGAAGCAGTCGAGCCGTTTTCTTACATGAAGTTTCCGTATTACAAACCGTTGGGCTATCCCGAAGGCTCGTATCGCGTAGGTCCACTGGCCCGGCTGAATATCGCAAGTCATGCAGGAACCCCAATGGCCGATATTGAGCTCAAGGAGTTCAAGCAGCTGGCCAATGGCCCGGTGCTCGGCTCGTTCTACTACCATCATGCGCGATTGATCGACATTCTTTACGGCATCGAGACGATAGAGCGGATCTTCGGCGACCCCGCAATCCTCGACAAGCATGTGCGCGCGACTGCGGGCGTCAACCGGCTGGAAGGCTCCGGCGTGGCCGAGGCGCCGCGCGGCACGCTCATGCACCACTACAAAGTGGACGAAAATGGTCAGATGGTTTGGGCGAACCTGATTATCGCTACCGGCCAGAACAATAACGCCATGAACAGGGGCGTGCTGCAAACAGCGCAGCGCTATGTGAAAGGCGACAAGCTTGAGGATGGGATGCTGAACCGCGTGGAAGCGGTGATTCGCACCTTCGATCCTTGCCTGAGCTGTTCGACCCACGCATACGGCCAGATGCCGCTATCAATTGAGCTGCTGGCTCCGGACGGCACGACGCTCGACGAACTTCGCAGAGGCTGAGGGCGCAAGCGATGAAAAGGGTACTGATTCTAGCTTGCGGAAATACGCTGCGTGGCGATGACGGTGTGGCGTGGCGCATCGGCTCCTCGTTGCAAGCTGAGTTTCAAGACAAGCAGATCGATTCTGCGATCGAGGTCATCCTGACTCAACAGCTTTTGCCCGAGCATGCTGAGCCGTTGAGCAGAACAGACACCGCAATCTTCCTGGACTGCTCTGCAATCGCTAAACCGGGCGTGGTTTCCATTCATTGCCTGAGCCTGGCCGAAACGCTGCCTCGCAGTTTTTACCCACCATCTCGATCCCGCTTCGCTGCTCAAGCTTACGCAGGATATTTACGGGAGCGTCCCCGCACGCGCTCTATTGATAACGATAGGCGGCGAGTCTTTCGAGCTCGAGGATCAGTTAAGCGAGGCGATCACTGCTGCAATTCCCATCGCAATCCAGGCTGTGCATCGGGCCATCTTCGCTTCCGAACCGGAACGACGCACAGCGACTCTCGCGCAGCACCACCAGCAATGAGCGATGCCATGTGCGGACGGCCGGCGACGATTCTTAACTACGAGTACGCTCGAGGCGCGTTTATCGAAAGAGCGCGAAAGCCACAATGCTAACGGCGATTGCATCTTCAAACAGAGCGGCAGGCAAGTCACGTCCAAACGCTT
Source organism: uncultured Acidobacteriaceae bacterium (assembly GCA_963773915.1). Taxonomy (GTDB): domain Bacteria; phylum Acidobacteriota; class Terriglobia; order Terriglobales; family Acidobacteriaceae; genus Telmatobacter. The sequence goes on from CAVZCY010000006.1 coordinate 844,156, forward strand.
TTGCCAGGAGCCCCCTCGCTTTGGCTCCTCCGAATGTGCCGGCCACAGCGCCGATAATTCCCGCCACCGAGCCAACGACGATGCCATTGCCAGAGAGACCGATCGCGAGACCGCACAGGGCGCCCGTCACAATTCTGGCAATGAAGCCGGGAGGAGCCAATCGGCTTGGAGTTCTGGGAAGCTTGTCGTTGACCATCTCCCCGATGGCCAAGAGGGTCAAGATGTACGGGGTGAAGGAGTAGCCAAGAAAAGCCAGCCAAGTGTGGTCTAAGGCCAAGATTCCGGCGTGGGCAGCCCAACTGATAGCAGCGAGCCCAATCAGGGATCGTAGACCAGAAGCGAAACCGATGAGAAATGCGTTGATGAAGATCAACATGAAAACTCCTGGAAGCTTGTCAGAGCGTTGATGGGTTGATAATACGCGTGTCAGATTTCGAGAACGACTGTACCGAAGGGGCGCTTTTCTACAAGATAGCGTAAAGCATCCCCGCTTTTGCCGAAGGGAAGGTCACGTGCGCGAGCGGTTTGATCGAGCCGGAGTGGCGCCGCGATGGGGCAACTTTACTCGGTGGCAACGTATTTGTTCCAGATATCCGCGACAACTGCGCGGGTCGCTCAGGTGCGATCGCCGCTTGATCGGGATGTGACCTTGACACGCTCGCATAGCTTCACCAATTCAGCGAGCGAACCGGCACGCATTTTGTCCATCACCTGGCGCCTGTAGAGCTTCACGGTAATCTCGCTCAGGTTAAGCTCGGAGGCAATCTGTTTGTTCAGCAATCCTGCCGTGACTCTTTCCATGACTTCTCGTTCGCGGCCCGACAGGGAGTTCATTCGTGCGTTGATTGAGTTGAGAATCTCCTCGTCCTGCCGCCTCTCTCGATCAAACGCAAACGCATGATCGATGGCGTGCAGCAGCTCCTCTTTTTGAAAAGGCTTGGTCAGAAACTCCACAGCGCCCGCCTTCATCACCTTGCGTACCATCGGTATGTCGCCGTGCGCAGTCATGAAAATTATCGGCATGCCAATTCCAAACTGCTGCATCTTTTCCTGGAATTCAACGCCACTCATGCCGGGTAATCGCGCATCCAGCAGCATGCACCCCTCATTGGACTCGCTCCAGCTTTCCAGAATTGCCTCAGCGGACGAGTAGGCTTCCGTGCGGACTCCGACCGATTCAAGCAGGTTCGAGAGCCCTTCGCATATTGAGGCATCGTCATCGACGATGAAAACTGCCTGGGAGGTTCGTATTGTGGGTTCTGTGTTCTCTGTCATCCCAGTGCTCGAACGGTGAACTGAAAGACGGCACCGCCATGGGGGGAGTTTTCTGCCCACAGACGGCCATCGTGTGCTTCAACAATGCTACGGCAAATTGCCAATCCCATTCCCGTTCCTTCAGACTTAGTGCTGAAGAACGGCTCAAAGATGCGCGGCGCGATTGCACTGTCGACACCTGGGCCGCGATCCTCCACCGCGACGTGAATCCTGCCATCTTCATTCATTTCGGACCGGATAATGATCTCTCGAGGCAGAGCAGTTTGTGCCATCGCTTCGATCGCGTTCATCACCAGGTTTCGCAACACCTGTTGAATCTGGATCTGATCCATCTCGATCCGCGGAAGGTCCCGAGCCAAATCCAGCCGAATGGTAGTCTCGTGGCGAATTGCCTCGTCGCGCAGTACGCGAGCCAGATCTTGAATCAGCCGGTTCATGTCGGCGGGATCTCTCTCCTGCGTGTCGCGACGGAACAGCGCGCGGACGCGGCTCACCACCGAACTGGCGCGAGTGCTCTCCTGCACGATCTTCTCCGCGGTCGCCGCCGCCTTCTCCGTATTGACGGGAGCGGAGCGCAGCCACTCGCGGCAGGCATAAGCGTGAGTGACCACCGCAGTGAGCGGCTGGTTGAGTTCATGCGCAATCGACGCCGCCATCTCCGCCATGCTCATCGTGCGTGAAAGCCGCGACAAATTTTCCTGCGCGAGAACCAGATTCTGCTGGGCGCGATGCTGCTCTTCGATATCAATATGGATTCCGTACCAACGCGCAATTTTTCCGTCAATTGATCGCTGTGGAATGCTGCGCGCAAGGAACCACCGATAAGAGCCGTCGGCGCCCCGCACGCGAGCCTCTTCTTCGAATCGGCTTCCCATCGCAAGTGCCTCTTGCCACCCCTGCAAATAGAGCGGCGCGTCTTCAGGATGCAGGATCTGGAAGAACGACTCACCCGTCAGGTCAGTCATTGGCTTGCCGGTGTAGTCATGTAAATGCTGATTGCAGTGCTCAATGTAACCCGTAGCGTCAGCCCGCCAGATTTGTTGAGGAATCGCCTCAGTTAGCAGACGCAGTTGCCGTTCGCTCTCCTGGATTTCGAGATTCGAGCGCACAAGCTCCGCGGTCCGCTCTTGCACCTTCATCTCGAGCTCATCTCGAGCATCGCGCACCGCGTTTTCTGCACGCTTGCGCGAAGAACTCACGAAGGTGATGGCTATGGCGCACAGAATGAATGCGGCGAAGAAGCTCTGCGAATCCTTTGCGATGCTGATGGAGAAGAAGGGAGGAATAAAGAAATAGCCAATGGAAATGGAAGAAAGGACGACCGCCAGGAATCCGGCAGTGGCGCCGCCGAACCAGGCGCTGCCCATGATGGCGCCAAAGAAAAGAAAGACAAACGGGTAGGTGATCACATGCTGCAGTGGGAAGGTCCAGATAAGCGCAACCAAGACAAAACAAACTGCGATGGCGCACGGCTTGACGGCGTTTTCCATCATCCAGCGCGAGAGCCGATCGAATGCAGTGTCTGCCATTTTGGCATCATACACGGGGAAATATTGGAAACTGGCTCGGAAAGGAATCCGGATCGCATTTTTCTTCGATGATTACTGAGTAGAAACTCGGCAAATTCTCAAGCGGGCATTCTTGCGGTCCCATTTCGATTGCATGCTTCCGATAAGCTAAGTGTCTCAGTAGTCAAAAATGGGGATAGATGTCGAGGCCAGCGGACGCGTTATGCGCGAATGTTCTGGGGGATTGTGAAGCGGCTGTCGTCGACTGTTCTCGGGTAGCGCATTCGTGCAATCAGGTGGCTAACGTATTGATTAAGCCGCAGCCATTTTCGCTGCGCGCTATTTAGGAAGAGCCTCGATGTGGTTCTCGCCGGGAACGAGGTTCCAGCTTCGTCCTGCGTACTCAAAGCTGCCTGTGAGCGTTCCCGGCAGCTTTACTTTGGCTTCGAGCGCGTCGCCTTTCTTCACGTACTCCACCGCGATGATGCCCTGAGGATGCGGATACGTCGCCTGCAACCAGGGCAGCGAACCCAGATGCGGCGCGATGCGAACTGTCTTGAAGCCCGGGCTCGCCGGCTCAATGCCCGCCACCAGCGTGAGGAGGTCGTAGATCGGGTGCGCGCTCCACGCATGTGAATCAGAGCGTGTATCGCCCGGAGTTTCAGGCCAGGTAGAAAAGTGCTGCGGAAGCAAGTCGCGCCACGGCTTGAGCGAGTCCAGATACCGGTCGCCCATTCCCGCATGATCGAGCGCCCGCGCCAGGTAGTAGCGGAAGTAGTACGACGCGCTCAGCACATCGTCCAGCTTCGCGCCCGGCTCGATCTTCAGCACGTTTTCCATCACTGCCTGCTGGCTCTCTTTCGGCACCACATCGAACAGCACGCCCAGGATGCTGGCTTGCTGGCTGTAAGCGTTTGTGCTCCGGCGTCTCCGCCATCAGATTGCGATTGGCATCCCAGCACTTCGCGGTCAGTGCGGAGCGCACATGCGCGGCCCGCTGCAAGTCCCGCTCGGCTAACAGCGGATCGCCCAATCCCTTCTCGAGCGCGGCCGCATCTTCGAGCGCGCCGAGGTACTGAAGCGTCGTCGTGCACGATTCTCCGTTCGCGTCGTAGGTCGGAATCTCGCCCTTCGGCACCCAATCAATAAAGCTCCACCAGGGCAGCTTGCGCAGCAAGCCGTCCGGCTGCTCGTAGCGCGCAAACCAATCGAGCACGCTGCGCACACCGGGCAACGAAGCGCGCGCCGGCTCCGGATCGGGCCGATAGTTCCACCAGTCGCGCACCATCCCGATCCACAGCAGGGAGAAGGTGGGGATGGTCTGCGCCAACGAACTCGGGTAGCGGCTGCGCGTGATTCCGTCAGGGATGCGCGAGGCATCGAAGGCTTCGAGCGCCTGCTTTGCCAGGCGGTCGTCGCCGGCCACAGCATAGGAGATCAGCGCCTGGATGCGCGTATCGCCGACGTACTGCAACTGCTCGTAGTAAGGCGTGTCCATGTAGGTCTCGTGCGCATCCAGCCGCGCCGTCCGCCAACTTATATCCCATATCTGCTGGAGGTCATTGTCGGGCGAGGCGAAGGTCGCCTTCTCCTCGAAGGGATACGCCGTGAATTCTGCTGTGAGCGATTCAAGCGTCAGCGGGTCGTCCGCAGTTTGGATATCAAGGTCGAGGTAGCGCCAGGTGCGCCACCAGAGCGGCTCGAAGATTCGATGTTGACCGCCGTCGGGGAGGAAGTTGTCTTTCAGTCCGTGTGCCTCGCGGTCCGCCACTTCGTCGCGGTCGCCCTTGTGCATCTGCTTGTCGTAGAGGGCCTCGGAGTATGTCAGCCAGATCTTCGCTCCTTTTCCGCCGGAAACAGTAAGGATGGGATAGGCGGTGGTGAGCGTTTTCCGATCGAGGAGAATGTGAAGACTGGTTCCCGGCGGCAGCGTCAAGGGCTTCTCGGGAAACGCGCTCGAATCCGCTTGTTTGCCGGCTGCGGCGCCGATTCTCACAACTTCTCCCGCGCTGGTGGGCGCGTATTCCATATGCGGCAGCAGATCCGGAACCAGGCCCCAGTTATTGTCGCCGGTGGTATCGGCAGAATGAGCCTGATTCGCTGAGGCATTCATTGCGTCGCGCATGGGAGAAGCGACGGCCACCCAGTTCGCATTTGCTTCGGAGACCGACTGCCAATTCCAGTCGTAGAGTTCCGCATCAATCTGCTCCCCTGGGCCGGAGGCGAAATATGTGGGGATGTCGACCGAACTGCGATCGAGCGCGCGATGACCGGATTCGATCTCGACTTGCCAGCCCTTGGGAGTCGAGATGCCGTCAGCACCGGTGGCTTCGCTCTCCAGCAAAAATGCCGTTCGATCGCTGATTTGTGCGACGGGCGCAAAGATGCCCCAGTTCCACACCGTTGCCGTGATCAGGTTCTGGCCTGCGTGCAGCAGAGGAGCCAGATCGAAGCGCTCGTAGCGCCAGTGGCTGAGATCGCCGCGCGCTGGTCCGTCACCCACTCTGCGGCCGTTCACGTAGAGAATGAACCGGTTGTCGGCACTTACGCGCACCTTATAGCTAGTGGGAAGGGAAGCAAGCTCAAGCGGACGACGGAAGTGAAGCACCAGAGGCTCGCGCAGCGGGGCAGTGGGATGCGTGACCCAGGCGGCGTGCCAAGTGCGCTGCGCAGAATCCGGCAGCTCAGGCATTGCTGCCGGCTGGGTTCCAGGCAGATCGGATGTTTGGGAGGAACAAGGGAGAGCAGTAGTGCAACCAATGGCAACTAGAAGACAACATAAGGCACGGCGCATAACTGCTCCTATTTATTACTACTTTATCCGGGTACTTGGATACCATTGCTGCTGGATCGATGTCCCCGCACTTTAATTGGGGCAATTGAAGGGAATCTCGCCGGTGTTGATTTTCGCTGCCATCGTCGCCATTTTCGTGTACGGAATGATCGCCGCCATGCTGGGCACCATTCTGCCGGACCTGTCAGACCGTTTCCATCTCACGCCAACGCAGAATGGAACCATCGCGTTTGCGCAGGCTCTGGGGCTCATCATCGCCTCGGTTGGGGTGGGCCCGCTGCTGGATAGCGAAGGCAAAAAGATTGGCCTGATTCTTGGCCTCGCCTTTATCGCGATCGCACTTTACGCCCTTCCGCGCTCGCAGGGTTACCGGAGCATCCTGGTCATCTTGTTCCTGCTCGGCGTCGGCGGAGGCATCGTAGTGACAGGTGCAAATGCGCTGGTGAGCGACGTAAGCGAAGCACACCGAGGAATTGCGCTGAACCTCGTCAATCTCTTTTTCGGCCTCGGCGGACTGGCAACGCCGTTTCTCTCGGCCAATTTTTTCGCGCGGAACTGGGTCCGTCTCTGCTACACGGTTGCGTCGCTGACTGTGGTCACGCTGGTGATTCAGGCAGTTACCAAGATGCCCTCGCCCACAAGCGCAGGGCGCTTCGTACTTGCGGATGCCGCGCCCGTCCTCGACCGGCCATTGCTCTTCATGCTCGGTCTCTTTCTTTTTCTCTATGTGTCGTGCGAAGTGGGAATATGGAATTGGCTTCCGCGACATCTAATCGCCCAAGGCGTTCCGGAGTCGCGCGCGCTCAACATTCTGTCGCTTGGATTTGCGCTCGGATTGCTCATTGGCCGCGTCGGCGTCTCGCCGATTCTTATCCGAGTGCAGCCAATCACGGTCACTCTTGCCGCATCTATCGCAATGGCTGTTACGACTTTCCTGATGTTGCGTACGGTTCGACCGGCGGCTGCATTCACGCTTGTATTTATTGCGGGACTTTCCATGGCGCCCGTCTTCCCGACTACGCTGGCGATCGTCGCGGATGCCTTCCCGCGCATGACCAGCACTGCGCTCGGATTCGTCATTACCTGCGGATGGATTGGGCTTGCCGTCAGCTCGCGCATTATCGGCGCTATTGCCGGCGGCGACCCGCTGCGACTGAAGAAGGCTCTGTTGGTGATCCCCGTTTCAGCTGTATTGATGGTGGGCTTGAACCTGGCCATCCAATACGCGCTGAGTTAGGGCGATACAATTGCCTGAATTCGTTTTCGAACAGGACATTCCAGTGAAAACACCAGTATTGACGAGACGGGATTTTGTGCGGCTCGGCGCAGGTGCGGCAGTAGCAGGCGCGGCGGCGAAGGCGACCATGCTTCAGCCTCCAGCGCTCGAAGCCCAGGCGATCCGTAGCGGGCGCAAGATCCGTTTTGCTTCCATCGGAACCGGAATTCGCGGATGCGACCTGTTGCGCTCGGCGCGCAAGGTGCCCACTTGCGAACTGGTTGCCACGGCCGACCTTTATGAAATGCACCGGCAAGCCGGGCTTGAGGCATACGGCGCGGACGTGCCTGCGACGCGGCGATTACCGCGCGCTGCTCGATCGCAAAGATGTTGACGCAGTGATCGTCGCGGTCTCAGATCATCTGCACAGGGCCACCGTTGTGGACTGCCTGGCGGCGGGCAAGGACGTGTATTGCGAGAAGCCGATGTCGCACAACGTGGCCGACGGCTTTGCAATGGTTGAAGCGGTGAAGGCAAACAAGCGCATCTTTCAAGCGGGCAGCCAGCGCGTGAGCAACATTGTTTACAAGAAAGCGCAGGAGATTTATGCGTCGGGACGGCTGGGCGAGGTTACCTACATTGAAGGTCATTCGGACCGCAACTCGCCGTCTGGCGCGTGGGTCTATCCGATTCCGCCTGACGCGAGCGAGCAGAACATCGATTGGAAGGCTTTCCTGCGAGATGCTCCGGAGCGCCCATTCGACGCGGTGCGGTTCTTTCGCTGGAGGTGTTTCGCTGATTACGGCGAAGGCGTGGCCGGCGATCTCTATGTGCATTTGCTGTCAGGGATCCAGTGCGTAAGCGGGATCAACGCCGCGCCGAAGCGTGCGCAGTCAATCGGCAGCCTCACATATTTCAAAGACGGGCGCGACTTCCCCGATTTGCTGGCGACGCTCTACGAATACGACGGCGTGACCTGAATCTGCACTGCAACCAAAACAGCGCGCAGGGCGAGCCGATCATCTTCTACGGCAAAGAAGCCACGATGACCATCAACGGCAACACGCTCACCGTCGCGCCGCAGGATACGCGCCCGCAACCTGAGGGCTATTCGTTGAATGGATGGACCGCGGCGGCGAAGAAACAGTATCTTGACGAGTGGAATAACGCGCATCCAGCGCCGCCGCCCGCGCTGGCTGAGGTCGAAACATATTCGGCTACGCCGGGCTATGACGACACCGCCGACCATCTCGCAAACTTCTTCCGCGCCGTGGACACGCGCGAGCCGGTGGTGGAAAACGAAATCTTCGGCAACCATGCAGCCATTGCCTGCCACATGGCCAACTACTCATACTTCCATCGCAGCGCGGCAACCTGGGACTCCGACACGAAAACCATCAAAGGGTGAGCCTCGACTCTCACGCGGAGACTGCACATGAGCACAACGTCACGCAGAAATTTCCTAAAAGCAACTGGAGCGGTTGCGGCTGTGCTGCCGCCTCGCGCGTGGAGGCCAGCGCGGCTGCGGTTGCCGATCGGCCTGCAGCTCTATAGCGTGCGCAACCAACTGCCCAAGGATTTCGCCGGGACGTTAGCGCAGGTGCGCTCGGCGGGCTATACGGTGGTTGAAGCGGCGGGCTACTTCGATCGGCCAGCTGCGGATTTTCGCCAAGCCATGGACGCGGCCGGCCTGCGCTGCATCAGCACTCACCATGCGCTCAACGTGCTCGAGACGCAACTTGACCAGTGGATCGACTACGGGCACACGCTTGGGCTCGAGTACATCGTCTGCTCGTCGTCTGGAGGAATGCATCGCGATCCAGCGGCGAAAGGGCCGCCGACGCTCGACGATTGGCGCTGGATTGCGGGCGAGTTTAATCGCATCGGCGAAAAAATCAAGTCGGCAGGAATAACTTTCGGCGTGCACAATCATACGCCCGAGTTTGCCGTGATCGATGGCGTGATGGTGTACGACGAACTGCTACGGCTTACCGAACCCAAGCTGGTTGTCTTCGAGATGGACTGCGGCTGGGTCTACGCTTCAGGGCACAACCCGGTCGATTACCTGAGCAAGACCCCTGAGCGCTTCCCGTTGTTGCATGTGAAGGATATGATTCCGGGCGCCAACGGACAAATGCACTCCACAGAATTGGGACGCGGCCAGATTGATTACGCGCCGATTCTGCGGGCTGCCACCGGGCTCAAGCAGTACTTCGTCGAGCAGGAAGAGTTTGACATCGATCCCATGCGGGCGCTGCGCATCGACGCCGAGTATCTCCGCAATCTTCGAATGTGAACGGGTCCGCTTTGCCGGGATCCCAACGGAACCAGTCTTAATCCGCGCACAAACTGGTCTCTTGTGTCCTATTTAACTGGGGAAAATGGCGGCACGCTGACCGCCGCATATCACGACGCGAGTTTGTGCGAAGATGTTCTTCGCAAACGACTTTTTCTCATCGATTGTTTGGTTTACCTTCGGCCGCCTAGTCCCAATTAGCTGAGTTTTTCGCAGAGCGCGGCCATGTCGCACATCCTGTGCGGCGTCTTCTCTTGAGACTGAGCTATTTGATACAGATTCTCGCCGGATATCCAAGTAAATACATCTATGCATCCAATTACGCGTCGGGCGTGCGCTCAGGGTTGCGTGCGCGCACTTCTCACGCCGTTTTGATCTGGAAGCTATTCGATCGAAACAAAGACGCACGACGCAAATTCCCGCTGACGGCGTCCGATCGCTTTTGCGGAGATGGTCGCGTGAATTGCGGAAGAACATACAGCGCGCAAGAAACAAATGTGCCGGATCGACCAGAACCAAAGCAACCACTTGCCAGGAGGCGACTATGCAATCGACAAATTCAAAAAGCTCGATGATTCAGAAGTCGAAACAAGAAAGACCCTTTCCCGCCATGATCTTCAGCTGGGGAGGGGCGCTCTTGCTTCTTCTCATCTCAGTTCTGCCGATTCATGCGCAGTTCGGCGCGAGCCTCGCCGGAACGGTTCTCGACCAGACCGGGGCGGCCATTCCAAAAGCGACCGTAACATTAACCAACGTGGCGACGGAGGCGATGCAAGTCTCGACCACGAATGACACAGGCGCTTATCACTTCAGCGAATTGGCGCCGGGGCAATACTCTCTTGTGGTTGCGGCTGCAGGGTTCAAGACAAACAATGTGACCGATCTGGCCCTGGCGGCTGAAACCCCGCGGAATGTGAACATCACTTTGCAGCCGGGAGCGACCACGGAATCGGTCCAGGTGAATGGCGACCTTGTTCCGCTGCTTCAAACAGCGGATGCGAGCATCGGGACGACCATCGATAGCAAGGAGATTCAGCGCTTGCCCACGATTGGCTCTGACCCTTATGAGCTGCTGCGCACCGCGCCCGGCATCACCGGCGATGGCGCACGCAGCGGCTCGGGCCAGGCAGTCTATCTTCCCAATGGTGCAGGTCCGGGTGGCTCCAACTCTGGAATTTTCCAGACGGAGAATCAGGTTCAGATCGCCGCGGCCGGCCAGCGCCAGGCGGATAACAACTTTATGGTGGATGGCGTGAGCGTGAACTCACTCACACACGGCGGCTCGGCGGTGGTTTCACCCAATGAGGAAGCGGTTGGTGAGATGAACATAGTCTCCACTTCCTTCGACGCATCCGACGGCCGCAATTCCGGCGCACAAATCAAGATTGTTACCAAAAGCGGCACCGACAGCCTCCACGGCTCGCTGTTTGGACTGTATGACGAGGCGGGACTGAATTCGGTGAACAAGTGGGGCGGCCCCTCGGGCGCGCTGCCAACGGTTGTGGAGAACGATCAGCGCAGCTGGGCGGCTTCTCTTGGTGGTCCGATAGTCCGCAAGAAACTTTTCTTCTTTGTGTCCTGGGCAGGTTTCACCACGGCCAACAACTCCTACACGACTGCCTATGTGGAGACTCCGGCATATCGCTCAGCCGTAGTGGCGAATCGCGCCGGTGGGGTGAGCGCAGCGATTCTTGGCTCCCCGACCGTAGTGCCGCGCATTCGGGCTGTGCTGACTCCGAGTTGCGCCGGCCTGACCGTGGGAACGAACTGCAACGTTGTCACAGGTGGCTTGGACATCGGGTCGCTTACTCCCGGTGGCGCATCGCAGATTGGGGTCTTTCCGGCGAATAATCAGATTGGAGGCGGCCTGGATAATATTGCCGACGTTGAAAATGCGCAACTTTATGTTCCCGCCCACAGCCGCGGCAACCAGTTCAACGCGCGCGGCGATTACGATTTGACGTCGAGAGACCATTTGGCGGGAAGCGTCTACTTTACCAAGCTTGACAACTATGGCATCAGCGGCGCCGCTGGATCGCGGCCGCAGGGAGATATCCCCTTCAAGCCACTCAACTCCGCTGCGACCGCCATTTACATACACACGTTCTCGCCCAGTTGGCTGAACGAGGCGCGCGCCAATGGCACGCGATTTGCGGACAACGGAGTAAGGGATGCGGCGGGCGTGACCAACTTCGGTATTCCCTATATCAATGTGCAGACGTTGCCGTGGCCGATTCAATATGGCGCATATGCAGGCTCGACGACGCCTTCGCTCTATGCGGAAAACACCTATGAAGTGCGGGACATGGTAACGCATACTTGGGGCACACACATGATCCGCACAGGCGCGGAGGTGCGCTTCGAGCAGGACAACGACAATCTGCTCGGCGAACAGCGGCCGACGTATGCCATGCAGGGTCTGTGGACGATGGCCAACGACGCACCGATTTACGAGCAAATCGAGGCCAACCCGCTGACCGGCGGCACTCCGCTGACGCAAAGGTACTTCCGCTCGCAGGACATTGCCGGATATTTGCAGCACGATTGGAAGGCGTCTCCGAACTTCACGATCAACATGGGACTGCGCTGGGAATATTTCACGCCGCTGCACAACAAAGGCTCAATGATCAACTATCCAGTGCTCGGCTCCGCACCGGGCCAGCAACTGAGCGGCATCACGCTCCAGCCCCGCAACAACCTTTGGAACTCGCAGCCGCTTGATTTTGCTCCCAAAGTTGGTTTTGCGTATTTGCCACCCGCTCTAAAGCAGAAGCTGGTCATTCGCGGCGGGTTTGCAATCGCCTACAATCACCTGGACATCGCGCTCTTTAACAATGCACTCGAAGATGGGCCGGGTGTGGCCAACTTCGGCCTGTGTTGCGCGGGCAACGGCAACTCAGCAGGCATCAAGTATGAAATGGGCGCCAGCACTTCACCATCCAGCTACCCGGTCAATCCCGCACTGGCTCTGGGCATTAATCCAACAACTGGATTTCCCTGCGAGTACGGCTCTACCCCAGGGCATTGCGTTGTCAATAACGAGAGCTACGAGGTCTACGGCGCATTTCCCAACACCAAACAACCGGTGAGCGATCTGTATTCACTGGATTTGCAATATGAACTGCCTTACAGCATTGTCGGCACGGTGGGCTATACGGGCAGTGTTGGCCGACATTTTGCGCGGCTGGTGAATCAGAACTTCACCAACTCGCAGTGTTATCCGGCAACCGCCAACTGCAGTGGCACGACCGCAATTACACCGGTGTATGCTGCATATTTCGCGCAAACCGATTCCAATCAGTCCTACAATGCGTTGAATGTCGACTTCACGCGGCACACAGCTCACGGCCTCTATCTCTCAATGTATTACACATGGTCGAAGTCGTTGGATCAGGTGTCGAACGGGGATGCGGCGGATGCCAGTGCCAACCAGACCAATCCCGCTAACAACGCGACGGAATGGGGTCCTTCCGATTACGACGTGAGCCAGCACATCGTTGTCACGGCAGTGTATGAAGTTCCGCATGTGCATTCCGGCAGCGGCCTGGTGAAGGCGGTAGCCAACGGCTGGCAGGCCAACGGCATTATGACTTACCACACTGGTTTCCCATGGACGCCGGTGACGTATGACCTGCAAGCAAACGAGTTGATTACGGGCGCGAACCTGGTGGGTCCAACGCGTCCGCTGGCGTATTACGGAGGCGCCGGCTCAAGCTGCTCGAACAGCGCGTGGCAAACGGGCTCGAATTTCCCCAAGGGCGGCCCGGCCTACTTCAATACAACTCCGCCGACGAGCGTAAATGCGCCGCTTTATGTGCCGGGGATCGGCCGCAACAGTTTCCGCGGTCCATGCTACTTCGACACCGATATGAGCTTTGCGAAGGAGACGACGTTCAATCCCTTCGACCGCCCTGTGTTGCTGCGTCTGCAGGTGAATGCCTACAACATCTTCAACATTCTTCAACTGGCGCCGATTACATTCAACAGCGGCGGCTCCAACATTCAGAGCGCAACGTTCGGTGAATCGCAGAGTGGCGATGCGGGCCGCGTGCTTGAATTGACAGCGCGCTTTCAGTTCTGAACACGGCCCAGATTGGTGCTTTGGGTGGATTGTATTTCCACTCGAAGCACCATTTCCTTCGGTCTCAGCTTTTCAAACCGTGACCATGAAAGCCTGCCTGCTCCATGGCGCGCACGATTTCTTTGTCGTGCATGAAGGTCTTCCAAACCAGCTCGGAGCGCAGGTTCTCAGCCATCAAGACCGAAATCCCCTGGTCGATCCCAAGAACATCGGTGTCATACCAGTTGGCGGCAGGATGGAAGGCGTCAACAAATCCGTAGCGGCCCCAGGCTCGCTTGCCCCACTTTGAGCGCATTGCGCGCAGAACGGAAACGCAATCGGCGGGAAGGAAGGCCAGCGAGCCGGCTGCAGCGCAAGGAACCACCGTTCCATCAAGTGGACCTACAGCGGGTGGTCCGCCCCAGACTGCATACCCACCGGCATAATCCGACGCGGTGACTCCCCAATACTGATCGCTGTACCACTTGGGATACGAGAGACAAAACGCCTTGTGTGCGCGCGTAGCCGTGATGGAGTTGGCAAAGTAATCGGCGTAAGCATCACTTTTATTCCGGAAGTCATACCATGCGTGCGAATACTGATGCGTAAACAGCGCATCGAGACCGCTGATGTAATCGAAGCTCGCATAATGGAATCGCGGACGCGTGAAGTTATTCCAGGTTCCCGGAGCAACGGGATGCGTGGTGGAACCGATGGCCAGCAGATAGATCATCATCAGCTCGCAGTAGTGGTTCCAGCGCGCGCTGAGGAAACCCGACTCCGGTTGCCAGCCCATTGAGAATGTCTTGCCGCCGTTCAGCATCCAAGGCCAGTCAACGCGCTCGTAGATCTCCGTGGCCGATCGCCGGATCTGCGCATCCTTGAAGTACGCACGCGCCGTCAGTATCCCGCAAAGCAGAATGGACGTGTCGATGGAAGAAAGCTCCGAACCGGAATGGCGCGCACCGGTTTCCACATCCGTGAAGTGGTAAAAAAATCCGTGCACCTGCGGCAGCTTGTTCAGATGCCAGTCCAGCGTGGTCCTCACCCGTTCCACAATCTGCGCGTGAGGCACGTAACGGTGATGATCGGCGATGCAAAGTGCGGTCAGCCCGAAACCGGTGGCGGCAATGCTGGCCTTGCGCCGACTATCGCGAGCGCCATTCAGGTCATTACGAGCTCGGTCAAGAATCTGCCCTGTGGTTGGGTGACCTTGTTCCCAAAAATACAGACAGCCCTGACGGACGAGATCGTCAAGGAAAGCTTCATCCTCTTTGCTGTGATGCCAGGAATCGCGGGCAAATGCCGCGCCGCTGGACGCCAGCACACAGCCGACGGAGGCTGCAGTTGTTTTCAGCATCCAGCGCCGGTCGATCGTTTTTCCCTGGTCCTGCCGAGTCATCTGGTCCTGTCACGCACAACGACAACAGCTTGTGTGGCAAAATGCCGAGTAAATCACGAAGCTGCGATCGCTTCCATGCATGAATTTACGCCTTAAAACATAAGGCTTCAAAATTATCGAGACCGGCGCGATGCATATGCTGTTCTGAATTGACCATCCCCAATCGAGAAGGATGAGAGAATCATTGAGCGCGGCGGATTTCGCAACGGACGGCAAGCTAATTGTCCACGACATCGAGACGGCCGCTTGCACGCGGGTCCGTATGGCTAACTGATCAGATTCCCGCCGTTCAATACCGGGTGATCATCGCAGCGTAGTCCGCTAAAGAAGCATTGGAGAGAATTAATGCCGCGATTGAATTCGAAATGCTTCCTCCGCGAACTTCTTTTCTGTGCTGTCGTTTGTTCAGTAACGGCCGGATTTGAACCGAATGCGGCGGCACAAGCCACGAAACCGGCTTCCACGCAAAGAGGGGGCAAATTCTCGCATCCATCGAATGCCCAGCTTGCAGATCCAAAGATCGAAGCGCGCGTGGATCGCCTGCTGCGCCAGATGACGCTTGAAGAGAAGATCGGGCAGCTTGTGCAATACAACGACACCGGCGATGCCTCACCTGCGCCTGCGGCAGGAGGCAAGCTGGGCGCGATTGCGGCAGTGAACCCTGGCACCGCTAATCATGTGAATGCCATGGATCTGGCTGCCACGGGTCGGCTTGGATCGATGCTCAATACAATCGGCGCGGAGCGCACGAACACTTATCAGCATCTTGCAGTGGACCGGAGCCGTTTGCACATCCCTCTGCTCTTTGGCGCGGATGTCATTCACGGCTTTCGCACCATCTATCCGGTGCCGCTGGGCCTGGCCGCGAGCTTCGATCCGGAACTGGTCCTTGATCTCTCTCACATGGCTGCAGGAGAGGCGACTACCGCGGGTGTTCGCTGGTTTTACTCGCCGATGGTCGACATCAGCCGCGATCCGCGCTGGGGCCGAACCGTGGAAGGGGCTGGCGAAGACGCGTATCTCGGCGCCGCCATGGCGCGGGCGTACATTCGCGGCTACCAAGGCGATAGCCTGTCGACGCCGGGCAATGTTGCCGCTTCAGTCAAACATTTCGCCGCTTATGGCGCCGCCGAGGCTGGCCGCGAATACAACACGACAGACATGTCCGAGATCCGTCTCCGCCAGGATTACCTGCCTCCTTATCAAGCTGCGGTAGAGGCTGGCGCAGCCACGATCATGAGCGCATTCAACTCGCTCAATGGCGTGCCATCGAGCGCCAATCCCTTTCTTCTTTCCACTGTCCTTCGTGGAGAGTGGGGATTTAACGGGTTCGTCGTCAGCGATTACACCGCGGTAATGGAATTGATGAACCACGGGATTGCGCTCGATGCCGCGACTGCTACGCGAAAGGCCATCACAGCCGGCGTCGATGTCGATATGATGTCGCACTTTTACGACACGCAGCTGCCCGGGCTGATCCGTTCCGGCCAGCTTCCAATGGCGGTGGTTGATGAGGCCGTGCGGCGCGTGCTCCGCGTGAAGTTCGCAACCGGACTGTTTGAGCATCCTTACGCCGAGGGCGTCGAGGTAACCGCTGCAGTCGCATGAGCACAGGCCGTTGGTGCGCGAGGCGGCAGAGGAGTCCTTTGTCCTGCTTCAGAACGACAAACTCTCCGAGGGCGTGCCGCTTCTTCCGCTTTCGCCAATGCGCAAACGGATCGCTCTAATTGGTCCGCTTGCCGACGACAATGCAGACATGATTGGAGCCTGGGCCGGCGCAGGAATTGGTCGCGACGTCGTCACGGTTCGGCAGGCGCTGGCGCAGCGCGCGCAGCAACTGGGAACGACACTGGTCTATTCGAAAGGGACTGAAATCGACGGTACGTCGCAAGATGGTTTTTCTGACGCCGTCGAAGCGGCCCGCACAGCCGATGTTGTTGTTCTCGCGCTCGGAGAATCGAGTGCCATGAGCGGCGAGGCCGGCTCACGCGCATATCTTGATCTCCCCGGCAACCAGCAGCAGCTGCTTGAAGCAGTCGTTGCGGCAGGAAAGCCGGTGGTTCTGCTCGTTTTCTCTGGCCGTCCGCTGGTTCTTGACTGGGCAGCTCAACATGTTCCCGCAATCATGGAGGTCTGGTTCCCGGGAACCGAGGCTGGAAACGCAATCGCCGACGTGCTCTTTGGAGATGTTTCTCCAAGTGGCAAGCTGCCCATGAGCTTCCCCCGCGCCGTCGGACAGGAGCCGCTCTATTACAACCAATTACCGACAGGTCGCCCACCCACGGGACTCGACCTGTCAAAGCCGCCGGCGGACGGCACGCGCTTCTTCTCCCGGTACATTGATGTTCCTAACAGCGCGCTGTTTCCGTTCGGCTACGGTCTTTCGTACTCCAACTTCTCCTACCAGAACGTCAAGGTTTCGACGAGCAGTATCCCGCTGGCACAGGCGCTTTCGAACCGAACCACGCCTCTGCTTGAAGCGACAGCGATTGTGACTAACACCGGGAACCGCGCGGCAACCGAGATTGTTCAGTGCTACGTGCGCAACATGGGCGCGAGCATTGAGCAGCCGGTTCGAAGCCTCGAGGGATTTCGCCGCGTCACGCTTGCTCCTGGCGAATCGAAACTGATCAGCTTCCCTCTGGGCTTTAAGGAACTCTCCTTCTTCAACGTGGACAGCAAGCCGACGATCGAAGCGACGGATTACACGGTTTGGATTGGCGGCAGTTCGCTGGCCAGCGAGGAAGCCACGTTCGAGGTGGTTTCTCAATCGGCGGCGACAGATTCGCGTTGATGTGCCGAGCGGCATCGTCTTTCGCTAAGCGCTGAATGCTTGGACCCCGACGACGGGCCGCCATGCATTTATAGTTCCTTGATCTTGATGTTGCGAAACCAGATCTTCACACCCGGATCGCCTTTTGGCTCGGTACCTTGCAGCGAGATGTGTCCCGTGTGGTACTTGCTATATCCGGGCATCGTCGCGAACTTCGTTCCGGCGATCAACTTGTTCCAGTTGTCATCCCACAACTGCGTATCGATGACCTGGTGGCCGTTCTGGAACAGTTGAAGGTGACCGTGGTCGGCGATGATCTCAAACTGATTCCACTCCCCGGCGGGATTTACCCACTCAACCTTGTCCGAGATCATGTCAAAGATATCGCCGGAGCGCTCCATCAGGACGCGGCTGTCCGGAACAGTGCAGGCCAAGATCCGCAATCTGCATTTCGATGCCGGTCTCGCTAGGTGTCGCGGTACTCGGGTGATTCATGGACATAGAACATGACGCCGCTATCGATGCAGGGTTGCGCCTTCCAATCAAGCTTGAGATCGAAGTTTGTGTACTCGGCGTCGGTCACGATGTCGGCAAAATCGGCATCGCGGGTCCTGGTTGGTCTTTTTCAGTTGAATGGAGCCGTCAACCACAGACCAGTCGGCCCCCGCCTCCTTCTCGAGGTACGAGTGCCACCCCTTCAAATCGTTCCCGTTGAACAGCAACTGCCATCCGTCCTGTTTCTCCTGTGGTGTGAGCGCGTTCGGTTCCTGCGCCCACGCCATGCCAGTGAACAAGACGCAGACCACCGCGGCCATCGACAACTTTCTACGGTTCATCATTACCCTCCTAAAGAGAAGTGCGCCTGCGCGATGCCGATGTGCGACGGCGAGAATAGCCTCGATATTCACTGCGGGCCGTCGCTCGTAATCCGCTCGAGGAGCAAAGTCATGAAGCCACTTTCATCGGACTTGAGGCAGACTTGAGCATTCGGCTCGCCTTGCACCGGTCTGGTAAAACCCATGTCATCTACTTCGAGCCGCATCGGCGTTGCCGGGCAGAGATCGGGGCGAATGGCATAGGTTACGGCTACGGGATCGAAGAGCGTGGGTGTGCGCCATTCGGTCGGGCCCGTCCACTGATGGTAGAGCAGGGTCAACTGGTCAGTGAGCGGGGAGCCGTGGGAAAAGATTGCTCCTTGAGCCGGAGTTTCTAAAGGAATCTGGGTTGAATCGAGCGGCATCACGAAGACCGGGACGCTGGCGGAAAGGAGCGCGCGCGCCCCTGCCGGATCACATCGAATGTTCCACTCAGGCTCCGGAGGCCGGGGAGATCCGTTCTTTTTGTTGCCGTAGCCCCGATAAATGCTGCCGCCCATAATTACCACTCGCCTTAGCCGACGAAAGGTATCCGGATCGCGCTCAATTGCCGCCTGAACGTTGAACAGCGGGCCAATGGTAATCAGCGTGATCTGGCCGGGATGGGCGCGAATCTGGTCGAGCAGAAACACAACTGCATCCGGATGCTTGCGCTCTGGCGACTGATGCGCATAGTCCGCTTGAGAGAAGACATTATTATGAGGCGTCGCGACTCCGGCAGCCACCGGAATATCAGCACGACCAATGGCGCCGAGGTATCGATCGAGTAGCCGCGCGCGCAGTTCCGTATCACCGTAAGCCGTGGTAATGCCGAGAATGTGCAACTCCGGGCTGCGTAGCGCAAGAGCAACTGCAAACGCATCGTCGATGTCATCGCCGATATCGGTATCGATGATTGCAAGTTGCGGTCCGGCGTTAGTTGGGGATGCCTGGCTGTGCGCGGGCGGCGCGACGGCAACCGCCAGAAGGAGCGCGCTCAACGCTGAATATAATTTCCAATTTTTCACAGACGGTAGTATAGACCGGTCGAAGTACAGATTGCGCGATTGTCTTGAGGTCCAGCGGATCGAATGGAGCCACTCGCTCATGCCACGCGGGATCAATCAGCGGCCGCACGGCGTCAATTTCGAGAGATGAAAGCTTTGGGTTGTTCGAGCGCGATGATTGACCGCCTGCAGATCAACAGAGGAACAGATCCGAGAACGCCAAAGCTGCAATCGATGAGGCGCCATGGGAGCGGGATGCCGCGGATGGGGCCAGCGATGAGCGCAAGAGGAATGACGCCTGCGCAAGCAATTAGCCCGAAGGTGATGACCCATTTGTTGCGAACGGGATCGACCCAGGGGCCAATGAATGCGATGGCTATGACCAGGTGGGCAAAGGCAAGCCAGTCGGTACCGTAGGCAAGAAAAGGATAACGGCCGTTCGTAACAGAGAGTGCCTCGCTGACACGCTCGATCCACGGGAGCAAATGAGTGGATTCGGCGATCGGCCGCAACCAGCTTGTGTGAAGGAGATGGGCAAGCCAGCCGAGCTCGGATTGGAGAGGGAAGGCGGTGACGCCGCTCAGGACCAGACCGGCGATGAAGACGGCGAGCCAGAAGTGAATGCGGCGAAGATAATCGGGTTGCGCCATAGATGTGAACAGAGTAGCTAGTTGTGGGCCAAGACGTCGACGCGACCATCGAGCTGTACGAGTTCGTTTTTGGCGAGAGGTTTCGCGTCGGTCGCGCTGGAATAAATGATCGGAAAGGCCGTACCGTGATCGTCTGTGCGGCGATTTTTCTTTCCCCAGCTAGCGCGCGACAGCACGCCCTCAAGCAACGGCGTCATTTGCGTCAGTTGGCGAGTTCGAATCACCAGATCCCAAAGCGGCTCGAATTTTTTCCATCCCGCAGCATAGAAGAAGTGCTTGGCTTGATGTTTCAGAGTGCCATGATGGAGCGAAGCACGAGCGATGGCGCTCCAACGGTAGAATTCGCGATACGCCCAGTCGTATCCCACTTTCAGTGCATCTGGCTTGAGTTTGGACGGGCGATAAACCACGTGCCTCGTGTCGTAAAGGCTCCAATCGCGGGTCAACATGCGCCCCTCTCTAACCATGCGGGCATGAAGTTGCGTTCCGGGGTAAGGCGTCTGAATGTGAAACGTCGCGGTGGTGATGCCGCGGTCGATAGCCCAATCGACAGTACGCTGAAACACATCTTCATCGTCGTCATCCATACCAAAGACGAAGCTGCCGTTGATCATAATTCCGAGGGCGTGCAAGCGGTCGGCAACCGCCTTGTAATCGCGGCCGAGGTTTTGCCTTTTATTGCTTCGCCTCAGGTTCTCTGGCGTAAGCGTCTCGAAGCCAACAAAGATGCTTCGCAGGCCAGCCTCCGCAGCGCGCTCAATAAGATCACCTCGCAGGATGGAGTCTACTGTGGCGGCGCCCTGGAACAGGCGTCTCATGCCCTTCATGCCTTCAAAGAGCGACTCGGCAAAGCGTCTGTCCCCGAGCAGGTGATCGTCGAGAAAATAAAGATGGCGTCCGGGCAGCCGCTCGATCTCGGCCAGCGCGTCGTCCACTCGCTGCGTGTAGAAGCTTCGTCCTCCCTGAAAAAACGCGTCTTTGTAACAAAAATCGCAGTGCTGAGGGCATCCTCGGGTCACAACGATTGAATTTGGCACCAGATAAAAATTACGGTGAATCAAATCGCGGCGAATGGGCGGAACACGCTCCAGCGTTCGGCCAGACGCGGAGGTGTAAACGCGCTCGGGTTTCCCTGCGCGAAAGTCGTCGAGAAACCGCGGAAAGGTCTGCTCTCCGGGGCCCAGGAAGATGGCGTCCGCGTGAACGGCAGCTTCATCGGGAAGAGAGGTGACATGCAGTCCTCCAAGGCAAACAAATGCTCCGCGACTGCGATAGTGGTCTGCAATTCTATACGCGCGGTAGGCGTTGGTGATGTACACCTGAATCACGACTAAGTCAGGCGAGTCTTCGAGGGTCAGAGCTTCTACATGCTCGTCCACGATGATCGCGTGATCGCCGGGAGAAAGAAATGCGGCGAGTGTGGCGAGGCCAAGCGGAGGAAACAGCGAGTACTTGATCGGACGCCAATAAGGATCAGTCGCCTCAGTTAACGCGGGCAGAATGAACTTGACATTTAGCGGTCGCGCGCCAAGAGCAGTCATTTTGCACCGCCGATCAATGACTCCGCGGCGCACGGCGAGATTGCCGGCAACCCGCCAAATCGACGCTCCCTGCGTCTGAATTCCTGGAGGGCGGCTTCAAGGTCGGCCTCACAAAATTCAGGCCACATCCGATCTGTAAAGACAAGCTCCGCATATGCAGACTCCCAAAGCAGGAAGTCGGAGAGACGTTGTTCACCGCCGGTGCGAATCAACAGATCTACGTCGCTGCTTTGCGAGTTGAATGCCCGCGTCAAGAAGGATTCGAGCGAGTCGATTGCAGGCGGCCAGTCTTTTGAGAGCGCTGCAGCGGCATCGGCGGCCGCGCGCGTAATTGCATCGCGGGATGAGTAATCGATGGCGACGCGCAGATGAAGCCCGCGCCCTGCGGCAGTCGCACATTCAGTTTTTTCGATCTCGCGAAGCACGGAGTTCGCCAATCGATCACGCCGGCCGATGACCTGGAGTCGAGCTCCTCGCCGCCGGAGCCGCTCAGTCTCCAGGCGCAGGAAGACGCGCAGCAACCGGAAGATCCCGTGTACCTCGGAGGCCGGCCGTCGCCAGTTGTCTGAAGAAAACGCGTAGACCGTGAGGCAACCGATACCAACGTCGGATGCTCGCTCGATCACGCGACGCAAAGCGGCGACTCCGGCCCGATGACCGGCGATGCGGGGCAGGCCGCGCCGGGTCGCCCAGCGGCCGTTGCCATCCATGATTATGGCCACGTGCAAGCCGCTGTGGAACTTACTTTGCATTGCAAAGTTAATGAGCGAAGGAGGTTGGTTCTGCATTGCAAAGCTCCTGACAAAAAGAAATTAAGCGCGCGTTGGAGCGAGGTTATATTTTAAGCCGGACGCCGATTCATCCTTGGTGCCTTTGGCTGCGTCCCGGACCACTTGCTCAAGCGTGGAAAGATACTCGAGATAGCGCTTACGGCCGTGGGCGGTGATGCGGCAGACTGTTTGCGGGCGATTGCGATCGTGTCCTTTTACGATCTCGACCATCTTGGCGTTCTCCAAAACTCTCAGATGCCTGCTCAAATTGCCGTCTGTAAGAGCGCATAATTGTTTGAGGTCGCCGAAGGTCAGTCCCTTTGGATTCGTGAGCAGAGACGTGAGCACACTGAGGCGAGCGCGTTCGTGAATCACACGATCCAGCCCTTCGTATGCGAAGCGGCCTTCACTGGAAGGGAGTTTATTCTTCACTGCTGCCCTCCTGTGCTGTAAAGAACAGAATGCCGGCGACCAAAAGTTGCCCCGCGCCGAAGGAAATACCCATAGTCCAAGGTGAGAGAGCGCGAGTATCCGCCAACGTGATACAGATCAGCCCCGTGAGCAGATACCATACCCCAGCCGCAACCATAGGCCGCGGCAGAAACCGGCACGATGAGAATACGCCGAGACAGAAGATCACCTGCCATAGGCCTGGAAGCATCCATAATACTGACGGGGCAAATCCAACAAGCACTATCGTGATCAGCGCGCCGACGCCGCCAGCCGGCAAGAACTGCTCAACGGCCATCCGAATCATCTCGTCAGCCATACCGGAGTGCATTCGGTGCGCGCGCGTTACGGTTTGGATGCCGATCAATGCAGACGATACCAGGGCAGTCGAAATCCAGATGGCCAGGTAGGCCGAGACGTGGTTGACCGGATCGGGCAACCACAACGCCTGCGCCGCAGCCGCCAATATGGCAATGCCTCCCGTTGCGGCCAGTGTTGCCGGGCCGTAACCACGGAACTGCGTGCTGCGGGCCACCTGCCTGCGAATACTGCTGATATCTCCGAGCGCCTTGTTCAAGTCATTCATAGCTAATTCACTTTACAATGCAAAGTAACTCAAGGATGGGATTCTTGTCAACCCCGCAGGGCGCACAACCTCTCAGGAGGCGTTTATACTGTTGACCGCTTTGTTTCGCACACCTCACGTGCGCTGAATTCCACGGGAAAGCCAACCTCAAAAAGGAACCCATCATGGAAACCAATCAAAACAATCGCAGAGAATTCTTGAAAGCCGGCGGCGCAGCGCTGGCGGCAACCGCAGTTTCATGGAACGCGAAGAGCTATGCGCAGATCGCGGGCGCGAACGATCGCGTTCGCGTCGGGATCGTCGGCTGCGGCGATCGCATGAAAGGCGGCGATCTGCCAGCGTTCCAGCAAAGCGCCAAGGAACTCAACTTCCAGATCGTGGCCGTCTCCGATATCTGGAGCCATCGCCGCGATGAAGGCGCGGACTTTATTGAAAAGCTCTGCGGAAATCGTCCCGATCCCGTCCGCAACAACGACGAGCTGTATTCGCGCAAGGATGTGGACGCGGTGATCATTGCGACCGCCGACTTTCAGCACGGGTATCACGGCGCCGAAGCCGTAAGAGCCGGCCGAGATGCATACGTGGAGAAGCCCATTGCGCATACCATGGCCGATGCGCGCATGATTCTGGACGCCGTGAAAAAGAGCGGCAAGATTGTGCAGGTGGGAACGCAGCGCCGCTCGACGCCCGCGTATCAAAAGGCGGCTGAATACATCAAGTCAGGCCAGTTCGGCGATATCGTGATGGTGGAGATGAGCTGGAACGTGAATCAACCCGGCCGCTGGCGCCGGCCAGACGTTGTGCCTCTACTTAAAGAGGAGGACACGGACTGGAAGCGCTATTCGCTGGGCAGGAGTATGGGGCCGTTTGATGCGCGGAAGTATCTTGAGTTCCGTTTGTTCTGGCCGTTTTCATCGGGAATTCCCGATCAGTGGCTGGTTCACCAGATCGACACTGTGCATTGGTTCACCGGGCTGCCGCATCCCCGCTCGTGCGTGGCCAACGGCGGCATTTATCTGTGGAAAGATGGACGCACCAACTGGGACACGATGACGGCGGTATTTGATTACGGTCCGCTCGACGACCTGACCAAAGGCTTCCAGGTGCAGTACACATCGCGCTTCACCAACTCGGCCGGTGGAGTGAAAGAGTTGTATTACTCCAACGGCGGCATGATTGACATGGACAAACAGACGGTGACGCCGACGGGCGGGCTCACCGCAAAGTTTGCCGACGAAATGAATATGAAGCCTAACCTGCTGCCCAGTTCCTCGCTGGTTGAAAAGGTCGAGACAATGGAGACGGACGCCAACACGCACGGCGATCCGCAGACGGCGGCGAATATGCGCAACTGGATGGAGTGCGTGCGCTCGCGCAAGACGCCGAACGCGCCGATCGAGGCTGGATACAGTCATTCCATTGCGCTGTGCATGAACGTCGCGGCGATCCGGACCGGTATGAAGGTGACGTTCGACGATAAGACGCAGCAAGTGCTGGCCGGGGGCAAGGTGTATGCATAGAAGGGTGCTGTTCGTCTCGGCCGCCGCCGGTTTGGCTCTTGTTGCGAGCGCTTTCGCGGCGCCGCCAAAAAGCGTGCAGGTAGTTCCAGACTCGGCGAATCGACGGGTCGACATTACAATCGACGGGCAACCGTTCACTTCGTATATTTGGCCGACGACGCTGAAGAAGCCGGTAATCTATCCGATCATCGATGCCGATGGAGTGACCCTGACACGCGGCTGGCCGCTGGAGCCGCGGCCCGGCGAGCGGACAGATCATCCGCATCACGATGGCTTGTGGTTCAACTACTCGAACTTGAATGGTTTCGACTTCTGGAATAACTCTGAAGCCATTCCGGCATCTCGCGCCGCAAAGATGGGGACGATTGTGTTCGATCGGATCGTTTCCACCAAGAGCGGTGCGTCACGCGGCGAACTGGTTACGGATTCAACCTGGATTGACGGGCAGAATCATCCAATCCTGTCGCAAACTTCGACATACGTTTTCGCGCACAGCGGACCGACACGGACCATCGATCTGGTTGTCACGCTGAAAGCGCTCGATCATGTGGTCTTCAATGACGACAAGGACGGCTTGCTTGGCTTGCGTGTCGCGCGATGGCTCGAATCGCCGGAAGAAAAGGGTGGAACCTTCACCGATGCGAACGGCAATGCGACGACGGTTGCTGCGACTACGAACCTTCCTGGCGTTGCTCCGCCGACCGGCGAGTATTTGACGAGCGAGGGCGTGCGAGGAGTAGCGGCGTGGTCAACGCGGGGGCGATGGTGCTCGCTCACCGGCCATGACAATGCGGGGCACACAGTGACGGTGGCAATCTTCGACCATCCCGGCAACATCGGCTATCCAACCTACTGGCACGCGCGCGGATATGGTTTGTTTGCCGCCAATCCGCTCGGACGGCACATGTTCGATGCGACGCAGCCACCGCTCAATTACACACTTGAAAAAGGACAGACAACGACGTTCCGCTATCGACTGGCGTTCTACACGCATGCAGCGACGGTTGATGAGTTGAACCGCGAAGCAGATTCGTTTGAGGCCGACAAGAAATAGAGAGCAATACGACTTTTCCGGAGGGTCACGAACCGCTAATTTGGCGAAGGCTTCTCGACGCTGTCGATGACGAGCACGGGAACGGGACCTTTTGTCGATTCGAGCTTGAGCCCAAACTGCTCCTGAATCGCAGTAAAAATGTCAGGCGGGATGTCGGGAGAGGACGAAGCCGAGGCAGCGGCATCGTCCGGGGTCCACCGCAAACTGAGGTCGTAGCGGCCGCTGAGTCCGGTCTGGTTCACGACCACGCGGCCCAGCAACTGAGCCAGCTCACGCGCGAGAATGCCGATGGTGTCGTCGCTGCCGGCGATATGCAAGTGCGCCCGGCCGGTATCGATGGTGGTGCCATTGATTTGCGACGGCTTGAATTTGGGGCCGTCCTTTGCGACGACCAGCGCATAGACAGGAAGCTGTCGCGTCTCCTGGTGGACCTTAAGCTCAAATCTATCGGCCAGCAGCGACTGCACCATCAGCTGCTTCTGGTGACGCGCCTGCTCGGGTGGCAGTGCGCGTAACTCGGCGTCAACTGAGGGGTCTGACTTCGCGTCGATGTCGAACATGATGGAGTCGAGCCAAGTTGGACCGCCCAGAATCTGCGAGTCAGGCACTCCGTAGGCAAACTGGACGAGGTCGCGGAGTGAGAGGTTGACGGTGCGAAAGCGGCTCTCGGCGGGGTCGCTGATGATGTGGTGGTGGCCATCAGTTTCCGAGTTGTTGATGTGGATCGAGGCAACGTCGAACGATTGCGTTGCCGGTACGACTTGCGCGGGGACGTTCACGCAGAGGATGGTAATTGCGAAAAACGCAGCGGCAATTGGCGTCAACATTCCGCTGAACGCCGGCTTGTTGCAATCTTGTTTTGTCATAGCAAACTTACTCTGCGTTGAGGCGGAGCCACCTAGGCGCACGCGTAATTGTGAAGGCTCCGAATAGCTGTCGTCTATCAGGCAAGACGCTGAGAATCCCCGAACGCTCAAAATTCGGCAGCTTTATTTTGCATGAAATGGAGATAGAGGCGGGAACAATGGAGGCGAAGGGCGCGTAGATTCATCCTACAGGTGTATTCTTCTTCGGATCGGGAAAATCAGGTGCTGGCGCTATTCGCACGATAGCGATGGGCGCAGAAGATGGAGCCCTCCACAGTGAGATGGAATCGGATTGAGTGCAAGCAGCGTTTCGGCCGGATAGCGCGGCGTGGGTTGGCATGGAGTGCGATCGGAGCGATCGGATTCCTGCTCGCTGTCAATGGTGGTTGGGTGAGCGCGCAAGTCGCAGCGCCGGCTGCAGCGCAAGGCGCGGCGCCACCACAAGCTAGCTCACCGGCGGCTGCATCACCAGCTTCGCCAACGGACATTGCTGGGATTTGGCAAGGAACGCTGCATATTGCTGCGGCGAATCGTGATCTGCGGACGGAAATCAAGATCGCGAAGGCGGCAGATGGCAGCTACAAGCTTACTTTTTACAGCATCGATCAAGGTGGTCAGCCATTTGTAGCCGACAAGAGTGCGTTTGAAAACGGCACGCTGACCTTCTCAATGGACGCGATCGGCGGCAAATACGAAGGCAAATTGAGCGCCGACGGAAAGACGATCAACGGCACATGGACGCAAGGGCCGAATGGGCTGACGCTGAACCTGGAGCGCACCACGGAGGACGCGGCGTGGCCGATTCCTGAGCCGGTCAAAGCGATGGTACCGGATGCCCATCCGAAATTCGACGTGGCAACGATCAAGCCAAGCCAGCCGAATCAGCCGGGGAAGGGATTCGGATTCAACGGCACGCACACGAGAACGTTTCACACCAACGTGAACGACTTGATCGCCGTTGCATATGGAATGCATGCCAAACAGATTATCGGCGCACCTGATTGGCTTGGCACCGATCTTTACGATATTGACGGCGTAGCGGATGTGCCCGGAAGGCCGAGCATTAAGCAGATGGGCGAGATGGTGCAAGGGCTGCTGGCCGACCGGTTCGCGCTGAAGTTTCACCACGAACAGAGAGAGCTTTCGGTGTACGCGATCCAGCTTGCCACTGACGGCCCCAAGATGAAAGTGACAACGGCGGGGCCAAATGATCCGCAGGGATTCGGACTCAGGGGTTTTGGCGACCTGATAGTACGCAACATGACCATGAAGGAATTCGCAAGTTGGATGCAGTCTGGGGTGATGGATAAACCCGTAGTAGATCAGACGGGGTTGACGGCCAGGTACGACTTCAACTTGAAGTGGACGCCGGACGATTCGCAGTTTGCGCAGTTCCGCGGCACGAACGGACCCATTCAACCGCCCGCCGGCGACAATCCGGATGCTCCGCCGAGTTTATATACGGCGCTGCAGGAGCAGCTAGGGTTGAAATTTACTGCGACCAAGGCAATGGATGACGTAATTGTGATCGACCACGTGGAGAAGCCATCGTCGAACTAGCAGCGAGGGGATGGCATTGAAGCGTCACTCCGACAAATGACAGCGAAGCCCGAGCCAAATGGAGATCGTCGACGTCTTATATTTGAATTCTCCCCTATGTAAGACACGCATCTGCGTAGGCTACGCCTGCCGCGCTTTGAATCTGAAAACGGAGTGCAAGCGAGGATGAGCGAACCCGCACTACGCCGACCAGGACGAGCCCGCGGGCTTGGTTTCAGATGGGCCATATGCGTGGCGATATACGTATTGTGGCTGGTGCATTGCACCGTGGCCAAGGCGGGAGCAGTCGGATCCCAGGCAACGGAACCCACAACTCCGGCTCCGCTGCCTGGTCAGTCAGCAACACCCTCAATCGCGACTACCGCGGGCTCGCCTTATCGCGGTGTGGTGACGTTTGGCGGGCTGCCGCTGCCGGGCGCGACGATCACGGTGACACGTAAGACGACGGAAGGAACGAAAACGGCGACCGCCGTTTCCGACCAGCAAGGTGCGTACCAATTCGACGATCTGGCGGACGGAAGTTGGACGATTGAAGTTGGAATGCAGTGCTTTGAGACGATCCATGCAGACGTAACGATCGCGCCGAATATGGCCGCCGCGAATTGGGAGATGAAGCTGCTGCCCCAGGGACAGATTGTCGCTGAGGCGCAGCAGCTAAAGCCTGCCGTTGAAGTTCCGCCGGCGCCTGGCGAAGCATCAGACATGAAACCGGGGCAGCAAACTGCGACAGCAACCTGGGCAGAGCAACGGGCCCGAGATGCCGAAGGAACCGCAGGAAGAAAACCAGCAGAGCGCGGACGGATATCTTGTGCAGGGCAGCGTGAATAACGCGGCCACCTCGCAGTATGCTACGAATTCCGCGTTTGGAAACACGCGCTCAGGGAGCAAGGCCTTGTATACGGGCGGATTTGCGGCCAGCGAAGAGAATTCTGCGCTGAATGCGCGTCCGTATGCACTGAGCGGGGTTGAGGCGCCGAAGCCGTCGTTCAACGATTTCACGGGAGTGGCCACGCTGCAGGGTCCAATCAAGATTGGGCGCTGGCTGCCGCGCGGGCCAAACTTTTTTGTTTCGTACCAGTGGACACGCAACAGCAGCAGCGCGCTGATTCCGGGGCTGGTGCCCACCGCAGCCGAGCAGGCCGGCAATCTGGCAGGCCTCGAGAATGCTCAGGGCCAGCCGGTGACGGTCTACGAGCCAGGAACCAACACGCCGTATCCGGGCGGCGCCGGAAATCAGACGGTTCCCGTGAGCCCGCAGGCGAAAGCGCTGTTGCAGCTTTACCCGTTGCCCAATATCGCGAACGTATCGAACTACAACTATCAGGCGCCAGTGCTTAACAACGCGCATCAAGATTCACTGCAGTCGCGACTGGACAAGACGCTGGGGCGCAGAGACCAGCTCTATGGAGCGTTCAACTTCCAGAGCACGCGGGCTGATAATGTGAACCTCTTCGGTTTTGTGGATCAGACTGGCACGCTGGGCATCAACGGCAATATCCACTGGGCGCACCGGCTAAAGCCGCGCATATTCTTGTTCACGGGGTACGGGTTCAGCCGCCTCCGCTCCGAGGTGACGCCTAACTTCGAGAATCGGTTCAACGTCTCGGGCGCGGCAGGAATCAACGGCAACGACCAGAATGCCGCCGACTGGGGTCCGCCGTCGCTCGGCTTCTCCAGCGGCTTTGCCGGATTGAGCGATGCCAACAGCGCCTTCAATCGAAACGAGACCAACTCAGTTTCGGCCTCGACGCTGATCTACAACGGTAAACACAACATTACTGTTGGAGGCGAGTTCCACAAGCAGCAGTACAACGACTTTTTCGAGCAGAATCCGCGCGGAGCATTTGGATTTACCGGCGCGGCGACGCAAGGCGCGGCAGGCGGTTCGACAAGCGGCTCTGATCTTGCGGACTTTCTTATCGGCGTTCCCGACACGAGCGCCATCGCCTATGGCAATGCGGACAAGTATTTTCGCGAGCCGGTGTACTCCGCGTATTTCACCGACGACTGGCGCGTGGTGCCGATTCTCACAATTAATGCGGGGGTGCGGTGGGACTACGGCGCGCCGATCACGGAACTCTTCGGCCGGCTGGTGAATCTCGACGTTGCGAGCGGATTCACCGCTGCAGCACCGGTCGTGGGCAGCGATCCGGCCGGAGCTGTGACAGGCGGTCATTATCCCGCGTCGCTGATTCGGCCGGAGCGGACTATGATCGAGCCGCGGATTGGGATCTCCTGGCGGCCGATTCCTGCTTCAACGGTGGTGGTCCGAGCGGGATACGGCATCTATCCCGATACTTCGGTGTACCAGGGCGTTGTGCTCGATATGGCACAGCAGTATCCGCTCTCAACGAGCCTGAACATTCAAAACAGCGCAGCGTGCCCGCTCACATTGGCCGATGGGTTTCCCGCAGCGGCAAGCAATGGCTTGGTTGCGTGTTCGGGAACAACGGCGGACACTTTTGCGATTGATCCAAACTTCCGTATCGGTTACGCACAGGCATGGCAAGTGGCGGTGCAGCGCGATTTGCCTTTTGCGCTGCAGATGACGGCGACCTATCAGGGGACGAAGGGGACGCACGGCCCGCAGGAAATTTTGCCCAATAGCTATCCGCTCGGCGAGGCGAATCCGTGCCCGAGCTGTCCCTCGGGATTTGTATATGAGAGCTCGAACGGCAACTCGATCCGCCAGGCTGGAGAGCTTCAATTACGGCGCAGGCTGCGTAGCGGATTTGCGGCGTCGCTCACGTATACCTATTCGAAGTCGATCGACGACGATGCGTATTTGGGCGGGCAGGGTCACACGACGGCGAGCGGTGGGGGACAGGCGCAATCGGCGGCTCTGTCTACGCCGTCGGCTGCGGTGGCGCAGAACTGGCTCAATCCCAGGGCCGAGCGCTCGCTTTCGGCTTTCGATCAGCGCCAACTGCTCACTGTGCAGGCGTCAATACACCAGCGGAGAGGGACTGGCAGGCGGCACATTATTGGGTGGCTGGCGGGGCAGATTGCTGAAGGAGTGGACGGTGTTGAGCACGTTCACTTTGGGATCGGGATTGCCTGAGACGCCAATTTTGCCCACCGCCGTTCCCGGCACGGGATTTACGAATATCATCCGGCCAGATCTTACTGGCGCATCTATCTACAATTCGGGCGGCCTTTCGCATCTGAACGCAGGGGCTTTTTCAGCGCCGGTAGCCGGGCAATGGGGAACAGCAGGCAGAAACTCGATTATCGGGCCAGATCAACTTACGCTGAACAGTTCGCTGGCGCGAACGTTTCGCCCGCACGGAAAACTGTATCTTGATTTCGCCGTGACTTCGACGAATACGCTCAATCACGCGGCATTTTCCAGCTGGAACAATCTGGTAAACAGCGCACAGTTCGGCTTGCCGGTTTCGCCCGGTGGGATGCGCAGCCTGCAAACGAGTGTGCATTTGAGGTTCCAATGACGCGAATTTCTGGAGCCGCGGTCCTCTTCCTCCTGGCGGTGTCGGCCTCGCGTCCGCAGCAGGTCGGCCAGAACAAGGGCGCGAGCGAAGCTCAAAATTTTACGCTAACGGTCAAATCTAATTTGGTCGTTGAAGCCGTGGAGGTGAAAGACAAGCAAGGCAACTTCATTCACGGATTGACCGCGAAAGACTTTGTGCTGACCGAGGATGGCGTTCCGCAGACGATCAGCGATTGTGAGCACGAGGATTTGTCGCAGACGGCCAAACCGCTGCCCGCGGAAAAGACAGCGGACGAAAACGTGACGATCTACAATCGCCTGGCGCGCACGGGGATCGCTCCCGAATCGATCGAGAACGAACGCTACAAAAACCGCCGCCTCATGGCTCTCTACTTCGACATGACAGCGTTGCCGCCATCGGACGAAATGCGCGCATTGACCGCCGCGCAGCAGTTCGTCCGCACGCAAATGACGACCGCGGATCAGATCGCCATCCTGCGTTACCAGGGTGGGTCGGTGGATGTGTTGCAGGACTTTACCGCCGACCACAACAGGCTGCTCAGCATTCTCGAGACCATGGTTGTTGGAGAAGGCCAAGGCTCAGCCGACACGGTTGACGATGCCAGCAGCGCCGACACCGGCGCAGCCTTTGGGCAGGATGACAGCGAGTTCAACGTCTTCAACACTGATCGTCAACTCTCCGCTCTGCAGACGGCGGTGCGAATGCTTGGAAATGTCAACGAGAAGAAAGAACTCATTTACTTTGCCAGCGGCCTGCGCTTGCAAGGAATCGACAACCAGGCGCAGATGCACGCCACGGCGGATGCGGCGATTAAAGCTGGGGTTTCTATTTGGACGGTTGACGCGCGTGGTCTGGTGGCACAGGCGCCGTTGGGTGACGCGACTCAGGGTTCGCCGGGAAATCAGGGCGTCTACACAGGAGCAGCAGCGCAGGCGGTCACTACCAACTTCCAGCAATCGCAAGACACGCTCTATGCGCTGGCCGGTGATACAGGCGGCAAGGCTTTCCTCGATAACAACGACCTGACCCGAGGCATCGTTCAGGCGCAAGAGGCCATTTCGGACTATTACATCCTCGCTTACTACACTACGAATGCCGAGCAGGACGGAAAATTCCGGCGCATCAGAATTTCTCTGGCGCAAAATCAAGAGGCGAAGCTCGACTATCGACAGGGCTACTATGCAGACAAGGAGTTTAATAAGTTCACTGACATTGACCGCGAGCGCCAGCTTGAAGACGCGCTCATGCTGGACAATCCCATCACCGATCTGACGATTGCCATGGAGATCGATTACTTTCAGCTCAACCGTGCGGAGTATTTCGTTCCTATCGTCGTCAAAATTCCGGGGCGTGAGTTGGCCCTGGCAAAGCGTGGCGGCGCCGAGCATACGCTGATTGATTTTGTAGGCGAGATCAAGGATCTTGTCGGTGGGACGACGGTGTCGAATGTCCGCGACAATGTGAATATCAAACTGTCTGACGCGACAGCGGCTGAGCTTGCCAAGCGACCGATCGAATATGACACCGGCTTTACGCTCTTGCCGGGCAAGTACATGATCAAGTTTTTGGCGCGCGACGATGAGACGGGGAGAATAGGAACCTTTGAAACGACGTTCGTTATTCCCAATTTAAATAAGGAAGAAAAGCGCGTCCCGCTCAGCGCCGTTGTGCTCAGCAGCCAGCGCGTCGATTTGAAGGAAGCAATCTATGACGCCGCGAAAGCGAAGGACAGGGCGAAGGATGAGGCCGCCAATCCGCTCGTTCAGGATGGCAAGAAGCTGATCCCGAGCGTGACGCGTGTGTTTGGTACCGGCAGGGAGATTTACGTCTACTTCCAGGCTTACAAGCAAACGCCACGCCTACGCAGACGCAGAATCCGAGTCCGCAGCAGCCTCTTTTCGCATTCGTTAGCCTTTACCAGAACGGAAAAAAACTGTACGAGACAGCGCCGAAGTCCATCGTTCCCAATCCGGCGAGCCGACTTGGTACCATGACGCTGAGCTTCGATTTAGGCGTGGACAATCTTCCACGCGGCCAATACGACTGCCAGGTCACGGTGCTCGATCCATCGACGCAAAAGGCGGCTTTTTGGCGTGCGCCGATTTTGCTTGTATCGCAGTGAGCAGCAACAAAGTTCATTGCGCGGAATTCATTGCGTGGGCTGATGAAGGAGAGGCTCACATTCCGCCGGAGTCGCGATGCCGGTAAATCCGAAGCCGTTCCATCGGTAGGCCGCGATCCGTGTCGTCTTCGTGGCGGGATCGGGCATAAGGAACGAATCGCCGCGATGCAGCGCGCACAAGACACCGTCTTTCGATTCCACTGCATCGATCAGCGGCCAAGCCAGCGCGGAGCCGCGCCAGCGCGCGATCAGGCCATGGGGACCGATGGCGTAGACATACGGCCGCAGACCGACTTCATCGTCTATGGAAGAATTATGGCGTTCGAGCGAAAGCAGCAACGGCTCAGCCGCCATGGAAGTGACCAGTTGCAGCGAAACCAGATTCTGGCGTCTCGACTGCCACTCGAGTTTTCCTTTCCCATCACCATCGTTTTTGTAGCCGTCGAGAATGATTCCATTCACAGGCTGATCTGGAGACCATGGCTCGGGGCGGATAGTGACTCCGTCGATCTCCGTCCCTGGACCAAGCTGCGGAGAACAGCTTGCGAGAGCCTGATCAGCGGCCGCATTTCTGCCTGCCAACATGGGAAAAGCGGTGGTCTCATGAGTGTGCGTGCTGAGCGCTCCGCAGAGGAGGCGGTCGGCGTGGACGCTGCAATCGGCGATGAGGCCGTCTTTGGTCTCAGCATATTTTTGGTCGAATAGATGATTGCCGAGCGAGAAAAACACCGGCCTGCCTTCGACGCACGCAGGAGGCTGGACAACGTGAGGGTGATGCCCAACGATGAGGTCCGCGCCGTGCTCGACAAGCCAGCGAGCCTGTTGCTGTTGAGAGTCGGTTGGCCAATCCTGCAGCTCGTTGCCCCAGTGAATGGATACAACGACGAGGTTCGCCAGTTGACGAGCGAGCCGCAGCTTCTGCGCCAACTCGACCGAGGGGACTTGCTGCACGCGGCCGTCCGCGGCTTTTACGGTTGTGACCGCGATGAAACCGACCGTCAGTTCGCCGAAGCGAAAAAATTGCGGAGAGCTGTCGAAGTCAAGCGCCAGCAGCCCATTCTGCTGGAATGCGGCGCGTGTTTCGCTTCGACCCGTTTGGCCCAAGTCGCCGGAGTGGTTATTTTCTGCGGTCACGAAGCCGAATCCGGCCTGCCGCATCAGCTCGGCCGCGGAGTCAGGCGCCGCAAAGCACAGTTTGTTCTCCGCGGCACATTTCGCCGCATCGCCGAGAGCACCTTCGAAGTTGCCGCCGACGAGACTGGCGCTGTGGAAGAGGTCATAAAAACCCGTCGACGAGTTTGCCGGCGTGCCAGGCTTCGTTTCGCGCCACGGGCTTGTCCTTCGCTGGTCGATCTCCACTTTCACGAGGCGCGACATCATGACGTCGCCGGTAAAGAGCAAACGAAAATCGCCGGTGGCCGATTGGGCAGCGGGCACCGGCTGGGCGGAGGCCGCTTGCTGAGCCGTGGCCAAGTGCGCGACAAGAAGTGTGGCCGCGGCGACAGCTAAAAGGGCGGTTCTGCCGGACATGCCAGACTCTCCCTGGAGATGAAGGAGCTGACCCACGCCGGATGCGCCTGGACCTCGACCTTGCCGGCGACTGCTTTGTCTCCCGGCTGCGGATGGGTAGGATCGGCGTCAGGGTTGGCGACTTTTCCAGCCCAGGCGAGGTCAATGAGGGGCGTGGACGAGGGGAATTCGTAGTAGGAGTAAATGCTGCCCTTCACAATTTCGCGGCGACCGAAATACGGAACCACTTGATCCCACTCAAGCGGACGTCCGACTGCGGCTTCGAGATAGGGCACTTCGCCGCCGCCGGCGACATCGGCAATCTTCATCATTGGGTTGGGCGTGGAGAGCGCGAGGTCTGCACTGGCAAGACTGTTGTAAACCAGGAAGTCATGCTCGGCGACTGCGCCTACATGAAGGATCTCGTCGTAATCACTGTCGGCGAGCGGCTGATTCTGCAATTCCTTTTGGGCCATGGATTCGAAGAGGCGCGCTTTGCTCGCGGTTGACTGCAAACGCCGGATGATGCCTGCTTGCAGGGGCAATGCCGTAGCGTTGCCTGAAGAATCTTGTTCGCTCTCAGGATCCTGCGGCAGATTTCCGGTAAAGTTGGCCGACTTTGCGACAACCTGCTCCATCTGATCGAACAACGATGCAATGGCTTCGAAGGTCTTCGGGTCCGGCTCAACGTAGCCTCTTGGCGGGCGCAAGACAATCGCCTCAAAGCCGCCTTCGCCGCACTCCGCGGTTGATCTCTCGTTCACGAGTACGGTTGCATGACGCAACGTGGCCCAGGAAGCGAGACCCGTTTGAATTCTTTTCGCATCCCAAAGCGGGTCCTGGGCGACGCCGGGGAAAGTAGCATTGTCGGCCCATTGCACGGCCAACGCGTTGATCCACGTGTCATATAGATCGGACTGTGCCGCGGTTTTTGGTGCGCGGCCTTCAAGTGCATCGAGCGCGGGACCAAGCGCGGGATAGGACGCGAGGTCCGTTTTGAGCAGCGAGCGGGCGTAGCTACTGCCGAGCGCTGCCGCCAGATCGAGACCTGAAGGCAGACCACGGAGACCCTTGGGACCGATGATCTGTTCGGAGGCGGGCCAATCAGAGTGGAAAACGGTCGAGAGCAGCACCTCATTGTCGAATCCCCATGAGAGTGGAAAGATCTGCGGGCTGGTTACGGGATGAAGCGCAAATGCGGGCGGGACGAACGCACCGGAACTCCAAACGAGCGGCGAGCGGCCGGGCGCAATGTACGGAGTGTAAGCGGCGATCCACTGGAGCGCCTTCGCTTTGACATCGTCGGGCAGCGCATTCAATGGAGTGGCATCGATCACCGAGGCGGCGGTGGTTAGATAATGAACCGCCTTGAAATATTCCTGCATTTCGGGAGTAGCGGTGTAATATCCGCGCGGCGTCAATTCAGTAAAGTCGAACGGCTTGCCGAAAACGGGTGAGCTGAATGTTCCTTGCGCCTGTTGAATGTGCAGAGACTCGGTGTCGGATGGGCTGGTCGCGCTTTGGGAATCCGCTACTGCATTGAAGGCGACAGCCCAGGTGGAGTTTGGCGCGGTTGCGTTGAGCGACTGGCGCGCTGCATTCACAAACGCCCAGAACGCCGGCATTGCCTGCTGGTGCTCCTCGACGATGAATGTGCCTTCGTAAGCTGAGGCAACAAGCTCCCAGAAAATGTCGGTGGTTACGAGGTAAGGCCGCGTTGGCGTTGCACTGTCGTAGCGGCCGCAGGCATATGATTCCGTATCGTAGAACTCGTACAACTGATCTTCATTGGTTGTGCGAAGCAGGCCGGCATTG
This sequence comes from uncultured Acidobacteriaceae bacterium, assembly GCA_963773915.1. Classification (GTDB taxonomy): domain Bacteria; phylum Acidobacteriota; class Terriglobia; order Terriglobales; family Acidobacteriaceae; genus Telmatobacter. The sequence continues at coordinate 881,254 of CAVZCY010000006.1, forward strand.
CCGATATAGCTGTTACGGTCGGCGGCGTCCTGGGTAAACATCCACGCATTGATCACGTCGGCGAGAGGGACGGCGATCGGAACGTAGACCAGTGCGGGTGCGCCCGACTTCTCTACTAGTCCAACGATTCCCTTGCCGTCGGGCACAGAAGAGGGCGTGGAAATGAACTGATCGCCGCTGGCCTGCATTGAGGTTGTGCTGCCGTGGTCGCCGATCACGGCAACACCTGGCACGCCGCTCTTCCAATGCAAGAGCGCGGCGCCGTTTGGAGTTACAGTGAGCGACCCGCCGCATGGATTGCCTACTATATGTGAGGGCTTATCCCAGTTCTGCCCCGCGTAAGCAAGCTGCTGAAAGCAGCCATTTCCATCCTCCCAGATGAGCAAATGCCCGTCGGGATGAAACGACTCCGGCAGCGCCGAAGCGACGAAGTTTGGCGTTGGATCGTCGTTTGAGTCGGGAATCTTTACGTAGGCGGACTGCGGGCCGATCACCTGGTATTCGCGCTGGCCATCTTCAGTAATCGAACGCGTGGAGTAAGCCCCGCTGGGCAGGCGCTCGGCGAAGAACAATCGGTAGCTCTCGATGGCCTGGTTCGTTGTGTCGTTGTAGCCGGTTTCAAAGGGCCGCGGCGCGACGAGAAGACGGCGGACGTCGGCAGAAGTTTGGTAAATGATGTGCTGCGTCCAGGTTCCATTCGAATTGTCGACCGCTAGAATCTGCGATTGCTGGCCGGTTTTTCCTTCAACGAAAAATCGCTGCCCCAATGGATGGACGGTGATGGATGCGGCGGTAAAGGTCGCCGGCAGATCGAGGAGCGGGACGGCGCTTGAGTCGCCGACGTGCCAACTGACCACATGGTTGCCGGCTTTGTCCCTGGTCAGGATTACCGCATCCGCGCCGGTGGGCCAGATGTCGAAGTCCACAACGGAAGTTCCGGCAGGCAGGCTCAACTGTGAACTCGATGCGGGTGAAGGCGTGACATTGAGCTCGGCCGTCGTAAAGTCCGAAGACGCTTGTGCGGGCGAGGGCGCCTGTGCGAATGCGGACAACGCAAGGAAGGGAAGGCAGAGGGAAATCGCCAACGCACGCTTTTGAGTGACTTTCATAGGGACCTCGTGCGGGGGGACTCAAGCCATTCTAGACTATGCGACGCCTGATTTGGCGAATCGGGAATATCGAAATCGCGCAACATTTTCAGCGGAGCCACTTGTTCAGGATTCAGACTGCTGGGAGTTCAACAAGCAAAGAGGGAGGAGAAGCGGCCTACAATTCCAGAGACACGCTGATGCAGTGACATCAGCACCTGTGCATCGACCACGATTCGTCGCAGATCATCGGATGCACCGCATAGCCGAGTAAACTGTCTGGCAGCGAGGGAACGAATTGAAGAAGATGGACCGGACTGCCGTAATTGGAACGCTCTCAATTGGAGCACTTTTAGCATCCATGCTGGGCGGGGTTTGCGCGGCACAGAATTCGGTGGGTTGGCCTGTATACAACGGCGGCCCTGACGGAGATCACTACTCCCAGCTCAAGCAGATCAATCGCGAGAATGTGCGGCAACTGAAAGTGGCGTGGAGCTTCGATACGGGTGAAAAGGGAGGCATCCAGGACAATCCGCTGGTGGTGGGGCGCACGCTCTACGCGTATACGCCGACGCAGAAGGTGGTGGCGCTGGATGCAGCGACCGGCAGGCTGAAATGGAAGTTTGATGCCGGCGTTGCCGGGGGCACACAACCGGCACGCGGCATGGCGTACTGGACTGACGGCAAGGAGGGACGAATCTTTGCCGGAGTGATGAACTTTCTTTATTGCCTGGATCCGGAGACAGGCAAACCGATTGCGAGTTTTGGCGAATCGGGCCGGATCGACTTGCGCAAGGACCTGCGCGGAGATTTTGAGAAGCAGTCGATTGTGCTGACCACTCCCGGGATCATCTACAAGGACTTGATTATCGTGGGCGGGCGAAATCCGGAGACGCATCCTGCGCCACCGGGAGATGTGCGCGCGTTCGACGTGCGAACGGGAAAGCTGGTCTGGAGCTTTCACACCATTCCTCACCCAGGCGAGCCGGGCTACGAGACCTGGCCGGCGGAGCGCATGGAAGACGGCCGGTGCGGCCAACAACTGGGCCGGCATGGCGCTGGATCGAAAGCTGGGAATTGTGTATGTGCCTACCGGTTCGGCCGTCTTTGACTTCTACGGTGGCGACCGTTTGGGCGACGATCTCTATGCAAATACGCTGCTGGCGTTGGATGCAGCAACCGGCAAGCGGTTGTGGCATTTTCAGGGTGTGCACCATGACATCTGGGATCGGGATTTTCCGTCGGAACCGGCGCTCTTCACGGTGAAGCGCGACGGCGAGACTGTGGAGGCGTTGGCTCAAACTACAAAGCAGGGATACTTGTATTTGTTTAATCGGATCACCGGTAAGCCGCTGTTTCCGATTCATGAGATTCCTTACCCGGCCAGCAGCGTGCCCGGCGAAGTGACTTCACCAACACAGCCCAAACCAGATGCGCCGGAGCCGTTCGCCCGCCAGCGGCTGACGGAGGATATGCTGACCAACCGCACTCCCGAGGCACACGCGTGGGCGCTGAAGATGTTTCGCACCTTTGCGAGCGATGGGCAGTTCTTGCCTTTCTCGGTTGGCAAGCAGACGGTGATCTTTCCCGGATTTGACGGCGGCGCGGAGTGGGGCGGACCGGCGATCGATCCGTCGACGGACATTCTGTATGTAAACGCAACTGAGATGGCCTGGACCGGCGGCCTGGTTGAAACGCAACACAGCACGAACGTCGGAGAGCAGGTTTATCAAAGCCAGTGCGCGATGTGCCACGGCACGAATTTGGAGGGTGCGCCGCCGGCGTTCCCATCGCTGGTGGATGTTTTGAGCCGGCTGAAGGTGGAGAAGGTAACTAACAATGTGAAGAACGGCACAGGCCGCATGCCGTCGTTCCCGAACATTGACGACGCGCAGATGAAGGCGCTGATTGAATACTTGCGTGCGGGCTCTTCTGCCGGCGGAGGCGATGAGCGCAAAGAACTGACATCGGTGCCGGCACAGGAGATGACGGCGCGGGCGCCAGCAGACCAGACTGGTGCGGATCGGGCGGGCGCGGCGGTTTACGCGAATCGATGCGCTCGCTGCCACGGAGCTCATATGGAAGGGATTGCTCCGGCGAATCCAATGCTGATCGGCGTGGGAACGCGGCTGAGCAAGGCGCAGATTGTCGAACTGGTTCAGAACGGGACGGATCAGATGCCGGCTATGCCCGACGTGCAGGGAGCGGATCTGGAAGCTCTGCTGCATTTTATGGGAGTGCAGGACGGCCCGATGAGGCAGGCTTCAGTTGGGGAGGAACATGGCGCGGAGAAATATCCAGACAAGTTTACTTTCACGGGCTACCGGAAATTTCTCGATCCCGACGGATATCCCGCAATTGCACCGCCATGGGGCACGCTGAATGCGATTGACCTGAAGACTGGTAAATATGTCTGGAAGATTCCGCTGGGCGAGTATCCGGAGCTGGCTCGACAGGGAATCAAAAACACGGGAACAGAGACATACGGCGGCCCGATTGTGACGGCAGGCGGGTTGGTCTTCATTGGTGCAACGGTCTACGATCGAAAATTCCGCGCCTTCGATAGCCGCACCGGCAAGTTGCTTTGGGAGGCGGAACTGCCGTTCGCCGGAGTGGCGACGCCGTCAACATATATGATCGATGGCCGGCAATATGTTGTTATCGCCGCGAGCGGAGCTCGCGATCCGAAGGGACCTGCCGGCGGGGCGTATGTCGCCTTTTCGTTGCCAAAGTAAGTGCAATATGTCTCGCGCGGGTTGGATCTGAAATGAACGGCAATATCCGCAGCGCGCAATTTGTGTCACGCTGTATCGCCACTATTAGCGCAAGCGTGGAGCGGAATCCGCTTACGGAATGGGAAGAATGGCCGGCTTCTGCGCGTTGGTGTCAGGCATTTGATCGAGCAGGATCACATTGAGCAGCGACTTGTGTACCTGGATGCGGCCGTTGTAGCTGATAAAACCGAGCTTGCGAAAGCGATTCATGAAAAAGCTGACGCGAGACCGAGTGGTGCCGATCATGTCCGCCAGCGTTTCCTGGGTAATAGGCGGAATGAAGGTCTCTTGTTGACCTGGCTTGCCGAATTCCGCCATCAAAAGAAGAATCCGCGCCAGACGCTTCTCGCTGGAGTTGAACAGCTGATCGACGAGATCGGCCTGGGTGCGCATGCTGCGCGTGAGCAGGAACTTTAGAAATAGATCGGCGAATGCAGGCTCATCATGCATCACGCGAATCATTTCGCTTTTGGTGATCTTGAGGGCAGTGCAGGTGTTCACCGCAGTGGCGGTGGCCATATGGCGCCCATCGATTGTCGCGAGAGACTCCTCTCCGACAAAATCGCGAGCGGATAGAAGGGTGATAGTGGCCTCTTTGCCCGTTTGCGAGACGACAGTGACCCTGGCGCGGCCTTTTTGCAAATAGAACACCGAGTCCGCAACATCTCCCTGACAGAAAAATGTCTGCTTTGGCTTCAACTCGACAATGGTCCGGCCAAGCCCTGCGTTTGCAAGGAAGCCAGCGGAATCGAACGTGTTGTCGTCGCTCGTCAGAATGTTACCTCGTTGCCAGCCGGTTTTTTGACTGGGTGATACATGCACAAAAGAGAAATTTCCGGCTATGCAGCTCTGGGCGCCTTCCCGAAACTTGGGCATTGACCTGCGCAGATTGGCGAAGTCGATCCCGTGAGAACAGCCCCATGATGAGCTGCGATCACCATCATTCTCTGTCCATCATCGCCCGGATTCAGGCACGCCGTATGGTCTGTATTGCTCACCTCCAGAAATGCGCTGAGTGGGCGGTGATTGGGCGTTGCTAATGGGACGCAGATGCGCACAACCTGGGACGCCGAGCAAATGTGAGCATCGCTCGAGGCCCACATTCTGAAAATATCGTCGCAGGTGTAACTGCGTGTTGCCGCAGTTCGTTGGCCGCGCATCCAACATTAGAGGCGGGCGAATGCCGAACCGATGTTGAAGCGGAGAGAGACGATGCGGTCATCTAAGAGGATTTCGGAGCGGCACTTCCGGTTGGCCAGCCGGAAGGGCGTGGCGGAATGGCGCGTTGGCCGGTGGGACAAAAAGGCCGCCGATACGATGATGCCCTGGGCAATGCCGATAGTGTTGGTCGTTGCCGCAGTAATGGTGGCGATGCCGATGCCGGCAAGATCGCAATCAAGCCTTACTTCCGGGGAGGCGTCGGCAACTTCGGGAATTGCGAGTCCGCTAACGAATTCGGGGACGCTGGACCTGAGCTACGTCCGGCCGAGTGAGAAAACGAAGGCGAGAAACTACGCTCTGGAAGTATTCGGTCCGTATCCGGTAGTCGCCGCCGGCGCGACGGCGGGAATCAATCAATGGACCAACTCGCCACCGGACTGGGGACAAGGGGCTGAAGGATACGGCAAGCGGTTTGGATCGGACTTTGGAATCGGGGCTATTTCTACAACTGCGCACTACGGGTTGTCGGAGATTTTCAGAGAAGATACGTTGTACTACCGATGCGAATGCAGTGGGCTATTTCCCCGGTTGCGCCATGCGGTGGTCTCCACGTTTAGCGGCCGTCGAGGCGAAGACGGCCATCGCGCATTCTCTTTTTCGGCGCTGGCCGCGCCCTACGCGGGATCAATGATTGCGGTTTACGCGTGGTATCCAGACCGCTTCGGGGCCAAGGATGCATTTCGGATGGGCAACTACAGCCTGCTTACATATATGGGCAGCAACATCGCCCTGGAGTTTCTTTATAACGGGCCCCGCGCATTGATCTCGCGTTTGCATCTCAACAATTCACATGGCTCGCCAATTGAAGGACCGAACTGATGGGTGACCGCGGATTTGCACCTGTTGCGGGCCTCAACCCTCCAGCTCCGCCGCGGCGGACGGAATTTCTGCCGTCGGTTGCAGACTATGCGACGAATTTGTTCATCGGGTTTTTCGAGTGGTTCGGCAGCCTGGGCATTTTTTCCTGGCAGGTCTTACGGTCCGCGGTGACTCCGCCGTACGAATGGCGCGAGCTGGTTCGGCAGCTCGACGAAGTTGGGTCAAAGTCCATGCCACTGGTCGTCATGGCTGGCGCCGCAATCGGGGTGATTCTCTCGCTTGAGGCGCGCTACAGTTTAAGCCGATTCGGCGCGAAATCGATGTTTCCCGCGACACTGGTTTACTCCGTAATTCAGGTGATGGGACCGGTGATTACCGGCCTTGTGGTCAGCGGGCGCGTTGGCGCGGGCATGGGCGCGGAGCTGGCGTCGATGAAGGTGACGGAGCAGATCGATGCGATCGAGGCCTCCGCGATTAACCCTTACAGGTTGCTGGCCGCGACACGAATACTGGCCTGCATCCTTATGCTGCCGCTGTTGACAATCGCCACCGACACAACCGCATTGCTAACTGGCTGGTTTGCGCAGGCGATGGTTGAACCGCTCTCGTTTCACGAATTCATTTCAAACGGCTTTAACGGCGCCACATTCAGCTCATTTTTGCCGCAGACATTCAAGACCGCGGTCTATGGCTTGATTATCGGGCTCATTGCGTGCTTTCAAGGGATGCGCACGCGCGGTGGCGCCGCGGGAGTGGGTCGCGCAGCCACCAATTCAGTGGTGCTGGCCTCGCTGTTCCTTATCCTGGCCGACGTTGTGCTGGTGAAATTTATTCTCGTTTTCTTTCCTTAACCGTCGCTTCGAAGCATGCGTGAAACAAAAATGACCACGGCTCTCGAAATAACGGCGAAGCAAACGGAACCAGAGCAAGACAGCGTTGCGCCTGTGGTTGCCGTCGAGAATGTTTTCAAGTCTTTCGCCGGCAGAAAGGTGCTTAACGGGGTCAGCTTGAGCGTGAATCGGGGAGAAACACTGGCCGTGCTCGGGCGTAGCGGCACGGGGAAAAGCGTTTTGCTGAGGCTCATCATCGGACTCGATACGCCAGACTCTGGAGCGTATTGGCATACATGGCCAGGCAATAGCCGGCCTGGCACTCGATCAAATGGGAGAGATCAGAAAGAAGATGGGCTTCCTGTTTCAAAATGCAGCGCTGTACGATTCGCTCTCCGTTCAGGAGAACGTGGCATTCCCCCTGGAGCACCATCGCAAAGATATGCCCAAATCGGAGCGAGCAGATCGTGTGAGACAGTTGCTGGCCGAAGTAGGACTGGAGCGAGACATCGATAAGATGCCGTCCGATATCTCAGGCGGAATGCAAAAGCGGGTGGGCCTGGCGCGCGCGCTGGCGCTGGAGCCGGAAATTTTACTGCTCGATGAGCCAACGGCGGGGCTCGATCCGATCAGTTCCGGCGAGATCGATGAGCTGGTTCTGAAGCTCCAGATAGAGCGCAAGATGGCATCCATCGTGGTAACGCACGATCTGCATAGCGCGAAAACAATTGCAGGCCGTTTGGCTTTACTGAATGAGGGCGATGTAGTGATTGAGGGCACGTTTGAAGACCTTCAACAAAGCGACATCGACTTTGTGAGGGAGTTTCTAAAGCAATCGTAGGGGGACATATGTCGAGAGTGGCGAGGTTGGGTGTATTCATCGTTGTAACGCTGGCGGCCCTGGCTGCGGGCGTGTTCATTATTGGGAGCAAGGAGTATCTATTTAGCTCCACCTACGAACTGAAGACACAATTCGACAATGTTGCAGGTCTGGCGGTGGGAGCTGACGTGCAGGTAGGCGGCGTACACAGCGGAAATGTGCATAGCATCACGCTGCCGCACAAGCCGGGCGATAAGGTCGTCGTGGTGATGGACCTCGACAGAAAAACAAAGGAGATCATCAAGAGCGACTCTGTGGCTTCGATCGAGACCGAGGGGATGCTGGGAAATCAATATGTGTCGATTTCGTTTGGATCCGCCGGTCAAGCCGAGATAAAGGATGGCGAGACCATCCGGAGTGTGCCGCCGCTGGAGATGGGAGCGCTACTGGCGAAGACGAACGCGATTCTGGACAGCAGCCAGCAGGCCATCGCGAACACGACATTGGCAACAGCGCATCTGAATTCGGTAAGCGCAAAGATCGACGACGGGCAGGGGACAGTGGGTTTGCTGGTGAACGACAAGCAAGTCTATAACAACCTGGAACAGACTACGGCTACGCTCCAAACCACGATGGTGCAGGCACAGGCGGGCGTGACGGACTTCCAGGAAAATATGGAAGCCTTGAAGCATAACTTTCTGTTGAGCGGATATTTCAAGAAGCGCGGGTACGAGGACTCTGCCGATCTGGCGGCAAACGGAATCAGCGGGCTGCCGCAGGCTACGCCAGTGAAGACTTTTACGTACGCAGGCAAGCAGCTTTTCGGCGACCGCGATTCGGCCAAGATGAAGGACGAGAAGACTCTGAAAGCCGCCGGCGATTTTCTTGCACAGACTCAATTCGGAGTGGCCGTGGTTGTGGTGTCGACTGGCATGGACGGCGATACGCAAAAGGATCTCGTGCTGAGCCAAGCCAGGGCGATGGTGATTCGCGAGTATCTTGCGGAGAATTTTGGATTTGACGACAGCCAGCTCAAGACTCTGGGACAAGGCAAACAAGCAGGCGCCACGCCTGGCGACGGTTGGGGCTCGATCCAGATTTTGATTTATCCAGCGGGAACTGAGATACCGGCGGCAGCGCCGGCGCCGGCAACCAGCTCATCTACGGCCGCTGCCGACCCGCCGGTTCCGGTGGCCGCCGCGGCGCCCGTGAATGCAATGACGCCCGCGAAGCAATAGGCTTTAATTCATGGTTGCGCTGCACAGAGAAGGCACGCGTATCGCCGCATTACCGAATGCGACAATAAATCGAGAGGTGATATGACAGGAAATCGACACTTCCACGAAGGACATAGCGGCGACCAAGGTGAGACAGACCCGGGTCCCTATTGGCATCGAATGCATCGCGACTGGCGCTTTTGGGTTTGTGCGTTTCTGATGGCCGTGGCGCTCACCGTCTTTATCATGAGTGGCGATCTGTCATTGATCCCGCGCCGCTAGCCGGGCAAGCTCAATGGGGGCGGGCACAAAATGACAGGCCAAGTGTAGGCAGTCATTTATTGCCATTTCAGCATCTAAACGTAACAATCGATCTGTAAAGATGTAATTGAGCAGCGTAGCCGCTGCATGTCACGCAGCCGCTGCATATCATTTTGATCGGTTCGCGGCCAAAAGCGCCGGGGAACCGGAGGAAAAGGTGAGCGCATGGAATTAGGGATGATCGGCCTGGGCAGGATGGGAAATAACATGGTGCGGCGACTGATGCGCGCCGGCCACCAATGCGTTGTGTACGACGTACATCCGGAAGCCGTGCAATCGCTTGCCAAAGAAGGCGCGGTTGGTGCGAATTCGCTGGAAGATTTCGTCAAGAAGTTGAAAACGGCTCGCGCCATCTGGATGATGGTGCCGGCCGGCGTGGTTGATGGGACGCTCAAAGAGCTGACACCTTTGCTCGCAGCGGACGATGCGGTCATCGACGGCGGGAACTCCTATTATCGTGACGATATTCGCCGTGCCGCCGAACTGAAAACCAAAGGCATTCACTACGTTGACGCGGGAACCAGTGGCGGAGTGTGGGGAGCCGATCGAGGCTATTGCCTGATGATTGGAGGCGAAACGGATGTAATTCAGCGCCTCGATCCCATCTTTTCCGCATTAGCGCCATCCATCGATTCGGCGCCGCGCACACCCGGCCGGGAAAAAGTTGGAGGCACAGCCGAGCACGGCTACCTACACTGCGGCCCCAACGGAGCAGGCCACTTTGTGAAGATGGTGCACAACGGAATCGAGTACGGAATTATGGCCTCTTATGCTGAGGGGTTGAATATTCTTCATCATGCCAATGTCGGCAAGCAGCAGCAAACTGTGGACGCTGAGACTACTCCTTTGCGCAACCCTGAGGTGTATCAATACGACTTGAACCTCGCCGACATCGCCGAAGTCTGGCGCCGCGGCAGCGTGATTTCTTCATGGCTTCTGGATCTGACGGCCATTTCCCTTCTCGACAGCCCGGATCTTGGGAAATTTACCGGGCACGTGTCGGATTCAGGTGAGGGCCGCTGGACGATTACCGCTGCGATTGACGAATCGGTTCCGGCACCCGTACTCAGTGCCGCGCTATATGAGCGATTCAGCTCGCGCGGAGAAGACACTTTCGCCGACAAGCTGTTGTCCGCGCTGCGATTTCAATTCGGCGGCCACCAGGAGAAAACTGCCGGCACGAAAGGGAGCGCCTGATGGCCGAGCCGCAGTCAGACGCGCTGGTGGTTTTTGGCGCAACGGGCGATCTGGCCCACAAAATGATCTTCCCCGCGCTCTACGCGATGGTGAAGCGCGGCGTTCTGAAGGTCCCAGTGATCGGCGTTGCGTTTCCGAAGTGGAGCCTGGAGCGCCTGCAAAGGCGCGCGATAGACAGCATCAAGCGAGCAGGCGGAATCGACGACAAGCAAGCACTGAAACGCCTTCTGTCTCTGCTGAAGTACGTGAGCGGGGACTACACAGACAGCAGCACCTATGTGGCGATCAAGGCTGCGCTGGGGAAGTCCCAGCGGCCCGCGCACTACCTTGCTATCCCGCCGGCGCTGTTTGAAACAGTGATTAAGGGACTGGGAGCCGCGAAGTTGGCCAAGAACGCGCGTGTCATCGTGGAGAAACCATTCGGGCGCGATTTGGCATCAGCACGCGAACTGAACCGCGCTGCGCATGCGGTATTCCCTGAAGACTCAATCTTCCGCATCGATCACTTCCTTGGAAAAGAAGCGATCATGAATATTCTTTATTTTCGTTTTGCCAATTCGTTTCTGGAGCCGATCTGGAACCGGAACTACGTTGCCAGTGTGCAGATCACTCTGGCAGAGAACTTCGGGGTGGGCGGACGCGGCGCGTTTTATGAGACGGCGGGCTGCCTGCGCGATGTAATTGAGAATCATCTCTTCCAGATTGTGGCGCTGCTTGCAATGGAACCGCCCGTAGGACAACACATGGGCTACGTACACGACGAGAAAGCCAAGGTCCTTGAGGCTATGTGCCCTCTCAAGCCCGATGACTTGGTGCGCGGCCAGTATGCCGGCTACAGAGACGAGCCCGACGTGGCGAAGCGCTCCGACGTAGAGACCTTTTGCGCGCTTCGGCTTTTCATCGACTCATGGCGCTGGGAGGGAGTGCCGTGGTACTTGCGCTCGGGTAAAAATCTCCCTGTTACCGCAACTGAGATCATGGTTGAGCTGAAGCGGCCCCCGCAGAATCTCTTTACCGATGCTGCGCAGCAAAACAGCAAGACGAATTACCTGCGGTTCCGGCTCTTTCCCAATTCGGCAATCGCGCTGGCTGCCCGCGTAAAGCTTGCGGGCGAGGACTTCATCGGAGAGGAGCGAGAGCTTTTTCTGTCAGACGAACAGCCGGGAGAGGAAACGCCTTACGAACGCCTTCTGGGCGACGCCATGAAGGGCGATGGAGCGCTCTTTACCCGCGAGGATGCGGTTGAAGCGGCATGGGCAGTTGTCAATCGGGTTCTCAAGCACCATCACCGGGCCCGCCGCTACAAACGCGGCACCTGGGGGCCGAAAGAAGCTGACGCACTTATCGCCGCGTCCGGCAGTTGGCACAATCCCAGCGCAGACGGCGCGCCGGAATAGTCACTGATTCCCTGCAGAGTGAAGTTCCAACTGCATTCCATTGGGTCATTTCGCCCCAAGAGCCGGCGTATCTGTCTCTGATCGCGCCAGTTCACCTCGAGCCAGCCTTCGCCTCGTTCGCGCTGCCGGATGAGCATTATGGCTCAGATATTTTTCCATTGGCTTGGAAGAATGAGTGTGAAGCGGAGCGATCATTCTCCTCTTTCTGAAGGCTTCAACGCCCAGTAACTTCTCGACGATGCCGCGGTGGCGTCGAATCCGAGATATGAATGGAGAACTTGAAATGCCCCTTACCACTGTCCTCATCACGATTGTTGCAGCAGGGCTTCTACTTTGGATTGTGAACAGGTTCATTCCCATGCAATCGCAGATCAAATCGATCCTTAACGGCCTGGTTGTGGTTGTTCTGGTGTTATGGATCGCAAATCTTTATGGAGTGTTCGACCACCTCCATCAATTCCGCGTCGGGCGCAAGTAGATCGCACTATCGAAGCCGGAGCGGCTTTGCCCGCCAACCTAAATCCACCAGCGCAATACGGCAGTCTTTTGACTGCAGGAGACATCGTGAAACACACGTTATTGTTTGTGATGGGAAGTGTACTAAGCCTGGGCGCGTTTGCTCAGGCCAGCCCGCAAGAGTCCGTCGCCATCGTGCCTGTCGGCGCGTTGCCAGCCTATTCCGTGAACGAAACAAGCCGCACTGTGGACGCGATTAATTATCAGCATCGCGGCGGAGCGACGGATGTCGATCTGGCTGGAACCTCCTTGCTGCCCTCAGCCGACGGAAAAGCCAAAGTGCGCAGCAAACGCGGCACCATGGAAGTGGAAGCGACCTTTGGAAGCCTGCAAAGTCCCACGGCCTTTGGCACCGAGTATCTGACCTATGTGCTCTGGGCGATTTCTCCAGATGGCAAGGCAGAGAATCTTGGCGAAGTCTTAATCGGCGGCAACGATCGCAGCAAACTGACGGCGACGACCAATCTTCAGGCTTTCGCGCTGATTGTCACTGCGGAGCCCTATTTCGCTGTCCCCCAGCCGAGCAATGTTGTTGTGATGGAGAATGTTGTTCGCGCCGACACCGAGGGAACATCTGTAGCGGTCCACGCAAAATATGAGCTGATGGAGCGCGGCGGCTATATCCCGACTGGATACAAATTCGACCCGGTGATTCTGGACGCCAAACTACCCCTGGAATTTCTGGAAGCGCGAAATGCAGTTCGCATCGCGCGATCTGAGGGAGCCGAGACTTACGCCGGCGAAAGCTATCAACACGCTGTGCAATTGATGAGCAGCGCCGATGCATACGCGTTGACAAGAGGCTCCGATCAGAAGCAACTCATCGCGAAGTCTCGCGAAACTGTGCAGACCGCGGAAGATGCGCGAGAGATTGCTGTCAAGAAGATCGACGAAGTTCGCAGAGAGAACGAGCGTCAGGCTTCGGCGGACGCGCAGGCAAACTCACAGGCGCAGGCCGACGAGGCAACGCGGCAAAAGGAAAAGGCGCAGCGGGATTCGGCCGCGGCGCAAGCCGATGCGGCAAATTCCCAGGCTGCATTGGTCTCAAGCCAGAATGCATCGGCAGCGGCGATCAGCGCAGCTCAGGCGGACGCGGATCGATCGCGCCTGGCAGCCCAGCAAGCGCAGGATAATGAGCATAAAGCCGACCAGGAAAAGGCGGCAATGCGCGCGCAATTGATCGTGCAACTCAACATGATTCTTGAAACGCGCGACAGCGCGCGGGGGCTGATCATCAGCATGTCCGACGTGCTGTTCGATACCGGGCAATACACGTTGAAACCTGGGGCACGGGAGAAACTGGCGAAGGTTGCCGGAATTTTGATCGCATACCCAGGGCTCAACATTGCTGTCGGCGGTTACACGGACAATGTTGGCGGCGATGAGATGAATCAGAAGCTCTCGGAGAACCGCGCAGGAACTGTTCGCGATTACCTAGTTCAGGAGGGCGTGACTGCAAACACAGTGAGCGCAACTGGATTCGGGAACAGTTCGCCAGTAGCCTCGAACGATAACTCCGCCGGGAGACAAGAAAACCGGCGAGTGGAACTGGTGGTATCGGGTGAAGCAATTGGCAGCCCGGTCAACTCTACGACTGGAAGCCTGCAGTAAGATAAGCTTCAATCTTCTGCGGACTCACCAGAGGCCGCAGAAGGTTGTGAAACACTCGGAATGGACGGTAAGGCGAGCCCCCTGTTTTGCCGTGCACCTCTTTATGAGCATTCGTGTTCGGCACGCAGGCTTTTTACTAGCGCCCCCGGTGCATCGCTCGCCGATGCCGCATTGGCTCACGCACCTGGGAGTGCTGGGACTGTTTTTTGTCGCCATCGTGGACTCCTCTCCTATTCCACTGCCTATTCCCGGTAGTACCGACCTTCTGTTGCTGTGGCTGGTGGCGCACAATGGAGATCCGTGGGCGCTTGCCGCGATTGCCATCGCCGGCAGTTTGGCGGGCGGATATACCACCTGGGGCGTGGGGCGCAAAGGTGGCGAAGCGGCTCTGCACCGCTACGTGCCGGCGCGTCTTCTTGGCCGAGTCGTCGACTGGGTGGGGCGTCACCGCATCCTCGCCGTGTTTCTTCCCGCCGTGCTTCCTCCGCCGATTCCACTATCGCCATTTTTGCTCGCGTCAGGCGCGCTGGGCGTACCGCGCGGGCGCTTTCTCGCCATCTATGGCGCGGCTCGAACCCTGCGATATTCCCTCATAGCCTGGCTCGCGGTTGCCTATGGACGCCATGCCATCCGCCTTTGGTCAGGGACGCTCCAGAAGTGGTCGACTCCGCTGATGTGCGTATTTGCCGGCGTGATGGTCGCAGGCATTTGCTTTGGGATCTGGAAGTTCAGGGGCCTACGCAAAATCGGCGCCCTAGACAAACCGGCTCGGCGTAATGCAGCGTCTCGGGCGAGCTGAACCTCTCAAACGGATCGATCAGGCGCCTTACACAACAAACATGGCAACGCCGGCTACGAACATGGCCACCGTTGTGATCGCCACAACGATCCATCCCAATCGAGAACTCGGCTGGCCCTGCATTAGCTTCGTGTCCCCAGCGACAATGAGGATCGCAACGAGAAGGAATGGCGCCAGCAATCCGTTGATGACCGCGGTCCAGTAGAGCGCCCTTACCGGATTGATGCCGATAAAGTCCAGTGCCACGCCTGCCGCCGTCGAGACCAAAATCAGAGCGTAAAACCACCGAGCCTGCTTGAGTTTCTTGTTCAATCCCTCCCGCCATCCAAGAGTCTCAGCGAAGGCGTATGCGGCTGACCCCGCGAGCGTGGGAATGGCAAGGAAGCCGACGCCGACAATGCCAACCGTGAACAGCGTTGAAGCAAAGCTGCCGGCAAACGGACGGAGAGCCTCGGCCGCTTGCCGAGAGGTTTCGATATTCACGAGGCCGTGGCGGTTGAGGGTGATGGCGGTGGTGAGGATGATGAAGAACATGACCGCGTTCGAGAAAAACGCGCCGACACCGACATCGATATTTCTTAATTCGAGTTCTTCCGGAGTGGCTCCCCTGCGCTGCGCGAGAGTCTTTTGACCTGCCGACTTCTCTTCTTCAACTTCTTCACTTGTTTGCCAGAAAAACAGATACGGGCTGATTGTGGTGCCGAGGATCGCGACCAGTGTCGCCCATTCATTTTTGGAATGCGGCATGGAGGGAATAAAGGTAGCGTGCAGCACCTGACCCCAGTTGGCTCCCACTACAAACGCTGTGACGGGATAGGCGAAAAGTACAAGCACAAGCCACTTGAGCACGTCCGCGATTTGCCGATACTGGAGCCGGATGGTTGCCCAGGAGATGAGAAGCGCGAATGCCACGACGAACCAACGGGAGTTGAGGCCGGACAGCATGGAGGCTGCATCTGCCATGCCCGCGAGGTCCGCGGCGATATTAATTGTGTTGGCGATCAAAAGGGCTATTACGACCGCAACCAACAACCATTTGGGAAATCGCAGCTTGAGATTCGCCGCTAATCCCTGTCCCGTCACCTTGCCGATGCGCGCACACATCATTTGCACAGCCGCCATCAGCGGCCACGTCAATAGCGCAGTCCAGAGCAGCTTGGTTCCAAGCTGAGCGCCGGCGATGGAATAGGTTGCGATGCCCGATGGGTCGTCGTCGGCAGCCCCGGTGATGATCCCGGGCCCGAGAGACCTCAGCAGCGCACGAATCTGACGAGATGGGCCGGATTTCTGCAAAGGAAGTTGGGAGTGGGCGTTCCCTTTGGATTAGACCGTGGTTCAATTCAGCATTGTGACTGCCCTGACGCCTGAGCAGCCAAGGTAGAATTTCGCGGCGACAATCGACCCACTGTTTATGCGGGCTCTATTTTGGCGTAGCGGTAGAAATTGCTCGTCGTTGCTGGCGCCCTCGACTGAGAATAACCCGAGTTACGGGCGCGTGTCTTGTTGCACCCTGGTTTTCCGGTAGGCTCCCTTATTCGCTTCCTGATTGGCTTGAGCCACGATATTTTTAGCCTTACCCAGGGCGCCCTCAAGCTTTCCCTTTGTCTGCTGGGCAATTCCCTTGATCTGGAGCGGCGTATTGCCGGTCACTTTGCCCGTTTTCCGTTTGATGCTTCCCACCACTTCGTCGACCTTGGCGTTTACTTGAGTGCTATTCATTCGACTGCCTCCATAGGGTTTGCTCGGTTATCCGCCTGCGCAACCCTTTTTGAGCCTAGTGGCCGGAGTCGAGCGAGTCTGAGCAGTTTGGATCAGGCGTGGCGTTCACGCTGAAGCTGACTCGTGCTTAACAGGAGCTCTAAGCTCACTTAACCGGCGATGGATCTATAGCCTTCAATTCGCCAAGATTCGTCAAGACGGCTTGCCAGCGAGCCGGATCTTTCTTGGTCTCGATCGGCAGTGAGAGATCGGAATAGAACTCGAGAATGTTATCGCGCAGTTGGGGCGAGGTGCCGTCGAATTTATGCGCCGACAATTTGGCCAACAGGTTAGCGTAGGTCTCGTCTGCGAGTGTGTATTCAGCCGCTTTGGTTGTCACGCCGTCATCAAGATCGCAGTTGGGCAAGACCAAAGTACCCGCATGCACTTCTTCGAGATAGAGGTGGTACTGATCGACCGTCGTATTGATGCTCTTGATATATAAGTCTTCAGTCTTTGGCGTAGGATTATTGAATCCCAAACCTTTGAAGGGCCCGATCTTCGGAATAAATCGAAAGAGCAAGGATAGGAGCCTCGTGCCGAAGCCCGGCTTCGTATAGGTTTTTCCCCATTCCCGCTCGTAATCGGATCGAGACAGGCGATACAGAAATTTACTCTTGGCGAAGTCGGGCGTCTCTCGCATCAGATCCTTTTTATGCGTCTGGAGCGCGACCTGGGTCATTTTCGGAATCAGCTGGCTGACTGAGAAGCGATATGAGCCAATTGCCAAGTCCTCGTGCGCTAGCACGTCTTGCAGTTGTAGCCCATATATGACGGGAAAAGTCCGCTCCAGCAACGGCTGCGCGACTTTGAACCCGATGAAATCGTGGTACTGTTCAGGCGCATATCGATTTTTTGCTACTTGCAATGTATCGAACCCAAACTCGGTCTTCAAATGAGCCGTCGTATCCTGCGCATAGCGAACCGAATTGCCATATTCGGCTCTCAGTTTTGGATAGTGGAGCGCGACAGCCTGATTGACTGCGGGGTGGCCGTCAATGTCTGCCGTATAGTGCGATAACGCGCCCAATGCGAAGGCATACTCGTCGGCATCCTGGCTTTGACGAAGCAGTTCGATCACAAAATCCCCGGTGCGAACGTAGTGAACCAGGTCACTGAAGTCCTTGCTGCCGAAAGGATAGTAGCCAAGGTCCTGAATGACTGAGCCTCCATAAGCGTAGGCATGGGCCTCTTTGATCTGGTCTTCAGTCAGATTTGGAAAGCGTTGCAGCAGGAGGGGGCGAAGCTCGGACGTCCATGCCAAGTCAACGATTTCCTCGTGCGTAAGAACAGAGTAGGCAAACAAGCCTTTGCAGGGCATAAGCATGACGAGAATAATCGCCGATGCTCGCAGGAATCGCGGACTCCATTTACCCGTTATAGGCAAAAATCACGCTTCTGTTCTGCGCCGCGCCAGACATCACTCTGGTCTCGGCGGCCTGGAAATCATCATTGCGTATGCGCGGCGGCTGCGATGCTCAGGAGCCAATTCTGTCGCCACGACCGATGCGAACGTTCGAAGTCTCGAACAGGCTCTTCGGGAACACAAAAGGCCCATTGAAGAATGACCAGAATCAAAACCATCTGCAGGATCGTCATTGCTCTCGCCCAAGTGTCTTTCTGCTGGCCATGTTGAGTTCAGAATCGTCGACGGTGAGAAGGGTTGCTTTGTGCCGTGCGCCGCTCGCCGCACCAAGAGGATGAAAATGGACGCACCTGATCGCGAGTGTCTCATTCACGGTGTCGCAAGACTGATCAATTATGTACATAGACTACTTTGTACAGGGACTACGGGAGGACACCTCCGCAGGCCCGGAACTACTCGTCGAATTCACTGTTCGAGTTTACTCTTCGAGGACGCTCTGAGTGGCTGGGTTTTCCGCTTTGTCGTCGGGCAGTTGATCGTGCAGAATCACGTTCAGCAGCGACTTGTGGACGCGGATGCGGCCGTCGTATTCGATAAAGCCGAGCTTGCGAAAACGATTCATGAAGAAGCTGACCCTGGAGCGGGTGGTGCCGATCATCTCTGCCAGGGTCTCCTGCGAGATCTTGGGAATCAGAGGCTTCGACTCGCCCCGCTGGCCAAACTCCGCCATCAACAGAAGAATCCGAGCCAGGCGCTTTTCGCTGGAGTTGAACAGCTGATCGACAAGGTCGGCCTGGGTGCGCATGCCGCGGGTCAGCAGGAACTTCAAAAACAAATCAGAGAAGTCGCGCTCTTCGTGCATGACGCGGATCATCTCATCGCGGCTTATTTTGAGCGCGGTGCAGGCGGTAGCGGCTGTGGCAGTGGACAATCGAAGCCCAGGCACTCCGGCGAGCGCCTCCTCTCCCACAAAGTCGCTCGCTGAAAGGATCGCAATGGTAGCTTCTTTGCCTGCCTCTGAGACAACAGTGATCTTTGCCTGGCCCTTTTGAAGATAGAAGACGGAATCGGCCGGATCTCCCTGCGTGAAAAACGGCTGCTTGGGCAACAGTTGGACGATTCTCCGTCCCAAGCCGGCGCTCATCAGAAAGGCTGCGGCATCAAATGAGGATTTTTCGAACTTAATCATCCAGCAAGCCTCGTTTCAGCGACGGTGATCGCACGGAGCTTTGCAGGAACAACGCGGCCCCGTGGTGCGTGAATCTGGATACTATCCTCCGCCAGTCTGGCATGGGCAGCAGGAATAAGAAACCCAAGGTCCTGCAAGCTGCTCATTCAAATTAACATCAGTGGAATTTGCGTGACTGCACACGCCCAGCGGGACATTACCACAAGGCTGAGCCCTCAAGGTCAAGGCAATCTGTTCAATTTTGCTCACTTATCTCGATAAATTTCAAGACCCCATTTCGGCACTGGACAACCTGGCGATCAATTGCGCGAAGATCAATAGCGCCAAGATCAATGGTGCCAACGGGACTGGCGGAGATAATGCCCGACAGCTGGGGCAGGAGCGCCAGAAACTCAGCACTTAAACACCAAGAAACTTCCGCGGCATACGTCTGTCTTTGTCGCCGCCATCCATCTAGAGAGTCCTATTGCTCAGACTGCGACGGTAAACAACTCTAAAGTTAGGTTACCTGGTGCGCCTCAGTGCGCAAATTGTAAGTGACGCTGCGCCTGGGTAGAAAAGGTGAGATGCATGAAGAAATTCATTTCGTTAGCAGTGTTATTCAGTTTGGGTGCGGTAAGCGCTTTCGCGGCGGAGGATCGCGAAGATGTTAGGAACCGGCTGGACAATGCGACTTTGGTGCTGCATCAGATTATGGCCGCGCCGGATAATGGCATTCCGCAAGAGGTGCTGGAGCATGCGAAGTGCGTTGCCGTAGTGCCGCACATGATCAAGGGCGGCCTGGTGTTTGGCGCGGAAAACGGCAAGGGCGTAGCCACCTGCCGGACCGGGAACGGTTGGAGCGCGCCTGCGTTCTTTGTTATCACCGGCGGAAGCTGGGGATTGCAGATCGGCGTTGAAGGCGTAGATCTGGTCATGATCTTCCAGGGCGACAGAGGAATGCAGCGCCTGGAAGACGCGAAGTTTCAAATTGGAGCTGACGCCTCCGCGGCAGCCGGACCAGTGGGACGCCATGCCACTGCCGATACCGACTGGAAGCTGAATACCGAGATCCTGACCTACTCGCGCGCCAAAGGCTTGTTTGCCGGACTCACGCTGACCGGCGCCGATGTTCGCCGAGACAACGATTCCATGGACGCCCTTTACGGACTCGACGTCTCAACACACCGCGTTCTGCGCGGCGAAGTGGCGACGCCTGAAGCCGCAGGCCGATTTATTAATGCTGTGAGAGACGCAAAGGCACAGGCAATTGCATCCAACTAATTGCGGCCTCTGAATTCGTTAGGCGCGCCTGTGCCGGGTTTCCCGGCTCAGGCATTCGCATTCAAGAAAGGTGTGATGAATATGCTTTGGGCAATCTTCGTAATCCTGCTGGTCTTGTGGCTTCTTGGCTTCACCCTGCACATAGCCGGCGGACTGATTCACATTCTGCTGGTGATCGCGTTGATCATCCTCGTCATCAACCTGGTGACGGGACGCCGGGGCGTTTAATTAAGCGAACCTGAGCCGTGTCAGTGTTTGGTGGACACTGGCGCGGAACAGGGTCCTAAGCCAGGGAACTCGACCCTCCCCCTCTCAGTAACCCTCCAATCAAATCGAGTGCTCCGCGGGCCCCGCGGAGCATTCTATTTCTGGACAGTTACACCGGCTTGAGCGCGGCCACGTTGGTTCCCGAAGCTCGGGAACCAGTGGTCGCGTTGAGCCTGTACCTGCTCGGCCGCCACAGTCTCGCCGGAGAAGCGGCCGATGAACGCGCTGCCAAGCAGGTCAATGTTGATCGGGCTGAGGCCGATCGACTCACGTTCATCAGGTCAGGCCCGTCAGGTCACGCCCATAGGGTTAAGCCCATCAGGCCAACCTACATCTGGCCAAAGCTGAACTAGCCAAAGCTCATCTAGCGGTGCGCCGTCTCTGTGTGGCGCGAAGCAGGCAGCCTTCATTATGTCCATCTGGACGCGCGATGCAACTTGAAATGTTTTGGCCAAAGCAAAACGGCGGAGCTGGTTAGCTCCGCCGTTTGTCGTACAAACTGCCGCCCAATGCAGCAGAAGTTTAGTGGCGTCCGCCGCCGCCGTCGTGTCCACCACCACCGCCGCCACTTGCATGTCCGCCGCCACCGCCTTGGTGTCCACCACCGCCGCTTGGAGCTGCGTGCGAAGCGGGAGCCGAGGAATGTTGAGCTTGTGAAGAGCGCGGAGCACTGTTATGTGAGACGGGAGCGTTGCCGCGAGATTGGCCGCCGCTGGAGCGATAGGACACGCGACCAGGTCCGCCATGGTAGTTTCCGCCGCCTTCGTTCACGAAGCGGTGACTGCCCCATCCATGGCTGTAACCCCACCCGCCCCAGGGCCCCATGCCCAGAAAGATGCCGTTGTAGAAGTATCCTGGCCCGTAGTAGCCGTAGGGCGCGCAGGCGTATGGCGCATAGCCGTAGTAGCCATACGAACAGACTGGTTGGACGCCGATGTTAACAATGAGCTGAGCTTGAGCCGCCGGCGCAATGGCCAGGCCCGCGATCAATGCTGCTGTACCTATTAGAAATCTGATTCCGCGCATGTGAGACCCCCTTAAGGTGTCTGCGTTTGACTGGTGAGGGTGGGATGCTTTGGCGCCGTTAGGATCAACCCGGCAACAGCAGCCTACATAAGGGGTTGTGACAGTATATGAATTCCCATTGCTTGATCGGGACAGTTACGCATTTACCCTTACGTCTCCAAGCTAGTCGGGATGAGCGCTCCAGTCTGAGCAATACGAATCACATGCAACGAAGGTGGTACTGCGGGGACATCCTCGATGAGTCTTCGCGGACCTTTGCGCCTCAGCGGCGCGCTCGTCGCCGGAGATGTACTGGATTGCACAGCTTTTTCAAGCCCATTACAGGAAACTCAAAGAAGCAGAAGATCTCGCCAGATACGGGAGAAGCCAATGCCCCAAAAATCGGACTCAAATCCGAAGGATCTCCACACCAAGGCGGCTTATGCACATGCAGCCGCAGCCCACGGGCATAGCACTGGCGACTTTGCGTCTGCGCAGGAGTTGGCCAGGAAGGCATTGGGATATTCCGTCGAAGCCTTGAAGCAAACAGAAGAGATCGCGAAGGGCGCGCCGCAATCCATGCAAGTTTAGCCGCACGCTCAAGCCGCACGCTCTTCGGTGAATCGTCGATTTGGAGTCACTCGGTGCAATCGAACGAGAGTCACAACCCGGGGATGCCCGGAGCGAAGAGGACGCAAGATGGTGATCATTCTCATTATTGTTCTGCTGCTGGTTTTTGGCGGTGGCGGAGGTTATTACGGCTACAGCAGGTGGGGCTCACGCGGAGGCGCCGGCATAGGTCTTGGCACAATCCTTCTCATCTTGCTGGTCTGCTATCTGCTGGGACTCCTCTGACGAGAGCAATCTGCGGTCCACGGCTCACTGCCGGAGATTGGCGACACAAAGGAAATTACCGGGTATGTGCGTGAGGTGGGCCCTGAAGCCGCCGCGCGGGGGCAAGAGATGTCTGTCCAAATCGACAATGCGCTGGCGCTGGTGAGTTGGCACGATACCAAGTTATTCTTTGCGGATTTCACAGGCAGCGGGGCGGTTTGGTTCTTTGTAGGGTTCTTATTGGCCATTGTGGTGCTTGCCAAGGTCGCGATGGAGGCAGCGCTGGTTTTACATACCGCGCACAGACCCCAATCCGGCGGGGGATGGCCCGCAGAGGAACCGAAATCGACGATTGCGGAGTCCCCTGCCGACCGGGTGTTGAAGTGAACGCCGCAGGCACGCAGACTCAAACGGGCGTATGCTTGGGTCAGCAGCCCGTTTCTCCCTTCTCGCCTTCGGCATTCCCGGCTTCGCTCCAGACGAGCATCTTCCGACTACGCAACCGAACGACTGGATCCGCCATGAGCCTCGTCAAGAGAAGCGACGTGAATAATCACCCGTCTCTTAACTTCCGCACGAAGATACATTCGTGCGGGCCCGAAAGCCAGCCCGATGCCACCGGCTTTTCTGAAGTAGAACCCGAAACAAAGAAAGCAAATCTATCGAGTTTTACGGCAGACTTCGTTGCGGAACATTCGGCCCCTGGCGTAGCCGCTTCAACTGACCATTTGCCCGGTTCCTTCCGCACCGAGGTCGGTAAAGTATCGAAAAGCGCGCAAGCGTGAAGCCACACTCGGTCTTCCTGCGCAAAGACTGCGTCCTGCCCGATAGCCTGGATCCCCTCAGGAAGCCCGTCGGCGATCGCTGGACTCTGGTGGAAGAGATCACCGCACCGGTTTTCGATACGATGATTCGCCAAAAGGGATGGCACTTCGAGTGGGTGGACCGGCCCTGCTCACGAAAAGGCTATGGGCTCAATGAGGAAGATGCAGCCCAGCGCGCATTGGTGGGCGCTCTGAATCGAGTGGCGGGACGATTCAACGCCGCAGAGCTGATTGACATTCAGATCAAAGAAGTATTGGGCATTCACATTGCCCGCGTTACCGTGCAGCCCCGCCAGATCCAGCAATTTACATGGCTGGAAATTGCACAAGACTGGCATCAATTGGCAGTGCCTGCTCGATAGGCCGACTGTCGCGATGCATGTGAGCCGGGTTGGAGCACCATTCCCCGCACATCCGCGCAGTTATGGTGCAGCGCACCCCGAGCTGGGATCGAATCGGCGGGGATCGAACCAAAGATTGAAAAGAGGTTGGAAATGCCTTTCCCCAGGATGAACGGTTCCGAGACGCAGAACGGAAAAACCGGCATGGCAGATTCTTTGCCTATCGCATTGAAGGCTAGCCGGCTGCCACTTCCGACCCGGATTGCCATGGTCGGAAATTATCTGCCGCGCGAGTGCGGCATCGCCACTTTTACGACCGACCTGTGCAACGCGCTCGAGAGCGAATACGGAGAAGGACGCCTGTTTGCGATTCCGGTTAATGATCCCGATTCCAGTTACGACTATCCGGAGCAAGTGCGCCTGGAGCTGACACAGGAGGACATTTCCTCCTATGAGCGGGCCGCCGATTTCCTGAACTTCAACAGCAACGATCTTGTCTGCCTGCAACATGAATACGGAATCTACGGCGGCACCGCGGGCCGCTACATTCTGGCGATGCTGCGCAGATTGAAAATGCCGCTGGTCACTACTTTGCACACGGTGCTGCGCGAACCGGACGCAAATCAACGCATTGTGCTGGAAGAAATCGCGCAGCTCTCCGATCGCCTGATTGTGATGAGCGAATTGGCGGCACAGTTGTTGCGCGAAGTGTATTCGGTTCCAGTGGGAAAGATCGATGTGATTCCGCACGGCGTGCCTGACATGCCGTTTATGGACCCCAACTACTTCAAGGACAAGTTTGCCACGGAGGGCAAATCGGTTCTGCTTACATTCGGCTTGCTGTCGCCAAACAAGGGAATCGAAAATGTGATTCGCGCGCTGCCGGCGATTCTGGCTCGGCATCCGAACGTGGTGTACATCGTCTCTGGAGTTACTCATCCTCACATCCGGCGGCGCGAAGGCGAGCGCTACCGCGAGGGGTTGCAGGCTCTGGCCGCGGAGCTTGGCGTTTCTTCCCATTTGATTCTGAACAATCGCTTCGTGAGTGCTGAAGAACTGGTTGAGCATGTCGGCGCCGCTGACATCTACATCACTCCCTACCGGCAGGAAGCGCAGGTCGTCTCCGGCACGCTGGCCATTGCGCTTGGGGCAGGCAAGGCAATCGTTTCCACGCCCTATTGGCACGCCAAGGAACTGCTCGCGGACAAGAGAGGCGTGATCGTCCCGTTTGACAATCCGGAGGCTATCGCGGAATCGGTTGTTGAGCTGCTCGAGAACGACGCGGAGCGACATGCGATGCGCAAGAGAGCCTATCTTTATTCGCGCGGAACAACCTGGCCCAAGACCGCCCGCGCCTACATGGCGACATTCCAGCGGGCTCGTTTCGAGCGTTCGTTGCAGCCGAGAGCCACTCATCCGGACGATGCGACCGTCGAGCTATTCGATCCAATGGATCGCCTGCCGGTCCCGAATACGCGTCATCTCCACACCATGACTGACGACACGGGCATGTTGCAGCACGCAATCTTCTCCCTGCCCAACACACGCGAAGGCTATACAACCGATGACAATGCTCGGGCGCTGGTCGTCTCCACTCTTCTGGATGAGGGTGCCGGCAGCGGGCACGGCGAGGACAATCTTGGCCTCTCTCGCCGCTACTTAGCTTTTCTGTGGCTTGCTTTTCATTCCGATACCGGGCGATTCAGAAATTTCCTTGGCTACGACCGAAAGTGGCTTGAAGACATCGGTTCCGAAGACAGCCATGGCCGCGCGTTGTGGGCCTTGGGATCGGTGCTCGGCCGTTCACGGAATCCAGGTTTGCGCGGCGCTGCGGGCAGACTCTTTGAGGCCGCCTTCCCCGCCGCTTTGAAATTCAGCAGCCCGCGCGCGTGGGCATTCAGTGTTCTGGGCATGCAAGCCTATCTCGACTGGTTCCCCGGCGACCGAGTGATCCAAGGCGCGCGTAACACGCTCGCCAATCGCCTGCTGGATGTGTATGAACGCAGCCACGCCGGATCCTGGCATTGGTTCGAGCAAAGTCTTTCGTACTCCAATGCCCGCCTGTCGCAGGCGCTCATCCTGGCCGGCGGCCGCAGCAACAATCGCAAGATGATCGCCGCGGGAATCGAGTCGCTGCAATGGCTCGCAGCGGCCCAGCATTGCGGAGATCCGGAGACCTTTGTGCCCATCGGCTCCAGCGAGTGTTACAGCCTTGGCGGCGAAAAGCCCCGCTTCGACCAGCAGCCCGTCGAAGCCTGCGCCACCATCTCTGCTTGCCTTGAGGCATACAGGCTAACCAACGATGTGCGCTGGCGCGATGAAGCGCATTGCGCCTTCAGGTGGTTCCTGGGAAAAAACGATCTGCAGGCGCCGCTTTACGATGCCACCACCGGCGGCTGCAAAGACGGGCTTCATCCTGATCGCGTGAATGAAAATCAGGGCGCGGAATCAACCCTCTCGTTCCTAATGGCGCTGCTTGAAATGCAGCGTGCGAAAGTGACCCAACCAGTAAAAAAAACGCAACAGGAAATGAGCCTATCCTTTTGAACCCAACTTCTCCAACTGTGGCTATGCCTGAAGAATTTAACTTAGAACAGCGTACGCCGGAAGCAAGCACCGGCCTTCCTTTACTCACGCGCTATTCCGGCAATCCAATTCTCAGCGGGCCGGATTGGCCGTATCCCGTTAACAGCGTCTTCAACGCAGGGGCCGTCCGCTTAGCCGACGGAGACACGTTATTGCTCTGCCGCGTGGAGGACCGCAGCGGCCTGTCGCACCTTTGTGCGGCGCGCTCAGAGAATGGAATCAACGGATGGCGCATAGACGCTCAACCGACGTTGATGGCCAATCCACAGGAATACCCTGAAGAAATCTGGGGCATTGAAGATCCGCGCATCACTTACGTTCCGGAACTCGAGCAATATGCCGTGGCGTATACCTCGTTTGCGCGCGGCGGCCCCGGAGTCTCACTGGCGCTCACCAAAGACTTCCGCAACTTTGAGCGATTGGGCGTGATCATGCAGCCGGAAGATAAGGACGCTGCATTGCTGCCCCGAAAGATCGGCGGTTACTGGGCCATGATCCATCGGCCCATGACGACCACCGGCGCTCATATGTGGATCTCTTATTCCCCCGATCTGCGCCATTGGGGCAGCCATAAAATCATGCTGCAAGCTCGTCGCGGCGGTTGGTGGGATGCGAACAAGATTGGACTCTGCTCTCCGCCTATCGAAACGCCCAAGGGCTGGCTGGTGATTTACCACGGCGTGCGGGTTACAGCCTCTGGAAGCATCTATCGCCTCGGCCTGGCGCTCTTTGACCTGAACCAGCCGGAGACCTGCCTGCAACGCGGCGACTCATGGATATTTCGGCCCGGAAGCTCCATACGAGCGCGTCGGAGATGTGCATGATGTCGTGTTTCCGTGCGGCCAGACCATCGGCGCCGACGGCGACACAATCAGCCTGTATTACGGTGCAGCCGACTCCAGCATTGCCTTGGCAACAGGAAGCATTCGTTGTCTTCTCTCGTGGCTCGACGGGAATTCCAGTGCGGGAGTCGGGTCTGGGATGTAAGGAACGCCAACCTTCTCATAAATAGAGCTTTGGGATGAAGGACGCAGGAAGGGAAGTTTCCCATGAGTGTTGGGACTATTACCTGGCCGGACTGGCTGCCGAAGGTGCTTTGGTTTCGGCGCAGGTGCCCTCGCTGCACCAGTATCGATTTCAAACCGGCCGAGTTGCGTCCGTACGATGGCCTGCTTGCGTTGTTCTTTCTGCATCCGGTTCGCTGCAAATCCTGCTGGCGCCGGTTCTACTGGATCGCTCTTCGCGCCCCGGAATAGATCGGCGGAAATTCGGCTTGGTCTCGGCGGCGGGGGCGCTTTTTTTAAGGCCCGGTGACGGCGACTCAAGTGGCACGAAATGTTCAACTTTGTGCGACCGGGAGCCCCCGAAATGGTCGCTTAAAGCTGTCACAAAAAGGCCCAAATGGTCGCTTAAAGTTTCCCGAATCGTTGAGTGGTGCGCCAAGAAATTTCCCGAAACAGGCGTAATTGGTCGCTCAGAATTTCACATTTCGAGTGAAAAGGTCGCGAGAAATTTCAGGATAGCGTGTTTGCGCGCGCCTAATCGGCCCTCCCCGCGCAGAAACAGGCTTATTGGCGCATTTTTCCGCGCGATCTTGCACGCTGGGCGACGCACTACGCGCGGCCCACGCTTTTGCGCGGTGTCATCCCGAGCGAACCGCTTCTTAGCGGAGCCGAAAGTCCTGTGTTAGCAGAGACCTTGCCGGGTAATCCGCTATTCTCCTTCGATAGTGATGGGCTTTAGCTTTATGCCGAGCATTCGGGTGATTCGAACGAAGGTTGAATCGTCAACTTTATTGAACAGAAGATACCCACCCACCAGGAACAGCAGGATTTGAGCGCTGAATGGATTCCCTTTTGTATCCTCATGCAGGTTTTGAATCTGCGTCTCGGGAAAGTTCGAGAAGTGATTCAGCTTGACCGTAAGATCTATCAGCCTAATTGCGATAGTTTCGCCCAGCTTGCTCTGCCGTTTCAATATATGCCTTATCCATATCTGCGATCCCGACACACCCGGACACCGAATGGCACATCACCAACGTGAGCAGCTGGGGAACCAAAGTAAAGAATTCCTCAACAACCCTCTTCGCTTGAAGAAGCGATAGGCCGCCCTCGCGGAGATTATCAAATTTGTCAAAGGCCTTAATCGCGCTCCGACAGAGAGCCATTACTTCGGAAATGGCGCGAAGAGCGAGAAGGTAGGTTTCTTTAAGTATCTCGACTTTTCTCGGGCCGCTTAGGTCCACGGAGAAGTTTCTTATCACCTGGCCAAGAGCCATCATCGATTGATTAACCAAATGGAGCTTTGACCCCTCAGGCAAGGAATCATCATATGCGTAGGCAGCAAGTTTTGTAGCCTCAAGTTCGGCTTTCGGATTTAGAAGTTTTTTCTCCTCACTTTGGTCCTGAAGGACTCGCGCGTCGTGCCGATGCTTTCCCACGTCTTGGGTCATGCCCAACGGCAAATCGATCGTCGGCGTGGTTTCCCAAAACTCCGCAGCATCATCTTCCAGCTTGGCTGGAGTCACTCCGCCGAAGATTTTCCGAGCGTTCTGAAGCAGCCTGTCGATAATTTTCTGCTTATCCTTTTCAAAGTAGATCAAGAACATCACTATCGTCGAATTCTCGATCGAAGATATTTGATCGATCATTTTATCGACAATTTCTTGGAGCGGCTCCGAACCCTCATCCTCAAGGTGACTCCTGATATACCGCGCTACAAAATAATACAAATAGTGTGGGTAGGCGAACCTATAGTTCCCATCGGCACGGGACAGTACTTTTGATCTGACAAGCGCCTCAAGATACTGTTCGAAAGGGAGCGTGACATAGCTCGTCTTCGCAAACTTATCCATCAAGTCACGAATATCCGAGAGCGAGATGGAGCTCACCCGTTCAGATCGCATCCTGTAAGCAATTTCCTGGAGAAATACGAGCTTGTTAGCAAAGTGCGGGTCCTCTGGATCTTCCTTTCCGATCGCAGAGAAAATTAACAGCTCATAGAGCGGCCCGTGAGACCCGCCGGTGATCGCACTTGTCCTCTTCGTCTCAATCGCCTCCAAGACACAAAGGACAAAAAATGGGTACGCCGGAAGCCGATCCTTTCCCAGAAGCTCTGAAACAAGCTCTTCGCGTTTCAGGGACTCTGGCCCGTCCTCTGGGTATTCGACCGCTCCATTCGTTACCCTCAGATACTTGTTTATCAAGCTCGCTTGGCTCACGTGACTAAGGCTAGAGATTTCTGCGTGGGTTATTTCTGGATCACTCGAATCCCCGAGCACCTGTTTCTCCTGACCCTTGGCCAGCAGTTCTCTAATCCGGAAGGACTCGTCAGAAAATAGAATGGACGCGCCTGCAAACTTCTCCAGCCACTTCAAAATCTCCCTGCGAGTCGCTGTCGGAATAGCCGCAAGATGCCAATCGTCAATGATTACGCACCGCTGTTCCGGCGGAAGTTGGATGTAGGGGTCAAGCTGCTCCGGAGCATAGAGCTCTTTGAATGAACTATCAACCGCCTCCTTAAAGTCCTCGACGGAGGCACACTCGAGACGATTCCCATCCAACCAGACTGGGATCGCCATTCCCCGGAGTCGAAGGTCGAGCACGAGGGCCTTCGAGATCGTAGTCTTGCCGGAAAGAGACGCACCATGAAGCTCTTTAATCCCCCGTCCCGTCAAAAACGGCAGCAGGTCGTTGCTTCTCTTGAGTTGGGCCTCGCTCGGCAGCAAACCTTTGCGAACCCTAGATCGGGATACTCAAAGAGTTCCCGGAGCGTAGTATTTCGCATGGCCCGACGTGGCGATGCAAAACCGGGATCGATAAAGAAGTCGATAGCCGATCTGTTAAGCCTGAACGATTTTCTCTCGATCCTATCGGTGGAAAGAGCCCGCCATTCGAACAAAGAGGTCCGCTTCTGTCGATATAGGCCGCCTTTCCCATCCCATTCGAATATGAACTGCTTCTCCGCAAATTCCTCGAGATCAAAGACGAGGACTCGAAACGCGCTGGATAAGGGGCGCTTTGCGTCGAATAAGGCAGGACTCTCGTAATACCTCAGAGTATGCCCCAACTCGGATTTCACCTCGTAGCCGGATGAGAAATGTTCGTGTCCGGTGAAAAGGTAGTCGCTCGTTTGTCCCAACAGGTCTCTCCATTCAGTGAGGGTCTGCGATTCGATCCAGAACACCGGGTGATGCATCAATGTCAAGGTTAAGAATGGAGAAGATGGTTCCATGGCCGCTTCGAGAAGCGGAACCGGCAAAAGTAGACTGCCCTGGGACTCGTCTTTCTGCGAGAGTATCGCCGAGTTAACAAGATTGAAGCGCACTGACTTGTCGCTAACAGCAACTGTGCAGAAATCGCAGATGATCGCATCGGTGGTGACCGGAGGGTGGTCCAACCATTTTTGGAACTGGAAGTAGTTACTTTGTGGCCCTAGGAGTTGTTCGAGGTAAAACTTATTTTGCGCTGGGCGGAGCATGCTTTCTTTGCTCCCTTCAATTGCGTTCTTTCGGAACGGCTCAGAATTCTCCAGATGTTCTAAGTCGTGGTTGCCGGGAACGGCAAGAACGCGGATATCGATCGCCGGAAATCGGCTGGATAATATCTGCTTTAGCTTGTTTATGAAAGCGATTGCTTCGTCATATTCGCTAGCTCTACCTTTATCGGCGATGTCTCCGCAGAAGGCGAGAACGATTGCGTTCGGTTGAACTTCCGCCGACGCAATTGCCGATGCAATCTCTGTAACCCGATGCGAAATGGGGTTTGTCGAAGAGTTACTGAAGTGAATGTCGCTCAAAACTGCAACCACAATCTTCATCGTCAACCTCGAACGGCTCTACGCATTACTAGCTGAGGTATTGAATTGAACCATAGTATATGCCCCGCTTTTAGAACCCCCTCCCTAGCCCATTAAACCTGAGCCCATAGATATCTAAAGCCGGGGGCGCGCACCCGGGACGCGGCAACTCTCGCCACTGATGGCGACCCAGAAGGCCCCCTCCCACCCGACTCCCCCACCGCGGGTCACTTCTGCGCGGGTCCCGTTTCGACAATTCTTTCTGTCAACCCCTCGACCCATCCTCCACATCCCCGGAAACCCCCTAACCTCTGATCCGCCACCGTACCCCGCTCCACATTCTCTCGCCCAACTTTGCCGATTATTATGCCCGTTTGGCGCACAATATTCCCATGGAAGCCAAGCAGAGATCGACGCTCATATTCAAAGACAAAGCGCAGCCACCAACCTGGGATTTTGCTGACAACTGACCACTGATCACTGACAACTAGCTCCTACCCCCCTCCCCCTATGCCGAAAAAACGGACTGTGACGCCGCGAATCTGGCTACGCCGCGAACCTCAACCAATTCAAGCGGCTACGCGCACCGGGCCCCGACCTCACAGAAACACAGAAACTGTGAAACTGTGAGCGTTCTGGAACCCGCCTCGAATCTGGACCCTGGAGACAGCGCCTTCACAGTTTCAGAGATTGTTTTTTGATCTTTTTCGTTCTCGCGAACCGCCGCGTTTCGCTCCCAATTTCCTCGCAACCGATTGAACGGAAAGCTGATAGCTGGGAGTTGAAGGCTGTTTTGGACGTTTTTGTTTTTGCGGAGTTTTTAGCCTCGTTGGCCGCAAATTGACCTGAAGTCCGATCGCCGAGAGCTAAAAGATAGCCGAAAGCGAAAAGCGGCGATTAAATCGTTAGCTCCGCTAACTCCGCTGACTTGCTGTTACTCTCTCTGAACGTTTTTCAGCACCATTACGATTCCCAGCGCCGCGATCGAGGATTAGGTCCGGGCAGGGCTCCAGACCCGGAAGGCTGTCCCTCGATCTTCTCGCTTGTAACCACAAGGCACCTGCGCCACCGACAAGTCGGCTTTGGTCTCGCGTCGAAAGAACCTCTGGAACGTCTTGCCGGGGTTTGAGCGCGGCAACTCCGCGGAAGCAACGACGATTTGACAGCCAGATTCCAGTCGAGAGCCAACTGATCTCTTGTAACCTCTATGTGCCTGCGTGCGTCTCATGTAATGCTTATTGAGATTCAGGAGGATCGATGCACCGTTCACAGTTTTTCTATTTGTCGGTCTGTTTGGTGCTTGCGGCCTTTGGATTCAGCCTTTGGATGCATGCCGAGACGCGAGGCGGGATTCCGGCGCCTAAGGACGACGCTGCTCTTGCGCAAAACTCAGGTAAAGAGACGGCGATATTCGCTGGCGGATGCTTCTGGGGAACGCAGTCGGTATTTCGAGCGGGTCAAAGGGGTGGTGGCGACGACGGCCGGGTATGCCGGCGGGTCCGCGGCTACGGCAACGTACGACCAGGTGACAACGGAAACCACTGGCCACGCGGAATCTGTCAAGGTCGTCTACGACCCTTCGAAGATTACTTACGGCAAGCTGCTGCAGATATTCTTTTCGGTCGTCCACGACCCGACCCAGCTTAATCGGCAGGGACCGGACGTGGGAACTTCATACCGCTCGGCAATCTTTTATACCAACGAGGAGCAGAGGAAGATCAGCACGGAATACATTGCGCAGCTCAATGCGGCCGGGGTATTCAAGAAGCCGATCGTGACCGAAGTGACGCCGCTGAAGGGCTTCTACGACGCTGAGTCTTACCATCAGGACTACGCGCTGCATCATCCCGACAACCCATATATTCTGGTGTGCGACCGGCCGAAGGTTGAGGCTCTCAAGAAGGAGTTTCCTGACCTGTTCCAGGATTACAAGGGCGAGTGAGAGCGGGCTCTCGACTACCTGCGCGACCCACTCGCCGGGTGGGAGCTCCGCTCTTGCACTGATACAAATCGCTGGTTCGATGGGGCGCAGGCGTGGCGGAGCAGAGCGGAAGAGAGCTGCGCGTCAGTTCTCGATGGTCACGAATTTTGCATTCTTCTGCGCCTTGAGCACCAACTCCGCGGCGAGCAGCGCCTCATCAGGGTTTTGTGCGGTGTGGGTGCGGTTCACAATGTCAGAGACAAACTGCGGTCCGAATGGAAGGGGCATGGCGTTGCAGTCGATATAACGCGCTTCTTTGCTATCGACCACGAACAGGTTGTTGCCCTGATGGCTCACGCCGACATTGGTGTACTTGCGAACCTCCATGTAGCCGTCGGTGCCGAGGATGAAGAGCCGGCCGTCGCCCCATGTGCCAAGGCCGTCGGGCGTGAACCAGTCGAGGCGGACGTAGCCGAATCCGCGGTTGCCGCGCAGCACCATGTCGCCAAAGTCCTGGAAGCGGGGATGCTTTGGATGGCGCACGTTCGCGATTTGCGATTCGACAACTTCTGCCGCGGTTGATTTTGTGTAGAACAGGAACTGATCCACCTGATGCGAGCCGATGTCGCACAGAATTCCGCCATATTGATCGGGGTTCCAGAACCAGTCGGGCCGCGGATGCGCGCCGCCGGCATCAGTGTTGCCACCTTGAACGATCTGGTGCGGAGCGATGTTGATGGTCTGGATCACCTTGCCGATCGCGCCTTGCTGAATTAGTTCGCCCGCATAGACGGCAGCCTTGACCTCGAGAAGCTCGCTGTACATGATGGCGTAGATGCGCTTGGTTTCGGCAATTGTCTTGCGCACTTCCGCCAGTTGCTCGAGCGTTGTGAGCCCGGGCTTATCAGAGAGGACGTCTTTACCGCGCTTCATGGCGCGCACGGCGATTCCCGCGCGCTCACTGGCGATCTGCGACGTGAGAACCAATTGCACCGAGGGATCGTCGAGAATTTCATCTTGCGTGGCGACGACCTTCACGTCAGGGAAGCGCTTGCGGAACTGCGCCAGCTTGTCCTGCTCGCCGCCCCATGCCGCGACAAGTTCGCCGCCGCCGCGCTGGACTGCGCCAATCATGCCATATATGTGGTCGTGGCTCATGCCGCAGACGGCGAACTTGATGTGATACTTCGGCGCAGCTTCGGCCTGCGCGGGCGCGACAGAGCTCTCAATGATGTGCGTCGCTCCGCCGCCAAGGGCCAGTGCGCTCTCTGGCAGACAAGCCATCATCGCCGCCGATCCGAGCGAGCTTACCTGCTTCAAAAATTCGCGCCGTTCGGTCAAACTCTTCGTCATATCTCCTCCACATTTCTTCGGGATGAGGTCACTGCTCCCCGAAGTCGCTTTCGCCGGTCTCGCAGCCCGGAGCGTTCCGCAATTTAGGCCCTGTGCAGCCGCGGCTGCAATTGCGCTCATTGATCATAGTCGCTTCAGGGGGCCAGTGTGAATTGCAGAAGGCAGTTGAGACCCTGCGGGCTAACATAATCTGTTCTGGCGCCGTTGGATGAATTTTGCGAGGAAAAGAAATGACACGATACGGAATGGTGATCGGCCTCAGGCCCGAAGCCGAAAAGAAATACCGGGAACATCACGCCGCGGTTTGGCCTGGCGTACTCAGCATGATCCGTGCCTGCAACATCCGCAACTACTCCATCTATCTACACAGTCACACGCTTTTTGGCTATCTCGAGTACCACGGGACCGATTTCGCCGCGGACATGGCTCGCATGGCCGCCGATAAGGCGACGCAGGAATGGTGGGCCCTCATGGAGCCGATGCAGAATCCGCTGCCGGATCGCAAGAACGGCGAGTGGTGGACCGCGATGGATGAGGTCTTTCACGTGGACTGAGTCTTGTCGCGGGCGGCGCTCCCCGCGGGACGCGCGCGTCGATTTGCGACAATGGACTTTCATGCTCGCGCTTCAACATGCCGGAAAGCGATTTGGACCGCGGATCCTGTTTCTCGAGGCCGACTGGCTGATCCGCAACGACGAAAAGACGGCGCTGGTGGGCGCCAACGGCACGGGCAAATCCACGCTGATGAAGATTCTCTCCGGCCTGGAAACGCTGGACTACGGCTCGCTTGAAAAGACGCGCGGCATCAGCATCGGCTATCTGCCGCAGGAGGGGCTGCAGCTTGCGGGCAGGACGGTGTTTGAGGAATGCCTGACTGTTTTCGACGAACTTCACGAGATGGAGCGCGAGATTGAGCAACTAGGCGGACAACTGGCGGAACTGGATCACGAAGGCGCTGAGTACCAAGCTGTTGCGGAGCGTTATTCGCTATTGCAGGATCGCTTTCACGCGCTCGACGGTTACGCGCTCGACGCGCAAGTGGGAAGCGTGCTCACAGGGCTGGGATTCGGCAAGGAAGATTGGGCGCGGCAGACTGATGAATTCAGCGGCGGATGGCAGATGCGCATTGCGCTGGCGAAGCTGCTGCTGGCCAAGCCCAATCTTCTGCTTCTCGACGAGCCCACAAATCACCTTGATTTGGAAACGCGCAACTGGCTCGAGGGCTACCTGAAGAACTATCCCTTCGGCTACATCCTGATTTCGCATGACCGCTATTTTCTCGACGTGACGATCGACCGCACCGTGGAGATATGGAACAAGCGGCTCACGATTTATCAGGGAAATTACACAAAATACCTGAAACAAAAAGACGAGCGGCGCGAGCAACTGATGGCTGCCTACCGTAACCAGCGCGAGCGCATCGAGCACCTGGAGGCTTTCATTAGCCGCTTCCGCTATCAGGCTACGAAGGCAAGGCAAGTGCAGTCGCGGATTAAGGAACTGGAAAAGATCGAGCGTATTGAGGTTCCTGAAGAGGAGGCGGTCATCCACTTCAAGTTCCCGCAGCCGCCACCTTCAGGACGAATCGTTGCCGAGGCGGAAGGTCTGGGGAAGAGCTACGCAGCGAAGCAGGTATTTGAGGGAGCGAGGTTCACGATCGAGCGCGGCGATCGCGTGGCCTTGGTGGGCGTGAACGGCGCAGGAAAATCAACGCTGATCAAATTATTGACCGGCGAAGAGACGCCAAGTGCTGGATCGATCCGCCTGGGTCACAACGTGATCGCCGAATACTTTGCGCAGGACCAGTACAAAGTGCTCGACCCTGAGGCGCGCATGCTGGACGACATGAACCGCGCAGCGCGGCGCGTGCCGGATGCTGAGCTGCGATCTCTACTCGGCTGCTTCCTTTTCTCGGGCGACGACGTTTTCAAGCCGCTGGGCGTGCTTTCGGGCGGCGAACGCAACCGCTTTGCGTTGGCAAGGATATCTGGTTTCGCCTGCGAACTTTCTGCTTCTCGACGAGCCGACGAACCACCTGGACATGCGGGCCAAGGACGTGCTGCTTGAAGCGCTGGCCAGTTACACCGGCACGGTGGTCTTCGTCTCGCATGATCGTTACTTCATCGATCGGCTGGCCACGCGAGTGCTCGAAATCGAGGGCGGTGCGGTGACGGCATACGAAGGCAACTACGAAGACTATCTGCGGCGGAAATCGGCGTTGGCCGCGCCTGCGCCGGCTCAGGCACCGCCAGCAACTGCGCGCGCTCAGCTGCCGCTCCCACAACACGAAAAGCCGGCGTCGAATGGAACAACTTTCGTGATCGAGGGCGGCTATGAGGAGTTCGATAACGCGACATCGTCATCGGCCGCGCGGAGTCGCCGCCTGAATCCGATTAAGCAAAAGCAACTGCAGGATCGATGCGTGTTTCTCGAAGAGGAGATTCCGCGGATTGAAGGCGCAATTGCTCACACGGATGAGCAATTGGGTGTTTATGTGTCGGCGGTGGAGACTCAGCGCCTGACCACGTTGGCCAGGGAACTTCGCGTGCAGCTGGCCGCGCTGACTGCGGAGTGGGAAGAGTTGACGGCGCAGCTTGAGGGCAAGACCGCCTGATCTCTGAACCCCGTCGTGCATAATCGAAATACGATGGCTCTTTTGTGGAATCCCGAGAGCTGGACCCAGCGACTGGCCGAGCTTGAGGCGCAGAGCGGTGAGCTGAAGGAGGCTCCGCTGCGCCGCGACGTGCGCTCCCTTGGCACGTTGCTGGGTGTGGTGTTGCGGGAGCAGTCGGGGGACGAGCTCTTTGCGCAGGTCGAAGCGCTGCGGCAGGGAACCATCCGGCGCCGCGATGCCGACGCGCACGGAAATTCCGAACAGGCCGCACGGCAGGACACTGCTTTGATGGAACTGGTGCACGCGTTGCCGGTGGAGCGCGCCATCCTGCTGACGCGGGCGTTCGCGTTCTACTTCGAGCTGATTAATTTGGCTGAAACGAACCATCGCAAGAGACGCCGCATCGCGCTGCGCCTGAGTGGCCAGGCCGGCCGGCAACGCGGGTCACTTGCGGGAACTTTCAGCGAAATGCGCCGCGTAGGCATCGGCGCGGAAGAGGCGCTGAACTGGCTGCGCCGCGTGCTGATTGTTCCGGTTTTTACGGCGCACCCTACTGAGGCTGCGCGGCGAACTGTGAT
Source organism: uncultured Acidobacteriaceae bacterium (assembly GCA_963773915.1). GTDB lineage: Bacteria > Acidobacteriota > Terriglobia > Terriglobales > Acidobacteriaceae > Telmatobacter. The sequence continues at coordinate 918,560 of CAVZCY010000006.1, forward strand.
GTTCAAGCGCCGTCGCATCGGCGAATTTCTTGAGGCGCTGGATCGCATTCCCCTGCCCGCGCAGGACATGGCACGGCTGGAAGAGATGGTGCTGGCCGAGATCACGAGCCTGTGGCAGACCGACGAGGTGCGCTCGCGCCGGCCGACTGTCTACGACGAAGTGAAGATGGGACTCGACTACTACGACGTTTCAATCTTTGAAACGCTGCCCGAACTCTACCGTGAGATTTCGGCCGCGTTGGTGGCGGCGTACGATCTGGAGATTGAGCCGCTGGAGCTGCCGCAGGTGTTGCGCTTCGGCTCGTGGATCGGCGGCGACCGCGACGGCAATCCATTTGTTACGCCCGAAGTAACACGCGCCGCACTGCGACTGGCACGCGGCCATTTGCTGCTTTATTACGAGCGCCGGTTGGACGAAATCATCGACCTGCTGACGTCAAGCGCCCAACAACGACCGGTGAGCGAAGCGCTGCTGGAGCGCCTGCGGGCCTACGTGGCGCAGGTGCATACGCCGGAGGCACAGGTCTTCGGCCCGCAATATGAGTTCGAGTATTACCGGCGCTTCGTGATCTGCCTCAAGGCCCGCATTCAGCGCACGCTGGAGCGGACAGGAGAGAGGCCGGATTCCGGAGGCGCAGTACCGGCGACGCCCTACACGCTGGCGCGCGACCACGACAAACTAACTCAGGCGCTGCCGGCGTATTGCTCCGTTCAGGACTTTGTCGACGACCTGGAAACGTTGCGTGCTTCGCTGGCTGCGAATGGAGGCATCCGGATTGCGCGCACGCTCATCGATCCGCTGATTCTGCAGGTGCGCACCTTCGGCCTGCATTTGCACACGCTCGATATCCGCCAGCACGCACGGATACACGCCGCAGCATTAGGCGAGACTATCAGCGACACGATTGCGCCGGCACTTAAGAGCGGGCTTTCGCAAGAAACGGCAGGCGTGCTGGAGACGTTCCGAGTGGTGGCCGAAGTAAAGGCGGGATGCTCACCGGAGGCGATTCGCCAATACGTGATCAGCGGTGCTTCCTCAGTAGAGGATGTGCTGGCCGTGGTTCGGCTGGCTCGACTGGGTGGCGTCGCGGTCGAGGGCGCGGGTGAGGGGCACGGTTTAGACCCGGGCCTAATGCCGGTGCCACTGTTTGAGTCGATCGAAGACTTGCGCAATGCGCCGTCGATTTGCCGCGAGCTTTGGAGTCGGCCGGACTACCGCCGGCTACTCGAGTCATGGGGCAACTGGCAGGAGATCATGCTCGGCTACTCCGACTCGAACAAGGACGGAGGCATGCTGACCTCGACGTGGGAGATTTTCCGCGCGCATCGCGATCTGCATGTGGTGGCGCGCGAGGCCGGGATAAAGCTGCGGATCTTCCACGGCCGTGGCGGCACGGTGGGCCGTGGCGGAGGACCGACGCATCGGGCGATCTTCGCCCAGCCGTTTGACTCATTTGACGGCCAGCTGCGCATCACCGAGCAAGGTGAGGTGCTGAATTTCAAATACGCCGACGAGGTGCTGGCCGAACGGAACCTCGAGCTGATGATTGCCGCGTCGCTCGACGCGCTAGCACGGCCCAATGCCCGCGACCCCGAAGGACATTTCACAGGCGTGCTCAAGCCGGAGTGGGAAGCCGCGCTTGACGAGCTCTCAAGCCTGGCCTATGACACATACCGCCGACACATTCTCGAAGACCCCGGCGTGATTACTTATTTCGAGCAGAGCACACCTGTTGGCGAGTTGGAGAACGCGAAGATCGGTTCGCGCCCCGCACGGCGCAGCAATTCGCCAAAACTTTCTGACCTGCGCGCCATTCCCTGGGTATTCGGGTGGACGCAATCGCGACTGCTGGTGCCGGCGTGGTTCGGCGTGGGATTCGCGATCGACCAGTTTCTCGCGAAGTCTGGCGCGCTTGAGCTTTTGCAAACCATGGCCAAGGAGTTTCCGCTCTTCATCGACCTCATTCGCAACGTGGAGATGGCCCTGGGCAAAGCCGACCTGGGCACAGCTCGGCTTTATTCCGCACTGGTTGGCGACGCGAAGCTGCGCGAGCGCATCTATGACATGTTTGAATCCGAATTCCATCGCACGGTGCGTTCGGTGCTTGCGGTTACTCGCCAGAAGGAACTATTGCAGACAAATCAAGTGCTGGCTCATTCGATCAAGTTGCGCAACCCCTACGTTGACCCCATGCATTTGATTCAGGTGGATATGCTGCGGCGCAAGCGAGGCGGCGAAGACACTCCAGAGGTGAACCGCGCGATCGCCGCAACGATTAACGGTATTTCCGCGGGGCTGCGCAATACAGGATGAATTCGCTTCTTTCGTTTGGCAGGCGCAAGGTCACCCCTGCTGGGTGCGCAACTTTTTGACAAAGTCGAGCGTCTCTTGGGTTAGTTTGGCATAGGACTGCATCCATGTTCAGAAGCTTCTCGTTTTCGGCGCGTGCGGTGTTGGTTCTTTTTGTCGCACTCACGGCATTCTTGGTCTTCGGCTCGGATTCGGTGGGCCCGGCTCTTGCACAACAGCAGTCGACGAAGCCCGCAACGCCGGCCGCAGCAGTTTTCAACTTCACCGTGAAGGTCACTTATTCCCAAAAGGCGATGGATACGCTCGTCGCGGGGAAAGAGACCGTAATTGTGGCAGGCTATCTGACGGCATCGCCAATTCAGGGCACGCCAAAGCAGTATGTGGACCGTATGGGCGAGATTGGACTGGGTGAGGTTCAACGGGAAATCGCTCCAGGGGCTATCGCGACGTTTAGCAGCGTGAAGCCCACGCCAGCCATGATGAAATGGGTGGACAGTCAGGGACCGCAATTGCTGATCAACGTGTATTCCGGTCGCAAATCCTCGCCAAATAACCTGCTCGATTGCGGGCTATATGAGGGATCGCTGGCTGCAATTCAAGGCCAAAGCATCCCTATCTCCTGCAAATTAATCGGGGAGTAAAAGGCGGGTCCGGCTTTGAGGCCGTATTTCTTGCCGGGAACAATGGGCCTTGCCATCGAAAATCGATAGTGCTTGCCTTCGGCTGGGCGTTGGGTCTAGGCTATTTGTATGCATCGATGTCGCTAACACCGTCCTGGTGCCAGCTCCGATGCCGTCGTGCGCTTGGTTGCGCGCGTTTTTTGCCCTGACAAGCTGCACCGTTCCCAAAGAATCCGTTTCACAAGCGATCCGGGCCTCAGGCCTCGGAAAAAGGAGATCATTATGGCGCGCATTGCCGCGAATGTTACTGAATTGATTGGCCACACCCCTCTGGTGCGGCTGAACCGTGTGGCAGCGGGATTGCCCGCTACCGTAGTCGCCAAACTGGAAAGCCAGAACCCAGCGTCGAGCGTCAAGGACCGCATCGGCTTCGCCATGATTGACGCCGCCGAGAAGGCCGGCAAGATTTCACCCGGGAAGACGATTTTGATCGAGCCCACGAGCGGCAATACCGGCATCGCGCTGGCGTTTGTAGCCGCGGTGAAGGGCTACAAGATCATCCTGACGATGCCTGAGACGATGAGCCTTGAGCGCCGCGTCACGTTGCTGGCCTATGGAGCGGAGATTGTGCTGACACCCGGCCCGAACGGCATGAAGGGCGCAATTGCCAAGGCTAACGAGATTCTGGAGAAGACGCCGAACGGCTTTATTCTTCAGCAGTTCGACAATCCGGCTAACCCGGCCATCCATTTGAAGACAACCGGCCCGGAGATTTGGGACGACACGGACGGCAAGGTAGACATTCTGATTTCCGGTGTCGGCACCGGCGGCACCATTACCGGCGTCGCTAATTACATCAAGCCGAAGAAGCCCAGCTTCAAGGCTGTCGCCGTGGAACCGACTGACAGCCCGGTGCTTTCCGGCGGCAAGCCCGGCCCGCACAAGATCCAGGGAATTGGCGCGGGATTTGTGCCCAGCATTCTCGACACGAAGCTCATCGACGAAGTGGTCCAGGTGACAAACGACGAGGCCGTCGAGATGGCGCGCAGGCTGGCGAAGGAAGAGGGTCTCTTTGTCGGAATCAGCTCAGGTGCAGCGGCTGCCGCAGCGCTCAAGGTGGCAGCAAGGCCTGAGAATGCAGGCAAGCTGATCGTGGTTGTGCTTCCGGACTTCGGCGAGCGCTATTTGTCGAGTGTGCTCTTTGAGCCGCTGCGCCAGCAGGCGTTGGCGTTGCAGGCCGAGCCGATTGCGGTGACGGCGTAAGAGAAACAGGGAACGGGGAGTAGGGACTAGGGACTGAGGAACGTAGGCGGCGCTAAACGGACTTGCTACTTCCTTCGTTCCTGGTCCCTATTTCGCTTGAAAGTTATGTCAGTTTTCGGCCAAATGCGCGACGAAATCGACTCCATCATGGAGCGCGACCCGGCTGCGCGCACACGCCTGGAGGTTGTGCTCTGCTACCCGGGGCTCTGGGCGGTTTGGATCTATCGCATGTCGCACTGGCTGTGGAGTCATAACTTGCGGCTTCTGGCGCGGGTGCTCTCGCAGGTGGGCCGCTTCTATACCGGTGTCGACATTCATCCAGGCGCGTTGATCGGGCAGCGCTTGTTTATTGACCACGCCATGGGAGTGGTGATCGGCGAAACGGCAATCGTGGGCAGCGACGTCACGATTTATCAGGGCGTCACGCTGGGCGGCACGGGCAAACAGCAGGGCAAGCGCCATCCGACGATTTGCGATCGGGTTTTCATCGGCAACAACGCCAATATCCTGGGCAACCTGACGGTGGGCGAAAACTCGCGCGTCGGCGCGGGCTCCGTGGTTCTTTCTGACGTGCCGCCGAATTCAACGGTCGTGGGTGTTCCAGCTCATATTGTCTACCGCAACGGCGAGCGCGTGCTGCTCACCGATCCGCACGACATCAAGGACCCGCTCTCTGACGCGCTCATTGCCCTCTCGGCGCGCGTTGAGGAACTGGAGCAACGGCTGGGCGCGGAACCGTGCCCACCTGATCCATTTGCAGCCGAAGAGGCCGAGCGCAGCGCCTACCGTGTCGAATTGGAACGGATGCGGGTCTACGTCACGATGGGAGAAGGCATCTAAGCCTGTCAGCGCATTGCAAGTGCGGGGTTGAACCCATATTCTCTTGAATGGGCGGGTGAACGTTTCTGGGCAAGCTGGACGTTCGTTCCTGCAACTGTCTCCGCGCCGAAGGATCGGGTCCGGCTCAATGGCCACATCACTCTCGTTTACGAAATTTGTCTGGAAGAATCTCCGGCGCAGAAGGCTAAGAACGCTGCTTACTTTGGGCGGAATCAGCATGGCGGTGGGCGCGTTTGTGGGCCTGGTGGGCTTTTCCCGATCATTCGAACAGCAATGGATGCAGATCTACTCGAGCAGCCGCACCGACATTGCGGTGCTTCGGGGCACTTTTCTGAACACATCTCTGGATCAATCGGTGACAGATAAGCTGAGGGTTCTTCCTGTTGTGGCACAGGCCTCTCCCGCGATCATCAACGAGATGGATTTGACCGCGGATGAGAATGCTCTGGTTTACGGCTGGCAGGCTAGCGGATACCAGCTCGATTCGTTGCAGATCCTGTCAGGAAAGCGATTCGAGGACGGCCAGCCGGACGTGATGCTGGGCGATATTCTGGCGCAAGCACTCAAGAAAAAGCCCGGAGACACTCTAGAGATCGAAGGATCGCCCTTCACCGTAACGGGTGTTTATCACGGTGGTTCGGCACTCGAAGCCGACGCGGTGGTGATGCCGCTCGACGAGTTGCAGAAGCTGAGCAGCGTTGAAGGCAAGGTATCGACGATCGATGTGCGCCTGCGACCTGCTCCGCAAGGCGAACCGTGGGATCACTACCTGAAACGCGCGCAAGCGGAGATCGAAGCCGCTGCGCCCGGTCTGAAGGCAATTCCCGCAGCCGAGCGCGCCAGCGAAAATCAGTTCGTTAGACTCGCGCAGGCATCCGCGTGGGGCACGTCAATGCTTGCACTGGTGATCGGCATCCTGGGGATTGCGAACACCATGGTGATGAGCGTATTCGAGCGCACGCAGGAGATCGGCACGCTGCGCTCCATGGGATGGAAGCGGGCGCAAATACTAATGCTCATCGAATTTGAAGCGGCCATTCTCGGCCTGGGCGGCGGAGTCTTCGGTCTGCTTCTGGGATGGGGATCGTTGCGTATCCTGGCGAGCCTGCCACAGACCGCGACCTTTGTTTCAGATAAGCTCGAGTGGCCGCTGCTGGTGCAGGCGATGGTAATTGCGCTGGTTGCGGGGCTGATTGCCGGCGCTGTTCCGGCTTGGCGCGCGGGGAAGCTTTCGCCGGTGGATGCGCTTCGCCACGATTAAATCTTGACGTCGGCTGCGAATCGCTCGCGGAGAACACGGCGCATCAGCTTGCCATTGTGGGTTTGCGGCATGCTGCCTGATTCCAAAATCCAAATGCGGCGCGGCGCTTTGTATGGCGCAAGGCGCTGACGGCACCAGGCCAGCAGAATTTCCTCAGTGGCAGGGGCGCCGGGAAGCAGCTCGACCGCGGCAACCGGAACTTCGCCTTTTTCTGTGTGCGGTAGACCGAAGGCCACAGCCCGCACGACTTCAGGATGGGCCATCACGGCTTCTTCAAGTTCACGGGCGTAAACCGAGTAGCCGCCTGACTTGATGACGTCCTTGATGCGACCGACGATCCGGATCATTCCGAACCGGTTGCGGGTCGCCAGGTCGCCGGTTCGTAGCCATCCATCGCTTGTTAAGAGGCCGTTGTTGCTTTCCTTATCTTTCCAGTAATGCGGGCTCAGACCGTAGCGGCGAATCTGGCACTCGCCGGGATGGCCGACTGGAACGCGCCGGCCGTTTTCATCGGCGATGCGAACATGAAAGGGCGGGACGGGAAGGCACAGCTGACCACTCCCCGGAATAAGCGACAATTCGATGCCCATCATGGCCAGTCCGCCTAACTCGACCATGCCATAGCCATTCAGGATGACAGGAGGAATGCGGCGCCCTGCCGGCAGCCGGAGGAGAGCGCCGAAATCGTGCAGACGATCGCGAACTTCTTCGGGCAAATAGTCGCTGGCCGAAAGCCACACGCGAACGCTCGCCAAACGGGCGGGGTCGGGATTGGCATTGACCAGGCGGGAAAGCATCGCCGGAACGCCAACAACCGCAGTCACTCGGAATTGCTCAATTAGATTGAGCGCGCTTTCGACATCGAAGCGCTCGAGAAGACATCCGCGAACACCGGCCATCAATCCATAAAGAGCAATGCTGACGGACATGATGTGGGACCATGGCAACGCGATGAGCGCAAGATCCCTGGAACCGAGAAAAAGCCCGGCAAAAACCGTGGTTGCGCGTGCGCCGAGCAGAGCACGGCTGGAAAGAGCCGCCCCCTTGGGAAAACCGGTGGTACCGGACGTATGGAAGACGGCAACAGTGGCCGCGGGGTCGATGGCGACGGGTGGAAAGGGCGCACCGCAATCGACAAGGCGCATAAATCCTTCGAGTGTCTCCGTTTCACCGTCTACTTGAATCCAGGCGCGAACATTCAAGGCACTTTGATCCACGATGCTGCGCTCAAAGACCGCCTTGTCAGTGACAAGAATCTGAGTGCCGCTTTCCAAAAGGATGCGCCGCACCTCGGTGAGAGAGAGTTGAGGATTCAGCGGAACAGCAACTCCACCGGCGCGGATGACGGCCAGGAACCAGTGAAGGCAGTGACGATCATTGGTGCGATAAATGGCCACCGGCTCGCCAGGGCGCAGGCCAACGGAACGGCGCAGGAAGGCATCGATTTGACAAATCTCGGCGTGCAGGCTGGAAAGATGGAAAGAGCCGTCTTCGCTGACCGAGACCTCGGAATCTCCATTACGCCGCAGCAATTCGTCCACCAGGTTGGCGACCGTTATGGTGCGGTCTCGGGCGAGTTGAATGCGACGAAAGAGATTCATTGTGCCGGAACTTCCTTACGGCCCCAATCGCTGGCCACGCAATAACGAAGCAGGCGGTCAAGATAGTCCATGACCGGTGGCGGAAGAATTCCCGCGGGCCCGAGCAGTCGCTCGGCGTTGGTAGTGTCAAACTGCATGCGCATGGTGAAGTAATCGCGGTAAGCGCGGCCGTCAATGAGCACGCGCCGCTTGCGCCCCCAGAGCACGAGCGAAAGCAGCGGCCGCACAACGGCAAAGAAGATCTTCGGATCGACATAACGCGGCTCGCGAACCTTGAAGTACTCCGCTGCGCGCCTTGCAACGCGCTCAATTGTGGCGCTGCCACGAGGCCCGGCGCATAAATGCACAGTGGCGCCCAAGGCGTTTTCGTCAAACGTGAGCTGCGTGACGGCTCTTGCTACGTAATCGACCGGCACGATATCGAGGACGGCATCGGAAAATCCCGGCACAGTTCGCCATAGCCTTCTCGAGTAAATCTTGAGCGGCCAGTACAGCATTTTGAAGCTGGAAGTGACACCCGTCTCAGAATCTCCCACGATGATGCTTGGACGAAGAATGACGCAAGGAAGTGAGCCCAGCCGCGAACGCACGAGCGCTTCGGCCTCGGCTTTGGTTTGTTCGTAGGTATTGCGATAGCCCTGGCCGACGTTGAGCTCGCTCTCGAGGATCAATCCTTCACGCTCGCCGGCAACATACGCAGTGCCGACATAGATAAAGCTCTTGAGAGAGCGCATGGACGCGGCAAAATCAAGCATCTTGCGCGTACCGTCAACGTTCATGTGACGCGCCTCTTCAAGCGTGTGATCGAAGCGCACGGTGGCCGCGCAGTGAATTACGCGTGTGGCCTCGGCGCAGAGCTGCTGACGGTCAGCAGCGTTCAACCCGCAGTCGGGTTCACTGACATCTCCGCCATAAACCTGGACGCGCGACGAGTCCGCGGCTGAAACGATCGACTCAGCGCGCTGCGCGGGAGTTTGACCCTTGAGCGGGCGGATGAGGAGTGCGAGCCTGGCTCGCGGCTCGCGCTGCAACAGTTCACGGACAACTTGCGTGCCCAAAAAGCCCGTCGCGCCAGTTATCAGGATCAGTTCTTCTTGATTCATTTAAAAAGCGGCACCAGCGCGCGGTACTCATCGAGGCGGCGCGCAATCATCCTGCGCGTCGCGGTTAACGGAGAACCTTAGACGATTATATTTGGAAACCGCCTGGTGCGTTGGTTTATGGGCCGGTCGTGCGCGGTCCGGGGCGGCGGTTGGCTTATGCAGCCGGACCATACTCACCTCGGAAAGCGCTCTTAGAACTCACGCCCTTCAATGCACATCCACCGACCGGTCGCCCTCGTATTCCATGATGTGGAAATATCCTTCCCATCCACTCCAAGAGGCTGGAGCGGGCAGCTTGGCCATGGGATCTTTGAGGTGATTGGCATAATCCTGAACCAGCTCGTGGGTGCGATATACGCCCGTAAGCCAGTCGCCTCGATACCAGTTCTTCCATTTACCGTACTCGGCAGCGTGCATCGAGGCCTGAATTGCGTCGAGTGAACGAAGAGCTTCGGCGGTCTCAGTCTGAGCCTTAGCCGTGTCGCCGGCGTCTGCGTCTTTGACGGCATTCGCCACCTCAAACAGCATGTGGTTGCTCTCGCGGTTGATGGTGATCATGGTCAGGATGGCTTCCTGGTAATAGGCACTTGACGCGGGATCAACCAGGCTTTTCGCCGCAACCGCATCTTTCCACGCCGCATCCCAGCGCGGCTGAGCGTCGGCGCAATCCTTGATGTCGCGATCGATCAGGGCTGCGCGCACCTGTGCATTCGGCTCCGGCATCAAGCGCGGCAGAGTCCATTTTGGCGACTGGCTGGGAATCGCGGCCACCTGGTGCTCACTGAGCGTGTCCAGAATCAGCCGGCGCGCCTCAGAATGATAGTGGTTATCGCCCTCGAAGAGGGGAACATTGCTACGCGGCGTTGGCGGCGGCGCGTTGCCCGCTGAGGTCAGCCGCGGTGGCCCGAACGGCGGCCGCAACGATGGCGCTGCAAAGTAATCTTTGTAGGTTTTAGTTAACGCAGCGACGGAGCGATGGCCGAATTCGTCTGTGATCCAGAGGCGATAGTAGGCGTCTTCGAGGTCACCGTTCTCGGCGGCGCTGGTGGTGGTCGCAGGCGTTCCGGTCAAGTTACCGGCGTATGCCATATTCATCACGGCGCGCGTTGTCATCACATAAGGCCGAATGTCGCTGGTATTCACGAGGAAGTAAGAGGTTGCGCCGGCCTTGATATAGCGCCCGATCTCGGATTGGATGATTTTCACCGATACCATTTCCGAGAGTTGATTGGCCTGACCGTTCATCATGGCGACGTGGAAGTACATTCCGTGTCCGGCGGCTACTTTGCCGCCGTCCTGCATGTCGCCGTAGCCAGTATCGGCCCAGACCAGACTGACCTCCGGCGGAATTTTCAAGTAGCCTTCCTGCATGAGGCGCGCGCCCTCCTGCCAAAGGTCGGTGACGAATTGCGCGTTGGGATACTTGGCGCGCACGATCTTCATTTGGTCTGCGATGGCGTCGCTTATGCGCTGGCCGAGAAGGGGATCATTATTGCGCACGCTCTCATCGAGCGAAGCATAGCTTGAATCCGAAAGCCCGCGGAGGCCTACGCTCCACAGAATTTCCTCGTCGGGCTTGTAGGCGTTTACCGAGTTGGTCCACGCGCGCTCCAAAATCTCGGGGTGCGTGGAGTAGTTGTAGGGCACATTTGCCGGCCAGCGCGCCACGTTTACGCCGAGCGGGATGGCGTGGTGCTGGTTGACGATCAAGCCGCGCTCAGTAGCTGCATGCACCTGCGCATCATCGGGAAAGATCCACGTTCCCGGCACCACCATGTTGCCCTTCAGGCGCAGAGTCGTCTCGAATACCATGTCCCAGGCCTGGAGCGAAATTCCGGTCTGTTCGCCTTTAGCTGGCGGAATCCAGCCGCTCAGTAAGTCTTCGTCGTTGGTGAAGAAGCCGCGGTACTTGAAGACTGGGCTGGGATAAGCGCGCGGGAAATCCGCGGGCAAGGTAATGGACGCGCGCTTTGCGGGCTGCTTGTCTGTCCACAAATACATCGGATCCACGCCGAGGACGCGCTGCGAAAATTCGTAGATGGCATAGATGGTGCCGCGCATGTCCGTTCCGGTGAGGCAGATGACATGCTTGCCGCCGGGGCTTGCAACCGAAAACGCAAATGCCTCAGTGCCGCTTGCCGCAGCGCATCCAGCTTCGGCAGGCGCATTTTGATTTTGCGCGATCAGGATCGTGACCTTGCCCGCGTCGCTCAGACTCGATACCAGCTTCGGCTGCTGCCCGAAAACTTTGGCGAAGTCGTGACGCAGATCATCGGTGGCGCGATGGATAGGGCCCGGCTCCTGTGTGCTCTCGACGATGGTGACGGAGGAATTGATGGTGATGGGCGTGGCTTGCGCGAACGCTGCCGTGGCCGCTGCCGAGAGACCGAGCACGACCATTAAGGGAAGGGAAGAAGCACAGGATGGAACGTGACGGGAGATCGGCATTTGGTTACCTCGCGTAGATTTGGCGGAAGCCGGGATTTTCTTCGCGTCACGAATTATACATTCTAGAGCGTCGGGGCGTCGCTCAAAAGCTGGGGCTTCGCGCCTGGGTGCTACAGTGGTTTGGTTTCCTGAATCCTTCTTGAGGGATTGCCTGTTGCCGGGTTTTCGCGCGCTGCTTGTCTCCATTTTTGTGCTTTCAAGTGCTGCCTGCGGCACTGCGCAGGTTGGGTCCGGTATTCAGGCCGCGGCTGTTCCCGATGAGATGCGCGACAGCTTCTTCGCTGTGATGGTGAACAATCAGCGGATTGATGTAGCGCACGCTGCATCGAATTACGAATTCGTCAGCTTCAATGCAACTGGGCCAATGGACATTTCGATAACCGCGGCCGACCCGCATTTCTGGGATGGCGGAGTGGATATTGAGCCATGGCGGCTTGGGACTGCGCGCGTCGCACCCGGCCGGGGAGCCGCAGACGATTCGTTTTCGACTATATGGTCCGGTGAAGCTTTCGATCTCGCGGCCCGGCGATTTTCTGAATCAGGCGCGCATGCTGTTTCTGTTTGCGGACTCGCCGCAGCCGCGCGCACCGAGCGGGCCTAACGTGACGATTATTCCCGCCGGAGTGCATCGGGGGAGCCTGAATCCTAAAAGCGGCGACACGATTTATCTTGAGCCCGGCGCGTTCGTATTCGGGAGCCTGAATCTGTGGCAGGTGGACAACGTGAAGGTGCTGGGGCAGGGAACGATTGTGTACGACGGGCCGCAGGATGCGAACAGCGATACGGGGTGGATGCAAAAGCCCGACTGGCATTGCATCGTGAGCTACCAGGCGCACAACGTGGAGATCGACGGGCTGACCTGCATAATCCGGTCGCGCACGTGGTCGATCCAGATGAAGGATTCGACTGGTTTGAGGTTTGACGATCTGCGCGTGATCGGAGGAAACCCGGGCAACGCCAACCAGGACGGCATGGACTGGCTGGGCGGCGGCGACATGATTGTGAACCATTCATTCATCCGCGCCTCCGACGACGACCTTGCCGCGCTGGGAAATTGGGACGGTTACACGCAGGCGGCGCTGACCGCGCCGGGCGCCGATGTGAGCAATGTATTGGTTGAGAACAGCGAGCTGTCGACAAGCATTTCAAATGTGGTGAGATTGGGATGGCCGCAAAAGATCTATAACCTGCACAACTTTACGCTACGTGACTCGGACATTTTGCACGCGGGCATCGGGTCGTGTGGCCAGACTTTTGGGCTGCTTGGATTCTGGGGAGCGAATGGAGCGAGCGGCGACCACTCGGGTGTGACGTTTGAGAATCTGATCCTCGACAACTGGTACTCGCTGGTGCAGATGGAGCAGGAACAACCGAGCCTGCATGGATTCACCTTCCGCAACATCTGGGCACTCAATCAACCGCCGCTGGCTGAGTCAACGATGATCGGCGACGTAAGCGATGTGACATTCGACAACGTGAAGTACGGGCATCTGCGCGTCACGAGCGACGCGCAGATGCCGCTTGCCGTTTCGGGCGGCGCGGCTGAGCCAACGTATGCGCCGGCGCCCGCGCTGGCAGCGGACTTTAGCGTTGGCTCGGCGATTGTAGCTCCGCGACAGAACGTGACGTTTACCGCCAATGAAGCGCCGGGCGCGCAGTACACATGGCTGTTTGGCGATGGAACATCGGCGCATGGACGCAGCGTGCGGCATCGCTTTGCTGACGCGCTTGGGACCGAGTTGGATGGGAAAAATGGCGCCGGACGATTTCGTGTGCTGCTGCACGTGACAGACAAGGCCGGACATCAGGATTGGGATGCGCAGGGAGTAGTGGTGGTTGAGCAGTTTCATGACGCGGTGAAGATTGCTGGGCCAACGACGGCGGGCCTGAGTTGGAAAGCGTATCTGGACTCGAAAGGATATCCAGACTCGAAAGGATATCCGGGAACGTGGACTTCATTGCCGGATTTTTCGATGCTTCAGCCGCAGAATACCGGCGTATCGGCAAATCTTGAGGTTCAGATGCCCTCGTTGACGCTCAGTGCCGAGCCCGCGCCGAGCGACGGGTTTCCGCTTACGCCGCATGCGACGGTGTGGGATGGATGGATCAACATTCCGGCGGACGGCGGCTACACGTTTCATCTGATCGACAGCGACGGCGCGCGGCTGACGATTGATGGGATGGAGGTGGCGAAGACTGGGCCACCTTTCGGGCTGGTTTGCGGCGCCGCGGGGAATGCGCTGCGGTACGATCGCGGGGCTATTGGCCTGAAGGCTGGATTGCACTCGATCCACGTTGAGGCGCTGAACACTGCGACCCCAGGTGCGCCGAGATTGCTATGGGAGGGGCCGGGCGTGACGCTTGCGGATGTGCCGGCGGTAGCATTTTTGCGGCAGGCTCGGTAGGCAGGGCTCAGTAAGTAAGGCGAGTGCTGTTCAGATGCCTCCTATGGTGCTGGGCTGCATTTTTCCTATTTTTGCTACCCACCCCCCTCCCCCCCGGTATGACATACCTCCATATTTGATTGCAAAGGATTTAATGGAGGGCCGCTTACCTTTGCTATACCTCGTCCATACCGTATGCATACCTCCCATACCTGGCAAGCGGAGTTAGCAGAGTTGGCGGTGCTAGCGGAGCTGAAAAGCGCGGCCATCAGCTCGGAAACTGCGGCGGTTTGCATTCTTGGACCTCTATCCTCCTGTCCGGATCTGCAGGCCTGTTCGCACGGATTGCGCTAGTTTTCGGGCGCGATGACGCGAATGCGGCGGATTGACTCTGTCGGAATAAAGATGTGGTTGGACGCTCATGGTTTGAGTATGCGCCGAAGCGGGGAATTAATCGGCAAACCTGGCGGGCGATTTTGCGCATTGTTTTTCAATGGCTTACCGGTAAATCGACGGTGGCTGGGGCTTGACATGTGAGTTAAGGCGAAGAGTTTTGCGCAAGGTCCGGAGTTTGCTCGGGTTGTCCGATCTCGGACGCTGAGATGGAGGGAAAATTTCTGGGAAGGCTAAAAGGGGAAGGCTAAAAGGGAACACTAAAGTCGATAGATGCCCTCAAGGCGCGGCTGACCGTATGCCTCTTTCCAAGTTCCGGAAGGTATCAAAAAGTAGTCGATTAGCCGTCTTTCGGAGAGGTATGGCAATCCTTTGGAATAGAGCAAGTGCGACCTTACGATCCGCTCGTGGTCGCTGGAAAATTCAAAGCACCACCAAGCATCCTGGCGTGGATTCTGGTCCGGCGCTTCAATGCTTGCCAGATGAATGGTTTCAGTCGAGAACCGGGAGACGCGCCCACATTCACGGCATCGATAGTCGATTGGCCACACGACGGCGGGTTGACATTGTGGATATGCAAATCTTCCCAGACGGCTTTGAGGCGGGAGCATAATGGTGTCGCAGCAATCTTCATTTGGACACCGAAGCAGATAAACGCGCTGGAGCATGGTGGTCGTAATTATACGGATTTTTTCATCGTTCTTTCGGCTGAATTCTGGTTCCAGTAAGAGTGCTTCAAGCGAGAGGTTTAATCCAGTTATTCAATCGAGGCCCACCAGCGTGAGGAACTCCGGGTCGTCGTGCAGGCAATCCAGGTCAGGGTCTTTCGACATCCAGTCCAGATTGCCGTATCCCGCAGCCAGCGCTTTCTTCACCGTCTCCATCGCTTCAGTCTTCCGCTTCATCACTCCGTAGGCGCAGGCTGCGTTATACATGGTGTTGGTGTCTTTGGGCCGCAGTGCGACGGCCGTCTGGAGATGCCGCACCGCTTCATCCTCCCCATCATGCTGGCCTGCCAGATATACCGCCAGCAGCACGCGGGCGCGAACGTCCTCCGGCTCCCGTTCCAGTTGCTGCCGCAGCACAATCGCCATGCGCGATTGCAGTTGCTCGGCTTCCTTCTTCCGGCCCAGCCGTTCCAGTGAATTGATGAAAGGCGAGTAGACGTTGTAGTCGTCGCCGTTTCCCTCGATGGCTTTATCCACTACCGCTGCTGCCTCTTTATAACGGCCGGCGGCGAAGTAGGCGCGGCCCAGAATGCTCCAGGCGCCGTCGCAGTCTGGTTTGCGCTCGATCGCCTGCATGACCAGCACGATCGCGTCCTCATATTTCTTCTGCGCGTAGAACAGCCGCGCCCGCGCCACCAGGACCTCAGGCTGATCCGGCGCCAGCGCCACAGCCTTGTCGCAGGCCGCCATGCCCCGCTCGATCAGCTGCGGATTCCGCTCGCGCAACTCGTAGGTCAGGCCGCAGACCTGAGCGATGCCAGCATGAGCGAGCGCGAACTTCGGATCCAGCTGAATGGCCTGCTCAAACATCTGGAGCGCGTAATCGGTGTAATAGCGCCGTGTGTAGTTCTTGCCGCGCAGATAAAAATCGTACGCCAGCGGATTCTCCGTCGGGCGGCGCGCGATGATCTTTTCTTCCTGTGGAGTGAGCGTAATCCGCAGCGCCTGCGCGATGCTGCGGGCAATCTCCTCCTGGATGGTAAACACGTCTTCCATTTGCCGGTCGTACCGCTCCGCCCAGACTGAGTGGCGCGTGGAGGCCTCCACAAGCTGTGCGGTAATGCGCACACGGTTCCCCGACCGGCGGATCGACCCCTCGAGCACGTATTGCGCTCCCAGTTGCTGGGCCACCTGCTGCGCCGTGACCGCCTTGTCGCGAAAGGCCACCATCTCGGATCGCGGAAAGATATCCAGCTGTCCGATCTTCGAGATCTCGGTCACGATGTCTTCGGTGATGCCGTCGCGGAAATACTCGTCTTCTTTCGATCCGCTCTGGTTTTCGAAATACAGGACCGCGACCGATTTCTGCTTGACCGCGTTCGCCTGCGGAGTTGAGCCCGATGCGCTCGAGTCTGCCGTCGGACGCCGTCCCGATCCCAAATCGCGGTTCAGCCGCTTCAGGTCCGCGCGCAACTCGGCGGCAGTCTGGTAGCGCAGATCCGGATCCTTCTCCAGCAGCTTCTGCAGGATGTTTTCGAGAGTCGCCGGCATCCGCGGATTGACCTCCGTCAGAGGCTCCGGGTCCCGATTCAGAATCGCTTCCAATATCACAGCCGGCGACGATCCGCCGAACGCCTTTCTCGCCGTTCCCATCTCATAGAGCACCATACCCAGCGAGAATAGATCGCTTCGCGCGTCCACAGCTTCGCCGCGCGCCTGCTCCGGCGACATATACGCGATTGTGCCTACGGTCAGCCCCGGACTAGTGAAGTTCGCCGCTGTCGTGCCATCGAGGCTCGCGGCGCCCAGCGCACTCAGGCTCTTTGCCAAGCCGAAGTCAAGGATCTTGACGTGATCGTCCTGGGTGATGAACAGATTCGCCGGCTTGAGGTCGCGATGCACCAGGCCGCCGCGATGCGCCTTGTCAAGCCCCTCGGCAATTTCGAGCGCCATCTTGACCAGCGGCTCGGGCGCCAATGGACCGTGGCTCAGCCGATCCGCAACTGTCTCCCCTTGCAGATACTCCATCACCAGATAGCTCGTGCCGTCCTGAGTGCCCACATCGTAGAGATGGCAGATGTTCGGATGGCTTACCGACGAGATGGCCCGAGCCTCGCGGTCGAAGCGATCTTGCGCCTCGGGCGTTCCGCACAAATGTGCCGGCAGAATTTTAATCGCGACCGTACGTCCCAGCCGCGTGTCGCGCGCCAGATACACCTCACCCATGCCGCCGGCGCCCAGCTGCGACTCGATCTCGTACGGCCCGAATTTTGTTCCGGAACTTGCTGGCATCGGTGCGGCTAATTATAGTGCCCGAGTCTCTTTTTTCAGACGTGCTTCGCTCGAATTGTAGCGCTCCGCAGCGGTGTGGAAAGACCGCTGGCGGCCAGTTCACGATTTATTTTGGGTGCCTGCTCGAATTCCTAGTTTCGGATGTGGCCCCGGCAACTCGGAGATTACCGTTTCCTGATCGCTTGGACGGCATCCCGCGGGGCTAGAGGGCGTGGCGACTCATGGCTGCGAGCGTTCGGTGGTATACAGAGGATAAGCGCTGGGCTGAAATAGAGACAACAGCGACGATGCGCGACTTAGCTTGCGTCACTATTTCATTCCCTTCCTGCCGGTACGGCCATCCAATCAGCAGTTCATCCGATCTTTAAGTACGAGACTTTGTGCGAGGGCCCAAACAATGCCGATTCCGGATCAGGCGCAGGAACACAGTCACGTGCAAGACCATATAGAGACAATCGCCAAACATGAGCAGGAGTTTCTGGCGCGGAGATCGCCGGCGGAAAGATTGGGAGATTTAACGGCCGCGATTGTCGGCAATCTGGGATATGTGGCCGCTCATATCGTTTTGTTCTTTTTCTGGATTCTGGTGAACACCTTGCATGTGCCGGGAATTCCTCACTTCGATCCGATGCCGTTTTCGCTGCTCGGGACGGTTGTGGCGATGGAGGCAATTCTGCTGGCCAGCCTGATCCTGATGAGGCAGTCGCGACTGGCGCGGCGCGCCGATGAGCGGGAACATTTGGTGCTGCAAATCCTGCTGCTCACGGAAAAAGAGGTGACGGCGGTGATCGGGATGAATCAGCAGATTGCGAAAAAGGTGGGGTTGTCGGATATGAAAGATAGCGAGAATATCGAACAGCTCAGCCACAACACTTCCATTGATGAAGTGGCTCAGGACATACAGAAGAGCCTGTCAGAAGATGTGTAGCGGTCGGTTTGTAGCAGGCGCAGTTGGCGGGCGGTGTGGGTGTTCTGGTCTGTTTAATTCGAAGCCGAGCCCCGGCGCGAATATTTTTCAGCGAGCGCCGGAGTTTCTTCTTCAGTGACGACGAAAAAACTGCGCAAGTCTGCCTGCCCGAACGAAGTAGTCATTGCTACATCGGCGGCGTCCCTTCCGGTTGCCATGAGTATGCGACCCATCCTGGGCTGATTGTTGCGAGCATCGAAGGTCCACCAGCGGCCGCCTAGATAGGCCTCGAACCATGCGCTGAAATCCATGGGAAGCCGGACAGGCACGCCGATGTCTCCCAGATATCCGGTGGCGTAGCGCGCGGGAATGTTGAGCGCGCGGCAGAAGGTGATGGCGAGATGTTGAAAGTCGCGGCAGACGCCGACGCGTTCCGTATAAACGTCGAGAGCGGTCTTTGTGGGGCGCGCGTGTTGATAGTTGAACGCGACTTTGGTGTGAACCCAATCGCAAATGGCTTGCACGCGGCCCCAGCCGGGATTGACTTGCCCAAAAAGCTCATGCGCGATGTTGGAGAAACGATCGACCTCGCAATAGCGGCTGTTGAGCAGGAAGGTGAGCATTTCGTTTGGCAGCTCGCCGACGGGCGATTCGGTGGCCGACCAATCGGCGGGGTCGATTAAGCCGGAGTCCTGAATCAGGGTGGAATTGAAGAGCCTGAGTTGCCCAGGCGGTGCGACAAACCGCGAGCAGCGGTTTCCGAAGCTGTCGACGTAAGAAGTGACTTCAAGCTTCGGTTCGGTCTGCATCTCATCCGGCTCAAGCAGATCGGGCGCGCGGGAAGGATGGACGTTGAGGAGCGCAACCATCGCCACGCTGGCCGGAATATCGAATTGAATGTCGTATGCCAGGCGGATCAACATTGCGGGGGGTCCTCTGCTCAAGAGGTTACAAGGCTACGTATGATTTTGCCGTAAGGACAAAATATGCGGGAGTTTTTTGGACGGGCTGGAGATGGGCCTGGCTTAGTTGTTGGGCCCGCGTGGGTTTGAAGATGCGAAGGCCGCCGGTGCAGTTTCGTCCGGCGGCCTTATGGGCGGGGAGGGTGGGTTATGGAATGCGGACGGTCGCGCGAATCTGGAAGGTGTTGGGGTTCGCGAGAACGTAGTAGCCGTCGATGGTACGCCATTCATATCCCCGCGGCGGAGCGCTCAGGTGATATTTGCGGTAATCGACTTTGTCGCCGCGATCCCAGTCTTCGTGTTTGAGGCGTGCACCCTTGTGCCAATCACTGTGTTCGACGTAGGTGTGGTTGTCGTGATGGTCCTGATCGTTATGGTCCTGGGCCAGGGCAACTCCGCCCAAAAGGCTTGTGGATAGGAACGCGACTGCTAAAACGGTGTTCAGCTTTCTCATGAGGGACTCCTTGCTGACTAGGATGCCCGCGGGACAGTGGGGTTGTTCACGATTTGGTTAAATTGCAGGGGAAGGCGAAACGATTGCCATTTTTTGGGAATAGCTTTGGCGGCGTTGCGGCGGATGTTTTTTTGAAATTCGGGCGGATGTGCGGCGAAATGAGCAACTAAGAGGTTGAGACCGCGTCCTGAGCTATGCCACGAGAGGATTCGGGTTGTTTCTACGCGGGTGAGGGTGTGCGGGTTGCAGGCGTGCGGGTTACTGAGAGGACGGTGATATCGTCGTCCTGGCCGAATGTTTGTGCTGCACTGGCAATGGCTTCGGCGGGCTGAGTGCTGAGAGATGCGCTGCGCTCAAAACCGAAGAGCGTGCCCGCCGTGTCGCGAGCCTCAACTACGCCGTCGGTAAGAAGAGTGAGTTGCTGCTCAGGGGACAGTTGGAAGGTAGATTCGACGTAGACGGTGTCGGAGGAGATTCCCAGCGGGAGACCACTCTCAAACTGCAGTTCTTTGCCGCCGAGGTAAGGCGGAATGTGGCCCGCGTTGGCGATGGTGAGCGCGCCGTCAGCGTCGACGCGGAGGACGAGGCAGGTTGTGAAGCCGCCGTTGCTGCGGGCGAGCATACGCTGGTTCATTGCGGCCAGGATTTCTCCGGGGCTGGATGTGTAGTGCGCCAGGGTCCGCACCGTGCCCACTAACAGCGAGACGGTCATGGCGGCGGGCATGCCTTTGCCGCTGACGTCGCCGATGATCACGAGCGCTCCGCCGGAAACTGGATTGCTGTTGATCGGCAGAGCATTGGTCGGAAGGGCATTGATCGGCAGGACTTGAAAAAAGTCGCCGCCGACTTCTCCAAAGGGTTTGTAGACCGACTGAATGTTGAATCCGGGAATTGCGGGAACGTCTTCAGGGATAAGAACGTGCTGGACGGCGCGGCCTGCGGCGAGTTCAGCGGCCATGCGCTGCTTGTCACGGCGGTCGCGGATGAGGGCGCGAGTAAAGATTACGAGCGTCGTGATTCCCGCCAGAGTCAAGGCAGTGGTTGGGTACGGCCATTGCCAGCCGCCGATGGAAGAAACGTAGTCCTTCATGGTGTCGAGGCGCTTGACAGAGCCGAAAACTGTGAGACGCACGAGCCAATAACACAAGAATGCGACGGCAATCATTTTGTCAGGCGCGTTTTTGCGCGTTAGACCCTGGACAATCAGAATTGCAAGCAGAACCTGGGACAAGATCGAGGACCAGGGAGCGGTGAAAGCCAAGTTCGGAAACCACACAGCGACGGAGACAAAGATATAGATTGGCCAGAAAAGCAAAGTCCAGCGACGTCGCGGAATCTGCATCGCCGCGCCGGCCATCTCTACGAGCATCCCGGCCGTTATGGATCTCAGAGACCAGTAAATGTCCTGGCTTCCGAAGTAATTGAATAGCTCACCGATGGCTCCAACTAAGAAAAAGATGCCAATGTTGCGAAAGGCACGAAAATCCTGCGCGGCCCGCCAAAGCGCCAGGAACGCCGCGGCAAGGCAGCCCATGAGCACCGCGATGATGAGGGTTGGCGTGTGCTGCAATTGAAGAGTGGGAGGCACGGGCGGAAAGAGCCGATGGAATTGGGAAAGTGCGGGCTGGGACAGTGCGGCGTTGGGCAGTGCGGCATCGCAGAAGAAGATCGGCTGTCGCGCGGGCAAACATTCCTGAATGATATCGCCGCTAGTATCTTGGGGGCCACAGAGAAGCGGGCCGTACCAAGGCGTTACGCGCGAATCGCCGACGAAAGCGGAGGGACAACCATTTTATAAATTGCTTTGACGGAGGGCGTTTTGGCGCTTACAGGACAAAGTCCCTCAGCGGCTAAAGCCGAACGCAATTTGCACATTTATGGCACGACTGAAGTCGTGCCCTGACACTTCGGCCTTACCGAAGCAGAATTTTCAAAGCCCGTGAGAGCGCGGCCGTCCACGGCTCGATTTTTTCGGTGAGCTGTCAGGGCAAATGAGTTACATCCCAGCCGCCGCCAAGGGCGCGCACTAGGCTTACACTGGCGGCGAATTGCCGGCTCTGAATGTTGATGGCGGTGATCTGGTTTTGCAAGAGCGTTTGCTCGGCGGTAAGGACCTCTAAATAACTGGTGACGCCGCCTTTGTAGCGCGTGTTGGAGAGATCGAAGGAGTGACGTGCTGCGTCGACTGCGTGCTGCTCTGTTTCAGATTCTTGTTCGAGGATGCGGAGCGCGGCGAGCTGGTCTTCAACGTCGTCAAAGGCCTGGAAAACGGTGTTGCGATAGCCGTCGGCCTGCGCCTCGTAAGTGTGGCGGGCGACATCGGTGAGCGCGTGGCGCTGGCCCGCGTCGAAGAGCAACTCAGTTGCTTGCGCGCCGAGGCTCCAGAGCGAGCTTGGGCCCTGAATCCATGTGCCGGGGTTGGTGCTTTCAAAGCCGCCGGTTCCGGTGAGCGAGATCGTCGGAAAAAACGCGGCGATGTTGATGCCGATCTGCTCGTTGGCAGCGGCCGCGAGGCGCTCGGCCTGGGCGATGTCTGGGCGGCGCTCCAATAATTGTGAAGGCACGCCGATGGGAATTTTCGGCAGCGTCAAATCGAGGGGCGACGGGGGAATGCCGAAGTCGGGCAGGTTGTCATTTGCGAGAGTGCCGATGGCGTGCTCGAACTGCGCGCGAGCCACACCGAGGTCGACGAGCTGCGCGCGGACCGTTTCAAGCTGAGTTTGTGCCTGCGCGACGTCTACCTCGGTGGCGACGCCGCCGTGAAAGCGCCGCTCGGTGAGGTCGAGCTGATGCTCAAGATCGGTGACTGTCGACGAGAGGAATTTGATCTGAGAATCGAGGCCGCGGAGGGCGAAGTAGTCGGTGGCCAATTCGGCGTGGAGCGTGAGAGCCACGTTGGCCTGTTGCGCTGCGTCAGCTTGCGCGTTGGCGCGCGCCTGTTCAATGGTGCGACGAACGCTGCCCCAGAAATCCGGCTCCCAACTGGCCTGGCCGGCGATGACGAAGTCGCCGTAGGTTGTGGCGCCGCCCGGCGCTGCCAATGGACGGTGGGCCGAGACGCGATCGCGACTGAGGGAAGGACCGGCAGAGAGCGTTGGAAAAAGATTGGCGCGCGCTGCGCGGACCTGAGCCTCAGCGGCCAAATAAAGTTCCATCTGCTGGCGGAGCTGAACGTTGGCGGAGTCGATGCGGTCTTCGAGGTTGTTGAGCTGCGGGTCCTGATAGATCTCCCACCACTTGCCCTTCAACATTCCGTCGGAGGGATTCGCAGGCTGCCATGCGCCTCCCTGCGGATTAGGCGGAGGGACGACGACGGTGGTTGCGCCAGTTTCTTTGTACGCAGGCGGGGCGCTGTAGCCGGGACGATTGTAGTTTGGGCCGACGGGTTTGCAGCCCGATAGAAGCAGGGAACAAGGGACCAAGGGAACAAGGGACCAAGAAAGCAAAGAACAAAGGCGGCGAATTGCGCGAGGCGATGGCGCGGTCCGCTCGTCAGGACAAACTTGGCTGGGCGGACGATTCTCCGGCGACGGTTTCGACCTATGGCCTCGGTGCCTGATCACAATCCTCCCGCGCCGAAGGCGCTGCTTTGAGATTCCACGGTCACCTTTTCTCCGTCGATCAGGGAGTCGGGTGGATCCTGAATCACTCTGTCATTTGAATTGAGGCCGCTGATGATCTGCACAGTCGCGCCGTCGTCTTCGCCGATGACCACGGGCACGAGGTGCGCGACGGTTCCATCGCTGCTGTCGGTCAGGATCGCGAGCCGCATTCCTTCGCGGCGGAATATGAGGGCCGATGCGGGCACGATGAACGTTGGTGTTGCAGAAGCGGTTTTGAAGTGAACTTGCGCGAGCGAGCCGGGCATGAGCTGGCCGGAACGGTTGTCCACATCAAGTTCAACAAGCAGCGTGCGGCTGACGGGGTCGATGGCGTCGGCGGTGCGGACGAGAGTGCTCTGAAAGGTTTTGCCGGGGTACTCGGGAAAGGTGAGCTCGACTCTCGCTCCGCGCTTCATGGTTTGAGAGAAAAGCTGGGGCACGTTGGTGTAGACGCGCAAGGTTTGCAACGCCTGCATGTGGAAGAGCTCGGTGCCGGCGCTCTGGCCGGAGCCAGAACTGATGAGCTGGCCGGTATCGACCTCACGGGCGGTGACCACGCCATCGAATGGCGCATAGACTTTCTCGAACGATTGCATTTCGCGCAGGCGCTGGAGGTTTGCCTCAGCGGACTTGACCGACGAATCGGCTGCGGCGGCCTGATTGACGAAGGTGTCGGTGTCCTGCTGCGAGACGGCGTTGGACTTGACCAGGCCGGAGTAGCGATCGGCCTGAGTGCGCGCGTTGGTGGCGGTGGCCTGGGCTGTTGCGAGATCGGATTCGGCCTGCGAAACCTGTTTGTCCAATTCAGGCGTAGCGATCAGGGCCAGCAGCGCGCCCTTTCTTACTTTCGAGCCGATGTCGAAGTACCAGCGATCGAGGTAGCCGTCGGTGCGGGCGTAGATGGGCGAGTCAGTAAGCGCGGTCACGTTGCCGGGAAGGACGAGGGTTTCAACAGATGCGCCGGACTTGGCTTGCGCCACCGAGACTGTGGGCGCGGCGAGCGAGTTGGTGCGCGCGGCAAGAACGCTATCGGCATGCAAGCGACGGACGACGCCAACCACCGCAAGCACCAACAGGGCGAGCAGGACAATGCCCACGCCTGCCAATGCCTTGCGCGGCGAGAGGGGCTCTGACTCGGGGGCGGCCTCGTGGTGGGTCGCGGCCGGCTGAGATTTCGGATTCGGTTCTTGCGTCATAGATATTTACTCCGGTCTGGACTTATTCAGGCGTGGACTTACTCAGGTCTGGCATCGAATTCGTCGAATTGCGCGGCATCCGATTCGTCGTCGAGCTCGTGCTTGCGGCGGCGCTCGAGGCGGCCGTGAATGAAAGAGAAGAAAGCGGGAACAAAGAACAGAGTGGCGACGGTGGCCAGGAGCAGACCGCCGATGACGGCGCGGCCAAGGGGCGCGTTTTGCTCGCCACCGTCACCGAGGCCGAGCGCCATAGGCACCATGCCGATGATCATGGCTAATGCTGTCATCAAAACCGGGCGAAGGCGAACGAAGCCAGCGTTCAGCGCAGCTTTGCGCGCATCGCCGACAAGGGTTTCCATCTGCTCGCGCGCGAAGCTCACCACCAGAATGGAGTTGGCAGTGGCCACGCCCATGCACATGATTGCGCCGGTGAGCGCAGGCACGCTGAGCCGCGTTCCGGTGAGGAAGAGGAACCAGACGATTCCTGCGAGCGCGGCCGGCAGCGCCGAGATGATAAGAAACGGATCGAGCCAGGATTGGAAATTGACCACGATCAAGAGATAGACGAGCAGGATTGAGAACGCGAGTCCGCTGAGTAGTCCGAAGTACGAGCGGTACATCGTTTCGCTCTGGCCACGGAGGATGAAGTGCGAGCCGCGCGGGCAGGTCCTTCTGGTGGGCGTCAACAATTTTTTGCATGGCGCGGGTTACGCTGCCCAGGTCAGTGCCTTCGACGTTTGAATAGATGTCGATGACGGGCTGCACGTCGTAGTGACTGACAGTAGCCTCCTCGGCACCGGGGACGATGCCGGCGAGGTTGCTCAAGACTTGCACCGGCCGGGGGACGCCGGGCGCGGCAGTCGTGGCTCCGGATGTTTCCGCAGGGGCGACACTGCCGAGCGGCGCAGCGCCAGGCGCACCGGTAGAAGTGCTGGTGGAAGGCGAGTTCATGGCGGCGTTGGTTGCCGGACTGGTTATGGGAAGGCTCTGGAATTCCGCCATCGTGTCGAGCCGATACTGCGGCGCCTGAATGGCGATGTTGTAGGTGACTCCATTGCGGGGGTCGAGATAGAAATTCGGACTGGTCTGAAAGCTGCCGCTGAGCGCCACGAGAAGGCCCTGGGCGACGTTCTGCTGCGTCAGGCCCGTGCTCGCAGCGCGCGTGCGGTCAACATTCACGGTGAAGTTGGGCTCGTTGAACGGCTGCTGGATGCGCACGTCGGCAGCGCCGCGAACGTAGCGAACCTCGTCGAGCATTCTTGCGGCCAGGGCACGGTTGGCATAGAGGTTGGGGCCGACGATTTGGATGTCGATTGGAGACGAAAGGCCGAAGTTGAGGATCTGGGTGACGATGTCGACGGGGACGACATAGAACGTGACGCCGGGATACTCGCGGGTCAGCACCTCGCGAAGGTGCTCGATGTAGTCCTCGCTGGGATGATGGTGGCGGCTCAACTGCACCTGAATGTCGGCGTCCGAGGAGCCCACCGGCGCGGACGTGGAGTAGGAAAGGTTAAGCGACGAATACGGCAGGCCGATGTTGTCGAGGATTGTAACCAGCTCGCTTGAAGGAATCTGCCCGCGGATGGTGGACTCAATGTGGTCGCAGAGGGCAGCGGTTTCCTCAATGCGGGTGCCCGGATGGGCGCGGACATGAATCATGAACTGGCCGGAGTCGACTGAGGGGAAGAAGTCCTGGCCGAGAAACGGCGCCAGTCCCAGAGAGGCGACGGCAAAGGCGAAAAAGAGGATCACGAAGACGCCGGAGTGATCGACGCAGAGGGTGAGCAGGCTGAGATAGCCGCGACGAAATCGCTCGAAGATGCGTTCGAATCCGTATTGAAAACGGACGAACGGATTGCGGCTGACTTGTTTTCTTACTTTCTGCGCATCGTCGTGCTCTTTGAGCAGGTATTTGGCCATGGTGGGCACGAGGGTACGCGAGAGCAGGTAGCTGGCGAGCATAGCGAAAACTACCGCCTCGGCCATGGGCACAAACAGGTAGCGAGCCACGCCGCTCAGGAAGAACATGGGCACGAAGACGATGCAGATGGCAAGCGTGGAGACGAAGGCGGGCGTGGCGATTTGCGCGGAGCCCTCGAGGATGGCCGCCTCGAGCTCGCGGCCGGTCTCAAGATAACGGTTGATGTTCTCAATCGAGACGGTGGCGTCGTCTACCAGGATGCCAACGGCGAGGGCCATGCCGCCGAGGGTCATGATGTTGATGGTTTCGTGCAGGGCGTTGAGCGCGATGATCGAGCAAAGAATCGACAGAGGAATGGAGACCGCAATGATGATTGTGGAGCGGAAGCTGCCCAGGAATATCAAGATCATGATGGCGGTGAGACAGGCCGCGATGATGCCCTCACGGACCACGCCGCTGATAGCGGCGCGGACAAAGATCGACTGATCAGAGAGCGCAGCAATTTTTAGCTGGGGAGGGAGTTGGCCCTTCATGCTGGGGCTGGAGATGATTGCCTGCACATTCTTGATGATGTCCAAGGTCGATGATGAGCCGGTTTTGAGGACGTTCATCATGATGGCGCGGCGGCCATCGACACGGACGATGTTGGTCTGCGGAGGGTTGCCGTCGCGGACGTGGGCTACATCGCGGATATAGACCACTGCGCCGTTTACCGTCTTGATGGGCATGTCGCCGAGGTCATCGAGAACGGAGGGCGCGGAGTTGGTTTCGACCTGGTACTCGTATTGGTCGAGCTTTATTGTGCCCGAGGGCGCGATCACATTTTGCGCAGCGAGGGCCGTGACGACGTCGGCGGGCGAGAGTCCGCGTGCCTGAAGCGCATTGAGATCGAGATCGACCACGATCTCTCGTTGCTTGCCACCATAGGGAAACGGAGTCTGCGCGCCTTCAACGGTGGCAAGTTGGAGGCGGATGGTCTGGGTGGCGATGTCATTCAACTGCGTCTCGTCCAGGCCGGGCCCGGAAAGCCCCAATTGCAACACAGGCACGCTGGAAGCGTTGTATTGAATGATGAAGGGCGGGTTGGTTCCCGGCGGGAGGGAACGCAACTGCACCTGACTGATGGCGCTTACCTGAGCCACGGCCTGACCGATATTCACGTTGGGATGGAAGTAGATTTTGATGATTCCGACGCCAACGAGCGACTGCGACTCGATGTGGTCGATGTCATTGACCGTGGTGGTCATGCCGCGCTCGGCGTTGGTGACGATGCGGTTGGCGATCTGATCCGCAGACAGACCAGAGAACTGCCAGACCACGGTAACCACGGGGATATCGATATTGGGAAAGATGTCCGTCGGCATCGACTCGATGCTGTAGACGCCAAGAATCAAGATGAGCAGCGCGAAGACGACAAAAGTATATGGCCGCCTGAGCGCAAGCCGGACAATCCACATCATAGGGCTGGTATTTGCTCCTCGGCTGGCGTTTTGAAGGCGTTCAGGCCAGTCGCTGGCCGGTCATCAAAAGGAAGCCGTATACGAAAACGCAAATCGGGGCCGGTTTTGAGCTGTTTTCGGCGCGCGCCGACTCCCCGTGCGCCGAGCCGGATCGCACAGAGTCTAACTCCGGCAAGGCGTTTCATTGAACCTACTTATGGTAGCTGATCGGGATGGAAATGATCGAGCAAGACGATGAGAACGAACGCGGGTAAAGGGTGGTTCAAACTTAATCCCACGTTGATAGGACGCCTGCGGGGCGGAAAAGATTCGGCGATTGAAATCAAGCGCGGGGATGAGAGTGTCCTGCGACTGAGAAGCGCGTCTAAGGAACATCCCGCCAAGTGCGGAAAAACTGACAGAAACGGCAGTTCGCCCGACTCCGATAGACTGTGAGATGAATTTCAAAAAAGAGATTAGTCTCTGTCTCCGGTGACGAGCGCGGAAAAGGCCTGTCGTTGGGGGACCCCGGTGTTTCCACCCCAGCGACGAAGACCTGTCGCCGGGGACCCCGGGTGTTTGGGAAGGGCAGGCTTGGTCCCATATAATCGATCTTTCCTTAAGGAAAGATTGGAACCCAGAGGAAAGACAGGATTTTCAGCGAATGAGGGTGTGCAAATTCTTCCTGTGAACCAGAAATATGGTACGAAAGAGATTTTGTGCTCGTCGCAGGGCTCATCCCCGGTGAAGTTCAGGCACACTTCCATCTTCGGCGTGGCGTCGGCCATCAGGCTTCTGGCGCGGGTTTTTGTGCTGGCTGCCCTGGTATCGAGCGCAGGCGCGGCCCTGGCGCAGAGTTCAGACACGATCGATCAAATTCGAGTGATCGGCAACCGGCGCATTCCCAAGGAAACCATTCTGGCCCGGATGTTTACCCATCCGGGCGACACCTACGATCCTCTGTCTGTTGAGCGCGACTTCAATTCCTTATGGAACACCGGATATTTCGAGGATTTGCGCATTGAACGCGAGGACACAGAGAAGGGCATCATTCTGGATGTTTTCGTCCGCGAGAAGCCGACGATTCGCGACATCATTTACAAGGGAAACAACTCGATCACGAACTCGGACATTCTGGATGCCTTTAAAAAGGAAAAGGTAGGCCTTTCAGTCGAGAGCCAGTACGACCCCACCAGGATTACACACGCCGAGAACGTGATTAAAGAATTGCTGGCCCAGCACGGCCACCAGTTCGCGACCGTCAAGCCTGACGTGAAGACCGTTCCCCCGGCCTCGGTGCAAGTTACGTTCAACATCAAAGAAGGCCCGGTAGTAAAGGTGGGCAAGATCTCCTTCGTGGGAAATGAGCATCTGAGCGCGATTTATCTGCGGCGCGCCATGAAGAATCTGAAGCCCATCGGCATTCCGTATTCGATTATCTTCGAGGATCTGTTTCCGCAGACGTACGACAGCTCGAAGCTGGAAGAGGACACCGAGCGGGTGCGCCAGGCCTATCGCGACAAAGGCTACGCCAGCGCCGCCGTGGAACAACCCAAGACCCAGATTCGCGACGAGGGCGGGCTGAACTGGTTCACCTTCAGGCCCAACAAAGGCAAACGCATCGATATTTCGATGACGATTGAAGAGGGCGGCCGCTACCGGCTGGGCACGATCACATTTTCAGGCAACAAGCAGATCACCAACGCGAAAGCTTTGCGCGTCGACCTTTCCTATCAAGGACGGGGACTGGTTCAGCGCTACCGCTGTGAGCAAGGGATTGGACAACCTGAAGAAGGCCTATGGGGGCCTGGGCTACATCAACTTCGGAGCCATTCCCAAGATTACCTACGACGAGCAGAAGAAAACTGTTTCGATGGACATCGACATCGACGAAGGAAAGCAGTTCTTCGTCTCGCGCATCGAGTTCACGGGAAACACGACTACTCGCGATAAGGTCATTCGCCGCGAACTGATGCTGGACGAGGGCTCGGTCTACAACTCGCAACTTTGGGAGTACAGCTTGCTGCGCCTCAACCAGCTGCAGTACTTCGATCCGCTGAAGGTCGATCAGGACTCCGAGGCTCACCAAGACCCTGATAACGGCACGGTGGAACTGCTTTTGAAGGTGCATGAAAAGGGCAAGAACTCCATCGGCCTGAATGGCGGCGTCAGCGGACTTTCGGGCGCATTCCTGGGACTGAACTACTCGACGAACAACTTCCTGGGATTGGGCGAAACGCTGAGCTTGCAGGCCAACCTGGGCAGCGTAAGCCGTACTTTCCTGTTCGGCTTTACACAGCCTTACTTCCGCAACCGGCCGATCAACATTGGGTTCCAGATCTTCAATAACAAGCAGGACTACAACGCAGCCAAGAACTACGAAACCACCACGGGCGCATCGCTGAACCTGTCAAACGCGGAAAAGTCGCTGACGCAAAATTACAACGTGGGATCTGACGGATTGAATTTCTCAATCCAATACCCGCTGAAGAGGCATGCATTCCAGCGTTTGGGCATGACCTACTCGCTGACCAAGTCCACGATTACGGCCTTCAGCACGGCGTCGTCAGACCTTCTTCCAGACGATTGCCTTCCGCTCCGGAGTGCAGGGATCGAACCCGCTGGCGGGCATCGTCAACAGCAACATTTCGCTTACTTACACCTACGACACGGTCAGCGATCCGATTCGGCCCCGCGGGGGCAAGCAATACTCGGCGTTTGTCCAAACCTCAGGTTTATGGGGCAGCGTTCGCTACGTGAACCCGGTTGTGGCATACAAGCAATTCATCCCCATGCACTACCTGAAGTTTTCAAAGGACGGCCGCAATGTGCTGGGCCTGCGGGCGCAGTTGGGCTACATCCAGGGCTTTGGCGGGGACGTGGCTCCGCCTAATAATCGTTTCTACGCCGGCGGCGAACAAGAATTGCGCGGGTTTGACGTGCGTGGCGCGACGCCTTACGGCTATGTGCCCTCGCGAGTCAACTTCCAGCTCACCAATCCCGACGGCAGTTGCGTGCCGCGCGACCCCACCAATCCCCAGGACAACCAGTGCATCCAAGTACCGCTGCCGGTTTACGGAATTGCTTCCATCGGCGGCGATACGGATCTGACAGCCAATGCGGAGTACCGCATCCCTGTTGTCGGACCTTTCACATTTTCATTTTTCGACGACTTCGGCATCGACGTGGCCACAAGCCATGCGCAGTTGACGCAAAGTCCCGAGGGATTCGCGACGCTGACGGCTCCGCTCTATGGCTGCCCGGTGTACAACAACGGATCCTGCCAGGGCGGGATCCCCGGCACAGAGGTGGGCTTCCGCAAAGATATCCGCCCGGTTGCAGGCACCAACTTCGTTCCACGTATGTCGACCGGCGCCGAACTTTCAGTGATCATGCCGATTATCAACGCTCCCTTCCGCCTTTACTTTGCCTATAACCCGCTGCGCCTGTACGAACGGCCCTATTGCAACGAAGTAAACCTGGGCCAGAAGCAGCTGAGCTGCTCGGCAGAGCTGATCACGCGGGCCATGTTCCCCCCGGGCGGCGCAGGCGATTACACCTACCAGGAAGCCATTGAGTCTTACGGAGCGCAGAACATCTTCCGCGAGCCGAGGAAGACGTTCCGGCTGACGGTGTCTACGACGTTCTAGGGGACGATTCTAGAGCGCATTCCGCTGGGGTTTCGAATTGGCTGAGCGGGTGAGGCTGGTAGCCCGCTCCGACGCAGCAGCTACCCGGTCGGCGGCCGGTTTGACGCTCGTTAATTCAGGCTCCTATAATCCCCTTTAGTTCCCGGCTAGCCCCAAGCGCGCACGAGTTGTGAGCAGGATTGATGCCGGACGGAGCAGGGAAAGCAGAACAAGAAATTCTGCGATCCGAAGCTGCCGCGCCGGCGGGACTTTTACGCGGGAACCCCGAAGGAGTAATTGAATCGCATGAAGCGTCTGCCCTTGTTCGCGCTGTTTTTTGCCCTCGCAACCGGTCTTTCAGCCATTGGTCAAACTACCGCAGTACCGCCTGCGCAAAGGTCAAGCGGAGGACCTGGCGTGGGAGAAGCCAAGGTCGCGGTGATCGCTTTTCAGGCGGCCATCGGCAAGACCAATGAGTTCCAGCGCGACCTTGCCGACCTGCAGAAGAAGTACGAGCCCAGGCGCGCGCAGCTTAAGACCCTGAGCGACGAGGTTGACAGCCTGACGAAGCAGCTGCAGGATCAGGGCACGCAATTGAGCGAATCTGAACGCGTGAGCCGCGCCCGGACTCTGGACGAGAAGAAGAAGGAGCTGGACCGCGAAACGCAGGACGCGCAGAGCGACTTCCAGGGCGATTTGCAGCAGTTGATCAGCAGCGTGGCCGAAAAAGTGGGAACGCTGATGACCGACTACGCGACGAAGCATGGATATACGCTGGTGCTGGACGCGGGCGACCAGCAGAATGCCATGGTGCTCTATGCGGTGCCGTCCACCGACATCACCCAAACCATTATCGACGCGTACAACCAGAAGTCAGGAGTACCGGCGCCACCGCCCGATGCACCTGGAGCGGGATCGGGAGCGGGCCAGCCAGCCGTAGATGCGCCCCAGCCACAGCCAGCGCATTGAGGCAGGGACCAAGGGAACAAGGGAACAAGGGGCCGAGAAGACAGAGAGCAAGGGAGCAAGGGAACAAGAAGACCGGAGCAACGGCGTCTAAAGCTCAATGGGGCGGAGCGTTGATTGCCTGCTGGTCCCTGTATAATCGCGATAGTTCCTGCTGACGATTCCGTTCGCGTCCTTTTCAGCCCTTGCGCCGACCGGCGTGGAGTTTCCGTGAAAAAGCCGTGAGGTTGGTCAGAAGATTCGGGCATCGAATTGCGTCTAAACGAGAAGCCGGACAGGAATACCTAAGGAGTTTTTGACACAGATGAAACGTTCGCTGACACTATTTCTCCTGCTCGCCTCAGGCCTGGTTCTGAGCGTCGCAGCCCAAACGCCCGCTGCATCGTCTGCGCCTGCCGCAGCTGCCGCAGGGCCCACCAGAATCGCCGTGGTTGCATTTCAGCTGGCCGTGGCACAAACCAACGAGGGGCAGCGCGACTTTGGCGATTTGCAGAAGAAGTACGCGCCCAAAGAGGCCGCTCTCAAGACTCTCAGCGATGAGATTGACACCCTGAGCAAGCAGTTGCAGGACCAGGGAGCGACCCTAAGCGATGTGGAACGCGCCAACCGCAGCAAGACCATCGACGAAAAGAAGAAGCAACTGGACCGCGAAACCGAAGACCTGCGGAACGACGGCCAGCAGGATATGCAAGACCTGTACACCACGCTCGCATCCAAGGTGTACGACGTGATGCAGTCCTATGCCGAGGCGCAGGGGTACACGCTGGTTCTTGACGTTTCGCAACAGCAATCGCCGGTGCTTTACGCCAGCGGCGGCACCAACATCACCAAAATGGTGATCGATGCTTACAATCTGAAGTCTGGTGTTCCTGCTCCGCCGGCCCAGCCAGGGCAGCCCGCGGGCGCAGGTGCAGCGCCGAAATCGAGGGGGCTAACACCTCCTCCGCCGCATACCTCGGCGCCGTCATCTCATTGATAGACGTCGCATTGATCATGGGCGACTGAGGACCGGGAGTTGGCGTGAAACGAAGGCCCCGTATAATCGGGGCCTTTGCTTTGCCCTTATTCAGGGATCGCCGCTGTGGAAAATTTTGTGGATAATTCCCGGATAGCCTTAGAAAAAAGGCAGATTTTTCCTCTTGTCAGCCGGAATCGGATTCTGATAGAGGGCCTAACCCTTTATTTTTGAACGGGAGATTGGCGGCTGCGTGATGCCGGCGAGGTTGAGCTGCGCTCAGATTGCCCTAGCGGCGGTGCTTCCCGGTTTCCACAGTCGACCATAAATGCCCTGTAACAAAGTCCACGGAAAGCGAAGAGTTTGGCATGACTTTTGCTGGTCATTTCTGGGTTTCTTCGCCGATGCGCAGGACGGCCAGAAATGCCTCCTGGGGAATGTCTACTTTGCCGATCCGTTTCATGCGCTTTTTGCCCTCTTTTTGCTTCTCGAGCAACTTGCGCTTGCGGGAGATGTCGCCGCCGTAGCACTTGGCGATGACGTTCTTGCGCAGAGGGCTGACGGTCTCGCGGGAGATGACTTTGGCTCCGATGGCGGCCTGGATGGCGACTTCAAACTGCTGGCGCGGGATGAGCTCGCGCATCTTCGAAACCAGGGAACGGCCGCGCTCATAGGCGTGGTCGCGATGGACGATGATGGAGAGCGCATCGACAGGCTCGCCGGCGATGAGGATGTCGAGCTTGACCATGGGCGACTCCCACTCGCCGGCGAGCTGGTAGTCGAGCGATGCGTAGCCGCGCGAGATGGATTTCAGGCGGTCGTAAAAATCGAGAACAATTTCATTCAGCGGCAGCTCGTAGGTGAGCATGACGCGGGTGGGCGTGACGTACTCGAAGTTGATCTGCTTGCCGCGCTTTTCTTCGACGAGCTTGAGGATGCCGCCGACGTACTCCTCGTTGGTGAGAATCTTGGCGGTGATGACGGGCTCGCGGATGGAGGAGATTGACTGCGGCTCGGGCCAGCGCGAGGGATTGTCGACCTCGATTTGTTTTCCGTCGGTCAGCGTGATGTTGTAGCGCACGCCGGGAGCGGTGGTAATCAGGTCAAGCTCGTACTCGCGCTCGAGGCGTTCCTGAATGATCTCCATGTGGAGCAGGCCGAGGAAGCCGCAGCGGAAGCCGAAGCCGAGGGCGACGGAGCTTTCCGGCTCGAAGAAAAAGGAGGAGTCGTTGAGGCGGAGTTTCTCGAGGGCGTCGCGGAGCAGCGTGTGCTCGTGCGAGTCCACGGTGTAGAGGCCGGAGAAGACCATGGGCTTGATGTCTTCAAATCCGGGCAGGGCGTGCGCGGCGGGGTGCGCGTCGTCGGTGATGGTGTCGCCGATTTTGGTGTCGCCGACGTTCTTGATGGTGGCGGCAAAGAATCCGACCTCGCCGGCAATCAGCTCGCCGATTTCGACGGGCTTGGGGACAAGCACGCCCATGGAATCGATCTCGAAGGACTTTCCGTTGGCCATGAACCGGATGCGCTGGCCTTTGCGCATGGTTCCCTGCATGACGCGGACCAATACGATGACTCCGCGATAGGCGTCGAACCACGAGTCGAAGATGAGGGCCTGCAGCGGCGCATTGGGATCGCCTTTGGGAGGCGGAAGCCGATGCACGATGGCTTCCAGCACTTCTTCAACGCCCAGGCCGGTTTTGGCGCTGACGGGGATGGCATCGGTAGCGTCAAGCCCGACGGCCTGCTCGATGTCTTCCTGGGTGCGCAGAATGTCGGCTGAGGGCAGGTCGATCTTGTTGATGACGGGAATCATCTCGAGGCCGTGATGGAGGGCGAGATAGGCGTTGGCGAGGGTCTGCGCTTCGACGCCCTGAGTGGCGTCGACGACGAGGAGCGCGCCCTCGCAAGAGGCCAGCGAGCGCGAGACTTCATAACTGAAGTCGACGTGGCCGGGCGTGTCGATCAGATTGAGCTGGTAGGTGTTGCCGTCGCGAGCCTTGTACATCATGCGCACGGCATGCGCTTTGATGGTGATGCCGCGCTCCCGCTCGAGGTCCATGTCGTCGAGAATCTGCGCCTGCATTTCGCGCCCGGTAACCGAACCCGTCAGCTCAAGCAGGCGGTCGCTGAGCGTGGACTTGCCGTGATCGATGTGCGCAATAATCGCGAAGTTGCGGAGAAAACGGGCGTCCATTGGAGGGCTTTCGGAGGGGTTGGCTTTAGGAATACGATGCGCATTTTGCGGTGCGCGCGCTCGGTTTCGTCCTCTATGGCATAGCTTATCATCGGCATAGTGTTCACTGCGTTCACCCAGTTGCGCGGTTCATTGCGTCTATTCGCAAATATGCGTTGGAGCCGATTTCCGGCATCACGCCTGATGGCGGGAGTTGCCGTGCTGGCGTTGTCGCTGACAGGGTGCACGCCGACCGACTCTCCTGAATCCATGGCCGCGCAGCCGAAGCAGGCGTTTGCGCCGGCGGTCGCCGCGATTGATCCGGTGCAGGCGGCTCAGCCTGCAAGCCAAGCACGGCCGGCGCCAACGCCACCGCCGCTCACGCCGGAACAGCAGCGCGTTCGGGTGCTGATTTCACAGGTTGAAGCGGCCTATGCCCGCGGCAGTGCCGACTACCAGAAGGGAATGCTGGCCGAGGCGAAAGAGGAGTTCGATCGCGCGGTGGATCTGATGCTCTCGAGCGGGATCGATATCAAGAGTGACGCGGAGTTAGAGGACGAATTCGACA
Source organism: uncultured Acidobacteriaceae bacterium (assembly GCA_963773915.1). Taxonomy (GTDB): domain Bacteria; phylum Acidobacteriota; class Terriglobia; order Terriglobales; family Acidobacteriaceae; genus Telmatobacter. The sequence goes on from CAVZCY010000006.1 coordinate 954,519, forward strand.
AGATTGTGGACCAGGTGAACGCGCTGGAGATGGATGCGCTGAAGCAGGGCAACGGATTTGTGCCGAAGGAAGAAACTACGCCGTCAGAGGCGGCGAGCGACATTACGTTTACGTCCGATCCGAACCTGGTGGCGAAGGCGACGGCCGATCTGGCGACGACGAAGTCTGATTTGCCGCTGGTGGTGAACGACTACGTGGCGACATACATCAACTTTTTTGCAAACACGCAAAAGGGGCACAACACGCTGCTGCATTCGTTTGAGCGCAGCGGGCACTACAAGGCGATGATTCAGCGGATCCTGGCAGAAGAGGGCGTGCCGCAGGATTTGATTTACCTTGCGGTGGCAGAGTCAGGATTTAATCCGAAAGCGATCGATCGCAAATCGAGGGCGGGCGGCATGTGGCAATTTATGCCGGGCCCCTATTACGGCCTGACGCGCAACGCGTACGTCGACGAGCGATTCGATCCTGAGAAATCAACGCGCGCCTACGCCCGCTACATGAAATTCATCTATGGCGAATTGGGCGATTGGTATCTTGCAATGGCTGCGTATGACCATGGCGCCGGGAACATCCAACATGAAGTGGCGAAGACCGGCTACGCCGATTTCTGGGAGCTTTACAAACGCGGCGAGCTGCCCAAAGAAACCGCGAACTATGTGCCCGAGATTTTGGCCGCCATTATTATCGCGAACAATCCGAAACAGTACGGGTTCGACGATGTGACCCTCGATCCTCCTGTTTTGACTGACACGGTGACGGTCAACTACTCCATTGACCTGAGATTGGTGTCGGACCTGGTGGGCGCGCCGGTGGATGAGATCGAGGCGCTTGAATCCCAGCCTGCTGCGCATGGTGACTCCGCCGGAAGCATCATTTGACCTGCATTTGCCGGCAGGCACGGCGACTCTGTTTGACCAGCGTGTGGCGCTGATTCCGGAGGCAAGGCGGAATTCGTGGCGCTACCACACAGTGGTTGCGGGAGATACGCTGGCTTCAGTGGCGGAGGAGTACCGGGTGACGGCGTCGGCGCTTGCCGAGGCCAACCAGCTGACCGCCGGGGACAGCATTGCGGGCGTCGAAGCGCTGGCGGTGCCGGTTCCACCCTCTGCCGAGCCCTCGACCCGCACGCGGATGTATACCGTGCGCCGCGGCGATACGCTGGTGACGATTGCGGACCGGTTTGGCGTTTCCCTGAGCCAGTTGCGAAGCTGGAATGCGATCCCTTCAGGCTTAAGGGTGGCGCCCGGGCGCAGGCTTCATGTAGCTGAACCGACGCCCGTCGGCACGACCAGCCGGCGCCGGCGCGGGACCGGGACCACCGCGGGCGGGTCAAAAACGGGGACTGGGAATGGAGCGGGGAATGGAAGCAGGCCGGGCACTCATTCGGGGGCTGCCGCGACCAAGCGAGGCGGGGCTGCTTCAGCCCATAAGCCGACGACCAAGGCTCCCGCAAAGGGCAGGCACCGCAGGGCGAAGACGGGCTAGAGCCTTTTATTAACTTTCCGGCGGGCGGCGCTGGGAGCCGAAGAAAAATTCGCTGAAACCCCATTCAACGCTTGTGTTTTGCTTGTATTCAAGGGCAAGCTAAGGCTACAATCGCTTGCGCGAGCAAAACTGTTTTGCCTGCTCTGCGACGGAAGAAACGCAAATGAACAGCGGCGATCCGCTGGAGGCAATCGGATGGATGAAGTTTTGAAGTTGTATGCGACGAGTGACGGCGACCCGTTTGGGAAGCCGGGTGACCTGGATTCTGGCCAGGTCGAATCCTTTGTTGAAGAGGAAGATGATTTTGAAACTGCCGGCATTCTTACCTCCTCAGATGATGACGACGAAGTAATTGCCGAAGAGACGGTGATTGCGATTGTCGCGACGCCTGCGGCACCGCCCAAGCCGAAGAAGGCCGCTTCGAAAAAGGTAGCCAAGAAAGCGCCTGCCAAGAAGGCTGCGAAGAAAGCGGCGAAAAAGGCTCCGGGCAAGAAAGCTGCCAAGAAGGTAGAGAAAAAGAAGTCGGGGAAGAAGGCTGCCAAGAAGGCGGCGAAGAAAGCTCCGGCCAAGAAAGCCGCCAAGAAGGTAGGGAAGAAGAAGGCGGGGAAAAAGGCTGCCAAAAAGTCGGCGAAGAAGAAGGCTCCCAGCAAAAAGGCAGCCAAGAAGGCCGCAAAGAAAGCCAAGAAGGCTGCGAAGAAGAAGGGCAAGAAGTAACTTTCGCGCGCCTGCGCGGGCGAAGGGCTTTGCGCAGGCCATTTAGGCGAGCGACACCGCTCACTTGCCGGAACGGCCGATTTGCGAGGCCGCTTCGCGCGACTGAAGCAGGACTGAAGGGCCCGGCTTGAGGAGGTTAACTCTCAAGCTGGGCTTTTTGCGTTTGGGGGTTTAGAGCCGGGCTACGGAAGGGCCGCGAGCACATCGGAAGCCGACGTGTTGGGATTGACCTTGACCCAAACCTGGGCGATTTTTCCATGAGGATCGATGAGGAACGTGTTGCGATTGGCGATTGTGATTCCGGCAAATCCGCCGAGCGAGCCATATGCGCTGACCACTTTGTGGTCGGGATCGGCGAGCAGATGGAAGGTCAGCGAATCCTTGGTGCAGAACTGTTTGTGGCTGTCGACGGTGTCGACGCTCACGCCCAGGATTACGGCGTTCTTGGCGTCGAACTGCGGAAGCGCATCCTGAAACTTGTGCGCCTCAATGGTGCAGCCGGTTGTCATGTCCTTGGGATAGAAGTAGAGGACGACCCACTTGCCGCGAAAGCTATCGAGCGAGATCGGCTCGCCGGTTTGCGAAGGCAGCGTAAAGGTGGGCGCGGACTGGCCGACTGCGGGCATGGTGGAGTCGTCAGCGCGGACGGTGACGAACGGGATTGCGGCGAGAATCGCCACTACGACTGCGAGAAGAAGAAACTTTTTCACGGGAAAAACCTCCTGGGGGCAGGGACTTTGGGACTAGGGACTAGGGACTAGGGACTCGGAACTGAGCGGGAGCCGTGATCCATATTCACTGCTCCATCATTCATTATCAGCGGCGCGCCGCCACAATGGCAATTCCGGCCTCGCTGGCGCGCTTAAGCAGGGCTTCGCGATCGAAGAGCAGCGTGCGGGAGGCCTCGATGGAGAGGCAGGTGGCTCCGGCGCGGATCATGGTTTCGATGGTTGACTGGCCGATGACGGGGACGTCGAAGCGCATATCCTGATTGGGCTTGGCGACTTTGACGACGGTGAGGCGGCGGGCGAGGAGCGACGCGGCATTTGCTGCGGGCTCCGCTGCGGCGTCGCCGGGCGTGGGCTCGTCGAGTGAGCGCATGAGGAGGCCGGCGCGGTCGATGGTGGCGTCGGTGCCCTCCATTGCCTCGACGGCGACGCAGGCTTGCGCGGCCACGACGACGGTTTGGCCAATGTCGAAGGCGGCGAGCGCTCGCGCGACGCCAAGGCCATATTCAATATCACGGCACTCGTCAGCGTCGGGAGCGCGACTGGTGAGAACGCCTTCCTCGGCCAGCAGTGGCTCAAGGAAAGTGGTGGAGCTGATCAGCTCGATGCCCTCGTCACTGAGGACTTTTGCAATCGCGCCCAAAAGCGCGTCGGTCGAGCGGGTGCGCAAGTTGAGCAGCAGCTTGGCGAGACGCCAATCGGGCCGGATGCTGGAGAAAATCTGCTTATGTTTTACCTGGCCGGCCATGACGGCTTTTTGGACTCCGGCGTTTTTGAAGGTTTCGATGAGGCGAGAGAGCTCGCCGAGCGACAGCCAGTGCACGGTAATGTTGGAGTCGGCTTCGGCGCGGCGGTTGATTTCGGGGTCGGTTTCTTCTTTGATGGCGGCGACGACGACTTCGAGGCCTTCTGCGCGCGCTGCGTCGAGGAGCAGAAAGGGAAAGCGGCCATTGCCGGCGATGAGGCCCAATTTCATTTCGATTGGCCTCCTTTTTGCGGGCCACGGTTGGTTGGCGGTTGCTGCTTCCGTCCGAAAAAGCGCGCGAGCGCCTATTTGATGACCCCGCGCTTGCTGGTTTCGATGAAGTTGACGAGCAGGGCTACGTCGTCGCCGGGCAGTGTGCGCATTTTTTCGAGGGCCTGCGTGGTGTTGAGCTTGGCGGCGAGCAGTACACGGTAGGCCTTTTGTAATTGCTGCAGGCGCTCGGGGGTGAAGCCGCGGCGCTCAAGGCCGATTTTGTTGATGCCGAAGGCGCGATTTTCGCGGCGTGACGAAGTGAGCGAGAAGGGAAGCACGTCTTGCGTGACGATGGTGCCGCCGCCGATGAACGAGTACTCTCCGAGCGTGCAGTGCTGGTGGACGGGGCAGAAGGCGCCGAGCGTGACGTGATCCTGAATGATGACGTGGCCGGCGAGCGTGGCGTTGTTGGCGAGGATGCAACTGGCTGCCGACCTGGCTGTCATGCCCGATATGGACATAGGCCATGAGCAGGTTGTTTGAGCCGATGCGGGTTACGCCGCCGCCTCCGTTGGTGCCACGGTTGATGGTGACAGATTCGCGAATGGTGTTGCCGTCGCCGATTTCGGTTTGGGTTGGCTCGCCGGTGTATTTGAGATCCTGCGGGGCCATGCCGATGGAGCCGAAGGGATAAAAGATGTTGCGCGCGCCGATACGGGTGCGGCCGTCGATGACGACGTGGGAGATGAGCGTGCAGTCTTCGCCGAGTTCTACATCTGGGCCGACGGTGCAATACGGCCCGATGGCGCACGATTTTGGAACGCGCGCGCCTTCGGCGATGATCGCGCTGGGATGGATGCTCACGCGGTTGTCTCGGAAGTGTCAGATCCTGATGACGTGCTCGCTGCGGCTTTGGGGGCCGCGGCTGATTTCGATTCCGGCCTGCGCGGCACGATCATGCAGGTGAGCGTTGCCTCGCAGGCGAGCTTGCCGTCAATGTAGGCCTTGCCTTCCATCTTGCCGGCGCGGGGGCGGAAGCTTACTACGTTGACTTCGATCCGGAGCTGATCGCCGGGGGTGATGGAGCGGCGAAACTTTGCGCCGTCGATGCCGGTAAAGACGGCCAGCTTGGAGTGCCTGTCTTCGAGCTCTGAAAGCAACAAGACGGCGCCGGCCTGCGCCATCGCTTCAATGACCAGCACGCCGGGCATAATGGGCGCGCCGGGAAAGTGGCCCTGGAAGAAGGGCTCATTCATGGTCACATTCTTGATGGCTACAACGCTCTTTTGCGGCTCGAACTCGAGCACGCGGTCGATGAGAAGAAAGGGGTAGCGGTGGGGCAGGAAATCCATGATTTCCTGAATGGTCAGGATCATTCTGCGGCTCCTCGGAGCGGTTGTGCGGGCTGTTTTGCGCTCGTTCGGATTATAAATAGGCGCGCGCCGGAAGCTTGTGAGCGGCTGGGCTGGTCTCGCCTGCGGCTACTTTTTGATTCTGCGGGCGGCGGCGTCGGGATCCCAGAAATCGGACGGAAGGTTCTGATTAAAGGTGACGCGGTCAACGAAATACTGGCGGACAGGATCGCCATTCTTGAGGCGTGTAATGGTGAAGGGAGTGGGGAAGCCCTGAATGGTGTGATAGTCGTCGTACTCTTCGGTGTCAGTGTTCTTGTCGTGGTAATTCGGGTCGCGCCATTGGAAGGTGCGCGCGAGCGGCAAGTGGGTTTGCACGTCGAGGAGGATGGTGATGGATTCGTTCTGCGAGGAGATGAGAGTAACCTGCTCAGCGAGGTGGCGCTCAGACATGTGCTGGCCTTCGTAGAGCAGGATGGTATCGGGGTCCTTCATCCAGACTTTGACGGCGGTCTCAATGGAGTGGTCGCGGCGGCGCAGGAAGTCGTCAAGGATGTCCTTGTCCTGCGGTTTTTTGCCGCGGTAGGTGACCTCCCAGCCTTGCCGTCCTACAAAAAACTCCACCACGTCGCGATGCTTGCTCACATCGATGCGGTCAAGGTCGGGCCACTGGTGAAACTCAAACGTTTCGTTGGTGCCCAAGTCTGGATTGCCCTGATAAAAGGCGGCAATGTGGCCATGCCGCTCAATGTTATTGATGTTCAGCCACAAATCGCCTCCGAGGGCGTGGACCATGGCATCAAGCGCGGCGCGGGCCTGGGCGGCATTTTTGTCGGCGGCTGGATCGGCTGCCTGGGCGCGCATGGCCGGCGGCGCCATCAGTAAGAGAGCAGTGAGGGCAACCGGCAAAAGCTTATGCATGAATCCTCCGAGCGAGAGTGTGTGCATAGTAAAGACGCTGCCGACGGGGGGTTGTTTTCAGGCTGGCCGTCGATAGCAGCGTGAATCTCATTACACCTTAGCCACCGTGCCGCTGCCAAAACGCCGCGGGCGTGACAATAGGGTAGCGATCTGCGAGAGCGAGCAGATCCTTGTCGCCGGTGATGAGATAGTCGGCCTGCGCTGCCAGAAGGGTGCCCAGGATTGGCAGATCAGCTTCGTCCCGCAAGGCCGCCTCTTTGACTTTCGCAGGTTCAACAGTCTCCGCAATGAAAACAAGGCTGTCAACCAACTCGAGCATTTCATCCGGCGAGAGGCGGCCCCGGAGAATTCGCGGCAACGAGCGAACTACCTCATCCAGGATGTAACGCGAGAGTATGACAGAGATCGTGCCCTGGTTCCACCCTCCCACGATCCGTCCTGGGATGCTGGTTGGGTAAGCAATACCGGACAGGATCACATTCGTATCGAGTACGACGCGCAGTCCACTCATCGGCCGTGACGTACTTCCGATACCACGGCGTCGATCTCAGCGATGCCCTGTTCTTGCGGCACGTCCGCGTATACGGCAGCGATGCGGCTGCTCAGTTCATCGAATCGCTCGCGCATCCGTCGAATCCGTGCGAAGAGCTCGGCGTCAACTAGAGCGGCGACCGGCTTGCCATCCTTATTGATGACTATGCTGTCTTTGCGGTACTGGACCTGATTGAGCATCTCGCCCAGGTTTTGGCGGAATGTGACGGCATTGACTTCGGTGACCATAGGCGGCTCCTCAATCATAATGATCAGTATGATCATTATGATTGATATGGCGATGCTTGTCTACTTTTTGATGATTTTAAAAGGCTTACGGCGTCTGGTTGTCATTTGATGGGGGAGGGGTCGACGGATTTGGAACGGCTCAGGCTGCGCGGAGGACTCGCGCTGGGAGGAAGATGATGGCGCTGACCAGCGCGAGTGCGCCGCCCACGGCGATGCCGACTATGCGAAACGGCAGCGAGAGGAGCCAGACGATTGGGTAGAGAACCAGAGCCAGCAGTGCGAGGGGCCAGCAGAAGACCAGAAGGATGCACCAAAGAAGGAATTTGATCATGGCTTTAACGCCTCCTAGGCGGAGTGCTTCGTTCATTATTACGCAATTGCGGGTGCGTGGGTTCCCGGCCGGATTCAGAGCAGGCTCCTCTGAATTAAGCGGGCATCAATTGTTCGCTTAGGGCAGAGTCGGCGGACAGGGTTGCGACGCCGCCGAGCCGGGTCGACTTTGGGCCGACTGGCGGCAGGGTCGGCCGCTATACGAATCCAAGATTACTTGAGGTGAAGTTTCCTATGGACGGCAGCACCGCAGGGAGTTCGGCGGCGCTGACGCCGAACCACTGGGCTAGGGTGGCCGCATACTGCGAGCTGGCGGTCGTGGGAACCCAGCGGCCATTCGAGTCAGAATCATCGGGTCCGCCCAGAGCCAGCGTCGGATAGGTGCCGTAAATCTGGCCGCCTTTGACCGCGCCGCCGATGACGATGTGGTGAGAACCCCAGGCATGATCGCTGCCGTTGTTGGAATTGGGCTGGAAGGTGCGGCTGAAGTCCGACATGGTGAAGGCGGTCACATTGCTGGCGACGTTCAACTCTACAGTCGCGTTATAAAAGGCGGCGAGAGCGGGAGAGATCTCCGCCAGCAGGGTGCTTTGCAATCCGAGCTGGTCGGCATGCGTGTCGAAGTTGCCGATGCCGGCGAAGAAAATCTGGCGTTGCACGTTGAGCGCGGAGCGTACCTGAATGATCTGGGCAATTTGCTTGAGTTGCGCGGCCAATCCGTTATTGGCCGGGAAGACGGTTTGTAGCGGAGTGATCGATTGGACCGCGTCGGCAAGTGTTTTGGCGTAGGCATAAGCGTTGGTGGTGATGGAGTCATCGGCCTGCACCAGCGAGATGCCGGAGTCGAGCGTGAGCAACGCCTGCGCCGTAAGCTGACGCGCGGAACACTCCGCTCCCTCGGAGCAACTGGCTCCGCCGACATTGCCGGGTGAGACAGAGACCGGCGTAGTGGCATTGCCGTTGCAAAAAAGCGTGTCTCCTGCCACCGAGGTGATCATAGGGATTGTGGCGCTCTGGTTGTAGCTCGACCCGAGGACATCGGCCATTCGGCCGGCCCAGCCGGTTGGAGTGGCCGCGCTTTGCGCGGCATTCTGCCATTCGAGTTGCTGGTCGGGATGAGAAAACAGGTTGGTCGGCGCAGATTGTCCGGCCTGATATTGCGCGCGCGTGAGGGGTTGCACGAGCGTGCCGACGTTGGCGACGAAGGCGGCATTGTTGTTATTGAAGAGCGTTTGGACGTCTGGCAGGTTGGGATGCAAGGCGAAGTTGGGCGCGGGAGTGAGAGGCAGCAGCGTGTTCTGCGCTAGGGCGAGGTGCCGCGGAGGGAAGAGTAGTCGCCGTAGCCGGTGGTGTCGAATGGGATCAGCGTATTGTTGGCGTCGTTCCCGCCAAAAAGAAAGACGCAGACGAGCGCCTTGTAGTCGCTGGTGGTCTGCGCCAGAGCGTTCAGCGCGCCAAACGGGCGCAGGCCAAGAATATTGCCGGCAGCGGCAAGGCTTGCGCAGGTGATGAAGCTTCTCCGGTTTGTTCGCATGGCGCGTCTCCTGATGGGATCGGACTCAATTCAGACGCCCGTTTCTAGTGCATGACTTTGTACTGCGACGACGTGATCACGAGGTACGTGGCAACGCGCACTTGTTGCGCCGTGCTGAGGCCGCTGATTGCGCTCAGAATTTCGCGTGCGCATGTCGGCTGGCATCTGCCCGTGCATGAAGATGATTCTCAGCGTGTCGACCATTTGGCCGGGGCTGGCAGCGGCGAATCTGGCCCAGCGTGCTGGTGGTGCTCAGATTGATGGTGAAGCCGTTGATCTTGTTGTTCACAAGGGAATCGGCAAGAGAAAGACGAAGGATGGCGGTGGCGGTATTCTCCAGGTCGAATTCCGGCGCGTTCAACGTTGACTGCGGGATCACATAGTTGGGCGGGAAGAAGTTGAACACGCTGCCGGAGCGGTAGGGACGCTCGCTGAGATTGTTGGAGTAGTTCGAGAGCGAGAAGTAGGAACCATTTGCATCGGTGTTGGTGAATCCCACGGCGCGCAGGAAGTTCGTCATCCAGAGCATGGGCTCGCGCAGGTGGCCGCCCTCGTAGGTGGGGTCGGTGTCGCCGGCGCGTGCTTCCTGGTCTTCAAGAATGGCGCGGATGACGGCCTGCATGTCGCCGCGAACGCCGCTGCCGTTGTTGGCGAAAACCGCGGAGATGCGGGACACGTAGGCGGGACTTGGAGTGCTGGTGACCAAATGCTGGATGAGCTGCTTGCAGACGAATGGACCAACATTCGGATGGTCGAAAATATTGGTCAGCGCGCCTGTCAGGTCCTGCTCGGCTGTTTGCCCGGCGGGCAGCACGGTGCCGTTGAGCAGGGTCTTCGCGCTCATGTCGTGCGCGGTCTCGACGGCCACCATCGGCGCCAGGTAATTCGCTGTTCTGTTGGGGAACTTGGTGGGTACTCCGCCGGTCGAAGTGGCGTAGGTCCAGCCGGTGTACGCGTTGGCAAACTCCTGCACCTGGGCTTGTGTGTAGGTCGGGAATGGGGTTGCCGTTGCCGTCGAGTTGCAGCGTGCCATCCTGATTCAGCAGGAACAGTCCGATGGTGAACAACTGCATCAGCTCGCGCGCGTAGTTTTCATTGGCGATTTGCGCCGGCCGGAGCCTTGGCGCTATTGAGCATGTTGAGATAAATGCCCATGCCGGGCGACACAGAAACATCGTGCATGATGGTATAGAAATTGGTGAACGCATCCTGGGCGAGCATGTTGTGGTAGTAGGTGATGGTGGTCGCGTTGTCAGTGTTGCTGGAGATGACGAATATTTCGCTTAGCGCGAATGCGACCCGCTGCCGCAATTGGTCGGGGCCGGTGAGCACGGTCTGCCACCACTCCGATTCTTCGCAGTTGGTGGGCGTATTCGCTGCCAGGCACAGAGCAGGCAAAGGCGATGGGATATTGGGCAGCGGCGTGTCGGGCGTGTTGAATTGCTGCGGTGATCCAGGCATCGAGGCCGATTGACTGCACGTGACGGATTGTGGCGAGCGAGGGGCCGAATGTGGCCTGGTCGAGGAGACGCGCCGCTGTAGCGACGGTTGTTACGTAGATGGCTGCGGTGACAACGTTTGAAGCTGCCGCACCGGGGCTTGGGTTCATCACGCTTACGCTCAGCGATGTTGTGCCGGTTGGGATGGTGACGGTGGCCTGCAATTCTGTCGCAGACACGAACGACGTCGTTACACTGGCGCTGCCTGCCTGGATTTGTGCGCCGCTGACAAAGCCTGTGCCATCCATTTCAAGCGTGTAGCTGGTTCCGGAGACTGGTGTGGCCCCTGCCGCGGAGACGGAAGGAATTGGATTGAGAATGCTGATCGGTGCCGAGCCGGAAACTGCCGGCGATGCAACGCTGACGGCGGTCATGGTGACGGTATTCGTGGTTGGAATGATTGCGGGAGGCGTATAGACACCGGCGCTCGAAATTTTGCCGACAGTGCTGTTGCCGCCGGCAATGGCGTTCACTTGCCAAGTGACCTGGGTGTTTGCCGGATTGCTGACGGTGGCCGTAAAGGTGGCTGTGCTTCCCAGCCGGACCTGGCTGGCGCCGGTGACGGTGACGGACGGTTGCGGCTGCGTGGAGGAGCTTAGGCCGCCGGAGCCGCAGCCGGCGATTGAGAGTGCGGCGAGGAATGAGGCGAAAACTGTGAGGCTGAACGCGGGCGCAAGGACTCGGCAGAGGCTGCGGAAGCGGATGTTCAGGGGGGACCTCCTTACCGCTGGGAGACCTGTTCCGCGAGCAGGGGCGGAACTAGAGCATCCTGATACTAACCAGCGCCCCGACGGAATAGTTGCGGAAATAGTTGCAACGATCGCCGAATTTTGTTGCCGCTTCCCCTTTTGAGGCGCGCTTAGTGGCCGTGGAGCAGGCGGTCGAACGCCGGGCCCTGGAATTTGGCTTCGAATTCGGTGAAGCGCCGCTCGAGTTCCCATTGGGCAGAGGCCTTTTGGCTTCCGGCTGAGGAATTGGCCGCATCCGGAGGACGGATTGGCGCCGCCGAGGGTCTCGCCTTTGCAGGGGCCGGCCGCAGCGCGAAAGTCATCCGGCTTGGCCCAGAGGTCCGCGCCGGGCAGGAAGTCGTGCTCCATGCCGGTGCGCGCCAGTTGCTTGAGGTCGCGGTAGGTGAGGCCGTAGTCGATGGCGGCGCGGACGTACTCGTGGGTGAGGTCGATGCGGCTGACGCCTTCGTCGTCAGTGGAGAGCGCAACGGGGACGTGCACTGCGTGGTAGACCGGGAACGGATGCTGCGTCGCCCTCGATGCCGAGGATGCCTTCGTTGGAGCTGAGGTTGATTTCGACCATGATGTGGCGGGCGGCCAGTTCGTTGAGCAGATCGCGCGGGCGTGTCCTCGTCCATGACGTCGACGCCGTGGCCGATGCGCTGGGCGTGGCCGAGCTCGACGGCCTGGCGGATGTGGAAGCGGAGGCCTTCAGGCGGGACGAGTCCGGGCGCGAGCTCGCCCGCGTGGAGGCAGATGTGCACGCCGGGATAGAGGGAGTGCAGATAGTCGAGCATCTTCATCTGCAGCGTGTAGTCGCGCATGGAGATGAAGCCGTCTTCGGGCATGACGAAGTTGATGCCGACCCAGGTGTCGGCATTGGCGTTCGATGCCGGCCTGGACTGTTTCGAAGCCGAGCAGCGTTTGCGCGAAGACCTGTTCGGGCGCGAAAGCCGCGGAGAACCTGGTAGATGTAGCGGATCTCGACCTGGCAGGCGGGCGCGGCCTGCGGGGTTCCGCAGTGTTCCATTTGCTTGCGGCCGATTTCGGCCTGGCTTGTTTCATTCAGGTCCGCGGGGACTTCGTCGCGCAGGCCATGGTCGAGGAGTTGCTGGCGGAACTGCGCGAATGCCTGCGGGTCGGCCGCGGCGAGTTGCGCGTTCCAGCCGATCTGGTGGGCGATCTGGGCGGCGTGGCCGAAGGCTGGCGTGTGCATCAGTTCGAGATATTGGTTGTTCTCGGCGGCGGAGCGGCCGGCGACTTCGTCGACCCATTCGGCAATGTGTGTTTTGTTGAGCCCGCCAAAGCGGCCGAAGGTGGCGAAGAACTGGTCGTGCTCGCTCCAACTGGGCGTGGGGACAAAACTGCGCACGGAGAATGAGTCGATGAGCTTGTCGTAAATTGCCTGGTCTGCCGGAGTGAGATTGCCGGAGAGCTCTTGTGCCGGGATCAGGGTTTTTCCGCGGCAGGGCGGCTTGGCGAAGATGAGGGTGGTTGTGTCGACGCACAGGCCGTCTTCGCCGGCGTCGCGGATGAAGGTTTCTGCGTAGACCGCGCCGGAGAGATGGACGTGCAGGTCGGCGCCCTTGGGGAAATCGCTGAGAAAGGCGCGGAGGGTCTCGGGGCCCTGGTGCAGGTTGGCCTCGTAGATGAGGGCGGTGCGCGCCTCGGCTCGGGTGGGAATGCCTTGGGCGTTTGGTTTTGAGACGCCGAACAGCCCTGATCCGTTGGGGCCAGGCCCACAGCCGGCGAGGAATGGGAGCGCCGCGGTTGCGGTGCTTTCGACGAGAAGAAGAGCGAGGCGGCGGCGCATGATTGCTCTCCAGTTTAGTTCACTTTTCTGAGGGTGGCGGTCGAGGATGGACCGGGGGCCGAGGTTTGGCCGGTTAGTTGGGGCTTGGTATACTGGTCAGGTTGTTTTGAGCGCACGGCAAGTGGAATTATTCACCTCGCCCGGCACCGCCGGAACCCGCGCAGATTCATGCAACTCTCGTTTCGACTGAGGCCAGATAGCTCAGTGGTAGAGCGCGGCCCTGAAAAGGCCGGCGTCGGCGGTTCAATCCCGTCTCTGGCCACCACTCTGTTTTTGACCAACTCCAATCTCTTGCTACGCGGACTTTGCGCACAGCTCAGTGGCAGAGCGCGGCCCTGAAAAGGCCGGGCAGGTCAGCGGGGCGATTTTGTTTTTGGGGCCCGTCTCTGGCCACCACTCTGTTTTTGACCAACTCAAATCTCTTGCCACGCCGACTTTGCTTGCGCACAGCTCAGTGGCAGAGCGCGGCCCTGAAAAGGCCGGGCAGGTCGGCGGGGCGATTTTGTTTTTGAGGCCCGTCTCTGGCCACCACTCTGTTTTTGACCAACCCAAATCTCTTGCCACGCGGACTTTGCTTGCGCAAGCTCAGTGGCAGAGCGCGGCCCTGAAAAGGCCGGGCAGGCCGGCGGGGCGATTTTGTTTTTGAGGCCCGTCTCTGGCCACCGACATCGGGCCTGCGAGATTTGATCCGCGAAGATAAAGGAAGAGCACTTCACAACAGAGGCCAGATAGCTGAGTGGTAGAGCGCGGTCCTGAATAGGCCGAGCTGGTTGGCGGGGCAATTTTGTTTTGGACCCGTCTCTGGCCACCATTCTTAGATCTTTCTGAATTTTCCGGCGCGCTTTGCATTCATTGGGACCGGCAATCGGTCAACAATCTCGAACAATCTCAAGGCGCGTGTTTCGCCCGCTCGCGTACAATAAACCCTACCCAGCCGGGGAGGCTGAAGCCTTTGACCGCGACTCTAACCCCTTTGCTTGCTTTGATTGGCCTGCCTGGGGGACTATTGCGTTCGGCTGCGGCTTATTTCTTATTTCGCTCCGGAAAGCGGCTTTCACCACTACTTAAGAATGCAGTATGAGGACCAGACGTTTAAAGGGTTGTATCACTGGAACCTCTTTGACGCTGCTGTGCTTTTGCCGTATTTCGCGGTGATGATCCTGCTTTCGCTGTATGGGATCCACCGCTACACGATGGCCTACCACTACTTCAAGTACCGCAAAAACTACAACCCGAATCCTCCGCAGCATTTCGACGAGTTGCCGCTGGTTACGATTCAACTGCCGATCTTCAATGAGCAGTTCGTCATCGACCGTTTGATTGAGGCGATCTGCGCGATTGATTATCCGAAAGAGAAGCTGGAGATCCAGGTGCTCGACGACTCGACCGACGAAACCGTGGAAGTAGCGGCCGCGATTGTGGAGCGCTATGCCGCGATGGGGCACCCGATCGTTTACATTCATCGCACGAATCGCCACGGCTTCAAGGCCGGCGCGCTCGACGCGGGGCTGAAGGTGGCCAAGGGCGAGTTCATCGCCATCTTCGACGCTGACTTTGTGCCGCCGACCGAACTGGCTGATGAAGGTGATCCACCACTTTGCCGAACCCGAGATTGGCATGGTGCAGACGCGCTGGACGCACCTGAACCGCGACTACAGCATTCTGACGCAGATTGAGGCGATCTTGCTCGACGGCCACTTTGTTCTGGAGCATGGGGCGCGCGCCCGGGCGGGCGAGTTCTTCAACTTCAATGGCACTGCGGGCATGTGGCGGCGGCAGGCGATCAGTGACGGCGGCGGCTGGCAACACGACACGCTGACCGAGGACACCGATCTGAGCTACCGCTCGCAGATGGCCGGATGGAAGTTCAAATATTTGCCCGATGTGGAATGCCCGTCGGAGCTGCCGATTGAAATGACGGCATTCAAAACGCAACAGGCGCGCTGGGCCAAGGGCCTGATTCAGACCAGTATCAAGATTCTGCCGAAAGTTTTCCGCTCGAACGCGCCGCGCCGCAACAAGATCGAGGCGGTTTACCACTTGACGGCGAATCTGAGCTACCCGCTGATGGTGATCATGTCGGCGCTGCTGATTCCGGCGATGGTTTGCCGCTTTTACCAGGGCTGGTTCCAGATGCTGCTGATCGACGTGCCGCTGTTCACCGCTTCGAGCTTGTCGATTGCCGTGTTCTACCTTATGAGCGAGCGCGAGCTTTACCCGAAGAGCTGGAGGAAAACATTTTTATACCTTCCGTTTCTGATGGCAGTGGGGATCGGGCTGACGGTGACTAATACCAAGGCGGTGATAGAGGCGCTGCTGGGCATCAAGAGCGCGTTTGTGCGCACGCCGAAGTATCGCGTGGCGAAGAAAGGCGAGAAGTCGCAGGCAGCCAAGTACCGCAAGCGCCTGAAGCTGGCGCCGTGGATTGAATTGCTGCTGGGCTGCTACTTTGCCGCGGCGATTTATTACACGTATACGAACAACAATTTCTTTACCGCACCGTTTCTGATTCTCTTTGTCTTCGGCTACTGGTACACCGGGCTGATGAGCCTGTTGCAGGGGCGCTTCGAGCGCTGGCGGACCGGCGTGAACAGCGACGAATCCAGCCCCAAGCCATTCCCGGTGGGCGTGTGATTAACCTCGGAATTCTAGATCGCGTGCCTGCCTGAAATTCCCTTTTGTGACCGAGGTTTATCTTCCTTGCTACCACCGCTCAAACAGCGCAATGCACTGTGCTACATTTGCGCCATGATCTTGAAGAACCTGGCACTTGCCGCGGCGCTGTTTTTTGGGGCGTTTGCGCCCGCAATGGCAATTGCGCAGGCAGCCAAACCCAACTCAACGGCGCATCCGACTACGGCGCCTTCGACAACCAATAGCCCAGCCGCGCAACCTGCCGCAGGGCCGGCCACGCCTGCTGGATCGCCGACAGCGTCGTCGCCCGCGTCCGGGCCTGACGGCGGGAGCTCAGTGCCGACCTCGGAGTGCCAGGGCAGCGGTTGCGATGCGCCAACGACGCCGCACATCACGATTGCCACTCCTGCGCCCGCTGCGGCGCCGTGGCCGGTGCAGGAGCGGATCAGCTGGGTGGCCAACCTGATTCTTGTCCTCATCGTTTATTTCGGAGTGATGCTTGGCTATTCCGCGCTGCGCAAAATTGAACGGCAGGCACACGTTGTGGAAGTTGCTGCGCAGGCAGCTACCGATAGCGCGAAGGCAGCGCTGCTGCTGGCTCAAGCCCAGGAACGAGCCGAGCGGCCCTGGATCATGGTGACGGCAGAGCCGGACCCCGGCATCCGCGATTGCTTTTCGGTGATGGCGACCAATCGCGGCCACAGCCCAACGAAGATCGTCACTTTGGTGGACAGCATCGCCACTGCGAACGACGAATCGCAACTTCCCGCCGAACCGGTCTTTCATGCCGAGCCGCGAGCGCCGCGCGACCCCATTTTTTTGCTGCCCGGTGAGTCGCGCAAGATCAAGTCGTTCCGCCGCGACGATGTACAAACCGTTTGCAGCAACCCCGAAGACATGCGCCGCGTGGAAGATTGGGAAGTAAAGATTTTTCTTTTCGGCAAAGTGGCCTATGCCGACCTGCGGGTTCAGGAGGACGCCGAGCCTCACGAAACTTCATGGTGCTGTTGGTACATTCATGGCCGCCAGAATAGCGGCATGGTGATGGCGGGGCCGCTCGAATATAACCGGCACACGTAGGGGCGCGAGCAGCGTGACGTTCGCGCATCGCCGCCACTCGTCGCAATAACTAGCCATAGTCATTGCATTGACCCACTATCAAAAATGGCTACTAATTGAAAAATGGAGACATCATGCTTAAGTCCCGATTGCAATCGCAGCGACCAACTCGCCAAGTAAACGGCGCGGCACAGGATGGCTCTTTTTCTGGCATCCTCGCCCGGCCAGCGGGCTTCCAGTTGACAGCGGGTACAAAAGAGGGCTCGCACCTGAAGATTTCAAACCGATGCATCCGATTGGCGCGGGTGTTGAGGAAATCCGCATCTCGGATGAGTCTGGGGCTTACCGGGTAATTTATACAGCTCGGCTGACTGAGGCTGTCTATGTGATCCACGCTTTCCAGAAGAAGACGAGAGCCACTTCGCAACGCGATGTTGAAGTTGCGCGTGAGCGGTACCGGCAATTGATGCGAGGTCGATGATGAGCAAACTCAAGTTTGAAGAATTCGAGAACGTTTGGGATGCGCTGGCCGAAACACCGGAAGAGGCAGCAAACCTGACGCTGCGCTCTGAAGTGATGATGAAGATCGAGGCAATCGTCAAGAAGAACGGGTGGACTCAAGCTGAGGCGGCGAGACGATGCGGAGTAACTCAGCCGCGCATCAACGACCTTTTGCGGGGGCGCATCTCTCGCTTCTCACTCGACGCGCTGGTGAATATCGCTG
This sequence comes from uncultured Acidobacteriaceae bacterium, assembly GCA_963773915.1. Taxonomy (GTDB): domain Bacteria; phylum Acidobacteriota; class Terriglobia; order Terriglobales; family Acidobacteriaceae; genus Telmatobacter. Next base: position 971,781 of record CAVZCY010000006.1, read on the forward strand.
CCGCGCTTGGGCGAAAGGTCAAGATTCGGCTCGAAGCGGCGTAATGCCAGCTACCTGCCGGTGCCGCCGACGGTCATCTTGTCCAGCTTGATGGTTGGCATGCCGACGCCGACCGGGACGCTCTGCCCGTCTTTGCCGCAGGTTCCAATGCCTTCATCCATCTTGAGGTCGTTGCCGACCATGGAGACGTACTTCAGCGCCTCCGGCCCATTGCCGATCAGCGTCGCGTCGCGCACCGGCGCGGTGACCTTGCCGTCTTCAATCAGGTAAGCCTCCGATGCCGAGAAGACGAACTTTCCGTTGGTGATGTCGACCTGGCCGCCGCCGAAGTTGACCGCGTAGAGGCCGCGCTTGACGCTGCGCAAAATGTCTTCAGGGTCGTCGTCGCCGGCCAGCATATAGGTGTTAGTCATGCGCGGCATGGGAATCGACTGGTAGCTTTCGCGACGGCCAGAGCCTGTGTTGGCCATGCCCATGAGACGCGCTGAGAGCTTGTCAGAGAGATAGCCTTTCAGGATGCCGTTCTCGATCAGCACGGTTTCCTGCGTGGCCGATCCTTCATCGTCTACGTTGAGCGAGCCGCGGCGGCCGGCAATTCTGCCGTTGTCTACGACAGTGACTTTCGGGCTGGCGACGGACTGGCCGATCAGCCCGGTAAATGCCGAAGTCTTTTTGCGATTGAAGTCGGCCTCGAGCCCGTGCCCCACAGCTTCGTGAAGCAGAATTCCGGGCCAGCCTGGGCCGAGTACTACTTCCATCTCGCCCGCCGGAGCGGGAACTGCACCGAGTTGCAGGATTGCGCCTCGCGCTGCCTCGTGGGCCAGATTTTCAGGGCTTTTGGATTGAGTGAATTGATCGAGCCCGGCTCTGCCTCCACCACCGGCTGCGCCCTTGGTGGTGACCGCGCCCTCTTTTGCGATGACCCAAACATTGAGCCGGCAAAGGGGCTGCGTGTCGCTGGCGAATGCTCCGTCAGAGGCGGCGATGAGGATGCGGCGCAACTCCTCGCTGTAACCGGCGCGTACCTGCACGATACGCGGATCGAATGCGCGCGCGGCGCGGTCGGCGCGCAGAATCAGCTCCAGGCGTGCAGCGAGATCCAGATTGAATCCGCCCAATGGCACCGGATAGAGGTTGCCGCCTTGTGTCTCAGTGAATCCCTGAACCGGCTGTTTGGATGGACCAGACGCGATGAGCGCGGCGGTGCGCGCGGCGTGCAGGAGGCGCTCCGGGCTCAGGTTGTCGGTATACGCATAGCCGGTGCGCTCGCCACTCAAAACGCGGATTCCGCAACCGGCGCTGGTGCCCTGGCTGGCAGATTTCACGATCTGCTCATCCACGCCCAGTGACGTGGCCGTAACCGATTCGAAGTAAAGGTCGGCATAGTCGCCGCCGGCGCTCAAGGCCTCGCCGAGGCAGCGCTCGAGCAGCCGCTCAGTCAGGCCGAATTTCTGAAAGAAGTAAAGCCGATGGCTGGAATCAGGGGAAGTTTCAGAAAGCGTCATCTTGTACCAAGTGTACGCTTTCTGCGTCTAATTGGATGATGCGGGCGCAGGCTGGTTCCACTCCATTGCTCGATTAGATACTTGGACGATATTGGAGACTGGGTCGCGCATTTTGGTCGACAAAAATCATGCTAGGATTCGAGCCATGAAGAGATTATTCGCAGCAGCTTTATTATTGATGACGTTCGCAAGCCCGATGTTCGCTTACGGGCAGGTGCACCATCATCACCATCATCATCATCACCATCATCACGTATAACTTGAGATCGCATGGCCGCTACCGTTGTGCGCGCTATCTTCTCGCGCCCGTTTATCTTTTGATGCCGGGCGCTCGATTTTCTTCCTGCGTCAAATGCATAGGTGCTACGATCCGCCCCATGAATAGAATCCTAGCGACGGTTTTGCTTTTCACGCTGTTCGCCGCGCCGTCGTTTGCCTCAAAGCATCCCCGGCAGCATCATCCGCACGAAAACTACCATTACAAGGCCCCGAAAAGCTTAAAGGTTCATATCCACAAGCAAAAACAGAAGCATACTCATTCCTAGTCACACCTTTTCCGCGAGATGCAGCGGACGGCGATCGCGGGCCTGCGCGCGAAGGTCGAGCTCTTCAATGAGCGGTGGTGCGGGAGCGGCGGTGTGCGAGCGGTGGTGTGTCCGGTGCCGTTTCAAAGACACTCCCGGTCGTGGTAAGTTTTTGCCATGGCCGATGAGCAGGATCTGCGTTATCCCATTGGAAAGTTTGTGGCGCCCACTGAGAGCACGGCGGCTGTGCGGAGCGCGCAGATTGAAACTCTGCGTTTGCTGCCGGAACGACTGCGTACGGCTGTCGACGGACTGAGCGATGCGCAGCTTGATACGCCTTACCGCGACGGCGGATGGAGCGTGCGCCAGGTTGTGCATCATATTGCCGACAGCCACGCCAACAGCTATGTCCGCTTTAAGCTCGCACTGACTGAGGATGAGCCGACGATCAAGCCTTATGACGAGGGGGCGTGGGCGCGTTTGCCGGACGGAAGCCAGGCGATTGAGCCGTCGTTGGTGCTGATCACCGGTCTGCATCAGCGATTTGTAGGCCTTCTGGAGTCGATGTCGGAAGAAGATTTTCAGCGGGGATTCAATCATCCGGAGCGAGGGCGCATGACTTTGGCGAGGAACCTCGCGCTTTACGACTGGCACTCGCGCCACCACACAGCCCACATCACTAGCCTGCGCGCCCGCAAGGGCTGGTAAGAAAGCATGGACACCAGCGCTGGGCTCCGACGGCAAAAAGTTGCCGCAGGGGGCGCTGGCGCTGAGGCGGCATCGCCCACGCGGCTTGCGCAGATCATCGAATCGTATCTGGCCGATCATCCCGCAGCCGCGCTGCTCGAAGATGGTCGCGCAGTTTTTGACATGCGCAGCGCTCACTATGCGGTGGGCGAATCGCACGGGCGCTGCCTGCTGCAACTCTGGAGCGACGAGCGCAACATTGTGCGTACGGTCGTGGAGATTCAAGAGCGCGCGCAATGCCTGCGGCTGGTGACTCGCCGCATGGGCGCGGCAAAGCCGCAAACGCTGGAGTTGACACCCACAAGCGACCGGCGCACGCCCACCGCCCGCGACACTGCGCGCCGCAACTACCTGCGCCTTTTGGAGCGCGCGCTTGGCCGCCACTTTATCGGCGCAAAGACGGACGGATTTAGAACCGCGATGGATCTGGAGCACAGCTTCGGCCCTGCCTATGTACGCGGGCGATTGCTGAGGGGAAGCGCGGCGGACGCGGTGATCGGTGTTGGCGCGGCTGAATCCGCGTCGACGATTGACGGCGTTCTGACTTTGGGAATTCTCTGGCTCGACTATTGCCGCAATCACGCTGAAGCGCGCCGCCACTTCGGCGGCCTGAAAGTCGTGGTTCCGGCTGACGCCTGGCGCACGGCCGCGGAGCGCATGGCGTGGCTGAACCATGCCGCCGCTGATTTTGCCTTATTCACTCTCGATGAGCGCAGCGAAGAGCTGGTGCAAGTCGACTTCCGCGACATTGGCAACATTGAGTCGCGCCTGGTTCATGCATTTTCGCCGGCTGCGGCGCTTGGGCGTTGCCAGTCGGGCATCGACCGTTTTCTGGCGCTGGTTTCCAACGCCGCACGCGAGCGCGTTGAGATACGACCTCATTCCGCGACCGAGGTCGGACTTCTGCTGCACGGCCTGGAGTTCGCACGCGTACGCCACGGCGCTTCGGCACATTCTTTTGCGGGGCAGGATGAGGTGACTTTCGGCGCGGGCGCAAACGAAACGCCGCTGACGGAGGAGAACGAATCGCTGTGCCGCGATCTTTTCGAGCGCCTTTTCCTCAGCCGTCATGCAGAGGGCGCGCAAACCGATCCGCTGTTTCGCATGGCGCCTGAGCGATGGCTTGAGGGGCGACTGCGCGGCGGCCTTCAGGAGCTGATGCCGGAGCTGCGCGGCGATTTGCTTTACACGCAGGTGCCTGCGCTCTCGTCAGGGGATCGCGGGATGCTCGACCTGCTGACGCTCGATCGCAACGGCCGGCTCGTGGTTCTGGAATTGAAAGCCGGCGAAGACCTGCACCTGCCGCTGCAGGCTCTCGACTATTGGATTCGCGTACGCGCGCTGAATGCTGATCGCCAACCCGCAGCACCGGCGGCCGCACCGCGATCGGCATTCGAGCGCAGCGGCTATTTTGCAGGCGCCGAAGTCTCGCCGGCTCTGCCGCGCCTGGTTCTGGCAGCCCCGGCCTTGCGCATTCACCCAGCGAATGAGCCGGTGCTACGCTATTTTTCGCCTGAGATTGAATGGGAGTTGATTGCGCTGGCCGAACATTGGCGACGCGAGCTGAAGATTGTTTTCAGGAAACGCAGCGCTCACGGCTAGAAATAATGCCCAACCTCCTGCCCCTGTAATAGCGGGCAAGAGGCTGTGCATTCCGAACTATAGGTTATTTTTAATATATCTCGTGAAAACTTGTGGCTGATGCAAACTCCGAAAGAGAATCGCCGGCCTTGAAAGCTGTGCGATGCGGGCCGATTTTGGGGCCGTGAGTCTGGATCCGCCAGTTTGGGGCCGTCAGCCTTTCTTCTTGTATTGCCCGCGCCGCGAAGGCAGGATTTGCAACTGGTCGAGAAAGGCGTTTGCTTCTTTCCCAGGGGCTTTTGGTTCACGCGGAGAAGATCGCCGGTCCTTCTCTTCGCGACGGCTCCTACGCCTATCTGGCTGCGGCGGCTTCGTAGGAAAAAACACTTGCTGTGATGGCCCTTGCGCGCCGTTTGTGCTCATCGCAGTCGCGCCGTTCTGAGCTGCGGGCGCTGACGCGGCTGGCGCAAACATGGGCTCGAAAGGCGCAATCGCGCTCAGAAGGGCTTCGCTGATGGGATCGTTGAGCGCGTCATCGAGCGGGTCGTTGTGCCGGTCTGCAAGTGCGCCGTTCTGCCTGTCGTCGAGCGCGTCGTTGAGCGAGCTGTTGAGCGAGCCGTTGAGTAAATTGAGGCCAGGGTTCGCTGGCGCAGTGCGCTTTGCCCTGTCCAGCTCTCTGAGTGCCTGCGAGAAACCCATGCCTCTGAGCTCGCTGAGGCGAGGCAGCGAGACACGCGAAGTCTCTACATGCGCAGTTTCTGGGCGAGCGGGGTTCGGCGGTTGGGGGTGCGCGAATCCATTTCCGTTGGCTCCGTTGCTGCCGTTGGTGCCGTTGGCTCCAATCAGAGCTGGTTGCGCAATCTGGTCGTGCTCGGATTTAGAATCTGTCTTCGGCACGGGCTTGGGCTCGAGCATGGGCTGGCTCGGGCAGGGCTTTTTCGACTTTCAGGGCAAGCTCAGCCAGCGGCGATGGAATCTCCTTGTGTGTTTTCGGAGAGGCTGCGACGTCAAGCTGAAGACTGGCGCGACCTTCTTCGATCGCCTGCTCAAGCGTCTGAAGCATTTGCGATTCTGCGGCCTCGCCTTGTTTCGGGCTGGCTTTTCTCTTTGCCTTGATGGAACGCTGGAACACCGCGACCGCGACGCACAAAAGGATGAAGGAGAGAAGGAGCACGATCGGATTGCGAATCGCGGCGGGGTCGACGGAATACCACGGCATAACAACTGTCACGGCGAATCCGGTGGTGCCGGGCAGCAAATGGCTGAACGTCATTCCCATGTGCGTATCCGCGTTTCCAGATCGCCGAGAATCGCGATCTTAGCCAGCATGGTTTGCGCCCGATTTTGCGGCCTCATCTCGATGTTGCACAGCTGTTTGCGAGGCTTATTGGCGCAGAGGCCCGATGAAATCGAAGCTATCGTTTTGGACGATGAAGGACAATGCCGCAAAGGTGGGATTTGCGTGTGGGCGCGCGGAGTATTCCGAACGAAGTCGGAAGCGGGTCGGTGGATTACTGAAGGCGATTACTTTGGTCGCAGAGCACGGGGCGATCTGGCGCGGAGTGAGGAAGATTGTGACCAGGCGAGTGGTTGAAGATCCGACTTATGCCTCACCCATTTCTCTGCCTTTGGCTTCGTGGCCCAGCGCGGCCAGGCCGGCCAGAGAGAGCGCGACCACAACCACGGTGATGGCGAGGACGGCGCGATAACTACCCCAGCGCTCGGCTGCCAGAGCCTGGCCTTTGCCGTTCCACGAGGTTATGAGAGCGCCCAGTTGATACGCCAAGCCCGGCGCCGTGGCGCGGACCGGAGCGGGAGACAGTTCGGTGAGATAAGCAGGAACCACGCCCCACGCACCCTGCACCATGAACTGCATTAGCACCGCACCGGCGCCAAGCATGACGGCGGAATGGCCGTAGGCGTAGAGAGGGATCACGGGAATCGCCAGCAGCGCCGCGGTGACGATTGCCCTCTTGCGGCCCCATTTTTCAGACAGCGCACCGAAGACGATTCCGCCGCCGATGGAGCCGATTCCGTAAAGAACGCCGATAAGCCCGATCGTCTGCGGCGAGAGCTTGATCTGGACGGCGAGGAATGTGGGGTAAACGTCCTGAGTTCCATGAGAGAAGCTCATGAAGGCTGTCATCAGGACGATGAGGAAAAAGAAAAGTGGGCAGGAAATGGAGCAACTCCCGTGACCACGCGGGCGCGGCGTGAACGGCTGAGCGCGACTTTTTCTTCCGGGCGGCAGCGAGCCAGACAGGCGACTCCTGCACGCGCGTCTGAATATAAAGTGCCAGGAACGCGGGCGTTGAGCCGAGGATGAATAACCCTCTCCAGCCGAGGGCGGGAACAGACAGGCCGTGCCAATGGAAGCCGGCAAACAGCAGGCCGAAGGCCGCTGAGGCGAGTATCGATCCGAGTGCGTAGCCTTCCTGAAGGAGGCCGGAGAATGTTCCGCGGCCTTCTTTGGGAAGGGATTCAAAGACGAGCGCGGCGCCCACGCCCCACTCGCCGCCCATGGCGATTCCGAACAGCGCTCGCAGCACCAGCAGACACATGGAGCGAAGGCGCGAATGCGCAGGCCAGCTCGATGACGGAAAAGCCCAGAATATTTGCGATGAGCACGGGCCGGCGGCCATAGCGATCGGCCAGCATGCCGAAGAGCAGAGCGCCGACCGGGCGGAACGCTTGGGTGAGGAACACCGCTCCCAAGATCGCGGAGGGCTTGGTGTGGAACTCGCCGGCAATCGCATTGACGCAGAAGACGAGAAGGAAGAAGTCGAGGCTATCGAGCGTCCAGCCGAGAAATGCGGCCAGGAAAACATGGCGCTGCGCGTGGGTGAGCTGTCGAAACGGGGCGAGAACGGACATTTGCGGGAGCATAGCAGACGGGCATGCAGGAACAGCCCGGATTCGGCGCACGCAGTTGAAATGGGCATTTCTTCCCGGGCGTTTGCCGGAAATGCGTGGGTCGAGGTCGTGGGTCCAGTTAATGTTTGTTGCAACGACTATATTGCTCAAAGCATCTTAAGGTGTGGGTCATTGCGTTTCGCTGGCCCATGTTGGGCTGCCGCGATGCGGGGTCGGGTTGCTGCGATGTAGGGAGGGTTTTCGATTGACAAGCCTGAAGTCTGAAATCGCGCAAGAAGCGCCGTTCTCGAGCACAGAAGAAGAGGCAATCCTGAACGTGATGCGCACTTCGGATTGCCTGGAGCACGCGTTCCAGCAGAGGACGCGGGGATTCGGACTGACACCGACGCAATACAACGTGCTGAGAATTTTGCGCGGCGCACAACCGTGCGGGCTGCCCTGCGCGGCCATCGGCGCGCGCATGATCGCCGCGGAACCTGACATCACGCGATTGCTCGGGCGGTTGAAACGGCTGAGGTTGATTCGCCAGCATCGCGACCGTCACGATCGGCGCGTGGTGTTGACGCAGATTTCCGATGCGGGCCTTGAGTTGCTGCGCGCCATGGATCCGCTGATTGTGCGAATTACGGTGGAACTGCTCGGGGGTCTGAGCGGGGCGGAACTGGCGGAGATGATTCGCCTGCTGGAGCGAGCGCGGCAATCCTGCGCGGAGGCAAACGCTGCCGCGTCGTGAGGGGCCGCTGCGCGAGGGTCCGCGACCTAGGGAGAAAATGGTTGCCGGTATGGAATGAAAAGCAGGGAGGGACGGAAAGGGTGTAGGGAGGGTGTAGTTGGAAGCGCGGCTAGCTGGTGATGACTTTCTGGGCCACCAGTTCTTCATCCAGCTCCGATTGAATGATCTTGTTGTGCAAGCAATAGAGGGCGAGTTCAAGCCGGTCAGAAACTCCCAGCTTGTCATAGATCTTGCGCAGGTAATTCTTAATGACCTGCTCGGTGGTGCCCAACTGGAAGGCGATCTCCTTGTTGCGCTTTCCCTGCGTGATGCAGGTAATGATCGACATCTCCTTGGGCGAAAGGCGCGGCTGGTTGCGCGGACTGACGAGCGCGGCCGCCTGGGCACGATAGGCATCGATCACCCAGTTGACGGATTGATTGTCGATCCATGTTTCGCCGGCGCCGATGCGGCGAACGCACCGGACCAGCAAATCGGGCGAAATGGAACGGGAAACAATGCCGCGAACACCGCGGCGGTATAGCTCCACTGTGTGATTTTCGTCAGCCGCAACGGCCTGGACGATCAGCTTGACGTCTGGCGCCAGGCGCAAAAGCTCGGGAATTGCATTGGCCGTGCCGGCCAGCATACCGCCCTCTAAAAGCACAATGTCGGTTGGGAAACGCTCAATGGCGGAGCGCAGATTTTCAAGTGAATCAGCCTGCGCGACCACGCGGATATCGTCCTCGAGAGCGAAGACTTTACGAATCCCGACACGATAGATCGCCTGGGAATCCGCGAGTATTACGCGAATGGTCCCCGGCTTGACCGGAGTGTCAACACTTTCACCGTCGGGGCTATCGTCGAGGATTTCCATTGTCGGCTGCCATTAAGCCAACCGCAATCTCACTGCTCCGCAAATCGATAGTCATCAATTGTGGCCGCAGTGAGGTGCTCATTATGGCTTGAGGAGCAGCGTACCACACGCCCCTTGCAGTGGACTAGAACATCCTGAGCTGCTCCCAGAATGGCACGCGGCATCCGCATGGAAAAGCTGACGTCCGAGCCGACCGGCAAGTCCTCGTTGAGAGCGAAGAGAACTCCGCTGGCGGAGATGTTTTTGGTGAGACCCGCAATCTCGTTGTTTCCAGCTGAGAGCACCACTGGAAGAGAAAGAGGAAATCTGACCGCGCAGCGAACTTCTTGCCGACCCTGTGCGGTGACTGGCGTATCGGGCCGCAGCGGCGATTCTGGATTTAGAGAGTTCATAGATTATGGCCAATTGCGAATGGCTTGACTGTCAATGTAACGAGTTTTGTTGATTTGGCCCACATCACCGAAGTTTTCAGTCTGGTAACCAGAACATGGTGCTTGCCTTTCAAGGCCGTAACTTGCCAGTCGGGGCACTCCAGCCTGGGCTCGTCAATGTGGGCTCGCCAACCGGGCTCGTCAATTTGGGAACTCTAATCTGGTTTTTCTGGGACGACCGCTTTCGCAGCGATCGCCGCCGGTGGAGCCGGATTCCTGAGAGGCGGACTCCTGACAGAGTTTGGATCGCCTTTGTACACACTGTCGATTGGCTCATTTTCGCAGTGTCTAGCTTCGCTGCAAATCTCTTCGTTTCAGGGCGATAAGGGCAGGAATTCGCCCGAATAGGCGAAGGTAAGACGAATCAAGGTGGTTAGTACCCTCATTTTTGTTACCGCTGCGCTCGCTAAATGGGTACTTCCGTCAAAAAAATTCATTCATAACACTTTTGTTGTAGCGCTCCTACACACATTGGGTTAATCTAACCAAGCAAAGTTCTATGGCGGAAGTGTCTACCGCCGGGAGATGTATCAATGAAATCGAGCACGTTGAACGTTCTGAAATTCGGCTGCATTGCATTGCTCCTCGTATCTGTGTGTTCTGTGAGCGCAACGCCCTGGGGTCCGGTGAAGCTTCCGCCTCCGAGCATTGCGGCAGCCACACCGTGGGGCCCAGTGCAACTTCCGCCGCCAAGCCTGGCGGTCACCACCCCTTGGGGTCCAGTACAACTTCCGCCTCCCAGCTTGATGGCAGCTACGCCTTGGGGTCCGGTAAAACTTCCGCCTCCTAGCCTGGCAGCGGCCACACCCTGGGGCCCGGTAAAGCTTCCTCCGCCCAGCATGGCAGCAGCCACGCCTTGGGGCCCGGTAAAGCTTCCGCCGCCAGCCGTCGCTTAATCAGACTTGTTTACCATGCAGGGCCCACCTCGACGAGGTGGGCCTTTTGCGTTTTTACAGCCTTCAACGAAAAGACGTAGACTCTGATGGTAGCAGTGCAGATACGGATGATGAATCTCTGGTCAGGTCATCCGGTACGGTGAGGTGGGCCAGACGACGATGAATATCGACGACGTTATTTGGTACGCCAGTCTTGCTGCCCAGGTGAGTTTGATCGGGCTGCTTTTTTATCGTCGTATTTGGCGGACCTTGCCGGTGTTTTGCGCGTACTGCGTTTGGGACGTGGTAAGTAACGTAATCGTGCGCTACACAGGGCAGTACTTCGGCAAGAACTACTTTGAGCTTTATTTCGCGCAGGCGGTTCTGGATTCCGCTTTGCTGTTCTGCGTTTTGGTTGAGGTGGCCTGGTCAGTGCTGCGGCCGCTTCGAAGCTCATTGCCGCGCAGCTCCCTGGTGCTGGTCGGAGTTTTGATTCTGGTGGCGGGCGCAGCGATCTGGCCATTCACGGCTTTGCCGGGACTTGAGCATGCAACATCCAGAATCGGGCTCATGTACACGCAACTGGAGCAGACGTCGTCCATCCTTCGGGTTCTCTTCTTCCTTGTGCTCGCCGGCGGCAGCCAGCTATTGTCAATCGGCTGGCGGGATCGCGAATTGCAAGTAGCGACAGGGTTGGGTATCTATTCCATTGTGAGCCTCACAATCGCCGTGCTCGCAACGCATCAGACAACCGCAACTGAGTACGCGCATCTTGCCCGCATTGAGGCGGCCACCTTCATTTGCTGCCTGATCTACTGGGCATTCAGCTTTGTGCAGAAAGAAGCAGAGCGCAGAGAATTCACGCCACAGATGCGGAGTTTCCTGCTGGCCGCTGCCGGCGCTGCGCGATCTACGCGCGTTACGATGACTGATTCCCGAGACAACAAGCCGCCGAAAGAGGACTAAAGCCGGCAGGGTTTCTGCTATCGGGCCGGATGTATTAGGACACGCGGGGCGAGCAGTCTAGTTGTGGCGTTTTGTGCATTGACACGAGAGTTCGTGGCGAGTTGTAATAACTGAAGTGGTGAAGGAGTTCACCCTTAACCGCTGTCCTCTCCATTCGGCCGGACAGATGATGACTCCTGACAGGGAATCCTGTTGCGGAGGCATGTCGCGGCGCGATCCCCTGAGATGCTGAGAGAAATGCCGATGGCGCGATTGCTGCGTCGCATTTGCGAAGCTGTAAATCTGACGCCGGTGTTTGCGCAGCATAGATTGATGCGAGGAGGATGACAGTGCAGAAATATTTGCTGATCGCGGCGGGCGGCGCGCTGGGCTCGATCCTGAGGTACTGGGTTGGCTCGACGATTTCGGGGCGCATAGGAGCCAAGTTCCCTTACGGCACGTTCGTCATTAACATCACGGCCTGCGTTATTATCGGCTTCACGCTTACCTATTTTGGCAAGCGCGCTGATCTGAACCCTGCGTGGCGATTCTTTGTGCCGATCGGCTTCATCGGCGCGTACAGCACTTTTTCGACCTATGAGTGGGAGACGCTGTCAACGATGCGGTCGGGCGCATTTCTATTGGCGGGGCTCTACGCAGTGGGCAGTCTCGTGGTGGGTCTTGCGGCGACCTGGTGCGGAACGGCGCTGGCCGATCTGCTTTAGAGAATGAGTAGCAGGCGACTAGGAGTTGCAACAGTGCCGCAAAAGTGCTTCAATCGTTCGTTAATCATCTGCGAGTGTAAGTACGGCGCGCGCTCACGAGTGAATTCCGGAGCGAGAGCCGACGGAGATAGAACTCATGTTGACCACGGGCAAGGCCGTTAAAGTGACGCTCTACCTGAGCGACGGGGCCAAGCGCCACCATGTTCCGGTTTACAGCAGCATTCTGGATTTTCTATTTCACAGCGGAGTCGCGGGCGCCACGGTCATCAAAGGCGTGGCTGGCTTTGGGGCGGCGCATCGCATTCATTCCGCGCACATCCTCGAGATCTCCGATAATCTTCCGATCAAGATCGAATTCATTGAGACGCGCGAGAAGGTGGATGCGGTTTTGCCGGAACTGGAGAAGCTGATCGACTCCGGCCTGATCGAAGTGCAGGAGACCACAATTATTGTTCCTACTCCTGAGTAATTACTCATGAATAGTTGAGCGAGAATGGTTGAAGAAGGCTTCGACGGACGGATGGCATTTGTTTGCCGGCTGTGCGGTTTTCAACGTGAGCCTCAACAGGCCTAATTGGGCGACAGCAACAATTAGGCAGAAAACGCATCTAAGTAGGTGGGGGGTGTAGTGTGCCCGGGCAACCGAGTGGCCTGCGCAGCAACCGCGAAGTGATGCGGGCGCACGGAACTCCTGAATCATCAACTACCTGGCGAACATAGCGGGCTTTGTTTATCAACTCTTCACCCAGGCGGGTCTTCAAACAGGCGGGTTTTTCACGGAAGATCGTGGACAATGAACGAGAGAGAACCAGTAACTCTTACTGCAAAGGGAAACCGATGCTCTCAAGGTTTATAAACCGCAGATTTTTATTTGTGCTGGTTCTGGTGGCGACCCTTTATGGCACGCCGGGGCATGCGCAGTCGGCTCTGCTGATGGAGGAGCCGTACGGCTTTTTTGGCGCGGTGAACCCGACCGGGCATAACGCGATTTATTTTGAACGGATCTGCGCGGAAACGCCAGTGAAGCTGCGCCGCTGCCAGCCAGGAGAACTGGGCGCAGTGATTTCACGCTATCAAGGCATTGATGGATACGACTGGGTGGCAATCCCGCTTATTCCTTACTTGTACTCGGTGGAGAACGCGGCGGAGGTTCCTGCGCATGTGGACCACGACCTGGTGGTGGAACTGCGAGGCCGGTATCACGAGAAGCATCTGGCGAGCCTTGGCGCGGATTTGACGCCGGGTAACCTGGTGCACGGTGGCTGGACGCAACTGCTGGGCGCGGCATATGAGCGACGCATCTATGCCTTCCGGTTTGAGACAACGGAAGAGCAGGATCAAGCGCTGATGGAGAAACTGAATGCCGGGCCAAACAAGACTAAGTTCGATCTGCTGTTTAACAACTGCGCGGATTTCGCGCGGGTAACGCTGAACGAGTACTTTCCCCGGACCTTCAGGCGCAGCATCTTTCCGGATGTCTGGATGACTACGCCGAAACAGATCGCATATAAGCTGGTGCGGTTTGCGCGCAAGAATCCGGGGACGAAGTTGGCGGTTTTTGAAATTCCGCAGATCCCGGGCTATCGCGGAAGGAGCCACTCCGCCAAGGGTATCGACGAGTCGTTTGTCACGACGGTTTACGCGGTCCCGATCGCGCTGTTGAATCCTTACCTGGCCGGCGGCCTGTTTGTGGACTATCTGGTGCGCGGCCGCTACCATCTGATCCCGAAGGATCTGACAATTCTTGGACCGGACAATTTATCGGCGTTGATGGCGACGGAGTTGACAACGGTGAGGTTGACAGCGCCAAGCTCGACCCAAGAGAATTCGGCCATTGCAGGCATACAGGCACCGATGGCCGCAGACGGCGGGACATCCACAGGGCCGGGCGCAAAGAGCGCGGCGGCAAGCGCCAATCCAGACCTGCAAGGAACGAGCGCAACAGATGAGTGAGCCGCAAAGTCTCAAGAGCCATGGGCGGTTTGATCCGGCCTATCATTTTTTTCTGACCATCGTAATCCTTGCCAACATCGTCATCGCCATCATGTATGCAGTGCACCACCCTAGCTTCCATCCGATTTGGCTTGTGGTGTTGTCGCTGGCGGCATTCGCTTTGGTCCTCCGGTTGCGAACATATCCGTTGAAGGTGCAGGACCGCGTAATCCGGCTTGAAGAGCGGTTGCGGCTGCAGGCGCTGGCACCGGCGGAATGGCACGCGCAGATTTATCGATTGACTGAAGACCAACTGATTGGACTGCGATTTGCAGCCGACGATGAAGTGGTGGAATTGGCAAAGCAGGCTCTCGATCACAATTTGAACCGCAAGCAGATTAAAGAGCGGATCAAGAGCTGGCGCGCGGACACCTGGCGGGTGTGAGGAAAGCAGGGGATAGGGAACAGGGGATAGGGAACAGAAAGCGCGGCTATTAAATAAAATCGACGATAATTTCATAGGCCCTGTCGATTGGCCGAGGGTCCAGCCGTCATGGAGTTGAGGCGCTCAACGCCTACAATCCATGACGGAGGACGAAATGCAATATTTACTGACGCTTTACCTCGACGAGTCCGGCTGGGACCGGATGACACCCGAACAGCAGCAGCAGGGAAGCGCGGCCTATACGGCGTATACGGAAGCGCTCAAATCTGCCGGCGCGCTGGTCGGCGCTAATCGGCTCAAACCCTCAGCTACGGCGACGACTCTTCGCACAACTAACGGAAAGACGCAAGTGCTCGACGGACCTTTCGTTGAATCGAAGGAACAGCTCGCCGGTTACTACCTGATCGACGCGCCCGACCTGGATGCGGCGATGCAGTGGGCCGGCCGATGCCCTGCAGCGCAGCATGGCATCGTAGAAGTCCGGGCGATCTGGGCGATGTGACGCCGCCGGAACGCGACTTTCAGACAATCCAGTGAGGCAAAGATGCTGAACAAGTCTTTCACTGCGACGCTCATCAAAAGCCCAAAGCCCGGCGGCTGGACTTACGTCATCTGGCCGAAGTCGGCCGCCTTCTTTGGGACGCGCGGGTTGGTGAAGGTCAAAGGGACCATCGACAGATTCCCATTCCAAAGCTCGTTTATGGCGTTGGGAGATGGCAATCACAAACTGCCCATGAAAGCCGAGATCCTGCGGGCGATCGGAAAAGCGCCAGGAGATGCGGTTAGAGTGACGCTGCTCGAGAGGATCGACTCGGCCCGCAAGCGGGGAACCGGACGTTGACCCAGGAGAATGGGAATCGCCAGGAAGATGGGAGCCCGAGGAAGATCGGCCATGCTGAATCCGGCGAAAGACGATGAAGCCTATGCGGCTGCCGAGGCAGCGGCTCTTCGCAGCCGCAGCAAGCTGATCGCGTACCTGGCGGCGAGGTTCGGCGATGTTGCGGCCGCGGAGGATGCCTTGTCGGAGGCTTTTGCTTCCGCATTGACGGCGTGGCCCCTGAAGGGATGCCCTGATAATCCTGAGGCGTGGCTGCTTACCGCGGCCCGGCGAAAACTCATCGATCATCTTCGCCGCAATCGCGAATCGTCGAGCGATGACGAACCGGAGCAGTTGGCGGATGCTATGATCGCCGCCGCGGACGACGGATTTCCTGATCGCCGGCTTGCCCTTCTTTTTGCCTGCGCGCATCCGGCAATTGATCCGGCCATCCGCGCTCCGCTGATGCTGCAGGTAGTTTTGGGATTGGAAGCTGAGCAAATCGCGTCGGCTTTTCTGGTTTCGCCGGCAGCAATGTCGCAGCGGCTGGTGCGGGCCAAGACGAAGATTCGCGAGGCGGGCATTCCCTTCCGCATCCCGGAACGCGATGAACTGCGAGACCGGTTGGAATCGGTGCTTGATTCGATCTACGCAGGATTCGCCGAAGGATGGGCAGATGCAACGGGAACCGATCCAGCGCGCCGGGAACTAGCCGGGGAGGCGATCTTTCTCGGAAGGCTGCTGACGCAGCTTCTTCCGGACGAGCCGGAGGCGTGGGGTTTGCTGGCGCTGATGCTTTACGCGGAGGCGCGCAGACCCGCGCGCCGCACCGCGGATGGCGAGTTCGTTCCCCTGCGCAGCCAGGACAAGACGGTGTGGGATTGGCGGATGATCGAGGAAGCCGAAACCGCGCTCAACAATGCAAGCCGGCCCACGAATCGCGCCAAAATCCGTAACATGCGCATTGGACGATATCAACTGGAAGCCGCCATTCAGTCAGCGCATGTGGAAGGCGCGCGGACCGGATCCGTTTCCTGGGCCGCCGTCGTAACGCTATACGATGCGCTAGCGCAGTTGACGAGCTCGCCCGTTGCGTTGATCAACCGCGCACTGGCTGTAGCGGAGCTAGAAGGTTCCGACGCCGGATTGGCGGCACTGGAAATTGCCGCCGTGGACCAACGCGTGGAATCGTATCAGCCATATTGGGCTGCGCGCGCCAACCTGCTGGGCCGCACCGGATCACCTGATGCTGCGCGACACGCATATCAACTCGCGATTGGCCTCGAGAGCGATCCGGCTGTGCGCGAATACCTCCACCGGCGCTGCGATGATCTTCCGAAGCAGGGTTGACGAAACCTGCGCCAAGTCGGCACTGTCCCCATTCGTTCATGGTCAGAGTCCGCGATCAGAGTCCGCGAGTTTGTCTTTGACCGTCTTCATGAATGCGGACATGGCCGGAGAGATCCATTTGTCTTTGTGCCAGATGATGTGGGTAGCAATGTCGAGAGATGGACCGGCCCATTTGAGCGCTTTGAGATGATGCTGGCGCAGTTCGCGAGCAACGACGATTGCCGGCAAGAGGCCCAGCCCCATGCCGAGGGAGATGCACTCCTTGATTGCTTCAACGCTGGAAAACTCGGTTATGTTGGCGGGGCGAATGTTCGCAAGGGCGAGAATGCGATCGAGTTTCTGCCGGTAACTGCATCCCGATTCAGTAAGCAACAGATTCTGCCCCGCAAGATCAGAAGGTTTTACGGCGGACTTCGAGGCGAGGGGGTGGCTGGGGTCGCCCAGCAGGAAAACCTGTTCCGTGCGCAGGCGGACGGACTTGATGTTGGCTGAAGGCAACGAGTCCGCCATGGTGATGGCCATGTCGAGTTTGCCAGCTTCGAGCTCGAGCACAAACGGCATGCTCATGTAGGGGACGAAGATGAGTTCGACGTGTGGACAGTTGCGGCGGAAGGCGTGCAATACCTGGGGCAGGCGATAGGTGAGGACGCTCTCCGGAGCTCCGATGCGCAGCGGCCCACTGGGCTCTGCGCCGGTCTGGATCGCGCGGTGACCCTGGTCCATTGCCGCGAGGGCCTGCGACGCGAAGGGCAGGAAGTTGCGGCCCGCGTCAGTGAGCGTGACGCGGCGGCCGAGGCGATCAAAAAGCGGAGTGCCTAGCTCCTCTTCGAGCGCCTTGATCTGCGCGGTGACGTTGGATTGCACGGTGTGCACTTTTTCAGCGGTCCGCGTGAAGTTCAACTCTTCAGCGAGAGTGCGAAAGATCTGCAGCTGCCGGACTTCCATACATGAATCTCCAATTGAGATCGAATATATCACATCAATCTATTGGACAGATGAACAAGGAAGACTGAAGCTCATTTCATGAAGGGACGCTGGCCCGGTGAATCGAATGCCGGATTTGGAGGCCCTTCACTTTCCCGGAGGTGAATTCGCATGAGAGCTTCGCGCAGCAACTATTATCCGCTGGCCTTTGCTTTAACTCTCGCTGTAACCTGCGTTCTATTTGCGGCACCGAAGAAGGTCGTGGCTGCGACCAATCCCGACGTGCCTGCGACTCGGAATGCGCCAGAGCCGCGCAACCTGGCCGAACAGATTAAGCTTGCGCAGGACTATCTCGATGGCCGCAGCGTGGAACAGAATGTGAAGAAGGCGGCCTATTGGTATGAGAAGGCGGCTGGAGCCGGCGATCCCTTCGCGGAGTTTGAAACCGCCTATTTTTACGAAACCGGCATGGGCGTCGACAAGAATCCGGAGCGCGCGACGCACTGGTATCGGCTGGCCGCCTCAAGTGGGCTGCCAATGGCTGAAGTGGATCTCGCGGTCGCGTATGTGTGGGGCACCGGTGTTGCGCGGGATGAAGCATCGGCGTTTTGGCTGATGAGCGCGGCCGCAGCGCAGGGCGACGGATTGGCTGCATGCTATCTCGGCGACTTCTATGCATTCGGAATTGGAACGCCGCAAGATCGCTCCAAGGCCGAGAAGTGGTATCGCAAAGGCGCGAACCTGCACAATCCGATCGCGGAGTTTGACCTTGCCCGGTTGTTGATGAATGCCGAAGGCGGGCCAGACCTTGCGGCTGCTGCGAAGTTGCTGCGAGATTCTTCGGCGGCGGGTTATGTTCCTGCAATGCACGAGCTGGGGCTGCTTCTGGTTCGCAATCCGAATCTGGCTGCTTCTGCAGGTGAGGCAGTCGCGTTGTTGAACGATGCAGCAGAGGCTGGCAATTGGAGGTCTTCGGTTCTGCTCGGGGTACTGGAGCGCGATGGCAACGGAGTTCCTGTGGATAGCGAAGGCGCCTATTACCATTTCAGTGTTGCCGAGCTGCAGGGCGGAAAACAGGCAAGCACGCTCGTTGATCACGACATGGGGCTACTTTCGGCGCAATTGGGTCAGGGCCGGGCCGAGGCGATGAATCAGAAGGCGAATGAGTGGTTCAAGAACCACGGCTCGAATCTGATGTTCGTGAAAAGCGACGATAAGAGCCAGCGCCAATTTGCTGTTATAAGCGGAGACGGCGAACATGTGGCGGAGATGATGACTCCTCCCGCGCTGTGAGCAGGCGAGTTGCAGGAGGTCGGAGTCGGGCGCGCACCCGTAAGGGGCGCGCGCCGCAAGGAACACGGTTCTTTCGCTGATTCTTGGCGTTGTGCTTGGTTTCTGTCTCACTCTGGAATGTGCCGCCCAGGCGCAAATGAGTAAAACGAAACCCCGGCGTGTGAGAGCCGGGGTTTCGTATTTCTTGAATAGCCGAGGCGAACTCAAAATGTTGCGAGTTTGCCGATCGGGTCTATTGAGGTGTTGCGCCTTGCAGGTGCTGCATGGCCACGTCATATCCGCGGCGGAAGCCCTCGCGGTAATCGTCACGCGCCGACGGATCGACATGCGGATGCCTGTATTCTTCGCGGCCATTCACATTTGGCGCGCGATGATGATCGAAGTCTTTGCGGGCGCCTTCAATGCCATCGTGAAAACCCTGCCGCTGAATATCGCGAAATTCTGCTGGAGGCACGTCCCAGCCTCCCTGATCGTGAACGTATGCCGTTGTCTGTGGAGAAGCTGCGTACACTTTCGAGGGCGATGAACAGAGCAGGCACGCCGCGGCCGCTATGATGGGAAGAGCAAGCCAATTGATTTTCATTTCCGATCCTCCTTTATCTTCCGAGCTTCTGCTTTCTCGATAACAGATGAGAGAGGATCGAATAGCGTTGCCTCCTTTGATGGAGATCGGATGAGCCGTGCCGTAAGTTGCTTTTGCGGAAGAGTTTTTCGCTTAATAAATCTTTGGAGAAATATCAGGGCAAGGGTGCCTGCAAGTCGCTCTTAAACGCTCTCAAAGGCTATAGCTCGCCGGCGACTTGCTGCGCGAGGGTCTTTTCCATGGACTCGAGCGTGGCGATGGGCAGCTTGCTGTAGATGCTCGTCTTGAAAGCGACGCTGCCCTTTTTGGTGAAGAGCATGGCGATGGTGTTTTCGACGACATAATAGGCGTCGTCGCCGATGCCCGGGGCAGGAACAATTTGCATCATTGGGCTGACGGGCGTTTTGCCGGATTGGAAGGCGCTGGTGCTCTCGGTCATGAGGGTGACGATTTTGCCCGGGGCGGTCCAGGTGCAGGTGGCTTTGAATGTGGGCGTGACATAGACGCCCGCTCCGACTTGTGCGCCAACAGCGGCGGAGACCTGCGCCTGGGTGAGCAGAGAGCAAGCGTCGGAGGAGGATTGGGCGGACGCCGCGTAAGGGGCGGCGAAAATGGCGGCGAGGACGAGGGCGGCGAAGACAGTGTTGCGGGACATGAAGCGGCCTCCGAGGAAAGTTTCGCGGTTAGTGTACTACCGTTAGATTGCGGCATAGAAGCGAATTTCCTGTGGATACGGCAGGATTCACAGGGTTCTGATTTCGTTGTGTTAGGTTGGAAATTTAACCGGTTGTTCCAGTTCATGTGCCGTACTGTGAATTCGCGAGGGTGCCGTTTTCTCAAGGAAAAAGGCACTTAGCTCTGGTACTTTCAAACGTCGGCAACTGGAAAACTGGTGTGGAGTGAAAAAAGAGATGGCACCGATTACTGAGTTCATCAAGCATCACTATCGTCATTTCAATTCCGCGGCGCTGGTGGATGCGGCGGAGGCGTACAACAAGCTGCTGGCCGATGGCGGCAAGATGTTTGTGACGATTGCCGGGGCTATGAGCACGGCGGAGCTGGGGCTATCGCTGGCGGAGATGATCCGGCAGGACAAGATTCACGGAATCTGCTGCACGGGGGCGAATCTCGAAGAGGACGTATTCAACCTGGTGGCGCACAACTTTTATGAGCGCGTGCCTGGCTACCGCGACCTGACGCCGGCCGACGAGGCGGCGCTTCTGGCGCGGCACATGAACCGCGTGACGGATACGTGCATTCCCGAGATGGAGGCGATGCGGCGGATTGAGAACGAGGTACTGGCGGAGTGGGTGAAGGCCGACAAGGCCGGGGAACGGTGGTTTCCGCACCAGTTCATGTACAAGATTTTGTTGTCGGGTGTGCTCGAGAAGAGTTACCAGATCGACCCGAAAGACAGCTGGCTGCTGGCAGCGGCCAAGAAGAATCTGCCGATGTTTGTGCCGGGGTGGGAGGACGCGACGCTGGGGAATATGTACGCGGGGCACTGCATCACGGGCGACGTGAAGAAAGTGCACACGGTGCGGACGGGCATTGAGTACATGATGGAGCTGGCGGAGTGGTACACAGCGACGACGGCCAAGACGCCGCTGGGATTTTTTCAGATTGGCGGCGGGATTGCGGGGGATTTTCCGATTTGCGTGGTGCCGATGCTGCACCAGGATTTGCAGCGCGACCATGTGCCGCTTTGGGCGTATTTCTGCCAGATTTCGGATTCGACGACGAGCTACGGGTCGTACTCGGGCGCGGTGCCGAACGAGAAGATTACGTGGGGCAAGCTTGGAGAGACGACGCCGAAGTTCATTATTGAGAGTGACGCGAGCATTGTGGCGCCGCTGGTGTTTGCGTATGTGCTGGGATGGTGAAAGAGCAGGGACCAAGGGACCGAGGGAACAAGGGACCGAGAAGGACAGGGCTCGGAGACTTAGGGAGTGAGAGATCAGAGAACAGAGATCAGAGACCGGAATGCGGAAGTGGACGGTGCTGGGCGCAGCGGCGGTAGTAATGCTGGCGGTTTTAGTAGCCGACGCGACGCGGGCCGAAGCGCAGGACCAGGGCGCGTGGCGTGCGGCGAGCTCGAATGCGACGTCGATCACGAGCGACATCGCGATTTTGAAAGACAAAGTTTCGATTGATTTTCTAGAGTTTCCGCTGGCGCCGATTCGGACGTTGAAGCCGGTGGAAGTGAGCGCGGTGTTTGACGCGGATGTGAGCGCCGGGATCAGCGGGATGCTTTACAGGTTGAAAGTGCCAGCGGCCCAGAGATTCCTACACAAGAACAGTCTTTGCGGGGATGCGGATACGCAGTGGATGGCGACTTACGTCACCGGGCACACGCTGAATGTAGCGTTTTTCTCAGGCGACGATATGCCGGTGTTTACGTTCGACGCGATCTCAAAGACAACAGATTTGTGCGGGACGTTTGGGTACGAACGATAGGGACGGGGAATCTCCCATTCGGATGGAAGTTCCGGCGCCGGTGCAAATACGGACAGAGTGGGCACTCATCGTTGCGCGGTTTCGCAAGAAATCAATCATGTGGCGATAGAATGCCTCATGCCATCCAACCGAATTGAATTTCGTCGAAGCAGAGGCATTGCCGGCTGCGCGGTGCTGGTCGAAATCGGAGTAGCCCTCTGGGTTGGAGCAGCCCTTTGGCCGGCCGGTGCAGATACTCCTGCCCCGGCAGTCTTACCATTGGCGCAGATTCTGGCGTCCATGGAAAATCATAGTCAAATTCAGCGGGAAAGATTGAAGCATTACAAGGCGGTGCGGCAGTACGAAGTCGAGTACCGAGGACTTGCAAACCTCGAGGCAAAGATGGACGTGGAGGTGGACTTTGATTCCACCTCAGGAAAAAGCTTTCGCATTCTGTCTCAGAGTGGTTCGAAGATTCTCGGCGAGAAAGTTCTGAAGAGGGCGATGGATAGCGAAAAAGAAGCATGGCGGGACGGAGGGGCGACCGCGATGACACAGGCGAATTACCGGTTCCAGTTGCTGGGGACGGATAGCCTGGATGGACGCCCTGCCTACCTTCTGAATGTAGAGCCGCTGACAGAAAGCAAATTCTTGTATCGAGGCAAGGTCTGGGTGGATGCGACGGACTTCGCCGTAGCAAAAGTCGAGGCGTCGCCTGCAAAAAATCCCTCGTTCTTGATTTCGCGGACGGTGATTCGATATACGAACGCGAAGACGGGAGACTTCTGGCTGCCGCAACAGAGCCGCAGCGAAACCAAGGTCCGAATCGGAGGCACGGCCGTGCTGACAATCAATTACGGGACTTACCAGATCAATTCGGACAAGCCGTAGTTCACGGTGGCGCAGAGCTGACCCGCGGCGTGTTCGAGCCAGCGCACGGCCGGGTCAGGTCTTTGAGATCGCAACGAATCATCTCTTTGAAATCGTAACGAACGGGCTGCTCACAGCCTGCCCATTCACGCCTTCAAACGCAGGCTGAGCCAGTGTGGGCAAGCCGATCTCCCATTTAGGACTTTCGAGCTCCGGCATGGGGCGGGCCTGGAAGAGCTTCTTGCACTGCTTCGCGGTCCAGCGCGCCCAGCGTTTTGATTTCTTGCGGCGCGCGCTGTCGGTCGAGATGCCGGTGCCGGCGTACATCTGGCGGTAGAGCTTGGAGAGGAAGATGAATCCGAGGCGTGCGCGCAGGGTGGGTGTGCAGGCGGAGCGTTCCCAGATGGCTCCCCAGGTGTAGAAGCGGTCCCAGACTTTTTGGGTGCGCATGCGGATTTCGTCGGAGCTCATGGTGGGGTGCGGGGTGAACATTTTGGGCCGCACTTCGGTGGGGATCATCCAGTAGCGGGTGATGGGCACGTCGCCAACCATCATGGGATCGACGGCTTGCTCTTTTTCCCAGCGCAGGAAATCGACGGTGCCGGGGAACGGGGTCATCATGACAAATTGAGCGAAGGTCACGCCGGCCTTGATTGCCATTTCGACTGTCGCAGTAAAGGTGGCGGGGCGATCGGTGGGAAGGCCGAAGATAAACGAGCCGAGAACGTGAACGCCGTGTTGCTTGAAGGTCTGGAGTTGTTTGGCGAGAGCCTCGCCGGAGTAGTTCCAGTCTTTGTAGACAGCTTTAAGCCCTTCGGGAGTGACTGCCTCGACGCCGACGAGCGCGCCTTTGATGTTGGCTTTTCTCATTGCATCGAGATAGCTGCCGTCTTCGCCAGCTTCCATGGTCATCTGCGTGAAGAAGACCATGTCTTTGGGGAGCTTGGCCAGCTCTTCCATCAGTTGAAGGCGCTCATTGCGAATGGCGGTTAGCTCTTCGAGCTTGGCGGTGTTGTTTTGCTCGCGCGCGAGGCGAAGATCGGTGAAGGTGACGGGATAGAAGTTGTCGTCGGCGAGCGCGATGAAGCGAAAACCGAGGCGGCGCAGGGCAATGATTTCGTCGACGACGTTTTGGAATTTACGCTGGCGAGGTTTTTGCCCGTCGGTGCGCCAGACGCTGCAAAACGAGCAGTGCTTGGGGCAGCCGCGAATGGTTTGCACGGAGGCCCACATGTATTTTGCGGGATCCATGAGGTCCCAGCGGGCGGAGAGGAATTCACCGCCTTCAATGCGGCCGCCTTCGTAGATTTTTTCGGGAGCGCCGGCGATGCAAGCGGTGACGACTTTGGCCCAGGCAAGATCGCCGTCGCCTTTTACTACGGAGTGGGCCTGGCCGCGCTCGAGCGCTTCCTCAGGAAAGAGCGTGGCGTGAATGCCGCCGTAGACGACCCATGCGCCGCGGGCGCGAGCCATCCGGCCGACTGCATATCCGCGGAGGGCGTTGCCGGTGTGGACGCTGATTCCGACGATGTCGCCGGGGTGAATGGATTCGGGCACGATCTGTTCGAGGGATTCATCGATAAGGATGGGGTCGCCGACAGACTGCGGCGTGGCGGCTGCAAGGACGAAGAGCCAGCGCGGCGTAATGACCGCAGTGCCAAATGAATTGTCGCTGGGGTTAACCAGGTGAACGCGCACGAGGACCAACCTTTCGCCGTACTGGTGCGGTTGGCGTCACAGCAATTTCGAGGTTTGCCGTAATGCGGGCCCAGGATCACAAGCGGCACCTTCAAAGGAGAAGATGCTGCGCTGAAGTTGCATTACGGTCAGTTGACCCAGAAATTGACCGTGCGAACGCGTACGTCTCCGGGTGAGCTGGCCGGGAAAATTCGTACGCCGCTATCAACACACAAAAAGGGGCGCACAGAATTTCCCGAGAGGTTGGCTTCTCGGGGACAGTTGAGGCAATGGTACAGCGTTTGAGCGGAATTGTGGGGAGAATCTTGGGAGAGATGGACGGAATGAACAAAACTTGATGGGAAATCAAATGAATTGAGCGCCTTATACGACGCGGGAGCACTCTTCGACGGGGATGGGGACCTGCTCGACGATTTCGAGGCCGAAGCCCTCGAGGGCGGGGATGTGCATGGGGGTGTTGGAGAGGAGGCGGATGCGCTGAATACCCAAATCGGAGAGGATTTGGCCGCCCAAGCCGATGGCGCGGAGGATGCGGCCGGAGCGGGCCTGAGAGCCTTCGCGGGCGCGGAGTTCCTGATGGTGGATGAGGCGGCCAGTCTGTTGTGTGTCAGCTGCGGTTACGACTGCGGCGCCTTCAGGGTTGAAGACTGTGGCGGGGACGGCGGAGTTATCGAGATTGAGGGCAGGATTGAGTGCGGTGCTGGGCGCGGCAGCGGGCGTATGGTCGATGGCGAAGCCGCGCGAGGTGTTATGGAGATAGAGAATGACGCCGCATCCCGCTTCAGCGATGATGCGCATGGACTGGTCGAGAATTTCGCGGCAGTGGCAGTCGGCGGAGAAGACATCGCCGGCGGTGCAGCGAGTGTGGACGCGGACGAGAACGGGGTGCGGGCAAATTGGGCTCGGGTTTGGTGAGGCTGTTGCCGCGGATCCGTTGAGGCTGTGGGGACGTGGTGTTTCGGCGGTGGGGCCGGAACTCAAGGCCGGGCAGTCAGGGCAGAGGTCGCCGCGGATGAGTGCGATGTGGCTTTCGCCGCCCTGGACCTGGCTCTCGTAGGCGACCATGCGGAATTCGCCGTAGCGGGTTTGGATGCGGGACTCGCCGGCTCGGAAGATGTAGCGTTCATTGCGGAGGCGGTAGCGGATGAGCTCGGCGACGGTGAGGATGCGGAGGCCGTGCTGCTGGCAGAAGGGGATGAGATCGGGGATGCGGGCCATTTCGCCGTCGTCGCGCATGATTTCGCAGATGACGCCGGCGGGGGAGAGGCCGGCGAGACGTGCGAGGTCAACGGACGCCTCGGTTTGGCCGGCGCGGACGAGAACGCCGCCGCGGCGGGCGCGCAGGGGGAAGATATGGCCGGGGCGGACGAGGTCTGCGGAAGTTGCGGCTGGATCGATGGCGACGCGGATGGTGTGGGCGCGGTCGGCGGCTGAAATCCCCGTCGTCACGCCTTCGCGGGCCTCGATCGACTCAGTGAATGCTGTGCCGAAGCGGGAGGAGTTTTCAAGCGTCATGGGGAGGAGACGCAGGTGGTCGGCGCGGTCTTCGGTGAGGGATAGGCAGATGAGGCCGCGGCCGTAGCGTGCCATGAAGTTGATTGCCTCGGGTGTGACGTGCTCGGCGGCCAGGGTGAGATCGCCCTCGTTCTCGCGGTCCTCATCGTCGACGACGACGACCATGCGGCCGGCTTGGATTTCGGCTACGGCGCCGGGAACGTCGGTGAAGGGTGGCTCGGGGGTGCGAGGCAGTTGGGGCATGTGCTGTTGTTATTTTCGCTGATTAGGGGAGGGAACGCCAGAAGGGATGGGACGCAAAAGGTTCGTTTGCGGTTACTGTCAACCGCGCGAGCTTGCCGGCGCAAGCATCTTCGGCTTGGAGACCGCGTCCAGTCGGAACCCTATCCTGCGGACGGGCCTCTCTGGCGGCGTCATGAGCGCGCGGATCGCATCGATGATCTCGCCGATCGTCTTGTCGTGCGTTTCGAGCCGCCGTTCGAGCTGGGAAAACTTGGCGGCGAGCGCCTTGTGCGAGGCAAGCGTGTCGCGAAGGCGCAGGAAAGCTCGGACTACGAAAACGCTCATTTCGATTGCGCGCAGGGAGTTGAGAATGCTGGCGGCCATGATGGCTCCGTGCTCGGTGAAGGCATATGGCAGCGTGCGGCGGCCGCCGTGGGTGCTGCTTGCGGTCACAATTTGTGACTTCAAGTTGCGGATCTCTTTCGCGGTGAGCCGAAAGACGAAGTCGGAGGGAAAACGCCGCTTGTTGCGCTTGACGGCCTGATTGAGTGCCTTGACCTTGACGGCATAAAGCACCGCCAAGTCATCGTCGAGCAAAACCTTCTGGCCGCGAACGAGGAAGATTCGATTTTCAATTCCTGGCACAGTATTCGGAGCCAGTGCGTTCTTGCGGGTCATCTTCGCTCCGGACTTGAGATCACAAAATGTGATTTCAAGTTAAGCATGGCCGGGCGGCTTGTGGCGTGCCGTATATCGCGCCTGTTTTTGGTTTTAGGCGGATTGTGGCAGACCCGTAGGTTGCGCCGCTCGCGATTGGCGGGCAGCAAAAACGCCGCCCGAAGGCGGCGTCTCTGTTTGAACTGGCTGAAGTGTTACAACGTCGATTCAATCTCAAATCCCCAGGCCTCGAGAAGGGCCTCAGGGATGTATTTGGAGTTCTTGTTGCGGCGCGCCCACTCGCGGAGGCGAGTAGACCGGATGTACTGGTCCGGGGGCAGCTTGAACTCCTTGGTGATCTGCTCAAAAGAGGTAACTGTAGGCACTACCGGGCCAATGGGCTCCGGCTTGCCCCAGTTCGGATTTCCACGACGCTTTGCCATTGAGGTATTTGTCCTTAGAAAGGAGTATTTTTCGTGGTTCAACCTGGGTCGCGCCTGGGGATGGGCAAGGACCCGAGGGACGTACATTTCTCATTCTAGGGGTTTTTCGTTCAAAAATCAATAGGCAAGAGCTTTGCGAACGGGGATCAGAAGGGACGCCTCTTGGATCGCATCTGATTGTAATTAAACGTGTTATTTTGTTTTCCTCTGATTCCCACAGGCAGAACAAGTGCGGATATTTCGGGTGACGGTGGTAGTAATGGGCAGGGCAGTGGCAGGATAGTCCTATGAGCAGATTCTGGAGGGTAATTGCAGCGGGATTGGTGCTTTTTGGAGGGGCGGCCATGAGCCGTGGAGTGGAGCTGACGGTGAGCCGCGATGCCTTGGAAAGGACGCTGAAGCAGCAGCTCTACAACGGGCCGGACGGCCGGTACTACCTGAAGGGGAATGCACACACGGCGTGCTTTGTTTCGACCGAGGACCCGCATTTGAGTTTCGAGCAGGACCGGATCGTGGTGCGGGTGAAGACGCGGGCGCGGCTGGGAGTAGGTGGCGCGTGCCTGGGCGTGACGGTGACGCTGCCTGCGCAAGTTTCAATTGAGCCGGATGCGGAGGGGGAGACGATCGGCTTCCGCGATGCGCAGCTGGACAAGGTGAGCGACCGGAGGGAGATCAACTTTGTGCTGGCTCCGTTTTTGCGAGGCCAGGTGCCGAAGAGCATGAAGGTGAATGCAGCGAATCTGCTGCGCGCGGCACTGACGGGGTCGACGGCGGCGTCGGGATATAAGGTGAGCCTGGGACAACTGAAGATTCTTTCGGTTCAAATTGTGGGCGACAAGCTGGTGGTGGAGGCGGACGGGGACATCAGCGTGGAGTGACGAAAGCAGGGAATAGGGAACAGGGAACAGGAGACCGGGGAGCGATAGTGCATGAGAGCGAGGGACCAAGGTACCAAGTGAACAAGCAGCTGAGCGGTTTGCGGACTGTTGAAGCTGCGGTGTACGGCGAGCGGCGCAAAAAACGCACACTGCGCCCTCTATGTTAGGATTTGCAACCGGCGGGGAAAATCGATTGATCCGGAATCTTCCGGCAATAGCGCTTGATTGAAGGCACTCCGATTGGCGCACTCGATTTACTCGACTCGAGCCACCCTAAAGGAACCCAAACCATGCAACTGACCCGAAGAGATTTCACACGATTTGGCGCACTGGGCCTCGCGGCCAGCATCGCGCCGACGCTGAACGCGCAGAACCCGACGCGTAAAACCCGTTACGCGATCATCGGAATCGGACGGATCGCGTACCACTTTATGGCGGGAATCCAGAACACGACGAACTCGAGCGTTACTGGACTGGTGAGCGGGCATCGCGATAAAGCTGACAAGGTTGCGGCGCAGTACGGCGTGCCTGCCGACTCGATTTACAGCTACGAAAACTTCGACGAGATTGCGCACAACCCGAACATCGATGCGGTGTATGTGGCGCTGCCCAATTCGATGCACGCGGAGTATACGATTCGCGCGGCTAAGGCGGGCAAACATGTGGTGTGCGAAAAGCCGATGTGCACTTCTGTCGCAGACGCCGAGGCCATGATTGCGGCATGCAAAGCGGCGAACGTGAAGCTGATGATTGCTTACCGCTGCCACTATGAACCGCTACATTTGAAATCGATCCAGATGATTCGCGAAGGCAAGGTCGGGCAGGTGCAGGAGATTTCCAGTTGCTTCGGGTTCAATATTGCGCCGGGCGAATGGCGGCTGGACAAAAAGATGGCCGGCGGCGGTCCGCTTTACGACGTGGGCATCTACTCGCTGAACGCGACGCGGTACCTGACGGGTGAGGAGCCGGCGAAACTGAACGCGGTGGCCTCGACGATTGACCACGACGGGCGCTTCAACGAAGTGGAAGAGAATGTGGCCTGGACCACGCTGTTCCCGTCAGGGATTGTGGCGAGCTGCTCGACAAGCTACGGAGCGAACACAAGCGGATACTTCAAGGTGTACGGATCCAAAGGCTGGCTGGCGCTCGACCCCGGGTTCAACTACGACGGGGTTCACATGCACGGATTTGTGGACGGCCAAGTGATTGACGAGCTGAATCCAGCTCGAGATCCGTACCAGTTCACGGCCCAAGCCGACCACTTTTCGAATTGTGTGCAGAACAATCTGGAGCCGAAGACACCGGGCGAAGAGGGATTGAAAGATATGCGCTTGATTGCGGAGATCTACCGGTCTGCCGGCATAGGCGCTTAAGGGAAATTGACAACGCGCGGTCTGACCACAGCGTTAGAATCAAAATCAGGATTAAATTTCGCAGCGAGAGAATCTCGTTCTTGGAGAAGGTATGCCTGACGCAACTTGTGATATCGGCCTGATTGGACTTGCAGTGATGGGACAGAATCTGGTGCTGAATATGAACGACCACGGATATAAAGTGGCCGTATTCAATCGGACTGTTTCGAAGGTGGACGATTTTTTAGCGGATGAAGCCAAGGGGACCGAGGTAGTGGGCGCGCACTCGATTGAAGAGCTGACGAGCCTGCTGAAGCGGCCGCGGCGGGTGATGCTGATGGTGAAGGCAGGCGACACCGTGGACCAGATGATCGACCATATTACGCCGCACCTGGAATCAGGCGACATTATTATCGATGGCGGCAATTCGCTGTTCAGCGATTCGACGCGGCGCACGAAGGCGTTGGCGGAGAAGGGGATTCTGTTTATCGGGACGGGCGTTTCAGGCGGAGAAGAGGGAGCGCGGAAGGGACCCTCGATTATGCCGGGCGGAAATCCGGCTGCTTGGCCGCATGTGAAGCCGATCTTTCAGGCGATTGCGGCGAAAGTGGAAGATGGAACGCCGTGCTGCGACTGGGTGGGCGAAGAGGGCGCGGGGCATTTCGTGAAGATGGTGCACAACGGCATCGAGTACGGCGACATGCAGTTGATTTGCGAGGCTTACGACCTGCTGAAGCGCGGGCTGGGATTGACGGCCGACGATCTGCACGACGTTTTCGCGGAGTGGAACAAGGGCGAGCTGGACAGCTACCTGATCGAGATTTCGAGCGAGATTTTCGCCAAGAAGGATGAGGACGGATCGCCGCTGGTGGACAAGATTCTGGACGCGGCGGGACAAAAGGGGACAGGCAAGTGGACGGTGATCAGCGCGCTTGATACGGGGCAGCCTGTGACGCTGATTGGCGAGAGCGTGTTTTCGCGTTGCCTGTCGG
Source organism: uncultured Acidobacteriaceae bacterium (assembly GCA_963773915.1). Taxonomy (GTDB): domain Bacteria; phylum Acidobacteriota; class Terriglobia; order Terriglobales; family Acidobacteriaceae; genus Telmatobacter. The sequence continues at coordinate 1,001,984 of CAVZCY010000006.1, forward strand.
CGCTGAAAGAGGAGCGCCTGGAGGCGGAGAAGGTTTTGCGCGGGCCGAAGTCGTTGCCGAAGGTGGGCGACCGCGCGAAGTTTATCGAAGACGTGCGCAGAGCGCTGTTCTGCTCGAAGATCATCAGCTACGCGCAGGGGTACATGCTGCTGCGAGCCGCGGCGAAGGAGTTTGGCTGGAACCTGAACATGGGCGGCATCGCGCTGATGTGGCGCGGCGGGTGCATTATTCGCAGCCAGTTTCTGGGGAAGATCAAGGATGCATACAGGAAGAACAAGAAGCTCGACAATTTGCTGCTGGATAAATTTTTCTCGCGGCTGTTGAACAAGTACCAGGCGAGCTGGCGCAAGGCGCTGGTGCACGCGGTGAAGCTGGGCGTGCCGACGCCGGCGTTTTCAACGGCGCTGGCATTTTTTGACGGCTATCGCGCGGGTCGGCTGCCGGCGAATCTGCTGCAGGCGCAGCGAGACTTTTTTGGCGCACACACATATGAGCGCGTGGACAAGCCGCGCGGCGAGTTCTTCCATACGAATTGGACGGGACGTGGCGGAAGAGTTTCGTCGTCGACGTATAACGCGTGAGGTGCAGCTTCTAGCTACTAGCCTCTAGCTGCTAGCAGTTCGTGATGAGTGGGCGGGCTTGCTATCCCAGGTTTCAAAATCGGGACCTGGAGCACCCGGCAACAGAGCTTAGGGAGCAGAGAAAACGAAGCGGCGATTTCCTTAGTGGAGATCGCCGCCTTTTTGCGCGGGAGTTTGACGCGGTACGATTTGCAGAATACAGTTGCCAGACTTAGGCGGGCAAAATTCAGCGCAGGGATTCGACAGGGGCGGCGTCCATGTCGGCGTAGTCCTGATTTTCGCCGCCCATGCCCCAGCAGAAGCTGTAGGCGCGCGTGCCGACGCCGCAATGGATCGACCAGCCGGGTGAGATGACGATGCCCTTGTCGGCCATGACGATGTGACGAGTTTCGGCGGGTGGTCCCATGAAGTGCATGACGCGCGCGTCGGCGGCGACATTGAAATACATATAGATTTCGCTGCGGCGCATGTGCGTGTGAGGCGGCATTGTGTTCCAGTTGCTGCCGGGGGCGAGGTGGGTGACGCCCATAACGAGCTGGCAACTGCGCGCGCCCTGGAGATGAATGTACTTGAAGATGGTGCGCTTGTTGCAGGTCTCGAGGCTGCCGAGTTCTGTGGGCGCGGCGTTTTCTTTGCGGACAAGCGCGGTGGGGTATTCGGCGTGTGCGGGATAGCTCAACAGATAAAAGAGGGCGGGCGAGGATTTGTCTTTTGAGGCGAAGGTGACCTGCTTGTTGCCGCGGCCGATGTAGAGGACGTCGAGATTGTCGAGGTCGTAGCTTTTGCCTTCGACGGTGATGACGCCTGCGCCACCGAAGTTGAGCGCGCCCAGCTCGCGGCGCTCGGTGAAGTATTCGGCGCGGAGAGCTGGATCGGTGGGCAGCGCGAGAGCCGAATCGACGGGTGCAGCGAAACCGACGACGGCGCGGTCGAGATCGACGTAGTTGAGATGGAGCTTGCCGGGCTCGAAGAGAGAATCGAGCAGGAACGTGTCGCGAAGCTCTTCGGTGGTCATGCGCGGATAGCGCACAGGGTCAGCCATTAGAACGGTCTTCATTTTTCTGTTTCCTTCAATTCGATTTTACTGCTGGGGCGGAGCGGGCAGCTTTGTCGGATCCCAGTTGTCGCTGCCACGGAGAAAGACTGAGGGCTCGTATTGTTTGGCTTCATCAGGCGTGAGGAAATGAGTGTGCGGGTCGCGCTGGTCGTGATGCGCGCCTGGGCCGGAGGAGTCAAACTCGGCGTAGAAAGTAGTGTCGAGCATGTGCGTTTGCTCGGCGTGCCATTCGCTCCAGCCGGCAGGGGCGATTTTGTCGCCCATCCAAGTGTGCATGTAGATGACCGTTGAATAAGCGCGCCAGGGGCGACCGAGAAAGACGTTGCCGACGACGCCGGGATCGGCTGTGAGCTTGGAGTGGTCGATGACGAAGCCGGAGTCCTCGTCAGGATAGTGTTTCGACTGCGCGGTGATGTAGCCGCCATTGTGCGGGGTGGAGTGAATCTCGCAGTTTTCAAAGACCGCTTTCGAGTCACCGAAGATGAAGTCGACGTTGCCTTCGACGTAGCAGTCAGAGAAGTACTGGCGGGTTGGAGTGCAACCCTGCGTATTTTGCGTGCAACCGCGGCTGCCGAGATACACCGTGTCCTGATTGCCGAGGAGATGGACGTTGTGGAAGATGGCGCGGTCGCCTGTGACGAAGAGGGCCAGCGCCTGGGAGCCTTGCGGCGTTTGCTCGTGGGTTCGATTGAAGTCGTTTTGGAAGGTGATGTTTTCAGCGAAGAAATTGTCGCCGGTTACATTGACGGTGGAGGAGTGGAGCGTGCCGCCGTTCTGGCCGGCGCTGCGATCGTTGACGATCACCGTCTTGCTCGCGTCAGGGTTGGCGCTGCGAATGGTGATGTTGGGCTTGTCGACGGTAATGACTTCGCGATAGACGCCGGGTGAGACGGATAAAACAGCGCCGCCGGTTTTGGGAGCCATGTCGAGAGCGCGCTGGACGGAGTAGTAGTCGCCAGTGCCGTCGGCGGCGACGTAGAACGTTTTGTCTTCGGGTGGGATTTTGCCGGCCATCTCGGGCGCGGTTTTGTCTTCAGGGAACGGGACGAAGCGCGAATCGCATGAGAGCGGCTGGCCCGGCGCAGAGCTGAGCGCCTGGGTGATTGCGACGTCGTCGCCTTTTGGCTGTAGGTCGCCGAGTCGGGGGCCGACGGTGATGTCGGCGTCCTTGTCGTAGAAGAGCGAGTCTTTCTGGTCGTCGGCGAAGACGTTGTCGAGCTTGATTTGGAGTTTGTGGTCGGCGTCGAGACCGTAGAAGGTGTACGCGCCGGGAGTTAGGACGTGGACATTTTCGAGCGTGATGTCTTGATAGATGGGGAGGCGGTCGCCGGTGAAGTTGGTGTAGTGCGGCGTAAAGACGAGCGGGTTGGGAACGTTGCGGATGCAGACGTTGCGGTAGAGAACCTGATGAACGAGGCCACCGCGGCTAGGGTCGGATTTGATGCGGAGGCCGTTGTCGGCGCCGTCGATGGTGAGGTCGTCGACGAGAAGGTGATCGACGCCGCCGAAGGTTCCGCTGCCGATGGACATGCCGTGGCCGGAGTAGAAATGATTATGGAGGACGGACATGTTCGAGACTGCGCCGGCGGCACTGGGCTTGAGGCAGACATCGTCGTCGCCGGTATGGATATAGCTATAAGCGATGGTGATGTTGCGCGAAGAGCCGGGATCGATACCGTCAGTGTTACGCGCGGTCTTAGGGGTCATGATTTTGACGCCCCACGCGGTGAAGCCGTCGGTCTGGTTTACGGAGACGTGAAAGCCGGGCGAATTGCGCAGCGTGATCTTGTAGAGATTGAAGTTGTCGACGTGGCGAAGCGCGACCATTGCCGGGACGTTCTGCTGCTGGTCTATGATTTTCGCTTGGTGCGCGAGGTCCCACCAGGTGACGGCTTGACCGAGGAGCGTTGCGCCGCCGCGAGCGTCGATGGATCCCTCGCCCATGATGCCGGCGTTCTTTGCTCCGTCACCAGAGATAAGCGGCTTGCATCCGCGGCCGTGCGCGGAGACGATGCCGCAGGCGCCGGGTGAAAGATCGTAGACGCGCGGATCACGCGAGGCGACGAGCGCAGTATTTTTACTGACGACGAGGGTTACACCGGGGCGGAGCGTGAGCGGGCCAGTGAGGAAGACGTTTTTCTTGCCGTGGGCGCGAAGGATGACAGACGTCGACGACGGAGACGCGGCGCCGGCGGTTGCGGATTGCGATGCTGCGCAGTGGTCGAGGGCGTCTTGAATGCGGGCAGTTGAAAGCTTTTGCTCATCGGCGAGCGCGATGACACCGTGGTTGGCGACGACATCTGCCTGGAGGGTTACGCACGCGGGAGGAATCTTCGGCTCGGTGACGGTGCGGGTGTCCTGAGCGTGGAGGGCCGGAGCGTGCAAGGAGGAGACGACAAGAAGCGACAGGGAGGCGAGCAGAAGAGGTAGAGAGACAGAACGCATTTGGGTTCCTCCGATGGGCGCGGGCGGCGGCGCTGGGTAAATCGAGCTGCGGAATTCGCGGGTTTTGAGTGGACTGACCACTTGGAACAATCAATGTAAAGGCACGGAGCGTTGGGTCGTCAAGGGATTCTCAGCGCCAATTGTGCGGGAGCCGCGCCGATTTAATCAGCGTGGAACTTGATCGAGAATCCAGCGGACGAGCTCCTTGCCGGCGGCGAAGTTGTCGTAGGCGGCGGGGAGCTTGCGACCGTCGGTGTACTCGTTGTAGAGCCAAGGATCAACCATGGCGTAGACGGTTCCCTTGCCGTATTTTGCGGTGGCCATGAAGATGTCGTCCCCTTCAGTGAGTGCAGCGTGAGCCGGGCCGCTGACGGAGATGGTGCACACGTCTTTGACGAAGATGGTGTGGGGGTGGTGGAAGATGGGTCCGGCGCCGTCGATGGCAATTTTTCCCTGGTCAAAGTTCGCGCCTACGACGTGCTTGCGCAGGACGCTGTTGAAGTGGATGCCGAATTTTTCTGAGACAACATTGAAGTGATCGAGGTCGGCGTAGGAGGTGTCGTTTTCCATGATCATGAGTACGCCGCCTGCGCGGACCCAGCTTGCGATTTGCGCAGCGTCTTCAGCGTTGGCGTAGTGCGGATGAGGATTTTTGTCGAGGTTGTCGGGCGAGACGATGATATAAACCTGCGCGCCGCGAAGGTTGGCGGTGGTCGGCTCCGCGTCGAATTCGGCCGTGGCGGCGCCGTAACTGCGGAAGATGTGGCCAAAGAGCGAGTAGCCTGCCTCGTCCCACGTGTTCCATTTGTAGTGGAATTCGATTTGCTTGCCGAAAGCGTCGGCGCGTTGCTGCGAGTTGAACCATCCATCGACGAGGACGTTGCGGCCGCGGCCGAGTTTCGCGTTGTCGGCGGTTTCCATTTCGGAGCTGGCGAGTAGAAAAGCGCCCACACCTTTGGCGTCGTTGGTGCCAACTTTCTCGCCAATGTAATAGGCGTAGGTGGCGTCGCGATAGGGATCGCCGCCGAGGCCTGAGGCTTTGACTGTGCTTGTGAGCGAGACGTCGTCGCCGTCGACTTTTACGAAGTGCGAGAGGATGCCTTTGTAGCCGCGCTCGGCGTTGGCCGAGTAGGTCTGAGGCAGATAGCCCATGCGCACTCCCTTGGCGAACGAGTAGACGAACATGCAGGCGGCGGAGGACTCGAGGTAGTTTCCTTTTTCGTCAGGCTTATTCAACACATCGAACCAGAGGCCGGTCTTTGGATCCTGGTAGCGTGCGACGGCGGCGGCGGCGCGCTGAAGAATGGCGATGAGCTGCTTGCGGCCAGGGTCGTTCGCGGGATAGTAGTCAAGCGAGTCGACGAGGGCCATCATGTACCAACTCATGCCGCGTGCCCAGAATTGGGAGGAGTCGCCGGTTTGCTTGTTGGCCCAGCGCTCCTGCTTGGATTCGTCCCAGCCGTGATAGAGGAGGCCGGTTTTCGGATCGCGTGCGTGCTGCTCCATAAGCACGAATTGATGAGTGATGTCAGCGAAATCTTCGGGGTGATGAGAGATGGAAGCGTACTCGGCGCGGAACGGCTCCGCCATATAAAGGCCGTCGAGCCACATCTGGTTGGGATAGCGCTGCTTGTGCCAGTAGCCGCCGGAGGCGTTACGCGGCTGTTGAGCGAGCTGGTCGGAAAGAAATTTCGCGGCAGTAAGGTAACGCTGATTTCGCGTGACGCCGTAGAGGAGGAGAAGCTGGCGGCCAAGGAGAATGTTGTCGAGCTGATGCTCATCGGGTTTGAAAGTGGGGATGGAGCCATCGGGGGCGAGGAGCGCGTCGACTGACTCTTGGATGTAGTTGAAGTAGCTGGGATCGGCGGTTGAGAGCCAGACAGAGTCCATGCCTTCAAGAAGGGTGCCGAGCTCGTAAGCCCAGATTGACGGCGCGCCTGGCGGGGCCGTGTGGCCGTTGGGCCAGCGCGCGATTGCGGCGTTGGCCGCGCGTTGCGACAACGGCAATGCATCGTTTGGAGCGGCCGCGCTTGCGGCAGTTGAGAAGCCGGCGGCAGTGGCGAGAAAGAAAGCGAGAAGGCGGACGGTCTTCATATCGAGATGAGAATCATAGAACTTTGGATCGAGAAAGGAAAAGAGGCTGCCGGGTGTTGAATCGGCAGCCTCCTGAGCGAACGATGTGCAAAGCCGGCTCAGAAACTGATGCGAGCGGAGAACTGAGCGGCCTTGCGGGTGGCGATGGAGTTACTGGTGACATCGCCGAAGCTCGAGTTGCCGACGGCAGTGCTGGCGACTGCGAACCAGGTGTGGTTGGTGACGTTGTACCACTCAGCCCGGATATCCAGATGTGCAGACTCCGTGAAGTGCAGCGGGAAACTGCGAACCATGGCGAGGTCGAGCTGATAGTTGCCCGGTCCGTAGAGGTTGTACGGCGCGGTGCGAGCCGCGTCGCTGAATTGATACGCAAAGGAATTGAGAACGCCAGTTACCGGATTCATGAATGGACCCGATGCGGTCGCCGCCGTCGTCCCGGTGCTGGGGGCGATGTAAGAGATGGCGCCGGTGTTGGCAGCGGTTATGCCCTTGCCCCATTTGCCGTTCTGGCGCGCAGTTTGACCGAAGTAGGCGGGGTTCAGGATCGGCTCAAAGGTGCTCTGGGCCGGATTGGTCTGGGTTGTGGCTTCAGTGAGCGCCAGCGGAGAACCTTTGAAGGCCTGGTAGACCCCGGAGAAGGTATAGCCTCCTAGGATTGCGCGCTCGACCGGATTGCTCGCGAGAACTGACTTGCCGAAGGGCCACGCCCAGACCGAAGTGAGGACAAAATGCAGTGGCTGGTTGGAGGTGGAGACGCGTGCGATCGAGGCGATCGGCCGGGGCGGACTCTGAGGGATGATTGGCAAGCGTACCGGCGGGAATGGCGTAGCCGGTGCGGAAGGTGCCGCCATCGTCGATCGCGCGGGACCAGGTGAAATTGGAGTTCAAGGTCAGGCCGTGCCAGGCACGCATGTTGAGAAGCGCCTGCAGCGCATTGTAGTTTGAATTGCCAATGTAGCCGAAGGAGTCGCTCACCGCCTTGGAACGGGAAGGGCTTCAAGGCGGCGCTCAAATGTCTGGCCGGTGGTGAAGCCGGCAGGGCAGGTGAGGTTCATTGGCGGCGCAAGCGCTGGTGCCGGCTGTACTGAGAGTCGATCCAAGATAAAGGTACTTGGGATCGAGATCGTTGGCCCAGATTCCGCGCGCGTGGAAACTATCGATCTGCAGGAAATGGCCCTCGGAGCCGACATAAGTGATCGTCATTGCCATCGTGCTGTTGAGCTGGCGCTGAATGCCGAAGCTCCAGTTGAGGTACTCCGGCGCGCGGCTGCCGTAGTAGGGTCGTCATAGTAACCGATTGAAGAGGGCGTGCCGGTAAAGCCGCTGGTAGTGGTATAGCCGGTGCCAAATGCGGCCCTGAAGCCACGCCGAGCGCGCCCGTATAGGCGGGAATTGCGCCGTTGGCGCCGCGTGAGCGGCATGGTGCTCAAGAGTTGGCCATTTGCCGAGAAGGAAGGCGCCGCGGAGAAGCCCAGCGTTCCTAGGCTTGATGCAAGGCCGCCTACTGCGTCGCCATGCGTAAACATGACGCCGTAACTGGCGCGGATGACGGTCTTGGGGTCGAGCTGGAAGGCAAGGCCGACGCGAGGCCCGAAGTTCTTGTAGTAGTTGCTGACCGGCGTGGCGCAGTTGCAGGTGCCGGCGCCGTGGCCGGTGAACTGCAGCGCGCCGTTGACGCCAGTGATGGGGTTGGCAAGAGTGGGATTGAAGAAGCTCTCGGCGTTGTGCACTTCGGTGACGGTGGGGAAGAAATCGTAGCGCAGGCCGAGGTCGAGAGTCAGCTTGCTGTTCACCTTCCACTTGTCCTGAGCATAGGGCGAGATGGCACGGAAGCGCGCACCGAACTCCTGCTGCAGGTATTGGGTGAAGCTGCCCTTGTCGATTTCGCCGACCAGGAAACTGGCATAGGAGAGGCCGGTGCCGGAGGTAGCGACATATTTCGGCGTAGCGTTGCTCGATGCATTGATTCCCGAGGTCTCAGTGACGGCAGTTGCCAGGGTAATTGGACTTGTACCGCTGGTGGCGTTGATCACGTTGTAGAGCATCCAGGCGACCTGGCCGCCGAAGGTGAAGGAGTGCTTGCCGACGGTCCACTGCAGATTGTCGAGGACTGTGTAGTTCTCGGCGACGGTCACGGAAGCGGGTCGCCAGCCCAATTGGTCGGTGCATCGGTGCCAGCGAAGGTAACAAAGGGAAAGGCGTCAGAGGCCTGCCCCTTGGGCAATCCCGTCAGCCCCATGGCGGTGGCTGCATAGGTTGATCCCTCGTCGGCATTGTAGGTTGGTCCGTTGTATCGGGCATAGCCCCACTTGACCTGGTTGAGGAGGTGAGGGGAGAAGACATGGGTTTCTTCGATCATACCGACCGCGGTTTTGGGAGCGTAAGCCTGGCCGATAGTTGAACGGAACCGGCCCGACGTTGCGCCCGGCGGTGGTCTGGCCGACCGGAACGGAACTGGCCTGGCGGCCGATCGTGGCGATGAAGGAGAGCGTGTCGCGCGAGTTGACGCTGTAGTCAAGCCGATGGGTCATGGACCAATTGACGAGGCCAGTAGCGTTGGGGGCGACGTAGTTGTTCTGCAGGGCGGTCGTTACCGCCTTGTTGATACCGGTTGATGCGAGGAATGCCTGCATATTCTTTGCGACTGAGGAGAACTCGCTGGCGGGGATCACATTGACCGGAGAACCGGGGCCAAGCAAGGCAGGATTGCCGGCAGGACCGGTGCCGGTACCGGGACCGTAGCCGTACTGATACCGGCAGGGGCCGTTGGTGCTGTTCGCGGTGCAGGCGGTCTGCGAAAGCGGGTCGTAAATCTTGACGTTGGTTGCGGAGAAAGTCGCCGGATTGTTCGGCACAGTGTGGGGAAGGTCATCGGTGTCGGCGTCGCGCTGGTGTAGCGGAAGCCGTTGTAGTTGCCAAAGTAGAAGACCTTCTGCCTCCAACTGCCAAACGGGACCAGCGGACCACTGAGAACGATGCCGTACTCGTTGCTGTGCTCGATCGGCTTAACGGGCTTGCCGGTCGCGGCATTGGGAACCGAACCAAAGAACCCCCAGGTATCGAAGGCCGTGTTGCGGAGGAACTCGTACACAGAGCCGTGAAACTGCGATCCGCCCTGCTTGATGGAGTAGTTCGATCACGCCCTGGCCTTCATAGATGGCCGAGTAGCCGGTGGTCTGCACCTGGAACTGGTCGACCGCGTCAACCGAAATCGCGGTCCACACATAACGCGGGTCGCCGTTGCCGCCGGCGCGCACAAATGGAACGCCGTCAACGTAGACGTCGGAGACTGCGCCGCGGCTGCCGGAGCCGTTGACGACGCCGGTGTTGGTGGTGGCGTTGCCGTTGGTCTCATTGCCCTGCACGCCGGGCATGAGGTAAACGAAGTCGGTGGCCCGCCGCTGATCGGCAGAGCCATATGCGCCCATCTCGATGGGCAGTTCGGAGTAAGTCTCCTGCTCCATGGTGGCGCCGAGGGTGGCATTGCTGGTTTCAAGCTGCGGAGGCGCGGCGGAGACGGTGATCTGCACGTCTGCAGCGCCCACCTGAAGCGCGGGATTGTAGGTCTGCGTCTCCAGGGCATTCACCTGGATGTTTTGCTGGGTGAGCTTCTCGAAGCCGGTGGCGAAGGTCGTCACGGTGTAAAGGCCCGGGTCGAGGTTGGAAAAGTTGTAGTCGCCCGCGCCGGTCGACTTGGTGACCGTGGAAATTCCGGTGGCGTTGTTGGTGGCGGTGACTGTGGCGTTGCCGATGACCGCGCCTGTCTTATCCTGCACGGTACCGGTGATGGCGCCTTTCCCAGCCAACTGGGCGCTGGCGCCGATGGGCACGATCATCAAGGCGACGACCAACAGGGCCACAAATCCGAGCGCAGCGCAACGGAATAGACTGAACCGCGTTTCCGTTGTAGTGGCGAGCGCCACGGGAAAATTTCTCAAGGCGAATTGCCTCATGATGTTGCCTCCAGTAAGAATTCCGTCTCGCCTCATAACGTGGCCGCCCGCGGAATCAGCGACAATAGGCACACGTGGTCTGACCACATTTCGAAGCGGAAATAGTTTTATATAGTGAGTCCGGGACTGTCAATAGGGAACCCCGCGGCACATTCCGAAAATTAAATATGAGGTTTGCATATCTATGAGAAGGTGGAATTTCGTCGCGGGAACTTGGGTTTTAGTCGCGACAGAAATAAGCCATGGTCAGACCGCGCATACTGGGGAAGCTGTTTTCAGGAACAAGATGGCAAAGGACATATACAGAGAGGAACCGTTTGAAACGGTCGATTCGCCAGGCCTCGCTCCGTGGCGCGGATATGGCCCGAAAGTCTGCCGGGACGGAACCACGAAAAGTGCAAAAGTGTTTCTTGATGCGGTACGGCGGCGGCGTCTTCATGTGGCTTCGCACTACCTCCGGAGAAACGTTTCTTGATCGGAGTACTCGGGAACTGGATCGCCGATGGGCTACGGAGGCCTGCGGGCAGCTGACGATAGGAGAGCGCGGGGCGGGAAGAGCACGAATCGATTTTGAGTTTGGACTAGAACTGAGAATTGGAAGTTTGAGATGGGTCTGGAAGCTACGCGAGCGCAAAGCCCAGCTATGCGGCGGATGCAGCGCGCACATATTTTTTCTTTGACCCAGCTGAGGATCTTTTTTGGCCGGTGGGGCGTTCCATTCCCTGGGCAATTTGCGCCATGCGCAAGTGTTGCTCCATGAGGTTGTGCGCTTCCTTCGGGTTTCGCGCGCGGATGGCGCGGTAAATTTCGCGGTGCATTTCGGCTGATTCACGCATGTCAGTGGAGCGTTCGACGGTTTTGCGACGCGTGTCGTAAAGCGCAGACGTGATGGTTTCAATGATCGCGGCGAGGATGGGGTTGCCTGACGCTTGAGAGATGATGCGGTGAAACATCAAATCGTGGATGAGATATTCTGCGGGGCTGCTCATGGAGGCGAACATGTCGGCAACTTCTTCAGCGAGGGCGGAGAACTGCTCCTGCTTGCCGCGCTCGGCGGCCAGAGCAGCCAGATGGCTCTCAAGGATGATGCGGGCCTCAAACATTTGCCAGGATTGAAAGCCGTGCAGCGCGCCGATGAGCGAGAGCGATGCGGTTCCGAATTGAGGAGGGCCGTCGGCGACAAAAGTGCCGACACCGTGACGGATCTTCATGACGCCCATGGCAGCCATGTAACCGATGCCGGTGCGCAGGCTGGCGCGGCTGATTTTAAGGGAACGGGCGAACTCGCGCTCCGGCGGAATCTTGTCGCCAGGCTGCAGAGTTCCGCTCTCGATGAGGGAGCGAATGTGGTTAACCACTTGCATCGTGCGATGAGTATTCGGCTGTTCTTCCTTCACCCTCGGCATAAGGCGAGATACCCTCTTGCGATACTGAAAATCAGTGTCACAGGGAGATTATCACCGAAGGCCGAGGTCTGGTTGGAGAAACTTCCGCAGGTCGCGAAAGGAAGTGCATCAAGGCCAGCAGGCCGCGTCTCCGTGTATACTTCCGGTCTGACCTCTCAATCCGGCAATGGCCCAGTGAGCCAGCGCGCGAGACGATTAGAATGATAGCCATGTTGCTCCACGAAGACCGGTTATTTCCCGCCGAAGCGAGTGCCCGTAAAGTAGCGCGTTCCTTATATGAGCATGTCCGCGGGCTTCCCATCATCAGTCCGCACGGACACACGCAGGCCGCGTGGTTTGCCGACAACGGTCCGTTTCCCGATCCGGCGACGCTTTTTGTGCAACCCGACCACTACGTATTTCGGATGCTCTACAGCCAGGGCATCTCGATGGATGACCTGGGAATCGGGCACGCGACGATCAAGGATCCGCGCAAGGTGTGGCGGATTTTTGCGAAGAATTACTATTTGTTCCGCGGCACGCCGACGCGCATGTGGCTGGATTTTGCTTTTCAGGAGCTGTTCGGATTCAAGGAGCGATTGAGCGAGCAAACTGCCGACCTTTATTTCGATACCATCGCCGAGAAGTTGCACACGCCCGAGTTTCTGCCGCGGGCGCTCTACGAGAGATTCAATATTGAGGTGCTGTCGACGACAGAGTCGGCGCTGGATCCACTGAAAGCGCACCAGGCGATTCGCGATTCGGGGTGGAAAGCGCGAATTGTTCCGGCATTCCGGCCCGATCAAGTGGTCGATCCGGAGTTCATGGGATTTGCCGGCCTGGTGGCACAGCTTGGAGAGCAGAACGGAGAAGACAGCGCGACGTGGAAGGGATACCTGAATGCGCTGATGAAGGCGCGTTCGCGATTCAAAGCGCTGGGTTGCACTTCGACCGATCATGGACACCCGACGGCACAAACGGCGGATTTGCCGCAGGAAGAAGCGGCGGCGCTCTTCGCAAGAGTGCTGGCAGCCAAAGCCGATGCGGGCGAGCAGGAGTTGTTCCGCGCACAGATGCTGACAGAGATGGCGCGGATGAGCGTGGAAGATGGTTTAGTGATGCAGATCCATCCGGGATCGGTGCGAAACCACAACCGTTTTCTGGCTGAGCGTTATGGCCGGGACATGGGCGCGGACATTCCCCGGCCGACGAATTATGTGGATGCGCTGCGGCCGCTGCTGGACCGGTTCGGCAACGAGCGCAACCTGACAATCATTCTGTTCACGCTGGACGAGACGACATACAGCCGCGAATTGGCGCCGCTGGCCGGACACTATCCCTGCCTGCGCCTGGGGCCGCCGTGGTGGTTTCATGACAGCCCTGAGGGCATGATGCGCTTCCGCGAGCAAGCGACGGAAACGGCAGGGTTTTATAACACCGTGGGATTCAACGACGACACGCGGGCTTTTCTTTCGATTCCAGCGCGGCACGATGTAGCGCGGCGCGTCGATTGCGCGTTTCTCGGCCGGCTGGTGGCAGAGCATCGGCTGGACGAAGATGAAGCGCACGAAGTGGCGCACGAATTGACTTATGAGCTGGTGAAGAAGGCGTACCGACTGTGAAGCAGCTCACAGCTTTCAGAGTGGTGACGCTCGCGGGAGCGGATGTTGCGGGCATGGTTTGAGGAAAGTTGAGTTGGCGAATGAGCCTGTTTTGTTCCGTCGGAAGCACCGAGACCGATCTCTCAGAAAAGGAACTAAGAGAGCTGCTTGTGGAGAGCCTCGGTAAGCTGGGCAATCGGACGAAGGTGCTGGCGGTGCCGCCCGACCAAAGCCGCGAGCACTCGCGTGCCGGCGACCTTACTCGATACACTTGGGAACACTATGGCGAGCGGCTGAAGGCGGTGTTGCCCGCGATCGGGACGCATACGCCGATGCGGCCGGACCAGATCGCGCACATGTTTGGAAAGATGCCGCAGGAACTTTTCCGCGTGCACAACTGGCGGACCGACGTCGAGACGCTGGGGGAGTTGCCCGCAGAGTATATCCGCGAACAATCGGAAGGCAAGCTGAATTATGCGTGGCCGGCGCAGGTGAACAAGCTGATCTCGCAGGGCGGGTTTGATCTGATTCTTTCCATTGGGCAAGTGGTGCCGCATGAAGTGATCGGCATGGCAAACCACTCGAAGAATATTTTGATTGGTACGGGCGGACGCGAAGGGATCAATCGCAGCCACTATCTGGGCGCGGTGTACGGGATGGAACGGATCATGGGCCGCGCGGAGAACCCGGTGCGGAACGTGTTGAATCGCGCGTCGGAAAAATTTCTGCGGAACTTGCCCATCGTGTACGTGCAGACAGTGGTGGGGCGCGGAAAGAACGGCGGATTGGCGGTTCGCGGCCTGTATATCGGCGACGATCTGGAATGCTTCCTGAAGGCGGCGGAGCTGAGCCTGAAGGTGAATTTTGTGATGCTGGACGAGCCGATCAAGAAGGCGGTTGTTTATCTGGACCCGAAGGAGTTCCACAGCACCTGGATTGGCAACAAGGCGGTGTACCGGACGCGCATGGCGCTGGCCGACGGAGCGGAGCTGATTATTCTGGCGCCGGGCGTAGAGGAGTTCGGCGAGGACAAAGGGATCGACGCGCTGATTCGCAAATATGGCTACCACGGCACGCCTGCCACGCTGAAGGCGGTGGAAGAAAATGCCGATCTGGCCGCGGACCTGAGCGCGGCCGCGCATTTGATTCACGCATCGTCTGAGGGGAGATTCACGATCCGGTGGTGCCCCGGCGAGTTGACCCGCAAGGAAATAGAAGGCGTGGGATTCGAGTACGGAGATTTGAAGGCGATGACGGCGCGTTACGATCCGGAGAAGTTGCGGCATGGGTTTAACGAGGTGGGCGGCGAACGGATTTTCTTTGTGGCAAATCCGGGGTTGGGGCTTTGGGCGTACCGTAAGCGATTTGAGAACTCCGCGGCACCGGCGCTGGCGCATAGCGACGTTGGGTGAGAAATCGGCAAAACGCAAAAGAAAAATCTACGACATTACAGAATTCGGAAAATGGGATGAACATGGGGACTGAAGGATTGAAGCTGAATAAATACTCGGTTGGCACGGGTGACAGATTCGCGCACCAGGCCAAGGCGCAATTGCAGGCGTGCGTAATGGCGTTGGACCACGGAGTTGAAGTGATACCGGTTTGGAATAAGTCGAACCGCGAGCACTTGATCATCGGCTCCGAGCCAGCGAGTGTGCGGCAGGCTGCGGATGCAGCGGTGAAGGCACTGGGATGGAAGCTGCCCTACTACTGCGACGCAGACCACATTACGGCCGCGACCGTGGACCGGTTTCTAGCTCCGTGCGATTTTTTCACGTTTGACGTGGCGGATTTTATTGGGCAGCCGGCCCAGGCCGAGGACATCGAGAGCTTTGTGAAGCGGCATCCGGAGCTTGAAGGAAGTATTGAGCTGGCCGGCGCCGATGAGGCTTTCGAGATTACGCCGGCAATTTTGCGACCGACCGCGGAGAAGTTTTTGGCGGCGGTGAAAAAGGCCGGAGAAGTGTACCGGCGGGTGCTCAGCGCCAAGGGAGTGGGGAACTTTGTCCCCGAGGTTTCGATGGACGAGACCGACCGCGCGCAAAGCCCCGTGGAGTTGCTGATTATTCTGGCGGCGATTGCCGATGAAGGAATTCCGCTGCAGACGATCGCGCCGAAGTTCAGCGGGCGATTCAACAAGGGCGTGGATTACGCGGGCGACGTGAAGCAGTTCGAGCGCGAAATGGCGCTGGACGTGGCGGCGATTGCATACGCGGTGAAGCAATACGGACTGCCGGAGAACCTGAAGCTCAGCGTTCATTCGGGCAGCGATAAGTTTTCGATTTATCCGGCGATTCACGCGACGATGAAGCGGCTCGACGTGGGAGTGCACCTGAAGACGGCGGGAACGACCTGGCTGGAAGAGCTGATCGGGCTGGCCGAGGCCGGCGGCGAAGGACTGGCGCTGGCCAAAGAAGTGTATGCCGAAGCGCTCGCGCATCGCGAGGAACTTTGCGCGCCGTACTCTACAGTGATCGACATCGATCCTAAGAAGCTGCCCACGGCCGATGAAGTGCAGGGATGGACTTCCGAACAGTACACTTCGGCGTTGCGGCATGTGGAGAACTCGCCGGCATATAACAGCAGCGTGCGGCAGTTGCTGCATGTGGGCTTCAAGGTGGCAGCGAAAATGGGGCAGCGCTATCTGGCACTGCTCGAGGCCAACGAAGCGGTGATTGCCAAGAATGTGACGGAAAATCTCTACGCACGGCACATTGCGCCGGTATTCTTAGGTTCAAATTCCTGATGCGGGCGAGGACGCCCGCACGACAGCCGGCGAGGACGCCGGCGCTACAATTCCCCATGGGGACTAAATGACAGATTCTCTTTTCAGCCTTGAAGGCAGAGTTGCGGTTGTGACTGGAGGGACCTCCGGAATTGGCCGGGCGTTGAGCCTAGGTTTAGCCGATGCGGGCGCCGACGTGATTGCCACAGCACGCCGCAAGGAACAAGTGGACAAGATAGCGAGTGAAATTGAAGCGCGCGGGCGGAAGACGCTGCGGCTGTCCTCGGATGTGAGCGATCGCAGCACGCTTGAGACTCTGCTCGCCGCGGTGCTGGAGCGCTTCGGCAAAGTGGATATTCTGGTGAACTGCGCGGGCATTATCAAGCGAGCGCCGACCCTTGATTTTCCCGAGGCTGAGTGGACCAACATCCTGAATACGAATTTGACGGGCACGCTGAGGGCCTGCCAGGTTTTCGGAAGGCACATGCTGGAGCGCGGGTATGGGCGCATTGTGAATATTTCATCGCTGAACAGTTTTGTTGCGCTGAGCGAAGTGGCGGCGTATGCGGCAAGCAAAGCCGGCGTTGCGTCGCTGACGAGATCGCTCGCGGTCGAGTGGTCAAAAAAAGGCGTGACGGTGAATGCCGTAGCGCCGGGAGTTTTTCGCACGGACTTGAACGCGCAGCTGCTGGATTCGACGCCGCGCGGGCAGGAACTGCTGATGCGGACACCGATGGGGCGGTTTGGTAAGACTGAAGAACTGATTGGGGCGACGGTTTATCTGGCATCCGACGCCGCATCATTCGTGACCGGCCAGAATATCGTGGTGGACGGGGGATTTTTGGCGAGCGGGGTAAATCAATAGGGCAGGGACCAAGGGACCAAGGGAACTCGGGACCGAGAGATTTGCGGTCAGCGTAAGTTTTTGCCGCCGACTCAAAGATTGATCTAGTGACGAGAAAGGCTGCGCTGATTGGCGCAGCCTTTTTGTTTGCGGCGGGAGATTGAAGTAGGTGCGCTATTTAAACGTGACGCTGGCTCCGGGCAATTTTAGGATTGAGTCGCCTTGCGCAGCCTGGACCTTGACGTCCTGGCCGGTCACGGTTGCATAGCCAATCGTTAATCCCTTTTCGCCGCTGAGATCGACGTTTTGAAGGACGATATCGGTGACTGGGGCTTCGGGCAGGCCGACGATGGCTCCGGCCATTACGCCGCCGGTGGCCGTTACGTTCTGAAACACAATGTCATGGAAATGCGGCGTGAGACGCGTGACGGGTTGCGGCGCAACGTCTCCAGGCGGCGGAAGAATGCGGGGATAGTACTCGCTAATCACGAGCGGATTTTTCACGTCCTTCATGTCGATATCGCGGAAGACGAGGTTGAAGACTTCGTTGCCCCGGTCGCGATTTGCCTTGACGCGAATGCCGTTGTCGGTGCCGCTGAAGTGGATGCGCTCGGCGAGGATGTTGCTCGCGCCTCCGGCGAGTTCGCTGCCGATGGAGAGGCCGTGGCCGTGGAGAAAGGTGCAGTCGGAGATGGTGATGTTGCGGCTGGGATCGTCACCGCCGGGGGACTGGATTGCGCCGGACTTGATGGCGATATTGTCGTCGCCGGTGTCGGCATAGAGATGATCGATGTGGACATTCGACGAGGAGAAAGGATCGACAGCGTCAGTGTTCGGCGACGGATACGGCGCCAGAATGCGAACGTTGCGGATGAGCACGTCGTCGCAGTAGTAGGGAACTAACTGCCAGAAGGGCGAGTTCTGGATGGTGACGCCTTCGACGCGCACATGCTTGCAGTGGTCAAAGACGACAAGGCGCGGCCGGGGATGTGAATTGCCCAGGACGCCCGCGTCGTGGACGCCGCGAATCATGTTCCACCAGCTTTCGCCCTGACCGTCGATGGTGCCTTCGCCGGTGATAGCCACGTTCTCGGCATTTGTTGCGCTCACCAGCCCCTGGGCGGCGGGAAGACGGAACTCGATTTTTGCGGGATAGTCGGCGTGGTCGGGCGAGCCGAGGAGTGTGGCGCCCTTATCGACTTGGAGGGTGATGTTGCTTTTGAGCACAATGGGCGCACTGAGATATGTGCCGGCGGTGAGTCGAACGGTGCCGCCGCCGCTGGTCGCGCAAGTGTCGATCGCTT
Organism: uncultured Acidobacteriaceae bacterium; assembly: GCA_963773915.1. GTDB lineage: Bacteria > Acidobacteriota > Terriglobia > Terriglobales > Acidobacteriaceae > Telmatobacter. The sequence continues at coordinate 1,019,973 of CAVZCY010000006.1, forward strand.
TCTGAATCGCGGCCGTATCTTTGGTGGTTCCGTCGGCTTTAGCGCCGAAGTCGCGTGGATTGCAGGTGCGGGCGGCGTGGAGCGTTGCCGTGGAAGCGGCGATGAAGGCCAGGGTAAAGATGGGAGCGAAGAGCAGGCGGATGAGCGGGTTGTTTGGTCGAATCACGGAGCTGCCTCGCACGGAGTGGATTTCTTGCGCAGATCATCATATCCCATTGGAGTCGAGTGGTCCTACCACTGGAACGGCGAGATTCCTAGCTCCCCCGGGGCGGGTGCACATTAGACTCATGGCTCCCGGATCATTTAGTGCGTAAGTGCCATGGCCCCCCTTCCATTTAGTCTGTTATTGTTCCCCGGACAGTCCGTTCTGGTTTACTCGTGGATCGGGACAGACGGAATGCAAGGTATTGGGCTCACAAGTAAAAGTTGATATCCAGAGCCCTTTCTAAATCCCCCAAAAGGGAGGGATGATGTCCAGTCCCCCGAAAGCCGGCCTCTCTGACAATGCGATTGGCGCGATCGCCTACTTCACTCCGGTTATGGCGATTTTTTTTCTGGCCATCAGGCGCTATAACAAGCGGCCGTATGTGAGGTTCCACGCCTGGCAGTCGCTGGTATTCAACGTCTTTGCGATCTTGTTCGGGTACGTCCTGACATTTGCCGCGCCATATGCGCGCGTTTCTCGGGCGTCGTGTCTTGATGGGAACAATGTGCGTGGCGGGGCTGGTTGTGTTCCTCATGTGGCTCTGGTGCGTGATCGGCGCGTTGAATGGGCAAGCGCGTCAAGCTGCCGGTTATTGGGGAATGGGCCGACGAGCAGGCCTACAGGTAGCTCGCTAGGCGGACGGGGTTTTGACTGGCAGGCGGATGATGAAGCGGGTGTCGCCGGGCTGGGACTGGACTTCAATTTTTCCGGAAAACTTTTGAGTGATAATGCGGTGAACGATCTCGAGGCCGAGACCAGTGCCGGAGCCCTGCGGCTTGGTGGTGAAGAATGGCTCAAAGATGCGGGGAAGAACGTCGGCCGGAATTCCGGAGCCGTGATCGCCGATAGAGACGACGAGCCAATCGGGCTCAGACCAGGTGGAGATTTCGAGTTTCCCGCCTTGAGGCGAGGCGTCGACGGCGTTGTCGATGAGATTGGTCCAGACCTGGCTTAGAGCGTAGCCTTTTGTGTGGATGGTTGAGGGCGAGGCGGCGAAGCGCTTCTCAACTTGAATCTCCTTGAGGCGGAGCTTGTGGCCGAGGATGGTAAGGGTGCTCTGCAGGCTGTCGTGGACGTCGAGATCCCTCTCTGGCGTGCGCTCGTCGTAGGCGAACTTCTTGACTGCGGTGACTAGTTCGGAGATGCGCGAGATGCTTTCTTCAATGGAGCAGACCAGCGAGACACTGGAAACGAGAGCGCCGAACCAGTTGAGGGCGTCAGAGAACGAGGCGGGATCGAATTGATCCTGGGCGCAGGCGAGTTCCTCGTTGCCGATGCCCATGGAGACAAGGACAGGGCCGATGGTGAAAGCGTTTTCGACGCCGGCCTTGTCGAGCCACTGGCTCATGGCCTCTTCCGCGTCGGCCTGCTCGAGGCTGCTCATGGCGGGAAGATTGCAACTGCGGAGAGCGTGCTCGAGCAGATCTCTCATGCACTGAAGCTGGGCGGGGGTTTTGGCTTTGCCGCTGTTGCGCAGGCTGAGCTGCTGCAGGCGGAGGAGATTTTCGCGGAGCTGCGTGGCGGCGCGCTTGGCGGCTGCGCCGGGGTTATTGAGCTCGTGCATGAGACCGGCGGCCATGGTGCCGAGGGAGACGAGCTTTTCGCGATGCAACGCTTCAACCTGATAGGCCTGCACGCGCGCGGCGCTGTCGGCGAGGACGATTTTGCGAACGCTCGGGGCAGCAGGCGAGGAGCGACCAGAAATCCTGCTCAGTGAAGCGGATGAGAACAGAATCCTGAACGGCAGTGATGCGGAAAGCAGACGGGACGTAGCCGTTTAAGAGAGGCACTTCGCCGAAGCCTTCGCCTGCCTTTGCCATCCCAACCATGGTCATTGCGCCACCGGGTTCCGGGCGATCGGCGCGCATTTCGCCCTGGAGCACGACACAGTAGTAGAGCCAGGGCTGGCTTGCTTCGACAAGGACGGCTCCGGCCTGGATAGTGACGCGATCAACATTATCGACGCCAGCAATGGCGTCAAAGGGCGTGGAAGCGAAGATGTGCGTTTGTGGGAGGGCCTCGGCGAGATCCTTAAGATGGATCGGTTCGACGTGGATCGTTTGTGCGTTCTCGCTCATCTTGCTCATTTCGACTCACATCAAACTATCGTCAACTAGGCTCCTAGAACCCCGCCAGATACTGATGCATAAACTGCACGGCGATGGACCCCTCGCCCACCGCGGAGGCAACGCGCTTGACTGAGCCGGCGCGGACATCGCCGGCGACAAAGACGCCGGGAACGCTGGTCTCGAGCAGGAACGGATCGCGCTTCTCCGTCCAGACCTCGGGCAGCTTGCCGTCTTTGCGCAGATCGGGTCCGGCCAGGATAAATCCCTTCTCGTCACGCATAATGCTCGGCGGCAGCCACGCGGTGACGGGCGCAGCGCCGATGAAAATAAACAGCATGGAGGCCTGCACCTGAACTTCGCCTGACGGGTTACGCAGCCGGAGCTCGGCGAGGTGCTCATCGCCCAAGGCCTCAAGGACCTGGGTGCTGGCATCCACCACAATATTGGATGTGCGAACGATCTCATCGATTAAGTATTTCGACATGGTGGCGGAAAGGCCCGCGCCGCGGACCAGCATGGTTACTTTTGCGGCATATCTGGCGAAGTGCAGGGCGGCCTGGCCGGCTGAGTTGGCGCCGCCGACGATAAAGACCTCCTCGCCCTGGCAGGCCAGCGCCTCGACTAGCGCAGCGCCGTAGTAGATGCCGCGGCCGGTGAGGCGGTCCGCGCCGGGGATATCGAGCTTGCGGTACTGGACGCCGGGGGCGAGAAGCACGCAGTGGCTGGAGATTTCGCGGCCATCGGCGAGCTCAAGAAAGCGATACTGGCCGTCGATACGCATGCCGGTGGCGCGCTGGGTGACGAACTCCGCGCCGAAACGGGCAGCCTGAGCGTAAGCGCGGCGGCCAAGATCGGCGCCGGTGACGCCGGAAGGAAAGCCGAGATAATTTTCGATGCGGGAGCTGGAGCCGGCCTGGCCGCCGGGCGCTTCGGGCTCGATGACGAGGGTGCGCAGGCCTTCACTGGCGCCGTAAACGGCGGCGGCAAGGCCGGCGGGGCCAGCGCCGACGACGATGATGTCATAGAAATCCTGGGCGGCCTGGACGCGGAGGCCGACGCTGCCGGCGAGAGTTTCAAGATCTGGGATCGACGAGGACGGTGCCGTCGGACGAAGAGGACGACGGGGAGCCTTCTCGGGATCGAGCTCGCGCTCCTTGAGGAGGTTGAGCCCTTCATCGCCGGCTGAGACGTCGAGCCAGCGATAGGGAACGTGATTGCGCGAGAGGAAGTTGCGCAGGCGGTGATCGTTGAGCGACCAGCGGTGGCCGATGACGCGCAGACCCTCGAATGGCGGCCGGTAGCCAGCTTGCCAGTCGTCGAGCAGGTCGTTGACGACGGGGTAGAGCTTTTCTTCGGGCGGATCCCAGGGCTTGTTGAGGTAGTAGTGGATGCGGGCGGAGTTGATGGCGCGGATGGCGGCTTCGGTGTCGGCATACGCGGTGAGGAGGACGCGGCGCGCGTCGGGATAGATAGCGCGAGCACGCTCGAGCATTTCGACGCCAGTCATTCCGGGCATGCGCTGGTCGCTGATGATCAAAGCGACAGGTTCTTCGCGCGTTTTGAGCTGGGCGAGCGTGTCGAGCGCGGCGGGGCCGCTGGCGGCGCGCATGATGCGGTAGGTTTCGCCATATTTGCGGCGCAGATCCTGGACGACGGCCTCAAGGACGCTTACGTCGTCATCAACCGCCAGCAGGATGGGCCTCGCCATAAAAAGAGTGTAGTGCCTGAAGGTCCCAATTTAGTTAATGGTCTACCCGGCCCCACCTTGAGGTTTTTGGTACCCTATTTTGACCAGCAGGCTGTACTCTCAGACTTGGTTGGGCCGATAGCGGCGCCCATGGCCCTGCATGTAGCTGTACCAATAACCGCAGCGGGGGACGACAGATCTCAAATTGGGCCGGGAAGTTGCGAAACGGACCGGCAAGGGACAGAATGTAGCAATACCCGACACTGACCCGACATTGCCAAGACTATAGTCAAACTGCCGATAGGGACGAATGGGGTAGGGTGACAGGCGCAGAGGGGTTCCGCGCGCTGGACTTGGCGAAGTTCAATTGGTGGAGTGCAAAGGGAAAAGCCGGGGTTCTCCTAAGGAGGAGAAGGGGTAGGCGGGAAACACAATGAACAAGATCATCCTGGCCGATTCGCAGGCGATCTTCCGGGCCGGTACAGCCAAGGTCCTGGCCATGGACGAGGACTTGCGCATCATCGCGCAATGCACCGATCTTGAGCGGATGTATCACGCTGTTACCACATTTCCCAATTCCATTGTTCTGTTTGCGGCTTCATTGCAGCCGGATTTCACGCGGCTGGGCATGCTGCTAGAGACGACCAACAGCCGCGGCATTGTGATTGCCGAGAACAACGAAAATGCGGCCGCATATATGCAACAGGGTTTTCGCGGGGTGGTGTTCCGCAGCGTGACGGGACCCGCGCTGGTGGAATGCGTGCGCCGCGTCGCTGCCGGAGATTCGTGGCTGCCCACGCAGTCAGCGCCGCCGGAAGCGATTGAAGAGGACCTGGTGGGTGCGCGCGTACGCGATCGACTGACACCGAAAGAGATGCGCATTGTGGCACTGATCGTGCAGGGCTGCAAGAACCGCGAAATTGCCACTCGGTTGAAGACGACCGAGCAAGTAATCAAGAATTATCTGCGGTCGATTTACGACAAAACAGGCGTAGGCGACCGGCTGGAGCTGGCGCTGTTTACGATTCATCACCGAGTGCTGGCGAAGGCGGCCGCCGAGGTGGGGAACAAACTGGAAGCCGAGACGCAGGCGGCAAACCAGGCGGCCAGTCAATCAGCTTCAGGCGCCGTGGCGTAAATCTGGCGAGGACCCGCAAAGTCGCGGATCACCCTAAAAATCTTGAGAGAAACGCGCAGGCGAGAGGCCGGTCGCACTGCGCATTCGTGCGTCAGGTCGCGTGAATCAGGCTGAAGGCGAGAATCAGCAGCACGATAAGGCTGACGACTGTGTAGAGGCGGTCACGCTCGAGCGCGAAGCCGACGGCGGCCAGAGCTACACGCGCGACGGGTGTGGCGATGAGGAGCAGCAGGCCGAATTGAATGAGGCCAAGGCTGTCGAAGTGGATTGCGGAGCGGACGATGCCGGAGAGGGTGAGGAGATGCGGGTTTTCAGGCGCGAAGTTTCGATAGTCAACGCGACCGGAGTGACTTTGAATCAGGTAGAGTACGCCGCCCGCAAGGACCGTTGCCGCCGCCGCGAGAACGCCGGTTTGCAGAAGGCGGCCGATGATAATTTCGAGGCGGCGGTCGTCCATTCGGGTTGGCATAACGGGTGCATTCATGCGGGCTAGACCTTCCCCGTAATGCCATTGACGATCATTTCGATGGCCAGGGCAAGAATCACGATGGAAAAGACGGCCCGTAGCGTGCGTACCCGGGCATGCACCAGGACTTTTGCGCCGAGGAGCGCGCCGGCGAGTACGCCGAGCATTACCGGCATGGCCACGCGGGGATCGATGAATCCGCGGCTGAGGTAAATGCCGGCGCTGGCGGCCGCAGTGACGCCGATCATGAAATTGCTGGTGGTAGTGGAGACTTTGAAGGGGATGCGCATCGCGCGGTCCATGGCGATGACTTTGACCGCGCCGGAACCGATGCCAAGAAGGCCGGATAGCGCGCCTGCGCCGAACATGAGGCCGAAGCCGGCGGGGACGTTGCGGACGCCGTACTCCTGAAGCTTGCCATCGACGGGATAGGAGCTGCCGAGGCGCAAGCGGTTGGCAAGCGCGTCGGAGGCGACGGGTTGTTCGTTTCCTTTATTTCCTATGAACGATTGGATTGCAGCTTGAATGAGAACCAGGCCAAAGATGATGGCGAGAGCGTGCGTGCCGACGCGGCCGGCAAGAAATGCGCCGAGAATTGCGCCCAGGGTCGTGGCGATCTCAAGAAACATGCCGATGCGAATGTTGGAGTAGCCCTCGCGGACGTAGGCTGCGGCCGCGCCGGATGAGGTGGCGATGACGGAGACCAGCGAGGCTCCGATGGCGTATTTAATGTTGACGCCGAGCGCGAGAGTGAGCGCTGGGACGACGACCACTCCGCCGCCGAGGCCGGTGAGCGCGCCGAGGAAGCCCGCGAGAAACGAGAGAATCCAGACCGCACCAGTAAAGTCCAACGCTGTCATCGGGTCTCCATTTGCAGAGTGGTGCGGACGCCGGTTGTTGCAACGCCGGCCGCGGACTACAATTTTTCGGCGACGCTCTTGGCCTGGGTGAAGAGGTAGAGATAATCGGGACCGCCGGCCTTGGAATCAGTGCCGCTCATGTTGAAGCCGCCGAAGGGATGCGCGCCGACCATTGCGCCGGTGCACTTGCGATTGAAGTAGAGATTGCCCACATGGAAAGCACTGCGCGCGGCGAGCCTTCTTTGCGGGATCGTTTGTGTAAACGGAGCCGGTGAGGCCGTATTCCGTATTGTTGGCGACGCGCAGGCCTTCTTCAAAGCTCTCAACTTTGATGACGGCCAGCACCGGGCCGAAGATTTCCTCCTGTGCGATGACTGCGTCTGGCGGAACGTCGGCGAAGATTGTCGGTTCCAGGTAAAAGCCGCCATCGGGTAAGGCTGGGGCGTTGCCGCCGGCGATCAGCTTGCCTTCCTTCTTGCCGGTCTCGATGTAGCGCAGCATGGAATCGAGCGACGCCCGATTGATGACCGGGCCCATGTTGGGATTGGTCACAGGATCGCCCAAGGTGAGCGTGGCGACGCGTTCGCGAAGGCGCTCGACGAAGACATCATAAATAGGAGCTTGAATGATGGCGCGGGAGCAGGCGGAGCATTTTTGCCCGCTGAATCCGAAGGCCGCGGCGAGCACTCCGTCGACCGCGGCGTCGAGATCGGCATCTGCGCAGACAAGAATGGAATCCTTGCCGCCCATCTCGAGGATGGTGCGCTTGATCCAGATCTGGCCGGGTTGCGTATGGGCGGCACGCTCATGAATTTCAAGGCCAACGGCTTTGGACCCGGTGAAGGCGATGAAGCGGGTTTTGGGATGTTCGACAATTGCGTTGCCGAAGGAGACGCCGGAGCCGGGGCAGAAGTTGACCACGCCATCGGGAAGGCCGGCTTCTTCGAGCACCTCGACAAACTTGGCGGCGATGGTTGGAGAATCGGACGACGGTTTCAGAATGACGGTGTTGCCGGTGACGATGGCGGCGGCGGTCATGCCGGCCATGATGGCGAAGGGAAAGTTCCATGGCGAGATGACGGCGCCGACTCCGAGCGGAATGTAGAGCAGCTCGTTGCGCTCTCCGGGATATTGGATGGGAGTGGTGGCTGCGGCCAGGCGCAGCGCCTCGCGTGCGTAGAACTCGAGGAAGTCGATGGTTTCGCCGACATCGGCGTCGGCTTCGGCCCAGTTCTTGCCGACTTCGTAAGTGAGCCAGGACATGAATTCGAACTTGCGCTCGCGGATGATGTCGGCAGCGCCGAGGAGCAGCGAGACGCGCTCATCGGTTGAGGTGCGGCTCCAGGATTCGTAGGCGCGGAGTGCGGCGGTCATTGCGGGTTCGACCTGCTCGGCGCCGGCCTTCTGGTGGACGCCGACGATTTGCGCCGGGCGCGCGGGATTGATGGAGCGAATTTTGTCCGGAGTCTGTAGACGCTCGCCGCCGATGATCAGGCTGTACTCCGCGCCGAGGTGCGAGGCGACCTTGTCGAGTGCGGTGCGCATGGCGCGCGCATTTTCAGGATCGCTGAAGTCAGTGAATGGCTCGTTTGAAAACGCACCCTGCGGCGAGCGGAGCGGAATGGTGGGCGGGATGATGGGAGAGAAGCCTGCAATTGCCATATCGAATTTAGTTTAGTCCAAACGACGGCAGACGAGAATGAAGGCGTTTTTGCGAAACTGATGAGCAGCTGGATTTGGCGGGTGCGGAGATTCTGCTGATAGAAAGGCTGCCGCATTAAGATGGCAGCAAGCGTCCGGGTCGCGCGAAGGCCGCGATCTGCAGTGAGGGATCGCGCTGAAGGCTCGGGAAAACCTATGTATTCTCCGCAAGTTCTCGATCATTTTGAGCACCCGCGCAACGCAGGAACGGTCTCGGATGCGGACGCGACCGCACGAATCGAGAATCCAGCCTGCGGCGACGTTTTGGAACTGACGGTGAAGCTTGCGAAGGGACGGATTTCGGAGATTCGTTTTCGGGCAAAGGGTTGCGTGGCCGCGATGGCCTGCGGATCTGCGGTGACGGAGCTTGTGAGCGGGCGAACGGTAGTCGAGGCGAAAAAGTTGAGCAGAGATGAGCTGGTGAGCGAGGTTGGCGGTTTGCCCGCTGCATCAACGCACGCAAGCCACCTGGCGATGGATGCGCTGGCGACGGTGCTGGGAAAAATTCCCAGCTAGGCTCAGCTCGCCTCCACCGAGGGTGTTACGGCGAGCGCCTCGTAGTCTTCGGGCGTGTTCAGTCCGGCCTTTTCCAGTGAATCGGGAACGGAAACGTAGGCGACACGCTGTGCGTGCGAATGCAAGACTTCGCGCGCGTTGCTTGTGTGAGGCGCATCGAGAAAATGCGCGATCAATTCACGACTGACCAGGAGCGGGTGCCCGTGCTTGCCGTCGTTCTCCGGAGCGACGGCCCAAATGCCTTGCGGGAGCGCACGCTGGAACGAGTCGCAAAGGCGCTCGAGTGAGCCCGCGGTTAAAGGTGGACAATCGACCGGTGTGATCATGGCAGAATCGCAGCCGCGAGACAGAGCTTCCTTCAAGCCGACCTGGAGGGAGCTGAATTGGCCTCGTTCCGGGGTCGGATTGCGAACCATATATGCGCCGCATGCGCCGGCCGTAACGCCGACGGATTCAGCATTGTTACCCGCGACGACAAGGACCAGGCGCGTGAAAGGCTCGAACGCAAGAATGGCCGCGGAGAGAAGCGTCGGACCGGGCTGCGTGGTGACGCCGGGCGGGAGCGGAGGCCAGGGAAGCATTGCCTTGTCAGACCCCATGCGCGAAGACTCGCCGGCTGCAAGGATGAGACCGCAGAGATTGGGTGCGCCGGACATACTAGAAAAAGATAACAGGGAGAAAAGAAGGTAGACAGAAAAGATAGCGGAGCGCAAATGGGATGGCGGTTACTTTTGAGTGGAAGCCGAGAGGGGTTCTTTCGGCGCGGCGGATTCGGTGGCGGCTGCGGCATGCCTGCCGCTATGGAACCAGCTCATGTGGGGCAGGGCGCGCTCCGCGCGGCGGCGCACGGCGATCATTTCCGCGACGATGGAGACGGCGATCTCTGCGGGTGTGACAGCGCTGATGTCGAGGCCGACGGGAGAATGCACGCGGTCAAACAGCTCTGGCTTGAGGCCTTCGCGGGTTAGCTCGCGAAAGACGGTGATGGCCTTGCGTTTGGACCCGACCATGCCGACGTAGCGCGCGGGTGTTTGTACGGCCCAGCGAAGAACGCGCATATCATCGCGGTGGCCGCGGGTGGCGATGACGATGTAGGAAGACTCGGTGGGCGTGAGATCCTTGAGCGCTTCGTCGAAGTCTTTAGTGATGATTTGTTGGGCGGCCGGAAAGCGCTCGGGGTTGGCGTAGGAATCGCGGTCGTCGATAACGACGCAGTCGAAGCCAGCGTTGCGAGCGGCCTTGAAAAGCTCTACGGCAACGTGGCCGGCGCCAAAAATGTAGAGCAACGGCACGGGCAGCACAGGCTCAATAAAGATTTCGAGGGTGCCGCCGCAAACCAGGCCGGTATCGTACTTGGGATCCTGGTTGAGATCGAAAGAGAGAGTGCGCGGCTTTTCGCTTGCGATGACTTCACGCGCGGCCTGCCAGACTTCTGCCTCGACGCAGCCTCCGCCGATGGTGCCTGCAATGGAGCCGTCGTCGCGGATGAGCATCTTGGCGCTTTGAAAGGAGGGAATGGAGCCGCGCGAATTCACAATGGTAGCCACGGCTCCGCTGCGGCCCACGCGTTGCAGCTTCACGATCTCCTCATAGATATTCATCTGCGTTGATTATTGGATTGGGCGAGAAGTAAGTCAATCCGAGGCACGGCGGAGGGTTCAGTAACCGGATCGCTTTTCTCGCTGCGAAGCCGCGAGAATGCTATTGCCGAATGGGCTCGATTGAGCTAATTTCTAAGACTCACACCTTTTTCGCCTGGAGGTAACAAGCCATGCCCCGGATTGTTCGATGTTCCATTATTCAGGCTTCAAATGCAGTGCCCGCGACGGAAGCGCTGCCTGCGCAAAAGAAGGCCATGGTAGAGAAGCATGTGGGGCTGATTCGCCAGGCGGCGAAGCAGGGAGCGCAGATCGTGTGCCTGCAGGAGATCTTCAACGGGCCGTATTTTTGCGCCGAGCAGGAAACCAAATGGTACGAGATGACCGAGCCAGTTCCTGACGGGCCGACGGTGAAACTGATGCGCGATCTGGCGAAGGAACTGCACATAGCGACTGGTTGTGCCGGTATATGAAGTGGAGCAGGAGGGCATTTTTTACAACACGGCGGCGATGATCGCGAACGACGGGGCTTATCTGGGCAAGTACCGCAAGATGCATATTCCCCACGTGGCGCCGGGGTTCTGGGAGAAGTTTTATTTCCGGCCGGGAAATCTAGGGTACCCGGTGTTCGATCTCGGTTTTGCCAAGGTGGGCATCTATATATGTTATGACCGGCACTTTCCTGAAGGCGCGCGATGCCTGGGACTGAACGGCGCGGAGATTGTGTTCAACCCGTCGGCAACGGTGGCGGGGCTGAGCGAATATCTGTGGAAGCTGGAACAGCCAGCGCACGCGGCGGCGAATGGATACTTTATCGGGGCGATCAATCGCGTGGGGACCGAGGCGCCGTGGAATATCGGCGAGTTTTACGGGACGAGCTATTTCTGCAGTCCGCGCGGAAAGATTATCGCGGAAGCGGCGCGCGATAAGGATGAGGTGCTGACCGCCGATCTGAATCTGGATGAGATTGCCGAAGTGCGGCGGACGTGGCAGTTTTATCGCGACCGCAGGCCGGATTCGTATGGCCCGCTTGTGGCATCGTAAGGCGATTTTTCTGGGGCCGAAGCTTCGAGGTTTCGAGATTTGAGTCGCGGCAAAATTCGAATTGTGTCCTGACTTTCATGAGGTTCGCATGAGCACCTCGGCACTACCGCACGACGAAAATCTGAGAGCGCGGTTTGGCGAGCTGAAGCCGGCGCTGGCGGCGCAGGCCGCAGTGATTGAGGCGGATCGCTGCTTGAATTGCTTTGACGCGCCGTGCACGACAGCGTGCCCCACGCATATCGATGTGCCGGGATTCATCAAGCGCATTGCGTCAGGGAATTTGCGCGGGTCGGCGATGCGGATTCTGGATGCGAATATTCTGGGCGCGAGCTGCGCGCGGGTTTGTCCAGTGGATGTGCTATGCGAAGGCGCCTGCGTGATGGTCCGGCAGAATCGGAAGCCGATTCAAATTGGACAATTGCAGCGGCATGCGATGGATGCATTTTGGGCTTCGGGCGAGGCCGTTCCCGTGAAGGCGCCGGGAACGAGCAAACTGCGCGTGGCGTGTATTGGGGGTGGGCCGGCGTCGCTGGCTTGCGCGGCGGAGCTGTGCCGGCAGGGGGCGCGGGCCACGGTGATTGAGCGGCGAGAACTGCCGGGCGGACTGAATACCTACGGTGTGGCGGAGTACAAGCTGCGTGCTGCCGACAGCGTGCGTGAAGTGGAGATGATCCGGCGGCTGGGCGTGGAGTTCCGATGCGGAGTGGAAGTGGATTCGGCTGCGGCGCTGGAAGCTTTGGAGGCGGAGTTTGATTTTGTTTTTCTGGGGCTGGGATTGGGCGCGATGCAGCGGCTGGGCATTGCGGGAGAAGATGCGAAGGGCGTGATGAACGCGCTGGAGCTGATTGCTGCATACAAGACGGGACATTTGCGCGAGCTACACGGGACGGTGGTGGTGGTGGGCGCGGGGAATACGGCGATCGATGCGGCAAATGCCGCGCGGCGGCTGGGCGCTGAGACGGTCTATATGTTGTATCGGCGGAGCGAAAGCGAGATGTCGGCATTCGAGTTCGAGTATGAGCACGCCAAGCAGGAAGGTGTGCAGTTTTTGTGGCGCAGGAAGCCGGTGGCGATCAGGCGAGGCGAGCACGGCCGTATGCTGCTGGAAACTGTGCAGGTGAACGAGGCAAAAGGAAAGCTTGAAGTGATTTCGGATTCGCAGTGGTCGATCGAGTGCGACCTTGTGGTGCCGGCAATCGGGCAGTCGCCGCTGACGCAACTTTTGCAGGAGATGCGCGGAGTTGAGGTGCGCGATGGAATGATTGTGGCCGATCGAGTGACGGGGCAGACGGGGAATTCACGATATTTTGCGGGCGGCGACTGCGTAAACGGCGGGCGCGAGGTGGTGGATGCCGTGGCCGGAGGGAAACGCGCAGCGATTGCGATGTTGAAGACTGCGGAGGTGGCCCATGCCTGATATTGGCGTGCGGAATTTTGCAGGCAGCATCAACTCGCCGAATCCGTTCTGGCTGGCGTCTGCGCCGCCGACGAATACGGGCGAGATGATCATGCGCGCGTTTGACGCGGGGTGGGGCGGCGCGGTGTGGAAGACGATCGGCGAGCCGATTACCAATGTGAGCTCGCGCTACTCGGCCATGGACTTGAACGGGCAACGCGTCATCGGTCTGAACAATATTGAGCTGATCAGCGACCGGACTGTCGAACAGAACCTGAGCGAAATGGCGGAGGTGAAAAAGCGTTATCCGAAGAATGCGGTGATTGCGTCGCTGATGGTGGCGTCGACTCGCGAGGCCTGGCATGAGATTGTGACGCGCACCGAGGATGCGGGAGCGGATGGGCTGGAGCTGAATTTCGGCTGCCCGCACGGCATGAGCGAGCGCGGGATGGGGTCGGCGGTGGGGCAAGTGCCGGAGTACGCGGAGATGATTACGGCTTGGGTGAAGGAGAAGGCACGGACGCCTGTGCTGGTGAAGCTGACGCCAAACATCTCGGACATTCGCACGGTGGCGAGGGCGGCGAAGCGCGGCGGAGCGGATGGACTGTCGGCGATCAACACCATTAATTCAATTACCGGGATCGATCTGGATACATTTGTGCCGCGGCCGAACGTGGATGGGAAAAGCTCGCACGGCGGGTACTGCGGGCCAGCGGTGAAGCCGATCGCGCTGAATATGGTGCAGCAGATTCTCGCCGATGCGGAGTCGGCGCTGCCGCTTTCGGGATTGGCGGGATCGGCTCGTGGCGCGATGCGGCGGAGTTTTTGTTGCTGGGTTGCGGCACGCTGCAAGTGTGCACGGCGGTGATGCACTACGGTTACCGGATTGTCGAGGACATGGCCGAGGGGTTGGACAACTGGATGCGGGAGAAAAGATTCAAGACGCTCGATGATTTTCGCGGGTTGTCATTGAATCGCGTGACGGAGTGGAAGCACCTGAACCTAAATTACAAAATCGTGGCGCGCATCGACGAGCAGAAGTGCATTGGCTGCGATCTCTGCCATATCGCCTGCTGGGACGGTGCGCACCAGTGCATTCATCTGGATCGCGTGACGGGTCCGGTGGACGGGCACGTGGAGCTGCACCGGACGCCAGCGGAAGAGGAAATGGAGAGCCGTGCGTCGATTGCCGAGACTCCGGTGACGCGTAAGGAGCGCGCAGCGGCATTTGCGCAGGGGCCGTATCCGACGCCGCTGGAGCGGATTCCGCGCGTGGATGAGACGGAATGCGTGGGGTGCAATTTGTGCTCGCTGGTTTGCCCGGTGGATGGATGCATCACCATGGTTGAGGTAGATACGGGCCTCAAGCCGGAGACGTGGGATGAGCGGACGAAAGGTGCGGCGTGCGTGACGCAGACGCAGCAGCCATAGAAGAAATCTTTTCGGGTGCGTTGACGTCCGTGGTTTCGCCAGGTCCGAAAATCCGGACCTGGGGCACCCGGCTTTGAAGATCGGTTAGGGTGAACGGTATGTCCACGTACTTTGATTCAAAACGGAACGATTGTGAACGCCGACGCCAGCGTGAAGGCTGATCTGCTGATCGATGGCGCAACGATCAAGGAAGTGCGCGCAGGGATTCCGGCGAGCGCAGCGGACAAAGTTGTGGATGCGACCGGGCTGCTGGTGCTGCCCGGCGGGATAGATGCGCATACGCATCTGGATATGCCGTTTGGAGGGTCGAAGTCTGCCGACGATTTTGAGACAGGCACGCGGGCAGCAGCGATTGGCGGGACGACGACGATTGTGGATTTTGCCATCCAGGCGCGCGGGACGAAAATGCGGACGGCGCTGGATACGTGGTGGAAGAAGGCCGAGGGGAAAGCGTGCATCGATTATGGGCTGCACATGATCGTGACGGACCTTGGAGACGCGGGCCTGGAAGACATGGACGACATGGTGCGCGAGGGTGTAGCCAGCTTCAAGTTGTTCATGGCGTATCCCAATGTGCTGATGGTCGATGACGCTACGATTTTCAAGGCGCTGCAGCAGACGGCGAAGAATGGCGCGCTGATCTGCATGCACGCGGAGAACGGTTCGGTAATCGATGTGATCGTGCAGCAGGCGCTGGCCGAAGGAAAAACCGCGCCGATTTATCACGCATTGACGCGGCCGACGAAAGCCGAGGCCGAAGCGGTGCATCGCGCGATTGCGATGGCGGAGATTGCCGGCGTGCCGATTTACATTGTGCATCTCTCGAGCGAGGATGCGCTGAACCAGGTGCGCGAGGCGCGGGATCGCGGATTGCCGGCGTTTGCCGAGACTTGTCCGCAGTATCTGCTGCTCTCGATTGAAGACAACATGGAGGGCAAGGGGTGGGACGGGGCGAAGTATGTGTTTACGCCGCCGCTGCGCGAAAAGAAGAATCAGCCGAAGCTGTGGGAGGGTTTGCGGAAGGACAATTTGCAGGTCGTGTCAACGGATCATTGCCCGTTTTGCTTCGAAGACCAGAAGGCGCTGGGCAAGGACGATTTCACGAAGATTCCCAAATGGCGGGCCGGGGATTGAGAACCGGCTGCAACTGCTGCATCATCACGGCGTGGGGCAGGGAAATTTTTCGATTAACCGATTTGTGGAACTGGTTTCGACTGCGCCGGCGCGGATTTTCGGGATGTATCCGAAGAAGGGCGTGCTGGCCGCGGGCAGCGACGCGGACCTGGTGCTGTGGGATCCGGTGGAGGACTACACGATCAGCGCAAAGACGCATCACATGCGCGTGGATTACTCGATGTTCGAGGGATTCAAAGTGCGCGGGAACGCGCGCGATGTGTATTCACGCGGCGAACTGATTGTGAGCGGGGGGAAGTTTATCGGGAAGCCGGGGCGGGGGAAATATTTGCGGCGCGAGGCGCGTGGCGGGGCGTGGAGATAAGGCAGCTGCTAGCAGCTAGCTTCTAGCCTCCTGCTTCTTCTTGCGTGGTGGAAGCTCGTGCGATCCTGGGTTCCAGGTACGCGACCTGGGGCACCCAAGTGCCTTACCTTAAGTAAATACATTTTCAAACCCGCAGAGGAGACCGATGAGTACTGTCGATCCATCGCTATCGAATCGCGACCTGACGCCGACCACTCCGGCGCAGCGCACGTGGGGTTTCTACAATTACACGGCGCTGTGGTTTTCGATGTGCATGGAGATCACGACGTACCGGCTGGCATCGGGGCTGATCGCCAAGGGGATGGATTGGAAGCAGGCGATTGGGACGGTGCTGCTGGGGAACCTGATTGTGCTGGTTCCCATGCTGCTGAATGCGCATGCGGGCGCGAAGTACGGAATTCCTTTTCCGGTGTTTCTGCGCGCTTCGTTTGGAGTGCGCGGCGCGAATCTGGCGGCGTTGTTGCGCGCGGTGGTGGCGTGCGGGTGGTTCGGGATTCAATCGTGGATTGGCGGGCAGCGCGATTGACGCGATGCTGATCGTGATCTGGCCCAGCGCCGAAGGAAACAGCGGCATACTGTGGGCGTGCTTTCTGGGATTCTGGCTGCTGAATATGGTGGTGGTGTGGCGCGGCGTGGAGTCGATTCGTCGGCTACAGGCGTTTGGCGCGCCGTTCATGTTTGTGATGGCAGTGGCGCTGCTGGTTTGGGTGCGGATGAAGGCGGGGAGTTTTGGCGCGATGCTCTCGACGCCAAGTGCGTTCCACACGCGCAGCGAGTTTCTAGCTGTGTTTTTTCCGTCACTGACGGCGATGGTGGGCTACTGGGCGACGCTGGCCTTGAACATTCCAGACTTCACACGGTATTCGAAATCGCAGAGCGCGCAGTCGTGGGGGCAGGCATTCGGGCTGCCGGTGGCGATGGTGCTTTATACATTTCTGGGGATTGCGGTGACGTCGGCGTCGGTGGTGCTGTTCGGCAAGCCGATCTGGGATCCGGTGCAACTGATTGGAATGTTTCATCAGCCGGTTGTTGCGTTCATCGCGCTGATTGCGGTGCTGGTTGCGACGCTGAACGTGAACATCGGAGCGAATGTGGTGTCGCCTTCGAACGACTTTTCAAATCTTTGGCCGCGAGTGATCAGTTTTCGCACGGGAGGGCTGATCACGGGATTCCTCGGAATCGCGATGTGCCCGTGGAAGCTACTGGCCACGCCGGACGCGTATATTTTTGGCTGGCTGGTGGGCTACTCAGGGTTGCTGGGGCCGGTGGCGGGAATCATGGTGTGCGATTACTTCTTCATTCGCGGAACAGTGCTGGATGTGAACTCGCTTTATCATCGCGATGGGATCTACCACTACACCAAGGGCGTGAATCCGCGGGCGTTGATTGCGCTGGGGCTCGGAGTTGGAGTCGCGCTCATCGGCGTGTTCGTGCAAGCCGCTGCACTTCCTCTACGATTACGCGTGGTTCGTGGGATTCTTTTTGGCGGGCGCGTCGTATGTGGCGATGATGAAGCTGGCGGCGCCGGCGGGAGTGGCGGAGAGCGCGGAAGAAGTGGCGTAGGAACAGTTCGTAGTTCATAGTTCCCAGAGTTCATACCACTCCAAACGTTTGGCAGACCCCAGCTATGCGTCGACCAGCGCGTCGGCGATGGAGAGATGTTCGTCGAGCGCAGCGATGCCGAGGTCAAGTTCTTCTTTGGTGACGATGAGCGGCGGAGCAATAACGAAGTGGCTGACCCACGCCTGAATTGACACGCCCTGGGCCATCATTTTCGCGGCGATTTGATCGACGACCAGCGGCTTTCCTTCCACCTTGTCGCGCATGGTGTTGAAGAGCTGCTTGGTCTTGCGATTCTTGACAATCTCGACCGCAAAAAAGAGGCCGAGGCCGCGGACGTCACCGACGGAAACATGTTTTGCCTTGATCGCTTCGAGCTTCTCGCGAACGTAAGGCTCGAGTTCCTTGGCGCGCTCAACAAGCTTGAGGCGCTGCATCTCTTCAATAGTGGTGACGGCGGGGCCGAGGGTGAGTGGATGTGCCTCGTAGGTATGCCCATGTGAGAAGTAGTGGTCCTCGAAGTAGTCGGCGATTTTTGTGGTGGTGGCGCAGAGGCCGAGGGGAACGTAGGCCGAGGTGATGCCCTTTGCAGTGACGAGAATGTCGGGCTTGACGTTCCAGTTGTCGAGGGAAAACCATTTGCCGGTGCGGCCCCAGCCGGCCATGACTTCGTCGGCGATCATGAGCACGCCGTGACGATCGCAGATTTCGCGCAGACGCGGGAAGTACTCGGGCGGCGGGACCAATACTCCATTGGTTCCGACGACCGGCTCGAAGATGATGGCGGCGACGTCGCTCTCGTTGCGAATCATGTGCTCGATGTAGTCGGCGCAGGCGATGTTGCAGGTAGGGTAGGTGTGCTTGATGGGGCAGTCGTAGCAATTGGTTTCAGGCGCGAAGGCGACGCCGGCGCCTTTGCCCGCCGGCTCCATGGCCCAGCGGCGCGGATCGCCAGTGGCGGCGATGGAGCCCATGGTCGAGCCGTGATAGGAGCGATAGCGCGAGATGATCTTCGTTTTGCCCGTGTACATGCGGGCGATTTTGAAGGCCGCTTCATTGGCCTCAGTTCCGCTGGTGGCGAAGAAGAATTTGTCGAGGCCCTCAGGGAGAACTTCAAGAAGCTTGGCGCTGAGGCGCGCGCGCGCGGCCGTTGCATAGCCGGGAGCAACGTAGCAAAGCTCGCGGGCTTGCTCGGCGATAGCTTCGACCACGCGAGGATTCTTATGGCCCAGGTTGACGCACATGAGTTGTGCGCTGAAGTCGAGGTAACGCTTGCCCGCGCCGTCAGTGAACCAGCAGCCTTCAGCGTCGGCGATATAGAGCGGTTTCCAGGTCTTTTGAAAACGCCAGGTGCCGTAGTTGTTCTCGCGGGTGATGGCGGAAATCTGCTCAGCGGTTAGCTCGGCTGGCGCTGAAGATTCAATCATTGCAAGGAACCTCCGATGCGGATGGAACTTATCGTAACATTCGCAAGGCGTGGGGAATCCACGCGTGGAGGCAGAACGCAGGCCTGGAGTTGCCGAAGAGTTTGTGGGTCAGGGATCCGCGTGTCAGGCGGTGACGGACTTGGGAAGTTTATGGTCCGTAAAGAGCGGATCGGATACGGGGAGAGCTTCGTTCTCAGCAAGCCGTAAGAGGCGATGCAGATAGGCACGTGAGATGGAGAGGCTGCGCGCGGCAAGGGTCTTGTTGCCGTTGTTTTCGCGAACGGCAGCGACGGCAAGCCTGATTTTGTAGTCACGAAGCTGGCGTTCAAATGAGCCGGACGACTGGTAATCGGCAATGTCAACGATCTGGTCGAACTCGGCCGAATCGTCTTCCTGCTCGTTCGTCTTGAGGTTCAGATCATCGGCGCGGACGACGCTTCCAGGAGCCAAAATGATGGCGCGTTGCATGACGTTTTCAAGCTCGCGCACGTTTCCGGGCCAATTGTAGCTCTGGAGCATCTCCATGGCCGCGGGCTCGATCGAGTCCATCGGCTTTTGGAAAACATTTGAATAGTGACGGAGGAAATGGCCCGCGATCAGGGGGATGTCTTCAGACCGCTCCTGAAGCTGCGGCGAATCAATGCACATCACGTTGATGCGGTAGAAAAGATCCTGACGGAATTTGCCTTCCGCAACCAGCTTGCCCAGGTCCTGGTGAGTGGCGAAGATGAGTCGCGCGCGCAAGGGGATGAGCTTATTCGAGCCGAGGCGGCTGAATTCCATTTGCTGCAAAACGCGGAGGAGCTTTACCTGCGTGAACACGCTCAGATCGCCGATTTCATCGAGGAAGAGGGTGCCGTCGCCAGCTTGCTCGAAGTAGCCTTCGCGGGAGCCGACGGTGCCGGTGAATGCGCCTTTTTCATGGCCGAATAACTCGGCCTCGATGAGGGTTTCCGGTATGGCTCCGCAAGAGACAGCGACAAAGGGCTTGTTGACGCGACTGCCAAGATTGTGGACTGCGCGGGCGATGAGTTCCTTGCCGGTTCCGCTGTCGCCGGTGATCAGAACTGCGGCGTTGAGGTTGGTCACGCTGCGCACCAACTGGTAGACGCGCTGCATGCTGGGACTGGAACCGATGATGCGATCGCAATTGCCGGGCTCTTCGATGCGCTGCTGGACGCTGTGCAACTGCTGCTTCAGGGCCGAGGTTTCACAAGCCCGGACGAGCATCGTTTTGAGGTCGCGAATCGATGGCGGGCGGCGACAATAGCCGAATGCGCCCGAACGAACGAGTTCGAAGGCAGTGGAACGCAAACTGTCGTCGGCCATGAGTATGGCCGGGACATTGGAGGCGATCAAGCGCCGGGTAAATTCGAGGCGTGCCTGGAGTGTGTCCTGGGAGGAGTAGAGATCAAGGATCATTACATCGCAGTCGGCGGTGGACGCGAGGACATCCGCCTCGTCTCCATCCGGCTGCAGCAGGACCTCAAAGTCCTTACCAAGGGCAGAAGATAGAAGCGGGTGCAGAGAGCGGTCTTCCGAATAAAGTCCAATTCTAGTCATTCGAGGGCGATCCACCATCTCGCCGGTTGCACGACGCCATTCAAAGGAGCCTGGGCGATGTGACTTCATCATCGGCAAAGGTGAAGGAAGGCAACATTCCTCTTTCGTGCTAGAAAGAGGGGACGTTGGTAATGACGGTGAATCAGAATTGGTTGACAGATGCTGAATC
The DNA here is from genome assembly GCA_963773915.1 of uncultured Acidobacteriaceae bacterium. GTDB lineage: Bacteria > Acidobacteriota > Terriglobia > Terriglobales > Acidobacteriaceae > Telmatobacter. Next base: position 1,040,301 of record CAVZCY010000006.1, read on the forward strand.
CTGAATTCGCGGCGGGAAAACCGGCCTTGAGAAGGCGAAGGACCAAGCCTCGTGGTGGTTGGATAAGTCATAGATATTTAAGCACTTCCTTCACAGTCAACGTTCGGGACAAGGGCATGGCTGTGGCTGAAGGAGAGCCGAAGAGTATCAGTGCCATTGAAATGAAACTTTGAAATTCCGGGGGAATGGCTATAATACACTACCAAACGCGTTTAAGAAAGCATTCTCTAATAAGGGCACCGAAGTGCTGCTGATCACTCAAGGGCAAGGCTGATCGCTGAGAAGTTTCCAACCGGTATCTGAATCGTCGGCCAAAGCTGTCTTAACCCCGGCAAACTTACTTTCGTAACACTTCTCGTAATCTTTTGATTTAGCAATAGGTTACATGAGTTACACCAACGGGTGACCCTAGAAGCCGAGGTGTAAACAAGAAAGTCCAGGGGTGGGGTCGGGTGTAAACAGGCGTACGCACTCGAGGTGACAATCTGCACTTATCTATCTGAATAGACAAGAGTTCATAGCGTTCTGAGTTTGGCGCAGCAATTGCTCTACGCAGAGTAGTTCTAAAAGGCCTCAGGGGCAGGGAGCAGGGGTAATGCATTCGTTTGCGTGGTGGCCCACCGTGCTTGTTCTCGGTGTCGCGACTTTTACGGATCTTCGCAGCCGGCGGATTCCGAATTGGCTGGTGTTTCCTTTTTTCGGCTGCGGACTCGTGGTTTCGGTGTGGCTGCATGGCTTGCAAGGCGCGGAACAGAGTCTCTACGGAGCGGGACTGGGGCTGCTGATTTACGGGTTTCTTTTCTGGATGGGCGGAATGGGCGCGGGGGATGTGAAGCTGTGCGCCGCGATCGGAGCATGGATTGGCCCATACCAGCTGATTCTTGCGCTGGTAATGACCGGCGTGGTGGGCGGAGTGATGGCGCTGGCCATGGCGGCCTGGGGCGGATTCCTGAAGGAGTTGTTTCAGCACACGGGCGATCTGGTTTTCAGCGCGGAGAGTCGTGGAGAAGCAGTTTTGAGCAATCCGCAGCGGCGCAAGATGCCGTACGCACCGGCGATTGCGATTGGGACATTGATTTCGTTTTTCGCGCGTTAAGGCGCGTGTACGAGTGAGCAAGGCAGTACCGGGTTCAGGGCAAGGCAGGTTATGAACTTCCCGCGGATTGGGAGTCTGTGCCAACCACTCCGCGAAGATATCGCACAGCTATAAGGAGCAAAAACAACGTGTCCACGAGTCCTTCCCCATATTCGGCCAACCCGTACCCCAATCCGATTGGCGTTGAGGATCTGTCGATCGCTGTGATCAGCCCCAGCGAAGTGCGACGCCAGGAGGCAGTTCATGCCATGAACGGGTGCGCGGGCACCTACGTCAGCGAATTTTCCAGCTACTCGCCGGGAATGGGCGATCTCCCCCAGACATTGGATGAGGATTACGACGTCATCGTCATCGATCTGGACGGCGAGGCGGAGATCGCGCTGGATCTGGTGGAGAACATCGGCGCCAACAGCGCGGCAACGGTGATGGTGTATTCGGAGAGCTCCGATCCGGAGCTGCTGGTGCGCTGCATGCGCGCCGGAGCACGCGAGTTCCTGCCGGTGCCGTTTTCCGCGGACGTGGTGGCGGAGGCTTTGGTGCGGGCGGCGGCGCGGCGTCCGGAGGCGCGGCCCGGAAAAAGAACCAATGGGAAGCTCTATGCGTTCATGGGATCGAAGGGCGGGGCCGGCACAACCATGCTGGCCACCAATTTTGCCGTAGCACTGGCCAAGGAATCGGGCGAGAAGACTTTGCTGATCGATCTCGATTTGCCGCTGGGCGATGCCGCACTGAATTTGGGAATTACGGCTGAGTTCTCGGCGATCGATGCGTTGCAGCAAGTGGATCGACTGGACGCGAAGTTTCTGAATCAGCTTCTGGTGAAGCACAGCTCGGGACTCTGGGTGCTGGCGGCGCCGGGACGGTTCGTTCAGTTCCAGGCCGACAACGAAGGCATCAACCGACTTTTGCATGTCGCGCGGCACGAGTTCGATAACGTGGTAGTGGATCTGGGGTCAAGGCTGGAGCTGATGGGAACGACCGCCTATAAGGAAGCGACAACGGTTTACCTGGTCACGCAGGCGAGCATTCCCGAGTTGCGCAACTCGAACCGGCTGATCACGCAGTTCTTTTCGGCATCGCTGCCCAAGCTGGAAGTGGTGATCAATCGTTTTGAATCGCGCGTGCTGGGAGTGTCAGAGGAGCACATCACAAAGGCGCTTACCAGGGCGGCACAGTGGAAGATTCCCAATGACTATGAGGCGGTGCGGAACATGCAAATCAGCGCCAAGCCTCTGGTGCTCGCGGATTCGCCGATCGCGCGGCAGGTGCGGGAGATGGTGAGCGCGGTGACCGGCAAGAGCGACTCCGCAGCCAAGAAAAAGAAGAAGGGGTTTAGTCTATTCGGATGAACTCACAACCAGCGGAATTTGCCAACGGAAGCGAAGGTAAAACGTGGAAATACTGAACCTGGAATCGTACAAAGCGGAGATTCACCGGACGCTGATCTCAAAGCTGGACCTGGAGAAGTTGTCGCGCGTGAACTCCAGCCAGGCGCGGCAGGCGGTCTCAGGCCTGGTGAAGGAAATCATGTCGGATCAGCGCGTGCCGCTGAACTTCGACGAGCAGGAAAAGATTCACGCCGAATTGCTGGATGAGGTTTTCGGGCTGGGGCCGCTGGAGCCGCTGCTGAGAGATCCGAAGATCTCCGACATTTTGGTGAACGACAAGGACCACGTGTTCGTGGAAAAGGGCGGACTGCTGCAGAGAGTGGATACGACGTTCCGCGACGACCGGCATCTGATGCAGATCATCGATCGCATCGTTTCGCGCGTCGGCCGCAGAGTGGACGAGTCATCGCCGATGGTTGATGCTCGCCTACCCGACGGTTCGCGCGTCAACGCGGTCATTCCTCCGCTGGCGCTGGACGGGCCATCGATGTCGATCCGGCGTTTCGGCACCGGTCCGCTGGCGGCAAACCAACTCGTGCAGCTGAAGAGCATTTCGCCGGAGATGATGGAAGTGCTTTCGTCCGCGGTGCGGGCGCGCATCAGCCTTCTGGTCTCAGGCGGCACGGGCGCCGGCAAAACGACGTTCATGAACATTCTTTCGCAGTACATTCCCAATAACGAGCGCCTGGTGACGATTGAGGACGCCGCCGAATTGCGGCTGGCACAGGAAAATATCGTACGCCTGGAGACGCGGCCGCCGAACATCGAGGGACAGGGCGCGATCCGGCAAAGGCAACTGCTGATCAATGCCCTGCGTATGCGGCCTGACCGCATCATCATCGGCGAGGTTCGCGGCGAGGAAGCGTTCGACATGTTGCAGGCCATGAATACCGGCCACGAAGGCTCGATGACTACCATTCACGCGAATACGCCGCGCGACGCACTGTCGAGGCTGGAGTCGATGGTGGCCATGACCAACATGAACCTGCCGGAAAGATCGGTGCGGCAGCAGATGGCTTCGGCAATCACGATTGTGGTGCAGGCCACCCGCATGAGCGACGGCACGCGCAAGATCACCAACATTTCCGAGATCACCGGCATGGAAGAGAACGTGATCAGCATGCAGGAGATCTTTACGTTTGAAAGAAAAGGCATTGGCCAGGATGGCCGCGTGATTGGCGTCTTCAAGCCCACACGCATTCGTCCCCGGTTTCTGGAGAGGCTGCGTGTGTCAGGTGTCATCCTGCCGCCCAGCCTGTTCGAGCGGGAGACGCAGGTCAACTAAGAGAGACGGTAAGAGGAAAGGAGGGAAGAGAGATGGGATTGATCATAGGCCTGGTCTTTGTTGGCGTATTCACGCTGATCGCCCTGCCGTTGGCTGCTATGGGACCCTCCAATAGCGCCAAGCAGGCCCTGGCCACATTGGATTCCGCGATCAAGGTCGACCGGCGGGAATTGCTTCCGCAGAAGCTGAACGTACGCAAGAACGAATTGCTGAGCAGCATTCCCTGGCTGAACAAGAAACTGCTGCAGTTCGAACTGACGCCCTATCTGCGCAGAATGATGAGCCAGGCCGATCTGGATTGGAGCGCGGGACGGCTGCTGTTGTTCTGCGCGGCTGGTTTTGTGATCCCGGCCTATGCGCTTCTGCAACTGACAGGCCAACCCTTGCTGGCATTGGTGGCCGGCTTAATTCTGGGAGCGCTGCCGTTTGCCTATGTGCTGTTCAAGCGCATGAGACGCTTCGGGGCGTTTGAGAAGAACTTGCCCGAGGCGCTGGATCTGATGGTGAGCGGACTGCGCGCCGGACACAGCCTGCTGGCAGCGATGGCCTTGGTGGCGCGCGAGTGCCCAGCACCGGTGAACAGCGAGTTCAAGATCTGCTTTGAGGAACAAAATTACGGTCTTGAGATGAAGGTTGCTTTGGAGAACCTGGTAACGCGGGTGCCATTGCAGGACCTTAAGATCACCACCACTGCAATCCTGATTCAAAAGGAAAGCGGCGGCAACCTGGCCGAGGTGCTGGACAAAACGGCGTACGTCATCCGGGAACGTTTCCGGTTGAAGCGCCAGATTATGGTGCACACCGCGTCGGGGCGCCTGACGGGCTTGATTCTGACGCTGTTGCCGGTAGTGCTGGGCGTGGGCATCTATTTTATCGATCCGGGAATGATCAGCATTCTGTGGCACCGCAAGGTTGGCATTGAGATGATGTGGGGCGCCGCGGGGCTGATTGCTGTCGGCGGATTTGTGATTCATAAGATTGTCGACATCGACGTGTAGGGGAGAACCATGTTTTTTGCAATTCTGGCATTCGTGGCGGTGTTCGTGCTGGTCGGGAGCGTCCTCGTGCTTATGTTCTATCGCGAGGCGGCGCTCGATCGGATCAGCCAGGTGATCAACCCGCAGCGCAAGCAGAAAACGCTGACGGAGACGTTTCAGAATACCGGGTCTTCGATCGGCAATGTGGTCAAGCGCTTCGAAAATCTGATGCCGAAGAGCGAGAACGAAGTCTCGGTCATCAAGAAGCGTCTCATGCTGGCAGGGTATCGCAACGAGAACGCAATCAAAGTTTTCTACGGCTCCAAGGTTCTGCTGCCGCTTTTTCTGGCGGCCATAGCGATGGTGACCGGACTGGCGAGCCTGGGACCGTTTTTCGTGTACCTGGTGGCGCTGGGCGGCGGATTTCTGGCCCCGGACTTCTGGCTTGGCAAGCAGATCAAAAAGCGGCAGAAGAAGCTGACGCGCGGCTTGCCCGACGTTCTGGACCTTCTGGTGATTTGTATGGAGGCCGGACTGAGCCTGGACCAGGCGACGTCGCGCTGCGCTGAAGAGTTGAGGGATTCGCAGCCGGAGATTTGCGATGAGCTGGGATTGGTAGTGCTGGAACAGCGCGCCGGACGGGCCCGTTCAGAGGCCTGGAAGAACATGGCGGATCGCACCGGCGTAGACAGTCTGCGCAACCTGGTTTCGATGCTGGTGCAGACCGAACAGTTTGGAACAAGTATTGCCAAAATGCTCCGCGTTCATTCGGATACGCTGCGCGTGCAGCGTGTTCAATTGGTCGAGGAGATGGCCGGGAAAACCTCAGTCAAGCTAGTGTTTCCGCTGGTGCTGTTCATTTTTCCTGCGCTATTTCTGGTTACACTGGGTCCAGCCGCGATCGTGATGGCGGAGTCGTTCCAGTCACTAACCAAATAATTGAGGCAGGGGGAGGAAAACAGCATGGATCAAACAACGATTATCAGATGGGTTGCCGGAGCTTTGGCGGTCGTGATTCTGATTATTCTGATTCAGCGCCGCCGGACGCGAGTGAAGTAAGAGCCGGAGCGCTAGTGGCTGTGGCGGCCGAAGTTTGCAGTAGAAGCCACGGCTGGGCAGGAAAAATTCCGTTGTCTGGGTGGCATGCCGCGAAGACGGTAGATGCCCGAGTGGGCGGCCCAGGCAGCGGAGACAGGTGAAGTGTTCCCTTTGCATGCCGGATGGCGGGCGAAGAGAGAGGTCGGAGCCGCATATGAAATTGATGGATCGAGCCGAGCTGGCGAAGGGAACGCCGGGGAAATTAGAAGCCGTGGCAGTGCCGACGGGGACCCAAGCAACGATGGAAACGCAAACGTATTGTGCCTATAACCAGACCCGGGAATGTTTCTTAGGCTTGAACGTAAAAGTCGGGGACCTGCCTTCAACCCACGTTGCGGAATTGATGCTGGAGAAGCCGCTTAAGTCGGGCGAAGGCGTCTGGATGAAGCCTTTCCGGGGAATCGCGGCAACGGCAATGCCGGCGCCGCTGGATCTGATCTATCTGGACGATGAGTGCCGGGTGATCGATATGGCTGAGTCTTTTCCCACTTTTCAGGTGAGCTCGTCGAGCCCGCGGCCGGAGAGCGTGCTGGCGCTGCCGGCGCATTCGATTTATTCGTCGCAAACGCAGTCGGGCGATCAGCTTGTTCTGTGTGTTGCCGAGGAGATGGAGAGGCAGCTCGAAAGGTTGTCGGGCGCGCGCGATCTGCCGGCGACCGGAACGATGATTGCAGGCGCGGCGATGCTGCGCGAGAAACCGCTTTGGAGCGGCGGCCCGGGATTGCTGGAGCTGGAAGACCGCAACGGGCAAGATAAGCCGGAAACGCGGAAGACCCACAGTATGGATCTGACACCTCCGAGCGCAAAGACGAAGAGCCAACTGAGGACGTGGATCGAGCGGTGGTGGTCTCCGGATCCGCGCAAAGCTCCACGGGTGAAAGAGCCGGGTTTGGCCGCGTATTACTGGAATGGCGCGGCTCCGATGGCGCACGGAATTCGCGATATCAGCTCTTCGGGACTCTATGTGGTGACCGAGGAGCGTTGGTATCCAGGAACCCTGGTCCTGATGACGTTGCAGAAGACCAATCAAGGCGAGGAACTGGCGGAACGATCGATTTCAGTACAATCCCGGGCGGTGCGGTGGGGTCCGGACGGAGTTGGGTTACAATTTGTACTCACCGACGATCACGATCTGCGCACCGGAAAGACTGCAATACTGGATGCGGCCACGAGGGAGGAACTCGATCTCTTCCTGGCGCAACTTAGATTCGAAGAGTAAATTAGGCGCCGCGGAGCGCAAGAGAAGTTCGAATGCAGGCGCAGCCGGAACGCGATGTGAAATCCGGCTGAGCCGAGAGGTGAAACGATGAAAATGGGAAATGGCTTACGAAAGATCGGTAATCTATTTGCCCGGCGCTCGAGGCGAGCCTTTGGCCGCCGGGGCGAAGAGGGCGCGGCACTGCTGGAGTTTGCTATAACGCTGCCGCTGTTAATGACAGTGCTGACGGGAACAGCTTCATTTTCGCTGGCCCTGTACCTTCTGCAGCAGATCGGGAATGCCACGTCGACCGCCGCGCAGTTGTTGGGCGCGGAACAAGGGCTAATCACCGATCCATGCGCTACGGTGGTCAGTTCAGTGACCAGTTCGTTGCCTAATCTAACGCCAGGAAAGATTACTTACACAGTATCGATAACGGATTCATCGGGAACACAGCACACGTCGGGGCCGACGACGGGGAGCGCGTTCACCTGCAAATCGAACGCGGCCAACATGGCGCCGAACGAGCCGGTCACGGTGACGGTGAGCTACGCGTATTCCTGGCTTCCTATATTGAATTTCAGCCCATCCAGCGGTTTGAGCTCCTCGGAGACAGCGCTGGAGGAGTGAGAAAGAGAGAATAAAATATGAGCCGATTTATATCCCGATTTTTGCGCAGATTTCTAAGAGAACAGCTGGGCCAATCCGCAGTCGTGGTGGCAGTGACCATCACGGCTATTACTGCTCTTGCGGCGACCTCGGTGGAGGTGGGCCACGTCTACTACGCCTATCAAAAGCTGGTGCAGTCGACGAACCAGTCCGCCCTGGCGGGAGCGCAGGCCATGTCCAATGCGCTCACCAGTACCGCTTCCAGCGGGGCTTACACAGCGGCGGTGACGTCGGCAGTGAAGCAATACAGCTCTGTGGCGGGACAACTGAACGCCATTAGTTACCTGGCGAACGATTCGATTGCGACCCAGACTCTGTTTTGCTCGTCCACGATGGCGGCATCGCCGTTTAACGTGGAGTGCCAGCAGCCTCCGGGCAGCAGCACGGGTTACAACGCGATCAAGATCACCCAGACAGCGCAGGTGAATCTGTGGTTCGGCGGACTGGTGGGCATGAAGTCAATGAACCTGGTGGCCACCGCGACGGCCGCAATGAAGGGCGCATCGAACACCCCGTACAATCTGGCCGTCATCATGGACACCACGGGTTCGATGGCCAGCGTCGTAAAGGGCGATAAGAATTGCACTACAACGCAGATTTCCTGCGCAGTGCAGGGTCTCGAGTCGATGCTTAGTGCAATGGACCCCTGCCAACTGAACACGACTTGCACTGCAGGCACGCCCTATGTAGACGACGTGGCCTTATTTGTGTTCCCAGCGATCAGCACGAACTACAGCGCAAACAGCTACAAGTCCGACTATTGCGGTGGCGCCGTAAATAGCGTGCCGTACAACTTTGTCAATGTGACGCCGGGTTACACCGACCCGAAAACGGGTTCAGCAGACGGTCTGGACATGGAGTCGACCGGCCCGGATGCGGGTGTGTACGAGATCATACCCTTCAACGACACTTATAAAACGAATGATTCGCAGGGACTGTCAATTTCATCGGCTCTGTCCCAGGCGGTCGGACTCAGCGGTTCCGGCTGCAACGGCCTTTCGGCGCCGGGCGGGCAGGGAACCTACTATGCACAAGTCATCTACACTGCGCAGGCGGCGCTTGTGCAGGCGCAGACCGCGAATCCGACCTCAAAGAACGTCATGATTATTCTGAGCGACGGCGACGCTACGGCTGCAGGGAACCAAATCGTAGCGGAGAATAATCCCACTTGCGCTAAAACGGGCGGCAGCTGCCTGAATGGAACTGGAACAAGCACCACCAATCCTACCGGGTATCAGTCGCCTACATACCCATCGGCACTGGGCGAATGCGGGCAGGCCGTGCAGGCGGCGCAACTGGCCACGGCGGCGGGAACGGTTGTCTATACGATCGGTTTCGGGTCGGAGACGTCGGGGTGCACATCGGACAAAACGTACACCACAAAATCCGGTAACACAGACGGCGCAGAGGCGTGGCCGGGCGGAAGCTATTCGGGGACGCCTTGTAACGCGATTGGGGCAATGGCTTCAAACAAGAACACCTTTTACTCGGACAATACGGGCGGGTGCCCTGCGCTGACCGTTCAGAACGGGGATTTCACGAGCCTGGTAAGTATTTTCGATGCGATTACGACCGGCCTCACTTCGCCGCGATTGATCCCCAACGGAACGCCATAGGGCATAATCCCAAAGGAAAAAAGACGGCAGAAGATTTTGAAGGGTACGGGCACATAGCCCGTACCCTTTTTCTGCTTTCTGCACCTACTGCTTCCTGCGCTGACCGCGGGGGGGATAAATTGGCCCGGAAAGAGACACATTCATGGTGAACCGCATGGGGATTCCCTTCTTATTCGCCCCATTAGCTGTTAGAACTCTCTGAGTACCCTGGTCACCACCACATAGCACGAAAGTGCAATATTCCGATTACCCTCTCTAGACGATCATGAAATGTGATCCCCAGCAACTGGGAAGGACGCTGTTGAGTCCATGGGGTCCGGGTTGCAAAGTGGTCGCTATCTGTACCGGAAAAAGACATTGGGGCCGGTTGGCAATTTGGATTAAAGCGGTCACCGCGATAGAGGAGGGATTCGATTTATGAATTTGAGACGATTTGGAAATTCTTTGAAGCGCAGATTCCTGAAGAGCCAGCGGGGCCAGGCGGCGGTGGTCATCATCGTCACGGCATCGACGATGATGGCTCTTGCGGCTGCTTCGGTTGAGACAGGTCATATTTACTACGCATACCAGCGCCTAGTGGCGTCAACGAATGCGGCTGTATTAGCCGGCGCGGCAGCAATGCCCAACACGACTCAAGCCGGAATCAACGTGACCAAATACAGTTCGGCATCGGGTGGCTATAATGCGACCGCGATGTTGCCGGGTGCGGTGGCGACGCCATCTTACCTTTGCCTGAGTACTGTGTCGAACACGCTGAACGTTCCGTGCACGACCGCCTCGGGCGGCAGCGGCGGCTATAACGCGCTGTCTGTGACGCAGACGTCGCAGATCCCGCTCTGGTTTGGCGGGTTGGTCGGAATGAAGAAGATGACCCTGGCATACACCGCAGAAGCGGCAATGGCGGGCGGGTCAAACGCACCGTGGAATATTGCCATCATTCAGGACACCACGACGTCGATGAATGACTCGGACAGTGGCGACCAATGCAATGGAACCCAAATCACATGTTCGCTGCAAGGCATACAAGCGCTGTTGAATGACTTGTATCCGTGCGGGCTGGGCCAGACCTGCACAACCAGCACGACGTACGTGGATAGCGTAAGCCTTTTCGTGTTCCCTGCAGTGACCGGAGCGACGGCGAAGGACGATTCCACGTGCCCGACCACCAACCCGACCATCGTGTCATACACATTCCCTGATCCGCCCTCAAATACCACTCTGCCGACGGCAGATACTTACCAGGTTGTGAGTTTTGCGAACAATTACAAGACGACCGATTCCGCAACAAGCCTGAACCAGGCTGCGGGCATCGTGATCGCGGCCGGAGATTCGGGGAAAAGCAATTGCGCTGGAATCCAGGCGCCGGGCGGCGAAGGGACCTACTACGCGCAGGTGCTTTACGCTGCACAGGCTGCGCTGCTGGTTCAGCAGGCGGCCAATCCAGGGTCACAAAATGCAATCATCCTGCTGACCGACGGTGACGCCACGGCGTGCGCGTCGAACGCGAACACGTCGGCAGGCGCATGCAACACAAAGTCGCAGCTGCTGGCGTCCCAAGGCACATTAAACGGGACGGGAACGAAGACCAGCAACCCTTCTGGCTATGAGTCGCCAACCTACCCATCGGCGCTTGGCGAGTGCGGCCAGGCGGTTTTGGCCGCGCAGGCGGCGGCGAATGCCGGGACGACGGTGTACACGATCGGATATGGGTCGCCGACGTCGGGAGGGTGCTTGACCGACAAGACGTACAGCGCGACCGTGTCGACAAACGGAGGAAGCTGGGCTCCGGGCAGGCAGCCTTGCCAGGCGATCGCGGCTATGGCCTCGTCCGCGGTAAACTTCTACTCCGATGACGGCCAGGGTTGCGAAGCGACGGCACCGTCCAACCAGAATCTTACGAAGCTGACGGCGATCTTCCGCGCGATTGTAGACAATATGAGCTCGCCACGGCTGATTCCCAGCGGGACGACATAAATCAGGTAGTACAAGTCGCAAAACGCAACAGGGATCTTCAAATCTACGGAAATCTATAAAGGGTACGGAGCGAAAGCTTCGTACCCTTTTTTTGTGCTGTGCGACTTTTGATCATTTGGTCATTGCCGCGATACGGGCGGTCCGGGCGCATGACTAAAGTCACCGGAATCCCCGACAACCTTCAAGTTTGTTGTGGCTGCGCCGATGCGGTTGATAGGAAGAGCCTCGGAGGCAACTCAGGTTCCGGGCGCTCGATTTCCGGTTTCAACGCGCAGAGCAGTCAGGCGTAAAGCGGCCGATCGCCAAATGAATCGGTGCCGTGGCTGGATGAAAAGAGGAATTTGTCCTATGAAAAGCTTTCGATTTGCGTTAATGCGGAGGTTTATGAGGAATCAGAGCGGCCAGACGGCAGTGGTATTGATGATCACTGCGACTGCGATGATGGGACTGGCGGCAGTTTCGGTTGAGATTGGGCATGTGTATTACGCGTACGAGCAACTGATTGCGTCAACGAATTCGGCGGCCCTTGCCGGCGCGGCGGAGATGCCGAACATAACTGACGCGGCGCAGATGGTAGCGACCTACAGTTCGCAGTCGAATGGCATGAACTCAAGCAAGATGCTGCTGAATGTGACAGCGACACCAAACTATCTTTGCCTGAACACTGTGTCGAGCAGCCTGAACGTGGCGTGCCAGACGGCCAGCGGGGGCTCAGGCGGTTATAACGCGCTATCGGTGACGCAGACCGCGACGATCCCGCTGTGGTTTGCTGGATTGTTCCAAATGAAGAAGATGGACGTGGTGTACACGGCTACGGCGGCGATGCGGGGCGGACAGAACTCGCCCTGGAACATTGCAGTAATTGTGGATACGACTTCGTCGATGAACGACTCGGACGGCGGCAACCAATGCAATGGAACGCAAATGACCTGCGCTTTGCTGGGAGTGCAGTCGCTATTGAACGATTTGTATCCCTGCGGAGTGGGGCAGACCTGCGCCGGCAGCACGACGTATGTGGATAGCGTGAGCCTGTTTGTGTTCCCAGCGGTGACCGGAGCGACGGCTAAGGACGATTCCACCTGCCCGACCACCAATCCAGCGAGCGTGGCGTACACATTTCTTGACCCGCCCTCCAGTACGACTCTGCCTTCTGGGGACACGTATCAAGTGGCCGGATTTTCGAATACCTACAAGACGAGCGACGCTGCGACGAGCCTGAATCAGGCAGCGGGGATCGTGATCGCGGCTGGAGATTCGGGACAGAGCAACTGCACAGGCATCAAGGCGCCGGGCGGCGAAGGAACCTATTACGCGCAAGTAATTTACGCCGCGCAGGCAGCACTGCTGGCGCAGCAGGCGGCCAATCCGGGGTCACAAAACGCCATCATCCTGCTGACTGACGGTGATGCGACAGCTTGCGCATCGAATGCCAATACGGCGGCCGGCGCATGCAGCACAAAGTCTCAACTGCTGGCCACTGAAGGCACTCTCAATGGGACGGGAACGAAGACCAGTAACTCGGCGGGCTATCAGGCTTATGCCTACCCCTCGGCGCTGGGCGAGTGCGGCCAGGCAGTACTGGCGGCACAGGCCGCGGCGAATGCGGGGACGACGGTGTACACGATTGGTTACGGCGCTGAAGCGTCAGGAGGTTGCCTGACCGACGCGACGTACAGCGCAACCGTATCGACCGATGGCGGAGGCTGGGCGCCGGGGCACCATCCGTGCCAGGCGATCGCCGCGATGGCCTCGGCTCAGGTGAATTTCTACTCCGACGATGGGGATGGCTGCGAGGCGACGGCACCGTCCAACCAGAACATTACGAAACTGACGGCGATTTTCAGGGCGATTACGGACAATATGAGCTCGCCGCGGCTGATTCCTAACGGCACTACATAGAAGGTGGGCTTGACTTTACCCTGAGAATCCGGTAACAACGTCCTAGAAAACCGGGTAACAAAGCAACACGACCCGAAGGGAGTTCCCCCGTGCGTATTTCCTGGACGATTGTGGTGTTAACGTGTGTTGTCTTCCTTTCCGGCTGCTCAGGAATGCCGGGAACAACGCCGATTCAGACAACGGCCGGCTCCGTACCTGGGGCTGCACTGCAGGGCATGGTTCACGGCGGACAGCAGCCGATTGTCGGGGCGAAAGTCTACCTCTATGCGGCCAACACTACGGGGTACGGCAATGCGGCGGTGTCACTGTTGCAGAGCGCCGGCGGCACCGTTTCTGATGGCACCAACTATTATTATCCGACGCAATCAGGCGGCACTTTCAGCATCAGCGGCGATTTCACCTGCCCCAGCGCGGGATCGCAGGTGTACTTGTACGCGGTTGGTGGCGATCCGGGATTGGGCGATGGGACGAATTCGGCGATCGGCCTGATGGCGGCTCTGGGTACGTGCGGAAACCTCTCCTCGGCGCCTTATGTTGTGATCAACGAGATTTCGACGATTGCGACGGCGTACTCGATCGCCGGCTTTGCGACGGATGCGACGCATGTGTCGAGCTCGAGCACTACGCTGGCGACGGCGACCGATGTGCCCAACGCCTTTGCGACGGTGACCAATCTTGAATCTTTGGGACGAGGCGTGGCACTGGCCACGACGCCCAACGGCAATGGAGTGGTGCCGCAGAACGAGATCGACATACTGGCAGATGTTCTTGCGGCGTGCGTGAATTCGGCCGGTCCATCTTCGACGCCATGCAGCACGTTGTTCAGCAACGCGAAGAACGGGAATTCACAACCGGCGGAGACGGCGACCGCGGCGATCAACATAGCGCACAATCCCGGAGCGAATGTGGCGACGATATTCGGGCTGCTGCCGTCGGATCGGCCGTTCCAGCCGACCGGAGAAGTCGCACCCAACGACTTCACGCTCGCGATCACGTACACGGGAGGCGGTCTGGACGGCACGGGAGTCGCGCCGCTGGGAGTTGCCATCGATGCCTCGGGCGACGTGTGGGTGCCGAACTTCAGCGCCACCAACTTGAGCGAATTCAATTCCAACGGCGTGCCAAAAACTGGCTCGCCGTTCCAAGCGGCGGGGCTGGACAATCCGACAAGCGTGGCGATTGATACCTACGGGAGCGCATGGGTCGCAAACTATAACGGAAATGACATCAGCGAATTCAATTCGCAGGGACAGAAGATCTCCGGTCCTCCGGGATTCACCGGCGGCGGACTGAATGAGCCCTACGGAATCGCCATCGACAACGTGGGCAACGCGTGGGCAGCAAACTTTGGCGGGAACAGCGTGAGCGAATTTGAATCGAATGCATCAGGCGGGTTGGCACTCTCAGGCAGCAGCGGGTTTGGCGACCAGGTGCTGGCCGAGCCAGCAGGCATTGCCGCCGACAGCAACGGGAACGTTTGGGTCGCGAACTATGGCGCCGCCCACGCCAGCCTTGCCGAAGCAGTGCCAAGTGCCCTGCCCGGCCAGCCGGCTACGGTGACTCTTTACACCGGCGCGGGACTGAATTCGCCATTTGCCGTGGCTATTGATGGACAGGGCCATGTGTGGGCGACAAACCGTGGCGGTAGCGGCAGCGTGAGCGAACTGAGCTCGACGGGTGGGGCAGTGTCCGGCACGAGCGGATGGACCGGCGGAGGGCTTAACTTCCCTTACGGGATCGCAATCGACGGCGCGGGCGACGTGTGGGCCGCGAATAACGGCGGCGACGCGGACAGCATTAGTGAAATCAGCTCGGCCGGAGCCCCGATCAGCGGCGCAAACGGATACGTAAACCTTGGGATGTTCGCGCCGTACGCCATCGCGGTCGATGGATCCGGCAACGTGTGGGTGGCAAGCGACGACAACGTAGGCCCGTTGACGGAGTTTGTGGGCGCGGCCGTGCCGGTGGTGACGCCACTGTCAGCGGGCGAGACTTACGGAATGCTGGGGACTAAACCGTAACCAGACATTGACCGGGGCAGCGGACTGGCACCCGCACGAGGCAGGCCGTCGGAGCTGGATTATTCAG
Organism: uncultured Acidobacteriaceae bacterium; assembly: GCA_963773915.1. Taxonomy (GTDB): domain Bacteria; phylum Acidobacteriota; class Terriglobia; order Terriglobales; family Acidobacteriaceae; genus Telmatobacter. The sequence goes on from CAVZCY010000006.1 coordinate 1,055,589, forward strand.
ACTGCTCGGGAATAATCAAGAGCACTTCTACTTTGGTGGATTGGCCGCCCTGCATGGCGGGCCGGAACTGCCATTTTTCCAGCGCAGCGATGACGAACTGAGCCTGAGGAAAGGCTTGCGGGAAAACCATGCTGAGGGCTTCGAAGTGGCCTGATTGATTCACGAAGCCGTGAATCATGAGAGCGTCAGCGTCGATGGAGCCGGGATCGAGATTGGGCCGCACGATGTCATATGGCCAGGGGGCGTCAATCGCGGAGACGGGTCCGCTCTGGGCTTCATCCGGGACGCGCGCAAGCGAGTATTGCAACACCCAACTTCGCGCCAGGCCTACGTGCAGGTAGACGGTGTAGACCACCCTTCCATTCCAAACTTCGCCGATCTCGGGATACTGGTCCTGAAGCGAATTGCCGACGATGGTGGAGCTGAAACGACCGTCCCTGGAGACGTTAACGACGGTCGTCGAAAGCTGATTACTCTCTAGGTCTGCCGGTCCTGTGCCGGCCTGGGGCTCGGGCGCGTCCGACTTGCCGTTCGAAGGTCCCAATCCTGGACCGCTGATCTTGAACGCCAGACCCGGACCGGGGCTGGTGTTATGGCTGTTGGCGTTAGGATTGCCTGCCGGTCCCGCGCTCTGTCCGCCCTGTCCTGGCTTGGCTGAAGCGTTGTCCTTACCGGGAGACGCCGCGTCCTTCGATTGCCCGGTCAACGATCCAGGGGATTTGACCACCACACTCTCGTTCACAGGAGGCAGGATGGCGACGCCTTCCTTCATGCGCAGGTTCGACAGAGACAGCAGCGCGGCCGGCGTGGGTGGCTTGGCAGTCAGAGAAGTCGTGGCCAGCGGCACCGGCGGTTGCGGTGGAGCGTGGACGGTGACGGGAGATGTGGTGCTTGCCGCGACGATCGGCTTGGGCGTGGGATGAAAGGTGGAAGAGATCTTGACATCGGCCAGGGTTAGCTCCTGATTGGGACTCTCGACCGACGGCTTGACCTCAGAAGGAGCGGGCTTTTGCGGCAACGCGGGGACGATCTTCTTGACCGGGACTTTGCTTGGCTGCCAGATGGCGACCTGAGGCACAGGGATTTGCTCAGGGAGCGTAATGGGATGTTCAACGTCGGGCTGGATGAGCGTTTGCGGGCCCGGCGGGGCTTGCGCCACCTCACGGAGCGCCGGCTCGCTCGGCGATGGCTTGCCCTGAGAAGCCGGGGCATGGGCGCCGGCGCTGGCGGCCGGAGCGGGGACATGTGGAGGTATACGCATATCGTCGGGAATGTTCAGATCCAGCTCCCGAACGGGAAGGTGATCCGTAGCGACTCTGGTGAACGGGGGCCTGTAGGTGACGGCGAACCACACCACAGCGATGACCAAGGTATGAAGAACTAAGGAGGCCGCAATCGGGGTGGGCCGAGGTCCTTGATCAGGCCGCTGATCGAAGAGCGAAATCGTGTGGGAAGGCGCCATTAGAAGCGTGGAACCCCCTTTGAGATTCTGCGACGAGGCAACGAATTACGGACCGCGCGGCCGAGGGATTTCTTTTGGGGAAAATCCCACATTGGCACACGAAATGTGGCGCGGCTATAACACGGAAGATGCAAATGCGACCTCTGAATGCCGAGTGAATTCACGGTAAACTGATCGAAGAACGGCCCCTTCATAACGAGTGTCGCACGAAGCTGGATGGTTCCGTTCCGGGAGTTTATTATCGCCCATTTCAGGATCGCTTATTGCGGCTCATTCCCCCATAGCACTTTTGATACCCCATCGGAAGATCTGAGAGATTCTGGTGCGGTTCCGGGGGCATTCAGGGACTACACTGAAACCGCACAACGCTCACAAAGTCGATCAGTATGAATGCAGTGGGCCAGATGTGCACGGCATTTTGAAAGACGGCAAGAGTTTTTTAGAAGCCATTCTCAACGACGCGGCCAGGATTTTGAGGATGGATGACATGGAGCGGATGAATTTCGGATGCGATTCCGGAACAGATTCCCAGCGCGGCCGGGCCAAGGATACTCGTAGCGGATTTCGAAAACGCAGCGGGTAAGGCAAGTAGAGAAAGGCGGAGTTGGCGAAAGCCGGCTCCGGCGGGGTAGGGATGAATCGAAGGCTTATAACGATCTTCCTCGTCGCAATCGTGATCGCCAGCGCGTGTTGCTGGCTGGTCTATCGGATTGTGAATGTAAAGATGTCGACATCGAAGCCCTTGTCGACGACGCAAGTGATTGCGGCGGCGAAGGACATTCCGCTGGGCGCGGTGCTGACGACAGCGGACCTGACTACGATGACGCTGACGGGCACACTACCCAAGGGCGCGATTCTGAAGCAGGAAGACGCGGTCGGCCGCGGCGTGATCACCAATATCTCACAAGGATTGCCGATTCTCGACAGCCAGTTGGCAAGTCTCGGCTCCGGCGGCGGATTGGCGCCAACGATTCCGCAGGGCATGCGGGCATGCGCCGTGCGCGTGGATGAAGTTGTGGGAGTGGCGGGATTCGTGACACCGGGGATGCGCGTGGACGTATTGGCCTCGGGCAATCCTCCGGGCGAAGGCGCCAACGAAGGCGTGGTGACGGAGACGATTCTGCAGAACATCCAAGTTCTCTCCGCCGGCACAGACATTCAGAGGGATCAGGAAGGCAAGCCGCTGCAAGTACAAGTGGTGAACCTGCTGGTGACGCCGGAGCAGGCCGAACTGCTGAGCCTGGCGGCGAATTCGCTGAAGATTCAGCTGGTGCTGCGCAATCCGCTGGATACGCAGATGACCAAGGTTCCGACGACGAGCATGAGCAACTTATTTGGTAGCCAGACTCCGCCGCCCAAGGAACATGTCGCGAGGGCTCCGGCGAAACCGGCGGCGAAACCGTACCAGATAACCGTGATGAACGGCAAAAAAACCAGCGACGAGAAATTCGCTACACCTGAGGGGCAGCATTGAGAACGAAGGCAGGGGTTACCATCGTATCTTTTAGCGTGCTGGCCTTGGCATTGCTTGCCGGTCCAGCGGTGCGGGCTCAAAGCGCGCCAGCAGCGCAGGCGCCAGCAGCAGCAGAAACCACGTATGAGGACTCAACAAACGAGCTCTCAGTAACGGTGGGAAAATCCGTGCTGGTGGATTGCGCGCAACCCATCCAGCGTGTCGCGGTAGGAGTTGGCGACATCGCGGAAGCCACGGCAATCAGCCCCACGGAAATCATGGTCGACGGCATAGCCGCGGGCGAAACAAGCCTGATCATCTGGGACATTCATGGCGGACGCCAGTTCTTCAACGTGACGGTGCGGGCTCAGCCAGCGGTGACGGGAGACAGCCTGGACGCCGTCCGGCGCGAGCTGAGGGCGGAGCTGCCAGGGCAGACGATTCGCGTGACCTTCAGCAACGGCAGCATCTATTTGCGCGGCACAGTGGAGAATCTGGTGAGCTCATCGCGCGCGGTGCAGATTGCAACGGCAGCGGGGAAAGTGGTGAACCTGCTGGACGTGAATGTGCCGAAGGCTGAACCGCAGATTCTGATCAAGGTGCGTTTTGCGAGCGTGGATCGCAACAAAGCGCGGCAGCTGGGAGTCAATTTATTTGATCTGGGACTAGGAAATGCGGTTGGCGGAGTGACAACTGGCCAGTTTTCGCCGCCGTCGATCTCCGGCGGGAGCGCCTCGAGCGGCGGTAGCGGCGGTGGATCGGTCGCGGGACCCGGGGGGACAGCGTCGTTTTCCAATGAGCTGAACCTGCTTGCTTTTTTCCCGGGGCTTGGGGCAGGCGCAGACATTTCGGCGCTGGAGACAAAGGGCATAGTGCAGGTGCTGGCAGAGCCGAACGTGTTGGCGACGAACGGCAAAGAAGCAAGCTTCGTGGCGGGCGGAGAGTTTCCCTATCCCGTGGTACAGGGCACGGGAGGTGGTTCGGCGGCGGTGACGATCCAGTTCAAGGAGTATGGCATCCGGATCAACTTTATCCCGACGATCACGCCGCGGGGAACGATCCATCTACAGGTGGCGCCGGAAGTGAGCGCGCTGGACTACACCAATGAGGCGACCATCTCGGGATTTACAGTTCCGGGCATCACGGAGCGCAGAGTGAATACCGAAGTGGAATTGGCCGACGGCGAGAGCTTCATGATTGGCGGCCTGCTGGACAAGACCACGAACGACACATTCCAGAAGATTCCCTTCATAGGCGACATTCCGATCCTTGGCAAACTGTTCCAATCCGAGATCAAGACGAAGAACGACTCCGAGCTGATTGTGATTGTGACGCCGGAGATTGTTTCGCCGTTCGCGGCGGGTACAGCCCTGCCAACGCCGCATTATCCAGAGGCGTTCCTGCCGCCGAATTCGAATATCCCGATGCATCAGCCGGACGCGAAGACGCCGGAGAACACTCCAGCGCCAGCTCCAACATCGGTACCGGTGGAGACGCTTATCCAGAGCTTGAAGCCTGAGCCGCCGCTGGTCATTGAGAGCGGAACGGGTGGATTTGGCCAGGGCGGAGCGACGATCAACACTGGTACTACAAACGGAGCGACAGCAGCAACGCCGCAGCAATAGAGATTGCCGCGTGCGGATGCTACAAGAACTCTGAGGCAAGCGGATGAATCCCTTGCAAAGGATTGCCAAGGCGGTGGGAGAGTTTTTTTCGCCGCCCGCGCAGGCCGTGCCTCAGGGACCTCTCAAAGTTGCAAACCTGACGCGCGGCACGGTGCTGGCCACGCGTCTTGAAACCGCACACACCGGACCTACACGCAGAAAAGGCTTGCTGGGCAGGGATGGCCTTGCGGCCGGCGAAGGATTGTGGATCTCGCCGTGCGAATCCGTGCACACATTCTTCATGCGATTCCCCATCGACCTGGTTTATCTGGACCGCGAGCACCGAATCAAGAAGACGCGCAGCGCGGTTGGACCGTGGCGCTTGTCGGTGTGCTTTTCAGCGCACAGCATTCTGGAGCTGCCCGCAGGCACGATCCGCGAGACACAGACGGAGCGGGGAGACACGCTGGAGATTGCAGAAGCAGCTTCCAGCTCCTAGCTTCTAGCCTCTAGCGTGATGGTGCGGAAGTTGGCGGCTGAGCCTTCCATTAGGGGTTAAGTCCCTCGTTTTTTGCGATGGTTCTCATTCCTTGAGCAGGCGCGCGACGGCGCGCATATCGCCTTTGTCCAGAGCGTTGCTGATGGACTGAAGGTATTTCGCGTCGGCGACGAGTTCGGCGTCGGTTTGCTGTTCGTCGTCGGGATCATCGTCGTCGTCATCGTCGCTGTCCGCATCTTCGGAGTCGTCGTCCTCGGCCTCTTCGTCATCGCCGGAGTCATCGTCAGAATCTTCTTCTTTGTCGTCGGATTCTTCGTCGGAATCGTCTGATTCGTCATCGTCGTCGCTTTCGGAATCGTTCGCTTTCGAATCTTCAGTCTGAATCTTCATCGCCCTCGTCGGCCTCCTCATCTTCATCATCATCTTCATCTTCGTATTCGTCGGGCTCGGCGGCGAGCTCTTCGCCGTCGCTCGATTCAGATATGGCCTCGACGGTGCCGATGGGAATGGCCCAACTGCTGCGATCAACACTTTGCAAAGACAATTGGAGGCCATAGAGGAGGGTGGACGCGCGGGCGCGGTCGAGGGATTTGTTTATGACGGCGCGGAGGATCTGAGTAATGGTGACCTGGATGACGCAGCGATCTTCGAGGAGGGGGATTTCGATCGAGCCCATGGGATTGACCGGCTTTTGGTCTGCGAGACGGCGACGATTATGGAAATAGCAAAGGTCCTCGCCCTGGAGGGCGTAGCCGTGGCATTGCCCGCCACCCGGCATGATGTGCCTGCAATGCGCCGCCATAATTTTCTCCTTTGTGCCCGGTTAAGTTTTCGCCTGCGCTACGCCGCTTTTTCGCCTTTTCGATGCGCGGTTTTCAATTTCTTGCCATACCCACCCCTCCCCCCGGTATGCCATACCTCCATATTTGATTTTGAAGGGTTTAAGGGAGGACCTCATACCTTTTGCCATACGGTATGCATACCTCCCATACCTTCGCGCGGATTGCGCCGATTTTCCGGACGCAGAGACGCGAATGCGGGGAGACAAGTCCGCCGCAAAGAAAGCCTAGTTGAACGCTTATGGAATGAGTATGCGCTTACAAGGGGGAAATTATCGGCAAAGTTGGCGGAAAGAATTTTAGGTCTGGAATGAGGGAGATGGGATGGGTGCGGGGTGGGGGAGGGTTGACACGGAAACGGGGAGGAGCGAGTTGGAGGCAGAAGTGTGGGCAGGTAAGCCGAGGGAGATATCGGCGTTTATCGCTACTGATCAAAGTTTTTCGAGTAGCAAGCTCTTTACAACGGCCGACTCCGCGCCGTCATTTCGAAACCCGACTGTTCCGAACTCAAGATCGACTGGAAACGGAATCGATACCTTTGTCTGCTTGTCAAGGCTTTCCGCGACAAAAGCGAGCGGGCCGACAGGGATTTTCCAGCTGCGATCTAGAATTGGCCTTTTTGTCTGATAGATACATATTCGGACTGAGTTTTTGTCGCATTCAAGTTGGCAGCGGTGCCAATCGTTGAGGTTTAGCTTTTCTTGAAACGTCAGTCCCGTAACTGGGGGGTCCCACCAGAGCCATAGTCCATTTATTCGGATATGGGCTCTGATGTGATCATAAAAATCTGGAGCATGATTAAATTCGATAAGTTTGTTGCTCGAACGATAGCCCCAATCGAAGCATGTAAGATCTTGAACTCGAAGTCGACTCTGTAGTCGCTCCATGTTAAGGCTTTTGAGAATATAAAGCCCGAGTACGAACGCGTTATTTCAAACGCCTTCAGGCCCCGATGGTACTGAAACACCCCGTCTCCGAGCCAGTCGTCCCTCTCTGAGAGACCTTGAAGAGGCAGAAAATAGAAGTCTTTCTCCCGGGTCTTGGAAGCAATGATCACAAGTGTGGCGACCAACGTGACAGCGATCTAAGGATAAAGGCCGCTTTTGGTTCCTTTTCAAGAAGGTAGGCTACGGAGTATCCGGCGATCGCACCCACTGCCGTGATCAGTCGACCTTGTGCTGTCTTAAAGAGTATTTGAGCCAGCGCCACTCCGCTGAGCGCTCCAGCAGGAGGATCATCCCAACAAAGGCCAAGCCGATAACCGCAACCAATTCGTACCGATTCATTCTCTTTCCCTAACCATCTGCTCCGAAGATCGAATACACAGAATCCGTGTAATTCGCGTTTCCTGTCCCTTCTCATATTCGGGCTTCACATCTGCTTCTATCTGTTCGGTTGGATAACAATTCCCAACTGGGGCTCCCCTCCGGAAGTTATTCGAGCGGGAATCGGTGCATTCGTTATGCCGAGTTTTTGCATCGTTTCGGCCAGTCTTTCAGCGACATCGCGGCGATCTCCGCTGAAATTGAATGAAATGCCGGAAGCCGGTAGATCAGCAAAAACCAGCATGTACGCGTCCCTCTCTTTAACGTCCATCCCGGCACCGTTTAGGAGCTGCAACCAGCTTGTGTCCAAAATCAGCCGAATCTGGCTCTGAAAGACTTATTGAGACATTGACTTTAATTCTTGCGAAGGGGGTCATCGCCTCTTTAATAGTTTCCGCTTGAGCGTCGGTCATAACCAGTTTCTCTGCGCCAAACTGATTTAATGTCGCCTGACTCCCTGGACCTTGAGCGCACGCGCTCCCCACAGCAGGTCTGTGCTCCGTAGGTTGGCTGTCCGGCTGTCGGCGCAGACACGGCCGCGGGTGAACTTGCCGGGACGATTGGGGGAGGCGAGGTTTTCTGCTTATACAGCGTTGGCTGCGGCGGCTTTGGCGCCGGTTGAGGGGTCGCTGCTGGCGGTTGGCTCTGCGGCGCGGGGTTTGGGTTTGGCTTTGCAGCCAAAGGTGGAGGCGCAGGCTGCGGCGATAAGGAGTGAGTAGGACGCATTACGAGATATATTCCGGTTCCGAGAACCATGCAACAAAAAAGTACAATGAGTGAAATTGATCCCCGAAATACGGCAATAATCGAGCTAAGCCGCCGTACTCAGTTATATACAGGCATCCGGCCCATACAAAAAGTGCGAGAACAACGACGGCGCCGCCGATAACCATCCACGGCGCAAGTAAGCTTCCCCATAAAACTAGAATTCCCGCAAAAACAAAAGGGGCCAAATAGAGTCCCGCGTTCCAGACGAAATACGTCTTCCGGGGCTTAGGGACCGGGTTTGGCTGTTCTTGTTGGGAGGTTTCAGGCATAGATCATTGTCCGCCTCGCCGTCGCCACGCGGCAAGAACATAGTTCGCACAAGGGTACGCCTCACCAAATTTTGTGTCAGGCAGTATTGCGGCGTTGTCTCCGGGCCTGAAGGCCGGATAGTTACGATTGCAGTTTTCAGGAGCCTGAAGGCTCCTGCTCCTTCCGATTGGCGCAGGGGCTAAAGCCCTCATTCATTCGAGGCCGGCGACGGCACGACTGAAGTCGTGCCCTGATACAAGGCTCGTGAGTTTGCGTTCGTGCTATCCCAGGTCCCCAAATGCGAGGGACCTGGGGCACCCGGCGTGTTTTGCGGCGGCATTTTTTGAACTTTTATCGCCCCAGCGGGGTTGGTCGGGTTGTGAGCCGTGGTCCGTTTGGGTGGGCAGGCGAGATCCGGGGCGGAAACGGCGTTTGCGAGGACTAATCCTTGGAAATCCCAGAAATGGCGCTGGATGAGTGATTTGCCCTGTTTTCTTCAGTAGGGAACGCCTGGTCAGGCGGCCCATTCATCGAATCGGCGCATGATCTCCATGAGCCAACATCCCAACAGGATGACAGAGCCCCACAATATGAAGGGGACTACATAAAGAAGAAGATGCTTACGCGAACGGGCTAACTCGAATGTTCCTACCTTGACCATGGCGTAAACATTCGCTGCGAGATAAGCGACCGCCAAACAGCCAATTACCAAGTTATTCAAGTTCATATACCTCCTGAGGTCTGTATCTCACCGCAATATTCCTTGCGATATTTGCCGGTGAGCAATCCGCCCGCGAGCGGGTTGAGTGGAATCGCCGCCAGATCCGATTCGGACACTGCCCTCAAATTGCTGCGGAAGAGAAATCGACGCCGGAGACTTTGACGACGGCCTGCCAGGCGGCTTCCTGGTTGGCGCGATCGTCAGACGTGCGGGTGGTGCATGCGCCTCAATTGGGCCTGTGAACTTCTTCGGCGCCGAAGCGAAGAATTGCCCGGAGGCGTCGGTTCCGAGCGCCTAAGTTATGAAATGGTGAATTGCCTCGTTGGCGTTATCTTGAAACGAAGTATTTTTCAAATCAGTAAAAAAGGTGCTCTGGTCCACCATGTCCCCTGATAACTTACCCTCTTTACTGGCATAAAAAACGCCGCTTTTATACCGCTCATCCGAAATGGCATCTACAAAGCGTTTTGCACCTACTTCCAGCGTATGCACCATTCCGCCCATCAATGGGAATACGATAGGCATCATCACAAACTTCAACATAAACCGCATTGGCGGGGGAAGACTATCTGGCGCCTGAGTTCCTTTTGTATTCCCTGGGCTCACAACAACAAACTTGAGCTTAGGATATTTTCTTGCCATGGATAACGTCCACATGGTTTCCGCATACTTGACATATGCGTATGCTTGCAATGCGACGAACTTCTTACCAAAATATGATCCATCAAGAACAGCAGCAAACTCATCTACAGAAGAAGTCCTCATTGAAACTCGTTTTACTCCGAGCATCTTTACTCCTGGAACAGCTTCCGCACTGACTGATAGAACTGTTTTCCTTAACTTGTCCCGTTTAATCAATTCCTCCACGAGAATTACATTACCTAAAATATTCGTAGCAGCTAATTGATTCATGCCGGAAGGCGTAGATTTCGCGGCCGTTTTCCCAACTACTCCACCTGCATTTAAAACGATTGCATCAATAGGTTCCTTTATTTCTTCTACCGCTTTTCTTACAGAATTTGCATCCGTAACATCCCCGATAATAATTTGCAAAAATCTTTTTCCCCGTTTTCTCCTCAAGGTCTTTTGTTGCCGCCTCTGCTCTCGCTTGATTTCTGCAAAAAAGAATTACCTTTTTTGTTTCTTTTTTCAGTGCGAACTGTCGGGCAGTCTCTTTCCCAAGCCCAGCATTTGCTCCGGTTATCAAGATACTCTCGGTCATTTTTTCTCCTTCTTAGGTTGTTAATTACTTGCGGAATGGAGCAACCCGACAGTCAGTTGATGATGGCCGCTCAGCGGGGCCTGATCTTCCTCGATACCCGCCGCGGTGAGGACGCGCTTCTTACCTGGGACCATCCCCGCATTGAGCAGTAGAAAATCGACCGGCCGACCTCGCTTGACCAACTCGGCGAGGGCGGATTGAACGCTGGTCGGCGCGTCCAGATCCAGTTCCAGCGGCGTGAAAACCTGTATCTTGGTCTCAGCCGCGAGTTGAGCGGCCGTCTCTTGAACCCGGGCCAGACTGCGCCCGGTGACGATGACCTGGCGGTAGCCCTCGATGGCGAGCAAGCGGGCTGCCGCATAACCGACCCCGGAGGTGGTGCCGGTGACGAGTCCGATCGAATGTTTCATGGGCGTCTCCGTGGTGAAGGGTGAAGGTGGTGCTGTTTTTTTGTTGAACCTATCGATGTTGTGGTTGTGCCCTGTGTTTATCTGTCTTGCAGCATTACAGACGCGAGAGTACGATAATCACAGAGGAAATGCAAGGAGTTTCGTACGCTATGGTAACTAATATTTTGAAGCGCCCCCGGGGACGCCCAAAAGGCTTTATCCCCGACGAAGCACTCGACCGTGCTGTTGAGATGTTTTGGGAGCATGGGTATGAAGGAGTCGACGTGGATCGGATCGCGCGCGCCGTAAACGTCACCAAACCTGCGCTATACCGAGCCTTCGGAGACAAGCCCACCCTGCTGCTCAGGGCGGTCGAGCGCTATGGGCTGACGTATGGAGCTCCCAGAATGGCAGCGTTTCAAGCGGAGCCGGACATCCACAAGGCCGTGACCGCCTTTTGCGAGGCTACCGTCGACTCCTGTACTGGCGGGGCTCGCAGCGGCTGCATGATGGCCGCTGCTGCGCTGGGACAGTCGGAGCGGGTAACGGAGATCCGTTCCCGGCTCAAGAAGGGCCTGACCGGATCCGCTGATATTCTCACGAAACGTTTCGAGCGGGAGATAAAGGCGGGGCGTCTGACTCGCACTCCCTCTGCCAAGGTGCGAGGCCGTTTGCTCGTTGACTTGTTGCAGGGTTTGCAGCTTCGCGCCAAAGTTGGTATCCCTCGCGAGGAATTGCTGGAAGACGCTCGAAGCTATGTGCCCATGATTCTTGGCGAGTAATCAACACACTTCTTGGAGGATGCGTCTGGACGAGTGCCAAATCGCCAATTCGCTCGCCGATCCAGGTTAGTACCGACTTGTCGGCTTGTCCGCGTCTCTTTCTGGAGAGCGGTCTCCGGGCCTGAAGGCGGGATGGTTGCGGTTTTCAGGGACCTGAAGGTCCCTGCTCCCTCCGTTTGTTTCCGCAGGGGCTGAAGCCCCGATACACAGCGAAAAACTAAAGCAGGTCCCTCGGCTCCGCTGAAGAGCGCTTCGCGCGGCCCCATTCAGCTTTGATCGCTAACGCGATCTTCGCTCGGGGCAGGCTTTCGACTGTCCCGTGCGGCAAGAGGTTCTTGCGCCCGCTGAAGCGGGCTGATGTGTCGCGCGATTCGAGACCCCAGGCTTGCGCCCGGGGCTAGCCTATTTCGGCCGCAGAAGCGGGCTGATGCGCGGGTGAGGCCTGGGCGCTCCACTGCGTCCATAGGGCGAAGACGGCGAGCGCGATGGTGACGGCGGCGAAGGAGCGCGTGATTAAGGGATAGGCAATGAGGATTGAGGAAGCGAAGCGCATGACGAGCGACCAGGCGAGGACGGTGGAGAGAAAGAGGAGAGCCTGCTTGCGGCGATCTGAGCCGACGGCCGCGGCGAAGGCGCCGAAGGCGAGGCCGGGGATGAGGTCGATGATGTAGTGCTCGCCGGTCGAAAGCGTGGCAAGGCAGGTGAGCGAGAGAAACACAAAGGCGACGGCCTTCCAGAATTTCCCGGGAGCGAAGAGGAGAAACAGGAATGCAGTGCCGACGTGGAGAGAAGGAAATGCGTTGGGCAGGCCGGCGAGACGAATGACGTCCGGCTCGGTGACGGGTGGGTGAAGCCATTGCTGGCCGAAGGCGTAGATGGGTCCGCAGGCGGGGAAAAGGGAGTAGAGGAGTGGGCCGGCGACGAGTTCGGCGACGTAGGCGAGCACGATGGATGCGCGCAGCTTGCGATAGCTGGTGACGAGGAACCAGACGATCATCATGGGGACCATCGACTCGTAGACGATCCAGAGAGGAACGCGCATGAAGCCCTGCAAGGGACGCGCAACGGCGGCGGCCTCTAGGCCGAGAGACTGGTCGACACAAAAGAGAATGTGGTCGAATTTCCAGGGAAAGAGCCCGCCCTCGCGGCCCATGACCGTGGTGAGAAGGAATCCGTAGAAGAGATTGAGAACGAGAGCAAAGACGAGCAGGGGGCGGGTTTTGTCTTTCGGGTCGCGGAGCATCCAGATGGCCGACAGGAAGAGGGCGAGAATGCCCATGACCGGCGAACTCAACAGGATTTGAACGATGCGCATTTTGCTCTCCGGGACGTAAGCGTCAGGTAGGCTGCGTGACCGTTTGGGCTGGGGCGGGAGGAGCGGAGGCGCGGGCGAAGAGATACCAGACCAGCCATGCCGGCGCGACCCATATATAGAGAGCTGAGTGCAGGCCGAAGGGCGAGATGATCTGAATCTCGATGAGCATATAGATGAGCGCGAGCACGGAGAGCATGGTTTGCGACGCGTTGCGGGAGACGGCGTAGAGAATTGCCGAGAGGGCGAGCGACTGATCGAAGATCCAGCCGAACGGGGCGACGAGAAGCGAGACGAGCATGAGCGGGCTGCCGTTCTCGAGCCAGTCCCAGGAGTGGCGGCGCGGCCAGAAGTAGGTTAAGGCCCAGATGCAGCCGAGGATGGCGGGGATGAAGGCGATCCACTCGGCGGAGGGGTTGATGCGATCGCGCAGGAGATCTCCGAGGCAGGGAGTGAACTCGCGCGTGATGACCGAGGTGCGCATGTAGTAGGAGTACTGGCTCCATGCGGCGGGATCGATGAGCGTGGTGACGATGGCGCCGAGGGCGAAGGCGGCTGCGCAGCCAGCGAGGATGCGGTAGCTGCGGGAAATGACGATCCAGATGAAAAGGACAAGGGCGAAGGGGAGAAACAAATGCGGCTTGAGCGAGCAGAGCCAGAGCGCTGCTCCCGCGGCGAAGGGGTGGGATTTGTGGAGGCGGAGAAAGAGGGCTAGTCCGAAGAGCATGAGGATGGAGGTCTGGCCGAGGATGACGCAATCGAGCGCCGGAGGAAAACAGATGCCGAGCCAGTAGAGACGACTGCCGGAGGGGCCGAAGACGGCCCATAGGATGCGGACGGATGCGATGAGGAGGGCGAGCATCGCCAGAGACCAGGGAAGAGCGGAGGCGGTGGGCGAGAAGAAGCCGAGGGGGTAGGCGAGCGGCAAGGCCCAGGGGGTGTTGCGCATGTAGTAGGAGCCGGGGCCGCGGAATCCGCCGGCGCGCTCGATGCGGCTGATGGCGTCAGGGTCATAGGGATTGCCGTGCTGGACAAGCTGATGGCCGGTCGCCCAGTAGACGATGAAGTCGCGGCGGGCAATGGTGGCTGGATTGAAGGACAACGTGCTGAGAAACAGGGTGGTGAAGACGACCCCGAGGGCGCAGGCAACGGCGATCAGGAGTGCAGGAATGTCGCGCTTGCCGGCCACGGATGATGAGCCTTTCCGCTAAGAGTCATGGCAATTATAGGTGCGGCGTGCGTGGCCGCTGCGAGGGAAGCGGAGGGAGCGGGGCCGAGCGCGAACCAAGGCGTTCAATAGAGGACGCGTACGTGGCGGATAGGCGCGGCGGAAAACAAAAGCAGGTCCTTCGCCCGCGTCCCCACAGGCTTGCGACGGGACCGGGGGCGCCCGTTCAGTTACGGTGGATCAGATCTGGCCGGCGGACGCTGGAGGTCAGGCGGATGCGATGGGCGCTGGACGCTGGGGGTGCGGGAGCGGGCTGTTTCGCGGCCAGCGAGCGGGCGATGAGAAACCATATGAGCCAGGCGGGGGCTGTCCAGAGAAAGAGGGTCGAGGTGACTTTGACGAAGCAGATTTCGAGGTCGGCGGCGAGGATGAGCAGTGCGAGAGCCGCGAGCAGCTTTGCGGGAGCGGGTGGAATAGGCGGCGTCGAGGAGCGCGGGCACGGCCAGGCATTGGTCATAGAGCCATGAGTAAGGAGCAGCGACAAGCGAGACGAGGATGAGGGAGCTGGAGCCGGTGAGCCAGTCCCAATGAGCGCGGCGACGCCAGAAATGGACAAGCGCCCAGAGGCAGGCGAGGGCGGCGGGAAGGTATTGCAGCCAGACCGCGTGGGGAGCAAGCCGGTGGCGGAAAACGTCGGCGAGGCAGGGAATGAACTGGTTTTCGACTGAGGGTGAGCGCATGAGGTGGATGTAGTCGGACCAGGCCGAGGGGTCGATGAGGGTGGCGATCGCGCTGGTGGAGGCGAGAGCGACGGTAAATCCGGCGAGGAGCTTGTAGGCACGCGTAAGGAGGATCCAGAGGGCGAGGACGGCGGCGAAAGGCAAGAAAAGATGAGGTTTAAGGGCGCAGAGCCAAAGGGCGGCTCCGGCCAAGAAGGGGTGGCAGCGATGGAAGCGAAGAAATAGGACGAGGCCGAGGAGGGCGAGAAGCGAGGTTTGGCCCATGGTGAGGCAGATGATGGCGGGGGTGAAGCCGAATCCGAGCCAGTGGATGCGGTTGGGGGGCGAGCCGTGGAGCTCGCGGACGATGCGGATGGAAATGAGCAGACAGGCTAGAAGGAGGAGGGTCCAGAGAACACCGGCAAAGCGCAGGCCGAGATAGCCGAGGGGGTAGGCGATGGGCAGCGCCCAAGGCGGGTTGCGCATGATGAGGACGGTTCGTGGGTCAATACCGGCGCCGAGGCCGGCGGCGTGCTCGATGGCATAGATGGCGTCGCGGTCATAGGGATTGCGGTGGTGGACGAGCTGGTGGCCGGTGGCCCAGTAGGAGACGAAGTCGCGTGCGGCGGCCTGTTTGCCTGAGAAAGGCGTGACAACGATGAAGAGAATGATGACGGAAAAGGCGAGGCCGGCGACGGTGGCAATGGCAACTTCAGCGAAGTCGCTGCGCTTCTCGGCTGGAGGAAGGCCCAGCTTGGTGGCCATGGAGGCTATTTTAGAGCAAAGAAGGGGTTGAGGATGAGGGCGGACCCATATTGACGTTTTCTGAGGTTGAGGACTGGGGTTCAGGACCGGGAATGGAAAGGGACGAGATGTGCGAAAAGAGGACAGAATTGCGGCGCTTGGGATTGTCGGCTGGGTGTAACCGCGAAGGGGAGAGCGAGCGCGGGATGTATACAGAGCGGTTCGTGGAGGTAATTAGATGTATACGGGGGTAGACAGTATCGATGGTCACCAATTCGGAAATCTCCGGTAAGGCATTGATTCTAAATTGGTGACGATGTTGCAGGAGAATGGCACGCCAGATGCAGTAGGAAGGGTGCCCGGCTGAGGCTGGGAAATTTGAACTCTCGGAGAGGAATACACATGAATAACCTATTTTTGACGCTCTATGTCAAGTTGCAGAACCTGGTTGCACGCGAGGAAGGCCAGGATCTGGTCGAGTACGCTCTGTTGGTTGCCCTGATCGCACTGGCGGCCATTACCGGTGTGAGCAAGGTCGCGACTGCGGTCAACCTTGTGTTCAGCAACATCAGCTCCTCACTGGGATAGTCGTTTAAGTACGACGTTTCCAGTACCTCAGCCCCTTCGCGAGAGGGCGCGCAAACAGCAAGTCGGCTAGCGTGCCTTCTCGCGCATTGGACAACCACTCGTAACCGAGGAGTATACAACCGGGCGAAGACGAAACACTCGAGCAAGTTGAACTCGTCCGTGAAGCCACAAGAAATTGTGGTGACCCAACTCCCCCGGCACAGGCCGGAAGTTTATCAAGGAGAAAAGATGAGCAACTCACTTCTGAAACTTTACGTGAAACTCCAGGGCCTGAAGCACGGCGAAGAGGGTCAGGATCTGGTCGAATATGCGTTGCTGGTTGCCCTGATTGCACTCGTTTGCGTCACGGGCGTTGGCAACGTAGCCACAGCTGTTAATTCGGTCTTCAGCAGCATCAGCGCCTCGCTGGGATAACCGATTGGGGACTTCTGACTTACCAAGGGGATTCAACATCTTTGTGGGAGGGTTACGCGTTCGGCCGCGCGCCGAAGCGTAATCCTCCCACAACGGTTTATAGCTCTTTTATTGACGCAACAAGCAACCGGGATGACGCGAACATTGCGCAGCCTGTTTTGCCTTGTATCAGGGCCCAGCAAGGACTGACCGTCGGAATGAAGCGCCAAGAAGAGAATCGCGCTTAAGAATCATTGGACTCAAATTAACCAAACGGGAGCATTGTGATGAACAGAATTGCGGAGATGATTCTGAAAGTGCGCATGAAGTTTCAGGACCTGATGCACGGCGAAGCGGGTCAGGATCTGGTGGAGTACGCGTTGTTGACTGCCCTGATTGCGCTGGCGTGCGTTGGCGGGGTCAAACACGTGGCCACGGCAGTGAATTTAGTGTTCAGTAACGTCAGCAGCTCACTCGGGTAGTTTTCGAGGAATGGGCGCACGGCAAGGATTGATGTGCCCGGGGCAAATTAGCTGACGATCGAGCGCGGAAGCGCAGAGACATTCATTTCACATCGCAGTGACGAGGTGGGTTCGGCGAGTTGTGTCCCGAGCGGGCGTGGGGCCGCGAATGTCGTAAGATCGCAATGATCTGTATGGGATTTTGTTCGGTGAGGGACCAAGGGCACAGGGATAGGGGTGTGCGGGCGAGGACCCTTCGACTCCGCTCAGGGCAGGCTCTCGCGCGGCAGCCGGCGGGACGCCGGCGCTACTTGGCGGAGGTCATTCGCCGAATCGGAAATGTGCCTGCCTAACCGATATGCTGCTGCCCTCTTTACCGCTGTTCCGGGCTAACCGACCCAACAAAGCTGAGGTGGCGCCTGAATGCGGGCTGGAGGCATTTGTGGTTGCATTTGCATTGGGCAGGCCGAGGATTCGGATTTGCGGGATGCGGCTTTCGGGTTTGCTGGAATGTGAAGGATGAAATGGACGCCCACATCGGCGCAGCGGAAGGCTCTGCTTTGCCTCTTGTTGAGTGGGGCGATTTTCATTACCTGGGGATCGATTATTGCGCTTACCTCCTATTCAGGCATGGGAGCGTTTAAAGCGGTGTTTTACGGGGCCCGCTGCCTGATGCAGCACAGCGACCCATACAACCCAGCCGTATTGCAGCGCGCGTACGAGGCCGATGGGGGAAGATACTCCCCTGATCCGGCGGCGGCGTTCCTTTTCAGGCGGGCGATGCTTGTGTGCGTTAACCTGCCCACTTCAATGTTGCTGATTGCGCCGCTGGCCTTGTTGCCTTTGAAGATGGCCAGCCTGTTTTGGATGGCGTTGAACGCGGCGGGTCTTTTGCTGGCGGCGTTGCTGATATGGAGGGTTGCCGAGAACCAGGCGCTGAAAGCCGCGACGATTCTTATTTGCATTTTGCTTCTCAATTGCGAGCTTGTATTCGGATTGGGGAATCTGGCCGGAATTGTCATTAGTCTCTGCGTTATTGCAGCCTGGTGTTTCCTTGAGAAGCGGTTTGAGTACGCAGGCGTGCTTTGCCTCGGCATCAGCCTGGTGATCAAGCCCCACGATGCGGCCATGGTGTGGTTCTATTTCCTGCTGGCGGGAGGTGTTTACCGGAAGCGGGCTTTGCAGGCCGCGGTCGTGGCGGCTGTGCTGGCGGTGCCGGCACGTGCTTTGGGTTTCACATGTGTCTCCGCAATGGATGCAGGAGATGAGATCAAACCTGGCGCTGCTTTCGGCGCACGGGAGCGTCAACGATCCTGGACCGGACTCCCTCACATTCCACTCCGCCGATTATGTGATCAGCCTGCAGGGGGCGCTGAGCCTTTTTCGCGACGAACCACACTTTTACAACCTTGCGAGCTATTTGATATGTGGATCGCTGCTTGTGGCCGGAGCTGTGCGGGTGCTCATGTCGCGCTTCACAAAAGAGAATGCATGGATCGCGCTGGCGGCGATTGCCGCGCTTTCAATGCTGCCGGTCTACCACCGGGGTTATGACGCCAAGCTGCTACTGCTGACAGTTCCCGCTTGCTCGATTCTGTGGGCGACTGGACGCGCGATTGAAGTGGGTGGCAGGTTTGCTGACGGCATCTAGCTTTGCTTTGCACAGCCGACGTTCCTTCGGCGGTACTTCTGACCATTATGAACAGCGTGAAGATTGGGACGGCGAGCATTTTGGGAAAAATATTGACGGTTGTTGTATTTCACCCCGCTCCGCTGGTTCTGCTGGCGACGGGAGTTTTCTATTTGTGGATTTATTTCCGGCGCACGGCCGAGAGCTTCTGAGAGGATTTGGTTCGCCATGGTGCTGCCTTCCGACGTAAAGCCGAATCATTTTCTGCTGGAAGCTGAATTCGTCTCGACGACGATCGCGGTGATGCTGGCTTTCGTGTGGCCGAAGGTTGGCGCGGGATTTTTTGAGCGGGTGGAGCGAAGCTTCGCGCGCCTTGCCGAAAACAAGAGCTGGGCGGTCGCCGGAACAGGCCTGGCGGTGATCTTGCTGCGCGCGGCGTTGCTTCCGCTGTTTCCTATCCCGTTACCGTTTGTGCCCGACGATTTCAGTTTCTTGCTGGCCAGCGACACGTTTGTCCATGGACGGCTGACCAATCCGACACCGGCGATGTGGACGCATTTCGAGAGCATTCACATCACAATGCAACCGACGTATCAGTCGATGTACTTTCCGGGACAGGGGCTGCTGTTTGCGGCGGGCCAGGTGCTGTTTCATCAGCCATGGCTGGCGGCACTGGCAATGGATGGACTGATGTGCGCGGCGCTGGTGTGGATGCTGCAAGGATGGCTGCCGAGAAGGTGGGCGCTGCTGGGAGGAGTGATTGCGGTATTGCGGCTGGGGCTGTTCAGCTTCTGGATCAATACGTATCACGGGGCCGCGCTGCTGAGCGGGTTTGGCGGGGCGCTGGTGCTGGGTAGTCTGCCGCGCTTGATGAAGACTGGGCGATTTCGATACGGGATGTCGATGGGCATTGGAATTTCTATTCTTGCCCTTACGCGGCCGTATGAGGGAGTGCTGATGTGCCTGCCGGTTGGGGCGGCTCTCGGCTATTGGGCGATGAAAAAAGGCAGTCAGGGGAAGAACCGGCCGCCGCTGGGAATTCTGGCGCGACGGGCAGTTTTTCCAATGCTTTTAATCTGCGCGGCCGTGTCGTGGCTGGGTTACTACGATTACAGGGCGTTCGGGAATCCGCTGACGCTGCCTTATACGATCGATCGGCAAACCTACGCAATTGCGCCATATTACATTTGGCAGCAGCCACGGCCGGAGCCTGTATACCGGCACCCCGTTATGCACGATTTTTACAAGATCACCGAGTTCCCGATGTATCCCCGGGTTCACTCGCTCACCGGCTATTTGCCGTGGTCGATTGTAAAAGGCATATTCGAAGTGCTCTTTTTTGCGGGGTTGGGCCTACTGCCGCCGCTCTTCATGGCGCGACGAGTCTTTCTAGATCGACGAATCCGGTTCCTTGTTGTTTGCCTGCTGGTTGTAGCGGGCGGAATGGCGATTGAAATCTACCTTATTCCCTACTACGTGGCGCCGTTCACCGCCGCAATTTATGCGGTGGGATTGCAGATGATGCGACACCTTCGGGTATGGAAGATGGGAAGAAGCCCGGTTGGCCTGGCAATGGTGCGGCTGCTGATTGCTTCATGCGTGGTGATGGCCGGTGTTCGGGTGATTGCTGAGCCGCTGCATTTGGAGCCCCCTGAGTGGGACCCGGGGAATTGGAACCTGGTTTGGTTCGGGCCGCAGCATTTTGGAATGGAACGCGCGCAGATGGAGGCCCAATTAGAAAAGCTGCCTGGAGGGCAACTTGCGATCGTCCGATACGGATCGGATCATAATCCGCTGGACGAGTGGGTTTATAACGGTGCTGACATTGATGGTTCCAAAGTCGTATGGGCGAGGGAGATGGACGCTGCCGATAATTTAGAGTTGACCCAATACTATCGGGGCCGGCGCGTGTGGCTGGTGGAGCCGGATGCGATTCCGGCGAGAATTTCGCCGTACCCGGCCGCTGAAACGAAGTAGAAGGGAAGCAGGCAATGATCAACGGAAAGCGAATCGCAGTGGTGATGCCTGCGTACAACGCCGAGAGAACTCTGGAACAGACGGTGCGCGAGCTTTCTGACGTGGTGGACATCAAGATACTGGTCGACGACTCAAGCAAGGACAACACCGCGGAGCTTTCGCGCGGGCTGGGCGTGCTGACGTTTGTGCACGAAGAAAATTACGGATACGGGCGCAACCAGCAAACCTGCTACCGCGAGGCGCTGGCTGCCGGAGCGGACATTGTGGTGATGGTTCATCCTGACTACCAGTACACGCCGACGCTGGTTCCGGCGATGGCGGGGATGATCGCGAGCGGCGTATATGACATGGTTCTTGGATCGCGGATTCTGGGTACAGGAGCGCTGAAAGGCGGAATGCCGTTCTATAAATATGTGGCGAACCGCTTTCTGACTGCTTTTCAAAACCTGTTTCTGGGCGTGAAGCTCTCGGAATACCACACGGGGTTTCGCGCGTTTTCGCGGCAGTTGCTGGAAACATTACCGCTGCTCGAAAACTCAGACGATTTTGTGTTCGATAACCAGATGATTGCGCAGGCAGTGATGTTTGGATTTCGCATTGGCGAGATTTCGTGCCCGACGAAGTACTTCGAAGAAGCGTCGTCAATCAATTTCAATCGCAGCGTGGAGTATGGATTCGGCGTTTTGGCAACGACCGCGAGCTTTGTGATGCATAAGCTGGGGATGATTCGCGTGGCGCGTTTCAGCAAAAGCGGCCGAAAACTGGCGCGGGAATATTATTCGCAGGTCGAACGGCGCTCATGAGGCAACGGTTGCGCGATGCCACCGAGAGCAAGCGGACCACGGCCCGATTAGCGATTCCCGCGCTCCTCGTTGTGGCTCCCGCGGCGCTTTTCTATGGCTGTCTTTTCAGTCACCTCATCAACCTTCCGTTTTACGACGATTACAGCGCGCTGCTGGGGTTTCTCAACCAGATGGTGCAAGCGAAGGGCATGGCGGCTAAGATCCTGTTGCTCCTGGCCGCGCAAAACAATGAGTACAAGCTTTTCTTCATTCATAGCCTGGGCTGGGGACAGGTTGTGTTGCTCGGCCATGTGAACTTTGTGCCGCTTTGCGTGCTGGGGGATAGCTCGGTGCTGGTTCTGGCGTTTTTGCTATGGTCGATATTTCTCCCGAAGGAAAAGGATCTGGGCAAGCGGCTTGCGTTTTTTATTCCCGCCGCGTGGATGCTCTTCCAGTTGGGGTACTGGGAGACGCTCAACTGGGCTATGGCCTCGCTGCAGAACCTGTGGGTAATCGTGTTCTCTCTCGGGACAATCCAGTGCCTGCTTCGGCCGACGCGCAAGGCGTATGCAAGCGGGCTGCTTTTGTATGCGCTGGCAATCGGGACTTCGGGCAACGGACTTCTGCTACTTCCGGTGGGCGTGCTGATCCTAGCGACGCGACGCCAGCTCGCCCGAGTTGCGGGATGGCTGGCGCTTTCGGTGGTATGCATTGCAGCTTACGCCTACCGCTACAATTTGATGTCGTCACAGGCACCGTCTCGAGGTTCGGTATTTTCAACGCTGGCACACTTTCGCCCCGATTACTCGATCGCCTTTATTGGAAACGCGGCCGCAATCGCCGGCTCATCACTCATCAGCGTTTGGATGTGCCTGACGTTGGGCAGCGTTCTCCTGCTGTTTTTCGGCTGGCTGGGATGGCGAGGATATGTGCGCAGAAACGCGCCCGTTTCTTATTCAGTGCTTTTTCTGCTTCTTACCGCGGTTGGCGTGGCGGGTCTGCGTTCCGACTTCGGGCTGATGCAAAGCGCATCTTCGCGTTACGCCATCTACGGCGCGCTGCTGGTGATTCTGGCGTGGACTGCCCTCACGGAGGAGTTTCTGCAGCACAGGAGCGAGCCGCTGCTCAACAACGGTGCATACCTGGCCATGACGATGGCTGCTGTGCTGTTCGCCTTGTGGATGGATGAAATCGGCTACTTGAAACTGGCAGGACGCGAGGTTGAAGCGGTGAGGTGGATGGAAGCATTCGAGCATCCGGGATCTCCTGGCTCGAGCGAAGGTCCAATGGCGGAGTACCCGCAGCAAAGCGCTGCAACAGTCGCGTCGCGCCTGGAGGCTCGAGTGATTTTGAAAGAATCGATGCAGCTCGGCGTCTACGAGCCGCCCAAGTTTTAACTGGGAGAAATGAAGAGAGTTTGTTAAGCAACGCCCGTCAGTCGTTATTGGCGTGGGTTCCGGCGGGCTCAATGCGGAATCGAGATTCTGCATAACCCGGGAATGGAACCCACTTCGGCGTAGGCCGAACAGACCAGTTGAGTCTCAATCAATTCTCCAGAGCTCGAATCGGTCCTTTTCACTTTCGCCAAACCCCCACAGCCAGAAACCAGCTCCGTTGGTGTAGAGGCCTATTCCGGCTCCCATGGTTCTGCCGAAACGATACTTGTGGACGATGACATCGACCAGAGTTCGATGAGGGAAGCGCCCGAGCGGCCAATGAACTCCCATTGAGTCAGCATAGACATCGACTACCAGGAGATCTCCCGGCTTTGGCTGAGGGCCGCCGGGGTAAGTGAGCGTTGCGCCAGCCAGCGGCGCATACCAATAGGACCAGTACTGGCCGGGGTACCAGACTTTTTCGCCAGCTGCAACGTGCGGCGAAATCAAATGAACCAGAGCGTCGCGGCCAAAATTGGCAAATTCCGCGTCAGCGTGAAGGATGAGAAGAGAGTAGCCAGTGCTGGCGAGCGATTACTGCAAAGGCTGCTGAGCGGGCGAATCGGAGCGAATACGTCGTCAAGCAGTCGGAAGCAGAGGAGGATGACCGCAGGTATGCAGGGAAGTACGTACTTAATTGGGAGATGAGTGTAATAGACGATGGGAAGCGGAATCAGAATCCAGAGAAGCAGGAAGAGACTTGTATGATCGCGCTTCTTGAATGCCTGGTAGAACAGACTGGCAAGTACGCGGAACCCAAGAATCGCGAGGAAGAAGACCAGCAAGAAACTCCAGTGCAGAAACAGTGGGATAAGAGCTACCGCAATAAGAATGAGAACGAAGCTCGGCCGCCTGGTTTTGAAGCGATTCACCATCCAGCAAAATGACAGCGGCAGAGGAAATACGAAATAGGCGAGATATGAAGAAAGATTAGGCGGTATGTGCCACAGCCCTGTAACCACGGGAGGAGGATTGAGGGCCAGGTTATGCTCGCGGACGGCGAGAATGAGGGCCAACAAAATACCAAAGCCCGCGAAGACCGGCGTCCAGAGCCATAATTTCCGGCGAAGCTCAAGCAGAATCTCCCTGGGATTGATGCTATCCAGGAGAAAGAATGCAGCGAGAGGCAGAAGAAGCACGAGGTGCGACCGGGCAAAGCCGGCGAGGCCGAGCGCGATAGCGGCTGCTACTCCCTGGGTCCATTTCTGTTCAGCCTTCCACGCAGCAAGCCGTTCCATTGCCACCAGCGCGACGGCCGTGGCGAGAATATCGGGCATGGCGGTGCTGGCCATGTGGAGAAACGGAGGGATGGCCACCAAAAGCAAAGCGCCCGCCATTGCGTGCCACCGGTCCCAGCCGAAACGGAAGATGAGCGAGGTCATCGCGATAATTGCAATCCAGACGAGCGACCAGTTGGGTGAGGTGAGCCATCCACTCGTGGGCGCCGGCCAGAACAGTGGGCACGAGGACATACCCCATGAGGGAATTTCCAGGCGTCATCAGCATAGGCCTTCGAGCAATTCACAGCGGTGTTCCAGCAAACGTCGAAGTTCATCGGGTGCGTGGGGTGCTTGACGATCTGCCGGGCCATCGATGAGGAACCATGAATCGTCGATAAGGTAAGCCTTGTTCAAGTAAGGGAGAAGGCAAACAGAAGCGAGAAGCAACGCGGGCAACGCGGAGGCGAGCACAGCGGCTGCCGAGGTTTTCCGGACCGGCGCGGCTGGGGCGGTTGGATTTAAAGCGACTTCGGATTTATTGCCGGTGTCCATCGTCGTCTTTCTCATTTTTCTGGGCCGCATGGAATGGGGTTTCGGCTGAACAAAAGATCGCAATAACTTGAATCGCTCATAGTATCGGGCACGCCGGGCGACAGCTTCCCGTGCGGATGGACCTGATAAACCTTAAAGTCCCGCTGCAACAAATAAGTCGATCAGACGCGAGGGCTCGAAGCCTAATTCGCGCATTGCCGAAGGCATGAATTCAAGAACGACAACGATGCCGGGATTCTGACGCAGCGTCTCCGTCATGCCCTGGCAGACTGCCAATTCATAACCTTGAACGTCGATTTTGACGAAAGAGATGGGTCCGGGATTGCTGTGAAGAAAGCTGTCGATACTGACGAGAGACACGCTGACTTGATTGGAGCCCGAATGGCCAAATCAGGATGTGCAGAACGAAACTGTTCCGTGGCGACGCGGTGATCGGCGTGATGGCGATCGTTGATCCAGAGGTCAATGGTCCCGTCGGCGGCGCCGACCGCCATTTGCATCGGGACGATTTTGCCGGCGACTTCGGCCTGAAGCGCGGTCTGTTCGAGAAGCTTGAAGTTGAAAGGCTCAGGCTCGAAGGCATAGATCTTGCGGCCGAATTGCGCGGCGCGCGCCAGAACAGTGGCCGTGTAGCCGATGTTGGCGCCAATATCCAGGACATTTCCCTCGCCGATGAAGGCGGGATGGGAATGCAGCAAATCGCGCAGGTCGTCTTCGATATAGCGCTTGTAGAGGAAGTAGGCCGACTTGAATAGACGACGGCCGAGGGAAGTTTGAAGAAAACCGGAACGCTTGACCAGAGAATAAGCAATCAGGAATGGATTTCCCCGGTCAGTTGAAAGGTTCATTCGATTTTCCTGAACGGCCGAAATCCTTGGCTGGCTTTCGATGCGCGCAGAACCTCGCATTCCAAAGCCCGGGAGAGATTGCGGCCGCATCAGATAAATGGTATTTCAACTCAACCGAAAAGCTACTCGAAATCGAACGAATCCATTACTATCGTGTCCCTTTGCGTTGAACATCATGCCTCAAGTCTGCGGGGTGTTGCGAGCATCGAGAGGAGGGCAATTGCTGCGCGATGTATTTGCGCGGTTTATTAGCGAGGCCGCCTGGCGGACGAACCAATGTAATCACGATCTGGTCACGGCGTGGCAGTGGAACCTGGTTCGTGCATGGGTAGTATGAGGACAGAGGGGCCCGAGGAGGATTGACGTGCCGGCAGCTGCGGAACAGAAAGATGTCTGGGGCCTGGCGGCATTGGAATCGACGCGCCAGGCGCGCCGCGAATTGCAGGACAGCATTGCGCTGAAGCGGGACGGATGGATTGAGCGAAATCGCTATTATTATGGCCGGATCAAGCGGCTGCTGCGCTTCATTATCGAGCCCCAAAAGAGAGTGTTGGAAGTGCGTTGCCAGACTGGCGGGCTGCTGGCCTCGGTGGAACCGTCGTTCGGCGTCGGGGTGGAGATAAGCCAGGGGTTGGCGGACGTCGCGAAGAAGGATCATCCCGATCTAAATTTCGTTTGCGCCGACCCTGAAGATCTGGACCTTGGCGAAAAATTTGACTACGTCGTTTTTGGCCATATCTTCGATACGGTAGATATTCTCGCGGCGCTGAATCGAATTCGCGATCACTGCACGCAGAATACGCGTTTATTGATCATCAACTACAACCAGCTTTGGGAGCCTGTGCTCGAGATCGCCAGTTCGATGGGATTGCGTTCTCCGTATGTCGAGCCGAACTGGGTGAATTCAGAGGATGTGAGCAGATTTTTGACTTTGTCTGGCTTTACGCGGCTGCGTACTCACCGAATCCTGCTGTTTCCGAAATATATTCCGTTGATGTCCGCATTCCTGAATGAGTTTCTGGCCAAGCTGCCGGGGTTTCGCCGGCTTTGCATGATTCAAGTGACGGTAGCGCGCCTGAAGCCGACAGGGCACGATGAAAACGAGACTTCTGTGTCGGTGATCGTTCCCTGCCGGAATGAAAAAGGGAACATCCAGGCGGCTGTCGAGCGAATCCCCGACATGGGCAAGCACACGGAGATCATTTTCTGCGACGACAAATCCACTGATGGGACGGCCGATGAGGTTCGGCGGATGCAGGAACTGTACCCGGATCGCGATATCCGGCTGCTGGATGGGCCGGGGATTTGCAAGGCTGAGAATGTGTGGACTGGTTTTCGCGGCGCGAAAGGCGACATCCTGATGATTCTGGATGCGGACCTTACTGTGATGCCGGAGGAACTGCCGAGATTTTTTGCGGCGCTGGTCGAGAACACCGGGGAGTTCGTCAACGGCAGCCGCCTGGTTTATCCGGTGCCGAAGACGGCGATGAAGTTTTTCAATCAGGCCGGCAACCGCGTGTTCGGGATTGTTTTTTCCTATCTGCTGAACCAGCGTTTTAAAGACACCTTGTGCGGGACGAAAGTGTTATGGAGGAAAGACTGGCTGAGGATCGAGAGCGGGCTGGGAGGATGGGGCATTCGAGACCTGTGGGGCGATTACGAGCTGATTTTCGGCGCTTCAAAGCTGCATCTGGAAATTGTCGAAATGCCGGTCCACTATCAAGAGCGCATCTATGGCGTGACCAAGATGACGCGCGTGTTCTGGAATGGAGTGCGGATGCTGCGCATTTGCCATAGCGCATGGCAGACGCTGCACGGATAACCACCAATAAAATCAATCGGGGCCAGCGCCCTGCAATTTTGTGACGCACAGCCGTATACTGGCGGCGATGCGGTGCGTCTTCAGCGGGCTTCGATGCAATTTCAACCTGCGGTTTGATTTCGCAAGGCGAATCGCAGTGGGATTGCTTTTTGTGACTTGCGCTGCGCTGGCGGGAAGCCAGCAAGAAACAGCCGGCGCGCCAATGACTGTCACGGTGGTGGACGAAAATGGCCACGCCGTAGAGGGCGCGCAGGTGACGATCACAGAGCCGGGCATCGCACCCGCGCAATTGTGGACGGATTACGCGGGGAACTGCAGCTACCAGCCCAAGCAACGCGAGCCGTACCAGATTGCCGTGGAGAAGGCCGGTTTTTACAAGACCGAAGCAGGCGACACGGACCCGAACCTGAGCAGCGTGAAGGTGGTGCTGGCGCATGAGCAGATTGTGCGCGAGCAGGTCAATGTGACGGCGTCGACGCCGGGGATCGACGTATATCAAACTTCCGATCAGAGCGCGATGAATACGCCGGAAATCGTGAACATTCCCTATCCTACGTCGCATGATATCCGCAATCTGCTGCCCTTCAATCCCGGCGTGGTACCGGATGCGACGGGACAGGTGCATGTGGCCGGATCGGAAACGTGGGAAACTCTGGACACGCTGGATGGATTCGACATCCGCTCGCCGGAGGGCGGGTCGCTGAGCCTGCGAGTGAGCACAGACGCGGTGCGCACGATTGACGCGGAGACGACACGGTATCCGACTGAGTTCGGGCGGGCGACGGGCGGCGTGATTGCGTTTTACACCGGGATGGGTGACAACAAATTTCGTTTCAATGCGACGAATTTCATTCCATCGTTCAGCAATCTGAAAGGAATTCGATTCAGCCAGTTCGTTCCGCGCTTCACGTTCAGCGGGCCGCTGAAGCGCGACCGCGCGTGGTGGTACGACGGCGTGGAACTGGAGTTGGACAACATCTACATTTCCGAGCTGCCAACGAACGCAAATACAGACGAACTGGTGCGCGGGAGCAACCTGACAAAGGTGCAGTCGAACGTGACTGCAACGAACATGGTGACCGCGGGATTGCTCTACAACAACTATCACTCGCCGTATGACGGCATTTCGTCGCTCACGCCGCAGCCGAGCACGGTGAAGCGCAACACGATTGCGTGGATGCCTTATGTGCGGGACCAGCAGAGCTTTGGTAAAGGCGCGCTGCTCGATCTGGGAGTGGGGCTTGTGAGCATTCGCGACGGGTACGAGCCGCGCGGGAACGCGCCATATGAATACACGCCGGAGCAAACGGAGGGGAGCTATTTTGAGAATCTGAGCGGGCGATCGCAGCGTTTGGAAGGAACCGCGGAACTGTATCTGCCGCCGCGGCAGTGGTTTGGTCGACACGATATGAAGGCGGGACTGGACCTGGATCACATAACGTACGACCAGAGGCAGACAGAAATGCCGGTGAGTTACCTGCGCGAGGATGGAACGCTGGAGCGGCAAAGTGTGTTCGCGGCAGCGCCTGCGTTCACGATGTTCGACGGTGAAATCGGCGCGTACGTGCAGGACCGATGGCAGCCGGCGAAAGGATGGTCGCGTGGGCTACTGGTTGAGCCGGGGCTGCGCTTCGACTGGGATGAGATTGTGCGGAGAGCTCTGGTTGCCCCGCGGTTGGCCGCGGTATACACGCCGGGAGGCAAGGACACGACGAAGATTTCGGCCGGCATCGGGCTCTACTACGATCACACGCAGCTGAATTATCTGGCACAGACGCAAGCGGGCATTCGCTACGACACTTACTACGCCGCCGATGGAATGACGCCTACGGGGCCTGCGGAGGAGACAGAGTTTACAGCCAACGAAAGCTTGCTGCACGAACCGCGGGCATTGAATTGGAGTGTAGGCGTGGAGCGAAAGCTGCCGTGGGCGATTTATGCGGGCGCGAATTTTCTTGGAAAGCAGACGACGAATGTTTTTACGTTTTCGAATCAAAGTGGGGCGGCAGCGCTTGCGGGAGATTATCTGCTGACGAACGGGCGAGAGGATCACTACAGTTCAGTGGAGTTCGACGCGCGAAAGCTGTTTGCAAATGGATATGAGGTGTATGCGTCGTACACACATTCGTCGGCGCGCACGAACGCGGCGCTCGACTATCTGCCGACGCCATCGCCGATAGGGACGCAACAAGCCGGGCCATTGCCATGGGACGTGCCAAATCGAATACTTTCATGGGGATGGCTGCCGGTTCCGATTGCGATGCTTAGGAAGCGATGGGATTTTGTTTATGCGCTCGACGAGCATACAGGATTTCCGTACACGGCGGTGAATGCGGCACAGCAGGTGGTTGGCGCGGCGGGTGGGCGTAGGTTTCCGGAGTTTGTGAACTTCAGTCCGGGCCTGGAATGGAAGTTTCATTTTCGCGGGCAGTATTGGGGACTGCGCGGCGTGATGGAGAATGCGACCGGCAGCGGAGATCCGGCGGAAGTGAACAACGTGGTTGACTCGCCGGAGTTTGGGACCTTCAGCGAGATGCATGGGCGGGCCTTCACGGCAAGGATTCGGCTGATTGGGGCGAAGTGAAAGGAGTGGAGATACCGCAAACGCAAACATGCCGGCCAAGGACGGCATCTTGGGGCAGCATGTTGTGGGTGAGGAGTGGCTTGAGGCGCTAGATGCCGACGCCAAATTCGCTGGCCTGCTGGGAGCCGGCCTTGGAGTAGAAGTCGTAGGGCGTGCGCTTCTTGAACCGATAGCGGTTGCGGATCTCTGCACCGACGTAGATGCCGACCGCGGCAACGGCGACTCCAACAGAAAACCAGGTGATGACGCGAAGGGCGGTCCCGCCGGTCTTTTCCGGTTCGGCGGATTCTGGGACGGGCGAGTCGGACAAGTCGGACTGATAGTCGAATTCAGGATCGGCGGACATTAAGCGCGGCCTCCAAGGCTTCCATGATAGCGCAGAAGGGTTAATAGTTCTTTACGACTGACGTGCGGAAAACCCAGAAGTAATCATGCGAAAGTGTTAATTTGGGCCAGCCAGGAGGCTTTTTCGGCTTCGGGAAGAAAGCTGGCGATGATGGAATTGGCGGCCAACTGGCGGAGCTCGTCGCGGGTAAATCCCTGCTTGGTGTGAGCGAGGTGGAACTCGTTGACGAGATCGGAGCCGAAGAAGGCGGGGTCGTCGGAGTTGAGGGTGACGAGGAGGCCGAGGTCGAAATACTTGCGCAGGGGATGGTCGGCGAAAGAGGCGCAGACGCCGGTGCGGACGTTGGAGGTGGGGTTAAGCT
The DNA here is from genome assembly GCA_963773915.1 of uncultured Acidobacteriaceae bacterium. Lineage (GTDB taxonomy): Bacteria > Acidobacteriota > Terriglobia > Terriglobales > Acidobacteriaceae > Telmatobacter. The sequence goes on from CAVZCY010000006.1 coordinate 1,085,845, forward strand.
CGAGGGCTGCGCGCCCTTTCAAGTTTTGGAGGAGTTTTTCGTCCTGGATTGCTGACAGGGCGTGGCCGATGCGCTCGGAGCCAATAGCGAGTGCTTCCCAGATGGCTTCAGGGCCGGTGGTTTCGCCAGCGTGGTTGGTGAGGCGCAGGCCAGCGGATTTGGCGCGGGCGTAGAGGTGACGGAAGGGCTCGGAGCCGGAGCGGCGCTCATCGCCGCCGAGGCCGATGGCGACGATGGAAGGGTAGTTGGCGCGCATTTCGGCGGCTTTGCGGAAGACGCGATCGGCTTCTTCAACGGTGAAATGGCGGACGGCATCGAAGATCCAATAGAGCGAGAGGCCCAGCTCGCGGGCAGCGCGTTCGCGGGCGCGTTCGAGTGCGGCGAAGATTGGCTCAAAGCAGCGGGGATCGAAGTTGCGCCACATATAAATGACGCCGACGGAGATGTAGACCTCGGCGTGGACTATGCCCTGCTTGGAGAGGCTCTGCATCATGCGCCAGGCGGCAAGCTCGTAATCTTCGGGGTCGCGGAGGCGGCGGGTGACGGCTTTGAAGGACTCGATGAATTCAGTGAAGTCAGAAAAGCGGTAGAGCGCTTTGGCTTCAGCCAGGGTCAGACGCCGGGAGTCGTGGCGTGCGCTGAGCTCGACGAGGGTGGCGGGCGCGATGGTGCCCTCGAGATGCAGATGCAACTCGGCCTTGGGCAAGCGGCGGATGAAATCGCGGATTTCCGACACTCTTTAAGTTTAGCCAAGTTTACTGAGCTTGCGGAGGCTTGGCGAACTCGGAGCGGTGACGGCTGTAGAAGAAATAAATGAACAGGCCGATGACCAGCCAGATGAGGAAGCGGTACCAGGTGATGATGGGCAGGCCGGCCATGAGCAGGAAGCAGAAGATGACGCTGAGCGCGGGAATGACGGGTCCGCCGGGAACGACGAAGCCGCGGCGGCGATGGGGATCGCGATAGCGCAGGACGATGACGCCGATGGAGACGAGGACGAAGGCAAAGAGCGTTCCGATGTTGGAGAGGTCGGCAAGGGTGCCGATGTCGAAGAGGCCGGAGGGAACGGCGACGACGAATCCGGCGACCCAGGTGGAAAAGGCCGGGGTGCGGAAGACGGGATGGACGTTGGAGAAGACTTTGGGCAGCAGGCCGTCGCGGGACATGGAGAACCAGACGCGCGACTGGCCGATCTGATAGACGAGGATGGACGAGATCATGCCCATGAGCGCGCCGAGCAGGACGACAAGGCGAATCCAGTAGAGCGAATGGCCGCCGGGCAGGAGCGAGAGCTTTTTGAGCGCGTTGACGACGGGCGCGGCGTCGCCGACCATCGATTGCCACGGAACCAATCCGGTGAGACAAACGGCGACGGCGACATAGAGCACGGTGCAGACGACAAGCGTGGCGATGATGCCGATGGGCAGATCGCGCTGGGGGTTGCGGCACTCTTCGGCGGCGGTGGAGACGGAATCGAAGCCGATGTAGGTGAAGAAGATGATGGAGCCGCCGGTGAGCACGCCCGACCAGCCGTTGGGCATGAAGGGATGCCAGTTGGCGGGATGGATGAAGCCGATGGCGGCGAAGACGAAGATGAGGATGGCGATGAGCTTGAATCCGACCATCATGTTGTTGGTGGAGGCCGACTCGCGAATGCCGCGGACGAGAATGACGGTGAGGATGAGGACGATGAGGAAGGCGGGAATGTTGAAGCCGAAGTGCCAGCCGGGGTTGTAGAGGTTGTTGCCGGCGAGATCCTGGAGGCCGTCGGGAAGATAGGCGGGCGAGATCCATCGCGCGCTGGGATGCAGGCCGAACCAGTCGAGCAGGTCGACGACGTGGGCGGCGAAGCCGACGCTGACGCTCATGTTGGAGCCGGCGTATTCGAGGATCAGGTCCCAGCCGATGATCCATGCGATGAGCTCGCCGAGGGTGGCGTAGGTGTAGGTGTAGGCCGAGCCGGCGATGGGAATCATGGAGGCCAGCTCGGCGTAGCAAAGGCCGGTGAGCGCGCAGACAAAGGCCACCAGAATCATGGAAAGCGCAATGGCGGGGCCGGCGCCGGGACGGCCGGCGAGCGCGGTGTGGGTGATGACGTAGTGGATGAGCGGCGTATCGGTGATGGTGGCGTTGGGCAACTGCTCGCCAGAGATGGCGGTGCCGATAACGGTGAAGATGCCCGAGCCGATGACGGCGCCGATGCCGAGCGCGGTGAGCGACCACGGGCCGAGGGTCTTCTTCAGCGCGTGCGCAGGTTCGTCCGAGTCGCTGATGAGCTTGTCGATGGATTTGCGGGCGAAGAACTGGCTGGGCAGGGCAGGTCTCCTTCAGAGGCAGCTTCTAGCTATCTAGCTCCTAGCCTTCAGCTTTTTGGCGTGCGTCGAACGAGGCAATCTGCCTGGAGCAGGATATAGCTGAAAGCTGAAAGGCTGAAGCTAAGAGCTGCTTTTCTTACCGCTTCGACTGGCCGCGGACCATCTTCTTGACTCTCTTCTTGAGCGAGCCCCGGGGAGTGGTGCGCTTGGCCTTGGGGGCAGCTTTTTTGCGCGCCGCGCGCTTGAGCTTCTTGCGTTCTGTCTTGTCTTTGATTTTTGTGGTGTCGGCCACGATAACCTCTTTCCATCGAATGTGTTCAGAGAGCCCGATTCGCAGGCCTTCAAGAAATTCATGTTAACAGGCGGATCGGCGGAGTAGAAAGCGCGACGCGGGCGGGTTAATCGGATTTGATCGCAACTCGATCGAATATTGATCGTCTTTCGACCGTAATTGGACAGACTATTGGCGCACGCGCGCGCGGGCGAGGCTTTTGCAGCGTACAATGAAGACAGACGCCTCGAATTTTGAAGATTTTGTCTCGGGCCCGAGCGCTTCGCCAAAGTTGTTCCACGTGGGCAAGCCGGCTCAAGATAGCACAGCCAGAACCATCGTTTGCGAATCTGCTTTAAGTGCCAGGCCTGCTCGGCTACGGCTGACCGATCGCTTCTGACGAGCTTCGCACCCCACGCAATTATTACTTTGTTCGTTGGAGCTATCATGCGTTCTGATCAGGTACATAAGGCGCTTGCGCAGGGAATGAACCGTTTTGAAGTGTGCCGGCTGGTTTCAAAGGGCGTAAGAGTGACGCATAAGACCGGCGCGCGCTTTGAGGATTCGATCAACAACATACTGCAGTATTTGGGTACGCACGATCTGCCCAAGGGCGGACTGCACCCGGCCAAAGCGGCAGAGGCGATGAAGCCGGCGGCGTGATAGAGGCAGGGAACAGGGAATAGGGACTGGGGAACAGAGAGACCAGAGAAACGCAAAAGAGGGACGGCAGTTTTGCCGTCCCTCTTTTTGGTTCTGAACTTGTAGTTAGTTCTGAACTTTCTCAGGTTTCGCCTTAGGAGACCTTAACGGTCTTAGACAACCTGAACGTTCTCGGCCTGCCAACCCTTGGGGCCCTTGGTCACGTCGAACTGGACCTTCTGGCCTTCTTGCAGTGACCGGAAGCCGGTCGACTTGATGGCGGTGTGATGAACGAAGACGTCCTCGCCGTTTTCACGGCTCAAAAATCCAAATCCCTTTGCGTCATTGAACCACTTCACTGTGCCTTGTTCCATTGTGTTGCTCCTCATGTTGCTTAATTACCGCTGAATGCAATGTTGGAGTGTTGCGTGTAGGCGGTAACCGGAACAGGCAAGAACTTCAAATCGAATTCTACGATTACATAGAGTCTAGCATGGAATTGGTTTTGGAGGGTGGAAATCGTTTGGATTCAACGGTGAAGGCGATGGACGAAGATGGCAGTCGGGCGTTAAGGCAAGTGGCTTGAAGGGTTTAAGGGGGGTGAGTCGCGGCTGGCGGGCAGCGGCTTCCTGGTTTGTTTAAGGCCGCCAAGGATGGACGTTCAGGTTGCGTGACAGCATCAACTTAAGCGTCCATTTGTCCGAGGCCGCGGTCAGACCGTAGCCGACACCGGTTTCAACGGACAGACAGAAGCCGAGAAATTTTGCGCCCGAGTAATCCGTCGTCACCCAGACCTCGTGAAACTGCTTTGAAAGCGGGAAGAACCCGTGCAGCGGGCCGAAACCGTCATACTCCTCAGCGGCGAGGGCCCACCTGTTGTTGAAGTTGTAGGCCACTCTGCCGGAGGGGTTGTACTCGAGGTTTCCAGGTCCGCCGGTATAGTCCGTGTCGACGATCGGGTTATAGATGAGATCCCATGGATGCAGGTGCAGCCCTACAATCGGGCGGATTTCCGAGGTAATCGTTCTGGACTCCCAATAGTGGTGATTGACGCTGAACTCAAAGTTGGCTGCATAGAAGAAGGTGTGGTCATGAGCGTTGGGGCGCGCGAATAGTTCGCGAATTTTGAAGCCGTTGATGGTCGAGCCATCGTTCTCGGAATAGGGCGACGTTACGGGCATATAAAGTCCCTGCTCAAACCACGGAGTAACGCCGTACGCCCATTCGGCAGTGACCTGATAGGAATGATTGGCGATGATCGCTCCAGGGTAGTCGGGCACGGTTCGTCCCCTGGGGGTGAAGTTATTGTGGATCATCAGATTGAAGATTCCAGGCGGAGCGATCTCTCCGTCGTAGACCTGGATCTCGTCGGTTTGCGCGAACACGAACACCGGCATCGCGAAGATGCAGAACGCGAAGATGCAGAAACTGACGAATACAGTTGTGCGCATGTTCATTCTTAGTTGGAATCTCTTCTACTGTAGATTGTATTCTCGATCAACTTACAGCCTGCTCTTTGTGTCCCGCGCCTCCTGTCGCCCAGAATCCGTCCAATTTCGAATACGATTTTGACGAAGGAAAGAGAGAGGCGTAGGCGCGAGAGCTGGCATACGGAGGCGCAGAATTCCGGACGAAGGCGAAGCCTGCATTAGAATTCGTTAAAGAATCACGAGACAGCGAGCGGCGGGTTTGGGGGTCATGGAGTGGCGGTTCTGGCGGTGCAGCAGATCCGGCGCATGCGGGGCGGCGCGCAGGGCCAGTTGATGCTTGGCGCGGATGGCCACGTGTACGTGGTGAAGTTCCAGAACAACCCGCAGCATACGCGCGTGCTGGCCAACGAGCTGATCGCTTCGCGACTGGCGGCGGCGGCGGGGCTGACGGTGCCTGAGGCGGAGCTGGTGGAGGTTTCAAGCTGGCTGATCGACAATACTCCGGACTTGGAGATCGACCTGGGGCGGACGCGGGTGCGCTGCAAGGCGGGGCTGCAATTCGGATCGCGCTTTGCCGGGGGCACGATGCCGGGCCAAGTGGTGGACTTTTTGCCCGAAGCGCAGATCGGCGAGCTGAAAAATCTGAACGAATTCGCCGGCATCATGGCACTGGACAAGTGGACAGGCAACGCCAACGGGCGGCAGGCAGTGTTTACGCGGCGGCAGCGGGAGAAGCGCTATAGAGCTGTGTTCATCGACTTCGGGTACTGCTTTCACGCCGGGGAGTGGCGCTTCGAGGATGCTCCTCTCCGGGGCGTCTACTTTCGGAATGATGTTTACGTCGAGGTGAGGGGCTGGGATTCGTTTGAGCCGTGGCTGACGCGGATTGAGACCATGCCCGACGATACGGTGTGGGCCGCGGCCAACAGCGTGCCCCCGGAATGGTACGGCGGCGACCAGGCGGAGATGGAAACGCTGGTGGAAAAGCTGCTGAAGCGGCGGAGCCGGATCCGGGAGCTGATTGAGGCATTTTGGAAATCGGATAGGAAGCCATTTCCGAAATGGGGGAAGGTGGGTGGAGAAAGTGGGGAGGGTGCTTGGAGAGAGGGAAGATGGGGAGATACGATGAGGGTGAATTGACGGAGAAGTGGGGAACAGGGAACGTGGACCAGGGACCAGGGAACAGGGAACAGGGAATAGGGAATAGAGAAGTGCCGGCGGGACGCCGGCGCTTCAAGAGAACTGAAAACCGCCAACTGAGAGCTGAAGACTGAAAGCTGGGAATTGAGAACTATGAACTGCGAACTGCGAACTGAGAACTGAAGGAATCCATGATCGGCGGAATTGAACGGCGAGCGTGCGAGTTTCAACTGCTGCGGTATGTGCCGGACGCGGTGCGGAACGAGTGCGTGCACATCGGGGTGATTCTGCGCGAGGCCGCCGGAGCGGACAAGACTGGGCAGGCCGGGTCGGGGAAGGACGGGCCAGAGAAGGCCGGGGCCGGGAAGGTTGAAGTTCGCTTTACGCGCGACTGGCGGCGGGTGCGCTGCCTCGATCCTGATGCCGACACGGAGCTGCTTGAAGGGATGGAGAGCGAGCTGCGGCGGCGGCTTGCGGCTGATCCGGACGGCAGGCTGATGCGGATTCTGGAGGAATCGCTCTCGCTGAATGTGCAGATGACCGAGCCCAAAGCATATTTGGCGGAGAGCCTGCCGGCGGGCATGGAAGAGCTGATGCGCCTCTACGTGGAGCCGCCGCCGCGGGAGCGGACGCCTCGTATGAGCGGGCGCGCGGCGATCCAGGCGCGGATGCGATCGGAGTTCGAGAGCGCCGGCGTGTGGGATCTGCTGAGGAAAAAAATCGCCGCGTCGGAGTACACGCGGCCGGGCGATCCGCTGCGCATCGACGTTGGATACCGGCCCAACGGAATCGTGCGCATGTTTCATGCGGTGAGCCTGGAGCCGGGAATTGCCACCGGCCTGGATGTGGCCAAGGTGCTGGCTTTTTCAGCGGCGGCATTGCGAGCGGGCGTGGAGAGAGTAGAAAAGGCGGAGCTGGAGTTGACGGCGGTGATTGAGCCGGCGGCGCGCGTGGGAGCGACGGACGAGGAGCCGGAAAGATTGGAGCTTTATCGATTCGGAGTGGAGACGATGGAGGAGCATCGGATCCGCGTGCTGACGACTTCAGACATGGGCCGCGTGGCCGAGACGGCGCGGCGCGAACTGCGCGTGTGAAGAGCTGGCAAGAGGAAACAAGGAAAAAAGAGCCGGAGTGCGGAATCGAAAAGCGCGCATAAGATGATTCGTTTGAGTGATTAAGACGATACAAAAAGTAGTGAAAATAATTTCGCTGAAGTTTGCCGATAATTATTATGCTTCGCGGTAGGATGAATCTTGTTGATGCGTTTCAGGGATTTCGCAGGTGTGGCCCGCAGCGATTGAAGACTGATTGGTGCGAGATTGAGTCGGGATCGGCTGAAGGCTGAACGCGGATTCCTGAGCTGAACACGGAATAGCGACGAGTGAAAGAAGGCATGGCCGATGGCCATGCCTTTTGTTTTTGCGATTTGTTTTTTGCCAAATGTTTTTGCCAATTGCTTTTGAAGGACGGTGCGCGTGAAGGTAGGCGAGCAAATTCGGGAGATGTGGCGGCAGGCCCGCCACGGCGGGCAGGCGCGGCACGGGAGGCAAGCCCAGTACGGCAAGCAGGTCGGGAAGGCCGCGCAGTCGCGAACAGTCGAGCTTGAGGCCGAGGCAGAGCGCAGGACGCTGGCGTTGCCGGCGATTCTGAGCCCCATGCAATTTCCAGGCAAGCATCTGCCCAAGCCAACGCCCGCGAATCTGCGCCGGTTTGCGGAGACGCCGGTGGTGCGCCGGGCGATCAACGTGATCAAGGACCGCATCGCGGCCATGGACTGGCAGATTCGAGTTCGGCGCGGGGTGCGGCCCGACGAAGTGGGCTTTGCGCCGCGCAAACTGCGGGCGCTGCGCCGCACGCTGGAGGAGCCGAATCCAACCGACAGCTTTCGCACTTTGATGGAACAGGCGATCGAGGATGCGCTGACGGGCGGCTTCGGGGCCATCGAGATGGAGCCGACCGGCGATCCGGAACGGCCGGCGATGATGTGGCCGGTGGATGGCGCTTCGATCCGCATCAATGCCAGGTGGGATGGCAGCGAGGATACGCCGCGTTACGCGCAGGCCATGCCGGGACAACTGGAGTCGGGCGCGGTCGAACTGCTGGACCGGCAGCTGATGTACATCCGGATGAATCCGCGCAGCTTTACGCCCTTTGGGCTGGGGCCGCTGGAAGTGGCGTTCGAGACGGTCAACCAGTTCCTGAGCGCGAACAGGTTTGCGGGAAAACTGGCGGCGAACTCGGTGGCGCAGTACGCGCTGTGGCTGAACGAGGCGACACCGATGCAGCACGACAGGCTGATTCGCTGGTGGCAGGACGAGATTGAGGGCACGGGCCGCGTGCCGCTGATTTCGACTGAGCAGAAGCCGGAGGTGCTGCGGTTTGCGCAAGGAACGGACGCGGATCTGAGGCTGCAGTGGCAGGAGTTCCTGATCCGGATGGTGGCGAATGCGTTTGGATTGCCGCCGCTGATGCTGGGCCTGGAGGCGGACGTGAACCAGTCGACGGCCTCGGAGATGGCCGACGAGGCATTCCGAGGGGCGATCTCTCCGCTGGCCATGCTGGTGGCCGGGCACATTACGCGGGACCTGTTTGCCAAGTGCATCGGCTGGCGGGAGTTCGAGTTTGTCTTCAATGAGCTGAGCGCACGCGATGAGGGGACGGAGCTGCAGGTGCAAGTGCAACTGCTGCAGGCCGGCGTGCTGACGATTGATGAAGTGCGGGCGATGCGCGGGCTGGCTCCGCTGGGCGGGAACCCGGTGGCGCTGCTGTCGGGGGAAGCGGAGAGCGGCGAGGGACTAGGGACTGAGGGACTAGGGACTAAGGGACTGAGTGACTGAGGGACTAGGGACGAGTGACTGGGATAAGGGACTGAGTGACTGAGCGGATAACAAAGGTCCGGGGGCCGAGTCCCTGGCGGAGCGGAGCGAGGATGCGATTGGAAGCGATGGCGGTACAGATTCCTTATGTGGACAAGCACCCCAACCGGGTGGCTTTTGAGGGCGTGTTGACGGTGGTGAACACGGCCAGCGATAAAGCGCCCTCGGGAGCGCGAGGGCACCGCGTAATGCTGACGCGCGAGGCCGCGGAGAAGGCGCTGCCGTCGCTGCTGGGCATGGCCGTGGATTACAGGCCGGGATGGGACGGGCACGATGCGCGGCGCAAGATCGGGCTGCTGACCGAGGCTGATGTGGTCGGAACGCGGCTGATGGTGCGCGGGTATCTTTATGCGCGAGATTTTCCCGAGGTGGCGTTGGCAATCGTGGCGCACGCCCCGGAAAAGCTGGGCATGAGCTACGAGCTTGCCGATGCGCGCGTGGAGGACATGCGGGCCGAGATATGGAAGCTGACGCGGGTGACGTTTACCGGGGCTGCGATTTTGCTTCGGGATAAGGCGGCTTACCGGGCGACGAGCTTCCGGATGGCAAGCTGACGGAAGGCAGCCTGGCCAGCGGAGTTAGCAATGTTAGCTGCGCTGACGGAGTTAGCCAAAGGGTAAGTCAGGCATCAACAGAGTAAGTCGGATTGACAGTAAGCAGGCAAGTTAGTTAGCCACAAAGTTGGATAGAAGGCTCCGTTCGCGGAGCCTTTTTGTTTGTAAGTGAAACGGGGCAATAAGCAAATTGCTGAAACAGGAGAGGAAGGACATGGAACAGGATATGGGAAAGGGAGAGAAGCACATCGTAGAGCGGCTTGAGGCCGCAACCACAGCGCTCGAAAAAACGCTGAATTGGCTGGAAGAACGCCAGGGCGCGCTTTCCGGCGAGGTGGAGAGAATTACAGCCACCGTGGAGCAGAGCCGACGCGAAACCGAGCTGACTGAGAAGCTGGCAGCGGTGGAGCGCGAGCTGGCCGAGGTGAAGGCGGCCACAGCGCAAAACGTGCTGAGCCCGCTGCGCCGCACCATGCCGGCGGCCACCGCCGAGATGCTGGCCAAGCACGGCATCGGCGATGGGCCGGTGGATGTGCGCGCGCTGGATGCGGCGTTGTCTGGCCTGAGCCTGGAGCAGCGCATTGCGGTGAAGACGCAACTGCTGCGGGCGGGGGCAATCGCGTAAAAACAGTTTTCAGTTGTCAGTGATCAGTGGTCAGTTGCTTACGAGAACTGCCCTGACTGCTGACCGATACTAACTGATCACTGATCACCGATCACTGATCACTCAAGCTACGGCCCCATGGATGGGGTGGAGAGAAATTATGAACGCAACCTTTGCAGACATTCATGCGGCAGCAGACTTCATCGGGCCGGGCGCAATTGAAGTTCCGTTGTATCAGACGGAGATCTTCGACATTTGCCGGCGGTCAAGCTCATTTGGACAGCGCATCAGGCAGGTTCCGGCAACGGGTCATCCTTCGCGCTTCTTCGAGGAGACGGCGATTCCCAATCCGGGGACTGCCGGCTTCGTGAATCCGCGCAGCATAAGCCCGACGGTGGTGAGCCCGACGCGGGTGGAGCTGAGCGTGCCGCTGAAGGCGGTTGTGGCGCAGATCAACTACAACCTGTTCGACATCGAACTGGGCGACCAGCAAAAGCAGTTCGCGTATCTGCAGGCCAAGGATCTTGTGGATACGGTGAGCGGCGTGATGGTGGCGCACGACGTGGCGCTGTGGCAGGGAAATGACACCAGCCTGAGCGCGCCGACGACAACGCAGTACATGGGCTGCGCGGCGCAGATCGTGGCCGGCGGCAACTCGGTGACCGTGACCACTTCAATGAAGATTGTGGACACGATCAAAACCACGATCGCGCAGATGGTGGCCAACAACGGCTATCAGGTGCGGCCCACGGCGGTCTACGCTAACCCGGTGCTGCTGGACCTGATCGACCAGGAGATGAAGACCGAGTACAACGTGGTGCTGAACACGACGCAGATCTCGGCGGGCTTCACGGTGAAGACGCTTTCGACGCAGGCCGGCGATCTGCCTTTGATTCCCGACTGGAGCCTGCCTTACACGGGCACGCCGGGAAGCGGGACTGCGGTGCTTCCGGCCTACATCGTGACGGAGGATCTGATCGAGTATCACTGGCTGGGCGATCCTGCGCCGCGCGTCTTCCAACTCGGCCTGCCGAGCTCGCTGAGTCACCAGTATGTTGCGGTCAAGTTCGGCGCTCCGGTGGTGAAGGGCGCGAGCTTCGCGCACTATCAGGTGCTGGTCGACCGGTAAGAAAAGCAGTTCGTAGTTCGCAGTTCACAGTTTGCAACCCACGGCCGGCGGAGATATCAGCGAAGGCAGTGAAACACAAACTGAGGGCTGCGAACTACGAGCTAAGAACTGCGAACTTAGAACTCTGAACTAAGAATTTTTGCGGAAGGATGCGCGATGGCATATCTGGAGCCAGCGGATTACACAAACTACGGATTACCGGCGGGGACGACGGGGGACTGGGTCACGGCCGCGACGGCGCTGATCAACAGTTACTGCAGGCGGCCCGATCTGAATGTGATTCAGTACACGGAGCGTTTGCGAGTAACAAAAGGCGCACAGACGGTCCTGTTGAGTTACTTGCCACTTACTCCGCTGGCGCCGGCGGCGACGCCGTTCGTGAGCCTGCAAGGGCGATACGCAAGGCCGCGTCGCGGGGAGCTCCCGCAAGAGCCGCTGATTGAGATTGCATGGGCGTTTGCGCTGCCGGGGCAATGGACTTCGATCGATCCCACGCTGGTGGATTTTGATCCGAACACCGGGGAGTTAATGCTGCCGTGGAATGTGCTCGGGCTGCCATTCAATGAAGTGCAGGCGACGTACACGGCGGGCCTGGCAACTATCGGCGACGACGTGAAATCGGCGTGCGCGCAGATTGTGCGCAATGCGCAGGCAACACCGTCGCTGAACACGAGCATGAGCAGAATCGACACCATGCAGATGAAGTATTTTTCAAGTTCGCTGATCGACGAGACGGTGCAGGCGTGGCTGAATCCGTACGTTGCGAACAGGCTGGGGTGAGCAATGAGCGATACTGCGCCGCGCAACCCGAGGGGTGCGCCGCAGATGCTTGCCGATGCTTTGCTGCGTAGTGCGGCGGGCACGACGGCACTTCTGCGCGTGACAGGCACGAACACGGATACGAGCATGTCGGAAGTGGGGCTGGTGTCAACGACATTTGCCGAAGTGGCGGTGAGCCCAGCCCTGATGCGAAAGCTGCGGCCGACATGGCAGGAAGGCGGAGAGTCGAAATGGGAGCTGCTGGTATCGGCCACGAGCGTGGAGCAGCAAGTGAGCACGCTTGATTTGCCGTCAGCACAATCTCTGTTTGCCATGACCCTGGCGGTGACGGTGGCCGGCCAGGACTATCTGATCGAGTCGATCGCCTCCAATGAGGCGTTCGGCCAGGTGTATCTCTACCGGCTGCTTTTGCGCGAGGCGCGGCAGCAGGCGGTGTAATGACCAGTTCATAGTTCACAGTTCGCAGTTCATAGTTTGCAAAGCGCAGTTAGATGACGGACGACGCGTGAATCCGGAACCAAGAACCTGAGACCGAGAACCGAGAATTCCTATGCAAAATGCGAAAGATTCGTTTTATATGGCGCTGCGCACGCGGCTGACGGCGATCAATCCTGAGCGGACGATTTTGCTGCGCGGCAGCCGTGCGGCCGGGGATTTTGGTTGAGGAAGCCGAAGCTCCGTTCAGCCAGTTTCCCAGCGACGTGTTTGTGCTGCGCTGGCTGGGGCTGGCAGCTGACATGGATTTGGCTACGACGATGGCGGGCGAGCAATGCGAAGTGATTTACCAGACCTGCGGCACACAAAGCTTTGGTGGATTGGATCGGGGCCGGGCCTTGAGCGCGATGGACGAGGAATTGATGGCAATGATTCAGCCCTTTTACACAGCGAAGCTGAATTACGTTACAACGCCGCCATCCGAAATGTTGACTCAGGTCTTCTGGGACGAGCCCTTGTTCTCGCCTATCGTTACCCAGCGCGACCAGTTGAGCCGCAGCGCAACAGTATTGGTTTACAGCTATCAGGAGCAGGGGGAGTAAATGACGGCTACGTGGTTTTCCGCTCCAGCGCCGGTGACGCGAAGGGTGCGCGCTTACTTTGCGCCGGTGAATCGCGCCACGCAAACGCCCGTTCTGTTTGACCCGTCCGAACAGGGCAGGTTCAATCTCGACGCACCGCCTTCTCCGTGGATCAGCCTGGGATGGGTTCAGGATTTTGTTCGCAAAGCAGCGAGTAAGACCTCGCCGCTGATGACTGGAATTCCAGCGGCTCCGCTTGAACAAGTTCGCGAGACACTGGAAGCGCAAGTGAGTCTCCAATTTCTAAGTTGGACGAAGTTGACAATGGGCCTGGCCACCGGCTCTCAACATATGAACGTCCTTGCCCCCGCGAGCGGAGCGACTGCCGCAGCCGATGGAGCGCAAGCAGCGGTCGCAGTGACACCGCAAAGCGGCTCGACCAGCACGTCGATTCCGATGGCGACTGCAGATGCGGCTAAGTTTACTGCGGGCGCCATCATTGCCGTTGACGTGGATTACACCGGACAGACTGGTTATGTGGGCACGCCGGTGGCCGGCGCATACGTGCGCCAGGCGCTCACCGATGTGGATTATGTGCGGCGAATAACATTCAACGTTGCGCTTGTTTCACAAGCGACAGCGACCGGGCTGACCCTGGCCGCACCATTGCCGGGTGGCGCGCCGACAGCAAGCGCCAAGGTGCAGGCGGTGACGGGATTTGTAGACCGAGAGGGAGGAAGCTTCTATCAGGAGTGGTCGGCGCTTTTTGTGATGGAGGGCAGCCAGGGAGAGAGAATCTTCTTCCACTATCCAAGGCTACAGACAATGACAGGTGCGGAAGAGGCGATGTCTCCACTTAATGCTAAAAATCAGAGCGGACAATCGCGAGTCCTGCTCAAGGGGCTATTTCTGGCATTGCCGGTTACAGATCCATTGGATGGCGAACGAGTGGTATGTTACCGGAGCTTCCTGCCCGCGGCCAATGCGCTCGTATAGCGCGCGACAAGGAATTGCAGTTATCAGAGTCAAGTTATCAGGCAGAGAGATGCGATGAAGATCACAATCCAGGGACAGGACTACACGGCTGCATTCGATGCCGCGCGTCCGTTGACCATCGAACGCAAGCTCAATGAGCCGTCTGTCTGCGAGTTATGGCTGAGCTTGCCGGCGAACGGGAGCCTTGCGGCGCCCGCGCGCTTTCGATCACTTGCAGTAACCGGCGATGATGGGACAACTTACTTCACGGGTTATATCGCAGTAACTCCGCTGCCCGAGTACTCGGGGATGAGCCTCGAAGGGCCGCGCTATCGGCTCGCGATTCAAGCGGTAAGCGACGAGATTCTGCTGGATCAGTTATTGATGCCGCCAAGCTCGGGAACGGCCGAAAATACTGCCGGCAATTTACTAACCGGCCTTCTGAGCATACGGGATCGGCGGCTCTTTCCGCGCCGGCGACTTCACTGCTGACTCCTGTGGGGCCCTTCAGGCCTGAGCCAGGGGCCAACTGGAGCAGTAACGCTGGACAAGCTGCCGGCATGGCTCGGGCGGCCTATCGTGCGCTGAATGGTGCGCTCACTTTGGCCCCGGTGCAGACAACGGTGCATCCGCTGAACGAAAGTGACGGCAGCCTGAGCCTGGAAAACCTGACTCTTACGGCGAGCGTGAAACGCGCACTGGCAAATGATGTTACTGTCTGCGGCGAAAATGAGCCTGTGGCCTATGTTACCGAATATTTTCTTGGCGATGGAGTCATGACCGTATTCAATCTCGCGGAAGACCCGTACTTTCCCCCGGCTTCAAAATCCACCGTGATCAGCGAGTTATTCAATGAGGCGCAAATCAATGAGACCGTATGGGGCGATACCGGCGGTTTAGGTTACATGACGATTGGCGCGAACGGCCTGACTATGAATGGCGGCAACGGGATCGATGGTCAAACGCTGCTCGAATGGATCGATCCTATCGAAATGGCTGGAACCCTGCTGCTTGAAACTGTGGGCGTGGCGCTTGCGCCGGGCAGCACCGGAATTCTGGCAGGATTTTTCTCGGGCTTGATGACGGCGCCGAATTGCATCGCGGGCCTGCAGGCTAAAGCGGCGGTGGGTACCGGAGTGGTGACGCTGCAACCGATTGTGCAGGGTAGTGCGACGGGAACGCCGTTCGCGCTGAATCCGGCGATCCAATATACGCTTCGAGTGCGAGTGCACTGCCCGGAGAATAACCGCGTTCAGTCGGTCTATTACTCTTTTGGCGATTCCGGGCTTATTAGCGCAGGTGGTGGCGGGGCTGTCGCTCCCGGCAAGATCCAGATAGAGATTCAGGAGTTCGTCGACGGCGTGGGAGGGACCCCGATAACACTCTATGACGGCGCAGTCACTTACCTGCCGGGAGTGTGTTTTGTTGCGCCGGCGAGCAGCATCAATCTGATTGGGACCATGCGCGCAGTGTATCTGACAAATCTTGGATCGGGCTGGGTGGTAAGTACTCCCCCGAGCGGCGGTGCATACACGCGCAGGGTTGGCACAACGGCTGAAGCTGCCGAGTGCAGTCTGGGGCGCACAGGCAAGCTTACGTTCTACATTAGGATCCACTCCGATCGCGGGCGAGCATATCGCGGTAAGTTACCGCACGATTGGGCGGGCTGTGGGGCGCGCAGTCAACTCCGCGAGCCAAGCGGCGCTGGCTGCGGCAGGCTCGCCATCCGTGGCTACATGGATCGGCTCCGTGACACGTCCCCCGGCGAGGTGCTCTGCAGATTGCCGTAACGCCGCATTGGTGATTGAGCAGGCAGCGGCCAGCGTAAGCGCACTTTGGAGCGGAACATACAAAGGGAATCGGACGAGCTTCGCGGCGGATGTTTGGCCCGGCGATGCGCTGCTTCTGAACGCGCCCTCAACAAGCCTGAACGCGCAAGTTGTGGTGCGCACCGTCAAGGTGACTTACAGCGCGAGTTACCCAGACTTAGTGACTTACGAGATTGCGTTTGCGAACGACTGGGCAGATGACTTAGCGATCAAAACCAGCGCCACGGTGCCGGCAAACACGTGGCTCCCGGCGGCTATCGCTCCCACGGTGCTGGCGAATCTCGACTGGCTGACCATAGCCCCGCTTAGCGGCAACACAGTCACGGTGAACACTGGGGTAACACCACCGAGCGGCGGCGGATTTGAGATTCGATTAAGGGATTTTGCTTTCATGCCCGGCGAAGATCCGACATTGGTACTGCGCGGATCGGAAACGAGCCTGACATTCTCGCGGGTTTCTGCGAGCGACCGGTTCTACATTCGGATGTACGACGGCGCCACGCCGCCAAATTACTCGGAGTTCTCGACGGCGCTGTTTATCAATCTGCCGCTGACTTCGTGAAGGGAGCGCGGACAAAAATGAGATCCTCAACGGAGTGCCGCGGATGCGCATGATCAATGAATTCGAGGCTCAGGTGCTGAGCGATCTTAGCGTGCTGAAGTCGCAAATGGCCGGCTTGATGGGCGACGGCAGCGGCGGCCGCATGGTGGAGCTGGAGCGGCGCATGGATCGCCACGAACAGAACTGGCAGCGAGCCAAGGGATTTCTTGCGGCAATCAGCGTAGTGTTCGCCGTGGTCGAGGTGGCCGTTCAGGCGTGGCATCGGCACTAGAGCGGGCACCGGGCGGCTTCAACGGAGGGGCTTCGTATAATTGGCGCATGAGCAAACAGGCGACCGAGCAGGCGCTGGTGGGCGTGGTGATGGGCAGCAAGAGCGACTACGAAGTGCTCTCGGCGGCCGTGGAAATCTTGCGCGCGCTCAAAATTCCTCATGAGACGCGGGTCGTGAGCGCGCATCGCACGCCTGACCTGCTTTTTAAATACGCCGAGACGGCGCGCGAGCGCGGCCTGCGCGTGATTATCGCCGGAGCCGGCGGCGCTGCTCATTTGCCGGGAATGCTGGCGGCGAAAACGCTGGTTCCTGTGCTTGGGGTTCCGGTTTCTGCCACGCGAGCTTAACGGGCTCGACTCGCTGCTCTCCATTGTGCAGATGCCCAAGGGCGTGCCTGTGGGAACGCTGGCCATTGGCAGACCCGGTGCGGCCAACGCCGCGGTGCTCGCCGCGGAGATTCTGGCCGCGACAGATGGGGCACTCTACGAGCGCCTTGCCGCGTGGCGCGCTGCGCGCACCCAGGAAGTGCTTGAGCAAACGGTGGGCGAGGAGCAGCCCGGGTGAGCTCCGGCGCCAGATTCAAAACCAATGCAGATTCTACCGGGCGGCTTGCTGGCCATTCTTGGCGGCGGCCAATTGGGGCGCATGACCGCGATGGCCGCGCGCACCATGGGCTATCGCGTGCGCGTGATGGATCCAGAGGCAGAGTGCCCGGCGAGTTTTGTTGTTGATGAAGTGATTGTCGGTCGTTGGAGCGACGTAGATGCTGCGCGGCGGCTGGCGACGGGCGCGGGCGCGGTGACGCTGGAGATTGAGCAGATCGGCGTGGACGCGCTGCGCGAAGTGGCGAGCCTTGCGCCGTTGCGGCCCGGCGTGGAGCCGGTTCGGATTATTCAGGACAAGACGCTGCAAAAAACGTGGCTCGCGGAAAATGGATTTCCTGTGGGGCCGTTTCGGGTTGTGCGCAGCGAAGCGGAGCTGCATGAGGCCGTAGCCGCGCTCGGCGGGCGCGTGTTCCTTAAAATCGGCCACGGGGGCTACGATGGCCGCGGGCAGGCGCGGATCGGGATGGATTCGCCGGCGACGAGCGAGGCGATTGAACAAGCGTGGAGCGCGATTGGCGCGAAGCCCGCGGTGGCGGAGCAGGCTCTCGACCTCGAGTGCGAGATCAGCGTGATGGCCGCGCGAAGCCCGTTGGGCGAGGTTCGCGTGTATCCTGCCGCGCGCAATCATCATGAGAATCAGATTCTGGCGTGGAGCGTTTTGCCCGCGGGAGTGCCGGCTGAGATTGAATCGAGGGCACAGGCACTAGCTGCGGATCTGGTGGCGAAGCTCGGCATCGAAGGGCTGCTTTGCGCGGAGATTTTCATCACGCGCAAGGGCGAGCTCTTTATTAATGAGCTGGCGCCTCGACCGCACAACAGCTATCACCAGAGCGAGCGCGGGTGCGCGACCAGCCAGTTTGAGCAGCTTGTGAGGGCGGTTTGCAATCTGCCGCTGGGCGATACGGAGTTGATTTCTCCGGCGGCGATCGTGAATCTGCTTGGCGATGTGTGGCTGAAGGGCGAGCCGAATTTCGCCGCGGCGCTTGCGGTTCCCGGCGTGCGATTGCACTTGTATGAGAAAAAAGAGCCGCGCGCGGGACGCAAGATGGGGCATCTGTCGGCGACGGGAGCGACAGCGGAGGAAGCGCTGGAGCGGGTGCTGGAAGCGAAGAGGCGGCTTTAGCGTTTGAGCCGGTAGAGCACGTGGCGGCGCATTGGATGGCCTTCGGGCAGGCGCGGGTGATCGAAGTCGTCGGCTGGATCGTGGGTCATGCCGAGCTTTTCCATCACGCGGCGGGAGCGCAGGTTTTCCGGAACCGTGAACGAGACGAGACTGTCCAGGCCCAAATCCTCAAAGGCGTAGCGAATTACAGCGCGGGCGCCTTCGGTGGCCAAGCCCACGGCCCCAGCAATCGAATGCGAGCCGCCAGCCGATTTCTACGGCGGGCATGAAAGGCGCGTCGAAATTCGGAATGGACAGACCTATAAAGCCGATGAAGGATTGATTCTCGAGCAGCTCGACGGCGAAGGGTCCAAAGCCGTGGCGATCGAAGTGGGCCTGAGCGCGATCGACGAGCGCGTCAGACTCGGCAAGTGAGAGGCTGGCGGGAAAGAACTCCATCACGCGTGGATCGGCGTTCATTTGCTGGAAGGGAAGCCGGTCGGAGTCGCGCCAGCGGCGCAGCAGAAGGCGATCGGTTGTCAGAGATGTCGCGCATCGTGCAATCTGCTTCGATTGAGAAATGCAACAGCAGATCCTTCGACTCCGATCGCTGCGCGATCTTCGCTCAGGCAGGCTTTCGAGTCGTCGCGCCACACACAGGATGACAACATTAAGTTAGACGGACGCGGGCTGCTTGGTCTTTTCCCAACCCTTGGGGCGCTTGTTCGCCGCCAAAACTTTCTTGCGCAGGCGCAGCGACTTGGGCGTGACTTCGACGAACTCATCGTCGGCGATGAACTCGATGGCCTGCTCGAGATTAAGCGTCTTGTAGGGCACGAGGCGGAGGGCGTCATCGGCGCTGGAAGCACGCATGTTGGTCAACTTCTTTTCGCGGACCACGTTTACGTCGAGGTCGTTGTCGCGCGAGTGCTCGCCGACGATCATGCCTTCGTAAACCTCCACGCCGGCTCCTAGAAAAAGAATTCCGCGCTCCTGCAGGCCGTTGAGCGCGTAGGTTGTCGTCGGTCCCTGGCGATCGGCAATGAGCGCGCCGGTGGGCCGCTGCGGAATCTCACCCTGATAGGGAATGTATCCGTCGAAGAGCGTGTTCATCACGATGGTTCCGCGCGTCTCGGTCAACATTTCGCTGCGCAAGCCGATGAGCCCGCGGCTCGGCACGCGAAACTCAAGGCGCACGCGGCCCGAGCCGTGATTGTGCATTTTGGTCATTTCGCCTTTGCGGGGACCAAGCTTCTCAATTACGGTGCCGGTGAACTGCTCGGGCACGTCGATGGTGAGGTGCTCGACCGGCTCCATGCGTGTGCCGTCAACGACCTTGGTGACGATTTCAGGACGGCCCGCCATGAGCTCGTAGCCTTCGCGGCGCATCATCTCGATGAGAATCGCAAGCTGCAATTCGCCGCGGCCCAGAACCTTGAAGCTGTCAGGCGAGCCGGTGTCTTCCACGCGAATCGATACGTTGGTGAGCAACTCTTTCTCAAGGCGCTCGCGCAGATTGCGACTGGTGACGTATTGGCCTTCGCGGCCGGCGAACGGCGAAGTGTTCACGCTGAACTGAATTGCGATGGTTGGCTCGTCAATAACGATGAGCGGCAAGGGCGAGGGATTCTCGATGCTGGTGATCGTCTCGCCGATGGTGATGCCCTCAATGCCTGCCACGGCCACGATGTCGCCCATCGCGGTCTCTTCTGTCTCGATGCGCTTGAGGCCGGAAAAAGTGAACAGCTTGGTGATGCGCGTTTTGTAGAGCGAGCCGTCGCGGCGCGAAATGTTGACTTCGTCGCCGGCGTGCAGGGTGCCCTGAAAGACGCGGCAAATGGCGATGCGGCCAAGGTAGTCAGAGTAATCAAGATTGGCGACAAGAATTTGCAGCGCGCCGTCGGGATCGCCCGTGGCTTCAGGGATGGTTTCGACGATGGCCCGGAACAAAGGCTGCAAATCGACGCCGGGCTGGGCGAGATCGGTGGTCGCTGTGCCGTTCTTGGCGACGGCGTATAGAACGGGAAAATCCAATTGCGATTCTTCCGCGTCGAGATCGATGAACAGGTCGTAGATTTCGTCCAGCACTTCTTGCGGGCGCGCGTCTGGCCGGTCAATCTTGTTGATGACCACGATCGGCTTCAGCTTGGCTTCGAGCGCCTTTGAAAGCACGTAGCGCGTTTGCGGCAGCGGGCCCTCGGCGGCGTCGACCAGCAGCATTACGCCATCGACCATCTTGAGCGCGCGCTCTACCTCGCCGCCAAAATCGGCGTGGCCAGGCGTGTCGACGATGTTGATTTTTCCGAGGCCGAAGTTGATGGCGGTGTTCTTCGCGAGAATGGTGATGCCGCGCTCGCGCTCCAACTCGTTTGAATCCATCACGCGTTCGGCAACCTGCTCATTGGCGCGAAAGGTCCCGGCCTGGCGCAACATGCCGTCAACCAGCGTGGTCTTGCCATGGTCAACATGGGCGATGATGGCGATATTGCGTATCGTCTGGCTCACGGGTGCAGTTTTTCCTTCTCTCGGGTGGGCCGCGTGGGCCCTCAAGGCGGTTAGGGGAGTTAGTGTGGGAGCGTTCGCCGCACGGTGCGGCAGATTTCATTTTATCAGGCGGAGAGCTATCGGTGGTACGGAGGTGCGCATTCAACGAATTGGCGATTAGGATTTGCGATCATTCAACCAGCGTTCACAATCCGCGCAGCACGGTCCGATACGATTCAAGGAAGTTCGGATGCCGGTGCTCCTTAATACGGATGTGGATGCGGATGTGCATCGAGATCGTCTGCAAAGGGATGACTTTACTGCAGATATGCATGGGACATGGTTGCAACATGCCGATCAGATTCACGGCGAATTCGGATAGTATTAGCCCTGCTGATGTGTGATTTTCTCCCTTTTATTCGATGCCCATTTGCAACCAAAATTTGATTTCATTAAAGCTCGGTGGGTTGACGTGCGTCTTCCTGCTGGCGTTCGCCGTCGCCGGAGCGCAGGTCCCGAGTGAATTGCCATCGGCGCCGGAGCCGCAGCGACCGCCGATGTTGGCGGCATACTTGATGCATTTCGGATTCACAGCGAGCGGGACGGATTCGGACAGCGCAAGGAAGGGGCTGGCGACGCGGGGCCGGCGACGCCTGAAACAGAGATGCTCACCATGTTTCCGCACTCCGACTCGGCTCCTTACTGGGTTTCCGGCCAGGCCAACAGCATCTTCCAGATGCATGGGCATTTTCACTCGCCGTATGAAGGACCGAACAGCCTGATCGACGATTTCGAGACCAAAGCGTCCGAAGTGGCGACGCTTTATCTTGGCTATCAACTGTTCGCCAACTCGCGCTACAACACTGACCTGATTGTGAACTTTGAAAATGCCGGCGGACGCGGCATTTCGCAGGCGCTGGGGTTGGCGGGCGAAACCAACGTCGACGTTGTGCGCGACCCTACTCTCGGTATCGGCCCGTATCTGGCTCGTGGAGTGATCCATCAGATTGTGGGCCTGACGGATGAGATGACGGACCAGGACCGAGGTCAGTTTGCGCTGGCCAGCAAAGTGCCGGTGCGGCGCTTTGAAATCCGCGTGGGAAAGATGAGCCTCGCCGATGTTTTTGACTTGAACAATGTTGGCTCCGACAGCCATTTGCAGTTTGCCAACTGGACGATCGTGAACAACGGCGCGTGGGACTATGCGGCCGATACGCGCGGATACACCGTGGCCGGAATCCTCGAGTACGACGACCGCATCTGGTCGGCGCGCTATGGGATTGCGGCGATGCCAACAGTTGCCAACGGCGTCGACCTCGATTGGGCGTTTAGCCGCGCCAACGGGCAGAACTGGGAGTTCGAGCTGCGCAAGGGACTGTTCGCGCGGTGGCTCGATCCGAAGCGCGAAGGGGCGGTGCGCGTGCTGAGCTACTTGAATCACGCGCACATGGGCGACTACCGGGAGTCAGTCGACGAGTATCTTGAGGGCAAGGTAGCCACTCCCGACATCGTCCTGACTGAGAAATTTGGTGCGGTGAAATACGGGTTCGGGCTGAATACAGAGCAGGAAGTGACCGACAGCTTGCGGCTGTTTGCGCGGTTTGGCTGGAACGACGACCGGCGCGAGTCCTTTGTTTACACAGAGGTCGGTCAAACGATCGAGTTTGGCGGCGATTACAGCGGCAAGCGCTGGCGGCGATCGAACGACAAAGTCGGCGTGGCGTATGTTTCGAACGCCATCAAGCGCGACCACCAAAATTATTTGCACTATGGCGGCCTGGGCTTTTTGCTGGGCGACGGCAATTTGCGCTATGGACGCGAGGACATCATGGAGTGGTATTACAACGCGCATATCTGGCGCGGGCTCTATGGAATTTTGGCGGCACGCAGATTGCGCATCCCGGCTACAACACCGACCGCGGGCCGGTTTATGTGACGACGGTGCGGGCGCATGTTGATTTTTGAGAATAGAGATCCGGGATCAGAGAAGAGCGGGCTTACTTCGCCGGCGGCGCCTGCGGCTGGTCGGGCAGCGTGTAGATCACTTCGCCGGGCTTGGCGTAGTGAAGTTTTTCGCGCGCCTCGCGCTCAATGGCGTCGGGGTCTGAATTCAGATGATCGATCTGCTGGCGCATCTGCGCATTTTCCTGTTGAAGGTCTTTGATCTCGTGCTGCAGAGCGCGGTCTTCGGCGCGTTTCTGCTGCCATATTGACAAGCCGTGGTTGCCGTAGATGACATGCCACATGACCAACAGCGCCAGAACTCCAGCGGTTCCCGTGCCCGCAGGCCGCCACAGACGTTGTGCCCAGTCGAGCGCCCACATGCGCATGGCGAAACTCGCGGCGTGCGGCGCTTGCTTCTTTACTTGAACTTTTTCTTCCGGCATTCAATCCCAATTCCTGCTTATGGCCCGCGCTTGGACTTTAGAGCCAGTTATTGGCTCAGGACAAACTTTTCGGCCGCAGACCGCAGCGCGTTCATATCCTGCTCGTTGCGTGCTTCGGTGTAGGCCCTGACCACTGGTTCTGTTCCTGAAAGGCGATAGCAAACCCAGGAGCCATCGTCGAGAATCAGCTTGAGGCCATCGGTCCTGACAACGGAGACAACCTTGCGCCCGCCCAGCTCCTTCGGATCGGCCTTCAACTTCTCAGTGAACGCGGCTTTCTGCTCCGCGGTCAAGTGGAAGTTCTCGCGAACTGGGAAATAGGAACCAACCTTGGCAAAAAGCGTCTTCAATTGGGAACCGAGGCTCGTGCCGCGCGTGGCGACCATCTCCGCTACGAGCAGGCCGGCAATGATGCCGTCCTTTTCCGGCACGTGGCCGCGGATGGTGAGCCCGGCGGATTCCTCGCCGCCGATGGCGATCTTGTCCTGATCGATCAGCGCGCCGATGTACTTGAAACCCACCGGCGTTTCGTAGATGGGGACTTTGTGGTATTCGGCGAGCGCGTTGACCAGGTTGGTTGTGGCAACGCTCTTGGCGACGCCGTTGCGCCAGCCGCGCGTTTCAACAAGGTAATCGAAGAGCAGCGCGATGATGTAGTTCGGCTGGATAAATGTGCCGTCGCTGTCGACGATGCCGAAACGATCCGCGTCGCCGTCGGTGGCAATGACCAGAGCCGCGCCACATTCCTTCATTTTTTTCTTCGCGTCGCCGAGCAGGTGGTCATCCGGCTCAGGCGCGTGGCCGCCAAAGAGCACGTCGCGGTAATCGTGCACGGTTTCAACGGTGACGCCGGCCTGGCGCAGCAGGTGGCATGGATAGCCGCGGCCCGCGCCCCAGAAGGGATCGTAGACGACCTTGATGCCCGACTTGGCAATGGCCTTGAGATCGACAAGCTCGGCAAGGCGCTCGAGAAACGCGGGCTTTACGTCGACGGTCTCGAATTGGTCTGTTGTTAAGAGCGGGCTGGGAACATCGTGGCCGCCGCCGCCGGCGATTTTGTCGATCGCAGCTTCAATTTGCTTTGTAGTTTCAGGCAGAGCCGGCGCGCCGTCGGGCGTGGAGTACTTGATGCCGTTGTACTCCGGCGGATTGTGCGACGCGGTGAAGTTGATGGAGCCGGAAGTCTTAAGCGTGCGAACTGCGTAAGCGATGGCTGGCGTGGGCGCTGCATGGGGAATCACGATGGGCGTAACGCCTGCGCCCGCGAGCACGCGCGCCGCTTCGGCCACAAAGCTCTCGCCGAGGAAGCGCGGATCGCGGCCGACGAGCACGTGGTGCGGCGCGGGGAGGGTCTTGACGTAGGCGGCGATTCCCCCGACAGCCAAGCGAATATTGGCCACCGTAAATTCGTCGGCGACAATCGCCCGCCATCCCGAGGTGCCGAATTTGATTGCAGTGCTCATCCTTGTCTCCACGTTGCTTTTGTCTACGCGCAGTTGATTTTTTCGCCGCAAAGTTCATACTGCAACACCGGGCGCGGATCGGCAAGTGGGAGCTCGGCATTGCGCAGGCGACCTGACCAAAGGCCACGCGCCCGAGCGGTTTAGGATTAGAGCGCTGGCAGAAATGTTTTCGGCATAATCTTTCTGACTGTGGAGAAGAAAATGCTCGAGGCCACGTCGACTGCGCGCATTGTGATAACCACTGTGGCAAGTGCCGAGGAGGCTGCTCGCCTGGGCCGCACGCTTGTTGAGGAGCGCCTGGCTGCGTGCGCCACGGTTCTGCCATCGGCGCACTCGATTTACAGCTGGCAGGGCAAGATCGAGTCGGCGGACGAAACTCTGCTTCTGCTCAAGACCGCGACCGATCAATTGCCCGCCCTCGAATCCCGGCTGCAGGAGCTGCATAGTTACGAGACGCCTGAATTCCTGGTGATCGAGATTGAGGCCGGCAGCCAGGCCTATCTGAAGTGGATGAGCGAGAACCTGGGAGCGCAGCCGGGTACCAAAGTGTAAGCAAATGTGACGGCACGGGAACAGCCCCTTTGGTATGCTTGTTGGAGTCCGTCCTCATGCGCTGGCTCCTCATTGTTTTTCTCGTTTCGCTCGGGGCGCTGCTGCTTGCGGCAGCGGGGGCTGCCCGTCACGTTTGGCTACGCCGCGGCAAGGACAGGAAAGAAGTTTAGGCCGCAGTTGAGCCAGCCAAGTAGCCCGACCTGAGAGTGAATCCCAGTTAGTTGAAATCCTGCTAGTTGAAACCCTGATAAAGTTGAGATGGAAATGTCCGGAGACTTGCCCGGAAGCAGAGAGCGATGGTGTGGCCCTACACTGAACATAGTTGCAAGATTGTCGCAAGATTGAAGAATCACTACAGATTTGTTGCCGAAAGGATCTCCCCCTAACGTGAGCACCAAAACCCCCGATCTGGCGAGCGTGAAGGCCACAAACGAAATCTCCGTCGCCCATAGTCCTGACTCCGACGACGCCTTTATGTTTTATGGCCTGGCGACCAACAAGATTCGTGTGCCGGGGTACCGCTTTAACCACACGCTCAGCGACATTGAGACCCTGAATCGCCGCGCCCGCGAAGAAGCCTTCTACGACGTAACGGCCATCAGCTTTCATGCCTATCCTTATTTGCAGCAGAGCTACACGCTGATGGGTTGTGGCGGCAGCGTGGGCGAGGGCTACGGTCCCATGGTCGTTTCCAGCCACATGCTGGACGTGAACGACCTTGGCCGCATTCGCGTGGCCGTGCCGGGAACGCTGACCACGGCTTATCTTGCGCTCAAAATTCTTAACCCGAAGATAGAGACGGTCACAGTCCCCTTCGACCGCATTATTCCCGAGATTCTGGCGGGCAAATACGATGCAGGACTCATCATTCACGAGGGCCAGCTTACGTATTCCACCAGCGGCCTTTTCAGGGTGATAGACCTTGGCGCCTGGTGGAAGGAAACTACTGGCTTTGTGCTGCCGCTGGGCGGCAACGCGATCAGACGCTCGCTCGGCGCGAAGGCGCACAAAGTAATTTCGAAGGCGCTGCGCGACTCGATCCGGTATGCGATGGAGCACCGCGAACAGGCTCTCGAATACGCCATGCAGTTTGCGCGCGACCTGGATACGACGATGGCCAGCCAGTTTGTGAGCATGTATGTGAACGAGCGCACGCTCGACTACGGAGCCGATGGACGCGATGCGATCCGCAAGCTGCTTGAGATGGGCCATGAGCGCGGCATCATCACGGTTGTCCCGCAAGTGGACTTTGTGGATTAGGCTGAGACGCTGGATCAGGCTCGCGGG
Source organism: uncultured Acidobacteriaceae bacterium (assembly GCA_963773915.1). Classification (GTDB taxonomy): domain Bacteria; phylum Acidobacteriota; class Terriglobia; order Terriglobales; family Acidobacteriaceae; genus Telmatobacter. The sequence continues at coordinate 1,112,119 of CAVZCY010000006.1, forward strand.
ATCAGACTATCGATTGAGGCTGTCGATTTAAGTTATTGGGCGCAGACGGCCGTTGCGAATTCAGGCTCGAGGAATTCCTGGAAAACATCATTGGAGATGAGCCTTCCGCGCGCCGTGAGGCAGACGCGGTCGCCGTTGACGACCAGCAGGCCATCGTCGACAAGGCGTCTTAACTGTCTCTAATGCGGGTGCGACTAACTCTTGGCCAAATTCCTGCTTGAGCGTGTCGGCATCGACGCCTTGATTCAAGCGCAGCCCCAGGAACCAGGCCTCCTCGTGCTGGCGCGCCGGCGAGAGCCGCGTGGTTTCAGGAGCTGTCATCTGGGGAGCTGCGGGGCCGGCGAGATACGCTTTTAGATCGTCGGTGGACGTGAAGCGGAGGACGTCGGACGGTTTGGCTCGGTCTCCGGCGCTGTTCCAATCGGGCGTTGCATGCAACGTCAGCATGGACGATGCGTCCAGGCCGACTCCGAGATACGGGCGCCGCTGCCAATAGCGCAGATTGTGCGCCGACTCGAATCCTGGGCGCGAAAAATTTGAGATTTCGTACTGGCAGAGACCGGCTTGCTCAAGGCGCTCAATTGCGCGCTCGTACATTTGAGCGATCGCGTCGTCGTGCGGCACCAGATCGGCGCGATAGCGGGATCCGCGCTTGAGCAGTTCGCGGCCGAGTCGCGAATCCTCGTCGACCTCAAGCATGTAGACGCTGGCGTGCGGTACGCCGGAGTCGATAAGGGCTGCCAAAGATTCTTCCCACGATGCGAATGTTTGTCCGGCGAGACCTGCAATTAGATCCAGATTCAAGTCTGCGATTCCGGCAGCGCGCAGCCGGCGCAAATCCTGCTCAATGATCGCGCGGCTATGCAATCGCCCGCTCGCGTGCGCTTCGGAATCGACGAAAGACTGCACGCCGAGGCTTACGCGGTTCACGCCCGCGGCGACCATCGCTTCAAGAGTAGCGTCCGCAATTTGACCCGGCGCGCACTCCATGGTGATCTCGGCATCTGGCATCGAGATCGAACTCCGCGCGAATCGCGGCGAAGAGCTGAGCAAGTAGATCGGGAGCCAACAGACTAGGTGTTCCACCGCCGAGATAGATCGTGTCCACGCGCCGAGGAAGGTCTGCGCCGAACTTTGTCGGCCCAGGATCGCGCTTCGTGAGAGGTCCTCAATGAGCCGATTCACATAAGGAATGTGATCCGCTGCGGGAAAAACGCCGGAAGCAAAATTGCAATAGGTGCATTTTGAACGGCAGAACGGGATGGAAACATAAATCCCGAGCGCGTTGTCGCCGTTACCGGTCACAAAACGATTGTTTCATGTGCGCCGTCTTTTGGCCGCGCTTCGGAAAACGGCCGCCGCGGCTCATGCAATCATGAATAGCAGGGAGATCCGGATTTGAAAGCCTGGCCATTGTTCGCCATCCTCGTCATCCAGGTCATCCTTTTTCTGGGGCATTGGTTCGTTTACTCCACCTTCATTGCCTTCTGGCCCGGTCTCGCTGCCGCTGCCGTCGGCGATTTGCGCGTCGCAATGATGGTCCTGGCCTTCAGCTTCATGATCGCATCGCTGCTCTCTTTCCGCTTTTCCAATCCCGTCGTCCATGTCATTTACTCGGCCGCGGCTGTGTGGCTCGGCTTTGTCAGCTTCTTTTTATGGGGGTCAGTCGTCATCCGGTTGGCGTGGCTGGCGATCAGGTTTTCGCATCTAGCCGCGAATCCCCATGCATTCCGCGCGCCACTGGCGGAATTTATTTACCCAATCGCGGTGCTCGCCGGAATTTACGGACTCGTGAATGCGCGCATCATTCGCATTCGCCGCGTACCGGTGCAGATCCCAAACCTGCCTGCGTCATGGCGCGGACGCAGAGCGGTGATGATGAGCGATCTGCATCTGGGACCCATCAATGGTGTCCGTTTTTGCCGGCGCGTGGTCGCGGCGGCCTCGGGGCTCAAACCCGACGCGGTTTTTATTCCCGGCGACCTGTTTGACGGCACGAAAGGCGATCTTGATCGGCTGGTGGCGCCGCTACGCGAGTTCAAGCCGCCGCTGGGCATCTACTTTTCGACCGGCAATCACGAAGAATTTACTTCACCCAAGCCGTATATCGAGGCCATCACGCGGGCGGGCATCCGCGTTCTTGCCAGCGAGCAGGTTGTGATCGACGGTTTGCGAATCGCCGGCGTCATGTATCACGATTCGTCATCGCCGCTGCGCATGAAGGCCGCGCTCAGCACAATGCGCTCTGACGGTTCCGAATCTGACGCAATCCAGCCGGGCATTTTGCTTAACCACGCGCCCACGCGGCTGCCAATTGTGGAGCAGGCCGGCTTCAGCCTGCAACTCTCCGGCCACACGCACGGCGGGCAGATTTTTCCCTTCACCTGGATTACGCGGCGCGTCTACGGCCGTTTTACGCGCGGCTTGCACCGTTTTGGATCGCTTGAGGTTTACACCTCAACCGGCGCGGGAACATGGGGCCCTCCCATGCGCGTTGGAACGCGGCCGGAGATTGTTTTGCTCGAATTTATTTAGCGTCATTTATTCTTTTGGCAAACAATTCTGAAAGCATGGGGAGCACTTTTTGAACTCCGAATCTTCCGCGCCGGGCCAGCCTGTGATTCGCACGCACCTGTCCGGGTACAACCTGCTCATGAGCCCGCGCCTCAACAAGGGCACGGCGTTTACTGAGGCGGAGCGCGACACGTTTGCGCTGCACGGCCTGCTGCCGCCGCACGTCGGAACCATCGAAAACCAGCGCGAACGCCGCAAGCGCGTGCTCGACGGCCACCCAACGGCGTTTGACAAGTACGCCTACATGCGCGACCTGCAGGACAACAATGAAACGCTTTTCTACTCGCTGATTGCCAACTACATCGAGGAGATGCTGCCGGTGGTTTATACGCCGGCGGTGGGCGAGGGCTGCCAGCGTTTCTCTGAGATATGGCGCAAGCCGCGCGGCCTTTTTCTGAGCTATCCCGACAAGGATCGCATTGAGCAGATTTTTTCCAGCTCCCATTACGATCCCATACGCTGCATTGTGGTCAGCGACGGCGAGCGCATTCTCGGGCTCGGCGATCAGGGCGCCGGCGGCATGGGCATCCCCATCGGCAAAATGGCTCTGTATACCGCGCTGGGCGGCATTCCACCGGAGCATTGCCTGCCGGTGCTGCTCGATGTGGGCACTGACAACGAGGCGCGGCTGAATGATCCCATTTACATCGGCTGGGAGCACAAACGCGTTCGCGGGCAGGAGTACGACGATTTCATCGAAGCTTTTGTGGCTGCAGTGGAGCGCCGCTGGCCGCACATTCTTTTGCAGTGGGAGGATTTCGCCGGCGTAAATGCGTCGCGACTGCTGGAACGCTATCGCGACCGGCTGTGCACATTCAACGATGACATTCAGGGAACCGCGGCCGTGACGACTGCGACGCTGCTTGCGGCGGTTAATGCGACGGGCATTCCGCTGCGCGAACACACGATTGCGATGTTCGGCACGGGATCGGCCGGCGCCGGAATTCTCGATCTATTGATTGCCGAGATGAAGCAGGAGGGGCTGAGCGATGAGCAGGCGCGGCGGCGCATTTACGCTTTCAACCACCTGGGACTGCTCGTGGAAGGTTGCGAGGGAATTCGTCCCGCGCAGCAGCCGTTCGTGCGCAAGCGCGAAGACGTTGCCGGGTGGACGCTGTCGGGAACCGGCGCGATCTCGCTGCTGGATGTGGTGCGCAATGCAGGCATCACGGTGCTGGCCGGCGTGAGCGCTCAGCCCGGAGCGTTTACTGAGGAGATTGTGCGCGAAATGGCGCGCCACACGCCGCACCCGGTGATTTTTCCGCTGTCGAATCCGACTTCGCAATCGGAAGCCGCACCCGCCGATCTGCTGCGCTGGACTGAAGGCCGCGCAATTGTGGGCACCGGCAGCCCGTTTGCGCCAGTGGAGATTAACGGGAAACTTGTTCGCATCGCGCAGGTCAACAACTCCTACATTTTTCCTGGCCTCTCTCTCGGCATTCTTGTCTCTCGCGCAACGCGCGTGACCGACAGCATGATTATGGCCGCCGCAAAAGCGCTGGCTGCGCTTTCGCCAGCGCGCGCAGACAAGAATGCACCGCTGCTGCCTCCTATCGCAGAGTCCCGCAAAACGAGCGCGGCGGTCGCGTTGGCGGTTGGACGGCAAGCGATGGCAGAAGGAGTGGCCGCAATCTGCGATGAAGCCGCTTTCGCTGAAAGAATTCGCGATTATGTGTGGGAGCCGGAGTACGTGCAGTATGAGCGCACGGTGATTTCTGGTTAGGAGTGCCTATTCTCCGGCGGGCAATTCATCGAGCAGCCGCTTCCAGGTTTTCTGATTCTTGCGGAAGCTCTTCTTCAGATCTTCGAGAATCCGCTCGAAGTCCGAATTGGTGCGCAGGTTGTTCCATGCGGGATTTTTCTGGAACCAGGGATAGTTTTCATTGCCGAGATAGATGGCGCGGCGCAGCCAGTGCAGGGCCTCGCTGGAGTCGCCGTCGACGGCAAAGTAAGTGGCAAGGCGGTAAGCCATTTCACTGTCGGCCTCGGCTGCAGCGAGCGTATCGTCTTTGAGCAGCGCGGCGCCGCGGTCTCGCGCGCTCGCCTGCACGTAACAAATAGCCAGCGTTGGCACGGCGATGCGCAGCGAGGGATCGTCGGCGATTACGCCCTCCAGAATTTCGATGGCCTTGTCGAGATTTCCCAACCGCATCTGCTGATAGCCAGACGAGGTGCGCAGCAGCGGATGACGCGGCTCCAGCGCCAGGCCTTTTTCAAGCTCGTCGCCAGCCAGCTCAATTTGATTTTGATAGTGGTACACGCGAGCGCGATGGTTATAGAGAATCGCCGCGTTGGCCGGATTCAGTTTGAGTGCGCGGCTGAATTCGCCCAGCGCTTCGTCGTACATTCCGTCGCCGCGCAGAGCGAGGCCGGCGACCATGTGCACATTCCAGTCATTGGCAGCGCCGGCGAGCAGGTTGGCGATGCCGTGGCGCGCAGACTCCTTTTCGCCGCGCGACAGCAGCATGTATATGCGATAGAGATTGGTTTCGGTCGACGCCGGGTCGAGCTTTAGCGCCTCGTCGAAAGCGCGGCGCGCATGCATGACATGAATCTGTCCGCCGAAACCGTGGCGCGCGTACTGCAACTCGGCGATGCCGAGCCCGCTCCATCCCGCGGCGAATCCCGGATCGGCCTCTGTTACGCGGGTGAACAGCGCATGTGCGCGATCCAGATCAGCGCGCGAGCCCGTGCGCACCATAAAAGAGCTGAGCAGCGCCCGCGCCTGCAGGTACCGTTCGCTGACCTGCCCGCGCAAGATGCCATCGCGAGCCGAGGTGCCGGCGGGGCCGCGCGCTTGAGCACGAGCGGCTTCGGCGCTTTGCCCGACGCGCGAAGATTCGATTCCATCTGCCGCGCCCATTCCCTGCAGCGTGGCGAACACTTCGTTCGAAATCTCCGACTGCACCGCGATTAGATCGAGAGATTCGACGCGAATCAATCCGCCGGTGCGCACACTCTGCGAAGCCACGTCAAGTAACTGCCAATTAAGATCGAAACCGCTCTCTGACTTGACGAAGCTTCCGGCAAGGACAAACTTCACCAATAACTTCTGTCCCACAGTGAGCGGATCGATTTGCGCCCAGGGCTGAGCCCAGGGTTGCGCGCCGGCAAGCGCCATGAGTGCGCTCGATGGGCGCACGACCAGCGACGGAATGCGCGCGAGGCGGGCTGCAATGGCATCCGCAAGCGCGTAACCATAAAGCGGCGCAGCCTCCGTTGCGCCCAGGTTGGCAAAGGGCAGCACGACCAGCGAATTCTGCGCCTTCTGCTCTCCCGCCGATTCGCGAAATCTTTCGGCAAGCATGGAAAGCAAGCCCGTGGTGCGCTTCTCCGCTTCAGCGCTCGTTGCCGGCAGGTTCGCGGCAGCGTCGCCGGGAATGATTCCTGTTTCGATGCGCAGCGCCTTCATGATGGTCTTCAGCCCCTCACGAACGTCGGCCGCCGATGCCGTGCGCGCGCCCGGGTTTTTTTCAAGACAGGCCGCGATCACGCTCTTCAGCTCCGGAGAAATCTCCGGGACGATCACGCTCAAGTCTTCCGGCTGCTGAAACTGGATAGCGCGAATAGCCTCAAAGTCCTCGGCGTCAGCGCGGGCAAATGGGTGGCGTCCACTGGCAAGTTCATAAAGGATCACGCCCAGCGCCCACACATCCGACTGCACGCTCGAATGCCCGGTGACAAACTGCTCCGGCGCCATGTAGCGGATGGTTCCGCCGCGCGCCGTGTAAGTCGTCGCGACGGATTTGTCCTTTGCGGGCGCGGGTTTCGCGGGGTCAAAGCGCGCGTCCTCGGGAGTGAGCCGCCGCGCCAGCCCGAAATCCAGAATCTTTACCAGGCCGCCGTCGGTGAGCATCACATTTTGCGGCTTCAAGTCGCGGTGAAAAATACCGAGCGCATGCGCCGCCTGCAATCCGTCGGCGATCTGAATTCCCACCGAGAGCACAAGCTGCACTGAGGCCGGGCCGCGCGCGATCAGCTCGTCGAGGGGCTGGCCGGGCACAAATTGCATGGCGATGTAAGCCTCGTCGCCGCTCTCGCCGATCTCATAGATTCCGCACACATTGGGATGCTCGATCGCCGAAGCCAGGCGCGCCTCGCGCAAAACAGTCGAGCGCAATTGCTCCGCTGTCAGAAGCCCGGTGTGGAGCATTTTGAGCACTACGGGACGCTGCAAGAGCGTATCGTTGGCCGCGTAAACCACGCCGCTGCCTCCGGCGCCCAGACGCCGCAGAATCTCGTAATGTGCAATTGTTTTGCGCTTCATCGCTCATCTCAAGTCTAGTGTCTATCGCGTAAAGATCGTGTCAGGACGGAGCTCTTCGCTGGGCCATTGTCGATCTGTTAACGTCAAATGGCGATGAACCGGGTGATTGGATTTGCGGGACGAAGCAAGCGGCGGGCGGCGCTAATGCATTACGGCGCGCTGTTGGCATTCGTCCGCGTGGCCCTCGTCTTTGCGCTCGCCGCGCCGTTATGTCCCGCTGGCCGCGCAGAACGTAATGCGCGAGCCTGCGACGGCTGCACCGGAGAGCAAGCCCTCAGCTGCAACGCAACAGACTGGGGCGAGCGCGCAGCCGCAGAACGCGGTTGCGCAAATGCACACGGGAACCAGCAGCGGACCCGATAGCGAAGCCCGCATGCAGAACCTGCTCGCCGATCACCAATACCTTCGCATGCAGGCGCAGCTTGGGGATTTGCCTCCCGATCAGGCGCAGTTCTATCGTGGCATTCTGGCTAATCGGACCAACCAACTGGAGCAATCGGTCAAACTTCTTGAGCCGCTTGTGGATCAGGTGACAGCGAGTGGCGATAAGACGCGCGAGAAACTGCTGCGCATTACGCTCGCCGAAGACTACCTGCGCCTGGGCGATTGGGACAAGGCCGGGCAAGCCTTCCGGGATATTGACGATCGCCTTCATGGCGCGTTGAGTTCCAGCGAGCAGGACGAAATTGAAATGCCGCTCAAGATGCTGCCGCTGGTCAAGGGGAACCCTCCGATCACGGCCGACCCGTGCGAACCTTTCAGGATTCAGGTGAGCACCAATCCTCTCGGCCTTATCGATGTTCCCGTCCTAATCGACTCGAGTTCTCACCACTGGATGCTCGATCCAACGTCGCAGTTCAATTTTATTTCGCGCTCCATTGCGCAAGACGCCGGCCTGGAGATTTCAAAAGACTCCGCAACGATTCGCACCTTGACCGGGCGCCCAATTCAGGTGCACGGAACCGTCATTCCAGAATTCATCATTGGCGGCCGCCTTACGCTACACAACGTGACCGCGTTTGTGTTTGACGACGGCGACTTCTCCTTTAAAAGCGAGGGCTATCGGGTCGAGGGAGTTCTGGGGTATCCCGTGCTCGCGGCGATGGGCAGGCTTACCGTTTCCGACAACACCATTCAGGTCGATCCCGCGAAAGAGGACGGTCCGAATGAAAGCGAAGATCGACTCACCATCGGCGCCCCGTTCTATCTCGACGGTGATCAAATTATCGTCGCCCTCGGAAGGACGCAAGACCCCGCGCATGATTTGCCCGCGCCTGATTCGCGCGTCCAGGGAAGTTCAGCCGGCAGACCAGGCGACTCCAGGGGAAGGGAGGCAAGCGACGACCAGATGTTTTCGATCGACGCCGGCGGCCAGCAAACTTACCTTACTTCGCGCTGGTTCAACGAGCACGCCGCCGAATTCAACGGCAAGAAGATGGAGCCGTTTACATTTCTAGACACGGATTCCGGCCCACAGTCAGCTTACGTCGCCGAGAATGTGCCTCTGGCAATCGGCGGCACAGCTGTCGAGCTCCATAATGTTCCCGTGCTCACGAAGCCTCTCGGCTCAGCGGCGCGCGACGATGTTTACGGCGTCATCGGAATTGATGGACTCGACCAGCTCACGAGCTACACCTTTGATTACCGGACGATGCGCTTCAGCGCGACAGTGGAGTGATGGAAGGAAAATCGAGACAGGCGATGAATTAGAGGCCTGGATTCGGGCATCAAACGAGGAATCGATCCGGAAGGATCAGCGGTCGCGCTTCTTTTTGGGGAGCGCCTTTCGATTCTCTACAGGCTTTCTTGTGCCCGTGGCGTTATCCATTCGCGCCTGTGCGCGCCGGCCGAGCGTGAGCGTCGCGATACCGAACATGAGCAGCACCAATCCCCACCACAGATTGGCGTCGATTCCAAGACTTTTCGCATATATATCCGCATTGGTGCGCGTGGAAAGGCCGAAAGCGGTCAGAATGGCCCCGATCAAAGTGAACAGCATGCCAATCGAGATACGCGAATCGTAAAACATAGTTCTCCTTACCGGCTCAGATCAAAATCAGGTTCACGGCGATCGCGGCGAGCAAGACCGCTACGGCCATCGCCTCCGGCCGCTTCCACCATTTCGCATTCGTCTGCGGCCGGGTGGTGAGCGAGTAGACGAGGCCGTCCAACTCCGAATCAGGCTTCGCACCTGTGAATGCGCTCAGTAAAATCGTGACGAGCAGACTCACGACGACAGCAAATATCGCCGTTTCCAGGTTCAGCGCGATTTCGCTTGCAGGATGATGCAACACTGCAATCCAGCCGCCGTGAATGCCGCGGCTTAGCGTCTCTAGGGAGAGACAGACCGTGGTGCAGCAGGGCTGCGGCTACGCCTGCGATCAAGCCTGCGAATGCGCCGTGGCCGGTGATGCGTTTGAAGAAAGCGCCGAGCATGAGCACAGCAAACAGGGGAACATTCACTACCGCGAAGACCAGCAATATCGCATCGAGCAAGCTGTTGAAACGGATGGTGGCGCAGGCCGCCGCGAATGCAAGCAGCATGCCGCCCGCAGCCGCGAATCTGGCGACGGAAAGCAGGCGCTTGTCGGATGAGTTCTTCGCGAACAGCGACTGAAAGATGTCGCACGTGAAGACGGTACTGAACGACGTTACGCTCGCTGTCATGCCGGCCATCAGACAGGCCAATAGAGCTGCAATCCCCAGGCCCAGCAGGCCTGTCGGCAGGAATTCAGGGAGCACGTTGGGCGTGGCCATCGCATAGTCGAGCACAGCATGTCCGTCCGCGACCAATGACCGGCATTCCATTCGCATCGGCTTTCGCGGGAACCAGGCCCGTGCCCGCCTCAACCGCCGGCGGAACGACGGTGATTTCGTGGGAGATCATATTGTTGTCATTGAAGACGAGGATCGAAGTGTGCGGCGTGGGCAGGCCCACGGCAATCAGCCCGGGAAGAACCAAGACGAGAGGCACGAAGATCCGCACAGCCGCTGCGTTGATGGGAGCTCTCCGCGCGGATTGCACATCTTTCGCCGCCATTGGTATCTGCAACAGCCGGAAATCCGTGCACCAGGTCGCGCCGCCGAGCACAAGGCCAGCCACCAAGATGACGAAGCCCGCGCCAGTTGAGTGCGCTCCAGAGTGGGCCGAGCCATGAAGCCGTTTGCGTAAGGCCGTCGAGAAAGTTCGCCGGAACCTGAGCCTTCAACCCGCTCCAGCCGCCGATCTTTTTCAGTCCAAGCAGCACCATCGGCAGCAAGCCTGCGACGATGAGCAAAAATTGCAGCGCCTGGTTGTACATTGCCGCGCCAAGGCCGCCGAGCAGAATATAGGCCAGCACAAGAGCCGCGGGAAACGCCATTGCAAGCAGCAGAGTTCCTGTTGGCGGCAGGTTCAGGGATTCGGAAATCCGATCGAAGACGTGGAGAGCAACCAAAGCGCGCGCCATGGCGTAAAGCGCGACGCCCGCACTGAACGCGGACATGGCGGCAAACATGATCGCATTCAACACGCGGGTCTTCTGGTCGAAGCGCAGCCCGAGATACTCCGGAATCGATCGCGGGGCGATTGAAGTTGCTTTTGCATCGGTTGCGGCGGTTCCGGATTTCGAACCGTAGAAGATGGGCATGAGATACAGACCCGCGAAGAGCATCACTGGAATTGAGCCGAGCGTGAACCATGCCACGCTGGCCAGTCCGTACTGCGCTCCCGCCGCGCCCATGGCCAGCACTTCCAACGAGCCGAGGCTTGCGCCGAGCATCGCCAGGCTGCACAGCCAGCCCGGCATCGTGCGGCCGGCCTGCATGAAGTTTGTGCTTGTTGTCATCGCAGGCTTGAGAGAGAAACCCGCGGCCAGCATGAAGAAGAAGTAGATCAGCAGAATCAATGAGTCGAGCAGGAGATCTGAAGCGAGATTTGAAGAGGCAAGAGTGGGCACGAACGATTCCTTCCATTTTGATGGTACAGAATCCGTTCGGGGCTCTACGAGATGTCGAGTGCGGTTCTGCGCTTGGCCGGCCGATGGATCAAGTTAGTCGCAGCGGGCGCGCGGCGCAAAAAGAACGGCGGCAAGGGGAATGGCCCTGCCGCCAGTTGCGTTGCTGTTATCAGTCGCTGCCCGCTATTGTTCAGCGCCCGCTCCCGTGCCCGTTCCTGCCGGCGGTGGAGGAGTCGGAACTGCCGGCGCAGTTCCATCCGGCAATGGCTCCCGCTGGCGATGGAATTGCCCACCGCGACCGTGGAACTGGTTGCCCTGACCATCGGGTCCAGACCCGTCCATGCCTGGTCCGTTCATGCCTGGCCCATTCATGCCTGGCCCGCGTCCGTCGCGTCCCCACTGGCCGCGGCCGTGCATCCCTCCATGCTCCATGCGGTCCTGGTGCATGGTTTGGAGCTGCTTCCACTGGTCCGGCTTCAACTGCATGCGAATGTCCAGCAGAAAACGCGCGTTGGCTTTTTCCAAATCGCCGCGCGCGCTCACAACCCGATCGATTTGCGCTTCAATCGCGGCGCGGTCCGGAGTATCGGCCTTCATCAGCGGGCCCATCGCCAACTCCGCCTTTTCCAGAGTGGCTTGCAAGTCGATCAGCTTCAAACGATGGTCCTGAAGAATTCCATCCATCGCCTTGCGCTGATCGTCAGTGAGCGCCAGCTTCGTTACGAGGTTCGGATTATTCCAGAATTGGCCGAGTCCGAACGAGCGCTCCATAGGAGGCCGGTGCTCCCCGAAACCGGGCCCCACACCCGGGCCGCCCGGCCCTTGCGCACACACCCAGCTTCCCGCCATTACCACTCCCGCTACCGCCAAAACCAGCCGAACAGCTTTCGACATCTTCATTGATTTCTCCCGCCTTGTCTCAACAAGGAACCGTTTCTCGCCTTCTCTTTTGTTTCTTGCTGTCCAGTCTTGTGATCCCTTCAATTGCTACCGTCGCTGTCCATCATTTGCGCCAGCGGCTCCATGGCCGCAGGAACCTGCCGCGATACATCGTTGTCGACTGTTGCGAGCAGGTTCTCATCCGAATTGGCTGCACGCTTCACTGCGGTTGTCCGCTTGGTGGCGATGTTTATCGCGACCGGCGCGGGCATGAGATGCCGTTCCGTCTCGGCTGCGCGCGCCAAATCTACCTTTTGCGCAGCTTTTTGAGCCTCTGCTTTTACCTCGGCCGCCACGCGCCGCTTCCTGCCGTTGACGATGCTCGTACAATCCGCCTGCCAGGCTGCCGGCGATCAGCAAGCATCCCAAAGCCCAGCTCGCCGCGAGACGCCAGTTGTGCTGCGCCGTCTGCGGGATCGATTTCGGCCTGCTGTATGCGGCCTCACTCCAGGAATCGACGCTGGCCTTGAAGTGCTTTAACGCGCCGGCCACGACCGGATCCGCCATTGGATCTTGGACCTCGCTCGGAAAGGATTTGCCCGCCAATTTGTCGCTTCTGCTCATCGTGTTCCTCTCAGCTCCGCGCGCACTTTTCCAAGCGCCCGCGATAAATGTGCCTTCACCGTGCCCTCGCTCAAACCCGTAGATTGGGCAATCTCGCTCAACTCCAGCTCCTCAACGTAGCGCAGTAAAAACACCGTTCGCTGCCGCTGGCTCAGATTTTCTACCGCCTTCCAAACATGCCCGACCTGTTCCCGCGCCAATATCTGCTGCTCCGCGCTGCGTTCGCCGTTCGGCAGCCACTCACTGGCCTCGTCCACGCCCACCGCATTGGCCTGCGTATGCCGCCAGAACTGCAGGCGCCGATTGCGCCAGTGGTCCTTCTGCAAATTGATGGCGATCCGCATCAGCCAGGTCATGGCGCTGGAATCGCCGCGAAAATGGCTCCAGTTGCGGTGCGCCTTCAGGAAACACTCCTGCGTCAACGTCTCTGCCAGATCCACGTCCCGAAGCGATGCCAGCAGGAAGCGAAAGATTTGCGGCCGGTGGCTTTCGACGATGGACGCGAACTCGCGCGCGGCTATCTCCTCCGCCGCTTGCGCGGTCATCGGCTTCACGGCTATACCGGCTGCCATCGATTTGGTAGACGTCCCCATCCGCCGCAAGTTTACAGCCCCCAATTCCATTTTCGCCCCAAAGCGCCGTAATGCCCAGGCGCGCAAAGGTCGCCAAGGACATCGCAAGCCTATTGTTCTCATGGATGGTTCCTTGACGCCGAGTCTTGGCGATGGCATTTCCGGACCCTCTTGGATTTATCGAACTTTCTTGAGCGGCGACACGCGTGGCTTTCCTGGGCTTCGATGCGCATGGGCGAAACGCACGGACGACACACACGGGTGACGCACATGGGCGATACACATGTCGGGCGCAACGATATAATTCGTTGCGGCGGATTTAGCTCCCGTTTGTGAGCCGTGTTGGACGAGCCTGACAGGGCGAGACTGAAAAGACCAGGCTGACAACTTGCCGCTGAAGTCAATGTCATGTCCGCCGAAAACGGGGGCCCGTACCGCTGAAGGCTAGGAACGGAACCCAAAGTAAATGAACCCATTGGAGACATCAATGATTTCCCGTCGAAAATTTGTCGGAAGTTTAGGAAAAGGGCTGGCCGCGAGTGCGGCGGCCTCGGCCTTCGCGTCCACGGCCAAAAGCTATGCGCAGATTCTGGGCGCCAACGATCGCCTAAATTTTGCCATCAACGGCCTCAATGGCCGCGGCCACGCGCACCTGGCCTCGCTTGGCGCCAACAGCAAAACTGCGCGCCTGGCTTATATATGCGACGTCGATTCCGGCATTTTGGCCAAGTTTGCGGCCGATGCGGAACAAAAGCTGGGCTACGCTCCCAAGGCCGAAGGGGATTTTCGCCACGCGCTGGAGTCAAAGGACGTGGACGCTATCACCGTTGCGACTCCCGACCACTGGCACACGCCCATGGCGGTGCTCGGCCTGAAAGCTGGAAAGCACGTTTACGTTGAAAAACCCTCCAGCCAAAACCCGCGCGAGGGCGAGCTGCTTGTTGCCGCGCAGAAGAAATATGGCCGGCTGGTTCAGGTTGGCGATCAGCAGCGCTCTTCAGATTACACAATCAGCATGATCAAGCAGATTCATGAGGGCTTGATCGGCGACGCATACATGGCGAAATCCTGGTACTCGAACACGCGCGGCTCAATGGGCATTGGCAAGCCCGCGCCGGTGCCTGCCTCGCTCAACTGGGATTTGTGGCAAGGGCCAGCGCCGCGCAGCGAATACAAGGACAACATTCATCCCTATAACTGGCACTGGCTCCGCCGCTATGGCACCGGCGAGACGCTCAACAACGGCACGCATGAGGTCGACATCTGCCGATGGGCTTTGCAAGCGGAGTTTCCTCACGCCGTGACAGCGAGCGGTGGCCGCTACCAGTTCAAAGACGATTGGCAGTTCCCCGACACGACCGTCACCAACTTTGAGTATCCCGACAAATTGATTTCGTGGGAGGGACATTCCTGCCAGGGAATGCGCCTCTACAATCGCGACCGCGGTTCGGTCATCATGGGCACCAAGGGCTCGGTGGTGATTGATCGCGGCGGCTACGACGTGTTCGACTGGAAGGGAAAGCAGACCGACACATATCGCGTGGGGCACGAAACCTCAACCAGCGACCTGGTCGGCGCCGATTCCATGACGGACGCGCACTTCGCCAACTTTATTGCGGCCATTCGCGGCCAGGAAAAACTCAACTCGCCGGCTGTGGTGGCCAATGTGACCGTGACGATGCTGTTGCTCTCGAACATCGCGTGGTTCGTCAATCGCCTGCTGCGTCTCGACACTGAAACTGCGCACATTCTCGACGATCCAGAGGCGATGAAGTTCTGGGGCCGCACATACCAGCCGGGTTGGGAAGTGACGGTGTAAGGGGCACTGAAATGACAGTCGAAACAGAAAACTTACCGGCCGCGCAAGCGGGAACCATCACGCTGGGCGGCGATTTGACAGTGAACCGCATGGGCTACGGCGCCATGCGCATTACGGGCAAAGGCATTTGGGGATTGCCAGACGATGTCGACGCTGCGCTGGCCACGCTTCGTCGCGCCGTCGAGCTGGGGATCGACTTTATTGACACTGCGGACTCCTACGGTCCCGACGTCTCGGAGGAGTTGATCGCTAAAGCGCTGTGGCCCTATCCCGCCGGACTGGTTATCGCGACCAAGGCGGGTTGGACGCGCCACGGGCCAGGCATTTGGCAGCACGATGCGAGCCCGGCTCACCTCGAGCAAGCCATCGAGGGCAGCCTGAAACACCTGAGGCTGGAGCGCATCGACGTCTACCAGCTCCACGTTCCTGATCCGGCTGTTTCGTTCGACGCCTCGATGGAAACTCTTGCGCGGCTGAAGGAGCAGGACAAAATTCGCCACGTCGGTCTCTCCAACGTCACGCTGGAGCACATTCATCGTGCGCAAAAGATCGTGCCGATCGTCAGCGTGCAAAATCGCTACAGCTTCAGCGACCGCGAGTGGGATTTTGTGGTGGATTATTGCACGGCCAACGGCATCGCGTTTTTGCCGTGGGGACCGATGGCGCAGGCCCGCAAAGCAAACGATGCGGTGGAAAGAATCGCTGAGGCGCGAAATGTTTCTACGGCGGTTGTTTCGTTGGCGTGGCTGCTGCGGCGTTCGCCGATGATGCTGCCCATCCCCGGCACCAGCACGGTAAAACACCTTGAAGAGAATGTGAGCGCTGCGGCGTTCCGGCTTAGCGATACCGAGTTTGCTGAGCTTGGGGCAGTGGTGCCAAAGCCCTACTGGCTGCGCGGCTGAGCAGAGTTGAGAGTCGCGGCTCGCGGGCCGCGACGATATGGCGCGTCAGGCCTCGGAACCCTGCCGCAGGATTTACTCTAATGGCAACGCACGTCTGGCAACGCACGTCTTCCGAGGAATCATGCTGCTCGAATCTCTTCGCGAACAAGTTCTCCGCGCCAACAAGGAGATCGCCCGCCGCGGTCTTGCGCCGCACACCTTTGGGAACGCCAGCGGCGTCGACCGCAGCGGAGCCAAGCCGCTGGTAGTCATCAAGCCCAGCGGCGTGGATTACGACTCGTTGACTGCTGCTGACCTGGTTGTCACGGATTTGGACGGGAACGTCGTCGATGGCTCGCTGCGCCCGTCAAGCGATCTCGATACGCACACGCTGCTTTATCGCGAGTTTCCTCAGATTGGCGGCATCGTTCACACGCACTCCGAGTTCGCCACGTCCTGGGCCCAGGCCTGCCGGCCGATTCCGTGCCTCGGCACCACCCACGCCGACTACTTTCACGGCCCCGTTCCTGTTACCGAGCCACTGTCGGCTGAGGAAGTTGCCGCGGGCTACGTCCGGAACACTGGGGCGGTTATTGTCCGCCGCTTCCGTGCAGGCAACCTCGATCCGGTGGCCGTTCCGGGTGTGCTGGTGGCTGGCCACGCCCCGTTTGCCTGGGGTCGGGACCCTGCGGAGGCTGTCGAACACGCTGACGTGCTCGAGTACATCGCCCGACTGGCCTTTCGCAGCGTGCTTTTGGGAGCGCCAGAAGGCGGCATTCCCGGCCACGTCTCGGAGTACCACTACCTGCGCAAACACGGCCCCAAAGCAACCTACGGCCAGCGCTGACGGGGCTCCCTCACGCGTTGGTTTACGGAATTGCCGTGGCAGCTCCCACCCCTCGGCATCCGGCCTCGTGGTTTCAAACGGACGAGACACAGAAAAGCCGCGTAAACGGGACAGGGCCTTCCGAAACTCCTGTGTTTTCAGTTATTTGCTGGACAGGTCGCTGCGAGGCTATTGATCTACAGTTTTTCATAGATTGATCCGCTTCTCTGGAGGGCTGCTCTTGTTTTTTGCACCAGCGATGTGATCTACTTCACTTCTGGTTGACATTTCACCGCAACCAAAAGTCCATATCATGCTTGTTCTCAGGCAATTGGCCTGAGACCCCCGGCTCGAAGCCGTTTCCTCTCTGCGTGGCAACCCACGTGCAAGTAAAGCAGTTGATGTAGAGAACTTCCACGCCCATGGATAGAAGCCTCCTTAACCGCGTGCAGGCTACACTGCTGGCCCTGGCCACCGCGGCGCTGTTCGTGTTGGCTGTGCTGAATATTCTTGAGCAGCGCCAGTTTGCGCAGCCTGACGATGGCGTGTGGTGGGGCGAAGCGCGAGGCGGTCTGCAAGCCGAAAAAGTTCTGCCGGATAAGCCCGGACAGCGAGCCGGAATCCAGGTGGGAGACCTGCTGACGGGAGTCAGCGATTCGCCGACTTCAGACATTGCGCCGGTCACGCTGGTAGCCGATCTGGAGCGCGCGCTTTACGCCACTGGTTCTTACGGCCAGGTGTACTACACGATTACTCGCGACGGCATTCCGCTTGAGACGCCGGTAAAGGTAATCCCCGAGCCGCTGGATCGAAGTCTTGAATTCGGCCTGCGCGTCATCGGCCTTATCTATCTGCTCATCGGCTTCTACGTTTTGTTCCGCCGCTGGGGCGCGCCGCGCTCGATGCACTTTTACCTTTTTTGCCTGGTCTCGTTCGCGCTCTATGCGCTCAAATACACCGGCAAGCTCGACACTCTGGATTGGATTGTCTTCTGGACCAATGTGGTGGCCGAGGCGCTGCAGCCGGCGCTCTTCCTGCACTTTGCGCTGAGCTTTCCTGAGGAGCGGTTCAAGAATCTGCGCCGCCGCTGGCTGCTGCCTCTGGTCTACGCGCCGGGCGCGGGAATGCTTGGCCTCTGGCTCTGGTCGATCGCCACGCGCGAGGCTACCAAGCTGCTGCTCGACCGGCTCAACCAGATCGCCACGGCATATGACGCTGTCTTCTACGTGGCCGCCGCGCTGCTGTTCCTGCGCAGCTATAGCCGCGCCACTACGCCGCTGCTGCGCCAGCAGTTGAAATGGGTGACACGCGGCACCCTGCTTGCGGTCCTGCCTTTCACATTCTTTTACGCGGTGCCCTATCTTCTGCACCTGAATCCGCCGCAACTGCTCACCAATTTGGCGGGGCTTTCGCTGATCTTCTTACCGCTCACATTCGCATGGGCCATCGTCCGGTACCGGCTAATGGATACCGACCTGATCTTCAAGCGCAGCGTGGCCTACATGTTGGCCACGGGTCTTATCGTCGGAGGATACTTCGGCATCATCGCGCTGATCACCGTCGTGGTTCACAATGCCATGCCGGAGGCGGTGAGCGCATGGGGCTTAGCCGCTGCTATTCTGATCACGGCTGCTGTCTTCGATCCGCTCAAGCGCCGCATTCAAGGCTGGGTGGACCGCGCCTTCGATCGCCATCGCTACGACTACCGCAGAGCACTGGTCGAATTCGGTCGCGGCCTGAGCTCCCAAACCGACCTTCAGGCATTGCTCATCTCGATCGTGGAGCAGTTGCCGCGTACCTTGCTCGTCGCGCGGGTGGCGATTTTTCTGGCGCAGGATTCCGGCGGGCTGCGCCTGGCCGCCTCGCACGGCTTGCCTGACGCGGTGAGCGGCGAACAGAGCAATCTGGCTCTCGGTTTTCTCCGGTTCAGCCACGGCAAGGAGCACTCGCACATTTTTTTCGAGAATGCGCAAGCCGTCCTGCATCTTTCGCCTGACGAGCAACGCACCGCGGCTCTGCTTGACCTCAACTACTATCTGCCGTGCCGCGTGGCTCCGGTGCAACTCGACAACGGCGAGGCCGCCAGCCGCACCATTGCCGTGATCGGCCTCGGCCGCACGCTGGGCGGGGACTTTTTGTCGAGCGAAGACGTCGAGCTGCTCGAATCGCTGGCCGGCTATATCGGCATCGCTCTGCAGAATGCCAGCCTCTATGCGCGCCTGGGAGAAAAGATTGTTGAATTCGAGCGCTTGAAAGAATTCAACGAGAACATCGTCGAATCCATCAATGTCGGCATCTTCGCGATCGACCTTAACGACCGCATCGAAAGCTGGAACGCGCAGATGGAAGCGATGTACGCATTCAGCCGCGCCGAGGCGCTGGGCCAGGAGCTCAGTTCCGTCTTTCCGGTGGAGTTCATCGAAGCGCTGGAAGGTTTCGGCAGCGACCCGGGAGTGCACCACCTTTACAAATTCCGCCTGACAACGCGGGCCGGTGAACTGCGCACCGCGAACATCGCCATTGCTCCGCTGCTCTCGCGCGACTTTGTTCCCGTAGGCCGCATCGTGCTGGTTGACGACATCACGGAGCGCGTCACGCTGGAAACGCAACTTGCCCAGGCCGACAAACTCAGCTCCATCGGCCTGCTCGCCGCAGGCGTTGCCCATGAGATCAACACTCCGCTCGCCGTCATCTCCTCGTACGCGCAGATGCTGGCCAAACAACTGCGCGGCGACGCGCGGCTGGGGCCGGTGCTGGACAAGATTACCCAGCAAAGCTTCCGCGCCGCCGAAATCGCCAACGGCTTGCTCAATTTTTCGCGCACCTCAACAACCGAATTTCGCTCGACCGACTTGAACCAGGTAGTTCGCGACACGCTCTCGCTGCTTGAGCATCAGTTCAAGACGGCGCAGATTCTTATCGATCTCGATCTCTCAGACGAACTGCCGCCGATCCACGGCAACCCAGGAAAACTGCAGCAGGTCTTCCTGAATCTTTTATTGAACGCCAAGGATGCCATGCCCGGCGGTGGGCGATTGCGCATTGCCACGCTGGTCAATGGCCACGTTGAAGCAGTTATTTCCGACTCAGGCTCCGGCATTGCGCCCGAACATCTCAAGCGCATCTACGATCCCTTCTTCACCACAAAAAACATGCTGCTTGGCGAACGGCGCGGCACCGGCCTCGGCCTCTCCGTTTCGTACGGCATTATTCAGGAACACGCCGGCAAAATTCACGTCGAAAGCGCGGTCGGCTCCGGCACAACTTTTCACCTGGAGTTTCCCCTCTTAAGGAATTCAGTTCATGCCTGAGCACACCACTACCGAGGACGCACTGCCTGTGAACGCGCATTCGTCCGCGCTAGACGGCACGTCGCCCGCAGCTTCAATCCTGGTGGTCGACGATGAGGTCGGCATCCAGGAATCGCTTGAGGTGCTGCTCTCGCTCGAAAATTACTCAGTGAAGACCGCGGCCAACGGCGAGGAAGGCCTACGCATGCTCGACCAGTCGAATTTCGACCTGGTCCTGCTTGACCTTGCGCTGCCCGGCCAGAGCGGCATCGAACTTCTGCCGCAATTCAAGGAGCGGCAGCCCGATCTGCCCATCATCATGATCACCGCTTATGGCACTGTCGATAACGTCGTCGAGGCCATTCGCGCAGGCGCTGATAATTTTGTCCAAAAGCCCTGGGACAACGAGAAGCTGCTCGCCGATATTCGTTCTGCCGTTGCCCGCCGCCGCGCCGAGGAAGAAAATCTCCAGCTCAAGCGCACGCTCAAGCAGCGCTACAACTTCGCAAACATCGTGGGCAAAAGCGAGGGGATGCTGCGCATCTTCGATCTTGTGGCGCAGGTCGCTCCAAGCCGGTCGACAGTGTTGATCCAGGGCGAAAGCGGCACCGGCAAAGAAATTATTGCCAAGGCGATCCACGCCAACTCGCCGCGTCGCGACAAGCCTTTTGTTCCCATCAACACCGGCGCCATGCCTTCAGAGTTGCTCGAGTCCACGCTCTTCGGGCATGTCAAGGGCGCGTTCACTTCCGCGATCGCCTCAAAGAAAGGCCTCTTCGAAGTCGCCAACGGCGGCACGCTTTTCCTTGACGAGATCGCCACCATGGGACTCGATACGCAGTCGAAGATTCTTCGCGTGCTTCAGGACAAGCGCTTCATGCACCTCGGCGGCATTCAAGAGCTTCAGGTGGACGTGCGCATTCTCGCCGCCACAAACGTCGATCTTCGCCAGGCGGTGCGCGATGGCCGCTTCCGCGAGGATCTTTTCTACCGCCTCAATGTCATTACTGTTGATTTGCCGCCGCTACGCTCTCGCCGCGAAGACATTCCGCTCCTGGTTCAGCACTTCCTTGAGTTTTACGCCGCCGAGAACAACTTTCCGCCGCGCAAACTTTCCAGCGACGCCATGCGCGCCCTCATTGACTACGACTGGCCAGGCAATGTTCGCGAGCTTGAGAACGCCATTGAACGCGGCGTTGTGCTCTCCTCCGGTCCGCTGATCGGCGCCGAACTTCTTCCCGGCCAAATCACTGGTCGCACCTTTCAGGACGCGCTTCTCGAGCACAACCCCAACTCCTCGCTCTTTGACATTCTCGAAGTCATCGAGCGCCGCATCATTATCGAGAAACTCGAGCGCTGCAACTGGAACCAGACCGAAGCCGCCGAGCAGTTCCGCATTCCGCTCTCTACCCTGAACCAGAAGATCAAGCGCCTCAACATTGAGATTCGTAAGCGGGGCAGGGAGTAGAGAAGCAGGGAACGGGGAACAAGGGACCAAGGGAACAAGGGACCAAAGCTGCGTGGCTACCGCTCGCGGGTTTGCAGGAAAGTTGAAGTCGATCCTGGACGACTGTGAGCTGCGAACTAAGAACTGCGAACTGAGAACTGCGAACCGCGAACTGTGAACTGTTCATGCCTTACTTCCTCTTCAAATCCGAGCCTGGTGTTTACTCTTTCGACGACCTGCTGCGCGACGGCGAGACCGCGTGGGACGGCGTGACCGCTCCGGCGGCGGTCAAGAATCTGCGGGAGATGAAGCCGGGAACGAAGTGGATCTTCTACCACACCGGCGACGAACGCACCGCGGTTGGCACGGGCACAGTCATCAGCGTTGACGCGACCGACCCCAAGGTTCCCATTGTTCGCGTCAAGGCGGGCAAACGCCTCAAGAACCCAAAGACTCTCACCCAAATCAAGGCGCAAAAGATCTTCGCCCGCTCACCGCTGCTGCTTATCGGCAGGCTCTCGGTCGTTCCGCTCACGAAAGAGCAGTGGGACTGGTTTGTGGCGTGATCTGCGCGAAGCAGTGGATCGCGAGACTCGTATATTGAACAATCCCTCTCGATCGCCGAAGACGCGACGTTATCCGCGCGCCACCGCTCCAAGTGGCCACACGGTTTTGCCGTAGACCTCATTCAGCACCTGTGCCAGGCCTGTGTATACGGCCGAGGCTCCGCAGAAAAGGCCGACCCAGCCGGCGGCCTTGCCGATGGCGGCGCTGCCCATTGCATCGCCTGCGGCCAGCATGAAGAACAATACGGTCAGCGAGGCGAATACGACTTGCAGCGCGCGATTCAGCCGCAGCGTTCCAATGAAAAGAACGAGCGTGAAGATGCCCCACATGACCAGGTAGGCAGGGACGCTGAGCCCGGAAGGCCCGGCGACACCCAGACCTGCTTTGGGCAAAGTTATAAGGGCCACGAGCGAGAGCCAGAACATGCCGTAGCTGGTGAACGCCGTGGCGGCGAAGGTGTTGCCCTTTTTCCATTCCATGATGCCGGCGATCACCTGCGCGAGCCCGCCGTAGAAAATTCCCATGGAGAGGATCATCGAATCGAGAGCAATGAATCCTGCGTTATGCAGATTGAGCAGGATAGTGGTCATTCCGAAGCCCATCAGTCCGAGGGGCGCGGGATTTCCTGTTTTGTCAGGAACTGTCGTGTCAGGCATGGTCTTTCTCCTCGAGGCGGGGAAGGGAAGGATTCGGGACACAACTCGACCGCTAAATACAGCGCGCGTTTGAGAGTGTCCCGTTGAACCGGAAGGAATTCTAGCACGCGGTTTGCGGCGCGCGCATTAACGGACTATTCGGCGCTGCCTTCAAGCCACGCCTTGGTGTTCAGCAATTGCCGCTGATCGAGCGACCACACTTTGCCTGTCAGCTCGTCGGGCGCACGGCCCTCGCGCGCGGATTTCTCGAACTCGCTGGCCACGGCCTGCATCTTGGCGTCCAGGTCGTCGACAAAGTTCAGCACCAGCGCTTCGGGAATCATAGGCAGCTTGGGCGAGCCGAACTCCAGTTTTCCGTGATGCGACAGAATCAAGTGCACCACCAGCGTGCGCAGACGATCGGGGAATCCGGGCAGCCCAGCGATTGTCTTCTCCACCAATTCGACGCCCATCTGGATGTGGCCCAGCAGCACGCCCTCGACGGTGTAATCGAATCCTGTTTCCCAGCTCAGCTCGCGGATCTTTCCAATGTCGTGCAGAATTACGCCGGTGAGAAGCAAATCGCGATTCAGCATTGGGTAATGCGCGGCCACGCGATCGGCAAGGCCGAGCAAACTCACTACGTGCTCGAGCAGGCCGCCGAGCCACGCATGGTGCAGTTGCCGCGCCGCCGGCGCCTCGCGAAACGACTGTGCAAGTGCGGCATCGGCAAGCAGAGTGGTGAGCAGCCGCTTGAGATCAGGATTGGTGATACTTGCTACCACGGCTTCAAGCGCAGCCCACAGCTCGCCGACGTCGCGGGTGGTTGCGGGCAGCATGTCCATTTTGTCGGCTTCGCCGTCGAGCGCCTTGCGAAGCTGGTCGACTTTCAACTGTGCGCGGCCATCAAAGCGCGACACCGAGCCGCGAACCTTTACGATGTCGCCGCGTTCGAAGACTTTGGCGATTCGCGGGTCGCCCAACTCCCACACGCGCGCCTCTATCTGGTCAGTCTTGTCGCCGAGCGTAAGGCTCATGTATGGCTTATTCTGCTTTGTGGTTCGCTGCTGTTTGGCCAGCACGAGAAAGAAACTGTCGAAGAGTTTGCCCTCGTCGAAGCCCATTAAATCGCCAATATAGATGTCTTTCATTCTGCCGAGAAGATTAAACCAATTCTCCCGCTCTGCCAAAAGTGGCGCGGCAAAGCAGGCGAAAAAGGCGGCAGGTAAAACGCCGGCGCCGCGTCCAAAAACAACGCGGGCCCGGGAAAAATGCTCCCAGGCCCGCTGAATGAAAGGTCTCGAATCTCTCTGCTATTGCGGCGCGGGTTGCTGCGGCTGCGGCTGGTCAGGATGGTCGGCCGGCGCCGGTGCTCCCGGTACAGGAGGAATCGGCGTTGGCTGTTGTACGGGCTGAGGCTTCGATTCATCCTCGGTCTTCTTCTTGTCTGCGAGCCGGGTCTTGTCGCCTGTAATGGTCGACGTCTTTTTCTTCTTTTTCCCCGAAGTGTCTCCTGACAATCCCAACGGAGACGACTGCGTTTGCTGGTCGGCTACTTCTCCTGCATCCGGCGGCAAAGGCCCTGTCGAGCCCGCCGGGCCACCGTTGGCATTTGTCTTGGCCTGCTTCGGAGCCTTGGCGCGAGCACTGAAGCGCGTCTTCACGGTCGGTGCGGTAGGCTCCAGAGGATTGGCCGGCTGGTCAGCATTTGAGGCGGTCTCTTGACTCGAGGGAGACACCGCGCCCGCGTCCTCTGTTGCCGAATTTGTCTTCGCGGAAGGCAGAGTTTCGCGTGGCGCTTGCCCGAAACGGATCTTCTCTTTCTTGCCAGGCTTCTCGGTGTTTGCCTCTTCCTTCTTGTTTCCCTTCTTCTTCCTGGTGGCCACCGCCTGAGTGGGCGCAGGAGCTGCCGGCGGTGCGCTCGCCTGTGCCTCGCCGGCAGACTTGGCCGGGGGCGCAGCTGCGCCCGATTTGTCACGGAAGGTATGGGTGCTTTCGCGGAACCTTGTCCGCTCCACCTTGGCTTTCTTCTTTGGCGCCGGCGGTTGATAGGCGCTGAAGCTGATGGTGGAATGTAATTCCGATGGCGTAGCGCCGGCGTCGGAATATCCCTGCTTGATCTGGATGAAGGCCTGGTCCCTCATCTGGTTCAGATAATCGCGAATGGCGGGATCCATCAGGCTCATGTAATACGCCTGTTCCACATCCTCCTGCGCGTCTTTGTAAGGCCGAGGCCCGCCCGGCGTGTGCTGCACGACTTTCAGGATGATGTAGCCCTGCCGCGTGAGGATCGGATCGGTGTACTGGCCCGAATTCAGACTGAATGTCTTGTCTTCAAGAACCTTGGGCAGCTGGCCACGCTTGTATTGACCAAGGTCGCCGCCTGAGGCCGCTGTGGGACCCTCGCTAAAGCTCCGCGCCAACTGCGCAAAGTCCCCGCCGGAATGCAGCCGCGCCTCAATGTCGTCGGCCTTGGCTTTGGCCGCGGCTACCTTAGCTGGATCGTCGGTTCCGGCTGAAATGAGAATCTCGCTTAAGCGCTCGCTCTCCGGCAGCGCGTAATCCTGCTTGTGCTCCTCGTAATACCGCTGCACCTCGCCGGGCGTCATCTGGATATGCTCGCCGACCTCTTGCCGCATCACTTCCTGGGTGATGAGCTGGTTGCGAATGTTGGCCTTGAAGTCCTCGAATGAGACGCCCTGATCTTTCGCGGCCTTCTCCAGATCTTCAATCGTTTCCAGGTTGGCCTGCTTGCGTATCTCGTCCAGGCGCTTCACCAGTTCTGTCTCTGCGGTGATGTCAAGTTCCTTGCCTTTGGAGAGCCACAGTTGCTGATCGATCAGATTGCGCAGCAAATCCTTGCGTTCCGCGGCCATCTCCTGCATCGATAAGCCGCGCTGCTGGCCCTCCTGATCTAACTCGGTTTCCGCGCGGTCGTAGTCCGATTTGGTAATAATCTGATCGTTGACGCGGGCGATGATGTCCTCGACGGTTGTGCCGCCGTACGGGCTTTCGGGTTCACTCGCCTGGACTTGCGCGAAGCTGGGCACTACAAGCAGCGCGGCGCCGAACATGAGCGCCATAAAGGGCGCAACAAAGGGCGCAACTGCGGGCGCAACGGAAGTGCGAAGAAGTCTAAAATTCATAAAATCGGTGGCCGGCCGGGTGGCTGGCGCCTGCTTTCTTGCCGCCTGATACATAGACGTCATTGTAAATGCCGGGAGAGCGAAAGCGGAAAGCGGAAGCTCGGAATCCGCCTGCTGGAGGCGCCCTGAATTGCGCCTTTGCGGGCTCTGCACCGCGGTAACCGCGCTACCGGTCTGGCTCCGCGCGCGTCAAATGCAGCAGTGCTATACTTTAGCCGAAGACGGCCTCGCGGCCTTAGCGCGAGCGGCTTTTTCATCCTCGTGGCCTTGCCGGTACCGGGCAAGGTTTATTTTTATCGAGCGGAGATCCAGGTCGGATCGGATTTGGACTGACCGGATTTGCTCGCAGTCGATGGAAAGTCCGCCCCGAATGCCTGCCGCGCACGCCATCTGGAGGTTTGGTTTACCGATGACTCCCCGCGCCCGCCGCGCAATCTTTGCCCTCGTTATTTTCTTCACCGTCTGTGCTGTGGCCGGCACTGTGCTCGAGCGCCGCGTCGGCGCCCAGTCTTCGCAGGACGAGAGCCAGCTCCGCGACAGCCTTAAGGCATTCACCGACGTTTACGCGATCGTGGAACAGAACTACGCCGAGCCCATCACTCCCGACAAGGCCGACGATGTCATCTACGACGGCGCTATTCCGGGGATGTTGCAGGTTCTGGACCCGCACTCGCATTTCTACGATCCAAAATCCTATGCCCGCCTGCGCGAGGATCAGCGCGGCCGCTACTACGGCGTGGGCATGGTCATCCAGCAGCAGAATGACCCCAACGGCAAGAGCAATGTTTACGTCGTCACTCCCTACGAGGACACGCCTTCGTTTCGCGCCGGCATTCATCCCGGCGACGAAGTTGTCGCCGTCGACGGCAAATCAAGCGATGGCTGGACCTCCGATCAAGTAGCCAAGGCGCTCAAAGGGCCCAAGGGCACGCATGTGCAGGTCACGATGGTTCGTTACGGCCAGCCCAAGCCGCTGGTCTTCGACCTGGTTCGCGACGAAATTCCACACCCCTCGATCGATTTGAAATTTGAGATTCGTCCCGGCATCGGCTACATCCATCTGACCCAGTTCCAGGAGACCACCGGCGAGGAGATGGACGACGCCGTGAATAGCTTCCCCGACCTGAAGGGGCTGGTTCTCGATCTGCGCGAAAACCCGGGTGGCCTGCTGAGCCAGGCCGTCGATGTCTGCGATCATCTGCTCAGCAAGGGCCAGACCATTGTTTCGCAGCGCGGGCGCGCGTATTCCGATCAGAACTACGTCGCGACACACGGCAACGACGGCAAGACCTTCCCCATCGTCGTGCTGGTCAATCGTGACACCGCATCCGCCGCCGAAATCGTTTCCGGCGCGTTGCAGGACCATGATCGCGCCCTCATCGTCGGCGAAACCACATTTGGCAAGGGCCTGGTGCAGACCGTCTACAACCTCAGCGAAGACTCCGGCCTCGCACTCACTACTTACCACTACTACACGCCGTCAGGCCGCCTCATCCAGCGCAATTACGCGGGCGTTTCGCTGTACGACTATTACAACCACGCGGGCACCGGGCCGGGCGATTCGTCGAGTCGGGAAGTAAAGCTGACCGACTCGGGCCGCACCGTCTACGGCGGCGGCGGCATTACGCCCGACGAAAAAATCGAGGCGCCAACCACCAACCGCTTCCAGGATGAGTTGATCTACAAAGATGTCTTCTTCCACTTTGCGCCGGTCTATGTGGCCACGCACAGTGTCGACAAGAATTTCCAGGTTGACGATGCCGTTCTTGGCGAATTCAAAAAATTCCTCACCAGCAAGGACGTTGACTATACCGACGCAGACCTTAACGGCGTCTCCGATTGGGTGAAGGCGCAGATCAAGAAGGACATTTTCACCATTCAGTTTGGCCAGCTCACCGGCCTGCGCACCATCGCCGAATGGGATCCAACAGTGCAGAAGGCGCTGACCTATATGCCCGAAGCCCAGGCGCTTGAAGACAACGCGCACAAGGTGCTGGCAGACAAGGCGCAGGCTCGCGCTGACAACCCCGGCGCGCCTGTACAGCCCTGAGTCCTGTTCTCACCGCTTCAAGCAAAGCAAAAGGCCATCCCGAGGGATGGCCTTTTTGTTGTTGAGCTTCTTAAGCAGATTTGGCGCGGCGCATATCGACACTCTTCCTGAGCCGGCCGTGCGGCCGCAGCACGAATCAGGCGCGTCTGTCGGGCGCTTGCTCCGTCTCTACTTTTGCGGTGGCGGCGGCGAGAAGATCTCGCGCTTGCGTCCCGGTTCTGGTTTCGGCTTCGGCTTGGGAGCCTTCTTGACTTCCTTCTTGCCTCTGTCTTTGTTTCCCATGTATGCAAGCATGACACAGAAGGTCCGCGGCTGAAAAGAGCGAAAGCGCTCGGATGCCGTTATTCTGAATGCACCTCGTTATTCTGGACGCATCCCGTTATTCCGAGTGAAGAATGACCAGCGCATCCAAACCGCATCGTCGCATCGCAGTCTTTTGCGGGTCGGCCATGGGAAACGATCCCGCATTCGGTGCTGAGGCGACGGCTCTCGGGGCCGCAATCGCCAAAGCCGGCATTGGACTTGTTTATGGCGGGGCTTGTCGAGGCCTAATGGGCGCGTTAGCCGATGCAGCGCTTGCCGAGGGCGGCGAAGTCATTGGCATATTGCCCAACGAGCTCAGCGGCCGCGAGATTGGGCACACTGGCATCACTTCGCTCGAGCTAGTTTCAACCATGCACGAGCGCAAAGCGCGCATTCACGAGCTTTCCGATGCAATCCTCGCGCTGCCCGGCGGCTTCGGCACCCTCGACGAATTAATGGAGGCGATTACCTGGGCGCAGATCGGTCTGCATGCGAAGCCGTGCATCCTGATTAACACGCTGGATTATTGGGACGGCCTGCTCGCGTTCCTCGACACGGCCGTCACCGCTGGCTTCATTGAAGTCCGCAACCGGCAGTTGGTTCGCGTGGCCGCGAACGCAGCCGAGGCGCTTGCCATGGCTTTCAAGCAGGCTTAAGCCGCACGGCCCAAGTTCGGCGGCATTATGATTCGGCGTTATGATGCTTTTATGTCGACGAAGCTTCGTTTCGGCGTGCTCAGCACTGCCAATATCGGCCTGAAAAAAGTGATACCCGCCATGCAGCAGGGCGAGCTCACCACCGTGACAGCAATCGCCTCGCGCGATCTGGCCAAGGCGCAGGACGCAGCGACGAAACTTGGCATTCCCACGGCCTACGGTTCTTACGAAGAACTTCTCGCTGATCCCGACATCGACGCGATCTACAATCCGCTGCCCAATCAGCTTCATGTGCCGTGGACCACGAAGGCCGCCGAAGCCGGCAAGCACGTGCTCTGCGAAAAGCCGCTGAGCATGACCGTGGCCGAGGCCAAAACGCTGCTCGACGTGCGAGCCAGCACCGGCGTCAAAATCTGCGAAGCATTTATGATCCGCTGTGCTCCGCAATGGCAGCGTGTGCGCCAGCTCATTGACGAGGGACGGATCGGCGAACTTCGCGCGGTCGCCGGGGTGTATAGCTATTTCAATATCAATCCGGCGAACATTCGCAACCGGGTCGAGACGGGCGGCGGCGCCCTTTATGACATCGGCTGCTATCTCGTGCAGTCGTCGCGATTCGCGTTCGGGCGGCAGCCGAAGCGCGTGGTTGCGCTCATCGATCGAGATGCGCAAACAGGGACTGACAAGCTGACGTCGGCAATTCTCGACTTCGGGGCGGGCGACATAGGTTCAGGCGACGCCCTCTCTGGCCACGCCGTCCTTACTTGTAGCACGCAGCAGATCCCCTTTCAGAAGATCCAATTCCTCGGAACAAAGGGCCGCATCGAGCTTGAGATTCCGTTCAACGCTCCCAACGATCGCCCCACACGGCTCTTCATAGACTCGACCGGCGACCTTACTTTCAGCGGCATCACCATGGAGAGTTTCCCCACGTCGGATCAATACACGCTGCAGGGTGATGCATTCGCCAGATCCGTATTTGAGAACACTGAAGTGCCGGTGACGCTCGAGGACTCAATCGGCAACATGGCCGTGATCGAAGCCATTTTCCGTTCGGGAAAGTCAGGCCAATGGGAGCAGCCGGAAGCGTAGAGAATCCTGCTCACTGAATCGGCCATTGCTGAATAGTCTTTGTGGCGCGGAGATGGTCGAGCGCCCCTATACACTCACCACAGATGTCTCGGAGGTCGGATATTGAAGGCACTTGTGAAAAGTAAATCGAAGCCTGGACTTTGGCTTGAAGAGATTCCAGAACCCAACATCGGTATCAATGATGTCCTGATCCGTGTCCGATACACCGGCATCTGCGGAACTGACGTCCATATTTATCAGTGGGACGATTGGGCGCAGAAGACAATTCCGGTCCCCATGGCGATTGGGCATGAATTTGTCGGAGAGATTGTCGAAGTCGGATCGAATGTCAATGACTTCTATCCTGGCGACATCGTCAGCGGCGAAGGCCATGTCGTTTGTGGACGGTGCCGCAACTGCCTGGCCGGGAGACGGCATCTCTGCGCGCATACGCTTGGTGTGGGCGTAAATCGACCTGGCGCCTTTGCGGAACTCATTTCCTTGCCGATGACCAATATCTGGCGACATGCTCAGAATATCAATCAAGAAGTCGCCGCCATCTTCGATCCGTTCGGGAACGCGGTGCATACTGCGCTCTCGTTCCCCGTGCTCGGCGAGGATGTCCTCATCACCGGCGCGGGTCCGATCGGCCTCATGGCGATTCCGGTGGTGCGTCATGCGGGGGCAAGGCATGTTGTTGTGACCGATATGAATCCCTTCAGGTTGGATCTGGCGCGCAAGTTGGGCGCAACTGTGGCTGTGAATCCAAAAGAGACACCGATCGCGGAGGTGCAAAAGCAGTTGGGGATGGTGGAAGGATTCGATATAGCCCTGGAGATGTCGGGCAATCCTCAAGCCCTGCGCGACGTGATCTCAAACATGAGTCACGGCGGCAAGATTGCCATGCTCGGCATCCCGGCTACGGAGATGCCGATGGATTGGGGCCCCGTGATCTTCAATATGCTTACGATCAAGGGTATTTACGGACGCGAGATGTACGAGACGTGGTACAAGATGACCGTGATGCTGGAGTCGGGCGTGGACATCTCGCCGGTCATTACTCATCGCTTCCCGTATCAGGATTTTGAAAAGGGCTTTGAAGCGATGATCTCCGGGCAGACCGGGAAGGTTGTCCTCGACTGGCGCATGAGCTGAATTGACACCGATACCCATCAATAGATCGTCGCTTTTTTTTCATTGATCGACTTTGCCGGTGTGTTTGCCGGCGCGATCGGCAACGGGAAGGACCACGATGTACGGCAAAGTTCAACATTATTTCGAGGACAAGATCGCCGAGATCCGGCGCGCAGGCTTGTACAAATCGCGAGCGCGTGATCGTCGGGCCACAGCAGGCAAACATTACCGTCGCTGGTGGCAATTCGGTTCTGAACTTTTGCGCGAACAATTATCTGGGCCTGGCGAATCATCCGGCAGTGGTCCAGGCCGCGCAGCAAGCTTTGCAGAATTGGGGCTATGGACTTGCCAGCGTCCGATTTATCTGCGGCACGCAGTCCATTCACAAACAGCTTGAGGAGCGGCTTAGCGCGTTTCTCGGCACGGAAGACACCATTCTTTATGGCTCCTGCTTTGACGCGAATGGCGGCCTGTTTGAGACGCTGCTCGATCAAGAAGACGCCATCATCTCCGATGAACTGAACCATGCCAGCATCATCGATGGAGTCCGACTGTCGAAGGCCGTGCGCTATCGCTATCGCAACGGGGACATGGGTGACCTGGAAGCCAAGCTGCAGGAGTCCGCGTCGGCGCGACACCGGCTTATCGCAACCGATGGCGTCTTTTCAATGGACGGTTACTTCGCCAAGCTGGATAAGATATGCGACCTGGCCGATAAATACGATGCGATGGTCATGGTGGACGACTCACACGCCGTTGGCTTCATTGGTGAGCACGGACGTGGCACGCCAGAGTTCTGTGGCGTCGAGGGGCGCATCGACATCATCACTGGCACACTGGGCAAGGCGCTGGGAGGCGCCAGCGGAGGATACACCAGCGGCCGCAAAGAGATCATCGAACTGCTCCGGCAGCGGTCGAGACCCTATCTCTTCTCAAACTCCGTAGCGCCGCCCATTGTTGCGGCATCGTTGAAGGTGATTGACCTATTGCAGGAGTCTGGCGATTTGCGTGAACGGCTACGAGAAAATACGCGCTTCTTCCGCGAGCAGATGACCCAGGCTGGCTTCAACGTCCTGCCGGGCGAACATCCCATCGTGCCGGTCATGTTTGGTGACGCGGTCGCGGCGGCTCAGACGGCAGAGTTGTTGCTGGCGAAGGGAGTCTATGTCGTCGCGTTCTCGTATCCCGTCGTGCCCCAGGGCAAGGCCCGCATCCGCATTCAGATTTCAGCGGCGCATACACAAGCGGACCTCGAATTTGCGCTGGAGAAGTTTGCTGAAGCCAGGACGGAGTTGGGCGCTTAGGTCTCAGCTTGACGTTCGGACGGGAAGGATTGTATTTATGCCGACTGAAAGAGTTGGAGGCGCGGGCCGGGATCGAACCGGCGCATAAAGGTTTTGCAGACCTCTCCCTTACCACTTGGGTACCGCGCCTTGGGCTGCCTGCCTCACGGGTTGCGGATCATCCCATCCCACTCTCCACCCGGCTGATTGCGGCCAGTGAAATGCAGAATGGAGCGGGAGACGAGACTTGAACTCGCGACCCTCGCCTTGGCAAGGCGATGCTCTACCACTGAGCTACTCCCGCTTAGACCGGTTCCTGAGTCGATGTAGCCTTTTTGAAGTCGTGCAAGGTGGCTCTTTCTTGACGAAAGATCCACTTGAGTGCAATAGCTTCGAGATACAGCAACTCAGGAACCGGTGTAACGCAGATTCGAGTATACCGGGCAGCCGAAAGGGGGTCAAACCGGCTCGTCCATTCAGTAAACGTCTCTGGACAGTTCAAAAAACGGCTTTCGCCGATGAGATTTCGGCGCGCGCTGCAGCAAGATTTGCAGTCCCTGCGCGACCGGCATTCGTCCTTCCCAAGTTTGACCCACCTCGCGAATTCCCGTAGACTTAGAGACTGCGAGGGATGCTGCTCGGATTGGCTCGAGCTGCTCCTGCTCCGCATCATTTTTCCTGAAAACCAGGTTTCCTGAGAACCGGGACCACCCCTGCAATTCAGGCTTTGGAGATGGAAGCACAACCATGGCAAACCATGTATCGGCGCTCAAGCGCGCCCGCCAAACCGTAACCCGCACTGAAGTGAATCGCGCCAACCGGAGCCGCGTGCGCTCAAGCCTGCGCTCGCTGCGCGAGGCGCTGGCCAAAGGCGACGTGAAAGAAGCGCAGGCGCAGTACCGGGCCACCGTTTCTGCCCTCGACAAGAGCGTGCAAAAGGGCTCGCTGCACTCGAACACTGTTTCCCGCTACAAGAGCCGCTTGAACACGCGCCTGAAGGCGCTGGCGACCGCGAAGAAGGCAAAGTAGCACCGCGGCCCAGATCCAAACAAAAAGATCGAATCACCAAGATCAAATCAAACGACCAAATCAGAAGACAAGCAGCAGCCGGGAGCGATCTCGGCTGTCGCTGTTTGTGGCGGCGATCTGGCTTACCCGCCCTTGCGCAGCAACGGCTGGAGCGCTGACTTGCGCAGCAACGGTTGGAGCGCAGAATAGAGCGTACCGGCGATGATCGCGGAGCCCTTAGCGGTGGGATGAATGCCGTCGCCCTGGATCGTTCCCGGAACGTTGATCAGATCCTTATAGAGCATGGGCACAACCGCGATGTGGTGCTTCGCCGCGAGACTGCGAAAGATTTCATCGAACGAGCGAATGTAGTCGCGGCCATAATCCGGCGGAAGCGTGATGCCGGCAAGCAGAATCTTTACATGAGCTTTCTCCAGGCCCGTGAGCACCAGATCGAGATTGGCGCGCGTCTGGTCGACGGGCAGGCCGCGCAGGCCGTCGTTGCCGCCAAACTCCACGATCACAATGGCTGGGTGCAGGCGCAGCACATAGGGCAGCCCGGCGAGCGCATCTTTGGTGGTGGCGCCGCTCGTGCCCTGGTTGACCACTTTGTACGCGTAGCCGCGCCCATCGAGCAGCTTTTGCAGGTCTTCGGGATAGGCTTGGCCATCGGCAGGCCTAAACCCGCGGTGATGCTGTCGCCATAGCAGACGAGAATTGGGCGATCGGAAATCGGCGGGGCGGCGGCAAAGAGCGGCACCGCCGGCAAAGACAGCAAACAAATTGCGACGAGAACCGTGCGCCGAACGTCCACGTATCAAGTGTAGCTGCGCGCAGGCACCAAGCGTTGTCGCGCCAGAGCATGCGGGGCAGGGAACGCCGACGACCAGCCATTTACACTGCGAATGACGGGAGAGCGAATTGATTCAGGTTAAAGGCGCGAAAAAATGGATCCAGAACGGCGCGCGACGCGTGGAAATTCTGCAAGGCATTTCTCTTGAAATTCCTGCCGGGCAGTTTGTGGCCATCGTGGGCGCGAGCGGAAGCGGCAAGAGCACGCTGCTCGGGCTGCTTGCAGGACTCGACTCGCCCAGCGAGGGCGAGATCTGGCTCGACGGAGTGCCAATCCACAACCTGGCGGAGACAGAGCTGGCGGCGGTGCGCGGGCGCAAGATTGGTTTTGTCTTTCAGTCCTACCAACTGATCCAAACATTGACGGCTCTGGAAAACGTGCTGCTGCCTTACGAACTCAACCTCGAAGGCAGCGGCGTGGCGCAGGCGCGGCGGCTGCTCGATGAGGTGGGCCTGAAAGAACGCGTCGATCATTATCCCGTGCAACTCTCCGGCGGGGAGCAGCAGCGCGTCGCGTTGGCGCGCGCCTTTGTGGTTGAGCCGCCCATTGTGATGGCCGACGAGCCGACAGGAAATCTCGACTCAGCGAACGGCAAGCTGGTTCTCGATCTGCTTCTCGACCGCAATCGCAAGGCGGGAACGACGCTGGTGCTTGTGACGCACGATCCTGAAGTTGCCAGCCGCGCCGATCGCAAAATCGTTCTCAAAGACGGCCGCGTCGTTGAAGATTCCAAGCCAGGCACGGGCGCACTCGGCGTTCAAACTGTGCAAGGAGAGCAATGGCCAGGCGCGCATTAAGCTGGAAGCGCGCGGCTGCAATCGGCTGGCGCGATCTTAAGTCCGCTCCCGGCAAATTTGGATTTGTCGTGCTGTCGGTCGCCGTTGGCGTGGCAGCGCTGGTGGGCGTGCGGGGCTTGAGCGACAGCTTTCGCCAGACGCTCAGCACGGAGGCGCGTTCGCTGCTGGCGGGCGATCTAAGCGCGCGACTCGATCATGCGCCTTTAGCCGATGAGCTTGAGCAAAATCGCTGCGATCGAGGCGCAAAGCGGCGGCGCGATCCGCTCCACTTGGGTCACGGAAACTGTTTCAATGGCGTCCGTGACCACAGCGCCTGTGCCCCTGCTGGTTTCGCTCAAGGCGGTCGATCCCGCCGATTATCCGTTCTACGGAACGGCGGAGCTGGACCCGGCGATTCCGCTGCGGCAAGCTTTACAGGGCAATTCCGCTGTGGTCGCCGACGAGTTTCTTATCCGGCTGAACGCGCATGTGGGCGACACGCTGCGTCTCGGCAAAGTGGATTTCAAAATTACCGCAGTCCTGAAGCAGGAGCCAGATCGCGTCACTGCGAGTATGGGTCTTGGTCCGCGCGTGATGATTTCAGAGGCGGCTCTGGCACAAACCGGGCTGCTCGCGCCCGGCGGCCGCGCCAGCCGGCGATTGCTCGTGAAGCTGCCTGACACGCCGCCGAAAGGCGTCACTGTCGACGCCGAGACCGCTGCGATTCGCGCGCAACTAGAATCTGCGCTGCCTGATGCGCAAGTGATGGATTACCGCGAGGGCAACCCAGCGCTCACTCGCGGCCTCGACAACGCGACTTCCATCCTGAGTCTCATTTGCCTGGTCGCGATGGTTCTTGGCGCCATCGGCGTAGCAATGGCGATGCACGCGCATCTTGAGCAGCGGATGGACATGCTGGCGATTCTGAAGGCCATCGGCGCGGACTCCTCCGACTTGCTGCGCATCTTTCTCCTCCAGACGCTGGGCCTTGGGCTTGCTGGCGGCTTGCTCGGCGTTGTCGCGGGTGTTGCAGTCATGGCCGCGCTGCCGGCGGCTTTCGGCCAGTTGTTGCCGGTGCACGTGATCCTGCAATTTCCGTGGCAGTCAGCGCT
Organism: uncultured Acidobacteriaceae bacterium; assembly: GCA_963773915.1. Taxonomy (GTDB): domain Bacteria; phylum Acidobacteriota; class Terriglobia; order Terriglobales; family Acidobacteriaceae; genus Telmatobacter. The sequence continues at coordinate 1,147,830 of CAVZCY010000006.1, forward strand.
GGCAGGATTGGGAACCGGGCTGCTGACAACACTGCTGTTCTGCCTGCCGCCGCTGCTTGATGTGAGGGCGGTCCGCCCGGTGCTGGTGCTGCGCAGGCTGGTGGAGCAAGGGCCTTCGGGAATCGCAGAATGGTTTGCGAAATGGTGGGAGCGGCGATTGCAGGTCGCAATTGCGGCGGCTACGATCGCAGGCCTGGCCGGAATTGCGTGGGCGCTTTCCGATTCGCCAAAGGTTGGCGCATGGTTTGCGCTGCTGTTCACCATCACGCTGGTGGTTCTGCTGGTGCTGGCGGCAGCGGCGCTTTGGTTTCTCAGGATATTTCTCAACCGCACTCGCCTGCACCTGCCATCATCGCTGCGCCACGGGCTCGCGAATCTGTATCGGCCCGGCAATCAATCGGCCGCGGTATTGGCGGCACTGGGCACGGGAGTCATGCTCATTCTCGCGGTCTATCTTATGCAGAAAGATCTGTTGACCGATCTGCGCGAAACCGCCTCGCCTAAGCTGCCCAATGTTTTTCTTGTCGACATGCAGACCCAGGAGGTTGACGGCGTGAAGGCGTTCTTCGCGCATCAAGCGGGAGTGAGCCAGCAACTCGACCTGATGCCGGTGGTGCAGGGGCGATTTGTTTCGATCAACGGTCAGCAGGTCGATCAAATGAAGGGCCAGCATTATCCGATTCGCATGCTTGAAAACGCGGAGCTAACGTGGGCCGATGCGCCACCGGAAGGTGACAAAGTGACTGAGGGCGCGTGGTGGACGAGCAGCGCCGCGGCCGAGATCGCGATCAGCGATGGCGTGGCGCAGCGATTGCACGTTGGCGTGGGCTCCGCTGTCGAGCTCGAGACTGGCGGAACAACACGCACCCTCAAAGTCGTCGGCCATTTATCGCGGCGACGGCCAGCACCTTGGCGCGCGGGTGCAGTTTGTTCTGCCTTCGGGGTTGGTCAGCGAGCAGCCATCCACCTGGTACGGCGGCGTACACATCGATCCCAAACAAGTGGGCGCGATGGAACGTTCATTCTTCGCGGCCTATCCAACCGTTACCGTGATCAACATTGCCGACGTGATGGAGCGCATTGAAAACGTCGTAGATCAAGTCACGTTCGTCGTGCGGTTGCTTGCCGGCTTCTCTATTCTTGCGGGGCTAACGATTCTCGCCTCGAGCATCGCCAGTACGCGCTTCCGCCGCATGCGAGAAGCAGTCGTGCTCAAAACCCTGGGCGCAACGCGGATGCGAATTGTGCGCATCTTCAGCGTGGAGTTCAGCGTTCTGGGTTTGCTGGCCGGCGCGGTCGGCGTCGTATTTGCAAACCTGCTCACGCGCATCCTCCTGCATCGGGTCGACATTGGTTTTCACATCGCGTGGGGCGCCACGCTGGCAGCACTTTTAGGAACAGCTTTGCTGGCTACGGCCACAGGCTGGATCGCCAGCTACCGCATTCTCGGCCTCCGCCCGCTTGAAGTGCTCCGCGAAGAATGAGAGAAGCGAAAATCGGGAAGACCGCAGCCAGCGAGTTCGACGGGATTCCTTATCAACTAAGAATCGCTTGCCTGCGAGGGAATGCCCGGCCGCCGCAAGCTGGCTGCGCACGGCAAATTGACCGCACGCGGGAATCTTCGTAACATAAAGAGGTTGGCTTTGCGCGCCCAGATTTGGGAGCCAGGCCGGCCGGTTGCAAGACGAGCCGTCACGCCCGCTTGTTGCCCCCTCGTTCAATGGTAGGACAGCTGCCTCTGGAGCAGCCTATCGGGGTTCGAATCCCTGGGGGGCAGCCAACTAGAATCAGAATCAGCAAATTTACTGTTTGCTCGCGCCACCGCTCGTTGAGTGATCGCTCAGCGAGCTCTTGTCCGCCGGCTTGCTCGAACTCGTCGCGGCCCACACATGGTAGCTGTTGAAGAGAAACTGACCACCCAGAATCAGCAGCCACGCCCAAAGAACAAGTCGCAGCGGACGGCGTGGAATGCGCGTGCTGACGATGGTTCCCACGACGGAGCCTGCGACGCCGCCCTCGATCAAATGAAGCAGCAGCGGGGTGTTCGATGCGTGCGTAAACCAGTGCGCGCCGCTGCCGATGAGCGAAACCACAAAGCCGAATGCGATGTCGGTTCCAACCACTTGCGCAGGCGCCAACGCGGTCATGCTCAGCAGCGCCGCGCTGCCCAGCGCTCCTGCTCCAGCGGAAGAGAAACCTACCTCCGCGCCCACGGGAAACATGAGCCACGAAAGCAGCGGACTGCGATCGCGCGCGTCCCGTTTGTCCTCCATGCGGCGGAACGAAAAAATGATTTGCCACATCGCGGTGGTGACCAGAATTCCACCGAGAATCGCATTCAACAGGTTTGCCGATCCCGCGTCGATAAGATGCTTCAGGAAGAACGACCCAACGAGAACGCCGGGCACGCCGCCAAGCAGCATATAGCCCAGCGTGCGCCAGGCAACATTTTTGCGAGCGATCTGCGCAGGCACCAGGATCAACTTCACCGCCGTCGCGAACATCAGTCCGATGCCCACCGCAACAGGAGCCGGCACGCCGAGAAAAAGCACCAGGACAGGCACGGTAACAGTGCCCGCGCCCACGCCGGTGAGCGCGATGAACAGTGCGATGAAGAATCCGATTACGTACTGCATCTGGTCCTCAGTATCCCTGCGTTCGCGATCCCTAAGTTCTCGTCACTGGTCCGCGTGACTGGTTCGCGTCACTTCGCCGGTGCTGCCTGAATATGGATGCCGCACTCCACTTTTTGCCCGGCCCACCGTCCCGATCGCGGATCGTTGGGATCGAGCGGCAGCGAGGTGCATGGCTGGCAGCCGATGGAGGTGTAGCCCTGCTCATAAAGCGGCAAGAGCGGAATCTCAAACTGCTCGCACGCGTACCACACGTCGCGCGTCGTCCACTCAGCCAGCGGCGCCAGCTTCAGCACCTGCTTGCCGCCGGGAAGTGAAAACATCGCCGACTCTTCAAGCGCGGCGCGGCTTCTTGCTTGCTCGCGGCGCAGGCCCGTCAGCCACACGCGATAACCAGCGACTGCCTTGAACAATGGCTCAACCTTGCGCAGACCGCAGCAGCGATCCGGCGCGGACTGATAGAGCAAACCGAACTCCGCCTCCTGCTCGGCAACTGTTTTTTCCGGCAGAAGATTGATCAGGTTCAGATTCCACTCGCGCGCGATGCGGTCGCGATACGCGTAGGTCTCAGCGAAGTGGTAGCCCGTATCGAGAAAGAGAACTGGAATGCGCGGGTCAAGCGCAATCGCAAGTTTGGTCAGGAGCACGTCTTCGGCCTGAAAGCTGCACGTAAGGCACACATCTCCCTTACCGGTGACTTCGCGCGCCAGCGTGGCCCGCACGGCGTCCAACTTCGCGTTTACTTCAGAAGCAATCTCCGCAACGCCCATTACAAATCCGCCCCTTCTGAAGAAATAAAGATTCCCGCGCGCTCGAGAAGCCGGTGTACCGCGGCGACGGCATGCATCCTGTTGTCTGCGTCGAGTGTGATCTCGAATCCGCCTGCGCTCGCGGTCAGCGCACCCTCATCGCCGGCGCGCATCACGATTGTGAGCAAACCGGATCGGGTTTGCAGGTCGGTGATTACGTCAAGCAGTCCCAAATGTTGCAAAGACGAACGCTCACCGGCGTCGATGCGGCAGGTGACCGCGCCCACGGCAAACAGCGAGCGCTCGACTGCGTCGATTAGCTCCGTCGCGCCCGATAGCTCAAGCACGCCGCCACGATGTCTCCAGCGTGCTTCCCGCTCGCCGGCGGTCACTCGGCCCCATGCCGCGGCCACGTCTTCCTCTTCCGCGATTGTTTGGCCTTGCGCCGCCGTTACCATGCCGGCAGCAACGGTAGCGTTGGTTTCGGGATCGATCAGAATCAGCGCGCCGGTGCCGCGGTTTTCGCCATATAAATCGACTGCAATTGGCCGCAGCAGATGCAGCGAGACCGCGCCGATATCGTTCATGCGCAGCGTCACCGCCGGCTCGTGCTTGAATGCGCCCAGATCCACGCGATGATCGATGGTTGAAACCAATGCAGGCACAGTGTGGCTGGTGTGCTTCAGCAAATAGCGGCGATTGGGGTCCAGTGGCCGCTGATCCATCCAAACCAGCGACGCCTTCACGCTGCTGGCGACCACCGGCGATGACTCAACACCGGCAATCAAGTCGCCACGGCTGATGTCTACCTCATGGTCGAGCACCAACGTCACGGAGAGCGGCGCAATGGCCTCTTCAAGATCGCCATCAAAGGTCACGATGCGTTCGATCTTTGCTTTGTGGCCGGAAGGAAAAACGGTGATCTCGCCGCCGCGGCGAATCGTGCCTGATGCGATCTGTCCCGCGAATCCGCGGAAGGTGCGATCGGGCCGCAACACGCGCTGCACGGGAAAACGAAACGCCGCGCTTCTGGTATCGACCGCGGAGGGCAGTGCTTCAAGCAACTCCAGCAACGACGGCCCCGCATACCACGGCATCGCGCCGGTCTTATGGACCACGTTGTCGCCCTTCAGTGCGCTCACCGGAACAAAGTGCAACTCGACCGGAGTGCCGGTGTCGGCCGCGATCTGATCAAGCACCGATCTGAAATCGGTCTCGATAGCACGGAAAGTTGCTTCATCGTAGCCGATCAAATCCATCTTGTTTACGGCCACCAGCACATGGCGCACGCGCAGCAACGAAGCAATGTAAGCGTGACGACGCGACTGAATCTGCACGCCCTTGCTCGCATCGATCAGCACGATAGCCGCGTCGGCGGTCGACGCGCCCGTGGCCATGTTGCGCGTGTACTGCTCGTGGCCCGGCGTATCGGCGATGATGAACTTGCGCCTCGGCGTGGAAAAATAGCGATAGGCGACGTCGATGGTGATGCCTTGCTCGCGCTCGGCGCGCAAGCCATCCGTCAGCAGCGCAAAATCGATCTGTCCCGGCGCAGTTGTGCCCTTGCCCTCAATCGACTTCACCTGGTCTTCATAAACCGATTGCGTGTCGTAGAGCAGCCGCCCGATGAGCGTCGACTTGCCGTCATCCACGCTGCCGGCCGTGGAAAAGCGCAGCAAATCCTTCTCGCGCTCGGCGAGCAGAAATTCCTCAATGGAAAATGCGGGAGTAGCGAGGGTTGCCACTTAGAAGTAGCCCTCCCGCTTTTTGATCTCCATCGAGCCTTCCTGGTCGTGATCGATTACGCGATTCGCGCGCTCCGAGGATTTGAACGAAATCAGCTCCGCAATGATCGCGGGAATGCTGTCGGCATCGGAACGGATGGCGCCGGTGCAGGGGCTGCAGCCGAGCGAGCGCAGACGGCTCTTGACCATCTGCGGCTTCTCGCCCAGCCGTGCGACAAAATCCTGCTCGATCGGCAGCAGACCATCGCCTCGCACATACATGGGCCGTTCCTTGGCAAAGTAAAGATCGACCACTGGAATCTTTTCCTCGTGGATGTACTGCCACACATCCATCTCAGTCCAGTTAGAAATGGGAAATACACGAATGCTTTCGCCCGGATGGATGCGCGCATTGTAGAGATTCCAAAGCTCGGGCCGCTGATTTTTCGGATCCCACTGTCCGGCCCCGTCGCGGAAGGAATAAATCCGTTCCTTCGCCCGCGATTTCTCTTCGTCGCGCCGCGCGCCGCCGAACGCCGCATCGAAGTTGTAGTGGCGCAGCGCGTCCAGCAGCGCCTGCGTTTTGAGCAGGCCGCAGCAGCGCTTGGTGTCAAGCACAATCGGATTTGTTCCCGCGGCGATCGCCGGCTCATTGCGCCAAACCAGCAGCTCCGCGCCCACTTGCCGCGCCATTTCATCGCGGAAGGTAAGCATCTCGGCAAACTTGAAGCCGGTATCGATGTGCAGCAGCGGGAAGGGAATCGGCGCGGGATAAAAAGCTTTCTGCGCCAGCCGCAGCATCACCGAAGAATCCTTGCCGATGGAGTAGAGCATGACCGGCCGCTCGAACTCCGACGCCACCTCGCGCAGAATGTGAATGCTCTCCGCCTCAAGAAGGCGCAGATGGTTCAGCCGCGGCGACGGGCCAGCGGGTGTTGGCGGCGATGTTTTGACTGTTGTACTTTCAGCAACCGGCATCGGGACCTTTCATTTTTTGGTTGCGCTGAAGGCGGGTGCGCACAAAGACAAACCCGGCTTTCAGCAGCGGGTGCGTCTTCTGGATCGATTGTGCTTTGGAGATCAGAGACTAGAGTAGACACCCGTCGAAGATGTTCGACAGGCAACAACAGGAGCGGCTTGGTAAGGCGCAAACCATGTGTAACCAAATGGTAACAAAACCCTCTACTCGAAACAAGGGGCCAGGCTTCAAAGCGAAAAATGCGCATAATTCGCAGGATTGACGTAGGATAGGGGCGACCAACTCTCTCGCCCTCAAGTGAACGCGCAAGGCAGACCACCCGGTGCCAACACGGCGGCTAATATCCGCCGAAGCGGGAGCCTGATTGCGTTTGCAACTCTGGCAACGCTGTGCGCGCTGATTTTCTGCTGCTACAGGGTCTTCCCACCTGGCCCGAGCGTCCTTCATTTTGTGCCCCACGCTCACGCCCAGCCGGTCTCGGCCGTAGTCATTCATTCACGGCCCGCGGCGGCATTGTCGCGGACCACGCTGGCCTGGGGCGATCGATTCGGCGACGGCACGCCCGATTTTCTCCGCCTGACCGATCCGGCCGACCAGGCAGCATTCCGCCGCTGGTTTACGCTCATCGCCGAGTACCAGGCCGTCCGTCCCGCCGCCGAAGTCCCTGCCGGAGATCGCCGATTGCGCCAGCCTGCTTCGCTACTCCTATCGCGAGGCTCTCAAGCGCCACGATGAAAGCTGGTTCCAGACCACGGAAATCGAGGTCCCGGCCTCGCCGGGCGAGATTCGCGCCTGGAACTATCCGCACACCCCGCTCGGCCCGGCGCTCTTTCGCGTGCGGCCCGGCGCATTCGAGCCTGGCGACGTTTCCAACGGCGCATTTGCCCAGTTCGCCGACGCCAAAACGCTGGTCGAGCGAAACGCGTACTTTGTCAGCCGCGATGTGCGCGCCGCGCTCCCCGGCGACTTGCTCTTCTATCGCCAATTCGGCCAGTCGTCGCCGTGGCATTCGATGATCGTCGTCCGCTCCGGCGCGGCCGCTGAAGTTGTCTACGACACCGGGCCCGATCACGGCCGGCCTGGCGAGCTTCGCCGCGTGCTCCTCTCCGAGCTTCTTGACCATCCTCAGCCGCAATGGCGGCCGCTCCCCGCCAATCCCAATTTTCTCGGCGTCTACCGCTGGAACATTCTGCGAGGAACCGTTGATCGGAACGCCGCCGGAAACCGTTGCTGCCTAAGCCGCTGCTGGCCTCGCTTCTTCTGCTACTCTCGGCCGCGGCCGCGATTCCCGCCTCGGCCAAAGACGCGCCGCGCTCCTTCTCCCTCTCCACTTCGCGCACCTTCGCGCCCGGCGAGAGCGTCAAAATCCAGCTCTTCGCCCGCAATGTTCCGGAGCTCGAATTCCGCGTCTACAAAGTGCGCGACGCGCAGAAATTCTTCGCCGGCCTCAAGGACCTGCACAGTTTCGGCGAGCAGAGTTACGCGCCGACGGAGCAGATCGATCAGACTACCTTCCTCGAGCGCCTGCACGACTTCAAGGCGCATCTGTGGTGGCTCGTCCGCCACTTCTTCCGCGGCCAATTTACCGACGATGCGCGCGACAACTTCCGCGAGCAGCAGGGAAAGCTCGGCAAGCGCAGCGAGGTAGTGGGCGCGGCGCAGTTCGCGCAGATTCCCCTGCTCAACGCGAGCCAGCTGGTGGCGCGCTGGAAGCTCGAAACTCCGCCCGCGCTGGTCAGCGAAACGCAACAGTTGCCCATCGACGGGCTGGCCGCGGGCGTCTACCTGATTGAGGCTACCGACGGCACATACAAGGCCTACACCGTCGCCATCGTCACTGCAATCGCAGTCGTGGAGCGGACGTCGGGCGCACGAGCCGATCTCTACGTCGCCGACCGCAAAACCGGCGCGCCCGTCGCAAATGCCGACGTTGTTCTCTGGGCGAACGGCCAGCTGCAGTCGTCGGGCAAGACGGGCAGCGATGGAATGGCTTCGCTCACGATGACGATTCGTGGTGGCGCTCAGGGGGCGGAGCCGGAAAACGTCTGGATCCTTGCGCGTAACGGAGCCGACGCCGCGCTGGTTACGCCATGGGGCTACAACTTTCAAGACAATGGAACCCAAACGGAACGGTCTTATCTATATACCGACCGGCCCGTCTACCGGCCGGGCCATACCGTCCACATCAAAGGCATCGTGCGCCAGGAACAGAACGACACGCTCGTTCTTCCCGGACCACAGACGGTCACGCTCACTGTGCACGGCCCCGATAACAAGGAGGTGCTGCGAAAGCAGATCTGCCCTCTCGGCGCATGGCACGGCAGTTGCAGATCTCAACCTCGGATCCGATGCCGCGCTGGGCTACTACTATTTCGAGTTTGCCGATCAGAATATAGGCGGCGGCGGCAGCTTCTACGTGGAGGAGTACAAGAAGCCCGAGTACCAGGTGACTGTAAAGCCGGCCGCGCCGCGCGTGCTGCAGGGCAATTCGATTCAGGCGACGATTAGCGCGCGCTACTTCTTCGGCGAGCCGGTTGCCGGCGCCAAGGTCAAGTACGTCGTGCACACCTCCACTCATTATTGGTGGGATCAGGATGACCAGGACGATAACGGAGACAGCGCGGACGCCGACTCAGATTCATCCGACGACTCTGACGACGCCGACGATACATGGGGCCAGACCGAGCAGCAGGAACATCAAGGCGTGCTCGACGCGAACGGCCGACTCACCGTCACGCTGCCCACTCAGGTCGACGCCAAGCACACCGACCAGGACTACCGCATCGAGGCGCGCGTGACCGACGCCGCCAACCGCGAAGTCGCCGGCCACTCCACCGTTCTGGCCACTTATGGCTCGTTCCGCGTGAGCGTCGAGCCTACAAGTTATGTCTTCCAGGCCGGCCAGCCCACGCGCGTCAAAGTCACGGCGCAGGACTACGACGGCAAGCCAGTGCAGACCCAGGTCCACATTGCGGCTGCGCTTGAGAAATGGGATTCCGTCACTCACGAGCGAACCGACACCGACGCCGGAAGCAAAGATGCCACGACCGGCGCGGATGGAACGGTTCAGGTTGACCTGCCCATTAGCGGCAGCGGCGATTTTGAAGTGAAGGCCACCGCGCAGACCCCGGAGAGCCGCACCGTCGCAGCCGCACCTATATCTGGGTCTGGAACGGCGCGGGCGAGTGGTACCAAACCAACACGCAGGCGCAGATCGTCGCCGACAAAAAGACCTACAGCGTCGGCGACACCGCCCATCTGCTCCTCGTCACCGGCCTGACGGAATCGTGGGCCGTCGTCACCACGGAAGGCGACAGCGTGCAGTCGCGGCAGCTCATCCACGCCACCGGCGCGAGCGTCGCCTTCGATGTGCCCATCACGCAGCAGGCGCAGCCGAATCTCGTCGTCACGGCGGTCATCGTCCACGACGACCAGTTGATGACCGCGCAAAAAAGCCTCAAGGTTCCGCTTGTCGAGCGCACGCTCACCATCACCGCCACGCCGAGCAAGACCCAATACTGACCCGGCGAAAATGCGGCGAGCTTCGATGTGTTCGCGGTCGACTCCGCAGGCAAGCCGGTGCAGGCCGACCTCAGCTTTGGCGTAGTCGATGAGGCCCTCTACTCCGTCCGGCCCGATACAACTGCCGACATCGTTGAGTCGTTCTACCCCAAGCGATACGTCGACCTCGAGCCGCAGACCTCGTTCGACTTCTTCTTCTCCGGCGCAGGCAGGCACCAAGAGCCCGCTCCTCGCCGACCTGGCCAACGGCCTCTACCATCCGCGCATGGCGCAGGTAAAACCCGGCTCCGACCTCGTGGTTCCCAAAATCCGCAAGGCATTCCCCGACACGGCCTACTGGAATCCCAGCGTCCAGCACCGGCCCCAACGGCCACGCGCGCGTCGACATTCAACTTCCCTGACGCGCTCACCACCTGGCGCACCACCATCCGCGCCATGACCGACGATGGCAAAGCCGGCGGCGCAGTTACGCGCGTGCTGGTGCGCAAAAACCTCATCGTCCGCCTGGCCGCGCCGCGCTTCTTCCGCCAGGGCGACGAAACCGTGCTCCGCGTCATCGCCCACAACTATCTGCGACAGCAAAAGACGTAACCTTCGCCCTCGATGTGAGCGGCGTCGACGTCATCAGCGGCCAGACGCAGAAAGTCAGCGATTCCCGCCAATGGCGAGAGCTACGTCGACTGGCGCGTAAAGGCGCACGCTCAACCGGCAACGCCGTCCTCACTGCCAAGGCGCTTACCAATGAGGAATCGGACGCGCTGCAGATGACGCTGCCCGTCCTGCCCTTCGGCGTCAAGCAGCGCGCCGCCGGAACCGGCGTCGTCTTCTCCGGCGCCGGCCAGAATCAGTGGGCCTTCACTTATCCCGCCGGATCTGATGCCGGTTCGCGCGCCCTCACCGTCACCGTTGCTCCAGCTGTCGCCGGCACCGTCTTCGACGCGCTCGATTACCTCACCAGCTATCCCTGGGGCTGCACCGAGCAGACCATGTCCAGCTTCCTGCCCGACCTGATCGTGGCGCAGGCCGTCGACAAGCTGCACCTCAAATCGCCCATCGATCGCAAGACGCTGAACGATCATGGTCAGCGCCGGCCTCGAGCGCCTCTACAGCTATCAGCACGACGATGGCGGATGGGGCTGGTGGCCGGACGATCCCAGCCGCGTCTTTATGACCGCGTATGTGGTCAGCGGCCTGGGCCAGGCGAGCGCAGCCGGCTACACGATCGATGACGACCGGCTCAACAAGGGCGCGCAACTGGCTGCTGACCACGCTGGCCGCGCATCCCGACATGATTCCCGACCTGCGCGCCTATACGGTTTATGCGCTGGCGACCACAGGCGGCGCGCCGAAAGAGCGCGCTCGACCGTGCGTGGTCGAGCGCCGACAAACTCAGCGACGAAGGGCTTGCTCTGACCGGTCTCGCACTTGACGCGGCCGGCGACACGCGCGCGCATCAGGCTGCCCAGCTGCTCGAAAAGAAAGCCCACGTCACCGACGTTGACGCCTACTGGGAAGGCAACTACGACGGCATGATGGATTTCTAGGACGACACTTCGCCCGAGACCACGGCCTTCGCGCTCAAGCTTCTCGTCCGCCAGGACCGTACAAGCGGCCTGATGCCCAAAGCCGCACGCTGGCTCGCCGAGCATCGCGACGGCGACTACTGGTACTCGACCAAGCAGACGTCGATGGTGATTCAGGGCCTCACCGACTACCTCGCTCTCAGCGGCGAGCTGGCCAACAGCTCCGACGTTGAAGTTCTGGTAAACGGCACCAGCGTTGGCAAGCGCCACTTCGGTCCCGACGACGCGCTTCGCAGCGCCCTGGCAGATCAAGATTCCCGCGGCGCAGACATCCAGCGGCGGCCAGATCACCATCAGGAAGAGCGGCAACGGAATTACCTACTGGTCCGCGGAGAACAACTGGTACTCGGCGGATCAAAAATCCTTCCAGCAGGGGAAGCTCGCGCTCAACATCACGCGCGATTACTACCTGCTGCAGAAAAAGCAGGACAAGCCCACCGATCCCATCACCTACGATCTGGTTCCGCTCAAAGGCCCGGTCCATATCGGCGACATCATTGCCGTGAAACTCGCGCTCAACGGCACCAACTGGAAGTACCTGCAGGCCGAAGACCCAATTCCAGCCGGCACGGAGTTCCTGGCCGAAACGGGACTCTACACGCTGAACAACAAGCCCGATTGGTGGGCCGATAGTTTCACGCGCAAGGAATTCCACGACGACCGCGCCGCATTTTTTGACACCAACTTCGGCTCGCGGAGCGTGTATATCTACTTGCTGCAGGCTGATAATTCCGGGCTGTTCCAGATCAGCCCCGCGCAGGCCGGCCCCATGTACCAATCGAACGTCCAGACCACCACCGATCCCGCAACGCTGGAGGTGCAGCCGTGAGCGATGTTGCTGCCGCCAACATTTTCAACGATCTGTTTCGCCGCCTCCGCTTGAGCCTCGCGTGGGTCGCGGCGCAATTCTGGGCCACGCTCCTCATCATTCTCGCGGGCATCGCCTGGACGCGGCTGCCCGATAGTTATGTGTGGCAAGTGGCGCTCGCCTTGTTTGTGCCGCTGGTGCTGCTTGCCGCGGTTCTGCTGCTTGAGGCAGCAACCATGCGCAGGCTTTTCAATGAAGAGCAAAGGCGAGTGCACTTGGTTTGGGGTGTGCTCACGCTTCTGGTTTGGGTTGCAGTTGTCTGGGCCGCATGGGCACTTCTGGATTGGTGCAGCGACCAAATCCCAGCGTGGGCGGGCTATCTGAACTCGCACGCTTCGGCTAATTCGCGGGCGACGCTTTTCAGTTACGATCACATTCAAAGCTGGCTCACATTCCTGGTCTGGATCATTCGCTGGATCGCGCTGCCCGCGAAGGTGATTCCATGGGCAATGGCATCAGCTCAATGGGGATTGCGATTGCCGGTTCGAAAAATCATTCGACTGCTTTTCAACTGGCGCTGGTGGCTGGCGGTAATCATCGCGGGTCTCGTGGCTGTCGAGTGGCCAAGTCACTTCTTTGATGGCTTGCCGCGCGGAACAGTGTCGCATCAAGTCTGGGCGGTGATATTCAAGTTGGCCGCCGCTTATTTGCTGGCGATTGTTTCATGGGTTCTGCTTCTGGCCTGGTGCGCAGTGCTGTTATCGCATGGCGCGCCTGCCGCTGAGAAGCCCGACGACGATTCGCTGGTCCCCGCACCCGTTGGCTCCGGGCCACTTGGCGAAGACTCCGTCAAGCTACCGTTGCCCGAGGGCGGCGACGACCCCGGCGGGAACGCCTGAATTGAGCCACTCAAGCACTTGCGCGCGCCCATAGCGCGCGAGCAGTTGCGCCGCGTACCATTCGGCTGCGCGATGCGCGGCTGCCGATTCCGCTTCAGTGGTCGCATGCGCCAACGCATCGTTGACGGCTTCAGGAGAAAGTTTAGGCGACGCCCCTGACTGACTGGCGATGAACGAATTTGCTCCGCCGCTCTGCTCACTCCAGACTTCCACCAACCCCTCGCGTAGCCAAAGCGGCGCATGCGGTCCCGCCTGCTGTTCTACCAGCGCATGCAGAAATTCATGGCGCATTGTGTCCACCAATAGGCGCCTCGCCGCCAGCGTTCGCAAAGGCTGCGTTCCGATCCAGTCATTTTCGGTAAACGCCGCAACCCAGCCGGGCGCGAGGGTGCCCTGGCGAAAAGCCGCCGTGGATGCAAATGCGCGGACTGTGAATGAGGCAGCCGAATGCAGTCCCGATCTTTCTGTCGCCTCGGCCTGCGCGCGATTCAGATCCGGCAGATACGCTGCGTCGCTCGCATCAAGAGATTCAAGAACAAATCCGTCGCCGGCAAACTTGTTCCATTCGCGCCCGCTCTCTTCGTCGGCCGCCTGCGTTCCCGGAAAATACTGCTGCAGAATTTCGCCGGAAGATGCGCCCCTGCTGCGCCATCGCCGCCGCGCCCTTCTGGCACAGGCCCACGCCATGGCCCCATCCGCGCCCATGGAATGCGAAGCTATCGCCCTGGCGGCTCACCTCAAACCATGTGCTCGGAATCTTGTTCCATCCCAGCGATTCGCCAACGGCGAGCCGGAATTCATCGGCGCCGACTTCGGTGTTGTCCAACCTAAGCATCACGGCGCGGCCCGATTCTCCGCGTCGCGCGATCGTGATGTTCTGCCATCCCGGTGCAGCTAGCCCATGCGCGGCCAGCGCGGAGGTCAATTCAGCGCGAGTGATCTCCGACGCCCACTCTCTGCCGCCGTCTCGCGTGCAAAACCGATCGGGCTGCGACGGCAGATACGAAACCGCCTTGGCGTGAGGCCAGATCTCTGCCGGTGAAGCGGTTCGCCCGCCACAGTCCTTTCCAAAGTAGGCCAGCGCACGCTGCCCGTGAAACCACAACGTCTCGCCGCTAGTTGCGAGCGTTGCCGCATGAGCTTGAGCGCCGCGCACGCCATTGCTGCCCCAATGCAAAAGCTGGCAGTGGGTCGAGTCGCAGAGGTCATAGTCCGCGTGCCCGTGCGTTTCGTGTAGTGCAAAACTGCGCACCACAATTGCCAGCGCCTTCATGGACTCCGCGCTGTCGGCTGCGCCGCTTTCGCTGGCTACCACCCGCTCAACATAGCTCTCCACCGGCATTGTCACTACGATGACCAGCACGCCCGCCCGCGCCGCGATCGCGACGGGATCGCGCAACGTAACAGATTCGCCATGCGCTGTGAGCGTCACCGGCGCGGTAAACCAGATGCGCGCCGCGTTGAGCTTTTTGTCGGACGCCGTCAGTGTCAACGCGTCGCCTTCCGCGCGGACGCTGGCTGATCCGTTGAGTGCGAGCGCGGCGCAATCGGCGCAGGTTCGTAAAGTAAATTTGTGATCCGGCCCGGCGGGCGAAATCGTAGCTTCGCGGTCGTGCCACAGCGTCCACATTCCAACCCGAAGCGTGTCTCGCGCGGCGGCAGGTGCTTCTCGCGAGGTCGTGGCTGCGACCACTTCGGCCTGGTGCTGCGGTTGCAAACTGCCCCACACCACACCGGCCGCCGCCAGCAGGCTTACAAGAGATCGCGCCACGCGCCGCGGATTCACGGTCGGTCGGGTCACGGTTGCCTCAGCGCTACGCTGGCCAGAATCTGTCCCGCGACGTGTGCAGCGTCAGCGCCCCGGCCTGAAGGCAAGTAGACGGCAATCACGACCGTGGGTTTTTCTGCCGGAGCCATGCCCACAAACCAGCCGTGTGTTCGGCTCGACGCCACGCCTTCCGCAGTCCCTGTTTTGCCCAGCACGCGAACGCCGCCTAAACTCACCTGCCCGGCCATTCCAAAGCTTGCCGAGTCCTCAAGCCCTGCGCGGACCACTTGTGCCGCAACGGAATCAGGATGCGCGGCCAGCTCCATCGCCAGCCAGCGATAGGCTTCGGCCAGCTCCAGCGGCGTCACGCGCACTCCTTCTACGCCGAGCAGCGTCAACTGTTCTGCCTCAGCGGAATCCGGCTCGCGAAATTCTGCGACAGCTTCGTCGTGCGCGAGGCCGGTGACGCCAAGCAGGCCGGTAGGCCGCAGCAACTGCCCCAGCTCACCGGGATGCAGAGTGCGCGCCACTGCGGCAAAGTAAGTGTTGCACGACCAGGTCAAAGCCTCGCGAGCATTAAATGGCGGAGCAGGCGGATGCGTGCACGCCAGCCGATGGCCCGCGACCACGAGCTGCCGATTACATGCGACGCGGATCGCCGGGTTCCACCGGCCCGCGCTCACCAGGCGATACAGGATCAATGGTTTGAGTGTCGATCCTGGCGCGGCCAGCGTTCTCGATGCATCATTGAGCTGATGCGCCGCCAGCAAATGTCCGGTGGCAATGTCGAGCACAACAATCCTTGCTTGCGGCGTCTCTCGCGCCGCGAGGTCAACTGCGTTTTGCCACGATTGCGCATTGGTTTGGCAAAACACGGCCTGTGTTCCAGACGAGACCGCCAGGAAGAAGGCCGCTACCGCAATTGATCGATTAATTCCGCATCCAGGCATCACGGCTAATGCTAACTTGCTCCGGCTTGCCGGCTTAAGTCGAATTCCCGAGCGCCGTCTTTCCTGCGTGTTTCCCTATGGGCTTCCATATCTAAATCCGCCGCCAAGCCAGCAATTCGATTCAATTCCGCGCAGTTGAACAACGTATCGCCCTCTTCGTCACTCAAATAAAGCCGTTCGGCCCTGATTCCAGAATGCAATATCCAGTTCCGGCGGCCGATACGGCAAATTCGAATTCTGCAGGGAATTTGCGCCCCTCAATTCGCACCAAATCGGGGGCACCTTCCATTCGTCCCTGATTCAAGTTGGCTCGTCACATAGTCCCCCGGAATTCGGCAATCGGAACCGCGCGTGCATGGACGAAACGTGAAAGGCCAGTGACGACCGTTGTTTTGTCGATTTAGAACCGTGTGTCTTGAGCGCAAATCAGAACCATGAGGAGTAGTGAACTGTGAAAACTTTGAAAAATGTGGTTTTGGGTTTAGGGGCGTTGCTTTTCGCCGCATCCGCGTTCGGCCAGGGCATCACCACAGGTACGGTCTCTGGATCGGTCACCGATCCTTCCGGCGCTGTCGTTCCCGGCGCGGCGATTCAGTTGACCAATCAGTCGAATGGCCTCAAGCTCGCCGCGAAGTCGAAAGGCGACGGCTCGTTCAGTTTCTTTGCGGTTCCCATCGGAACTTACAGCGCGCAGATCAGCGCCAGCGGATTCTCCAATGAGAACATCGCGAACGTCCAGGTCGCCTCTGGTGCCACCACCAACCTGAACGATGTAAAGCTCCAGGTCTCCACCGCAGCCGCGCAGGTGGTCGAGGTCAATGGCTCCGCCGCCGCACTGCTTGAAACCAGCGACTCGCAGGTGACGACTACGTTCAGCACGCAGTCGATGCAAATGCTGCCCTTGAATAATGGATTTGACACAGTGGTGGAGCTGATTCCGGGCGTGGTAGGAACCGGCGCGGACAACTTCTCCAACACCAACGGCGACAACTATTCAGTCAACGGCCAGAGCGGCCGCTACAACAACTTTGAAATTGACGGCCAATCCAACAACGATAACGACATCGGCGGGCCAGCAGGTTTTCTTTGGCAGCCAGGATGCTATTCAGCAGATCCAGGTCATCACGAATGATTACAGCGCGCAGTATGGCCGCAACGCGGGTGCGGTCGAGAATTACATCACCAAGTCCGGAACCAACTCACTTGCACGGCAGCGCCTTCGAGTCTTTACCAAGGTCAGTTCCTGAGCTCGTTGTGCGGACTCCGAAAAGAATCCGCTATTCGGCTATTGCCCTCCTGGTGTAAGTCCGACCA
Source organism: uncultured Acidobacteriaceae bacterium (assembly GCA_963773915.1). GTDB lineage: Bacteria > Acidobacteriota > Terriglobia > Terriglobales > Acidobacteriaceae > Telmatobacter. Next base: position 1,164,759 of record CAVZCY010000006.1, read on the forward strand.
CCGGCTGCCAGGCGACGGCTCTTCCCCGATATGTAGAGAATCGCGACGGGGCGACGATCGGCGGCCCGATCATCAGAAACAAGCTTTTTTTCTTTTAAGCACCTATTGGGACCCTGTTCGTACCGGGCAGACGCCATCGCAATCGTCTCCCGCTCCTGACTCCTGACCCCACCGGCCTCAAGCAGCTTCAAGCAGCCTTCCCCGGCAATCCGGGCGTAGCCGCGCTGATTGCCTTTGGCCCCTACGCGGTCTCTCAAGGCAATCCGAAGTCCATCGCCAGTTCGGTGACCACTGAACAAGTTACCGGTCCCGGCGGCCAAACGGCGACCGTCGAAGTTTCCAGCGTCGAGCGAAACATCATTAGTATTTCCAACGACCAGGAAGAACTGGGACGGCTGGATTGGCAGCCTGACTCAAAAGATCACATGTTCCTCCGCTACTTCTACCAGCCCGAACTTTTCACTGGCGTCGCCGGAACCTCTGGAACCGCTTCGGGTGATTTCGTCAATGTTCCTTCAACAACCCACTCCGTCGGAGCCGACTGGATTCACACTTTCTCTCCGCGCGTGGTTGACCAGTTGCGGTATAGCTTTGCGGACTCCAAGGTCTACTTTGAAGGAGGCGCGTATCCGAATTGCGTTGCCACCAACTTCGGAGCGTGTCCAACACAAGTGAACTTCGTCGGCACAAACGATGACCTTGACTTTGGCGGGGATATCAATTTTCCGCAAGGCCGCACCATCAAGGTTACGCAGGTGCAGAACAATGCGACCGTGACTCGCGGATCGCAGACGCTGCTCATCGGCGGTGAATTTGACTACCAAAATTCGCCGAATGCCGGCCTGTTCTTCTACAACGGCGAGGTCAAATTTCGGAACCCTCGATAATCTATTGCAAAATGGTCCCGGCGGATCGAGCGCCTATACGGTTCTGGCTAACGGCAATCCCGTTATCCCTTTCACCGAGCCCGATGTCGCCCTCTACTTCCAGGATGACTTGAAAGCTTTTTCAACGTTGACGCTCCATCTGGGAGTTCGATGGGAGTTCTTCAGTCAGGCTGTCAACAAGCTCCACAACGAGACCGTGGCCCGGGAGTCAAATCCGGCCACAGCAATCTGGCCCACGTCGCTTCCTCTCGCGGACCGGGTTAGCGTCAAGGCCAATGAGAACTACAAGAACTTTGAACCGCGCATCGGTCTCGCCTGGAACCCCGACTTCGACAAGAAGCTCGTGGTTCGCGCCGGCTATGCCATCAACGCCAATCCGGCGTTCGACAACATGTTCCAGCTTGAGGCCAGCGGCGCTCCGGTTGTGAACACGGGCGCCTTCGCCTGCGGCGGCGGTGCCTGTCTTCCGCCCGACGGCAACATTTTGAGCACCAACTTCCGCGCCACCAACCTGCCGTTCCTTCCCACGGGCGATCCTCGCGAGGACGACGAAACGACATTTCCCACAACCTTCCGCACGCCCTATGTCCAGACCTACACGCTCGCCGTCGATCACCAATTCGGCAGCGGAGCGGTGGGCGAAGTTCGTTACGTAGGAAGCAAGACCACCCGCGATTTCCAATCCATCGACGCCAATCCCTTCTTGCTCCCGGTTGCCTCTGCGTTTCCTGGCATCGTCGCGCCTTCGTCGCTTTGCACTAATCCGAGCGCGACTGGCTTCGGACGCCTGAACTGCAACTACTCCAACGTATCTGAGATCATCAATGGTGGCTGGGCCAACTACAACGGCCTGCAATTGAATCTGACGACGCAGAATTTTCACGGGTTGACCTCCACGGTCTCCTACACGTGGAGCAAGTCGATGAACAACGCGACCGATGCGTTTCGCAGCACAGGCTCGGGCGGTAGCACCATTGCCTACGCTCAAAACCCCCTCAACACCGATTCCGCTGAACGCGGCCTGAGCGGAAATGACTATACCCACGTTGTGGGAATCGAATTCGGTTACAGCGTCCCGAACTTGGTGCATGGGGACAATCTTCTTTCAAAAGTTGCAAATGGCTTTAGTTGAGCGGCGTATATCGATTCACAACGGCCAGGTCTATACGCCGTATCAGCCCCTCAATCTTGATGCCAACTTTGCCGACACCAGCTTTTGCGACAAACTTTCAATAGTTCATCTGTAGGCTCCCGGCGATACCTGCCGGCTTGTCCTCTCCAACAAGAAAGCGCCGGTCGATTCGGTCGCCTATCTGAACCCCGACGTCACGATCCGGTAACGGGAGCTCCGTACCCGGCACGCCTCATTACATCGTGTACAACAGCGACGGCGTCGATCAGAACACCGGGAATTACCTTCCCGGCACTGCCGTTGACCCCGCGTCAATCGCACTGGATCATCAACAATCAGGCCTATGGCTATGGCTGTCGGCAATCCCTATCCTGGCTCCAGCAGAAGCCCGATTCGCGGGCAGGCCTTCAGCGAACTCGACGCAACCCTCACCAAAACCACAAAGATTACCGAGAGAGTGTCGATGCAGCTCTCGCTCGCCGCCTACAACGCACTTAATGAAATGTACCTTGGTCCCGGCGTTGCCGATGTTTCTTCGAGTGCGTTCACCAGCAATATGTTCAACGCTTCTGGAACTACGATTCCCGGCAACAGCTCCGGTAACCGGTTCATGCTGCTCGGGGGCAAAATCACTTTTTAGCCGCGCGAATTTTAGCCGCGCAATCCAAAACCTGGCCTGCGTCCTGGAAGCGATGTCCAATCCCCGATCACGATTTCCAATCGTCGGTAGATTGACATCGCTCCAAAACGCGTTCACCTGCCGTGCAGCGCCTCGTCCCAGAACTCACCGATTAAAAAATTAGTTTTTGTGACCAACGGCCTTTTTCCAGTGACCGATCGCCACGGAATGGATTCGTGACGGCTGATTCGCGATGCGGGGCTTCGCCGTAAATCACTCAAAATAAATGACATTGGGTGATAATCAAAGTCTAGTACGTGTCAGCTGTGTCTGATCGGCCAGCACAACGGCCGCCCCGAATCACGACTTTACGTCGGAGAGAATCGATGAAGCTTTTGCCCAGTGGTCCTCATCGCGCCTTAGCCATCTCCGTAGCGGCTTTCTGCGTTTTGATCTGCGGACAAACGAAGATCCATGCCGCTCCCGCTGCCGCAACTGACATTCCCCCCACCACGGTCGCGCCGGAGCCACGCTCCCCCGAACCTAGATCCGCCGACCAGGAGATCAACCTCGCCGCTGACTATCTTGCCGGTCGCGGCGTCGCCGAGGATCCCAAGCTTGCAGCCTATTGGTATGAGAAAGCGGCAGGAGCTGGAGATCCGCGCGCGGAGTTGCAGATCGGTTATCTCTATGAAGCCGGGTTTGGCGTCAACAAGGACCCGGCGCGCGCCGCGCATTGGTATCAACTCGCAGCTTCGGGAGGGTTGGTTCGGGCCAAAGTAAATCTTGCAATTGCGTACTTGTGGGGAACAGGAGTCCCGACAAACCAGAAGCTTGCTCTGAAGCTCCTGAATGAAGCTGCATCCGACGGCAGCGGGCTGGCGGCTTGCTACCTCGGCGATTTCTACGCTTTCGGAATTGGCGTGCTCAAGGATCAGGCAACAGCGGAGCAATGGTATCGGACGGGCGCAAGCTTGCACGATCCTTTGGCGGAATTCGACCTGGCCACGCTGCTATTCGACGCCAAGGATCACCCCCACGACCTTCGCGCGGCAGCGGCATTATTCCGCGAGTCTGCCGCGGCAGGCTACGTTCCCGCCATGCACAGCCTGGGGTTGCTTCTGGTTCGCAATCCGGATCTGGCACAATCTCCTGGCGAGGCAACCAACCTTCTGAACGACGCAGCGAATGCGGGTAATTGGAAGTCGTCAATCTTGCTCGGCATTCTGGCGAGGGACGGCGCGGGCGCTCCGCTTGACGACAGCGCCGCCTACTACCATTTCCGCATTGCCGTTCTGCAGCACGGCGATGAGGCGGCAAAGTTCCTCGCTGAGGACATTCGCAAACTCTCCGCCAGGCTGGGTCCCGACCGAACGCGGAACCTTGATGCTCAAGCAGACGCCTGGTATCAACAACACCATTTCGTGCTGGAGTTCGTCGAAAAGCAAGGGGATGAGCGGGGTGGGTTCCCCAGGCTGGCCCTGAGCATCCCCCAGAACGGCGAACATGCGGCGCAGCTACTGGCCTCACAGCGCGACTAGCGGCGGCATAACTGAGCTTTGAAGCCGTTCGCGGCGACGGTCATTGAATTTTTCCGGCCATTCCTATGCATGCGCATTCTTTGCGCCTTCCAAATGCATTTTTTAGCGGAACGGCAACGATTGGACACGGTGTCAATGACAATGCAATCGGCGACAATGTAATCAGTGAAAATGCAATCAGCTCGAGTTCTTACTTTTTGGAGGCAAGCTCGTGTCTACACCCGGGACCAGCGGAGCCGATCCTTCGGCCGGAGTTAAAGCTCACAACTCCTTTGAGCGTTCTCTCTGGACGCACCCGGTGGTGTTTGTCCTAACCTTCACACTCATCGGAATCCTGTTTGCCGCGCAGGAGTGGCTGCATCTTTTCCAGTCCGGCTATCACATCAGTGCCTCGCTTGTCTTCGAGTCCTGGGGGGCGCAGTACTTCATTTGGGGAATCATCGCCTGGGTGCTTTGGCGCCTCTTCCGTCCCTTCATCCAAAAGGCAAATGGCGTCCAGATTTTCACCATCGTTTTCCCGGTCAGCTTCGTTACCTGCTGGATACAGGAAATGATATGGGTCGTTTTCTTCCCCAACGTACCCGTCGACCGCCCGCCCATGCATTATTGGGAGGGCGTCCTTTTCAACTTCCATGCTGATCTGATGGAGAGCATGGTCATCTTCTGGGGAGCCTTTTTCTTCTTTCGCGGCTTCGGCTACTATCAGCAATTTCGCGAAAAAGAAACCGTGGCCGCCCGGCTTGAAGCGCAACTGGCCAACTCGCAAATAGCGGCTTTGCGGATGCAGTTGAATCCGCACTTCCTTTTCAACACCATGAACAGCATCTCCAGCCTTATGCGGAGCGATATCGACGCCGCCGACTCCATGCTGGAACAAATGAGCAGCCTTCTCCGTATGACACTGGAGCGGCGAGACGTTCAACTCATTCCCCTGCACGACGAAATCGAATTTATTGAAACCTACCTCGGCATGCAAGACCAGCGCTACGCAGGGCGAGTCATACGGACGCTCTCTGTAGATCCGGAACTGCATGACGCACTGGTGCCGGCTATGTTCTTGCAACCGATTGTCGAGAACGCATACGCCCACGGCCTGTCGAAACTAGATCGCGGCGGCGAGCTGACGATTGAGGTTTCCAGGCACGAGGGGAAAATATGGACCCGGGTCACCAATAGCGGCGTTGGCCTCTCAAATGCCGAAAATGGCTCTTCCGCGGGTCACGGCGTTGGATTGTCCAACGTGAAAAATCGCCTGCGACTGCATTACGGCGAGGCTTGCCTGTTTTCCGTCAGCGAGCTGGATCCAACCCATGTGCAGGTATCGATCGCATTTCCACTGCAGCTCTCGCCCAGTGCGCTTGAAAGCGTAACAAGGTTCGGTGTGTGATGATTCACGCGGTCATCGCCGATGATGAAGTGCTGGCCCGCCAGAAGCTGCGCCAGTTGCTCCGCGACGAAAACGACATCGAGATTGTCGGCGAGTCGGCTTCGTCGATTGAGACCATTGAGCTGGTGCGCGCGGCGAATCCAGAGCTTTTATTTCTCGATATCCATATGCCCGGCATGGACGGATTCGATGTGGTCGGCGCGCTCGCCGGCCAGCGGGATGCAGTGATCCCGCGCATCATTTTCACCACAGCCTATGACCAATATGCGGTGCGCGCTTTTGAAGTGAATGCGGTCGACTATCTGCTGAAGCCATTTACGCGCGAGCGGCTTTGCAGCGCCGTTCAGCGCGTGCGCGAGCAATCCGCCATTCAGCAGCAGAACCCAGGCTCTGGAAACGGCGCCGCCTCGGCTCTCAATCTGTACACCAATCGCATTGTGTTCAAGTCTCGAGGGCGCATTCTCTTCCTTCCCGTCTCAGACATTCGATGGATCGGCGCGGAGGGGAACTATGTGCGCCTTTGCACGGCCACCGAAACCCATCTTCTGCGCGAGACTATGGCGCATTTGCAGGATCGTCTTGACCCGCGCGGATTCCTGCGCGTCCATCGTTCCTTCATCGTGAATCTGAAGTACGTAAAAGAAGTGCGTCGCGAAACCAACGGCGACTCGGTAGTCATCCTCGACAATGGCCAAAAAGTCGCGATGGGCCGCAGCTATCGCTCGTCGCTGGGCGATCGGCTCCATCGTTCGTGAATCTCCAGTTTCTTGAAAAGCGTGCCCCGTTTCTATAGGTTGTTGCTCGCTCGTCCTGCATTCTGAAGGATGTCCACCACAGTTCGACACGCTTGCTCGGCAATCTATCCCCCAATCCCCGGATTGGAATGAGCAGCTTGCGAATCTTCCGAATTGAAGAAGAACGTCGCCCGTGTGAGATTGCCGGCCGTCTTCAATGCGCGCCGCTGCTCACGGCAAACGGCAGCTCGTCCCGCCGAAAAACATGTTCGTCACTACGTCGGGCCAGGCGATTCATTTGGGCTGCGGCGTGCACTGTCTTAGCAGCGAGGACAAACTCTTGCCAGAGGCGTTGGAAGTGCTAGAGGTTTCACGGGTGGCTGACACGCTGCAATCGATCCAGGAGCAGTCGGCGCAGGATATTCATTTTGGCGTTCTTCCATCGCCCGCCGTCCCTGCATCGCCCAATGAGGATTGGGCCGTCTTTCTGTCCATTGATGTCGAGGCGGATGCACGCCGCATCTCCCAGGCGTTGACCGAGCCTGAGTATCTCGAGGCGTGGATCACAATGCCCGAGCAGGTCAGATGTCGAATCGAGGGGAACAATCGTCGATCGTGGCCACAAAGAAAGTGAATGGCTATCGTCTCGATCAGTACTGCGCCGGTCGCGTCATCGCCAGCTTTGTCGGATCATTCCTCTTTTGCCACCAGCGCAAAATGCGCGTGACCTGGCGTAACGCCGCCTGCCCTCACATGCCGGAAAGCCTGGTCGATTTTCGCATTCGCGGCAACTTCGGCGGCAGCATTCTTGAGCTCCGCCATACGGTCCCTCCAGTCCGCCGGCGATTTCCTCTGGTATCAGCAGCTATGGAGCGCTTCGCTTCCCAGGCTGGCATCGATTCTGCGTTCTTCATAGTCGCGGCAAATACCGCGCCCCACTTTTCACATTTGGGAAATCTGCTCCTCGCGGCGATTTGCGCGGCCCTCCCGCGCCGTTTGTCATCTTGCCACTCAGTTCGTCCCTCCCGCGCCTGTTTGCATAAGCGATACGCCTTCCTGTCCCAACTCTGCTTGATTGGTATAGAACTCTGAATAGCCCAGTGCATAATTTCGAGAAAACCCGAACGGAATTTCAGGAGATACTCGCCAAGCCCATTCGCGAGCTCGGGCTCAAACTTGAGGGCTCTCCTCTCGAACGATTCGTGCAGCAGCTCTATCGCGAACTTGAAGCCAAGGGCATTCACAAATTTCGCCCGCTTTGTTATCTCACCGATGAATGGGGATGTCCTTCAGGCGAACCAATCATCGGCATTCCGTTCTATCTGGCCAATCCCGACCTGGCGCAGCTTGAGCGCGATATGAACGACCTCGAAGACGCGCGCGAAATCATGATGTACATGCGTCACGAGGCCGGGCACGCATTCAACTACGCCTACAGGCTTTATAAGTCGACTGAGTGGCGCGATCTCTTTGGTCCGTTTCGGCGCACCTATCGCGACAGTTACCGTCCCATTCCGTTCTCGCGGAAGTATGTTCGCCACATGGCCGGGTGGTACGCGCAGAAGCATCCGGACGAAGATTTTGCTGAAACATTTGCGGTGTGGCTAACGCCTCGTTCGCAATGGCGAAAGCGCTACAAAGGCTGGGGCGCGCTGGCCAAGCTGCGCTACGTCAATCGCATCGCGCGAAAATTCGGAGATGTCGAGCCTATTCGGCGTCGCGGCCGCGCCGACATCACGGTAGATGAAATGGAATCCACGGTCGGCGAGTTCTATCATCTCGGCCTGCCGGAAGAGATTCCGGTTGAGGAACTGGCGCTCGATGCCGACCTGGCAGACATCTTCAACATCTCCCGCAAACGCCAAAAGGGCGTGCGGGCCGCCCACGAAATGTTGCATCAGCATCGCAAGCCAATTATCGACAAGGTCGCCTATTGGAGCGGGGTGCAGCGGCCCATCGTCAAACGTTTGGTGGAATCTATATGCAAACGTGTCGAGGACCTGGGATTGCGCGTGGACGTGCAGCGCGAGTCCGAGTACCTCACGGATTTCACCGTGTATACAACCGCACTCTCAATGAATTACCTGATCCGGGGGAAGTTTATTCATCCCTGAGGCGTGCAGGCAGTTGCCGTCACGCCGACTGGAGCAAATATGACTGGACCGAAGTTGAAAGTCACGGTGCTGTACGACCTGTGGGAAGAGGAACCTATCGTGGTAGAAGAGGAAATTCCTCCGCCGCGAAAACGCAAGGGACAAAAGAAACGCAAGAAAAAGCCGGTGAAGCACGACCGCGAAGAAATCTTCGAGGCCCTCGTGAAGCTCGGTCACGAGCCGTCGTATCACGTTCTCGATGGCCGCCCGCAATCCCTGCTGGCGCTGGCTAAATGCAATGCCGATCTAATCTTCAACCTCACGGAATCCTATGCGGGCGACGACACTAAGGAGATGCACGTCGCTGCATTCCTCGATATTCTCGAGATCCCCTTCACCGGCGCGGGACCGCACGCAGTCATTCTTGCGCAGGACAAGTCCATCGCAAAAAAGATGTTCGCCTTTCACGGCATCAAGTCGCCGTACTTCGCCACCGCCTGGCGCGGCACCATCGACCACGCGCACGACATCGCGTTCCCGCTGATCGTTAAACCCACTTCAGAAGATGGGTCCATCGGCATCGGCGCCGATGCCGTCGTCAATAGCGTAAAGGAGCTGATGGAGCGCGTCGCATATATTCAATCGGAATTCGATTCGCCTGCGTTGATTGAGGAGTATATCGAAGGACGCGAAATCTACGCCTCCATCCTCGGCAGTTACGAGAGCGCGCATGCGCTTCCGCTGGTGGAACTCGATCTTTCCAAACTTCCCAAGGGCGTGCCCCGGATCGCCAGCCAGGATGTGAAGTTCGATAAAGACACTGAAGCCTACAAGCTGACAAAATCGGCCATCGCCGAAGATCTCGACGAAGAAATTGAAACCCGGCTCACTGAGACCGCGATCAAGGCCTATCGCGCCGTCAAGCTGCGCGATTACGGCCGCATCGACATGCGCCTATCCAGCAAGGGCGATGTTTATGTCATCGAAGCCAATCCCAATCCATGGCTCTCCAGCGGACAGGAGTTCGCCATGGCGGCGAGAAAGTCCGGCCTCTCCTACACTCAAATGATCGGGGAGATCGTGGACCTCGCAATGGCTCGATACGCGTAAGAGAAGTCGAAGAGCTTCTCGCCGCAAATGCGCAGGGGCCAATTTTGGCCAATTCAAATGGCGCGATCGCAGCCGGACGCTATCACTTCGATTTGAGCGACAGCACTTTCGCATCGGGACGACAGCACTCTCGCATCGGGAGTTGATATATACTTCATCACGTTGGCGATGCCCATCCCGGCGGGAGTAGTTCAGTGGCAGAACGTCAGCTTCCCAAGCTGAATGTCGCCGGTTCGATCCCGGTCTCCCGCTCCAATCTTTTTTAATCCCCGCCCACTTCGCCGCGGCTGCTCGCGCCTAAATGACTTCCTGCACCTTCATCACCAGGCTTGTGAACGTGTCTTCGGCTTTTACAAGCATCTGATGCGGCGTGCCCGCCGGCACGTGGGCAAAATCTCCCGCGCGCAGCGTCTGCCGAGCACCGCCTTCAATCGATACTCCGCGCGTCTCGCCCGGCGCAATCGTCCGCGCCCCGTTCACAACTCCGCCCGTAACCAGCGTCGCTTTACCCGCCAGCACGCAAAACAGATCCGCAAACTTCTCGTGCACCTCCGCCTCGCCATCGCGGCTGCGAAACGAAAGCATCGCGCAGTGTTGCGGATACTCCTTCAACGTCTCGGAAGCCGATCCGTCCCCGTGCTTCGCCAACTTGCGCAAGTACGCCGCGCGCTCCAGCAGAATGGCCGGCGACCAGTGATCCACCGGATTCTTTGGCCGGCGCGCCTTTGCGCTGACTTCGTCCAGATTCACATCTTTCAGAATCTCTTTCGTCAGCAAATCCATTTCATCTCCTTTGGCCGTGAGCAAATAATCGAGCGGCCATTTCCAGCCAATCACAAATCAGCCAGTTTCCGCGCGCGCTTGAAGACCGTGAGCAGCATCTGCCCGCGTCAGCTTGCCCGTGTTCGTGTTCTGCAGCGAAGGATGATAGCTGGCAATCGCGATCAGTCCACTCGGCAGCTTGTATTCCGCTCCGTGCGCAAAAACAAATCCAGCGCGCGATTCTGAGCGTTCCCGTTCCCATCTCATGCGCCAGCAGACCATCGAACGCGATGCGCCCCAGACAAACCACCACCCGCAAATCCGTGAGCAGCTTCATTTCCTGGTCGAGCCACGGCGCGCAGTTGCGCAATTCTTCAGGCGTCGGTTTGTTTCCCGGCGGGCGCGCAGCGCGCCATCGCCGTGATCCAAAGCCCGCTTAGCTTCATCCCATCGTCGCGCGAAAAAGCTTTTGGCTGCGACGCAAACCCCGCTTCATGCAGCACCGGGTACAAAAAGTCGCCCGATCCATCGCCAGTGAACGGCCGGCCCGTGCGATTCGACCCATGCGCGCCGGGTGCCAGCCCCAGCGCCATCACGCGCGCCTTCGGGTCGCCGAACGAGGGCACCGGCCGCCCCCAATACTCCCAGTCCGCATAGGCACGCCGCCGTGTCCGTGCGACTTCAGTGCAATGCGCGCGCAACCGAGGGCAAAGCTCGCACGACACGATGCGCGCATTCAATGCTGCAAGAGTTGTGGCCTCGGCCATAGAGAGATTCTACGGCGCGAATGGCATGCGCGCGCACTGCAACTCTCTGCCTCGCACCCTGTGCCATACTGAATCTGTCTTCGCATCCATCAGGATTTGAAATCACTTCCTATGCCCGGCCAGCCCAACCCGGAGTTCCTGCGCCGCGCCATTGCGCTGGCAACGCGCAACGTTCTAACCGCTGCGGGAGGCCCGTTCGGTGCGGTCGTCGTGCGCGACGGCAAGATTATTGGCGAAGGCGCCAACTCCGTCACCACGACAAATGACCCCACAGCGCACGGCGAAGTCAACGCCATCCGCGCCGCCGCCAAGTCTCTGGGAACTTTCTCGCTTGCCGGGTGCGATCTCTACACCAGTTGCGAGCCCTGCCCCATGTGTCTCGCGGCCGCCTATTGGGCGCGCCTCGATGCCGTCTACTACGGAGCCAGTGCCGCCGACGCAGCTCGCGCCGGTTTCGACGACGCTTTTCTCTACGCCGAGCTCCGCAAAGACGCGAGCGAGCGCAAACTCCCTTCAACTCAATTGCTAGCCGATGAAGCCTGGGCCAGCTTTGCCGCCTGGATCGCAACGCCAAACAAAGTCGAGTATTGACGCCCCTCCTATATAGTTGAGGGCGCGCGTAATTCTTGACCCTGCGCCGTCACAGTGCGTATGCTGCCAGCGTTTACGGTCAGCGGATCGCATCTGAGTTCACGCCGCGAGTGGAGATCCCGCATGAGCACCGCCACGGTAGCATCTCCCGCAGCGACTATCGGAACCAGGCCGCTTCTCGTTCGCCGCGCCGCAGTTCTTGGCGCGGGAACCATGGGCTCGCGCATCGCCGCGCACCTTGCCAACGCTGGGATTCCTGTACTTCTGCTGGATCTCCCATCGAAGCGCGGAACCTCGGATCGACCACTGGCTCACGCCGCCGTCAATGCTCTATTGAAATCCAAGCCTGCCGCCTTTTTTGATCCATCGTTCGCCGCGCTGATTACACCCGGGACGTTCGACGACGATCTACCCAAGCTGGCCGATTGCGACTGGATCATCGAAGCTGTCGCCGAGAACCTCGAAATCAAAACTGCGCTCCTCACCCGCGTCCTTCCTTATGTCGGCTCGCACGCGATTCTCACCACCAACACCTCCGGCCTGCCCATCGCGCAAATCGCCGCCGCGATTCCAGCCGTTCGAAGCCGCTTCTTCGGCACGCATTTTTTCAATCCACCGCGCTACATGCGCCTCCTCGAAATCATTCCCACCGCCGATTCTGACCCCGCCATCGTCGCCGCATTCTCCGCATTCGCCGATCTGCGACTCGGTAAGCAAATCGTCATTGCGCACGACGCGCCCAACTTCATCGCCAATCGCATCGGCGTTGCGATCATGTTCAACGCAGCCAATTTGATGCTCGCGCAAGGGCTTTCTATCGAAGAAGTCGACGCGCTCACAGGCCCCGCCATCGGCTGGCCACGCACGGGAACATTTCGCCTCGCCGATCTCGTCGGAATCGATGTCCTCGCCCACGTTGCCGCCAACTTCCCCGCGGGCGTCACTGGCGGCAGGTTCTCCCAGATCCTCAGCGAGCTTCTCAAGCGTGGCTGGCTTGGCGATAAATCCGGTCAGGGCTTCTACAAGAAAATCCGCAATCCAGGCGGCAGATTCTGACGGAAAAGACGAGCGCCTGGTCCTCGATCTCTCATCTTTTGAATACCGTCCTCTGGCGAAGCCCGCACTGCCATCGCTTGAAATGGCGAAAAACGCGGCCACGGTGGGCGAGCGTCTGCGACTGCTGCTCGCGAGCAATCCCGCAAAAGACAAAACCGCGGCCTTTCTCTGGCCCTTTCTCTCTTCGCTCTGGAACTTCGCTGCCGATCGCATCGGTGAAGTCGCTGACGACGCTCCGTCAATCGACTCCGCAATGCGCGCCGGCTTCAACTGGGAAATGGGTCCATTCGAAATGTGGGATGCGGCCGGAGTCGCTGAATCTGTCGCGCGCATGAAGGCTCTCGGGCTACCCGTTGGCGCTCCCGTTGAAAAACTTCTTGCCGCGTCGCGCACCACCTGGTACTCGGCTGACGGCGATGCCTGCTTTCAGCCGGCGACTGGCCAGCTCATCACAATTCCCGCCGTTCCCGGCCACGCCTGCGTCGCAGATTTTCGCCGCACTCACAAAGTCCTCCGCACCAACTCCGGCGCATCGCTCGTCGATCTTGGAGACGGCATCGCCTGCATCGAGCTGCACTCGCTCAAAAATGCCATCGGCGGCGACGTACTCTCGTTGATCTCCGCCGTACTTGATCCTTCTTCCGACGCGGTCCGCGATTTCTCCGGGTTTGTCATCTCCGGCGATCGCGATAATTTCTCGGTTGGCGCCAATCTTATGCAGCTGCTGCTTGCCGCACAGGAAGGTGAGTGGGACGAGCTGGCTCGCGTGATTCACAACTTCCAGCAGATGACCGCGGCTATCAAATTCTGCCCGCGCCCCGTGGTTGCCGCGCCCTTCGGCCTCACCCTCGGCGGCGGCGCCGAAATCTGCCTCCACGCCGCGCGCCGCCAACCCCACGCTGAAACCTACATGGGCCTCGTCGAAGCCGGCGTCGGCCTGATCCCCGCAGGCGGCGGAACCAAAGAAATGTTTCTGCGCGCATTTGACGCTGGCCGTCGCGCTCGCGCCGCCTGAACCTAAAGACCCGCCTTCGCGCTTCGCACAATCCGCCGAACTCGTCACAGCACTCAAACGCGCGCTTGAAACTATCGCCATGGCTAAGGCCTCCACCTCCGCCGCTGAAGCTCGCACACTCGGCCTGCTCACTTCTGCCGATCGCATCACCATGAACCGCGACCGCCTGCTGCTCGACGCCAAGGCGCAGGCCGTCGCACTCGCCGAGTCCGGCTATGCTCCTCCGCAACCGCGCACGCAAATTCCCGCGCCCGGCATTGCCGCGCTCGCTACTCTTGAAATGGGAATTTATTTGATGGGCGAAGCCGGCTACGCGTCAGAACACGATCAAAAGGTCGCCCGATGGGCCGCATACATTCTTGCCGGAGGCCGCATTACCCCTGGCTCCTTCGTCAGCGAGCAATATTTTCTCGATCTCGAGCGCGAGGCATTTCTCTCGCTCTGCGGCGAGCGCAAAACGCAAGAGCGCATCGCCTTCACCCTCAAAACCGGCAAGCCGCTGCGGAATTGACCATGAAGCCTGCCCTGCTGATTCTGTTCACGACTGCGTCTCTCGCTACCATTCCGGCAGCTGCGCAGGACTCCCCGCCGAATCAGGCGCCGCTCGTCGAGTCCGGCCAGATCATTGTCGACGGCCATCCAACTCCCTACATCATCCGCCATCTTCCCGTCAGCTCGTTTCCCGATCTGCCGGCCGCAATACAGCAGCAGCTCGACCACCGCGGCTGTCTCATTCCGCAAACTTATGAGGCACACGCTCCAGAGAATGTCATCCACGCCAGCCTCGAGCGCCCCGGCTCCTCTGACTGGGCTATCCTCTGCTCCGCGCGGGGAACAGTATCTCTGATGGTCTTCTTTGGCGATGACTCAAGCCAACCTTTCACATTGGCCTCGGCTCCAGAGACGGAGCGGCTTCAAGCGCACGATCCAAGCGGCGTACTCGGCTTCAACTGGGGCATCGATCCCGCTTCGCCAGAGCAGGTCCATGACGCGCAACTCGATATGCGCAATCCGCCGCCACGCATTGACCATGACGCCCTTGCCGATACGCTCGTCGATCGCCACACCGTTTACCACTTCTATTTGAAGAGCGCATGGATCGTGCTGGAGATGCAGGACTGAACGAGACAGCGGGGCTGGGCGAGATCTACGCTCTATCGCCTCCGCGCGACCCGAGCCGGCCTGAAATCGGGCAATTTAGAATTGCGCGCCATAGAATCAAGTAGGAGGAGCAGCGCCAATGCCGCAAGCCGTCGTAGTCGCCGCAGTTCGCACGCCTGTTGGCCGTGCACCCAAAGGCGCGCTCTCCACCACGCGCCCCGACGATCTTGCTGCAACGGCGATCACCGGCGTGCTTCAGCGCGTACCCGCGCTGGAGAAATCCGCAATCGACGACGTCATCCTCGGCTGCTGCGCAGCCCGAAGGCGAGCAGGGTTGGAACATCGCGCGCATGGCTGCTCTCCGCGCCGGCCTTCCGGTCGAAGTTCCCGGCGCAACCGTCAATCGCCTCTGCGCCTCCGGTCTCGAGGCCATCTCGCTCGCCGATCACCGCATCCGCTCCGGTGCCGCCAGCGTCATCATCGCCGGCGGAGCCGAATCCATGAGCCTCGTTCCCATGGGCGGCAACAAGCCCAGCCCCAATCCCTGGCTCGCCGCCAACTATCCGGCCTCGCTTCTCACCATGGGACTCACCGCTGAGCGCGTTGCACGACATTACGGCATCTCGCGTATCGATCAAGATGCGTACGCTCTGGCGAGCCACCAGAAAGCTCTCGCCGCGCAAGCCGCAGGCCGCTTCGCCGAAGAGCTCATTCCGGTCAAGATTACGACTGCAACGCCGGACGTCCCGCCGAAAAAACTTCGTATCCAGGAGAAGGAATTCTCCGCCGACGAGGGCCCTCGCGCCGACACTTCTGCTGCCGCGCTCGCCGCTCTCAAGCCGGTCTTTCACGCGCGAGGGAAGCGTCACTGCCGGAAATTCCTCGCAAACCTCTGACGGAGCCGCCGCCGTGGTTCTGATGGAAGAGGGTCGCGCGCGCGAACTCGGCATTCAGCCGCTCGCTCGCCTGGTCTCTTACGCTGTTACAGGTTGTCTGCCTGAAGAGATGGGTATCGGCCCCATCACCGCCATTCCCAGGGCGCTCTCGCTCGCCGGACTCAAGCTCGAAGACATTGACCTCATCGAATTGAATGAAGCCTTCGCCGCTCAGGTCCTCGCAATTATTCGCGCCCTCAACCTAAACCAGGAAAAAATCAACGTCAATGGCGGGGCTATTGCGCTCGGCCACCCACTCGGCTGCACGGGCTCCAAACTTACTGCAACACTTCTCCAAGAGATGAAGGCGCGGAGCGTCCGCTACGGAATGGTGACGATGTGCGTCGGCGGAGGCATGGGCGCTGCCGGAATCTTCGAGCTTCTTATCTGACCAATCGCCGCGTTACTCAGACCTGAGTCCCTTTGTTTTGGGTTTCTTGTTCCCTTGATCCCTTGGTCCCTTTTTCCCTAGTTCTTAAAGAACTCCCCATGGCCACCGTTCGCCCACGGATCGTAGTGCAGGGCAAACTCAGCTCGGTGTTGCGTGCTGGGATGGTCATAAAGCCAGAATTCGATGAACGGACTCGGATTCGGATCCTCAAGCCACGACTGGCCCAGCGCGTTAAACGCAGCGACCGCTGTCTTTTGCGGGTCAGGCACAATTCCGTGGATCGCCTCCTGCCCAAATACATCGGCCTGATGCTCAAAGTGGCGGCTCACTGCGCAGCTCACGGGCTGCAAAAGAAAATTCGCGATCGAGACCGCAAATAGCAGAACCACAAATCCTGTCCGCGATGAAATTTCGCTCACGCCCCAGCGCGATCCAAACCGCCGCACCATCCACGCGGCAAATCCCGCGCACGCCCAGTAGATGAAGAACAGGCCCGCGGCAGACAGAGCGAATCCTTTGGGAATGTGGTGCAGAACGTAGTGCCCGCTCTCGTGCCCGAAAATGAAGAGCACCTCGTCGTTGGGCACGCGGCCCGCCGTCGTGTCCCACACCACGATCCGCTTGGTCGCGCCAATTCCTGAAACATATGCGTTCAGCCCATTGGTTTTCAGGCTTGCCTTCATCAGATACATACGCTCCGGTGGAATGTTCGTCCCGGTCCTCGCGGCGACTTTTTCAAGCTGGTCGACAAGTGTGGGATCGGATTTGGCGAGCGGTTCAAACTTATCAAAAATTGGTGCGATCAAAGGTACGGCAAAAATGACCAACGCCAGAATCGGCACCGTCGCCGCCCAGGCGCCCAGCCAGTAGCGCCGGGGCCATCGCCGCACAATCCAGTTGAAGAGCAGCAGCACCGGCACACCAATCAGGAGCGTCAACCCCAGCGCTTTGCCCGCGTCGCCAAGCCAGCCGCCCCAGCTCTCCACGCTGATTCCGTAACTGCGCTCATAGTGTTCGCCGATCCAGTCCAGCGGCAAATCGGCCAGTGCCGAAATAATCAGGAACGCCGCGAAAAAGGTTGCCCCCTGAATCCAACGCCGGTCCGAAATTCGCTCCGCCAACCTCTCCAGCGCCGACAACGCGCGCGTCGCCAGCAGCAGGCCCAGAAAAACAAGGCCCCAGACCGATCCCGTAATGCTCAGAATGTTGCGGATTCGGCTGATGGCGATTGCCTTGGCGAGCTTCTCCGGCGGCAGCGTATACGCCTGCTGCGGGCTTGCCGTCTCCAGCAAGCCGGTGGCCACCGGAGCCGACACCGGCTGAGTCGCCCCGCTCTGCGCTGCCAGCGTACGCGGCACAATTCCTACCAGCAATGCGGCAGAACAGACAATCAGCTGCGCGAACCGTCTAAAGATCAACCCCATTCTCCTTTGCGGCCAAACCTGCGAGAATCAAATCAGAATCGAACAAGAATTAGAATTGAACGAGAATCGAACCGGCCGATGCTTTTGCCAAAATCCCGAGCTTTCACGCCCAATCATTCTAAAGGCCCATCGCGGCGCCCGATCATTATTCGCCTCTATTGCGCGCCTGCTGTAGCCATCTTTTCGCTGATGATCCCCGTCTCCGTCGCTCGCGCACAGCAGCCTGTTCCGGCCGTTCTTGATGCTATGACCTCCGAGCTTCATCGCGCCTTCACCTCGCTGGGCAAAATTCCAGTTGCCCCATCCTTGGCGTCTGCCGCGGCGGACACCAAGGGTGGGATCGAGACAGACACCTCGCACCCGTCCTCCGCCGACAAGCCCTTGCCGCCCTACTTTCTCAGTTACACGGTTCGTGACACCAGCTTCGTCTCCATTCGCGCGCTCTACGGCGCTCTGGCCGAAAGCTCCGCAGGCCGCAACCGCGTAGCCGACGTTCAGGTGCGCGTTGGCGATCCCAAGCTCGACAACACGCACGGCACGCATCGCGGCTCGGCCGTCAACAGCCAGCAGCTTCCGTTGGGCGACGACCGCGAGGCTCTCTCGCGCTCGCTTTGGGCTGCCACCAACACCGGCTACGGCGCCGCGCTCGACAACTATCTTCGCGTCCAGACCGAAGCCCAGGTTCGCGCTAAAGAAGAAGACACCTCGCCCGATTTCAGCGAGCAAGAACCGCAAACGCACATTGGCGCCGTCGCTCCGCAGGTCGTCGTCGATCGCGCCGCGTGGGAGCAGCGGGTGAGGGAACTGTCGCGCATCTTCCGCGACTACCCTGACGTTTACCAGAACATGGTCTTTCTTACCGTGCAGAACGAGACCGACTACTTCGCTTCTTCCGAAGGGTCGCAAATCGTCACGCCTCACCTGCAGGCGCGAATCGTTGCCGTTGCAGTCACCCGCGCCGACGATGGCATGGACCTGTTTCGCGAGCAGACATTCGAAGCCCCAACCGCCGACGGCCTTCCCACGCAAGCTTTGCTCGAATCCGCAATGCGCGAGCTCGGCAAGAGTCTCGAAGCGCTGCGCAAGGCTCCGGTGACTGAGCCGTTCGACGGCCCGGCAATTCTCTCCGGTCGCGCTGCCGCCGTGTTCTTCCACGAAGTCCTCGGCCATCGCCTCGAGGGCCAGCGCCAGCGCGGCGACGAAGAGGGCCAGACCTTTACGAAAGACGTCGGCAAGCCGATTCTTCCCGATTTCCTTTCCGTCGCCGACGACCCAACGGTCAGCGAATTCGGCAGCACCTGGCTCAGCGGCAGCTATCAATACGACGACGAAGGACAGAAAGCCGAACGCGTTGACCTCATTCAGGACGGCATGCTCAAGACTTTTCTCATGTCGCGCCTGCCCATCGCCAGCTTCGGCGCCTCCAACGGCCACGGCCGCGCTGAAGAAGGCCATGTGCCCACAGGCCGGCAGGGCAATCTCATCGTCACGTCAACCAAAACCGTCCCTGATTCCGAATTGCGCAAAGAGCTCATTGACGAAGCCAAGAAACAGGGCAAACCGTACGGCCTCTATTTTGAAGACATCTCCTCCGGCTTCGCCGTCACGCAGCGCAGCTCGCCGCAGGCCTTCCAGGTGATTCCGCTGGTCGTGTGGCGCGTCTACGTCGACGGCCGGCCTGATGAACTGGTCCGCGGCGTCAGCATCGTTGGCACGCCGCTCGCCGCCATGAAGAGCATCATCGCCACCGGCGACAAGAGCGAAGTATTCAACGGCGAGTGCGGCGCGGAGTCAGGCACCATCCCCGTCAGCGCCGTCGCTCCCGCCATGCTTCTCAGTGGAATTGAAACGCAACGCCAGCCCCAAGGCATCGCCCGCCCGCCGATACTGCCCATACCCGGCGCAGAAGAGCAGGGAACAGGGATCAGGGAACAGGGATCAGAAAACGGCGCCGGCCAACAGAAAAGGCGGGGGCTCAATGAATCGGTCTCCGCTTGCTCGCCGCAGCTCTTTTCATTGCCGCTCTCTGTTGCTTCCAAATCGTTCGCGCCGCAGAACCCACCCGCGCTGACGCCGAAAAAGATCCCGTCCTCAAAGCGATGCTCGCTGAGCTCGACCGCAGCATGAGCCAGCTTCAGTTGCAGGGCTTCGCCAAGCCATTCTTCATCCAATACCGCCTTGAAGAAGTCGATGACTTCGCGACCACGGCCGAGTACGGCTCAAGCGAAGGCTCTGACCACGCCCGCCAGCGTATTGCCCGCATCACGGTGCGCGTCGGCGATTACAAGACTGACAGTTCCGGCGCTCGCGGCGACGGCGCTCTCGAAATTGCCGTGCTCGACGACGATCCGATCGCTCTTCGCTCCGTTTTATGGGCCGGCACCGACCAGGCCTACAAGACTGCGCTTTCCGCCTACGCGCAAAAGCAAGCCGAGCTGAAGCAGGTGCAAACCCCGCCGCAGGCCGACGATTTCAGCCAGGAAAAGCCCATCATTTCCCTCGCCGATCCTATCGCCCTGCGCGTCGACGAAAGTTCCTGGGCCGATCGCAGTCGCCCGCGCCAGCGGACTCTACCGCACCGATGCCTCCGTGAGAGCGAACGAGCGCGACATCCAGTACTCCTCCGCCAGTTTTCGCGCCCGCGCCACCACCACATGGCTCGTCACCAGCGAGGGAACCATCGTCCGCAAGTCCTCCGTCGAGTATCAGGAAACTTTTGCCGCGGGCACGCAGGCTCCCGACGGCATGCGCCTCGACCGTTCTTATGGATCGTCCGGGATTTCGCCGGCCGAACTCGATTCTGAGGCCGACTTCAACAAGCACGCCGTCACAGAGCTTGCCTCGCTCGCCGAGCTGCGCAAAGCGCCGCTGGTCGAAGAGGAATATCACGGCCCGCTGCTGTTCTCGGCCGACGCCGCGGCCGACACTCTGCGCTCGCTTCTCGGCGCCGCCGTCACGGCCACGCGCCCCGCGCTTGGCACTGAAGCCCGCACCAACGGTGCGTTTGCTTCGAGCTTCCACGCGCGCGTGCTGCCCGATTTCATGAACGTCGTCGACGATCCGAGTATCAAGACCTTCAACGGCAAAGCCCTCCTCGGCGCCTATGACGTCGACGACGAGGGAGTTCCCGCACAGGCCGTCAAACTCGTCGACGAAGGCCGCCTCGACAATTACCTCATCGGCCGCCAGCCCGTCCGCGACTTTCCGCAGTCCAACGGCCACGGCCGCGCCGGCATCACAGGTGCCGCGCGCCCCATGATCGGCGTCCTCAAAATCACCGCGGACAACGGGCTTTCCACAGACGAGCTCAACAAGAAACTTCTCGACATGGCAAAAGACCGCGGCCTCGCAAGCGTCTACCTTGTCGAAACTCTGGGCGCAGAGCGTGAGCCGCGATTGCTCTACCGCATCAGCCCTGACGGCAAGCGCGAACTGGTGCGCGGCGCGGTGCTCGATGACATTGACGACCGCGCTCTTCGCTCCAGTATCGAGGCCGCTGGAAAGGATCTCTGGGTCGCCAACTCGTTCGGGGACCCGCCCACCACCGTCCTGGCCCCGGCGCTGCTTTTCAGCGATGCCACGGTCCGCCGCGCCAACGCAAAAAACGACAAACTGCCCTTTTATCCCCCGCCCTACTAACCCTGTCTGATTAGCGCTATATTTCGTTACAGGGCCGGATCGGCTCAAAAGGCCGGCTCTCAACCGTCCATTTTCTCTACCCGCATCTCACTCTTTGAACTTTCTCGCACCCCTGGCTGCCCGTTTCCGCATCCATCCTGATAGGTGCCTTTCTCGCCCGGACCGCGAATTTAATCAACACTCAATTCATCCGGGCCAAACCCACAAAGTACAATCCGAACGAAGGAGATTTTCCCCAATGGCATACGAATTACCACCACTTCCCTACGATTACTCGGCTCTGGAGCCGTTCATCGACGCCGAAACCATGAAGCTCCACCACGACAAGCATCACCAGGCCTACATCACCAACGTGAACAACGCGCTGGCCAATCACCCAGCGCTCGCCGCCAAATCCGTTGACGACCTCATCAGCGATCTCAACGCGATTCCTGAAGATATCCGCGGCGTCGTCCGCAACAACGGCGGAGGCCACTCCAACCACTCCATGTTCTGGACCATCATGGGCCCGGCCAACACGGCCGGCATCGGCGGCAGCCCCTCCGGCGAAATCGCCAAGCAGATCTCCGCCGACTTCGGCGACTTTGAGGCCTTCAAGAAGACCTTCAATGAGACCACGGCCAAGCAGTTCGGCTCCGGCTGGGGCTGGCTCGTCTTCACCGGCGGCAAGCTCAAGGTCATCACCACCCCCAATCAGGACTCGCCGCTGTCGCAAGGGCTCTATCCGATCCTCGGCAACGATGTCTGGGAGCACGCCTACTACCTCAAGTACCAGAACAGCCGCCCCGACTACCTCGCGGCCTGGTGGAACGTCGTCAATTGGGCCGAAGTCAACAAGCGCTTCGCCAAAGCCAAGGGATAAAAACAGCCAACAGCTTCAGCTCAGCCAGCTCTCAGCTTGTTCTTGTGCGCGGTTGATAACTTGTTCTCGCATCATCGAGCTGAAAGCTAGCGGCTGAGGCTTAAAGCTGTCTTTCCATGCCGGAGGTTTATCGCAAATGGCCACTATGCAAATGACTGTGCGCCCCGAGGATCTTTCTCAACTCCCCAAGGGCAATGAACGGATCCCCGATCCGGCCATCATCGTCATCTTTGGCGCCTCCGGCGACCTCACCAAGCGCAAGCTGCTGCCTGCGCTCTTTCATCTCTGGCAATCCAGCCTTCTGCCCAGGCAGTTCGCCATCGTCGGCGTCGCGCGCCGCCCGCTCGGCGACGAATTTGCCGCCGACATGCGCTCCGGCATCATCGAATTTGGCGGCGTGGACGCCAAGGATCCCAAACTCGACGGCTTCGTCTCCAACATCAGCTACTTTCCCCTCAACTTCGACGATCCCTGCGCACTACGCCAATCTCAAAACCGAACTCGATCGCATCGCCAAAGAGAAGGGAATCGGCCCCAATCGCCTCTTCTATCTCGCCACGGCGCCCGAGTTCTTCACCGGCATTATTGAGAATCTCGGCGCGCAAAATATGGCCCAGCCGGAAAAAGGCCGCGTCGCCGTCGTCATCGAGAAGCCCTTCGGCCACGATCTCGATTCTGCCCGCGAGCTTAACCATCAGGTCAATGCCGTTTTTCAGGAGAGCCAGGTCTTCCGCATCGATCACTACCTCGGCAAGGAGACCGTTCAGAACCTCCTCATCTTCCGCTTCGCCAACGGCATCTTCGAGCCGATCTGGAAACGCAACTACATTGACAATGTTCAGATCACCGTCGCCGAAACTCTCGGCGTCGAGGGCCGCGGACCGTTCTACGAGAAGGCCGGCGCTCTGCGCGACGTCGTCCAGAACCACATGATGGAACTGCTCTCGCTCGTTGCCCTCGAGCCGCCCTCCAGCTTTGAAGCTGAAAGCGTGCGCCGCGAAAAGCTCAAGGTCTGGCAGGCCATTCCCGCCATCCCAATCCTGAACACTGTTCGCGGCCAATACGGTCCGGGAATCATCGCTGGCGAGCACGTCATCGGCTATCGTGACGAGGAACGCGTGAATCCCGAATCCGGCACTGAAACCTTTGCCGCCCTTCGCCTCACCATCGAAAACTGGCGCTGGGCCGGTGTGCCCTTCTTTCTCCGCGCCGGCAAGCGCATGAAGAAGCGCGCCACCGAGATCAGCATCCAGTTCAAGCAGCCGCCGCTGCTCATCTTCAATCGCATCGCCGCTTCAGGGCCGTGCCCGGAGATTCAGCCCAACCTGCTCACCATCCGCATCCAGCCCGACGAAGGCATCTCCCTGCGCTTCGGCGCCAAAGTCCCGACCACCTCCGAGATGGCCGTCTGCCCCGTCAATATGGACTTCGATTATGAAGCTGCCTTCGGCAAGTCCAGCGCCAACGGCTATGAGCGCCTGCTTCTTGACGCCATGCTCGGCGACCAGACTCTTTTCGCCCATCGCGACGGCGTTGAAACCAACTGGGCACTGTACACGCCGATCCTGCAGGCCTGGGCCGCCAAAAAACCGCAGGTGTTTCCCAACTATTTCGCCGGCTCCTGGGGCCCCGAATGCGCCGACCACCTCCTCGAGCACACCGGCCACACCTGGCGTAACGACTTCAGCCGGAACCCATAGAGACCGCGCAAGAAAAAGTAGGGAACCGAGAACCGAGCGCTTGCATCAATTCGGCCCGCTAACCTCGCAAACTCCGCTAACTCCGCTGACGCCGCTAGCCCCGCTGCCCCATCCCCTCATCCATCGCCGCATTCGCCAGCCTGTCCGCTTCCTTGTTTCCGCCGCGCAGCGTGTGCCGCATATCAAACCCCTGCATCTTCAGCGCCAGCCGTTGCGCTTCCTGCCATAGTGGCAGAAGCCCCGGGCTCTTCACCTTATACCGGCCCTTCATTTGCCGCACCATCAGCTCTGAATCCGAAACCACCCTCAGCCGCTTCGCCCCGTTGGCAAGCGCCCACTCCAAAACCGACAGCAGCCCCTTGTACTCGGCATAATTGTTGGTCTGGCGGCCCAGGTATTCGCTAAGCCGCGCCACCACCCGGCCCTCCGGGTCCTCAATCACGGCCCCATACCCCGCCGGCCCCGGATTGCCCCGCGACCCCCCGTCGCAGTGCGCCGTGAACCACCCGCCAGCCGCCGAGTCCCCAGCTGGCTCATTCTCAAACAGGTTTCCGCTCATTGCTTTCCAGTGTATCGGGGCTTCCCAGTCGATCGGGGCCCCGCCAGCCCCCCGCCCGCTGGCTTACCGGCCGGTCTCCGCTCCCTCGCTCCCTTGCTCCCTGCTTTTCCCCTGCTTACAATTGCGCACATTCCCCGTCTACTCGCATAGACAAAGTCTGCATCTTCCCAGAGCGGAGAAGCCATGGCTACGGACTCGATTGGCGCTTCATTGAACCCCGCAATGAGTCTCGCCCAGGCGGCGAGCACTTTAGGTTGGCCGGCCTGCGGAGGGGTACAATCCTCTCCAGACGTGGCTGCTTCCAGAGCAATGGGCGGAGCAAGGCGGCAGAACCCTGGCCAGGACGACGCGAGCCGGGCGCAGATTCGCGCGCAAAACCGAGCCCTTGAGATGGACCTCATCCGCGAGGCTCAGGCCGGTTCCCGCGTCGCATTCGACACCCTCGTTCGCCAGTATGAACACCAGGTCCTGCGCCTGGCCCTGCACCTCACCGGTTCCGAGCAGGACGCAGAAGACATTTATCAGGATGCGTTTCTCAAAGCCTACCGTTACATCGGCAATTTCCGCTTTGAGTGCTCCTTTTATACGTGGATTTACCGTATCGTCACCAATCTCTGCCTGGATCAGTTGCGCCGCCGCAAGACTCGCCGCGAAGACCATGCAGTAGTCGTCGACCGCGCCGGCGACGAGATCGACATTCTGGCCGCCGTCTCTGACAATCGCTCGTTTTCGAATCCCGCCCGCGAGTTGGACCGCAAGCTGCTGGGCGCGAAGATTCAGACCGCGCTGGGCAAGCTCACGCCGCGCGAGCGCATGGTCTTTGAGCTGAAGCATTACCAGGGCCTTCGCCTGCGAACCATCGGCGAAATGTTGAACACCACGGAAGAGACCGCCAAGAATACCCTCTTCCGCGCAACCAAAAAGTTGCGTGCACAACTGGCGGAGTTGAGATAAAGCGTGAGTAGCCGGGTTTCTCTGTAACGACCGCTAAGTTGTCCGTTGTTGAACGGCTCGTCGATTCAGCACGATGAGCTGGAAGCTAAGAGCTAGAAGCTGAAGGCTGTACTTATGGGGCTAAAAGGACGTAACCATGAATTGCGAACTTGCACACGAACAAATTCTCGCTGCCGCATATGGAGAGCTGCCCGACGATCAGGTCCATCAGCTCAATCGGCACGTAATCGCCTGCCCTGAGTGCCAAAAGGAGCGCGAGCAGGTCCTGGCGCTCAAGGTGCTCGCCGATGCGCATCCCGTTTTTGAGCCGGATCCGAATCTTGTGGCCCGCGCTCACCTGCGCCTGGATGAAGCCCTCGACACTTTGCCGCCTCGTAGCTGGTACGAGCGTCTCGGCCAGCGCCTCATCAATAACTTTGCCAACTTGCAGTCTGCACCAGTTGCCGCCGCGCTTTTGCTTGTGGCCGGGGCCGGCGCCGGGATCCTTGGCGGCTTTGAGTACGCGCAGAACCGCACAGCACACGCCGCAACCGTGGCCCAGGCCACTACGCCTGCCGGAGCGCAGGTGCTGCCTGCCGCGGACATTTCGCAGCTTGCCAACGTAGCCGGAATCTCCGGCATTGTGCGCCAGCCCAACAGCGAAATTGTCGACGTCAGCTACAACCAGATCGTCCCGCGCCAAATCGAGGGTTCGCTCGACGACCCGGGCATTCGCCAATTGCTCATGCTGGCCTCTGAGGATTCCGCCTCTCCACGTGTCCGCGACGACTCCGTGGGTCTGCTTGCCGCCGAGTGCCGCGCAGGCCACAGTTGCCAGCCCTCCGGCATCCGCGATGCGCTGATGTACGCGCTGCGCTACGATCGCAGCCCCAAGGTTCGCCAAAAGGCGCTTGAGGGCCTTGAGCCTTACGTAGCCGAAGACGTGCGCGTCCGCGACGCCGTTCTTGAAGCAGTTTTGAACGACAACGATCCGGCCATTCGCACCGCCGCCATTGATGTGCTTGAGCCGGTTGACGCCGATTCCAGCGTCCGCCAGGTTCTCTATTCGGTCTCCAACTCTGACCAAAGCCCTCAAATTCGAACCGTTTCCCGGCAAGTCTTGAGCCGGGTTCCGCAGTTTCAGTAACTCAAGCTAACCCTTCCGGCCACTGCGCCGTCTTGATGAGCGCCGACCGGACGATAAAAACATGATGGAGAAATCTATATGAAGCACCTTTTGAGGCCAATTCGTAAATCGTATCCGAAGCTTGCAATCGCGGCGCTCGCCGCAGCCGCGGCCTGCGTTCTCTTCGCCGGGCCGCCCCCGGCAGCCGCCCAGGCGGGGCAGCTCGCGCCTTACCTTGAAGACACCAGCCCGATGCTCGCCCATGCCGGCGTTCCCGGCTACCTCGGCGTCGATGTCTCCGATGTCGATGCCGACAAGGCGCAGGCTCTCAAGCTCAAAGACGTTCACGGCGCGGTCATCACTCTCATCGATCACGACGCACCGGCCGGCCAGGTCGGGCTCAAGGTCAATGATGTTGTGATTTCAATCAATGGCCAGAACGTCGACGACGCCGAGGCACTGCGCCGCATGCTCCGCGACATTCCGCCGGGCCGCAAGATCAGCCTTGAGATCAGCCGCGACGGCAACATTCAAACCATGGCCGTGCAGCTGGTCGATCGCAAAGCCATGGAACACGACATCTGGACCCGCCTCGACATCGATGTGGATGGCATCGCGCCCGTCGCTCCGCCGCCCACGATGGGCATCGCCGGTTCCGATGCGCCCATCTCCAGCGGCTTCCACATCTCTCTTTTCACCAGCAGCCTCAATGTAGGTGCGTTCGTTGAGCCGCTTACCTCTCAGATGTCCGATTATCTCGGCGTTCCGGGCGGCCTGATGGTCAAGCAGGTGGCGCGCAAGAGTGAAGCCGCAGCCGCTGGATTCAAGGCCTTCGACGTGATTCTCAAAGTCGGCGCCGATTCCATCAACACCTCCGCCGACTGGGACCGCGACCTCCGCTCCAATGTGGGCAAGCCCATCCAGGTCACGATCATGCGCGACAAAAAGCAGCAGACCCTCACGCTTCAGGTCGACTCCAAGCATCGCAGCTCCGTCAGCGCCCCGGCGGCTCCGGGGCAGCCGGCATCCGCGGGCGGCGTAGTGTAGCCGTTCCATTCTGCGATTGAACCCACATTCATCCGGGCGCCGCATCACCAAGCGGCGCCCGTTGTGTTTAGCGCGAATCCGGCGCAAGTCAAACCTTGAAAAGTGGTATCAATAGTGGTACCATAGAAAAGCATGGCAACTTCGAAGAAGCTTCTCGAAGCAGTGCGCCGCGCGCCCACGAATGTTCGATTCAGAGATCTGCTTCGACTGTGCGTGGAGTACTTCGGCGAGCCCCGCCAACGTGGAACAAGTCACGCTGTATTCAAAACACCGTGGCCGGGCGACCCGCGCGTCAACATTCAAGAGGAGAAAGGGAAGGCAAAGGCGTATCAGGTTCGTCAGGTTCTCGCAGCCATCGACAAACTTAAAGGAATTCAACATGAAGCACACTCTGAGAAAGAATCCCAAAGCTGACCGCTTTACTTACCGAGTCACATGGTCGGCGGAGGACAACGAATATGTCGGTCTCTGCGCGGAGTTTCCTTCGCTCTCCTGGCTGGCGCACACCCCTGAAGATGCCCTGGCCGGGGTCCGCAAAATTGTGAGGGCTGCAGTGAGGGACATGGAGGATGCGGGAGAGTCTGTCCCCACTCCCTTGTCTGTGAAGCATTACAGCGGCCAGTTCCGCATCCGCATACCGCCTGAGGTGCATCGTTCGCTGGCCGTGCAGGCCGCCGAACAGGGTGTCAGCCTCAATCGCCTTGCCAGCGCCAAGCTGTCCTCCTAGCGCGCACGCCCTCTAAACTAATCTCATGGAAGTTCTCTACGGCCTGCATCCGGTGTCTGAAGCACTCAAGGCCGGCCGCCGCCGCTTTGACCACGTGCTCGTCGCGCGCGAGCGCCACGACGATCGTCTTGACCGCGTCATTGCCCAATGCCGCGACGCAGGCATTCGCGTCCGCGAGGAGTCGCGCGAGCAGCTCACCCTCGCCGCCAATACACCCGCGCACCAGGGTGTCGTCGCGCTCGTCCGCCCGCAGGAATTCCTCACCATCGAGGACCTTTTCGAGCCCGATCCCGCGACCAATAAATCCCCCGCAGGCAAATCCCCTGCCCGCCTCGTCCTCGCGGTCGATGGCGTCGAAGACCCACAGAACCTCGGCGCTCTTCTTCGCGTCGCCGATGGCGCGGGTGTCGATGGCGTCCTCCTCACCGAGCGCCGCTCCGCTCCTCTCAGCCCCGTCGCTATCAAAGCCAGCGCCGGAGCCGCCGAGCACCTTCGCATCGCACGCGTCGTCAATCTCGTCCGCTCCCTTGAGGAGCTCAAGAAACACAACCTCTGGATCGTTGGGCTAGACGCGGGGGGCCTCGATGCCGGAAGTCAAGACGCGGCAATTGCTGAGCGCGGCCTGACAGCCGGTCCTACCCCTCGGGCCCAGCCGCAGGCCCACTCCATACGACCAGTTCGACTTCACCGGCGATCTCGTTATCGTGCTCGGCAGCGAAGGCGCGGGACTCCACGATCTGGTTCGCCGCACCTGCGATCATCTGCTGCACATTCCCATGGCCGGCGGCGTCAGCTCCCTCAATGTATCCGCCGCCGGGGCCGTCGTGCTCTATGAAGCCGCTCGCCAGCGCCGAGCCGCCGCGAAATCGCTTTCCGGAACCGCAAAGGCTCTCATGATTCAGCCCGCCGCGTCCAAGCCAAAGAAGCAGAAAGGCCTCGGTTCTTGAACCTTGATCCAATTGATCGACCTATTGATCGCGTGCGTTGCCCCATCCTAAGCGCCGCTTTATCGCGCTTAGGGTGGGACAGCACAAACCTCAGCTCGTCATATTCCGCTCAGCATAGGCATGGGTGCCCCAGGTCCCGATTTTGGGACCTGGGAAAGCACAAGGCTTGGTTCTCCCACGTCACATTCTTTTTCTTGCTGTCTGCTTCGCTACTCGCCGCAATCCCTGCGTTTTCCCAAACTACTCCGCCTGCTCCCGCCTCTACGCCAAATTCCGCACCTGCATCAACCCCCGACCAGCAGCCTCACGGCCAAGTCGTCTTCTCGCGCTCCGTCGACGACAGCGGCCAGACCACGTCCACCGCTGGACCCGCCGCGCCAAAGACAGCAGGCCAGCCAGTCACGTCTCCCGTTGCCACTGACGACGAGCGCGAAGCTCTCACCTTCACCGCCTTCGACATGGACGTGCATCTCCGCCCCGCTGCGCAGCACATCGCTGTCCGCGCCCTGCTCACCGTGCGTAACGACGGCCACGCTCCGCTCGCCCACATCCCATTGCAAATCTCTTCATCGCTCGATTGGGAAACCATTCGCCTCGCTGGCCACGACGTCGCTTTCACCGTCGCTACGCTCAACTCCGACGTCGATCACACCGGCCAGCTTCACGAAGCTGCCATCGCGCTCGCTGCTCCGCTCGCGCCCGGCGCAACTCTTCAGCTCGACGTCACCTACTCCGGCACCATCCCGCAATCCGCCCAGCGCCTCATCACCATCGGCACTCCCGACGACGCGGCCCTTCACACTGACTGGGACTCGATCGCCGTCGACTTCACCGGCCTGCGCGGGTTTGGAAACGTCGTCTGGTATCCCGTCTCCAGCGTTCCCGTCATCCTGGGTGACGGCGCTCGCGTCTTCGACGAAATGGGCGAGCACAAACTCCGCATAGCAGGCGCGCGCTTCCGCCTTCAATTGGCCGATGAATTTCCGCACGGCCAGGCGCCCACAGTCGCTCTCATCAACGGCCATCGCGTCCCGCTCGCGCTCACCGAGCCTTCATCCGCCGGTCCCGATGTCTCCGACGTCGCCTCTGCCAGCCTCGACCAACCCGCCCTCGGTTTTGAAGCGCCCAGCCTCTTCCTTGCCGTCCGCACCGCGCATCAGGCGACCAACACCACGCTCTACACCGTTCCTGACGACGACTCCGCCGTTGAAGGCTGGGCCTCTGCTGCCGGGTTCGTCACGCCCTTCCTGCAAGGCTGGCTCGGCCAGTCGCCGCGCTCCCAGCTCACCATCCTCGATCTGCCCGATCCCGGCGACGCGCCTTTTGAAACCGGCCCGCTCCTGGTTACCGCCATTCGCCCGGCCACGCCCGATGAGCTTGACGGCGTCTTCGCGCACGCCCTCACGCACGCCTTCTTGAGTACATCGACCGGTTCTCCTCCCGCGTGGCTCAGCGAGGGCGTTGCCCAATTCATGGGAAGTCTCTGGATCGAAAAACAACAGGGCCGCCAGAAGGCTCTCGAATCGCTCGAATCCGGCCGCGCCGCTCTCGCGCTTGCTGAGCCGGCCAGCCCCGGCGAAAGCTCCGGCCAGCCTCTCGCCCAGGCCATCTCGCCCGTCTACTACCGCACCAAGGCTACCTACGTCTTCTGGATGCTCCGCGACCTCGCCGGTGACGCCCCACTCTCCGCCGCTCTTCGCGCCTACAATCCGGCGGCAGCCGACACCGCGCATGGCGCCACCCCGACGAGCAGCTCAAACTATTTTGAAAAGCTGATCGAGCGGGCCGCGGCCGACAGCGGTGAGTCTTCTTCTCTGATGCAGCAGTCCAGTCCCCGCCGCGATCTGTCTTGGTTCTTCTCCGATTGGGTCGACGCCGATAAAGGCCTGCCCGACATCGCCATTGACAGCGTCTTTCCTTCGCACACCGAGGGCGACAATTGGCTCGTCGCCGTCAATCTCTCGAACTCCGGCTACGCCGCCGCCGAAATCCCCGTCACGGTTAGCAATGCTGAAACCTCAGTCACCCAGCGCATCGTCGTCCCCGCGCGCGGCAAGGTCACATTGCGCATTCTCTTGCAGGGCCAGCCCACTCAGGTCCAGGCCAACGACGGCATCGTCCCTGAAACCGAGGCCAGCGTCCACATCCGTAATCTTGACGCGATCGACACCAGCGGCTCTTCATCTTCCCCGCCCGCCGCTGTCCAGTAGTGAGACAACTCAAACGCCCGGCCAACTGCCAGCCAAATAGAAAAGGCCGCGCAGTGCGCAGCCCGTCTTAATACCTATTGCGCACTCGCGACTGGCTAATTCTTTTCCCCGGCATTTCGCGCCTTCACTTTGAACCACACCGGCGTCCCCTTGAAGCCGAACGCCTCGCGAATTTGATTTTCCAGAAACCTCTCAAATGCGAAGTGCAATTTGATGTTGCGGTCGGTAAACAGCACAAAAGTAGGCGGAGCCACCGCCGCCTGTGTCATGTAATAAATCCTGATTCTTTTCGCCATCGGCACCGGCGCGCGCTGGAAGTCGATCTTCTCAAGAAATCTATTCATTTGGCCCGTCGACACACGCTTGCGCCGTTCCTTGGCGACAGACACAACCTCGCGCAGCACGCGCGTCATGTTTTTTCGCTCCCGCCCGATCGCTTCCAGCGCCGACAGGAAAATTATTGGCGCATAGTCCAGATATTTCAGCGCGCCGCGCACCTGCTTTTCAAAGATCTCGCGGTCAGCGGGCTGCTTTCCGTCGGTCCTCGCCGTGGTCACCAGGTCCCACTTGTTCACGATGATGATCACGCTGCGCCCGCTCTCATGCGCGTAGCCACCAATCGTGGCGTCGCTGGCCGTGACGCCTTCGGTCGCGTCAATCAGCACCAAGGCCACGTCCGCTGCCTCAAGGTGCCGCCGCGCCATCACCACGCTCATCTTCTCGGCCATCAATTTGGTCTTGCCCTTGCGCCTGATTCCCGCCGTATCCACAAATCGCAGCGTCTGCCCTTCGAACTCCACCACTTCATCCACGGCATCGCGCGTCGTGCCCGCAATCGGCGACACAATCGACCGCGACGTTCCAGTCAGCGCGTTCAGCAGTGTGCTCTTGCCCACGTTCGGCCGGCCAATGATTGCCACCGCTGTCTCGCGCTGCTCAAACTCCCCGTGCGTGCGAATCTTCTGTTCGCCCTTTTCGTCGGCCTCATCGCTATCGTCTTGCGCACCAGGTGGCTCCGAGCTGGCTTGCTGACTCGGTCCCTTGTTCCCTTGTTCCCTCGGTCCCCGGTCTTCCGGAATCGCCTCCGCAATCGCGTCCAGCAACTCACCCACGCCCTGCCCATGCTCCGAGCTCACCGCATACAATTTCTTGATTCCCAGCTGCCGAAAGTTCTCCGCCTCCGCCGCCAGTCCTTCGGTTTCCACTTTGTTCACGGCCAGAAAGAGCGGTTTTCCGCCGCGCTTCAGCAGTTGCGCCAAGTCGTAGTCGGGCCGCGCCAGCTCCGTTCGCGCATCCACTACCATCACCAGCGCGTCAGCTTCTTCCAGCGCCACCTTCGCCTGCGTAAAGATCTCGGTCGCCATCAGCTCCGGATCGTCAGGCACAATTCCGCCCGTATCAACCAGCCGGTAATGCCGCCCCAGCCACTCGTACTCGCCGTAAATGCGGTCGCGCGTAATCCCCGGCTCGTCGCCCACAATCGACCGCCGGCTCGCCGTTAGCCGATTGAATAGCGTGCTTTTGCCCACGTTGGGTCGGCCCACAATCGCAACCAGCGGCAGCTTCGCGGCTCCCGCTTTCACCGGCACAACCGATCTGCGATATGTGGGCAAGGGATCTCCAGCAGCGAAACAGTCGAAGACGCGCCGCCTCTTCAGTGTACTGTCCGGTTCATGCCGACACGCACCTCAGCGCGGCCGCCTTTGAGGAATGGAATCCTTCGAAAGCGCAAATCGTGAGCTTTTTCTTATCCAACAGCGTAGAAGTCCGGCATGCAAAATGCCTCCCCACCCGCAGGAGGGACACCATGCAGATCTACCCAACTATTGTCGGCCTGTATCCCACCGGCACCTACGGGGAGCGCAATGAGCGCGCCACAGCGGCTCAGAAGGCCGAGGACCGAAAACGCCTCCTCGACGCCGTGCGCAGCGCCGGTTTGAGCGCCGCCCCCGACGTCATTCTGTCCACTCGCCAGCGCTCTGGCAGTCGCTATACCGAGGTTCCTTCCGGCGATGAGTACCACGCTCCATCGCAGGGCAAAGAGCACAACTTCGACTGATCCGCCTGATCCGCGCCTGATCCGCTCCCGATCCGCAGCCTGCGCGCGCCCGCGTCGCTATCCCCGTTCACTATGATGGAGAGAGCATTCGTCCCCCATGCCCTCCTCCGACACCTCAACTCGGGCTCTCCCCACGCTGCACGATTTTTTCTCGCCCGGGGGAATCCTCGCTCGCTCCCCGCTCCCCTTCGAGTACCGCCCCGGCCAGCTCGAAATGGCCAAAGCCGTCGAGCGGGCACTCGCGGAGCGCCGCCATCTCATCGTCGAAGCCGGCACCGGCACCGGGAAAACTCTCGCCTATCTTCTGCCCGCGCTCCGCACCGGCCAGCGCGTAATCGTCTCCACCGGAACCAAGGCCCTCCAGGATCAGCTCTTCTTCCGCGACGTTCCTTTTCTTGAAGCACTCCTCGGCGAGCTTCGCGTCTGCTACATGAAGGGCCGCGCCAATTATCTTTGCCGCCGCAAGCTCTTCGCCCTGCGCGACCAGCCAATTCTCTCGGGCCTCGACGAGATCGACGAATACCGCCAGATCGCCGAGTGGGAGCAGATCACCGAAACCGGCGACCGCGCCGAGCTTTCCGGTCTGCCTGAATCCAGCGCTCTCTGGCACAAGCTCGACGCGCGCACCGACGCCTGCCTCGGCAGCACCTGCCCCGACTATCGCCGCTGCTTCATCACCGAAATGCGCCGCCGCGCACTCGAGTCCGATCTCATCATCGTCAATCACCACCTCTTCTTCGCCGACACCGCCGTCCGCCTCGCCGCCGGCAACGCGCCAGACGCCGGCGTTCTGCCTGAAGCCGCCGCCGTCATCTTCGACGAGGCTCACGAGCTTGAGGAAGTCGCCTCGCAGTACTTCGGCCGCTCACTGTCCAACCTTCGTTTTGAAGATCTCGCACGCGACACCGAAGTCCTGCTCCGCGGAAAATCTTCCGCCACGCAAATCCCAGCCCTCACCCAGCAGCTTCGCGAGCGTGCGCGCCTTTTTTTCGCGGCTCTGCCTATGCCCGCCGACGGCCGACATCCCTTCACCAACCGCGAAGAATTTCTCGAATCCTCCGGCGACCTCTACCTCGCCGTCCGCTCCACCCTCAAACTCATCGAATCCGATCTCGAGCGCCTCGCCGATCTCGACGAAGCGACCGGCCTCAAGAACCGCGTAGCCCTCCTCCGATCCGATCTCGAATTCATGCTCGAATCCACCGCCAAAAACATGGTTTTCTGGCTTGAGCGCCGCGCCACGAGCGCCGCCGTACAAAGATCTGCCCTCCGCACCACGTTTCTCCAGGCCACGCCCATCGACGTCTCCGATCTCCTCCGCACACAAGTCTTCGAGCAAATCCCGACCGTCGTTCTCACCTCGGCCACCCTCACCGTTCAGGGCAGCTTCGATCACATCCGCCGCCGTCTCGGCCTCCCCCAAAACGAATTGGGCACGCGTGAGCTCATCGTTCCATCTCACTTCCGCTATGAGAAACAGGCGCTTCTCTATCTCCCGCCTTCCATGCCCGACCCGCGCGAACCGGAGTTCGTCGCCGCCGCCGCCAAGACCATCGAGCGCGTTCTCCGCATTACCCGTGGCCGCGCTTTTTGCCTCTTCACCAGCTACAACCAGATGCGCACTTTGCACGATCTGCTGCTGCCCGTTCTCGACTTTCCGCTGCTCCTTCACGGCACCGCCCCGCGCAAGGCCCTGCTCGAAGAATTCCGCGCCACGCCCAATTCGGTTCTCTTCGGCACGTCCAGTTTTTGGCAGGGAGTCGACGTCCAGGGCGAAGCCCTCAGTTGCGTCATCATCGACCGCCTGCCCTTCGCCGTTCCCTCTGACCCCGTTGTCCAGGCCCGTATGCGCGCCATCGAGGAAGCCGGCGGCAAACCATTCTTCGACTACCAGGTTCCCGAAGCCGTCCTCACTCTCAAACAGGGCTTCGGACGCCTCATCCGCTCCCTTGAAGACCGCGGGGTTCTCGTCCTTCTCGACCCTCGCATCACGCGCCAGCGCTACGGCCAGATCTTCCTCCAATCCCTGCCGCCCTACCGCATCACCAACACCATCACCGACGTGGAAGCGTTTTTCGCGCCCAAGCCCGCCTGAGTAAACCGGCGCAGCGCGGCGCAAAACTCCAAGCCAAATCCAAAGGCGCAAGCCAGGTCTGGACAAGCCAGGTCTGGATTTGATTGGTTCGAAAAGGTTTTGTTTTGAGCAAGGTTCAGCAGGCTGAAAGCCGAGAGCGCGGAAATCCCCCCCGGGATCTTGCATTACCGCGCTCTCATTCGGCCTTCAATGCAGGCTGCGGAATCGCGCGGCAAAATGACTCAACTTTTTTCAGTTCTTTTTGGGCGGGGCCACTGCGTCGCTTTCAGCCCGAAATCACGCTTCGGAAATTCAGCTCGCTTCAGCTTCCTCAACCGTGGCGGCGATCGGAATCACGGCGTCCATCTTGGTCACCCTGAAAACTTCGCGGACCTTGGAGCTCATTCCGACCGCAATCATCTTCACGCCTTGCTTTTGGCAGCGGACATAATGTGTCGCGATGATGCCCAGGCCCGACGAATCCATAAACGGGCATGTGGTCAGATCCAGAATGTTCAGCTTCGGGGGCTCCTCGCCCGGCGCCGTTTCCAGCTCCAGAATTTTGTTCAGCACACCCGGCGGCAAACTGGTGTACGCGTCGCGCACGGTGAATGGCCCTTTGAATTGCAAAATCACGGTGCTCGGCAATTTCCCCGGCTTCCGTTCAATATTGAAGGGGCCGCTATTCCACTTCTGCCACGAAAATGTCCCCATCGCGAGCTCCTCGTCACTCGGATTCTCCTCGAATCCGACAGTGGATTGCAAGGGCAATTCATGAATTGCAAAGAAAATACGAAGATCAAGCGCCCATCCGGGGCCGACGCGAGCGGGAGCTATAAGACTCTGCGCGCATCCGGACCTAAGCAGGCGGGAGCCTGAAGCTAGGAGCTAGAAGCTAGTGGCTGCCTTACTCCATCCACAGCGCGCTGGTAATAATCCGCGGATAGTACCGGCTGGCCTTGCCTTCGCCCGACACAATCTGGTCGCAGCACGCCCAGTAAGAACTGCCTTCCGTCTGCCACTTCACATGCGCCGCGTCGGCCAAGCGAAACACCTCCGCCACCTTCGCGTCATCGTCAAGATGAAACACCTTCCGCGTCACGTGCATGAAGATTGAAATCTTGCTCATCCACGAGTTGTTGCTCGTCGATGACAGCTTGATGCCGCCATCGGCAAACAAATTCCGCCGCTCAGGATCGAGCAGCAGCTTCCGCGTGTGCTCTTTCAGCGCGTCGATACATGCGCTTCTCCTCCGAGCTCGCGAACACCTGCTCCAGCGTCCCGCCGGCAAAACCCGTCTTCACAAAGTAAAGCGGATACGCGCACCCCTCAACCGCCGGCAAAATCCGCGACGCATACCCCGGATTCGCCTTTTCGAAGATCGCCGGCAGCACTCCATCCACAGCTTGATCGGCAACCACGCCGGCCACCTTCACCGCCAAATCCGTCGCCCGCTTTTCGTCCGCCGCCGCGCCCAGCTCGCGGAACAGCAACGCCAGCGCGCGATAACTCGCCCAGCTCTTCACCGCGATGTACACGTTATTCCGCGTCTGCGCCAGGGAGTGGTCCAGCGAATCGTACGTCGTAATCTCCTGGCCGCCCGCCGTTCGCGTGCTGTCGTACTGCGCAAACCCCACGTCACCGCCGCGGTTGATCATGCTTTGCAGGCACGCCTCGACGACGGCCTTGTTCCGCTTCAGCCACTCGACGTCGCGCGTCTTCGCCACGTAGCAACCGGCCACCAGAATCCAATTGCAAAGTTGCTCCTGCGTCATGTAGCTGAAGCATCCTGTCAAATTCGCCAGCTCGTAGCTGCTGCGCCCCTTCGGCGAGAAATTATTGTGCGCGCCCATGTCGTGGCAAAAACTCAGCCCACCCGGCTTCGTGTCGTAGGGCCGCGTCAGTTGCGCATCATCCGGAGCCGGCGGAGCCTGCGACGGATCGGCCTGCCCCAGCGGCGCAGCCATCTTGATCTCCGACTTGTATACCTTCACCTCGTCCGTGTAGCTATACCGCCGCACAAACTCGTCCAGCAAATTCCGCACCAGCCACGGATTATGCTCAAGCTCCCAGAACACGTGATCCACCGCAAGGTCGAGCGTGTTCATCATGCAGTATTCGCCTTCGTTCACCACCCACAACGGCTGCCCATCCACATCCAGCAACTGCGTGCTGCCGTAGTAGCTATGCGTTGCGTGCGAAATAATAAACCGCTGATCGTCCGACAGCTTCGCCGCGTCCAGCTTCGCATCCAGCGCCTCAGCCCGCGTCGCCATCTCGTCCGCGCCGTCCAGCGCCGTCTTCAGCACGTCGCCCAGGCCCTTGTAGTACCGCGCGTACAAATACTTCCCATCCATTCCATTCGTCTGCGCGCCCTCCAGGTACGATCCCAGCGCGATCGTCAGCCCATATTTCTTTCCCGGCGGCACTTCGAATCCGAATCCCGGGCACGACCCCAGCAAGTGCACCGGGTTATACCGCTCGCGAACCCCATCGCTCGCCGACCAGCGCATGAACACAAACGGCTCCGTATCCGCCGTCGTCCTTTTTCGCTCGTCGTCAAGTCCCACAGCTCCGCCGCTGCGCCCGCCTCGCGCCTGAAAGCAAATCCCAGCCGCCCCGCGCCCAGGTCGTCTTCCAGAATCCGTTCGCCCGGCCGCGCATGATTCAGCGCAAACATCGCCGTCTTGGTCTCCGTGCCCTTCGTGTTGTCCAGCACCAGCCGCGCAACCACCGCCGGCAGCAATCCCTCGCGCATCCGATCCACGCTGTCCTTGGCCGGGTCAGGAATCGGGCCAAACGGCGAGTACACCGTAAACGTCAGCCCATCCGCGCGCCACTCATCCGTCGCCCAACCGTAGGACCGCGCAATTTCGTCCGTCGCAAAAGGCTCCGCATCCGGCTTCACATTCTGCTCCGACGGCCCCGCCTGCTCCACCAGGAACGCATCGGCCGCGCGATTCACCGCTCCCACATAAAACGGCAAACACTTCAGCGTCGCGCCCGAGTGCCGGTCCCCATCCTTGAATCCAACAAAGACCTCCTGGTCACCCGGCTGCCCAATCTGCAGCCCAATCCCGCCGCGAGTCCCGAAGTTGCCGCAGGTAAAGCTCATGAACGAGCCCATGGGCGAGTGCTGCGCATTAAAACTTTTTTGGTATTGAATGGGTCCGCGTTTGGTCACAGTTCGTCCTCGGGTAAAGCGATTTTCATGCCAACCCACAAATACTACCGCATCCCCGCAATAGCTGGCCGGAAGCCCTCGCCGAGCGGAACCTCTTCCTGCGGTCGCATGCCGGGCACGAAAGATTTAAGCCGACGAGAAATCCCATTCGGCGAGGTACGATCTCACGGTTTCTGCGCAATTCCGATCTGCCGCAACTGCGATGTAGCCATCCGGCCGCACCAGGTAGAGAGCATTGCGCCGCAATCCCGATTGCTTCATCTCCGCGCGCCATGGAAACACATGCAGCGGCAACTTTTGTTCCGCGCTGAGCGCCCGCACCTCCGGCGCGGCCTCGCCATACAAGTGCAATTGCCAGTCGAGCGATTTCAATGGCGCAAAGTTGTCTTCGCCGACCCCATCCAGACTCGTCCCGTCCAGGTCCGCCTTCACCCATGGCAAACGATCTCCCGCGTGAACCGAGCCAACGCGTCCTCGGCTCAGGCTGCTCATGCGGTAGTTGACGTTCACTTGCGAGACGGTGCGAAACAAGAATCTGCGCAACATCCTTGACCGGAACAGCAGCGGAGCGAGAACCGGAACAATTCGCAATCGCACAAAACGTGCAAGCGAGCCCGAGCTTGTCACCGTCGTGAATGCCCGATCCGTTGTCGCCACCAGGCGCCGCGCGAATGCGATGCGTTCCGGCTCGTAGGTATCGAGCAGCGAAACCCTGGCCCGCCCGCGAAGCACCGCGGCCAGCTTCCATGCCAGATTCACCGCGTCGCCGATGCCCGTATTCATTCCCTGGCCGCCCACCGGGCTGTGAATGTGCGCGGCATCCCCCAGCAAGAAACTGCGGCCTTTCCGAAACCGATCCGCGACACGATGATGCACGCGATAGGTAGAAAACCAGTTCACGCGCTGCACATCCGTGCGCAGGTGTTCGACAATCCCTTTGTTGACGCTGTCCCACGACAGCTCTTCAGCCTTCTGCGAATCATCTTTCACTGTCCCGATGAAGCGCGCGCGTCCCTCTTCCTTCAACGGAAACACGACCAGGAAATCGGATCGCTCAAGAGCAATATTCAAATCGCCATTCACCGCCTGCCCCGTCGCCTGCACATCGGCAACGTAGAACAGATGCTCATAGGTACCGCCCGGAAATCCAATGCCAAGATGTTCGCGCGTCGTCGAGCGAGCGCCGTCACACCCCGCCAAATAAGCGACCGTGCAAGCCTCTTCACCGCCGGCCTGTTTTTTTGAGCTTTACCTGCACTCGATCGCCTGCCTCCTCAAAGCTGACAACCTCCGTCTCCCGCTCTACAGTCACGCCGAGTTCCAACAACCGCTCAATCAGCAGCCGCTCATGTTCGTCCTGGGGGTAGATCAGGGGATCGGGATACGGGCTGATCTCAGAGCCCATGCCATCAAAACTGATTTGGGCCACCCGGCGGCCTCTGACCCACATATTCGCCTCAGTCGCCCATCGTCCCTGCGCGACCACCTCGTCCGCGAAACCGAGCTGGCCGTAAAACTCCAGGGTTCGTGCCTGAACCGCCAGCGCGCGAGATGTCGTGCCCGGCTGGCTCGTCTTGTCCACAATCCTCACCCGAACGCCAAGCCGGGTCAGCCACAGCGCCAGCACCAGCCCGGTAGGGCCAGCGCCGGCTATCAGTACCTCCGTTTCGTCTGAGTGGATCGTGGGTGCCATGTGCGAATCCTCGAACCCGCCCTCCCGCACGCTCTTTTATACGTCTTGCATCATAGTTACGTTAGAGCGCGCGCTTTGGAGTTGCGGGGTCACTTGCTTTCTGTCAACCCCACTACCTGTTTCTTTAGTAGCTAACTCCCTCATTGCAAATAGATTATTATTTCCCCAAATTTGCCGGTTATTTCGGCCATTTCACTAGACTCGCTTTATAGGGTGGTTTGCTCCTCCCTCTGAGAGTGGTGGGCGGTTTCGGGTGTGCCGGCCGGGGATTCCGGCGTTCCCTGGGCTGCCCATCCCTTTTGTCCCGTCCATCCATTTTTTCTTAAGGAAAGTTTTTCTGCGCCGCAACCGCACCGGAAAAACCGCAAAGTCCAAACGGAACCAGCCGAACAGTCTTCGGTTCGCCCTAACTCCCGTGAATGGGTATGTTTCAGGTATGCAAGGTATGGATGAGGTATGAAAAAGGTATGAGCCGCCTCGTAAACCTTTTGTTATCAGGTATGGAGGTAGGCCATACGGGGGGGAGGGGGGTCCAAAAGCGACCCGCGTATGTCATAAAGCAGGCCATCCGGCCTCACTCGGCCGTTCTTCGTGCAATCGCCCCGCCGTAAAATGTGGAGTGTGACCCCGATTACGAAAGCGAAGGGCGCCGAAGTGAAGGCCGGAAAAAAGAAAACCGTCAAAACAACCGCCCGATCCGCCGGAGCTGCGCGACCGGGCCGAACCTCGACAGCCGCCCAGGCAGGCCAAGCCGCCAAAACCGGCCGAGCCGCCAAGAGTGACCGACCCGCTCGCAAGCCGACCACCCGGCGCGACGCGGTCAATATTCTCTTTTCTTCCCCTGAAGCCGAAGCAATCAAAAAAGAAATCTGCGCCGCAGGCCGCAAGCTTTGGATGCGCCAGTATGTCGACGGCAACGGCGGCAATATCTCCTATCGCATCGGCCCCAACGCAGTTCTGTGCACGCCCTCGCTGGTCAGTAAATTCGATCTCACTCCCGCCGACATTTGCCTCACCGACATCAACGGCAATCAGATCGCCGGAAGCAAAACTCGCTCCAGCGAGCTGCTGCTCCATCTCGAAATCTACAAAGCCGTGCCGCAGGCGAAGGCGGTCGTGCACTGCCATCCGCCCCATGCCACGGCCTACGCGATTACTGGCTGCCTGCCGCCCAGCCTCATCATTCCCGAGTTTGAGGTCATCGTCGGCAAGGTCGCGGTCGCGCCCTACGAAACGCCGGGCACAATGGCATTCGCTGAAACGGTTCTGCCCTACGTGAAGAATCACAACACCGTCCTGCTGGCCAATCACGGCATCGTCTGCTGGGCTGACACTGTGACGCGCGCCGAGTGGTGCGCCGAAGTGCTCGATACCTATTGCTGGATTCTGATGCTCGCCGCGCAGTTGGGCGCGCCCATTTTGCGCATCTCCGAGCAGCATGGCGCCGATCTCCGTGCGCTGAGAAAGAAACTCGGCCTGCCGGAATTTCCGCTCGACATGCCGCCTTTGAGTGAATCTCATCTTGAAACGCAAAGCCCCATCGCGCTCAAACAGGCGTCGTCGGACGGCAGCAGCGACAAATGAAGGCCCGCATTTTCTTTTTCAGCATCTTGCTCAGCCGGTGAGGCAGCGCCCATGCAGATAAATTCCGACGACGTTCTCCTCGTTATCGACGTACAGAATGATTTCTGCCCCGGCGGCGCGCTCGCCGTTCCCCACGGCGACGAAATCATCGCTCCTATTCATCGCATTGCGCCACGATTTCAGCACATCGTTCTCACGCAGGACTGGCACCCGCCGAATCATTCCTCATTCGCCGCATCTCATCCCGGCAAGCAGCCTCACGATTCGATCGAACTCGCCTACGGTACACAAACGCTCTGGCCTCCGCATTGCGTGCAGGGCACGCGCGGCGCGGAATTCCACCCGGCGCTCGATCTGACGCAGGCCGAGCTGATCCTGCGCAAAGGCTTCCGCCCACAAATCGATTCCTATTCGGCATTTTTTGAAAACGACCGCTCCACGCCCACCGGCCTGGCCGGCTATCTGCGCGAGCGCGGCTTCGCGCGTGTCTTTCTCGCCGGCCTCGCTTACGACTACTGCGTCGGCTACTCCGCTCTCGACGCACGCCGTCTCGGTTTCTCTGCATTCGTCCTGCGCGATGCTTGCCGCGCCATCGACCTCAACGGCTCCGTGGCCGCGATGGACGCCGAGTTCGCCAAAGCCGGCGTCGAAGTCATCGAAAGCCCTGAGCTTCTCATTTCGAGCTGAAACTGTTTCCGGCGTCTTGTATTGAATCCAGACTTGGGCGCAATCATCCGGCAATCACGATCATCCGCCAATGCAGTATGCTGGAAGCACCGAATAAGGTGCTTCGCCAGCGCGCCTGATCCATCTGTTTCGCCCGGAGGGCAAAATGCTGAACATCGCGACTGACATTCAATCGTTGACCGCATTCCGCCGCAATTCCGCTGGAATGATCAAGCACCTACGGAAGAGCAAACGCCCGTTGGTACTGACGCTCAATGGCAAGGCCGCTGCAGTCGTGCAGGATGCCGAGGCTTACCAGCGTCTGCTCGACGTGGCCGCGCGCGCCGATGCAGCAGAAGGCGTCCGGCAGGGCCTGGAAGACGCAAGGAAGGGGCGAACCAGGCCGGTAAGGCGATTCTTCGACGAGTTCGAGTCTGCGCGTGGCCTATCTCGTTAACATCACTGTCCGGGCTGAGCGCGACCTCGCGCTTCTTTACGAAGAGATCGAGGCCGAAAGTTCGAGCGCCGCGCGGAAATGGTATCAAGGACTAAAGCGAGCGATTCTTGGCCTCGAAGATCAGCCCTACATCTGGCTGGCCACGCGTGAGGCGCGCCACCTACGGCACATTCTTTATGGTCGCCGGCCACATTCGATCTATCGCGTGATCTACCGCGTTCATGAAAAACAAAAGACAGTTGTGGTGCTGCATATTCGCCACGGGTCGAGGCGGCCGTTCAAGGCCTCCGATCTCAAATGAGACGGTCTGAGATGGTCCGCGCTGCCCCACGCGCCGTAAAATCGCTTCAGGCCGAACCGATCACCCGCCCAAGCCGCGCACATGTCCCGCAACTTCTACATCCTCGCCGCCACGCTCGCCTTCTTCGCCCTCGTCTCCGGGGCCATGACGCTGGTGCCATCGAGCTTTCAGCCCGGCCTGCCGGCCAACGGCACGCTCTGGCGCACCATGGCGCTAATGCTCCTGCTCGGCGCTCTCGCTTCGGCCCTCATCGGCGTCCTCAGCAATCTCTTTGAGCAGGTGGATCGCCGCAGTGAGGAATCCCGTCGTGCAGCGCGCAACAAACGCCGCGGCAATCGCCAGCCTTAAAATCGCCAGCCATGGCAGATTGCTCAGAGATCGAGGCCAATCAAAGGGCCACGACCGTTAGGGCCCAGGCCGCTCAAATTAGAATGAGGGAGTGCGGGGCGCATCCCGCACAGGATCGAGCAGACGCGAATGTACGAAGTTACCGTCGAGGCGGATTTTTCCTCCGGCCACTATCTCCGCAACTACAAAGGCAAGTGCGAGAACCCGCACGGCCACAACTACAAGGTCCGTGTCACGCTGGCCGGCTCCACGCTCGACGAGGCTGGTCTGCTGCTCGACTTCAAGCTTCTGAAGCACGTTTTGCGCCCCATCGTCGATCGCATCGACCACCAGATGCTGAACGACCTTGAGCCCTTCACCACTGCTCAATCCCTCGGCAGAAAACATTGCGAAGTATTTTTACGACGAGACCAATAGCCAGCTTGAGGGAATGACCGCCGGCCGCGTGCGCGTGAAAGACTGCACCATCTGGGAGACGGACACCACTACGGCCACTTACTTCGAATAACGAGGGCCGCTTATAGGGCCACTCATTACGAAAAGCTGCGAGGGTCACTCAGGCCGGGAAGGCCGGCAGGATCGCGCAGGTGCTTCTTGGCGATTTCTTCAATCTCCGGCTCGGTTAGCGCAGAAAGATCCGCAGTCTCAACGGCGATCACCCGCGGAAAAATCTCCCGGTGATGGGTTTTCAAATACTCATTCAAGACGCTGGCCGCATTGCTCGTTCCCGTCCCATGGCCGATAAGGATGATCGCCTCGGCGTGAACGAGATCCTGCACAATCTCCTCATAGAAGGAATTTTCCTCAGGCACGCGCTCGCCCTGGTAATGAGCTTCCTTGCGGTGGATCAAGTGATGATGGAAACCAAACGGATCGCGGGGCTTGACGTTGACTTCGTCTTCGGGCACGCTGCCGCCCCGATCGTGATAAACGCGAGCCATGCGATGGTCGATGACAACAACCATTCGCCCATGCAGGTCGTCCCCTGACGGTTTCCCCGGCAGGCCCGCTTCTCTTAGAAATTTGCGCAGCCGCGAAATTTCTTCTGTATCCAGATTGTGCCCGCTGCCGCGTTTGAACAGCTCTCTTTTTGTGCCGACTTCGAAGCGGAACTCGTCGTTTCCGTGCGGCTCGACTTTGCCGATTTGCCCAATCAGGTCGACTACGGAACTCCAGCTGAGGTCGCGCGGCAGCTTGCCGCCGATAAGACGTTCAAGCAGCTCTTTATGGTCGTGT
This sequence comes from uncultured Acidobacteriaceae bacterium, assembly GCA_963773915.1. Classification (GTDB taxonomy): domain Bacteria; phylum Acidobacteriota; class Terriglobia; order Terriglobales; family Acidobacteriaceae; genus Telmatobacter. Next base: position 1,209,656 of record CAVZCY010000006.1, read on the forward strand.
CGCAGGTGTGCACTCATGCATTCAGTATCGCACCGACGAGGAAAAAGGCTGGTTTGGTTTTCCACCTGAATCGTTGGGCAGCGACAGGAACGGGAGATGTTCACCGCCGCCATTCCTCGCCACTAATTCATTTGGCTTGACTTCGATTGCAGATATTTGTCGAAGGGAATCTCGAAATAGAAGAGCTCTTTGCCGTCCGCATCGCGCAAGTCGTGGAGATACAGCTTTGCTCCCGCCAGCGGCTGCTTGAGACCAGATACGTCGTAAAACAGGAAACCCGCGCGCGTGGTATGCGGTTCAACAGCAAGGGCCGAATACTCAAAAGTATTAAAGTCGTCCTCGATCTCCTGGATGCTGCCCTTGGGCTTGACGTGGAGAGGCGGCAGCGGCGCGGGCAGCGGAATTCTCGAACCCTGCCGCTCCTTCATCGTCATCATCCGCTCCACATCGTCCGGTTCCGCGGCGCGAATTCTGTCCCCATCAGCCGTCTCAAACAGAATTCGCGCATCGATGAGCGAAATGGGGCGGTCGCCAAGGTTTGTCACGATCAGTCGAATCGGCATCACGTCGTGATCCAGGTAATCAACACGGAAAAGGGACTCTTTTTCCTTCGTGTCGTAGGGCTCTGCCGCGATGGCTACGTGCTCATCGGGATGCACTTCGACGGCCGGAAATGAAGTTGCCGCTTGCACCGGCGGAGGCTTGCGGTCGCTCGCCGTTACCGGCAAGCGCAAACCAAAGCAATAGCAACGGGATTCCCCGCAGAGTTTTCATCGCGCTCAACTGTATCATTCCATGAACAGAAGCTCTACGATTAGACCTGCAGAAATCCGGTTCGTTTACGCATGATTCTTTTTTTCTATAACTTTGCGTTGTTCGTGGCCCTCATCGCCGGCGCGCCCTGGTGGCTGTGGCGCATGGCCTTCACGCGCAGGTACCGCGAAGGGCTCATGGAGCGTCTGGGCCGGGTTCCGCTTCGGCTCGTCGAGGCCGGCGCTTCAAGCCTGGACCCTCCGCTTATCTGGCTTCATGCCGTCTCAGTCGGCGAAGTCCTCGCCGTCACGGGCCTGGTCAAGGCGCTTGAATCTGCGCTGCCCGGCTACTCGATCGTCATATCCACCACCACTCGCACCGGCCACGCACTGGCCCGCGAGCGCTTCGCATCGCATCAAGTCTTTTATTGCCCGCTTGACCTGCCGTGGGCCGTCAGCGCCTATCTCAACGCGCTCCAGCCGCGCCTGCTCATCCTCGTCGAAACGGAGTTCTGGCCTAATCTCCTTCATGGTTGCTTTCACCGCGAAATTCCCGTTGCCGTGGTCAACGCCCGCATCTCCAATCGCTCATGGCCGCGCTACAGCAAGCTGCGCTTGTTCTGGCGTCCGCTGCTTTCTCGGCTCAGCCGCGTGCTCGCGCAGAGCCAAGTTGACGCCGACCGCCTGCTCGCGCTCGGCTGCCTGCCCGATTGCGTTTCCGTCGCCGGCAATCTCAAATTCGATGTGCGTGCCGCCGAGGAATCTGAAGCCACGCGCTACTTGCGGTCGATTTCCGCCGCCCTGCGATTCGTCGTCGCCGGCAGCACCCTGGAGGGCGAGGAATCCGAGCTCGTTGAATCGTGGCCGCGTCTGATCGCTGAAGATTCGCAACTCGTTCTCGTCCTCGCGCCGCGACATCCTGAGCGATTCAGCTCCGTCGCAGCCCTGCTTCAAAAATCCGGTGTTCTATGGAGCAAGCGTTCCGACTGGACTTCTGAAGCCTCAGCAGCGCCGCTCGCGCGTCGTATGCTCCGTCCCGGCGAGATTGTCCTGCTCGATACCATCGGCGAACTGGCTTCTGTTTATTCGCTGGCCTCGGTCGCATTCGTCGGCGGCAGCCTCGTTCCGGCAGGCGGCCACAACCCGCTTGAGCCCGCCCAATTCGCGGTCCCCATCGTCATGGGCCCGCATTACGCTAACTTCGCCGCCATCGTCGAAAGCCTGCGCAGTCACGACGCGTTGCGCATCGCCCCAAAAGAAGAACTGGGCTCTGCCCTCATCGCACTCCTTGGCGATCGCACCGCCGCCAAGGCCATCGGCGCGCGGGCAAAAGAGGTCTTCGACCGCGAGGCCGGCGCTACCGATCGCTGCGTGAAGGCGTTGAGGGATCTCTTGGGCGAGCCGGAACCACAATCTCGGGAAATCAATCCGATGGACCTCGCAATTTCGAGCGAAGTGCGCCGCTTGAATGAGCAGGGAAACGGAATCGATACAATTCTCGCTTTCCTTCGGACCAAGGGAAAAAGTCCGGCCGAATCCCTTGTCATTCTGTGCTCGGATCTGGGAATGGGACTTGTAGAAGCGCAGACGGCGATCTACGAGAGTGAAGCCTGGCGCGATGCTCGCGAAGCAATGAACGCTGAAATCGAGCAGTTGACGGACGGCCTTCCTCGCGAGAATGACCACCCAGTTGGCGAAAATAGCGTCGAGAGCAAAGGATGAAGTTTTTGCTATGAGACCGCATACCTCAGCCGCGCGTCCACTCCTTTGGCCTCTCGTGCCGATCTACCGTCTCGGCGTCGCCCTGCGCGGACTGCAATTGCGCATGGGCCTCAAGCGGGTGCGGCGGCTCAAGTGGCCAGTCGTCAGCATAGGCAATCTCTCCGCCGGCGGGGCAGGGAAGACCCCGCTCACGATCGCGCTGGCCAAAGCGCTTACCGCACGCGGCGTGCAAGTCGACGTGCTCTCGCGCGGCTACGGGCGACGGAAATCCGCGCTCCCACTTTTGGTTGACGCCAGCGGCACAGCGGAAGAATTCGGAGACGAGCCACTGCTCATTGCGCGTGAGGCGAATGTTCCCGTCTACGTCGCAGCAGAACGCTATGACGCGGGGCTTCTCGCGGAACAGGCTCCCAAAGCGCCGCAAGATGCAAATAGAAGCCTCGGGCCCAAAGCACATATCCTCGACGACGGTTTCCAACATCGCCAGCTCGCACGCGACGTTGACATTCTGTTGCTGGAGGGAACCGAATGGTAACCGACCGTTTACTGCCTGCGGGCAACCTTCGCGAGCCGCTTCAGTGCGTTGCGACGCGCGACGGTAGTCGCAGTAACCGCGCCGGGCGGCCGCATTGAAAAGTGGCTTCGGAGCAATGCGCGCTGGCAGGGTCTCATTCTGGCGTCTCCGTCGCCACATGGAAATCCCCCAACTCGACGGCCCCGTAGCCGCCTTTTGCGGCATTGCGCGGCCGGATCAGTTTTTTAGAGGGCTCGAATCTGCCGGCGTAAAGCTCGCCGCGCGAATCGCCTTCGCCGACCATCACAACTACACCGCTGCCGATCTCGCTCACATCGGATCCGCAGCCCGCGCCGCCGGAGCCACTGCGCTCCTCACGACCGAAAAAGATCGCGTCCGCATGGGCGCGCTCGCCGAAGCGCTACCGGGGGCTCTTCCGCTCCAAACGGCGCAGCTCCGCATCGAAATCGAAGACGAGAAAGCCGCCATCGATTGGCTGCGTCGCCGAAATTCTCATGCCGGCGAAACCCCTCGGAACCGCCTGAAGGCGAGAATCCCAGCACAATAAAGGCCACCATCACAACCAGCTGCGTGATCCCAAAAGCGGGTGCAGACTGCGTTGGCGCAATGGCTTTGAGCGCAGGGACATTCGCAAAACAGCTGCGCAAAGAGCACAAACACGTTGAAGTACTGGGCTATCACTGCGGTAATACGAATGTCCCACGCCAGACCCGCCCGCAAGCTTTCCGCCGTACAGCGCGATCGTCGCCAGCAGAAGGACAATCAGCGAGAGAATTCCGACCCCAATCGCGGGATCGAACCCGTGGAACGGAAACATGAATCCAGTCACGCTGGTGAGAATTGTGGTGATCGAAAGAGCGCGGTCCACCGACGGCAGCAGCCGATTGTCAATCATCCGAAAACTGCGACGAATCCCGAGCCGATACCCACCAGGCTCAGAATCACATGGAAAACAGTAAATGCAGCGATGCTAAGTCCGAGAATCATTCTCGCCGTCCTTTCGCCCTCGGAATTCTCCGGAGACGCAGAATAGCACGAGCGCGCAATTGGGTTTGCGGCGAAGTATAAATCTTTCTGGTCGCCTCAGTGGCTTTGTTTACAGCCGCTCACCCACCGGAATCCACGGCGATGGATACACCGGCCCGATGTAGTCCGCGCGCGGGCGGATCAGCCGGTTGTCGTCCAGTTGCTCGATCACATGGGCAGCCCAGCCGGCGATGCGGCTCAACGCAAAGATCGGCGTATAGAGATCAATATCGATGCCCAGGGTCGCATAGGTTGAAGCCGAATAAAAATCTACGTTAGCGTTCAGCTTCTTTTCCTTGTTGATGTAGAGCTCGATCGCCCGCGACATCTCAAACCATTTCGGCTGGCCTGCATCCTTGCCCAACCGCTCGCTCATCTTGCGCAGGTGCGTGGCACGCGGGTCCTCGGTTTTGTAAACGCGATGCCCGAAACCTGAGACCTTCTGCTTCGCCGCCAGCATGTTCTTCACGTACTCCACCGGGTCTGCGCCCTGCTGGTCGATGGTCAGCAACAGCCGCATCACCGCTTCATTGGCGCCGCCGTGCAGCGGACCCTTCAGCGCGCCAATGGCGCCGGTAATTGCAGAGTGAATGTCGGAGAGTGTTGCGGCGATGACGCGAGCGGCGAAGGTTGAAGCGTTCAGTTCGTGGTCGGCATGGAGAATAAGGGCGATGTCCAAAGTTCGCGTCGCCGTCTGCGAGGGCTTCTCCCCGTTCAGCATCCACAAGAAATTTCCAGCGTGCGTGAGCGAGAGGTCCGGCGGCACAATCTCTTTTTGCTTTCGAATCCGGTCGTAAATCGCCACAATCATCGCAATCTGCGCCGTCAGGTTGAACGCCTTCCGCACGTTCGCGTCGTGCGAGTTGTCCTTCTCGTCGGGGTCATAGAAGCTCAGCGCCGAGACCGTCGTGCGCAGCACCTCCATCGGCGTGGCCGAAGTGGGAAAACTGCGCATCAGGTCGATCACGCGTGGATCCAGCGACCGCGACCTCGCCAGTTGCGATTGGAACTCGCGCAGAGCCGGCGCGTTGGGCAGCGCTCCATTCCACAGCAGGTAGGTGGATTCCTCGAATGTCGAGTGCTCGGCCAGCTCGTGAATGTCGATGCCGCGGTAGGACAGGATGCCCGCATCTCCATCGATCCAGCAAATGCCGGAGTTGGCGGCGACAATTCCTTCCAGGCCTTTTCCCACGACAGCAGTCGACATTGCTTTTGCTTCTCCCCTTATTTGACGGCGGTTTATCGGCGGCAGTGGAGTTCCGGGCCCCTAAATCTTTGCCTGGCGCCGAAACAATGCGGTAAAGATGTTTATAACTTAGCCGTTCCGTCCTTGTCACGGAACCCGAGACGCCGCTGTCACCAAGAGTGGGACGGCGACCGGGCTTGGCTACGCCGGGCCGATCCGCCGAGCCGGTAGGCGGCAAAGCCCGCTCGTTCCCCAGCCGTTCGCTTTATCCTAAAGATTCGGCAAACCATCAGAATAGGATTCCCGGCTTCTACCGGAGCGTCCCAGCCGGTAAGATTGTGAAACATGAGGATTTCCGGAACGACTGAGACAATTTCGCCTTTGTGCGGCGTCTAACCGGACAGGATGTGCCATAACGCCGGGCATGATTGGCTTTTCGCCGCATGTCCGTCAACGAAAGGTAACGCATGAGTGAAGAGATCGAAAACGCCCCCCGAACCTACTCCGGCGCTCTGTTGGCCGCAATCGCCGTCGCGCTGCTGGCCGCCGTTGGCAGCTTGATTTGGTGCTTCACGCTGACCGGCAAGCTATCCACCGCGCAGACCGAACTGGCCGACGCCAGACAGCAGGACACGCAACTCGCTGCCGATTTGCGCGAGACCAACGCCCGACTGAAGGTGGCCACGGATGAGCTCGGCAAATCTGTCGGCCTCACGCAAAAGGAGCTCGACGAGCGCGCGCAAGCTATCGTCACGCGCGAGGAAGCCGATGAGACCGCTGAAAAGCAGACGGCGCAGCAGGTCAACGGAATTTCGACCGACCTCTCGAACGTGAAAACGGATGTGGGCGGCGTAAAGACCGACCTCACCAAGACGCAGGGCGACCTGGCTACCACCAACAGCGAGCTTGAGTCCGTAAAAGGCGACTTGAGCGGCACCAACAGCGTCATCGCTCGCAACCACGATGAGCTGGTCACCCTTGAACACAAAGGCGACCGCAACTTCTATGAGTTCACTCTCGATAAAGGTCAGAAGAAGCCGGTTGGCACGGTCTCGCTGCAACTGAAGAGGGCTGACGGCAAACACAGCAAGTTCACCCTCGACATCATGGCCGACGACAAGGTGTACGAGAAGAAGGATCGCAATTTGAATGAGCCACTGCAGTTCTACAGCGGCAAGGATCAGTCGCTCTACGAGATCGTAGTCAACAACATCAATTCAAGCAATGAGATTTCGGGCTATCTCTCCACGCCCAAGGGCGCGCCCGTTCCGCCTACTGTTCAGTGATCGCAACCTGCGGCGTAACCTGGAGGCTGGGCTGATACCGGAAGTTGAAGGTATAGTCCAGCTTCTTGCGCGCGTCGAACGCGTCCTTCGTCATCTTGAAGGACGAAATAAAAGTGCCGTCCACTGTCTGTCCAGGGTTAATCGTCGTGTCCAGCGGCGATATGGGCGTGTTGTGCGGCACCGGAATGTTCGGGTAGGCGACAAAGATTCGGTCGTAATCGGCCGTGTTGGCCGCGTAGCTTGAGTGGATGCCGTCGGCGAGCGTGGCGTTGGTCAGCACGTTCGACAGGTACAGCGGATGATCGCTGTGGTTCTCGAGCCGCACCTCGGTAAAGACCATCACCTGGTCCACTTCTTCTTTGGGCATGGGTGCGCCGCTGGCGTCAAAACCGGATGTCTCGGTATGCTGCGGATGAACCCACACAGACACGATTTGTCCTGCTGCGGCGGGCGGCTTTTGTTCAATGAACACGTAGGCGCCAATCGCCAGGCTCACCACAACGGTCGCGATGACGGCAGCCCAAACCACGTGGCTCGTGCCTTTGGTCAGTTCTTCGCCCAGTGCGGCGTCGTCCAGTTCGCGCTCTTCCTGTTGCAGTAGGCTCATGGGGGACCTCCAACCTCTTTGCGCCCTATCTTATTCCCAATTGAGCACAACAAGCCAAGCATTCCCAGGTTGCCCCACCATTCCTTCGTGCTCCAGGCTGATGACTTCATGCCGGCCGGTGGTGACCTTTGGGGGATGGGGCCGAAAGACCAGAAGCGCCCCCCTTGCAGTCCTTTATGGCCTCTTTCGCAGCCCCGCCAGGAAGCCCTTTGCCTCCCGCGTGTTCAGCACGTCCTCTCCGGTAAGCCAGGCCCGGCGCAGCTGCTTCGCGCCGTAGACCATCTTCCCCAGGTTGCGGCTGTCATGGGAATCAGACGACATGACGATTTTGCATCCCAATTCCTTGGCCAGCCGCAGATTGCGATCGTCCAAGTCCAGCCGCTCCGGCGCCGCATTGTGTTCCATGACCACGCCCAGCTCCGCGGCTCGCTTGAACACTGCCGCTAAATCCAATGCGAACGGCTCCCGGCGCAGCAGCAACCGGCCCGTCGGATGCCCGAGAATTCGCACATTCGGATTTTCGATCGCCTTCAGCACCCGCTCCGTCATCTCCTCGCGGCTCTGCTCGAACCGCGTATGCACGCTGGCGATCACCACATCCAACTGCGCAAGTACCTCATCGTCCAAATCCAGCGCGCCATCGGCCAAAATGTCCACCTCGATGCCGGTGAACACCCGGATCTTTCCCTCCATCTGCTTGTCCACAGCGCGCACTTGCTTAATCTGCTCGAGCGCACGCTTCTCGTCCATCCCGCCCGTCATCGCAAGGTTCTTCGAGTGGTCGGTGATCGCGATGTACTTATAACCGCAGGCCAGCGCCGCATCCGCCATCTCTCGGATTGAGTTGTGCCCGTCGCTTGCCGTCGTGTGCATGTGCACATCGCCGCGAATATCTTTAAGGTCCACAACGCGCGGCAAATCATGCGCGGCCCCCGCATCGATCTCGCCCAGGTTCTCGCGCATCTCCGGCGGCATCCAGTCCACGCCGAGCGCCGCATAAATCTCCTCCTCGGTCTTGGCCGCTACCGTCGCGCCGTTATCAAGCCGCGCCAAAGCCCACTCGCTCAGCGTGTAACCCATCTTCAGCGCCCGCTGCCGCAGCGTCACATTGTGTGCCTTTGAACCCGTGAAATACTGCAGCGCGGCGCCGTAGCTGGCCTCAGGCAACAGGCGCACGTCTACCTGCATGCCCTGATCAGCATGAAAGCTCACCTTGTTCTCGCCCTTGGCGATGATGTCGGTGACGCCTGGGTAAGCCGCGACATATTCGACCGCAGGCCCGGTCTTTTCAGGGGCACACGCGGGTCCTGTCACCAGCAAATCCAAGTCGCCGATTGTGTCCCGCCCGCGCCGCAGCGATCCTGCCGGCGTCACTTTTTTGATCCCCTTGAACTTCAGCAGATAGGCCGCAATCCGTCCCGCTTCCTCGTCGGCCACATCGATCCGGAATCGTCCCGCGCTCCGACGGTAGTCCTCAATCCCCTTGTTTAGCTTCTGAATCTGCTTGTCGCCCATGCGCGGCAGGCCCTTCAACCGGCCCGCTGCAATCGCTTCGGCAAGCTGGTCAACGCTCCCGACCTTGGCTGCGTCCCAAAGCAGCGCGACCGTCTTTGGCCCCATGCCCGGCAGCTTCAGCAGTTCCAGCACGCTCGCTCCGTATTTCGCCAGCAGCTCCTCGCGAAGTGACAGCTTTCCCGTCGCGGCAATGGTCTGCAGATGCGCAGCCATGCTCTTGCCGATCCCGTCGATCTCGAGCAGCCGCGCAGTGTCCTTCGCCGCTTCAACCAGGTCCACGGTCGTCTGTTCGGCAGCCTCAGCCGCGCGGCGGTAGCTTCTAATGCGGAAGCTATCTGCGCCGTCAATCTCCATCAGGTCGGCCGTGTCCGCCAAAAGGCGGGCCATCGTTTTGTTGTCCACTTTGCGACCCTCCCGTGTAGCCTTCCGCTTGCAGTCCCTATACTCCCAGTCTTACGCTCCCAGTCCCTCTGCCCGAGTATCGACCCTCCGCGGCCTTTCAGGTCAACCGGCGAACGCAGATTTTGCGCAGACGGATTCCCGCGAGTGCTTCTCGCGAGTGCCCCGCGCTTGAGCAGTGAAGCTCTTCTAGTCTTGGTTGGAAAATCTAATCTTGGTTGGGAAATTTGATAGCAAGAGACCCGACGCGCACGGCTCACCCCAACCGCCGGGCGGCGGTCTTCAAGGCAAGAAAGGAGACTCTGCTCGCGCTACGCGGCGGTGTTGGCGCTTGCGGTATCCCGATTGCGGATTACGGCGTCCGCCTGTGGGCCTTTCTGGCCTTCAACGATGTCGAACTCGACTTCGTCGCCTTCTTTGAGTGTCTTGTATCCGTCCAACTGGATCGCTGAGTAGTGAACGAATACATCCGGCCCGTCCTCGCGTCCGATGAATCCGTAGCCCTTGGCGTTGTTAAACCACTTAACCTTCCCCTTGTACTGAGCCACAGTTTCCTGCCTTCCTTCCGACATGGCTGCCCATCCTTGGTACGGCGGTCCTTCGACGGAATTCGCACCGTACTCAATAAGACGCCAAAAGGTTGTGAAAGGTTGATTCACCTGCTGAGTTTCCATAAGGGAAACGTAAAGGAAACGTGCGTGCTCACCCGCAAGCGCCCGCAAACAGGCGTACGGCTGTGGAAAAACCACCCTGTTGTTTAGTTTTATCTTGCCTATTGAACGATTTCTGGCGCCGTCTACTTTTTCTTGCCCCGTTTGCCTTTAGTCCGGTCGTATAAAAGCACGCTGGTCAACGTTTTGCCGTCCAGAATCGCGCCCTTTTCAATCATTTTAAGCAGCTCCGAAAGCTTCACCAGCCTCAACTCAATATGCTCGTCCTCTTCCGGATGCGCGGCGCCCGCTTTGAGCCCTTCCGCCAGGAAAACCTTCATCGATTCGCCCAGAAAACCCGGGCTTGCGTAATACTCCACCAACGGCCGCCACTTCTTCGCGTGGTAACCGGTCTCCTCAGCCAGTTCCCGCTTCGCCCCCGCAAGCGCTTCCTCGCCCGCTTCCAGCTTGCCCGCCGGCAGCTCCCACAAATACTGGTTCGCCGCGTGCCGGTATTGCCGCTCCATCACAATCCACGGATTCTTCTTGCTCTTTGAGTCATCAATCGCCAGAATCACAACGCTTCCGTTGTGGCGAATCACGTCGCGCTCATTGTGCCGCCCCCCCGGCTCAACCAGCTTGTCGTGCAGAATGCGGAACAACGGTCCCTGGTACACCACCTCGGAGCTGATGATTGTGGCCCGCTCAATCTTCGCGGCAGCCTTCGGCGCCTTGCCCTTCTTGATCTTCGTTGCCTTCACCTTCGTTTTCTTCGGCATTTGATCCCCTCTTTTTTCAAGCACTACTCATCGCACTCAATTCATCACGAGTATACGCACTCCGTGTCTCATCCCTTCACATTTCGTCCGGTTCGGTCGTGCAATCCAGCCCATTCCTGCATCGCTCGGCTCCGCCGTGGCATCCTTATAGAGAACCAAATCCAGATTTCGCGCCAGCCGGCGACCCCGCGTCAATCTCAACGAGAAAAGAGCGATCGACCCTTGAAAGCCGACTGTTATCCAGTGACAATAATGCCGGGCCAGTCCCGCCTCTTTCTCGATTTTTGCGCCGGGGCACTCCGCGCCTTTCTGCCGTTGGACGAAATCTCGCAAGCACCGCCGCCGCGTCCTCCGCACTGGCCTGAACTCGTTCAACTTCTCGCCGCGCAGAACCCCTCGCCAGCCGCGAAACCTGCGCTGGCAGCTCTCGCCGGTGGCGCCGGAGCCATTCTCACCGGCCAGCAGGTAGGTCTCTTCGGCGGCCCGCTCTACACCCCGCTCAAAGCCGCCACCGCTATTGCTCGCGCGCGCAAGTCAACCGCCGCGGGCCATCCCCACGCCGCCATCTTCTGGCTCGCCAGCGAAGATCATGATTTCGCCGAAGTCGATCACGTCACATTTCCCGCCGGCCGCGAACTGGCCACGCTGACCTACGGCAAAGCTCCCGAATCAGCAATCCCCGCCGGCCGCATCATTCTTGACGAATCCATCACGCCGCTCGTCGAGCGCGCCGCTGAGCTTCTCGGGCCCTCTGAAACCACAAACGCTCTCGTCGCTGCTTACCAACCCGGCCGCACCTTCGCGCAGGCCTTCGCCGATTTCTATTCGGCCATCTTCGCCGCGCAAGGCCTCCTCATCGTCGACGCCGCGGGCCGCGACTTCCATCGCCTCGGCGCGCCTGTTCTTCGCGCCGCCATCGAGCGTGCCGACGAGTTCCACGCCGCGCTCACCGAGCGCAGCCACGCTCTCGAAGCCGCCGGCTATCACGCTCAGGTCGCCGTCGCCCCGCAGTCGAGCCTCTTGTTCCTCATCGACGAAAAAACCGGCGCTCGCATCGCGCTTCGCCGCGTCGCGCCCACCGCAGCCGAGCCCAGCGGCCTTTGGCACGCTGATCACCAGACTTACTCCACAGCCGATCTTGTCGGAATTCTCGCCGCCGAACCCGAGCGCATCTCGCCCGCCGCGCTGCTGCGTCCCGTCTTTCAGGATTTTCTGTTCTCGACCACGGCTCAGGTCGGCGGCCCGGCCGAGATCGCTTACCTCGCGCAGTCAACCGTTCTCTTTGAGCGCATTCTCGGTTCGCAAAGGGGTCCGCAAAGGGGCCATCAAACGCCGCCCATCGCGCGCTTCTCCGCCACGCTCATCGAGCCTTCCATCGCCGAGCTGCTTCGCAAACACGATCTCAGCCCCGAACAGGTCTTCGCCGAAGAAGATGCCTCAGCGCTCGCGCTTCGCCTCGCCGCCCGCTCCATGCCCATCGAGACAAAACAAAAACTCGCCGCCGCCGGCAACGCCCTCGACGCCGAGCTCACCATGCTTGTCGAATGGCTGCAATCGCAGGACAAGGGCCTTGGCCAGTCAGCCGACACCGCGGCCGGCAAAATGCGCTACCAGATGAATCGCTTGCGCACGCTCGCCGCCAACTTTCAGCTCCAGCGCGAGACCACGCTCACCCGCCACGCCAACTCCATCTTCAACGCCCTCTATCCCGGCGGCGTTCTCCAGGAGCGCGTCCACGGCGGCGCGTATTACTTCGCCCGCTACGGCCTCGAGTTGGCCGAAACCCTCTGTGAGCAGGCCGCCAGCCTCTGCCCCGGCCACTCCGCCCTCTGGCTTTAGTTCATAACGCCCAACTGCCCATCGCGGATCGTATAATCCTCGCGAATCCGAACGAGGCTCCCATGAAGCGCTTCTTCACATTCCTCATAGCGGCCCTGATCGCATCTTCGCTGGCCATCCCCGCTGCCCACGCGCAACTTGCGAACTGCGCCACGCCTGGCACTGACAACAACTTCCTCGGCATCCAGACCATTCGCCTCTGGCCCGGGACCCCGCCCGGAGACAAAACGCCCGGAATTGTGACATCGCCCCCCACCCCGAGCGAACCGTGCGCCGATGCACCCGCGCTCACCATCTTCAGTCCCCGGCAGGGAACCGGCAACGGATCCGCCGTCATCATCTTTCCCGGCGGCGCGTATCTTCATCTCGCCGGCGACCTCGAAGGCCGCGAAGTGGCCGACTGGTTCACCGCGCGCGGCTTCCACGCCTTCATCCTCAGCTACCGGCTCAGTTCGAATGGCTACCTGCTGCCAGTTCCCTTGATCGACGCGCGCCGCGCCATCCAAACCGTCCGCGCCCGCGCGACGGATTACCACATCAGCCCCAATCGCATTGTGGTGATCGGCTTCTCTGCGGGCGGCCATCTCGCCGCACTCGCCGGAACTCAGTTCGTTCCCGGCAGCCCCGACGCCGACGACCCAATCGACCGCGCCTCCAGCCGTCCCGACTATCTCGTCCTCGGCTATCCCTGGCTCGACGCGATCACCCAGGACACCACTTACCTGAGCTACTGCAAGATCCTCAACCTGATGGGCGACAAGCCGGGTGGCGAGTCGGGCGACAATATCGACCGGTGCGACGCCCTCCGCGCCAAATACGATCCGATTCTGTTTGTCACCAAAGACACGCCGCCGACATTCATCTATCAGACCTTTGCCGACAAGACAGTCTCTCCGGCAGCGACCGTCGACTTTTATCAGGCGCTGTTCAAGGCAGGGGTTCCATCGGAGCTGCATGTATTCGTGAACGGCGCCCACGGCAGCGGCCTGGGCAAAGGCGATCCCGCGCTCGACCAGTGGCCTGATCTGCTTGAGAACTGGCTGCGCGGGCAGGGCCTGCTGACGGCGGAAAAATCCGCCACCGCCGCAACGCCGTGAAAACTGTGGCCTGGGTCGAAAGCCTCTGGAAAAATGCCCCAAAAATTAAGAAGCGGGCCACCGGCCTCGGGAGTGGAAGGATATCCCGAAACCGGCTACCCGCTGGACCCTGGACCGGGTCTAGGTAATACACCAAGTGTAGGCCCGTTCCAACTAATAGCAAGCTCTATTTTGTGTGAATTTCCCGCCACGTGACCCCTGTCACAAAGCGACATTCCAGCCAGGGATTCCGGCGAAATGCTCCGCCTCGACTTGAGTCTCAGCCCGCGATACAAAAAGGGGTTCCCCATGAGAAAATCTTCAGTGAAGAGGCCCGGCACTCCAGTATCTCCATGCAAGACATCCTTCAGGCAATCGAAAAGTATCTGATTGGCGCCATCCCCACGGCTGCGCTGTTCATCGTGTTGGTTATCGCCTATCAGTTCCTCATCCAGACGCCGCTCACGGCGGTGCTGGCGAAGCGTCGCGCCCTTACCGAGGGCGCCATGGAAGACGCCCGCAAAGCGATTGCCGAAGCTGAATCGAAGACTGCCGAATATGCCGAACGCCTCCGCCTCGCCCGCGCCGACGCCTACAAGCTCCGCGAGCAGCGCATGAAGCAGTGGACAGCCGAGCGCGACACCGCCCTCGATGCCGCGCGAAAAGCGGCGGCCGACAGAGTTCGCCTGGCCAAAGTCGAGTTCGATGTCGAAGCCGCCTCGGCCCGCGCGACAATCCAGGCAGCTTCGGCCGATCTGGCCGGCCTTGCTGTTCGCGCCGTACTGCCCGCCGCTGCCGGGGGTTCCCGTTGAAAAACTGTATCTGGGCAAATCCCCTTAAGAAAATCCTTATCCCCGCCATCGTCCTGTCCGCGTTCTTTGTCGCTGCGCTGGCTGTTACGCCTCTGCGTGCCGCCGCTCAGTCGCAAACTGCCACGCCTGCCAGCTCAACCGCCGCGAGCGCACAGCCAGGGGACCCCGCCGGCACTCCGCCTCACAAAGAAGAGGCAGAGCAGGAACAGGAACTTCTGCATGCGCCTGTGGTGCAATCGCTTGCCCGCATGCTGCATCTCAACCTCGAAACAACCATCTTTCTTCTGCTCGGCATTAACTTTGCCATCATTTTCTTCGGCATCGCCATCCCGCTCGGCCGGCTCATGCCCAAGATCATTCGCAAGCGCTCCCAAACGCTGAGCCAGGACCTTGAAACCGCGCGCGCAGCCACTGCCGACGCACAGTCCCGCCTGAGCGCAGTTGAAGCCAAGCTCGCCGGCCTCGGCGAGGAGATGCAGAAGTTCCGCAATCAGGTGGAGCAGGACAGCATCGAGGATGAAAAGCGCATCAAGGCTGCTCTCAGCGATGAAAGCGCCCGCATCGTCGCCGCCGCCGAGCAGGAAATCGGCGTGGCCGCAGCCCAGATTCGTCGCGGACTGCGCGACTTCGCCGCCGACCTCGCCATCGATCAGGCCTCCCGGCAACTGAACCTCACGCCAGAGACCGATCGCGCCCTCATCGCCGAATTTGTCGCAGGCGTCTCCGCTGATGCTTCGGGTAAAGGAGGCCGCAACTAGATGGCCGCCTTTGTTTCCCGCTACGCCAACGCCTTTGCCGAGGTCGTCACCGATGCCAAACTCGACACGGCCGCGATCGACCGCCAGTTCTCCGATTTTCTCGCCACATGGGAAGGCAGCGCTGAGTTGCGCACGCTCTTTGAGAACCCCGCCGTTGCCGCAGTGCAGAAGGTAGAAATCCTCGACAAGCTCAACGCCAAACTCGGCATGCTGAAAGAGCTGCGCAATCTCATCGCCGTCCTCATCACCAACGATCGCATCGGCCAGGTCGTCGAGGTGGCGGCGGCATATCGCAGCATTCTGCAGGCGCAGTTGGGTATTCGTCCCGCTGAAATCGTTACCGCTCGCGAACTGAGCGCCGACGAGCGCGGCTCGCTGGTTGCCGAACTGGCCAAGCTTGCCGGCGCAAAAATCGATCCGAGCTTTAAGCTCGACTCAACTATTCTTGGCGGCGCAGTAGTGCGCATCGGCTCCACGGTTTACGACGGCAGCGTGCGCGGCCGCCTCGACCGCCTGAAAGAAGCATTAACCGCCGGCTGAGGCCGGAGCCTCGCAGCGTTTCAGCTGTGAACTGAGAACTACGAACTGTAATTTACGAACGAAGAACTGCAAGGAAAGCAAATGGCTCAAATCAAGGCAGACGAAATCACGCAACTCCTTCGCGCCCAGATCGCGAACTACGACTCCAAGGTCCAGGTCGACGAAGTCGGCACCATCACCTCGCTCGGTGACGGCATCGCCCGCATCTATGGCCTCGACAAAGTCATGGCTGGCGAGTTGCTCAGCTTCCCGCACGGAATTGCCGGCCTCGCTCTCTCGCTTGAAGAGGATCAGGTTGGCTCCGTCATTCTCGGCGACTACACCGAGCTCAAGGAAGGCGAAGAGGTCAAGCGAACCGGCAAAATTCTCTCCGTCCCGGTTGGTCCTGCCCTCATCGGCCGTGTCGTCAACGCGCTGGGCGTGCCCATTGACGACAAGGGCCCCATCGCCACCACCGAAACGCTGCCCATCGAGCGCCTCGCCCCTGGCATCATCGACCGCCAGCCCGTGCGCGAGCCCATGGCCACCGGCCTCAAGGCCATTGACGCCATGATCCCCATCGGCCGCGGCCAGCGCGAGCTGATCATCGGTGACCGCCAGACCGGCAAAACCGCCGTCCTGCTCGACACCATCATTAACAACGCCAAGAACGATCTCATCTGCATTTACTGCGCCATCGGGCAGAAGCGCTCGTCCATCGCGCAGGTCGTGCAGACGCTCACCGAGCACGGCGCTATGGACCACACCATCATCGTCGCCGCATCGGCCTCCGAGCCCGCGCCCCTGCTCTATCTCGCGCCCTACGCCGCAACCGCCATGGGCGAGTATTTCCGCGACAGCGGCAAGCACGCCCTCGTCATGTACGACGATCTCTCCAAGCACGCCATGGCCTATCGCGAAATCTCGCTACTGCTCCGCCGCCCGCCGGGCCGCGAAGCCTACCCCGGCGACGTCTTCTATCTCCACTCCCGGCTCCTCGAGCGCTCGTCGAAAATGAGCAAAGAGCGCGGCGGCGGTTCGCTCACCGCTTTGCCCGTCATTGAAACTCAGGCAGGCGACGTCTCGGCCTACATTCCGACCAACGTCATCTCCATCACCGACGGCCAGATCTTTTTGGAAACCGATTTGTTCAACTCCGGCATTCGTCCCGCCGTCAACGTCGGCCTCTCCGTCTCACGCGTCGGCTTCTCTGCCGCCGTCAAGGCCGTCAAGCAGGTCGGGTCCACACTCAAGCTAGACCTGGCGCAATATCGCGAGCTTGCCGCCTTCGCGCAGTTCGGCTCCGATCTCGATCCGCTCACGCAAAAGCAGCTTGCCCGCGGCGTTCGCCTGACGGAACTTCTCAAGCAGCCGCAGTTCCACCCGCTCACGTGGCAGCAGCAGATGATCATTCTCTTCGCCGGCACGCAAGGCTATCTCGACGAGTTCCAGGTCTCTGACATTCGCGCCTACGAGGATGGGCTCTACAAATTCTTCGACGATTCGCAGAAAGCGCTGGTCGCCGACATCACGGAAAAGAAGTCACTCGACGACGACCTCCGCAGCCGCCTGCACGCGGCACTCAAAGAGTACTCGGCAAACTTCAAGGCGGATCTAGCGGCGAAGGAACCGGCAGCACCGGCAACCACAGCAGCGCCTGCCAAGGCCGCGAAGGAAACGGCTCCAGCGACCGCGAAGGCATGAACTAAGAACTACGAACTAAGAACTGCGAACTGAAAACATGGCAAACGTACTCGATCTCCGGCGTCGCATCCGCAGCGTGAAAAACACGCGGCAGATCACCAAGGCCATGAAGATGGTCTCGGCGGCCAAGCTGCGCCGCGCGCAGGAGCGTGCCCTCGCCGCCCGGCCCTACGCGCGCATGATCGTCAGTGTCCTTGAGTCGCTCCGCCGCCGCGTCGATCTTTTCGACGAACAATCCGGAAACATTTGCAATCCGCTGTTCATAACCAGGCCCGAAAAGCGCGTTCTGCTCATCGTCATCAGTGGCGACAAGGGCTTTGCCGGCGCCTTCAACGCCAACATTCTCAAGACTGCCTACCAATTCATCGCCGGCAATCCTGACAAGGAAATCGACATCGAAGCCGTCGGCCGCAAGGGCCGCGATCAAATGCGCCGCCGCTATCCGACCGCCGTCTACACTGACCAGACCGACGAAAACGGCGCAACGCACAAAGTCCGCGGCGCGCGCAAGGGTCCTGTCGAAGTTACCGGCGACCATCCCGGCCTGTTGATCAAGCTTGAAACTTCGCGCGTCCTCGATCTTGCGAACAACATCATCTCCCGCTACACCCACTTGGAGATCGACGCCGCATACATCGTCTACAACGAGTTCAAGTCAGTCATTGCGCAGCGCCTCGTCGTCGAGCGCCTGCTCCCGCTCGTCGATCTTGAGCGACCGCAGATTACCGGCGCTGTCGAGCCTTCCGCCGAAGAAAAAGAGCGCGTCGCCGAGGCCGCTCTCTCCGCCGGCATCGAGCTTGAGGCCGCCGATACTGCCGAGGCCGACGAAGAAGCCAGAAAGTTTGCCACCGCCAACGTCGACTACATCTACGAGCAGCCCGCCGAGGAGCTCTTCGCCGGCCTGCTCCCGCAGTACATTTTTTCCGTCCTCTTCCACGCCATGACCGAGTCGGTCGCCGCCGAACACGCGGCCCGCATGACGGCGATGGATTCGGCTACCAACAACGCCTCCGACATGATCGACGCCCTCACGCTGCACATGAATCGCGTGCGCCAGGCCGCCATCACCAAGGAGATCATCGAAATCGTTTCGGGCGCAGCTGCGCTTTAGGAAAGCAAAGTTATGGCAGAAAACATCGGCAAAGTTATCCAGGTCTCCGGCCCCGCCGTAGACGTTCAATTTGAAGAAGCCACCATGCCGCCCATCTATCAGGCGCTGCGCGTCGTCAGCGACGGCTTCACTGTTCCCACGCCCATTAACGTGATTCTCGAGGTCCAGCAGCACCTCGGCGAGGGCCGCGTGCGCACCGTGGCCATGGAAGCCACCGACGGCATGGTCCGCGGCATGAATGCCATCGACCTCGGCGGCCCCATCCGCATGCCCGTCGGCAAAGAGACGCTGGGCCGCGTGCTCAACGTCATCGGCGAGCCGGTCGACAACCTCGGCCCCATCGGCGAAAAAACGCGCATGCCCATCCATCGCCCCGCGCCGCTCTTTGACGAGCAGGCAACGAGCGAAGTGATGTTCGAAACCGGCATCAAGGTTATCGATCTCATTCAGCCGTTCCTCAAGGGCGGAAAAATCGGCCTCTTCGGCGGCGCAGGCGTCGGCAAAACCGTCGTCATCATGGAGCTCATCAACAACGTCGCCAAAAATCACGGCGGCTTCTCCGTCTTCGCCGGCGTGGGTGAGCGCACCCGCGAGGGCAACGATCTGTGGCTTGAAATGACCGAGTCCGGCGTCATCAAGCCCGGCGACTGGGCCAACTCCAAGTGCGCTTTGGTCTACGGCCAGATGACCGAGCCGCCCGGAGCCCGCCTCCGCGTCGCGCTTAGCGCGCTCACCGTCGCCGAGTACTTCCGCGACGTTGAAGGCTCTGACACGCTGCTCTTCATCGACAACATCTTCCGCTTCACGCAGGCCGGGTCTGAAGTTTCGACGCTCCTCGGCCGCATGCCCTCCGCCGTCGGCTACCAGCCCAACCTCGCCACAGAAATGGGCGAGCTACAGGAGCGCATCACCTCCACCAGCAAAGGTTCGGTCACCAGCGTCCAGGCCGTCTACGTTCCCGCCGACGATCTCACCGATCCCGCGCCGGCCACCACCTTCGCTCACCTTGACGCGACCACCGTGCTCAGCCGTCCGCTGTCGGAGCTGGGCATCTACCCCGCCGTCGATCCACTCGCATCCACCTCGCGCATCTTGACCGCAAGAGTTGTCGGCCAGGATCACTACGACGTCGCGCAGGGCGTCAAGCGCATCCTGCAGCGCTACAAAGATCTGCAGGACATCATCGCCATCCTTGGCATCGACGAGCTCTCTGAAGAAGACAAGCTCACCGTGGCTCGCGCGCGCAAGGTGCAAAAATTCCTGTCGCAGCCGTTCCACGTGGCCGAGCAGTTCACCGGAATCCCCGGCGCTTACGTCAAAATCGCCGACACGGTCCGCGCCTTCAAGGAGATCATCGACGGCAAGCACGACGATGTTCCCGAGCAGGCGTTTTACATGAAGGGCGGCATCGAGGAAGTTCTCGAAACCGCCGAGAAACTGAAAGCAACGGTGTAACAACAGCTTTCAGCTCTCAGCGATCAGCTTTTAGATTCTTCGTGTCGGGTTAATTGATTCGACTTCGCACGATGAGCTGAAGGCTGATAGCTGAAAGCTGATAGCTCGGAGCAAAATATGGCTGACGAATCCAATCATCTCCGCGTCCGTCTCGTCACCCCCGAGCGCACCCTCTTTGAGGCAGACGCCACGGCTGTCGAGCTGCCCTCGACAACCGGCGATCTTGAAGTGCTTTACGGCCACGCGCCTCTGATGGCCATTCTCGGCGCCGGCGATGTGCGCATTCACACCGGTGCCGGCATTGAATCCACCAGCCCCGAGACAGCCCGCTACAACGTCAGTTGGGGATTTGTTGAAGTCCTGCCCAGTCGCGTCACCATCCTCGCCTCTGACGCGCTCAAGCCCGAAGAGATCGACGTGCCTCGCGCCCAGCAGCAGCTCGAACACGGCCAGCAGATGTGGAAAGAAGCCGGCGACAGCGAAGACGCCTACACTGAAGCCCTCCGCGTCATCTCCGAAGCCGAAGCCAAAATCGCCTCCGCCGCCGAGAAGAGCTAAATCTCACCGTCAGCTCTACGCCTGAACAAAGTGGCCCCACTCGCGAGCAGGGCTTTTGAATGGGTCCGCGCTTACCAGACTGTGCGCGGATAGTGCTCCATCATCTCTTCGTCAGACGAGATCAGCGGCGCGAGGCCATTAAGCCGGGAGTTGGCCACGATAATGCGGTCGAATGGGTCGCGGGTCCATTTCTCGTCGATCGCAGCTCTGGCCACGTCCGCGAAAGGCAGATCGCAGACAGAAACACCGAGCTCTTGTTCCAGCTTTCGTACGACGTCTTCACCTCGTAGCGCGCTGCGCCCGACCTCGCTCAAATATTCCAATTCGAGCAGGACCATGGGCGAGATGCGCAGGCTGCCGTGTTCAATAAGCCTGCGCGCCCTGGGATGAAAGCGTGCAATGCCCCGCTGCGCCAGAAAAACTGCTGCATTTGTGTCCAGGTAGACGATCACGGTTTCGTGACCTTCTTGCCGTTCTTGTGCAAGTGCTGCGGTGGGCGCCGCGCCTGCTTCGGAGCCGGGCCGAAGTCGCGTTCCCAATCACGCTGCCATTCTTTCTCCATCTCCGCCAGCATTCTTGCTTTGAACGCAGGATCGTTCATGTCGAAGTCCTCGGGGATGAGGATCTGCATCGGCGTTACCCGGCTCAACTTCGATGGAGCGTGCTCGGGAACGAGCCGAACCCTGCGGCCCTTGTGGGATACCCAGACTTCCTTCCCCTCAAGGGCTTGATTGACGAGATCGAAGAGCTTTTGCCTGAATTGTGTGATCGGCACTTCCATAATCTTCGAGTATAACACATATGTACATAAGCAAACGTACGTGACGTACAGTCGCGGCGTCCCTCTGTCGGGTGCTTGCGTCGCATAGCCCACTCGGTCGCCAACTCGCTGACTTGCTTCTCCCCCCTCCCACCCGCTAAAGTTTCACCCGAGGCTTATCCGCTTTAAGCTGCCGCCCCAAACGCCCGCGGGCCATAGTCAAAAGCTTTTCTAAAGGAATTCCGAATGTCTTCGACGCCTGCTTCCGTCGCCAATCGCGATATCGACTCCACGCTGCGCGAAAATCGCGTCTTTCCTCCGCCCGCCGGAGTTCAGCGCCAAGGCCCACATCAAGAGCCTCGCCGAGTACGAAGCCCTCTACAAGCAATCCATCGAAGATCCCGAAACATTCTGGGCTGAAGCGGCGAAGGAACTCCACTGGTTCAAGCCCTGGGACAAAGTTCTCGAGTGGAATCTGCCCTGGGCCAAGTGGTTCGTCGGCGGCAAAATCAACCTCAGCTACAACTGTGTCGATCGCCACGCCCTCGGCGAACGCGCCAACAAAACCGCAATTATCTGGGAAGGCGAGCCCGGCGAAATTCGCCGCCTCACTTACTGCCGAATTGCACGCCGAAGTGCAGAAATTCGCCAACGCCCTCAAGTCGCTCGGCATCAAGAAAGGCGATCGCGTCGCCGTTTACATGGGCATGACGCCCGAGCTCGCCATCGCGCTGCTCGCCTGCGCGCGCATCGGCGCAGTCCACTCCGTCATCTTCGGCGGATTCGCCGCCAACGCCATCGCCGACCGCGTCGCAGACTCCGGCTGCATCGCCATCCTCACCCAGGACACGAGCTATCGCCGCGGCAACGAAATCAAGCTCAAGGCCACCGTCGACGAGGCCATGCCAGCCTGCCCCACCGTGAAGCACGTCGTCGTCTACAAGCGCACCGGCTCGCCGGTCAACATGGTTGCCGGCCGCGATCACTGGTGGCACGATCTTGTCGACAAAGCCGATCCCATCTGCCCCGCCGAGCACATGGACTCCGAAGATCCGCTCTACATCCTCTACACTTCCGGATCGACAGGCAAACCAAAAGGCCTGCTCCACACCACCGGCGGTTACGCCGTCCAAACCTATCTCACGTCGAAATACGTCTTCGACCTCCGCGACGACGACATCTACTGGTGCACGGCCGACATCGGCTGGGTCACCGGCCACTCCTATGTCGTCTACGGTCCGCTGCAAAACGGCGCAACCGTCCTCATGTACGAGGGCGCGCCAAACTTTCCCGACTTTTCGCGTTTCTGGAAAATCGTCGACGACCATCGCGTCACCATTTTCTACACCGCGCCCACCGCCATCCGCGCCTTCATCAAGTGGGGCAGTGAATTCGTCGACAAGTTCAAGCTCGATTCGCTCCGCCTTCTCGGCACCGTCGGCGAGCCCATCAATCCCGAAGCGTGGATGTGGTATCGCGAGAAGATCGGCCGCAACCGCTGCCCCATCGTCGATACCTGGTGGCAAACTGAGACCGGCGCAATCATGATCGCGCCCATCCCCGGCGCGGTTCCCACCAAACCCGGCTCGGCCACGCGCCCCTTCTTCGGCATCCAGCCTGAAGTCGTCACAAAGCCCGACGCCAACGGCCACTTCGAAACCGTCCCCGCCGGCTCGGGCGGCCTGCTTGTCGTTCGCAAGCCCTGGCCGTCGATGGCTCGAACGATCTACGGCGACGATGAGCGCTTCCAAAAGACCTACTGGTCCGACGTTCCCGGCTGTTACTTCACCGGCGACGGCGCGCGCCAGGATGCAGACGGCTACTTCTGGCTCATGGGCCGCGTCGATGACGTCATCAACGTAAGCGGCCATCGCCTCGGCACCATGGAAGTCGAATCCGCGCTCGTCGCGCATCCCAAAGTCGCCGAAGCCGCCGTCGTTGGCCGGCCCGACGATCTCAAAGGTCAGGCCATCGCCGCTTTCGTCACGCTCGAGTCCGGCAACCAGCCCTCTGACGCGCTTAAGGACGAGCTGCGCAAATGGGTCACAAAAGAAATCGGCGCGCTCGCCCGCCCAGACGATATCCGCTTCACTGAAGCGCTACCCAAAACCCGTAGCGGCAAAATCATGCGCCGCCTTCTGCGCGACCTCGCCACCCACGGCGAAATCAAGGGCGACGTCACCACGCTCGAAGACTTCACCGTCATCGCCAAGCTCCGCGAAGCGGAAGAAGGCTAGAGCCAATCAGCCCGTCGAGCGGCGTGCAGCATGCCCGAGACGAGGTTTGACAAGCCGCTGGCTGCTAGAATCGGAAGCCGAAGCAACATTGTCAATAAAGCATCACTTTGACCCGAAATCGCGGACGATAGCTCGATCCACGCCTGCCATGTTCGCCCCACAAATTTAAGCGGAGTGCTCCAATGAAATGCCTCAACTGCGGTACCGAGATGACCACGAATGAGGTCGTCACCAAGAAGGACAGCATCTCCTATGACGTGTGCGATAAATGCGGCAGCCTCTGGCTGGACTCCGGCGAGCTGGACAAGATGGCCTACAAGACCATCGGCAGTATCGAATACTGCGAACAGATTGGGACCGACGAACCCGAAAAGACGCCGAAGAAGTGTCCCCGCTGCGATGACTTCAATCTGAGCAAGGTGAAATTTCTGGAGTCTGACGACATTGATGTTCACCTTTGTCGGAACTGCGGCGGCTTCTGGCTCGATGGCGGCGAGTTGAATCAGATCGACAAAGTGCTCGCCGACGATGGATCGGCGCAGGGTCACGGCTTCTCTGACTTCGTCAACAATGTCCACGTTCCATACTGGAACAAGCGAGTCAGCAAGCCAAGCTCCGAAACCGACTTCACCGTGGACGTGCCTCCGATCAAGGATGCAGTCCAAAAGGAGAAGACCGACGATATTTGCCCTGTCGACGGCCAAAATCTGTTTGTGTATTCCATCTTTTCCATGGACTTTGAAGGCTGCGCGAAGTGCAAGGGAATCTTTTTGATCAAAGACGAGCTGCGAAAACTGAAGAACAAGGTGAACGGCGGCTCAATGCGCTGGCTGAACGACGAGATCGATAATTTGGAGAAGACTAGCGCGCGTGTAACCGATCGCTTCTGCGTGAAACATGAGACCACCAAAATGGTCGCAGTCCTCTTCGGCAAGTCCTCCATCATTGTCGATTGGTGCCCGCAGTGTCACGGAATCTGGCTCGACAAGGGAGAGTTCGAGGCGATCACTGAATATTTGAGGCAAGAGCTGCGGCACCATGCACCCAAAAGACATCGAAAAGCTCGTGGCCGAAGACATCGAACATGTCTGGAGCGGAGGACCGGAGACTCGCACTCAGGAGCTTTTGGACGCCGGCGCCGCCTTCTCCGCACTCATCAACACCACCATCTTCGACCATCCTTCACTCTTCGGGCTCGCCTCGACCGCTGGCCAAATTTCGCGCTCGATTTAGAGCCACTGATCGAAGCCGGATCTACGCGACTTCTTCGAATCTTCTATCTGGGGAACTCATGGCCGCACTGATTGAAGCAATCACCGTAAAACGCAAGATGGTCTTTGAGCTTGAAGGCACGCCGTATTACTGCCTTGAAGCCGAGGTCTCCACGCCCACCGCCCGCGGCGGCCAAACTCTCGTCCGCCTGAAGATGCGCAACCTGCTCACGCGCGCCGTCTTCGACAAGACCTTCAAAGCCGGCGAAAGATTCAAGGAGCCGGACCTCGAGCTCGTCGAATCCTCCTACCTCTACAGCGACCGGAAGGTTCCTATTTTCTCGATCAGGAAACCTTTGAAACGCACACCCTCTCCAAGAGCATGGTCGGCGATGCGCTGGAATTCCTGTCGATGGCTCGCTGATCAAGTTGCACAAGTTCAACGGCAACCCCATCGGCCTGGAGTTGCCCTCGCAGGTCGAGCTGAAGGTTGCTTACACCGAGCCCGGCGCGCGCGGCAATACGTCGGGCGACGTCACCAAGCACGCACGCCTCGAGACCGGCCTCGAGATCAAGGTTCCGCTCTTCATTCAAGAGGGCGAAAAGGTCAGGGTCTATACCGAAACCCGGGAGTTCGCCGGCCGTGCGTGAAAGTGGCCGCATCGCAACTCCGCCGCCTCATTTTCGCAAGCCCCAGCCGACCGAAAAGTAACGTGCCTTTGGCGATCCTCCCCGCTTGAACAGCCCCTCCCGCTGGTTTGACCCTTGCCAGCGATGCCCCGTACGATAAGAAGAGCATTAACCCGGTCCAACGGAGCTGTATTGCCTTCAGCATCAGCCCGTGGCCGCATATCGGCGCACGCGCCCGGCATAGTCCAAAGCACAGTCCAAAGAAGGTACAAGTTGAGCTCCAGCGGCACCCTCGAAAGCAAACCCGAATCGGCTGAACCGCAGCAGGATCACGATCAAGCTGAAGCAGCTCACGACCACCAGCACGGCCATTCTCACGGCCCCGTCCTCAATCCCGATTGCACTCGCGAGCTGGTCATCGACGTGCCCGCCGATGAAGTCGCCGCGGCTTTTCGCAAAGTCGCCGCCAACTATCGCAAGTACGCCAAAATTCCCGGCTTCCGCGCCGGCAAGGTGCCGGAATCCATCATCCGCCGCCGCTTCGCCGCCGAGATTCGCAAGGAAGTCATCGACAGCCTTCTCCCGGAGCGCTTCAACAAAGAGGTCAACGAGCTGAACATTCGTCCCGTCGGCCAGCCTCAGGTCACCGATCTCTCCGTCGAAGACGGAACCCCGCTCCATGCGAAGGCGGTCTTCGAGTACATCCCTGCCTTCTCCATCGACGGCTACAAAGACGTCAAGGTCGACAAGCCATCGGTCGAGATTACTGAAGAAGAGTTCCAGCACGAGCTCACTCATCTTCGCGATTCGCGCGCCACCATCGAGCCGGTCGAAGAAGACCGCCCGCTCCAGGATGGCGATTGGGCCGAGATCAGCTACAAGGGCCTGATCCAAAACGATCCATCAGCCGCCGCGCCCGAAGTCGCCGCCGAAGGCGCCACCGATTCCCAGCCCGCAGAATCGCAGCTCGCCGAATCTCAACCCATCGGCGGCGAAAACACGCTGGTCGAAATTGGCGGCAAAGACACGGTCGAGGCCTTCACCAACTCTCTCCGCGGCGCCAAGCCCGGGCAGGAGCTGAAAGTCGAAGTCATCTATCCCGCCGACTACTCCGAGACCAAGCTCGCCGGCAAAACCGTCGCCTACGACGTCGAAGTCAAGGCCATCAAAAAGCGCATTCTTCCCGAGCTGAACGACGAATTCGCCAAGGAACTCGGCCACTACGAAACCTATGCCGCGCTCGAAACCAGCGTTCGCGACTATATCGCCGCGCGCAAGCGCCGCAGCATCGAGGCCGAAACCAAAGACCGCCTCTTCGCCGCGATGGTTGAGCGCTTCACCTTCCCCGTTCCCGAATCGCTGGTCCAGGATCAGATCGATGTTCGTCTCGAGCGCGGCCTGCGCGCCCTCGCCGCACAGGGAATGCAGCCCGACCAGATGCGCAAGCTCGATTTCGCTCGCCTGCGTGTTGCCCAGCGTGACAGCGCGCTGGCCGAAGTCAAAACAAATCTTCTCCTCGATCGCATCGCCGGTGAGGAAGACATTACGGTGAGCGATGAGGATGTGGACAAGGAATTGCAGATAGTGTCAATCCAGTCACGCGAGCCACTGGATTCCCTGAAAGTTCGATTGACCAAAGACGGTGGGCTGGCTAGGATCAGGGAACAGCTCAGACGAGACAAAACTGCTTCAATTTTGTACGAACGTCTGCCCGCATAAATTCGGTAAGCACTCAGGGCTTCCGATGCTGGAACCCTTGAAAACACAGCACACACAAGCACGACAAAGCTAGCAGCTAGAGGCTAGAAGCTAGGAGCTGAAGAAGAATGGCATTAGTTCCCATGGTGGTTGAGCAAACGAGCCGGGGCGAGCGCGCCTACGACATCTATTCTCGTTTGCTGCGCGATAACATTATCTTTCTTGGTACGCCCATTGACGACCAGATCGCCAATCTCATCGTCGCCCAGATGCTCTTTCTTCAGGGCGAGGATCCAGAGAAAGACGTCTCTCTCTACATCAATTCGCCGGGCGGATCCATCACCGCCGGCCTCGCCATCTACGACACCATGCAGTTCATCAAGAACAACGTCGTCACTTACTGCATCGGTCAGGCCGCCAGCATGGGCGCATTCCTTCTTCTGGCCGGAAGCAAGGGCAAGCGCTTCGCCCTGCCTAATTCACGCATTCTCATTCATCAGCCGTCCATGGGCGGCTTGAGCGGCCAGGCTACTGACATCGACATTCATGCGCGCGAAATTCTGCGCATCCGCGAAATCACCAACACCCTTATCGCCAAGCACACCGGCCAGCCGCTCGATCGCATTGAGCGCGACGTCGAGCGGGACTTCATCATGAACGCGCAACAAGCCAAGGAATACGGCATCGTGGACGAAATCATTGATCGCCCTCGAACATAGCCCGGCCTCGTACTTAGCCGGTCCCGGTACTTAGCCCGGCCTTGACATAGCCGGATTTCGGATTTTGGACTAAACTCTTTCTGGGGGAGCCACCACCATGAAGACGCGCACAGGGCCGGAAGAGGCGCTTCGCTGCTCGTTCTGCCATAAGTCGCAGGACGCGGTAGCCAAGTTGATCTCGTCGCCCAGCGACTACCCACGGGCCTATATCTGCGACGAGTGCGTTGCCGTCTGCAACTCCATCCTCGACGACGATCGCAGCGGCGAGGCTCCGGCCACAACCGCTGGCCATCTCCCCAAGCCCACTGAGGTCAAGAGCTTCCTCGACGATTACGTCATCGGCCAGGACCAGACCAAGAAAAAGCTCGCCGTCTCCGTCTACAACCACTACAAGCGCATCCAGATGAACAAGGCCCGCAACAACGAAGTCGAGCTGGCCAAATCCAACATCCTTCTCATCGGCCCCACCGGCTCCGGCAAAACGCTTCTCGCCCACACACTGGCCAAAATGCTCGACGTTCCTTTCGCCATCGTTGACGCCACCACGCTCACTGAGGCCGGCTACGTCGGCGAGGATGTCGAGAACATCATCCTCAAGCTTCTCCAGGCTGCCGACGGCGACGTAACCCGCGCCCAGCAGGGAATCATCTACATCGACGAGATCGACAAAATCGGCCGCAAAGACGAGAACCCCTCCATCACCCGCGACGTCTCCGGCGAAGGCGTGCAGCAGGCGCTGCTCAAGATTCTCGAAGGCACCGTCGCCAACGTGCCACCGCAGGGCGGCCGCAAGCATCCGCACCAGGAGTTCACCGCCGTCGACACCACCAACATTCTCTTCATCTGCGGCGGAGCATTTGTCGGCCTCGAGCGTGTCGTCGGCCGTCGCATCGGCAAAAAGGCCCTCGGCTTCCGCACCGTCGACGCCGAAGCCGATCAGGCCACCACCCGCTCCCATCGCGATACCGAGCTGCTCCGCAAAACCGAGCCGCAAGACCTCATCAAGTACGGCCTCATTCCCGAGTTTGTCGGCCGCCTGCCCGTCATGGGCGTTCTCGACGAGCTCGACGAAGCCGCGCTCATCGAAATTCTCACCAAGCCGCGCAACGCCATCCTCAAGCAGTACCAGCGGCTATTTGAGTACGAAAACGTCCGCCTGCACTTCACCACTGAGGCGGCCTGCGCCGTTGCTCGCGAGGCGATGGCGCGCAAAGTGGGCGCCCGCGGCCTGCGCATGATCCTCGAGGAGCTCATGCTCGACCTGATGTACCACCTGCCCTCGAACAAGCGCGTCCGCGATCTCGAGATCACCAAAGACATGGTCGAGCGCCGCGATCTCTCGCTCTGCCTGCTTGAAAAAGCCGGCTGACGCTCATTCCCGCTAAGCCAACTGAGCCGTTTTTTATAACTTTCCGTGTGCTGCCGTCGCAGAACGGTTGCGTCTGCGTCTGTTTGCATCCGCAAAGCCACACGGTCTCGGTATCCGCGGCGTCAAACTTCAACGGGCTAAAGCCAGTGCCTGCATGGCTGCCGTCGCAGAACGGCTGGTTTGCGCTCCGGCCACAGGCGCCCAGCAATATCTCTTGACCAGAAATAGCTCTTGCCTGCTTCCACTTCTACGGGATATGGTCCTTTTTGCGCGATGACCGATGCTGCCATGGTTCGTTCTCTCCTTCAACTACTGTAGATCAATGATTATGTTCGGCCACGCGCTCACGTCGCAATTCTGAGAACTACAACTCTGCGCTTCTCATCGCGGCCGCATTAGACGTACGCGCCTCGCGCGTGGACCCATGTCTGATCCATGTTTTCGCCCTCAATTTAACCCGCTTCAATCCAACGATCGATCCCTGCTCCCGCGCTCGAAACTTTTCTCCGCGCAGCCGTGTCTACATACCCATTGGCCGGCATCGACCGTCGAAATCAAACCGGGCCACAAGGGAGAAATAAAAATGAACGCAACTAAAGCAACCATCCTTCTCGGCGCATTGCTTTCAGCGAGCATCGTGTTCGCGCAGGCGCCTGACGCAAATCAGGCTCCCGCTGCCAACGCAGCGCAAGCCGCGCCCTCGCAGCCCGGCCAACACCACCGCAACTTTGATCCCAACCGGTTTGCCGCGCATCTCGGCCAGCGTCTGAGCCTGAGCAGCGATCAGGTCGCGCAAATCACGCCTATCCTCACCGCGCGCCAACAGCAGATGCAGACTCTGCGTGCCGACGCCTCGCTCACCGAACAGGATCGCCATGCCAAATCTCATGCGATCATGCAGGATACGAATAGCAAGATTGAGGCTGTCCTGACTGATTCGCAGAAGCAGCAGTTTGAGCAGATGCTTGCTCAGCGCCGCCAGCATCGCCACAACCGCGAGCCGCAATCCTCGCAGCCGCAGGCGTAAGCGCCGGCGCCGGAATCCGTTGAAGCCCAGGTCTCTGCTGAGAGATTTGGGCTTCGCGGCCTTTCCGCCGCCAATCCCAGATCCGGTTCCTCTAATTCACCATCTCGTCCTTTTCAATCGTGAGCGCGGTGTTGTCCAGGCGCAAATCAATCGGCAGGCCGCCCACACTCGGGGCCACGCTGCGAACGATGGTTTCAAAGTCAGTCACCATTGTCTGGTTGTTCCAGGTGCCATCGCTTACGACGAACGCGATCGTTGTCCCGCCGTCCTTCGTCAAAAACACATTGGCTCCCTTGCCGCCAAAGAATCCCATCGTCTTAAACTGCTGGCCAAGCGCTTGTGCATCGGCCTGGGTCGCGGCGCCCTCGTAAATCACCGCATCGCCGCCTCCAAAATCAACCTCGCCAACCGTCGCCGATTTCTCCACGATCAGCGTGCTGTTCAGCAGTTGCACCTGCAGTGGCAAACCGCCGACAGTCGATGCCACCCCTCGAGCGATCTCCTCAAACTGCGGAAGAGTGGCCGCCTGGTTCCAGACGCCGTCCGCAACCACGAACCCAATCACAGTGCCGCCCGCACCCTTACTCAGTTGCACCGTCGCTCCGCGATCCTGCAGGTATCCTCCGGCCTTCAGCGCATTCCCCAGCGCCGTCGCATCGCTTGCCGTCGCTGTCCCGCTATATACCACCTGATCTTTGGTGCCAATCGTCACAAAATTCAGCGGGGTCGGCTGTGTCTGCGGTGCCGGCGGTTGTGTCTCCGCACGCTTCTGCTGCTGCTCCGCTTGCGTAATGTACTTCTGGAGTTGTCCGGTGTAGTAGAGATAGGCAACAAACCCACCGCCAAGAACCAGCACTGTCAGGAGGGATACCCAAACTGCGCGCCACATTGAGTAGAGCTGCCCACCCCACGCCACGTGTGTTTTGATTGCATCACCCTGCAGTTGGTTTGCAGCAAACCAGGTAATCGCAAAGAGCACCAGGGTCGCAATCAGGGGGTTTTTCGTCGAAGTCAATCCAATATACATCTCGGCCACAGACGCCGCCGCTCCCAGCAGGAGCGCGAGAAACCCATTGCCGCCCTGGCCCAGCTTGCGGTAATTCGAAGCCATGAGAACGGTCCCGGCGAGCGGGCTGCCTAAAAAGGCTGCCATGGCCACGGCCCTCACGTCGTACAAGCGGTAGGCAGGAGGCGTGTATTGCGGATACTGGGGGGTCTGCGGATAGCTACCCACCTGGGGATAATTTGTTGACATTGGTGCCTCGTTCTGGCGAAGTAGTGGTGCTGAAAGACTAATGCTTCTGCGCAACCCCGCGCCATATAATTTGCCTCAGTCGTTGTGAATAATGGCCGATCTCAGTTCGAGATGCCGGAAGTCACAGGTGCGCGGTCACGTATGCCCAGCTACATGTGATTGATCAGCGACGCAATACACGCCGCCCCGAATCCATTGTCAATATTTACCACTGACACATTCGGCGCGCAGGTGTTCAACATTCCCAGCAGCGCGGCAATGCCGCCCAGCGACGCGCCATAACCCACGCTCGTGGGAACAGCGATCACCGGCGCATTCACCAGCCCGCCAACCACCGTCGGCAGCGCGCCCTCCATGCCTGCGCAAACGATCAGCACCCGCGCCGATTGCAGCATCTTTTGCTGCGCCAGCAGCCGATGAATCCCGGCCACGCCCACATCCGCCACCAGCTCCACCGTGTTGCCCATCAGCCGCGCCGTTACCGCAGCCTCCTCCGCCACCGGCAGATCGCTCGTCCCCGCGCAAATCACTCCCACAATTCCTTTGCCGGCAGGCGCGTCAGATTGCTTGAGAGTAATCGCTCGCGCCGTTTCGTTGAACTCCGCGCGCGGTTCCGCGCCGATCACCGCCTCAAACACTTCGCGCGACGCGCGCGTAGCCAGCACGTTTCCGCCCGCCTTTGCCATACGCGCAAAAATCGCCGCCACCTGCGCCGGTGTCTTGCTCTCCGCAAAGATCACCTCCGGCATGCCTGTGCGCAGTGCGCGATGATGGTCGAGCTTTGCGAATCCAAGATCTTCGAAGGGCAGGTTGCGCAGCCGCTCCAGCGCGGCGGCCACGCTCGTCGATCCTGTGCTTACTTCGCTAAGCAAAGCCTCAATCTGCGAGCGATCCATCAGCGCCCCTTCTCCGGCCCGTTCGTTTTCCCGCTCTCACTTGCCGTCCGCTCCGTCTCCGCATACGCCCGCATCGCCTCCTGCATCACCTGCTTCAGCGGAATCCCATGCTGGTGCGCGATGTTGCGGCACACTTCATACTCCGGCGATGCGTTGGCAACCTCGCCTGAGGGCCAGCGCGCAACCTTGATTCGAATCTTTCCCCACGCCGTCTCCGCCTCCACAAATTCGCGCTCGAGAGCCACTTTGTTTTCCAGCCGCCAGCGCAGGCCGATCGTGGTCGTTTCGCGCAGCAGCAGATCGCGCAGCGCGGGCAGCAATTTGGGACTCGACAGAACCGTCATCTGCACCCCGGTGCGTCCTTTTTTCATCTGCACCGGCGCCCTGTAAACGTCCCACGCGCCCGCCTCCAGCAGCAGCTCGCTCACATAAGCCAGCAACTGCGGAGTCGCGTCGTCAATCACCGTCTCAATCACAGCAATCGACTCGGTGCCTTCCGAATTTTCTTCCGCCTCGCCAATCAGAACCCGCAGCAGATTTGGCTCGCCTGGCGTATCGCGTCCTCCGGCACCGTATCCGCGCGCTTCCACACGCATCGCCGGCAGTGTTCCGTAGCTCACGTCCAACATGCGCAGCACCGCAGCTCCGGTCGGCGTCACGCGCTCCATCGGCGCGCCCGCTGCATACATCGGCGCATCGCCCAGCAGCGCCAGAGTCGCCGGCGCCGGAACCGGCAGCGTCCCATGCGCGCACTTCACCGTGCCGCTTCCGACATTCAATGGAGAAGCCATCCAGCGGTCCACGCCCAGCGCCTCGCACCCCGCAGCCGAACATACAATGTCCACAATCGTGTCTACCGCGCCCACTTCATGAAAGTGAACTTTCTCAATCGGAATCATGTGAATCGCCGCTTCCGCTTCGCCAAGCAACTGAAAGGCGCGAGTCGCGCGCTGCTTCACAGTATCTTTCAGCGGCGCTGCATCGATGATCCCCAAAATCGTTGACAGCGATCTGTGCTCCGCATGTTCATGACTGTGCTCATGCGGCTCATGCGCGTGATGCTCGTGCACTTCGTGCGTGTGCGCATCATGATCGTGATCGTGACCCTGATGCTCGTGTGTGTGCTGATCCGCATGATCATGCTTATGATCGTGGCCGTGTTCATGGGGCTCGTGAGAATGTTCGTGTTCGGGCCTTGTTCCCTTGTTCCCTTGGTCCCTGGTTCCCTGCTCTTCCGTAATCACGTCCACTTTGATCGCCGCCAGGCTCCCGCGGCTCACCTTGCGCATCTCCAGGCGCGCGCCCACGTTCAGCGCCGCCGCCGTCTCCGCCAGCAACTCGAAAGGCACGCCCGCGTCCACCAGCGCGCCAAGCATCATGTCGCCGCTGATCCCGGAAAAGCACTCCAGATAACCGATTCGCATCGCTCAGTGATTCTAAATTGCCAGAGGCCCCGGACGAAAAAAGTCGATAAGAGACGGGAAAAGTTGGAAAGCGACGAGAAGAGATGCAGAGAGCAGGGAAGGGAAAGCAACAATAGTTAAGGGACGGAAAGAAAATTGCGAGCGCCCTACGCGCCCCGCCGCGCCAGTACTTCCGCCGGCAGAACCGCATTCATCGCCCCTGATCGGAATCCCTGGCAATCGAGCGTCACATACTTGAATCCCGCCTGCTTCAGCGCCGTCGTAATCGCGTCCATCATCTCCATCGTCAGCGCGCGCGGCAGCTCGTTGCGGGCAATCTCCACGCGGGCCAGCTCGCCATGGTGGCGCACCCGAAGCTCGCGAAAGCCCAGTTGCCGCAGGCTCTCTTCGCCGCGCTCAACTTGCTCCAAAACTTCCCGCGTTACAGTGCGGCCGTACTCCACGCGCGAGCTGAGGCACGGCGCAGCGGGCCTGTCCCACACCGGATACCCGGCCGCCTTGGCCAGCGCGCGCACCTCCAGTTTCGTCAGTCCCGCGTCAGCCAACGGCGCAAGCACTGCATGTTGCTCGGCCGCACGCTGCCCCGGACGAAAATCCCGCGTGTCGTCGGCATTCATTCCGTAAGCGATATTCTTGAAATCCAACTGCGCGCCCAATTTCTCCATCACGGCAAATAGCTCATCCTTGCAGTGGAAGCAGCGGTTGGCGTCGTTGCGCGAATACTCCTCGCGATCCAACTCGTCAGTGGCAACCACCTGCAACGGCATTTCAATCGATTGCGCAAACGCCGCGGCCTGTTCCATGTCCCGCCGCGCTAGCGATGGCTGAATCCGCCAGCACCGCCAGCATTCGTTCTCCCAGCACGCGGTGCGCTGTTGCCGCCAAAAACGCCGAGTCCACTCCTCCGGAATAGGCCACCATCAGGCTGCCCAGCTGCTCCAGCCGCGCCTCAAGCGTTCGCAGCTTTTCCGCCGCGTCAGGCGCTTCGGCGTCCGCGGCGTTTCCCGCATCGCCCCGTCGCTCCCTTGCTTCCTCGCTCCCTTGCTCCCTGCTCTTTGCGCTCGCCAACATGCCTCGGATTATACCTTTTGCGTCTTTAACCCCCGCGACCGCGCTTGGGGTGGGTCAGCAGCCGGCAGGCTCGCGTTTGACGCCCCCGCCCGCGGGCAATAGCTTTGAAGAGAGCGAACAATCGTCAATTCGGTTTCCCGCTTGGAGGAGTTTGCATGCGGCATAAATTTTTCCCGGGCTTTTCGTCCGGCGTGTGGCTTTTTACCCTATTGCTGGCTTGGTCCGCGGCGTCGGCGCAGGATCTCAAAAGCTTTGAAAAGCGCATCACCGTCAAAGTGCTTCCCAACGGGCTCACGCTGGTTATTTGCGAGCGTCACGATGCGCCGGTCTTCAGCTACGCCACATTCGTAGATGCCGGCGACGTGAACGATCCTTCCGGCGAAAGCGGCCTGGCGCACATGTTCGAGCATCTCGCTTTCAAGGGCACAACCCAGATTGGCACCACCGATTATGCGGCAGAAAAGGTCGCCCTGCAAAAGGTAGAAGATGCCAATAACGCTTATGAGGCCGAGTACCTCAAGCCTGTCGGACGCGATGAGAAGAAGCTCGCCGAGCTCCATCAGGCCTTCGTCGACGCGCAGTCCGCGGCCGAAAAATACGTCATCCCCAACCAGTTCACCGAGGTTGCTGAAGCTAACGGCGCTCATGGTCTGAACGCGGAGACCGGCCTCGATGACACGCAGTATTTCTGGTCCATGCCGGAGAACCGCCTTGAGTTATGGGCGTGGCTGGAGTCGGGCCGCCTGGCCGATGTCGTCCCGCGCGAGTTTTACAAAGAGCGCGACGTCGTGATGGAGGAGCGCCGCATGCGCGTCGACTCGAACCCCATCGGTCGGCTTGAGGAACAGTTCTTTGCGACGGCCTATGTCGCGCACAACTACGGCCGCAGCGACATTGGCTGGCCCAGCGAGGTTAGCCAGATCACCGCCACTGAGGCCATGGCTTTTCACCAGAAATACTACGTCGGCGGAAACATCGTCATCGCCATCGTCGGCGATGTCGACCCCGCAACCGATCTGCCTATGTTGGAGAAGTATTTCAGCCGCGTTCCAGCAGGTCCCAAGCCTGAAGATATGACGACTGTCGAGCCTGTGCAGTTTGCCGAGAAGTCCGTTGTCATCCGCGAGCAAACGCAGCCCATCTATTTAGAGGGTTATCACCGGCCCAGCTATCGCGACCCCGATGACGCGGTCTACGACGCAATCAGCGACATTCTCTCGAATGGGCGCGTTTCGCGGCTTTATCGCAGTCTCGTGGAGCAGCAGCAGATTGCCGCGGAGGCCGTTGGCGAAAGCCCGGTTCCCGGCGAAAAATATCCCAGCCTGTTCATGTTTGGCGCCGTTCCACTTCCCGGCCACACACCGGCAGAGATGCGCGACGCTATTCACAAGGAGATTGAAAAGCTGAAAACTTCCGACGTCACCGATGCGGAGCTTCAGATGTATAAGACCCGAACGCGCGCCGAGCTCCTGCGCAGCCTCGATGACAACCAGGGCCTTGCCACCTCGCTCGCCGAGTACCAGACGCGCTACGGCGACTGGCGCCAGTTATTTGAGCAGCTTGATCAGGTCGACAAAGTCACCAAGGCTGATATTCGCCGCGTTGCGAATCAGGTTTTTGTCGCCTCCAATCGAACCAGCGCTGAGATCGACACTGAGCCTCCCGCAGGCCCCGCGAAACAAGATGGAGGCGCGCAATGAAAAAGTTCCAATCAGACACAAAACACGGCGCCCCGGCGCGCAACAGAAAATTTCAATCAAGCACAAACATGGGTGCCCCAGGTCTCGCTTCTGAGACCTGGGAAAGCACAGATGATCGTGCTCCACATGGCCACCGCCGCATTGATCTTCGTGATGACGAGCTCGTACTCTGCCGCCCAGCAATCCAAGCCCTGGGAGAAGATTCCCATTCCGCCGCTCCACGCCTTCCATCCGCAGCAGCCCAAACGCATCGAGCTGAAAAACGGCATCGTCGTCTTCTTGCAGGAGGATCACGAATTGCCGTTTATCTACGGCTCGGTGCTCATTCACGGTGGCTCGCGCGATGAAGATCCCGCCAAAGCCGGATTAGTCGGCCTCTACTCGCAGGCTTGGCGTACCAGCGGCACCGCCGCCATGGATGGCGACGCTATGGACGACTTGCTCGAATCCAAAGCTGCGCATATTGAAACCGCGGGCGACGATGATTCCACCGAGCTCTCCTGGGATTCACTCAAAGGCGATTCGGATCAGGTCTTTTCGCTCGCCATTGACTTGCTGTTCCATCCCAAATTCAGCGCTGAAAAGCTCGAGCTGGCGCAGCAGCAGGAGGCCACGGGAATCGTTCGCCGCAACGACGATGAAGACGGCATCGCTGGCCGCGAGTCGGCCAAGCTGGTCTATGGCGCCAACAGCCCGTACACGCGCCAGCCGGAGTTTTCCACCATCGGCGCCGTCACCTTGGCCGATCTTCAGGCCTGGCACGACCGCACGCTCAAGGGAAAATTGATCGTCGGCATCTACGGCGATTTCGATCCCGTGGCCATGGAAGCCAAAGTCCGCGCGGCCTTTGAAGGTCTCCCGCCCGTCACCCCCGAGCCGGCCCGCCACGATCAATTCACTGATCCCAAACCCGGCGTCTACTTCATCGACAAGGAAGATGTAAATCAGTCCAACGTGCAGATCGTCGGTCTGGGCGTCGATCACCGCAATCCCGACGTCCCCACGCTTGATGTAATGAACGAAATCCTCGGCGGCGGCTTTGGCAGCCGGCTATTTCAAAAGGTCCGCACCCAACTCGGCTTGGCCTATGCGGTCGGCGGTGGGTTTTCGTTTCCCTACGACCATCCGGGAGAGTTCCGCGTCGAAGCCCTCACAAAAAGCGTCTCGACCGTCGATGCAACCAAGGCGGCTGAGGCAGAGATCGCTGGCCTTAACACCAAGCCGTTTACCGCGGACGAGTTGCAGCGTGCCAAAGGACGACATCGTCAACTCATTCCTCTTCGACTACGACACAAAAGACAAAATCCTCGACGAAAGCGAGAGGCTCGAGTTCTACGGCTATCCGGCTGACTATCTCGAGACTTACCACGCAGCCCTCGAGAAAGTTACGCTCGCCGATCTCACCGCCGCCGCCAAAAAGTACATCCACCCTGAAAAGCTCGCAGTATTAGTGGTGGGCAATGGGCCCGAAATCAAGCCCGGACTTGACGCTCTCGGAATGGGTGCGCCGCAGCCAATCGACATCACCATCCCGCCGCCACCGGCGCGCCGGCAGCAGGCGGCGCGGCCCAGCAATAGCCCGCTCGCTCAAACCCAACGCAGGTATCGATCATTTGCCTCAAATCGGAGCAGCGTAAGACGCCCTGGAAAGTGCCATGGAGTAAGTGAAATGACGGCAAACTCAAACCAATCGGCGAATGAACCAGCTTCAGCCACCGCCGATCAGGCCACGCAGCTCACCGCGCGCCAGCAATCCGCGGTCGGGCGCCTCATGGCCGCCGGAGTCACGATCTATCGTCCCGAAACCTGCGTCATCGATCCCGAAGTTGAAGTCGCCGCTGGCACAATCATCGAGCCATTTGCCCAGTTGCTCGGCCGTACGCAGGTCGGCGCCGGCTGCCGCATCCGTTCTTTCTCCGTCATTGAAAACTGCACGCTTGGCGATGGCGTTCAGATCCTTCAAAGCTGCGTCCTTGAAGATTCCGTCATTGCCAATGACGCGCGAATCGGGCCGTTCACTCACTTGCGTCCCGGCAGCGAAGTCGGTGAAAACGCGCACGTCGGCAACTTCGTCGAAATGAAAAAGTCGCGCCTCGGCAAGGGCGCCAAAGCCAGCCACCTCACCTACCTTGGCGATGCCGAGGTCGGCGACGCCGCCAACATCGGCGCAGGAACCATCACCTGCAACTACGATGGCGTCAACAAAAACGTCACGCGCATTGGCAAAGGCGCATTTGTCGGCAGCGACAGCACGCTAGTCGCGCCAGTCACCATCGGCGACGGCGCCTACATCGGCGCAGGCTCCTGCATCACCAAAGATGTCCCCGCCGATGCCCTCGCCGTCGGCCGTGCCAAGCAGGCCAACATCGAGGGCTGGGCAAAAACCCGCCGCGCCAAACGCGAGGCGAAAAAGCCCTGATCTTCCAGCCCCCGCCCAAGCCCCCGCCCAAGCCATTGATGCTACAGGTTCGTCACAGCACGGTGCCACGTTCGGGTGATTGAGGGCGGGTAGGCTGGATGCTACTCTCACGAAAAGACTTCTCTCCCTCCGCGTTCTTTGTGCTGCGGCGGTCGAGAAGCTTGGGCGGTATCTCGTTAATTTTCTGGACCTTTCAGCCTCAGGCGGCGTCCAAAGTTTAGAGCCTGGCTGGCACGCGGACCGGGTCCCTTATGGTTCAGGCTCGTTGTTTGCAATTTTGTCAGTTTCAAATTTGAACCGTTTCGCGCAGTTTTAACAATGCGTGCAATCGGCGCCGACAAGTAAGGCGGGCGCTCCAGGCAGGCAAGTAAGGCAGACGCTCAGGCAAGCAAGCGAGAATCAACAGGTTTTACGGGCCGCGCAGTTAACAATAGATGGAGGCCGCAGTTTTGGCTTTAAGCTTGGCAGACGTGAAGGCGATGGGCACTGCGATGAGCCCGCGAAACGAAGGCGACATGCGTGCGCGCAAGCCCGCGCGCGTTCTCGTCGTCGATGACGAAGCCCCCGTCCGCACCATGATTGCCGCCGCTCTTGAGCGCCAGGGATACACCGTCGAGCAGGCCGCCGACGGCCGCTACGCTCTCGACGCCCTGGAGTTGAACACCTTCAATCTCGTGCTCACTGACATCGTGATGAACGACGTGAACGGCATCGCTCTCCTCGAGCGCATCCACGCTCTTCAGCCCAATCTTCCCGTCGTCATGGTCACCGCCGTTCACGACATCAGCGTCGCCATTGACTCCATGCGCCGCGGAGCCTACGACTACCTCCTCAAGCCTTTTGAGCGCGAGCAGTTGTTGAACACCGTCGAGCGCGCCCTCAGTCATCGCCAGGCGCTTGAAGAAACTCAGAACTACCACCAGAGCCTTGAAGAAATGGTTCGCGCCCGCACCGAAATGCTGCGCCACGCCATGGAAGATCTCGAGCACTCCTACGACGTCACGCTCGAGGCTCTCGGCGACGCACTCGACTTGAAGGATTCTGAAACCGAAGGCCACTCCAAGCGCGTCACCGCCTACGCCATCGCGCTCGCTCGCGCCATGGGCATTCCGCCTGAGGAAATCAAGATCATCGCGCGCGGCGCATTCCTCCACGACATCGGCAAGATGGCCATCCCTGACGACATCCTGCGCAAGCCCGGCAAACTCACCGACGACGAGCAGGCGCTGATGCGCGAGCACTGCGCGCGCGGCTACAACATGCTCCGCAAAATTCCATTCCTCGCCGGCGCTGCCGAAATCGTCTTCTGCCATCAGGAGCACTACGACGGCAACGGCTATCCCAATCGCCTCGCCGGCCGCGAAATTCCCATCGGCGCGCGCATCTTTGCCGTCGCCGACACCCTCGACGCCATCACCAGCGACCGCCCCTATCGCAAAGCCCGCGGCTTCGACAACGCCCGCGAAGAAATCCTCCGCTGCTCGGGAACGCAATTCGATCCCGCCGTCGTCGAGGTCTTCCTGAAAATTCCCAACGAGCTCTGGCAGGAGCTGCGTTCAGAAATCAGCGGCCAGCACATGCGCTTCTCCACCTTCGAACTGGCCCGCACCCAGGCCGCCTCCTAAATCTCCGTCATCAATCAGTTTTGAATTCGGCGCACAGCTTTGAAATCGGTGCGCCTAAGCATCAATGCGGGTTGCCCCATCCTAAACGCGCACTTTGCGTTTAGGGTGGGATCGCACCATCCCATTTATTGGCAGTCATCCTGAGCGACCGGAGCGCAGCGACGGGAGTCGAAGGACCTGCAGTTGCTTTTCGCGACATCCGCCTCAGCTAACAACGCTAGGGTGGGATACACCCCCACCCCCTCGTCCGTGCAGAACAAACCACTCATCACTACCCGCTCTCGCGTAGAATGCGCTCAACCTAGAATCCGCGCAACCAGGAGTTTCCCATGCCCCTCCTTTCCCCTGACGCCGCTCAACAACGCCTCACCCAACTGCCCGGCTGGCAAATCGAATCCGGCGAGCTCGTCCGCACCTTCCAGTTCAAAGACTTCGTCGCCGCTCTCGAGTTCGTCAATCTCATCGGCAAGCTCGCCGAAGTCGCCGGCCACCACCCCGACATCGATATCCGCTACAACCGCGTCCGCCTCGCCCTCGTCACGCACGACGCAGGCGGCCTCACCGAGAAGGACTTCGACCTCGCCACCAAAGCCCAAAATCTCGCCCCATAGCGAGCGGCCTCTCGCTGGCGCTCAGGCGAATCCAAATCTGCCGGCTCCCAAAATCTGCTAAAGTTGAAACCGGAATTCCGCCGTTTCAGAGGGGGGTGCTATGGCCCGCAACCTGATTCCGCTGCTCGGCGCGCTGGCCCTCATTGCCTGTCCGCCGGCCGAGCTTCTATCGCAGTCGCAGCCCTTCCAGGCCCCGTCTTCTTCTCCGGCCACGTCCTCACAGGCTCTCGTCGGCACCTGGTCTGCCACCGTTAACTGGAACCTGCCCTCCGGCCTGCTGATCACCACCACCTTCATGCCCAACGGCAACATCCAGTCAACCACCCAGAATCACATGGGAATGAGCTTCACGCTCATGGGCACCTACCAGTTCAACTCCGCGCAGGGCACGCTCAGCTACAAGTGGTCGGATTATTTGCCAAAACAGACTTGCGTCGGCGGCTATTGCACCCCGGCCCAGCCGCCCGTGCCGATGGGCGTGGTGACCACCAACAGCATCCGGTTCCTCAGCTCTACTCAGTTCGTCGCCACGTCGAATGACGCCTCCACCACCTACGTCCGCACCAACGCGACGGGCATGCCCGTTCACTGACACGCTTCCTGCGGGAAACGCCGGAATCGGACTTGCGTTTCTAATTCCCTCGCTCCAGCTCGTCGATTCGTGTCTTGGCCTCAAGAATCCACGTATTGCAGTTGGCGATATAAGTTTGGAATTTTGCAACTCTCAGCGCGCTTTCAACGGAGTCGCCCTCCTCCTCTGAAGATGCCCTTGTTTCGTTTACTACTCGCTGCGCATTATCCCGTAGCAGTTCCCAAAGGCGGGTTGCCTTTTCCAGATCGTGAATGGCTCTCACGCTTCTCTGGGTTTCGTCGGTCACGCGAGGAAGTCTATTCGCCTGTTGAATCTTGCGTCAAGAGATTCTGCGGATGTAGAGTGTCTCCAGGTACCCAAGGCCCCGTGTTGCAACCGGAGAGAGCCTCCCCTTCGAGGGGAGGCTCTCGTGCGTCGGGGCAATCGCCTGTAGTCGAAGTAGAATGTCTCCACCATGTGCGGACGTTACGGCAGACGGGCTGACAAGCAGCGCATCGCGGAATGGATGCAGGCGCACGACACCGGCGTCTTTGACGATTCGTACTTCGCGCCCTCCTACAACGTGGCCCCGCAAAGCTGGCAGCCGGTAGTTAAACTCAACCCAGACACAGGCGAGCGAGAGCTCACCGTCATGCGCTGGGGGCTCGTGCCGTTCTGGTCAAAAGACGGAAAAGCCGGCTACTCCACCATCAACGCTCGCGCCGAGACCATCACCACCAGCCCCGCATACCGTGAGGCCATCAAGCGCCGCCGCTGCCTCGTTCCCGCCGATTGGTTCTACGAGTGGCAAAAAGTCGACGCCAAAACCAAGCAGCCCTACGCAATCGCTCTTGAGAGTGGGTCGCTCTTCGCCTTCGCCGGCTTGTGGGATATATGGAGAGACAAGGCGACCGGCCCCAGCGCGACAGGCAAAAGCGCGACCGGCCCGAGCGCGAAAAGTACCGACGCGCCAGGCCCAAGCGTGACCGGTACGACTCTCGAAACCTACACCATCATCACCACTGACCCTAATGAGCTCACCGAGCGGTTTCACGATCGAATGCCGGTCATTCTCAAACCATCCGACTATGCCCGATGGTTGGCGCCAGCCGAGCCTTCCCACCTGCCTGTCGACCTTTTAAGGCCATTCCCAGCCGATGAAATGAAAGCCTGGAAGGTCGGCGCAGACGTCGGAAACGTGCGCAACAACCGCCCTGAACTGGTAGAGCCAATTGAATAGCAGAAATTGGCGCAGGGCGACAGCCGTTTTGGCCGCAACGCACATTTTAGGCACTGCCCACATCTGGACAATTGCGAAATTGATTGCCTGATCGAGCTAATCGAAGCCCTGTGCTGGAATACAAGAAACTCACTGCTGCTTAGGCAAATTCATACTACGGCACAGGCTTATTCCGTGCGCCGTTCTTTTCTTGTCCACGCGCACGCAATAAGCAGTGGGGCTGAAACGTCCGCTCGGGTCTTCCAGTACTCCTGCTATGTATATTCCAGAGTTGTCGTCTAGCCTTTTAATCAATTCATCAGTCATCGCAATTGTGTTTTGATCGAGGCTGCTCGTGATCTCCACTTTCGGAGGAATATCCAGTGTTAATTTCGGTCCATCGCGCATCAATTCCGCGACCCTATCCCATACGCCATTTTCTAATTGCGTATTCCCGGCGATGTCCATATCATCAGGCAAATTGTCGACCCACTCCTGAGCATAGTGACCGATTACGGTGACAGTCTCATCCCTGTCGTTTACATAGCGGACATCCAAGATTAGTGGCTTTCCCGCTTCTATGGGTCTTAGTGCCAATTCAACGATCCTTACAACGGGGACTTTCCTAGTCTTTGGTTGCGCGAGCGTATGTTCGCTAGGCGCGACAGAGGGGGGCGGCAGGCTCTTTATTTCTTGATCG
This sequence comes from uncultured Acidobacteriaceae bacterium, assembly GCA_963773915.1. Lineage (GTDB taxonomy): Bacteria > Acidobacteriota > Terriglobia > Terriglobales > Acidobacteriaceae > Telmatobacter. The sequence continues at coordinate 1,253,087 of CAVZCY010000006.1, forward strand.
AATATTTCTTTAATCTGCTGACCGTCTAGGTTTTGAGCAGGAATCGGTTGGTTCTTCGCATAAGTCCGAAGGCACCAATGCACATACCAGTTAGCGCCGAACGCGGTACAAAAGGCGAAGACCAGCACAAGGATCAATCGCGGAAGTACACTGATTGCTTTGATTGGCGCGGAGTGAGCCAACCATAGAACAGTTATCAGCCAAGCGACATATACAGAGACTGAGACAATTATCGTGATGGCCCCGGAAATCACGAAACCCACCAACAGGAGCGCAAGTAACACGGCAAAAGCTGGATGGGTCGATGCGTTCCAAAAGAAACGCAAAAAAACGCCAACAATCTTCGCCAAGGTCGGATGGTTCGTATGAAGCCTTTGGTGAACCCTGGCGTTCCAATTCCTGGCTTTCCTAAAAAGCGTATGACGCTTCCTAGCGGAACACAGCCAAAAGTAGCGTAGCTGTCGGCCAAGTCTGCGGAGGAGGTGCATACCCCTAATCCTCCCACCGGGGCACACCCTGAGTCGACCCGCTAATAGATTTGCAGTGGGAAACGGGGACAAAAGCCTCCAATGAACTTTTCACGCATCGCCCTTTTAGGGGGTAGTGTCTGAAATGTGCGTTGAAGGGTAGAGGGGCGTGAAGTTCCCATTTTGCAGTAGAATTTGAGGCATCCGGGAAGCAATCCAACGGCGGAGTTTTCATGGCTGAAAATTGGCATTTAGACGTGGCGGTACGGCTTCGTAAACGCGCCGCTGACACCCAAAGACGGGAAGAATTGCTTCTTGAAGAGCGGAAGCTCCGGGAGGAGCAGGGGCCGGGCCTGTGGGGTCTGCTTCAGCAAGAGATTGCAGATTTGTGCGTGAAATTGAATAGGGAATATGGGAAAACAGTCCTATTTTTTAAGTCGGTTAGAGCGGAAGAATTCCACGTCAAATTTGAATTCGACGGGAAGGAAGCGCCCTCACGGGGATATTCGCCGTGACAACTGCCAGAGACGCCTTGAGGTGGAACTATAGTGGCTCGGCAGCCTCACAGGGCGCTCACGATGGTTCCTATATCCTCAATCCGATAAATGGAGTCGTGGTGTTTTCCAAAGCCGGTAATGATCCGCGCGAAGTCAAAGACATTGCGGAAGAACTGTTGACGGGACTCCTCAAGGGTTAGGCGATCAATTCGCTAATCGTCCAGACGTGATCCGTGATCCCAGCTTCCATCGCGGGGGTGACTCTCAGAGTCTTGTGGACCCGGCAGAAGTTGTAATAGGCGAACCAGAGCGCATAGGCCGCTTCCAGATTGTCCCACTTTTTTTAGAACGCGTCGGTCAAGCGCTCCATGCACCGTATCCCGATCTTTGACCCCATACAAAACCAATCCCGAATTCAGGATTTCGGGTCGATTTTCCCACTTTGCGGTACGGTCCGCGCCAATTTCCAGACCCATCCGGCTCTTCGGCTGAGCCAACCCGAAGCCCGGGCAGGGAACAGTTCCCACCTCGCCGGCCGCCTCGACACGAAAGACCCGGCGCCGCAGTCAACAAAAGTAGCTTATTCTAAAGATGTTCTCATCTTTCCGCGCCGAGAAAGACTGCCGGGAACTGACACTTCGCCCCTCAAAATCTCCGTCAAACGGCCTGGTTTTCAGCCGCCATTAGATGCGCGCTCCGCCAGAAGGTTTACTTTGCGACTCGCAAATAAATTTTGAATTTTGTATTTGCAATCACCCCGATCTATGCTAAGGTGTATTTATTCCGGTTGCGGAGGTATCTGAATCATCCCTCCTCGCCGGAAGTAATTTGCGTCACTGGCCTCCCGGCACGAACAGCTAGACCGTTCGTGCCGCCTTTTTTTGTGCCCTACATAAACCCGGCCAGCCCTCCGTTTTTCTAGTCCCTAGTCCCTCAGTCCCTGGTCCCTAGTCCCTCAGTCCCTCAGTCCCTGGGTCCCTGCTTTCTCGTTCCCTTGGTCCCTTGTTCCCTCGGTCCCTGTCAATCTCCTTGCCGCGCCAGAGCGCCTTAACCCGCTGAAAACGCGACCCCAATAAATCCGCCAACTTTGCCGATCAATTCCCGCATTTCGCTATCCTTATATCAGCATCACCAAGCGCGAGTTCGGCGCAACGGCCGAAAAAATTAAACCGCCAGGAGAAATTAAATAACAAATTTTTTTTCGGCACTTTTGCCGCACATTTTCGGCTCTAACTCTTTTAGATTCGACCATGCGGCTCCAAAATTGCCGCCGAAATGGCCGTAATTAGCGGTCATTAGCCGTCGTTTTTTCTTAGTGGTTATCGAGGCATTCAAGCGCGACGCAAGCCCTCGAACGCCGGCTCCCGATCACCGATCACTAATCACTAGCCACTAGCCACTAACCGCTAACCACTAACCATTAACCACTAACCACTGTTTAAGGGCCTTCCCGTCCCGTAAACCCTTTGTTCTCAAATATGAAGGTATGCGAGGTATGGACGAGGTATGAAAAAGGTATGAGGCCGCCTCATAAATCCTTTGTTATCAAGTATGGAGGTATGGCATACCGGGGGGGAGGGGGGTGGGTCATTTTCGCTCGCGCCGGGCCTGGTGCCGGACTTGGTTCTCGAGATCCCATGCTCACCGCAAAACTCGAGCTCCCAGGCGTGTCGTAAAATTGGCCCGAGGCACCCACATGACGCACCTCTTCAAAAGCCGCTGGATTTTGTCCCTGGCCGTTTTCGCGCTCACCGCTGCCAGCTACGCGCAATTTTCGGATCCCGCCGAAGATGTTCCCGCCTACCATCCATCTGCGCCGCTCAGTATCCATGCGTTGCCGGCGATTCTTCACGGAGCAGATTTGACCGGCACGAACTTCCAATACCACTGGCAAGTTCGCGCATACCAGTTGGCCGCGCAGGTCCCCGGCGTCATCTATCAGCTGCCCTGCAACTGCCGCTGCGATCGCGCGCTCGGCCACACCAGCCTGCACAGTTGCTATGAAAATTTGCACGCCGCCGAGTGCTCCACCTGCGCCAAGGAAGGCTTCTACGCCTACTACAAAACCAAGGCCGGCTGGACGCCGGCGCAGATTCGCGCCGGCATCGCCCGCCACGACTACGAATCCATCGACCTGCGAAAAACAGTAGACTCGAAAAGCAGTAGCCTAGCGGTCGATTCCGGTCCAGTACTTGTAAACGACTGCCCCAAACCCGGCGGCCATTTCCGCTACCTTCTTGCTCGGTTCGCCATAGAACTCGAACCCGGTCACTTTGCAGACCGCTGCAAGTTTGGGCACCCACTCCTGCACTGAAGCTCCCATAAAGTGCGCCTCTAACGCGCTCGCGTCGACGTAGGCCTCAACCAGCTTGAACTGCTTTCCGTCAGCGCTTGAGAACCACTCAAATCCCAGCGTTCCGGGCTCCGCCTTGCTCACCGCGGTCATGCTCTGCGCAATGCTCTTGAACGCATCCAGTTGTCCGTCATTCACCACCAGGCTAACCGTCAGTCGAACCACGTGCTTAACCATTCCATCCTCTTTCAAATGCCGTCTTTGACAGCATCCTTGAACGCTATCACCCGCACCACGACGCCAGAAAGCAAATAGGCGTAAAATGGGAGATGCAGCACGAGCCAATCGGCTCTGTGTGCACCCAGCGGCGTTTCCGCATCATCAAAGGAACAGCCGCTTAAAATGGGGGCGTCACGGTTTCGACGGGATCGAATGCGGCATGGGAGGCATGTCGGGGTGTGGGCACCCGTAATCGCCTGCAAAACTAAAGTTGCCAACGATAATCTGGCACTTGCAGCTTAATTAACTAAGCTGCCGTCTTCCACGGCTTCGCCTATGGGCTGTGAGCGGACGTCATTCAGTAGGCTGGCGCTAACGGCTCGGTCCGTGTCGTTTTGCGCGAGATCATCGGACTAGTTCTCGTCGCATCTTGTCCGTTCTTAAGCGCCGTGAGCGAATCCAATCGAATCGGACACAGCATGGACTCTCCCGGCTGACAGCGATTTCGGACGCGGGTTCGACTCCCGCCGCCTCCACCATTAAGTGGTTTATATTGAATTAGTTACTTATGTTTCGTTCGAGATGCTGCCATCCATACAGGGGTAGCGAGTACCTTCAAATCATTTCCAGGACAAGAAGATTCCAGTCCATGAATCCCTTATGACTAAGTGCTACCCCAGTATCAGGATGGTAGTACTCATTCAATGAACCGTTGGCCTCAAGGTCCTTCGAAAGAAGAAGGATAGTCTTGTCGGCCAGCGCATCTGCCTCTTTCTTGTATCCATATTGCTGCAATGCTTTCCATACGAAGTAATTCACAATAATCCAGACTGGCCCAAGCCAATTGCTCGGGTTGGAACTGAAATCCAGTGAGTACATGGTCTCGTGGGACGAAAGTGACCTCACACCCCATTGCGCGCAGAGGCGGTCGTCCGCGAGGTAGTTTGTGCTAAGCAGTTTCTCCGCATTTTCTTGAGGGGCGATCCCGCACCAGAGCGGCAGAAAGCCCGTAAACATCTGGAACCTCATCGGGAGGCATCTCCACGACATGTCCATTCCTCGCGGCACGGTTGGGATAAGCTCGGCGCGCCGGTCGACACATTGAACATCGACGGTGTAGTAGTAACTGTCCCTTGGATCCCAGCAGAACTTCTGGACTCGCTGCGCCAACTCCTCCGCCTGTCTTGCCAAACGGTCATGATCCGCAGGGCGCCCAAGCCGCCGTGCTAGTTCCGCCGACGCTAAGAGATCTTGATAGAAGAGACAATTGAGAAGCAAGTTTGCGGAGGAAAAGAAGGGCCGGCCAAATGTGGTTGGGTCGTTGTCATCGCCAATGGCAACATCGTCGCCCCACACCAGCAGGCCAATCGGCGAGGAGTTATGTGTTGACCACGCGTCGTAGAAACGCAGTATCGCATCAAAGTGTGGCGCTAGCCAATTCGTTTCTCCGCTCTGATCGCAGGCGAGTAGCCCAAGTTGGCCGAATACGGGCTTGGCTTGATTTCTCGAGGTCGAGTTTCTGCCCATGATTCGAAGCGGGTCCGGGTCGTCGGCGGTCAATATGATTGGAATCTGACCGCCCGGTGAAGCGTGATCAAGAAAGTTCAACAGGCTGCCGGAGACGTGCTTACAGAGCTTTTGTTTGAACGACTCATCGTGTTCCAGCGCAGCAAGGCGAAAAAGTCCCCGGCTGGTCCAGAGTGTGTCCCAGTCCCAGAGGGAAGTCGAATATCTTTTCCCGGGCAGGCTAGGCGCGACGCTTGGATACTTCAGAACGCCATCGGGCCCCCGCAGCAGCAGCGGCGCATTCGCCGCAAAATAGCGGATCAGTGCATCGGCGTGTTGACGACGTTCGTCGCCGGAGAAAATCGTCGCGCTGTTGGTGCCCGTCCTCGGGTACTCTTCTCCGCTAGCTGTCAACAAGGAGACAGCACCTGACGCGGCCAATCCGGCGAAGATACTACGTCTCGAGATGAGGGTCATTCCGTTTTCCTGCCTCTTGAGTTCTCGTTCGATTTGGACTGTTGCAAATGATCAGTTGCATTGCCGACTCCCATCGGTCGGACCCCTTCGAGCCGACGGAGCCCTCGGCATGTTCCGTGTGCCGGTAGGGAGACACTGCCGCGGTGAGCTTCGGACTCTATTCAGTTTCCTCCGCGAACAGGATGAGCGAACTTGCCAAGTGACGCGCGTCCCTTGCTGAGAGAAAGACGCAGTCTCTTTTCTGCCGCGAAGGGTGGCAGTTCAATGACGATTTCATCCTTGTCCTGATCTCTCCACACCCTCAGTTTTCCCGCGACTGTTTCAATCTCCCGCTTTTCCTTGCGATGCTAGCCGAACTGTTCGGAGTTCTACATCTGCCGAGTTGCCATCCTGCATATTCAGTCCCCCAATCTGCGTGTTATCCAAGTGCAGCGTTACGCGCAAAGGGGCGCTGTGCGCGCCCCTTTGTGGCTGGGTAGCAATATGGGTTTACGCGTCAGAAGGTGAACTTGCCGGATAACTGCAAAATGCGGGCGCTGCCTTGTGTGTCGTTTGGCAAGATTTCTCCCACAGTTTTATCGGTCATCGTGTCGTCAGGTTGTCCTGGATTCCAATGGTTGAAGGCATTGAATGCGTCGAACCGCATCTCAAAGCCCGCCTTTTCCACGATGGTAAAGCGCTTGGACAGCGATAGATCGGCATTGATCGTCCCAGGCGCGCGTAGTGCGTCGCGTGACGAATCGCCATAATTCCCCCACGCCGGCTGCGTGAAAGTTGCATCGGTTGAACCTGGGGTTGAGTCGGAGCAGAAGTAATTGTAGATTGTGTGATTCACTGTTGTCTTATGGCAATTGGCATTGGTCGCACCTGGATTGATATTGGCCCTCTCCGAATAGGTGCTGTTATTGCCACCATCTTGCCCAATGATTGTGAAGGGAATTCCTCCTTGGAAGGACGAGAGGACTCCGACCCTCCAACCCCCGATGGCCTCATCGAGCAGCCTCGGAGAGTTGCCAAGGATCGCCTTCCCTTGGCCGATGGGCAGGGCGTAGACGGCGGTGAATGCCAGGCGGTTTCCCACATCGTAGCTGCCTCGAGCATAGTCCGCGGCTATGTTGTGACCATCCTGAGGTCCAGCCCACCCGGCATTGTCCGAAAGGCCGCCTCCTCCAAAGCCGGCAACACCGGATTTGGTGTCAAGCTCCTTGGACCAGGTATAAGCTGCGACCAGATCGAGATCGCGCGCCCGATGTTCGAGCTTGACGTCCAACGCGTTGTAGTTGGCAAAGCCATCAAACTTGGCGTTGACCAGCGTTCCCATGTTTTGGTAGGGTACGCGGTTTGCTACCGGGACCGAGGGCCCGGTAGCCGATGCAACGCATCCGTTGATCGGGATGCACTGCGAGGGCGCATTGGGGTTGGAGCGCGAAAACAGATCGGTGCCATGGTTGCCGATGTAATCGATTTCGAGCTTGTTTTTCCAAGGCAATTCCCGCTCGACGCCAAGGTTCCATGCCAGGTAGTACGGGTTTTTGTAATGGTCGTCCTGGATCACCAGGAAACCCAAATTGCTCGTGGTTAATTGTCCGTTCGGGCTGGCAAGGGGCAAGTTGTTGGTGTTGCGCAAGGGGGGATACGAGAGTGCCGCATCCGGGCCATCGGAAAAACCGGATGAACTCGGATAAGGGTTGACGTTATTCTGACCAAGTTCGTCGTCTTCAATGGTGTCGAAGTATTTGCCGAAGCCCCCGCGAAGGACCGTCTTGTCGTCTCCAAAGAGTCGATAGGCGAAGCCGAGACGCGGCGCAAAATCGTCCTTCGGAGCTGGTCCGGGGCCACGTTCTCCGCCCGGAGAGGGAATGTAGAGTTTGGTCGATGGAGCAAGAGGATTTACGCCACCGTATTGCGCGGCAGTCTGAGCATTCGCGATGTATAAGGCACCCCCAGGCGCGCTGAAGTCGGGCCAGATAAAGGCATTCTGCTCTTCGTAAGGAGTGGCGATGAACTCATAGCGCAAGCCGAGATTAAGGGTCAGCCTGTTGCTGACCTTCCAATCGTCCTGCACGTAGGGCGCGTAACTATGGAAAACCAGGTGGGCAGTCGTTCCCAGGTTTACATTGGACCCGGGCCCCGTCTCAGTGATAGCGATGCTGGGGGACGCGCCGAGCAGGGAATCGGCGAAGTCATCGCCGGAGTACTCTCCGTTGTAGTTGATACGGCCCAGCGAACCGCTTTCCGTCTGGGTATAGATGTTGCGACGGCCACCGAAGCCGAAGCTGAAGGTGTGACGCTTGACGGACCATATAACCGATTCGCTGTAATCCCAGCCCCAGGGGATTTCTATGGTTGTCGAGCCCACGAAGGCGGCACCGCCAGCGTAGGTCAGACCATCGTTCAAGGTGCTGGTATCGTACTCGATGCGCGGATATCCCTCGCCGGGCGAATGGAAGGGATCGGGCCAATCGAGCGCGGCCACTCCGGCCGGTGAAATGGTCGCAGCCGGTCCTTGGGTCCATTTTTCCTGCGAGTAGCCCACACGGACCTGATTGGTGATATTGGGCGAGAAAACGTGCGTTTCTGTGGTGGTGTAGAGCCGGGCGGGCTGGGTCTCAATGGTCTCGTTTGTGGGAGTGTCCGAACCGGAACTCTCGTTCTCGTTGTGCCAGGTGATGTGGAAGAAGATCTGATCCCTTGAGCCGATATTCTGATCAACGCGATAGTTCTGCTGATCGTAATTCAAGCGGGTGGCGGAGCTGTAAACGTAGTTCGGTGTACCGAGCGCGGCGCTCGGTACGTTCGGTCCCGCGGGAAAATAGAGGCCGGGCGTCATCACCAGTTTGCCGAGTAATGAAATGGAACTGGCGGGAACGGTGTAGCTTCCGTCCGATGCCACCGGGAAGGGGCAACCGTTAGGGTCCCATGGGTTGAACAGCGGATGCGGGTCGCCGGCGTGATAGGTGTGTCCGCACTGCGTGTACCCAACGCCTACGGGCGCTTCCGCCGCTGTGAAATTTCCCAGAATGCTGGCGTCAAACTTGCCCGTCATCTCATCGGCGCTGGGAACCGTGGTTGAAGCGCCGCCGCCTATGTTCTGCCGGTACCCCTCGTAGTTGGCGAAGAAGAACGTCTTGTTCTTGCCGTTGTAGAGCCAGGGAATGCGAACCGGGCCGCCCAGCGAGTAGCCGAACTGGTTTTGCTGCAGCAGCGCGTGGGCCTGTCCGGTCAAGGCTCCGTGAGGTTGCGCGTCAACATAGTTATTGCGCAAGAACTCAAAGGCCGATCCGTGAAAGCTGTTGGTTCCGGATTTGCTTGTGATATTGATCTGATTCATGCTGTAGCCATACGCGGCCGAGTAGCCCTTGGTGAGCAAATCGAACTCGGCAATGTCGTCCAGGGATGGAGAGAACATCGGATCCTGGTAACCGAAGTCGACGATGGATGTGCCGTCAACCGTGTAGCCCTCGGAGGAACCGCGGGACCCGCCCAGACTGATCGAGCTGATCCCAGTGCCGCTAATGCTAATCCGGTAGGCGCTTTGTTCACCGCCCGGGTTGTTGACCGCCCCAGGCGCCAGGAGCATTAGATCCTGGAAGTTGCGGCCATTGAGAGGCAGTTCCTCAATTTGCTGGCTTCCGATCACCTGTCCGACGCTCGCGGTGTCCGTATCCAATGCGAGAGCCTGAGTGCTGACCGTAACCGACTCGTTTGCAGACCCGACGGTTAGCGTAGTTTCTACGCGAACTGTTTGATCGACGTCGAGGACGATGCCTGACTGCGTCTCGCTCTTGAACCCCTTGCTCTCGACGTCGATCTGATAATGCCCCGGCTGCAAGGCAGGGACCGTGTAATCTCCCGCCTCGTTCGTCGGCACCATTCTGACATCGTGGGTATCTAGATTGGTGACCGATACCTGGGCGGCTACGACCGCGGCACCGGTCGGATCTTTGACGTGTCCAACTATCGAGCACGACGCGTTCTGTGCGATTGCTCTTCCGGCGAAGACCACCACAACCGCCGTCAAGAGAAATGTCGAAATCTTACGGGTACTCATCACTTGATTGCCTCCTCAGGGTCTCAGAACGCTTACAACTAGCGGATTAAAAAGCACGTGTGTCAAGCGAATTGCACCTCTCGTTTCACTCCAAGGGCGATCCGCTCGCCCATTTGGGAACGCGCAAAGCTCTTTGCCAAGTTCGCATCGAACTTTATTCCGCTCTAGAAACGATGCGCATGTCACTTAAGTAGCAATTCTCAACTTTTTTTCTAAGGGATACTGGAAGGCATGCCGAGTTGAAATCAGGCGTTCGATATCAATACCTTTTGTACGAGGGACGAAAGTAAAGGCTATGATGCTTTCGATGGCGTTGCCAATACAATTAAACTTACGTTCTATCTTCCACCTGCTGCTGCTGATGTCCGCCGTCGCCTGCCCCGGCTACGGCCAATCGGCCGCAGCGGCGGATCCAGGCCGGACTGCGCTGGAGCGGGGAGATTATTCGGCGGCTGAAGCGGCGTATCGAAACGCTCTGCTCGAAAATCCACGTTCTCCGGAATTGCTCACCGACCTTGGCATTAGCCTTCAATTACAAGGCCGATCGACAGATGCTATCGCCGCCTTCGAACAGGCTCTGAAGCTGAAAAGTATGCCGCGCACTTATGCACTCTTGGCCGAGGAAAAGTGCAAAGACCGCGACTTGGACGGCGCGCGCCCGATGGTGGCCAAGATCCTCACAAAAGAACCACTGGACCTGCACGACCTTGCCCTCGTTGTGCCCTGCTACCTCGAACTCGATGAACCTATCGACGCTGTTCAGGCGTACAGCGCCCTGCTCAACGATCCGGAATTCCCCGGTGACTTGGCCTTAATTCAGTTGGCTAAGTCCTATTTACTCTCGGCACAGTTTTTCACTGGCCGGCTCGCGGCTGCTCCGAAAAACGCGATCTATATGCAGGCGCTAGTAAATGCGCGCGACCGTGTCTCTCCCGATGCACGCGGCGCATTCGCGGAGGCAAAGCGAAACTCGATCTATTTCAACTCCGATTTGTCGTTCTTCGATGCGGTACACCTTTGGCGTCAGCATCCCGACGACACAGCGCTACTGTATTTGCTCAGTGTGCTCAGCGGCGAACAGAGTATTCGTCAGATAGAACTGTGCGAGGACAGATTTCCCGATTCCCCATATCTGGAGCAATTGAGATTTGAAATGCTCGCTGATCAGGGGCATGAAGATGAAGCCATTCAGGGATACAAGAACCTGCAGCAGACTCACCCGGAGCTTCCCGAACTGCGCTACAGCCTTGGCATGCTCTATCGAAAACAGCGGAAGTGGGATCAAGCCCTGGCTGAATTCCGTGGACAACTGGCCCGCGACCCGCAAGATGAACAAAGCGCCGCACGCGTAAGCGAAGCGCTCGTGGAACTTAGTCAATGGAGCACTCTTCGCGAATTTTTGGAACCGTGGGTGAAGCAAAAGAATCCTCCCTTATGGGCTGTGCTGGACATGGCTGAGACGCTCCAGAACCTGGGAGACTTGCCCCGTGCAATCCAACTCCTGGCCGCCGCCGAAAAGAACAACATGTCGAATAAGTCGATCCATTTTCGCTTGCTTATCCTTTACAGAAATACCGGCAACCTTGCGCAGGTCCAAGCCGAAAATAAATGGCTTCATTCCGCTTCCTGGTGAGGTCACTTACGGTTGATCCCTAGCAAACTCTTCGGCTCGTGAACCGCTGAGGTGGAATCGGCATTCGTCAGCGGATCGTCAGCTGGTATTCCGCCAAGACGGCTACTTTCAATAGGCGTGGATTCTGACCTCCGGATTTGTTAACAGCGAATGCGTCGAGAACCACATCAGAGCGATCGCGCCAGGGAACTATAGCAATTTCCAGAGGTCCGGATTCCACCTGTCTCCTAAATCTCTTAAGTCCGATGCACCACGGCATTCCATTAAAGAAATTGTCGGTTAGCAGGTGGCCGTCCGCACTGAGACGAGCGATGTCCCCCTGATACTCCACTTTCAGGAAGAGATCGTCCACGCCTGCAAAGGCATCTGCGGGCAGACGGATCTGCCATCGGGACGCCGCCTCAATGTCCTCCTCAGTGGGCACCGTGGATGGATCGGAGTGAGAGGGCGGGTCAGGCTTCACGGATGGCTCAGGACTCCACGATGCAAGAATTGTCCGCGGTTTCCCCAAAGCGCGATACGTCTTGAAGATACCATCATCCGACTGAGGCTCGACGCGAAGACTGCTTCCATCGGTGGACGGCAACGAAGGCCATACAGAGAAATTGAAATCGGGTTTCGGAAGAGCAAGAAGGGTCATCGACCGGCCATCGGAATATACTTCCTGCGACGAGAGCACAAGGTGGTCGCCATCTTCGAGAGACACCCGAGTCGCCGTCTGCGCCTGTTCGCGCGTGAGCACTATAACTTGCAACTTATTTCCCGTGGGCAGGTTCCCTTCGAAGACAACGCGGGTGGATGGTTCGATCGAGGTTACCAATACTTGCTTCGAGCTTTCACTCCCGACCCCTTCGTTCACGCGCACCGATGTTAGCGTATTGGGCGCGAAGGAAAACTCGGGGCTGATTCCCGGTATTGCAAAGAAAACATAGAGAACAGTCCGGCCCTTTACGATCCGGCAAAAAGGCTGAGCGGTACTGTAGCGTAATCGTAATCCGTCAAGGTCCATATTGATGGGCCAAACAAAATAACTATCGGCGGGGACGTCGATGGGACGTGTTGGCACAAGCATCGGCCCGGAGGGCAACTGCAATCGAATTTGCACTTGTTTATGCGCCGGCATCGCAAGACCGCGCACATGGTTGTTTAGGAAGAGAAAGCCGCTGTCTCCGCGGGTGCGAGCTGCAACGCGCACCGTAGTTGTATCCGAAGGGCTGGCGGGAAGGATCGCCGGAGCGTGCACAGCCATGGGAGCGAGTTCGGGACCAAAATCGTTCAGGAAATAATTGAAGAGCTTCAGATCGCCATAGGAGGTCCGCTCGCGGCCGAACTCGCCGAGGGGTGCCTCGAAGTCGTAGCTCTTGATGGGGAGGTCAGTTGGATAGCCAGTGCTCTTCGATTCGTTGAGAGGGCCAACTTTGCTTTCGGGGTTTTCGCCGCCTTGAAACATGTAGTAGCCGAGCAGATTGGCGCCCGAGCCGATCATCACGGGGACAATCGCTGCCACATCGTCGGCACTGACAACTGGACGACGGTGATAGGTATTTTGCATTCCACCTCCAACCTCTGCAGTGAGAAATGGCGTCTCTGGATCGGTTTGAGGATGTTCTGAATCGCTAACGCCGATGGAACTCATTTCTCCAGAGATGCGGCTATTGAAACGGAAGACGTAGACCTCGCTTGGCGGGATTGGACCGGGTTTCGGATCCCACGGCGCGTCAGGGTAACCGCCATAGACCGGCATAACCTCTCCCGGAGGCCAAACGGCGTTGTCCCACCCGGTAACGGTGTAAAGTGGCACGTCCAGGCCCGCTGCCTCAGCCATCTTTTTCAACTGAAGGATGTATGCCGCTCCGCCGTTGGGTTTACGGTCTCCGTATTCATTTTCGATTTGCACACCGATCACTGGGCCGCCGTCTTTCCAAAGCAGGCCCTTTATCTGCTTCCCGATCTGTTGGTAGAAATCGTCGACGAAACCAAGAAAGCGAGGATCGGTGGTTCGCGGCGTGCTCTCTTTCACCACCCAATCGGGAAGGCCACCGTAGCGCGCTTCCCCATGTACCCATGGCCCGATGCGCACGAATAGGTACATGCCGTTTTTCTGGCAAAGCTCTGCAAAGTGGCGCAGATCTCGTTGTCCCGTCCAGTCAAAGGCGCCCTGTACCTCCTCAATATGATTCCAGAAGATGTAGGAGGATATAATCTGCACTCCACCCGCCTTCATCTTAAGTATCTCCTCTTCCCACTCAGCCTCTGGATAGCGTGAGAAGTGAAACTCTCCCATGACGGGAAGCCAGGGCTTCCCGTCGCGCGTCAGATATTGGTCATTCAGCCCGATGGATCGACCGGATGGGGAGAGACCACTGCCGCCCTTGAAGTCAGAGGGCTGCGGAGGCGGCGAAGGCTGGCGTGCATCAATCTCAACGATGTTCGCGGGCTCGACTAAATCCGAAGGCGCTTGCTGCGCCGCAGCGAACGTGGACAGGACAATTAAACAACCAAATGAAGCGAAATTAGAGGAACGACCGAAAAATCCTGACATGGGATCCGATCTATTGCGAGAGAAGGCGCACCTAAAGCTAAACGCTCGCACTTGAGAAGCGCATGTGACTTAAGTAGCAGCCAAAACGAAACTTCGGATTATTATCGAGATGCGACCGGGACGCGGCAGAGAGTATTCTCTCGAAGATCGTCAGCGCAATCTCAATGCAAGTTGCATAGACGCGTCAGACGGCCGGGAGCAGTCGTAAACGGTCAGAGATGCGCAAGGCCGCGACGTAGCGCCGTAATCACCGCTTGAGTCCGATCGCTCACTTCGAGACGGGAAAGAATCTCACCCATATGGCGTTTCACCGTTCCCTCGGAAATGCCCAGTTCGGCGCCGATTTCTTTATTGGAGCGTCCCTTGACCACTTGCGCCAGTACCTCGCGCTCGCGGGCTGTGAGGTTGGAGTTGGGATTACGCATGTCGAGCGTCTCTGCTATCGGCTGGGGTAAGTAGCGTCCGCCCCGGGCGACTCGCCGCACCGCCTCCACCAGCGACTGATGGGCCATGCCCTTCACCACGTAGCCGAGGGCGCCCGCGGCCAGCGCCTGGTAGATGTCCTCGTCGCCTTCGGAGTTTGTCAGCACAACGAAGCGGGCATCCGGATAGCGCGAACGCACGGAGCGAATCACATTCAGACCGCTGTCATCGGGCAGTCCGAGGTCGATCACCACCAGGTCCGGAACATGCAGCCGATACGCAGCGATCGCTTCCGCTGCGGTGGCCGCCTCGCCTACAACACTCATATCCGATTGAGAGCGCAGAATCGCAGAGACCCCGACCCTCATGAACGGATGATCGTCCACCACCATCACTTTGATCATCCTTTGCTCATGCATAGCTCCGTCCGTTCATGACTTCCTTGCGATCCACATTGGTCACGCGCACGGTCACGACGGTTCCGCTCCTCGGCAGACTCTCAATTTCCAAACTGCCGCCCATGCGGATCATGCGCTCTCGCATTCCCTGCAGGCCGAAGTGCCCGACCTCCGGGCTGGTTGCCAGCTCCGGCGACAGTCCCCGACCATCATCCTTTACGAGGATCGTAACTGTCCCTTTATCATGCTTCAACTGCACCTCAATACGTCTTGCGTGGGCGTGAATCAGGGCGTTGTGGAGCGCCTCGCGCGTTACCATAAGCAGCTGGTGAACAGAAGAGCGCGACAAGGACGGCGACTCCCCGGTGATCTCCAAGTCCACGCTCTGTGCAAATTCGCGGGAAGCGGTTTCGGTTATCTGGCGTAGGCCATCCACCAGGCTCTCGTCATCGGTATCGGGCTCTCTCAGGTCGAGTAATGCCTGCCGCGCTTCACGGATTGTGTTCTTTATTTGTTGGCGAGCGAGACCGGCTAACTCGGCGGCAGCTTGTTTGTCCCCTTGAATACTGTCAGATGCTTCCAACAGCACGGAAACGGTGGAACAGCCTTGAATGACGGTGTCGTGCATCTCGCGGGCGACTCGGGTGCGTTCCTCAAGTACTGCCGCAAACCGTTCCCGCATCCGGCGAAGGCGTAGATAGTAAAGCAGGAAGACGATGGCAACTATCAGAACCAGTAGCAGAAGTATGAACCATGGCCTTGCATAAAATGGCGCAAGCCTTTGCACCGGGAACGTCAGCTCGGCGACCGGGGATTCGATTCCGGTCTGGAATGCCTGGACCTCGAAGCGGTATCGGCCTGCAGGAAGATTGGTATAAACGGCTGTCCGTTGGCTCCCGGCCTCCTGCCATTCACTATCAAAGCCATCGAGGCGGTAGCGAAGCCGAATTCGCTCCTGTGGGCCAAGCAAGGCAGGCGCAAAGGTAATTGCGGTGCGCGAGGTGGATGCGCCGAGCGTGATCTCTCCAGCGATTGGAACCGTGCGACCGTCTACCGCGACGCTTTGGACAATGATCGGGAAGACAGGGATTGCCGTTTGCAGCTCAGGTTGGATCCGAACGAGGCCTTTATTGCTGGGGTAAAGCAACTCTCCGCCTGGACCGAAAGCTCCTGAGGGTTGCATGCCGTTGTAAATCTCCGCTGAGTCGAGTTCCTGAGAAACGGGGTAAATTCGCGGCGAGACACGAGAGATCCGGCCCTCAGCGAGAGCCCGCAGTTCGGTTAGCGACAAGCGCGCAACCTCACTGAACCCGTTGACCCAGAGGCCCCCTTTTTTATCCTCCAGGATTTGCCCGACAAAGTGCGATGGTAGCCCCTGAGCGGTAGTCACAGCCGTAACGGTGTTGCCGTTTCCACGGTAGAGGCCGCGATTGGTTCCCACCCAAATGGTTCCATCTTCGTCCTGATGCAGTGCCCAGATGGTCGTGTCCCGCAACGCGGCGGTTAGCGGTCCCGATACCCAATGTTCTTCATGAAGCCTGTAGAGACCAGAGAAGCTGCCGACCCAAAGGTCTCCGTTCCTATCTTGCAGCAGAGCCATGACGCTCACCGGGGAAGGAAGATGAAGTATCGTGACATGTCCCGGGACGATGTGATTCAACTCGCTATCCGTACCCACCCACAGGCTGCCGTCGCGATCCTGCAGCATGACACGGATGAAGTCGTTCGAAAGGCCCTGGGCAGTCGTGTAGTGTTTGGTCGCAGTAGCGCTAAGCCGAAAAACTCCCCAGCCTTCAGTTCCGACCCATAGGGAGCCGTCGGCGGCGCGCAACAGGTTGCGGATAGTGACGCCTCCCAACCCACGCAGTTCTTCCTTGCGCATAACCCCATCCCATTCACGATAGAGACTTGTCGAACACGCCCATATTGAGCCGTCGCGGTCGACAAAGACACTGCCGAAGTCACTATCAGTGGATCCGGGGAGCGGAAGCAGACTCATCGCCGATCGACTTAACCGTTCCATGCCAATTTGACTGCCGATCCAAAGGTTTCCCTCGCGGTCTTCAAAGAGATTCAGAATGGACTTGCTCGGCGGCCCTCCGGAAAAGAGCACTGGCTCGCCTTTAGATCGAAGGCTGTACAAACCACTTCCGATAGAGCCTATCCACAATGTGCCATCGCGCGTCTGGCGCAGGACCCTCACAGTTCGCCGAATCCGGCTTACGGGTTCAAGGCGGTCGCCCGCGACGCGGTACAGTCCCGATACAGCGCCAACCCATATGGTGCCGTCTGTCGTTTGCAGAATGCTCTTGATACGCTGGCTTTGCCTGAGGAATGGAATTCCATAGACTTGGGTCTTGCCGGCGAGAATGCTAACGAGCGAAGAGCCTCCAATCCACATCGCTCCGTCGCGGTCCTGGGTAATGGCATGCACAGACAGCTCGGGGATCATATTTGTTGCATCGACCCTAACCAACCGTTCGCCGTGCATTTGGAAAAGTCCGTGATCGGTGCCCACCCAAAGTAAACCGTTGCGATCCTCAAAGATGGCGCGGACGACATTGTTTGAGAGCCCGTCGAGAGCCGTGAATTCGCGAAATTGGCCAGCGCGGTAGCGCACCAACCCTCCACCCTCCACGCCGATCCACAGCGTTCCGTCGCGGGTTACTGTCAGGCAGAACACGCTGTCGCCACCAAGTGCCGGCGTGTTCTCACGCTGGAAATAGCGGAAGAGACTGCCATCGAAGCGAACCAGTCCGTTCGTCGTTCCGATCCACAGCGCATGGTCCGGCGTCTCCGCGAATGCCTGCACCACATCGCTCGGCAGTCCATCGACTGCCTGCCATAGTCGATGGCTATACGCCTCTTGCGCCCAACCGGCGCTGGCCAGCGTGAGCTCGAATAGAATGATCGAGAATCCTTTCCAGCTCCCGAGTCCATTCAACATACCCCGCCTCCCCCAGGGTCTGCCAGCGATGACCCGACCGACGAGGAGATTTGATACCTAGGGCACATGCAGAAACATTACCAGCAGGTGTAGCCTTCTGGCGATGACTTCTCTGAAGTTCCGCCAACTGTTTATCGCTCGCACCTTGGTGCTTTTTCTAACCTTGTTGGCCTTTCCCCGGCCTTTTCTCTTTGCGGATTCGCACAGTCTGATGGCAGTTGGCGGCATTGTCCCTGTAAACCTGCAAGTCGCCTCGATGACCAATCCAATCGGTATTGATCTCGAAACACCAAGCCTTAGCTGGGAATTGCGGGCGACAGTTCCGGGAGCGCACGACCTGTTGCAAAGCAGCTACCGGATTCTGGTCGCCTCTTCGGCGGATGAGCTTGCGAAGAATCGCGGAAGCCTGTGGGACTCAGGCCGAGTGCAATCCAGCCAACGTCTCTACGTCACCTACGGGGGCCTGCCCCTCTCCTCTTACCAGAGTTGCTACTGGAAATTGCGAGTCTGGGATCAGGCGGGAAAGGCCTCGGCCTGGAGCGCTCCAGCAAAGTGGACGATGGCCATCCTGCATCCGGACGAGTGGAAGGCCAGCTGGATCGCCGCCGAACCCGACGGCCCGCTCCAGCCGCAGGCGCGGGAAAGCCAGAGCAAATCGACGAAGTCGATGCAACCCCTGCCCATCTTCCGCAAAGAGTTTCGCGTCACAGGCCCAGTCAAGATCGCAACTGTTGTCGTCTCCGGCCTGGGACAGTACGAACTTCACCTCAATGGGGTCAACGTCACCGAATCGGTGCTCAATCCCGGTTGGACCAACTATCGAAAGACCGTGCTGTACAACACCTTCGACGTGACGCGGCGGCTTCGCGCGGGCATGAACGCCTTTGGGGTTTTGCTTGGAAACGGGATGTATAACGTTCCGGGTATTCATGGCCGTTACACGAAGTTCATCGGTACCTTTGGCCAACCAAAATTGATCCTGCAGATGCGCATCGAGTATCGCGACGGTACTGAGGCAATCCTGACAAGCGACTCAAGTTGGCAGACCGCCCCGGGGCCGATAACCTTTTCCTCAATCTACGGAGGCGAGGACTTCGACGCCCGTCGGGTGCAGAAAGCGTGGGACCGGCCGAATTTTGTCACGGACGCAGACTGGCGTCCGGCGCTCGAAGTAGCAGGACCGGACGGATTGGCCGGCTCTCCGGGACTCCAGCTTTCGGGACGGTTGATTCCGCCGATCGTGATCGCCGAGAGGCTTGCGCCGCTCCGCGTCACTCGGCCGACGCCGGGCGTGATGATCTACGACATGGGCAAAAACTCCTCGGGCTGGCCGGAGATCCTGGTGCGGGGACACGCCGGCGATCGCATTCGCTTGTTGCCGGGAGAGCTATTGAATCCGGATGGAATAGTTAGTCAGGCCAGCGCTGGCGCCGACCCCGACAATCCTGTGCTTTTCAACTACATACTTGCCGGCGGAGAGGAGAGATGGCATCCGCGCTTCACGTATTACGGCTTTCGCTACGTCCAGGTTGAGACCATCCCTGCGACAGCCGGAGGTCCAAAGCCAACCGTGCTCTCGCTTCGGACCGACGTCGTCCACGACGACGTCGCGGTCGACGGAAACTTTACCAGCGGTGTACCGCTCTTCAATCAAATCCATGCCCTGATTGATCGCGCCGTCCTCAGCAACCTCGCCAGCGTGATCACCGACTGCCCCACCCGCGAGAAGCTCGGCTGGCTAGAGCAGACGCATCTGGCGGCAACTTCGATCATGGACAACTACGGGGTGCTGAAGCTGTACGAGAAGATGGCGGACGACATCGCTGAAGCGCAGCTTGCGAACGGCTTAGTTCCCGGCATCGCTCCCGAATACGTGGCCTTTGTCGACGCGAACGGCGACAGCACCGACTTCAGGGACTCTCCGGAGTGGGGCAGCGCCAGCATCCTCTCTCCTTGGGAGGCGTATCAATTTTACGGCGACGCTGAGATTCTGAAGGATCACTACGACTCCATGGTTCGCTACGTCGGCTATCTGCGAACCAAGCTGCAGGATGGAATGCTCAACTACGGCCTCGGAGATTGGTACGACATCGGCCCGCTCCCGCCTGGCGAGGCGCAGCTTACGGGAAAGGGGCTGACCGCGACCGCGATCTACTACCAGGACCTGCGGACGCTTGAGGCAATCGCGAGCGTGCTGGGAAAAGAGGCCGATGCCGCTAGCTTTGATGTGGAGGCTGCGGAAGTTCGAGAATCCTTCAATAGCCATCTGCTCCATGCTGATACGGCGACTTACGATCGCGGGAGCCAGACCGCCCAGGCCATGCCGTTGGTGCTTGGCTTGGTCCCAGAAAATCTGCGCCAAGCCGTGCTCGATAATCTAATCAAAGATATTCGTGCGCATGGAAACCACGTTACTGCCGGAGATATCGGCTTCCATTACGTCGTTCGAGCGCTGACCGACAACGGACGCTCAGATGTGCTATTCGACATGCTTTCCCGGGATGACTCGCCAAGCTATGGCTACCAACTGATGCGCGGTGCGACCACGCTCACCGAGGCGTGGGACGCCAATCCCGGGTCGTCGCAGAACCACTTCATGCTCGGTCATGCGGAGGAGTGGTTCTATCGCGGTCTTGCGGGAATCGATGTCAATCTGAGCCAGCCGGAGTCGCGTCAGATTGCGATTCGTCCGGCGTTCCTCGCCAAAGTCCCGGAAGCACGGGCCGAAGTGCATACGGTGCTAGGCACCGTTAAGAGCTCGTGGTCCCGTGAGGGGATGAAGATAATTTGGCGGATCGAGATTCCAGTCGGGTCACGCGCGATAGTGGTTCTTCCACCGGCAGCGACCGAAGTTTCTTTGAACGGGGGGACGCCACCGCAAGCGTCGCCCGCAGGCGAAATCTCGCTTGGATCCGGAGCCTATGAATTTCGTTTCGACAGAAATCTCCGCATCGAAGACGGGCGTTTAGGTCGATGAGCATTCCAAAGTCCGAAGTCGAGCGATTCATCCGTCGAAATCAGAAATAAAGGGAGGGCCTGGTGATGAACCGGGCCTTTTCTCGTGATCGGTTTCATGAGTTCAACAATCCACAGCTTTGTGCGTGTAATACGTGTGTGGATGCCGCGTTTCTAGCAATTAGGGCGATTTGAGCGTCTAATGTAATCTGCGACTTGCGTCTTTTCAATGGGGGCGCCTAATCCGGCTCCCGCCGCCTCCACCAACCTTCGCGAAGCGAAGGTTGTCGCGCCGGAGCGTAAGCGTAGGCGGACTCCTAATGACATACGTTTACAATCAGCAAAGTGTGGGCAATGAGGTAGATAGTCGCCAAAACCCGCGCGCGTGACCCGTATGGAAAATAAATAAGCAAAGATTCGAGAACACGTACGGTGGACAGACGAACACTACTTCAGCTCGCGGGCACAATTGCTCTTGGCCGAACCGTCGGCTTAGGCGCCGCTCAAATTGCACGCGCGGCCGCAACGTCCGTTCTACCTGACAGCCCAGATAAGATTCGCACCTATCCATTTCCAGTGGATATTCTGTATCACGGCAGCCGCACACGGCCTGAAATCGCATTGACGTTCGACGCCTGCCCGCGCAAGGAGCGTCCTGAATTTTCCACTGAGATTGCGAACTATCTTCAGCGCGAGCATATTCCAGCAACATTCTTCGTGTCTGGCCTATGGGCGGTGAACTGCCAGGATGGCCTTAAGCAACTCGCAAGCGTGCCTTACTTTCAGATCGGACTTCACGGATACCATCATTGGAAATCGAGTGAATTGACAGACGATGTCATCGCTTCCGAAATTGAGCGCACCCAGTCGACCCTCGAGCAAATGGGCGCCAACCCAAGGCCGTTCTTTCGCCCTCCTTATGGCGATTGCCCGCCTAAGCTCGTCAAAGTCGCAAAGAGTCTCGGCGTTCTCACGGTGATGTGGGACGTGGTGTCTGGAGATCCCAACCCGCGCAACACTGCCGTAGTACTGGAGCGCAGAGTCAGCACTCTAACGCGCAATGGAAGCATCATCATCATGCACGTAAATGATGGCGGCATCTTTACCGCACAAGCGCTCCCAACCATCGTCGCTGGCTTGCGCGAACGAGGATTTAAGTTCGTTTCAGTGGGAGATTTGGTGAAGCATGACGACGGAAAGTGAAGCCGCGGTCTGATGTCTCTTCTTCGGAATTCAAAGCATTCAGGTTCCGCGCAATTGTTCAGCCACATTTCGAATCAGACCGATAGCGTTGCCATCTTCCCATCCAACGAATTGACCGCAGCGATTGCCGGATCAAGCTCCCTTTCCAGAGTTGCAATCAACGCATTAACGTTCGCTGTTTCTCCCGAGCGGAAGGCATGCTCGACCGATGCAGCCGCCTTTGCCAGATCCTTCGCTTCCAACATCGCGGCGACACTCTTGAGTGAGTGAGCCAGTCTTTCGGCATCTGCGTTTCTGTTGGCAGCGACATGCTCCACGAGATTGGAGATTGCATCTGCGTATTGATCGCGAAATCCGAGCATCAGCTTGCGCAGCAGCACAGGTTTGCCGTTGGTTCGCAGCAACGCCGCTTGAATGTCAAAAGGAGGGAGTTGGTGAGGCAATCCTTCCTCAGTCGGCACGGGCTTCGCGTGCACTTTTACTGGCTCTTGCCGAGCCCCGGATTTCTCCGGCATCCACCGAATCAGCGCTGCCTGTAGCCGATTGGGGTCAATCGGTTTGGTGATATGGTCGTTCATCCCTGCATTCATGCTTCTTTCACGATCGCCGCTCATGGCGTGAGCCGTCATGGCCAGGATGGGAAGTTTGCCGAAGCGCTTATCGGCGCGAATCAGCCTTGTCGCCGTCAATCCGTCCATGACCGGCATCTGGATATCCATCAGAACCAGGTCGAACGGCTCCGCGACTACGCGATCTACTCCTTCGCGTCCGTTAACCGCAATGGTGACCTGGATTCCCAAGTCGCTCAGCAATTCGCTGGCAAGATCGCGATTTACATCGTTATCTTCTACGAGCAACACTCGACGTCCAACCAGCTCGGCCGGAAATCCTCCCGCCGCATGCCACGAATCGGACTCCGGATAGTCCGGTTTGACGCCGAAAATGGTAGCGATGGAGTCAATAAGTTGCGACTCGTTTACAGGCTTAACGAGAAAACCATCCATTTCATGGTCGGCAACTCCGTTCATCGCCCTTTCGCGATCAAATGCGGAGACCATCATAATGGCCGGGATTCGCGATATCGACTGTTGCGCTTTGATCAGTCTTGAAGCTTCCGCTCCATCCATACCCGGCATCCGCCAGTCCATGAGAACAAGATCGAATGGTTTCCCGTCGTCCGACGCGGCTTTAATCGCAATGAGCGCCTCTTCTCCCGATGAGACTGCTTTGGCGGTCAATCCATTTGAGCCCAGCATTTCGATCAACACATCGCGCGCGTTTTCATTGTCATCGACAACCAAGGCGGACTTCTTCAGTAAATCGCGCCGCCGCGCCGCGCCCTGCACCGGCGATCCGCTCGTGGCAATGCCGAAGGTGGCCGTGAAAACGAATGTACTGCCCTCGCCGGGCCGGCTTTCCACCTCGAGGCTTCCCTGCATCAACTCGCAGAGCTGCTTGGTAATGGCCAGCCCCAGTCCCGTTCCGCCATATTTGCGAGTGATCGAAGTATCTGCCTGGTTGAAGGACTTGAACAGATTCGACACCTGCTCGGGGCTCATGCCGATCCCGGTATCGCTTACCAGGAATCGGAGCTTCCTGGTATCCCCGGCGCTCTCTTCGGCTTTTACTTCAATGATCACGCGGCCATTCTCAGTGAATTTGATGGCGTTGTTGACCAGATTGATCAGAATCTGACCGAGCCGGAGCGGGTCGCCTTGCAGCGCGCGTGGAATCTCGGCGGCCATCGAGAATACGATCTCGATGCCCTTCTGCTCCGCCTTTTGGCGGAAATGTCATCCAGATTGTTAAGCACCTCGTCGAGCGAGAACCCAATCTTTTCCAGCTCCATCTTGCCCGCTTCAATCTTCGAGTAGTCCAGAATGTCGTTGATGATGCTCAGCAGCGACTGAGCCGCATTGTCGATCTTCTTCAGATAGTTGAGCTGGACCGTATCGGGATTCTTCCGCAGCGCCAGGCGCGTCATGCCGATAATCGCATTCATCGGCGTCCGAATCTCGTGGCTCATGTTCGCCAGAAAATCGGATTTGATGCGATTCGATTCTTCGGCGGCCTTCATTGCCTCCGCGATTTTTCCTCCGCCTGGATGAGGTCGGTCACATCCCAATTGGCGCCAACCACTCGTATGGCGCGGCCAGAGTCAAAATCGGTCACCTGACCCGTTGCGCGCAGATGATGTATGCTGCCATCCTCCCAAACGATTCGAAACGAAGTGTTCAAAGGAGCGATGCCCGCAACGCAGTTCCGCAGGGCCTGCTCGGCGGCCTCGAGGTCGTCTGGATGCAGTTGGTTTCTCCACAACTCGTAGTTCTCCTCCATGGAGTCTTGTGCAGTCACTCCATAGAGCCGGTACATCCAGGAGTTCCAGCCCAGATTTCCGCTGAGGACGTCCCACTCCCATATACCGATGCCGCCGCTTTCTGTCGCGAGCGTCGCCCGTGAGTTTGCTTCATTTAGAGCGCGTTGCTCGGCGACCACACGGGCAGTTACGTCCTGAATGGCGCCGACGACCCGAACTATCTTGCCATCCGTCATCTCTGGCGTGGCAACAACCCGCGCCCAAATCTTCCCGCCGTCGGCGCGTGTAACGGGTACTTCCAGTTCCCAGGGCTGGCCGTCCGCCAGGGATTTTGCCAGGGCCGCGCGGGCGATTGGCCTGGCTTCCAGCGCGTAGAAGCTTATCCACTCTTCAAGCGACGGCCGGTATCCAGGATCGGACCCAAAAAGCCGGGCCGTCTCCGCCGACCAGCTGATCGTGCTGGTCAACACATCGAACTCCCAACCTCCCACACCCGCCAGTCGCCCTGTGCGGTCCAAAAAGTCCTCGCTTTTGCGCAGCGCCTCCTCGCTCGCCTGTCGCGCCTCTTCCGCCCTTTTCCTTTTTTCTTCGATCTGCCAGCGCGCAGTATTATCGGTGCCGATCAGCAGATATCCGATTACGGCGTCCTGAGCGTCACGCAAGGCGGTCACCGACACCACCGCCGGGAATCGGCTGCCGTCTTTGCGGATATAAGTCAGCTCGTAAATATCTTCGATGCCGCGGGAGGCCTTGAACACCAGGGCTTCAAAGCCCGGAGCGATCGGAGTTCCGAGCTCCGCGCTGAGTGCTTCCGCGCGCGCAATCACTTCCTGAGGGTCGGAAATATCGGCGGGCGTGATCTTGTTCATCACATCGGAGGCCGCGTAGCCAAGCATGCGCTCCGCGCCCACGTTGAAGATCTGAATCACGCCCTTTGCATCGGTAGCGATACTCGAGAAATTGGCGCTATTGAAAATCGCGCTTTGCAAAGCCCCGGCCTTTACCAGTTCCTCTTCCGCCTGCTTGCGTGCGGTATTGTCTGTGCCGATCAGCAGATAGCCGATGATTGCTTCATGGGCGTCACGCAAGCGCAGTCACCGACACAACCGCCGGGAACCGGCTGCCATCCTTGCGGATGTAGGTCAGCTCGTAAATGTCTTCAATGCCGCGGTAGGCCTTGAACACCAGGGCGTCGAAGCCTGGAGCAATATGGGTTCCGAGCTCCGCGCTGAGCGCTGCCGCGCGCGCAATCACTTCCTGCGGATCGGAAATGTCGGCGGGAGTGATCTTGTTCATCACGTCGGCGGCCGCATAGCCAAGCATGCGCTCCGCGCCTACGTTAAAGATCTGAATCACGCCCTTTGCGTCTGTCGCGATACTTGAGAAGTTGGCGCTGTTAAAGATGGCTTTCTGTAGCGCTCCCGCATTCAGCAGCTTCTCTTCCGCCTGCTTGCGCGCTGTATTGTCTGTGCCGATCAGCAGATAGCCAATGATTGCTTCCTGGGCATTGCGCAGCGCAGTCACCGATACGACCGCCGGGAACCGGCTGCCGTCCTTGCGGATGTAGGTCAGCTCGTAAATGTCCTCGATGCCGCGAGAGGCCTTGAACACCAGGGCCTCGAACCCCGGAGCAATCTTGGTTCCGAGTTCCGCGCTCAGTGCTGCCGCACGCGCAATCACTTCCTGAGGGTCGGAGATGTCGGCGGGGGTGATCTTATTCATCACGTCGGCGGCCGCGTAGCCAAGCATGCGTTCAGCGCCTACGTTGAAGATCTGGATCACGCCGTTTTCATCAGTAGCAATGCTTGAGAAGTTGGCGCTGTTAAAGATGGCTTTCTGCAGCGCCCCGGCGTTGAGCAGTATCTCTTCCGCTTGCTTGCGCATGAATACCACCCTCTAATGGTTTCGCCTGACGTTTTCTCATTGACCTGTGGAGGTTAATCGTTGTTTCAGGTGGTGGCATTGGCAGCGTTCCTTGACCGGATTCGTTGCGAATTTCCGCGCTAAGGCAGGCTCTAGTGCGTCGGCGCAGGCATTTCCAGAGTGCGAAAAGCCACCCGATTGCGACCTCCAGCTTTTGCCCGGTAAAGCTGTATGTCGGCTTCAGTGAGTACATCTACGATTGAGGTGCCTTTCAGGAATCTTCCGCTCACGACGCCGACACTAGCGGTGACATGTCCCGCCTTTGTGTCTCTCTGCGGTAAAGTAAGGTTACCGATACTGATCCGAAGTCTTTCGGCAATGATCACGGCTCCTCTGAGGGACGTATCCGGCATCAGAACTGCGAACTCTTCGCCGCCATACCGAGCCACCAGGTCGGTGCAGCGCGAGACAGTTTTCGTCATCGCTTTGGCGACCTCCCTGAGACATTCGTCGCCGCTGATATGACCGTAAGTGTCGTTGAAGGCTTTGAATTGATCGATGTCGAGCATGATCAAGGCCAATTCTTCTCCGGAACGAAGATGTCTGGCGTATTCGTAGGCCAGCATCCCGTCAAAGTGAAAGCGGTTCGCTAATCCGGTCAATCCATCTGTCGCGGCCAGCAGGACAAGCTTGTCCCGCATCAACTTGAGGTTGATTTGAGTGGTGACGCGCGCTTTGACCAGATCAGGATTGATCGGCTTGTTGATATAGTCAACCGCGCCCATCTTCAGGCCCTTCGTTTCGGTCGCCACATCGCCAGTGCCGGTGATGAAGATTACAGGGATCTCGGCCGTCCGCCAATCTGCTTTGAGACATCTGTAGACTTCAAACCCATCAATGACTGGCATCATCAAATCCAGCAGGATCAAATGCGGCACACTGTTCGCCGCGATCTGCATACCGGTCATTCCCTCATCCGCAACTAGAATCTTGTAGTCGTCCCCCAGGATGTCCTTAATCAATTCCAGATACAGAGGCTCGTCATCTACGACAAGGATCGTCGGACGTCTTTCCGAGGTTGCTGCCGGTCCCGCAATCATCGATGGTATTGGGGAAAGAATGGACGGGTCAGCCACGCCCGAGCCACTTTCGGCTAGTAATGAAGCCGGCGCCATTAGCTCTGTGCGGATCCGGCAATGCTCCGACACAAGCCCGCTATGAAAGGCGTCGCAGCCGGAACCGTTCGGGTCACAGATAACGGCATCGCGTTCTAATTCGGCGATATCCCCGGGCAACTCCAGGAGCGGCGAACTTGCCTTGAACTGCGCGAAAGCTTCAATTTCATCGGCGCGGGAGACATGCGAATCAATTTCCAGGGGCTTCGTTGCCATGCACACCTCGGGAGTTTCCTCGTCCACAGGGGTTTCAAGATCCTCGCTGAAACCGCCCTGAACGGCAGGACTGATCTTCGGCTTCATTGCAGCGACCTTATCGGCATAAAGGGGGAGTTCCTTTAACCGGGGCTGAAAACATGAATACTTCGGCGAAGAGAACGGCGTCGTTCACCACCGAACCTTGGCTTGCCGACGCTGACTAACGACCAGCGACTCGTCATTTTCGGACCGCGGCTTGGCACGGTCGCTAACTCCGTCCAATCGGCGCCATGCGATTCGGGACCCTGTCAAAAGGATTTTCGACCCGGCCGCCCGGGATTTCGGCTCCGCCGGGGATCGCCTACCTGAATGCCGGCTGCAAGCAGGCGAGGCGAATCAAAAATCTGTTGTCATGCGTACACGCGGACTTTTGATTGGAATTCTCTTAAGGGATTCGGCTGCCTGAGCGAGCGTCACGCCACTCTGAGACGAGACCCCTCATCTGGAAAAGTCAGGCGGATTCGTGAGTCATTGCCGATTTGCTTCTTTATCCGCATCCGGCCCTGAAATCAGGCGCAAAGGGCCTACAATCCCTGAGGGAAGCGGTTCGAGATGATCCATATCCTGCGGCGTGAATTTTTCGCCGTAGCGCAGGTTCAGCAGCCGATAATCCGGCGCAGCGCGGCCGGCAAGCTCGTTGATGGCAGTATTGGCCACAACAATCTTTAGTTCATTCGCGCCCGGGTGAAGCAGCGGTGCAATGTCGATTCGGTATGGCGGATGCCAGACCGAACCCGCCTCTTTTCCATTCACATAAACCAGGGCCGCCTCGCGCAGCGGCGGGTCGTACCACGCGCGCATTCCCGCCTGATGAAGCGTCGTGCGCTCAACAGGCGTCCCCGTGCCGAAATCCAAAAATACAGCTCCGGCGTGGGCAACAGAGTCGGGAATCTCAACCGTCCGCTCATAGGTCGCCGCGCCGGAATAGTATTTTTGGGCTTGATCCTCCGTCCATGAGTGCAGGCTTTGCATGGTTTCCGTCGCGCCGGTCTTGTCGAACGTCACCTTCCATTCGTGGGCCAGGTCAATGGGCGCAAACTGCGCAGCCTCGATGGGCTTCTCCGCCGGCTCCGTGTGTTTGATGAAGGCAACCACGCGTGACTCGTACGGAGCCAAATCGAAGTGAATCGTGCTGCCTGCGCTTGCCTTCGTGATTCTTCCGGTGAATGGATCCCACCACTCTGCGTTGATCAACGAGCCGCGAAACGTCGCATCGAACGTATGCGGGTGGTTATCGGTGTTGGCCACAAAATAAATGTCCGCATCCGGCAGCTTGCGATGGATAAATCCGATCGTCGGAGTTGCCGGAGAGATCGCCACATCTGGCGGAAGCACTGCGCCGATGGCCCCGCCCAGCTCGGCAGGACTTGTAACAAGTCGAGCATTTTTGGCTCCGGCCGCAAACAGCTCGCGCGAGATTTGATCTACCGCCTCAGAATCACGTGGACCCTCCTCCAATCCCGGCGCCCGCGACGGCAGGCTCTTCACCGCGATGACCAAACCGCCACGCCGCGCGAAGTCCTGTATGCGCCTGTACGTCGCGAGCGGCAACCGTTCTACATCTGGAAGGATTAGCACCGGATAATGAATGCCGACTTTATCAATCGCCGCCGAATCGATGAAGTCAAAGTTGTAGCCTGCGTCGAGAATCGCTGGAACCAGATCAGGCCCCAGTAGCGAGGCCATCTCGTCGCTCACCGAGACATGGCCGGGGCGGAATCTCGCCTGCGCGTCTTCTTCGGGGAGCAACACGGCAACATCGTTCTGCGGCGTGCCTTGGCGCAAAAGGTAGCTCATGCGCGTGAGATAGCTCGTCACATCTGGCATCACCATCCACCAGGGATTGTGATCGTTGAAAACTGCGGCGGCATAAAACGACCAGCCGGGATCGCCGGCGGATGGTGGCGAATAAGGCCAACCATGGCCCACGAGCTGATTGATTCCTTGCAGGAAAAACGTGTCCGCCTCGGCCTTCATGTCGAGCGGGGTAGCGCGGAAGGACGGCGAATGGAGCCACGTCCACGTCTCCGACGATGTGATGGGTCGCCCATATACGTGGCTTGCCGATGTCGCCCATCGCGTATATGAGAAAGGCGCGTGCCACTGCGAGCCTTCCCCTTCCGGCAGATCGACAAGAGAGTTGCTCGAGAGCGTGACGGCGGGTGTGCCGTAGCTCTGCGAGCGGAACTGCGTGTGATGTTCGTGCGCCCAGGCATTCAGTGGCGTGAGATAGTGCTCATCGATCAGCTCGGCCAGCGTGCGGCCCCAGTCGTAGCGCAGGTCGGCGGCCTCAGGCGTAGTCCCGGCCACCAGTTCCGGCAGGTGCGGCGTCAGGTCGTATCCGCGGCGCTTGCGAAACTCGTCGAGAAAGTCCGGCGTCCAATCGGATTCGTATACCTCCAGACTGTCGCTGAAAACCGAGTACGGAACGTTCTCCCCGCAGGCCTGGATCAGCGGATCGGCGACGGTCTTCAGGTGGTTCTGAATCGCCTGCAGGCTGAAGTGGTCGAGAACAAACCCCTCCGCGCCGACGGCTGCGCGCTTCACCTGCTGCCCGGTCCGGCTGGAGATGAAGAAGAGCACGACGCGCGGACCATCGACGCCCCCGATCGGCAAAGCCACACGAAGACCATTCGGCATCGGCAGCTGTTGCGCATGTTCGGCGTCGTACTTTTGCGAAGTGCCGGCCGCCAGAAACACGGCCAGCAATTTTTCACCGTTGCCAATCGATGGCACGGGAAGGGAAGTGGCGCCGCCATGCACTGGCTCCGCTACGATGCGCAGTTTGCCCGCCGCATCCGAGACAGGCACGTAGGATCCGCCGTAGGGCCAGCCGCTGCCGAGCGTCAGGTTCAGGCGCATGCCGAGATCGTGCGACGTCTGCGCAGCAAAGCTAACCATGCTGAGAAAATCTTTTGAGAGATACGGTAAATTGCGGAAGTTTTTTGCCGGATCATCGAGCTCAAGCGCATACACCGGTTGAATTTCGACGCCTCCGATGCCGCCCGCCTTCATGGCGCGTAGCTCGCGGGCCAGCTCGGTTTTCTCCACGGCGGCCCCAAACCACCACCAGCGCATCATGGGCCGTGCATCGGCAGGCGGCGCGGCGAATCCGGCGCGAAGCGCCTCCGGGGAATCCGCCTGACCCAATGCTTGAGCCGCCACATTCGCTGCTGCAAACAGCCCCGGCAGAATTCCAGCGAGGAGAACGTTGGAGCAGAAACGGAAAGAGAGCATAGTCCACGAAAATCGCAAAACGAATCCTCTTCGGCGATCCATCGTAATTTGGCGGGACACAAAATGGGAAATAGAAACTGGAACGAGACTCCGGCTTTCTCCGCCAGCACTTAAGCAATAACTCATTCATAACATGTGCTTTACACCGCAAGTATGTCTGCTTTCCAAGAACGCCCACCACCGAAACGAACCGGCTTCTTACCAGCGCGTTTCGACTATTTTTCGGTGCCTTCCCGTTGATAACGGGCGTTAGCATTTTCAGGTGCATCGCCATCTCAGAGCATCTTGTCGTCGACGGACGGAAGAATTACGTCGGCGGTGGCGCGACTCCAACCGATACGAAGATCCTTGACGTCATGGAGGGCAAATGCGCCTTCGGACGTTCGCGGCGCTGTGATGGAGAAGAAGTCGGCGCGGTTTACATCCTGAAGACAAAACGCAGGTCGCGCGTCCGGCGTCGCGTTCGAGATTTCGACGTGGCTCATTTCGAGATTGCGAATGTGGCGGAGGAAAAATCCCGAAGACGGCATCTGGCCAAACATGCTGGGCTCGGGATAGGCGTCTTCTTTTTCAGGCGGAACTATCTGCGCCGCGTCGGCCGAGGCACCACCGACGGTTTCGATAAAAATGTTCGAGAGCTTAACATCTTCGATGGCGTTCGAGGGAATTCCGCTGAGGATGGAGCTGATGCGCATGGGCGCGTTGTGACAGTTGAGATTCGAGACCAGGATGCGCTTAAGCGTGCCCACTTTGGTTGTGTCTTTTGGTCCGCGAAGGCGCACGCCGAGACGCATGAAGAGCGGCCCTGAAATGAGGTCGCGCATGGTGGTGTTGGAGATGGTGATGTCTTCAAGCAGCGCTCCGTCCACGGTTTCGAGCGCATAGCCCTGGCAGCCTTCAAAGACGCAACCCGTGATGGTGATGTTGATGAAACCTCCGTTGGACTCGGTGCCGCACTTGATGCGGCCGGTTCCGTAGGGGCGTCCGCCCTCGGGAAATTTCTTCCACGAGCCGTCGAGCACGGTGCCAAGCTGATAGCAGCCGGTGACAAAACAATTTGCAATGGTGACGTTGCGCGTGGCCCGCAGGTAGCCAAGAGCGTAGCTCGACTTGGGGCAGATGCCGTCGTCCCACGGGGAGTTGACGGTGCAGTTGGAGACGCGAACATTCTGGCAGCAATCGATGTCCATGCCGTCGCGATCGGTGTCAATTGTGAGGTTGTCGATGATCAGGTTGTCGACGCCGGTGAGCAGCAGACCGAAATGGCCGCCCTTGAGAAGGGAGAAGTCGCGCAGTTGAACATTGCGGCAGTTCTTGAGCGCGATGGCCTTATTGCCCACGCCCGGCTGCTCGGCCTGGTACATCGGGTAGTCTCCGCGCGGATTGAAATGGCGCTCGGGTTGAGGTGGCGGAGTTCCCGATGCGGCCGTCGCAGGCTGACCAGTTGCGCCCGGGCGGCCAACAGGCTCAGTGAAGAAACCACGGACTTCAGTGGATGCGGCGCGGCCTGGGCCTGCGCCAAAGCTCAGCCCCTTTCCCCAAATGAGGCCGGGACCGGTGATCGAGACGTCATGCAGATCGATGCCCCAGATGAGTGAGTTCTTCCAGTGGTTGTGGCCGTAGTCCTGGTAGGCGTCCCAGTCGGTTTTTGGCTCGGCCTCGTCATATGTGCCACCGTTGTAGCCCGTGGCATCGCCCGGCTTCGGCGATTCGGCCGCGAGGATGGTTGCGCCCTGCTCAAGATGGAGATGCACGTTGCTTTTGAGACGGATGGAGAAGCAAAGATAGACGCCCGCGGGAAAAAGCACCACTCCTCCGCCAGCGGATGCGGCAGCCTCAATCGTGCGATTGACGGCATCGGTGTCCAGGGTTTTGCCGTCGCCAGACGCGCCGAATTGACGGACACTGAAGATTGACGGAACTGGGAGCGGCGGCGTTTGGCGTGCCAGGCTGGGCGGCGAAAGAGACGGCGGGAATTGCGGCGCCCGCAAAGCCAAGGCTTCCGACGCGGAGAAGATCGCGGCGCATGGAATTGAATGAGTTCATTATGCTTCCTCCGGGATGATGGTTCTTTTTTCAGGATGGCTCGTGCGCGTAGCCATCAGCCAATTAAAGTTCGCCGCACGCGGACGGCGAATCTTGCTGCGGAATGAGGATCGTTTCAATCGAGGTGAAAGACCTCTTCGAGCGGAAACATCGCATCATCGGCGGAGCCGCCATTTGAAAAGTCGAAAAACGGCGCCATCTCTCGCTGCCAGCGCTCGTTCACCGGGTGATGCTTCATGGCTGCGCGGCACTTGTCGAAGTCGTCGGCCTCACAGTAGCCGACCAGCAGCCCGTCGGGGCGCAGAAAAAGAGAGTAATTTCGCCAGCCAGATTCGCGGAGCGCGGCCAGCATCTCCGGCCAGACTTGCGCGTGCCGAATTTTGTACTCCTCGATCTTTTCCCGGCGGACATTGAGCAGAAAACAGGCGCGCATCCAATCACCTTTCCAGATCTGAAACAATTTTCTATTCTCCGCCAAGAATTCCGCGCTGCGGTCGGACCACCGGTGATCCAAATGCGGAAGAATTGTGGCTATTGCGATTGTCCTGGCTTGGATTTATCCCGACTCCCGTCAAGGATTACGGTCGAGTGGGATTCTAATCCTGCTGATCCGACGGCCCGATAAAACGAAAATCCAGCATACCGCAGAATAAAACCGGACGCCCTGAAATCCAGAGCGCCCGGCCGCGTTTTCCGTGTGCGCAAACACGCGTGAGGTTAGAAGTTAATCTTTACGCTGCCCTGAAAGACGCGCGCCTGGTTGAGTGTCGCCGAGACTTGACCAAAGGTCGACGAGGTAAGAGCCGCGGCGCTTCCGGAATTTGCGGGAAGCGAGCCAGTCGTTGCGCCGGACGGAGGGTTGAAGTCAGGGTGATTGAGCACATTAAATGCTTCCAGCCGCAACGTCGCTGCCAGGCTCTCGTGGATCGGGAAGACCCGCGAAATCTGCGCATCAAAATTCAGCGACTTCGGTCCCCTGAAGGAGTTTCTGCTGATGTTCCCATAGGTTCCCGCCGCCGCGCACCCTGCTGTTACGTTGTTGGGGCAGACTTGCGCAAAGGCCGCGGGGTTCAGGTATTCGCGATTGGTCTCGCCAGTTCCTTTGTGGAATTTCGCTTCTGCATACGGGTTCACGCCGGGGACCAGGTTCGGCCGATCGTTACCCACGTCTGTGAGCGAGTTGTCTGCGCCTGCCGTCACGGTAAATGGCGCGCCGCTTTCCACGCGGATCAGGGGAGCCAGCTCCCAGCCGTTCACGAGCGCTTTCGAGAGCGGGTTGCCCCAGTTGAACTTGCTCCTGGCGACCATGGAAACGTTGACGATATGCCGGAAGTCCGAGCCGCATGGCCCGTAGTCCAATGCAAAGTTATACGGGTTCTCGACCGTTGTGCCGGCCAGGTCGCCCTGGGCGTCTTCTTCGTTCAGGCACTTCGACCAGGTCCAGTTTGACAACAGGCTGAACGTGCTTGACAGCCGGTGCTGAAGAGACGCGACCATGCCGTTGTAGTTGGCCGTGGCTTCGTCGTTCACTAGATTCGAGCCGGCGCCGCCGCCCAGATATTGGTTACCCTGTGCAGGGTTTTCCGTGGTGAGCAGGAAGCGCGAAGTCTGGTTCTTGGTCGTGGAGCAGGGAGTGCCGGCTGCTCCGGCAGTCACCTTTGCCGGCCCCGTGGTCACAATGCCTGTGCAGCCCGTTCCGCCTGCGCCCCAGTTTCCAGGAATGTATACGGCAGGATCAAAGGTAACGCCCATGGGATCGTGCCGCGTGGCGTTGCCGATGTAGTCCAGTTGCGCCTGCCAGTCGTGGGGGAACTGATGCTGAACGCTGAATGTCCACTGGATGGTGTACGCCGCCTTGAACTGCGCCGGCAGCACGATGTACTGCGACTGAGCGAAGTAAATCGCCTGGCTCGGTTTCGGAATCTGCGGCTGCGGGAATGGACTGGTGGTAAAGGTGCCCACCGACCACGGAGCAGCGAAGGGAACAGGCCCCGATGACGACGTTTGCGTGTTGGTAACGGCCGTTGCGAACGGCGGATTCTGCTGGTTGCGCTGGCTGGTGAAGAAGTTCGGATTGTCGAACATCAGCGCGCCACCTGCGCGAAAGACTGTTTTGCCGTTTCCGACCGGATCGAACGACAGGCCAACGTTCGGCGAGAACTGCAACCAGGAGTTTTTGGTGAACTGCTTGGTCACGCCCTTGTCGCCGTAGTAGAGCGCGCCGGCCGGAGCGTTTGGGTACACGGTGCTGATGGTGTTCGATAGGAAGTCCGACATGTTGAATTCAACGCCGCGGTTGAAATAGTCGTGCGGCATCACGTTGGGGCCGTAACGCAGTCCCGCGACCATCGTGAGCTGGTGGCTGGCGTGATAGGTGTCCTGAACGTAGAGACTCGGAATCGGACCGCGCAGGGCGTTTTGCTGCTGCTTGCTTTGCTGGAACGGCGATGAGCTGCCCAGCGTGCCCATCAGGAAGTCGAGGCTCTGGTCACCGATCGTGCTTCCGCCGTTGGGCCCGCTGCCGCTATATTCGCCGTTGAATGTGAAGATGCCATTGCTCTCATAGGCGTTCCCGATGTTCAGCTGATTTTGCACCCACTCGCCGCCGAATCCAATCTGATGTTTGCCGTGCACCCAGGTCACGTCATCATCCAGAGCCGCAGTGTTGTCGTTAAAGTGGGCCACCGAGTTGGTGCCGCCTCCGATGGTGAACTTGCCTTCAGACAGCTGTAAGCCGTTCTTGACCTGCTGGAAGACATTGACGCCAAGGGTCGCCGCGTTGATGTCATTGGGCGCGTATCCGCGATTGTCGACACGCCGCAGGATGGAAATGTGCGCCGAGTTCACCACGTTGCTGGTGATGGTGAAAGCTTCGCCCAGAGTGAAGTTTTGCACCCGCTCAATATTTCCCGATTGCGTCGTTACCAGGATGTTGTTGGGGAAGAAGTACGCGGGGAACTGGTAGCCGTCAACCAAATAGCGGCCAAAAAGGTTGTTCCTCGGGCTGATCGTCCAGTCCACCCGGGTGGTGAACTGGTTGTCGGTGAGTTGGTACGGGATTGCATAGAAAACGAAACCGCAGTTGTTAGGATCAAGGGCCGCGGTAGGAGTCGGCAGGTATTTGTCGAGTGCCAGCGCCGGCGCACTGTAAGTCGGCGTCGTTGCGTATTTGTTTCCCGGCAATGCCACACCGGTCAACGGATCGACCAGCGTGATAGGCGCGTGTGTTGAGTTGCATGGATTGCTGCCTGAAACTCCGGGTACTCCGTCAGTTGCCGAAAAATCGCCCAGAAGGTTGGCAGCGGTGGGTACCGTAGCCTGCGTGGTCGACTGCGACTGCTTGGCCTGCGTGCGCTGATAGGCCGCAAAGGCGAACAGCTTGTTCCGCATAATAGGCCCGCCGAAGGTGCCGCCATACTGATTCTGGTGGAGCGTATCAGGAGTAGATGAAAAGAAGTTCGTCGCGTCGAGGTAGTTGTTGCGGATGAACTCGAATGCCTCTCCGTGGAATTGATTTGTTCCCGACTGCGTGACCACGTTGACCATCCCGCCCACGTGACCGCCGTCTTGCGCGCCCAGGTCTGTCGATTCCACGCTGAACTGGCTCACAGCATCCGGAAAGGGATAGGGCAGGTTGCCGTTGGCCATGTAGTCCTGGTTGTCGCCGCCGTCAAGCCGCCAGAGAGTCGTGTTACCGCCGCCACCGGCGATCGAGACCGAAATAGTCGCGTACGAATACTTGCTGCCCGTAAAGTCGCCCGCCGGAGCAGGGCTCGCCCCGCCGGAAGCCGTAATCAGGTCAGTCATATGCCGGCCGTTGAGCGGCATTTCGCTCACTTCGTTCTTGTCGATCGTTTGCTTGAACGTGGCGTCTTCTGTCTGCAGCGCGAGCCCCTCGGCCTGAACCTCGACACTCTGCGAAGCCGTCCCGACTGAAAGCGCCGGATTGATTGCAATGCTGCTCCCAACTTCAAGTACGATGCCCTTCTGCTCGTAGGTCTTGAATCCGGGCGCCGTTACCACCAGGTCGTAGGTTCCGATGGATACGCCAGGAAAGAGGTAGACACCGCTCGCGTCGCTCGCCGTAGCGTGCCTCACACCTGTTGCCTCGTTAGTCAGTGCCACACTTGCACGGGGCACGACTGCTCCGCTCGAGTCCGACACGGTTCCCTGAACATTGGCGGTGCCGGCGATCTGCGCGTGGATCCCCGCGGGAACCAGCATGAAAGCGGTTACTCCGAGGCCCAGAATCAGGCGCATGGCTAGCCGCAGGGGGCTCATTTTTCCCTGCACCCTTGGACTGCTACTGGCTTGTCGCATCGTTTCCTCCTCAAAAAAGATCGTTAGATTTAGGAATCATCAGAGCCCCGTTCCGGTTTTCGATTGCCTGCAATGGATGGATTCGGAGCTCTTTTTGGGGAACAGTGGTCAGACCACAGTCTGCCCGCGCATCATGTTTACAAGCGGCCTGAACTGCTGTCAAGATTTATTTTTTAATTTCGCGCCTCGAAGAAACGATTCAGCGTCTTCCTGAATGCTGTCAAACCGCGGGTCAGAACGCCGAGGGTCGAGGCAGAGATCAATTCTCAGACTTAAGCCCGGGTCATTCGCATCATTCGATTCATCAAGTCATTTGAATGCTTCTTGTCTACCGCCCTGTTGGGCACATGCGAGAGTTATCTGGTACCTCCCCAGACCATCCTTATGTATATGCCGCAGCAATCGCGCAACGGTGTTTCGGGCATACCTACCTATCAATGAGGGCGATCGAGAAAGCGAACAAACTGCCGCACTTTTCAGCAAAGGCCATGTTGTGAAAGCATGGGACGCGCAGTCAGGAGCCAGGGCGCTCGTGGAGTCTACGCGGAAGGGCGGGCGTCTTGCCGTTCAGCTCAAGATGCCTCGATACGAAACGCGATTGCGGGTAGCCCGCTGACGAAAGTGCTAATCATCTGAGGCGAATTCCGGCGGGGCCGGCCGCAGTGGCAACTGACCCCAAGATCGAGGTTCAGACATGAAAGTTCAGCCAAAGACCGCCGTGTTCGCGATTGCTGCGGGCATTTTATTGAGTGTTTATCAGCCCGTCGCGTCGGCGCAAAAGCAACCGACGCCACAGGAACTCGAAAACATCGCCACGAATGCGGCTCGTCACTTTGGCGACGCACCAGACGATCCAGGGCCGATCGCGACCGACCTGTCTTACTCAATCAAGCCGGGGTCCGTGGCAAAAGCCATGCGCAAGGTCGCAGCCTGGCAACTCGAACGATCGCGGCCGTACTTTGATCGCACCTGGACATGGAGCGTTCTCTACTCCGGGTTCATGGCCGCGTCCGATTCCCTTGGCGATCCAAAATATCGCGACGCCATGACGGCGATGGCGCAGAAGTTCGATTGGAAGCTGAAATCGCATTTACCCAATGCCGACGATCAGAGCGTGGCACAGACCTATCTGGAGCTTTATTTTCTGAAGAAGGACCCGGCGATGATCGCGCCCACGCAACAAGAACTGGATGCGATTCTCGCGGCCCCGCGAGGATCCGCGGTTCCGGGCAGGGAGATTGCGTGGTGGTGGTGCGACGCGCTTTTCATGGCGCCGCCTGTTTGGTCCCGGATGTACGCCGCAACCGGCGACAGAAAGTATGTCGACTATCTTGATGAGGAATGGGCCAAGACTTCCGCTCGCCTTTACGACACCAAAGAGCATCTTTATTTTCGCGACTCTACCTATCTCACAAAAACCGAACCCAATGGAAAAAAGATGTTCTGGTCGCGCGGAAACGGCTGGGTGATGGGAGGAATCGTCCGGACCCTGCAATATCTGCCCAAGGATGATCCGGCGCGCGCAATCTATATCGAGCAGCTCAAGGAAATGGCTGCAAGCGTGGCAGCGATTCAATCGCCCGATGGACTCTGGCGAGCGAGCTTGCTCGATCACCAAGATTCCGATCTGCCTGAGATCTCCGGCTCAGCTCTTATTACCTTTGCGCTTGCGGCAGGGGTAAATGAAGGATGGCTGGACAAGAAAGTCTATCGGCCAGTCATCGAAAAGGCATGGGCCGGAATGCTGCATCATGTCTATGCCGACGGACGGTTGGGCTGTATTCAGCAGGTCGGCGCAGAGGCCCAGCCCTTCAAGATGTCTTCGAGCTATACATATGGTGTAGGCGCTTTTCTTTTGGCGGGGCGCGAGATCCGGCAGATGCATCAATAGACTTATTCAAATTCCCCGGCTCAGGTCAGTGGCTCTGCATCGTCCAACACAACCGAGCAGTCACAAGATCAGAGCCAGTAAGGCGATAGTTCTCCAGGCCGGCCTTCATCCTGCGGTAGCCACTGTGCTTTGTGGCGCGAGGCCGAGGCGCACGATGAGCTGCTCAAAGGCGGGCGTACCATGCAAAGCGTCGTAGCGTGGATCGACATTGATCCAGACCAACTGGCGAATCCGCTTTTCATAAGATTCTTCGAGACAGCGGATGGCCGCGTCGTGATCTCCGAGGCCAACATGGACCAGAGCCAGGTTAAGCGGGGAAACCCACTCCTGCTGCCCAAGTTCCTGCAACTGATGGAGCGTTGTGAGAGCCAG
This sequence comes from uncultured Acidobacteriaceae bacterium, assembly GCA_963773915.1. Classification (GTDB taxonomy): domain Bacteria; phylum Acidobacteriota; class Terriglobia; order Terriglobales; family Acidobacteriaceae; genus Telmatobacter. Next base: position 1,292,177 of record CAVZCY010000006.1, read on the forward strand.
ATCGCGGTTGCCCATGCGCGCATGACAGTAGCCGATCTCAGCAATTCCGGCAGAAGTCTCCCCCATCATTTGTAACGCTTGCTGGAAGCAGGTGAGGGCTTCATCTGAGTGGCCTTGTTCGAGGAGTACGCGACCGAGCGACCACTGTGCATGCCCGAACTCGGGGTTTGCCTGGAGGGTGGCGCGCAGAGTCTCCGCAGCTTCATCCCATCGCCGCATTCTGTAAAGACAGCCACCGACAGCGGTGTGCACAATGGGAGACAGAGGATCGAGGCGGAGAGCCTGGCGAAGCTCACGCAAAGCTTCTTCGAGGCGGCCGCGCGGGGTGAGAAAATCCAATCCGTAATGGAAGTGCACGGAAGCCAGGCCGGCGCCGGCCGCAATCGCGCGATTGAAGGTATTGCCGGCAGCGGTCCAGTCCCAGTCCCAGCCCGCTTGCGTGATAGCAAGATCGCAGAGGGCGGGGACGGAGTCAGGTTGCAGGCGCAATGCGGAAGTCAGAGCGGATCGAACAGCCGGCACGGCTTCAGAGGCCGGTTCGAGCCCGTACCAGTCAAGCCGCATGTGCGTCTCGGCGATTCCGATCCAGGCCGGAGCGAACGCGGGATCTGCGGTCGTCGCGCGGATAAAGAGAGCGAGAGCCTGTTTGAACGCTTCAGGCGTTTCCTGATTGAAAGCAAATCTCCCCTGCAGATAGAGATCGTACGCATCCGAAGAGGGCATCTTCCGTTCAGCGTCGATCTCGGGGAATCTCGCGCCCAATTGCGCGCGGAGCTTTTCAAGCACCGCGGCTGTCAGTTCATCCTGAAGCGCAAACAGATCGGTGACTTGAGAATCGAAGCGCTGCGACCAGATTTGATACCCTTCGCTGGTCTGGCTCAATTGCATGGTGAGACGAATGCTGCTGCCTGAGCGGCGAAGGCTGCCATGGACCAAAAGACTGGCACCAAGGCGACGACCAATATCCCGCACGTCCGGGATGGTTCCCTTGCACTGGAAAGCCGAACTCCGCGAAACAACGCGCAAGCCTTGAATCTGCGTGAAGCCGTTGGTTAGCTCCTCGGCCAGTCCGTCACAGATGTATTCGTTTTCAGGGTCGGGACTGATATTGATCAAAGGCAAAACTGCGATCGTGTGCGGTTCCGCGGCTTTTGATGGCGCTGAAGCGAGCACGGGCTCGCCGGATGCGGCATTCAAATCCGTCAGCAACTCCCGGATGGTTTGGTATCGCTCGGCTGCCTTCTTCGCCAGAGCGCGGCGCACAACAGATTCGAGTGGCGCGGGAATCTCAGGTCTCGCATCGCGCATTGGGTCAGGATCGTCCATCTGCATCGCGTGCAGCAGGGACACTGGACTTGTGCCATGGAAAGGCAACCTGCCGATGAGCAATTGATAAAGAATTACTCCAAATGAAAAGATATCCGCGCGTTCGTCCACCAGCTCGCCACGGGCCTGTTCCGGCGCCATGTAGCCCATGGTGCCCACGGTGAGTCCGCCGAAAATACTCATGGCCTGTTTCTCAGCGTCAGGAGAAAATGGGCGAGACACTTTGGCAAGTCCGAAGTCGAGGATTCTTATCTGTCCGTCATCGCGGACGAGAATATTTGCAGGCTTCAAATCCCGATGGACAACGCCGGCAGCGTGAGCGGCGGTGATCGCGTTCCCTATGAGAGTCGCCATGGAAAGCGCGCGGTCGATGGGCAGGCCGGATTGCGGGATCAACTTCTGCAGCGGCAGTCCCTGGACAAACTCCATCACGATGCAGGTGGTTCCGCCGTGGAAGAGAATGTCGTAAATGGTAACGATGCCGGGATGACTGAGCGAGGAGGTCAACTGCGCCTCGCGCAACAGCGCCGCTTCAAGCACTGGGCTGGATCTTCTGGCAGGAATGACCTTGATGGCAACATTCCGTCCCAGGCGAGTGTCTCGCGCTTTGTAGACGACTCCCATGCCGCCGGATCCGATATGCTCGTCGATCCGGTAAGGCCCAAGCATTGTCGCGATGGGCATCAACGCACCGCTCATGCCGCTCTCCACAACGATCTTCCCGGGTCCAGGTCCGAGCGTGGCGCCATCCGGAGAAAATTGCGTATTGTTGGGCGGGTCGGGCATCCGAGCTAGAAGTTCTCCTTCATCAGCTTGAACCGGGAGGCTTCCTGTTTTTCGCGCCTGGCAAGATTTGCTGCCGAAGTTCAGAAGCGCGCGAGAAGCGCCTTCAGCGGCCCACGGGCAGTGGCCGAGATATCCGCAGTCCCGATCTGACGTTCGGACCGCGTATCTCCAGCATACAACCGCGAAGCTCCGCTCATGTATTTGTCAGGAGTTCAGCGACGCACGGCTTCAACCCACATAGATAAGGGATCGTTAACGCCCCACTGATAGCGGACTTTGAAGCTCTGTTAGCCTAAGCTGAAGACAGCTATGCTCCGGCCGCACGGTGCAAATCTTTCGCGTTCGAGGCCCTTGTGAAGGCGATCGAAACAGATGTGTGCGTTGTTGGGGGTGGACCCGCCGGCAGTACGCTCGCCGCCCAACTTGCCGCCCTGGGCCATCGCGTCGTCCTTGTCGAGCGAGCCGAGTTTCCCCGGAGACACCTGGGCGAATCCTTGACGCCAGGCGTGCGCCCGCTTCTTGAGTCCATCGGCGTAGGTGATGTCTTTGAGAAAACTGGCGCGCTGACCGTTGAGTCGGTCCTGGTGAATTGGGATGGGAAGATTCGCGAACGGGCCGATCCAGAGGCAAAGGGCGTGCTTGTGGATCGGGGGAGATTCGACGCTCATTTGCTCAATCGCGCAAGGGCGGCCGGCGTCCAGGTGCTCCAACCGGCAATTTTCCGGGATTGTATTCGATTCGCGGAAGGCTGGCGAATTAGCGTGGAGCAAGATGGAATAACTGTCCTCGTCAGCGCTCGATTTCTCGCGGACGCGAGCGGACGGGAATTTGCCACGCGAGGCCGGAAGCGCCGGACCGGAGCGCGAACCACCGCGCTTTATGCGTATTGGCAAGGTTCGGATCTCCCCAGGCGGCCTCGCATCGAGGCTGGTTCCGATGCGTGGTATTGGGGTGTTCCAATACCCGACGGTACCTACAACACACTGGTCTTCGTCGATCCTCGAACCTATGCGCCGGAACAACTTCAAGAATTGGTGGCCCGATCCGGTCTGCTGGAGGGTTGCCAGGACGTCTGTCTGATCTCGCCGATTCAGGCGGCCGATGCAACACCATATATAGATGAAGAAAGCGTCACCCATAACAGCATAAAAGTCGGCGATGCGGCGCTCTCAATCGATCCTCTCTCGTCGAGCGGAGTGCAGAAGGCTATTCAGGCGGCACTTTCGGGCGCTGTAGTGGTGAACACGCTAATGCGAAGGCCGGAATCGAGTGAAGCGGCCATTGAGTTCTATCGGTCGAGTCTCGCGGATGCATCCGAGCGTCATTCGAACTGGGCGGGCGAATACTACAGCGCCGCGGCCGCGACTCGCAACGGAGAATTCTGGCGGCAGCGTGCTTCACAGAGCTCCTGCCGCCAAAGCGGCGCCGTCCTTCACCGCGAGAGACTTCGCGGATGAGCCCTTGGCCCTGTCACCGGATCTTACATTCGTGGAATTGCCCTGCATCGATGGCGGGTTTGTGACCTTGAAATCGGCATTACATCATCCGTCCCTCGACAGACCCGTGACTTTTGTTGGCGGATGCGAGATGCCGCTGCTGGTTCAGAGGGTGCGCAACGGCATGAAACCCATGGAAATTGCATTGCTGTGGTCCGACCGCGTATCCATAAAAACGGCACTCGGCCTGACGGGGTGGTTGTTGGAAAGAGGGCTGTTGATTCGCGGGCGCGAAGAAAAAGCACAGAAGCCTGTGCGCCAAATCAGAGCAACTCGTGTATAGTTTCCGTTTAGTTTCCCCTTTCACACAAATCATGCGTGAAGTACGATCAAGGGGCGCAACAGTCCCGCACCATTCATAGCTGATAATTTGGGAAGGAATCGAATGACACCTCAAGACACGGGGGACTCGCTTCCCCTCACCCCATTGTTGGCTGACCTGTTTCCCAAGCGGCGTGAAATGACCTGGCACGACCAGCTGGTATGGCTCCTGCATCTTGGGGCCGCTCTGGAGCACGCGCTCATGGTGCAGTATCTTTACGCTGCCTATTCGCTTGGCGGCAAGCAGGTGCCGCCGGAACATCGCATCAAGGTCAAGGAATGGCAGGAATCGATTCTGGCCGTCGCCCGCGAGGAAATGGGCCACCTCATCACCGTGCAGAATGTTCTCACTTTTCTGGGAGCGGGCTTCAGCCTGAACCGCGATCAGTTCCCGTGGGCCGTCGAATGGTTCGACATTGAGCCGTTCTGCATGGGCTCGCTCGCCTGCTACGTCAACGCGGAGATGCCGGAGTCGGAGGATTTCCCTGAACGGAAGGAGATCGAGGACCTGGTAAAAAAACACCTCAAGAAGGATGCCGTTCCGGTGCATCCGGTGGCCGCGATCTATCGCCAGATCATGACTCTGCTGGCAGATCCGGAAAGGATTCCTGAGAGCGCGCTGCAGCCTCAAACTTATTCGCTGCAGGCTTCCTGGGATGAGTGGGGCCGCGGCTACAGGCCGGCTCCGCGGCCGCTCGATGCGGCGGGAAATCTTGTCGACGCCACGGCTGACGTGGAAAAGCAGGCGCAGTTCGATTCGAACGTTCTGATTTTTCAGGTTGCCACCCGCACTGAAGCTCTGGCGGCGTTAGATGCAATCAGCCTGCAGGGCGAAGGAATCGAAGACTCAAAAAAAGAGGGCGAGTGGACGCACTTCCGCCGCTTTATCAAGATCTTTCGCGAGTTCAAGGAGATTCAGAGCAGCCACTGGAGCCCTGCGGCGCGGGCGGCGATCAATCCGAACACCAACCCCGATCCGCATGCGCCTTGTCCCGCCGGCTACATCTCCTGCGATCGCACGCGCAATTGGGCAGTGTTGCTGAATGTGCGCTACTGGATGCTCTTCCGTTATCTGGCGCACACTTTCCAAATCGATCCCGCCGGCGCACCGAACGAGCCAAACGTGCGCGCGATGCTCATGCACCGGGTTTTCGGAGAGATGTACCAACTAAAGACATTGTCAGGCAAGTTGTTTCAAATGCCGTTACGCGACATCGATGCAGATCCTAAAATGCCGGATTCGTTGAGAGTCACAGCGGGTCCGCCGTTTGAGCTGCCGTCGAACACGCGGCTCCCTGTGAGCGACGTCGATTGTTGGTGCGTGCATCGCGATTCGCTCGTTGCCTCGCGAAATGCGTGCAGCTCGATTCTTGCCAGCAACCCGACCCCGGACGAGAAAGAGTACATCAAGACGCTCGTCGCGCTCGATGAAAAGGCAGAAGTCTGGATCGCAAATATTCTTGCCGGAATGAACTCCACTCTGAGGTATGAAGCATGAAGATCCGCGAGTTGCGAATCCTGCCGCCATTTGCGATTGGGCGCCTGGGCTCGGCGAAAGAGCCTCAAGAGAACTACACGATCGTTGACAACCCCAACGAACCGCTCGGGTACCGGAAGATCGTGCCGGCTAAGACGCTGAAAGTGCGCGAGTCAACCGGAGAGATCGCCAGCGCGAAGATTCCGAAGACGATCTCGTTCAAGAAAAACGGGAAGATTCGCCCTGTGGCGCCGTTTCTTGAAGTCTTCGCAGTGGTAGAGAAGCCACAGAAGGGCAAAAAAGCAACTGAAGAGATGGTGCCGCTCAATGCCTCGCTTCTGAGGAAGCTGGGGGCGAGCCCTGCCAAGGTCGAATGGAAAGTTTCTGTAGCCAACCGCAAGGTGATGCGGCGAACCGGCGACAACGACGACATGGTGTCCTCAAAAACGGATTGGTTTTCTGATCACGACAGCCATTTGCTTCTGGGCTCTTGCAAGAATTTCATTCCTGGCGGCCACATCAAATTCGGGCATGTGCGCTACATCCGTCCCAACAAGAAGTTCGGGGAGATTCGTCTTCGCTTTACGCCGGCGCACGGATTGATCTACGGACCTCATCGCAAGAAAGACCCAACAACCGGCAAGACCGATCCTGCAATCCCCGCGGATCGCGCCATCTACGATGATTCCAAAGACTGGGTAGGTTTCGGCAAGGATCCAGACAAGGTCGCGAACCAAACCTTGCCGCCCTCGCTCTATGCAATTGAGCCTCCGGCTCCATCGTGGCTGAATGACAACGTTGCGGTCAGCCGCGGATATCTTGACGATGCGTGCGACGGCTTCGTTGAGGTCCGTTTAACCTTGCCCACGGGAAAGCGACTCACCGCGAAGGCGCGAATCTGCGCCTCGCCGCCCGCGGTCATTCCCGATTCGCTGTTCATTCGCAGCCTGGCTGACGATCTGGAGCAGGTGATCTACGGACCGGAGGTGCCAAAGAACGAGCCCTACGAGGTGACTCGCAATCGCGCCCTCGACATCGTTCGCAGAGCGTATGAAACCGTACGCTTCATGAATGTGGCCGTCATGAACGGCAACAATTTCAAGGGCCGACCGTCGCTTTTGCTCGATTCCATGCCGGAAGAAGAAGCCGCTGATACGGAGCGCGCGATTCGTCCCGTCATGGCTCCTGGTTCTGTTGATACGTTGGGAATCATGACGCTGCACGAGCAGGTCTTTGCCGCGTTACGCGGCGGCGCTGCGCCGTGGTTCGTGAAATTGTTGCGGCGTCCCGATGAGGTTGCTGACTTTACTGACCGAGGACGGAGAAAGATGCCTGCGCTCATGTGCGGAGCCGACAACAGCTATCTCGCGCTGACCTACCGGCAGATCGACTCCATCCGGAAAGTATCTGAGGAGGCTCCTTTTCGAGGCAGAAACCTGGGGGGTGTTCCCGCGCCAACCGCGGAGTCGCTAACGGCATTGAATTTGACTGCCCAGCTTCACTATGAAGCTCTCGGCAATCCGATTAGTTCGCGCCCAATCACATCGGTGGCGAACTGCTGTCCTGGCCTGGAAGTGGATTTCCGTGCCGTTTGGCGGCGGATGTTCAAAGGGATCGTGTTGCGGGAGTACGACAACCTGGTGATGGATTTCGATCTGGATGTCAAAAGCCGGAAGATAAAGCCCTGGTCGGTCGACAATTGTTGCGCATACGACTGCCCGAGGACAAGCACTTACCCATCAAGAATCAGAGGCAGTTTTTGACGACTACGCCGATCAAGGGACCGGCGTCTTCGGACGTGGACGGCGAAATCAGTCTGACGACGCAATTCAATCCCTTCGGCCTCAAATCCATGGAGTGGTCCAACGCACTGGCACACCTCTTGAGTACCCATCAGGGGAAAAAAGTTCTGTGCGACTTTACCAAGAAACTGCCCGACGACCAGCAAGAGATGCCGCAGCCCATCGTCGAAAATCCTCGCAACTTCGTCACCATCGAGTTCGAAGTGAGAAAGTTCTTCGAAGGCAGCACAGCCGTTATTGCAAAGGCGCTGGCCGACCCCGGCGAGCTGACTCAGGGGCTTTGTTCTCCCTGGCAGAACGACTATCGCGAGTGTTCTTGCTACTACTGGGCCTCCTCTCGGCCGGACTACATCAATGTGGAACCGGCCGGCAATGGCTTGAGTAAAGGCGATAACTGGTTTCAGATGAAACGCACCGGAGACTATGTGCCGGACGACTACGTTGATTCTCGGCTGGTGCTCTACGATGAGCTGTTTATGGAGTGGGAACATTGGCTCAGGTTCCAGGTGGGCGGCAAAGACTATAAGGAGGGGACCGGCCGGAATCCGAAAGATCCGTTAAAGCAAAGGGTGAATGGTGAGTAGCGCCGAGGCCAGGGAATACATGCAGGCGTCCGCGCCACGTGTCCCGCAGCTCCATCTGATCAAGACAATTCACGGCGGGAACCTGTTCGTCGCCGATGGCAGCCGCCTGTTCGGCGCGGGCGCGGATTTATATGGGCGTCTTGAAGCGGCAGTTATGGCCGGCGGCGAGCATGAAATCGCGGCGCTGCTCGAGAAGGTAGGACTCGGCGGAAGTCCGTTCATCGACGATGCGCCGCTGGCGCATCCCGCAATTCATGCACTCTCGCTTGCCGTTGCGCAGAAGTGCAATTTGGGTTGCACATATTGCTATGCGCAGCAAGGCGAATTCGGGGGCGCAGGAAAGAATATGCCCCTTGAAGAAGCCACAAAAGCTGTGGAACTTCTGGTGAACGGCGCAGACGACGGTGCGCGGCTGAACCTTGCTTTCCTCGGCGGCGAACCGCTGGTCAACCGGCCTGTTCTTCAGGCTGCCACCCGGCACGCGGCGCAGTTGGCCCAGCGTCGCGGCAATCCAATAACATTCTCGATCACGACAAACGGCACGTTGCTCACACAGGCGGATGCGGAGTTCTTTGAAGCCTACGGCTTCGCGGTGACCATCAGTCTTGACGGTCCGCGGGAAACGCACAACTTACTAAGGCCTTTCAAGAGCGGGAGCGGGAGCTTCGATGCGATTCTTCAGCGGATTCGGCCTCTGCTTACGCTTCAGCGGCGCATGCAGGTGTCGGCGCGGGTTACGGTGACGCCCGCCAACCTGGAGCTGCGCCGCGCACTCGACGATTTCATCGAACTTGGTTTCCACAGCGTTGGATTCTCGCCGATGCTTAGCTCGCCGAGCGGTAGCGGGGAGATGCAGAGTGCCGATCTTGAAATCATGCTGGGCGAGATGATTGACTGCGGCAGGGAGTTCGAGCGGCGCGCACTGAAAGGGGAGCGCTATCCATTCGCTAACATGGTAAACGCCATGCGCGAGATTGGGCGCGGCACGCACCGGCCGTATCCGTGCGGCGCAGGAGCGGGTTACCTGGGTGTCTCAGCCGATGGCGAGTTGTCAGCGTGTCATCGCTTCGTCGGGGACGAAGCCGGCGCAATGGGCTCTTTGAACGATGGTATTGATCGCAAGCGACAAGCCGATTGGCTCACCGAGCGCCATGTCCACCGTCAGGAACCGTGCCGGAGTTGCTGGGCGCGTTACTTATGCGGTGGGGGATGCCATCACGAGGTGATTCACCGCGGCAGGCCTGCCTGCGACTACATTCGCGGCTGGCTGCACTATTGTCTTGAAGCGTGGGCGAGATTGCCGCAAACTGTGGTTGACGGCCTTTCCAATGGCTCCAATGCGCACAGCTCGATCCGCGCCTGACATCATTTGGAATGCCGCCTTGGATTTTGGCGAAACCGTCTATCGTTTCAAGCGTCCGCGCCCGTCTCGTGCATTTTTCCGGAAAGATAGGTATCGTACGCGGCCAGATCCAGCAACCCGTTGCCGCTCAAATTAAAGACGATCACTTTTTTGCGGTTTTCTTCCCGGCACCGAATTGCCTCATCGATTACGGTTGCGATCGCGTGGGCAGACTCAGGGGCGGGCACGATGCCCTCCGTACGCGCAAACTGGATTCCTGACTTGAACACCTTCATTTGCGGCACCGCAACCGCTTCGATGAGGCCGAGCTTCATGCAGTGGCTGACCATTGGCGACATGCCGTGATATCGCAGACCGCCCGCGTGAATCACCGGCGGCATGAACGTATGGCCGAGTGTGTGCATCATCATCAGCGGAGTCATTTCCGCCGTGTCGCCGAAGTCGTAGCGCAGTTCGCCCTGGGTAAGGGATGGGCACGAAGCCGGCTCGGCGGCGATGATGCGATAGTTTTTTCCGGACTTGATCTTTCCCGCGACAAAGGGAAACGCAAGGCCTGCAAAATTGCTGCCGCCTCCGGCACAGCCGATCACGATGTCGGGAGCTTCACCGGCCATCTCCATCTGTTTGATGGCTTCCTGCCCGATGATGGTTTGGTGCAGGCACACATGGTTCAGCACGCTGCCCAGCGAGTACTTTGTGCCGGGAGTTTTCACCGTGTGCTCGATCGCTTCAGAGATGGCGATGCCCAGGCTGCCTGAGCTATTTGGGTCATCGGCCAGCACCTTGCGGCCAAACTCCGTTTGTGTGCTCGGACTGCCGTGTACCGTTGCCCCGTAAGTCTGGATAAGGATCTTCCGGTATGGCTTCTGTTCAAAGCTCACCTTGACCATGAAGATGGTGCATCCCAGGTTAAACACAGAACAGGCAAATGCCAGCGCGGAACCCCACTGCCCCGCGCCCGTTTCCGAAGCCAGGCACTTTGTGCCGGCCTGCTTGTTATAGAAAGCCTGCGGGATTGCGGTATTGGGCTTATGGCTGCCTGCCGGACTAACTCCCTCGTACTTGTAGTAAATGTGGGCGGGTGTATCCAGCGCCTTCTCAAGGCGTACAGCGCGCAGCAGCGGCGTGGGCCGGTAGAGCGAGTAAACGTCGCGAACTTCCTGCGGGATTTCGATCGTTCGCTCGGCGCTCATCTCCTGTGCAACAAGAGCCTCGGGGAAGAGCGCGAACATCAAGTCCGGGGTAACCGGTTCGCCGGTTCCCGGATGCAGGGGCGGCGGTAACTGCTCCGGGAAATCCGCCAGCAGGTTGTACCAGGACTTCGGCATTTCGTCGGCCGAAAGGAGGAATTGTATGTTGTTGTTCACCGGTCGTCCCCCCTGGTTTGAAGATGCGGCTTCTCGACGTCGTTTCAGTTACTTGTTACTGTTCCAGATGTCGCGGAAGATCAGCCACGCGCCATTTTTCTGCCGCTTGTAAACTAGGATTCCTTTGCAATCCCAGCGGGTGACCGTCCCGTCCTTCTTCGAAGTATCCACGGCTGTATCGATTCCCTCGTCGAATCCATACTCGCCCATCACAAAATTCTTCAGCGGCACTTTCTTCCAGTGAGTCTTGTACTCCGTAAAATAGTCGTTCACCCACTTCCGAATGTTCTTGCTTCCGGTTACCAGCGGGCCGCCCGGCTGAAGGATCTCAGCACCCTTGTCGTACATCGCCATCACTCGATCTGTGTTATTTGAATTGATCGCGGCCTCGTACGCCTTATGCGCTCGCAACAGACCTGGATCAAGCTTCGGCTTCGATTTCGCGGATGAGGCTTTCTTTGTCGCCATTTCTTCCTCCTTAGCGTTTGGAAATGAAGGTAACACAGTATAGTTCACTGCGGTTAATCGCTTTGCAGCTCGCGCAAGCTATTAGCCGTCAGACTTTCGAGCAATTCTCTGGCCTCGATCAGATCCTGCGTTTCTGCGCCCTCAGTAAACCAATCATAGATGGGAGAAAGCAGGTGGCCAGCGGCATCGGATTGGCCGCGGCTTGCGAGAAGCGTGGCAAGCGTGGTGGAACTGCGCAGCTCCCACGAGCGCGCCTGCTGTTGACGCGCGCAGTCAATGGACGCGCGCAGAATCGCCTCCGCCTCCTGGTCGCGGCCATCGCGCATCAAGATCCAGCCCTTGCAGCGCAGCACTTCGGGCAACCAGAGACGTTCCTGCCCGGACGGACGCTCGATCTGTTCGATGCATTCGTCGATCAGTTTCAATGCGGTGTTTCGATCGCCCTCCAACTCAGTGGCTACAGCCAGTGCCGATTTGATAAGGGGAATGCGCACGTGTCCACCAGTCTTTGTCCAACGTTCTATGCCTTGCCGCAGAAGTTCAATGGCTTCGGCGGAACGACATTTCAGCAACGCGGCAATTCCACTGGCTTGCGGAACAGAGACCTCATGGATAAAGGCCAAACCCTGTTCGCGCGCCAGGTGATCGGCTTCGCCCAACCGTTCGAGAAAGCGGTCGGGCTCGCGTCGGTATGCGAAAACATACGCGCTGAATGTCAACGCCCACACCAGGTTGAAAGCGTGGCCCTCGCTGCGTGCACGGACGACACATTCGTCGCTCAGCTTCCGGGCCTGATCCGGGTAGCCCATAATCCAGATGAGTTGGCACGCGTACACCTCGACGAACGTGCGCAAATCATGGCCCGTCATCTGGATCCACTGCTCCGCGCTGCCAGGATCGAACATCGCGAGTGCGAGGTCGGCCTGTTCTCGAGCCTCGATTAGCTGGCCGTTCAAGAAATACTGAACGTGTGCCGTGAGATGGCCGAAGCATTTCAGGTCCGTTTCGCTTGCCTGCCGGCCCTCCGCGAGAAGTCGGTCCGCCCACACCTGCGAATCGGCAATTCGGCCTTGGGTGATCGTGCTGGTCCAAACCCACCACAATGCCAGCGAGAGGTTCCTCCGGTTTCCACGGCTCTCCGCCAGGCGAAGAATCGCCATCGCATTCACGCCAACCTCGGGAGCGGCCCATCCCCGCAATCCTGTCCACGCCGCGTTGAGGGGTTCCCGGATTGTCAGTTCCATGCCGTCTCGCTCAAGAGAAGGCGCAAGTTGATCAATCAAGCCCAGTCCCTTAGTGAAATGAGCAACAGCTTCTTTTAGCGCGACTCGCGCGACTGCCAATGTCCCCGCCTTCTGCCATAGCGGAATCGCCTGTTTGAGATGTCCCGCCTGCGTGAGATGGTACGCAAGCCATTCCGGCGTGTTGGCTACGCGGTCAGCGAACTCATTCTCCAACACTTCAGCGATCCTGGAGTGAAGCTCGCCGCGGCGACTCTTTAGCAAGGATTCGTAGGCCGCATCCTGGACCAGGGCGTGCTTGAAAATATAGACAGCGGAGTGTTTTGCGCCGTTTCGAGAGACGAGTCCGGCGTCGACGAGTTTTTCCAGGTCCCTGTCTAGGGCATCCGTGTTGAGCGCCGAGATGTGGTGCAGCAATTCGAAAGAAAACTCCCGCCCGATGCATGCGCCAATCTGTGCTAGCTCTTTCACTTTGCCCAGGCGATCAAGGCGAGCCATCAAAGAGTCTCGCAAAGATACCGGAATCGCGAGCGCCGACAGCGGTCCCTGAAGCACATAATGGTCGCCCTCTTCCCGCAACAGTCCCGATTCCAGGACTGAACGCGTCAATTCCTCTACAAACAACGGAATTCCATCGGTACGGGCAAGCACTTCATCCAGCACTTCAGATGGCAACGCCTTGCCCCGAGTTACGCTTTCGACCAACGCGGCGCCTTGTTCTCGGCTGAGCCGATTCAGCGTGACTGTATTCACGTAGGGTCCGGTCCATGGCGGCAAATACTCGGGCCGGTAGGTCATCACCAACAGCACGGGAAGGTTGCTCACGATCGGAACCAGGAGCTCGAGTAGATCCTGGCTGGTGGGATCGATCCAGTGAATGTCTTCGATGGCGATGATCACCGGGCCGCGGCTGGCGAGCGCGCGCACTCGATCAATGATGGCTTCCAGCGTCTTTTCCTTCTGTTTCTGAGGAGAAAGTTGAATCGGCGGATACTGCCCGGCAGGAACCGAGAGCAACGCTGCAAACAATGACAGCGCATCCTCCTTATGCGGTAATACATTGGCGAGCGCCGCCTCCAGTTTTTTGAAGCGCTGCGCGGGCGCGTCTGCGCGAGCAAAGCCTGCGGACGACTCGAGCTCCTCAATGAAAGGATGCAGCGGCGAATTCAGATGAAAGGGTGAACACTGATAGTGCAGAGTAGTGTGCGGTTCCAGAATTCGTTCGCGCATCCCTTGCGTCAGGCGCGATTTGCCGATGCCCGCTTGTCCTGAAATCAGTACAACCTGGCCCGTGCCGCCGCGCGTCCGCTGCCAGCAGCGTTCGAGCAGGGCAGCCTCATCTTCGCGTCCCACCAAAGGCGCAATTTCGACGCCGCTATGCGCGGCCTTGAAGCGGCCTTCCACGCGTCGAACTTCGTCGAGGCGCCACACCGGCACTTGTTCTTCAATACCCTTAATGGAGTGCTTTCCCAGATCGGTTAGAGAGAAAGCGTTGCCCAGCAGGCGCCGGGTACGGGACGCAATCACGATTTCACCGGGGTTGGCCAGCGCTAGCAATCGGGCCGCAAGGTTCGGCGTTTCTCCCACCGCGAGACCGGCTTCAGCACCGCCTTCGGCAGACTCTCCCCCTACAACCACTGGACCGGTCGCGAGACCGATGCGAACCGCAATTGGCCGGGCAGAAGGCATCGCCTTGACGGCTTCTACGATGTCGAGCGCAGAGCGGACAGCGCGTTCCGCGGAATCCTCGTAAGCCACCGGCCAGCCGAAATAGACCAGAATCCCGTCGCCCAGGTACTGAGCCACATGCCCGCCATAGCGCGAAACAACTGCGCCGCAGGCCGCGCGGTAACCCTTGATCAATGCGTTCAGTTCTTCGGGGTCCAGGATGGTGGAAAGCGCTGTCGACCCCACCAGATCGCAGAACATTACGGTCAGTTGCCTCCGCTCGGCGCGGGACGAAGCCTTTGGTGTCTCAGCTCGGGGGCGTTCCGCAGCCTTCAATTCCGCGATCGTATTGAGGATTCGCTTCCGTGGGCCGAATGGGAGGCCAAGCTCCTTCAGGTCCGCGTCCGTCAGAACAAAAAGGGTCTTCAGGTCAACCTGGTTTTGGGCAAAGACTTCCTCAAACTCCGAGAGGCCATTCGCGGTCAGCCACTCGACCAGGGACTCGACCATCGCTGCTCCTTTCGGTTTATGGTCACGGGTGCCCCGCCGGAGGGGTGGCGGAGCTCATTTGAAGTGATCTTGCCTGGTTTCGCTGGCGGGCTGCCCGGGTCAAACCGGCTGGCAAGGTTGCGGGCGTGGCCCTATCCTTACTCAGAATTATGCAGCATGCGGGATCACTTTGAATGCGAAACAGTTTTGGAATCGCATTCTCGAGTTCCACCGGCGATGCATGGCCCCCACAAGCCTTCAGAAAGCGGGATTGCCGATTAAGCGGGAAGAGTAATAGACTCTACGTCGATGCATTCTGTTCGCCCAAACTCTTCAGCGGTTGGACCGCCGATCGCTACCGCTGGAGACCATCAGGCTTCAGCCAGAGTTATCGTCGCCATCAGCCCATCAGAGGAGGAAGCTCGCGCGTTGATGCACGAGCTGGATGCGGAGATCGCCGCGCTTTATCCGGGTTCCGTGATCAGTGGGATCGACGAAGCCGAATTTGAAAGGGCCGGTGGATACTTCGTCATCGCGCAGCAGGAGAATCGGACAATCGGGTGCGGTGGGTTCAGGCCCGTTGATGAAGAGTGCGTTGAGATTAAGCGCATGTTTGTGCGGCCGGATGTGAGGCGCCGCGGCGGGGCGCGCCAAATCCTGCGGCATTTGGAAGAGGAAGTTCGTCGCCGCGGATTTCGCTCGGCCGTGCTGGAAACAGGATGTGACAACGCCGGGGCAATCGCCCTTTATGAATCCGAGGGGTATTCGCATATTTCGGAGTTTCCCGGCTGTCAGGGAATTCCGGTCAGCCGTTGTTATATGAAACGATGCTGAAATTATCGGTCGAGGGAGAGAGGATTCGAACCTCCACCCAATGGTCTCGAACCAGTTTCAGCGACTGATTGAAATTTCTTGAAATTGTGCGTTTCAAATTATTTTTGATTAAGAAGATTTGCAGTTCCGCTCGTTCAGGCTGTGGTTTCGCGCTATTCCCTACTGTCTTCCAAGCCGTATTAAGATCGAGAGAATGACGAGCATCGGTTCCGCAAAAACCGAAGCAAGACAGACGGTCTTGATTGTCGAAGACGATCTGGCCACTGGCGAGGCGCTTTGCAATCTACTGGATTCGGCCGGAGTGCCCGCACTCCGGTTTGCTTCGGCGGAGGAATTCATTGAAGCATGGGATCCTTCGACAGCCGGCTGCCTCGTTCTGGATGTTCGCTTGCCCGGCATGAGCGGCATAGAGTTACAAGCCCAACTCGTCGAGTCCGGCATTAAAATTCCCATAATCGTGATTACCGCGCACGGAGATGTTCCGATGGCGCGCAAAGCTCTCAAGACGGGTGCTGTTGAGTTTCTCACGAAGCCCTTTCGGGACGAAGAGTTCTTCCTTGCCGTCGCGCAGGCTTTCGAGCTCGATCGCGAGATGCGCAAGGCGAGCAGAATCTCTGAATCTATCCGGACGCGAATCGATTCGCTGAGCAACCGCGAAACGCAGGTTGTGAAACTTGTCACTTCCGGTCTCACAAATCGTGAGATCGCTGACAAATTATGTCTGAGCGTCGTGACTGTAAAACTTTATCGACGCTTGGCCATGAAGAAGATGGGCGTCGACACCCTCGTGGATCTGGTGAAGATGTGGGAGAAGCAGTAGCGGCTGTCTTTAGGCGTCCGAATGTCGGAAGATTCGCGCGATTGGCCTGTTCGCATAAGGATCCCGTAAGGAGTCATAAGGATGCCGTAAGGAAACGCAAGAACTAAACCAAAGGATATATTGTGAACTCGGCGAGGTAGCCCTAGGCTCACCTCATAGCCCAATGAAGCACAAGCTTCATTCCAGGCAGGGGATACCAACGCATCGCGCTGACGCAGATTGTTTTGCTCACTGCGGGTTTCAGCCGGCAACATTCGGTAACCGGCTCAACACAATTCAAAGTAATTAGGCATCGCGGATTGGTTTGCCAATCCGACAGGATACGTGTACCTCGTGGAGGGTGTTTGAATATCCAGGCATTGCTCGTTGAGGTTTTGCTTTCCGGGTTTTTCGCTATCGCATGCTTTCGCGCCCGCGCCGAGTCGCCCAGTGCGAATGGCCTCGCGCCTCAGCGGCTCTTCATGCTCACTGACCGTTTGGAGCGTCTGAAACGTTCCCGGTGGCAATGGTTTGCAATGGTGCTCCTGCTTTTTGTGATGCGCAAGCAGATGGGCACTCCGATGGTGGCGGAGTTCACCGCGTTGACGGAGTTTATCGTTTTTCTGGCTCTGCCGACGCTCAAGCAGACAGCTGGAGCTATTCAACACCGATGAGAGAGCTTTTCGACACCGTCGACTTTCTTGGCACGGCGCGCAGCAAGATGCGCTCTGGCACTTACTCGAGGGAACCTCTGATGTTGCTGAGGGTTGAATGGAAAGGAGATTCTGTCGAGTGCGATTGGCTAATGCGCCCGCCGGATCCGTGGGACGGGGATCTACCGAAGCATTTGGCCAGGGAGAATCAGACGCTGCAGGCACTGCGAGATGCTTTGAGCCTTCGGGAGATCGTTTTCAGATCGTTTCCCGCCGTAGTAAACGCTGAGCTGCGCATGTTTCGGACCGGTGACGACCATCGGCTCGAGCTTGTGATGAGAGGAAGCACGAGCCGATCGAACGAAGAGCTCTATCGTGTCGCGTCGGTGGCAATGCGGGCTAAATTGTGCGGTTTCCAATTCACTTTGGCGGAAGGCGGCCACAAGAGTCTGGTCCCGATTTCATTAAGCTGATTCATTTTTCATAAGTGAGATTGCAACGTTGTAGCCAGCAAGCTGCCGGGAACTTGCCCCCAAAGGTTCGAGGTGAAGGCTTCTCCGCTGGATCACGAAACGCACTTAACACTCAAACGGCAACTTAAGGAGGACGTTCATGGCGGCAACAAAATCGCAGGGCAGGGATTTCACTCTATTCATGGTGGGGATGACGGCAGTTTGCGCCGGAATCGCATTCTCAGATACGGGCGCGGGCAAACTCTCGCTTGTAGTCGGGGCGGTCGCCCTCATTGCAGCCCTTTGGGGGTTCTTCAAGATCAAGCCCCTTGAAGGCAAGACCGGCGGCGGCGCGCAACCAGCAGTCACCAAGCTGATTGGCGTGGTGGTAGTGCTGGGAGGCTGGTTGTTTGTGCTCCTTGGATTGCACATGACGGCCAGCGTCGGAGCACGAATGACGACCTCGATTGTGGGGTTTGCCATCTCCATCGCCGGAATCTTCTTCGTGCTTGTACCGGCAGTGAATAAGAACGCAATTTGGAAAGCCTGACCACTCTTCCCCGGCTATCTCAGGACAGGATCAACGCATTCGATGATCAACCCAATCATGGAGCTGAATCGATGAGAATATTCCGACTTACAACCTGGACGTGCGCACTGGCGATATTCCTGATGGCAGGCGCAGCGATTGTGGCTCGGGCAGACGCACCTTCAGCGTCAGCCGCCGAGCTGAAGGCCGCGCTTGCCGCGGCGCCCACCACCAGCACCCTGGCCAACGGAGATCCTGGCGGAGTGCTCACCGGTACCGTCAACGACGTGCCCGTAGCCGATCCCAAGGCGGGCCTCGGCATCGGGGACGTGGCCAATCAGGTTGGCCAGAACAAAATCGCTATCAACTTTGTCTGGACACTGGTCACCGGATTCCTGGTCATGTTCATGCAGGCCGGTTTCGCCATGGTTGAGGCCGGGCTCTGCCGCGTCAAGAACGCGAATCACACCTACATGATGAACTTTTTTGTGTACACATGCGGGTTATTCGCCTACTGGATCATCGGCTTCGCCATTCAGATGGGCGGCGCGGCCGGAAACGGTAATCTTGGCGGATTGCAGTCGCTGAACACGGAGCACGTGCTCACCATTTTTGGTACGCATTGGGGCATCTTCGGCGAATGCGGCATGTTCCTCGCCCGGGGCACCTATGACGTGGGTGTCATGGTCATCTTCCTGTTCGAGATGGTCTTCATGGACACGGCGCTGACCATCGTGACCGGCGCTTGCGCCGAGCGCTGGAAGTTTCTTGCCTTCGCGGTCTCCTCAGTACTGATGGGCGCCTTCACCTATCCTCTTTACGGCAACTGGGCATGGGGCGGTGGCTGGCTTTCGCAGCTGGGTGTCAACCTCGGGCTCGGAAAGGGCTATTGCGACTTTGCCGGATCGGGCGTTGTGCACGCCGTTGGCGGAATTACAGCGCTTGCGGTGGCAATGATTATCGGTCCGCGCATTGGCAAATTCAATCGCGACGGCTCGGCAAACGCCATCATCGGCCACGACATCTCCGCTGTGTTGATCGGTTGCTTCATCCTGGCGTTCGGGTGGTTCGGATTCAACCCGGGCAGTACGCTCGGTGCCTCAGCGGCCGGCAACCTGCGCATCGGTTCCATCGCCGTCAACACTATGCTTGCTGGTTGCACAGCCACTTTTGGCGCACTGCTGTATATGTGGGTCATGAAGGGCAAGCCCGATGCTTCGATGAGCGGCAATGGGATTCTGGCAGGCCTGGTCGCAATCACCGCACCCAGCGGATTTGTCAGCACAGAGGGAGCGGCCATCATCGGTTTCATCGCCGGCATACTGGTCTGCTTAAGTTGCGCCTTCGTTGAGAACTATCTCAAAGTCGACGATCCCGTCGGCGCTGTCTCCGTCCATGGCACCTGCGGGCTGTGGGGTGTGCTGTCCATCGGGTTCTTTGCCGACGGCACCAGCAACTACGGCGGCTCATGGAATGGAGTAACCGGCTCTGTAACCGGGCTGTTCTATGGAGACTCCAGTCAGCTTGTGGCGCAGATCGTTGGTTGCGCGACATTGGTGGGCTTCGTATTCAGCTTCAGCTTCGTCCTCAACTGGATTCTCGACATCATTCTGGGACAGCGCGTTTCTATTGAAACCGAAGTCGCAGGACTCGATCTTCCTGAGATGGGGCAGCTCGGCTATCCGGAGTTCATGTTCCGTCCGGAGCCGGACTTTATGCAGGCCGCAGAAAAGATGGCGGTCGCGTAGGCTTCAGTTGACTTAACCTCTCCCTGGCCAATCGCACGCGCGAGTGGCTGGGGAGGGCCAACAAAGTTCTCAAATTCGTTTTTGCTGTGGCATTTTCCTGAGGCAGCAAGGATCTTCTGCCAAGCCTTGCTGCACATTTTTCCTCAAGCTCTTGGAGTTCTCGCATGAATAAGATGACCCAACGCGACATGGAACACGCCGGAACGATGTTTCTGGCTCCTGCGCCGTCTGCGCCCTTGGCGCTGCCGGCGGCGATCGACCCCGAGACCGGCCGCTTGTTGCAGCGTATGTTTAGGGACCCCCGTGTCCTCGATCCCGAAGAACGCGCGAGCCTCGTCACGCAGCTTCGCGATGCCGTCGAACTTGAGCCCAATGTTCCAGAAATCCGCGTGCTGTATGGCATGGCACTCTCCGTCGATCTACAGGTGCAGGAATCGCTTGAGCAGTTGCGCGAGTCGACTCGCCAGGGGCCGGATTGCTTCATCGCCCGGCTCAAGTTCGGCGAGATGCTTATGCGCCTGCGCATCTGCGATCAGGCTGCTGAACAAACCCAGAAAGCGGCTGAGCTTGCCGTGAATGACATGCAGGCCGATCTGGCTCGCCGCCAGGCAACGACCATCCGAACCATGCGCCGCGAAGGTATCGAGCGCGGAGGTCTGGGCAAGATTCTGCCGCGGTGGGTTCCACGGGGCCGTAAAGCCAGGAAGCAGGAGACAATGCCGGTCCTGGCCGGTTCCAAGTAGGAGAGGATGTCCGCGACTCTCCAACTGGCGCTGCTGATAGCCATTCTTCTGCCCGCAAGCAAGCTAGCCGCTTCCCTCTGCACTCGCTTCGGTATTCCTGCGATTCTAGGGGAACTTCTGGTTGGTGTTGCTGCCGGTCCAGGCGCGTTCAATCT
Organism: uncultured Acidobacteriaceae bacterium; assembly: GCA_963773915.1. Lineage (GTDB taxonomy): Bacteria > Acidobacteriota > Terriglobia > Terriglobales > Acidobacteriaceae > Telmatobacter. The sequence continues at coordinate 1,312,478 of CAVZCY010000006.1, forward strand.
GCTGCACGCCGGCCTTTTCCAAGGAGGAGAGGCCTCAAAAGCGTTCCTGCTGTTGGCGCAGGTCGGCGGCCTGGTCCTGATGTTCATCGCCGGCCTGGAAACCGACATCGAACGCATGCGCGAGGCAAGTGTCACTGCATTCCTGGTGGCTTTGTCCGGGGTTATCTGGCCGTTCTTCCTTGGAGCAGGCGCAGCACACGCACTCGGATTGCCCTGGAATAGCGCGCTCTTCCTCGGCGGCGCACTGACGGCTACCAGCGTTTCCATCTCAGCCCGAACTTTGATGGACGCTGGAAAAATGTCTTCGCCTGAAGCGTCAGTCATTCTTGGCGCTGCAGTCATCGACGACGTGATGGGGCTGTTCGTCCTTGCCTTCCTTGCGGCGTCTACGACAACAGGCACTGCAAATTCCTTCGGCTTGGCTGCCTTGGCCTCCAATTGGTTGAGACTGCATTCAGATACCGCTGCGCATCATCCCCTCCTGGTTCAAATGTCGCTCATCGCTGTTTGCGTGGCCATCTTCTTCGTGGTCTCCTACGGGGCAGCGAAGCGCTGGCTTGATCCGCTCATTTTGCAATTGCGCCGGCTTTCCGCCAGCGAGTCCGTATCGAGCTGCGTTCTGGCATTGGTTCTGGTCTACGCCATCGGAGCGGAATGGCTTGGAAGCGTTGCTGGAATCACCGGAGCCTATTTGCTGGGATATGTCTTCGCCGGGTCCGAATACAAGGCCGATATCGAGCGAACCTTTTATGCGATCGGGCACGGCCTTTTGATTCCGCTTTTCTTTATTTCTATCGGGCTTTCGAGCAACTTCCGCTCTCTTGGCGGACATTGGGTCCTGCTCGGAGTGATCTTCCTGATCGCTGTCGTAAGCAAATTGCTGGGGTGCGGTATAGCTGCGCTTGCTCGCGGTATGGGGCCTGTGAGAAGCTTCCGCGTTGGCTGCGGCATGGTCTCTCGCGGCGAAGTCGGCCTGATAGTAACAGCGATGGGAGCCGCATCCGGGGTGTTTCGAGAGCCGGAGGTAGCCGTGATGGTCTCCGTCGTCCTATTTACAACGCTGCTCACACCACTTGCGTTGCGCGGAGCATTTAACATCAGGTGCATTGAAGACGAAGAGATTGAGGAGCTTGCTGTGTATGAAGCGCTGCTCCAGTCGCCCGCCAATGGTTCAACTCCCTCTGGAACGGGTGAGTAGCCGTCAGACGCCACCATGGTTCTGTTTATTTTGAAGATCCGACTGAGGAGTGCAAGAGGATGAGACGCGTGAAATGCCCGGTGTCTCCCGAGTATTCGGGCTTAATGACTAGGAATCGCGGAACTGCCGCTGGATGGTTCGAGGTATGAAAGAGATATCAGTCGGCGACCAACTCGATCACTACCGGGTCGATGCGCTTGTCGCTACGGGCACCCATGCCTCGATCTTTCATGGGGTCGATCTGAGGAATGGCGACAGTTGTAGCCATCAAGGTGCCGCATTCAGAGCTGGAATTGGACCCGGTGTTCAACGAACGATTCCGCCGCGAACAGGAAATCGGCCAGAAACTAAATCACCCGAAGGTCATGAGGGTGCTTCCCAGCGAGCACCATAGCCGGGACTACATCGTCATGGAGTGGGTCGATGGGATTTCGCTTCGGGAGATCCTTACAAAAGGCAGGCTTCCGCAGGAACGCGCAACCCATATTGCCATCGGCATCTGCGATGCTGTGTATTACATCAATTCGCACGGTGTCATCCATCGTGACCTCCGGCCCGAACACATCATGGTCGATAGCAACGATCACATCAAGCTCATCAATTTTGGGCTCGCCTCGCAAGTCGCGGCCAAGCGCATTACGTTCGTCAGCCTGGCGCGTGAGATGAACACGGTCAGATACGCTTCGCCCGAGGAGATCAGAGGGCAACATTGCGATGCTCGCAGCGATGTCTACTCCATCGGCGTAATGCTGTATGAAATGCTCACCGGAACGCTACCCTATGAGAACAACTACCTGCTCGCGCACGCGAATGACCCTCGGCTCAAAGATCCCACACCGCCTCGCAAACTTGAGCCAACGATCACACCGCAAATGCAGCAAATTGTCCTTCGAGCAATGGACCAAACGCCCAGGTACCGCTATGCAAGCGCTCATGAAATGGCGCAAGACCTGACCCATATGCAAGATGTCGTTGTGGATGAAGGCACTTCGCACAGGAGTTATAGAACGACTGCCGCATGGAATAAGAATTTTCTTTTTTATATTGTGCTGGCAGCGATCCCCATCATTCTTTTTGTCTTGATGATGTTGGCTACACATCACAGATAGGCGCTGCGGCCTGGCCAGATCCCGAATCGGGAGTTCTACTCGCTTCTCCACTTTCACGATTGGTGTGGTGGTCGCGGCCCGTTGTGAATGGGTCCAGGGTGCTTTGACAGCTACAGATTCGGCTACAGTCGGTCGCACTTTAGTGAGTCAGTGGGACAGTCCACAATTTCGCCGTAATGACGAATCTTCGCTTCGCAGGAGTCGAGGGAACGTCCCGTCTGTCCCCAGTTTCCCCAGTTTCCCCCAGTTTCCCCAGTTTCCCCCAGTTTCCACAGCGAGCAGTTTCCCCGTTTGTCACCAGCGTTTCCGTAGATTTCTATTCCCAAGAAAATGCAGTCCGTTGGCCAGGATGGTAGATATGCCAGGGCACACGTTCATTGAGACAATCCGTCCCTCGGCATCGTAGGTGAAGCCTTTAGCGAAGTCGTCGACGAACAAGCTTCTGGGCTCCGCAATCAAGCAGCTCACTTCATTATTCCTCGAACGATCTGGCACTGAGCGCCTTTAGAACTTGCAACAGATCCTCACCGCGATATTGGATAATGGAAATGTGGCAGATTTCCAGCGAGAACCGTCGTTCGGACAAGTTCCGACTGAAGCAACGTTTGGTTTGCTCGACCGTTCACCGTATCTCGTGCCATATAGCATCGCACCCAAGCCCGATCAGCCCGTTTCTCGATTGCGAGACTTCCTCGATAGCCCTGTAGGTAACATCTCGATGGACTCCTGGCTTTTCATCGACAGAGATGCAAAGTCGAACCCGACGGCATCTTTGATCACCTGCTTGTGTACTGCGGCATCTGCCTCGAGTGAAACGAGAACCTATATACTGAAGAGTACCACCTTTGCGTTCTGCTCGCAGTTTCGAAGCGAAATCGTAAATAGCCCACTTCTTTCTCAAGTCAGTGGAATCATACGCGTATCATCCAAGTGCTGGACGAACGGTCGCGCCGATTCTGCATGCGCTGCTAGAGATTACGGACGTCATCTTGCGCTGGCAAGAGCCACGACATCGCATATGAAGCCAAGTGACATCAGAATAGCGATCCGCCATAATTAATTTTCTACTCCTTTAGCACGGTAGCCTGGGTACTGCTAATTGTCGGCGGAATGCGAATGATCCGCAACCTGGCGGATGCCCGGAAACCTGGGGACAGACGGGATGTTCCCCCGACATTCTAGAGTCGCTATGTCTCATAATCAAATTCGCCCTGCCTTGCGTCGCTTTCCGGTTTTGCAGGTCGGCCGCCCTTTCGCGGAGCGAGAGCCCGCTTGGTTGCTTCTTCCAATTCCCGCACGAACTCTTCGGTCCCCAGCGGACGCCCGGTGTGCGTCGACTGCCTCACAGCCATGATCTCTGATTCGCTTCCTCCGGCCTTCAGGTATTCTCTCCAGGTCGAAGTGCTCCAGCGTTCCTTCCATTCTTGCATCGATATCCAATCTTCTCCCGCTCTGGCCCCGCAGTGAGCTGCGGCGCTCGACCAGGTCCAGTCTTCCGCCTTCGCAACCAACCCCGCCCGCACGGGATTCAACTCGGTGTAGCGCAATGCCTGCCACAGGTGCGTACGATCCAGCGGACAGGAATAGTATCTTCCCTGCCACACGTGCCCGCTCGAATGGTTTTTCCCATTCCAATAAGCTGCGTACCTGCCGTGGGTATGCTTGAGCGATTTCGCAAGAGTGTCGGTGCGGCGAGGAACCATTACCAGATGAACGTGGTTCGACATCACACAGTAGCCGATCAAAGTGGCATGATACTTCTCAATGTTTTCCCGGAGTAATTCCAGGTACACGTCACGATCCGCATCGCCGTTCAGGATGAACTGCCGAGCGTTTCCACGCTGCGTCACGTGATGCGCAACATTGAGGGCGATCACTCGGGCGAATCGTGCCATGTCGTCCAGCTCAAGGAGTCAGAATCTCGACCAAAAGTGCACAAGTACCGGTCGGAATCGATGTAGCTCCAGCTTACGCAGTAGACGGGTTTCGCCGATTCAGGGGAGGGAATTCTGGAAAGGACTTCAAAGTGTATTGGTCGGGGAGAGAGGATTCGAACCTCCGACCCCCTGGTCCCGAACCAGATTCAGCCATTTATTGAAATCTATTGAAATCGCGTGATTTTAACTGTTTTATATTGAATGGGATACAGCCTACGTTGTTGAAAGCTGCGGTTCCGAGATGCTATTGGAGGCATTCACCGCTACAGAATTCGACTACATCGAATAAGCCATCTCCGGTTATCATCGTGGCATGGCGGTCGTTTACATTTCGCGCTCCGGAAGCGGCAAGCGACTTCGAAGGGCTCATGGCGCGTGCGGCCAATGGCGATGAGATTCACATCGAAGCCGAACGCCCGGCGTCAGTCGTGAAGACTGCTGCTCAGCCGATGCACCCGTCCCCGCGTGCTTTCCGAATCGCTGAAAATTCTCAGAAGAGCGAGGCTCAACGGTAACCTTGGACGGCGAGTTCGGCCGCGATCTTGAAGAAATCATCCGCAGCCATCGTGAGCCGCTAAGTCCTCCCGCATGGGACTGATTCTCGACTCAAGCGTGGTCATTGCCGCCGAACGTCGCGGCGATACGCCTGAGCAATTGGTGCAGCAGGTTATCGGCGTGGCCGGCAATCAGGAAGCAGCTCTGTCGTCTGTTGGACTCACCGAGCTGGTGCATGGCATCTATCGCGCCAATTCCGTGCAAGTACAATTTCGCCGCCAAGTCTTTTGTGGACGAGCTTCGCATCGGACTGACCGTTTATCCCTACACGGCGGAAACCGCGATGCTGGCCGGGCGGATTGACGGCGAGCAAACAGCCAAAGGCGTAGTCATTCCCTTTGCCGATTTGTTGATCGGCGCCACTGCATTGTCGCTCGGCTTCTCGGTCCTGACCAGCCAATATGCGCCACTTTAAGCTGATTCCCGGCCTGCATGTGATTTCACTTTGAAATCGGACTAGAAATTCGCAGTCGCTTCTCTGCTACAACGAATGTATGCTTCGTTTGTTGAGGCTTCTGCTGGCCTTATCCGCGCGTTTCTTCCGATCCCGCAGTGATCTCCTCCTCGAAAACCTGGCCCTGCGGCAGCAGCTTGCCGTGTTGACACATCGGCATCCTCGGCCGCGACTTGACAGTGCCGGATCGGCTGTTCTGGGTCATCCTGCGCCGATTCTGGCCAGGGTGGAAGCAGACGCTCCTTATCGTCCAGCCAGAGACAGTTGTCCGCTGGCATCGAGCCGGATTCAAGCTGTACTGGAAGTGGATCTCGCGGCATCGGCGTTCGTGTAGGAAGAAAGTCCGAACGAGCAAGGAATTGCGCGACCTCATCTTCCGCATGGTCACCGAGAACCCAACCTGGGGTGCGCCGCGCATCCACGGCGAACTGAAGATGCTCGGCTTCGATATCTCTGAGCGAACCGTGCTGCGCTGGATGCGCAAAGCGCCGCGAAACCCGAACCGGCAAAGCGATGGGCGGCATTCCTGAGCAATCACCGCGAGGCCATCGCCGCAATGGATTTCTTCACTGTGCCGACGCTCACCTTTGGCGTACTCTATTGCTTCTTCGTCATCTCCCATGACCGGCGGCGAATCCTGCACTTCAATGTGACCAGACATCCAACCAGCGCCTGGGTGAGTCAGCAGTTGCGCGAGGCATTCCCGTATCGACTCGCTGCCACGTACTGATCTATGATCGCGACGCGAACTTCAATGAGGAGGTCGTCAGCAACGGTGAAAAGCCTTTGGCATCAAGCCCAAACGCACAGCTTTCAAAAGCCCCTGGCAGAACGGTGTCGCAGAGCGCTTCGTCGGCAACTGCCGACGCGATTTGCTCGACCATGTGATCGTGCTCAACGAGCACATCTGAAACGGCTCATGAGTGAGTACCTCCGCTACTACCACGACGACCGAACGCATCTCGGATTGGAGAAGCAAACTCCCGCGGGTCGAGCGGCACGAACGGGAACTCCGGCGCATGCGAGGGTCGTATCCATGCCGAGGCTCGGCGGCCTGCATCATCGCTACGACCTCGCGGCCTGAAGTTCTGCGGTTGCGGCAGATTCTCGATCGTCGCACGGAAAGAGCAGGCATCGAAGGCTCCGGCGCTTGAAGCTGAAGTGTGCCCACAAGGATACTCCTCGCGGTCAATCAGGCTTCCGCTCTCCCTCTCGTCCTCGCGCGACCACCCATTTGCAGGCTCATCCGCTCGTCTCAACGGTTCGAGCGCAGCCTATTTTGCACCCGGATGGAATTTTGGCGAGGCACAACTTCAAAGTGTATTGGTCGGGGAGAGAGGATTCGAACCTCCGACCCCCTGGTCCCGAACCAGGTGCTCTACCAGGCTGAGCCACTCCCCGACGTATTGTTTAATCTACAGTTTCTCCATTCTACAGTGCCATTCAGGGTGGCGCAAACGAGCAGGTGCCGAGACCATTTCATTGCGGCGAGACAATGTTCGCGTTCAAAGACGCCAGCGCCGTAGGGAGCCAAAAAGCTCCGGCTGGGCATCAAATTGCGCCTACTTGGTGAGCTGACCCTTAGAGGATGTAGCGCGATAAATCGTGATCCTTCACGATAGACGCAACCATCTGCTTGACGTATGTGTCGTCGATGAGAAAGACCTTTTCGGGGCCGGAGGCAGTCATTCGCTCCAGGTAAGGCAATGGGGTAGTCGATTCGCTCTTGATGGCCGCGGAAAGTGTCTCAGCGGTCTTTTCGTCGGAGGGATGGCGGGCCACGTCAGGAGCGAGGAAGCTGACGTCTTCGAGGACCCGCTCCATAATGGTGTGCAATCGCCGCGCGCCGATGTTTTCAGTGGTCTCGTTCACTTTGAACGCGAATTCGGCCATCTCGCGCAAGGCCTCAGGCGCGAACTCAAGACGTACTCCCTCGGTTTCAAGCAGTGCCGAGTATTGCTTGGTGAGCGAGGCCTTGGGTTCAGTGAGGATCCGCAGAAAATCATCGACCGTGAGCGATTGCAGCTCGACACGAATCGGAAACCGGCCCTGCAGTTCGGGGATCAGATCGCTGGGCTTGGAAACATGGAAGGCGCCGGCGGCAATAAAGAGAATGTGATCGGTGCGCACCATGCCGTAGCGCGTATTGACCGTAGTGCCTTCGACGATGGGCAGGATATCGCGCTGCACGCCCTCGCGTGAGACATCGGGCCCGTGCCCGCTCTCTCGCCCGGCAATCTTGTCGATCTCGTCGAGGAAGATGATCCCGTTGGATTCGACGCGCTCAACAGCCGCTCGATTCACCGAGTCCATATCGATCAGCCGGCCCTCTTCTTCCTGCACAAGATAATCGAAAGCATCGGTGACCTTCATCTTTCTCTTCTTGGAGCCGCCTCCGAAGATATTGGGCAGCATATCCTTCAGGTTCATCTCCATGTCTTCCATGTTTTGGTTAGAGATGATGCCAAACTGCGGCGAATTGCGCTCACGCACGTCGAGTTCGACCATGCGGTCATCGAGCTTGCCCTCGCGGAACTGTTGCCGGAGCTTTTCGCGCGAGCGCTGGTGGCTTTCGGTGCCGGGAAGAGAGAGCTGTCCCTCCTGAGCGTGGGGCGCGGCAGGCGGCGGAGGCAGGAGCACATCGAGCAGTCGCTCCTCTGCGTTCATCTCAGCCCGGTCTTCCACCTCTTCAAGGCGTTCCTCGCGAACCATGTCGATGGCGATTTCGACCAGATCGCGAATCATCGACTCTACATCGCGACCGACGTAGCCAACCTCGGTAAATTTCGAGGCCTCGACTTTAAGGAACGGAGAGTTGGTGAGCTTGGCCAGGCGCCGTGCGATCTCCGTCTTGCCCACACCGGTAGGGCCGATCATGATGATGTTCTTGGGCATGATGTCGTCTGCCAGATCAGGCGGCAGCTTTTGCCTCCGCTGACGATTTCTGAGAGCGATGGCCACGGCGCGCTTGGCGGCGCGCTGACCGACAACGTGCTTGTCGAGTTCGGCGACGATCTCGCGCGGCGTCAACTCGTCGAGCGAGAGCTCTTGTTCTTCAGCGGATGCGGGTAAATAAATGGCCATGTGTGAATGTCAACGGAAGACCTCCGCTAACCTTATAGCTCCTCGACTGTGACGTGATCGTTGGTATAGATGCAAATTTCGCCTGCGATCTTCATCGCCTTTTCTGCAATATCGCGGGCGCTCAGTTCCGTGTTCTCCATCAGGGCGCGGGCGGCGGCGGTGGCGTAGCTGCCTCCGGAGCCGATCGCGGCGAGTGGCTCATCGGGGTCAATCACGTCGCCCGAGCCGGAGATAAGGAATGTTTGCGCTTTATCCGCAACAAGCAGCAACGCCTCAAGGTTGCGCAGCATCTTGTCAGTGCGCCAATCTTTGGCCAACTCCACAGCGGCACGGTTCAGGTTGCCGGCGTGTTGCTCAAGCTTGGTTTCAAAGCGTGCGAAAAGGTTGAAGGCGTCCGCAGTGGAACCTGCAAATCCCGCCAGAATTTTGTCCTGAAAGAGCCGGCGAATCTTTTTGGCCGAGTGCTTGAGCACATGGTCGCCTAACGTCACCTGACCGTCGGCGGCCATTACAACCTGGCCGTTGCGCCGCACGCAGATAACCGTTGTGGAACGAATCCTGGAACGCTCTTTCATTCGACTGCCTCGCACCAATCCAATGACACGCCGGGAAAAGGCGCATCAAGCAGAACAGAATCCTGCCTTTCATGCAACCTAAAGTATAGGTCATCTGTACGGCCATGGTGGGCCCGCCGACGGAGGGGTTATTGCCATGGCACCGAGCGGTTGGCTTGCGGCACTGAGTCGATTTCGCCTGCGGTATCCTCAAGTTGGGGTCATGTGCTTTGAACCCCATTCTGACATGATCCTGCACAACGCAGATGACTGGGCGATTGCCGCCGGGCTTACCGCCGCTGCTGGTGTGGCTGCAGCCGCCGTATGGCTGATCCTGCGCCGGCGCCCCAGCGCAGATGAAGTGGAGCGCGCGCGACGGCAGTTCCTTGTGCACTCAGGACGGCTGGTCGACGGCATGCTGCTCGACATCTATGAAGTGGAAGCGAAAGATGGGCGCACGCTCACTATGCTTCTGTTCAGTTACCGGATCGGCGGCGTGGACTATGAGAGTTCGCAGGACATTACCGCGATGCGCGAAGTGGTGAACGCGGTCGAGGTGAGGGCTGGATTTCCGTGCACGGTGCGCTATCAGCCTGGCAACCCTTACAACAGCATTGTTGTGGGTGAAGGCTGGACGGGACTGCGGGAACGGATTCCGCAATTGCCCTCCTACGGTGATCCAGACCCATTGGATTTGAGCCATTTGCGACCCGGCAAAGGATAGGGTGTATCGACATATTCGCGCGTTGGCGCGCGATCCTGATACCCGGTTAAACTATCGATATGCATGTGCATGCGCCGCAGGCGGGTAAGGGAGCAGGCCGGACGACACTGGTCCTGCGCATCTCGATGGTCGCCACACTGGCGTATGTCGTGCTTACGTTTGTTGCCGGATTGCGCGCGCACTCGCTGGCGTTGCTGTCGGAATCGGGGCACAACGTCTCCGATTTCCTGGCGCTGCTGCTCAGCTTTACCGCGGTCCACTTCCAGTCGCGGCCGGCAGACCACTCCAGAACCTTCGGGTACCAGCGCGCCGGCGTGATTGCAGCGTTCATCAACGCGGCGACGCTTATCGCCATTTCGCTGTTGATCGCTGTGGAGGCAGTACATCGCCTCAGTTCGCCGGTAGCGGTGCAACCGAGGATCATGATGATCGTGGCTGCGGCCGGGGTCGTGATGAACGGCGCAATTGCGGCGCTGCTTTGGGGCGTGGCCCGCGACGTGAACCTGCGCAGCGCCTTTCTGCACATGGCCGGCGACACGCTATCGACGGCGGCGGTGATTGCGGGCGGCGTCGGCATTCTGCTCACAGGCCAGAACTGGATCGATCCCGGTTCTCTCGATCCTGATTGCCGCATTCATCTTCTGGTCGAGCGTTGGAATTGTGCGCGAGACGCTGAACATTCTGCTCGAGGGCACGCCGCGCGGCGTTTCACTGCACCAGATTCGTTCAGTCATGGAAGCGGTTGAGGGCGTGGTCAATGTTCACGATCTGCACGTCTGGTGCCTGGGCTCGTACACGCGCGCCCTGGCATGCCACGTGACCATCGCCGATATTCCCCCGTCGGAGAGCGCATGCATTCTCGTCAGCCTCAAAGATGCTCTCCACGGGCAATTCGAGATCAATCACACGACAATCCAGTTCGAGCATATCGGTTGTGAGGCGCTGGAGGACTGCGTTGCTCCTCCTGAGGCGATGGCAGCCGGGCACGTCCATCATCACGGGCACGCGCATTGAATCTTTTCTCAAGTAAGCTGGCTTACGGCGCGTTATTTTGGCGGCCACGGAGGATCGACATTTGATTTTTCGCCGCTTGCTTTTGAATGCCATCTGGATAGCGCTCGTTCCGATGCTGGCGGCTGCGGCTCCGCGATCCGCGCAACAACAGGGACCGCGCAACAGCAAACCGTTCCGCAAATCAGCGCGCTTGCGGGCAATTATTCCGATCCCGCAGAAGCAAGCGGAGGCTACACAATCTACGTGCAGGGTGGAAAGCTCATCCTTGAATCCACTCGGACCGTACCCACTGAGCTCGCGCCGGTTTCCGCGACGGTCTTCAACGTACCTGGCTTCGAGACAACTGCCGTATTCTCGCTCGACTCGTCGGGACAGGCTACGAGCTTTATCGTTTTCCGCGGCGCCCAATGTGATCTACCATCGCACGGGCGAACCGGTACGGCACAGCGTTCCACGATTACGTACGCAGTGAAGCAATGATTCCCATGCGCGATGGGGTCAAGCTCCACGCAGTGATTCTTCGGCCTACAGACATCCCAATGCCGCTGCCCATCCTGATGCAGCGGACGCCATACGGCGTGGACGAAACCGACCGCACGACCTTCTTCGCTCAGCGTCCGGAGCTGGCGCGCGATGGATACATCTACGTAGCTGAAGACATTCGCGGGCGCTACAAGAGCGAGGGCAAATTCGTGATGATGCGTCCGCTCGCCGATCACCACAATCCGAGCGCGACTGACGAGAGCACCGACACTTACGACACCGTGGATTGGCTGATCAAAAATGTCGCGGGCAATAACGGCCGGGTTGGCGTTGTGGGCACCAGCTATCCGGGATTTCTGGCGATGATGGCGGGCATTGATCCGCACCCGGCGGTGAAGGCGATCTCGCCGCAGGCGCCGATGATCGATGTGTGGATCGGCGATGACTTTTTTCATAATGGGGCCTTTCGCCAGAGCTATGGATATGACTACGTGCTGGGGCTGGAATCTACAAAGACAGAAACCCAGGTCAGCTACGGGAACGATAAAGATGGCAAGCCTATGGATGGCTTCGATTACTTTCTCAGCCGCGGCAGTTTTCTTGAGGACGTGAAGCAATCCGGAGCCAAACTGGTTCCAACCTGGAAGCTCTTTCTCGATCATCCGGCGTACGATTCGGTCTGGTCGTCGCGCGCGGTGGAGAACGCGCTGAATTCTGTCACAGTGCCAACGCTGACCGTCGGCGGCTATTACGACCAGGAAGATATGTTCGGGCCGCAGGAGGAATATGCGAAGCTCGAGCCACACGATACTGGACACGAAAACTTTCTCGTCCTTGGGCCGTGGCGCCACGGCTACTGGTCGTCGTCGTCGCAACACCTCGGCAACCTGAACTACGGGGAGCCGATCGGCACAGAGTTCCGCAGGGACATCGAGGCGAAGTTTTTCGCGTACTACCTCAAAGATCGGCCCGGTTTCAATCTCGACGATACTGCGAGCTTTAGGACAGGCTCGAATACATGGGAGTACTATGCGCACTTTCCTCCAAATGATTCGCGACCGACGGCGCTTCATCTCGATGGCGCAGGAATGCTGAGCTGGACTGCGCCGGGTACGAAATTGAGGAGTGAAGCGGCGGCCTCCTATGTTAGCGATCCTTCCAATCCGGTTCCGTACCGGCACCGGCCGATTCAGCCGACGTACAGCGACGGCTCCCAGTGGTACAACTGGCTCACTGAAGACCAGCGCTTTGTGACCGACCGCAAGGACGTGGCCGTGTGGAAACTGCCGGTTCTCACAAAAGATCTGACAATTACCGGCGAAGTTGTGGCGGACATCTTCGCCTCGACGACAGGCTCGGACAGCGACCTGGTGGTGAAGCTGATTGATGAATATCCAGCCGACGATGCGGACGCGACGATGCGCGGCTATCAACTGCTGACCAACGCCGAGATTTTTCGCGGGCGATATCTCGCCGGATACGACCATCCCACAGCGCTCGCGCCGGGATCGATTCATGAATATAAATTCAGCCTGCACGACGTGGACCACGTCTTCAAAGCCGGGCACACGGTGATGGTCGAGATTCAGAGCACCTGGTTTCCGCTGTACGATCGCAACCCGCAAACGTATGTGGCGAACATCATGAAGGCGAAGCCAGCTGACTACAAAGCCGCGACGATCACGATTTATTCCGGGCCGGGACACGATTCTGCAATCGAGATTCCGGTAATGGGCACGCAGTAGCGATCGGTGCGTCGCGTTGTGCGCGGCAAAATGGCAGCAACGGAGCCTAACAACCTATAATTCGAGCAGTAACGCGACTTGCTAACTGAAAACAAGCGAGGAAAAACTTGGCCCGCGAGCTTTATACGGCGCGACTTTTGCGCAAAACCTGCATTTCAGAAGTTGCACAGTGCTACCACTTCGTATTCGAAGTTGAGGGCCGTGAGCGTTTCGACTACCATCCCGGCCAATTTGTTTCGGCCGTGGCTACGGACCCGAGCGGCAAGCAACAGACTCGCGCGTACTCGATTGCGTCGGCTGCGAGCGGGAACAAATTCGAGTTGTGCGTGAACCGTGTGGAGAACGGATTCTTCTCCAACTACCTCGCCGACCTGCCGGATTTACCTGTCGGAGGCACGATCCAGATTCACGGGCCTCACGGTCACTTCGTACTGCAAGAGCCGATCACCGACTCAATTTTTGTGGCCACTGGAACCGGCGTGGCGCCGATGCGCGCCTTCGCGGAGTGGCTGTTTCCCGCCAACGGCCCCGATCGCAGCCAGGGCAAAGACATCTGGCTGGTTTACGGCACTCGCCACGAAACCGACATTTACTACCAGGACGAGTTTGAGGCACTGGCTAAACGCGCGCCGAACTTCCACTACCTGCCCACGCTGAGCCGGGCCAAAGATGAGTGGGCCGGCCTGCGCGGCCACGTGCAAGTCCACATCTCGAAGACCGTGGAAGAGCGCGCGAAACGACTCGGGCTGAAATTGCCCGACGTGCCTGCGGCGCTCGTCGATCCCACTGTTGCGGCGGCTGCTCCACGCTTCGACATCTATTGCTATATCTGCGGACTGAACTTCATGGTCTCGGGCGTGCGCGAACTGCTTGAGGGCTACGGCTGGCACAAGAAGCAGATCGTCTTCGAGCGGTACGACTGAGAAAGGCAGGGAACAAGGGAACAGGGGAACAGGGACCAGAGCGGCCCAGGTCGACTGGTTTTGACCGCATTTGTCGCCCGGTGCCAGAGGCGGCTGTTTATGTTTTTTTAGCCACCCCCCTCCCCCCCGGTATGCCATACCTCCATATTTGATTTTGAAGGGTTTAAGGGAGGGCCTCATACCTTTGCCATACCTCGTCCATACCTTTCATACCTCCCATACCTTTTTGCGCGGATGGCGCCAATGGCGAGGCAGCAATCCGGCGAAGATACTTTCGCAGTCAAGGTTCATGGTTTCAGTATGCGCCGGAGCGGGGTAATTATCGGCAACGCCAAGTCGCATTTTTTCAGGTATTTAGAGAAAATCAGGGTTGACACGCTCGGGACGTGAGCAGACCTGTAACAAACAGACCTACGACGAACAAGCTTACAAATTGAAGAGCTCGCGGAGGCGCTTGGTCTGGGCGCGGCTGACGGGGATCTCCGTCTGCTGCTTGTCATTCATGCGGAGCTGGTAGCTGGATTTGAACCAGGGCATGACTTCGCGAATCTGGTCGATGTTGACGACGAAGCCGCGATGGGCGCGCCAGAAGCGGGTGGAGTCGAGAAGCTCGAGAAGCTCCTCAAGGGTGCGGCATTTGGATTGACCTTCAAAGACGCGCGTGACGATGCGAATAACGCCTTCATCGATGGAGGCGAAACAGATGTCGGCCTGATCGACCAGCAGCAGGCGGCTCTGCGCCTGGACGATGAGCTTGGCTGGGGCGCGGCCCTGATCTGAGTTTTGAGGGCGGTTGAGAAGACTCAATAAACGGTGAAGCTGGGACTCGATGCCGGGGTCTTGCGAAGCGCCTGCTGATGGGGTGCCCGCCGCGATGCGTGCACGGGCGCGGTCGACAGCCTCAGAGACGCGGGCGAGGTCAAAGGGTTTGAGCAAGTAGTCGACGGCATTCACATTGAAGGCGCGGACGGCGTACTGATCGTAAGCAGTGGCGAAGACGAATTGAGGCAGCGGCGCTGCGTTTGTTTCTGCGCCTTCCTCGGCGGATTTAACGCGGTCCACGAGGCGCTGAATCACGGCGAAGCCGTCCTGGCCGGGCATCTGCACATCGAGAAAGACGAGATCGGGATGATGTTCGTCGATGAGTTCGATGGCCTCGATGCCGTTCGATCCCTGCGCGATGACATCGACGCCGCCGACGGAGTCAAGAAGGTACTTGAGCTCTTCGCGGGCCAGTTGTTCGTCATCGATAATGAGCGCGGAGATGGGCATGGGGGCTGAAGCTTCGATTGTAGGAAGCGTAGCTGGCGGGGTCAATGCGGGGGAAGGTACGGGGTAAGGCAGCGGGGTTGGCGGAGTTAGCGGCGCTAGCGGAGTTCGCAAGCTGTCAGCCGTCACCGTGCTATCCCACCCTAGCCACAAAAACAAAAACGTGGCGAGGGTGGGGCACCCACATCGGTTGGTCGAACATTTGTTGGTCGAACCGCTGGCGCTGACTAGTCGCTCACGACGCGGAGACGCGCCGGCGTGTTGTCGGTGGCCAACTCGTGGCCGCAGTTGGTGCAATAAATGTCGGTAGCGCGGACGGTGCGGAAGCATGTGCCGCAATTAGCCGTGAGCTGGAAGTTGCACTGCGGGCAGAAGTGAAAGTCGCCCTGAACGTGTGTGCCGCAGGAAGGGCAGCGAGAGACCTGGGGCTGGCGCAAGAGAAAATACAGTACCGCGCCGATACCGGCAGGCATGACGAAGCAGATCACCATCCAGAACCGCGGGCTCATGGCGCGGCGCGGGGCATCTTTGCTGATGTAGCCGACCATAAGGAAGTAGAGGGCGGCGACGACTCCCCAGGAGATGTTGAAGTAGATGCGCAGGCCGAGGGGCTGCGGCGGATGGTGGCGCTGCTGGGGCGCGACAACCCAGAAATAGTATTCGATGAGGACAAACGCCAGGCTGGCGAGGACGATTGACCAGATCGGAATCAGCCGCTCTTCTTCGTTGAAACTGATGGGCTTTTGGTCAGGCATGGGCCGTTGCTCCCGCGGAAAGTCGTTCAGAGACAGGTTCGCCTCTGATTGAGTGGACGGAAGAGAGACGCAGAAAGTTGCGCCCTGGGCGAAACCAGGACGATATTTTGAGGAACTTTAGTGGGATCTATTCTTTGGCGCGTGACCAGCCAGCCACCAGAAATGCGGCCAAAACGGCGGGAATGAGGATGCAGGCCCAGAGGCTGGTTTGGGTGGCGATGTCGCTAATGCGCTCGCCGCCGATGAGGTCGTCTGCAACCCGCCAGGCCAGAGGCCCAAAGGCCAGAAGAGCCAGCAAAAGAGACGCCAGGACGACGGAGCGAGTGCGGCGACGGCCGGCTTTTTGATCCTGCATGACACCGAAAGAAGCCATAACGACGCGGCGGGTTTTTTCGGCAACAAAGCGATCGCGGCCGGCTTGTTTGCCGGCGAGGGCTGAAATGAGATCAGGGTTGGCGGCACGAGCGCCCGCAGCGGGAGCAGACGATGAAACCTGGGCCGGATTGGCGGCTTGGTTGCCGGCTAGTTCAACCGTTTTCAAACTGCCTCCTGAAAGCGCGCTGCGGCGTAGCCAAGCCGGGGCTTAATCATGGCGAGGCCGCGGTAGAGGCGGGATTTGACGGTGGAAAGCGGCGCGCGGGTGACCTTGGCGATCTCCTCAAGCGAAAGCTCTTCGTGGAAGCGGAGCACCAGCACTTCGCGATGAAGCGTGTCTATTTGAAGCAGGGCCGCGGCGATCTTCTCGCGGTCTTCAATGTTTGAGACGTGGTCAAATGGCGTGGGATCGTCGGCAACAACTTCGAATTGCATGGAGCGGTCGTCTTCAGTTACGCCATCGATAAGTTCGTCGAGCGAGCTCATGGTGCGCTTGCGGCTCTGATCGATGACGAGATTGCGGGCGATGGTGAAGAGCCAGGTTTCAAACCGGGCGCGGCCGTCAAACTGATCGCCGCGGACAAGAACGCGCATCCAGACTTCCTGGAAAATGTCTTCGGCGGTGTCGCGGTTGCCGGTGAGGAAAAGCAGGTAGCGCAGCAGGCGGTGCTGATAGCGGACGATGAGCTCTTCAAGAAGGCCGGCCTTCTGGTGTTTGAGCCCGGCGGAGACGGCAAGACTTTCTTGCCGCGCCTGATCGTCGCGCGCCCGATCGTCAGCCAAGGTGGCAGATGCTTTTGGGAAGAGTGTCTGAACGGAAGCAATCGTCATCTCAATTCAATTAGACGATAAAACCGCGGCCAAGGCCAATTCAAATCGGGGGATTTGCGGCTTACCGTCCTCCCTCCTGTTACCGATATCTAACCCCGGATGCCGGAAAAAAGTTGTGATACGGCGCAAATAGATGTTGCGAATCGGGTGAGATTGCAGGCTGGGGGCCGGCAATTGGCATGGAATCAATGATCAAGCCTCGTCTTTTAAGCGTCGTCGCGGGGCAGGCCGGTTTTTCGCTTCGCGGCGCGGAGGGCGTCGTCGATCGCTTTGGTCGCGCGGCGTTCGCGGGCTTCGGCGGATTCATAGTAGAAGATTCCGAGCAGGTGGTTGCGGCGCTGGGCGGGAGTGAAGGCGAGCCAGGCGTCGCGGGAGCCGGGGCGGCGCTGGAAGAGCGCGCGAAGGATGGGAGGCGGATCGTGCTCGCCCTCGAGAGCCTGCATGAGCATTTCGGCGATTTTCTGGGCGCGTTTGACGCGGGCGGCTGCGGATTTGGGCTGGTCGGCAAACTTGCCAAACTCGCGGCGCCGTGAGTCGCTCATGGAATCGAAGAGCCGGCGCAGCTGACGATCGGCGTTGAGGGCGCGGGTGAGCTCGGGCGGCAGAAGGACTGGGCGCTCAGCTATGTCGGGTTCAAGCCAAACACTGACGCGGGAGCCGGCGCGGGCGTTGGCGGCGGATTGCATCTTCTTGTTGACGAGGAGGAAGTGGCCGCCGCGGCGGGAATCGGGGAAGAGCGAAGTGCGGAAAACGTGGCCGGCGATTTCTCCGCGGACGCGACGGCCATTGCGGACCGGCCACGCTTTGGCGATGTCGAAGGGAACGCGGGCGATGACCCACTTAAGCGCGGTTCCGTCTGGCTCGAGGAGCGCGGTGAAGGACTTGCGTGGTGGGGTGGAGTGGGATGGCATGCGATCAGGATTGAATCGCGGATTGGGGTTGGGCTGCGAGTTTGCGGCGGCGGCGGAGCGACCGAAGCGCGCGGAAGACGAAGCGAATGAGGATGAGCGTGATGAGGATGAAGATGAAGGCGATGGCGGCGGCGATGTAGGGCTGCCAGGTGGAGAGCCAGGTGAGGAAGATTGCCAGGCCGTCTTCACCGAGGCTGAGCGCGATGTTGGAGAAAGGCTCGGGTGAAGGAGTGACGGCGGCACGGACGGCGGTTTTGCCTCCATGAGCAATGAACGCTATGGCGCCGCCGGCGAGAGTGGCGGCGAGCTGCTCGGCGGGCGTGAGCCCGGCTGTAGCCTGAAAGGCGAGCAGCGCGGCGACGGGAACGCGGATGAATGTGTGCAGCGCGTTCCAGACGAGATCGAACGCGGGGATTTTGTCGACGATGAAGCTGATGCCGAAGAGAATGAGAGCGGCGGCGATGACGCCCCAGTTGGAGAGCAGATGAAGCGATGGCGGCAAGTCGAGATATCTGGTGTGAGAGAGCAGGCCGAGAGTGGCCACAGTGGCGTAGACGTTGAGCCCGGCCGCGAAACTGACGGCGATCATCAGGGCGACGAGTTGGTCAGGCGCAAAGGGCACCGAGACAGTATAGATGCAGGGAAGGTCAATGCAGGGAACAAGGGACCAAGGGAACGAGGGACCGAGAAGGCTGTGAAGCGAGGAAAAGTGGGAAGGGTCAGGGAACCACTGCCGTTATGATTGGCTGCGAGAGGTCTTTATGCCGGAACTAAATGCGACGAAGGGCGTAGGAATCAAAGACGACGAAGTTTGGCAGGCGCTGCCGCAGGCCGCGTGGAGCGATACTTGCGCAACGCTGCAACTGTGGCTGCAAATGGTGGGCAAGGTGAGGATGGCGCTGACGCCGCCGCTCAATCACTGCTGGAATGTAACGCTGTATCCGACGATTCGCGGGCTGACGACGACGCCGATGGCACACGGCAGTCGAATCGTCCAGATCGATTTCGATTTTTTGGAGCATCAACTAGTAATTGAGACGAGCGATGGCGGGCGCGCGACCGTCGCTCTCGCCCCGATGACGGTGGCCGAGTTTTACGGCAAGCTGATGACGGCGCTCGAGAGCCTTGACGTGCTGTGCTACGTGTGGCCGGTGCCGTGCGAAGTTGCGCAGCCGATTCCGTTCAAGAAAGATGAAGTGCACAAGGCGTACGACCCCGAATATGCGCAGCGGTTCTGGCGCATTCTGCTGCAATCGTCGCGGGTGATTGAGGTGTTTCGCGCGCGGTTCATTGGCAAGGTGAGCCTGATTCATTTGTTCTGGGGCGCGATGGATCTGGCGTGCACGAGATTTTCAGGTCGGATAGCGCCGGAGCATCCCAGCATGCCGGGGCTGCCGGATCGCGTGGTGCGCGACGCGTATTCGCATGAGGTGAGCAGCTGCGGATTCTGGCCGGGAGCGCCGGGACCGAACGGCGCGTTTATCGAGCCGTTTTTTTATAGCTATGCGTACCCCGAGCCGCCGGGCTACCGGGATTATGCGATTGCGCCGGCAGGGGCGAAATTCGACAGCAATTTCGGCGAGTTTATTTTCCCGTATGAGGCGATGCGGCAGTCGGCGGACCCGGATGCGGCGCTGCTCGAGTTCTTGCAGAGCACGTATGAGGCGGCGGCAAATTGCGCGAAGTGGGACCGGGCGGCGCTGGAGAAGCAGTGAACAGGGAAAAGGCAACAGGGAATAGGGAACAGGGACGGAGTTCAGCGGTCATCGCTTGACACATTCTTCCGTGGGCAATTAGATTTCTGGTCCGCGGGCCGATTTGTGCGAGCCTAAGATCAACAAACCCCAAAATCAGCAAAAACTGAAAGGAAAGACCAATGAAAGAAGCAAGAAAGACGTGCTGGCAGGTGGCGTGTCTTCTGGCCGTGGCTTGTTTAGCCGGCGTTGTGGGCCATGCGCAGGTGGGCAGGTCCATTACTGACGGGAACACAGAGGAGATTTGGCATGGAACCCGAGTGCACGTGTGCCCGGTGGGATTCGCCATGCAGGGCGCCCATGTAGGTAACAACGTCTTCACGTGCGTGCGCGTGGTTCCTGAGGGATTGGAGCGCCAGGTGCACACCTACCTTGATACGCGTACGCAAGGCGACCTCGGCAGGGGCAATATGCATGTTTGCCGCCCGGGCTGGTACATGCGCGGACTGCACAACAACAACGACTGGCTTGTGTGCTCCGATATGCCGGGCGTGCGGCGCTCGTTTCTCGACGCCAACGGCATGACCGAAGGAAACGGAATGCACATGTGTCCGGCAGGGCGCGATGGATTCACAGTCATGACCGGAATTCACAATGGCCGCAACGATTTTGCGTGCGCGGGACTCGCCGCCGGTCAGAATGGTCACTGACGATCACGACAGGCACGGCGACGATCATCATGGGTATGACGGGCATGGGAATGGCCAGCCCGGCTATGGCCCGCCAGATCAGCATTAGGGCGCTGCGTTACGGTCGGCGCCATTTCGGCATGCTCGGTTGAGCTATCCCATGTGCCAAAATGCGAAGGAGCTCCACCCCACAGACCAAGAACTGTCTGTGGGGACCCCGGGCCGCTCGGCCGAATTCGGCGAGCCCTGACCTCCACCACCCCACGGACCAGGACCCGCCCGTGGGGGCCCCGGTCCTCCTCGATCCCAGCCGCTGGCGCGGCTTTTCCCTAGGTGTACTCGCGGCCCGAGAGATGGAAAGTTCGTGGGACGCCCGCTTACTTCACGCGCCTGCTTATTTCACGCCCTTTGCCGGGTCCCACACGCCCTCAAGCTTGCGAACGTAGAGTATCTGGCCAATGTGGTAAGCGTTGTGTGTCGCGACGTGCTCGATCTGCGACGCATTGGCAGCCAGCTTCTGATCGTCGGCGGTTTCGACGGCCTTTTCCCAGTCGGCGAGCACCTGGTCGAGTTTTTTCTGGAGGTCGTCCCATTGCGCGGGGGTGAAATTGTCAAAGGTCTCGTTGTTGTTTCCGTCGAAGGGCGCGGGCTTCTCGCCCTTGAACACTGTGAGCGCGCGGTCGTCCCAATACCAGATATGGTAGGCAAGCTGGCCGATGGAGTGGTTGCCCTTGCCGGGGCTCCATTTGGCCTGTTCGGCGGTGAGGCCTGCGACGGCGACGTTTGCCGGAACAAACCAATCTTCCTTGTCGTGGGTGGTGTGAAGCTGCTCAAGCAGGATGCCGCGCAGGGTGCTTGGCGGGCCGGGGCCGGGGCTGGTGCCGGGGCCGGGGCCGGACTTTGCGCAGAAGCGGCGAAGGGGATGGCGAGTGCGGCGATGGCAACAAGAAGAGCCAGTTTTTTCATGGGAGCGACCTCAGGGAACAGGATACGGGAAGCTTTCAGGTTGGATGTTTGCGGGTGGCGAAAGGTCAACGGAGAAGGGGCGGGTTGGCGAGTTGGCAAGTCAGCGGGAGTGGTGGTGAGTTTGCGGTTGAGGTGTCCCCGGGTCCCCAAATGCGAGGCTTGGCGTACCCGGCCGTCCCGTTCAGGTCGCGTTGGCCTTGCAGATCCAATTAGTACCTTCGTATTTCATATATTCGCATCGAGCGAAGCCCTCGCCGTAGTTGCAGGAAAGCCTCTCCGGATGGGCGCATTTTGGCGGAGTTGCTAGCTTCGGGAACTCCCCTCGCAGTGTCACCTTGTCTGGTTCCAAAATATAGCGATACTTGACCTGGAGTTTTCCATCGCTAATCTCGTACTCGTTGGTTGACCGGAGGTTTCCGTATTCGTCGAGGAAATAGCCGTCGGGCACATTAACCAGTGTCCCGTCTTTTCGCAGCGCAGCGTGGCAAGCGTGACACTTTCTCGACGACGTGTTGAATTGTTTCTTCCCGCAATTGCGACAGGGCTCCAAGGCCATGTTTCTCTCCCCCTTTTCGCCGGATGCCCCGGCTCTCGATTTTGGGCCTTGGGGTGGCGTCGATCTCCGCCTCGCACAATCAGGCCCTTCCGCGCCGACTGTGGGTCGCTCGCCGGGCATCAAGTTAGTTCGTCAATAATGTTGAGCAAGTTCTTCTTCGCAAAGTAATCAAATTCGTCAGTCTCCTTTGTCCGCTTACCATGCGAGTTGAACTTCGGAACTTCGCCAAATCTCTCGCGGAAGCACAGGAGCAGGCCCCGCTCTAGTTTCGTCCAGGTCTTAACTCTCTGGCGCGGATTACAGGTCACGATTCTTGCATGGAACGCGCGCACCCCGTGAAGGTTGAGAATGTCTTCGGCCCTCGTGGCAACGCTTTGAGCGATCCGTGCGACGCCGTTCTTTGTGGTGCCGATGTAGGCGATTCTGGATTTGCCGTCTCCGTACTTAAGTCGCTTGTCAGCAATGAGCAGGTAAACGAGCTTCATCTTCCCGACGGTAACTCGGGTCGCACGTAGCGCTTCGTCACGCTTCAAAGAGACTCTGAGACGTTTTTGCATAGGTCATTTCCTTTGGAGCCGCCGTATGGTGTCTATCCGATAAAGGTTATGGCTCCTATTCGCACCTTTTCGGTGCCAGCTTCATTTCTTCCCAATGTTTAAATGCGTATTCCAGGAAGCCTTCAACCGGTTGCGGCTTACACACTTGCATAAGCTCCCATCCCGTGTGAGTCGGCATGACCTCGCCAATGTCAAAATACTCCTGCTGTTTGCTCGGGAGGGTGAGCTTCCACCGCCGACCCAAAATATGTGACGCTAACGTGCTCGGGTTGATTTCTGAGCGTGAATCCTTCAGGGCCGAATCTCACGAGGCCGAGCGATTCAAATCCGACAACCGTCCGAAGGACACGCCGCTTTCGAGGTAGATTCCATCTCTAACGTCGAAGACTAAAGGGAATAGAAGCGGACTTTGGTTCTCGATCGTCCACCCGAAGCCGCAAAGTTTCTCGAATCTTTCAGCGTCGCGTTTCTCTAAATCGGACAGCAGATTCACGGTCCGGCGTGAGAACGAGCCTGGCATGTTTGCTTCGCCGGCAAGGACTCTGGCCCAGATATTTTGCATATCTTCGTCGGAGACAATTCTGGATTTATCGAAGAAGTTTGTAATCCAGTCGTCTTCGACGTTCTGAGGTTTCGATCCTTCGCTAAGAAGCAGGAGGGATTTCGCGGTGATCTCTTCGATATTGGATTGTTTTTTCCCTTCCTCAACGAAGAACCGGTGCATAGCACGCCGTTGAAGATCGGAAATCTGAATTTGGGATTGCGCCCTGATCTGATCGGCTTCGGACTCAGCCTTGGCAATACGGATAATCTGCCAGGGCTTGAACATGCCGCCAATCGTATCGGAGATTTTCTCGACCAAGACATGGCTGGTTTTGTTAGGTCGTCGAGCTTTATCAGTGGGTTGTCACTCATGATGCACCTATCAGGCCGACGGGCCGCAGGTCTAGCATTTCGGGAGCGTTACGGGAATTATAGGGTAAGCTCGGCAGCTTTTCGTCGTTCTGACCCCGCGGCGTTGGGTGTGGTCAGAAAGGGTATGATTCATATAGAAACTGATGGCGATTCCACGGAGATCGACGGTGCGCGGGCGGGCTATTGCGGCCAAGCGGAAGGTGCGCGAAGTGGGATCGGAAGGCGTTAGAGGCAGGGAACAGGGAATAGGGAACAGGGAACAGCCACCCCAGCAATGAAGATCTCTCGTCGCGGACCCCGGCCGGGAGCAGCCAATAGGGAAAGAGAATTTCGGGGCGACGGTTTCGACTAGCCGGCGCCCCGAGACTCGGGCGTTTCGCTCTTCGGCATTTCGCTCCTCGTGCGGCTGGCGATTCAACAGGATTGGTACTGCTGAATCGCCGGGTCGCTCCAGCGGAGTTACGGAGTAAGCGTCCAGGTGAAGTCGGTTCCCGTGCACGTAAAGTCTTGCGGGCCGAATGTCAGCACCGTTCCATCTGTGAAAACTGCGCGCCCATACAACACGGCCTTACCCTCGGTGCTGTTTGGGTAAAGGTCGCCCCAGGGGCCGACGGCTCCGGCAGCGTTTCCGTTGAAGTAGAAGGAGACGTAGTAGCCGGTCTTGTTGTTGACGTGAATGTTGCACGTCCCGTTGAGACCGCGAGAAGCATAACCGCCTTTGCTTTCGGGCGCGGCAAAAGCCGAATTCTTTGAGTTGATAAAGCTGTCGCTTTGAATGTTGATGTCATGGTTCGAAGCGGAACCTTTTACGCCTTTGGCCGAGACATTCTGCGCGATGGCAGGGATGGAAACCAGGGCCGTGGAGCACAGGAGCGCGGCCCAGACGAGATGTTTATGCATGGGAGTTGTCCTTTCTTTCCCGGCGCAGTGGTCCCACTGTCCGAGCGATGTGGAAGGCGTGCGAACCACCCGATCCGGCAGCATCGGGATTCTGCGGCGTACGCAGCTACCTTCGTTTGATTTTGAAATCGCCGACCTGAATCAGAAGACGGCATAGCTCGCCGTAAAGTTGGAATCCCTGCACATAAAAGAAGAGGCGCTGCGAAAATGCGGATCGCGTTTGACGCCTGTGCGGAGAAATAGTCCCGGGGAGAATGCAAGTCTATCGCAAGCGGCGCGGGATTGCGATGGATTGTTTTCGGGCGGCAGTCCTTGTGTTCTATGCGATCCAAGGTTCCCGAATGAGAGTGACCCGGGGCACCCATTCATTTGAAGTGACTTTCGAGATAACTCTTTAAGATTCAGGTTCTCCCAATGACTTCTCGCTGCGATTCAGTAAGGGTATGGGGTAATCCAGAAAGGGTATGATGGAGGAGAGAAACTATGGGCATTCCACGGAGATCGACGGTGCGCGGGCGGGCTATTGCGGCCAAGCGGAAGGTGCGCGAGTACTCCATGGTGGTGCGGGCGCTGGCGGACACTTCGCACCCGGTGCTGGTGCAGATTATCCCTACGCGGTTTTGCAACCTGAGCTGCGCCTACTGCAATGAATACGACAAGGTGAGCGAGCCGGTTCCTCTGGAAGAAATGTACAGGCGGATTGACGCGCTGGGTCGGCTGGGGACGGCGATGATCGGGATCAGCGGCGGCGAACCTCTAACACACCCGCAGCTGGACGACATTATCCGGCGGATGAGAAAGACGGGCGCGATTGCGGGGATGATCACGAACGGGTTCCTGCTGTCACCCGAGAGAATAGAGCGGCTGAATAAGGCCGGGCTCGATCATATGCAGATCAGCATTGATAACCTGGAGCCTGACGAGGTTTCAAAAAAATCTCTGAAGACTCTGGACAAGCGGCTGCAGATGCTGGCCGATCATGCCGAGTTCCACGTGAACATTAATTCGGTGGTGGGCGGAGGGATCAAGGATCCGAACGACGCGCTCGAGATTAGCAAGCGGGCGCTGGAGCTGGGGTTCGAGTCGACGATTGGGATAATCCATGATGGCAGCGGGCAGCTGAAGCCGCTTGCGCCGGAAGAGGCGCGGGTTTACCAGGAGATGAAGGCGCGGAAGAAGACGAACTACGCGCAGTTTGACAAGTTTCAGGAGGCGATTGCCGAGGGGCGCGCGAATGACTGGCGGTGCCGCGCGGGGTCGCGGTATTTGTATGTGTGCGAGGACGGGCTGGTTCATTATTGCTCGCAGCAGCGCGGGTATCCGGGGGTTCCGGTGGCCGAGTATACGAAGGCGGATTTGAAGCGGGAGTTTACGACGGCGAAGAGTTGCGCGCCGAATTGCACGGTGGGTTGCGTGCACAGGATTAGTTATATCGACCACTGGCGGGCGCCGCAGACGCGGACGGTTGCGCCGGGAGGGCTTGTGAAGATCGCGAACAGCTGAGGCTGTTTGCGATCAGGGACCGAGGGAACAAGGGACTAAGGGAACAAGAAAACCGAAAGGGCAGGATGGATGGCGTTCGCTGCGGCGGACGCCGTTTTTGTTTTGGGGGTTGATATGTGGTCCGGCGCAAATCGCGAGCAGCGATTTGCGCCGAGATGCGACGAGGTGGAGGGATTGTAGGCGCAATCCGCAAAAGGCGCGGATTGCGCCGAGATGCGATCAGGAAGAGGGCGTGGGCTGGGGCGGGGTGGCGAAGGCATCGGCGACGACCCAGGCGGCTGACATGAGCGCCAGGTTGATGGCGTTGCCAGACCAGTTGGAGTGGTCATGGGGTCCGGCGACGAACTTGGGGATCCAAACGAAAATTTCGAAGCCAAGAATTTCGGCAGTGAGCAGCAGGGCGGCGAGGCGGGCTCGAATGCCGGAGAGAATGGCCGCGGCGGCGAGCAGAAAACAGACGGCGGTGAAAAAGATCCAGAAGACTTGCCCGGGCGGCAGCCATGCAGGGACCCAGGTGGCTGCCGCGCGCCAGTAGATGATGTGGTAGACGCCGAACGAGATGGGACAAATGCCGTAAATGCGCGCGACGAGGTGCGCTTTGCCGGCCCAACGGGAGCCGGGTGGGGCGAGCATTGCGCAGGCGGCAAGGCCGGCGGCGACCAAAGAAAACTCCTCAAAGAGGTTGCCCCAACTGTCGTAGACGGCGGGCGTCTTGAGCGCCTGGATGATCCAGAGCGTGGTGAAGATGGCGTAGAGGAAGGTGAGGAGTGCCGCGCCGGCGCGGGCGAAGTGGCGCGAGAGAATTGCGATGCCGGCGAGCAGCTCGCAGGCAGCGGCGACGCAGGCAAGCAGGGTGCGGTCGGGGAAATCGGGAGGGACGCGCTGCCAGTTGGTTGCGAAGTCGTGCCAAATAAAGCCGACGATGCCGAGGATGACGGCGGTCGCTCCGTAGGCGGCGAGGCCGAATTTTGGAAGCGAATCGCGGCTGTTCACTGATGCGTTCCTTAGGGATGCGTTCCTCAAGCAGATTCAATGAAGATCGGCGGGCGGCTGGGATTTAAGCCGGAGCGGATCCGCGGATTAGTGGCCGCGAGTTTCGGCGAGGGCCTGGTCGATGAGCTGGAAGAGGCGGCCACGGTCGACGACTTCAACGTAGGGCGGTGCGCCGGGCGCGCTGGCGACGATCCAGATAGTGGGGGTGTGCTCGATGCCGATGCGGTTGCCGAGAGCCTGATCGTCTTTGACGAGCTGCGTGAGGCGGCCCATGGGATCGATGGCGAAAGGCAGGGCGACGCCGTGCGAAGAGGCGAAGCGCTGCGTGAATTGCTGAAGCTCGTCGGGGGTTTCAATGGAGGGCTGGTTGGCGAAGACCGTGTCGCGATAGTCGTTGCCGAGGGTCTTGCTTTTGGTGTCAAAAAAGCGCGCGTTGACGGCGGCCTGAAAGCTCCAGGTGTGCATGGGGAGCGGGAAGTCGTGGCGGACCCAGGGGATGTTGTATTTGGCGGCGGCCTGAACGAGGAGCGGATTGGCGCGGGCGCAGTCAGGGCACTCGAGGTCATAAAACTCGACGATGGCGACGCGTGCGCCGGGCGGCGGCTTGAGGGCGGAGGCGTCGTGGACAGGCGTGGTGGGCGGCGCACCGAACTGGGCGTGGGCCACGGCTGCGGAGAAAAGGAACGCGGCGGAGGCTAGGGCGACGGAGGCGAGGGCCAGGGTTGCGGCGCGGCGGGTCGAAAATGGGCCGGCAAATTTGCGGCGCGAAAGAAAATGGAGGCTGAGGAAACGATGCATAGCGTTTTGACGGCTCCCTAAGGACATTGTAACGGCGCAGATGGGAAGGTAGGGAACGAGGGACCAAGAGACCAAGGGACCAAGGGAACGAGAAGACAGGGAATAGGGAGTAGCCAGTAGGGAATAGAAAAACGGCGACCGAGAATGCAAGGGAGCGGGGCTACTTGTGCGCAGTCTTTCGCGTGGTCTTGGCGGGGGTGCTGGGGCGCGTGTCGACGTGGGTCTGGGCGATGGCCTGATCGATTGTTGTGAAGAGCTGAGCTTGCGGGTCGGTGACTTCGATAAAGGGCGCTCCTTTGCTGTTGGAGGTGACGATGAAGATGGTTGGAGTTTGGTTGACGCCGGTTCGAATTCCGAGTTGGCAATCGGCCTGGACCGCAGCCGCCAATTTACCTTGCGGATCGATCGCGAAAGGCAGCGCGACCGAGTGGGCGGAGGCGAAACGCTGCGTGAATTGCTGAAGCTCGCCGCGGGTTTCGATGGAGTTCTGATTGGCGAAGATGTAGTTGCGGTAATCGTCGCCCAGGCGCTTGCTTTTCTCGTCGAACCAGCGGGCGTTTACTGCCGCACTGGGGCTCCAGGGATGGCCGGGAATGAGGAAGTCGTGGCGAATCCAGGGAATTCCGTACTTGGCTGCGGCCTGCATGAGCACGGGATTGGCGGCTGCGCAGGCTGGGCACTCCAGGTCATCAAACTCGACGATGGCCACGCGCGATCCGGCGGGCGGATGGAGCGCGGAACTATCGAGGACCTGTGTGGGCTGCCGTTGAGAGCGGGCAGCGGGCGCAAGGAGGAGAAGCGCGGCAAGGCTGAGCAAAGAGCCGAAGTGGGCACGGGGAACCCGTCTGGAATGGCCAAACAAAGATTGATGACTACGGGCAGGGAAGCTCACGAATCCTATTTTAATGGGATGAGGTGCGGTGCGACTACCGGTCGCCGCCGCGCCGGTTGCGGGCGAGCCATTGGCGCCATTTGTAGTCGGCGAAGAGCGTGGCGCCGACAATGAGAATGACTGCGACGATGAGAACGATTCTCACACTTAAGCCTGCGTTCGCTTCGACTCTAGCGGCCGACGACGATGACGGTGAAAGTTCCGGGGATGACGGGCGGACGCGGGCGCGGATTTGCGGGAGTGGGATCGGGGCGCGGACCGAAGTCGGCGGTGATGAGATAAACGCGGTCGGTGGAGGGATCGTAGGTCATGGTGCGCGCGCCGGCCTGGGTGGCGAGGCTTTCAATGGTCGGATAGCCGGGGGCGGCAGCGTCAATGACGGAGAGAATGCCGTCGCGGCTGGGGATGAAAGCGAGCGAGTGCGCGTCGCTGAAGCCGGCGGCGTCAGGGCCGTCGCCGATGGAGGGATTGGCGAGCAGCTTGCCGCTGGTGGTGTCGATCGACGGAAGCTTTTTTGCCGTCGCACGCGGCGAAGAGGCGAAAGCCGGCGGCATCGTAGGCCAGGCCGGAGGGTGAATCGCAGCCGGCGGGCCAGGTTGCGGTGATGGTTTTCGAGTGAGCGTCGATGCGGACGATTTCGTTTTTGTCTTCGATGTTGTCGAAGACTGTGCCCTGGCCGTCCGTGACGGGAAACTCCGGCTTGCCCGGCAGCGGGATGGTGGCGATGACGGTATTGGACGCGGGAGAGATGACGGATACGTCGTGGGAGCGGCCATTGAAGGCCCAGACGGTTTTGGTGACCGGCTCGAAGAGGATGTCGTCAGGGCCGGTTCCGGCGGGGATGGTGGCGGTGATGGCGAGGGCGGAGCGGTCGAATGCAACTACTGCGTTGGCGCCACCGTCAGTGATGTAGCCGAATTTGCCGGCGGTATCGAGCGCGATGGAGTGGACGCCGTGGAGATTGGGGATGGCGCCGATGGTTTTTCCGGTGTTGGTGTCGACGACGTCAACCTCGGTGCCGTGGGCGATATAGAGGCGATGCGCGCCCGGGTCGGCAACGGGGTAGTCCCAGCCGCCGTCGCCGCCGATTTTCCAATGGTCGATGACGTGGTAGGGCTGCTGCGGCGCGGCGGGCGGCGGGGGCCGCTGGTTGTTGCGCGGCGAGAAACGTGGGTGAGGCGACGACGGCGAAGAGGGTGGCGACGAATTTGATTGCGATGAAGCGAATGCGCTGACGGGACATGGGGACTCCGGGCGAAACTTGACGGGGCAAGAATAACACGCGCGGGTTTAAGCGGCGATCAAAGCGCGATGGAGCAAATGGGGGCGCGATGAAGCCAGAGCGCGATAAAGCAGTTGGCGATTAACTGGGAGACGAATGAAATATGCGATGACGATAAGTGTTGGTGCTATCTTGGACAGAACCAATCTTGGACATAATCGACTTTGGATAGAGCCGGGTGAAGCGATGAAGCGAGAGATCGAGTATTTTGGCGCCGGTGCGGCGTTTTGGTGGCGGCAGTGTTGATCGCCGCGGCTGCGGGAGCTTTGGCGCAGGGACCGGCGGAGAATCCGGCGCAGGCATGCACGTTGAAGAATCAGGTAAGTGCGGCGACGGTTGGGCAGTATCAATTTGCCACGTTCAAGAGTAGCGATGGCGCGTGCCTGCAGGTGACGAGCGGAGGCAAGGTCGTTTACACGCAGAGCGTCGACAGCTTTCAGACTTATACGCTGGGGCAGCCGGACGATGCGCAGGACAATATTGCGGCGATCGCGAATGGGACAGATGTGACGGGTCGCGGACAACCGGACATGATTGTTTCGCTTTTTACCGGCGGTGCGCATTGCTGCACGATTCACTATGTCTTTGAGCTGGGACTGCAATTCAAATTGCTGGCCACGCTGAATGATTCCGACGACGACCTGGCGCACTTCGAGCGCCTCGCCGACGGGCACTACTACTATATGACTGCGGATTGGACGTTTGGCTATTGGCCGACGTGCTTTGCGTGCTCGCCTTCGGCGGTGGTGACGCTGCGCTGGACGGACGATGCAAAGGGCGGCGGATTCCATTTGGCGATGGACAAGATGCAGATTCCCGCGCCGACGACAGCGGAGTGGAACAAGGAACTGAGCGCGGCGCAGAAGGTTGTGGCGGCGGGCGATGCCGACTCCATCGGAACGACGATGTGGCAAACGGTGCTGAACCTGATCTACGGTGGGCAATCGGACTTGGCATGGAAGTTTGTGGATGCGCTGGGGCCGAAAGCGCAGCAGAAGCCGCTGCCGGCGCTCGGGGATTTTTGTTCGGTGCTGAAGACGAGCCCGTATTGGCCGGATTTGCAGCCGACGCTGAAGGACGTGCCGCCTGCGTGCGCCAATGCCGCGATAAAGCCGGCGCAATAGCGTCGCCGATCGCGAACCTTTGAAGGCAACTGCAAGTTGACCCGCTTCAGGCGGTGAATCGCGCTCCCGATGCATTAGTCTCAAAGTTGCGAAACCATCATGCGTTGGGGAGCCAGCAATTGCGCATCGTTCTGTCGAACATTGGGACGTTTGGGGACATCAATCCGCTGATTGCGATTGCGCTGGAGCTGAAGCGGCGCGGACATGTGCCGGTGATGGCGCTGCCCAACGTCTATCGTCCGAAAATCGAGCCGCTCGGCCTCGAATTTCACGCGCTGCGGCCGGACATCGACCCTACAAATACGCTGCTCGTGGAGATGATCTACGACGTGAAGAAGGGCACGGAGACGGGCCTTCGGAAGTTTCTGTATCCGGTGCTGCGGCAAACGTACGACGATTTGCTGGATGCGGCGACCAAGCCAGCGCGCGCGGACCTGCTGCTGCTGGGCGAGCTGAATTACGCGGGGCCGATTGTGGCGGAGGTGACGGGGATTCCGTGGGCGAGCTATGTGCTGGCGCCGTTCTCGTTTTTCTCGGCGTACGATCCGCCAGTGCTGCCGCCGTTTCCCAAACTGGCGCGGGCAGATAAAGCGCCGGGAATGGGGCGCGCAATGAAACGGCTGGCGCGGTTTGTGACGCGCAAATGGCCGGAGCCGGTTTACGAATTGCGTCGCGAGCTTGGGATTGCCAAGAGGCAAGAACCCGATCTTCGACGCGAAACATTCGCCGAATCTGGTGCTGGCGATGTTTTCGCGTGTGCTGGGCGTGGAGCAGAAGGACTGGCCGGAGCACACGCTGATCACAGGATTCTGTTTTTACGATGCGGACGCGGGTAATGCGGCGCTGCCGGAGAAGCTGGAGAAGTTTCTAAGCGCGGGCGATGCGCCGGTGGTGTTTACGCTGGGATCGGCGGCGGTGCTGGCGGCGGGAGATTTTTATGAGCAGTCAGCGAAGGCGGCGAAGAAGCTGGGCGTGCGCGCGGTGCTGCTGATCGGATCGGACGCGAGGAACCGGCCCAAAGGCGAATTGCCGGATTCGATTTGCGTGGCGGAGTACGCGCCGTACTCGAAGCTGTTCGGGCGCGCGTCGCTGGCGGTGCACCAGGGCGGAGTGGGGACGACGGCGCAGTGCCTGCGCGCGGGACGGCCGATGCTGATCATGCCCTACTCGCACGACCAGCCGGACAATGCGCGGCGCATGAAGAGGATGGGCGTGGCGCAGGTGATTCAGCGGTCGAGTTACAAGCCGTGGCGCGTGGCGCGGATGGTGCGGGCGATGCTGGCGGAGCCGGAGTTTGAAGCGCGGGCGCGCGCAGTGGCCGAGGAAGTGGCGCGGGAGAATGGCGTGAAGACGGCGTGCGATGCGCTTGAAGAGCTGGAAGCGCGAATGCGCGGCTGAGGCTACCAGCGAAAATTTCTAAAATTGATTGACTACTGCGGAGCCGGAAGATTGGAGGAAACTTCCGGCGGCGGCACGGCGGCGAGGCTCTCGGTTTCCGAGGGCAGCGGAGTGGGGAGCGGGCGCTCGAGCGCGAGGGCGAGAACTTCGTCCATAGTGTCGACGAAGTGGAGCTTCATGGCGTTCTTGATGTTGTCGGGCAGCTCGGAAAGATCTTTTTCGTTGGCGCGGGGCAGGATGGTCTCGAAGATTCCGGCGCGGAGAGCGGCGAGAAGTTTTTCCTTGAGGCCGCCGATGGCCAGCACCTTTGCCGCGCAGAGTGATTTCGCCGGTCATGGCGATGTCGCGGCGGACAGGAATTTTGGCGAGCGCGCTGGCCAGAGCGGTGGCCATGGTGATGCCGGCAGAGGGGCCGTCCTTGGGGATTGCGCCTTCGGGCACGTGCAGGTGGAGATCGACGTTGCGGTAGAACTCGCGCGAGAGGCCGAGAGCCTGCGCCTTGCTGCGGATGTAGGCGAGCGCGGCCTGCGCCGACTCCTGCATGACGTCGCCGAGCTGGCCGGTGATGGTGAGCTTGCCTTTGCCGTCGAGGACCTGCACTTCGGTGGTGAGAATGCTGCCGCCGACTTCAGTCCACGCGAGGCCGGTGACGAGGCCGACTTCGCTCTTTTCGTGCGACTTCGGAGTCGCGGAACCTGGGCACGCCGAGGAACTCGATGATGTTCTGCGCGGTGATTTCTTCCTTGTGCTTGTTGCCGGCTCTTGACGACCTTGCGGGCGACCTTGCGGCAGACGTTGCCGATTTCGCGCTCGAGATTGCGGACGCCGGCTTCGCGCGTGTAGTAGCGGATGATTTCGAGGATGGCGTCGTCGTTGAAGACGATGTTCTTCTCGCTCAGGCCGGTTTGCGTCGCGCTGCTTTTTCACAAGATACTGGCGCGCGATCTCGAGCTTTTCCTGCTCGGTGTAGCCCTGCAGGCGGAGAACTTCCATGCGGTCCTGCAGCGCGGCGCGGAATGGTGTGCAGCACGTTGGCCGTGGCGACAAAGAGAACCTGCGAGAGGTCGTAGTCGACGTCGAGATAGTGATCCTGGAAGGTGGTGTTCTGCTCGGGGTCGAGGACTTCAAGCAGCGCGGAGGCCGGATCGCCGCGGAAGTCGGAGGAGATCTTGTCGACTTCGTCGAGCAGGAAGACGGGGTTCTTGGTGCCGGCGCGCTTCATGTGCTGGATGATCTGGCCGGGCATCGCGCCGATGTAGGTGCGGCGATGGCCGCGAATTTCGGCTTCGTCGCGCACGCCGCCCAGCGAGAGGCGGACGAACTTGCGGCCGGTGGCCTTGGCGATGGACATGCCGAGCGAGGTTTTGCCGACGCCGGGAGGTCCGACGAAGCAGAGGATGGAGCCCTTGGGGTTCTTGACCAGCTGGCGGACGGCGAGGAATTCGAGGATGCGCTCCTTGATTTTTTCCAGGCCGTAGTGGTCGGTGTTGAGAACTTTCTCGGCGTAGTCGATGGAGCGGGTTTCCTTGGAGCGCTTTTTCCACGGCACGGCGAGCAGCCAGTCAATGTAGTTGCGGCTGACGGTGGACTCGGCCGACATGGGCGGCATGGCTTCGAGCTTCTTGAGCTCCTGGATGGCTTTGTCGAGCACTTCCTTGGGCATGCCGGCGGCTTC
Source organism: uncultured Acidobacteriaceae bacterium (assembly GCA_963773915.1). Classification (GTDB taxonomy): domain Bacteria; phylum Acidobacteriota; class Terriglobia; order Terriglobales; family Acidobacteriaceae; genus Telmatobacter. The sequence continues at coordinate 1,346,341 of CAVZCY010000006.1, forward strand.
GATCTTCTTGCGCAGCTCGTCGAACTCGCTTTTTTCGCCGCGGCCCAGCTCTTTCTGGATGGCCTTGATCTTCTCGTTGAGGTAGTACTCTTTTTGCGCGCGCTCCATCTGGCGCTTGACGCGAGACTGGATGTTGCGGTCGAGGTCGAGCTTTTCGATTTCGACGTCGAGCACGTCGGCGATGCGGGCCAGGCGCGCGGCGGGATCGAAGATGGCGAGCAGTTCCTGCTTTTCCTCGATGCCGAGCTGCAGATTGGCGGCGATGGTGTCAGAGAGCTTGGCCGGCTCGTCCATCCTCACGGTGGCGATGATGGTCTCGTAGTTGAGCGACTGCTGCAGCTTGACGTAGTTCTCAAAGAGGGTGGTGACGCGCTGCATGAGCTGCTCAGCGGCGGGCGTCATTTCGAAATCGCGCTTGCCGGTGCGCACGGTGGCGACAAAGAAGCCGTCGCGGTCGTTGACTTCGATGGACTTGGCGCGCTCGACGCCCTCGACGAGGACCTTGATGTTGCCGTCGGGCATTTTGACGCTTTGCACGATGTTGCAGATGGAGCCGACCTGGTAGATGTCCTTGGCCTTGGGCTCGTCGATGGAGGCGTCGTGCTGCGTGGCGAGGAAGATTTTGCGGTCGCCGGTGAGCGCCTCTTCGAGGGCGCGCACGCTGGACTCGCGGCCCACGACGAAGGGGGTCATCATGTAGGGGAAGATGACCATGTCGCGGATGGGCATCATGGGCAGCTTGCGCGGCTCGTTTTTTTCGCGGGTCGCGGTCATCGAGGCCACCTGAATAGTTTTGCACTGCGCGGCCGGCTCGAAGTGCGATGGCCGGCAGCAACGTCATGTAGGGATTGTGCAGCGAAACGGCGGACGTAGGTCCATTGGCGTCATGACGGAAGTCGCGGGGTGATTGCCGATATGCTTTATGGAGGGGTGCCATGACGAGGAAGACTGCATGGGTGCGGGTCGCCGAAATGTTTGCAGACGAAGCGATGCGCGCCTCGGAGTCGGTGGGGAGCAAGCGGGCCGCATAGCAGTCAGGTTGAAACTGTTGGAGCGGCCGCGTTCTGGTTGACGAGCAATCAAGGTTTGCCAGGTGAAAGTGAAAGAGCTGATGCCGGCCTGAGTTGTCTAATCCCATTCGAGGGCCCGGGGCACCCGGCATTTGATCAGGTAAGACATGATTGCTTGAGGCTTTATAGCACGAAGGCCGTCCGCAGTGCGCACGGCCTTCGTGTTTCGAGAGAACCAAGGGAGGGAGCTTGTTTAGTCGCCGGCGACGAGGTCGCCTTCTTCCCGATGCCGGTTGATGGGCGAGGCGGCGTTGTTCGAGGCCGGCGGATGGCGCCGAGCGAAACCATGCCGCCCTCGCGAGGCTTTTCGCCGAGGATGTGCTCGCGGTAGAGCTTGGCCATGCGGGCGTTCTCGGCTTCCTGCTTCATCTTTTCGTCTCGCGCGCGGATCTTTTCTTCGCGGGCGTTCTTGGCGATGCCGAGGTTGTCGAGCGTGTGGTTGGCTTCGGCGTTGACGTGCTCCATGTTGACGTTGCAGATCGTGGCCAACCTGGTTCATGCCCACCTTCTTGCCGCCGGCGAAGATCTCGTGGCGGCCGTGCTCCTCATACCACTTGGTGAGGGTGGCGGTCATGTGCATCTTCTCGATGATGTTGCGCCAGCCCACGCCGGTGTTGTACGCGCAGAAGCTGATCTCGCCTTCCTGCGTGGCGTAGGGGATGATGCACTGCTCGGTGCGGCGGAAGTCGTAGTTGAACAGATCCTGGAACCACATGCCGGCGATGAAGAGGAAGTTCCAGCGGTCCTGGCGGCGAACCTTGATGTCCTCAATGGTGCGGTCGCCCTTGACGCTGCCGTAGTTTTTGCCGGTGGCGTTGAAGGTCTTGTCCATCTTCTTCATCATGTCGGTGATCTTGAAGTGGGTGGGCGCCTGGAACGGATCGTAGTTGCGCATCAGCGAAAGGCCGAGGCCGATGACCGAGAGCCACTTGCCGCGGGCTGCGTCGTTGACCTTGGCGAGATCCTTGGCCACCTGACCCATGTCGAGGAAGGCGGTGACGGGAGCGGACTCCTTGGTTTCCTTGTCGATCATCACAGCCATGCCGATGCCGCAGTTGGGATGGCATCCGCAGGAGAGCTGGCCCCACTCGGCGGTAGGCCCGTGCACCAGATCGGCCCAGTCGGAGAAGGTGCTCATGAAAGCTGATCGGGAACCAGTCGCGCGCCGGCTCGCCCATGCCGACCTGCGCTTTGACGTCGTGCGCCATGTGCGAGAGCGTGTAGCGCTGCGCCACGCGGCGATCGTCGGTGATGTCTTCGTCGCGGCCGGTGAAGCTGACCGGCTGGAACGAGAGGAAGCTGATCTTCTTGGGATTGTCGAGCGCGAACTCGATGATGCGGCCGACTTGCTCGTTGTTGATGCCGTTGATGATGGTCGTGACGGGCACGATTTCAACGCCGGCCTCGTGAAGATTGTTGATGGCCTGCAGCTTTACGTCGAACAGGTTGCCGACCTTGCGGTGCGAGTTGGCTGCGTTGCCGATTCCGTCAAATTGGAGATAGACATAACGGAGGCCGGCTTCAGCAGCGGCGCGGCAAAGCTCCTTCGACTTGGCGAATTCAATGCCGTTCGATGCGGCCTGAACCGAGTTGTAGCCAACCTTGCGCGAGTAGGCGACAGCGTCAAGGAAGTAGGGCGACAGCGTGGGCTCGCCGCCACTGAACTGAACGCTCATCTGCCGCTTGGGCTTGATGGTGATGGCGTTGTCGAGCATGGTCTTGATCTCGTCCCAGGTGAGCTCGTGGACGAAGCCAACCTGGTTGGCGTCCATGAAGCAGGGATCGCACATCATGTTGCAGCGGTTGGTGAGGTCGATGGTGAGCACCGAGCCGCGGCCGTGGGTAACGGTCGAGGTGCCGTGGTTGTGCAGCTTCTCATCGTTGTGGGCGCGCATGTCGCGGCCGGGGAAGCTCTCTTCAAGGTGCTTGAAGAAGGCCGGGTCCATGGACATGACGTCTTCAAAGTGGCCGTGCTTGGGGCAGTCCTTGACCATCAGGATTTTGCCGTCGCGCTCGATGATCTGGGCCTTGATTTCGCCGACCTTCTCGTTGAGGAGGACTTCGTGGGGCAGCTTGCCGTCGAGGATCTGCTTGCGAATCTCGGGGACGCACTTGGGACAGAGCGAGTCCGTGGTGCGCGGCCAGCCGAGGGGCGGCTTCTCTTTTTGATAGCTCTTGAGGAGAGGCTTGTCGCTCCACTTGGGGGTGAAAGCCGCGTTCGGGCTGATGCGGTTCAAGCGCTCAAAAACTACCCACGCTCCCTTGGCTGCGTAGACGGCGGCCTTCTCGGCGTATTTAGTGGCTTTGGACATGAATGCTGTCTCCTCGACTGGGTTTGAAGGCGCCGGATGTCAATAGTTTGCCCGGCTCGAAGCCTGAGGTTTCGATGGTATAAACCGAAGGCTAAATGGTCATTACGAGGGTAATTCGGATGGCCGGTCAACCCAAGCAGGGAGCAGTGAATGGCGGATATGGGGGCTGGGTGGGGATATGGAAGCAGTGAGCGGGGGCGCAGCTACGAGGGTCGCCGGTTGGGGCAAATGGCAGATCGCATGGAAGTTAGAGCCCGGGTTCCTGCTGGCCGGCGGGGGACTGCAGGCTGCCGCGGCGCGACTCGGCAGCCGTTTAGAGGCCAGGATCCCCGGTTGCGAGGAGCGCCGGCAGGCAGGAAGCGCAATCAGGCAGGCGAACTCAGTTCCCCGTCTTGGTAAATGTATCTCCATCGAGCGTGATGGTCGTTTGGTTAATGTAGACAACGCTCCAACGAATGTGCCCGGGCTGGAGGGGCATCGGGTATGTGAGATCGAGAATGCCGCCTCTGGCCGAGGGGGTCTCCCAATAGCAGGTTCCGGAGTAGGCGACCCTGCCATTTACCAGGAAGCCGCAGGTTCCGCTCGGCTGAACCACCAGACCTTCGGTCTTGTTGGCCCAGGTGCCGATGGGCGGGGGCGCGGCCTGTGCCCTGGCGGTCTGGATGCTCATCACGCCCAGCATGGTGCATGCGAAAGCCAGGCAAAGTGAACTGAAGGAAAAGAACCTGCGAATGCTTTTCATTTTGCGCAATACCCTCCGTGTAGGTTGATGGGGCCTGAATGTCCTAGGGGGTGATGTGAATCTACCACGGCATGGCGACGCCGCGACAATATTGAGATACCG